>NZ_JBSPHX010000001.1:0-2201565 GCF_053847245.1 Stenotrophomonas sp. Ker107b | reverse complement strand
TGGGTCGGTGCGCATGGGAACAACAACGGCTCGAGACCAACCCACAGCCGAAGCCATTGTCTTTGCTCGACTATCCGCCGACGGACAGTGTGGGGGGCGAGGCAGGCCATACCGTGGCGGGACCGTCGGGCGCCATGGATGGCGCATATCGAGCCCCCATGGATGGGTTTACGGCGCGTCCCGCCACGGTATGGCCTGCCTCGACCCAAACGGAAGAGCGAATAGCTGACAGCAGTGGTCGTTCCGCTTCAAACCTCGCACGACGCAAACAGATCCCGGTCACGTTCATACACCGACGTCTTGACCTGCATCAGCCCCAGCACCGACGGGAACAGATTGTCGTGATCGGTGTACTTGCCCGCGCGCTGCCGCACGCAGGCCAGGTTGAGCCCACGGTTGGCCGCGAAGGACGGCGAGAACCACATCGTCATCGGCACGTGGGTCTGCTCCTGCGGCGCGATCGCATACGGTACGCCGTGCAGATACAGGCCCTTTTCGCCGAGCGATTCACCGTGGTCGGAGAGGTAGATCATCGCCGTGTCGTAGTCGTCCATGCCCTTCAGCGTGCCGATCGTGCGCGAGAGCAGGTGATCGGTGTACAGCAGCGCATTGTCGTAACTGTTGGTGATCTGCTCGCGACTGCACTTGCCCAGATCCGGCGTGTCGCAGGTCGGCGTGAAGCGACGGAAGCGCGCCGGATAGCGCTCGAAATAGCTCGGGCCGTGGTTGCCCAGCTGGTGCAGCACCACCACGCGGTCGCCCGGCCTGGCGCGGACCTGGGTGGCCAGATCGTCGATCAGGATCTCGTCCATGCAACGCCCGTTGGCGCACAGGGTCGGGTGCTTGGCATCGTCCAGTGCCTGCATTTCCAGACCCTCGCACACGCCCTTGCAGCCGGACTGGTTGTCGCGCCACACCGTGCTGATGCCCGCGTGGTCCAGCACGTGCAGCAATGACTGGTGCGCGCGGATCTTCGTTTCGTCGTAGTCATGCCGCCCATACGGCGAGAACAGGCAGGGCAGGGAGACCTCGGTACTGGTGCCGCATGAGTGCATGTCGGGGAAGTTGATCACCCCGGCCTGGGCCAGTTCCGGCGTGGTCTGCCTGGCATAGCCGTTGAGGCCCCAGTTCTGCGCGCGTGCGGTCTCGCCCATCACGATCACCAGCAGGCGCGGGCGGCCGCCTGGCGCACGTGGGGTCGCTTTGGCATCCATGCCGATCGGCAGCTTGGGAGCGCGCTGGATCGGATTGTCGCCGCGCAGCGCCTTGGGCAGTCCGAGCAGGACGTTGCCGGGCGTGGCCAGGTAGCGCACTTCGCGCTGGTTGCGCATCAGCGATGACATTTCCTGAAAGGACAGCATCGCCCCGCCGAAGGCGATCAGTGCCGACAGCAGCAGGAAACCGAGGCGCCACAGCAGCGCGCTGCCCAGCGTGCGTCGGCGCAGCTGCACGCGCCACAGCAGCAGCATGGGAGCGAAGGCCAACAGCAGCAGCGGCAGGATCAGCGTAGGCGTGATCAGCTCGCCGCTTTCCTTGTGATCGGTCGCCAGCACGTTGCGCAGCATGTCCGCATCCAGATAGATGTGGTAACTGCTCATGTAGTGCGCGGCCAGTGCGGTGCCGATCAGCAGCACGCTGATCACGACTTTGGCATTCCAGCGCCAGACCAGCAGGCCCATCAACAGACTGTGCGCGCCGACCAGGAACAGCAGCAGCGAGAGCGCGAAGCGGACGCTGCCCGGGTGGGTCGCCATCGCGCTGTGCCAGAACAGCCCATTGCAGGCCAGCGCGAAGAACACGCTGGTGAGCAGGATCAAGGTCTCGGTGGTGCACTGCGGGCGCCAGGCGCGCAAGGCAGCCAGCGCCGGGAAGCGTGTAGTACGCGGGAGGGTGGCGCTCATGCCGCGTCTCCCTGCCCACTGACCGGCACCGTGCGGCGTTCGTGCAGCCGGATGCGTTCAACCAGCAGGTACAGGCCCAGCGCTACCGCCCAGCAGGTGGCCAGTGTCCACAGATCATGCGACAGGAAATGCGCGCCACGCAGTTGCTGCGAGAACCCGAACACGCCGCCGGTCAGCAGGCCGACCGCCAGGCCGCGCCAGCGCCAGGCGGGTCGCACCATCAAAGCGAAGAAGTACAGACTGACCCACGCAAAACCCGCGCTGGAGTGCCCCCCGGGGAAGCACACCCCGCGCGGCATGCCCGGTGGCCGTGTGGCGAACAGGCCGATGAACCCGCGGGTGCCGCCGTAGCGGGTGAGATCCCACGGGCAGTCCATGTTGGTCAGTGACTTGAGCAGCGAGACCAGACCGGTCCCCAGCGCCACCGCCAGCACCAGATACAGCAGCGGCCAGCGCCACGCGACGGCGCGCTCACTGCGCCAGGCGTGGAAGCACAGCACGATGGCCACGAGCGCCGCCACACTGCTGGCCCATTTGCCGGCCTGATGGATCAGGTGAGTGGTGAACCAGGCGTTCTGCAGCGCCCACTGCTGCCCCTCCAGGCGATACCACTGGTCGGCCAGCCACTGGTCGCCCCCGGCGCCCATCAGCGCAGCGCTGGCGAGCAGGGTCAACGCCAGCGGAACCCATAGGTGGTCGCGGAGGAAGTGCGGCGTGGCTGTCGCCACTGGCGTGGAGGAAAGGGCAACGGTGGACGCTGGGAACATGGACAAAGGGGCCGGCGGGAGATTCCGGCGCCATGGTCGTCAGCGGGGTGTCGGAGAGCGGTCGGAGCGATGTTGCCCGTCGGTTAAGCGCGGCCCATTGTTCAGTCTTCTTCGTCCTGCCCGGTGTCGCTGGCCGTCACTGCGGCATGGCAGTCCGCTCGCCACGCGCTGCCCGGGAACAGCAGCCAGCGGTTGCGGTTGGCGCTGCCGATCTCGATCACCGCCGAGGGATCCACGCACGGGCTGATCGCCTCATCAAGCACCAGCAGCCAGCGCTGTGCTGGCGCCTGCGCCAGCCACGGGCCGGCGGCCTGCCATTGCTGCTCCCACGGCGTCTTGAAACCGAAATCGGTGACGGGGCGGTCGGCCTGCAGCAGGTTCTGCTCGCGCCAGGCGACCACGCCCAGTTCGGCATCCGGCCCGATCCGAGCGCCCACGCGCTGCATCACGGCCGAGGCGGAGCTGTACGGGTCCAGGGTCGGCATCAGCACCCAGCCGTACAGATTCCACAGCAGGAACGACGTCGCCACCACCAGCACGCCGACACGGCGTTGCCGCCACCACAGTGCCAAGGCCAGCAGCACCACGCCGAAGGCGAGCAGCCAGCCGCCGAGCACCGGCAGCAGCGAGTCGGGCATCGCGCGCCGCGCCAACTGCGCGTGCGCCCAGTCGCTGCCGCCCAACAGCTGGGTACCCATGTACAGCGCAGCAGCGCCGAGGACGACGACATACCCCCACAGCAGCCAGCGGAGCCAGGCCCGGCGCAGCAGCCCGGGCAGCAGCGGTGCGGCGGCCAGGCACAGCGCAGGCAGCATCGGGAAGATGTATACCTCGCGCTTGCCTGGGCTGGCGCTGAAGAAGACCAGCACCAGCACGGCCCAACCCAGCAGCAGCCACCAGCGCCCATCCAGGCGGGTGAGGCGGCGCCACCACGCCGGGATCAGCGCCGGCAGCAGCAAACTGCCGGGCAGCCACAAGGTCGCCATTACCTGCAGGTAGTACCAGGCCGGCTTCACGTGGTGCCAGGCGTTCGCGTAGCGGGTGCCGGTCTGCTTGAACAGCAGTTCGCGTGCATAGGCGTGCAGGGCGGGATCGGTCGCGTTGAGCAGGGCGATGCCCAGCGGTGCCAGCCAGACTGCGGTGCCGAGCAGGAAGGCCGGCAGCAGCCACCACAGATCGCGCGCGGTGCCTGGCGGCAGCGCCGTGCCACGGGTGCGCCAGCGCCACAGGGCAAATGGCACCAGCACCAGCAGCGGCAGGAAGCCCACGCCCTTGGTGACCGTGCCCAGCCCGGCGGCGAAGCCGGCCAGCCACAGCACCGGCCGGTTGCGGCGCTCCAGCAGGTGGCGCAGCAGCCCCCACAGCGAGAGGGTCGTCATCGCCACCAGCACCATGTCGATCTGCGCGCGTTTGGCCATCAGGCCGAACTGCAGGCAGCTGAACAAGGCGAGCATCGCCCACCAGCCGATGCGTCGGGTCCACAGGCGTCGGCCGAGGTCCCAGGTCAGCCACAGCGTGAGCAGCGCGGCCAGCAGCGAGGGGACCAGAAAGGCGAGGGCCCAGCCGTCGAACAGCTGATGGCTGGCCGCCTGCATCCACATGAAGACCGGCGGCTTTTCCGCATACAGCTCGCTGCCACGATGGGGCAGCAGCCATTGGCCGGACTCGACCATGGCCCGTGCTGCGAGCACGAAACGCGGTTCATCGGGCGGGGAGGGCTGGCGCAGGCCGATGCCGGCGGCCAGTGCCAGCAGCAGGGCTAGGCAGACCAGCACGCGCGGCCACCGCCGCAGGAAGAAGGAGTCAGGCACGCGCAGGCTCGTCGGCAAAACAGCCACTGTCTCCCCGACAGCGTAGGAAAAGCGTCGTAACCACCCCATTGCGACCGGATTCCGACATGGTTGCCGCTACCATGCGCTCAACCGGTCACGAGAGTCTCCCATGCGGCTGCTGGTCATTGAAGACAACCGTCAGCTGGTTGCCAATCTATTCGATTATTTCGAGGCGCGGGGCCATGTGCTCGATGTCGCGCCCGACGGGGTGACCGGCCTGCACCTGGCCGTGTCGCAGCCCTATGACGCGCTGATCCTGGACTGGATGCTGCCGCGCATGGAAGGCCCGGAAGTGCTGCGACGGCTGCGCGCCGACCACGGTTCGGAAGTGCCGGTGATCATGCTGACCGCACGCGATGAACTGCCGGACAAGATCGCCGGCTTCCGTGCCGGCGCCGATGACTATCTGACCAAGCCCTTCGCACTGCCCGAGCTGGAAGTGCGCCTGGAAGCATTGATGGTGCGGGCCAAGGGACGCAACCCGCGCAAGGTGCTGGAAGTGGCAGACCTCAAGCTCGACCTGGCGACGCTGGAAGCGCATCGCGACGGCAAGGTGCTGCATCTGTACCCGGCCTGCCGCAAGCTGCTGGAAGTGCTGATGCGGGCCAGCCCTGGCGCGGTCACTCGCCAGCAGCTGGAGTTCGCGCTATGGGGCGACGAGTTGCCTGATGGCGATCTGCTGCGCTCGCATGTCTACGAGCTGCGTCGCAGCGTGGATGGCCCGTTCCAGCAGAAGTTGATCCATACCTTGCCGCGGGTTGGTTACCGCTTGGGTGTGTCGGCTGCGGACAGTGCAGATGACGCGGCATAAGCGCACGCCAACGCCAGCACCGATGCACCGGCGCATGGTCTGGTGGTTGCTGGGCTACCTGGCGCTGATCTCGCTGGCGGTGTTCAGCGTGGGCAACTACGTGCACGAACACGCCGAGCACTCGGCATGGCGCGCGCTGCTCAACTCCGAGCTGGACAGCATCGTCAACCACATCGAGCACGAGCCGCATTACCGCTGGCAGGATTCGGACACGCTGCGGTTGTTCTACCTCAACGGCAGCCCGACGGTGCCGGAAAGCCTGCGCACGTTGCATCCAGGGTTGCATGACGGTGTGGAGGTCAACGGGCGTGCCAGCGCGGTGATGGTCCGCGAAACCGCGCAGCTGGGGCGGCTGGCGCTGGTGCTGGACATCAACGATTTTCACGAGCTGGAACAGTTCGCCACGCGCTGGGTGCTGCTGGCCGGCGTGCTGATGATCATCGTCACCGTGTTGATGGCGTCCTTCGGCGTCGGTCGGCTGGTACGGCCACTGAGCTCGCTGGCCAAACGCATCGACGACCTGCACCCGGGGGTGCCCGGGCAGCGGGTGGAGGTGGACCCGCGCGCCAGCTCCGAGCTGTACGTGATCGCCAATGCGTTGAACGACTATCTGGCGCGCAACGAACAGTTCGTTGAACGCGAGCGGATCTTCATCAGCACGGCCAGCCATGAACTACGCACCCCGATCGCGGTGATCACCGGGGCCGCCGAGCTTGCGCTGGGCCAGCCGGAGATTCCCGACCGCGCCCGCCAGCAGATGCAGCGTGTGCATCGCACGGCCCAAGGCGTGGAGCAGCTGATCCAGCTGCTGCTGGTGCTGGCGCGCGACCCGGCACGGCTGGCGGCACTGGGCGAGCGTATTCCGCTCGATCTGCTGGTGCCGGACATCATTGAAGACCATCGTCACCTGATGGGCGATAAGGACCTGCACATCGAGATCGATGGTCTGGCGCGGGTGGATATCGTCGCGCCACTGGGCGTGGTCCAGGCGGCGATCGGCAATCTGCTGCGCAACGCGATCGAGAACAGCGGCCGCGGCACCATCCACATCCAGGTGTCCGATCAGGCGGTGGTGACCCTGCAGGATCCCGGGCTGGGCATGAGTCCGGAAGAAATCGCCGCCGTGCACGCGCGCATGGCACGGGGTGACCGCAATGAGCAGAGCGGGATCGGGCTGGAGCTGATCGCCCGGCTCTGTGAACACCTGGGCTGGGCGCTGAAGATCGCACCCTGCGTGCCACGCGGAACCTGTGTGATTCTCGATCTCGGTGCCTCGTTGCCGGATGCCAACGCGCGTCCGTCGCTGCCTGCGACGTAATCATCCCGCGCGCTGCGCTGCAAAGTGTGGCGTCGTGAAGACAATGTTAAGCTCCGGAGGCGCCGCTCTATGCGGCGCTTTTTTTTTATCCCTTCGATCGACAGAGGATGGCGTGATGCCGACCGAACCCAGTACTGCCCTGATCACCAATGACATTGTCGGCCTCGGCCTGATCGCCGCTACCCTTGCCGTGATCTTCTGGGCCGCCAGCGGCCCGACCCCGATCCTCAAGAAGATTTTCGCGTGGGTGCCGGCCCTGCTGCTGTGCTACTTCATCCCGGCCATCTACAACACCGCCGGCCTCATCGATGGCCACAACACCTCGCTCTACAACCCGATCGCGCGTGACGTGCTGCTGCCCGCCGCGCTGGTGCTGCTGACGCTTTCGATCGACCTGAAAGGCATCATGAAGCTGGGCCCGAAGCTGCTGGTGGTGTTCTGCGCCGGCACGCTGGGCATCATTCTCGGTGCGATCGTGTCGTTCCAGGCGATGTCCTGGATCCACCCGGCCACGGTGGCTGGCGATACCTGGAAGGGCATGGCCGCATTGGCCGGCAGCTGGATCGGCGGCGGTGCCAACATGGTGGCGATGCGTGAAGTGTTCGGCACGGATGCGACCACCTTCGGCCAGTTCGCCGTGGTCGATGTGGCCTGCGCGAGCCTGTGGATGGCGGTGCTGTTGTTCCTGGCCAACCGCGCCCAGCAGATCGACACGCGCAATGGCGCCGATACCCGCGCCATCGATGAGATGAAGGCGCGGATTTCCGCCTACGAGGCGCAGAACGCGCGGATCCCCAGCCTGACCGACCTGATGGTGATCGTCGGCGTGGCGCTGGGCGGCGTCGGCCTGGCGCATGCCATTGCGGCGCCGCTGAGCGGCTGGTTCAAAGCCAATGTGAGCTGGGCCAGTCAGTTCAGCCTGGACAGTGCGTTCGTCTGGGTGGTGCTGTTGTCCACGGCGCTCGGCCTGGGCCTGAGCTTCACCCGTGCGCGGCGGCTGGAGTCGGCCGGTGCTTCGCGCCTGGGCACGCTGTTCCTGTATTTCCTGATCGCCTGCATCGGCATGCAGATGGACCTGCTCTCGCTGCTCGATCGTCCGTGGCTGTTCGCGCTCGGCGCGATCTGGATGCTGACCCACATCCTGGTGCTGTGGATCGCCGCCAAACTGCTGCGTGCGCCGCTGTTCTTCTTCGCGATCGGCTCGCAGGGCAATATCGGTGCAGCGGCATCGGCCCCCGTGGTCGCCGCCGCGTTCCATCCGTCGCTGGCGCCGGTTGGCGTGCTGCTGGGCACTGTGGGCTATGCCACCGGTACCGGCCTGGCGTATGTGACCGGGCTGATCCTGAAATGGATGGCGGGCGCGTAAGCGCGCGCCACGTTGTCGACTCCCGGGGCGGCCTTGATGGCCGCCTCTTTTTTTGGGCGGCGATGACCCGCTGAACGGCATGCGTCTGGGACCCAGGTCACGCGCCGGTGTCAGAAATGGCTGCATGCGACACGAACTGTGAAAGGCGTACGGAATCGTGCTGGCACCGCCGCGTAAGGTCCGGCGGCATGCACTGTGCTGTGCGCCGAACGCGCATGGCATGGATCTTTTGTCGACGGCAGTCGACACCTATCAGGAAGCACGATGAAGACGAAAGACGTGTTGATGTCGGTGATCACCGCCGGCGTACTGATGTTCGCTTCTGTAGTGTCCGTAAAGGCGGCCCCGGGCGAGCAAGGGGGGGTGCACGCCGTGGCCGATGCAAGTGCACGCGATGTGGCTGTGTGGCTCGGGCAGCCGGCACGGGCCGGCGCCCTCGTCGATGCGCTGGCGGCGCACCCCGGGCGCGGGCTGCCGTTGACCGCGGTCTTGGCCGAGAGCGATCCGGGTGGGAACAGCCTGGCGTCGCGGATGCTGTCCGAACGCGATGATTTGGTCCGCCGGTACAAGGGCCTGCCGGCCGCAGAGCGCGGTTTGCTGCAGGTCCGCAGCTTCGTGCCTGCCGGGCAGACGCTGAGCGCAGTGGCGCCTGCCGATCTCTGGGTGGCAGTGTTGCCCAAGGGAGATGACCGCACCTGGACCTCCCTGGTGGCCTACGACCGGCACGGGCGTCAGCATCTGCTGGACGCGCAGGTAGCCCCGACCTTCCCGGTATTGATCGTGGACATCGATACCGGGCAGGCGGTCCAGGAAGGCATGGCCCTGATCAATGCCGGGTTGCAGGCGAGGGGACTGCAGTCGGCCGACCGGCTCACGGTGGCCGCCGATGGAGCGACCTCCCTGGATGTCACCCGGCTCGACCGTATCCGCCTGGCCGATGACGGCGAGCCATGGGCGTTGGGCGGCGCGGAAGTGTTCGCCGTGGTGTCCGGGCTGCAGACAGGCAAGGCAGAGCCGGAGATGGCCACGGTGTCACTGCCGTACCTGGACCATGACAAGACCGATTACACCCCGGGCCAAGCCTTTGTGATCTGGGGCAACTACCGGTTCGACACCGCCAACGTGCAACTGTTCGAAGACGATGGCGACACCAACTACAAAGACCTGCTGATCGCCCTCACCGAAGGCGTGAAGCTGGCGCTGGGCGCCTTCGCCCCGGAGTACGCGGTGATTGCCGATATCGGCGGTGCGATCCTCAAGGCCATGCCGAGCGGCTGGTTCACCAACGATACCGACTACCTGGACAGCTTCTATCTGCTCCAGCGCGGTCAGACCTATACCGGACGGATGGGCGCGGCGAACAATGCACAGGTAACGTTGAGCCCCCTCACGCTCCAGTAGCGCCGGGCGGCTACCCCTGATGCCTGTCGCAGGCAGTGGCAAACGCGACCCGACAAAAAACGGCGGCGCTTTCGCGCCGCCGTTTTTGAGTGCATCCGCTACCAGAGGTCAGCAGCAGCGTCCCCCGTTCTTGCCGCTGTAACGCGCCTCCTGGCGCTCGCGGAAGAACGTCTTGTAGTCCATCGGCACACGGTCGGGGTGTTTTTCCAGCACATGCCGGACGTAGTTGTCGTAGTCGGGAATGCCGCAGCACAGCCGTGCGGTCTGCACCAGGCGCCGCCAGATGCGGCGGTGGGCCTGGTACTGACCGGCGGGGACGAGTTCAGTACTCATCACAGGTCCGCCATCTGGTGCGGCTCAAGCGCCACGTACGGGGTTTCCTTGTCGGTCCGCTGCGGCGTGCGGCGGGCCATGAAGATGGTCTTGATCGCGTAGAACAGGATCGAGAACACCACGAACAGGAACAGCACGGTCAGGCCGGTGTTGACGTAGGCGTTGACCACGATCTGATGCATCTGGCCGACGGTCTTGGCCGGTGCGGTCAGCGTGCCGCTGGCGATCGCATCCTGGTACTTGTGGGCCTGGGCCAGGAAGCCCTGGGCCGGGTTCTTGTCGAAGATCTTGATCAGGCCCGCATACGTGGTGCAGATCAGCAGCCACACCGCCGGCACGCCGGTCACCCAGGCGAAGCGGTCACGCTTCATCTTGAACAGCACCACGGTGCCGAGCATCAGCGCGATACCGGCCAGCATCTGGTTGGAGATGCCGAACAGCGGCCACAGCGTCTGGATGCCACCGAAGGGATCCACCACACCCGTGTAGAGCAGGTAGCCCCACAGCGCCACGCAACCGGCGGTGGCGATGATGTTGGCGGTCCATGATTCGGTCTTCTTCAGCGCCGGGATGAAGTTGCCCAGCAGGTCCTGCAGCATGAAGCGACCAGCACGGGTACCGGCGTCGACCGCGGTGAGGATGAACAATGCTTCGAACAGGATCGCGAAGTGGTACCAGAACGCCATCATCGCGTTGCTGCCGCTCGGGATCGCCTCGTGCAGGATCTGCGCGATACCCACCGCCAGCGTCGGTGCGCCACCGGCGCGGTGCAGGATGGTCGGCTCGCCGATCGCCGCTGCGGTGGCCTCCAGCTGTTCGGGGGTGATGATGAAGCCCCACGTATTGCTGATGTAGGCCGCAGCGGAGACCGCATCCGGGCCGATCACGGCGGCCGGTGCGTTCATGGCGAAGTAGATGCCCGGATCGATGATCGAGGCGGCCACCAGCGCCATCACCGCGACGAACGATTCCATCAGCATGCCGCCGTAGCCGATGTAGCGCATGTGGCGCTCATTGGCGAGCAGCTTGGGCGTGGTGCCCGAGGCGATCAGGGCATGGAAACCGGAGACCGCGCCGCAGGCGATGGTGATGAACAGGAACGGGAACATCCCGCCTTTCCAGACCGGGCCGTCGCCACTGGCGGCGAACTGGGTCAGGGCCGGCATCTTCAGTTCCGGCATGACGATCAGGATGCCGATCGCCAGCGCCACGATGGTGCCGATCTTGAGGAAGGTGGACAGGTAATCGCGCGGGGCCAGCAGCAGCCACACCGGCAGCACCGAGGCGACGAAGCCGTAGCCGATCAGCATCCAGGTGATCTGGATGCCGGTGAAGGTGAAGGCCGGGCCCCAGACCGGATCGGCGGCGACCTTGCCACCGAACCAGATCGCGGCCAACAGCAGGATCAGGCCGACCACGGAGATCTCGCCGATCTTGCCCGGGCGGATGTAGCGCATGTACACGCCCATCAGGATCGCGATCGGCATGGTCGCGATGACCGTGAACATGCCCCACGGGCTCTCGGCCAGCGCCTTGACCACCACCATCGCCAGCACCGCCAGGATGATGATCATGATCAGGAAGGCACCGAACAAGGCAATGGTGCCAGGCACCGGCCCCATTTCCTCGCGCACCAGGTCACCCAGCGAGCGGCCGTTGCGGCGGCTGGAGAGGAACAGGATCATGAAATCCTGTACCGCACCGGCCACGACCACGCCCACCACCAGCCAGAGCAGGCCGGGCAGGTAGCCCATCTGCGCGGCCAGCACCGGGCCGACCAGCGGGCCTGCACCGGCGATGGCGGCGAAGTGGTGGCCAAACAGGACGTGCTTGTTGGTCGGGACGTAATCCAGGCCATCGTTGTTGATCACCGCGGGCGTGGCCCGGGTCGGATCGAGCTGCATCACCTTGTCGGCGATGAACAGGCTGTAGAAGCGATACGCGATGAGATAGATGGAGACCGCAGCGACGACGATCCACAGCGCATTGATGGGTTCACCGCGGCGCAGTGCGACGGTGCCTAGACAGAATGCGCCAAGCAGTGCGATGACTGCCCAACCCAGTTTCGAAAAGCCTTTCATGAGATTGCGTCTCCCTGGAGATCGTCGTAAGAGTCCGCCTTGGCACTGACGGGGTCAATGCAATGGCGGGGGCTTGCCGCTAGTACTTTGGTCGTAGGGTGGGTGTGGCGCGTGCCTGTGCACGTCGCCGGAACATCACGCTTGGAACAATCGGTTGCGGGCATGACCGTTGGCCGGGGGGACGCCTGCGCCCATCTTGTACCCAGTTTCCTCAGTCTGGAGTCACCATGAGCAGCCCAACCCCGGTGCGCGTGCTGCGCACCATCCGTGGCATGGCCACCTCCGATGGCGCCGGCGTGCGCCTGACGCGGGTGATTGGTGGCCCCTCGCTGCCCGATCTGGATCCGTTCCTGCTGCTGGATGAATTCGGCACGGACCGCGCCGAGGACTACATCGCCGGCTTCCCCAGCCATCCGCACCGTGGGTTCGAGACCGTGACCTACATGCTCGACGGACGCATGCGGCACAAGGACAACCACGGCAACGAGGGCCTGCTCACGCCGGGCAGCGTGCAATGGATGACGGCGGGCCGCGGTCTCATCCACTCGGAGATGCCCGAGCAGGAATCCGGGCAGATGCGTGGTTTCCAGCTGTGGGTGAACCTGCCGGCGCGCGACAAGATGACGGACCCGAAGTACCAGGAGTTCGCGCCGGACCACATCCCGGTGACCGTGCCGGCCGACGGCGTGCAGGTCAAGGTGATCGCCGGCCAGGTCGGTGACACCGTGGGGCCGATCGTGCAGCCGGCCACCGATCCGGTGTACCTGGACATCACTCTGGATGCGCGCGCGGGCTGGAGCTACACGCTGCCGGACGGCCACAATGCCTTCGCGTACGTGTTCGACGGGGGCCTGGAGATCGGCGAAGGAGACGATGCGCGCGCCGTGGCCAAGCAGGAAATGGCGGTGCTGGGCGGCGGTGAGCAGCTGACCCTGCGCGCAGGCGACACCGGTGCGCGCCTGATTCTGGTGGCGGGCCGCCCGCTGCGTGAGCCGGTGATGCGCCACGGGCCGTTCGTGATGAACACCAAGCAGGAGCTGATGCAGGCCTTCGTGGATTTCCAGGAAGGTCGCTTCTGAGGCACGGGGGCACCGCTCGCTGGCCGGCCAGCGCATGACACCTGACAGTGTGGGAGGCGCCGGCCAGCGGCCGGCGCTACCGTGGATGACGGGATGAGTGCGGTGCACCGTCCCGGCCTCGACCTCAGCGCCCGGCGGCGACAGCCGAGGGCGTCAGGCTCATCCCCTGCGCCAGCGTTTGCAGCGAACCCAGTTCGCTCTTGTCGCCGGCGTACAGCGCAATCTGCGCGAAACGGTTCTTGTCGAACTTCACCACCGTGATCCGGCGCGTCTCATAGCCCGGCGGTTTCTGTCCACCCAGGTCGGGCTGGTACCAGTACAGCGTTTCACCGGCGAAGCTGCCTTTTTCCTGGCGTAGCGAGCGGTTCAACGGCAGCTCGGGATTGCGGGCGCTCAAGGTCAGGCTGAGCACTTCGCGCCCATCGGCGGCGGTGGCCTTGCACAGGATGAAGTCGCGCTGGGCGAGCTCCTGCCATTGCAGGCCGCTGCTGGCGGGCAGGGACGGACATTCGCTGGTCGATTGCGCCGCAACGGCGCCGGCAGTGACCAGCAGACACACACATACGACAGCGCGCAGGACGTTCATGGTTCCCCCAAGGTCGATGATCGCGTCCGTCGCTGGCAGGCATTCCGGTGGCCGTCGACAACCCAGGCCGTGGTGGCGCATTCCCCGCGCGCGTACCGGATCACTCGCTGCCGCCAGTGTCGGACGAGTGATCGGGACCTTAACGGAATGTGACTCAGTGTACAAATAACGGTTTCAGGTGAACCTTTCTGCGCCGACGCCGGGCGGTTCGGGGACCGCCCGGCCAACCGTCAGCGGGGCGCGGCGCCCATCCATTTGTAGACGATGCCGCCGATCAGGCCGCCCAGCAGCGGTGCCAGCCAGAACAGCCACAGCTGGCTGAGCGCGCCGCTGCCGGCGAACAGCGCCACGGCGGTGGAGCGCGCCGGATTGACCGAGGTATTGGTGACCGGAATGCTGATCAGATGGATCAACGTCAGCGCCAGGCCGATCGCGATCGGGGCGAAGCCGGCTGGCGCGTTGCCGTGGGTCGCGCCCATGATCACGATCAGGAAGAACGCGGTGAGCACCACTTCACACAGGAAGGCGGCGGCGACGCTGTAGCCGCCCGGTGAGAGGGCGCCGTAGCCATTGCTCGCGAACGTGCCGGCCTGGCTGCCATCGATCTGGAAACCCGGCGCTCCGGAGGCGATCTGCAGCAGGATGAAACCGGCCAGCGCGCCACCCAGCACCTGCGCCACGATGTAGGGAAGCAGGTCACGGGCGGGGAAACGGCCGCCGGCCCACAGACCGACACTGACCGCTGGATTGAAGTGCGCGCCGGAGACGTGCCCGAACGCGTAAGCGCCGGTCAGCACGGTCAGGCCGAAGGCCAGCGCCACGCCCAGAAAGCCGATCCCCAGCGGATTGCCATCGCCACCGAAGTTGGCGGCCAGTACCGCGCTGCCACACCCGCCCAACACCAGCCAGAACGTGCCCAGGAACTCGGCGGCCAGACGTTTGCCCATGCTCATCGACGTGCTCCAACGTTATGCCCGGGGTGGGCAGGCGCACCGTAGCTGAATCGGGGTTCATCGGGGTGACGGTCGCGTCAACAGCCGACGAACGGTTGTCCGCCGGGGTGTCGGCTCAGTACGCAGGCAGCGGAATGAACTCTTTATCGTCGCCCGGAATCGTGCCGAAGCGACCGGCTTCCCAGTCGTGCTTGGCCTGTTCGATCCGTTCGGTGGAGCTGGAGACGAAGTTCCACCAGAGGTGGCGCGGGCCGTCGAGCGGTTCGCCACCCATCAGCATCGCCTTGATCGGGGTCTTGGCGCGCAGGCGGCCGCGTGCACCGGGTTCGGGAATGATCAGGTGCTGGGCGGGAACGTCCACGCCGTCGAGCTGGGCCTGGCCTTCGAGGATGTAGAGCGAGCGTTCGGCGTGGCCGGTATCCAGGTCGATTTCCGCATCGGCGTCGAGATCGATGGCCACGTTGAGGGTATCGGCGAACACCTTGACCGGGGATTCTTCGCCGTACGCGCGGCCGGCGATGACGCGCAGCCAGGCACCGTTGCGGCGCTGCTGGGGCAGGGTCGCGGCCGCGTGGTGGTAGAACGCGGGGTCGGTTTCTTCGACATCCTTTGGCAGCGCCAGCCAGGTCTGCATGCCGTGCAGCGGGTGGTCGTGTTCGCGTTCGACGGCAGGCGTGCGTTCGGAGTGGGCGATGCCTCGGCCGGCGGTCATCCAGTTGACGTCGCCGGGGCGGATGACCTGGTCCGAGCCGAGGGTATCGCGGTGGCCGATGGCGCCGGACCACAGGAAGGTGACGGTGGCCAGGCCGATATGCGGGTGCGGGCGCACGTCGATTCCGGTGCCGGGGGAAAGCACGGCCGGGCCCATCTGGTCGACGAATACGAACGGACCGACGCTGCGCGCCTGCAGGGTCGGCACGGCGCGGCGGACCTGCAGGCCACCGATGTCATGGATGCGGGGGGCGATGATGGTCGTCATGCGGGCGGTCTCGCTGGCGGGGACAGAGCGGGAGGATCGCATGCGGGGTATGGGGGTGGGAGGCCTGTATCGGTAACAGGGTGTTCTGGTTTCACGCGCGAGCGGACACAAACAACAACGCCAGCGTGCGCTGGCGTTGTTGCGATGCTCAGATCACCGGTTCGCGCAGTACCGGCGAGTCCCAGCCCGGGCGCGGGGCGAAACGGTCGCCGTAGCGCTGCTGCAGCACCTTGAGGCGCTCGACCAGGGCATCGGCGCCGGTGGCGCGGATGTACTGGATCGGGCCGCCGCGGAACGGGGCGAAGCCGGTGCCGAAGATCACGCCGGCATCGAGCAGGTCGGCGTCGGCGACGACGCCGTCGTGCAGGCAGGCCACCGCTTCGTTGAGCAGCGGCAGGATCAGCCGGTCTTCCAGATCGGCCGGGACCTCGTCGTTGGCGGGGACGTCCGGCTTCTGGGCGCGGCCGTTCTCCCACTTGTACAGGCCCTGGCCGTCCTTCTTGCCACGCTTGCCCTGTTCCACGGTCGCCAGGGCGGCCGGTACCTGCAGGCCGAGGAACGGCGCCAGTTCCTTGCCGACGCCGGCGGCCACATCCAGGCCGACGGTGTCCAGCAGTTCGATCGGGCCCATCGGCATGCCGAACTTGACGGCGGCCTTGTCCAGCACCGGTCCCGGCACGCCTTCGGCATACGCGGTGGCCGCTTCAAGCATGTACGGGAACAGCACGCGGTTGACCAGGAAGCCGGGGGTGCCGGCGACCGGCACCGGGAACTTGCCCAGCGCCTTGCAGAAGGAGGCCAGGCGGCGCTCGGTCTCCGGCGCCATGCCGTCGTGATGGATGATTTCCACCAACGGCATCTGCGCGACCGGATTGAAGTAATGCAGGCCGGCAAACTGCGCCGGGCGCTGGATGTGGTCGCGCAGTTCGTCCAGCGGGATCGAGGAGGTGTTGGTGGTCAGCAGCGCATCGGCCTTCATCCTCGGCTCCAGCGACTGGTACAGCTCGCGCTTGGCCTCCGGGTTTTCGATGATGGCTTCGATCACCAGATCGGCCTGGGCCACGCCCTCGCCAGCGAGGTCGGCTTTCAGGCGCGCGGCCACGGCCGGGCGCTTGCTGTCGTCCCTCACCCGCTTGGCGAACAGCGCCTGCGCGCGTTCCATGGCCGGGTCGATGAAGCGCTGCTCGCGATCCTGCAGGGTCACGTTGAAGCCTTTGTAAGCCGACCATGCCGCGATGTCGCCGCCCATCACGCCGGCGCCGACCACGTGCACGTGCTGGATGCCGTGGTCCTTGCCGCCCAGAGCCTTCAGGCGTTCGGTCAGGAAGAAGATGCGGATCAGGTTGCGTGCGGTCGGGGTGCCGGCCAGCTTCACCACCGCGCGGCGTTCGGCATCCAGACGGGTCTGGATCGGGCTGCCACCGGTGCGTGCCCAGGTGTTGATCAGCGCGTAGGGAGCGGGGTAATGCTCCTTGCGCGCCTTGCGGGCGACCTGCTTGGCCATCTGCGGAGCGAGCACCTTGCGCGCCAGCCAGGTGTTGGTGATCCAGGCGGTCGCGCGTTGCTTGAACGGGCGGGTGGTGCCCTTCAGCGCGAGCGACACCGCGGTATCGAGCAGCACGGCCGGTGCGACGACCTTGTCGACCAGGCCGATATTGCGCGCGGCCGAGGCCGACAGATTGCGGCCGGTCAGCATCATGTCCATCGCCGCCGGGGCGCCCACCAGCTGCGGCAGGCGCGAACTGCCGCCCCAACCCGGGAAGATGCCCAGCTGGGTTTCCGGCAGGCCGATGCGGGTGGAGGCATCGTTGGAGGCCACGCGGTAACGGCAGGCCAGGGCCAGCTCGGTGCCGCCGCCCAGGCAGTGACCATGGATCGCCGCGACGGTCGGGCAGGGCAGTTCGGCCAGCTTCTGGTAGGTGCTCTGGCCACGGCGGATCGCGTCATTGACGGTGCCGCGTCGGTCGAATTCCTGGAATTCCTTCAGGTCCGCCCCGGCGATGAAGCCGGCGGCCTTGATCGACTGGATCACCACCGCCTTGGGCGGGTCCATCGCGATCCGCTCGATCAGGTCGCCCAGCTCGAGCAGCACGTCCTGCGACATGGCATTGACGCTGCTGTCGTGGCGGTCGAGGCTGAGCACGACGACGCCATCGTCACGGATCTGCGGGTGCCAATGCGAGAAGCGGAGCCCATCGAAGCCTGAGAGCATGGGAACGTTCCATCCGGTTGTGTATGGAGAAGGGGGCTATGATCCAGAGGTTGTTTCCTCCCCGTCAAATCCCTATAGCTGGGGGAGAGAAGCCGTCGATCCATTGCCTGGATCGGAAACCTTAACGGAACGGTGGTTAAAAGCTGGTGCGGCGCGGTGTGATCGAGCGCTGAACTTTTCCCGGGATTGGCAGTCTCATTGCCCGACGTCGGTTGGGCTGACAGGAGTGCGGCCCCCCATGGCCGAGGTTGAAACACCACAGGAGCTGGACCTGGAGCTGGTCCGACGTGTGCAGCGTGGCGAAAGCGCGGCGTTCGATGTCCTGGTGCGCAAGTACCAGCATCGGATCATTGCGTTGATCGGGCGCTACATCGCGGACTGGAGTGAATGTCAGGACGTGGCCCAGGACACTTTCGTCCGCGCGTATCGCGCGATCGGCAGTTTCCGTGGCGACGCCCAGTTCTATACCTGGCTGCACAGGATCGCCGTGAACACTGCCAAGAACCATCTCGCCGCCCACAACCGCCGCCCGCCCACCGATGACATCGAGATCGGGGACGCCGAACAGTTCGACAGCGGCACGCGCCTGCGCGACACCGACACGCCCGAACGCGAGTTGATGCGCCAGGAGCTGGAGCAGACGGTGATGAAGGCGGTGTCGGCGCTGCCTGAAGAGCTGCGGTCGGCCATCACCATGCGCGAGGTGGACGGCCTGAGTTACGACGAAATCGCGCAGAAGATGGGGTGCCCGATCGGCACCGTGCGCTCGCGGATCTTCCGTGCCCGCGAGGCGATCGACACTGAACTTCGGCCGCTGCTCGATGTGGGCAGCGCCACCCGCGAGAAGAGCCGCGCATGAGCCACGATATGTCCAATGATGCTTCCCGGGGCGCGTCCCCCGATAAATTCGACGCCCATTACCGGCAGCAGCTGTCCTCGTTGATCGATGGCGAGCTGTCAGCCGATGAAGCGCGTTTCATGCTGCGCCGGCTGGAACACGATGAGTCCTTGTCCAGCTGCAACGAACGCTGGCAGATGCTGGGCGATGCGTTGCGCGGGCAGGCCTGCGCACCGGCGCCGGTCGATTTCGCCGAGCGGGTCCGCGTTTCCGTGGCCGCTGAGCCGGCACCCGCGATGCAGGCCAATGTCGAGCGCAGCCAGGACCGCAAGGAACGCCGTGGCGGCTGGCGTCGTTGGGGCGGTGGCGCGGCACTGGCCGCGTCCGTCGCGGCCGTGGCGATGTTCATGACCCGCGAGCAGCTGCCGGACCCGGCAGCGCTGGACGCGCCGACCACCATCATCGCCAGCCAGGCCGAGCTGCCGCCCGCGCCCGCGCCGGCGACCGAAGCCTCTGCCGCCGAGCAGGCGCTGGCGGTAGCGGCGGTTCCGGCTGCCGCCGTGGCGGCCGCCAGCCGCCGCCAGGACGTGGCCAATGCGCGCCGCGCCAGTGCCACCCGCACCCAGCAGGCGGCACGCAGCGCTGCCGAGCGCAGTGCCGAGCCGCAGCGTGCGGTCGCCAGCCAGGCGCCGCTGACGCCGGCCGTACCGGCGGCCGCCGCGCGGCAGTTCCCGTTCGGTGAGGTCGGCAACCTGCAGGCCAAGCCCTGGCCGCGCTCCAGTCTGGCCCCGGCCGCAGGTGGCGCGCTCAATGCGAGCTTCTCCACGCAGGCCCCGCAGGCGGCGTTCTATCCGTTCGAGCCGCGTCTGCAGGAGTCCGCCGAGTCGGCTGAACCCGTCCGCCGGCACCGCGACTGAGCATCGTCGCCCTGACGTTCCGCTCCGGCCTGTGCGCCGGAGCGTTTCCCCCCGCTTTGTTCCCTGACCCGGAGGTTCGTGTCTGATGACCGCCCGTATCCGTACCCATGCCCTGGCGCTGATCGCCATGACCCTGCCGCTGGTGGCCTGCGCTCAGTCGCCCTCGCCATCGCCTGCGACTCCAGCGGCACCGGCCGCCGCCGCACCACGGGCGCCTGCGCCGCAACTGGTCAGTGGCCTGCCGGACTTCACCAACCTGGTCGAACAGGTCGGGCCGGGCGTGGTCAATGTCGAAACCACCATCGTGCGCAGCAACCGCCAGGCCCGGACCATGGGCCCGGGCGGCGACGATGAAATGCCCGAGTTCTTCCGCCGCTTCTTCGGCCCGGACTTCCAGATGCCGGGGCAGGGCCCCGGTGGCCAGGACGACAGCCCGCGCATCCAGGGCCGTGGCATGGGGTCGGGCTTCATCATCTCGGCAGATGGCTATGTGCTGACCAACTATCACGTGGTCGCCGACGCCAGCGAAGTGAAGGTCAAGCTCGGCGACCGCCGCGAGTTCACCGCCAAGGTGATCGGCAGCGATCAGCAGTACGACGTTGCGCTGCTCAAGATCGACGGCAAGAATCTGCCGACCGTCCGTGTGGGGGATTCCAACACCCTCAAGCCGGGCCAGTGGGTCGTCGCGATCGGTTCGCCGTTCGGTCTGGATCATTCGGTCACCGCCGGCGTGGTCAGCGCGGTCGGCCGCAGCACCGGTGGCGCCGATCAACGCTACGTCCCCTTCATCCAGACCGACGTGGCGATCAATCAGGGCAATTCCGGTGGCCCGCTGCTCAATACCCGTGGTGAAGTGGTCGGCATCAACTCGCAGATCTTCTCCGCCTCCGGCGGCTACATGGGCATCAGCTTCGCGATCCCGATCGACCTGGCCATGGGCGCGGTCGAACAGATCAAGAAGACTGGCCGGGTCAGTCGCGGCCAGCTGGGGGCCATGGTCGGGGCCGTCACGGCCGATGTCGCGCAGGGCTTCAAGCTGCCCGACAGCCGGGGCGCGTTGGTGAACCAGCTGGTTCCCGGCAGCGCCGCAGCCAAGTCCGGCCTGGAGGTCGGTGACGTCATCCGGTCCGTGAACGGCACGCCGATCAACGTGTCCAGCGACCTGCCGCCGCTGATTGGTGCCCTGCCGCCGGGAACCAAGGTGCGCATCGTCGTGCTGCGTGAGGGGAAGGAACGTGAGATCACCGCCACGCTGACCGAGTTGGCCGAGGACGCCGAACGCGGCAACGCGCCCCAGACGGCCGACGCGGCCAAGCCGGAAACCGGCGCCAATGCCCTGCTGGGTCTGGAAGTGGCCGATCTGACCGCGCCGCAACGCCAGCAGCTGGGCTTGGCCTCGGGCGAGGGCGTGCGCATCACCCGGGTCACCGGTCAGTCGGCACGGGACGCCCGCCTGTCCCAGGGCATGGTGGTGCTGCAGGTGGGCCGGACGCCGGTGGGCAGTGTGGCCGCGCTGAACAAGGCGCTGGCCGGCTACAGCAAGGGCGATGTGGTCATGCTGCTGGTCCGCGCCAATGGCAACAGCGCCTTCGTGCCGGTGAAGGCTGGGCAGTAAGCCCCGCCCCGCCTGCGTTTCCGGGCCCGCTTCGGCGGGCCCGGTCGTTTCTGGCGGGCCGATCACGCCAATCGCGGGCGGCCGCACGCGGGACCGGGCCGGCCATGCGATAATCCGCAGTCATCCTGACGACGCGACGCGCCGCCGCCACCTATGTCTTCTGATTCGATGCGGTTCATCCGCAACTTCTCCATCATCGCCCACGTCGACCACGGCAAGTCCACGCTGGCCGATCGCATCATCCAGCTTTGCGGCGGCCTCCAGGCCCGTGAGATGGAGGCGCAGGTGCTCGACTCGAACCCGATCGAGCGCGAGCGTGGCATCACCATCAAGGCCCAGTCGGTCTCGTTGCCGTATGTCGCCAAAGACGGCCATACCTACCACCTGAACTTCATCGACACCCCCGGGCATGTCGACTTCTCCTATGAAGTCAGCCGCTCGCTGGCCGCCTGCGAAGGCGCGCTGCTGGTGGTCGATGCGGCCCAGGGCGTGGAAGCGCAGTCCGTCGCCAACTGCTACACCGCCGTCGAACAGGGGCTGGAAGTGGTGCCGGTGATCAACAAGATCGACCTGCCCACCGCCGACATCGACCGTGCCAAGGCCGAGATCGAGGCCGTGATCGGCATCGATGCCACCGATGCGGTGGCGGTCAGTGCCAAGACCGGACTGAACGTGGGCGACGTGCTGGAGGCGATCGTGCATCGCATTCCGCCGCCGGTGCCGCGCGATACCGACAAGCTGCAGGCGCTGATCATCGACTCGTGGTTCGATAATTACCTCGGCGTGGTCTCGCTGGTGCGCGTGATGCAGGGCCAGATCAAGGCCGGCGACAAGCTGCAGGTGATGTCCACCGGCCGCAATCACCAGGTCGACAACGTCGGCGTGTTCACCCCCAAGCGCAAGGTGCTGCCGGCACTGAACGCCGGTGAGGTGGGCTGGGTGACGGCCAGCATCAAGGACGTGCACGGTGCGCCGGTCGGTGACACCCTGACCCTGGCCGCCGATCCGGCCGCCAAGCCGCTGCCGGGCTTCCAGGAAATGCAGCCGCGCGTGTTCGCCGGCCTGTTCCCGGTCGATGCCGAGGATTACCCGGACCTGCGCGAAGCGCTGGACAAGCTGCGCCTGAACGATGCCGCGCTGCGTTTCGAGCCGGAAAGCTCCGAGGCGATGGGCTTTGGCTTCCGCTGCGGCTTCCTGGGCATGCTGCACATGGAAATCGTGCAGGAGCGCCTGGAGCGCGAGTACAACCTGGACCTGATCAGCACCGCGCCGACCGTCGTCTATGAAGTGCTCAAGACCGACGGCAGCATCATCAACATGGACAACCCGGCCAAGCTGCCGCCGGTGAACATGGTCGATGAGATCCGCGAGCCGATCATCCGCGCCAACGTGCTCACGCCCGAGGAGTACATCGGCAACATCATCAAGCTGTGCGAAGAAAAGCGCGGCAGCCAGATCGGCATCAACTACCTGGGCAGCCAGGTGCAGATCAGCTACGAGCTGCCGATGGCCGAGGTGGTGCTGGACTTCTTCGACAAGCTCAAGTCGGTCAGCCGTGGCTATGCCTCGCTGGACTATCACTTCGTGCGCTTCGATGCCGGCCCGTTCGTCCGCGTGGACGTGCTGATCAATGGCGACAAGGTCGATGCGCTGTCGCTGATCGTGCACCGCAGCCATGCCGACCGCCGCGGCCGCGAGCTGTGCGAGAAGATGAAGGAACTGATCCCGCGCCAGCAGTTCGACGTGGCCATCCAGGCCGCCGTCGGCTCGCAGATCATCTCGCGCACCACGGTCAAGGCCATGCGCAAGAACGTGCTGGCCAAGTGCTATGGTGGCGACGTTTCGCGCAAGAAGAAGCTGCTCGAAAAGCAGAAGGAAGGCAAGAAGCGCATGAAGCAGGTCGGCCGCGTGGAAATCCCGCAGGAAGCCTTCCTGGCCGTGCTGCAGATGGACAAGTAAGGCCGGATGGCTTTCCCGGCAGCGGCAGGCGGCACCGGATCGGTGTCGCCGGACGCGCAGGGGCACACCACACCGCTGCAATCGTTCCCAAGGACACTGCATGAAATTGTTTGAGCTCCTCCTGGTCGTACTGACGCTGGCCTCGGGCCTGATCCTGCTGGGCGAGAAGCTGTACTTCGCCAAGCGCCGCGCCCAGCGTGCCGGCCTGCTGGATACCGAGCCGGTGATGGTCGATTACGCACGGGCGTTCTTCCCGGTGCTGGCGATCGTGCTGGTGGTGCGCAGCTTCATCGCCGAGCCGTACAAGATCCCGTCCAGCTCGATGATGCCCAACCTGCTGATCGGCGATTTCATCCTGGTCAACAAGTTCTCCTACGGCCTGCGCCTGCCGCTGAACAACGCCAAGGTGGTGCCGTTCGGCGAGCCCAAGCGCGGCGATGTGGTGGTGTTCCATTTCCCGGGCCATTCGGACAACGATCCGGCCAAGGGCGAGAACTTCATCAAGCGCGTGATCGGCGTGCCGGGTGACCAGATCGAATTCCAGGGCAACGGCCTGATCCTCAACGGCGAGCCGGTCACGTACGACAACAAGGGCCTGTACGCCGGTCACAACGGCCAGGGCGAGGGCAGTTCGCTGCTGGTCGAGCACCTGCCGGGCCGCACCCACACCGTGCTCGAGACCGATTACGCACGCGGGCAGGGCCAGTGGACCGTGCCGGCCGGCAAGTACCTGGTCATGGGCGACAACCGCGACAATAGTGACGACGGCCGCTTCTGGGGCCTGCTGCCGGAGGAGAATCTCCGTGGCAAGGCCTTCCTGATCTGGCTGAACTGCTCGGGCTGGTTCTGCAAGGACGGTTTTGAACCGTCCCGGATCGGTACGGCCATCCATTGATTCATGGCACACGCGTATCTGGGGAGAAACGCAATGAAGAGCATGACATCGCAGCGCGGCATCACCTTGACCTCGTTCCTGGTGGTGCTGATCGTGGTCGCCTTCGGCCTGTACATCGGCATGAAGCTGTTCCCGATGTACCAGGAGTACTACGCCGTACGTTCGGCGATGAAAAGCCTGGCCAAGGAACCCGGCGTGGGCAACATGGAGCCGCGCCGCGTGCAGGACATGTTCTTCAAGCGCCTGTACATCAATTACTCCGAGAACGTGAAGCCCGCCAACGTGAAGTTTGATCGCATCGATGGCGGCTGGAACATGAAGGTCTACTACGAAGTGCGCCGTGAACTGATCGGCAATCTGGACGTAGTGGGCAAATTTGATTCAAACCAGGAATTGACCCGTAGCGGTGCCGACTAAGACCTTCCAACGCGGTGACCTGATTGGTCACGCCTTCAACGATCCGGGCCTGCTCAAGCAGGCCTTGACGCATCGCAGCGCCGGCTCGCCCAACAACGAGCGGCTGGAATTCCTCGGCGACAGCATCGTCAACATGATGGTCGCCCAGGCGCTGTACGAACGCTGGCCCAAGGCTGACGAAGGCGCGCTGACCCGCGCCCGCGCCGAGCTGGTGCGCGAAGGCGCGCTGGCAGTGATCGCGCGTGAGCTGCAGCTGGGCGATCGCCTGATCCTGGGCCCCGGCGAGATGAAGACCGGCGGCCACCGCCGCGACTCCATCCTGGCCGATGCGCTGGAAGCAGTGGTCGCAGCGATCTACCTCGATGCCGGTTTTGCCGTCTGCCAGACCGTGGTGCTGCCGTGGTTCCTGGCCTCGATGCAGGCCCTGCCGGCCACCGGCAAGCCCGAGAAAGACCCCAAGACCCGCCTGCAGGAATGGCTGCAGGCCCGACAGAAGGCGCTGCCGCTGTATGAGCTGGTGTCAGAATCGGGTGACGATCACGCCAAGACCTTCCGGGTACGCTGCGGCGTAACCGACCCCGCTGTCAGCACCGAAGGCGAAGGTGCCTCGCGACGGCTGGCCGAACAACAAGCGGCTGCGGCCGCCCTTGAGCAACTGGATTCCAAGTGAACGAAGCAACCCCCCATCGTTCCGGCAGCGTGGCCGTCATCGGTCGCCCCAACGTCGGCAAATCCACCCTGACCAACGCCCTGGTGGGCGCCAAGGTCAGCATCGTCTCCAATCGCCCGCAGACCACGCGGCACCGGCTGCTGGGTATTGCCAGCTACCCGGAAGGCCAGATCGTGCTGGTCGATACCCCCGGCCTGCACCGCGCGCAGAAGCGCGCCATGAACCGGGTGATGAACCGCGCCGCGCGCGGCTCGCTCGAGGGCGTGGACGCCGGCATGCTGGTGATCGAGGCCGGCCGCTGGGATGACGAAGACACCCTGGCCTTCAACGTGCTCAGCGACTCGGGCATCCCGGTGGTGCTGGTGGTCAACAAGATCGACCGCCTGAAGGACAAGGGCGCCCTGTTGCCGTTCCTGCAGCAGGTCACCGAAGGCCGCACGTTCGCGGCGGTGCACCCGATCTCGGCGCAGAAGCGCAACGGCCTGGAATCGCTGGTCCGCGACCTGATGAAGCTGTTGCCGGAAGCCCCGCCGATGTTCGGCGAGGATGAGATCACCGACCGCAGCCAGCGCTTCCTGGCCGGTGAACTGGTCCGCGAGCAGTTGATGCGCCAGCTGGGCGAAGAGCTGCCGTATGCGACCACGGTCGAGATCGAGCGCTTCGTCGAAGACGGCAACCTGCTGCGCATTGGCGCGGTGATCTGGGTCGAACGCGAAGGCCAGAAGGCGATCGTGATCGGCAAGGCCGGCACCCGCCTGAAGGAAATCGGCGCCAAGTCGCGCCTGCAGATGGAGCGCCTGTTCGGTGCCAAGGTCTTCCTGGAAACCTGGGTGCGCGTGCGCGAAGGCTGGTCCGACGACGAAGCCGCGCTCAAGGCGTTCGGCTACGAATAAGCCGGCCATCCCGACCCCGGGCGGTTGAGCCATGCGCATCGAGGATGAGCCGGCGTTCGTATTGCACGCCCGGGCCTGGCGGGAAACCAGCCTGCTGGTGGAGGTGCTGACCGAGCAGTACGGCCGCATCGGGGTGCTGGCGCGCGGCGTATCCAGCCCGCGCAGCCAAGCGCTGCGCGCTGCCCTGCAGCCGCTGCAGTGGATCCGCCTGACTGCCGTGCAGCGGGGCGAACTGGCCCAGCTGCGCGGTGCCGAGGCCTTGGACGCCGCGCCGCGGCTGACCGGCGAGGCGATGCTGGCCGGCTTCTATATCAACGAACTGATGATGCGGCTGGCGCCCCGCCAGGATCCGCTGCCCGAGCTGTACGACCATTACGCGCAGGTGCGTGCGCGGCTGCGCGATGGTGAACCGTTAGCGTGGACCCTGCGTCGTTTCGAGCGTGACCTGCTGGAAGCCTTGGGCTTCGGCTTCGACCTGCTGCACGGCAGCGATGAGGAGCCGGTCGACCCGGCGGCGCGCTATGAGCTGGATCCGCAGGAGGGGCCACGCCGGCTGCTCAGCGACCGCGGCGTGGATCAACGCCGGGGCACGGCCACCGGCAGCGCGCTGCTGGCGTTGGCCGCCGATGAAATGCCCGGTGCCGAGGATCTGGGCAGCCTGCGCCGGCCGATCCGCGCGGTGCTGATGCACCATCTGGGCGGGCGGGGGCTGAAATCCTGGGAAATGCTGGAGGACCTGGCCCGGCGGCGCACGTAGGCGCTGGCGGGCCGCGGCATCGTTGCGGGGTGACTTATGCGGCACCGGTGCTCCGGCTGCCGCCCCGTGCTCACTGCAGCAGGGCGTCGACCGCGACGCGGAAGCGGCTCTGCGCACCGGTCGACTCCGGCGCCTGGTGCAGCTGACGGACGGCCCGCGCCAGGCGTGCGGCGCCGACGAACCCGCAGCTGGCCTGCAGCCGATGCAACTGCCCGCGCAGGGCCCGCACATCGTCCTCGCGCAGGGCCTGGGCCACCGCATCGCGCACGCCGGGCAACTCGGCCAGGAACAGTTCGCGCAGCGCGAGCAGGTGGTGGCGCTGCCCATTCAGCGCAGCCAGGGCGGTGGTTTCATCCCAGTCCTGGCGCTCGCCCTCGGTCTCCTCGGACTCGGCAACGGGTGGGGCGGACAGGCTGCCCGCCGTATGCACCAGGGCGCGGCGGACGGCCTTGAGCAGATGCTCGCGGCTCAGCGGTTTGACCAGGGTTTCACTGAAGCCGGCATCGCGCAGGCGCGAATGGATCGAGGTATCGCCATCGGCGGTATGCGCCAGCGCCGGGGTGTCCGGCCGCGAGCGGCGCAGTTCCTGCAGCAGTTGGGTGCCATTGCCGTCGGGCAGGTTCACATCGATCAGCCACAGGTCGTGCTGGTTGCCGCGGGCGCGGTCCATGGCCGTGGCGAGGGAATCGGCGGTATCCACCTGCGCCGGCAGGGTTTCCAGCGCGGCCTTGAAGAAGCCGCGGCTGATGGTGTCGTCCTCGACGAGCAGGAATCGGGGCATGGGATCCCTCGGGGTCATCTGCATTTGGGCTGCCTCCATGTCAGCTGCCTCCATAGTAAACGCGAAGTCCCCGCCTGCAAGCGGTTTCAGCGGACGGCAAGTCAGTTGGCAGTTGGTATCTGCGACAATACGCACCCTTTTTGCCCGCAGCCTGTTGCCACGTGGCCCGAACCCGCTCCCGACTCGACCGTACCCCCTTCCAGACCGACATCCTCGACCTCAGCCATGACGGCCGTGGCGTTGCCCGCCGCGACGGCGAAGGCGGCAAGGTCACCTTCATCACCGGCGCGCTGCCGGGTGAAGTAGTGACCGCGGAGCCGACCGCGCGCAATCGTCATTTCGATGAAGCCCGGACCCTCGAGGTCGTACAGGCCTCGCCGCAGCGGGTGACCCCGCGCTGCCCGCATTTCGGCGTCTGCGCCGGCTGCGTGCTGCAGCACCTGGAGGAGTCGCAGCAGATCGTGGCCAAGCAACGGGTGCTGATCGACAACCTGACCCGGATCGGTCACGTCAGTCCCGGCACCGTGCTGCCGCCGCTGGTCGGTGACAGCTGGGGCTACCGCCGCAAAGGGCGCTTCTCGGTGCGCCGCGTCGAAAAGAAGGACAAGACCCTGGTCGGCTTCCGTGAGCAGGACCCGCGTTTCGTCGCGGACCTGAGCCAGTGCCTGACCGTCATCCCGGAAATCGGCATGAAGGTGGGCGTGCTGGCCGAGTTCATCGAAACCCTCGATGGCAAACGCGATATCCCCCAGATCGAATTCATCGCTGGCGATGACGCGATCATGCTGACCATCCGTCACATGCAGCCGCTCAGCGACGCTGACCGCGCCGCATGGACCGCCTTCGGCCAGGAACACGGCTTCGCGATCTCGCTGCAGCCCGGCGGCGTGGAGTCGGTCCACCCGCTGTGGCCGGCCGAGGTGCCGCTGTCGTTCAAGCTGGCACCGTGGGATGTCGAGCTGGCGTTCCGTCCGCTGGACTTCATCCAGGTCAACGCCAAGCTCAATGTGCAGATGATCGCCCACGCGCTGGCCCTGCTCGATGCCGGTCCGGACGAGCGCGTGCTGGATCTGTTCTGCGGGCTGGGCAACTTCACCCTGCCGCTGGCGCGCACCGTACGCAACGTGGTCGGTGTGGAAGGTGACGCCGGCCTGGTGGCGCGTGCGAAAGAGAACGCCGTGCGCAACGGGCTGGAGAATGCCGAATTCTACGCAGCGGACCTGACCCAGGACCAGCGCCAGACCCCGTGGATGCGCCAGGGCTTCGACAAGCTGCTGCTGGATCCGCCGCGCTCGGGCGCCATCGAAGTGCTGCAGCAGCTGCCGCTGAAGCAGTTCAAGCGGATCGTCTACGTGAGCTGCCATCCCGGCTCGCTGGCGCGCGACGCCGGCTACCTGGTCAACGAACAGGGCTTCACCCTGGTCTCGGCTGGCGCGATGGACATGTTCCCGCATACCGCGCACGTGGAAAGCATCGCGGTGTTCGAAAAGCGCTGACGGCGTTCGCGCTTACCGGCCGTTCCCCGGTGCGGCGTTCTGCCACTGGCCCTGTGCGTCGAACACATAGGTCTGCGGGTAGGTGCCGCGCTCGATGTCATCCCCCGCGGTGATATCGCAGCGGATGTCCGGCGACTGCGTGCTGTGCAGTTCGCAGTCGTCGACCGCAAGAATCTGCACGCGCTGCTGGAAGGCGCGCAGTTCGTCGCGGGCGGCGGCATCGGTGATGGATGCGGCACGATGACCGAGCTGTTCGATGAGCAGTTCGCGGACACGCTCGCGCGGGGGAACCGGCGCATCCACATCGGCCCGCTGCATCGCCCACCCCATACCCTGCGGAACGAAGCGCAGCATCCGGTAGCGGTTCTTGAGCCCGATCTCCATGCCGACCAGACACTCGTAGGCACCGGTGACCGTTGTGCTGGCAAAGCACGGCCCATGCTCGAACCCGCGCGGGGTGAACATCGACTGCAGCAGCAGATCCTGCGCGGAGGCCGCCGGCTTCTTCTCGGCCTCGATCATGGCCATGATCGCCGCTTCTATCTGCGCAGGTGCCGGTGGCGTCGCGGCGACCCCGGGCAGTGGCAGCAGGGTCAGCACCAGGGTGGGGAAGAGGGGTTTCATCGTGCGTCCAGGCAGGGCAGCCGACCAGTATAGAAGCCGGGCGTGGCCGCAGTGCCTTGATCGCCGCATACTGTGGGCATGGGCATTGAAATCGAACGCAAATACCTCGTTACCGGTGACGACTGGCGCACCGCCGCACACGCCGTCATCCCGATGGCGCAGGGTTATCTCAACGACACCGCCTCGCTGGACAGCGGCGCACAGAAGGCCTCGGTGCGCGTGCGCATCCAGGGTGGGCAGGCCTTCCTCAACATGAAATCGCGCGAGATCGGGCACACCCGGCAGGAGTTCGATTATCCGATTCCGGTGGAGGATGCGCGCGCGCTGCTGGCGCTGTGTGTCGGTGGGCTGATCGACAAGCGCCGACACCTGGTCGAGCACGACGGGCTGCTCTGGGAGGTGGACGAGTTCCTGGGCGAGAACGCCGGGCTGGTGGTGGCCGAAGTCGAGCTCGAGCATGCCGATCAGGCGATCACGCTGCCCGGCTGGGCCGGCGCTGAAGTCACCGACCAGGTCCGCTACTACAACCTGGCGCTGGCTGCGCATCCCTTCTCGCGCTGGTCCAGCGCTGAACGCGGCTGACCGGCAGACCTTGTAAACGCCTCGCAGCACCCACAATCTGGCCAGATGAAAATCGATATCTGGTCGGATGTGGTGTGCCCCTGGTGTTGGATCGGCAAGCACCGGTTCCAGCAGGGCCTGGCGCTGTTGGGTGAAGACGCCCCCGAGGTGGAGGTGCACTGGCACCCCTTCCTGCTGGATCCCGACGCGGGCACGACCCCCGTGCCGCTGCGCGAGGCCTACGTGGCCAAGTTCGGCAGCGCCGAGCGCACCCAGCAGATCCTGACCCAGACCCAGAGTGCCGCGCGCGCTGAAGGCCTGCCGATGGATTTCGACCAGGGCCAGGTCCGGGTCACCACGCTGCCCGCACATCGGTTGATGTGGCTGGCCGGGCGTGAAGGCGTCCAAGCGGCGGTCGGCGAAGCGCTGTTCCGCGCGCATTTCGTGGAGGGCCGCAATCTGGCCGACCCGCAGACCCTGATCGCCGCGGGCGCCACCGGCGGCCTCAGCGCCGAGCGCATCACGGCGTTGCTGGCCGGTGAGGAAGGGCTGGAGGAGATCCAGGCTCAGCTTGCCCAGGCGCAGGCACTGGGTATTCAGTCGGTGCCCACCTTTGTGATCAACGATCAGTACGCCATCCAGGGCGCCCAGCCGGCCGAGGCCTTCGCCCAGGCGTTGCGGCAGATCGCAGCGGAAGGCCCGCCCGCAGGGGCTGCCGGGCACGGTGATGGCTGCGGCCCGGACGGCTGCGAGGTCTGACGCTGCGCGCGGGTTCTGCGACAATGCGGCAGTGCGCCATGGTGGCGCCCCGTATTGGAGACACCTCATGCTCGTGATCGGCGTTGCCGGGACCGAACTCACCGCCCAGGAACGCGAGTGGCTGCAGCACGACGCCGTGGCCGGCGTCATCCTGTTCAAGCGCAATTTCGCCTCGCGCGAGCAGGTGGCCGAGCTGTCGGCGGCCATCCGCGCCGCCGCACCGCGCCCGCAGCTGATCTGCGTGGACCAGGAAGGCGGCCGCGTGCAGCGCTTCAGTGAGGGTTACAGCGCGCTGCCGCCGCTGCGGGGCTTCGACGCCCTGTATGCCACCGATCCCGAGGCTGCGCTGGCCCTGGCCGAGCAGCATGCCTGGCTGATGGCCAGCGAAGTGCGCGCCAGCGGTGTGGACCTCAGCTTCGCCCCGGTGGTCGATCTGGGTCGCGGCAACCTGGCCATCGGCGATCGCGCGTTCAGCGCGGACCCGCAGGTCGTCGCTGCATTCACCGCCGCCTATGTGCGCGGCATGCACAGCGTCGGCATGGCCGCCACGCTCAAGCATTTCCCCGGGCATGGCACCGTGCTGGAAGATACCCATTTCCACGATGCCAGCGACCCGCGTTCGCTCGATGAACTGCGCGCACTGGACCTGATCCCGTTCGCGGCCGGCATCACTGCCGGCGCCGATGCGGTGATGATGGCCCACGTGGTCTACCCGCAGGTCGCGCCGGAACCGGCCGGCTACTCGCCGCGCTGGATCCAGCAGATCCTGCGCGAGGAGATGGGCTTCCGCGGCGTGGTCTTCTCCGATGATATCGGCATGGCCGCCTCGTTCTCCGCCGGTGGCGTGAAGGCGCGCGTGGACGCGCATCTGGATGCCGGCTGCGACGTGGTGCTGGTCTGCCACCCCGAACTGGTGGAAGAATCACTGCGCGCGGTCGAAGGCCGCACCCTCAACACCGCTGCGCTGCTTGGCCTGATCGGCCGCGGCGCGCTGGGCTGGGACGGCCTGTTGGCCGATTCCCGCCATGGCACCACCCAATCCCGTTTGCTTGACACCCTTGGAAGAACCGTCTGATGCCCAACCTCACCATTTCCCAGGCCCTGGCCCAGGCCGACCTGCTGGTCGACCGTCCCACCATCGACAAGGCCATCGCTGGCATCGCCGACGCCATCGCGCGCGATTACAAGGGCGAGGTCCCGCTGTTCCTGTCGATCATGCACGGCGCGCTGCCGTTCGCCGGCCAGCTCGCGCTGGAACTGGGCGCACGCGGCCAGGACGTGCAGTTCGATTACCTGCACGCCACCCGTTACCGCGGTGAGACCACCGGCGGCGACCTGGTCTGGAAGCACAAGCCGGCCACCGCGCTGTTCGGCCGCCGCGTGCTGCTGGTCGATGACATCCTCGATGAGGGCTACACGCTGCAGGGCGTGCGTACCTGGTGCCTGGAGCAGGGCGCCACCGATGTGCGTATCGCCGCGCTGACGGTCAAGCTGCACGACCGCGCGCTGCCGGACGTCAAGGCCGACTACGCCGGCATCGATCTGCCGGACCGCTATGTGTTCGGTTTCGGCATGGACGTCAACGAGACGCTGCGCTGCGTGCCCGCCATCTACGCGATGAAGGAATGATGGAACACATTTCCCTGGCCGTCATCGGCGGCACCGGCGTCTACAAGCTGGCCCAGCTCGACGACGTGAGCAGCCACCAGGTCGAGACGCGGTACGGCACGCCGTCCGGTCCGATCCGCGTCGGCACGCTGCTCGGTCAGCGCGTAGCGTTTCTGGCGCGTCATGGCGAAGGCCATTCGCTGCCGCCGCACAAGATCAACTACCGCGCCAACCTCGCCGCGCTGCAGCAGATCGGTGCGCAGCGCGTGCTTGCGCTGAACACCGTCGGCGGCATCACCGAGCACTTCGGCCCGCGCGTGCTGGCCTGCCCGGACCAGTTGATCGATTACACCTGGGGCCGCATCTCCACCCTGTGCGAGGAACCGGGCACCGAGGTGCTGCACGTGGACTTCGGCCATCCGTACACGCCGATGCTGCGCAGCAAGGTGCTGGCCGCGGCGAAAGTCACCGGCGTGCGCCTGCAGGACGGCGGCTGCTACGGCGCCACCCAGGGCCCGCGACTGGAAACCAACGCGGAAATCGCGCGGATGCGTCGTGATGGCTGTGATCTGGTCGGCATGACCGGCATGCCCGAAGCGAGCCTGGCGCGTGAGCTTGGCCTGGACTATGCGTGCCTGGCGATTGTGGCCAATTGGGCCGCCGGCTGTGGCGATGGCGATGAAATCACGATGGCCGAAGTGCTGGCCAATGTGGACGCTGCCTCCTCCGGCCTGCCCGAATTGATCGGTGAATTGGCACGGGGGTGATTGTCATTCCGGTACAAGGTTTGCATACTCCGCCAGTGCGCTGGTTGAGCGTACACCACCCATTCATAGAAGAAGGTCTCGCATCACCATGCCGAACGGTACCGTCAAGTGGTTCAACGACGCCAAGGGATTTGGCTTTATCTCGCCGGAGGACGGCAGCGCCGACGTCTTCGCGCACTTCTCCGCGATCAACTCCAAGGGCTTCCGCAGTCTGCAGGAAGGCCAGAAGGTCACCTATGACGTGACCCAGGGCCCGAAGGGCGCCCAAGCCTCGAACATCGTGCCGGCTGAGTGATTTTTTCAGCTGCGCATTGAAAACCCCGCTTCGGCGGGGTTTTTTTTCATCAGTGAGTACGCGCATGTCTCCACGTCGCACCATCGCCATCGTCGGCTACGGCACCGCCGGGCAGGCGTTGTCGATCCTACTTTCACGTGATCATCACGACGTGCACGTGTTCGAGCGTGCCGCAACGCCCGGTCCGGTCGGCGCCGGGTTCCTGCTGCAGCCCAGCGGCCTGGACGTGCTTTGGCAGATGGGGCTGCTGCCCGATGTGCTGCGCCACGGCGCCAGCGTGCGTCGGCTGTACGGCGAGACGCCGTGCGGACGCGCGGTGATGGACATGCGTTATGCGCAGCTCGATGAGCGGTTGCATGGGGTGGGCATGCAACGGGGCGCGTTGTTCTCGCTGCTGGCCGAGGCGTGGGAGCAGCCCGGCAACCTGCAGGCCGGTACCGCCATCGTCGAGGTGGACACCGCGCAGGGGCGCGTGCGTGACGCAGACGGGCGCTGGCACGGGCCGTACGATCTGGTGATTGCTGCCGATGGTGCCGCGTCCTCGCTGCGCGCGCAGGTGCAGGGCACCTCGCTGGAGCGCGAATACCCGTGGGGCGCGCTGTGGTGCCTGCTGCCGCGCGGCGACTGGCCGCACGTGGATGAACTGCGGCAACGCTATGTGGCCGCGCGCAAGATGATCGGGCTGCTGCCGGTAGGGACCCGGCCGGGCAATGATGTGCCACAGCTGAGTTTCTTCTGGAGCCTGCCACGTGACCGCTTCGCACAGTGGGAGCGTGACGGCATGGCCCGCTGGCTCGACGAGATCGCCACGCTGTGGCCGCAGGCGCACGAGCGCCTGGCCGGCGTGACGGAACCGGGTCAGCTGGCCCGCGCCGGCTATCGCGATGCGGTGATGTCGCGCTGGCATCGCGAGCGGCTGGTGCTGGCCGGCGACGCCGCGCATGCGATGAGCCCGCAGCTGGGGCAGGGGGTGAACATGGCGCTGATGGACGCACTGGCCCTGCGTGACGCCCTGCGCACGCACGGGGTGTTGGAGGCGGCACTGCAGGCCTACGAGGGGCAACGGCGCGCGCACGTGGCGATCTACCAGTACTGGAGCCGATGGCTGACGCCGTTGTTCCAGTCCGATCATGATGGGCTGGCGCGTGCGCGCGATGTGCTGTTCCAGCCGATGGGGCGGGTGCCGGGTGGGCGCGGTCATATGTTGCGCGTGCTCAGTGGCACGCAGCGCGGTTGGCTGGGCCGCTTGCCGTTGTCGGCGGGTTTGCTGGCTGCATTGAACGACGCACACGCGCGTGATCGCATCAGCTGATAACCACGCGTAGCAGCGCATGCGCGGCGATGTGAAGGTGTGAATAACATTCATTGACGGTGGACTCACCGCCCGCATGGGACAACACTCAGGCAAACGCAGCAGGCGTGTGCGTGTTCGAAACGCGTCATGTTGCTTCCGCTGGTGCTCTGTCCGATTCCTGATCGCCAAGAGCAGCGCCACCACCCGGTGGTACTGTGGGGCTGCGTTTGCGACTCACGGTCCTTTGGACCGATCGCAACCCAAGGAGATTGAAATGCTGTTCTCGGCCGAAACTCTGGAAAGTGAAATCCGCAAACTTCGCGGACTACTGCAGATGCTGCATGAGGATCAGCCGGATGTGATGGAAGACGTGTTCGAATTCCATGTCACCAGCCTCATTACCCACGCCGCGCCGGAGCACCACCCGCGCATCCGTGCCGCCGCACACGACATGCTGACCGCGATCCAGCGGCAACCGGTGCGTCCCAATCCGAATGCACCGGATATCCGGCTGATGCCGGACCTGCTGGTCGCGTCGGCCGCCTGAGCAGGGTGGTGCATGCCGTTGCGCGCTGGCCAGGCTAGCGCGTCGGCAGTGCGATGGCCTGGTCTTCGACGCAGGCCACCAAGCGTTCTCCGGCGTCCATGACAGGCGCAATGCCTGCGGTGAATCGGGAGAACGCCGGCAGTATCGTCAGTCTCTCGCGCAACCAGAACGCCGGCCAGCGCCGCTGCATGCCCGGCAGGCGTGCGAGTGGATGCAGATGGCCACACAGCACGTGCAGCCCCGGATGCGGCTGTGGTGCATGACGGAGCAGAAAGGGGCCTTCCTGCACACGTTCGCCCAGCAAGTCGATACCCAGGTCTGCCTTGGGCAGCACGCGATCGTGATTGCCTTCAAGCGCGCCGATCCACAGGTCCGGATGCTGCTCGCGCCAGCCCTGCCACTGGCGGTACCACGCCGCGCGATGGGCTGCGCCATGCAGCACATCGCCCAGAATCCAGAGGTGGCGCACCTCGTGCTGCTGCACCAACCGGCCCAACTGCTCCAGATCATCCTGCGTGCCACCCCGGGGCAGCCCGATGCCTGCGCGCCGGAACAGATCGGCCTTGCCCAGATGCAGATCGGCGATCAACAAGCCGTGCCGCGCAGGCCAGTACATCGCACGCGCGCCCAGCAGGTGCACCGTTTCGCCGGCGAGGATGATCGGCAGCTCAGGCGCCATGACGTTTCTCCAGTTGCTGTGCCGCGCGCAGTACGCGGGTTTTCCAGTCTTCGTTGCTGAACTGACCGCGCAGCCGTTCGGCCCACAGCGGGAAGGACAGCGGCCCCAGGCTGGTCGGGTGCTGCAGGCTCAGGGTGCGTGCCTGGCAGGACGACAGCGTCGTGGCCAGACTGCCAAGATCAAGCTGATCGTGCAGCACTTCGTGTTCGGCCAGTGTCAGCAGAATGTGATCCGGATCGTGCTGGCGCAGCACGTCGTACAGAAGCCCGCTGGAGGCCTGCAGCTGACGCAGGCTGCGCGGGGTGCGTCCTGGCAACGCGGGCACCAGCATGCCGGACACGCGTGCGATGTCGCGGAACTGGCGTCGTGCGAGTTCGCCCAGGTTGAGGCTCTCGCGCAGATCCGTGAGCAGCCCCTCCGGATCGAGCAGCGCACGCAGGCGTGCCGCGTCAATCTCGACAGCGCGCGCGGGTGCCAGTACGAAGCCATAGTCATTGGCCGCATAGCCGAACGTGTTGGCCTGCAGCCGCGTCCAGCGCATCGCCATCAACGCGGCCAGCCCTTCATTGACCTGGCGCCCTGCGAAGGGATACACGAACACGAACTGGCCTTCGCGGCGGCGGACGTGTTCCACCAGCAGCCGATCCGGTGCGGGCAGTGCGGACAGGCGGGTCTGCAGCGACAACAATGGGGCCAGCCACTGCATCTCCGGGCTCTCGGGTGGGCTGGCCAGCACCGTTTCCATTTCATGCCCGAGCGCCTCCGACAGCGGCAGCCGACCACCTTGCCAGCGCGGCACCACCCCGTCGCCGCTGCGCGCCACGCGCACGTAGGCGGTCAGATTCTCCAGGCGCACCAGTTCCAGCAGACGGCCGGCGAACTGGAAGCGGTCGCCCGGGCGCAACCGGCTGAGGAACTGTTCCTCCACCGCGCCAAGCCGGCCCCCCCGCAGGAACTGCACCATGACGCTGCCATCGCTGGTGATGGTGCCGATCGACAGTCGATGCCGCAGCGCGACGCGACGGTCATGCACGCGATAGAGGCCATCGTCGTCGCGAACGACCTTGTGGAAGTCCGGGTACTGCGACAGCGCACGCCCCCCCTGCACGATGAACTCCAGCACGCCGTCCCAGTGCGCGTGGTCCAGTGCGGCGAAGGCATGCGTCCGCCGAACCTGCTCGAACAGCGCCTCGGGATCGAAACCATCGCCGAGCGCGCAGCTCACCGCATGCTGCGCCAATACATCCAGCGACAGCCGCAGCGGCCGGCGTGCTTCGATGTGCCCTTGCGCCAGCGCCCGACGTGCCGCCGCATACTCGACCAGCTCCAGCGCATGCGATGGCACACACACGATGTGTCCGGATTCGCCGGGGCGATGTCTGGCACGCCCTGCACGCTGCAGCAAACGTGCGATGCCCTTGGGGCTGCCGATCTGAAGCACCTGATCGACACTGGGGAAATCAACGCCCAGGTCCAGGCTGGAGGTGGCCACCACGCAGCGCAGCCGGCCCTCGCGCAGGCCTTCTTCGGCCGCGCGGCGCAACGCCGGGTCGAGCGAGCCGTGATGCAGCGCGAGCGTGTCCGGGTCTTCCGGCCACACCGCAGACAGCGCCTGATGCCAGAGCTCGGCGTGCGCACGGGTGTTGGTGAACAGCAGGCTGGTACGCACCGTCAGCAGTTTTTCCAGCACGCGCTGCAGCTGTGACAGGCCCAGATGGCCCGCCCACGGGAAGCGCTCGCCCTGCGCGGGCAGCAGCGTTTCCACGCTGACCGGGCGCGGCCGCGCGCCGGCCACCAGCGGGGCATCGGGCACATCGGGCAACAGCACCTCGCGCGCTTCGTCCAGATTGCCCAGCGTTGCAGACAGCCCCCAGACCTGCAGCGCGGGCAGGGCATCGCGCAGGCGGCGCAGATTCAACTGCAGCAGCACGCCGCGCTTGTTGCCCAGCAGTTCGTGCCACTCATCGACCACCACGCAGCGCAGGTGCTGCAGGCGCGCCATCGTGTCGGGATAGCTGAGCAACAGCGCCAGCGACTCCGGCGTGGTGACCAGCACATCGAGCCGGCCCTCTCGCGCCAGGCGCTTGTCGCGCGCGCTGGCATCGCCGGTCCGCAGGCCCACCTGCCAGTCCAACCCGAGGGCATCCAATGGCTCACGCAGCGCGCGTGCGGTGTCGGCGGCCAGCGCGCGCAGCGGGGTGATCCACAGCACCTGCAGGACGGGTACGGGGGTCTTCGCGCGGCCGCGAGTGGTCCGGGGCGGTGGATCGTTGAGTGCCTGCAGCAGTGGCCCACCGAACATCGCCAGCGTCTTGCCGCTGCCCGTCGGTGTATGCAACAGGCCGGACGCGCCGGCCAGGTAGTGCCGCCACATCGCTTTCTGGAAGGGCAGCGGTGCCCAGCCCCGGCTGGCGAACCACGCCGTCAGGCGGGCCATGGCCTCGCGTCGCGTCACCGCGCCAGCGCCTGCAGCTGGGCCAGCGTGTCGGCCTCGCTGGCCGGCTTGTCATGCCGCCAGCGCAGAATGCGCGGGAAGCGTACGGCGATGCCGGATTTGTGCCGTTTGCTGCGGTTCACCGCTTCGAAGCCGAGCTCGAACACCTGCTCGCCACGCACGCTGCGCACCGGCCCGAAGCGCTCGATCGTGTTCGCGCGGATCCACCGGTCCAGCGCGAGGATTTCCTTGTCGTCCAGGCCCGAGTACGCCTTGGCCACCGGCACCAGCGTCTCGCCGTCCCACACCCCGAAGGTGTAATCGGTGTAGAGCGTGCTGCGACGGCCGTGGCCGGACTGCGCGTAGATCATCACCGCATCGATGGTCAGCGGGGCGATCTTCCATTTCCACCAGTCGCCGCGTCGGCGCCCGGCCTGGTAGACAGAGTCGCTGCGTTTGAGCATCAGCCCTTCCACCCCGCGCTCGCGGGCCAGATCGCGCTGTGCTGCCGCCGCGCTCCAATCCGCCACGCGGACCGCCGGAGACAGCATCAGGCGCGGATCCGCCAGCGTGGCGAGCACCTCGGCCAGACGCGCACGCCGTTGCGAGAGCGGCAACCCGCGCAGGTCGTCACCACCCAGTTCAAGCAGATCGTAGGCAAGCACGCGCACCGGCGTATCACGCAGCGTCTTCGGGCCAGGCTTGAGGCGCTGGATGCGCGTCTGCAGCGCGGTGAAGGGCAAGGGCAGATCATCGCCGTCGGCCCAGGCCAGCAACTCGCCATCAATCACGCAGCCATCGGGCAAGGCCATCGCCGCCGCTTCAATCTCCGGGAAGCGGCCATCCAGGCGTTCTTCGCCGCGCGACCACAGCGCGACCTCGCCCTGGCGGCGCAGGACCTGCAGACGGATACCGTCCCATTTCCACTCCACCAGCCAGTCGTCGATCGGCCCGAGCGTGTCGACCTCCGCCTCCAGGGGGGAGGCCAGGAAGAACGGGTAGGGCTGCTGGCGATCTTCCGGCCGCTCTTCCGGTGACAGCAACGCCGCCAGCAGGCCGGGCGTGGGCACCCAACTGCCGAGCATGCGCTGGGCGATGCGCGCGATATCGATGCCGGACCATTCGGCCAGTGCCTGCTGCACCAGCCGCTGTGACACCCCCACGCGCAGCGCGCCGGTCAGCAGCTTGTTGAACACCAGCCGCTCGTCGAAGGCAAGCTGTTGCCACGCCTGCGTGATCGTGGCGTGGCGCACCGGCTCGGGTTGATTGGCCACCGGCAGCAGCTTCTGCTCGATCCAGTCGGCGAGCGCGATATCCGCACCGGCCTGCACCGGATCATCCATCAACAGGGTGAGGGTCTCGGCCAGATCGCCAACCTGGTCATAGCTGTCGTCCACCAGCCACGCCGGTGTGTCGGACCTCTCGGCCACCCACGCGCGCAGCTCGGCGTTGCCGGCGATCTTCTGCCGCGCACTGGTGACCTTGCCGCCGGCCAGCAGGAACAGGGCCCACGCCGCGTCGTGCGGGGGCGCCTGCTGGAAGTAGCGCACCAACGCAGCGCGCTTGTCGCCGGTGGCGGTGCTGCGGTCGAGTTCGCTGTAGAGCGCGGCGAAGCGTTTCATTCTTCGTCCCCGTAGCCGGTGGCGAACGCTTCGGCGGCGACGCCCCGCTCGCACAGGAACCGGATCAGCGCATCGGTATTGCCGTGCGTGGCGATGACGCGGCGGGCGCCGGTCTCGGCGATGGTGCGCAGCAGATCGGGCCAGTCAGCGTGATCGGAGACCACAAAGCCGCGATCGTAGTTGCGCCGGCGGCGGTTGCCACGCACCCGCATCCAGCCGGAGGCAAAGCCCAGCTGCGCGCGCTTGAAGCGGCGCATCCACGCGCTGCCGGCCGCCGAGGGCGGGGCAAGAATCAGCTTGCCGGCGAACTCGGCGCCGCGCGCCTGTTCGCTGACCGGCTCGGTCGCCAGCATCGGGATGCCGGCCTCGCGATAGACCGCCACACCGGTGGCGATCGCACCGTGCAGCAGCGCAGGCTGGTCATCCAGGGGCAGCAGTTCGGCAAGGATCCGCTGTGCTTTGCCGAGCGCGTAGCACAGCAGCACGGCCGCCTCGCCGCGCGCTTCGCACTCGCGGCGCCATGCCACGATGTCAGCGGCGACCTGCGAGGTGTCCGGCCAGCGGTAGACCGGCAGGCCGAAGGTCGCTTCGGTGATGAAGGTGTCGCAGGGCACCACCTCGAACGGGTCGCAGCTCGGATCGGGCTGGCGCTTGTAGTCGCCCGAGGCCACCCAGACCCGTCCGGCATGTGCGATCCGCACCTGGGCCGAGCCGAGCACATGCCCGGCCGAATGCAGTGAGATCTCGGTGTCGCCCAAGGTGAAGCGTTCACCGTAGGCATGCGCGGTGCAGTCCACATCGCCGAGCCGCCAGCGCAGGATCGGCAGCGTTTGCGTGGTGCAGTGGTAGTGGCCCATGCCGTTGCGTGCGTGATCACCATGGCCGTGCGTGATCACCGCGCGCGGAACCGGGCGCCAGGGGTCGATATGGAAATCACCGGCCGGGCAGTACAGCCCCTCCGGGCGCAGCACCACCAGATCGTCGTTGTCGGCATCCGCGTTCATGCCTGCACTGTGCCGACGCGCTCGTGCAGGAGGTGAGAATCCGCATGAACGGCGGCCTGTGCGGGGATGCGGCAGAATCGAGGCCTCTGTCTGCAAGGAGGTCGCCGTGATGACGTCTGCATGGCCCGCGTTCGAGACGCATGAAGTGAGCAACCAGCCGCCGCCCTTCGGGGGCCGCAATCTGTGGGCTGACGACGGGGCGCTGGCGGAGGCGGTGCAGCGCGAGGGCGGAGCCGCCTTCATCGGGCAGCTGGCGCGCTATGGCGGTCTCGCCGGCGATGAGCTTTACCGGATCGGCTTCGATGCCAATCGCGATCGCCCGCGCCTGCGCACCCACGATGGGCAGGGTCATCGCATCGACACCGTTGAGTTCCATCCGGCGTACCACCAGTTGATGACGGCAGCGAAAACGCATGGCGTGGCCGGGCTGTCGTGGCACGACGGCCGTCCTGGTGCACATGTCGCACGCGCGGCGTTGAGCTATCTGCATCACCAGGCCGAGGCCGGCACCAGTTGCCCGCTGACGATGACCCACGCGGCGGTCGCGGTGTTGCGGCAGGATCCTTCGCTGGCCGAATGGGCGGCCAAGGCGGCAGCCCCGGAGTACGACCCGCGCGATGTGCCGATCGCCGACAAAGCCGGCATCACCCTGGGCATGGGCATGACCGAGAAGCAGGGTGGTTCGGACGTGCGCAGCAACACCACGCGCGCCGAGCCCCAGGCCGATGGCAGCTATGCGTTGATCGGGCACAAGTGGTTCTTCTCCGCGCCGATGTCCGATGGCTTCCTGGTGCTGGCGCAGGCACCGGGTGGCGTGAGTTGTTTCCTGATGCCGCGACGCCTGGCCGATGGCAACCGCAACGCGTTCCGCCTGATGCGCTTGAAGGACAAGCTCGGGGATTGGTCCAACGCGTCCAGCGAAGTCGAATTATGCGGGGCCTGGGCGCAGCGTATTGGCGAGGAGGGGCGAGGGGTGTCGACCATCATCGGCATGGTCATGATGACGCGGCTGGACTGCATGCTCGGTGCGGCAGCGGAAATGCGCATGGCGCTGGCCCAGGCGCTGCATCACACGCGGTATCGCAGCAGCTTTGGCAAGCGCTTGTCCGAGCACCCGCTGATGACCAATGTGCTGGCCGATCTGGCGGTCGAGTCCGAAGCGGCCACGGTATTCGCGATGCGCGTCGCGCGCGCCGTGGATCAGGCTGCCACCGATCCTCAGCAGGCTGCGTTCGCGCGCATCGCTACCGCGGTGGGGAAGTACTGGGTGTGCAAGCGGGCCGCGGTGTTCGTCAACGAAGCCCAGGAGTGCCTTGGCGGCGCGGGCTATGTCGAGGAGTCGATGCTGCCGCGGCTGTATCGGCAGGCGCCACTGAATTCGATCTGGGAAGGCAGCGGCAACATCCAATGCCTGGACGTGCTGCGTGCGCTGTCGCGCGAACCGCAGGTGCTGCATGCACTGGAGGCGGAGCTGGACACCGTGGCCGGTGTGGATGCGATCTATGACGCCGCGTTGCGGGCGTTGCGTGCGCAGCTGGCGGAAACGCCGGAAGAAGCGCAGGCGCGTCGCATCACCGAACGCCTGGCGCTGGTGTTGCAGGCTGCCGTGCTGCTGCGCGCGCAGAGCCCGAACGCATCGGTCTTCATCCGCTCACGGCTCGGTGCCGAGCATGGGATGGCGTTCGGGACGCTGCCGGCCGATGTGGACTTCGGCACCGTCCTGAGCCGCGCACTGCCGTAACGCAAACGCCCCCTCCGGGGAGGGGGCGTTGCGACAACCACGGTTCGACCAGCGTGTCTGGCTCAGCGCTTGGCTTCGTTGGCGTTCTTCTGCGCGTCATCGGCAACGTCACGCGCCTTGTCGGCCACCTTCTGCGCGGCATCGGCGGTGGAATCGCTGGCGTGGGCGGCGGCATCCTTGGCGGCGACCTTGGCTTCGCCAGCGGCTTCGGAGGTTGCGGCCGCCGCGCGGTCGAGCGCCTGCTGGGTATCGGCGGCGGCGCGCTCGGAGGCGGCAGCCGCGTCATCGGCGGCATTGCGGGTCGCTGCGGCAGCCTTGTCGACGGCTTCGCGCGCGGCGGCGTTGGTGCTGTCGGCGGCCTGGGCGGCATCGCGACGGGCCTGTTCGGCCTCCGGGCCCTTGCACGCGGCCAGGCCGAGCAGCAGGGAGGCGGCCAGCAGGGAGGTGGTCAGCGGACGGATCTTCATGTGGCGCTCCGGTAAGGCGATGGATGGGAGGCCAGCCTATTCATGCGTCTGTGAAGAACCGGTGGGTGGCGTTGCCTGCAAAGCACGCGCCCAAAGAAAAAGCCGCTGGCGAACCAGCGGCTTCTTCAGACTTGCTTGAAGAAAGAAGTTATTACTTCTTGGCTTCTTCAGCAGCGTCCTTGGCCTTCTCGGCGGTGCCTTCGGCAGCCTTGGCAGCGTCAGCAGCCTGGTCGGCAGCAGCGTCGGTGGCAGCGCCAGCAGCCTGGGCAGCGGCATCAGCCGAAGCGTCAGCAGCGGTGGTGGCGGTGTCAGCAGCAGCCTGGGCAGCGTCAGCAGCCGGGGCGCCAGCAGCAGCGGCCTGGTCAGCAGCGGCCTGGGCGTCAGCGGCAGCTTCGTTGGCCGAAGCGGCGGCGTCAGCAGCCTGCTCCTGCTTCGAGCAGGCGGTCAGAGCCAGGCCCAGGGCCATTGCGATCAGCAGCTTGTTGATGCTCATTGTTGTGAATCCTCGTCGTTAGATTAGGCAACGCGCTATTGCGCGCCCGGCAACATGATGACAAGCCAAGATTGGCTGTCAAGCGATCGCGCATTCAGTTTTGAGAAATGCGCGTTAAATCAAATCAAATCAATTCGATAGCGATGGCAGTTGCTTCGCCGCCGCCGATGCACAGGGTAGCAATTCCGCGCTTGGCCTCACGCTTGCGCAATGCGTTCACCAGTGTGACCACCAAGCGCGCACCCGAGGCACCGATGGGATGGCCCAGTGCGCAGGCGCCACCGTTGACGTTGACCTTGTCATGCGGGATGCCCAGTTCGCGGATCGGTGCCATCGCCACGACGGCGAAGGCTTCGTTGATCTCGAACAGGTCCACCTGGTCCAGCGTCCAGCCGGTTTTTTCCAGCAGCTTCTGGATCGCACCGATCGGCGCGGTGGTGAACCACTCCGGCGCCTGCGAGTGGGTGGCGTGGCCGACGATGCGGGCCAGCGGCTGCAGCCCGCGGGCTGCAGCGTCCTCTTCGGACAGCAGCACCACGGCGGCAGCGCCGTCGGAGATGCTCGAGGAACTGGCCGCGGTGACCGTGCCGTCCTTCTTGAAGGCCGGACGCAGGGTCGGGATCTTGGTGACGTCCGAACGGCCCGGCTGCTCGTCCTGCGCGAACTCGACCTCACCCTTGCGGGTGCTCACCTTCACCGGGACGATTTCATCGTCGAAGGCGCCATTGGCCTGCGCAGCCAGCGCACGGCGCACCGATTCGATGGCGAAGGCATCCTGCTCCTCGCGGCTGACCTGGAACTTCTCGACGGTGCACTCGGCGAACTCACCCATCGCTTTGCCGTCATAGGCATTGACCAGGCCGTCGTGGGCCATGTGGTCGACCGCCTGGAAATTGCCGAAGCGGTTGCCGGTACGTGAGTTGGGGAGCATGTGCGGGGCGTTGGACATCGATTCCATGCCGCCGGCAACCACGATGCTGGCCGAGCCGGCCTTGATCAGGTCATGCCCCAGCATGATGGCCTTCATGCCCGAGCCGCACACCTTGTTGAGGGTGGTGGCGCCGGTGGAGACCGGAATCCCGGCGGCGATCGCGGCCTGGCGAGCCGGCGCCTGGCCGAGATTGGCCGGCAGCACGCAGCCCATGATCACTTCGGAAACGTCCGCAGCCGGGATCCCGGAGTGTTCCAGGGCCGCGGCGATCGCGGTGGCCCCGAGGGTCGGCGTCGGCACGCCATTGAACTGGCCCAGGAAGGAGCCGATGGCAGTGCGCTTGGCGGCGGCGATGACGATGTTGGACATGTGCAATCTCTTTGGTGCGTGAGCGAAGAGCGGAATGGGAACGCGGGCGTTGGAAGCCGACGCATTTCCCGGCAGACTGCGTGGGGGTCGGTCCAGTATAGAGGGTCGGCATTGACCGCCGGTGTCTGCCCGGGAGGCCGACAGGTGGGGAAGGTCCATTCACAAGGGGAGCGGGGATGAAACAGGTTGTGATCGGCAGGTCGGCCCTGGCCGCGGCGTTGGCCTTGGCGTTGAGCGCCTGTGGAGGCGGGGGCAGCAATGTCCGCGGGGACCTGGAGCCATCGCCTCCACCGACCACCCCGCCGTCGCCGCCCCCCACCACGCCCCCGACGCCACCGCCGACCACGGCACCGCCGGCACAGCCGGCCTTCGATGCGCACCTGAGCATCATCCAGGCCGGTCCCGCGCAGGCGGCCGGCTGGACCGGCGCCGGCGTGCGCATCGGCGTAGTCGATTCAGGCGTCAACCGCAGCCATCCGGCGCTCAACGGGCGCGTCGTGGCCAGTTACAACTACGTCGATCCGCGGGTGAACAACCTCAACGTGGATGATGTGGTCGGGCATGGCACCGTGGTGTCCCAGTTGGCTGCCGGTCGCCGGGTGGGAAGCTGGCCAGGCGGTGTGGCGACGGATGCGCAGATCGTGTCGGCACGGATCATCGCCGACAAAAGCCCGGTCGATGATGGGTCCGGCAGCGGCAACCAGGTCAGCGGTGCGCTGGGCCTGGCGCCCGTGCACCAGGATCTGATCAATGCCGGCGTCAAGATCATGAACAACTCGTGGGGCGGCCTGTACTGGACCAATCCGGCCGCCACCGCGCCGATTGCCCAGGAGTACCGTCCTTTCATCATCGGCAATGGCGGCCTGGTGGTGTTCGCGACCGGCAACGAGAGCAAGGCCAATCCCTCCAGCATGGCGGCCCTGCCCAGCCAGCCGGGCACCGGCGGCAGCCTGCCGGCAGCGGATCTGGAGCGTGGCTGGCTCAGCGTGACCGCGGTCGATACCGCCGACCCGGGCAAGCTGGCTTCCTACGCCAACGCGTGCGGCGTGGCAGCACGCTATTGCCTCGCCGCCCCGGGCACCGCGGCGTACGTCGATCCGGCCAACACCGGCGGCACGCCCACGTACTACTACGGCTCGGGCACGTCCTATGCAGCGCCGCTGGTCTCCGGTGCGGCCGCACTGGTGTGGCAGAAGTACCCGTACTTCACCAACGACCTGGTGCGCCAGACCCTGCTCGGCACGGCGACCGATCTCGGCGCAGGTGGCGTGGACAGCACCTTCGGTTATGGCCTGCTCAACATCGCCAAGGCGATCAACGGGCCGGCCCGGTTCGACTGGGGCGACACCACCGTCAATGTCGCGACGGTCGGCCTGGACTCGGTCTGGGCCAACGACATCAGCGGCGCTGGCGGACTGATCAAGCAGGGCGCTGGATCACTGACGCTGGCCGGTGTCAGCACCTACAGCGGTGACACCCGCATCGAACGCGGCACGCTCGCGCTGCGCGGTGGCGCCTCGATCCGTTCCAATGTGCTCATCGCGCCGCAGGCCGGCAGCCCCGACAATGCGGCCCTGCAGTTCATGAACGGCACCACACGGGTCGGGGGCAACGTGGACAACGGCGCCAGCGTGATCCTGCGCAGTGCCAACATCGACGCCACCATCGAGGGCAATTACGTGCAGCGCGCCGGTGCGCAGCTGGTGGTGGCGCTCGGCGCCAATGCGCTCAAGATCAACGGTACGGCGTCGCTGGCCGGCAACGTGCACGTAAACAGCATCCTCAGTGGTTACGTGGCCGCGGATGGGCGCACGCAGGCGCTGCTGCATGCCGATGGTGGCGTGAGCGGCACGTTTGCCGAGGTGACCAACGCGCTGGCGACGGGCACGCTGATCCAGACCCGCCTGATCCACGCGAGCAACGATGTCAGCCTGGTCACCGACCGGATCAACGTCACCAGCGCGGCCCAGCAAGCAGGCCTGGGCGGCATCACGCTGGCCTCGGCGGCGCGGGTGGAATCGGCGTTCGAGGTCCTTGATGGCAGCGCAGGTGCGCTGGCCGGCTTCGCGGGGGCGGCCGGTGAGCTGCAGCGCGTGGATGGGACCGGCGCATTGCAGGCGAGCCTGGACAGCCTCTCTGGCAAGGCCCATGCGCTGGCGGCCGCATCGACCTTCGACAGCATCGACATGAACCGCCGTGCGCTCTCTGCCCGCGTTGGCGAAGTGCAGGGCGCACCGCGTCTGCGCGGTACCTGGCAAAGCGCGCTGGGCGAGGCCGGGCAGGGCAGCTTTGCCGGCAACGGCGTGGCCACCCGGGGCTGGATGATGGGGCAGGACATGGCGCTGGGCAGCCACGGCATGCTGGGGTTCGCCTTCGGTGAGACGCGCAGCTTCGGCGGCCGTGACTGGGGCAGCGACCGTGGGCGCGACCGCCAGTCGCAGGCGCAGTTGTATGCAGGCTGGGGCACCGGCCGTGCCTATGCGATGGGGCAGCTGGGGGCGGGTCAGTTCACGCGCGAGATCGACCGCCAGCTGCTGCTTGGCGCGGGCCAGTACGGTGTCAATGCACGCTATGGCGGCAGCTTCAGTGCAGCCAGCGTGGAATCGGGGTATCGCTTCGGCAACGCCATCGCGTCGCTGACGCCGTATCTGGGCGCCGAGTATGCCCGCGTGGACAGCGACGGTTTCAGCGAGCAGGGCGGCATGGGCTTCGGCCTGCGCACGCTCGATGCGGTCAGTACGCGCACCCAGGCCTTGATCGGCATGCGTGCCGAGCGTCGCTGGGGTGGGTGGTCGCTGCGCGGCTATGCCGAGTGGCAGCAGCACCTGGCCAGTACGGGGCAGGTGCAGGCGGCCAGTTTCGTGGGCGTGGAGGCTTGGGCGCCACTGTCCGGCCTGCAGCCGACGCGCTCGGGCGGCCTGTTCGGGCTGTCGGTGGAATCGTGGTTGAGCCGCAACACGCGCCTGGCGTTCGGCTATGACCAGCGGTTCGGCCCGCGTGGCGATCTGCGCCAGGTGCAGCTGCGCTACTCGGCCGGGTTCTGAGGGCAGGCCCCACCGCGAGGGGCGCTACAAAAAAGAGGGCGCGATCCATGATCGCGCCCTCTTCGTTTTGATCGCCGCAGCAGATCAGTTGCCGCGCAGCGTTCCCAGCCGCGGCGTGGCGCGGCCCAGCGGCATCTTCAACTTTCCGATCGACAGGATGCGCGACTCGGCGATCTGATCGGCGGCGCGCTGTGGCGCGATGCCTTCGCTCTGCGACAGCGCGAAGATGCGGCCCAGGTTGTGGTAAATGCTGCGGATCAGGCGCATCGCACGCTCGCGGTTGTAGCCGTCGATTTCCAGCGAGACGTTCATCACGCCGCCAGCGTTGACCGCGTAATCGGGCGCGTACAGGATGCCGCGCGCATGCAGCTCGTCACCCACGTCCAGGCTGGAGAGCTGGTTGTTGGCGGTGCCGCAGACGATCTTGCACTTCAGGCGCGGCAGCGTCTCCGGGTTGATCGCACCTTCCAGCGCACACGGGGCGAAGATGTCGGCGTTGACGTCGTAGATGTCCTCCGGCTTGACGGCTTCGGCACCGTACTCGGTCACCGCACGCTCGACCCGCGCGCTGTCCAGGTCGCTGACGTACAGCTTGGCGCCGCGGTCGCGCAGCAGCTTCACCAGTTCCATGCCGATGTGGCCCAGGCCCTGCACCGCGATGCTGGCCTTGCCGACTTCCTCATGGCCCAGCTTGTGCTGCATCGAGGCCATCAGCGCCTGCAGCGCGCCATAGGCAGTGAACGGTGCCGGATCGCCGGAGCCACCGTGGACCTGGTGCACGCCGGTGACGTATTCGCTTTCCAGGTAGATGTTCTCCATGTCGTTGACGTCGGTGCCGACATCTTCGGCGGTGATGTAACGCCCGCCCAGCGAATCCACATAACGGCCGAACGCGCGGAACAGCACTTCGGTCTTGTCGCGCTTGGGGTCACCGATGATCACGGCCTTGCCACCACCCACGTTGAGGCCGGCCAGCGCGTTCTTGTAGGTCATGGTGCGGCTCAGCCGCAACGCATCTTCCAGAGCCTCGTCGGTACTGGCGTAGGGACGCATGCGCACACCGCCCAGGGCCGGGCCCAGCGTGGTGTTGTGGATCGCGATGATCGCCCTCAGGCCGGCATCGCGGTTGTGGCAGAACACCACTTGCTCGTGACCGGTAGATTCGAGGGTTTCAAATAACATGGTGGCTCCGATGGTGCGAACGGTGGCGAACAGCGGTGAACGCGCCAGCAAAAGGTGGGGTGTAAAACAAAAAAAGCGACGTCGTCGGGTCTCGGACGGGTCGCGCGGCGCCATTCTAGAGCATTCCGCTGGAGGGTGTTGTCAGGGGCCCCCGGTGACGGGCCGGGCCGGCGCCATCGCGGCCGCCATTAAAGTTGCTGACCTGCAGGCCGATGCCGTCGCAAGGGTGTGCATCACCGGCAATCGCAGGACGGATCACGTGGGCGCAGTCGCAACAAGGCAAGTGCGGTACCCCACGTGGCCAGGAGCCCTGGCGTGACGGGCGCGGTCCTCATCGCGGTCCTGGTGGCAGCCCTGCTGGGTGGGGCGCTGCTGCTCCGCCGTCGGCGGGCCGTGGCAGCGCCATCGGCCGCCCGCGCGGCACGCGGGCACTCCCCGGCGGCAGCGGCCGCGGCCCCGCCCCTGTGCCAGGGGGCCGATCCGGTGGCTGCCCTGCAGGCCGGCCTGCACGCGCTTGCCCTGGTGCCGCGCAGTGGCGATGCCGCCGATGCCGCCGTGCGGCACACGGTCGAGCTTCGCGATGCGGTCACCGCGTCGCTGCTGGCCCGGGACTGGTCGGCCAAGCACCTGCCCCGCCGTCCGCAGCTGCTGCCGCAGCTCATCCAGACCGTCAACGACAGCGACGCCTCGGCGCGCGCGATGGCCGGGATCATCGGCCAGGATCCGGTGCTGACCGGCAACCTGCTGCGCATTGCCAACAGTCCCGTCTACCGGGTGCAGGCCAAGCCGGTGGAAACTCTGCAGCGCGCCGTCACCCTGGTCGGCACCGACGGCATCCGCCAGATCATCAGCGCGGTGCTGGTGCAGCCGGTGATGCAGCTGCAGTGCGATGCGTTTCCGCAGTTCAGCGCGGTGATCTGGGAGCATGCGCTGCTGGCCTCGCGCGTTGCCGCCGACCATGCGCGCACGGTGACCCATGAGGACGGTTTCGCTGCGCAGTGGCTTGGCCTGACCCAGGGGCTCGGCGCGGCGCTGGTGATGCGCCACCTGCTCGATGCCTGCGCGCAGCAGCAGGTGGCCGCGCCGCCGCGCGTGCTGGCCGCCGACCTGCTCGATAGCTGGACCCTGCCGGTGGCGAGCCGGATCGCCGCGGCATGGGAGTTGCCCAAGGCCGTGCATGACGCCCTGATCCGGCAGAGCGGCACCGGCCTGGCCGCGAGCCTGCGGTTCGCGCGGGCAGTGGCTGCGGCCAGCCTGCTGTGTCGCCATGGCCAGATCGGGCAGGTCCAGGCACTGGCCTGGCTGGAACAACTGGACGACACCCCGCCGCATGCGCTGCAGTGGATCTGGCGGCGCGTCCATGGGCGTGCGGTGGAAACGCTGGAGGGCGATGAGCCCGGCGTCGAGGTGGAGCAGGCTGGCTGAGCTAGAGCTGTGACTCCAGCGGCAGCCAGCTGATCGCGCGCGCGCTGGCCCGCAGCCAGAACCCGGCATCGGGTTCGGTGTACAGCCAATGCGGCGGCTGCGCATCACGCTCCAGCCAGCGGACGTCGCCCTCCGGACCCAGCGTTACCCAGTAACTCTGCCGCGGGTCGGCCAGGTGCAGGTATTCCTTGCGCAGCTGGCCCGCCAGCACCGGATCGTCGAACAGCACGCCCATCTCGGTGTTCAGATAGGCCGAGCGCGGGTCCAGATTGAACGAGCCGACGAAGCCGCGCCGGTCGTCGATCATGAAGGCCTTGGTGTGCAGGCTGGCGCCACTGCTGCCGAACAGACCGCCGCCATCGACGTTGCCGCGCGATTTGAGCTCGTACAGCTGCACGCCACTGCGCAGCAACGGTGCCCGGTAGTGCATGTAACCGCTGTGCACGGCGGCCACATCATTGGCAGCCAGGGAGTTGGTGATGACCGCAACCTGGGCCCCGCGCGCGACCATCGCAGCCAAGCCTTCAGTGCCGTCCTCGCCGGGCACGAAGTAGGGCGAGATCAGCAGGGCTTTGTGTTGGGCGCTTTCCAGTTCCTGCACCAGGCGCGTGACCAGCCAGCCGGCCTGATCGTCGCGGCGGTGCTTCATCGGCGGGTCCGAGGCGATCTCCACGTGGTGTGACCAGTGCAGATCCAGCGCATCGCGGTAATACGATTTCTCTGCCTGCGAACGCGCCACGCGTTCCAGGTAGGGCTTGGCACTGTCCAGTCGCGCTTCGTGCTCGCTTTCGCGGATCAGCAGGCGCAGCTGCGGTTCGGTGTAGAACGCCAGCGCACGGATCGGCACGGCGGTATCGCTGTTCCAGTAATCGTCGAAAATCGTGTTGGCCTGCTGCACCGCGTTGCCGGCCACCAGCAGGTCCAGGTCGCGGAAGTTCACATCCGGGCGTGCGCTGAAATACTCCTCGCCGATGTTGCGGCCACCGACGATCGCCACGCGCCCGTCGGCGATCCATGACTTGTTGTGCATCCGGTGGTTGACGCTGAAAACGCGCTGCACCATCTCGACCAGGCGCCAGAGCCCGTTGCGGTTGCGGAACGGGTTGTACAGGCGGATCTCGATGTTGGGGTGCGCATCGAGCGCCATCATCAGCGCGTCCTTGTCCTGCGCGTTCATGTCATCGAGCAGGATGCGGACCCGCACGCCGCGCTCGGCGGCGCGGTACAGCTCGTTGGCCATGAGATGGCCGATGAGGTCGTCGTGCCAGATGTAGTACTGCAGGTCCAGGCTGCGCCCGGCGTGCTGGGTGATCACCGCGCGTGCGGCGTATGCGTCCAGCCCATCGGACAGGAAGGCCACACCGGTCTGGCCGGGGTGCTCGGCCTGCAGGCGGACCAGCTCGCGATCGATCGGGGTCTGGTCGGCCTGCGTGGGCAGCACCGTCGAACGCTCGCCAACGGCCTGCGGGGTGAGGTGATCGGCCAGCAGCAGGCCGCTGAGGACCAGCAGGATCAGCAGGGCGACAACGATCCCCAGCCAGCGCAGCAGCCGGCGCCAGAACGGTTTTTTCTCGGTCATGCCCCGATCGTAAGCGGCCGGGGCGTGCAGGGCGAGTGCTGGCGCGGTTTAGAAACGCTCGTCCGGCGCCAGGTAACGCCACTGGCCGGGGACCAGCTTGCCCATCGCCACGCGGCCGATGCGCAGGCGGCGGATGCTGATGACCTCCAGCCCGACCTGGGCGCACATGTCGCGCAGCTGGCCCGGATGCACCGGTTTGATCGCAAAGCGCAGGCGGGTTTCGTTCTGCCAGCTCACCTTGCACGGTGGCAACGGCCAGCTGCGGAAGCTCAGGCCGTGCGCGAGGCGCTTCATGCCGTAGGGCGCCAGCTCGCCACTGACTTCCACCAGGTATTCCTGCTCCAGCGTTGCGCCGCGATCCTTCAGGTGCGAGATCACGCGCCCGTCCTGGCTGACCACGACCAGGCCGCTTTCGTCATCGGACAGCGGCATCACCCGTTGCAGGGCGTGGAAATGCCGCTGCAGCAGGGTCACACCGGTGGCGTCGAGTTCACTGCGGCTTTCCGGGGTCACCAGCGCGCACAGTTCGTCCGAGCGCATGCCGGCCGGCTTGTGCAGCAGCATGCTCACGGTCTCGGTGCGGGTCGCCTCGGCGTTCTCGCGCAGCACGATGTCCTCGTCGGTGACCATCGTCTGCGGCTGTTCGACCACCTGGCCGTTGACGGTCACCCAGCCGCCCTCGATATAGCGCTGGGCGTCGCCGCGGGAGCAGCCGATCAGGCTGGTCAGGCGTTTGTCGAGTCGGATCGGGTCGGTCATCGGGCTGGCAACATAAAACGGGAAGCGGGCGGGGAGTGTACTGGCTGGGGCCCGGCGCTGCGCGATGAGGGCCGCTGCGGCTCAGGCCGCCGTGCGTTCCAGGTGGGTCAAGTACAGGCGCAGATCGAACTCCAGTTGGTGGTAATCCGCTTCCATGTGGGTGCACAGCTGGTAGAACGCCTTGTTGTGGTCCGATTCCTTCAGATGGGCCAGCTCGTGCACCACGATCATCTTCAGGAACGGGGCCGGTGCCTCGCGGAACACCGTGGCGATGCGGATCTCGCGGCTGGCCTTGAGCCGGCTGCCCTGCACCCGCGAGACCGTGGTGTGGGTGCCCAGCGCATGCTTGAGGACCTGCAGCCTGCTGTCGTAGATCACCTTGGACAGCGGCGCGGACTGGCGCAGGTAGCGCTCTTTCAGGCCCTGGGTGTAGTCGTACAGCTGGCGGTCGTTGCGCACCGTATGCAGTTCGGCATAGCGGCGCTCCAGCCAGGGCCCCAGCCGGTCGCCCGCGATCAGCTCGCGCACCTGCTGCTGCAGGGCGTCGGGATAGCCGGCGAGGTACTTCAGGGCGGTCATCGGGCGGTTGGGACGGGGCGGGCAGACCAGTATGATGGCCTCCGGAATCCCGCAACAACAGATGCTAGGCGTATGGCGAAGGCAAATCCCCTGCAGGAGCAGCTGCTCAAAGCTGGGCTGGTCAAGAAATCCCAGGTCTCCCAGGCCGCCCGTGAACAGGTGAAAGCCCGTCACGGCAAGGCTCCGGCCGCGCCCAGCGAAAGCCAGCGCGAGGCCGAGCGCCTGCGCGCGGAAAAGGCCGAGCGCGATCGCGCGCTGGAAGCCGAGCGCAAAGCCAAGGCCCACGCCCAGGAACTGCAGGCCCAGGTCCGCCAGATCATCGAGGCGCACAAGGTCAAGCGTGAAGGCGAAAGCGAGTACCGCTTCAATGACGGCACGCTGATCCGCACGATGCTGGTCAACAACATGCTGCGCCGCCAACTGGCCTCGGGCAGCCTGGTGATCGTGCGCCATGGTGACGGTTTCGAACTGCTGCCGCGGGCGGCGGCCGAGAAGGTCCGTGAGCGCGATGCCAGCGTGATCGTGCTCGACAACAGCCAGCCCGGCAGCGAGCCGAGCACCGGCAATGCCGAGGACGATGCGTACTACGCCCAGTTCCAGGTGCCGGACGACCTGGTCTGGTAAGCCACGTCTGAAGCGTTCACCCGGCGCCGCGTGCGTTCAGCCCCGCGTCGGCTGGGCGCGGTGACCCGGGTCTATGCTGGTTCTCTGGCACCGGCATGGGAGACACATCATGGCGACAGGTTGGGCAGGCGACGGCGCCGTCCAGGATCAGATCGACGCCACCGTCGATGAGGCCATCCAGCGCGCCCGCGCACAGCTGCGCGACGGCCCCGGATTGACCCACTGCGAGCACTGCGACGCGCCCATTCCCGAGGCGCGGCGGAAGGCCGTACCCGGCGTACGCCTGTGCGTGCGCTGCCAGGAAGAAGAGGACGCCGCCCAGCAGGAGGGTAGCGGCTACAACCGCCGCGGCAGCAAGGACAGCCAGCTGCGCTAGGTCGCGATCCTGCGCCGGGCATTGCCTGGCCGACGGCGGCGCGGACTCAGCCGTCCCCTTGAATCCCGCCCGGCGCCTGCGAAGGATCGCGCCAACGGCGGACGGTGCGTTGGAAGAACATGTTGTTGGGCATCTGCAGGACCGTGCCTTCATGCCCGCTGCCGGTTTCCTGCAACGTGGTGTAGATCAGATTGATATCGATCACGCGGCCCTTGAGTCCAGGCTTCTCACCGTTCTCCAGCAGCTCGATGTAATCGTGCAGGCGGAACGGGCGCGTGGTGAAGATCAGCAGCGTGCAGAAGATGTTCGACAACACGCTCCACGCCGCGAAGAACGCCACCGCGCCGACCGCGGCAAACCCGGTGAAGGCGGTCCACAGCACCGTGGCCGAGACGCCTACGATGTTGAGCACGATCAGCAGCACGGTGAAATACACCACGAAGGTGAACACCCGGCGCGCGCCCATGATCATTTCCGGCGGCAGCGTGTAGTGCTCACCGACGCGGCGGATCAGCCGCCGGGCAACCAGCCGCAGCAGCCAGGCCACCAGCAGGGTCACCAGAATCTGCAGGGCAGGGACCCCGTAGTGCAGCCATTCGTGGGTCCAGGCGGGCAGATGGTCTTTCATGGGGACGGAATTCCTTTGCAGCGATAGTGCCGATCCCGCCATGGTAATGCCGATGCGCGTCACCGCATCGTGGTGCCGGATTACGACAGGGGGCTGCCGTACACGTCGAACACAGCGATCATCGCCGAGGCACACAGCGGCGCGTTCTGCGCGTACTGCACACAGACATCGGGCGCTTCAGGCCTCAACGTGACCTGGATCTGCAGCGGGCTCCACGGCAGCGTGCAGCCGGTGGCCAGCGAGAGCAGCAGGGCCAGGCAACTGGAAGACATGGGAATACTCCTTGGCGGGGGCCGGTAGTGACATGGGATTGGATGCAGCGCCGGCCAGGAAGGTTTAAAGGCCGCAGAAATAATCCGCCTTGCCGCACGCGTGCCACCCGCGAGTCCCGTAGCGGCCGGTAGGCCCCTGGGCAAAATCAAGGAGGAGGTCGTCGCCTTAAGGCGGCGGCCGGGGGACATTTGCCGAGGGGCCTGCCGGTTGCTACGGGGCCCTCACGCTCGCGGCAGCCCCAAGCGGAGGCACCTGAAAAGAAAGTCAGAACGGGCTTAAACCTTTTCCATGCCCCCCGCATCCAACGGATATGCTCGACACGACCATGCCCGCCTCCAGCGCCACGACCCAGGCCGATGCCGCCGATGACCACGCCCTCGTGCGTGCCGCGGCGGCCGGCGACGTGACCGCATACGAACGCATCTACCGGCGGCATTCGCCGCGCGTGTACGCCGTGCTGTGGCGGCTGTGCGGCGGCCACGCGGCCCGCGCCGAAGACGCCCTGCAGGAGGCCTTCCTGCAGGCATGGCGCGCCCTGCCGGGCTTCCGTTTCGAAAGCAGCCTCGGCACCTGGCTGCACCGGCTGGCGGTCAACGCAGCGCTGATGGAACTGCGCGCCAACGCCACCGGCGATGCGCGCGATGCCGGCGAGGAGGGCTGGGAATCGTTGGCGATGCTGCCGGCCCAGGATCGCTGCGCCGGCACCTCCATGGACCTGGAGCGCGCGCTGGAAACACTGCCACCCCGGGCCCGCGCGGTCCTGATCCTGCATGACATCGAAGGGTGGAAACACCAGGAAATCGCCGACCAGCTGCAGATGGCCGTCGGCAGTTCCAAAGCACAATTGCATCGTGCGCGCGGCCTGCTGCGTGCACGCCTGGGAGAAACCGCATGACCCCCCATGATTCCGATCACGACGAACTGCCCGCTCACGACGAGCTGAGTGCACGCCTGCGCGCCCTGCCGACCGAGCGCGTCCCGCCGGCACGGGTGTGGCAGGGCATTGCCGCGCAGCTGCCAGGCCAGGCGCCAGCCCCCGCGGTTGCCGCCCGTACCCCGGCCGCACGGTGGCCGCACCGCCACCGCTGGCCGCTGCGCGTAGGCCTGGGAATGGCCGCCGCACTGGCCGTGCTGATGGTGGTGCCCACGCCGATCCCGCAGACCCCGGCACCGTCGCTGCTGCAGCGCCAGGCCGATGCGATGGCCGGCGAATACCAGCAGGCGATTGCGGCCTTGCCCAGTGCCGATGTCACCGATGAGTGGCGCCCGGCCCTGCATGAACTCGATGCCAGCGCGGACACCATCCGCGCGGCCATCGCTGAAAACCCCCGCTCGCGCTATCTGCTCGGGCAACTGCAGCGTACCTACGCGCTGCGGCTGGAACTCACCCAGCAGGCGGTGCTGTCCGCCGGCCTGCCCACTTGAAGGAGAACCCCATGCGCATTCCTCTGTCCCTGATCGCCGCCCTGGCTCTGTGCCTGCCGCTCGTCGCCCAGGCTGCCACCAACGTCAATGAGCGCCATCCGCTGGGCGCCGGCGGTCGCGTGGAGATCAGCAACATCGCGGGCAAAGTCACCGTGCGCGGCTGGGATCGCAGCGACGTGGCGTTGACCGGTTCGATGGCCGACGGGCTCACCCTCAAGCAGGACAAGAGCAGCAACCGCGTGCGCTGGGAAGTGGAGTACCCGCGCGGCCGCAGCAACGGCGGGGCGACCCTGGAACTGCGCGTGCCACGTTCGGTGGAAGTGCAGCTGGGCACCGTCAGCGCAGACATCGATGTGGCCGACATCGACGTGCGCCGGCTGCAGGCCAACAGCGTCAGTGGCAGCATCACGGCGGCCGGACGCAGCGGCGAAACGACGTTGAACACGGTCAGTGGTGGCATCCGCTCGCAGCTGCAGACCGCACGCCTGGATGCGCGCACGGTCAGCGGCCAGTTGCTGGCCGGCGGCGGGGCATCAGGAGAAGTGGCGGCCGAATCGGTCTCCGGCCGGGTCAACGTCAATGCCGGGCGTATCCAGCGGCTGGCGGTGGAAACCGTCTCGGGCAGCCTGGAGGTGAGCGCGACCGGCATGGCGCCGGGCGGCAAGGTGACGATGCAGACGGTCAGCGGTTCGGTCGCGCTGAAGCTGCCGGCCAATGTCTCGGCCCAGTTGAACGTCAAGACGTTCAGTGGTGGCATCCAGTCCGATGCCGGGCAGGTGGAGAAGCCGCGCTATGGTCCGGGCCGCAGCCTGGATGCGCGTCTGGGATCGGGCGATGGGGATATTTCGATCAGCGCCCATTCCGGGAGCGTGCGGGTCAGTCTGGGCCGCTGAGTGCGGCCACCGCACCGGCCAATGCCGGTGCGGTCGGCAGCAACGTCAGCCGGCTTTCTTCAGCGCCAGGGTATTGCCCAGCACTTCGATCTTGCCGCCACCTTTACGGAAGGCAGCCAGATCCGCAGCGATGCTCTGGCTGCTGACGGCGGAGTTGGACCCTTGCTTGCGGTCGACGCGAACGGTGTTGCTTGCCTTGGGGGAGGTCTTTGGCGTACGAGCCATGGATGCTCCTGCTATGGATGAAGCGTGGAAGAAAACGTCGACAGATCCTGCTGTTGTCGACGGTAGTCCTGCCGCACGAGGCGGCAATCATCGCCGCCCATGTCGAACTGGCGGCAGATCGCGGGTCGCTGCGAGTAGATCGTGCAGCGCAGGTGATACGGGTCGATCGCGGCGCACCAGCCTTCTTCGTTGCGTGCCATCACCGTGCCGCCACGCGCATCGGTGTCCAGCAGGTAGCCGGGCACGTTGTCGTCAGGCATGACGGTGACGGTGAGCCGACAGCACACCGCGTCGCAACGACGGCAATCGATGGGGTCGGGCTCGGACGATGTAAGAAGTGCAGCCAGGCGTTCGCCCAATCTGAGTGTCTCTTGGCGGCTCGGGGTGCAGCAGGCTGTGAACGAGCCGGATCACAGCGATGAGCGATCCCGGCACCGCGGACAGGTCCGGACGGTGGCAGTATCGAAACGGACGGTGGCCTGAGAGGCCAGGAAGAGGGTGCTTGTTGCGTCAAGCGCATTGCGCTTTGAAGCCGAAAGATGATAGCGCTTTCGGCGTAACGTTTTGTTAATAAGGTCGTTCACACCTCTTCAGGCCTTGTGGGACAAGGCCTGGCGTTGCCGGTGGATCAGTTGGCGGCGGCCAATGCCAGCCCGTGGACCACACCGAACGACGGATTTCCGCGGACCAGGGTCGAGCCCGGGAAGGCGTTGGCCACGGCCTGCTGCAGGTAGCCGGCGCGCGACATGCCACCGGTCAGGAACACCGCTGCCGGGTCGTGGCCGATGTCGCTGCGCACCTGCTCCAGCAGCGCGGTCAGCTCGCCCAGATACCCGCCGGCGGCGGTTTCCAGCCGCGAGGCATCGATCTGCATCTGCAGGCCGCGTTCGATGAAGTCCAGCGCGCTGTCGTGGCTGGCCACGCTGCTCAGGGCGATCTTGCAGCGCTCGACTTCACGGTACAGGCGCGCGGTATTGCCGGTGTCCTGCAGCGCGGTCAGGCGCGGGCCGAACGGCGCGTCCACATCGCGGTAGGTGTGCTGGCGGAAATCACGCTGACGGGTCATGTCCTGCACCATCGCCGCTTCCACGTAGTGGTGCGCCGGCACGCGGGTGATGCCGCGGCCGAACAGCGGCATGTAGCCGCCCAGGCTCAAGGCCAGATCGATATCGGTACCGCCACGGGCGATACCCCAGGCACGGTGGATGGTCGGGGCCTGGCCGCCGCCTACGCGCGCATGGGCAACGTCGGTGGTACCACCGCCGATATCCACCACCACCGCGTCGTGCTCGCGCGGGCTCTCGGCGTGGTAATGCATCGCGGCGGCCGCCGGCTCTTCGAGGAAATCGATGCTGTCGAAGCCGGCTGCGATCGCCGCGCCGTGCAGAATCTCCAGCGCCTGCGCGTTGCCGGCCTCGCCGATCGAGCTGCGGAACTGGACCGGGCGGCCCAGCGTGGCGGTGCGGATCGGCGTGTCCAGTTGGCGCGAGGCGGTCAGGCGGATATGCTCGAGGATGTGCGTGGCGATGCCGGCGATGGTCTGGCGCGCACGCGGGTGCAGGTTGTAGCCGAGCATCGACTTGGGGCTCTGCACCAGGTTGCCTTCGTTCTCTTCGAAGTAGGCCTCCAGCGCGTCATCACCGTAGACCGCGTTCTGCAGCAGGGTGGTCGAGCTGAGCGGGGCGCGCATCTGCTCTTCCATCCACTGCCGGCGCACCACACGCAGGGCCTCGCGGCGCAATGCATCGGGGCTGCGCTCCTGGCCGGCGGCACGGGCATCGCGCGCGGCCGCGTCGACCAGCCGGGCCAGGTCGTGCTCCAGTGCCGGGGTCAGCTCGAAGTCATTCGGGTCGCGCATCACCTCGGGGAAATACACCGTGGTGCGGAACTGTTCGGCCTGGCCGAACTGGATCGGCACGACCTTGCCGTCGATCACCACAGCGGCGGCGGAGTTGCTGGTGCCAAAGTCGATGCCGAGTTTCATGCGCGGGCCGGGCCGGTGGTCAGGGGGCGCGCACTTTGCGGCAACGGGACCGCCGACGCAAGGGCAGCCGGTAACGGGCGGTTACACTACGGGCCGTTTCGTAACCGAAGAGCTGTCGATGTCCGCCATTCCCGCCTGCCCGCAGTGCACCCTGGAAAACACCTATGCCGATGGCGCGCTGTTCATCTGCGCGGACTGCGGCCACGAGTGGGCGGCCGGTGACGGTGGCGGCGAGGTCGTGGTGGTGCGCGACAGCAACGGCAACGTGCTGGCCGCCGGCGACACCGTGACCGTGATCAAGGACCTGAAGGTCAAGGGATCCTCCATCCCGCTCAAGCAGGGCACCGTGATCCGCAACATCCGCCTGGTCGAGGATGATGCCGAGCACATCGAAGGCAACTCGGAGAAGATCAAGGGTCTGGTTCTGAAGACCTGCTTCCTCAAGAAGGCCTGAGCCGGCTCAGTGGGCGTTGGTGCCACGCTGGCGCCAGCGCTGCAGGCTGTCCAGCTTGGCCTGGTAGCGGGAGGTGACCGCATCGCCGTTTTCCCCCGCCAGGTCCCGTGCGCGCTGCATCTCCAGCGAGGCGCGATGCGGGTCGCCGGCCAGGAAGTAGGCCCGGGCCAGGGCGAAATGGAAGGGATGCGCGCTGTCGTACAGGCGCACGGCGCGGCGGTAGAACTTCACCGCGTCGGGATAGTCCCGGCGCTGCTCCGCCCGCGCACCCAGCATGTACTGCGCGAAGGGATCGCTACGCTGTACCCGCGCCAGCCGGCCCGCCAGCCGTTGCGCCTGGCGGGTATCGCCCACGCGCCGGTACAGCGCACTGGCATTGCTCAGGCTGGCGCCGTGCCGCGGCTGCAGGCGCAGGGCGGTCTCGTAGTCGCGCCGGGCCTGGTCCAGGTCCCCCATGCGCGCATCCAGCACCCCCAGATTGTTCCAGCTGCCGACAAAGTCCGGCGCCTGGGCGAGCGCGGCACGGAAGTAGGTGCGCGCACCGGCCGTATCGCCGGCGGCCATGCGGTCGGCGCCGCGGTTGTTGTAGAAATGGGCCAGCGCCCGTTGTCCGTTGATCTTCTGTGGGCCAAACCGGTCATAGAGGACGTTGTGGTCAAGATCGACGGTGCCGCTGCGCCCGTCCAGCACGATGCCGGCATTGACGTGGCCAATGCTGTAGATCACGCCGGATGACTGATACCAGGACACCACCTGCGCCACTTCCTGGACATGCGCATCGATGCCGGCAAGGTTGGCCAGGGTCACGAACAACAGCGTGAACGAGAGGCAGTTGGCGCGCCGCGTCTGCCACGTCTGGCTGATCGTGTGGGTCGCATCGGGGTCGTAGACCAGGTGCAGCCCCTGCGTGTCGAAGATCATCTCGACCAACCGCTGCAGGCGGCGCTCGCGCGAGTACCCCGGGTCGATCACCTGCTCCTGCAGCAGGGTCAGCAGCGGGGCGGGCACCTCCAGGATCTGCGCCGGCGTGGGCAGCTCAGTGGTGACTGGCGCGGTGGAAAGGGGAGGCGCGGCGGTCTCCGCCGCCCAGGCCGGTACGGCAGCCAGGGCCATCCACAGCATCAGTAGTCTGCATGCGGTCATCGCCGTCACCTCGCAGGGCGCTTGGGGTCCGTCGGGTTGAGTCTAGGCGCGTTGGCACGTGCCGGCGTGCCGTTCATCGGCTGTCCACGCCATCCACAGAGGATGTGGACCAGCGGTCGACAAACATGTGGATAACCCTCGCGACGCCCTGTGCAAGAAGGGGGCAATGGACGTGGTCAAAAAAGTGCCGGTCTTGCCAGCACACGCCCGGCGGCCAATCATGGCGGCATGCGCTTTGAACCGATCCCGCTGCCCTCCGGACAGCTCGCCGAGCTGGAAACCGCCTACGCCCTGCCGCCGCGGGCGTACCACAACTGGTCGCACGTGCAGGCCGTTCTGCAGCACTGCGTCACGGTCGACGAAGCTGGCCCGGGCTGGCGCCAGCCGCGCGAGGTGCAGCTGGCCGCGCTCTATCACGACGCCATCTACGACGCGGGCCGCGGCGACAACGAAGCCCGCTCGGCGGCCATGGCGCGCGAGGCCATCGCGCGCTGGCTGCCCGATGCCGGGATCGATGCGGCGCGCGTGGTCGAGTTGATCGAACTGACCGCGCGCCACAGCAAGCTCGCGCCCGGTGATGTCGATCCGGAGGCGGCCCTGTTCCTGGACTGCGACATGGCCATTCTGGGCGCACCGGCGACGGTGTTCGATGCGTACGACCGCGGCATCGCCGAGGAGTACGCCGGGCACGTGCCGGGCTTCCTGTTCCGACTCAACCGCCGGCGCTTCCTCAAGCAGGTGCTGGGGCAACCGCGGATCTTCCTGAGCGACTTCTTCCACCAGCGGCTGGATGCGGCCGCGCGCGACAATCTGCGCCGGCGGGTTGAGCGCTGAACCACGCCCGCTACACTGTACGCGCTGTTTTCCCTACGTGTGTGGCCATGTCCGTGTCCGTTCCAGATCCCGATCCGCGTCCGCAGCCGCCGGAAGAACCCGGCCCCAACGAGTGCTGCGGCAGCGGCTGCCCGCTGTGCGTGCTGGATCTGTACAGCGATGAGCTGCAGCGCTACCGCGCCGCGCTGGCCGCCTGGAAACAGCGTCACCCCGAGGCCACCGACTGACCGCAGGAGCTGCGATGTCGCTTCCCTTGCCACGCCCTTTCCGCTGGCCCGCGCAGCATCACGCACGCGTTGCTCTGCTCACGCTGATGGCGCTGGCGCTGTTCGTGGCCATCGCGTTGTGGACGCAATGGGCACGCGATGACCTGGACTGGGTGCAGGCCACCCTGAGCCTGTACCTGCATGGCCCCTGGGGGCTGGCACTGCGCGCGGCTTACTGTGTGCTGGCGCTGGCGATCATGCTGCTGGCCCTCTCCCTGCATGCCAACAGCCGATCACCCCGCCGCAGTGCGGCCGCGCCGCTGCTGTTCTGGGTGGCCGCGCTGGGATTGATGGGCGTGGCGATCGGCGACAGCTGGCTGCCCGAGCGCGCGCCGCTGCTGGCACCGCTGGTGCACGGGCTGTCGGCCAATACCGCGTTCCTGTGCGTGAGCGTGGCGATGCTGCTGCAGAGCTGGTACCTGCGCGCCGATCCGCGCTGGCGCACGTGGGCCGGGCCGGCCTGGTGGTGGGCCTGGCTGTGCTTCGTGCTGCTGTGGCTGCACGTGCTGTGGCGCGGCCCGCCGCGCGGCGCTGGGCAGAAGCTGGTGATCGCCGTGGTGCTGGTGTGGCTGGTCTCGGTGGCCTGGCAGCTGTGGCGGCAGGCGCGCCGGGACGCGCGCTGAGCGTCCGGCCACGCTGTGTACATGCCCTTGGCAGGGCAGGGGCGTATCGTTGGCGCACTAGTCATGGGATGCGCGACGATGCGGCAAGCCGGTTGGGGGATGATGCTGGGTGTGGTGCTGGCGGGGATGTCCGGACAGGCGCTGGCCGCGCCGCCGCAGCAGCTCAGTCACGGGCGTTTCGAGAACGTGCCGGTGTATCTGCCGGACGGTCGCCCGCAACGGGTGGTGGTGTGGTTTGACGGTACCGCCAGCCATGCCGACAGCCAGCAGCGCATCGATGCCTTGCGTGCCGAGGGCGCCCTGGTCGCCCAGGTCGATGTCGCGCATCTGCGCCAGGTCCTGGCCCGCGAGAAAAGCGGTGATTGCGCGTTCGGTGCCGGCGATGTGGAGAATTTCTCGCGCTGGTTCCAGGCCTACCTGCACGTGCCGGGCTATCACCTGCCGCTGATCGGCGGCGATGGCGAGGGCGCGGCGCTGGCGTACGCGGTGGCCGCCGAGGCCGATACGCAGGTGTTCGCCGGGCTGATCACCACTGGCTTCTGCCCGTCGGGCGTGCGCGAGCGCAAGGTCTGCGGCGCCGGCAGCAGCCACGGTCGCCTGCAGCCGGCTGACCTGAATTTCCCTTGGTTGAACGCCGCCGGCGATGTGCATTGCCCGGCCGGCGAGTCGGCTGCGTTCGTGCGCAAGGTCGGCATGGGGCGCCAGTTCGAGCGCACCGCGCGGGGCGATGCACTGCCCGGCCTGCTGGCCGCGGCAAAGGTGATCGGAGCGCAGAAGGGCGTCAGCCTGGCGCCGCCACCGGATGACCTCAAGGGCCTGCCGGTGGTCGATGTACCGTCGAGCAAGCCGGGCGACACCTTCGCCATCTTTGTCTCCGGCGATGGCGGCTGGGCCGGGTTGGACAAGGAGGTTGCCGCGTCGCTGAGCGAGGCCGGGGTGCCGGTGGTCGGGGTGGACTCGCTGCGCTACTTCTGGACCGCACGCACGCCCGACGGCTTCGCCCGCGACCTGGAGCGCATCGTCACTCACTACAGCCACCAGTGGCAGCGCCGCAACGTGGTGCTGGTCGGTTTTTCGCAGGGCGCCGATGTGCTGCCGGCGGCAATCAATCAACTGTCACCGGCCACCCGCGATGCGGTCTCGATGATCGCGCTGCTGTCGGTGGGCAAGACCGCCGACTACGAGTTCCATGTCAGCAACTGGCTCGGCGGCGGCGGCGATGGCCTGCCGATCGCACCGGAAGTGGCCAGGTTGCCCGCCGGCAAAACGTGGTGCGTCTACGGCGAAGACGATGGCGACGCGCTGTGCCCGTCGCTTCCCGCCGGTGGCAATGCACAGGTCATCAAGCTTCCCGGCGACCATCACTTCAAGGGCGATTACGATCGCCTCGCCGACACCATCGTCCAGCATCTGCCGGCGCGCTGAGCGCCGGTGGTCCGTGCCGGCACGGGCTCAGTCGTGCCGGCGCGGGTCCAGTGAGATCAGCCGGGTCGCATCCAGCAGGGCGGCCGGCAGGTGCACACCGCCCGGCGCGGCCAGATAACGTGCGCGCCAGACCGGGGCGAACTTCGACTTGAAACGGCGCAGGCCGCTGAAGCCGTAGAAGCGTTCGCCATGCCGCGCGACCAGGTTGGCGAAGCGGTTCCAGCGCCCGGCAAGGCGATGCTGGGCCAGCCCGGACAGCGGTGCCATGCCCAGCGAGAACCGGTGGAAGCCGTGCGCGCGGCCCCACAGGAACAGTTCGATGAACAGGAAATCCATCGTGCCTTTGGGCGCATCGTCGACGTGCCGCATCAGGTCCACCGAGAGCTCGTTTCCGGCCGGTGCCTGCCACAGATTGGCGAAGGCCACGATGCGCCCTTCGGCCTCCACCACCGCGACCGGGAAACGCGCCAGATAGGCGGCATCGAAGCTGCCGAGCGAGAACCCCTTTTCATCGCCGGCCTTGTCGTCCAGCCATTGCTGGGAGACCACTGCCAGCGCCGGCAGCAGGGCAGGCACTTCCTCGGGCATGGCGACCCGGAAGCTCAGCCCACCGCGCTTGCCGCGGTTCCAGGCCTGGCGCAGATCGGCGCGCTCGCGGCCTTCCAGGGTGAAGTCCTGCAGCGGCACCATCGCCTCTTCGCCAAGCTTGACCAGGGTCAGGCCCAGGTCGAGATAGGTCTGCCAGTGCGCCTCACCGACCTGGTAGAACACCGGGCGCAGGCCGAGCCGATCGGCTTCCTCACGGAAGCGCCAGATCAGCGCACGGACCACGTCGGGCGGGCCGACCGGATCGCCCATCGCGATCAACGAGCCGCCGTAGCGCTGCATCATCACGAAGCCCCGCTGCGCCTCATCACGCAGCACCGCCTTGTCCGCGGTGAGCACCAGACAGGCCTGGGTGTCTTCGGCGGCGGCCAGGATCGGCGCGAGCGCGTCCAGCGTGGACGTATCAGCGGCCGGCAGGGGGCTGCGCGTGCTGTGCAGCAACCGCGCCAGGCCGAAGATGGTCAGCGCGATCGCCACCAGCAACAACGCACGCAATGCACGCGGCGCGTTGCCCTGCAGCGCGAACTGCCACCACAGCTCGTTCTGGTATTCCACGTGGCTGTAGACGAAGAACAGCAGCCAGATCACCGCGACCAGCACCAGCCCGAGGTTGCGGATCCACGGCCACGACCAGGCCTCATCCAGCAATGCGCCCTGGCGATAGAACTCGCGCCGCGAGGCCCACAGCGCGGCGGCCACCAACAACGCCGACAGCGCAATCAACACCTGCCCGCCGCGCAGCCAGATCGGCAGCGGGGACAGCACGCAGATGCCGAGCGCGAGCATCCACGCGGCATGGCTGCGGCGCTGCAGGCCCTGACCGATCAACAGCAGCGCGACACCGGCCAGACTGCCCAGCAGGTGCGAGGTTTCCAGGATCGGCAGCGAGGCGGTGATCAGGTGCCGGCGTGGTGTCGGCAAGGTGCCATCGATCACCAGTGCGGCGCCGACGCTGAACACCGCCAGCGCGATGATCTGCGGAAGCCAGGGGCGCAGCGCGGTCCAGCCGACCCGGGTGGCACCGGCGCCGGCACGCAGCGGGCGACGCAGCGCGGGCGCGACCGCCAGCACCGTGGCCAGCAGCAGCGGCAACACGTAATAGGTCACGCGGTAGATCAGTGCGGCCGCCAGCACCGCGGCGGGCGCCACCTGCGGCAGCAGCTTGAGCAGGCTCCACTCGAACACGCCCAGGCCGGCCGGCACGCTGGAGATCAGGCCGGCCAGCACCGCGACCAGATACAGCCCGACGAAACCGGGCAGGCCGGTTGGCGTATCCATCGGCAGCAGGACATAGAACGCGGCACTGGCCAGCACCAGCTCGACCACACTCAGGGCGGTCACACCGAGCATGGTGCGGCGGTCGGGCAGCCACAAGGCATGCCCGCGGATCTGGAAACTACGGCCCTCGCGGCCGACCAGCAGCACCGTGCCGGCATAGGCCAGCAGGCCGAGAATGCCGATGACCCGCACCGCCTGCACCGGGATCGGCAGGGCCAGCGCGGCAGCGCCGGGTTCAAGCAGGAAGGCCAGCGCCAGCAGCAGCCATGCACCGAACACGAAGCCCAGTGTGCTCATCAATACGACCTGGCCGATCTCGCCCAGCGTCAGGCCCGCGCGACCATAGCCACGCAGGCGCACGGCGCCGCCGGTGAGGGCCGCAAAGCCCAGGGTCTGCCCCAGCGTATGCGCCAGGAACGCGGTGATGCCGACCCGCGCCGGATGCAGGCGCTTGCCGCTGCGGCGCAGGCCGATCGCATCGAAACCGATCAGGCAGGCATAGCTGGCCAGGCCAAGCAGCACGGTCAGCGCGATCTGGCCGGCGCCCAGATGGCGGAAGGCCTCGCGGATGGCGCGGTAGCCATGCTCATCGAATTCGTTGGCCAGCCCACGCAGGGCCAAGGCCAGGATCACCAGCGGGATGACGACGGTCGCGGCGCGGCGCCAGGGGGCGCGGGCCGGCGGGGGAGCAGGGGCGGTGTCGGTCATCGGTACAGCGTGCTCCGGGGTGGGCGATGAAGGAGTCAACGCAGGCGCGGGCGCCTGACCGGCAAATCGTGCGCCTGATGCCGACGCTTGCCAAGCGGGTGGGATGTGCGTGCTGTGGCTGCTTTGCGCACCGGGCCGGGCAGGCGCACGCCGCATCGGTGACAATGCGGTTTCATCCAGAGGAGCAATTGCCATGTTGGAACGTTTCGATGTCGGCCCGCGCATGTCCGAAATGACCGTGCACAACAAGGTCGCCTATCTGTCCGGGCAGATCCCTGAAGACACCAGCCAGGACATCACCGGCCAGACCCGTCAGGTGCTGGAAGAGATCGACAAGCTGCTGGCGCTGGTGGCCAGTGACAAGCAGCACATCCTGCGCGCGGAAATCTTCCTGGCCGACATCAATGATTTCGCCGGCATGAATGCCGCGTGGGATGAGTGGGTGGTGGCTGGCATGACCCCGGCGCGCGCCACGGTGGAAGCCAAGCTGGCGGATGCGAGCTGGAAGGTGGAGATCGTGGTGACCGCGGCATTGCCGTAAGCGCATCGCGGGACCGCTGGGCGCCATGGTGATCGACGCATCGCCGTGCGCCCAGACCCTGCCGCCGCCGCGAGGCGCATAGCGGCCGGCGCAAGGGTCAGCGCGCGCTGACCAGGTCGATGCAGTCCACCGGGCAGGGCGGGATGCACAGCTCGCAGCCCGTACACAGATCGGCGATGACGGTGTGCATGTACTTGGCGCCCCCGACGATCGCATCCACCGGGCAAGCCTGGATGCACTTGGTGCAGCCGATGCAGTCGGCTTCGATCACCACCGCGACCTGCGGTGCCTTGTGTGCACCGCGCGTGCGGTCGAACGGCACTGCCGGCACACCCAGTACGTTCGCCAGCGCGCGCGCGCCTGCATCGCCGCCGGGCGGGCAGTGATCGATGCCCGCCTCGCCGCGTGCCATCGCCTCGGCATACGGGCGGCAGCCGTCGTAGCCGCATTGCCCGCATTGGGTCTGCGGCAGGAGGCGGTCGAGGCGTTCGGTGAGGGTATCGATGGGGAGGCTCATGGCGTGGCGGTGGCTGCGCGGTGGGGCATCAGGCCCGGCTGTCCCGGGCCGGTGGTGGTGTAGCCGGCGAATCCCGACGCGGCTTCACGGGCTTGCCGCGATACCAGCGCTCGTGGGCGAGCGCGAGCATCGGGCGGTCTTCGCGGCTGTCGCCGTAGGCGTGGATGCGCAGGTAGCGCGCGAGGTCGTAACGCCGACGGATGTGCTCCACCTTGCGCGGGCCGCAGTCGCCCTCGGCGTAGCGCCCGGTGAGGCGTCCGTCGTGGCTGTCCAGCCGGTTGCAGATCAGCTGCAACCCCATCGCCTCGCACCATGGGCGCAGGTACAGGTCCAGCGAGCCGGACACGATCACCACGGTGTGCTGTTGCTTGAGGTGCCAGTGGATCTGCTCGAGCATCTCCGGCCGCATCACCTGCGGCAGCACATCGCGCGCGTAGCCGGCGGCCTGGGCGGTGATGTCCTCGAGATGGCGGCCGGTGAAGGTCAGGCGGGTGACACGGGCGCGGATGCGTTGCGCGGAGATCAGCTTCAGGCGATAGGCCAGCAGCCACGGGCCGACTTTCCACCAGGCCTGTGCAAGCTGTTCGGGGGTCGCCACGCGGCGCAGGAACCGCCCGTAGGTATCGCAGGTGGTGACCGTGTGGTCGAAATCGAACAGCGCCAGTTCCAACCCACACCTCCAGGCAGAAGAGCGTGGCAGGGCGACCCGGTGGCCGCCCTGCCGCAGCGATCAGCGGACCGGCATGCCCGGCAACGCGGCGCTGTCGGCATCCAGCAGGGCCAGTGCGCCGCCGTCGAAACCGGCCGACAGGATCATGCCTTCGCTCAGGCCGAAGCGCATCTTGCGCGGGGCCAGGTTGGCGATGAAGACCACGCTGCGGCCGACCAGCTGTTCCGGCTCGCCGTAGCTGGCGCGGATGCCGGAGAAGATCTGGCGCTTGCCCAGGTCACCGGCGTCGAGTTCGAAACGCAGCAGCTTGTCCGACCCTTCCACGAACTCGCAGACCAGCACCTTGCCGATGCGCAGATCCAGCTTGGCGAAGTCGTCGATGCCGATGTAGGCCGGTGCGGCCTCGCCATCGGCCGCAGCAACCGGTGCCGGTGCGGCAGCGGGCTTGGCCGGTTTGGCCGGGGCGGCGGGGGCCGGGGTGGCGGCCTGCAGGGTGTCCTTGGATGCGTCGGTCATGGCGTCGATTCTTTTCGGGTCGATACGGGTGAACAGGGGCTCATACACCGCGATGGTGTGCGCGGTCAGCGGGGCGACGATGTCGGTCCAGGCGTGCACGGGCGCGGCCAGGAAAGCCTCGGCCTGCGCGGCGGTGGCCGGCAGCACCGGCTTGAGCGCGGTGACCAGCACGCGGAACAGGTTCAGGCCCTGGGTGCAGACCGATTGCAGCTGCGCGTCGGCACCGTCCTGCTTGGCGATCACCCACGGCTTCTGGTCGTCGATGTAGCGATTGGCTTCGTCGGCCAGGGTCATGGTCAGGCGCAGCGCGGCAGCCGGATCGTTGCGCTCGTACGCCTCGCGGATCGGCGCCAGTGCGGCGACGAAGCGGTCGTACTGGGCGGCATCGGGCAGCGCAGCCGCCAGGCGGCCCTCGAAGCGCTTGCTGATGAAGCCGGCGCAGCGGCTGGCCAGGTTGACGAACTTGCCGACCAGATCCGCGTTGACGCGCGCGATGAAATCACCCAGGTTCAGGTCGAGATCGTCCACGCCGCCAGAGGACTTGGCCGCGAAGTAATAGCGCAGCGCTTCCGGTTCCAGCCCGGCATCCAGGAAGGTGCGGGCCATCACGAAGGTGCCCCGCGACTTGGACATCTTGGCGCCATCCACGGTCAGGTAGCCGTTGACGTGCAGGCGGGTCGGCGCGCGGTGGCCGGTGCCGTGCAGCACCGCCGGCCAGAACAGGCCGTGGAAGTTCACGATGTCCTTGCCGATGAAGTGGTGCAGCTCGGTGCTGGTGCCGGCGCGCAGGTGCGCCTCGAAATCTTCGCCAGTTTTCGCGCACAGCGCCTGGAAGCTGGAGAGATAGCCGATCGGCGCATCCAGCCACACGTAGAAGTACTTGCCCGGGTGGCCCGGGATCTGGAAGCCGAAGTACGGCGCATCGCGCGAGATGTCCCACGCGCGCAGGCCACCTTCGGCGTTGAGCCACTCACCCAGCTTGGCCTTCACGCCCGGCAGGGCGACGTCGCCGGCCAGCCACTCGCGCAGGAAGCCTTCGAAGCGGCCGACCTCGAAGAAGAAATGCTCCGAATCGCGGATTTCCGGCGTGGCGCCGGAGATCACCGATTTGGGGTCCTTCAGGTCGGTCGGGCTGTAGGTGGCGCCGCAGACTTCGCAGTTGTCGCCGTACTGGTCCGGGGTACCGCAGTTCGGGCAGATGCCCTTGATGTAGCGGTCCGGCAGGAACATGCCCTTGGCCGGGTCGTAGAACTGGGCCACGGAACGGCGCGCGATGTGCCCTTCGGCCTCGAGTTTGAGGTAGAAGGCTTCGGTCAGCGCCTTGTTGGCCGCCGAGTTGGTCGAGTCGTAATGATCGAACGCCACGCCGAACGCGGCGAAATCACGCTCGTGGCTGGCCTGGATGTTGGCGATGAAGGCCTCCGGGGTCACGCCGGCCTTCTCGGCCGCGAGCATGATCGGGGTGCCATGGGTGTCATCGGCGCAGACGAACCAGGTCTTGCCGCCGCTCATTCGACGCGCGCGCACCCAGATGTCAGCCTGGATGTAGCCGACCAGGTGGCCCAGGTGCAGCGGGCCGTTGGCGTAGGGCAGGGCGGTGGTGACGAGAGCGGTGCGGGTCATGATGAGCGCTGTTGCCAGGGGAACCGGGGATTATCGCACGCCAAAACGCAGTAACCCGGCCGAAGCCGGGTTACGAGGGCTCAAAAGCAGCGCCGGGCTTACTCGCGCACCCAGGTCTGGGCGCGGCAGATGAAGGCCACGCAGCCGGACACGTCCAGCTTGGCGCCGCCGGTCTGCAGCTTCATCTTGGACTTGTAGGTCTTGCCGTTGCCCGGATCTAGGATGGTGCCGCCGGACCAGGCGTTGGTGCCGTCGGCCTTGAGGTTCCACAGGATGGTCATGCCTTTGACCGGCTTGTTCTTGTTGGCGCCCTCGCAGCCGTCGCAGACCGGATTGGGGCCCTTGTCCGAGTGCAGGATGTCCACGACCTTGCCGGTCAGCGTGCCGTTGGTGGCCTGGGTGATCTCCACGATCGACTTCACCTTGCCGGTCTTGTCATCGATGGTCTTCCAGCGGCCGACGGCGCCGTCGGCGGCGCTGGCCGACATCGCGGCCATCATCAGCGGCAGCGCCAGCAACAGGGTCTTGAAAGTCTTGCGCATGTTCCCCTCCCAGGGATGTCCGTGAACGCCGGCGCAGGCGGCCGGTACAGGGCCGACTGTATACCCATTCGCTCCGGTACGGAACGTGCCCGGCGCACGGTTCAGCCGGCGTCGGCCGGGATCTCGTACAGCTCCAGCGGCAGGTCGTCCGGGTCGGCGAAGAAGGTGAAGCGGCGGCCGGTGTACTCGTCCACCCGGATCGGTTCGCAGGCCACGCCGGCCGCGGTCAACCGCTCGATCATCGGCTCCAGCAGATGCACGCGGAAGGCCAGGTGGCGCAGGCCCTGCGCCTCGGGGCGGCTCGGCCGTGCCGGCGCGCCCGGGAACGAGAACAGCTCCAGCTGGCTGCCATCGGGCAGGGCCAGGTCGAGCTTCCACGAGTCGCGCGCCGCGCGATGGTTCTCGGCGATCACCTGCAGGCCGAGCACGCGGGTGTAGAAGTCTCTGGAGCGGGCGTAATCGGCGCAGATCAGGGCCACGTGGTGGATGCCGATCAGTGGGGACGTGTCAGAAGCGTTCATTGCAGAGTATCCAGCCAGCGCCCGGCGATCTGCAGCGCCAGCGGATAGGGTTCGGGGGCGTTGCGGTTGCTGAGTACGATCACGGTGAGGCGCTGCGCCGGATAGCGCAGGATCACGTTGCGGAAGCCGATGCTCTCGCCGCTGTGCCACTGCGCGCCACCGTTGAGCCGCCAGCCGAAGCCGTAGAACGGCACATCCGTCTCGGCGGTGGGGGTGGCAGGGGAGAACATCTGCTTCAACGAGGTCGCCTTCAACAGGCGCTGGTCATACAGCGCCGCATCCCAGCGCGCCAGGTCATCCAACGAGGAATACACGCCACCATCGCCGAGCACCGCGCTGGTCGGGTTTTGATCGGTACGCTGCCAGCGCCCGTCGCGCTCGCTGTAGCCATAGGCGCGGCGCGCGACGTCGTCCACGCCGTCCTGATGCGCCACGCTGTCGCGCATGCCCAGCGGCAGGAAAATCCGCTGGCGCAGGAAGCTGGCGAAATCAGTGCCGGCGGCCTTGCCGACCACCAGCGCCAGCAGCGCGTAGCCGCTGTTGCTGTAACGGTAGGCCGAGCCCGGCGCGAAGTATGTCCGGTCCTGGTGTTCCAGCAGATGCAGCACGTCCTGGTCATGGACCTGCACGGTCGCGTCGGCAGCCATCAGGTCTTCGTAGTCGAGCAGGCCGCTGGTGTGGCTGAGCAGCTGGCGCAGGGTGATGGCATCGGCGGCCGCTGGCAACGAGGGCAGCCAGCGCTTCACTGGGTCATCCAGGGTCAACGCGCCATCTTCGGCCAACAGCAGGATCGCCGCGGCGGTGAACTGCTTGCTGACCGAGGCCAGGCGGAAATGGGTCTGCGCGGTCACGGCGGTGCGATCTTCCAGCACCGCCAGGCCGTACCCGCGCCGGAACACCGGCCTGCCGTCGTGCAGGACCAGCACCGCGGCGCCGGGGACCTGGCCATCGTAGCGCTGCATCAGCGCATCGATGCCCGGATCCGGTGGCGTCAGCACCGGCGCTGCGATGACGGTGCCGCTGCCGGCGATGCACATCGCGCTGATCCACACACGCAGATGCCGCACGATGTGCATGCTCGGTTCCTTCAGGGCGCGGGCGCGGGCGTGGCCGGGCTATTCTGGCTGGCGATCCAGCGGGCGATCTTGGCATCCAGGATGTCCAGCGGCATCGAGCCATCGCGCAGCACTTCCTCATGGAAGCGGCGCGCGTCGAAACGCGGCCCCAGTGCCGCCTTGGCCTTGTCGCGCAGCTCCATCATCTTCAGCTCGCCCAGGCCATTGGCCAGGGTCTGCCCGGGCAGGGCCATGAAGCGCTCCGCTTCGGCGGTGGCATCGCTGGCGCTCATGTCCGCGGTCTTGACCAGATAGTCCACGGCCTGGCGCTTGCTCCAGCCCTGCGCGTGCACGCCGGTGTCGGCGGACATGCGCGCGGCACGGGTCAGCGCGGCCTGCAGGTAGCCGATCCGCTCATACGGATCCTGATAGACGCCCAGTTGCTCGCCCAGCGACTCGGCATACAGGCCCCAGCCTTCCACGAAGGCGATATCGCCGCCCAGACGACGGAAGCGCGGCAGCTTGTCCAGCTCCTGCTGCAGGCCCAGCTGCACGTGATGGCCCGGAATGCCCTCGTGCAGGAACTGCATCGGTGCGGACCAGCGGCGGCGGCTCGGCAGATCGCCGGTGTTGATGTACAGCACGCCCGGGCGCATGCCGTCCGGCAACGGCTGCTGGTAGCTCACCGCGCCGGCGGTGGCCGCGCGTTCGGGCTCGACCGCGCGGATTTCCATCGGCGCCTTGGGCAGCGTGCCGAGCAGCGTGGGCAGGCGTGCGTTGACCTGGCTCTGCAGCTGCTTGTAGCGGTTGATCAGTGCATCGGCGTTGGCATACTGGAAATCGCGGTCGGTGCGCATGGTGCGCAGCAGCTTCTGCTGCGAGCCGCGGATCTTGTTCTCTTTCATGATCGCGGCGATCTGCGCCTGCAGGGTGGCCACGCGTTGTTCGGCCAGCGCATGGATCTGTTCGGGCGTCAGCGTGGACGCGGTGCTCTGCACGATGGTCTGCGCATACCAGGCCTTGCCGCCGGGCAGGCCCGCCAGGCCATCGGTGCTGCGTGCGGCGGGCAGGTACTCGGTGGCGATGAAGCCGCGCAGGGCGCGGTAGGACGGCATGATGCGCAACTCGATCATGCGCTTGTATTCGGCGGTGATACGGGCCTTGTCGGCGGCCGGGAAATCCTCCGGCAGATTGCGTATCGGCGCCCAGAAGATGCTCTCTTCGGCGGTCGGCTTGATCACCGCATCCAGCTGCGGCAGTACTTTTTCCATCAGATCGCGTGGCTGTACCACACCGGCGGCCATGCCCTGGCGCATGTTGGCGATGGCCTGTTCGAACAGGGCGGGAATGCCCAGCGAACGGCGTGACCAGCCATCGTAATCCTGCACCGTGTTGAAGGGCTGCGCACCGGAGCCGGAGCCGAGAATGGCCATGATGCTGCCAAGGTTGTAGTACTGGCTCACCGGCAGCATCCAGCCGGGGAACTGCTCGGCGGCCAGTGACATGCGCGCATCGCGCACGAAGATTTCATAGCTGAGCAGGTCCTGGCCGGTCAGGCCATCCGGGCCGATCTTCTCGACCTTGCCCAGCCACTCCACGGTGAAGTCATGCGACTGCTGGCGGTAGGCGGCGGAGAGGATGTTCGGGAGCTGATCGTTGTGGCGGCTGTCGCCCTGGAACGTGGCCTGCAGCGGATTGAGCCGCATCGAGGCATCCCAGTACTCATCGTAGATCCGGTCCAGCTGCGCGGCCTTGCTCTGCTGGCGCACCAGCGGCTGGCGGGCAGGGGCGGCGGCCGGGCGTGCACGCGGCTTGGCCTTGGGCTTGGCAGCGGGCCGGGACTGTGTCGCGGCGGGCCGGGTGGCCTTCTTCTTGGCAGCTTCGGCCGGGGCGGCGGCGCTGAAGGCCATCAGGACGGCGATGGCAAGCGCCAGGGCGCGGGCGGGGTGGGGCATCGGCTGTTTCCGTAAACGCACAGACACGGGAGCTTGCCCGATTCGCCTGCGTACGGCCAGCACCGGCCCCCGGTCAGCTTTGTCACGTACGGCGCTCAGTCAGCTGCGGCAGCGTGGGGCTTCCGCGATGCTCAACGATCGCCGGCGCGGGTGAACGGCACGCTTTCCGGGGCGACCGCGCCGCCGGAGATGATGAAGCTCATTGCCTGGTCCACGGTCCAGTCGGTGGGCGTGAGCAGTTCCACCGGCACGATTTCCAGATAGCCAGAGGTCGGGTTGGGTGTGGTGGGTACATACACCGCCGCCAGTTCGCGGCCGGTGCCCTGTTCCTTGATCACCCGGGTGACCAGGCCGACCGACTTCATGTCCCGGTGGGGGAAATCGATCAGCACCACGCGCTGGGTACTGCCCGGCTCGGTCTGCAGCATGTCCAGCAGCTTCTTGGCGCTGTCGTAGATGATGCTGGCCAGCGGAATGCGCTTGATCACCGCGCCGAACCAGCGCAGCAGGCGCTGGCCGATCACGCGGCGGCTGAGTACGCCCACCGAGAGGATCACCAGCAGCGTGGCGGCCAGGGCGATGATGTCCTGCATCCACTCGACCTTGATCCAGCCCAGGTAATGCGGGAACGAGGCGGCGATCTGCTCGGAGAGCGGCACCACCAGCGGGCTGGAAATGCCCGAGAGCAGCACGAACACGAATTTGACCACCACCCAGGTCAGCCAGATCGGCAGCAGGGTCAGCAGGCCGGTCAGGAACAGGCGCTGCAGGGAGGGACGCGGAACGAGTTGGGGGGCTTCGGGCGACATCCGCGCATTGTAGCGGTGGCGATGCCCGGTTTACGCTGGCGCTCCCTGCAGGACGCGGGGTCTGGGAGAACGCTGTGTTGAAGACAGGTCTGAAATGGGTGGGCATCTCGATCCTGAGCCTGACAGTGGCGGTCGTCGTGCTCTGGGCGGCTTCGCGGTTCTGGCCGTTGCCAGTTGAACAGCGCGAGGCGATGCGGCTGCTGCAGGCGCCCTTGCCCATGCGTGGCGAGAACGGCTTCACCGCGCTGTGGACCCTGCGTTACGACGGGCTGGAGGGCGCCGGCGGTGACGCCGTCATGGCGCAGGACGTCGAGCGGTGGCGCACCGGTTCACCCGGCCAGCGACCGGTCTCGTCCAGTGCGGAAGGACGCTTCCGCGCAACGCCGCTGTCTGCCCCGGCAGGCTGCGGCCGGCGGGGTATCGGGTGTCTGGCGGCGGTGCGCGCCGACCCGGACGGTGTCGAGGCTGCGCATGCCGGACACGACGCGCTTCACCAGCGCGTGGCCGCGCTTGCCGGCTACGGTCACTTCACCTCGCCGTTCAAGCCGTTCGACACGGATCCGATGGTCCCACTGCCGGTCTTTCAGCCGGTGCTCGATCCTGTCTCCGCGCACGCGCTCGCCCATGTGCGTGGCGACAGTGGCACCGCACTCGCCGGTGCATGCGCGGACATCCTCAGCGGTCGGCGGATGACGGGGCAGGGCGATACCCTGATCACCAGCATGATCGGTGCGGCGATGGTGGAGAGCAACGCGCGGCTGCTGGCCGACATCCTGGTTGAACTGCCTGCTGATACCGCGCTGCCTGCCATCTGCGGCGCCGCACTGGCGCCGATGACGGCCGACGAGCAGAGCCTGTGCACGGCGATGCGCGGTGAGTTCGGGCTGGCCGGGGCGGGAGTGCGCCTGACGACCGGGAACCCGGCGGCGCAGCACCTGCTGTTGGATGTGCCGCGCACCCAGGCACGCATGGCGCCGCGCTATGCGTGGGCATGCGCCGCCAGTGCTGAACGGGTGGCCACCCGGGATGCGCCCACCCCGATTCCCGGCCCCGCGCAGGATCGCTTTGCCTGCATCGCCAATCCGCTGGGATGCGCCTTGTCCAACATCACCGGGCCGGACATGCGGCAGTACGCAGGCCGCCCGCAGGACGCGGCCGCGATGCTGCGCCTGGTTGCGGCGCAGCGCTGGTTGCGGCAGCAGCCCACCCCCGCGTCCGTGGCCCTGCAGCGCCTGCCAGAAGCGCTACGCTCGCCCACCCGCACACCGGTGCTCAGCGACGATGGCCACTGGCTGCAGGTGGAGCGGCGCGCGGTGATGAGCGACGTCGGACCGACGCTGCGGGTGCCGATGCGCGCACCTGCGCACTAGCAAACGTGCCGGGATGCCGTGGCTCAGCGATCCTGTACCGATGCCAGCGGCTCGAACGCGCTGCCGTCGCCGACGGTCTCCAGGGTCCAGCGCTGCGGCGAGCTCAGGGTCTCCCAGCGCACGCTGTCCTCGTCCGATTCCATGCTGCCTTCGGCATGACGCACGCGTCGGGTCGAGTAATTGATGCTCAGGCTTTCGGTCTGCCCGGAGTTGCGCATCATCGAACTGCGGTCGTAGCCGATCAACGCGAAGGCACCCTCCTGCCAGCGGAAGGTGTAGCTGGCCGAGCCGGTCGACCAGCTGCCGGCGTTGGAGAAGAAGAACAGCGTGGTCTGCAGCGTGCCACGCACGATCGAAACGCCGGCGCCCTCCTCGAAGACATCGGACAGGTTCGGCGCCTCGTGGCGGGTGATCAGCGTGTGGTTCTGCGCAGCGAGCGAGTAGCCGGTCGGCGTGGCCCAGGCGATGGCGAGCATGCGTGGATTGCTGTCCAGCGGGCTGATGCCGAAGCCATCGTGTTCGACGATGTTGCGCGGGTCCTGCTGGCGCAGCACGAGAACGAGATCCTCGCGCTTGTCGCCGTTGAGATCGCCGCGAAGCTGCTGCTCGATGCGCCATCCTGACGGCACGAAACCTTCGGCCCGGGTGGCGTGGGCGGGCAATACCGGATAGTCGACCGGTGGGATCCGCAGTTCCTGCGCGGACGCGGGCAGGGCAGTGAGCAGCAGGGCAGCAAGCAGGGGCAGGCGCATGGTCGTCCGTGGGGTGAAGCCGGCGCGCGAGCATAGCAAGCGCGCGAGGGCTCATCCCGCGCGCTGGCGTGCCTCGGGCTTGAGGCGCAGGTAGACCTGCTTGCGCACGCGGGCGATGACCTCGCCTTTCGCATCGACAATGTCATTGCTGAACCAGTGCAGGTACTTTTCCCCGCTGGCAGTGGCGGCACGCAGTTGATCCAGCAGCGCCTCGTCCAGCCTGAACTCGGCGGCCACCGTGCCGCGGCCCGGCTTGAGGAATTCGATTTCCCCGGCGCGGTCCCAGACGTAGTAATCGCGGCCCAGGTTCTGCATCACGGTGAGCATCCAGAACGGATCGGTCATCGCGAACAGGCTGCCACCGAAATGGGTGCCCACGTAATTGCGGTTCCAGGGGCGCATGCGCAACTCGACGCGCACATGGCGGTAGTCGGCGCTGACCTCGGTGACATGGATGCCCGTGAACAGGAACGGCGGCCACAGGTTGAGGCCAAGGCGGAAGACGGAGGCCTTCATTCGGATCGCATCTCAGTGGAGAGGTGATCGGAGTCTACCATTCGCTTGCGTATGGAGTGGCGGCGCCTCAGCCCGGCCCGCCGTCGTCCACCGCATACCCATTCCGGCCGGCCGCCTTGGCCTGGTACAGCGCTGCATCGGCACCTTCGAAGAAATGCCGCGGCTCGGTGTTCGCAGTCGGCACCCGCGTGAACACGCCGACGGTCACGGTGATATGCGTGGTCGCGCCGCGCCCGGCGGGGATCTCCAGCGCCTGTGCGCGTGCGACCAGATCCTGCACCACCTGGAGGGCGCCTTCCGGCGTGGTGTCGGGCAGGATCAGCGCGAACTCGTCGCCGCCGAAGCGCGCGGCCATGTCACGGGGGCGGCGGGCATGCGCGTGGAGTTCCTGCGCGATCCGGCGCAGCACGTTGTCGCCGGCCTGGTGGCCGAACTCATCGTTGTGGCGCTTGAAGTGGTCCACATCGATCAGCACCAACGTCAACGGCCGTCCGGAACGGCGCCCCGCGTCATGCTCGGCCTGCAGGGTCTGTTCGAAGCGCAGCCGGTTGCCCAGCCCGGTGAGGGCATCGCTGTTGGCCTGGCGCCGCCAGGCACTGACCCGCCACAGCGCCCACGCCAGGATCACCGCCAGCATGCCGGTCAACGCAGCTGCCGGGGCGAACCACAGGTTGCCCGCGCGCAGCAGCACGAAGCTCAGCAGCAGCGTCGACGGCAGCGCCAACATCCCGCTCAACCAGGCGCGCGGCAGCGTCAGCAACAGGCAGCACAGTGCGACCAGTACCCCGGTGAGCGCGCTCTGCCACGCCGGAGGCAGCGGTGCGATGACCTTGTCGTCCAGCAACATCGAGGCGACATTGGCCTGGTACTCGCTGCCGCTCATCCAGCGTTCGCGGGTAGTCGGGGTGAGCAGGCGCGGGGCAATGCCGCTGGCGGTCATGCCGACCAGGATCAGCCGGCCGCGCAGCACGTCCGGGTCCACCTCGCCCTGCAGCACATCCACATAGGAGACCTGCGGAAAGCGCTCGGGCGGCCCGGCATAGCGCACGCGCACGTAGTGGTCGCGTCGCCACTGGTAGGGCGAATCGAGGCCCGGACGATCATCGCGCAGCCCGGGCAGCGGACCCGGGGGATTGGCCAGCGCCAGGCCGAGCGCTGGCCAGTGCGGGGAACCGATGCCGGCGGTGAGAAACAGCCCGCGGGCGACCCCGTCGCTGTCCACCTCGATGTCGGTGTGGCCGAGGCTGGCCGCGTTGGCGGCGATCAGCGGGATCGGCAGCAGCTCCTCGGCCATGCGCGGGCCACTGGCCGGTGCGGCCACCACCGGAAGCACGACATGGCCGTTGCGGCGGATCGCTGCGGCCAGCTCGGCATCCTGGCTGCTGTCCTGGCGGTCGGCTTCGGACAACACCAGGTCCAGTACCACGCGCTCGGTGCGGGCATCGGTGAGCCGATCCAGCAGGCGGGCATGGGTGCCGCGTGGCCACGGCCACTGACCCAGCTGCTGCAGGCTGTTGTCGTCGATCGCGACGATCAGCAGGCGCGCGTCGGGCGTGTATTCCCAACCGCCCACGTAGGCGTCGTACACCGCTTCATCCTGCGTCCAGAACCATTGCCAGTGGCTGGCGGCAACCGCAGATGCGCCGACCAGTGCGGCCAGCAGCACACGGTGTGGCCAGGGCAGATGCAGCGGCGTCACAACAGCAGCCACAGCAGCAGGGCGCCACCGCCGGCGCCGTAACAGGTGCGGCACGGCAGGGCGATCTGTTGTGTCGGCGAGAACGGACCGGCGTAGCCGTCTTCGTCGATGTACTGCACGCGGACGTGCAACGTGCCGCGCCAAGGGCGCTTGAGTGTCACCTCGGGTTGCTCGAGCTCGCGGTCCAGCAATGGCGTGGCGAAGTCGCCGCGCCGATCCAGCTGCACGCGATAGCGCTGACCCGCTTCACCGGCCTGCCACCGCAGCGTCAACTGGCCCTTGGCGGCCTCCGGCGGCTGCAGCGCCGGATCGATCGGCAGATCGGTGATGGTGAGCGGCAAGGGCTGGCTGTAGCGACCCCGGTGTCCATTGCCGTCGACCGAGGCGATGCGCCAGACATAGTCGCCCGGGGCCAGGTCCTGGCCGGGGCGCAGGTGCGTGGCGCGGGTGTCCTGTTCGAGCAGCGGATCCAGGAACTGCGGGTCGCGGGCGATCTGCAGGACGGTCCGCGCGGCGTCGGAAACGCGGGTCCACTCAAAACGGGGCCGCGGGCTGTTGATGGTCTGGCCATGCAGCGGGCGTACGGTCAGCGGGGCGATCGGCTGGTCACGCACCTGGAAGTCCTGCCCGGCATCCAGCCCTTCCACCTGTTCCGCACTGACCGCCCGCACCAGCACGCGCAGATCGCCGGGCGGCAGGTCGGGCAGGGTGAGCGCCGTGGTATCGGTATCGCGGGCGAACAGCAGCACCTCCGGTTGGTCGGCGCGGACCACTTCGACGCGGTAGCCAACGGCATCCGGCACCGGCTGCCAGGCCAGCGCAGCGGGCAGGGTGGCCAGCCGCTGGGGATCGGTCGTCAACACGGGGGCTGGCAGCAGCGCCTCCAGATCGGCCGGGCGCGCATCGCGCGACGGGCTGCGCGTGGCCTGGCCGTGGGTGACCAGACGCTGGCCGCGACGGTTGCCGACCTGCACGCGGCCTTCCAGTACCTCGGTGGCCGCGCCACGGCCGTCCCGGCCGGCGCTGACCCGGAAGACGGTGCCGCGTACGCTGCTGGTCGCCGTGGGCGCATCGATGATGTAGCGCGACGCCGGACCATTGGCAGGCGTGACGCGGTTGCTGGCACGGCCCTGTTCCAGGCGCAGGCGGGTATCGACCATGCCGGTGCGCCCATAGCGGCTGAGCTGGTCCAAGCGCAGCCGGGACTGTTCGCGCAGCTGCAGGCGTGAATCATCGGCGAAGACCACGGTGACGCTGGCATCGTCGCCGGTGAACAGTTCCTGGCCGATCCGCAGCAGATCGCCTTCGGCCACCTCGCGACGGGGCTGGCCGTCGGTCTGGCTGTGTACCGGGCCCCGCACGGCGAGTACGCGCGCCGGTGCAGGCTGGACCTGCAGCCAGGCCACGGGGAAACGGAGTTGGCTGCCGGGCGGCAGCCGGTAGGGATCGGCGATGCCGTTGTGCGACTGCAGCTGTTCCCAGGCGATGGACGGTTTCAGATAGCGGGCGCTGAGGTCCCAGATCGTGTCGCCGGGGCGCACCCGATAGGTCCAGTTCTGGGCCAGCAACGGCGCGGCGGACAGCAGCAGCACCACCAGCGCGAGCGCGCGGACGGCCAGGGGGAGACGAAGCAAACGGGTCACTCTCACGGTCATTACGGCCCTGCAAGGCGGGGCGCAGCCACGGGGCCAGCATGGCCCAGACCTCATCCTCCCCGATGGATCGCGGCCTCCAGTGTGCCGCGGCGGCATTATTGCCCGGCGGCTGTGCAGGGTTTCTGAACGTGATTCACGTTCGGCCAGAGCCCGGCAAGGCTCTGGCCCGCATAGATCCGATCATCCCGGTGAGAGCTGGCCGATCAGAACAGCAGTGAGGCCATCCGGCGGCGGTACTGGCCGACCAGGTCTTCATCCTCGATCACCTTGAAGGCATCGATCAGCAGTTTGCGCGGGCGGCCCTCGTCGTAGGTGCGGTCCCGGCGCAGCATGTCCAGGAACTGCTCCAGCGCGGCGGCGTCCTGTCCGGACAGCAGCAGCTGCACGCCACGCAGATGGCGTGCCTGCAGGTCATCGCCATTGGCCGCGATGCGGGCGTCCAGCACCTCGGGAGCCGGGGCGTCCTGCAGGGCGCTGGCGAATTCCAGGCGGGCGCGGGCGCGCACGGCGCGGTCATCGGTGGAGAGGTTGGCCGGCAGGGCGTCGATCAGGGCCGTGGCCTCGGCGGTGGCGCCGGTCTGCAGCAGCGCCAGGGCCAGGTCGAGCTTGAGCTCTTCCCTGTCCGGCTCGGCGGCGATGGCCGCGCGCAGCACGTCGACCTGGGCCTGCGGGTCGAGCGGCGGCGCTTCGACGGCTTCTGCTTCGTCCGGGGCCGCTTCAAGCGGGACCACGCCGTGCTGGGTCAGGAACTCACGCAGCTGACCTTCCGGCACCGCGCCCGGGAAGCCATCGACAATCTGTCCGCCCTTGACCAGGAACACGGTCGGGACCGAGCGGATCTGGAAGGCGGCGGCGATCTGCTGTTCTTTGTCGACGTCCACCTTGGCCAGCTCGAAGGCGCCATGGTATTCGCCGGCCAGCTTTTCCAGCATCGGGCCCAAGGTCTTGCAGGGGCCGCACCAGGTGGCCCAGAAATCGACCAGCACGGGGGTCTGCAGGGACTTCTGCAGCACCTCGGTCTCGAAGGTCTCGGTGGTGGCGTCAAACACGTGGGGCAGATCGCTCATGGTTTCAGATCAACGGGAAACTGGAGAGGAAGTGTATGGTGCCGGCTGCTGCCGGACGCAACCCCACCGGGCGGAATAGGCGCGGAACGGCGACAATGCAGGCCTTGTGAACAGGCCGGGTGCGAGATGTCGGGAATCCATCGTTGGGAAGGCGCGTTCGGCATTGCCGCCGCTGTCGCGTTCGTGGGCGCGGTGCTGGGCTTCGGCGCGGCACTGCCGTTGTTCGATCCGATCGGCCACCCGGTCGCGCTGCTGGGTGCGCTGGGCGTACCGCATGCGCTGGCCTTCAATCTGCTCGGCTTTGCGCTGCCCGGCCTGCTGGCCAGCCTCGTCGCGCTGCGCCTGCTGCTGCGGGTGCCGCGCACCGCGCCATGGTCGATGCGGGTCGGCGCGCAGTTGCTGATGCTGGCCGGGGTCGGCTTCACCGCGATGGGCGTGCTGCCGCTGGATACCAGCGATCTGGACAATCCCGCCAGCCAATACCACGCCAGTGCCTGGATGATCTGGGTGCTGGCCTTCGTGCCGGGCGCGGTGATGTCCGGAATCGGCGCGCTGCGGCTGCCGGCGTGGCGTGCCGTGGGCGCCCTGCATCTGGCGTGCGGGGTGGGCGTGCTGCTGGCCGCGTTCGCGCTGCAGGCCCTGCTGCCGGCCCCGCTGGCCCAGCGCGTGGCCTTCGGGGTGTGGCTGGTCTGGCTGGTGGCGGTGCTGCCGCTGGCCCCGGCGGCGCGGCGGGGCTGAGCGCGGGCGGGTCGTTGCTGCGCCCCGGTACGCCGCGTGGCGCGGGGCAGGGGCAGAGCGTGTTCTGCCAATCCCCTGTCAATTCAATGAGATGACAGCTTTGGCCGCGGCAGTGGGCAACGTCGATTGGAGCCCTTTGCCGCACTGCGGTACCCTGTGCCGCTTTGCCGCCGCACTAGCGTTTTTATGACCAGCGTCGAACCCAACGTTTACGATCCGCAGCAGGTTGAATCCGCCGCCCAGCAGTACTGGGATGCCACCCGTGCCTTCGAAGTCACCGAGACCTCGGACAAGCCGAAGTTCTACTGCCTTTCGATGCTGCCGTATCCGTCCGGTGCGCTGCACATGGGCCACGTGCGCAATTACACGATTGGTGACGTGATCAGCCGCTACAAGCGGATGACCGGTCACAACGTGCTGCAGCCGATGGGCTGGGATGCGTTCGGCCTGCCGGCCGAGAACGCGGCGATCAAGAACAAGACCGCGCCCGCCAAGTGGACCTACGCCAACATCGAGCACATGCGTGGCCAGTTCAAGGCCATGGGCTATGCGATCGACTGGTCGCGCGAGTTCGCCACCTGCACGCCCGAGTACTACGTGCACGAGCAGCGCATGTTCACCCGCCTGATGCGCAAGGGCCTGGCCTACCGCCGCAACGCGGTGGTGAACTGGGACCCGATCGATCAGACCGTGCTGGCCAACGAGCAGGTCATCGACGGCCGCGGCTGGCGTTCCGGCGCGCTGGTGGAAAAGCGCGAGATTCCGCAGTGGTTCCTGCGCATCACCGATTACGCCCAGGAACTGCTGGACGGCCTGGACGAACTGCCGGGCTGGCCGGATTCGGTCAAGACCATGCAGCGCAACTGGATCGGCCGCTCGGAAGGGCTGGAGATCCAGTTCGACGTGCGTGACGCTGACGGCAGCACGCTGGACCCGCTGCGCGTGTTCACCACCCGTCCGGACACCGTGATGGGCGTCACCTTTGTGTCGATCGCCGGCGAGCATCCGCTGGCCCAGCACGCGGCCAAGTCCAACCCGGCGCTGGCCGCGCTGCTGGCCGAGATGAAGCAGGGCGGCGTCTCCGAGGCCGAGCTGGAAACCCAGGAAAAGCGCGGCATGGATACCGGCCTGCGCGCCATCCATCCGGTCACCGGCGCCCAGGTGCCGGTGTGGGTCGCCAACTTCGTGCTGATGGGTTACGGCACCGGCGCGGTGATGGCCGTTCCCGGTCACGACCAGCGCGACAATGAATTCGCCAACAAGTACGGCCTGCCGATCCGCCAGGTCATCGCGTTGAAGTCGCTGCGCAAGGAAGAAAGCGCGTACGACGCCACGCGCTGGCAGGACTGGTACGGCGACAAGACGCGCGAGACCGAGCTGGTCAACTCCGAAGAGTTCGACGGGCTGGATTTCCAGGGCGCCTTCGAGGCACTGGCCGAGCGTTTCGAGCGCAAGGCCCAGGGCCAGCGCCGTGTGAACTATCGTCTGCGCGACTGGGGTGTGAGCCGCCAGCGCTACTGGGGCTGCCCGATCCCGGTGATCTACTGCCCCAAGTGCGGCGCCTTGCCGGTCCCGGAAGAGCAGCTGCCGGTGATCCTGCCGGAGAACGTCAACTTCGTCGGCACCGGTTCGCCGATCAAGGCCGATCCGGAATGGCGCAAGACCACCTGCCCGGACTGCGGCGGCGCGGCCGAGCGCGAGACCGACACCTTCGATACCTTCATGGAGTCGAGCTGGTACTACGCGCGCTACACCTCGCCGGGTGCCCGTGATGCGGTCGACAAGCGCGGCAACTACTGGCTGCCGGTCGATCAGTACATCGGCGGCATCGAGCACGCGATCCTGCACCTGATGTACTTCCGTTTCTTCCACAAGCTGCTGCGTGATGCGCGCATGGTGGACAGCAACGAGCCGGCGCAGAACCTGCTATGCCAGGGCATGGTGATCGCCGAAACCTACTACCGCCCGAATCCGGACGGCTCCAAGGACTGGATCAACCCGGCCGATGTCGATGTGCAGCGCGACGAGCGCGGCCGCATCGTCGGGGCGACCCTGATCGCCGACGGCCAGCCGGTGGTGATCGGTGGCACCGAGAAGATGTCCAAGTCCAAGAACAACGGCGTGGACCCGCAGGTGATGGTGAGCAAGTACGGTGCCGATACCGTGCGTCTGTTCTCGATGTTCGCCGCGCCGCCGGAGCAGTCGCTGGAGTGGAACGAAGCCGGCGTGGATGGCATGGCGCGCTTCCTGCGTCGCTTGTGGGCGCAGGTGCAGAAGCATGCCGCCGACGGTGCCGCCCCGGCGCTGGACGTGGCCGCGCTCAACGCCGAGCAGAAGGCGCTGCGCCGCAAGACCCACGAAACCATCGGCAAGGTCGGCGACGACTACGGCCGCCGCCACAGCTTCAACACCGCGATCGCTGCAGTGATGGAACTGATGAACGCGCTGGCCAAGTTCGATGACGTCAGCGATCAGGGCCGTGCGGTCCGCCAGGAAGCGCTGCGTGCCACCGTGCTGCTGCTCAACCCGATCACCCCGCATGCCAGCCATGCGTTGTGGCAGGTGCTGGGCCATGGCGAAGAACTGCTGGAAGACCAGACGTTCCCGGAGGCCGATCCGGCTGCGCTGGTGCGCGATGCAGTGACGCTGGCCGTGCAGGTCAACGGCAAGCTGCGTGGCACCATCGAGGTCGCGGCCGATGCCCCGCGGGATCAGATCGAAGCACTGGGTCTGGCCGAGCCGAACGCGGCCAAGTTCCTGGAAGGGCTGGTGGTGCGCAAGATCATCATCGTGCCCGGCAAGATCGTGAACATCGTGGCGGCCCCGCAGGGCTGATCCTGTCGTGCCTGCCGGGTGCCTGTGCACCCGGTCCGGTATCAAGTCCTGTTCACGCGGCATCCGGCACGATCACTGCTTGTTGCCGCGACCGCCCGGCTCCTACAGACTGTGTCCATGACCCGAATCCTGCTTGCTCTTGTCCTGACCGCGACCCTTGCCGGGTGCGGCTTCCATCTGCGCAACAAGCTGATGCTGCCGGCCGATACCGCCGCGGTCCAGGTGGTGTCCACCGCGCCCTACAGCGAGCTGGTCAAGCTGCTGCGTCGTGGCCTGCAGGCCTCCGGGGCGCAGCTGGCCGATCCGGACAGCACGGGCCCGTCCTCGCAGTTGCAGGTGGTGTCCGAGCGTTGGGGCGATCTGCCGATCGCGATCGATGCACAGGGCCGTGCCCAGGAATACAGCCTGCGCTACGCGGTGATCTTCATCTTCCGCCGCGAAGATGGCAGTGAGCTGGTGCCGCAGCAGGTGATCGAACTGTCGCGCGACTACGTGTCACCGCCGACCGATGCCACCGGTACCACCACCGAGCGCGAAATCCTCGCCGACGAACTGCGTCGTGAGATGTCGGCCTCGATCATGCGCCGCATCGACAGCGTGGTCCGTGCCGAGCTGGAGCACGGCCGTGCCCCGGCCAAGCCGGGTACGACGCCGGTGGAAACGCCGGTTGAGATTCCGGCGGCGACCCCGGCAAGCCCGACCTCGACGACCCCGACGCCGGCGGTCCCCGCCGTCGTCCCGCAGGGGCGCTGAGCCCGGTCCGCCCACGGATCGGCCTGCCCGGATGGAACTGCGCCCCGAACAGCTTGCCAGCCAACCGGCCAGCCAGCCGTTGTCCCCGGTCTACCTGATCGCCGGGCCTGAGACCCTGCGCGTGCTGGAAGCCGCCGATGCGGTGCGTGCGCGGGCGCGCGCCGATGGCGTCAATGAGCGCGAAGTCTTCGATGCCGATGGCCGTGACTTCGACTGGCACCAGCTCGATGCCAGCTTCAATGCGCCCAGCCTGTTCAGTGCCCGACGCCTGATGGAACTGCGCCTGCCCAGCGGCAAGCCGGGCAAGGAAGGCGCCGAGGTGATCAGCCAGTTCTGTGCCAACCCGGCACCCGACGTGATCCTGCTGATCACCTGCAACGAATGGAGCAAGGCCCACCAGACCAAGTGGGCCGATGCCGTAGGCCGCGCCGGGGTCATCTCGGTGGCCTGGGCGATCAAGCCGCATGAGCTCACCGAGTGGATCGAGCGGCGCCTGCGCGGCAAGGGCCTGCGCGCGGATCCCCAGGCCGTGCAGCGCCTGGCCGAGCGGGTGGAAGGCAATCTGCTCGCCGCCGCGCAGGAAATCGACAAGCTGGCCCTGCTGGCCGATGGCCAGACGCTGGACGTGGACACGATGGAGTCGCTGGTGGCCGATGCCGCCCGCTATGACGTGTTCCGTCTGGTTGAAGCGACCTTCTCCGGCCAGCCCGCCGCCGTCCTGCGGATGATCGCCGGCCTGCGCGCCGAGGGTGAAGCGGTGGCCGCATTGACCCCGATCGTGATCCGCGAGCTGCTGTCCACGGCCGGTCTGGCGCGGGTGCAGGCGCGCGGCGGCAACCTGGCGGCGGAGATGAAAAGCCGCGGCATCTGGGAATCGCGGCAGGCGCCGTTCAAGCGCGCGCTGCAGCGCCACCCCGAGGTCAAGCGCTGGGAGCGTTTCGTGGCCGAGGCCGGGCTGGTGGACCGCATCGCCAAGGGGCGCGCCGATGGCGATGCCTGGCTGGCGCTGGAGCGGCTGCTGATCGCCGTCTCCGAAGCCCGCGCCGTGCGCCTGCTCGCCCGGGCCTGAGCCCATGGGGCTGCGCATCTATTACGGCGGGACCTTCGATCCGGTCCATATGGGTCATCTGGCCATTGCCCGCGCCGCACGCGACCAGTTGCAGGTCGCAGTGCGCCTGCTGCCGGCCGCCGATCCCCCACACCGTGCCGCCCCCGGCGCCGATGCTGCACAGCGCCTGGCGATGCTGGCCCTGGCCATCGGTGACGAGCCCGGCCTGCTGCTGGACCGGCGCGAGCTGGACCGGGCCGAGCGCACCCCGGGCGTGCCGTCCTATACCGTCGATACCCTGCGCGAGCTGCGCGCCGAGCTGGGCCCACGCCAGCCGATCGCCTGGCTGGTCGGGGCGGACAGCCTGCTGGCCCTGCCCAGTTGGCACCAGTGGGCGTCGTTGTTCGATCTGGCGCATTTCATCGTCGCCGACCGCCCGGGCAGCCCCCTGGCCGACACCTTGGACCCGGTGCTGGCGCAGGCCCTGGACGGGCGCTGGGCCAGCCATGAGCGCGAGCTGTTCAACGCGCCGGCCGGCCGCCTGCTGCGCCTGCAGGCCCCATTGCGCGAGGAATCAGCCACCGCGGTACGCGCGCAGATCGCCGCCGCCGGGCCCTGGCAGCAACTGCTGCCTGAGGCTGTCGCGGGCTACATCCTCGATCACCGCCTGTACGGCGCGACACCGTCGTGAATACGCGCGGGCGCGCCGCCCCGTATAATCGATCCCACATTTATCGAGTTGACCCGCTTTGAGCAACCAAGCCCAGCCCCAGACCATCAAGGTCCAACTGCCGAATCCGGCGCCCTCCGTTCTGCAGCTGCTCGAGTGCGTGCGCGGGGCCACCGAAGAACTGAAGGCCAAGGATCTCGTTGAGATCGACGTGATCGGCCGCTCCAGCGTCGCCGATTACATGGTGATCGCGTCGGGCACCTCCAGCCGTCACGTCAAGTCGATCGCCGACGAAGTGGTGAAGTTCGCCAAGAAGCTGGGCGTGATGCCGCTGGGTGTGGAAGGCGAGCGCGAAGCCGAGTGGGTTCTGGTCGATCTGGGCGACGTGGTGGTCCATGTGATGCTGCCGCGCGTGCGCGAGTTCTACGCGCTCGAGCGCCTGTGGACCGTGGGCGACCAGCCGCCGATCGAACTGCTCGACGATGCGGACGACGACTACGACGCGCGGTAATTCCCGCACGTACGGTCACGACAACGGCGCCGATGGCGCCGTTGTCTTTTGCGGCGCCACGCAGGGTGTCGGCGGAGGACAGAGATGAAAGCCAAGTTGATCGCCACCGGCGAACGCGCCCCGTCCTGGGTCGCGCAGGGGTTTGCCGAATACCAGAAGCGGCTCTCGCACTGGTTGCCGTTCGAGCTGGTCGAGATCGAGCCCGGCCTGCGTGGCAAAGGGCGCGATGCGCGCCGTGCGACCGATGACGAAGGCAAGCGGGTGATCGCCGCGCTGCCGAAGAATGCCTACGTGGTCGCGCTCGATGTGCCGGGGCGCCAGCTCAGTTCCGAGCAGCTGGCGCAGCGCCTGGAGCATTGGCGTGGGCAGGGCCGGGACCTGGCCTTCCTGATCGGCGGGCCGGAAGGTCATTCGGCGGAAGTGTCGGCGATGGCGGACGAGAAATGGTCGATCGGGCCGTTGACGCTGCCGCACATGCTGGTGCGCCTGGTGGTGGCCGAGCAGCTGTACCGCGCCGCGGCGATGCTGGCCAACCATCCGTATCACCGCGCGTGAAATAGTTGTTGCCAGACAGGTTACATCTCGCGAAAAACGGGCTACAATGCGCACCCCGCCCGAATAGCTCAGCCGGTTAGAGCACTTGACTGTTAATCAGGGGGTCGTTGGTTCGAGTCCAACTTCGGGCGCCAAGATTCGAGAAAAAGCCTCGCAGCGATGCGGGGCTTTTTTTTGCAACAAAAAGCCCGGGCATTGCCCGGGCTCCTTGTTCCCCAAGTGCGGCTACCTCATTCGAAGGTGTACTTGGCACCGACGGTGAAGTAGCGGCCGATCGCGCCGCTGAAGTGCAGCGGGTTGTAGTTCACGCCACCATAGGTGGTCGGATCCAGCGGAGCGATGCGGTCGAACAGGTTCTGCACCGAGGCGTTCAACTCGAAGGCTTCGGTGATGTTCCAGCGACCGGACAGGTCGAAGGTGGTGAACGAGGAGATCTTCTCGACGTCTGTACCGTCGGCGTAGGAGAACTGGTACGAGCCGTCCGGACCGCGGAAGTCGGTGTTGTCCATCTTGGAGATGTAGTTGGCCACGCCGCTGACGCTCCACGGGCCCTGCTTCCAGGTGGTGCCGAAGTTGATGCGGTCCTTCGGCGTGCCGATGCAGTTGGTGACGTCGCAGTTGCCGTGCGTGCCGGCGTAATCGACGGTCACATCCGAATCGGTGCGCTCGAACTTGAGCACGTGGCTCCACTGCAGGTCCATTTCCAGCTGGCCCGGGCCGATGTCGAAGGTCTGGCGGATGTCGGTATCGATACCGCGCACGCGGGTCGATGCGGCATTGATGTAATCCGTGTTGACCGCCAGGATCGTACCGGTGCCTGCGACGCCATTGATCAGATCGGTGTCACGCAGCACGTTGCCCGCGGCGATCGCATCGGCAGTGGCGCCCTGTGCGATTTCGTTGGTGCGCTTGATCTGCCACGCATCGATCGTCATCGAGGTGCTGGAGGTCGGCTGCAGCACCAGACCCACCGAGTAGCTCTTGGACTCTTCCGGCTTCAGGTCCGGATTCGGCCGAGTGATGATGGCCACCGGGCGTGCACTGCAGTTGGTGCCCACATCCGCAATCGGGCTGGCTGCGCAGCGCACCGGATCGCGGGCGTTGGAGAATGCGGCCAGGCCGCCGTCGCCGTTCTCGGCCGGGTTCGGCGCGCGGAAGCCTTCGGCATAGCTGCCGCGGACCGCGATCCAGTCGGCCGGCGTCCACTTGATGCCAACCTTCGGGGTCGCCTTGCCTTCGCCGCTTTCATACTTGTCGTAGCGCACCGCACCGGACAGTTCCAACTGCTCCAGCACTGGCGCGGACAGTTCGACGTAGCCGGCATACACATTCTGGGTGCCGTCGTAGGCCGAGTAGCCCAGGCCGATGATGTCGCCCTGATCGGTGTAGGTCTGCGGGGTCAGGCTGTTGCTGGTCTTGCGCCATTCGGTACCCAGCGCCAGGCCCAGCGGACCGCCCTTCAGGTCAGCCAGGCTGCGCGAGACGGTGAAGTCGAACATGTCCAGGCTGGACTTGGCGCGGGCGCTGATGTCCGGCGAGATGTAGTCGTACAGGGCCTGCGAGTTCTGACCGGCGTTGTCGCCGATGCGCCACACGCCGCCCGGGCAGGCCGGGTTGCCGAGCGCGCATTGCACCGCGCTGTAACGCAGGAAGCCGGTGCGCTTGTTGGTCAGGTCCGTACCCGAATGCAGGTAGGCGGTGTCGTAGCTCCACTCACCCCAGTTACCCTTGACGCCCACCAGGAAGCGATTGAACTCATTGGTGTTGTTGGTGACACGCGGGCCCACATCCCATGCCGAATAGCGCAGGCGCGACGCCTGGCCCTGGATTGGATTGTCCGGATGGGTCGGGCTGAGCACGACGGCCCCGGGACCGCTGCTGGCGTTGCGCGGGCCGTCCGGGAAGCCCCAGCTGCCCGACACGCCCGAGGGGGTGTTGCTGAAGGTCGTTTCCTTCTTGGAATAGCCGATCTCGGTGTAGATCTCGCCGCCTTCGCCGAAGGCAAAGCTGGCACGACCGAACACGTTGACGTACTTCTCCTCCGGGGTCAGGTCACGGTACAGCTGCGCCGGATCCCACAGGCACCCGTTCTGCGCGATCGACGCATCGGTCTGGTCCGGAATCGTCGTAAGGCCCTGGCAACCCGGCAGCGGGACGAGGAAGGCGGGGGTGGTGGCGGTCACTGCACGGTCGTCGAACACCGAGCCGTTGGGGCTGTTACCGCCGCTGGTGCGGCCGTTGAGGAAGGCGCCGCCCAGGAACTGCGCATTGTTGCCGTAGCCATAGCGGCGGATGTCGCCGGTGCCGATCCACTTGCGGTCCTTGCGGTCGCTGATCTTGATCGCGTCGGTCTTGCCCACGTCCAGGCTGAAGAACGCATTCCAGCCGTCGGTGGCCAGATCGCCGGTGCCGGCGGTCAGGGTGGCCTTCTTGGCATCGCCGTCGCTGTCGCCGGACAGGCCGTAGGAGGCGCGCAGGATGGCGCCATTGAAGTCGCTGCGCAGGATGATGTTGACCACGCCGGCGATCGCGTCCGAACCGTAGATCGCAGACGCGCCGTCCTTGAGGACTTCAATGCGCTCGACCGCATCCAGCGGAATGGTGCTCAGATCGGTGAACACTTTCTGGCCGTCATCGGCCAGGCCATAGGTCGCCATGCGGCGGCCGTTCAACAGCACCAGCGTGGAGCCGGCGCCCAGGCCGCGCAGCGAGATGCCTGCGCCACCGCCGGCAAAGCCGTTGCCGAAGGTCTTGGGAATGGAGCCCGACCCGTCCGCGGTCAGGGTCTGCAGGTACTCGGCGACGGTGGTCTTGCCGGTACGGTCGATTTCCTGGCGGGTGACCACCTGGACGGGGGAGGGGGTTTCGGTGTTGGTGCGGGGGATGTTCGACCCGGTGACGGTGATCCGGTCAAGGTTGGTCGCCTGCTCCTGCGCGAACGCGGAGGACGACGCCATGGCACCCACCAGCAGCAGGGCGCCGCCGGTAAGGATCGTGGAAATGGAGGTGGCCAGGCTGGTGCGGCGGCTGTCGTCGCGGCGTTGGATCGGGTGTTTCACAGCATCTCTCCTGACTGGGAAAACCTAGATGTCAATAAGTCGACACCAGGACGGTGGCAACGGCGCCAATCTAGGTTTGCTGCAGGTGACGCAAGAGTGAAAAATTGCTTAATTGGGGAAAGAAGCTGTGCGTCACATTTTGTGAATGGGGAGCCCCGTCGTGGGGCTCCCCGATTCCTCAGCGCGGCAACGTAAAATCGATGGGCACCAGGCCATCGGCCGCAATGGTCTGCCCATCAACGATGGCCGGCACGAAGCGCCAGCGGCGCAGGACCTGCTGGCGGGCCGCCTGGTCAAGCACCCGCGAGCCGCTGCTCTTCTCGATGCTCACCGACACCGGGTTGCCCTCCGTATCGACCCGGATGCGCAGCAGCACGGTTCCCTGCTGGCCGAGGCGGATCGCTGCGACCGGATACGGCGGTGGAGGTGCGCTGCGGTACTGGAGCTGGGCACCGGCGGCCGGTGCGGGTGCTGCGGGGGCCGACGCCAGTGACGGTGCGGCGGTCTCGCTGGCCGGTAGTGGTGCCACCGCCGGTGCATCATCGAAGGTGGCGGTCGGGGGCGGCAGCGGCGACGGCACGCGTTGCGTGTTCACCGGCACGGTCCGGGGCGGCACCGGGTCCGGATGGCGAGGGGTCAGATCCATCGGTGGCGGTGGCGGAAGCACCCACCTCACCTGCATGCGTTCGCGCGGTGCCTTGATCAGCGGCTGGGTGGCAGGAATCAACAACAGCATCAGGGCCAGCGCGTGGACAGCGATGGCGGTGCTCCACCCGAGCACGCGGGAGGCGTCGATATGCAGCGGGACAACCGGGGACGGCGTACGGACCATGCTCCACTCTCCTTGCCAGATGTGCGGGAACATCAACGTGCCTGCGCGGCGCATGGGGTCAGACGGGGCCGCGCAATGACAGCAATACCCGAGCGCGGCGTGGGCCGGAAGTCAGGAGCCGGGTGGGGAGTTGGCTGGCAGTCAGCATCGGGCCGCGCACAGCATGACGGCGCCTTTCGGCGCCGTCATGGAGGACTGACCGGGGCGCGGATCAGCGGCCCAGATCGAACACCACGTCCAGGTTGACCGACACGGTCGATTCGCCGGGCGATACCGGGGTGGATTCGTCGGCGGACATCGGCGCGGCGGCCGCGCGCATCATCATCATCGGGCGGACGTTGCCGCCACTGCCCTCGGAGATGCTCACGATCCGGCGCACGCGCAGACCCAGCGCCTTGGCGTACGTCTCGGCACGCGCCTGGGCCTTCTTCAGCGCGGCCAGGCGAGCCTCGTCATAGACCGGCTCGGGCTGGTCGATCTCGAACTGCGGGCCGTTGATCTGGTTGGCGCCCTGCGCGGCCAGCACGTCGAGCACCTTGCCGAGCTTGGCGATGTCGCGCACCTTCAGGCTGACCGTGTTGCTGGCCTGATAGCCGGTGATCTTCGGCGCTTCGTTGTCGGCGTAGCGGTACTGCGGGCTCAGGTTGACGCCGCTGGTCTGCACGTCGCGCTCGGCGATGCCGGCAGCCTTGATCGCGGCGAGCACCTTGGTCATCTGCTCGGCGTTCTGGCGCATGGCGCTGTTGCCGTCCACGGCCTGGGTGACCACGCCGGCCGAGAGCGTGGCCACATCCGGCACGCGCTTGGCGTCGGCATTGGCCGAGATGTTGAGCAGGGTGCCGTCAGCCGGTGCGGCGATGGCGGGCAGGGATTGGGCGTGGGCGGTCATCGACGCTCCCAGGGCAAGGGACAGGGCGAGCAGCAACGGGGACAGGGACGGGCGGCGCATGTACATCTCCTTGTGAAGACGTTGAGGTTGGTGTCGGGGCGATGAACGCGTGGTGAGGTTTGATGGGGTTGATCACGATTCGAGCGTGTTGCTCGCGATTCAGACAGTAGGCACAGGTTATGCTTCCTCGATGCTTTATCTTGCCTCTCGATCCCCCCGACGGAACGAACTGCTTGCGCGCCTGGACCGACCGTTCCGGGCGCTCGATCTCGACGTGCCCGAACACCGTGCCGCCGACGAATCGGCGGCCGATTACGTGCAGCGGGTCGCCGCCGACAAAGCGCGCGCCGGGTTGGCCCTGGTCGCGGAGGACCCGGAGGCGGTCGTGCTGGGTTCGGACACCGAAGTGGTGCTCGACGGGCGCGTGTTCGGCAAGCCGGTGGATGCCGCCGACGCCTGCTCGATGCTGCGCACCCTGTCCGGGCGCACCCACCAGGTGATGACCGCCGTGGCGCTGGTCGCTGCGGGCCGGGAGCAGGGCGTGCTGGTGGTCTCGGAGGTGACGTTCGCGGCGATCGATGAAGATCGGATCGCGGCCTACGTGGCCAGCGGCGAGCCGATGGACAAAGCCGGTGCCTATGCGATCCAAGGGGGCGCTGAACGATATATCCGCCATCTGGCGGGAAGCTATTCGGGTGTGATGGGTTTGCCCCTGCAACAGACCGAGCAGTTGCTGCAGACGTTCGAACTGAAGGGAGTCGCCCATGTCTGAAGAAATCCTGGTCAATGTCACCCCGCGGGAAACCCGCGTCGCCGTCATCGAAAACGGCATGCTGCAGGAACTGCACATTGAACGTGGCTGGCGCCGCGGCGTGGTCGGCAACATCTACAAGGGCAAGGTGCAGCGGGTCATGCCGGGCATGCAGGCGGCCTTCGTCGAGGTCGGGCTGGAACGCGCGGCGTTCCTGCACGCCAACGATGTGATCCGCCCGGCGCCGGTGGCCAGCCCGGATACCGAAGGCACCACGTTGCCGCCGCCGTCGTCGGTGCCGATTGTCGAGCTGCTGCGCGACGGCCAGGACATCGTGGTGCAGGTGGTCAAGGACCCGATCGGGACCAAGGGCGCCCGCCTGACCACCCAGATCAGCATTCCCTCGCGTTACATGGTGCTGCTGCCGCAGTCCAAGGTGGTGGGCGTGTCGGCCCGGATCGAGGACGAGGCCGAGCGCGCCCGCCTGAAGACCCTGGTGACCGAACTGTCGGCCCAGCACGGGGGCTACGGCTACATCGTGCGCACCAATGCCGAAGGCCAGCCGGCCGAGGCGATCGCCGAAGACGTGGCCTACCTGTCGCGGGTCTGGAACGTGGTGGAGCGCCGTGGCCGCGATGCGGCCCCGCTCAGCGTGATCTATGAAGACCTGAGCCTGCCGCTGCGCTCGGTGCGCGATCTGATCCGCAAGGACGTGGACAAGGTCAAGGTCGATTCCAAGGAGACCTTCAACCAGTTGCAGGCGTTCGTGGCCAAGTACATGCCGGTGCTGGCCGAGAAGCTGGAGCTGTACAGCGGTGATCGCCCGATCTTCGACATGTTCGGGGTCGAGGACGAGATCGGCCGCGCGCTGGACAAGCAGGTCCCGCTGAAGTCGGGCGGCTATCTGGTGATCGACCAGACCGAGGCGATGACCACGATCGATGTGAACACCGGTTCGTTCCTGGGCCAGCGCAACCTCGAAGAGACCGTGTTCCGCACCAATCTGGAGGCCGCGCAGGCGGTGGCGCGCCAGCTGCGGCTGCGCAACCTGGGCGGCATCATCATCATCGACTTCATCGACATGGACGATGCCGAGCACCGCCGCCAGGTACTGCGCACGTTGGAGAAGGCGCTGGCCCGCGACCACGCCAAGACCACCGTCTACGATTTCTCGCCGCTGGGCCTGGTCGAGATGACCCGCAAGCGCACCGTGGAAAGCCTGGAGCGCCAGCTCTCCGAGCCGTGCCCGGAGTGCAGTGGCCGTGGCTCGATCAAGACCGCCGAAACCGTCACCTACGAGATCTTCCGCGAGATCACCCGCGCGGTGCGTCAGTTCGATGCGGCGCGCCTGCTGGTGATCGCCTCCTCCAAGGTGGTCGCGCGCATCACCGACGAGGAATCCACGGCGGTGGCCGAACTGGAGGAGTTCCTCGGCAAGAGCATCCGCTTCCAGGCCGATGAGCAGTACCTGCAGGAGCAGTTCGATGTCGTGCTGCTCTGATCGCGGCCGGTCCGGCAGTCCCACGTTCCGATGAGCACACCGCTGCGCCTGCGCCTGCGCCGGATCCGCCGCCATGCTGTGTATGCGGTGGCGATCCTGCTCGTGGGCGTGGCCCTGCTGGTCGGCACTGCCAGCCAGCTGCTGCCGCTGGCTGAGCGTCACCCGGACAGGGTGGCGGCCTGGTTGAGCGCGCGCGCGGGTCAGCCGGTGCGCTTCGATGCGTTGGAGACCGCCTGGACCCGGCGCGGCCCGCTGCTGCAGCTCAAAGGGCTGCGCATCGGTGAAGGGCAGGGCCTGCGCATCGGCGAGGCCGAAGTGCTGGTATCCATGTATGCCGGCCTGCTGCCGGGCCACTCGCTGACCGAGCTGCGGTTGCGGGGTCTGGCATTGGTGCTGCAGCGGGCAGACGATGGCCGCTGGTCCGTGCAGGGCCTGCCGCAGCCCAGTGCGGGTGACCCGCTGGAAACACTGCGCCGCTTGGGCGAACTGCAGGTGATCGGTGGGCGCTTGAGCGTCGATGCCCCCTCGCTGGGCGTGAAGGCCGATCTGCCGCGGATCGACCTGCGCCTGCGCGTCAATGGCCAGCGCCTGCGCGTCGGCGCGCGGGCCTGGGCCGACCCGGCCGCACAACCGCTGACGGCGGTGCTGGAGTTCGAGCGCAAGCGCGGTGATGGGCAGGCGTGGCTGTCGGCCGACCCGGCCGATTTCCGGGCGTGGTCCTCGCTGCTGCAGTTCGGCGGCATCGGGCTGCAGCAGGGCACCGGCGAGTTCAATGCCTGGGTGGATCTGCGCGATCACCGGGTGGTGATGGTGACCACCGATGCGGATCTCCAGAATGTCCAGGTGCGCGGCGTCAAACTTGCTGACGGCACCCACCCGCAGCTGGCGCTGGACACGCTGGAGCTGCGCGCGCGCTGGCGCTGGGTGCAGGGTGGCTGGCGCGCTGATGCGCCACGCCTGCGGATCGGCATGGAAGGCAGCACCCAGCAACTGGATGGGCTGCTGCTGGCCGGCGGGCAGCACTTCGCGCTGGCCGGCGACAACATCGATGCCACCGCGCTGCTGCGCGGCCTGGCGCTGACCGACCGGATCGATCCCGGCCTGCGCGAGTGGCTGCACGAGGCCGCACCGCAGGTGCGCATGACCCGCGTGCGCGTGGCCGGCGAGCAGGGCGGGCCGCTCTCGGTGGAAGGGGATCTGGAAGACATCCGCTTCGCTGCCGTCGGCCATTCGCCCGGGCTCAGCGGTGTGGGCGGGCGCTTCAACGGCGATGCCGATGGCTTCACCCTGGATCTGCAGCCGCAGCAGGTGATGCATTTCGATTGGCCGAGCGGCTTTGGCGAGCGCCACGACGTGCGCCTGGCTGGCCGGCTGGTGGGCTGGCGCGACGAGGCCGGTGGCTGGCGGATCGGCACCCCGGCGCTGCGCGTACAGGGCACCGATTACGCGGCCGATGTGCGCGGCGGCATCTGGTTCCAGAACAACGGCACGCGCCCGTGGCTGGAGTTGGCGGCCAAGATCGACGATGTGCCGATGACCGCCGCCAAGCGTTTCTGGATCCATTCCAAGATGAGCAAGGCCGCCACCGATTGGCTGGATGCCGCGCTGGTCTCCGGGCAGGTGCGCGACGGCGTGGGCCTGGTGACCGGTGATCTGGAAGACTGGCCGTTCGACAAGAACAATGGGCGCTTCGAAGCGACCGGGCACATTGACAGCGGCAGCATCCGCTTCCAGCACGACTGGCCGGCGATGGACAAGGTGGATGCGGACATCGCCTTCATCGGGCCGGGCTTTGAACTGCACGGTAAAGGCGATCTCGCGGGCGTCGCGGTGGACCACTTCGACGCCGGCATTCCGGATTTCGGCGTGACTGCGCTGTACGTCAAGGCGACCAGCCGCAGCGATGCGGGTGCCCTGCTGGCCATGCTTAAACAGAGCCCGCTGCAGGCCACCTATGGCGAGACCTTGAACAACCTCACCGCGAAAGGACCCGCAGCCGTCAGCTTCGATCTGCTGCAGCCGCTGCACCACGACGAAGCCGGCGGTCACCTGCAGGGCACGGTCGATCTCAATGGCGCGACGCTCACCGAGAAGCGCTTCGACCTGGTCTTCGAGAACATGCGCGGCAAGGCCCGTTATGGCCATGGCGGCTTCGATGCGGAGCACCTGGCGGTACGTCACCAGGGCCAGGACGGGCTGCTCAGCCTGCGCGCCGGCGAGTTCGTGCGCGATCCGCAGCAGGCCTTCGAATCCGAACTGACCGCCTCGCTGGAGGCGGGGGCCCTGCTGGACCGCGCCCCGGAATTGAACTGGATCAAGCCTTACATCCAGGGCACCTCGCGCTGGACCATCGGGGTGACCTTGCCCAAGGTCGCCGCCGGCAGCAAGGTCGAACCGCCGACGGTGCTCAAGCTGCATTCGGATCTGGTCGGCACCACGCTGGAACTGCCGGCGCCGCTGGACAAGCCCGCCGCTACGCCGTTGGCGACGGACGTCACCGCACAGCTGCCGATGGGCAGCGGCCGTGTGGATGTCGCCTTCGGCCAGCGCCTGGCCTTGGCAGCGCGAACGCATGACAACCAGACCGGCGTACAGGTCACCCTCGGCAGCGACCGCGTGGATCGCGATCCGCCGGCCAGCGGGCTGGTCGTGAACGGTCGCAGCGGCTCGCTGGATGCGCTGGAGTGGATCGCGCTGGCCCGCTCGCCGGACGGCGGCGACGGCAAGGACCCGATGCCGCTGCGGCAGGTGGACGTGCAGGTCGGCCAGCTGCTGCTCGCCGGCGGTGTCTTCCCGCAGACCCGGCTGCAGCTGCGCCCGACCGGCAACAGCGTGGACGTACGCATGGACGGCCCCTCGCTGGCGGGTAGCCTGAGCGTGCCCAACGCCGACGGCGGCACCATCGTCGGCAAGCTCAGTCGCGTCCACTGGCAATCGCTGCCGACGCCGGTGAAGGCGCCCAGCGATGGCGCCCCGATCCTGCTGCCACCGGACGTGGCCCTGCCGGCGCGGGTCCAGGCCAGTGCCAATGACACCAATCCGGCCAAGATCCCACCGCTGTCGCTGGATATCGACGACCTGCAGTTCGGCAAGGCCAAGCTGGGCCAGGCGGTATTGCGCACGCGGCCGATGGCCAACGGCCTGAGCGTGGATCAGCTGCAGTTCCGCGCGCCCAAGCAGGAAATCGACGTCAATGGCCGCTGGATGGGCATGGGCGAGGCCGCGCGCAGTCAGTTCAACGTGCAGGTCAAGAGCGAGGACCTCGGCGGGCTGATGCAGAATCTGGACTATGGCGGCCAGCTGCGTGGCGGCCAGGGCCAGCTGACCATGACAGCCGGCTGGCAGGGCGGCCCATCCGACTTCCAGCTCGGTGCGCTGCAGGGCCAGCTCGATGTGCAGGCCCGCAACGGCCAGTTGCTGGAACTCGAACCCGGTGCCGGGCGCGTGCTCGGTCTGCTCAGCGTGACCCAGCTGCCGCGCCGGTTGATGTTCGATTTCCGCGACTTCTTCTCCAAAGGCTTCGCCTTCAACCAGGTCGAGGGCAGCGTGGCGTTCGGCGACGGCATGGCCACCACCGACAAGGTGCTGATCGAAGGCCCGGCGGCGAACATCACCATCCGTGGCAAGACCGACCTGCGCCAGCAGCGTTTCGACCAGACCATCGACGTCAATCCGCGCGCGGGCAATCTGCTGACCGTGGTTGGCGCGGTGGCCGGCGGCCCGGTGGGGGCGGCGGTCGGCGCGGCCGCCAATGCGGTGCTGTCCAAGCCGCTGGGCGAGATCGGCGCCAAAACCTATCGCGTGACCGGCCCCTGGGCCGAACCCAAGGTCGATGTGATCGACCGCGACGCAGCGCCCAAGCCGGCCCCGGCCGCACCGGCGCGCTGATCCCTTTCCCGCGCCCGGGTTGCGATTGCGCCCGGCGCCCACAGATCAAAGAGCATGAACAACAACGCACTTTCGCTGGCCACCGACCGTCTGCTGCTGCCCGCCGGGCTGGATGCGAACGGTCTGGAACGCACGTTCGGCACCCTGTTGGGCCCGGGCATCGATTTCGGGGATCTCTATTTCCAGCACGCGCGCCGCGAGAGCTGGAGCGTGGAGGACGGCATCGTCAAGGACGGGGCGCATTCGATCGAGCAGGGCGTGGGCGTGCGCGCCATCGCCGGTGAGAAGACCGGTTTCGCCTACTCCGACGACATCCACAGCGACGCGCTGCTGGCCGCGGCCAACTCGGCCCGCGCCATCTCCCGCGAGGGTGGGGCGCAGTCGGCCCGCTCGCTGGTGCGTGGCAGTGGCCGCGCGCTGTACCCGGCACTGGACCCCATCGATGGCATGGGCAACGAGGCCAAGGTCGAGATGCTCAAGCGACTGGACCGCTACCTGCGCGCCGCCGACCCGCGCGTGCAGCAGGTGATGGTCAGCCTGTCCGGCGGCGTGGACACGGTATTGATCGCGCGCAGCGATGGCGTGCTTGCGGCCGACATCCGCCCGCTGGTGCGCTTGAACGTGCAGGTGATCGTCGAGCAGCAGGGCCGGCGCGAGTCGGGTTACTCCGGCGGCGGCGGTCGCTACAGCTATGAAGACCTGTTCGCCGAGGGACGCCCGGAAGGTTTCGCCCGCGAGGCCCTGCGCCAGGCGCTGGTGAACCTGGAGGCGATTCCGGCCCCGGCCGGGGTGATGACCGTGGTGCTGGGCCCGGGCTGGCCCGGCGTGCTGCTGCACGAAGCGGTCGGCCATGGCCTGGAAGGTGACTTCAACCGCAAGGGCACCAGCGTGTACGCCGGCCGGATCGGCGAGCGCGTGGCCGCACCGGGCGTGACCATCGTTGACGACGGCACCCTGGACGGACGTCGCGGCTCGCTGAACATCGATGACGAAGGCCACCCGACCCAGTGCACCACCCTGATCGAGGACGGCATCCTGGTCGGCTACATGCAGGATTCGCTCAATGCGCGTCTGATGGGCGTGGCCCCCACGGGTAACGGCCGCCGTGAATCATTTGCGCACATGACCATGCCGCGCATGACCAACACCTACATGCGCGCCGGCCAGCACGATCCGGAAGAGATGATCCGCTCGGTCAAGCGTGGCCTGTACGCGGTCAACTTCGGTGGCGGCCAGGTCGACATCACCAGCGGCAAGTACGTGTTCTCGGCCACCGAGGCCTATCTGATCGAAGACGGAAAAATCACCGCGCCGGTGAAGGGCGCCACCCTGATCGGCAACGGGCCGGAAACCATGCAGAAAGTGCGCATGATCGGCAACGATCTGGCTCTGGACGAGGGCGTGGGCATCTGCGGCAAGGATGGCCAGAGCGTGCCGGTCGGCGTGGGCCAGCCGTCCCTGCTGATCGATGGCATCACCGTGGGCGGCACCCAGGCCTGAGCCGGGATGCAATCGCCTGCGCTGCCTGATCACGCGGCCGCCAGCGGGGTGCTGGCGCCGCCGCGTGAGCGCCGGGACTCAGTCCTCGGCGTTCTCGTCGCTGTCGCTGTCCGTGTCGACCGCGTCGTCCAGCGCGTCTTCGGAGGCGGCATTCACGCCTTCCAGGCCGAGCGCGGCCGGCAGCAGCAGCGCACGCAGCAGCTGGAAGATCTCGCGGTAAGCACGCGGCGGCTTGTTCTTGGCTTTTTCGGCCTGGGCGTTGCGGATCAGCGTACGCAGCTGCTGGCGGTCGGCATGCGGGTACTCGTCCAGCAGCGCGCCCAGTGCCTTGTCGCCGTCCTTGAGCAGGCGCTCGCGCCAGTCTTCCACGCGGTGCATGGTCGCCACTTCACGGCGCGAGGTCTCGCTGTTGGCATCCAGCGCATCGCGGATCGCATCCAGCACGGCGTCGTCTTCGCGGCGCATGTGCTTGGCCAGGAACGCCAGCTGGCGCTTGTGGGCGATATGCGCGGTGATGCGCTTGGCCTCGGCGATGTGCGGCAGCAGATCTTCGGGCACCGGCAGGCGCGCCAGCTGGGCCGCGGTCAGCGAGACCAGCTTCTCGCCCAGGGCCAGCACGTCCAGCGCAGCCCGGCGGTTCTGGCTGCGGCTGATATCAAGGAATTCACCGGTTTCTTCGTCGCGTCCGCGCATCGTCTTATTTCCACATCCGTAAACTGTGCCGGCGTCGCGCCGGGCACTCACCTGTACAGGATAAAGCATTGAACGTGATCTCCCCTGAAGTCTCCCCGGCCGACGACAGCCTGCAGCGCCTGGAGCAGCTGGCCGACATCTCCCAGCGCCTTCTGGAGCGGGCCAAGGCCCTGGGCGCCACCCAGGCCGAAGTCAGCTGCAGCGATGAGCGCGGCCTGGATGTGAACGTGCGCCTGGGCGAGGTCGAAACGGTCGAGTCCACCCGTGACCGCGGCATCGCCGTGACCGTCTACTTCGGCCAGCGCAAGGGCAGCGCCAGCACCGCCGACCTGCGCGAGAGCAGCCTGGAGTCGACCGTGGCCCAGGCCTGCGCGATCGCCCGCCACACCGAGGACGACGAGGCCGCCGGGCTGGCCGAGGCGGCGCTGATGGCCCGTGAATTCCCGGATCTGGACGGCTGGCACCCCTGGGAACTCAGCGCCGATGCGGCGCTGGATCTGGCGCTGGCCTGCGAAGCGGCGGGTCGCGAGGCCGACACCCGCATCAGCAATTCCGACGGTGCCTCGGCGGCGACCGCGCAGAGCCTGTCGGTGTATGCCAACTCGCATGGTTTCATCGGCCGCGAGCGCAGCAGCCACCACTCGATCGGCTGTGCGCTGATCGCCGGGCAGGGCGATGGCATGCAGCGCGACGGCTGGTACAGCAGCGCGCTGGCCCGCGAAGATCTGGACGATGCCGCGTCGATCGGCCGCCGTGCCGCCGAGCGCACCGTCGCCCGGCTGGACCCGCGCTCGATGACCACGGCGCAGATGCCGGTGCTGTATTCGCCGGAGGTGGCCCGCTCGCTGATCGGCCATCTGCTCGGTGCCGTGTCCGGCGGCGCGCTGTACCGTCGCGCCAGCTTCCTGCTCGACAGCGTCGGCACGCGCCTGTTCCCGGACTGGTTCGGCATCGAAGAGCTGCCGCTGCTGCGCCGTGGGCTGCGCTCGGCCGCTTTCGATGGCGATGGCGTGGCCACGTGCAATTCGGCGCTGATCCGCGATGGCGTGCTGGAGCGTTACATCCTCGGCAGCTACTCGGCGCGCAAGCTCGGCCTGCCGACCACCGCCAACGCCGGTGGCGTGCACAACCTCAAGGTCACCGCCAACGCAGGTGATCTGGTCTCCATTGCCCGGCAGATGGGCAACGGACTGCTGGTCACCGAACTGATGGGGCAAGGCGTCAACAGTGTCACCGGCGACTACTCGCGCGGCGCCGGCGGCTTCCGCGTGGAGAACGGCGAGATCAGTTACCCGGTCGATGGCATCACTATCGCCGGCAACCTCAAGGACATGTTCGCCAGCATTGAAGCGGTGGGCACCGACATCGACACGCGTTCGCACGTGCATACCGGCTCGATCCTTGTAGGACGAATGACCGTTGCCGGTAACGATTGACGTATTCTATGGGGGCTGCCCTGGCAGGCGGGGAGCCTGCCGCGTGCACTACCCATTACCTCGAACAAGGAGTTTCACGTGAGCGATTTCGACAACGTCACCACCCCGCCGCCGCCGGTAAGCGCCCCGGCCCCGGCCGAACAGCGCACCATGGCCCTGGTGGCCCACCTGCTGGGTATCTTCACCTGGTTCCTCGGCCCGCTGATCATCTGGCTGATCAACAAGGACGACAGCAGCAAGAGCTTCGTCACCGATCAGGCCAAGGAAGCGCTGAACTTCCAGATCACGATCACCATCGCCATGCTGATCTGCATCGTGCTGACCATCGTCATCATCGGTGGCCTGCTGGCCCCGATCGTCGGCCTGCTCAACGTGATCTTCTGCATCATTGCAGCGGTCAAGGCCAACAACGGCGAAGCCTACCGCTACCCGTTCGCCCTGCGCCTGATCAAGTAATCGATCCGCAGCGCTGGAACGAAAAAACGCCCGGGATTCCCGGGCGTTTTTTTGTGTCCTGGCGTTGTAGGGCCACGCCATGCGTGGCGGCCTGCGCGATCGCTCAGTGATCCCGCTCAACCGCCAGCCTGGCCAGCGCACGCAGGGCATCGGCCGCCTCGCCATAGCCGGCCAGACCGTCGAACATCTGCTCGGTCAGGGTGCGCAGATGCGCCTTGGCGCCGTCCATGCCCAGCAGCGCCGGGAAGGTCGACTTGGCCTGCGCCTCGTCCTTGCCGGCGGTCTTGCCGAGCTGTTCGGAACTGGCTTCGACATCAAGGATGTCATCGCGCACCTGGAAGGCCAGGCCCAGCGCGGAGGCAACCGTATCCAGCGTCGCCAGATCAGCCGCGGGCGCCTGCCCACACAGCGCGCCCATGCGCACCGCAGCGCGGATCAGCGCGCCGGTCTTGAGCGCATGCATGCGTTCAAGATCCTGCAACGGCTGCTGATGGCCAGTAGCGTCGATATCCAATGCCTGGCCGCCGCACATGCCGGCAGCGCCGGAGGCGTGCGCCAGGGTCTGCAGGCAATCCACGCGCAGCTGCGCCGGCAGAGCCGCATCGGCCAGCAGGCTGAACGCACGCGTCTGCAGGGCATCACCGGCGAGGATCGCGGTGGCTTCATCGAACGCGATATGCGTGGTCGGGCGGCCGCGACGCAGGGCGTCATCGTCCATCGCCGGCAGATCGTCGTGCACCAGCGAGTACGCATGGATCAGCTCCACCGCCATCGCAGGCGCATCCAGCGCGCTCTCGTCAGCGGTGAAGATCCGGCCGCTGGCATACACCAGCAGCGGTCGCATCCGTTTGCCACCACCCAGCACCGCATAGCGCATCGCCTGATGCAGACCACGCGGGGCGTCGGAGGGTGAGGGCAGGCGGGCGTCGAGCTGGTGTTCGATCCGGTCGCGCCACCGCGCGAACGTGGCCTCAACCGTCATGGCTGGGGCGGGTCGAAGGGTTCGGCGGTCTCGGGCTGGGCCGGATCGCTGAGCAGGCGCACGCGCAGTTCGGCCTGTTCCAGCGCCTGCTGGCACTGGCGGTACAGACCGACGCCACGTTCGTAGGCGCTGAGCGATTGTTCCAGGCTCATTTCGCCGGTTTCCATCTTCTCCACCAGTTGCTCCAGTTCTTCCAGCGACTGCTCGAAGTGGGCGACCGGGGAGGTTTCATTGGGGGACTTTTTTGCCATGCGACAAGTGTGGGCCGCTGGCCCGGCGGGGTCAATTCACGCCGCGCCCGGGGTCCACTGCAACTGCGCATGATGGGCCAGCAGCCACGGCTGCAGTGCCGCACCGATCACCCGGTCACCCGCGGCCAGCAGCGTGTCTTCATCGAACAGCAGTGGCAGCTGACGGCGCTGCCACGGTGGCAGGCCCTGCTGCTGCAGCAGATCCTTGAGTGCGTGGGAATGCGTGCGCCCCGGCAGCTGGATGCGCTCGCCGCCGCGACGGGCGCGGATCTGCACGGGCGTATCGAAACCGTCGGTGGTGCCGAGCAGGCGCAGCTCGCCGCCATCGGGCAGCGCCAGCGGCGCACGGCCATCCCAGTGCACGCTCCAGTCGGCCGGCAGCGCCAGACTGGCCGAGAGCAGGTGAAGCTGCCCGCGCCAGCGGCGGATGCGGGCACCCTGCCAGGCAAACTGCGCGTCGGCATGGTGCGCGGCCGGGAGCAGTTCGCGTTCGACCGCCTCGACCCCGGCGGCCGGCAGTGGCGGCAGTCCGCTGCCGCGCACCCAATGGCGCAGCAACCGCGCGCGCCGCTCGACCGGTTGGCGCATCAGGCGCGCGCAGTCGATCACGCCGGGGCCGACGCTGCAGCGTTCCAGCGCGTCGCGGTCGGCACTGTCGAGCAGATGCTGGGACTGTGCGGACAATGCCGCGCTGCGCGCGAATGCAGCGTCGGCCTGTGGCCAACGCTGACGCAGTTGCGGCAGCACGTGCAGGCGCAGGAAATTACGGTCGGCGTCATCGCTCGCGTTGCTGGGGTCTTCGATCCACTCCAGACCTTCGGCCTGCGCATGTGCGCGCAGGGCGCTGCGCGGAACCTCCAGCAACGGCCGCCACACGGTGCCGGCGCCGAATGCGCTGGTGACCTGCATGGACGCCAGCCCATCCACGCCGGAGCCGCGCAACGCCCGCAGCAGGAAGGTCTCGGCCTGGTCGTCGCGGTGATGGGCCAGTGCCAGCCGCTCGCCAGGCAACAGCTGTGAAGCGAATGCGTCGCGCCGGGCATGCCGCGCGGCAGCTTCCAGCCCCTGGCCCTGGTGACGGGGTACCTGCACGCGGATCACCCGCAGCGCAATGTTCCAGCGTGCGCAGACCTGCGTGCAGTGCACGGTCCATGCATCGGCCTGCTCCTGCAGGCCATGGTGGATATGCACGGCGCGCAGGCCGGCGGTGCGCTGGGCCGCCGAGGTGGCCAGCCAATGCAGCAGGACGGTGGAATCGAGCCCGCCGCTGAAGCCCACCAGCACGGGGTGGACGACAGAGGGCGGTGGCGGCAGTAGGGACGTCATGGGCAGTGCGATCTCAGGCAGACCGGCAGTATCGGTGCTGCGTGGCGACGATGCCACGCGCGGGGATCACGGCGCGTCGGCATCCATCGCCGGACGCCCCTGCCGATCGATGCGATACCAGGTGCCACCGACCATCGCGGTGTGGCCATGATCATCCGGCGTGCCTGGCCGGCAGCCTTGGCAGACCCGGGCCACCCCGTCATCGAACGCCCAGCCGAAATCGAACGTGCCCGGGAACGCCTGGCGCAGCTGCGTATCGAAATAGCCGATGCGCGCGCCCACGCGGCCGCGCACCAAGCCTTCCACGACGTAATCCGGGCCGTTGTCGAAGGTGATCACCGGCAGTTGACGGCCATCGGCACGGACATAGTGGAATCCACCGCCAGCGTAGACCGCTGCCAGCCCGTCCTGATCGTAGGACAGCGACGCCAACGCGTTGGTCTCAAGCGCAAGACGGCCGTTGAGCCACTGGCACCCGGCCAAGGGCTGCAGGCCGTCCTCCTCGGTGAAGGCGGTGCACGCGGTGCCGGCGCCCCAGACCATGCCGGAGCCAAGCAGACCGGCCGCCAGCAGCAGGGGCCGCGCGAGGCGGCCCCTGTTGGTTGCGTGGCGAAGAAGCCCACGCATTACTTGCTGTCGCCGGCCTGGCGCTCGAACGCGGTCGGCTTGGGCAGCTCGACCGGCACGCCCTTGGCGTCGCAGGTGCCGGCATCGCACAGGCGCTGACGCAGGCGCGGTGTGGCCTGCACGATCATGTGGTAGATCGCGTTCTGCTCCATCGTGCCGCGCACGGCCTTGCTGCCCGGGCCACGTGCCCAGATGCCGACGTCTTCGCCGCCATGCGATTCGCTCTTGGCGGGTACCAGCGCTTCCTGCATGTAATCAGGATGCTCGGTATCCACCGCGGTCAGGTCCGGCCGGCCGGTGCTCGGATCGAAGCTGCTCGGGTTGTGCGGGTACTGCTTCGGGCCGACCGGCTGCTGGTTGGTGGCACCGGTGTAGCCCGGGCCGTTGGCGTAGGTCAGGGTGGTGTAGGGCAGGCCCAGGCCATCGCGGGCCAGGTCCAGCTTGCCGGCCCCGTCTTCGCCGCCCTTGTCCTTGACCTTGCCCAGGATCGGGTTGCCACGTGCCGGGTAACCGACGAAGTTCAGCGTGTGCGAATGGTCGGCGGTGACGATGATCAGGGTGTCCTGGTCGGAGGTCGCCTCGACGGCCGCGCGCACCGCGTCGGACATCGCCACCGTATCGGTCAGTGCGCGGTAGGCGTTGCCGCTGTGGTTGGCGTGATCGATGCGCGCGCCTTCCACCATCAGCACATAGCCTTCCTGGTGGCGCGACAGGTTGGCGATCGCCGCCTGGGTCAGCTCGGCCAGGCTCGGCTCACCGGCCGGATCGTCCTTGCGCTCGGCCTCGTAACGCATGTGGTCCGGTTCGAACAGGCCCAGGATGGCCGGTGCCTTCGACGCGGCCTGCAACTGTTTGGCATTCCACACGTAGGCACCCTGCGGGTGCGCCTGCTGCCACTCGGTCACCAGGCTGCGCCCGTCCAGGCGCTGGCCGACCTTGTCGTCGTATTCCGGATCGCGTTCTTCAACCGTGGTGAATTCACCACGACCACCGCCGAGGGCGACCAGCGGGCCGCGCCCGAAGCGCGAGGTCGACAACAGCTGCTGGGCGATATCGCGGCAGCCGGCGGCCTTCGCCTCTTCCGGCACGTCGGTATCGTTTTCCCAGTTGCGCTCCGGCGAGTGGGCGTAGGTCGCCGCCGGGGTGGCATGGGTCAGGCGTGCGGTAGAGACCACGCCGGTCGCCATGCCGGCGCTGTCAGCCAACTGCAGCCAGGTCAGCAGCCCCTTGTTCAGGCTGTCGGCGCAGTCGTTGCGGTTGCCCGCGCTGACGCCGATCGCGCCCATGTGCGTCTTCACGCCGGTGGTGATCGCCGTCATCGTGCCGGCCGAATCCGGCGTCTGCGAATCGGTGTTGTAGGTCTTGCTGAACGCCGTGGCTGGGAACTGCTCCCAGGACAGCAGGTTTTCCTCGCCCGGGCGGCCATTGCGCTGGCCTTCGAAGATGCGCGCCGCGGCCACCGTGGTCAGGCTCATGCCATCGCCCAGGAACAGGATGACGTTTTTGGCCTTGCCGTCCATGGCCCCGGTGCTGGCTGCACGCGCCGCGCCGCTGCGGTACCACCACTGCGGGGTCTCCCCGGCGGGGTGGGCAATGGCCGGCACATCGACCTGGACCGCGCCAACAGCGGCGCTGGAGGAGGGAGCGGTACTGGCGCAGGCGCCGAGCAGCAGGGTGGTGACGGCGGCCACCAGAGGCGTGAAACGGGACATGGACGGGCAAATCTCGCATGTGAAACGGGCGTTCATTATGCAGAACGCCGCAAGGCACGCCGATGACACGCTGATTTTCCGTGTACGCCTCGTTCCAGCGCCCCGCTTGGGCTAAGGTGCCTAGCTGTCAAATCATCTCTGGAACGCGCATGAAGCTGGTCTCTGCCTGGCTGCGGATCCCCTTCTGGCAACGGGTCCTGGGCGGCTTCGTGCTGGGTGCCTTGGCCGGCTGGCTGCTCGGGCCCGCGGCTGAAACCTGGTTCGGCCCGCTGGGCGATCTCTACGTCACCCTGATCAAGATGATCGCGGTGCCGCTGGTGTTCTTCGCCGTGATCAATGCCATCTCCTCGCTGCACGGGCAGAAGTCCGTGGCGGCCCTGGGCGGGCGCACCTTCCTGTGGTTCATCATCACCGCCGCCCTGGCGGTCTGCGTGGGCCTTGGCGTCGGCACCGTCATGCAGCCCGGCAGCGGCGCGCTCAGTCTCAGCATGGACCACGGCTACACCCCGCGCGAAGTGCCCAGCGTGATCAAGGTGCTGATGGATGTCGTGCCCTCCAACGTGTTCTACGCGTTAACCGGCATCGGTACCCGCATCAACAGCGCCGGTGAAACCGTCCTGGCCGCCGGGCGCGGCTCGATCCTGCCGGTGATCTTCTTCGCCGGCCTGCTCGGTTTTGCGATGGTCAAGCTCGGCGACAAGGTCAGCGAAGCGCGCAAGCTGACCGGGCAGATGAGCGAGATCATGATCCAGGTGACCCGCTTCGTGCTGGAGATCACCCCGCTGGGCACCTTCGGCCTGATCGCCGGCCTGGTCGGCAGCTACGGCTTTGAAAAGCTGCTGCCGCTCGGCAACTTCGTCCTCGCCCTGTACATCGCCTGCGCCGTCCACATCGTCGTGGTCTACGGCAGTCTGCTGCTCATGCACGGGCTGAACCCGTTGAAATTCTTCCGCGGCGCCGCCCCCGGCATGCAGGTCGCCTTCGTCAGCTCTTCCAGCTTCGCGGCCATGCCCGCGGCGATGCGCTCGATCACCCACAACCTCGGCGTCAACAAGGACTACGCCTCCTTCGCCGTCCCGCTCGGCGCCAGCATCAAGATGGACGGCTGCGGCGCGATCTATCCCGCCCTGTGCGCGGTCTTCATCGCCCAGTACACCGGCGTGCCGCTCACCCCCGAACAGTACATCGTGGTCCTGATCGCCTCGGTCCTCGGCAGCTTCGGCACCGCCGGCGTTCCCGGCACCGCGGTGGTCATGGCCACCGTCGTCCTCAGCGCCGCCAACCTGCCGCTGGAAACCATCGGTTACCTCTACGCCATCGACCGCATCCTGGACATGATGCGCACCATGACCAACGTCACCGGCCAGATGCTGGTCCCGGTCATCGTCGCCAAAGAAACCGGCCTGCTCGACCGCGCGGTCTACGACAACCCATCCACCAACCTGGGCGTGGATGAGGGCGAAGAACGAACGTCCTGATGCAGGCACGAATGCAGCACCCAAAGACCGGCGAGAGCCGGTCTTTTTTTCGGCTTGGGGTCGTCGCGAGCGTTACGCCCCGAAGCGACCGGCAGGCCCCTCGGCAAATGTCCCCCGGCCGCCGCCTGGCGGCGACGGCCTCCTCCTTGATTTTGCCCAGGCGCCTACCGGCCGCTTCGGGGCTCGTGCGCGGTGGTAGGCGTACTGCAAACCGGTTGCCGTGAGGCGCCAGTGACTGGACACGATGGGCCGCGCTGCGCTTGTGGGCGAAATCAAGGAGGAGGGGACGGACGCAGGCCGGCGCCGGGGGACATTCGCCGGCAAGCGTGGCGTGGCCCAGCGCTCGGCGCACCGGCCGCCTCCGCCAGTAAGTGAAGCGCTACGGTCGCCAGGAAACCACCCTGAACCCGCACCGTAAACCCCTGTATCACCCGGTGTAACACCCCTGATACACCCGCACCACGCTTGCCTGTCAGCACCACGTGATCACCGCATCACCCTATTCATTGCCTCGGACACCAACGTTGCTGTAACAGCAATGTTGCGCGCCATTAACCCGACTCCCACGAAAACCCCGGAAACACAGGCATCCGGAACTTGGCACGAATGCTGCTCCAACCCCTCGCATGTAATCGGAGGTCGCCATGGACAGCGTTGCCGCACACCGCACACGACACACCACACTCTGGCTGCTCGCCGTTGCACTCATCGTGCCGGCGGCCGCCAACGCCTCCGGCGCACGCCAGGGCGTCAAACCCCAGCCCGGCGAAATCGTCCTCCTGCGTGACGTCTCCGCACGGCCGGCTTACCGTCCGGCACCGCCCGGTCTGGCGCTGATCGCCGACCCCTCGCCGCGGCGCGAAATCGGCCAGGCCCTCGGTACCTCCACCGGCATGGACGAACTCAGCGACGATGACTACGCCTCGCTCGGTTCCAACACCGGCGCCGGCATCCCGCGCAGCGCCACCACCATCGAGCGTGTCACCGGCCACACGGTCAGCGGCACCCTCGGCAAGGTCACCGACAGCGGCATGCTCTCCAGCGGCCAGCTCAGCAACACCATCGGTGGCCCCATGGGCGCGGTCGGCAACGCCACCCGCGGCATCGGCGACCAGGTCCGCGGCGCACTTGCCCAGTTCCCGCTTGGCCAGCCCGCAGGCGGACCCGGCAAATGAACACCGTCCTGCGCACTGCACTGCTGACCGGCCTGCTGCTCGCCCCGGTGGCCGCACACGCACAGCAGGCCAACGACTACGCCGCGATGCTCTCCTACCTCAATCAGAGCCGCATCGACGGCCGCACCCTGGCCGGCGCCGACGGCGCCATGACCGTCAACATGGCCGCCGGTGATCTCAACCAGCAGGCCAACCTGATGGGCATCGCCAACGGCCGCAACGCCAGCATCACCGTGGATGCGCGCCAGCAGCAGTCCAACAACCTCAGCCTCAGCGACACCGCCATGGACGCCAGCGCCACGCTCGGCGGCCAGGCACTCAACGGCGCCCGAGGCGTGGCATCGATCAACCAGGCCAGCGGCAACGGCAACGCGACGCTCAACGTCGTCACTGCCACGCTGGCGCAACAGGGCATACGCGAAACGAACGACGAGGCTTTGGCCGCGTCGGGCGCACTCGCGTCAGCAGGGGGGCAGGGGGCCGTCAACAGCGGTCGGTCGGCCGGAACTCGCAGGGTGGCGGTCGAAGCCTCCGCACTGCAGGGATTCGACGGCGTCCTGCAACTCAATCAGATCGCGGGATCCGGCAACGCCACCGCAAACCAACTGAGCATTTCGGTGCAGTCCACCCCGTGAGTAGTCACATCCACCCGATTGTCTGTGATGAGAGAGAGGGCACCATGAACACCAACATGAAACGGACCGTACTGGCCATCGCCGTCGCCGCTGCATCCGCCTCCGCCGGCGCCAATGGCTGGGGCAATGACCGCGACAACCAGAACCAGAGCGCCAACATCAACCACCTGCACAACGTGGCTGAAACGCGCACCAACACCAACACCGATACGAACACCGAAACCAATACCACCACCAACACCGATACCGATTCGCGCACCTGGAACCGGACCTGGAACAACACCCGCAACAACAACAGCACCACCAACACCACCATCAACGACAACGTGACGAGCAACACCAACGTCACCAGCAACCGCGACGTGACCAGCAACCGCAACGTCACCGAGAACGTCAACAAGACCAGCAACATCCAGGCCGACGAACGCCAGGAAAAGAACAACCACGGCGTTGACGTGAACATCGAGAAAGACCTGCGCCTGAGCTCGGACATCAGCTTCTCGGGTGATCCGGAAATCACCGGCTCGATCGATATCGACTCGGCCGCCATCGCCATCATCGACAACCGCCAGTCGGTCACCAACAATCTGGCCGGCAACACCCTGGTGACCAACAGCGCCTCGATCGCCGATGACGTCGGTGCCGATGCCTCCGGCAACCTGGGCTTCAACGTCGCCGCCGGTGACAACAACGCGCAGGACAACGCCGCGTCGCTGTCCGCGGCCGATGCGTCCTTCAGCTTCGGCATGGCCGATGCGGAGGTCTTCGTCAACCAGTACGGCGGTGGCAACACCACCATCAATTCGGGCGTGACCAACGCCGCGGGCCTGGGTGGCAATGCCTTCAGCGGTGCGTCCGGCAACATTGGCGCCAACGTCGCCTCGGGCAACAACAACGAGCAGAAGAACGCGCTCGCCGCCTCGGTCGCCACCAGCGCCTATGCAACCTCGAGCATCAGCTCCAACCAGGTGTCCTCCGGCAACACCGTCAGCAACGCCGGCTACCTGCAGTCGATGACCGACACCGTGGACGTGAACCTGAGCGGTCGCGTTGCCGGTGCCACGTTGGCCGTCGGTGCGGGCCGTTACAGCGGTTCGGGTAGTGCCTACCAGAAAGACAACTACTACCTGGATACCTGGAGTGGCGCGCTGGATCACCCGAGCGGCAGCGAAACCGGTCATATCGACATGGATAGCGATATCCAGAATGCCACCGCCAACCCGAATCGTCCGGGCGTGGGCGGCATTGCGTTCGACACCGAAGAGCGCGGCACCAGCCAGTTCGTTGAACTGGGCATCGCCGACCTCTACGCGAGCCTGAGCGGCACCGTCTCCACCACCCGCTGGGTGAACGTGGATGCCACCAACACCGCGGCGCTGTCCGGCAGTGCGTTCTCCGGCGCCTCCGGCAACATCGGGGTGAACGTGGCCTCCGGTACCGGCAACCTGCAGGCCAACAGTCTGGCCCTGGCGGTTGCGCAGCCCTCCACCGGCGGTGGTGGTGGCGGCGGTCCGGAACAGTAAGTCTGTCCGTTTTCGCAAGCAGTACGCGTTGAGCGCAACAAACCCGGTCATCCGCCAATGACCGGGCTCCCCGGGAGCCCCTGTCCCTTCTCCCCCTTGGGGCAGGGGCTCCTTCCTGAGCCGGAGTACTACATGTCCAGTCGTATGCGCACGTGGATGCTGGTGTGGACACTGTCGATGCTGATGATGCCGATGGGCAGCGTACGCGCCGGCGATGTCGGCTTCAGTGGCGTACTGCCCAACGGGGCGGTGCTCACCCAGCGTGTGGAAAGCATGCAGGAACGGCGCTTCCGCAACGTGGTGCGGCAACACACCGATTACAGCTGTGGCGCAGCTGCCCTGGCCACGATCCTGCGCTATGCCTACCACCTTGAGGCGGATGAGAGCACGGTGATCGAAGGGATGATGGGGGTCTCGGATCCACAACTGGTCCACCAGCGCGGTTTCTCGCTGCTGGACATCAAGCGTTACGTCGAATCGATGGGCATGCGTGGACGCGGCTACCGCGTCAATGAAGAGCGCCTGCGCTCACTGCGCGTGCCCGGGCTGGTGCTGATGGATGTGCGGGGCTTCCGCCACTTCGTGGTCCTCAAACAGGTCCGTGGCGATGTGGTGGATGTGGCCGACCCGATCCTGGGAAACCGCAGCATTCCCGTCAGCGAATTTCTTCAGGCGTGGCCGTCGCGCGCCGTGTTTGTCGTGATCGGCAGTGACTTCGATCGCAACACGGCACTGCTGCAGCCCGGCGAACGGCCGAGTGCCCGTTCGCTGTATGCCAGGCAGGGGCCGATCACCGACGCGGAACTGGTCGATTTCGGATTCACCCATGCCGATCTGTTTTAAGGAGGCACCATGAACATCGCAACCTGGACGCCCGGCATTATGTTGCTCGCCCTGCTGGGCACCGCGCCGGCGCATGCCGACGAGAGCCGGCCCGGCAAGGGATTGAGCGAAATCCCCGATCCGGAATTGAATCTCATGCGGGGGCGTTACACCGTCGGTGGCAACACCGTGGCGTGGTTCGGCGTCACCATGGTCTCGCAATGGCAGACCGCCGGTGGGCAGTCCGCACAGAGCGCGCTGAAGCTGGGCATGGACTTCAGCCACGGCGGCAGCACACCGAAGATCAGCTTCGCACCGAGCGTGAGCGTGACCGCCGCCGATGCGCCGCTGCCGGTGACACCCGGGCGCAGCGTGGATTCCACCGGGCTGCAGAACGTGGCTGGCCTGAGTCAGAGCATCCAGGTGGCCGGCGACGGCAACCTGGCCAGCAACGCCACCCAGCTCACCGTACGCGATGGCGTGGCACCCACGCCCACCGGCGAAGGCGTGAACCTGGCCAGCGTGCAGCAGGGCGGCGTCAGCGCGCTGGCCCAGCTGGAAGGCAACACGGCCAAGGTGCAGTTGCAGATCGAGGGTGTCGGTGCGGTCCAGCAATGGATCCGCAATGGCAGCGTCGGCCAGAGCATCGCGCTGGGCAGTGATGGACAGTCGGTCACCAACCGGCTGCAGATCGACCTCGTGAGGCAATCGCTGGCCAACAACGTTCCGCTCAACCAGAACGTGGCGCAGGCGATGACGCTGGTACGCGGCGTAGGCATGGGGCCGGGCCAGTGATCCATCGGCCCGGCAGGGGGAGCGTCAACACAACAGTGGGCCAAGGCAATGCACACGATGATCCGCGCAACACCGCTGGCGCTGGCGGCGCTGGCACTCATGGCGGCTGCGTCCGCCCAGGCACAGGCGCAACAGCCTGCGCCCAATGACGAGGCCGATGTCAGGGCACTGATGGCGCAGCTGGAAAGCCTCAAGGCCAACTACGCGCAGGAAGTGCGACGCCTGCGCGAGCTGGACATGCAGGTGCAGGCGATGCAGGCAAGGCTGACCGGCAAGACCGCGCCGGTCGCCGGTGCCGCACCTCCACCGCAACAGGCCTTGCCGGCTGGCACGCCTGCAGCGCCGGCCAGCGCCGACGGTTACGCCAGCTCGGCGGCCGAAGCGCAGCAGGCCAAACAGGAATCGCGACGCAGCGTGGATGACGTCAAACAGCAGCAGGCCGCGCTGTTCAGCCGCCGCTTCACCATCGAAAACAGCCTGTCCTATGCGCGCTATGACCGCAAGCAGCTGAGCCTCAACGGCTTCCTCGCGCTGGACGCGATCTTCCTGGGCAACATCGCCATCGAGAATGTCGAGTCGGACACGCTGACCTACAACCTGGCTGCGCGCTGGGGCGTCAGCCCACGCCTGACCTTGAATCTTGATGTCCCGTATCTGGCGCGCAAGACGGTGTTCCAGAAGGGCGGTGCCGGCGGTTCTGCGGCCGCCATCGCGCAGGAAGAGACGACGGGTAATGGCATCGGCGATGTTGGCGTGAGCGCCAACTACCGGCTGTTCGCCGAGCGTGGGCGGCTGCCGGAAACCGTGCTGACCGTGGGCGCGACCGCGCCGACCGGGCGTGCGCCGTATGGGCTGGACTGGAAGGTGCTCGAGCGTGATGACGATGACTTCATCCGCTTCGCCGTGCCCGAGCAGCAGCCCACCGGCAACGGGGTGTGGCAGGCCAACGTCGGGCTTTCCGCAGTGAAGACCGCCGATCCGGCGATCCTGTTCGCCAACATCGGTTACATCCATTCCTTCCCGCGCAGCTTCGATGACATCGATGCCAACCCGGACACCACCAACCCGGGGGATGTGAAGCTGGGCGGCTCGTACTACTTCGGTGCCGGCGTGGCGTTCGCGTTCAACGAGCGCACCAGCCTGAGCATCTCCTTCAGCGACAAGCTGAGCGCGCGCGCGTCCACGCGCTACAAGAACGGGCAGTGGCTGAAGGTGATCGGCAGCGATGCCAACGCCGCTACGCTCAACCTGGGCATCACCTATGCGCTGAACCAGAAGACCACGTTGGTGAGCCTGCTGGGTATCGGCCTGACCCCCGATGCACCGGACTTCACCCTGGCCTTCAAGGTGCCGTACAGCTTGTGAGCCAACGGCAGGGTCGCGCAGTCCACGGGTTCCACGCGACGGTCCGTAGGTCAGCGCAGTCCGGGTAGCGCCAGTTGGTGCTTGCGGCAGAGCCGGTAGACGGTCACCCGGGAGACCTGCATCTGGCGGGCGCAGGCGGTGATGTTGAAATCCGCCTGCCGCAGCGCATGCAGCAACGTCTCGCGTTCGGCCACCTGCTTTGCGCCTTGCAGGCCGCGCTCGGCGGTGGCCATCAGCGGTTGCGTCAATTCCAGGTCCGCTGCGGTGATCAGCTCGGCATCGCTGACGATCGCTGCACGCTGCACCCGGTTGAGCAGCTCGCGCACATTGCCCGGCCAGCCGAACCGCTCCAGTGCCTGGACCGCATCGGCGGTGAATCCGCGCGCACGGGTGACATGGCGGTGCCGGAAGCTGGCGAGGAAATGGTGGGCCAGCAACGCGATGTCGCTGCCGCGCTCGCGCAGCGGCGGCAGTGGCAGCCGCAGTACATTGAGGCGATAGAAGAGGTCGCGACGGAAGTGACCTTGTTCGACCGCTTTCTCCAGATCCACGTGGGTGGCCGCGAGTACGCGCACATCCACTTCCAGCGGCCGGTTGCTGCCGACGCGCTCGACGGTCCCTTCCTGCAGCACGCGCAGCAGATTGGTCTGCGCATCCAGCGGCAGATCGCCGATCTCATCCAGGAAGACGGTGCCACCACTGGCCGATTCGAACAGGCCCAGCCGACGGGTCGCTGCACCGGTGAAGGCGCCGCGCTCGTGGCCGAACAGCTCGGACTGGACCAGCGCCGCCGGGATCGCGCCGCAGTTCACCGCCAGGAACGGACGCGCATGACGTGCGGACAGTGCATGCAGGGCCTGGGCGGCCAATTCCTTGCCGGTGCCGGTTTCGCCGGTGATCAGCACCGGCAGATCCACCGGCGCGTACTTGCGGATTGCCGCGCGGGTGACCTGCAGCACGGCACTGTCGCCGATCAGGGACTGCGGACCGTGGGTGGCGGGCAGGGGCTCGGCACCCGCCAACTGCTGCAGGCGTTGGACGACGCGCGGCAGATCGATCGGCGCGGTATAGGTATCCACGCAGGCGGCGAGCAGTGCGTCCAGCACCGGCGAGGGACGCAGTGGGGCGGCCGGCAGCAGGGCAAGCAGGCTCATGTGACGGTGGTCCACCAGTAACTGCTGCAGATGGGCCAGATTGGCCGGGACCACGGTGCGCAGGTCCAGCAGGCCCACGACCTGGTCGCTGCCGCGCATGCCGATGCCCGCGCATTGTTCCGGGGCCACGCCCCGCACCTGCCAGCCGGCCGCAGCCAAGGTGGCCCGTTCAAGCGGGAGAGGTTGCCCAAACCAGATCACACACCGGGCAGGAAAATCGGGGACAGCCGCCATGCGTCACCTTGTCGACGAGAAGCTCGGGCGGTGTCTGCTGCCTGATCGGTTGCCGCGCACGTGCCGCCCCACGTCCGGGTCCGTCCCCCGCCGCAGCGCACAGGCGCCCGGCGTGTCGCCGGCCGGGAAATAGACGGTGACAGAGAAGGGAACGCGGATTGGGTGGGTCAGCGGCCATCGCCGGGCGGCCCAAAGAAAAAGGCCGCTGCGGGGCAGCGGCCTTCGATCTGTGGGTTCAGCAGGGCGCGTCAGAGATCGACGCGGCGGGCCTGCATGAACTTGCCGCCCCAGTAGCCGCTGACCAGGCTGTCCACGCGGACGTCCTTGCCGGTGCTCGGGGCATGCAGGAAGCGACCTTCGCCGACATAGATGCCGACGTGGTCGACCCGGCCCTTGCGGCCGAAGAACACCAGGTCGCCCGCCGCCAGGGCGTTGCGGTCATTGATCAGTTCGGCCGCGCCGTCATGGGCCATTTCGCGCGACACGCGCGGCAGCTCGACGCCCAGCGCGGTCCGGAACACATAGCCCACCAGGCCACTGCAGTCGAAACCGCTGTCCGGCGAGGTGCCACCCCAGCGGTACGGGGTGCCGAGCAGGGTCATCGCACGGCGCAGCAGGGACTGGACCTTGCCGTTTTCGGCGGCGTCGCCGGCCACGGCAATGGCGCCGGTGCTGGCGTCGTAATTGGCGAGCAGGCGGCTCAGATCACCGGCGAACATCGCCGAGCGGTCCATGAGGGGGATGGTGTCGTTGGCCGCCAGGTGCGGAAGCAGGGCGGCGAGGGTGGCGCTGGCAGCGGCATCGGCCTTGCTGCGGACCGGCGCATCAGCCTTGGGCTTGGCCGGCGCGGGTGACTCGGCTGCGACAGTGACGGGCGTTGCAGCGACCTCGGGGGCCGTCGTCGGTGCGGACTGGGCCCATGCCGGAAGGCTGGCCAGGCAGAGCGCTGCGGCGATGAAGGCGGGTCGGGCGCGACGCCGAAGGGCGGCGGTCTGGCCTTTGCAACTCAGGTCGTCTGTCGTCACGCGGCGGTCACTGAATAAAAACGATGGGTGATGATGCCGTGTAAGCGCGGTGATTAGGTACAAATTCCGTTAATTTTTCGTTTACAACTACGTGATGTTCGTCACAAATTTTGCCCTTACCCCTGTTCAGTTTAGTTAAGGACGCGTTTCGCCCCGGTGTAGTGGTCTTTCCAGTACGGTCCGCCCAGCGAGTCCAGGCGGACCGTGCCGCCGGTGCTGGGGGCGTGCACGAAGCGGCCTTCGCCGACATAGATGCCGACATGGAAGACGTTGCCCTTGTTGCCGAAAAACACCAGATCGCCCGGCGCCAGGCGCTTGGGCTCGATCTTCGGTCCCTGCACGGCGGCCAGATCGCGCGAGGTGCGCGGCAGGCGCAGATCAAGCATCTCGCGGTAGACATAGGCGACCAGGCCGCTGCAGTCGAAGCCGGACTCCGGGGTGTTGCCGCCGTAACGGTAGGGCGTGCCGACCAGGCCGATCGCGCGCATCAGCACCGCGTTGGCCGCCTGCGGGTCGTTCGGGGTCACGCTGGGCCAGACCTGGGTGGAGGCGGGCGGTGGGGCCGGGCGGGTGGTCTTGCCGCCGCCACAGGCACTCAGCAGGGCGATGATCGCCAGCAGGGCCAGGCGGCCGGGCAGGCGGGTCAGGCGCGAAACTGGCGTCATGTGCATGTTGTCCGGATAATGCGCGACCTTAGAAGGCCGTCATGATGGCGGCGTATCCGGCAGGCCACAACCCGCCTCACCCGTCTGCCCTCGGCAGTCTCCAGACCAGAGTTGCGCATGAAGATCGAAAAAGACCGCGTCGTCCGTTTCCATTACACCGTCGCCGAGCAGGGCCAGGAGCCGATCGAGAGCTCCAAGGACCGTGATCCGCTGGCGATCCTGATCGGCCACGGCAACATCATTCCGGGCCTGGAAAACGCCATGATGGACAAGGAGGCCGGCGCCACCTTCGAAGTGGACGTCAAGGCGACCGACGCCTACGGCGAGCGCCGCGAAGGCCTGACCCAGCGCGTGCCCAAGAAGCACTTCGGTACCTCCAAGCTGATCCCGGGTCAGCAGGTCGTGCTGCAGACCAACTTCGGCCCGCGCGCCGTGACCGTCGAGAAGGTCGGCATGAGCGTGGTCGACGTCGACCTGAACCACCCGATGGCCGGCAAGGACCTGCACTTCAACGTCGAGATCGTCGACGTGCGCGAAGCCAGCAAGGAAGAGATCGAGCACGGCCACGTGCACGGCGACGGCGGCCACCAGCACTGAGTGCTGCGACCCCTCGTTGATCCAACGGCCCGCTTCGGCGGGCCGTTTTCGTTTGTGCGGCAGGCCCTCGTGCGCACGGCATAATGGCGGCCCTGGTCAGCGGATTGCCTGTGAACGCAGCTTCTTCTCCTTTGCAGCCGGTGGGTGCCCACGAGCGCATCGCCGTCATCGACATCCTGCGCGGCTTCGCATTGCTGGGCATCCTGCTGATGAACATGGAGGCGTTCAGCGGTCCGCTGGATCTGTCCTTCACCGGCATCGATCCGCATTGGCAGGGCGCGGACTACTGGGCCGATGCGGCCATTTACGTGCTGGTCCAGGGCAAGTTTTTCACCCTGTTCTCGCTGCTGTTCGGCGCGGGGTTCTCGGTCATGGCGCAGCGCGCCGAAGCGGCTGGCCGCGCATTCGCACCGTTCTATCTGCGCCGCAGCGCGGCCCTGCTGTTGATCGGCCTGTGCCACGCGCTGCTGGTGTGGTCCGGCGACATCCTGGTGATTTACGCGTTGATCTCGATGCTGTTGCTTGCCTGTCGCGAGGCACCGCGCAGCTGGCTGCCGGCGATGGGCGCGATCAGCTATCTGGGCGCAGCCGCCCTGGTGATGTTGCTGGGCGCGTTGATGAGCTGGATGGCCAGCATGGAGCATGCGCAGGAACCCCTGCGCGAGGCCATCGTCCAGGCTCAGCGGACGATCGAACTGCAGCGGCAGGCCTACGCGCACGGCAGCTGGTGCGAGGCGGTCGGCCAGCGCGTGCGTGACCTCGGCGCGATGCTGTCGGGCATCTTCGTGATCGGCCCGGAAGTGCTGGGCATGTTCCTGATCGGCAGTTGGTTTGCGCGCAGTGGCGCGCTGGCCGCGCCGGATCGTTTCGCGCGGCTGTATGCACGGTTGCGCTGGATCGCGTTGCCGGTGGGCCTGGTGCTGATGCTGGGCAGTGCGATCTGGCACCCCTATCAGGCGCCCGGCACGCTGGATCTGCGTGCCGGCATGGCGTATGCGATCAGCGCGTTGGCCGGGCTGCTGATGTGCCTGGGCTACCTGGCCTGGATCGTGCACTGGCGCGCGCGTCTGCAGGTGCTGGCACCGATGGGGCGGATGGCGCTGACCCATTACATCGGCCAGTCGCTGGTCTGCACGTGGGTGTTCTACGGATACGGACTTGGCGTGTTCGAGATGATGCCGCGGCTGTGGCAGATTCCGTTCGCGCTGGCGCTGTTCGCGCTGCAGGTCCTGATCAGCCATGTATGGCTGCGCTGCTTCCGCTTCGGGCCACTGGAATGGTTCTGGCGTGCGATGACCTATCTGCAGTGGCCGCCGCTGCGCCGGGCCTGAACCCGTGGGCGCCCCCGCGGCACCCTCACGTCTGGATCGCGGCCGGCCATGGCATGCTCGGAACGCGCATGCGCGTCGGCACCGGCCAGTGGACGGCAGAGCTGATCCACGGCCGCACGCCGACGATCGATCCTGCCCCTTACCGAGTTGAGCGATACCAATGACGACGCACTACGACTATGACCTGATCGTGCTGGGCGGTGGTTCCGGCGGGCTCGCCGCGGCCTTCCGCGCGGCGCAGCACGGCCAGCGCGTGGCGATGCTGGAGCCGGGCGAACTGGGCGGCACCTGCGTCAATGTCGGCTGCGTGCCGAAGAAGGCGATGTGGCTGGCGGCCGATCTTTCCGGCCGTATTGGTCTGGCCGCCGCAATGGGCTTCGATGTGCCGGTGCGCCCTTCGCTGGACTGGAAAGAACTGGTGGTGCATCGGCAGGCCTACATCGCCAACATCCATGCCAGTTATCTCAAACGACTCAATGAGAACAAGGTCGTGCGTGTACCGCGCCGTGGTCGGCTGGTGGATGCGCACACCGTGGAGTGCAGCGATGGCGTGCGCATCAGTGCGGCTCACATCCTGATCGCGACCGGTGCGTATCCGCAGCGGCCGGAGATTCCCGGTGCCGAACTGGGCCTGGTGTCCGATGATTTCTTCAACCTGTGCGGCGCGCCCGAGCGGGTCGCGATCGTGGGCGGTGGCTACATCGCGGTGGAGCTGGCCGGGCTGCTGCAGGCGCTCGGTAGCCGGGTGACGCTGCTGGTACGTGGCGAGCGGCTGCTGGAGCGCTTCGATGCAGAACTGACCGCACAGCTTGCCGAGAACCTGCGCCACCAAGGCGTGCAGATCCATTTCGGTTACCGCCTGCGCGAGCTGCAGCGTGACGGCGATGCCGTGGTCGCGCTCGGCCATGACGGCCCGGCCGACGGTCATTTCGATGCGGTGTTCTTTGCCACCGGGCGACGCGGCAACAGTGCCGATCTGGGGTTGGAGGCGCTCGGCGTGGTGATCGGTGACAAGGGCGAGGTCGAGGTCGACGCGTGGCAGACCACCGCGGTACCCAGCGTGCACGCGGTGGGCGACATCGCCGGCAAGGTTGGCCTGACCCCGGTGGCGATCGCCGCGGCGCGCAAGCTGATGGACCGCCTGTTCGGTGGCCAGCCGCAGGCCAAGATGGACTATGAGAACGTGGCCAGTGTGGTGTTCTCGCATCCGGCCTTGGGCGCGGTGGGGCTGAGCGAAGAAGAGGCCTGCGCGAAGTACGGCGACGTCCGTGTGTACCGCAGCAACTTCCGCCCGATGCTCCAGGCCTTGGCCGATGGCACCCAACGCAGCCTGTTCAAGCTGGTCTGCGTGGGCGAGGAGGAGCGTGTGGTCGGTGTTCACCTGCTGGGCGAGTCTGCCGATGAAATCCTGCAGGGGTTCGCACTGGCGGTGAAGATGGGCGTGACCAAGGCCCAGTTCGACGACACCGTGGCGATCCATCCGACCTCTGCAGAAGAAGTCGTACTGATGCGCTGAAAGCGCATCAGCGGCGTGCAGCTGCCGCAGCCGCAGCAGGGATCCGGTAGTGCCACGCCATGCGTGGCAACCGCGCACCGCGCGGCACACCCTTCCGCAGGCGAACGGCTCGGCGGCCTGCGATGTCCTTTCCGCAGTTGAAACAGGATCGGAGCGCCGTTCCTGCAGTGTCTGCCGGCGCAGAACACCCGCCGCCACGCATGCGACAATGGCCGCTCCCCACCTGACCAGCCGCCCCCGCGCGGCTGTCCGTCGTCCTGATGACTTCACCCGTGTCCTCACTGCCCACGTCCTCCAGCCGCATCGCCGCCGGCGGTATCGCACTGGCCGCGATCGGCGCGATCGCGGCTTCGGGCAAGGCGGTCATCGTCAAACTCGCCTATCGGCATGGGGTGGATGCCACCACGCTGCTCGCCCTGCGGATGCTGATGGCGTTCCCGCTGTTCGCGGTGCTGGCGGTATGGTCGGCGCGGCGTGCGCCCGCGTTGTCCTGGGGCGACCGCGGGCGCGTGGTGTGGCTGGGCTTCACCGGGTATTACCTGTCCAGCCTGCTGGATTTCCAGGGCCTGCAGTACATCAGCGTCACCCTGGAACGGCTGATCCTGTACTTGAACCCCACGCTGGTGCTGCTGATCAGCCTGGTCCTGCTGAAGAAGCGCCCTGGTCGCTGGCAGGTGGCGGCATTGGTGCTCAGCTATCTCGGCGTACTGCTGGCCTTCGGCCATGACCTCCAGCTGGAAGGCGGGCGCATCGTGCTGGGCAGTGCACTGGTGTTCGCCAGTGCGCTGAGCTACGCGCTGTATCTGTTCGGCAGTGGCCAGGTGGTGGCGCGGATCGGTGCGATCCGCCTGACCGCCTATGCCAGCTGCGTGGCCTGCGTGTTGTGCGTGCTGCACTTCGCGGTGCTGCACCCGATGTCGGCGCTGGGCCAGGCACCCACACCGGTGTATTGGCTGTCGCTGATCAACGCGACGGTCTGCACGGTGCTGCCGGTGATGGCGATCATGCTGGCGGTGAAGCGGATCGGCTCGTCGCTGGCCGCCCAGGTGGGTATGCTCGGTCCGGTCTCCACCATCGTGATGAGTCTATGGCTGCTCGACGAACCCATGGGGCCGTGGCAGATCCTCGGCACGGCCCTGGTCCTGCTCGGCGTGCTGCTGGTCAGCCGGGTGCGCGCGTGAACGCGGCCGCCGTGGGCGATGACCCGGCGGCGCAGGCGCGCGCACGGATTCTGGCAGTGATCCGTGCGATTCCGCGTGGGCAGGTGATGGGCTATGGCCAGGTCGCCGCCAAGGCGGGCCTGCCGGGCAGGGCGCGGCTGACCGCACGCGTGCTGGGCATGAATGACGACCCGGACCTGCCGTGGCACCGCGTGCTGCGCTCGGACGGGCGCATTGCAATGCCCGAAGGCTCCGCTGGCTGGAAGGAACAGAGCCAGCGGCTGCGCGCCGAGGGCGTAGCGATCGAACGGGGGCGGGTGAAGGGCATGCCGGTAGCCGGCGCCAACGATCTGGATGCCGCCCTGTGGGGACCTGACTGACGCTGCCTGCCGGTTGAACGCGGGCGCCGCCGCGCAGATGGCGGCCGGGCGCTGCGGCTATGATGGGTGCAGTTCCAAAGGATGCCCCCATGTTTCCGCGACTGCCTACCGTCACCAAAGCGTTGCTGATCGCCAACGCCGTGCTGTTCCTGCTGCAGCAGCCGTTCCTGCTCGGCAACGGCACCTTCGAGCCCTTCATGCTGCAGCCGTTGGGCGGCGGCTTCGATCCGTTCTCGCCGGGGGGCAACTTCCAGCCGTGGCAGCTGCTGACCTATGGCTTCCTGCATGGCAGCTTCGGCCACCTGTTCTTCAACATGCTCGCGCTCTTCATGTTCGGCGCGCCGTTGGAGCAGACCTGGGGCGAAAAACGTTTCCTCATCTATTACCTGGTGTGCGTCGCCGGTGCCGGGCTGTGCCAGCTGGTGGTCGGCATGATGCTGGCCGATCCGGCCACAGTGCTGGGTGCTTCGGGTGGCGTGTTCGGTCTGCTGCTGGCCTACGGCATGCTGTTCCCGAACCAGCGGGTGATGCTGCTGTTCCCGCCGATCCCGATGAAGGCCCGTACCTTCGTGATCGTGTTCGGCGCGATGGAACTGATGCTGGGCGCCACCGGCTGGCAGCCGGGCGTGGCCCATTTCGCGCATCTGGGCGGCATGCTGTTCGGCTGGCTGTTGATCCGCTACTGGCGCGGCCAACCGCCGTTCAACAACCGCCGCCCGCCGGGTCCGCCGAAGCGACCCAATCACCTGCGCAGCATCAAGTGAGGCGTTGAAGTTGCGATGCGCCTTGCGCCCGGACTGGCGTAAGGCGGCATCGTCGTGTGCGCCGTCCTGCACATTGATGCTGCTCATCATCGGGGGGGCCTGATCCGCAATCAAATGATGGAAAGTGTGAGGGGTGTCTCATAATGAGATAAACAAGTGAGACTTATTATCTCAACATGCCTCGGATTATGGTCGGGAATCGCCTGTTTACATTAAGTTTATTTAGTCAAAGGCTTTTTATTCAATGACTTGAGAGCTTATTCAGCTTGGATTGCATCTCGCGAAATAGTGAAATTAAGATCGGGTTCAGTTGCGGAAAACGTCATCCAGCCGCAACGCTGTTGACATCTCTGTATGCAACCCCGACTCAAGGACACTCCATGACACGCAGCATCCCGGCCAACCGGCTGAAGCGCACGGCACTGGCCGTTCTCCTGACCTCTTTCATCGGTGCCGCCGCCGCGCAGAGCACCACCGGCTCCGTTTACGGCACGGTGCCGTCCGCCTCGGGCACCACGGTTGTCGTGCAGAGTGACACCGGCCTGCGCCGCTCCGCCACGGTCGATGCCAACGGCCGTTACACCTTGGGTTCGCTGCCGGTGGGTCGCTACACAGTGACCCTGCAGCGCGACGGCCAGGTCGTGGAGAAGCGCGACAACGTCCAGCTGATCGTCGGTGCCGGTACCGAAGTGTCCTTCGGGGGGGGCGGTGGCAGCGCCGGCGGCGAGGCCACCAACCTCGGTACCGTCAATGTGACGGCATCCAACGTGCCCAAGATCGATGTGAGCAACACGGTGTCCCGTTCGGTGATCACCTCTGAGCAGCTGGATGTACTGCCGCTGGGCCGGAGCGCGGAGGCCATCGCGCTGCTGGCGCCGGGCGTGGTCGGCGGCAGCGGTGCCTTCGCCAACGGCTCGCGCTCGGTACTTTCCTTCGGCGGCTCCAGCGTCAGCGAGAACGCGTATTACCTCAATGGCTTCAACGCGACCAACCCGCTGAACAACCTGGGGGGCGTCAGTCTGCCCTACGGTTCGATCGATCAGCAGGAGACGTTCACCGGCGGCTATGGCGCAAGCTACGGCCGCTCCACCGGCGGTGTGATCAACCAGCTCGGCAAGCGCGGCACCAACGAATGGCATTTCGGCGTCCAGACCACCTGGCAGCCGGATTCGCTGGCGGAATCGCCCCGCGACATTCTGTATCCGGATCGCGCGCTGCAGGAAGGGTATGAGTTCCAGGATGCCTCGCTGCCCGGGACGCTGTACCGCTCGCGCCGTGGCGACAAGGCGACCCGTACCACCTACAGCGGCTATGTCAGTGGCCCGCTCATCGAAGACCGGCTCTTCATTCACCTGGCGGCCGAGCAGGATAAGTCCGACGGCGTGTCCACCGCATCCATCGAGTCGGCGCAGCAGTCGCGCAGCCATTACACCATCGATACGCCGAAGTTCTACGGCAAGATCGACTGGAACATCAATGACAGCAACACGCTGGAATACACGCGTCTCCAGAACACGGACCGTTACGACGCCTATTACCGGGACTACGATTACGAGACCCGCAGCGAGGGCGAGCGCACGGGTACGTTTGCCAATACGACGAAGCTGAAAGATACCTACGACATCTTCAAGTTCACCAGCTACCTCACCGACGACCTGACGCTCAGCGCATTGTGGGGGCGCAGCAAGCAGGACAACCTGGACTCCAATCCGCTGAGCTCGGGCAACCCGTTCATCAGCGGCGCCAACAGCCAGGATCCGTCGATCACCGGTGGTACGCCGATCCGCAACGATCAGCCGGCGATCAATGACAAGGCCGACAACGCGGGCAGCATTTCGCGTGGGCTGCGCGTGGATCTGCAGTACCGCATCGGCGATCACGAGATCACCGGTGGTATCGACAACATGACCTTCCAGGGGAACAACGAAGGTGAGGCGATGACCGGCCCCGGCTACGCCTGGATCTACTCGCGCATCGCCCCGGGTTCGTCACCGGCGCCTGGCTTCGATATCACCCCGCCCGGTGGCGAGGGTTACTTTGTGCAGAAGTACATCTACTCCACCACGACCAGCATGTCGCTGAAGCAGAAGGCGTACTACCTCGAAGACCGCTGGCAGGTGACGCCGAACTGGCTGCTGACCCTTGGCGTGCGCAATGACAAGTTCACCAACTACAACAGCGCGGCCGTGGCGTATGTCGAAAGCGGCGACCAGTGGGCACCCCGCCTGGGCGCGGCATGGGACGTGTTCGGTGATTCATCGCTGAAGGTGTTTGCCAACCTGGGCCGCTATTACCTGGCGCTGCCCAACAGCGTTGCCGTCCGCGGCGCCTCGGCGTCGACCTACACCCGCGAGTACTTCACGTACACGGGAATCGACGCGGATGGCAATCCCACCGGGCTGGGCGCACTGGGGCCGGGCCCGGTCTCGGCCAACAACGAGTATGGACAGACGCCGGACCCGCGCAGCGTGGCGCCGAGCGATCTGAAATCGCAGTACCAGGACGAGTTGATCCTCGGCTTCGAGAAGACCCTTGGCGCGTCGTGGAACAGTGGTGCGAAGGTCACCTACCGTCGCCTGCAGACCGCGATCGACGATACCTGCGATTCGAACCGCATCAATGACAAGCTGGATGCCATGGGGGTGGATTCCAGCAATCTGGAGGTGCCCGGCTGCGTGATCTTCAACCCGGGCAAGACCAACACCTTCCTGGTCAAGAAAACCGACGGCTCCGGCTACGTGCCGGTGAGCATGAGCGCGTCGGACTGGGGGCTGGGCAGCAACAAGGCCAAGCGGGATTACGTGGCCGTCGATCTGTTCGTCGAACACCCGATGAGCAACAACTGGTATGGCCGTCTCGACTACACCTGGTCGCGCAGTTTTGGCAACACCGAGGGGCCGGTCAAGTCGGATATCGGGCAGGACGACGTCGCCAAGACGCAGGACTGGGACTCCTCGTACCTGATGGAATACGCCGGCGGCTATCTGGCCAACGACCGTCGTCACCAGTTGAAGGGCTACGGTGCCTACCAGTTCACGCCGGAGTGGACGGCTTCGGCGACGCTGCGCGTGATGTCCGGTGCGCCGAAGAGCTGCCTGGGGTACTACGGCGCTGACCAGGGTGACCCGATCAACTACGGTTCGTCCTACCACTACTGCAATGGCAGTCCCTCGCGTCCGGGTGATGCCGGCCGCCAACCGTGGACGACGCGCGTGGATCTGGGCGTGATGTATCGCCCGGCATTTGCCGAGCAACGCCTTGGTTTCGCGCTGGATGTCTTCAACGTGCTGAATCAGCGCCGCCAGCTGCAATCCGACGTGACCTACCAGGAAGGCCCCGACACGGTCTCCAACCTCTATGGCATCGGGACCTACTTCACCGCGCCGCGTTCGGTTCGGCTGACGGCGTCCTACGACTTCTAACGTACCGCGTTACTCTCCAAGGCTTGTCTTCGACCCCGGCGCTTGCCGGGGTCTTTTTTGCCTGATCACGCGGTGCTTGGACACAGAAAAGGCGCCCCGGAGGGCGCCTTTCTGGTCAAACGCTTCAGCTCAGTACAGGTCCGGACTCAGCGCCAGACCTTGATCTGGTCGTTGTCCACGCGCTGCATCGGCTGGCCGGGCTTGCAGGTGAAGGTGGCACCGAAGGACGGCAGGTTGGACAGCGGGCCGTTGGTGCGCCAGCGGCCCGGGGCCAGGATGTCCGAGCTCAGGCGCTGGGCGGCGACATTCGGCGAGAGCTGCTGCGGCCACAGGCTCGCCCAGCCACGGAAGAAGCCCTGCTGGGCAGCCGGCTTGGCGGCCGGTTCGACCGCCTTGTAAGCCTCCCACGCCAGTTCCAGACCGGCCAGGTCGGCCAGGTTCTCTTCGCGGGTGAGTTCACCGTTGACCTTGGCACCCTTCACGCCCGGGTAGTCGTAGCCGCTGTACTGCGCGGCCACGCGGTTGCCGAACAGAGTCCAGGCGGTCTTGTCGGCCGGGGTCCACCAGCTGCGCAGTTCGCCCTTGGCATCGACCAGCGCGCCCTTGGCATCGATTGCACGGGTCAGCTCATGGGCGACCAGCGCACCGTAGCTGCCAAACAGCTCGGCGGTATCGCCCTTGGCGTTGAACACCGGGCTCTGCAGCACGGCGGCGGTGACGATCAGGCGGTTCTGTGCGATGTCATAGGCCAGTGCCGGCTGCTGCGGCAGCACGTCCCAACGACGGTCGGCGTTGCCCTTGCCGATGCGTTTCATTTCTTCGCGGTGGCGCCAGGTCGAGGCGATCAGCATGTTGCCGCCGAAGCTGCCACGGCCCATCGGCTGCACGGTGTAGTCCAGATCGCGCAACGGGGTGCCGATCTCGATCTTCAGCGCGGCCAGCTTGGCCTGCGCTTCGGTCTTGGCTTCATCGCTCATCCAGGTGCTGCGCTTGACCGCATCGATCTGCACTTCGCGGATCTTGTCCACCACCAGCGCCGCCTTGCGACGGTCGTCGGCGGACAGATGCTTGGCCGCGTACTCACGGCCGACCATCGGGCCGGCAGCGACGTTGATCGCATCCAGCACCTGCTCCCAGCGCGCCGGCGGCAGGGTCTGGCCACGGATCACACGGCCGCGGAATTCGAACTCGGCATCGCGGTAGGCCTTGGACAGGTAAGGGGCCATCGCATCACCCACGCGCCAGCGCAGGTAGACCTTCCACTGCTCCGGCTTGAGCCGGGTGACCATGCCGTCGAGCTGCTTGAACAGCGCCGGATCGGACAGCGAGACCAGGTCGTCATTGACGCCCTGTGCCTTCAGGAAGGCCTCCAGCTGCAGGTTGCGGTAGCGGCTGTTGAGCTCCTTCGTGGAGATCGGCGCGTAGTTGTTGAACGGGTTGTTGATCCCGGCCAGCGACTGCGCGTTGCGCGCCAGTTCGGTTTCCAGGGCGATCACCGACTGCGACTCCGCATCGAGCTTGTCGGCCGGAGTGCCGGTCAGTGCCAGCACCTGCTTGACGTAGTTGCGGTAGCGACCCATCAGCGCGACGGTGTCGGCATCGGTCCGGGTATAGAACGCCGGGTCCGGCAGGCCCATGCCGCCCTGCATGAAGTAGCCGATGTGGCGGTCCAGCGCCTTCAGGTCCACGTCCGGGGCGAAGTTGAAGGCCACCGGGATGCCGACCTGGTGCAGCGCGGCGATCGACGCCGGCACATCCTTGGCCTTCTTGATCGCATTGATGCGGGTCAGCAGGGGGGCGATCGGATTGGACCCGTCGGCTTCCACCGCGGCCTCGTCCAGGCCACTGGCCCAGAAGTCGCCCAGCAGCTTCTGCACGTTGCCCTGCGGCGCGGTCATCGCGCCATCCAGCAGCGCGCGCTGCTGCTGGCGGGTGCGGTCGGCCAGCTGGCCCAGCGCGGTGGTGGCGCCGGTCTGCGGCACCGGGTTGGCCTTCAACCAGGTGGCGTTGGTGGCTTCGTAGAAGTCGCTGCACTGGGCGCTGACCGCCGGCGCGCGGGCGGCGGCCTTCTTCTTCGGCGCGGCGTGCGCATCGGGAGCAGCGACCAGGGTGAGCAGGCTGATGCCCAGGGCGATGGCAAGCGGACGGAGGTTGGACATGTAAAGCGAATCCAGCGGAATTGGGATCGCGCGAGTGTACCAAGCAAAGCGAAACGAGCGTGATGGGCAGCATGCGCCCCAAAAGCAAAGGCCCGGGAGATCCCGGGCCTTTGCATGCATCACCTCACGCGTGGGCGCGATGGCTTACCAGATCACGACCTGCTGGTCGCCGGCGCGCACCATCGGCGAACCGGCTTTGCACTGGAACGCAGCGGCAAAGGTCGGCAGGTTCGACGGGGCACCCATCGCACGGAACTGCGCCGGGGCATGCGGGTCGGTCGCCAGACGGACCTTCATGTTCTCCGGGGTGTACTTGGTGCGCCACACGGTGGCCCAGTTGAAGAAGAAGCGCTGGTCGCGGGTGAAGCCGTCGACCTTCGGGTCTTCCTTGCCGGCCGAGGCCTTCTGCAGGGCGTCGTAGGCGGTGGCCAGGCCACCCAGGTCGGCGATGTTCTCGCCCAGGGTCAGCTTGCCGTTGACCGGCTGGCCGTCCACCTTGTAACCGTCGAACTGCTTGATCAGCTTGCCGGTCAGGCCGCTGAAGTTCTTGGTGTCCGCCTCGGTCCACCAGTTCTCGAAGTTGCCGGTCGGCCCGAAGCGGCTGCCCTGGTCGTCGTAACCGTGGGTCATTTCATGGCCGATCACCGCACCGATGCCGCCGTAGTTCAGCGCATCATCGGCCTTGGGGTCGAAGAACGGCGGCTGCAGGATGGCGGCCGGGAACACGATCTCGTTCTGCAGCGGGTTGTAGTAGGCATTGACCGTCTGCGGGGTCATGCCCCACTCGGTCTTGTCCACCGGCTGGCCGATCTTGGACAGCGCGAACTTGTAATTGAATTCATTCGCCGCGCGCACGTTGCCCAGGTAGCTGTCGCGACCGGTGGTCAGGCCGCTCCAGTCACGCCACTTGTCCGGGTAGCCGATCTTCGGGGTGAAGGTTTCCCACTTGGCGATCGCCTTGGCCTTGGTCTCGTCGCTCATCCAGGTCAGGCCCTGGATGCGCTCCTTGAGCGAGGCGGCCAGGTTCTTGACCAGTTCTTCCATCTTGGCCTTGGCTTCCGGCGAGAAAGCGACCTTGACGTACAGCTGGCCGAACGCATCGCCGGCATCGTTTTCGATGGTGCCCAGCACGCGCTTCCAGCGCGGCTTCTGCTCCTTCTGACCGTTCAGGGTCTTGCCGTAGAAGTTGTAGTTCTCGTTGACGAAGGCATCAGCCAGGTACGGCGAGGCGCCGTCCACGGTGTGGAAGCGCAGGTAGGCACGCCACACCGACGGATCGGTGTCGCCCAGTGCCTTGCTCACTTCCTGGTGGAAGCTCGGCATGGCCAGCGAGAACTTCTCCGGGGCGGCGATGCCCTGGGCCTTGAAGAATTCGGTCCAGCTGAAGTTCGGGGTCAGCTTGTCCGCATCGGCCACGGTGACCGGGTTGTAGAACAGCGAGACATCGCGCGAGAGCTCGACGCTGGACTTGGAGGCCTTGGCCAGGCGGGTTTCGAACTTGACCACATCGGCGGCCTGCTTTTCAGCATCGGCCGTGGCCACGCCGGCCAGTTCCAGCACCTTGGCCACGTGGGCCTGGTAGGCCTTGAGCTTGTCGGCGTTCTTGGCGTCGGTGTAATAGGTGGTGTCGGGCAGGCCGAGGCCGCCTTGGCTGGCGTAGGCCAGGTTCATGCTGGAATTCTTGAAGTCCGCTTCCGGACCGAAGCCGAACAGCACGTTCTCGCCCTTGGCCGCGCTGGTGCGCAGGTAGTTGGCGATCGCGTCCTTGTCCTGCAGGCCGTCGATGGCAGTCAGGTCGGCCTTGATCGGCTCGATGCCCTGGGCATTGATCTTGGCCTCGTCCATGCCGGTGGCCCAGAAGTCGCCGACGATCTTTTCGATGCCGACCGGGTTCTTGACCGCCGCGACCTGCTCGGCGAGCTGGTGCTGCACGGCGACCGAGCGCTCGTCCAGGATGGTGAAGGCGCCCCAGCTGGTGCGGTCGGCCGGGATTTCATTGGCGGCCAGCCACTTGCTGTTGACGTAGTCGCCGAACGCACCGCAGGCGTCCATGCTGGTGTCCAGATCGGACGGGTGGAAGGCGTTGTAGGCCGGCAGCTTGCTCTCGTCGAGCTTGTACTCGGTGGCGGCCGGCGCCGCCGGCGCGGCGGTGGAGGCTGCGCTGTCCGTGGCCGGGGTTTCGTTCTTGCCGCAGCCGACCAGCGCGGCCGAAACGGCCAGGGTCAGCAGTACCAGTTTGGGTGTACGAGCGATCACGTGATTGGCCTCCAGGCCGGAAAGTCATGCAGGAATGGCCCGGAAGGGCCTGTGGGCCAGACGATACGCCGCTGGCCCGGCCTGCAAGGGTGTCGAAGGTCATGGCCGATGGCAAGAGGCCTGATCCGGTCAACCCTGGCGACCGGGCTGAACGCCTTAAAGCCCGCCGCCGCCGCAGCCCTTGGCGAGATAATCGTCGATCACGGTGAGCTGGTCGGCCATGATCTTGCGGGTCCAGGCCGGGCCGTGGGCGTAATCGGCAATGGCGTGGTACTCCACTGGCTGGCCGGAGTTCTTGGCCTTGGCGACGAACCACTCGGACTGTTCGATCGGCACGGTCCGATCGCGATCCCCGTGGTAGACCATCAGCGGGATCTTCATTTCGCTGGCCTTGTCCAGCGGATTGAGGCCGTCCACTGTGGGGGCCTGGGCCTGGCGGAAGAACGGATTGGTGTAGAACCGCGACCAGATCTTCTTGATGTCCGACACACCGGCACCCGCGATGGCGCACTTGTACAGCCCGTTGGGACGCACCGAAGCGGCAAACGCGGAGTAGCCGCCATAAGAGAAGCCGAACATGGCGATGTGGCCGGGCTGGGCGATCTTCTGTTCGATCATCCACTTGGCGCCATCATCCTTGTCGTCCTGCATCTTCTGGCCCCATTCGGCATCGCCAGCCATCCACAGCTTGCGGCTCCAGTCGGCTGAGCCGCGGAACTGCGGGCGGAGAACGGCCATGCAGCGCGACGCCATCAATGGAACCCACATCGAGCCATCGAAGTCCATGCCGTCACGTGCCCACGGACCGCCATGTGGGTGCACCACCGTCTTCCATGGGCCGGCACCGCACAGCTCCACGCTGGGCGTCGTCAGGAAGGCCGGGATGTCCAGGCCATCGCGAGCCTTGTAATAGACGAGGCGGGTGCTGCCAAGCGCGGCCGGATCGATCTTCGGATACGACTTGGCGAGCAAGGTCAGCTGACCGTTATGGAACAGGTAGTAGACAGGCGGATCGGAGGGTCCGGAAACGGCCACCAGAAACGTCTTGAGGTTGGCACTGTAGTCCAGCAGGCGGATCGACTTGTCTGCGTCCAGTTGCGTCGTCGCGCGTTGTCCGGTCGCCGGGTCCACCAGCGTGACATCGCTGGAGCTGATCTTCAGTGCTTGGCGCAACCCTTGCTCCAGCGCCTGGAAGGTCGGGTCGGTCCACTGGATTTCATTGGCGCGCGGACCGTTGTAACCCACGCCGAGCAGGGCACCAAACGGCACACCCTCGACATTCTTGTAGCGGTTCAGGACCACACTGCCCGCATTGAAGAACTTATGTTCGAACAGCACTTCCTTCTGCTTGCGCGCGGTGATGTCGTACTCATAGATGACCGTCTTGTCGCGGCCCACATTGCTCTGGATGAAGGCGATGTTGGGGTCGTCGGCAAAACCCACCACCTGGGTGATGTCGCGGTCCTTCACGTGCGAGCGGAAGTGCTCCTCCCACGTGTTGCTGGCCGGATTGCGGAACTCGGTGGCGATGTAGGCACCGACGCCGTCCAGGTCCTGGCGAAGACGTGCGCGCAGTTCGCTGTTGAGGTCGGTGACATAACCGGCCACGCGCTCCTCGGTCTTCTGGATACGTTGGGAAGTGAAGTTGCGAAGGTTGACCTTGTAGACGTCACCGGAATTGCTGCCCGAACCGTTGACCACCAGGATGTGATCCGGGTCGTTGGGCAGCGTGTCCAGCACCGTGGAATTTGACAGCGCTTGTTCGAGTTCTTCATTGCGGCTGGTGGCGCGAGGGGGGCTGATCGGTTCTTTCCACTCCTTGCCCTCTGTGTCGGTGATGAAGAACTTGCTGATGAATGTTTTGTTGAGTCGATCCGTGCGCAGGTCGAACGGCTGCCACAGGGTCACGGCCAGCAGGCCGTTCTTGATGAAGCTCACACTCTGGAACTTCATGCGACCCGAGCCGATCACGGTGGGTGCAGCGTCCAGCGCATCGGTCTTCCACACCAGGATTACGCGCTCTTCGCCACGCGCCTGAAGGCCGGCGATCTGCTTGCCGTCCGGAGACAGGGACAGACTGGCGATATCAGGGAACGCCGCCAATTGTTCGATGCTGGGGACGGCGGGCTTCGCGTGCGCGGGCAGCGAGGAGGCCATCGCCATCGCCAGTGCGGCAAGGGTCAGGGACTTGAAGCTCATCAAACTACTCCTTCCTGGGGGATCGGAATGGCAAAAAAAAACCGCCGCCCGAAGCCGGGCGGCGGTCCAGTCCTACTATCAGAAGCTCTTGGTGAGGTTCACGAAGTAGGTGCGGCCGACATAGTCGTAGCCACTGTACAGCGGAGCGTTGCCGACCCGGTTGTAGGCACCGGAGGAGATCATCGGCGGCTCTTCGTTACGCAGGTTGCGCACGCCAGCGGTTACCGACCACGTGTCACCCTTGTATTCGGTCGACAGCGAGTGCAGGAAGTAGCTCGGCACGTCGAACTTGTAGACCGAGGTTGCCGCGTCCAGCTCGTAGTAGTCATAGCTCTGCATGGCGTTCACCCACTCCATGCCGTAGCGGAACTTCCACTTGTTCCAGGAGTAGACGACGTCCAGCGTACCCGACATGTCCGGCGTGTTCAGCATGCCGTTGTAGTCGATCAGCTCATCGTCCTGGAACAGCTTGTTGGACTGCTCGAGGAAGCGGGTGACCTGCGCGGTTGCACGCAGGCTGCCCGGGCCGAGGTCACGGGTGTAGCGCAGCGTGAAGTCCAGACCACGCACCTTGTCGGTGGCCAGATTGACGTAGCTGTCACGCACGGTGAGAGCGCCGTTCAGCGGGTTGCGCGCGTCCACCAGACGGCAGAAGCCGCCGCCGGCACGGAAGTCCGGGCTGTTGTAGCACAGGTCCAGGATGTTGGCGCCGCCAGCACGCGACACACCGTTGCTGACCTCGATGTTGAAGTAATCCACGGCCAGCGAGATGTCGCCGACTGCCGAGCTGAACTCCGGCTGCAGCACGATGCCTGCGGTGAAGTTCTTCGAGGTTTCAGCCTTCAGGCCGCTTTCCGCACCACCGGCCTGGATGACCGAGACCGACTGGGTGGACTGGAAGTCCGGCGCCAGGCCTTCCGAGGCACAGTTACGCGCTTTCGGGGTGCCCGGATCGTTGCCCCAGTTGTTGCAGGGGTCGATCTGGTTGCTCAGGAAGCCGCTGGTGGCACCCAGGAACTGTTCGAACAGCGCCGGGGCGCGGTACGAGGTGCCGTAGGACGCGCGGAACGACACCCACGACACGGGGGTCCACAGGCCGCCCAGCTTGTAGGTCTGATCCGAACCGTACGAATCGTAGTCGGTCCAGCGACCGGAGACGTTGAAGGTCAGCTCTTCGGCGGCGGTCACGCCCGACAGGATCGGGAACTCCAGTTCGCCGAACACTTCCTTCACCGTGTCCGTACCACGGGTCGGGGTCGAGGAGGTCAGGTTGTACAGATTGTTGTTGATCGAGTGGATCGACGGGGTGTCATCGATCTTGGCACGGCGCCATTCGGCACCGACCGCACCGCGGACATCACCGTGCGGCAGCGAGAACAGCGGGCCGCTGAAGGAGATGTTGGCGGTGGTTTCGGTGTACAGCGTATTGCCGGTGACCGGCACGAACACGTAGTCGGTCCAGGCGCGCGGCAGCTGGCCGCCGATTACGGCGCTGGTCAGCCTGGGAGCCGCGACGCAGCCATCAGACGTATCCACGCAGCGGAAACCACCGGCGCCGTCAGCGACAACGTTCAGGCTCTTGTTGAGGCGGTCGGTCAGGAACGATTCCATCGTGTAATCCGCGTCGGAACGCGCATGGCTCAACGAGAAATCGTAGTCCCAGGTCGAGCTCACGTGGCCACGCAGGCCGGCAGTGCCCTTGAAGAAGTCGACCTTCTGCGAGCTCTTGTCGTTGCCGTAGCCGATGAAGGCACGCACGCCGACGCCGCCGCCGAAGTTCGACGAGGCCAGGTTGGCCGGAATCAGCGGGCTGCCGCGCAGGTAGTCCAGGGACAGCTGGCGGTAACCGGTCTGCTCGGATTCACGACGGCTGCCCAGCAGTTCGAAGTACGCCTCGGCATCGCCCAGCACGCCCAGGTCCAAACCACCCTGCAGGTAACCGGTGTGGGTTTCGGCGCCGGAAATCAGCGAGCGGTTCAGCGTGCGCGGGTCGAAGGTGTCGCGGATATTGCTGTTGGTGGTCTGACCACCACCCACGCCTTCAAAACCGACCAGGCCGGTGGTGACGGCCGAGTTCGGACGCCAGCGGTTGAAGCTGGTGCCGCGTGCGCCTGCCGCAGCGACGCCGGTCAGGCTCTGGGTGCCGATGGTGTTGATGGTGACGCCGTTGGAGCCGGTGCCGGTGATCGGATAGCACTTCGGCTGGCCGGTCAGCGGATCGATGGTGTCCGAGCTGCCCCAAGCGCCACCGGTGGCCGGACGACGGTAGTCGGTGTTGCAACGGGTCCAGTCGCGGTCGTTGAGAGACAGACCATCGCGGTTGTAGTACTCGTACGAACCAGAGATGTGGCCGGTTGCGCCGGTCTTGCCTGCGACGATCGCATAGCTGCGCTGTTCGCCACCACCACCATCGGTCGCCGTCTGGCGCGCTTCGAAGGTGACACCATCAATTTTCTTCTTGGTGATGATGTTGATGACGCCGGCGACAGCGTCGGAACCATAGACCGAGGATGCGCCGTCCTTCAGGACTTCGACGCGGTCGACGATGGAATTGGGCAGCACGTTCAGATCGGTGGCACCGACCGAGCCGCGCGAGCCAGCCGGCGAGACGCGGCGGCCGTTCAGCAGGATCAGGGTGCGGGTCGGGCCGAGGCCGCGGAGACCGACGGTGTTGGCGCCCGGTCCGCCGTTGGTGACATAGCCGCCGTACGCGTTGTTGATCTGGGCCGAGCCAGCGGTGATCGCGGTGCTCTGCAGGACGCCTGCGGTGGACTGGAAGCCCGCCAGGGTGGTCTCTTCACGCGTGATGACCTGCACCGGCGAGACGGAATTGAACACGTCGCGGCCGATACGGGAGCCGGTAACGGTGACCGTATCCAGGTTCGTGGCCTTCTCGGCCTGCGGGGCCGCCTGGGTCGAGCCAGCGGTGTCCTGCGCGAAGGCAGGAGCGGAAACACCCAGCACCAGCGCGGTTGCCAATGCGAAGCTCAGCGGATGACGGCTGAGCGACTTACGATTCATCATGTAGATCCCCTTGGAACGAACGTTTCGTTAAAACACCGGCGACATGCTCTATCAGGCGTCTCCGTGTGCCCTTGGAACAGGTCTCGGCGATGAAATGCCGCCCTGCTCACCAGCTTCACGAGCTGATGACCCAACGTTAACATGGAATTAACGAAGCCTGTCAACTGTTCATCAAGAGGTCATAAAGACACGATAGGCAAAGGGGCCTGCGTGCGCCGAAAAAATTCCGCAACTGGTTGAATGAAAAAGAATTAGAAGTGGTTTCATTCGAAACTGTTGCCTGGCGCGCTGGATTCAACGTGGGGCTGGTTGATTTGTCGGGACGTCAGACAACGGTGGTGGGCGTTTCGAAGGCGGATGTCTGTATGGGGCGGCGCATGGCGGAGGCGCAAAAGCCGGCATGTATAGTGTCCGGTCAATATTCGGCATCTGGAGTTACCGCAGTGAGCAGCAGCCCGTCCCGTCGCCCCCACGCCAGCCAAGTGCAGAAGGGGTTGTCACCGCATCCGCGCGTCCGCAACGTGATCGCGGTGGGCTCGGGCAAAGGCGGCGTCGGCAAGTCCACCACGGCGGTCAACCTTGCGGTCGCGCTGGCCAAGCTCGGCGCACGCGTGGGTCTGTTGGACGCTGATATCTATGGCCCCAGCGTGCCGGCCATGCTCGGCCTGAGTGGCCGTCCGGAAAGCCCGGACAACAAGTCGATCGAGCCGATGCGTGCGTTCGGGGTGGAGACCATGTCGATCGGTTACCTGATCGAGGACGAGACGCCGATGATCTGGCGCGGTCCGATGGCGACCTCGGCGATGACGCAGTTCTTCAACGACACCCTGTGGGACGACCTGGACTACCTGCTGATCGATCTGCCGCCGGGTACCGGCGACATCCAGCTGACGCTGACCCAGAAAATTCCGCTGGCCGGTGCGGTGATCGTCACCACGCCGCAGGACATCGCCACGCTGGATGCGAAGAAGGCGCTGAAGATGTTCGAGAAGGTCGAGGTGCCGGTGCTGGGCATCGTGGAGAACATGGCGGTGCACACCTGCAGCAACTGCGGCCAGGTCGAGCATCTGTTCGGCGAAGGCGGCGGCGAGCGCATGGCCGCGCAGTACGGCGTGCCGCTGCTGGGGTCGCTGCCGCTGGAAATCGGCATCCGCGAGCAGGGCGATGCCGGTACGCCGATCACCGCCGCCGCGCCGGAATCCCTGGCGGCCCAGGCCTATCTGCGCGCCGCGGAGCGCTTGATCGAGGAAGTGGCCAAGCGCCCGCGCGCCAGCATTCCGATCCTGTCCTCGCTGATCTGAGCCGGGGCGGTCCCCGCCGCGGCCCCGCCTACGCGTGCCGGGGCAGGGGGGCTGCGGCATAATGGCGGGCCCGAACCGGCGCAGCCCAGGACCCCCTTACATGAGCATCAAGAGTGACCGCTGGATCCGTCAGATGGCCGAGCAGCAGGGCATGATCGAGCCGTTCGAAGCCGGCCAGGTCAAGCAGGCCAACGGCCAGCGCATCGTCAGCTATGGCACCTCCAGCTACGGCTATGACGTGCGTTGCTCGCGCGAGTTCAAGGTGTTCACCAACATCAACTCCACCATCGTGGACCCCAAACACTTCGATCCGGGCAGCTTCGTGGATATCGTCGGTGATGAGTGCATCATCCCGCCCAACAGCTTCGCGCTGGCGCGCACCGTGGAGTACTTCCGCATCCCGCGCGACACCCTGGTGGTGTGCCTGGGCAAGAGCACCTACGCGCGCTGCGGCATCATCGTCAACGTGACCCCGCTGGAGCCGGAGTGGGAAGGCCACGTCACCCTGGAATTCAGCAACACCACGCCGCTGCCGGCGCGTATCTACGCCAACGAAGGCGTGGCACAGATGCTGTTCTTCCAGGCCGACAAGGACGATATCTGCGAGACCTCGTACAAGGATCGCGGCGGCAAGTACCAGGGCCAGACCGGCGTCACCCTGCCGCGAACCTGAGCCCAACAGCACACAAGAGAAAATCGCGGATCACTCCGCGCTTTTTTCGTTTCCGTCTTCCCGGCAGGCGTTATTTGCCGCGGCCGAACAGCAACCCGATACCAACGGCCACCAGCACAACCGGCCACCAGGTGAGGATCAGCTTCCCCATGTTCATGTTGGTCCAGCCCAGGTTGCTGGCCAGCAGGAACAGGCCGACGAGGATCAGGACGATGGCAGCGACAAGGTTGGAACGCATCAGGGGCAGGGTCCGCTAGGGCTGGGGCGAATATCCTAGCCGTTCCTTCCAGTGCGCGACACGCTCGGCCAGCACCTGTGGATCAAAACGGTGTGCCTGCCCCTGGCCCCAGACCGGGCCCGGCCACGCCGGATCGCCGACGTGGCGCCCGATCACATGGAAATGCAGCTGGCGCACGATGTTGCCCAGCGAGCCGATGTTGATCTTCTCGACCCCATCGGTGCCTTTAAGCGCCTTGCACGCCCGGTTCAATTCGGTGCGCAGCTTGTCCTGCTGCTCGCCGTCCAGATCGATCCACTCGGTCACGCCACTCAGGCGCGGGACCAGGATCAACCAGGGGTACCTTTCATCGTTCATCAATCGCACTTGCGATAACGGCCCTTCTGCTACCAGTACGCTGTCGGTGGCCAGGCGTGAATCCAGTTCGAACTCGCTCATCCAAGATGCTCCGCAAAGAAGTCCAGGGTGCGTTCCAGCGCCAGGTGGGCGCTGTCTGGATCATACGCATGTCCGACGCTGCGGTTGAAGGCGTGATCGGCCGGGTAGACGAACGTGGCCATCTGCGGCAGCTTCTCGCGGTGGGCCTTGATCGCCTCCGGCGGGATGCTCTTGTCCTGCGCGCCGAAGTGGAACATGACCGGTGCCTTGGGCGTCTCGTCCAGGTACTTCACGTTGCGGGCGCCGTAGTAGCTCACCGAGGGCAGGCCCAGGCGCAGGGCGGAGAGCAGGGCGATGCTGCCGCCCCAGCAATACCCCACGGTGCCGACCTTGCCGGCCGGAGCCAGCCGCGAGGCGGCGGCCCGCACGATCTCCAGCGCCTTTTCCACGCCGAGCTCGCCGACCATGGCCAGGCCGGCGGCCACACCATCACTGTCGTAAGGCAGTTCCGGCGGTTCGGTGCTGTCCGGGGCCGATTCGGCCAGATCGAAGAATGACGGGGCCAGCACCGCATAGCCCTTGGCGGCGTAATCGTCGGCCACCGCGCGGATGTGCGGGTTGGCGCCGAAGATCTCCTGGATCACCACCAGGCCCCCGCGCGGCTTGCCTTCCGGCGTCGCCTGCCAGGCGCGGACCGGTCCGTAATGCGTATCGAGTGTGATCCACTCACCCATGGTGCGAGACTCCCGTTGGTTCAGGCATTCATTATCGGCCCCGCGCGGGTTAGCGCGATGTCAGCGGGCATGCCGGGTCTGGCGGGATCAACCCGATCCGGTTCAGGGGCGCGCGCTGAACGCCGGTATACTTGCCGCCGTTTCCGGCCCCAGGTCCCCACGCCATTCCGGCATGGGCCCAGGCCCCCAGAGTCCTTGCGATCCATGTCCCAGCTGAACCCCAAAGTCGGCTTCGTCAGCCTTGGCTGCCCGAAGGCCCTTGTCGATTCCGAGCGCATCCTCACCCAGCTGCGGTCCGAGGGCTACGACATCGTTCCCTCCTACGATTCGGCCGACGTGGTGGTGGTCAACACCTGTGGCTTCATCGATTCGGCCGTGACCGAGTCGCTGGATGCGATCGGCGAGGCGATGAACGCCAACGGCAAGGTGATCGTCACCGGCTGCCTGGGCAAACGCCCGGAGCAGATCCGCGAGGCCTACCCGAACGTGTTGGCGGTCTCCGGCCCGCAGGACTATATGAGCGTGATGGAGGCCGTCCACGCTGCGCTGCCGCCCAAGCACGATCCCTTCGTGGATCTGGTGCCCGACTACGGCATCAAGCTGACCCCGCGCCACTACGCCTATCTGAAGATTTCCGAAGGCTGCAATCACAAGTGCAGCTTCTGCATCATTCCCTCGATGCGTGGCAAGCTGGTCTCGCGCCCGGTCGATGAGGTGCTGCGCGAAGCCGAGCGGCTGGTGCGTGGTGGCGTCAAGGAACTGCTGGTGGTCTCCCAGGACACCTCGGCCTATGGCGTGGATGTGAAGTACGCCGAGCGCATGTGGCGCGACAAGGCCTACCAGACCCGCTTGAAGGCGCTGTGCGAAGGTCTGTCCGAGCTCGATGCCTGGACCCGCATGCACTACGTGTACCCGTACCCGCACGTGGACGAGATCGTGCCGCTGATGGCCGAAAACCGGATCCTGCCGTACCTGGATATCCCGTTCCAGCACGCCAGCCCGCGCATCCTCAAGCTGATGAAGCGCCCGGGCGCGGTCGACAAGACCCTGGAACGCGTGCAGCGCTGGCGCCAGCTCTGCCCGGACATCACCGTGCGCTCGACCTTCATCGTCGGCTTCCCGGGCGAGACCGATGCCGAGTTCGAGGAGCTGCTCAGCTTCCTGGACGAGGCGCAGCTGGATCGCGTGGGCGCGTTCGCCTACTCGCCGGTCACGGGCGCCACCGCCAACGATCTGCCCGGTGCGGTGCCCGAAGAAGTGAAGCAGGAACGCTTGGCCCGCTTCATGGAACGCCAGGCGGAGATATCCGCCGCGCGTCTGGAAGCCAAGATCGGCACCGTACAGCAGTGCCTGGTCGATGCCATCGAAGACGGTATCGCGGTGGCACGTTCGAAGGCCGATGCGCCGGAGATCGACGGCCTGGTGCATATCCAGAACGCCGATGAAGCCAAGCTGCGTGTCGGCCAGTTCGTCGATGTCGAGATCACCGAGAGCGACGATCACGACCTGTTCGGTGACGCGATCATCGCGGCGGAAGCGCGCAAGCCGTTCGATCTGCAGGTGCTGTGATCGCAGTGGTGACGGCTGCCGATGTCGGCGGTCGTCGCCGTTTCATCGCTCCGCCGCGCGAGGCGGTGGATGCGGCCTGCTTCGCACAGCCGATCTACGCCGGGCTGGGTGACCTGAACGACCTGATGGTGGCGCCGAACTGGCCCACCATTGCATCGCTCGATGCACGCCTCGCGCTGCCGGACACGCATCTGGCCGAGCAGAACGAGATGCTGCTGGCCGACGGCCTGCACTATGAAACCCGCATTGCCGAGTGCGGCCAGATCGCCACCCGTGCGGACAACTGGCACGACCTGTTCAACGCCCTGATCTGGGCGCGTTACCCCGCCATCAAGCGCGCGCTCAATCGGCAGCAGTGCCGGCACATCGCGGCGATGGCGCCCGGGCAACGCAACCGCGCGCAGGCTGCGTTGACCCAATTCGACGAGAGCGGCGTGATCGTGCGCGTGCGCGAACCGACGCTGCTGCGCGCGTGGGACCGGCACGATTGGAGTGCGTTGTTTGTGAACGGGGCAGGGCAGTGGCGACGTGGCGACATCGCCGTCGCGGCGGTGATCGGGCATGCGCTGCTGGAGCAGGCCTTGGTGCCCGAGCGCCTGCTGGTCGGCAAGTGCGTGGTGGTGCAGGGCGATGACGATGCCACCGCGATTGCGGCGGTGGCGCAGGCAATCGCGGACGGTGTGCTGCTCAATGATCCCCTGGAACTGCGGCCATTGCCGTTGGCGGGGATTCCCGGGTGGCACGCGCGGCAGGACGCGGGCTTCCATGCGCGGGCCGACTACTTCCGCCCGTTACGCGAGGGCCGTGCGTATCCCGCAACGCTGGGGTGATTCCATGCGTGGATGCACCCTGTCAGCCGGGGTACGCCACCGACAGGATCGCGAACCCGTGGCGGCCGCTGGGCAGCTCCACCTCGAACTCATCGTCCACCCGCTTCTTCAGCAGAGCGCGGGCCAACGGCGAATCGATGCTGATCCAGCCCGCACCGGCATCGGTCTCGTCCGGGCCGACGATGCGATATACGTGGATGTCGCCCGAGTCGACGTTCTCCAGCTCGATCGTCGCGCCGAAGAACACCGCGTTCGGATCGGTCGGCGCGGTATCGACAATGCGCAGTGCTTCCAGCCGTTTGGTCAGATAGCGCACGCGCCGGTCGATCTCGCCCAGCTGCTTCTTGCGGTAGGTGTACTCGGCATTCTCTGAGCGGTCGCCTTCCGCTGCCGCGGCCGCCAGTGCCTTCACCACTTCGGGGCGCTTGTGCCGCCACAGCTCATCCAGTTCGGTCTTCAACCGCTGGTGGCCCTGTGCGGTGATCAGGGCCGTGCTTTTTTCCGCGGGGGGACGCCAACGCGACATCAGGTCTGCTTGTGCTCGTCAAAAGGTGCCGCGCCACAGGGCGCGACACGAAGTATCAGCGCTTTCCGCCGAAAATACCGCCGAGCAGGCCGCGCACGATCTGGTTGCCCAGCTTGGTGCCGACGGTGCGCGTGGTCTGCTTGGCCATGGTTTCGATCATGCCCTGGCGGCGCTTGGTGCCGAAGATCGCATCCTTGATGCTCTGGCCAAAGCCACCTTCCTGCGCCTCATCCTGCTGGCGTGTCCGGGCTTTCGGTGCATCGGTCTGCTCGACGGTCTTCTGCGCGCGCTGCGCCAACAGTTCGGCTGCCGATTCGCGGTTGATCGCGGTGTCGTAACGGGTGCCCACCGGGCTGCCGGCGCGCACCTGCGCACGTTCGGCCGCGGTGATGGCGCCCATCCGGCAGCGCGGCGGCGCGATCTGAGTCTGCTGCACGGGCGAGGGAATGCCCTTGTCCTGCAGCGTGGATACCAGCGCTTCGCCGGTACCCAGCTTGGCCAGCGTCGCAGCCACGTCGAGTTTGGGATTGGGCACGAAGGTTTCGGCCGCGACCTTCACCGCTTTCTGGTCGCGCGGGGTGAACGCACGCAGCGCGTGCTGCACGCGGTTGCCGAGCTGGCCGAGAATGTTGGCCGGCACGTCATCCGGGAACTGCGAGCAGAAGTACACGCCCACGCCCTTGGAGCGGATCAGCCGGACCACCTGCTCGATGCGCTGCGCCAGCGCCGGCGGTGCGTCGTCGAACAGCAGGTGCGCCTCATCGAAGATGAAGACCAGCTTCGGCTTCTCCAGATCGCCCACTTCCGGCAGCGTTTCGAACAGCTCCGAGAGCAGCCACAGCAGGAAGGTCGAATACAGCCGCGGCTTGAGCACCAGCTGGTCGGCGGCGAGGATGCCGATCACGCCGCGGCCATCGTGGTTGACGCGCATGAGGTCGGCCAGCTCCAGCGCAGGCTCGCCGAAGAACGCTTCGCCGCCGTCCTGTGACAAGCGCAGCAGCGAACGCTGGATCGCCGCCACCGTCTGCGCGCTGACCAGGCCGTATTCGGTGGAGATGTCCTTGCGCTCCTCGGCGACCAGGCCGAGCAGGGCGCGCAGATCATCCAGATCAAGCAGCAGCAGGCCGCGGTCGTCGGCGAGCTTGAACACGATGTCCAGCACACCGGCCTGGGTGTCGTTGAGTTCCAGGATGCGGGCCAGCAGGGTCGGGCCCATTTCACTGACCGTGGTGCGTACCGGGTGGCCGAGCTTGCCGTACAGATCCCAGAACACGGTCGGGCTGGCAGCGGGCGCGTAGTCGGTCACGCCGAGGTCGGTCGCGCGCTGCAGCAGGGCGTCGGTGCCGGCACCGGGCACGGCCAGGCCGGACACGTCACCCTTCACATCGGCCAGGAACACCGGTACGCCGATCCGCGAGAAGCCTTCGGCCAGCGTCATCAGGGTGACGGTCTTGCCGGTGCCGGTCGCGCCGGCCACCAGACCGTGGCGGTTGCCCAGCCGCGGCAACAGGGTCACGGGGATGTCGTCGGTGATGCCTTTGCCGAGCAGAATCGGATCCATGGTCAACTCGCAGTGTGAATAGGCGGGATTCTAAACGTCGGCATGGGCTGGCCGGCAGACGGGTTGCCCCGATGCAAGCGGCGCGGCTACTCTGCCCCATCGTTCGCACACAGTGCCAAAAATGCCCGTTCCTGTCTTGCTTGTCCGTGGTTGGCCGCTGTTGGCCGTTGCCGCGATGCTGTCGATCGTCCCCGAGGCCCATGCCCAGCGCGTCTCCGCCCGCGACAAGGCCAAGGTGGAGGCGCTCGACCAGCGCATGACAGCCGCCGAGAAGCGCTACAACGCGGCGCTGGTGCTGGTGAACAATGCCGACCCCAAGGGCACCAACGAGGCCGATGCCGCGCTGGAGGACATGGAGGATGTGATCAGCGCCTGCGTGGCCCAGAAGGGCTGTGTGGTCAGCAATCTGCTGCCGACCTACAAGCGCCTGCTCAAGAGCAACGCCGACAGCCAACAGGACAACGAGGACGGCACGGCCATCGCCGACGGCACGCTGCTGGAGGCCGACCCGGACCATGTCGGCCCGCTGGCCGCCGATGTGCCCGAAGCCGCCCGTGCCGCCGCGCTGCTCAACGACAAGCGGCACGCCTTCGACACCATGGTCGAGTACAACCCGGCTGTGCAGGCCGGCATCCGCCGCTGGCTGACCGACATGCGTCCGGCGCTGCTCACCAGTTACGAGAATTACCAGAACCTGCGTGCGGTGATGTGGCCGGAGTGGGAAAAGCGCGGCCTGCCCGAGGCGCTGCTGTTCGGGATCATGGCCAAGGAATCCAACGGCCGCGTGCACGCCTCCTCGCGTGCCGGCGCCGCCGGGCTGATGCAGTTCATGCCGGCCACCGGGCGTCGCTTTGGTCTCGGCCCGGACGGCACCGGCTTCGATACGCGCTTTGATGCCCGCAGCGCGGCCGAGGCCAGCGCGACCTACCTCAACGAACGCATGCGTGAGCTCAACAACAGCGTCGAGCTGTCGCTGGCCGGTTACAACGGCGGTGAAGGCCGCGCCATCCGCGTGTTCCGCCAGTACCCGGGGCAGGGCTTCTGGACCGACAGCGTCTACAACCAGTTCCCGGGCGAGACCAAGGATTACGTGCCGATGGTGATCGCCGCGGCGTGGATCTATCTGCACCCGCAGCAGTACGGCGTGGAGTTCCCGAAGATCAGCGCGCAGCCGGCCACCATCCGCTTGGCCAAATCGACCACGATCTACGAGCTGACCATCTGCCTGGGCAGCGCCGGTACCCGTGACGGCTACATGCGCGCGCTGCGCAACCTCAACCCGCGCTATGAGGCAGACGGCTGGATTCCGGCCGGCACCACCATCAACGCGACCACCCGCATCGCCGGCCTGTACAACCGGTTCTGCGTCAGCGGCCCGCGCGCCGATCTGGCCCGCACCCTCATCACCGCCGACCTCAATGCGGCGATCGTTCGCCCCACGGCGGTCAGCTACACCGGCAACGTGGCGGTGGGCAGTGTGGTCCCGGTCGCCCAGGCGCAGGCCATGCCCGCAGTGACCCCGGTCGCGCCGGTAGCCGTGCCGGCCGCCAAGCCCAAGGCCAAGCCGGCCCGCAGTTACAAGGTCGGCAAAGGCGAGACGCTGGGCAGGATCGCGGCCAGGTTCCAGTGCGACGTGCCGACCCTGGCCCGGGCCAACGGCCTCAAGGCACCGGCCTATTCGCTCAGGCAGGGCCAGAGCATCAAGCTGCAGGGCTGCGACAAGTAAGCCATAACCGGGTAGGCTCGCCGGCATCACGCCTGCGGCCGCCCGGCCCAGCACATCCATCGCAGCGTCGGCCACGTGCCCGCGCTCACCGCAACACGCAGACAGGACAGCAAGATGGATATCACCGCGATCAACGAGATGTTCGCCAACATCCGTGAAAACACCGATTGGGACCTCAACGGCCCGATGCTGTGGGGCTACTTCTTCGTCAACACCACGCCGGAGCCGCTGCATGGCCTGGGCGAGAAGCTTGTTGAACTGGGGTATACCCTGGTGGAAGTGTTCGAACCGGACCTTGAAGAAGGCGAAGACCCGTACCACGTGCTGCACGTAGAGCGCGCCGAGGTGCATACCGAAGCCTCGCTGGATGCCCGCAACCATGAGCTGCAGGCCCTGGCCGAAGCGAACGGCGTGGAAGACTACGACGGCATGGACGTCGGCCCGGTCGAGATCTGATCGCAGCGGAATGTCTCACACAAAAAATGCCCCGGTGTCCCGGGGCGTTTTTTTGTGGGCGTGAGCCCCAGGTAGTGCCGGCCGCTGGCCGGCTCCCGGAATATCTGCGATGCCGGCCAGCGGCCGGCACTACCGTTACTTCAGGGTCGCCAGCGCCTGCCCCAGCTGAACCGCATGCTCGGCATCCAGATGCGGCGCGAACTCGGCCACGCCGGGCGGGAGCAGCACGATCACGGTCGAGCCGTAATTGAAGCGCGCCATCTCCGCGAAGCGCTCCAGGGTGACGCCCTTGCCGCGGTAGTCCTTGCGCGTGATCGTATCGCCGTAGGCCGGAATCTCCTCGCCGCCCCACACCGTCTCCACGCCGGAGACCAGCAGCGCGCCGACCATCACCGAGACCATCGGGCCGAAGTCGGTATCGAAGTGACACACCAGGCGTTCGTTGCGGGCGAACAGCCCCGGCACTGTATTCACCGCGGCCGGGCCGACGCTGAACAACCGTCCCGGCACATGCACGGTCTCGCGCAGGGTGCCGGTCCACGGCATGTGCACGCGGTGGTAATCCTTCGGCGACAGATACACCGTGGCGAACAGGCCCTGGTGGAACACCTCCGCATCCTTGGCATTGCCCAGCAGCTCGGCGGCGGTGAAGGACTGGCCCTTGGCCTGGAAGATGCGCCCGTCTTCGATCTTGCCCAGCTGGCTGATCCGGCCATCGGCCGGCATCACCAGCGTGCGCGGATCGGCATCGGCCACGCGCGCGCCCGGCTTCAACGCCCGGGTGAAGAACTGGTTGAAGGTCGGGTAGCTGCGCGGGTCCGGATTGGCCGCTTCAGCCAGATTCACGCCGAACTTGGCGGTCACGGTGTCGATCAGCCAGCGCGAGATCCGCGGGTTGCTGGAATACGCCAATCTGCGCGCCATCGACGACAGCAGGCGATGGGGCAGGGCGTAGCTCAGCGTGGTCATCAAACTCATGGGGCGGATTTCTCGGTCAGCAGTTGCAGGTCGCGGGCGATGGCCTGCGCTTGGAAAGGAGGGCGGATCAGACCGGCCAGACGGCCTTCCGGGTCCAGCACGGCCAGGCTGGCCGAGTGTTCGAGGGTGTAATCCTCGGAATTCTCATCGAAGTGCTTGCCTGGCACCTTCTGGAACACGAAGCCCAGCGAGGTGGCGAAACGCTCCAGCGAAGGCACATCGGCTGTCGCGGCCAGCGTGTCCTTATGGAACGCATGCACGTACTCGCCCAGCCGTGCCGGCGTGTCGCGCTCGGGATCGACCGAAATGAAGACCAGCCGCGGGCGCAGCGTCTCGGGCAGGGCTTCCCATTGTTTCTGGGCCTGCGCCAGATCGGCCAGCGTGGTCGGGCAGACATCCGGGCAGAAAGTGAAGCCCAGGAACACCAGGGTCCAATGGCCCTTCAGCTCGCCTGGGATCAGCCGGGTGCCGTCGGACTGGCTCAGATTGAAATCGGGCAGCGGGCGCGGCTGTGGATAGAAGGTGATCGACTCGGTGGCGGGGCGGTCACCGCCCGGCTTGGGCGCGAAGACCTTCTGCGCCACGACCAGCCCCAGCCCGGCGGCGAGGGCGATCAGCAGGATGATGCCGACATTGCGATTGAACATAAGGGCCCCGTCCCGGAAGTGGCCACCATGATAGAGGGATGCGGGCTGTGGAGCGAAGCTGCCGACTTTCGGCTCATGGCGTCGGCACGGGTGGGTTTCCGGGACCCGCCGTGAATCCATCCCTGGAGGCTCGTGAGCAGCATCCATGCTGCTCAACGGTCCCGGAAACCCACCCGTACCGCCACCTCGACAGTGGGCCGGTGCGTATGGGTAAGCACAGCCAGGTGCACAGCCGAGCATCGAAACCTCAGCGTCTGGGGCAGGGCACGGATTGCTGTTGGCGAAATGCCGAGCATGGCTCGGCACTACAAAAGCCGCCTTCGATGCGTAACTCGTGCGCACCCCGGCTTGGCCTTGGCTGTTCCCCAAAGAACCAACCCACTGTCAACGGCGTGGTGGGGGTGGGAGGGCGGGACCGTCAAGCGGCATGGATGCCGCTTGTCGAGCCCCCAGGGATGGGTTCACGGCGTGTCCCGCCCTCCCACCCCCGCCACGCCAGCCCACGGACTGGCAACCGCCGCATTGGCTTCTGTCTTGATCCTCGCCGTGGCCGTGGCCCTGGCCCTGGCTCCGGCTCGTTTCGACTGCAACGGATGCCCCGGCCCGCCCCAGCGCCTATAATCGGGGGCCACATTGCCTGTTGCCCCGCCATGACCGCCGAAACGGCCGCCGAACTCCACACGATCATCGACCTGATCCGCTACGGCACCAGCCGTTTCAACGCCGCAGGGCTGACCTTCGGGCACAGCTACGACAACGCCCTGGACGAAGCCACCCAGCTCGTCCTGCACAGCCTGCACCTCCCGCATGACCTCGGCCCCGCCTACGGCCAGGCGCGCCTGCTGCAGGACGAAAAGGTCCGCGTGCTGGAGCTGTTCCAGCGCCGCATCGACGAGCGCATCCCGGCCGCCTACCTCACCGGTGAGGCCTGGTTCGCCGGCCTGAGCTTCAAGAGCGACACGCGTGCCCTGGTGCCGCGCTCGCCGATCGCCGAACTGATCGAGTGCGGCTTCGAACCGTGGCTGGCCGGCCGCGATGTCCATCGCGCCCTCGACCTGTGCACCGGCTCGGGCTGCATCGCCATCGCCATGGGCCACTACTACCCCAATTGGGAAGTGGACGGCGTCGACCTCAGCGACGAAGCACTGTCGCTGGCCGAAGAAAACAAGGAACGCCTGCAGACGTCCAACGTCACCCTGCTCAAGTCCGACCTGTTCAACGGCCTGACCGGGCGTCATTACGATCTGATCGTCACCAATCCCCCGTACGTCACCAACGACGAGACCGATGCCCTGCCGCAGGAATACGCCTACGAGCCGGAAATGGGCCTGCGTGCCGGCGACGACGGCCTGGACCTGGTGCTGAAGATCCTGCGCGACGCCCCGCTGCACCTGAGCGAGGATGGCCTGCTGATCTGTGAAGTGGGCGAGTCCGAGCAGCACCTGTACAAGCTGCTGCCGGAAGTGGATTTCCGCTGGGTCGAGTTCAAGGTCGGCCAGATGGGCATCTTCGCCGTGGAGTGCCGCGAACTGATCGCGCACAGCGCCCGCATCACCGAACTGGCAGCGCAGCGGCCGTGAGTTCCAACAGCTTCGGCAAACTGCTGACCGTCACCACCTTCGGCGAATCGCACGGTCCGGCGATCGGCTGCGTGGTGGACGGCTGTCCGCCGGGGCTGGAGATCAGCGCCGACGAATTCGCCCATGACCTGCAGCGGCGGGCGACCGGCAAGAGCCGGCACACCTCGGCGCGGCGCGAAGCGGATGAAATCGAGATCCTGTCCGGGGTGTACGAAGGCCGTACCACCGGCACCCCGATCGGCCTGCTGATCCGCAACACGGATCAGCGCAGCAAGGATTACACCAACATCGCCCAGCAGTTCCGCCCGGGCCATGCCGACTACAGCTACTGGCAGAAGTACGGCATCCGCGATCCGCGCGGCGGTGGTCGTTCCTCCGCGCGCGAAACCACCATGCGCGTCGCTGCCGGTGTCATCGCCAAGAAGTGGCTGCTGCAGCGTCATGGCGTCACCGTGCGTGGCTATCTCTCGCAGCTGGGCGAGATCACCCCGACCGGGTTCGACTGGTCGGCGGTCGAAGACAATCCGTTCTTCTGGCCGGTCGCCGATCAGGTGCCTGCGCTGGAGAGCTACATGGATGCGCTGCGCAAGTCCGGTGATTCGGTCGGTGCGCGCGTCAACGTGGTGGCTGACGGCGTACCGCCGGGCTGGGGCGAGCCGATCTACGGCAAGCTCGATGGCGATCTGGCGGCCGCGCTGATGAGCATCAATGCGGTGAAGGGCGTGGAGATCGGCGACGGCTTTGCCAGTGCCGCGCAGAAGGGCACCGAACACCGTGACCTGCTCACCCCGCAGGGGTTTGCCAGCAACCATGCCGGCGGCATTCTCGGTGGCATCTCCACCGGCCAGCAGGTCACCGCCTCGATCGTGCTCAAGCCGACCTCGAGCCTGCGCCTGCCCGGTGCCACGGTGGATGCCAGCGGTGCCTCGGTCGAGGTGATCACCACCGGTCGTCACGATCCGTGCGTGGGCATCCGCGCCACGCCGATCGCCGAGGCGATGATGGCGCTGGTGCTGATGGACCAGGCGCTGCGCCACCGCGCCCAGTGCGGCGATGTCGGCGAGATCACGCCACGTATTCCGGGCACGATCGATGGCTGATCGGCGCCCCAAGGTGTGGGTCAGCCAGCCCCTGTTCGACGATGTCGTCGAACAGCTCGGGCAGCATTTCGACCTGACCATGACCGGCGACGTCACCCGCTATACGCCGCAGACACTGGCCGAACAGCTGGCCCACGTCGACGGCGCGCTGATCACCCTCAACGAACGCATCGGTGCGGCCGAGATCGCCAACGCGCCGCAGCTGCGGGCGATCGCCAACGTCGGTGTGGGTTACAACAACCTGGATATCGACGCGCTCAGCGCCGCCGGCATCCTGGCCAGCAATACGCCGGATGTGCTGACCGAAACCACGGCCGACCTCGGCTTCGCGCTGCTGATGGCTGCCGCGCGCCGCATCACCGAGTCCGAGCGCTGGCTGCGCGATGGCCAATGGGGGCAATGGTCGTTCCAGACCATGCTCGGTGCGGACATCCACGGCAGCACGCTGGGCATCCTCGGCATGGGCCGCATCGGCCAGGGCATCGCCCGTCGCGGTGCGCACGGCTTCGGCATGCGCGTGCTGTACCACAACCGTTCGCAGCTGCCCGAGGCCACCGAGGCCGAGGTCGGCGCGCAGTATGTGGACCTGGATACGCTGCTGGCGCAGGCCGATCATCTTGTGCTGGTACTGCCGTACAACGCCGCCTCGCACCACATCATCGATGCCGATGCACTGGCGAAGATGAAGCCGACCGCCACGCTGATCAACATCGCCCGCGGCGGCATCGTGGATGAGCTGGCGCTCGCCGATGCACTGGCCAACGGCCGTCTCGCCGCCGCCGGGCTGGACGTCTTCGAAGGTGAGCCGACGGTGCGCCCGGAACTGCTCGCCCTGCACAACATCGTGCTGACCCCGCATATCGGCAGCGCCAGCCAGGCCACCCGCCGGGCGATGGTGCAGCTGGCCGTGGACAACCTGACCGCCGCACTGGGGCAGGGCCCGGATGCCGGCCACCCGCCGAGCGCGATCAACGCCGACGCTGTCGCTGCCGTGAAAACCGGCGGCGCGACCGTGGGCGGCAAAAAAATCGGCGACGCAAAACGATAGGGAACCGCGCTGGCCAACAGGCGAGGTTCCCGAACCGGTAGGTACCGACCGATGGTCGGCACATATCTCCAAGGCACGGCAGGTACCGATCGTTGGTCGGTACACATCCCCAACGCACGTTACGTATCGGCCACGGGTCGGTACACCCAACAGAGGTTCTCATGAGCAATCCAGATCGTCGTTTCCACGTCGCCGTCGTCGGTGCCACCGGTGCTGTCGGCGAAACCATGCTGGCCATCCTGGCCGAGCGCAACTTCCCGATCGCCACGCTGAGCCTGCTCGCGTCCTCGCGTTCGGCCGGTGGCGAGATCGAGTACCAGGGCGAGAAGATCAAGGTCCAGGACCTGAGCACCTTCGACCCGAACGGTGTGGACATCGCGCTGTTCTCCGCCGGTGGCAGCGTCTCCAAGGAGTTTGGCCCGAAGTTCGCCGCCGCTGGTGCGGTGGTGATCGACAACTCCTCGGCCTTCCGTTACGACGATGACGTGCCGCTGGTCGTCTCCGAAGTGAACCCGGAAGCGTTGAAGAACCGCCCACGCGGGATCATCGCCAACCCGAACTGCTCGACCATGCAGATGCTGGTCGCACTCGCGCCGCTGCACCGCCAGTACGGCATCGAGCGCATCAACGTGGCGACCTACCAGTCGGTGTCCGGCGGCGGTCGCTCGGCGCTGGAAGAACTCGGCAAGCAGACCGGCCAGCTGCTCAGCTTCCAGGAAATCGATCCGCAGCGCTTCCCGGTGCAGATCGCGTTCAACCTGATCCCGCACATCGATGATTTCCTGGAGAACGGCTTCACCAAGGAAGAAATGAAGCTGGTCTGGGAAACGCGCAAGATCCTCGGCGATGACAGCATCCTGGTGAACCCGACCGCCGTGCGCGTGCCGGTGTTCTATGGTCACTCCGAGGCGGTCACCATCGAAACCCGCGACAAGGTCACCCCGGATGCCGCGCGTGAGCTGCTGGCACGTTCGCCGGGCGTGGAAGTGGTGGACAAGCACGAGGCCGGTGGTTATCCGACCCCGGTCACCCATGCCTCGGGCACCGATGCGGTGTACGTCGGCCGCATCCGCGAGGATCTGTCGCACCCGCGTGGCCTGAACCTGTGGATCGTCTCGGACAACATCCGCAAGGGCGCCGCCCTCAATGCCGTGCAGTTGGCCGAGCTGGTCGCCGCCGAAGGCTGATCGCGTGGTGGTCGGCGGCATGGGGATGGCGCCGACCACCCGCATCGAAACATCGCCGATCACGGGGGGAGCCGTTATATTGGCCGCCATGAAGAACCGGGTTCCGGGCGCAGTGCGTCCGCTCAAGTATGTGTCGACGCTGCTGCTGGCCCTGGCCAGCAGTTCCGCCATGGCCCTGGGCCTGGGCGATATCCGGGTGCTGTCCAAGCCGGGCCAGCCGTTGCTGGCCGAGATTCCGGTCATTTCCGCCGATCCGTCCGAGCTGGAGAACCTGCGCGTCGCGCTGGCTTCCCCGGCGACCTTCGCACGGGTCGGGCTGGAGCCGCCGTCCGGGCTGGTCAGCGAGCTGCAGTTTGAGTTGACCCGTAATGCGCAGGGCCGCGCCGTGGTGCGCGTCAGCAGCCAGGCGCCGGTGGCGACGCCGTCGTTGAATTTCCTGATCGAAGCCGATTGGGGGCAGGGCCGTCTGGTCCGTGAGTATTCCGCCCTGGTGGATGCGCCCAACAGCGCCGCCGCCGTGGCCGAGCCGGAGATCGTCGCCCCGGCAGGCGCGATGTCCAACGCCATCATCCGTGAGCCTGCGCCGGAGGCGGCAGCCGTCGCTGCGCCGCCGCGCCGTGCTGAACCCGCCGCCGCACCCCGGCCGGCCGCGCCGAGGGCTGCACAGGCCGCCCCGGCTGCGCCCGTCGCCGCCGATGGCAGCGTCACCGTCCAGCGCGGACAGACGCTGTCGCAGATCGCCGGTTCGCTGGCGCGCGAGCAGGGCATCAACCGCGACCAGGCGATGATCGCGCTGCTGCGGGCCAATCCCGAGGCCTTCATCCGTGGCAACGTGAACCTGCTCAAGCAGGGTGCGGTGCTGCGCACGCCGGGCGCCGATGGGCTTGCCCAGATCGATGCACAACAGGCTGCGGCGATCGTGCGCGAGCACACCGCGCAATGGCGGCAGTCGCGCGCTGCGATCCCGCAGCCCGCCGACAGCGGGGTGGCCGCCGCGCCGTCTCCGGCCCCGGCCGCACCGACCGCCGCTGGCCAGGGCGCACGCCTGGAAATCGCGCCGGCCGTCGCCGCCGCCGGCACCACCGCAGGCACAACCACCGGCACCGCTGCCGGCACCGAGGGCGACATGCTGGGTAACGAACAACTGCGACAGGCCAAGGAAGACGTCGCCACGCGCGATGCCGAGATCCAGGAACTGCGCGAGCGCGTGGCCGAGCTGGAAAAGCTCAAGGCCCAGCAGCAGTCGCTGATCACGATGAAGGACAACGACCTGGCCGCTGCGCAACAGCGGCTGGAGCAGGCACCCGGCACGCGTGACAGCGCCGGCGGTGGCTGGTACTGGCTCGGCCTGGTCGTATTGCTGCTGGTGGTGGGTGGTTGGGCGCTGGTGCGGCGGCGCAAGCCATCGCCGCTGCCGCCGCTGTCACGCGATGGGCTCGACGGTGCCTCGCTGGCGGCTGCCGTGCCAGCCACGGAGTATGTGGATGAACTGGCTGCGCAACGCGATGACGCACACCGCGCACCCGACGAAGAGGCCATTGCAGAGGCCGACGTCTATGCCGGGCTGCGCCGCGAGCCGGTCTTCTCGCTGGCGTCATCCACGCACGACGCCGATCCGCATGATGCCCTCGACGATCCTCGCTGGAGTGCGACCGCGACGGACGAAGCGCCGGTGCTGCCCGAGGTAGAGGCGACGGCGGCGTCTGCGTACAGCATCGAGGCCGACGCTCAGCATGTGAACGTGGACGATGCGCTGTTCCGCGAGCCGACGCCGCTGATCGAGCCGCCAGCGCATGCGCTGGAAGCTGCCGCGCAGCCGTCGTTCCGCGGCGTGTTCGAATTCCCTGATGAAACCGCGACTGCCGAACGTCCGGCAGTCGAAAGCGATGACACCCTCGCGGCCGACGCTGAGCCGGTGATGGCCGCCCATGACGACATCCCTGACGGTGCCGATCCGGTCGCCGACAACGCACCGGTCGCGCCGATCGGCAGCCCCGGTCGTGATCGACTGGAACTGGCCATCGCCTACCTGGACCTTGGCGATGCCGAGACTGCCCGCACCCTGCTGCAGGAAGTCGCCGTGGGCGCCGACCCGCACAGCCAGGCCGAAGCGCGCGAACTGCTGGCGCGACTGGGATGAGCGACGCCCGCCCGGTAGCAGTGCGGGAACGCCGCCTGGACTACGTTGAGTTCGCCTCGCGCGATCCTGCCGCCAGTCGCCGTTTCTTCGAGCAGGTGTTCGGCTGGTCGTTCGTGGATTACGGCCCCGATTACACCGCCTTCGACGATGGCCGCTTCCAGGGCGGTTTTTTCCGGGCGGAGCCGCAGACCGCTTCGGCCGGTGGCGCGCCGCTGCTGGTGATCTACGCCGATGATCTGCAGCCCATGCTCAACGCCGTGCTGGCCCAGGGCGGACAGATCATCAAACCGGTGTTCGCCTTCCCCGGCGGCAGCCGGTTCCAGTTCGTGGAACCGGGCGGCAACGAGCTAGCCGCCTGGTCCGAACGCGACGCTGCGTGATGCAACACCCGGCGCCTGCGCCGGTTTTCCCGAAAACACAGAGGTTCACCATGCGCTACGCACTGGGCGTGGAATACGACGGCAGCGAATTCAAAGGCTGGCAGCAGCTCGGTGAGAGCGGCTGCCCAAGCGTGCAGGCCAGCCTGCAGGATGCGCTGTCCTCGGTGGCCAATGCGCCGATCCAGGTCGTGTGTGCGGGACGTACCGATGCCGGGGTGCACGGTGAATGCCAGGTCGTGCATTTCGATACCGATGTCGTGCGTGATCCGCGCAGCTGGATGCTGGGCACCACCACGCGCCTGCCGCGCTCCATCGCTGTGCGCTGGTGCGTACCAGTGGCCGACGAGTTCCATGCGCGCTTCGCCGCGCGCGCGCGCCGCTACCGCTACCGTCTGCTCAACCGCCAGGTCCGCCCGGCACTCTATCGGCAGACCCTGAGCTGGGAGCGCAGGCCGCTGGATGCCGAGCTGATGCACGCGGCCGGTCAGGCCCTGTTGGGTGAGAACGACTTCAGCGCCTTCCGCAGCGTGCAGTGCGAGGCCCTGCACGCGCGCCGGCACATGCAGTCGCTCTCGGTGACCCGTCAGGGCGAGGTCGTGGAGGTCGCCGTTCAGGCCAATGCATTCCTTCATCACATGGTGCGCAATATCGTCGGTTCATTGATCCTGGTCGGTTGTGGTGAGCAGCCGGTCGCGTGGATGGGGCAACTGCTGGCCGGGCGCGACCGCACCGTGGCCGGCCCGACTGCCCCGCCGCAGGGATTGGTCTTCGTTGGTCCCCTGTACCCCGACAACTGGCAGCTGCCTGCCGAGGTCACCTTATGAGCCGCTCCTTCTACCGCACCCGTATCAAGTTCTGCGGCATGACCCGTGCCGGCGATGTGCGCCTGGCCGGCGAGCTCGGCGTGGACGCGGTCGGTTTCATCTTCGCCCGCGAGAGCAAACGCCGGGTTGCGCCGGCCGAGGCGCGCGCCATGCGCCAGGCAATCGCCCCGATGGTCGACGTGGTCGCCCTGTTCCGCGACAACACCAAGGAAGAGGTGCGCGAAGTGCTGCGCACCGTGCGGCCGACCCTGCTGCAGTTCCACGGTGACGAAGACGAATCGTTCTGCCGCAGCTTCAACATGCCGTACCTGAAGGCCGTGGCGATGGGCGGCAAGGACGAGGTCAATGCCCGCCAGCTGCAACTGCGTTATCCCAGCGCGGCCGGCTTCCTGTTCGACAGCCACGCCCCCGGTGGCGGCGGTGGCACCGGCGTCGCCTTCGACTGGACCCGCCTGCCGACCGGCCTGCATCGTCCGTTCCTGCTCGCTGGCGGGATCACCCCGGACAACGTGTTCGACGCGATCGTGGCCACGCTGCCGTGGGGTGTGGATGTGTCCAGTGGCATCGAATCCGAACCGGGCATCAAGGACGGCTACAAGATGCGCAAGTTCGTCGAAGAAGTGCGTCGCGCGGACTGCCACGAAGCGGATTGATCAGACCGCTTTGTGCGGGTCGCCCAGCACCCGGTAGTGCCGGCCGCTGGCCAGCAGCCTGATACACCCGCGCACTCACCCCTTCAGCTGCTCCTGCAGCCACCCGGCCAGCGCATCCACCCGCGGATCGGCCGCACCCTCCGGCGTTGCCAGTACCCAGAACCCCCCGGTCGCGCCGAATCCCCAGGGTGCCAGCAGCCGGCCGGCGGCCAGCTCATCGGCCACGAGCGGCTCTGGCGCGATCGCCACGCCCAGTCCGGCGACCGCCGCTTCCAGCAGGTAATACAGATGCTCGAAGCCACTGCCCAGTTGCAGCTGTGCCGGCTCCAGCCCATGCGACAGGGCCCAGGCCGGCCACGCCTGCGGACGTGAGGTCGTATGCAGCAGCGATTCGCCCAACAAGGAGGAGGGCGGCTGATGCGCCAGCCGCACCGCGGCCGGGTGCTGCGGACTCACCACCACGCCCACCCGCTCCGGCGCCAGTTCGCGCACCTGCCAACCGCGTGGCCACGGCGGCTGAGCGAGCAGCAGGACCGCATCCAGGCCCTGCTGCTCGGCGGTGAAGCTCCCGTCCTGGGCGGACCAATGCAGCGGCAGCTGGGGCAGGGCGCTCTGCAGCGCCTGCAGGCGGGGAATCATCCAGCGCGCCAGGATGCTGCCGCTGCAGCCGAGCACCAACGCTTCGGGCCGCTGTTGGCGCTTGAGCGCCACCACCGCCTCGCGGATCTGGTCGAAGGCACCTTCGCAGGCGGCCTGCAGATCCTCGCCGGCGCGGGTCAGGCGCAGCCCACGCCCTTCGCGCTGGAACAGCGCGACGCCGAGGTGTTCCTCCAGCAGGCGCAGTTGGCGGCTGATCGCGCCATGGGTGACATGCAGTGCCTCGGCGGCACGTCCAACCCCGCCCAGCCGGGCGGCCGCTTCAAAGCTGCGCAGGGCATTGAGCGGGGGCAACGGTCCGTCGGTCATGTGAGTTTTCCTGACAGGTCGTGGGAGATATTATCGATATTCCTGTCATGACAGGTGCGTTAAATTGTCAGCCTGTCTCCACCGGCTGTCGCGCTATGTCTGCTTCCCCCGTCTCCCCCATCGTCGATTTCCATGCCTACCCCGATGCCAACGGCCATTTCGGCCGCTACGGCGGGAGTTTCGTCGCCGAGACCCTGATCGGGCCGTTGCAGGAGCTGGCTGCCGCCTATGACCAAGCGCGTCGTGATCCGGCCTTCATCGCCGCCTACGACAAGGACCTGACCCACTACGTGGGCCGTCCCAGCCCGATCTATCACGCCGAGCGCCTCAGCCAGCAGGTCGGCGGCGCGCAGATCCTGCTCAAGCGCGAGGACCTGAACCACACCGGCGCGCACAAGATCAACAACACGATCGGCCAGGCGCTGCTCGCTGCACGGATGGGCAAGACGCGCATCATCGCCGAGACCGGCGCCGGCCAGCACGGCGTGGCCAGCGCCACCGTCGCCGCCCGCCTGGGCCTGGAATGCGTGGTGTACATGGGTGCCACCGACATCGAACGGCAGAAGATCAACGTCTACCGCATGAAGCTGCTCGGGGCGACGGTGGTGCCGGTCACCTCCGGCTCGGCCACGCTCAAGGACGCGCTCAACGAAGCGATGCGCGACTGGGTGACCAACGTGCGCGACACCTTCTACATCATCGGCACCGTCGCCGGCCCGGACCCGTACCCGCGCATGGTGCGTGACTTCAACGCCATCGTCGGCCGCGAAGCACGCGCGCAGATGCTGACCGACTACGGCCGCCTGCCCGATGCGATCACCGCCTGCGTCGGTGGCGGCAGCAACGCAATCGGTCTGTTCCATGCCTTCCTCAACGACCGCGACGTGCGCATCGTCGGCGCCGAAGCCGCCGGCGACGGCATCGAGACCGGGCGCCATGCTGCCTCCATCGCGGCGGGTCGCCCGGGCGTGCTGCACGGCAACCGCACCTATGTGATCTGCGACGACGACGGCCAGATCACCGAAACCCATTCGGTCTCGGCCGGCCTGGATTACCCGGGCGTCGGCCCGGAGCACGCGTTCCTGGCCGATGCCGGCCGCGCCGAGTACGTCGGCATCACCGATGACGAAGCGCTGGCCGCGTTCCACCAACTGGCGCATAGCGAAGGCATCCTGGCCGCGCTGGAGTCCAGCCATGCGGTGGCCCAGGCGATCAAGATCGCGCGCGATCTGCCGCGCGACAAGCTGGTGCTGTGCAACCTGTCCGGCCGTGGCGACAAAGACGTGCACACCATCGCTGCCCGGGAGGGTCTGGTGCTGTGAATCCGCTGCTGCGCCAGGGAGGTGCGCTGCTGATGGTGGTCGGCCTGACCGGTTGCGCGCCGCCGGATCCGCCGGTGTTGCCGGCGCCTGCCGCGCCTGTGGGCGCGGTGGCACCGGCGCGGCAGCTGGCGAGCAATGACGATGACATCGCCAACCGCCCGATCGAGGACGCGAACGAACCGCCCAAGGCCGCTGATCCGCCTGCTGCGGATGACCCTGCGCCGTCGGTGGTCTCGGTCGCGCTGGATCATGCCGGCGATGTGCTCATCGGGCAGCGCTTCACCGAGCTCGCCGCCGATGGCCCGTGGCATTCGGCCGGCCTGAGCGAAGGCGAGCCCAACGGCGCCTGCGAGTACTACGAGCGTGGCAACCTGCCCGAAGGCGTATCGATGATGGTCGAGGACGACCACGTGCAGCGCTTCGAGCTGGCCCCGATCGAGGAGTCCTACGAGGCCATCACCCAGCCGGGGCCGTTCGGGCTGCGCCTGGGCATGACGTTGGATGAAGCGCTCAAGCGCCTGCCGACCGGCAGCACCCGCGCGCCGCATGCCTATGACCCGGAAACGGGCGAATACCTGACCTGGCAGGACCCCGGTTCGGATCTGGCGATCCGGCTGGAGATCTTCGACGGGGTGATATCGAAGCTGTACTGGGGCGCCAGTGGCGCCGTTGAACTGATTGAAGGATGTGCCTGAGATGTCCGTGGACCGTATCGATGCCTGTTTTGCCCGCCTGCGCGATGAACGTCGCAAGGCGCTGATTCCCTTCATCACCGCCGGCGATCCGGGCCTGGAAGCCACCGTGCCGGTCATGCATGCACTGGCCGCGGCCGGTGCGGACGTGATCGAGCTCGGGGTGCCGTTCTCCGACCCGATGGCCGACGGCCCGACCATCCAGCGCAGCTCCGAGCGTGCGCTGGCGCGTGGGGCAGGGCTGCGCTATGTGCTGGAGACTGTCGCCGCCTTCCGCAAGGACGATGCCACCACGCCGGTGGTGCTGATGGGCTATCTCAACCCGATCGAGATCCACGGTACGGAACGCTTCGCGCAGTCGGCCATTGCCGCCGGCGTGGACGGCATCCTGCTGGTGGATCTGCCGCCGGAAGAAGCGGCCGAAACCCGGGAGATCTTCACCGCGGCCGGCCTGGCGCTGATCCTGTTGGCCTCGCCGACGACCGCTGATGCGCGCCTGGATGCGCTGTCCGCGATGGCCCAGGGCTACCTGTATTACGTCAGTTTCGCCGGCGTGACCGGCGCGTCCGATCGCCTGGACAGCAGCGCCGCCAGTGCCCGCCTGCGCGACCTGCGCCGCCGCTCCAGCGTACCGGTGGTGGCCGGCTTCGGGATCAAGGATGCGGCCAGTGCCGCGGCCATGGCCGTGGAGGCCGATGGCGTGGTGGTGGGCAGTGCGCTGGTGGCTGCACTGGGTGAGGCGCCCGACGCGGCGGCCGCTGCAGCAACCGCGCAGGCTTTCCTCACGCCGCTGCGACACGCGCTCGACGCCGCCTGAAGCTCCTAAACGTACGTACCAGAATGGTTTACGCCAGCCCCCCGGCAACCGCCGGGGGGTGCCCGAGCATGGAAACGGTGAGCTAGACTGTCCGCCTTTGCGGCCCCCGGGCCGCCCTGAACGGAAGTAGCATCCCGCATGAGTTGGCTCAGCAAGTTGATGCCGTCTGGCATCCGCACCGACAACGTCCCCAGCAAGAAGCGCAGCGTCCCCGAGGGCCTGTGGGAGAAGTGCAGCAGCTGCGGCAGCGCGCTCTACCGTCCTGAGCTGGAAGAGAACCTGGAAGTCTGCCCCAAGTGTGGCCACCACATGGCCATCCGCGCGCGTGCGCGCCTGGCCGCGCTGTTCGATGCGGACAGCACCACCGAGATCGGTGCGCGCCTGGGGCCGACGGACCTGCTCAAGTTCAAGGACCAGAAGAAGTACAGCGAGCGCATCAAGGCCTCGCAGAAGAACACCGGCGAGTACGACGCACTGATCGCCATGCAGGGCCTGATGAAGGGCCGCCCGCTGGTCGCCTCGGCCTTCGATTTCGCCTTCATGGGCGGCTCGATGGGCTCGGTGGTCGGTGAGCGTTTCTCGCTGGCCGCGGAAAAGGCGCTGGAGATCGGTGCGCCCTACGTGTGCTTCTCCGCCAGCGGCGGCGCGCGCATGCAGGAAGGCCTGTTCTCGCTGATGCAGATGGCCAAGACCTCGGCCGCGCTGGGTCGCCTGCGTGATGCCGGCCTGCCGTACATCTCGGTGCTCACCCACCCGACCACCGGTGGCGTGTCGGCCTCGTTCGCGATGCTGGGCGATATCAACATCGCCGAGCCGCAGGCGCTGATCGGCTTCGCCGGCCCGCGCGTCATCGAGCAGACCGTGCGCGAAAAGCTGCCCGAAGGCTTCCAGCGCTCGGAGTTCCTGCTCGAGCACGGTGCGATCGATCAGATCTGCGACCGCCGCGAAATGCGCGATCGCCTGTCCGAGATCCTGGCCATGCTGGCACGCCAGCCTGCGCCGGCACCGGACGCGGCGGCCTGATGGCGTCGCGCAAGTATTTCGGCACCGACGGCATCCGCGGCAAGGTCGGTGAGGGCGTCATCTCCGCCGATTTCGTGTTGCGCCTGGGCAATGCGCTCGGGCGTGCGCTGACCGAGCGCAACGGGTACCGCCCGGTGGTGGTGATCGGCAAGGACACCCGTATCTCCGGCTACATGTTCGAAGCCGCACTGGAAGCCGGGCTGGTCGCCGCCGGTGCCGATGTGCAGCTGCTCGGCCCGATGCCGACGCCGGCGGTGGCTTTCCTCACCCGCACCCTCGGTGCGGATGCGGGCATCGTCATCAGCGCCTCGCACAACCCGCACTACGACAACGGCATCAAGTTCTTCTCCGCCGACGGCGAGAAGCTCGATGACGCCACCGAGCTGGCGCTGGAAGCCGCGCTCGATGCGCCGTTTACCACGGTCGAGTCCGAGCGGCTGGGCAAGGCCATGCGTGCCCGCGATGCGGTCGGTCGCTACATCGAATTCTGCAAGGCCAGCGTGCCGCGCGGGTTCGATCTGCGTGGGCTGAAGATCGTGCTCGACTGCGCGCACGGCGCCACCTACCACGTCGCCCCGCTGCTGTTCCGCGAGATGGGCGCGGAGGTGATCAGCATCGGCGATGCGCCCAACGGTCTGAACATCAACGATGGCGTCGGCTCGATGCACATCGACAATCTCGCGGCGAAAGTGCGCGAGGTCGGCGCCGATTTCGGTATCGCCTTCGACGGCGATGGCGACCGCGTGCTGATGGCCGATGACCAGGGCAATCCGGTCGATGGCGATGACCTGCTGTTCGTGCTGGCCCAGGCCTGGCAGCGCAGCGGTCGCCTGCATGGCCCGGTGGTCGGTACGCTGATGACCAACTTCGGCCTGGAGCAGGCACTGGAACGGCTGAACATTCCGTTCCAGCGCAGCAACGTTGGTGACCGCTACGTGCATCAGGCCCTGGTGGAAAACAATGGCGTGCTCGGCGGCGAAGCCTCCGGTCACCTGTTGTGTCTGGATCGCGCCACCACCGGTGATGCGATCGTCAGCGCGCTGCAGGTGCTGGAAGTGCTGCGCCGTGATGGCACCTCCCTGCGCCAGGTGCTGTCGGTGCTCAACAAGGTGCCGCAGAAGACCGTCAACGTGCGTCTGCAGGGCGCGGCCAAGGCGACCGTGCAGGCCGAGAGCGTGCAGGCCGCGCTGGCGGCTGCGCAGCACGCAGTGAAGGGGCGTGGGCGTGCGTTCCTGCGCCCGTCGGGCACCGAGCCGGTGGTGCGCGTCACCGTCGAGGCCGACAGTGCCGAGCTGATGCAGTCCACGCTGGACAGCCTCTCGGCAGCGGTGAAGGCAGCTGCCGCGGCCTGAGCCGGGCAGTGATGCCGGAAACTGAAAACGCCCCGGGAGACCGGGGCGTTTTCGTTGCAGCGCGGTGGCGCGTTACGGCCCCGCCACCATCTTCTTTTTCTTCGCCTTGAAGCGGTTGAACAGGGGTGCGATCAACGGGTGGTAACTGTAGGCGATGCGCTTGCGCAGCCAGCTCGCCGGCCGGTCGCGGATCGCGAACCGGTAGATGTGTCCCGGATCGCCGCCGACCACGTTGCGGCCGAACGGATGGGTGGTATGCAGGTAGTTGAAGCCCTGCGCCCGTGCGATCTGCACGTAGTCCTCGTCGAAATCGCCGTACGGCCAGCACAGCGTGTCCGAGACTGCGCCCAACTGCTGCTGCAGCACGTCGCGTGCCACCGAGAGGTCGCCGCTGATGCCCTGGCGCTTGTGCTCGCGGGAGATATCCTGCTTGAGCCAGCGCGTGTGCGTGTGGGTGTGGCAGTGCACCTCGAACGTGCCGGCCGCGATCATTTCGCGCGCTTCGCTCCAGCGCATCATCACCTCGTCCGGGCGGTTTTCGCGCAGGATCGCGGCCTCGCAGCCGCGATGGTCCGGCGTTGCGGGCAGGGTGGCGCCGGCCTGACCGGCATGCGGGCGGACATCGCCTTCGCCCATCCAGCCGGTGACCACGAACACCACCGCGTGCATGCCGTACTTGGCCAGGATCGGGTGCGCGTACACCCAGTTGTCCAGGTAGCCGTCATCAAAGGTGATCACGATCGATTTGGCGGGGGTCGGCTTGCCGGCGAGGAAGTCGGCGTACTGGTCCAGCGTCAGCGATGTCCAGCCGTTGGCCGCCAGCCAGCCGATCTGGCTTTCAAAATTCTCCGGCGAGACCGTGATCATTCCCGGGGACGGGGACACATGGTGGTGCATCAGCACCGGGACGGATCTAGCGTTGGCCATGGCCCAGTTCCTTCAACCACTGGTGGTAATAGTGTTCGGTCGCTTCAGTGTGACCGGTCGGGGTGAAACGGTGGGCGCTGCGCATCCATTCCCACCCCGCCAGGCCCATCTGCTGGCGGCGGTCGGGCTGTTCGATCAGGGTGCGCAGTGCGCCGGTCAGCGCCGCCTGGTCGCCCAGCGGAGCAAGCAGGGCATTGCTGCCTTCCACCACCATTTCCGGCACGCCACCCACTCGGGTCGCAACGATCGGCACGCCGACATACGCCGCTTCCAGGAACACCGTGCCGGCGGCTTCTTTGTGGGTGGCGAGCGCGAAGATATCGAAGCCGGTCATCAGCCGGCAAGCGCCGTGGCGGTAGCCGAGCAGATGCACCTGGGCGGCAATGCCGAGCTGCTCGCGAAGTCCGATCAGGCGATCCATCACCGGCTGCCCGTCGCCGACGATCACCAGCTGGACGCGCGGGTCGGCGCGGCACAGCGGTGCCATCGCCTGCAGCAGTTCCAGGTGACCCTTGGGCTCGCGCAGGACGGCGACGCAGCCGACCACGATCTGTTCGTCATCGAAGCCCAGCTCCGCGCGCACGTCCGCGCGGGTGTCCTGCAGGCACTGCCACGGGTCGCGCTTGGCGATCTGCGACCACTGCGGCGGCACCGCGATCGGCGGGACGATGCCAACGTGCGCATCCTCGATGCCGCGGCTGACCATCAGCTTCTTGACGAAACTGCTCACCGTCATCACCCGATGGGGCAGGCCGGTGTAGGTCAGCAGCGAGTTGATCGGGCTCATCAGGTGGCGCGAGCGCACCACCAGCGGCGTCCCGCCGAGCCGGGCACCGGCGGCGGCGATCAGGCTGTCGCGGCGGCTGGTGGTGTTGACCACATCGTAGCCATGGCGGCGTACCAGACGCGAGACCGACCAGATCCCCCGCAGCATGCGCAGCAGGCCGCCCATTTTCAGCGCGTGGACGGTGAAGCCGGCTTCGCGCGCCATCTCGCCCAGGCGGGCGCCGGGCTGGCAGAGCAGGGAGACCTCGTGGCCGCGGTCGCGCATGGCCAGCATGTGGCGGTAGATGTAGATCTCCTGCCCACCAAATCCCTTGGCGGCTTCCGTGTGGAGAATTTTCAGGGGCGCGTTCATCGTTGGACAATCCATGTGTAAAAAAGCGCCCGCACTTCGCGAGCGGCTGTCGTTGTTGCCTGCGGTTTGCGCCAGCGCATCCGATGCGCGGTGCAGTGCCGTGGGTTTGGGGTAGTGCGGACGGCCCGGCACGGTCTCGCCGCTGCCGGCGTGAGTCAGCGCAACGCCATCGGCGATGAGGGGGAGAGCGGGGGCATCCATGAGGCGGACCGGGCGACGCAAGGAGTAATGGGGGCGGCGCCAGGGCGTCGCCGGTGGCCCGTTCTGGCCTTCTGGGCGCGCGCATTGTATCGGTTTGTATCAATGTATCGGTGGCGGGGTTGGCCCGATCTGGCACAATGTTCAGCCGGGCCACAGCTGGCCCACCGACCACATGAACAAGCAGGAATCGCTGTGAGCCAGATCCCCACCCTCGACATCACCCGTTTTGACACCGACCGCGACGCGTTCGTGGCCGAGCTGGGTGCGGCCTACCGCGAATGGGGCTTTGCTGGCATCCGCAACCACGGCATTCCGCAGGCCGATATCGACGCCGCCTATGAGGTCTTCAAGGCCTTTTTCGCCCTGCCGGAAGAGACCAAGCGCCAGTACCACGTGCCCGGCAGCGGCGGCGCGCGCGGCTACACCGCCTTCGGCGTGGAGACGGCCAAGGGCTCGCAGCACTTCGATCTGAAGGAGTTCTGGCACATCGGTCGCGAGATTCCTGACGACTCCAAGTACCGTGACGTGATGGCCCCGAACCTGTGGCCCAGCGAGGTCCCGGGCTTCCGCGAGCGTGGCTATGGCATCTACCAGGCCCTGGACAAACTGGGTTCGCGCGTCCTGTCGGCCCTGGCGCTGCACATCGGCCTGCCGGAAGACTTCTTCGCGGACAAGACCAACAACGGCAACTCGATCCTGCGCCCGATCCATTACCCGCCGATCACCGCCGAGAACATCCCGAACGTGCGCGCCGGTGCCCACGGCGACATCAACTTCATCACGCTGCTGGTCGGCGCCAGCGCGGCCGGCCTGGAAGTGCAGTCGCATGAAGGCAAGTGGGTGCCCTTCACCTCGGACGCGGACACCATCGTGGTCAACATCGGCGACATGCTGCAGCGCCTGACCAACCACGTGTACCCGTCGACGATCCACCGCGTGGTCAATCCCCCGGGCGAGCAGGCCCGCCAGCCGCGTTATTCGGTGCCGTTCTTCCTGCACCCGAACCCGGATTTCCTGATCGACGTGCTGCCGACCTGCATCACCCCGGAAAACCCGAGCCGCTACCCGGAGCCGATCACCGCCCACGGCTTCCTGGAAGAGCGCCTGCGCGAGATCAAGCTGAAGTAAGCGATCCCACTGGAGCAAAAGAGAAGGCCGCCGCAAGGCGGCCTTCTTCGTTTCGTGTATTGCCTGCCTCTGGCTGGCTCCAAACATTGCTGCCCTGGTTGCATTTGGCTATTCGCTGCCCCGTGTGGGCGAGCGCTGCCATGCCCAGCCGGGACGCGCCGTAAACCCGTCCATGGGGGCTCGACGTGCGCCATCCATGGCGCCCGACGGTCCCGGCTGGGCATGACAGCGCTCGCCCCCGATAGATTTCTTCGCCGGATGGCAGGGCAGGGCAGCCTCAAATCCGATCCGGCGCTTTGTAGCTGTTCCATGCAAGCCGACACACTGTCAGAGGGTGGGCGTGGGTGGGTTGGCGGGACCGTTATGCGCCATGGATGGCGCATATCGAGCCCCCATGGGTGAGAGCGCATTGCTTGCGAGGCACTGCCTCGCATGCGTTCGAACGCACAGCCGCCAGCGGCTGGGCCGGGCCGCGGAGCGGGGTTTACGGCGTGTGCCGCCAACCCACCCACGCCCGCCCAGTCCGGGCACGTCCACCGGCCCCGTCGCCTTTGCTTTTGACTTGGGGCCGCAACGAAAAATAAATATCCAATTGAAATGTAAGCGTTTTCCCGCCAACGCCAATTCGTTGCATCCGTTATCATGGGCGGCTGATACCCAAAGGAGCCCCCGCCATGCGCCGCAAGATCGTCGCCGGTAACTGGAAGCTGCACGGCAGCCGCCAATTCGCCACCGACCTGGTCAGTGACCTGGTTGCCGACCTCCCACTGCAGGGCGTCGAAGTCGTGGTCCTGCCGCCGCTCCCGTACCTGGGCGAACTGGTCGAAGCCTTCGAAGGCCGCGCCGTCACCTTTGGCTCCCAGGATGTCAGCAGCAACGAAAAGGGCGCCTACACCGGCGAAGTCTCGGCCACCATGCTGGCTGAAGTCGGTGCCCGCTATGGCCTGGTCGGCCATTCCGAACGCCGCCAGTACCACGCCGAAAGCAGCGAACTGGTCGCCCGCAAGTTCGCCGCCGCACTGCATGCCGGCCTGACCCCGATCCTGTGCGTGGGCGAAACCCTCGAGCAGCGTGAGGCCGATCAGACCGAGGCGGTCATCGCCGCCCAGCTCGCCCCGGTGCTGGAGCTGGTCGGCGCCGCCGGCTTCGCCCAGGCCGTGGTCGCCTATGAGCCGGTCTGGGCCATCGGTACCGGCCGGACTGCCTCCAAGGAGCAGGCCCAGCAGGTCCACGCGTTCATCCGTGGCGAAGTGGCCAAGCTCGATGCTAGAATTGCGGATTCACTGTCGATCCTCTATGGCGGCAGCGTGAAGCCCGACAACGCCGCGGAACTGTTCGCACAGCCCGATGTCGATGGTGGGCTGGTGGGCGGCGCCTCCCTGGTGGCCGCGGACTTCCTTGCCATCGCTGCCGCGGCGGCGGGGCGCTAATTAGTTACGTTGTCGGCCCAACCGCCGGCACGACATGTCCGAGGACGGATTCGAAATGCTGATGTTGATCCTCAATGTGGTCTACGTGCTGGTCGCAGTGGCCATGATCGCGCTCATCCTGATGCAGCGTGGTTCCGGCGCGGCCGCAGGGTCGGGTTTCGGTGCCGGCGCCTCGGGCACTGTGTTCGGCGCGCGTGGCGCGTCCAACTTCCTGTCCAAGTCGACCAAGTGGCTGGCCGTGGTGTTCTTCGGCATCAGCCTCTTCATGGCCTGGTACGCCAGCCATGGCTCGCGCCCGGCGGCGCAGCAGGATCTGGGTCTGATGTCTGCGCCGGCCGCCACTGCGCCGGCCGCACCGGCAGGCGAGCTTCCGGCCGTCCCGAAGGCCCCGGAAACCCCGGCGCAGCAGCCTGTTCCGTCGGCCACTGTGCCGGCTCAGGCGGAAACGCCGAAATCTGGTGAAGAAAAGCCTTCGGAAGGCACCCAGACTCGCTGAAGACGGTTACAATATGCGGCGCACTGGAGAACAACCGGTGCGATCGTAAGCCCAGGTGGCGGAATTGGTAGACGCACTACCTTGAGGTGGTAGCGACGAGAGTCGTAGGGGTTCGAGTCCCCTCTTGGGCACCATTTGTTTGTAAGCGGGTTCGTCTGGCGCGCAAAGCGCCAGGTAGCGGTATCCGTCCACTCCCCCATGCCAAAGCGCCTGCAGGCGCAGCGGCAGAGGCAAGAGAGAATCGCTGTGCTGGCCGAATATTTGCCGTCTCTGCTGTTTCTGATCGTTGCCACCGGTATCGGCGTTGCGCTGATGCTGGTTGGCCGATTCCTCGGTCCCCGACGTCCTGATCTTAAAAAGCTCTCGCCGTACGAATGCGGCTTCGAGGCTTTCGAGGACGCGCGCATGAAGTTCGATGTGCGCTACTACCTGATCGCGATTCAGTTCATCGTATTTGATCTGGAAATCATCTTCATCGTGCCGTGGACCCAGGTCTTCATGGAACTGGGCGCACGTTCGCTGGTCACGATGGGCCTCTTCGTAGGCATGCTTTTCCTCGGTTTCATTTACGTCTGGAAGAAGGGAGCGCTGGAATGGGAGTAATTCAGACGCTCGACGGCCTGATGAACAACCCGGTCCCGGAAGGGCGGGTCGATGACATCCTGCGCCCCGAAGGCGACAACCCCCTGCTCGAAAAGGGCTACGTGACCACCAGCGTCGATGCGCTGTTGAATTGGGCGCGTACCGGTTCGATGTGGCCGATGACCTTTGGTCTGGCCTGCTGCGCAGTGGAAATGATGCACGCCGGTGCGGCGCGTCTGGATCTTGACCGTTACGGTGTGGTGTTCCGCCCGTCGCCGCGTCAGTCCGACGTGATGATCGTGGCCGGCACCCTGGTCAACAAGATGGCTCCGGCCCTGCGCAAGGTCTATGACCAGATGCCGGACCCGAAGTGGGTCATCTCGATGGGCAGCTGCGCCAACGGTGGCGGCTACTACCACTACTCGTATGCAGTAGTGCGTGGCTGTGACCGCGTGGTGCCGGTGGACATCTATGTCCCCGGCTGCCCACCTACCGCCGAAGCGCTGGTGTACGGGATCCTGCAGTTGCAGAAGAAGATCTGGCGTACGCAGACCATCGCCCGCTGACATCCCTCCTGACAAGAGCACGCCAAGCCCCCATGGCAGAGCAAGCACATTCCTTCATCGACCGACTTTCCGCACGTTTCGCAGGTGCGCAGGTCTTCGTGGTCGAACCCCGCGGCGAAGTGACGCTGGAAGTGCCCGCCGCTGACTGGCATGCCACCGCTCTGGCGCTGCGCGACGAATTCGGTTTCGAGCAGGCGGTTGACCTGTGCGGCCTGGACTACCTCGGCTATGGCAGCGACGAATGGGATACGGCCGATGTGTCGTCCCAGGGCTTCAGCCGTGGCGTGGAGGGCAAGTCCGTCGGTCGTTTCGCCTGGGGTGAATTCCCCACCCGCGAAACCAGCGATGGCGCCCAGCCGCAGCCGATCCCGCTGCAGCGTTTTGCCGTGGTTACCCAGCTGCGTTCCTACCAGCACAACCTCACGATGCGCATCCGTTGCTTTGCGCCGAACGAGGAGCTGCCGGTGGTCGCGTCGCTGACCAACATCTGGCCGGGCCTGAACTGGTTCGAGCGCGAAGCGTTCGATCTGTTCGGCGTGATCTTCGAAGGTCACCCGGACCTGCGCCGGATCCTGACCGACTACGGTTTCGTCGGGCACCCGTTCCGCAAGGATTTCCCGCTGATCGGCAACGTCGAAGTGCGCTACGACGAAGAGAAGCAGCGCGTGATCTACGAGCCGGTGACCTCGGTCGAGCCGCGCGTCGGCGTGCCGCGTGTCATCCGTGACGACGCCCGTTTCCAGACCGCTGCCGGCGAAAGCGCGCAGACGGAGGCAAGCAAGTGAGTGAATTCCACCAGGCCAGCCAGGCCTTTGCGAGCAATCCAGCCGAACTCCGGCAGGAGATCCGCAACTACACGATGAACTTCGGCCCGCAGCATCCGGCCGCGCACGGTGTGCTGCGCCTGATCCTGGAAATGGACGGCGAAACCATCATGCGCGCGGACCCCCACGTGGGCCTGCTGCACCGTGGTACCGAAAAGCTGGCCGAGTCCAAGCCGTTCAACCAGTCGATCGGCTACATGGATCGCCTGGATTACGTGTCGATGATGTGCAACGAGCACGCCTACGTGCGCGCGATCGAGACCCTGATGGGAATCGAGGCGCCCGAGCGTGCCCAGTACATCCGCACCATGTTCGACGAAATCACCCGCATCCTGAATCACCTGATGTGGCTGGGGTCCAACGCGCTCGATCTGGGCGCGATGGCGGTCATGCTGTACGCCTTCCGCGAACGTGAAGAGCTGATGGACTGCTATGAAGCGGTCTCCGGCGCGCGCATGCACGCGGCGTACTACCGTCCGGGCGGCGTCTACCGCGACCTGCCGGACCACATGCCCAAGTACAAGGAATCGCGCTGGCACAAGGGCAAGGCCCTGAAGAACCTCAACGCCTCGCGCGAAGGTTCGCTGCTGGATTTCCTGGAGAACTTCACCGTTGAGTTCCCCAAGCGCGTCGACGAATACGAAACCCTGCTGACCGACAACCGTATCTGGAAGCAGCGTACGGTCGGCATCGGCGTGGTCACCCCGGAACTGGCCCACGCCTGGGGCATGACCGGCGTGATGCTGCGCGGCTCGGGCATTGCCTGGGATCTGCGCAAGAAGCAGCCGTATGCCAAGTACGACGCGGTCGAGTTCGACATCCCGCTCGGCAAGGAAGGTGACTGCTACGACCGTTACCTGTGCCGCGTGGCCGAGATGCGCGAATCCAACCGCATCATCAAGCAGTGCGTGACCTGGCTGAAGGCCAACCCGGGTCCGGTCATGGTCAAGAACTTCAAGGTCGCGCCGCCCAGCCGCGAAGACATGAAGGACGACATGGAAGCGCTGATCCATCACTTCAAGCTGTTCAGTGAAGGCTACTGCGTCCCCGCCGGCGAAACCTACGCCGCCGTCGAAGCGCCCAAGGGCGAGTTCGGCTGCTACCTGATGTCCGATGGTGCCAACAAGCCGTTCCGCGTGCATCTGCGCGCGCCGGGCTTCGCCCATCTGTCCTCGATCGACTCGATCGTGCGCGGGCACATGCTCGCCGACGTGGTGGCCATGATCGGCACCTATGATCTGGTGTTCGGTGAGGTGGACCGGTGATCGCATCCGCTTGCACGACGCCTGACACCCGCCGGCTGCTGCCGGCGCTGCAGGTTCTGGTTTTTAACGATTTCGTATTCGCTGAGGTCGGCCGATGAAGGCGACAGGTAATTTCGAGGCGGCGCGCGACGTCGACCCGATGGTGGTCTTGAATGACAAGACCCGTGCGCACATCGATCACTGGCTGGCCAAGTTCCCGCCGGATCGCAAGCGCTCGGCTGTCCTGCAGGGCCTGCACGCCGCACAGGAACAGAATGCGGGCTGGCTGACCGACGAACTGATCGCCGGCGTCGCCAAGTACCTGGATCTGCCGCCGGTGTGGGCCTACGAGGTCGCCAGCTTCTACTCGATGTTCGAACTGGAGAAGGTCGGCCGCCACAACGTCGCCTTCTGCACCAACATCAGCTGCTGGTTGAACGGTGCCGAAGACCTGGTCGCGCACGCCGAGAAGAAGCTCGGCTGCAAGACCGGTCAGTCCACCGCCGATGGCCGCATCTACCTCAAGCGCGAAGAAGAATGCCTGGCTGGTTGCGCCGGTGCGCCGATGATGGTCATCAATGGCCATTACCACGAGCGCCTGACCGTCGAGAAAGTCGACGAGCTGCTGGACGGGTTGGAGTAAGACATGGCACATCATCACGCACCCAGTGGTCCGGTCGGTCCCGCACCGTTGCCGCACCAGGTGGTCTATACCACCCTGCATTACGACACCCCGTGGTCGTATGAGAGCTACCTCAAGACCGGTGGCTACGCCGCCCTGCGCAAGATCCTCGAAGAGAAGATCTCGCCGGAGCAGGTCATCGAGATGGTCAAGCAGTCCAACCTGCGCGGCCGTGGCGGCGCGGGTTTCCCGACCGGCCTGAAGTGGTCCTTCATGCCCAAGGGCACCATGCAGAAGTACATCCTGTGCAACTCGGATGAATCCGAGCCGGGGACCTGCAAGGACCGCGACATCCTGCGTTACAACCCGCATTCGGTCGTGGAAGGCATGGCGATCGCCTGCTACGCCACCGGCTCGACCGTGGGCTACAACTACCTGCGTGGTGAGTTCCACCACGAGCCGTTCGAGAACTTCGAGCAGGCCCTGGCAGACGCATACGCGAACGGCTGGCTTGGCAAGGACATCCTCGGCAGCGGCGTGGACATCGACATCTACGGTGCGCTGGGTGCCGGCGCCTACATCTGCGGCGAAGAAACCGCGCTGATGGAATCGCTGGAAGGCAAGAAGGGCCAACCGCGCTACAAGCCGCCGTTCCCGGCCAACTTCGGCCTGTACGGCAAGCCGTCGACGATCAACAACACCGAGACCTATGCCTCGGTGCCGGCGATCATCCGCAACGGCCCGGAATGGTTCGCAGGCCTGAGCCTGACCAAGAACGGCGGTCCGAAGATCTTCTCGGTTTCCGGTTGCGTGCAGAAGGGCGGCAACTTCGAAGTGCCGCTGGGCACCACCTTCGACGACCTGCTGGAAATGGCCGGTGGTCTGAAGCCGGGCCGCACGCTCAAGGGCGCGGTCCCGGGCGGCGTCTCGATGCCGGTGCTGAAGGCTGAAGAGCTCAAGGGCCTGCAGATGGACTACGACACCCTGCGTGCCCTGGGCACCGGTCTGGGGTCGGGCGCTATCGTGGTGCTGGACGACAGCGTCTGCTGCGTCAAGTTCGCCTGCCGTATCTCGCAGTTCTTCCACAAGGAATCCTGTGGGCAGTGCACCCCGTGCCGTGAAGGCACCGGCTGGATGCACCGCGTGCTGGAGCGCATCGTCGCCGGCAAGGCCACGATGGAAGACCTGCATCAGTTGAAGACGGTGGCCGGCCAGATTGAAGGTCACACCATCTGCGCGTTCGGTGAAGCGGCGGCATGGCCCATCCAGGGCTTCCTGCGCCAGTTCTGGGACGAATTCGAGTACTACATCGTCAACGGTCATTCGATGGTTGACGGCAAGAAGGTGGAGGCAGCCGCCGCATGAGCGCGCAACCCAACAACCCGGGCGTGACGCCGGCCGTGGTGCCCGAGGGACATGTCACCGTCGAAATCGACGGCCAGTCCCTGGTCGTGCCCAAGGGCTCGATGATCATCCAGGCCGCCGACAAGGCGGGCATTCCGATCCCGCGCTTCTGCTACCACGAGAAGCTGCCGATCGCCGCCAACTGCCGCATGTGCCTGGTCGACGTGGAAAAGTCGCCCAAGCCGGCACCGGCCTGCGCGACGCCTGTCATGGATGGCATGAAGGTCGCCACCCGCAGTGAAAAGGCGCTGAAGTTCCAGCGCTCGGTGATGGAATTCCTGCTGATCAACCATCCGCTGGACTGCCCGATCTGCGATCAGGGCGGCGAGTGCGAACTGCAGGACGTTTCGCTGGGCTATGGCCGTTCGGTCAGCCGCTTCAACGAGCGCAAGCGCGTGGTGCCCGACGAGGACATCGGTCCGCTGGTCGCCACCGAAATGACCCGCTGCATCCAGTGCACCCGCTGCGTCCGCTTCACCGCCGACGTTGCCGGTACCTATGAACTGGGTGGCATGTACCGCGGTGAAAACCTGCAGATCGGCACCTACGACGGCAAGCCGCTGACCACAGAGCTGTCCGGCAACGTCGTCGACGTCTGCCCGGTCGGTGCGCTGACCAACAAGGTGTTCCAGTTCCGCGCCCGTCCGTGGGAACTGACCGCGCGCGAGTCGCTGGGTTACCACGATGCGATGGGCTCGAACCTGTTCCTGCACGTGCGCCGCGGCGAAGTGCTGCGCGCCGTGCCGCGCGACAACGAGTCGGTCAACGAATGCTGGCTGTCCGATCGTGACCGCTATTCGCACCAGGGCCTGTACAGCGATGACCGTGCGGTCAAGCCGCTGCGCAAGCTCAATGGCGAGTGGAAGGAAGTGAGCTGGGCTGAAGGCCTGGCCGCTGCCAAGGAAATTTTCGCCGCCAACCAGGGCGACGACCTCGGCGTGCTGGTGCACCCGTCGGCCTCGAACGAGGAGGGCGCACTGCTGGCCCGTCTCGCCGCCGGCCTGGGCACCACGAACATCGATCACCGCATCAACAACCGCGACTTCTCCGACGCCGCCACCGCCGAAGTGTTCGGCCTGCCGCTGGCCGAGATCGAAGGCGCGGACAGCATCGTCGTGCTCGGCAGCAACATCCGCCACGAGCTGCCGCTGCTGCATGCCCGCCTGCGCAAGGCGCAGACCACGCGCAACGCGAAGATCCACGCCGTCAATCCGGTGGACTTCGATTTCGCGTTCAAGCTGGCCAGCAAGCAGATCGTCGCCCCGTCGGCCTTCATCGACGCACTGGGCAATGCCGAGCTGCGGGATGCCGTCAAGGGCGCCAGCAACGCCGTGCTGATCGTCGGTGGCATCGCCGAAAACCACCCGCAGGCTGCCGCGATCCGCGCCGCCGCGCGTGATTTCGCCGCTGCAACCGGTGCCAAGCTGTGCCGTATCCCGCAGGGCGCCAATGCCGTGGGTCTTACCCGCGCCGGCGTGCTGCCGGCCGGCAAGGACGTCAACGCCATGCTGGCCCAGCCGCGCAAGGCCTATGCGATCTACGGCATCGAGCCGGGCCTGGACTTCGCCGACGCCGCCGCTGCCCGCAAGGCACTGGCCGGTGCCCAGGTGGTGGCTTTCAGCCAGTTCGCCTGTGCCTCGACCCGCGATGTCGCCGACGTGATCCTGCCGATCGGTGCACTGCCGGAAGTGGATGCCACCCTGACCAACCTCGATGGTCGCGAGCAGTCGGCCCGTGCCGGCGGCAAGCTGCCGGGCGAGGCGCGTGAAGGCTGGCGCGTGCTGCGTGCACTGGGCGGCGAACTGTCGCTGGCCGGTTTCGAGTTCACCGATCTGGCCGGCCTGCGCGCCAGCCTGGCACCGGTCAGCGTCACCGTCTCTTCCTCGGCGGCAACGCCGGTGGCAGGCGAGGGCCTGGAAGTGACCTCGACCGCCGCGATCTACCGCACCGATGCGGTGGTCCGTCGCGCCCAGGCACTGCAGTCGCATCCGCTCAACACCGCGCCGCGCATCGTGCTCAACACCGCCGATGCCGCCCGCCTGCAGTTGGTCGAAGGGCAGATGGCCAAGGTCGGCACCGATGCCGGTCGCGCCACCCTGCCGGTGGTGGTGGACGCCCGCGTCGCCGCGGGTTCGGTCTGGATTGAATCGGGCCACGGTGCAACCGCACCGCTGGGTGCCGCACGCGTAACGGTGGTGGCTGCATGAACGAATTGCTGTTGAACGCGGTCGACCCGCTGCACCAGTGGCTGCTGTCACTGGGCGACATCGGCGCGCTGCTCTGGATCATCCTGAAGATCCTGGTGATCGCCATGCCGGTGATCATTTCGGTGGCCTTCTACGTGGTCTGGGAGCGCAAGCTGATCGGCTGGATGCACGTGCGTCATGGCCCGATGTATGTCGGCATGGGCATCTTCCAGGCCTTCGCCGACGTCTTCAAACTGCTGTTCAAGGAAATCATCCAGCCGAGCAGCTCGCACAAGGCGATGTTCATCCTTGCGCCGCTGATCACGCTGGGCCCGGCCTTCGCGGCCTGGTCGGTGATTCCCTTCGACGCACAGATCGTGCTGTCCAACGCCAACGCCGGCCTGCTGTATCTGCTGGCGATGACCTCGCTGGGCGTGTACGGCATCATCCTGGCCGGTTGGGCGTCCAACTCGAAGTACGCGTTCCTGGGTGCCATGCGCGCCTCGGCGCAGATGATCAGCTACGAAATCGCGATGGGCTTCGCCCTGGTCGGCGTGATGATCGCCTCGGGCAGCCTCAACCTGAGCAACATCGTGATGGCGCAGGCGGGCAACTCCGGTCTGTTCGACTGGTTCCTGCTGCCGCTGTTCCCGTTGTTCATCGTGTACTGGGTGTCCGGCGTCGCCGAAACCAACCGCGCGCCGTTCGACGTCGTGGAAGGTGAATCGGAAATCGTGGCCGGCCACATGGTCGAATACTCCGGTGGTGCGTTCGCGCTGTTCTTCCTGGCCGAATACGCCAACATGATCCTGATCAGCTTCCTGATCTCGATCTTCTTCCTCGGTGGTTGGCTGAGCCCGCTCCAGGGGTGGATCACGGCAGACATCTCGCCGTGGATCGACTGGATCTGGAAGGGCGGCTGGCCGTGGCTGCTGCTGAAGGTCTTCTTCTTCGCCAGCTCCTACATCTGGTTCCGTGCCAGCTTCCCGCGCTTCCGTTACGACCAGATCATGCGTCTGGGCTGGAAGGTCTTCATCCCGCTCACCATCTTCTGGATTGCAGTGACGGCGTTGATGGTGTTTTACGGCGTGATCCAGAAGGGCGTCTAAGCGATGAACCGAATTACTCATTACTTCAAAAGCCTGCTGCTCCTTGAGCTGCTCGGTGGTCTGTGGCTGACCCTGAAGTACGCCTTCAAGCCCAAGTACACGATGATGTACCCGATGGAGAAGTTCCCGCAGTCGCCGCGTTTCCGCGGTCTGCATGCACTTCGCCGCTACCCCAACGGTGAGGAACGCTGCATCGCATGCAAATTGTGCGAAGCGGTGTGCCCGGCGCTGGCGATCACCATCGATTCGGCCAAGCGCGAGGACGGCACCCGCCGTACCACCCGTTACGACATCGATCTGTTCAAGTGCATCTTCTGCGGCTTCTGTGAAGAAAGCTGCCCGGTGGACTCGATCGTCGAGACCCACATTCTCGAGTACCACTTCGAGAACCGTGGCGAGAACATCGTTACCAAGCCGCAGCTGCTGGCCATCGGTGATCGGCTTGAAGCCGAGATCGCCGAGCGTCGCGCCGCCGATGCCGCTTTCCGCTGAGGTCGAATGATGGATTGGGTAAATATCAGTTTCTGGGTCTTCTCCATCGTGGCGGGCATTTCCGCTGCGGCGGTGATCAGCGTGCGCAATCCGGTCTACGCCGTGTTGTGCCTGATCCTGACCTTCTTCTCCGTGGCCTGCATCTGGATCCTGGTCGGGGCCGAGTTCCTCGGTGTCGCGCTGGTGCTGGTCTACGTCGGCGCGGTCATGGTGCTGTTCCTGTTCGTGGTGATGATGCTGGACATCGATCCCTCCAACCTGCGTGAGGGCTGGGTACGTTACCTGCCGCTCGGCCTGGTGGTGGCGGTGACGATGCTCGTGCAGATGCTGGTGCTGATCGGCGTGAAGGGCAGGGCGGTCAATCCGTTCCCGGCCGACAACGCTGCCGCGCTGGCGGCTGACACCTCCAATATCACCTGGTTGGCCCGCAGCCTGTTCACCGAGTACCTGCTGCCGTTCGAGTTCGCCGCCGTCATCCTGACCGTGGCCGTGGTTGCCGCCGTGATGCTGACCCTGCGTCGCCGCACCGGCCTGAAGACCCAGAACCCGTCCGAGCAGACCATGGTCAAGGGCAGCGATCGCCTGCGCATCGTCAAGATGGATGTGGAGAAGCCGATCGTGCACACCAACATCAAGCCGTCCAGCAACGAGGAGGCGCAGCCATGATCACGCTTGGCCACATTCTGGCGCTGGGTGCGGTGCTGTTCTGCATCAGCCTTGCCGGCATCTTCCTCAACCGCAAGAACATCATCGTGCTGTTGATGTCCATCGAGTTGATGCTGCTGTCGGTCAACATCAATTTCGTCGGGTTCTCGCGTGAGATGGGTGATACGGCCGGACAGCTGTTCGTCTTCTTCATCCTGACCGTGGCCGCGGCCGAGGCCGCCATCGGCCTCGCGATCCTGGTAACCCTGTTCCGTACTCGCCGCACCATCAATGTCGGCGAAGTCGATTCGCTGAAGGGCTGATCCGTAGATGGAAATCACTCTCTCCAAGAGTCTGTTGATCGCAGTGGTGCTCGCACCGCTGTTCGGCAGCATCATCGCCGGCCTGTTCGGTCGTCAGGTCGGTCGCGCTGGCGCGCAGGCGGTCACCATCCTCGGCGTGGCGGTCAGCTGCGTGCTGTCCAGCTACGTGCTGTACATGCTGCTGTGGGGCGGCGCCCAGCCGTTCAACCAGAACCTCTATACGTTCTTCGACGTGGGTCAGTACTCGGCGCACGTCGGCTTCATGGTCGACAAGCTCACTGCGATGATGATGGTCGTGGTGACCTTCGTGTCCTTCCTGGTGCACGTGTACACCATCGGCTACATGCAGGATGACCCGGGCTACCAGCGGTTCTTCAGCTACATCTCGCTGTTCACCTTCTCGATGCTCACCCTGGTGATGAGCAACAACTTCCTGCAGCTGTTCTTCGGCTGGGAAGCGGTGGGCCTGGTCTCGTACCTGCTGATCGGCTTCTGGTTCAAGCGCCCGACCGCCATCTTCGCCAACATGAAGGCCTTCCTGGTCAACCGTGTCGGTGACTTCGGCTTCATCCTCGGCATCGCCGGCGTGCTGTGGGTGTTCGGCACCCTGGATTACGCCACCGTGTTCGCCAATGCCCAGGTGCTGGGCCACCCGGATGCGCTGATCCAGATCTGGTCGGGCACGATCAATCTGTTCGGCACCTCCATCCCGGTGATGAGCGAGCCGGTGATCTGGTCGGTCGCCACGGTGATCTGCATCTGCCTGTTCATCGGTGCGATGGGCAAGTCGGCCCAGGTGCCGCTGCACGTCTGGCTGCCGGACTCGATGGAAGGCCCGACCCCGATCTCGGCGCTGATCCATGCCGCGACCATGGTCACCGCGGGCATCTTCATGGTCACCCGCATGTCGCCGCTGTTCGAGCTGTCGCAGACCGCACTGAACTTCGTGCTGTTCATCGGCGCCACCACCGCGTTCTTCACCGGCCTGATCGGCATCGTGCAGAACGACATCAAGCGCGTCGTCGCGTACTCCACGCTGTCCCAGCTGGGTTACATGACCGTCGCCCTGGGTGTGTCGGCCTACTCGGCGGCCGTGTTCCACCTGATGACCCACGCCTTCTTCAAGGCGCTGCTGTTCCTCGGCGCGGGCTCGGTGATCATCGCCATGCACCACGAGCAGGACATGCGCAAGATGGGCGGCCTGCGCAAGTACATGCCGATCACCTTCATCACCATGTGGATCGGTACGCTGGCCCTGGTCGGTACCCCGTTCTTCTCCGGCTTCTACTCCAAGGACACCATCATCGAGGCCGCGCAGCACCACGCGCATGTGTCCTCGAGCTGGGTGGCGACCTACGGGTACTGGGCGGTGCTGGGTGGCGTGGTCGTGACCAGCTTCTACAGCTTCCGCCTGCTGTTCCTGACCTTCCATGGCAAGGAACGCTTCCGCGATGCGCATGACGATCATGGTCATGGTCACGGCCATGACGATCACCACGCCGCTGACGCGCATGCCGCCGATGCCCACCATGGCGACGCGCATCATGACGATCATGGCCACGGCCATGGCGCGCACGAGCCGCACGAAACCCCGTGGGTGGTGACGCTGCCGCTGATCCTGCTGGCGATCCCCTCGATGGTCATCGGTTTCTTCAGCATCGGTCCGATGCTGTATGGCACCGACTGGGCCGGCCACCACGCCGAGACCGCCATCCCGGGCCAGACGCATTCGTTCTTCACCGGCATCGTTGATTTCTACGACCCGGCGCGCAACACCATCGGTGCGCTGGCCGAAGAGTTCCACGGCCCGGTGGCCTTCGCCATCCACGGCATGATGGCCCCGGCCTTCATCCTGACGGTGGTCGGCTTCCTGCTGGCGGCGCTGTTCTACCTGTGGAAGCCGGAACTGGCCGGCAAGGCCCGCAAGACCTTCGCGCCGATCGTGTCGGTGCTGGAGAACAAGTACGGCTTCGACAAACTCTGGATCGGCGGTTTCGCCGGCGGCGGTATCAAGCTCGGCAAGGTTTCGCGCGCGATCGACACGAATGTGGTCGATGGTGTGGTGGTCAACGGTTCGGCGCGCCTGATCGATCTGGCGGCCAACCTGCTGCGTCGCACCCAATCCGGTTTCCTCTATCACTACGCCTTCGCGATGATCATCGGCCTGATTGCCCTTCTGGGCGTCCTGATGCATTACCTGCGTTGATGACCTGTACGGAATAAGAAGACGTGTCGAACTGGCCCCTACTTAGTGTTCTCATCTGGCTGCCGATCATCGGCGGTGCATTGATCCTTGCCATCCGTGATGCCCAAACCGCCCGGTGGGCGTCGCTGGGTGTCGCGGTGCTGACCTTCGTGGCCAGCCTGTCGCTGCTCAGCGGCTATGACACGGGAATCGACGCGCTGCAGTTCGTCGAGACCCGCGCCTGGATCCCCGCCTACGACATCGGCTACAACCTCGGCGTCGACGGCATCGCGATCGCGCTGATCCTGCTGACCACGCTGGTCTCGGTGCTGGCCCTGATCGGTGCCTGGAGCGCGATCGACAAGCGCGTGAACCAGTACGTGGCCGCCTTCCTGATCCTGGAAGGTGTCACCGTCGGTATTTTCGCCGCGACGGATGCGATGCTGTTCTACGTGTTCTTCGAAGCGATGCTGATCCCGATGTTCCTGATCATCGGTGTCTGGGGTGGCCCGCGCCGCATCTACGCCGCGCTGAAGTTCTTCCTGTACACCTTCCTCGGCTCGGTGCTGATGCTGGTGGCCCTGATCTACCTGTACCTGAAGGGTGGCAGCTTCCAGCTGGCCGACCTGTACCAGCTGCAGCTGTCGGGCAAGGAACAGACCTGGATCTTCTTCGCGTTCCTGATCGCGTTTGCGGTCAAGGTGCCGATGTTCCCGGTCCACACCTGGCTGCCGGACGCCCACGTCGAAGCGCCCACCGCCGGTTCGGTGATCCTGGCCGCGATCGCGCTGAAGATCGGGGGCTACGGCTTCCTGCGCTTCAACCTGCCGATCGTCCCGGACGCCTCGCAGGAATGGGCATGGCTGGTGATCACGCTGTCGCTGATCGCGGTGATCTACGTCGGCCTGGTCGCCCTGGTGCAGGACGACATGAAGAAGCTGATCGCCTATTCGTCGATCGCGCACATGGGCTTCGTGACCCTCGGTACCTTCATCGCCCTGTGGCTGGTGCGTGACGCCGGCAATCCGGATGCGGCCCGCCTGGGCCTGCAGGGTGCAATGGTGCAGATGGTCTCGCACGGCTTCGTGTCCGGCGCGATGTTCTCCTGCGTCGGCGTGCTGTACGACCGCATGCACAGCCGCCGCATCGCCGATTACGGCGGCGTGGTCAACGTCATGCCCTGGTTCGCCACCTTCGCCATGCTGTTCTTCATGGCCAATGCCGGCCTGCCGGGTACCAGCGGTTTCGTCGGTGAGTTCATGATCATCATGGCCAGCTTCCAGCGCAATCCGTGGCTGGCACTCGGCGCGGCGAGCACCCTGGTGATCACCGCGGCGTATACGCTGTGGCTGTACAAGCGCGTGTTCTTCGGTGAGGTGGCCAACGCCCATGTCGCCGAACTGAAGGACATCAACGGTCGCGAGTGGCTGGTGTTGGGTGTATTCGCCGTGGGCACCCTTGCCCTGGGCCTGTACCCCAAGCCGCTGACCGACCTGATGGAGCCCTCGATCGCGAAGCTGGCGATGCAGATCGCATCCAGCAAGCTGCTGTAATCGGGCCGTCGAGAGTATTGATTCCAGGATTTGATGATGACCACCTCGCCGCTGTTGCCACTGACCGCCGCTGACCTCCCGCCGCTCGCTCCCGAGCTGGTGCTGGTCGGCAGTGCGTTCGCCCTGTTGATGCTTGATCTTTTCATCAGTGAGAAGAACAAGATCTGGACCCACCTGTTCTCGGTCGCTGCGCTGGCGGTCGTGTTCTTCATGCTCGCCACCGGAGTGGGCGGGCAGGGCGAGGTCTTCCACGGCATGTTCGTCCGCGACACCGCGGCCGACGTGATGAAGACCGTGATCGTGCTGTGCAGCGGCCTGACCCTGATCTACGGCTGGAGCTACCTGCGCGAGCGCAAGCTCTACCAGGGCGAAATCCCGGTGCTGATCCTGTTCGCCACCGCGGGCATGATGATCCTGGTCTCGGCGGGCAGCCTGCTGATGGTCTACCTGGGCCTGGAACTGCTGGCGCTGTGCTCCTACGCGCTGGTCGCCAGCAACCGTGAAAACGGTCTGGCCTCGGAAGCGGCGATGAAGTACATCGTGCTGGGTTCGCTGGCTTCGGGTCTGCTGCTGTATGGCATGTCGCTGATCTACGGCGCCACCGGCTCGCTGCACCTGGACGCCATCAACGCGGCCATTCCGCATACCGAAGAGAAGATGCTGCTGCTGACCGGCGCGGTGTTCATGATCGCCGGCGTGGCCTTCAAGCTGGGTGCCGCCCCGTTCCACATGTGGCTGCCCGACGTGTACCAGGGTGCCCCGGCACCGGTCGCGCTGTTCATCAGCTCGGCCCCGAAGCTGGCGGCCTTCGGCATGGCCTACCGCCTGCTGGAAATGGGCGTGGGTCCGCTGGCCGACGAGTGGAAGTACCTGATCGGTGGCCTGGCCGCACTGTCGCTGGTGATCGGCAACCTGATGGCGATCGCGCAGACCAACCTCAAGCGCATGCTCGCGTTCTCGACCGTCTCGCACATCGGCTTCCTGCTGATGGGCATGGCCGGTGGTGGCGAGCGGGGTTACTCGGCGGCGCTGTTCTACGCCCTGAGCTACGCGATCATGTCCACTGCCGCGTTCGGCGCGATCATCGCCTTGTCGCGCAATGGCTTTGAAGCCGAGAAGATCGAAGACTTCAAGGGTCTGAATGCCCGCAACCCGTGGATGGCCGGCCTGGTGCTGTGCATCATGGCGTCGCTGGCAGGCATCCCGCCGTTCCTGGGCTTCTGGACCAAACTGGCCGTGCTCGGTGCCGCGATCCAGGGCGACATGCTGTGGCTGGCCATGGTCGGCGTGATCTGCGCCGTGATCGGCTGCTTCTACTACCTGCGCGTGATCAAGGTCATGTACTTCGATGAGCCGGTGGGTGAGCCGCTGCCGGCCAACAACGACCGCGTGCTGGGCGTGGTGCTGGGCGTGAATGCCCTGGCGCTGCTGGCCCTGGGTGTGGCGTGGAACCCGATCATGGTGTGGTGCCAGCAGGCATTTGCACATATTTCGTAAAAAACGATACAAACGTGCGCAACTCGTGTAATATTCATCTCCTGAGTTGTTGATGCAGCGGTTTCGCCAGAACATCGTTGCTAGGAAGTCCCCCGGGTCTTCCGCACTCATCCGCTTCTGCTGCGGGGTGGAGCAGTCTGGCAGCTCGTCGGGCTCATAACCCGAAGGTCGCAGGTTCAAATCCTGCCCCCGCTACCATATAGCTCCGGTGCAAGCCGGAGGCAGTGGACGAATCAAGCGATACCGGAAACGGTGTCGCTTTTTTCGTTCCAGGGTCTGGCTCGCTTTGCACAGCCGATGTTTCAAAGGGGTTGCACGGGAACTCAAACTCCCTTACAATTCCGCTTCTGCTGCGGGGTGGAGCAGTCTGGCAGCTCGTCGGGCTCATAACCCGAAGGTCGCAGGTTCAAATCCTGCCCCCGCTACCACAGAAAATCTGCAGTGCAGATGCAGTAGACGAAAAGGCGATCTCGGCAACGAGGTCGCTTTTTTCGTTGTGGCATCGCCTGAAATGTTGCCCGCCTTTGCTTGCGACTTCGGTGACTGGCCAGCCATTTCCGTAGGCAGCGGTGCAGGCAGGTTGGCGGGACCATTGGGCGACATGGATGTCGCCCATGAGCCCCCATGGGTGAGGGCGCATTGCCTGCGAGGCACTGCCTCGCATGCGTTCGAACGCACAGCCGCCAGCGGCTGGGCCGGGCCGCGGAGCGGGGTTCACGGCGCGTCCCGCGGACCTGCCCCCGCCGCTGCCCATGACGAAGGTCAAAAGACCCGCGTCCGCTGTTCAGCTTTCCAAATAGGAAGGCGACAAACCACCCCAGCCATTGCACCAGCGAGGTGCAACGGCTATCATCAGTGGCTTAGCGGACTGTCTACTCATCTCCTGTCAACGGAAATGAACAGGCCCCGCAACCGGCTTCCAGGAACGGCAACCTGTACCCAGGCCGCCGTGACCCCCGGAACGCTGGGCTCGCAGGAACGCACCACGTGCGCATCTGCACCGGAATCCAGCATGACCGGAGTTGTACCGGACAGGGGCCCAACGGGCCCTTTGTTGTTTCCGGAAGGTGGTCCATGCAACGGACCAGACCCGTATCTCTTTCAACGAATCAAGGCCGACTGTGAGCGACAAGGCAACCGAAATCGCGAATCTGCTCGCCCCCACCGTTCAGTCGCTGGGTCTCGAGCTGCTGGGCGTGGAATATCTGACCGCCCCGGGTGGTGCCACGCTGCGTTTGTACATCGACGTGCCGCTGGCCGAACAGCCCGAGCGCATCGTCAACATCGACGACTGCGAACGCGTCAGCCGCGAAGTGTCCGCCCAGCTGGACGTCGAAGACCCGATCACGGCGAATTACACGCTGGAAGTGTCTTCGCCGGGCGTGGACCGCCCGCTGTTCACCGGCGACCAGTTCGAGCGCGCCATCGGCGAATCGGCCAAGGTGACGCTGAGCCTGCCGCAGGATGGCCGCCGCCGTCTGCAGGGCGAGATCCTCGCCGTGGATATCGAACAAGGCACGGTCACCTTCAAGGTCGACAATGCCCCGTTTACCGCCGACATCGACAACATCGACAAGGCACGCATCATGCCGGACTGGGCCGCCCTCGGCCTGGCTCCGACCAAACCGACTGGCCCGGCACCCAAACAGGGTGGCAAGGCGAACAAGAAACCATCCAACGAGCAGGCGGCCAAAAAGCCGCGGGCGGAGTGAGCCAATGAGCAAGGAACTTTTGCTGGTAGTGGATGCGGTCGCCAACGAAAAAGGCGTCCCGCGCGAAGTCATCTTCGATGCCATCGAGGCAGCGTTGGCTTCGGCTGCCAAAAAGCGTTACCCGGAAGAAGAAGTGCTGGCCCGTGTGTCGATCGACCACAAGGACGGCAACTACGAAACCTTCCGCCGCTGGGAAGTGGTGGCCGATGACGTGGTCATGGAGTCCCCGGACCGCCAGATCCGTCTGATGGACGCCATCGATGAAGCCGACGGCGTGGAAGTCGGCGACTACATCGAAGAGCAGATCGAAAACCCGGACTTCGGCCGCATCGCCGCACAGGCCGCCAAGCAGGTGATCGTCCAGCGCGTGCGCGAGGCCGAGCGTCAGCAGGTGGTCGATGCGTGGAAGGATCGCGTCGGCGAACTGGTCACCGGTGTGGTCAAGCGCGCCGAGCGCGGCAACATCTATGTGGACCTGGGCGGCAACGCCGAGGCCTTCATTCCGAAGGACAAGGGCATTCCGCGCGACGTACTGCGCGCTGGCGACCGCGTGCGCGGTTATCTGGCCGAAGTCCGTTCGGAACCGCGTGGCCCGCAGCTGTTCATCAGCCGCGCCGCCCCGGAATTCATGATCGAACTGTTCAAGCTCGAAGTGCCGGAAGTCGGCCAGGGCCTGGTCGAGATCAAGGCCTGTGCACGTGATCCGGGCGACCGCGCCAAGATCGCCGTGCTGGCCCACGATTCGCGTACCGATCCGATCGGTGCCTGCATCGGCATGCGCGGTTCGCGCGTGCAGGCCGTGTCCAACGAGCTCAATGGCGAGCGCGTGGACATCGTGCTGTGGAACGAGAACCCCGCCAACTTCGTCATCAACGCGATGGCGCCGGCGGAAGTGCAGTCGATCATCGTCGATGAAGAAAAGCACTCGATGGACCTGGCCGTGGCGGAAGAGCGCCTGGCCCAGGCGATCGGCAAGGGCGGCCAGAACGTCCGCCTTGCCAGCCGCCTGACCGGTTGGCAGCTCAATGTGATGACCCAGGACCAGGTGACCGCCAAGTCCGAGGCAGAGCAGGGCGTTGCCCGTCAGCTGTTCATGGACAAGCTGGAAGTGGATGAAGAAATCGCCGCCATCCTGGTGACCGAGGGCTTCAACACCGTGGAAGAAATCGCCTACGTCCCGGTCGGCGAACTGCTGGCCGTGGAAGGCTTCGACGAAGACATCGTCGAAGAGCTGCGTGCCCGTGCCCGCGATGCGCTGCTCAACGAAGCGCTCGCGGTGGAAGAAGGTCTGGAAGACGGCTCGCCGTCGGAAGACCTGCTCGCCCTGGAAGGCATGGACGAGGCAACTGCCTACGCCCTGGCCGGTCACGGCGTGCGTACCAGTGAGGACCTGTCGGACCTGGCCGCCGACGAGATCCTCGAGTTCGGCATCGAGGACATGGACCAGGAGCGCGCCGCCGCCCTGATCCTTGCCGCCCGAGCCGAGGAGATCGCCCGCCTGGAGCGCGGCGAATGAGCCAGCGATGAACAGTGCCCTGACCCGCTCAGGGCTTAGACTCCGCGCTGCCTTCGCACGTTTCGAGGGAGCGCCAACCAGATCATAGGATCCGAATGTCGCAGCAAACCACCATCCGCAAGCTTGCCGAACTGGTCAACACCCCGGTCGATAAACTGCTCGTACAACTTGCCGAAGCCGGCATGAAGTTCAGCGGTCCCGACCAGGTCGTGACCAGTACCGAAAAGGTGAAGCTCCTGGGCTTCCTTCGTCGCTCGCACGGCAAGACCGAGCAGCCCGTCGAGAGCACCGACGAAGCCGCCAAGAAGATCACCCTGAACCGTCGCAAGTTGCAGGAAGTGACCGTCAGCGCCGGCCGCAGCAAGACCACCGTCAACGTGGAAGTGCGCCAGAAGCGTACCTACATGAAGGACGCCAGCGGCAAGCCGATGACCGCGGATGAGGAGCGCGCCGACATCCTGCGCAAGCTGGAGGAATCCCGCCAGCGCAATCTGGACGAGCAGCGCGCACTGGCCGAGAAGGACCGTGCGCGCGACGAAGAAATCGCCCGCAAGCGTCAGGAAGAAATCGACGCCAAGGAACGTGCCGAAGCCGAGCGCAAGGCGGCCGAAGCCGCTGCTGAAGCGGCCAAGAACGCACCGCCGGCCCCGGCCCCGGCTGCGGCCAAGCCGGCTGCTGCCGATGCACCGGCCCGCAACGCGCGCCCGGCTGCACCGTCGGCTGCCCGTCCGGCACCGCGTTCGGACGATCGCAACTCGAACAACAACAACAACCGTCCGGGCGCCAAGCGCGACGACGATGGTGGCAACCGTTTCGCCGGTCAGCTGCATCTGTCAGCCGCCGATCGTGCCCGTCGCGGCAACAACAGCAACTCGCGCGGTCGTCCGACCGGGCGCGTGCAGCACGGCAGCCGCCGTGACAGCAACCAGTCGCGCAGCGGCGGTGGTGCCCATGGGTTCGAACGTCCGGTCGCTCCGATCGTGCGTGACGTCACCATCGGCGACACCATCACCGTCGCCGATCTGGCCCAGAAGCTGGCCGTCAAGGGCGGCGATGTGGTCAAGGCGCTGTTCAAGATGGGCGTCATGGCGACCATCACCCAGACCATCGACCATGACACTGCCGCGCTGGTGACCGAAGAACTCGGCCACAACGTGATCCGTGCCAACACCAACGACGCCGAAGACGCGCTGCTGGCGCTGGCCGGTGGCAACCAGGGCGAGCCGGTGGCACGTCCGCCGGTGGTCACCATCATGGGCCACGTCGATCACGGCAAGACCTCGCTGCTGGATTACATCCGCCGCACCAAGGTCGCCACGGGCGAAGCCGGTGGCATCACCCAGCACATCGGTGCGTACCACGTTGAAACGCCGAAGGGCGTGATCAGCTTCCTGGATACCCCGGGCCACGCGGCGTTTACGTCCATGCGTGCCCGCGGTGCCAAGCTGACCGACATCGTGGTGCTGGTGGTGGCGGCCGATGACGGCGTCATGCCGCAGACCAAGGAAGCCATCCAGCACGCCCGTTCGGCGGGTGTGCCGCTGATCGTGGCGATCAACAAGATCGACAAGTCCGGTGCCGATCCGATGCGCGTCAAGAACGAGCTGCTCACCGAGCAGGTCGTCTCCGAAGATTTCGGTGGTGACGTGCAGATGGTCGAGATCTCGGCCAAGGCTGGGCTGGGCATCGACGACCTGCTGGACGCGATCTCGATCCAGGCCGAACTGCTGGAACTGAAGGCCGTGGCCGACGGTCGCGCCACCGGCGTGGTCATCGAGTCCTCGCTGGACAAGGGCCGTGGCCCGATCGCCACCGTGCTGGTGCAGCAGGGTTCGCTGAAGAAGGGCGATTACCTGGTCTGCGGTATCCAGTACGGCCGCGTGCGCGCCCTGTTCGACGAAACCGGCGCACAGCCTGACCAGGCTGGCCCGTCGATTCCGGTGCAGGTGCTGGGTCTGTCCGGCGTGCCGGATGCCGGTGATGACTTCGTCGTGGTGGAAGACGAGCGTCTGGCCAAGGACGTTGCGCAGCAGCGCGAAACCAAGCGCCGTGAATCGCGCCTGGTGCAGTCCGCGGGCAGCCGCATGGAAGACATCATGGCGACCCTGGGCAAGGGCGATGGCCAGCAGGTGCTGAACCTGGTGATCAAGGCCGACGTGCAGGGTTCGGTGCAGGCGCTGAGCCAGGCACTGGTCGCGCTGTCCAACGACGACATCCGCATCAACGTGATCCACTCCGGCGTGGGCGGCATCACCGAATCGGACGCCAACTCGGCGGTTGCCTCCAAGGCCACCGTGATCGGCTTCAACGTGCGTGCCGACGCCTCCGCGCGTCGCATCATCGAGTCCAACGGTGTGGATCTGCGTTACTTCTCGATCATCTATGACGTGATCGATCAGGTAAAGCAGGTGGCCTCCGGTCTGCTCGGCGTGGAAATCCGCGAAGAGATCATCGGTATCGCCCAGGTCCGCGATGTGTTCCGCAGCTCGAAGTTCGGTGCGGTCGCAGGCTGCATGATCATCGAAGGCACGGTGAAGCGCAGCAAGCCGATCCGCGTCCTGCGCGACAGCGTCGTGGTCTTCGAAGGCGAGCTGGAATCGCTGCGTCGCTTCAAGGAGAACGTCGAAGAAGTCCGCAACGGTACCGAATGCGGTATCGGCGTGAAGGCTTACAACGACGTCAAGCCGGGTGATCAGATCGAGTGCTTCGAGCGTATCGAAGTGCCGCGCACCCTGTAATGTTCCAGGCCGGACCGCATCGCGCGGTCCGGCTTTTTCGCTTACGCATCACCCTTCAAGACGAGTCCGCCTACCGTGCCAAAGACCTTCCATCGAACCGACCGTGTTTCCGCCCAGATCCGCCGCGAACTGGGGACGCTCGTGCACAACGCCGTGCGTGTACACGGCCTGCCTTCGGTGAGCGTCTCCGACGTGGAAATCACCCGTGACATGGCGCATGCCAAGATCTTCGTCACCGCGCTGATGCCCGAACGTTCGGTGGAGGCCATGAAAGGCCTGAAGGAATTGGCCTGGGAGCTGCGGATGGAGCTGGCGCGGGCGATGAAGCTGCGCCATGTGCCCGAGCTGCACTTCCACTACGATGATTCGGTGGATCGCGGCGAGCGCATCGACAACATCCTGCGCGATCTGCCCGATACGTTGGCGGCAGAGAAGAGCCGGCAGGGTGATGACGGCGGCGAAGACGACGAAGGCGAAGACGCCGACGAAGGCGAAAAGAAAGCCTGATGGACCAACAGCCCGAAAGGGCTGTTGTCTTATGGGGCGGGGCCTGTCGCAGTGCGACCGCTCCGCCGGAGGCCGGATTGACCGGCAGCGCCACACGGCGCCGTTTTGAATTGAATGCATGGCACCCCGAATTTCATTCCGCCGCCTGGATGGCATCCTGCTGCTCGACAAGCCGACCGGCATGAGCTCCAACGCGGCCCTGCAGGTGGCCCGCCGCCTGTACCGCGCCGAGAAGGGCGGCCACACCGGGAGCCTGGATCCGCTGGCCACCGGTCTGCTGCCACTGTGCTTCGGTGAAGCGACCAAGATCGCCGGCCTGCTGCTCGGCTCGGCCAAGGCCTATGACGCCGAGGTGGTGCTGGGCCAGACCACCGATACCGACGATTCCGATGGCACCGTGCTGCGCGAGCGCCCGGTCCCGGCCATCAGTGCGGCCGAACTGGAGGCGGCGCTGGCACCGCTGCGCGGTCGCATCCGCCAGCGCGCCCCGATCTACTCCGCGCTCAAGCAGGGGGGCGAGCCGCTGTACCTGAAGGCCCGCCGTGGCGAGGCGATCGAAGCGCCGGAGCGCGATGTGGAGGTCCACGCCCTGGAGGTGCTGGCGCAGCAGCCGACCCGGCTGTCGCTGCGGGTGACCTGCGGTTCAGGCACCTACATCCGCAGCCTGGCCCGCGATCTTGGCGAGACGCTGGGCTGCGGCGCCCATATCGCCGGCCTGCGCCGGCTCTGGGTGGATCCCTTCCGTGAGGCACCGATGGTCACCCTGGAGACCCTGCGCGCCTTGGCCGAGCAGGGCGATGAAGCCGGCATGGAGGCCCTGCTGCTGCCGCTGGACGCGGGGCTGGCCCATTACCCCCGGGTCACGCTGGACGATGAGCAGACCCATCGCTTCCGCGTGGGGCAGCGGATCCGGGACGCCAGTTGGCCGCAGGGTGGGGTGGTGGTCTTCGGTCCGGAGGAGGCAATCCAGGGCCTGGGCCAGGTCGACGAGACCGGTCTGCTGGCCCCGCAGCGCCTGTTCAACCTCTGAGCGAGCGGGCCGGACACCACCCCGGTCCTTGTTCCGGACGCCCGCGGACGTTACAATTCCGCGGCCTTTTCAGGCTTCCCGCGTTCTGCGGGTTCATCCTTTCGTTAACGGCGAGTCGCGCGGTACGTCAATGGGACGTTTCTGCGGGCCACGCATCCAAGAGAAAACAGATATGTCGATCGACACCCAGAAAGTCATTGAAGACAACAAGCGCAGCGCGGCTGACACCGGCTCCCCGGAAGTCCAGGTCGCTCTGCTGACCGCCCGCATCGAACTGCTGACCGGCCACTTCAAGACCCACAAGAAGGATCACCACAGCCGTCGTGGTCTGCTGCAGATGGTCAACCGCCGCCGCAGCCTGCTGGACTACCTGAAGAAGAAAGACGCTCCGCGTTACAAGGCCCTGATCGAAAAGCTCGGCCTGCGTCGCTAAGCACGAACCCCCACCGCGGCGCAGGAATGCGCCGCGGTTTTGTTTTGGCAGTACCGCATCAAACGCATGGGCCGGACAACCGGTCACCCGTCGGCGGCAAGGGTCGCCCGCGGTCCATTGAAGAAAGCATCATCCAAGGAAACCCCCGTGGCAAAAATCACCAAAACCTTCCAGTACGGCAAGCACACCGTCACGCTTGAAACCGGCGAAATCGCCCGTCAGGCCGGCGGTGCCGTCATAGTCAAGTTCGACGACACCGTGCTGCTGGTCTCCGCCGTTGCCGCCAAGAGCGCGCGTGAGGGCCAGGACTTCTTCCCCCTGACCTGCGACTATCAGGAGAAGTTCTACGCAGGTGGCCGTATCCCGGGCGGTTTCTTCAAGCGCGAAGGCCGCGCGACCGAAAAAGAGACGCTGATTTCGCGCCTGATCGATCGCCCGATCCGTCCGCTGTTCCCGGAAGACTACAAGAACGAAGTTCAGATCATCGCCACGGTGATGTCGCTGAACCCGGACATCGATGGCGACATCGCTGCCCTGATCGGCGCCTCGGCTGCGCTGTCGCTGGCCGGCACCCCGTTCAAGGGTCCGATCGCCGCCGCCAAGGTGGGTTACAAGAACGGTGAGTACATCCTCAACCCGACCGTGACCGAACTGAAGGATTCGGAGCTGGAGCTGGTTGTCGCCGGTACCGCCAACGCCGTGCTGATGGTGGAATCCGAAGCCGCGCTGCTGTCCGAAGACGTGATGCTGGGCGCTGTGACCTTCGGTCACCGCGAAATGCAGAAGGTCATCAACGCGATCAACGAGCTGACCGTGGAAGCCGGCACCAAGCCGTCGACCTGGGAAGCCCCGGCCAAGAACGACGTGCTGATCAGCGCCCTGCAGGAAGCCATCGGCCCGCGCCTGGGCGAAGCCTTCCAGGTGCGCGACAAGCTGCAGCGCCGTGACGCCATCTCGGCGATCAAGAAGGACGTGGTCGAGTCGCTGGCTGGCCGTGTGGCCGCCGAAGGCTGGAACCCGGCCGAGCTGTCGAAGGAATTCGGCGAGCTGGAATACAGCACCATGCGCAACTCGGTGCTCGACACCAAGGTCCGCATCGACGGCCGTGCGCTGGACACCGTCCGCCCGATCTCGGTCAAGACCGGCATCCTGCCGCGTACCCACGGCTCCTCGCTGTTCACCCGCGGTGAAACGCAGGCCATCGTGACCATCACCCTGGGCACCGCCCGTGATGGCCAGGTCATCGATGCCGTCGCCGGTGAGTACAAGGAAAACTTCCTCTTCCATTACAACTTCCCCCCCTACTCGGTGGGTGAGACCGGCCGCATGATGGGCCCGAAGCGTCGCGAAATCGGCCACGGCCGTCTCGCCAAGCGCGGCGTGCTGGCAGTGATGCCGTCGCTGGAAGCCTTCCCGTACACCATCCGCGTGGTCTCGGAAATCACCGAATCCAACGGCTCCTCGTCGATGGCCTCGGTCTGCGGTTCCTCGCTGGCCCTGATGGACGCCGGCGTGCCGGTGAAGTCGCCGGTGGCCGGTATCGCCATGGGTCTGGTCAAGGAAGGCGAGCGCTTCGTCGTCCTGTCCGACATCCTGGGTGACGAAGATCACCTGGGCGACATGGACTTCAAGGTCGCCGGTACCGCTGAGGGCATCTCCGCCCTGCAGATGGACATCAAGATCGAAGGCATCACCGAAGAGATCATGAAGCAGGCACTGCAGCAGGCCAAGGCTGGCCGTCTGCACATCCTGGGTGAAATGGCCCACGGCCTGACCGCCCCGCGCGAAGAGCTGTCGGACTATGCGCCGCGCCTGCTGACCATCAAGATCCACCCGGACAAGATCCGCGAAGTGATCGGCAAGGGTGGTTCCACCATCCAGGCCATCACCAAGGAAACCGGTACCCAGATCGACATCCAGGATGACGGCACCATCGTCATCGCGTCGGTCAACGCCATCGCTGCGCAGGCTGCCAAGGCCCGCATCGAGCAGATCACCTCGGACGTCGAGCCGGGCCGCATCTACGAAGGCAAGGTCGCCAAGATCATGGACTTCGGTGCGTTCGTGACGATCCTGCCGGGCAAGGACGGTCTGGTCCATGTGTCGCAGATCTCCAGCGACCGCGTCGAGAAGGTCGGCGATGTGCTGAAGGAAGGCGATGTGGTCAAGGTCAAGGTGCTGGAAGTCGACAAGCAGGGCCGTATCCGCCTGTCGATGAAGGCCGTCGAAGAAGGCGAGGGCGCCCCGGCCGCCGAGTAATCGGCCCACGCCGATCTCGCGGCAGGTGAGGACCGTCGGTCCTCATGCCTACGCAGACAGGAAAAAGCGGGCTTCGGCCCGCTTTTTTTGTGCCCGCGTTTCGAGCCAACCGAACCAGTCCGCCGTGCAGCGCTAAGCCATGCAGGGCTGCCGCTGGTGCGGGTGCGCTATGCCAGGTAGCGCGACACCTCGATCAGATTCCGGTCCACATCGCGGAAATACACCGACAGGATCGGTCCAGTCGCACCGGTCCGCTGTACCGGTCCTTCTTCCACGGTCACGCCCTGCGCCTGCAGATGCGCCAGGATCTCGTCCATGGTTGCGTAGGTGATCAGGCACAGGTCCGCCGAGCCCGGTGTGGGCCGCTCGGCCTTGGGCTCGAACTCGCGCCCGTGCGCATGCAGGTTGATCTTCTGCAGCCCGAAGCGCAGCGCCTTGCGGCCTTCGCCGAAGGTCTCCACCTCCATGCCCAGCACACGCTGGTAGAACGCGCAGGTCGCGGCGACATCCGCCACGGTCAGGACCAGATGGTCCAATCGGTCGATATGCAGGTCGGTCATCGGTGTCAGACAGCAGTGAGGGAATGCGGTGGAACTGTAAGGCCGCGCACGCAAGCCGCAGGTGAATGCCTTGCGCTGTCAGGCCTCCTCATCGAGCGCTTCCTGCGGCGCTTGCAGGCAGTGCCCTATGCTGGGCGGCATGGGGACTTGCACACTGCTGGATCTGCACATCGACCGCACCGCACAGCAGGTGCGGCGCGGCGATGAGGTGTTGCCGGTCAACGGGCTGAGTTGGCGGCTGTTGGAGTGTCTGCTGGCGCATGGCGACGCCGTCGTCGATTTCGACACGCTGGCCGATCAGGTGTGGGCACCGGCGGTGGTCGGCGAGGATGCGATCAGCCAGCGGGTGAAGTTGCTCAGGCAGGCCTTGGGCGATGACAGCCGACGGCCACGGTATGTGCGCTCGGTGCGCGGCCGTGGTTACCAGCTGTGCGCGCCGCCGCAGCCGGTGATGCACGACACCGTTGCCAACGGCACCGCCGATGGTGCTCGCGCGCCACGCAGACGCGGACGCGCACACTGGGCCTGGCTGGCAGCGGGAATGACAGCCGCCGCAGCGGTTGCCGTGTTGATCGCGATCCGTTCCGGTACCGCGCCGGTGTCGCCTGCCGATCCGGTACTGCAGCGCGCTGCGTATTACGCGGGCATCGGCCAGGCCAGCAACAACGAGCGCGCGATGGCGTTGTACCGCCAGGCGCTGCAGATCGACCCCGAATCGTTGGCAGCGCGGCGCGGACTTGCGCGGGCGCTGGCTGCCGATGCCTGCCTCTTCAATGGCGCCCGCGAGCGCGCACAGGAAGCATTGGTGCTGGCCGGCCAGGTAGTCCGCATGGCGCCCGACGATGCGGCCGGATGGGCGGCGCGGGGCTACGCCTACGATTGCCTCGGCGCGATGCCGCAGGCCATGGCCGACTACCAGCAGGCCCTGCAGCGCGACCCGGATGACGAGCGCACCCGCGCCTCGCTGGCCTATCTGCATCAGGAGCGCGGGCACCTTGCGCAGGCGCTGCAGGACAACCTGTCGCTGCGGGCCCCGGAGCGTGTCCGCTTCCGCGACGTGCAGGTCGCGCGCGAACTGGAGCTGCTCGGTTTCACCGATGCCGCCGCGCGCCGGCATGCCCGCAACTTCCAGCTCTATCCCGACAATGTGTTCGCCAACATTGCCTGGCCGCACAGCCTGCTGGCGATGGGCGAGCCGGGCAAGGCGCAGCAGGCGCTCGATCAGGCGCTGGCGCGTGGGACCCCACATCCGGAACTGCTGCGTCTGCAGGGCGAACTGCGGCTGTTGAACGCAAATCGTAAGGGGGCTGCGGACGCCTTCGAGCAGAGCCGGGCACTGCGCCCACAGCAGTCGATGGGGCAGACCCTGGCCGGTCTGTACGGCGATCCAGCGCCTACGCCGGCATGGATTGCCGAGCGTCTGCAACTGCTGAAAGGGCAGGGCGACGATGGCTGGTCGGATACCGCGCTGGAGCGTGCACTGTTGCTGCAGGCCCAAGGCGAAGAGGCTGCTGCGCTGGTGGCCCTGCACCACGCGGTGAGCGCCGGCTTCCGCGATGCGGCGTGGTTGCGCGCCACCCCCTTGTTTGCACCGCTGCACGGTGCGGCGGGCTGGCAGGGACTGCTCGACATGATCGAGGCGGACGTATCTGCCCAGCGTGCCCAGGTGTTGGCCGCCCCGTGGCGGCCAACAGACCTCCAGGGCCTCAGCGCAGCGCGGGCAGCAGGAACTCGGTAAGGATGCGTCGCGACTGCGGGTGGGCGTAGCTGCGGTTGTAGGCCTGGCTGGTGATCACCGCCACCAGCTTCTTCTCCGGCATCACGAACACGTAGTTGCCGCCGTTGCCGGACATCGTCCACACGGTGGTTTCGTGCCCATCGACCGGAAGCTTCAGCCCCCACCACTGGTAGCCGTAGTCGCTGCCATCACCGGCGTTGGCCTGCGCGCTGACCATTGCCCGCACATAGCGGGACGGAATCAGCTGCCTGCCCTGCCAGCGTCCCTCGGCCAGCACCAGTTCGCCCAACCGCGCCAGGTCACGGCTGCGATAACGCGTTCCGCCGCCGCCCATGCCGATGCCTTCCGGTGAGCGGTTCCACCGGCTGGCGGTGATGCCCAGCGGACGCTCCAGCACCTGCGCGGCGTAGTCGGCCAAGGGCCGCTTCGTCGCCTGCTCCACCACCGCGCCAAGCACGAACGAATTGGCCGTGCAGTAGGCATGCGCGCGGCCGTGCGGGCTGTCTTCCGGTCGCGTCATCCACGGTGCGAAGCCTTTGACCGGCAGCGACAGCGCGAAGTCCAGCCAGTGCTCGGTCACGTACATGCGCTCTTCGTTGCCGGCCGAGAACGCATTCTCGTCATCGCACTCCCACAGCGTGCTCATGGTGAGCAGGTCTTCCACCGTCATCGCGCGCAGCCGGGGATCGACGGAATGGCCGGCGGTGAACGCGGGGAAGTAGTCGTACACACGGGCCTGCACGCCGGGCAGGGACCCGTCGCCGATGGCCGCGCCGACCAGCATCGCGGTCACGCTCTTGCTGGCCGAGCGCACGTCATTGAGGGTCTCCGCCGTACCACCGTTGAAGTAGCCCTCGTAGGCCACCTGGCCATCCACCAGCAGCAGCACGCTGGTGATCTGTTTGATGTCCTGGCTGGCGATCGCCGACTCCAGTGCGGTGATCCGGGCGCTGTCCAGCGCCGCGGGTGCGGCGGGAGCGGTCAGTGGCAGGGCGGCCGCCAGGGCGTAGACCAGGGCGGCAAGTCGGTGTCGGTAGTGGTGCATGGGCAAGGCTCCTCGAGATGAGGGCCGACTACGCCATGACGCGGTCTGAAGTGCTGGAAACGTGGCTGAAGAATTCTGAAAGCCCGCCGGGGCAGGCTCTCGAGGCGATCAGCGCGGCGCGCTCCAGACGCTGTTCGGGTCGCCATGCCGCGCGCGGCGCAGGCTCGCCCGTGCCAGCGTGGCGAATCCGAATGCCAGTGCGAGTGCCACCGCATCCACCCAGAACAGCGGCCAGTAGCCCCGTGCCGCGCTCGCCCATGGCCAGTAGCCGGTCAGGCCGCCGTGCGCCACCGCCACCAGTGCGGTGCTGATGGCGGCCGCCCAGAGCAGCTCACGGGCGGCCTGGTCGGGGCGACGCAGTGCCGCCCACAGCGCACACGCGGCCCAGGTGGCGAAACAGATCCAGCGGATGCCGTGATCCACTGCCTGCGGCGCGACCTGCTCCAGGATCTGGGCGCCCACGAAGCTCGCCGAGACCGCCACGCACAGCCCAATACAGACCCCCACCGTGGCCCGGGCCATGTTGATCTGCGCGCGCCCCTGTTCCACTTGGCGCCGTTTGCGACGCGATTCGATCCACAGCAAGTTGCCCGAGTAGAACAGGAAGGCGCCGCCCAGGCCGAGCAGGAAGTACAACCAGACCACCACGCCATTGCCGAACTCGCCGAAGTGCAGCGCGTAGGCCGCACTGAGGGTGGCATGGTTGGCATCGCGCTGGCCAGGCAACTGGCTGCTCAGCAGGCGGCCGGTGGCCGCATCCAGGCCGACCGCGCCGAGCGGCCCCAGGGTGCCGCCGGATTCGCCGGTGATCTCGATGGTCGCGTTGGCATCGCCGGCATGGGCGAGCTTCAGGAAGGCCGGTTCGAAATCGGCCACGCCCTGCGCGCGCGCCACCTCGATGGCGCGTGCGTGCAGCATGCGCAGCTGGGTTCCATCGCCGGGCTGGCCGCTGGGCTCGCGTACCGGGGCGGTGTCCATCGCTGCCGGCACCGCCTGCAGCAGCTTGCCGTCGAAGATCAGCGGATTCAGCGCCGCCATCTGCAGGAAGATCAGGCAGAGCAGCGCGCCGGTGACCGCGAACATCAGGTGGAAGGGCAGGCTGAGCACGCCGATCACATTGTGCGCGTCCTGCCACATCTGCTTGAGGTTGCGGCCCGGGCGCAGCGCGAACAGATCGCCCACCAGTCTGGGCAGGTGGATGACCAGGCCACTGAGCAGGGCCACGCCATACAGCAGGCTGACGATGCCCATCAGGTAGGTGCCCGCGACCGGCAGGCCCAGACTGTAATGCAGCTCGTTGACCAGCTCGGCCAGCCCGGTCTGTGGCGGGGTCACGCTGCCGTCGTAATGGTCCAGCCAAGCGTACAGCCAGGTGCCCTTGGCATCCTGCCAATACGCGATCGGCTGCGGATGATCCGCCCCCGGGAAGGTCATGCCCACGTGGGTGCGTGCGGCCGGGTGGCGCTCGAGCACCCCCTCGAGCAGGCGCTGCGCGTCGTCCAGGCTCGCGGCCGGGGTGTCCACTGCATGCGGGGTCTGCCACAGCGGCAGGTCGTGGTGGAACAGGGTCAGCGCACCGGCGTAGAACGCCACGAACAGCGCGAAACCGGCCACCAGGCCGACCCACGTATGCAGCGTGGTGAAGGTACGCAGGGTCTGGGAACTGAACTTCATCGTATCGCTCTCATTGCACCGCGCCGGTCAGGCGCAGCAGCCACAGCAGGCCGAACCCGGCCAGGGCGGTGGCGCTCATCACGGCCCAGGCCCGCAGCCCGGTACGGAAGCTGAAGGCCCAGATCGCCGCCAGCATCCACAGCGGAATGAAGGCGATCAGGCTGGGTACCAGCGCGCTCTGCCACGGCCCCGGCGGCAGCCAGGCGACCAGTCCGGTGGCCGCGGCCGCGACGAAGAACCCCGCCAGGAGGCCGGCGCCCGCGCGGGCCCACATCAGCGCATCACCTGTGCCGGGCGGTGCCAGGCAGCAAGCAGGGGCAGCAGGACCGCCGCCAACATCCAACTGCACAGCATCACCACCACGCCGGTGGCGATGCCCAGATTGGCGATCCACAGCCACAGCGCCGCCACCGCCGCCACCAGGCTGATCTGCCGGCCAAGGCGGCCGGCACGGCGCAGGCGCGGCCAGCGGCAGTGCGGTGAGGCGGCATACAGCGCCAGCGCGGAAAACGCGGAGCCGACCAGCGCCAGGCTGCAGAAGCCGAGCGAGGTCAGGGCAACAGTGATCATCGGCAATCCAATCGGCAAACCTGTCCTGGGCAGGACAGTAATCCGCGCATGGTAATCATTGCGGTTTGTGGGCGCCACACGGGCGCATTCAGGCGGTCCCGTCGGTTGGCCGCAGCCGGAGCGGCGCATTCATCGGCGGATTGGTTTAAGATCAGGGCATCTCTATCGAGGCAACAAGGTGGCCCGCGCCCTGCGCCGGTCTAGCGTGTGACATGAGCACTACCACCGCCCACCGCTGAACGCCCCCGACGGCCCCTGACGCAGGCGCCTTCGTGGCGCTTTTTTATTGCCTTGCCCCCGGATTCTCCAGGCCCCCTTGCGGGCCACCAGACCAAAGCACTCTCATGATCGCGATCACGCTCCCCGACGGCAGCCGCCGTGAATTCGAAAACCCCGTCAGTGTCATGGACGTCGCCCAGTCCATCGGTGCCGGCCTGGCCAAGGCCACCATCGCCGGTGCCGTGGATGGCGTGCTGGTCGATGCCAGTGACGTTATCGACCACGATGCCAGCCTGCGCATCATCACCGCCAAGGACGAGGAGGGCGTGGAGATCATCCGCCACTCCGCCGCCCATCTGGTCGGTCATGCGGTCAAGCAGCTGTACCCGGACGTCAAGATGGTGATCGGCCCGGTCATCGCCGAAGGCTTCTACTACGACATCTACTCCGAGCGTCCGTTCACGCCCGACGACATGGCCGCCATCGAAAAGCGCATGGCCGAGCTGATCGCGCAGGACTACGACGTCATCAAGAAGGTCACCCCGCGTGCGGAGGTCATCGAGATCTTCAAGGCGCGTGGCGAAGACTACAAGCTGCGCCTGATCGACGACATGTCGCCGGATATCCAGGCCATGGGCATGTACTACCACCAGGAATACGTGGACATGTGCCGCGGCCCGCACGTGCCCAACACGCGCTTCCTGAAGGCCTTCAAGCTGACCCGCATTTCCGGTGCCTACTGGCGCGGCGATGCCAAGAACGAGCAGCTGCAGCGCATCTACGGCACTGCCTGGGCCGACAAGAAGCAGCTTGAGGCCTACATCAAGCGCATCGAAGAAGCCGAAATGCGCGACCACCGCCGCATCGGCAAGCAGCAGGAACTGTTCCACCTGCAGGAAGAGGCCCCGGGCCTGGTGTTCTGGCACCCCAAGGGCTGGGCGCTGTGGCAGGTGGTCGAGCAGCACATGCGCCGTGTGTACCGCGACAGCGGCTACGGCGAAGTGCGCTGCCCGCAGATCCTGGATGTGTCGCTGTGGCAGAAGTCCGGCCACTGGGACAACTACCAGGAAAACATGTTCTTCACCGAATCGGAGAAGCGCACCTACGCAGTCAAGCCGATGAACTGCCCGGGCCACATCCAGGTGTTCAACCAGGGCCTGCACAGCTACCGCGATCTGCCGATCCGCTACGGTGAGTTCGGCTCGTGCCACCGCAACGAGCCCTCCGGCGCGCTGCACGGCATCCTGCGCGTGCGTGGTTTCACCCAGGACGACGGCCACGTGTTCTGCACCGAGTCGCAGATCGAAGCCGAAGTGACGGCCTTCCACCAGCAGGCGCTGGCGGTCTACACGACCTTCGGTTTCGACGAGATCCAGATCAAGATCGCGCTGCGCCCGGAAAAGCGCCTCGGCGATGACGCCACCTGGGACAAGGCCGAAGCCGCGCTGCGGTCGGCCCTGGGCAACTGTGGCGTGGAGTGGCAGGAGCTGCCGGGCGAGGGCGCCTTCTACGGTCCGAAGATCGAGTACCACCTCAAGGACGCCATCGGCCGTACCTGGCAGCTGGGCACGATGCAGGTCGATTTCATGATGCCCGGCCGCCTCGGCGCCGAGTACGTGGACGAAAACAGCCAGAAAAAGCACCCGGTCATGCTGCACCGGGCGATCGTCGGCTCGATGGAGCGGTTCATCGGCATCCTGATCGAGCACCACGCCGGGTCCTTCCCGTCCTGGCTGGCTCCGACCCAGGTCGTGGTGGCCAATATCACCGATGCGCAGGCTGAATACGTCAGCGAAGTACGGAAAACCCTTGCAGATCAAGGCTTCCGCGTGAACGCCGATTTGCGCAACGAGAAGATCGGATATAAGATTCGCGAGCATACGCTGCAGCGGGTCCCGTACCTGCTGGTGGTTGGCGACCGTGAGAAGGAAAATGGCGCCGTGGCCGTGCGTACGCGCTCTGGCGAAGATCTGGGCAGCATGTCCGTCCAGGCCTTCATCGAGCGGTTGCAGGCAGAACAGTCCGTGTAAGAAAGTCCCGGCCCTGCGGATGCTCCGCGATGGGCCGGTTTGATTCCTCTGGGAGATTGCAATATCAGTACCCCTGACAACAAACAGAACCGCAAGAATCAGGAAATCCGGGTGCCGCGCGTCCGCGTGATCGGCAGCGACGGAGAAATGATTGGTGTGTTGACGCGTGACGAAGCGCTGTCGATGGCCGAAGACGAAGGTCTGGACCTGGTCGAGATTCAGCCGCAGGCTGATCCGCCGGTGTGCAAGATCATGGACTTCGGCAAGTTCAAGTTCGAAGCGCAGAAGAAGGCCAACGAGGCCAAGAAGAAGACCAAGCAGGTCGAGATCAAGGAAGTGAAGTTCCGCCCGGTCACCGATGAAGGTGATTACCAGATCAAGCTGCGCAAGATGCGCGGTTTCCTGGAAGAGGGCGACAAGATCAAGGTCAACATCCGCTTCCGTGGCCGTGAAATGAGCCATCAGGAACTGGGTCGCGAAATGGCCAGCCGGATCGAAGGTGATCTGGGCGAGGACATCGTGATCGAGTCCCGTCCGCGCCTTGAAGGCCGGCAGATGGTGATGATGATCGCGCCGAAGAAGAAGTAACCGGCCATCGGCCCCAGCCCGGACGGGCGGGGCGTAGCGCCGGGCCATGCCCGGCCGCCGGCGCCGCCGGTGTCGAGTGCTTCAGATTCGCGTTACAAGGCACGGGCGCCTTTTCAGGCGCCTGCTGCCGTTTGCCGTGGCCGCAGCCTCTGCGGCCCGGCCGGTAGGCGTTCCACGCCTGCCGGCACCGGTAAACACCCGCCCAATCAAGCGTTTGCAACTGCCTGGATTCACGGGCATAATGGGCGGCCCCGTTTTGCGGGGGTGCTGTTTTGAACGGTTTCCCGCCCCATAAAGGCACGCTGTTTCAACGGCAAACAGGACCGGCCTGGTTCCCATAGGGGATCCCGGGCTTACAAGCAGGCAAGGGCACGGACGGAAAGTGTGGCAATGCCACCGCCCTGGTCAGTGACAAAACATCATCAAGGACATAGCAATGCCCAAGATCAAGACCAACCGGGCGGCGGCCAAGCGCTTCCGCAAGACCGCGTCCGGCAAGTTCAAGGCTGGCCACGCCAACCGTAGCCACATCCTCACGAAGAAGTCGACCAAGCGGAAGCGCAATCTGCGTCAGACGAACCATGTTCGTGCAGAAGACGCAGGCCGTTTGAACCGTATGCTTCCCTACCTCTGAGGACTGACCCATGGCACGAGTAAAGCGTGGCGTACAGGCGCGTCGCCGCCACAAGAAAATTCTGACCCTGGCGAAGGGTTACTACAACGCTCGCCGCAAGGTCTTCCGCGTTGCCAAGCAGGCCGTGATCAAGGCACAGCAGTACGCCTACATCGGTCGTAAGCAGAAGAAGCGCAACTTCCGTTCGCTGTGGATCACCCGCATCAACGCGGCTGCCCGCATCAACGGCCTGAGCTACAGCCGTTTCATGAACGGCCTGCTCAAGTCCGGCATCACCCTGGACCGTAAGGTTCTGGCTGACATCGCCGTGCACGACGCAGCTGGTTTTGCTGCACTGGCCGAAAAGGCCAAGGGCGCACTGGCGGCATAAGTCCATTCCCCTGCCGTTGCCGTTCACGCGCAACGGCTGTGGGTAAGGCAAATGCATGGGGAAGGGCGCAAGTCCTTCCCCATTCTTTTTTGTGTTGGCGGTGGCCCTCCCGGTGCCATCGATCGACAGCGGTGGCGACGGGGGTCGGCCCGACGCGCATCGCGATGGCATACCGACGCGAGGCTCCGGCTATCCATGAGTGACATCCAATCCCTGACCACGCAGGCACTGGCCGACGTGGCCGCTGCCCAGAGCCCCGATGCGCTGGAAGCCCTGCGCGTGGCCCTGCTGGGCAAGAACGGCAGCATCACCGCCCAGCTCAAGCAGCTCGGTGGCCTGCCGGCCGATGAGCGCAAAGCCGCCGGCGAAGCCATCAACCGTGCCCGTGACGCGCTGACCAGCGCGCTGGGTGATCGCAAGACCGTGCTGGAAGACGCTGCGCTGGACGCGCGCCTGGCCGCTGAGGCGATCGACATCACCTCGCCGGGCCGTCGCGAAGAGCGCGGTGGCCTGCATCCGGTGACCCGTACCCTGGAGCGCATCACCGAGATCTTCGGTCGCCTTGGTTACGAGCTCTCCGAAGGCCCGGAAATCGAAGACGACTGGCACAACTTCGAAGCGCTGAACTTCCCGCCGCACCACCCGGCGCGCGCGATGCACGACACCTTCTATTTCGGCGATGGCCGCCTGCTGCGCACGCATACCTCCGGTGTGCAGGTGCGCTACATGGGCGAGCACGCACCGCCGCTGCGCATGATCGCGGCCGGCAAGGTGTACCGCAGCGACAGCGACCAGACCCATTCGCCGATGTTCCACCAGGTGGAAGGTCTGCTGGTCGATGAGCACTCCACGTTTGCCGATCTGAAGGGAACGCTGTCCGAGTTCGTGCGCGCGTTCTTCGAGCGCGATTTCGAGATGCGTTTCCGTCCCAGCTACTTCCCCTTCGTGGAACCCGGCGCGGAAGTGGACATCGCCTGGCAGCAGCCCGACGGCAGCACCCGCTGGCTGGAAGTGCTCGGCTGCGGCATGGTCCACCCCAACGTGCTGCGCAGCGTCGGCATCGATCCGGAGCGCTATACCGGCTTCGCCTTCGGCCTGGGCGTGGAGCGCTTTGCGATGCTGCGTTACGGCGTCAACGACCTGCGCGCGTTCTTCGAAAACGACGTGCGGTTCCTGAAGCAGTTCGCGTAACAGCAGAACCGCCGGGCTGCCCCCGGCGCGACGTCGCACCACCATTCATCACGGCCCAGGCGCCTGCGCCGGGCCCACCAGGGTGACACCATGAAATTCTCTGAAAACTGGCTGCGCAGCCACGTCCCGACCACCGTCTCGCGCGAGGAACTCAGCGCGGTGCTGACCGCGATCGGTCTGGAAGTGGAAGCGGTCGATGCGCTGGGCGATGGCCTGCAGCATGTGGTCGTGGCGAAGATCATTTCCGCCGAAAGCCATCCCGAAGCCGACCGCCTGCAGATCTGCCAGGTCGATGCGGGGCAGGGCGAGCACCTGCAGATCGTCTGTGGCGCGCCGAACGCGCGCCCGGGCCTGGTCGCACCGCTGGCGATGGTCGGCGCGCAGATCGGCGATTTGAAGATCAAGCCGGCCAAGCTGCGTGGTGTGGACTCCAACGGCATGCTGTGCTCGGCCAAGGAACTGGGCCTGGACACCGATGCCTCCGGGCTGTTCGAACTGCCGGATGATGCACCCGTCGGCCAGACCCTGGTCGAGTATCTCGGCCTGCCCGATGCCAGCATCGAGATCAAGCTGACCCCCAACCGCGCCGATTGCTTCAGCATCCGCGGCATCGCCTTCGACGTGGCCGCCGCGTGCGCCAGTGAAGTCGTTCCGTTCGACGCTGCACCGGTCGCCGCCGTGGGCACGCGTGAGCTGACGGTCCAGCTGGACGCTGGCGCCGAAGCGCCGCGTTACGTCGGCCGTGTGATCGAGGGCGTCAACGCCCGCGCCGCCACCCCGTTGTGGATGGCCGAGCGCCTGCGCCGCAGTGGCGTGCGCCCGGTCTCGCTGCTGGTGGACGTCACCCAGTACGTGATGCTCGAGCTCGGCCAGCCGATGCATGCTTTCGATCTGGGCACCCTGCAGGGCAGCATCGGCGTGCGCCGTTCGCGCGCGGGTGAAACCCTGAAGCTGCTCGACGGCCGCGACGCCGCGCTGGACGACAGCTTCCTGCTCGTCACCGACGCCGATCGCCCGATCGCGCTGGCCGGCCTGATGGGCGGCTTCGATACGCGCGTCACCGACGACACCACCAACGTATTCCTGGAGGCCGCGCACTTCGCGCCCGCCGCGATCATGGGCCGTGGCCGCAAGCTGGGCCTGCACACCGATGCCGGCCACCGCTTCGAACGCGGCGTCGACCCGGTGCTGCCGCGCGCGGCGATCGAGTACGCCACCCGCCTGATTCTGGACCTGGCCGGCGGCACGCCTGCGCCGGTCACCGAGGCCGTGCGCGAAGCGGACCTGCCGGCGACCGCCACCATCGGTCTGCGCCGCGCCCGTATCGCGCGCGTGCTGGGCATCCAGATCGCCGATGCTGATGTGGAGCGCATCCTGCGCGCGCTGGGCATGGAGGTGGCCGCGACCGCCGATGGCTGGCAGGTCACCGCGCCGAGCCGTCGCTTCGATATCGCCATCGAAGAAGACCTGATCGAAGAGCTGGCCCGTATCCACGGGTACGAGCAGATTCCGACCACGCTGCCGGGCGGTGCCTCGCGCGTGGCGATGCCGACCGAGACCCGCCTGGACGACCTGAGCGTCCGGCGCCAGCTGGTCGCCCGCGATCTGCAGGAAACCATCAACTACGCCTTCGTCGATGCCGCGCTGCTTGCGCAGTGGCAGCTGGGCGAGGGCTTGGTCGCGCTGGCCAACCCGCTGTCGGCCGAACTGGCGGTGATGCGTCCGTCGCTGCTGCCGGGCCTGGTCGCCACCCTGGGCCGCAATGCCGCCCGCCAGCTGGGCCGCGTGCGCCTGTTCGAACTGGGCCGCGTATTCCATCAGCAGGCCGGCGAAGGCCAGCCCGCGCCGCTGGAAACCCAGCGCGTGGCCGCCGCGATCTGTGGCGATGCCGACACCCAGCAGTGGGGTCTGCCGACCCGCAAGGTCGATTTCCATGACCTCAAGGGCGACCTGGAATCGCTGGCTGCGGCCAGTGGCGCGGAGCTGGTGTTCACGCCGTCGCAGCGTCCGTATGGCCACCCGGCACGGTCGGCCGAGGTCTCCCGTGACGGCGTCAGCCTGGGCTGGATCGGCCAGATCCACCCGCGCCTGGCCAAGGCCATGGATATCGACGTGGACGTGTTCGCCTTCGAGCTGGACCTGGCCCCGTTGGCCGCCCGCGCGCTGCCCCGCGCGACCGAGCTGTCGCGCTTCCCGTCGATGCGCCGCGATCTGGCGTTCCTGGTGCCCGAGGCCGCGGCCTGGGCCGACCTGGAAGCCACCCTGCGCCGCGCCGTCGGCCCGCTGCTGCGGGAGGTTACCCTGTTCGACCGGTACGTCGGCCAGGGGGTCGAGCCGGGGTTCAAGAGTCTCGCTATGGGCTTGATTTTGCAGGACAAGTCGCGCACTCTGACGGACCGCGACGTGGATGCGGTGGTGGCCGAGGCGGTCTCTGCCATGGAGCGTGAACATCACGCCCGGATCCGCGGTTGAGCGGGAAGCATGGGGGATAGCAGGCAATGGCATTGACCAAGGCGGAGATGGCCGAGAAGCTGTTCGACGAAGTCGGTCTGAACAAGCGCGAAGCCAAGGAATTTGTCGACGCGTTCTTCGATGTGCTGCGTGAAGCATTGGAACAGGGACGTCAGGTGAAGCTGTCCGGCTTCGGGAATTTCGACCTGCGGCGCAAGAACCAGCGCCCGGGTCGCAACCCCAAGACCGGTGAGGAAATTCCGATTTCCGCCCGTACGGTGGTCACCTTCCGTCCGGGCCAGAAGCTCAAGGAAAGGGTAGAGGCATATGCTGGATCCGGGCAGTAACCGAGAACTTCCGCCGATACCGGCCAAGCGCTACTTCACCATCGGTGAGGTCAGTGAACTGTGCGACGTCAAGCCGCACGTGCTGCGTTACTGGGAAACCGAGTTCCCCAGTCTCGAGCCGGCCAAGCGCCGCGGCAACCGCCGCTACTACCAGCGCCACGATGTGCTGATGGTCCGCCAGATCCGCGGCCTGCTCTATGAGCAGGGCTACACCATCGGCGGCGCGCGCCTGCGCCTGGAAGGTGCCGATGCGCGCGAGGAATCGGCGCTGAGCAACCAGATCATCAAGCAGACGCGGATGGAACTGGAAGAAGTGCTGCAATTGCTGCGCCGCTGAACCATTTTTCACGCAAACCCGTTATACTCGTCGGCCCGCTGAGAGGCGGGGACATTGCCAGCATCATCGGGGCGTAGCGCAGCCTGGTAGCGCATCTGCCTGGGGGGCAGAGGGTCGTCGGTTCAAATCCGGCCGTCCCGACCAATGTTGGTGATTCGAATAAAGGCTTGTGCAGCGATGCGCAGGCCTTTTTTCTTTTTGGCTGCTGTCGGTTTCCCGTCATACCGCCGCTGGATCAACGTGGCGATCGCTTTTGCTTTGTCCGGTTGTGCGGGTGCCGCGGGTGCGTAGTACGCCGGTCGCACATTTCTTCCGGCGGGTCACTCGCTGTTGGATGCAGGCCGCGATTTGAGGGTATAACGCCGTTGCCTCACTGCCCGTGCAACGGCAGCGGCCGGTCGATCACCACATCTTTCATCACCAGGGTCGATGTGAGCCGCTGCACACCGGGCAGGGCAGAGAGGTGTTCGTCGTAGAGCTGCCGGAACGCGGCCAGGTCGCGGGTGATGACGTGCAGCAGGTAGTCCGGATCGCCGAACAGGCGCTGTGCCTGCAGCACCTGTGGCACGTCGGCCACCGCGTGCTCGAAGGCATCCACCGCGCGGCGGTCGCCGTCGCGCAGGGTGATGAACACCAGGGCCGAGAACTTCAGGCCCAGGGTGGCGGGATCCAGCTCGGCGCGGTAGCCGCGGATCGCGCCGGACTGCTCCAAGGCACGTACCCGGCGGTGGCAGGGCGAGACGCTCAGGCCGATGCGCTCGGCCAGTTCGGTCACGGTGAGGCGCCCGTCTTTCTGGAGCTCGGCAAGAATCCGCTGATCGGTGATGTCCATGCGCAAGAGTTTCCTCCTGATGCGCGGTGCGGGGCAAGTATTTGGAAGCACATTCCAGAGTCGCGGGAATATTCTTCTGTCTGGCACGCAGATCGCGGCAAGACCGCCCTTTGGACACCATGCAACCCAGCGTCATCATCGCCTTCTGGGCGGTTTCGATCCTCTTCGTGCTCACCCCCGGTGCGGATTGGGCGCATGCGATCGCTGCCGGCCTGCGCGGGCGGGCGGTGGTGCCTGCCGTGGCCGGGCTCTTGTCTGGCCATCTGCTGGCGATCGCGGTGGTCGCCGCGGGCGTCGGCGCGCTGTTCGCCCAGGCGCCTGCCGCGCTGCTCGTACTGACCGTGCTTGGCGCGCTGTATCTGCTGTGGCTGGGCATCGGGCTGCTGCGCCATCCGCCGGTGGCCGCAGCGGACGATGCGGGAGCGGTGACGGGATGGCGCCACTGGGCAGTCAAGGGCGCCTGCGTCAGCGGGCTCAATCCCAAGGTGCTGTTGTTGTTTCTGGCGCTGCTACCCCAGTTCATTTCCGCCAGCGCGGCATGGGCGATGCCTGTGCAGATCATCGCGCTGGGCATGGTGCACCTGGTCAGCTGCGCGGCGGTCTATCTGGCGGTCGGGTATGGCGCCGGTGCCGTGCTCCGCACGCGCCCGCGTGCATCACGCGTGGTCGGCCGCGTCTCGGGCGCCGCCATGATCCTGATCGCCGTGCTGTTGCTGAGCGGAACCGGCACACTCTGACCCCACGTTGTCACCCACCAGGATCCTTGGCATGACCGAACAGCTCCATCCCTACGCGACGCCGGGTAGCGCCCCGGTCCCGGCACCGCGCGTGCGCATTCCGCATCTGCAGCAGATGAAGGAGCGCGGCGAGAGGTGGGCCATGCTCACCGCCTACGACATGTACACCGCGGCGATCTTCGAAGATGCCGGCATTCCGGTGCTGCTGATCGGCGATTCGGCCTCCAACAACGTGTTCGGCAACGACTCGCTGCTGCCGGTCACGGTTGATGAGCTGATGCCGCTGGTCCGCGCGGTGAGCCGCTGCACGCGGCGGCCGCTGGTGATCGCCGATCTGCCGTTCGGTTCCTATCAGGCCTCGCCGGAGCAGTGCTTCCACACGGCGGTGCGTTTCATGAAGGAAGGCGGGGCCCACGCGGTCAAGCTGGAGGGCGGCATCGAGATGGTGCCGCAGGTGCGCAAGCTGGTCAGCTGCGGCATCCCGGTGATGGCGCACATCGGCTTCACGCCGCAATCGGAGCACCAGCTCGGTGGCTTCCGTGTGCAGGGACGGGGCGAGGATGGCGCACGCCTGATCGAGGAAGCGCGCGCGCTGGAGGCCGCTGGTGCCTTCGCGGTGCTGATGGAGATGGTGCCCGGCGCGGTCGCTGCACAGATCACCGCCGCGCTGAAAATTCCCACGGTGGGCATCGGGGCGGGCAGCAATTGCGATGCACAGGTGCTGGTCTGGCAGGACATGGCCGGGCTGCGCACCGGCAAGCTGCCGCGCTTCGTGAAGCAGTACGCGGATATGCACGGCTTGCTGCAGAAGGCCGCGCGTGAGTTCGCGGAAGAGGTGGGGGCAGGCACGTTCCCCGGCCCGGAACACACGTTCTGATCGACGCACGCACCGCCTGAGAAGCGCATCCACGGTACCGCTTCGTGGCGGTGCCGTGCGCTCTGCGTCATCGAATCGTCATGCGGGCCACGTACCTTCGCCGCACCTGGGGGTGAGGTGGGATCGTGGCCGAACACGCAAAACGGCGTTTGGCGCGCATGTTTCAGGAACAGGGGCCGGTGTTGAGGGGATTCTTCACCCGCCGCGGTGCGCGCCAGGATGCCGAAGACATGGTGCAGGAAACCTATCTGCGCCTGCTGCGCGCGCATGAGGATCAAGGCGAGGCGATCGCCAATCCGGAAGCCTACCTGTTCACTGTCGCGCAGAATCTCGCACGCGAGCAGGCGGCGCGCCGGCGCTGGTCGATGCTGCCCATCGATGATCTTGAGAACCTCACCACGCGGTTGACCGGCGAGGAAACCGTGGAAGACGCCGCCGAGCGTGAGCAGCGCCGCACGCACCTGCAGACGCTGCTGGGCACCTTGCCCGAGCACACCCGCGCCGTGCTGGTGATGCAGTATCGCGATGGGCTCAGCTACAAGGAGATCGCCGAGCGGCTCGGCGTGTCCTCGCACATGGTCAAGAAGCATGTGGTGCGCGGGCTGTCCGTGTGTCGCCGTGCGCTGGCCGGTCATGCGGAGGTGTGGTGAGCGAAATGCCTGCCCCACGCCCGTCCCTCGCCAACGAGGCCGCGCACTGGCATGCGCTGCAGCGCCAGGGCGGGGTGACCCCCGAGCAGCAACGCCAGTTCATGAAGTGGCTGGTGACCTCACCGGCGCATCTGCGCGAGTACATCACGGTCAGCCGGGTTGCCAGCGAGCTCAGCGATGCGCTGCGCGGCATGGCGGTGGACCTGGATGCGCTGATCGCTGCAGGGCCACCGGCAGCCGACGACAACGTGGTGGCGCTGCCGGTGCGGCGGCGACCTCCGCCGCCCGTGGCATCGCGCGCATCACGCCGCCACCTGCCGGGTATCGCCGCCGCGGCCGCGTTGCTGCTGGGGGTGGGAGTTGTCGGCCACCTGGCCTGGCCACAGACACGGCACTACGTGGCGGCGCACGGTGCGCCGCGCAGCTTCGCGCTGCCTGATCACACGGTGGTGCATCTGAATGCAGAGAGCGAGCTGTCGATCCGCTTCACCTTGTTGAGCCGCCGCGTGGAGCTGTCGCGCGGGCAGGCCAGCTTTGTGGTGGCCGAGGAACGCCGTCCCTTTGCCGTGCATGCGGCAGGGCTGGAGGTGCGCGATATCGGCACGACGTTCGACGTGTCGCTGCGGCGCGAGCAGGCGCGGATCGAGGTGGCCGAGGGCAGCGTGCAGATCCGCGGCGACTCGGGCCAGGGCCGGCTGCTTGCCGATCTTCGTGCAGGCCAGAGTGCGCACATCGACTACCGCGATCAGACCGTCAGCCTCCGCCAGCAGCATGCGGACACGATGACCGCCTGGTGGCGTCGCCGCGTGGTGTTCCAGGATGAGCCGCTGCGCGAGGTGGCCGAGCAGTTCAATCGCCTCAACCGCGTGCGCCTGCAGGTGGACGACGATGTCGCCGGGGCACTGCGACTGACCGGCAACCTGCGTGGCGACGATCTTGCATCACTTCGTACCTTCCTCGATCAGCAGCCATCGCTGCGCACGCGCGTGGTCGACAAACAGATCCACGTGAGCAGCCGAGCAGCGGCGGATACCAGCGCGAAACAACAGTAATTGCGCTATCCGCGCGTCATCGCGCGGCGCACATCGAGCGGCTGTCAAAAAAAATTCATCGAAATACCGGTGCCCGATCCTCGCTCTGCGCCCTCGTAGTCCAGGCAAGCGCGAACGATTCCGTCTCGCGACGCTCATACCACCCCACTGGACTTCTACGATGCGCCGCATTCTTTTCCTTTCGATCGCTCTTGCCCTGCAGAGCGCCGCCGTCACCGCCACCGCGCAGGAGACCCGCGTGGCCAGCGAGGTGATTCCCGCCCAGCCGCTCGACCGTGCACTCAACGATCTGTCGCGCCAGACCGGCCTGCAGTTCGTCTACAACGCGCAGCAGGCCGGCAACCCGCGCACCCGCGCGATGCCGGCGGGGCTTGCCCCGCAGCAGGCACTGGAGCAGCTGCTGGACGGCACCGGCCTTCGCTATCGCTATCTCAACGACACCACGGTGACCATCGAAGCGCGCAGTGATACCGCACCGTCGGGCACATCCGCCGTGCCCGTCGCCACATCGGCCGTGGCCTTTGAAGCGGCCCCCGCAGCGGAAGGCGCGAGCCTGCAGCAGCTGGAGCGCATCGACGTGGTCGGCAGCTACAGCCGCAGCCTGGAGCAGGCAGTGGACATCAAGCGCGCCACCATCGGCTTCTCCGACTCGATCGTGGCCACCGACGTGGCCGACTTTCCCGAGCAGAACCTGGCCGAAGCCCTGCAGCGCATGCCGGGCGTGACCATCGAGCGTGACAAGGGGCTGGGCAGCCGCGTCAACGTGCGTGGCCTGCCGTCGGAGTACACGCATGTCTCGATCAACAACCTGGCCACAGCGTCCGGCAGCGGTGGTCGCGATATCGAGTTCGACATCTTCGCCTCGGAGATCATCCAGCAGGTGACGGTGCTGAAGTCGCCGACGGCGGCGGATGAGGAGGGCGGCATCGCCGGCTCCGTGCAGATCTCCACCGCACGCCCGTTCGACTACACCGGCCGCAAGCTGGTGGCGTCGGTGGAAGGGGCGCACAACTCGGTCTCCGAAGAGGTCGACCCGAAATTCTCTTTCCTGGCCAGTGATACCTGGGGCGACTGGGGTGGCCTGGTGTCCTTCGCCACGGCCAAGCGCAGCAACCGCACGGATGCGACCTCGGGCATCAACTTCCGCCCGATGTCGCGCTTCCTCGGTGCCTCGGGCACGCGCGGCACGCAGGCTGCGGCCGTGCTGGCACGCGATGCCGGCGTGGTGGTGAAGAACCGCAACAACACCGATGAAAGCAACCTGATCGTGTTCCAGGACAAGGTCGGTGACCGCGTGTTCGTCAACGATCAGGACAAGTGGGGTGCCACCGCCTCGCTGCAGTACAAGCCGAGCAGCCGCTTCAGCCTGACTTTCGATGCGATGCGCGGCGGCTACGACACCACCGAAGACGAGTACGACGCGGCTGCATATTCGGCGTCCAGCCGAAGCACACTGGAGACCATCCACGATTACGACGCCAGCACGCTGTCGCAGTACGGCATCGTGGTCCTGCGCGATGTGTCCTACACCGCCACCCAGCACGAAATGCTGAGCAAGGAGCGGATCAACAAGACCGATTTCAGCCAGTACAGCGTGGCGATGGATTGGCAGGGCGACACCTGGGGCGTGGATGCGATGGTCGGTTACTCCGGCGCCGACAAGACGTTGGATGCCAGCAACCTCAAGCATGTGGCCTACGCGCCCTCGCGGACCCGCTGGACCGGCAAGAGCGGGGAGACGATTCCCAGCGCCAACCCGGCCAGCATCGACATGTACAACGCCTCGGACAAGTACCTGTTCGAAGCGTATGAGACGACGCTGGAGAAGGTCAGCGATGACAAGTACGCCGCCCAGGTGGATGTCACCAAGGCGCTGGAACTGGCCTTCCTGCCGGCGCTGCGCAGCGTGCAGTTCGGCGCGCGCTACACCGACAAGTCCAAGCAGCGCGAGTACGGCGAGGCCAAGATCTACGGGCCGGCTGCGGGTGACAACAGCTGGGTGAACAAACGCACCCTGGCCGACAGTCCGCTGCAGTCGATCGGCGATATCGTGCCGGGCGGTGGCTACTCGGTGAAGGACCTGGACTGGAAGATGGTCTCCAACGACTACGCACGCAGTGCGTTCCGCTATCCGGGCTTCGCGACGCCGTTTGATCCGGGCCAGTACTACCGGGTCGACGAGAACGTGACCAGCCTGTACGCGATGACCGACATCGGCTTCGATGTGGGCCGCGTGCCGGTCTCGATCAACGCCGGCGTGCGCTATGTGGACACCTCGGTGCAGTCCTCCGGCTTCCACCCGATCCAGCGGGCAGACGGCACCACCGGCTATACCGACACGCCCGTCTCGCGCAAAGGCAGCTACAACGATCTGCTGCCGAGCCTGAATGCCACTGCCGAACTGGCCGAGGGCCTGGTGCTGCGGGGCGCCGCCTCCAAGACGTTCATCCGCCCGGCGTTGACCGACATCGCCTACAAGCGCACCGCCAGCTGGAGTTCGTTCCGCTTCACCGATGGCAACCCGGACCTGCAGCCCACCTATGCCAAGCAGTGGGAGCTGGGGCTGGAGAAGTACCTGGACAACGGTGGCCTGCTGGCGGCCTCGTACTTCCACAAAAAGATCGACGGCGTGGTGATCAATGCGCTGACCGGCGTGGTGCCGGATGTGGCGGTCTACAACGCCAACGGCTCGCTCAACGGCACCTATGATTTCGACGTGTACCAGCCGATCAACGCCGATGGCACCTATGTGGTGAAAGGCGTCGAGTTGATCGCGCAGCTGCCGCTGAGCATGCTGCACCGTTCGCTGGAAGGCTTTGGCATCAACGCCAACTACACGATGCTGGACAGCTCGCTGGCCGGCGAATCCGATCTGGGCGTGAGTACGCCGATGCCGGGGCTCTCCGAGAAGTCATACAACATGACCGTCTACTACGAGAACGAGCGCTTTGATGCACGTGTGTCCTACAACCACAAGGGGGAGTACGTCGAATCGATCGGCTACAACATGTACCCGATCTGGCGCGATGACTACGGGCAGGTGGATGTGTCGATCGGCTACCGCGTCACCGACAACATCAAGCTGAGCCTGAAGGGCATCAACCTGACCAACCAGGCGACCACCGGGTACACGATGGATTCCGCGTTCCCGACGATGTACGAGCGCTCCGGCCGCCGGATCAGCCTCGGCCTTCGCGCGGACTTCTGAGCCACCTTCGCGGTGCATCCGGAGGCACGTGCGCGTGCCCCGGATGCGGCTGCCCGTTTGTGAGGAACATCCGATGCGACATGCTTTCTTCCTGCCCCTTGTGGCCGTGCTGGCGTGGCCGGCGGTCTCGCACGCTGCCGATGACGATGACGATGCCGGCCGCAGCTGGCAGGCTGGCGACCACCATGTCCACAGCGAGTGGAGCGTGGACTGGGATCGCAGCACCATGCCGCCCACGCCGATCCGTGGCGGCGACTCGTCCTACACCCGCACCCATAACGCCCAGCAGGCGCTTGCCAACGGGCTGGCCTGGATGGTGCATACCGATCATGGCGGGCCGGGACATTCGGCGGTCACCCGGGACCATGCGTGGCCGGCGCTGCTGGATGCCCGGCGCGAGGTGCCCGGACTGATCCAGTTCAACGGCATGGAATTCGATGTGCCCGCCGGCGAGCACGCCTCGTTGATCATCGCGCCCGGCCCTGACGAGCGCGACCAGCTGGTCGCGATCGAACGCGATTACGGCCGCAGCGAGCCGATGCAGGGAAGCCGCGATGACGGGCAGACCATGCTCGATGCACTGGCCCACATGCGGTCGCTGCCGGCACCGCCGTTGATGTTCATCAATCACCCCTCGCGCACCGCCACGGCGATGGGCCGTTGGGGGGATGTCGAGCCCGATGAATTACGTGCCTGGCACGCCACCGCGCCGCAGGTGCTGGTCGGCATGGAAGGTGCCCCCGGACACCAGGCCACGCGCGTCCATCGTGGTCTTTATCGCAATGCAGACGCACCCACGATGGGCGGCTTTGACCAGATGACCGCAACGGTCGGCGGCATCTGGGACACGCTGCTCTCGGAAGGCCATCGTTTCTGGATCACCGCCAGCTCCGATTCGCATGTCAATCAGCGCGATGGCGGCAGTGACTTTGATCCCGGCCAGTACAGCAAGACCCATGTCTGGGCGCGTCGGGATGCCGATGACATCCTTGATGGCCTTCGCCACGGGCGCATGTTCGCGGTGACCGGTGATCTGATCGATGCACTTGAGCTGCGGGTCAGTACGGTCGGAGATGGTGTACGCAATGCAACGATGGGCGACACGCTGTCGCTGTCCACCGCGGCGCCCATGCGCGTGACGCTGCGGGTGCGTGTGCCGGCTTCAGCCAATCACGCGGGCCAGCACCCGGTGCTGGATCACGTCGAGTTGATCGTGGGAAGCCCCGGCCACGGCAATGGCCCCGTCATGCAGACCGGTGTGTTCGGTGCCAGCGACTGGCAGGTGGACGGCGCATGGCGAACGGTATCCTGGGTGTTGCCGGTGCCTGCACAGGGCGGGTTCGTCCGTGCACGCGGCAGCAGCACCCGTGAGGTGGCGCCGCTGCCCGATGTGCCGGGCGAAGATCCCTGGCAGGACCTGTGGTTCTATTCCAACCCGGTGTTTATCCAGGTCGCGCGTTGAGTTGGCGTCGATCCGGTGGCGAGCCGTGCGCGTCTGCAGATCATCAAGGTAGAGTGATTGCTTACCTCATGGATGTGGAAGGACGTGCAGATGGCGGTACGAACGGTGTTGGTTGCGGATCTCGAACAGGCCAGCCGTGTGTGCATGGCTGCCTTCATGGGCGCGGTGGCGGATTCGCTGACCCCTCTTGGCATCGAGACGTTTTCCCGCATCGCCTCGGTGGAGGGGTTCCGTGCGCGCATGGCCCAGGACAATCTGATGTTGGCCTGCGAGCAGGAGGGCCGGATCGTCGGTATCGCCGAGCTCAAGGAAGGTCGCCATGTCGCCATGTTGTTCGTTGACCCGGCGGTCCAGCAGCGGGGTGTTGGCAAGGCCCTGATGGCCGCCATGATCGAGCAGGCGCGTGTGGAGGTGCTGACCGTCAGCGCGTCGCTGTCGTCGGTGCCTGCGTATGAGCGTTACGGCTTTGTCTGCACCGCCGATCCCGCGGAATCCTCCGGGTTGCGCTACCAGCCGATGGAGATGCGCCTCACCGCGCCGGTCTGACTTCACGCCGTTCAGGCAGCGCGTTCACGAAGGTGAGACAGCCGGCTGGCTACCGTGGAGACCTGTCATTCAACCCGATTCGGGGAAAGGATCATCATGATCAAGTGGGCCATCATTTTTGCTGTCATCGGCCTGATCGCCGGCGCCCTGGGATTTGCGGGCATCGGCGGCGCCGCCATCGGCATCGCCAAGTTCCTGTTCTGGGCGGGCATCATCATCGCCGTGGTGCTGTTCGTGCTGGGCATGACCATCGCCAAGAAGGTGACCTGACCCGTCTGGCACCCCCTAAGGGTCAAGACGAAGGCCTGCGCGATATCGCGCAGGCCTTTTCATTGGTGATCGGCTGATGTGCTGGTCACCGCGCGGCGCTTACTGGAAGTACACGGAAATCCCCAGCCCGGCCTGCGTATCCGGGCTTTCATCGTCCAATCCCACGTCGAATGAGGCGTCCAGCTGCACGGTCGGGGCCACCATCCAGGTGACGCCGGCACCAGCAATGCGGGTCGAGGGCTCGCCGTGGGTATCGGTGAAACCGACCTCCAGATAGGTGCTCACGGTTTCGGTGGCAGCGAAGCTCACGCTGGGCGCCCACGTGACGCTGTCCTCGCTGCCACCGCGGGTCACATTGGCGTACAGCGCGCCGGTCCAGCGATCATTGAAATCGTACTCATAGCTCGCACCCAGTGCGTACTGTGTCGCGCCCTCGCTGAAGTCGCGCGAGCCAGTCGCGAACGTAGTGCTGGCCAGCAGCGCGACGGCGTGCTTTTCCGATGACAAGGGCAGGGCGACCTTCAGCCCGACGCCCACATCGCCAGCACCGCTGCTGCGTTCGGCCGGTGCATCGCGCGGCGCCACCCGCAGGTGGTTCCAGGGCGAGGTGAAGGCCTGCAGTTCGAGATGTTCGGCCAAGCCGACCCGGAGAGTGATGTCGGCGCTGTACTGCGTGCTCAGCACACCCGCGTCGTCGCGGTCGCGGCTGAAGCTGGGCAGTCCCGCCTCCAGCGCGACGCCACCGCGGGGCAGTGTGGAGGCGGCGAAACCGATGCCGGGGCGGTCGAAGGCGATGTCCGGCGGCCCGTCCTGTTGGGCGTGCACACCACCGGAGCACAGCAGCAACAACAGCAGGGCCGAACACCGCATGAAACGCTCCAGGCCGGCTGATACCGGCATCACGAGCAGCACACCTGCTCCGTGGCCGGAATGTAGCACGCCGATTTCAGGGGCGATGTGGAGCGGCGATCCCTGTCGACGCCGCGTTGACCAGTGAGCCGACGTGCGCCTCAGTGCGCCGGACGGGTCATCGCAATCAACGCATCGCGCATGCGCGCGCCCGCTGCGTCCTGCATGGCCTCACAGCCCAGCCGGCAGGCCTCCAGCACGACACCATCGGCGGCGTGGCGTGCGGCCGTGAGCCGGGTATCGCGACGCTCGTCGGCATGGTCGTCCAGCACGGCATCCAGCCATGCCCGTCGCGCGGCGATCCATTCCGCGTCAGCCTGGTAGGGACGGCAGTCGGTGCCGATGGTCCGCGCCACCTCGAACATCTCGGCGATATAGGCCCTGGAGAACCGGCCGTGGGCCTGGCCGTCGCGGTCCATGCGGTGCTGGATCGCGCGGTGGAGGTTGGCCACGATCGCGTGGACGGCGAGGTCATCATTGGCTGCTTGCAGCAGGCAGGTATTGGTTGCGTTGTTCATTCGCGCCTCCAGAACACCGGTGGGGAAAACAAGGGAACGTCAGATGCGGGGCAGGGCCGGATCACCCTGCCGCAGCAGGCTGCCCAACAGCGCCACCACGCGTTCGCCCTGGCCATCACAGGCCAGTTCGAACGTGGTCTGCCCGTCGAGCGCGGGCAGTGGGGAATGCAGAATCCAGTCAAGAACGGCAGCGCGGTCCGGCTCGATCTGCAGGGCCAGATCCGCGACACGACGTACGATTCCCTGACGCATGATCAGAATCCGTAACTGAGGGAGAGGGCGGCGGTATCCATGTGGTTGCCGCGGGTCATCGGGCTGTCGCGCACCGCATCGGCCAGCGAGGTGCGCCGGATCGACGCGGTTGCGGTCCAGCGCGGCCCCAGCGGCATCACCGCGGCGATGTCCATGTAGGGCGACACACCGCTGCCGGCCGAGTAGTGCGCCAGGCCGCTGCGTGCCGCTTCGCGTTCACTGACACCGAAGTAGTAGTCGTTCAGATCGGCACTGGCGTAGTTCACGCCAACGGCGGGCATGAAGGTCACACGGCCGGCGGGGATCGGGTAGGCGTACTTGGCATCGGCCGAGAAGCCGCCCCCGTGGCCGGTGACTTCGGCCTGCGCGTTGGCCTGCAGCACGCCCCACTCGGCCTGGTGCCGCCAGGACACACCGAGCATGCCGGACAGGCTGCGGTTGTCGAGCTGGCGCAGCTGCGGGTCGTGGCTGTCGCGGCGCTTGAAGCGCATCACGTACGGCGAGGCGGTCAAGGCGAGTTCGGACTGCGCCGTCTGGTGCAGGCGATAGCCCACGCTGCCACCGCGGAAGAAGAACGAACGGCCCTCCCAGCTGACGATCGGGGCGGCAAGGCGATCGGTATCGTAGCCGGCGTAGGGCGCCTTGAGAGCGACGATGGCGATGCCGATGCTGCCTTTTTTGCCGGCCTCGGGGGCATCGGCGGCCTGGGCGCTGGCGGCGGTCATCGTACTGGCCAGGGCCAGGCCAAACAGAGCGGAAAGCGGACGCGGGGAACGGAAACGGACGTGCATGGACCTGCCGAGGGGGAACAACCGGAGTGTCATGGTGGGCGCCCTACATTGTCGGAACGTTACGTCTGGCGGCGCGGTACCATCGCCTCTTTCGTACCCGCAGGCACCACTTCATGCGCCTTCTTCTCCTGGAAGATGATCCGGAAATGGCCAGCGCGATCCAGGTCAGCCTGGCGCGCCACGGCATGGTGGTTGACGTGGTCGGCACGATGGCGCAGGCCGACGAAGCGCTGAAAGCCGGTGTCCATCAGATCCTGCTGCTGGACCGGCAGCTGCCGGATGGCGATGGCGCCAGCTTCGTCAAGGTGGCGCGCGAACACGTGCCCAACCTGCCAGTGATCATGCTGACCGCGCGCGCTTCGGTGGCCGACCGGGTCACCGGGCTGGACGTGGGTGCGGACGACTATCTGACCAAGCCCTTCGCCGTCGAAGAACTGCTCGCCCGGATCCGCGCGATCTCGCGGCGGCCGTCGCAGATCGCGTTGCCGCTGCTGTCACTGGGCCGCCTGCAATTCGATTTCGTCGCGCGCGAGGCACGGGTATCCGAGGTACTGCTCGCGCTGCCACGACGCCAATTGCTGGTGCTTGAGGCACTGGCCCTGCGGCAGGGGCGCACGGTCGGGCGTGCCTCGCTGCTGGAGGCCGTGTACGGCTTCGACGATGCCATCCAGTCCAACGCGCTGGATGCGCATGTCTCCAAGCTGCGTAAAGCGCTGCTGGAAGCCGATGCAGGCGTGGAAATCCACGTCATGCGCGGGATCGGCTATCTGCTCAAGGATGCGCCGTGAGATTGCTCAAACCCGGCTCGCTCGCATTCAACCTGGCCTGGAAGGTCGGCCTGATCCAGGTGGCCACGATCGCGCTCGCCTTGAGTGCGATGGTCCTGACCTACGGCAACGGTCGCTCGGCCTATATCGACTGGAGGACCGGTGATCAGATTGCCGCGGCCATCGCATTCAGTGGCCAAGGGCTGGAGGTGGATCGGGCGAAGCTGGCCGTCGCCGTGCCCCGTCCGCCAAGCACCTTCTGGTTCGCCGCTGCCGATGAGCGCGGTCGGCGCTTGGTGCACGGTGAGGTCCCGGCGCAGTACGGCCCGTTGGTGGCGCAGCTGGAACATATCGAGCAGACCGACATCCGCACCCGTTTGCATGCAGATGCACTTGCCGCACGCGTGGTGGTCGTCGATCGGCCGCAAGGACGGCTGCATGTTGCGATGGGCGGCATTCCCGAACGCAGCATTGTGCGTCAGCTGCTGTTGATCGTCCGGTACCTTGGCGGCTGGATCGCGCTGCCGGTGCTGGTGATCACGTTGGTGGTGTCGCCGTGGGTCATCCACCGGGCACTGCGCGGCGTCAACCGTGTGGCCGCGCAGGCGGCGGCGATCCAGGTCAACGAGCGTGGCAGCGGCCTGGACACGCATGCCGTGCCGCTGGAGATCTATCCGCTGGTGGATGCCTTCAATGCCGCGGTGCGGCGTATCGGCGAAAGCTACGACGCGCAGGATCGCTTCCTCGCCGGTGCGGCGCACGAGCTGCGGATGCCGATCGCGATCCTGGCTACGCGCCTGGCCGATCTGCCGCCCGGCGATGCACGTTCACGCCTGCAGCTGGACCTCAGCCGCCTGAGCAACATCGCCGAGCAGTTGCTCGATCTGCAGCGGTTGGATCGACATGGCAGCCAGTCCCAGCGGATCGATCTGTCCGCGCTGACCCGCGAGGTGGCCGCCGATGTAGCCCCGCTGGTGGTGGATGCCGGTTACGGCTTTTCGGTGGACGCACCTGATCAGCCGATCTGGGTGCGCGGCGATCCGCATGCGCTGCACAGGGTCATCGCCAGCCTGTTGCAGAACGCCATTGCGCACGGCGGCGGCCGCGGCATGATCGCGGTGGCGCTGTGCGATGACGGGGGCCTGTCGGTCAGCGATGAAGGGCCGGGCGTGCCGGAGGCCGAGCGACTGTCCGTGTTCGAGCCGTTCCACCGGTTGCGGCCCAGTGGCAGTGGCAGCGGGCTGGGCCTGCATCTGGCGCGCGAAATCGTGTTGCGCCATGCGGGCACCATCGCGGTGGACAGTGCCCCCGGCGGCGGCGCGCGGTTCCTGGTGGTGTTGCCGGTGGACCCGCGTCCGTTACCCGGTACGGCCCTGGCATGACCAGGAGTGGCTGATCAGCCCGGCGGCGGCGCGTCCGCCGGTGCCGCGCAGTACGTGTCGATCGCCTTGGCGGTGTTCTCCACGCCCTTGGCGCTGGCCAGCTCCCAAGGCCGTTCGCAGCGCTGGGTGCGGCCGCACCATCGGTAGCCGGCAGAGCCGATGCAGCCGTGCTCATCGCGGTCGGCACCCGGGATGCGGGAGGTGGTGGAGGCGGCGGGCGGCGCATGAGGCGCGCAGGCTGTAAGCGTGATCACCGCAAGCGCGGAACTCAGGGAAAACAGTACAGATCGGGTGGACATGCAGGCTCCGGACCGCGGATGCAATGAGCGACAGTCTCGCGCTGGCCCCGTCGATGATGCGTGCACGCCGGTGCCTGCCAGCAAGCGCCGCACGGGCCGTTCAACCGGAGGGTTTTCACCCCTCCATCACCGTGCGTGGGCTGTGATGAAGCGCTGCACGCCCCGCGTTGTTGTAGGGCGTGGCCACCATCAGCAGGGAACGATGATGCGTTGGAAAGGGATGCTCTTGCTCGGCGTGTGTGGGGTCTCATCGGCCGTGGCGGCGGCGTCAGCCTGGCGGGGGAGTGCCGTGGACGCGCTGTCGCAACGTGCGCACCTGGCGCGCGATTGGTGGATCCGGTACTCGGCATACGGCTGTGCTGGGCGCTGGCCGAGCGCCACGCAATGACGGTGTGGATGATGGGCAGCGACAGCGACGATGTCACCGTCGATGCGATGGCGAGCTATGGGTACCGCGTTACCGAGCATGCGTGGCTGCGAGTGGGCTACCGCTACATGACATTGCGCCAGGTCGGACGCCGTTTCGACGTGGATATCGTCGGCCCGGGCATCGGGCTGGAAGCACGGTTCTGATCGACACCGCCAGGAGGCACTGCATGAAGACCTTGTTGTCGTTGCGTCACGTTGCGCTCGCCGTTGCATTGACCTGTGTCTCCGCCCGGGCCGATGCCTGCACGCGTGTGGTGTACCTGGGCGACAACCAGGATGTCATCACCGCGCGTTCGATGGACTGGAAGACCGATGTGGCCACCAACCTCTGGGTACTGCCCAAAGGCATTGCACGCGACGGCCTGGCCGGGCCGCGTTCGATCCGCTGGACGTCGCGATACGGTAGTGTGGTCGCGACCGGTTACGACATCTCCACTACCGATGGTCTCAACGAGGCGGGGCTGTCGGCCAACCTGCTCTGGCTCGCCGAATCGGAGTATCCGCATCAGGGTGGCTCCAGGCCGGGACTCTCGATGTCGCTGTGGGCGCAGTATGTGCTCGACAATTTCGCTACCGTCGCCGAGGCGGTGGCCGCGCTGGAACGTGAGCCGTTTACGATCGTGACCGACAAGGTTCCTGGTGAGTCGCGGCTGGCCACCTTGCACTTGTCGATGTCCGATGCGACCGGCGACAGCGCGATCGTGGAGTACATCAACGGCAAGCAGGTGATCCATCACGATCGCGCCTACCAGGTGATGACCAACTCGCCGGTGTTCGATCAGCAGCTGGCGCTCAACACCTACTGGCAGGACATCGGCGGCACGGTGATGCTGCCGGGGACGAACCGTTCGGCCGATCGCTTCGCGCGCGCGAAGTTCTACATCAACGCGATTCCCAAAAGCGAAGATCCGGTAGTGGCACTGGCCAGTGTGTTCAGCGTGATCCGCAATGTGTCCGTGCCGTATGGCATCACCACGCCAGGCGAACCGAACATCTCCTCCACGCGCTGGCGGACCGTGGCCGACCACAAGCGGAAACTGTACTTCTTCGAATCGGCGATGACGCCCAACACCTTCTGGGTGGACCTCAACAAGGCCGACTTCACGCGCGGTGCGCCGGTGCTCAAGCTCGACCTGGGGCCGGATCAGCGCAATGTGTTCGCCGGCGATGCGCTGCCCCGTTTCCAGCCGGCCGAGCCGTTCCGTTTCCTGGGGATCGAAGGGTAAGCCGCCCGCAGAATCAGACTAATCCGATATCAAAGGGCTGTGGCCTGCTCTATCGTTCCTGCCGAGGGATGGATCCCTCCCGTCGTGAGCTTCGCCTCGACGCGCCTGCGCCTGCAGTCGCGCCGTTCGTCATCTCGCCCAGGCATGCCGCAAAGGAACGATCCGCATGGTGATCAAACTGCAACACATCGAACGCCGCTGGCACGTCGTGCACCCGGCCAAATCCGCACCGATTGCGTTCCGCAGCGGGGCCACCGCCTTCGATTTCGCCGATGCCCTGGCGCGCGAGCACTATGCCGAGACCGGCGACAGCAGCGCGGTGCGGGTCCAGGTGCTGGAGACCTACGTGGACGCCGTCCGCTACGGCTGAGCGTGCTCTGATCCGGTTGGCCGCCTCGATGTGACCACGCATCAGTGACTCAGTCAGCTTCGCGTCGGGTACCTAAATAGGGGATGAAATCAGCGACTTATGGCCTATGTCGCATGGAGGGGGGATCACCGATCCTGTGCGCCTCCCCCAACACGTAACGAGGATCCCATGTCGAACACCAGCCCCTCCCAGGCAGCCAGACGATTGCGCTGGGCCGTGGTGCCCGCGCTGATGGCGCTGGCCGGCGCCGCCCAGGCGCAGAACTACGACCGCTATTACGACGACGGTTACAACGGTGGCCCGGTGCGCTGCGAATCGATCAAGAACCGCACGCAGCAGTGCGCGCTGCCGGGTCGCGCCCGTCTGGTGCGGCAGATCTCCGGCTCGCCGTGCGTTGAAGGTCAGACCTGGGGCCAGGCACGCGGCGGCGTGTGGGTGACGCAGGGCTGCCGTGCCGAGTTCGTTGCCGAAGGTGGCCGCGGTGGCGGTCGCTGGAATGGCGGCGGCAACGGCTGGGGGCACAACGGTGGCGGCAACAGCGGCCGGGGGCAGATCCTGATCTGCGATTCCAATGACCATCGCCGTCAGCGCTGCGTCGCCAATGTCCGCCGCGAGGCGCGGCTGATCCGCCAGACCTCGCGCAACGCCTGTATCGAAGGTCGCACCTGGGGCTGGGACCGCACGGGCGTCTGGGTGGACGGCGGCTGCCGCGCCCAGTTCCAGATCTACTGAGTACCGGCGCACGGCGCCTGGGCGCTTGCTGGGCGCTCAAACGAACGAGGCCGCGTCAATGGGACGCGGCCTCGGTGCTTTTCCTGAGGGCTCACCCAGTGGGCAGTGATTCAGCCCGCAGCGCTGAGCGTCTGGCCGCTCTTGACCAGCATGGGCCAACGCTTGAGAACCGCCTGGCGGATGCCATCGGCATCGATGCCGGCTTCGGCCAGCAGGTCTTCGCGGCTGGCATGGTGCTGGAAGCTGTCCGGCAGGCCCAGGTGCAGGAACGGCTTGAGCACATTCTCGGCATTGAGCAGTTCGGCCACGCCCGAGCCGGCACCGCCGGCGACCACGTTGTCTTCGATGGTCACAAAGCCTTCGTGGCGCTGCGCCAGTTCCAGCAGCAGGGCACGGTCCAGCGGCTTGATGAAACGCATGTTGACCACGGTCAGACCCAGCTCGCGGCCGACCTGTTCGGCGGCCGTCAGGGTGCTGCCGAAGGCGAGCAGGGCGATGCAGTTGCCCTGCAGACGCAGCTCGGCCTTGCCGATCTCCAGCGTGGCCAGGTCCGTACCGGCGGCGACGCCGGTACCGCTGCCGCGCGGGTAGCGAACCGCGGCCGGGCCGGCGTAGCGCAGGCCGGTGGTCAGCATCTGGCGGCACTCGGCCTCATCGGACGGCGCCATCACCACCATGTGCGGCACGCAGCGCAGGAAGCTCAGGTCCAGGTTGCCGGCATGGGTCGCGCCATCCGGGCCGACCACGCCGGCACGGTCGATCGCGAACAGCACGTCCAGCTCCTGTACGGCCACGTCGTGGACCAGTTGGTCGTAGGCGCGCTGCAGGAAGGTCGAGTAGATCGCCACGACCGGCTTGGCGCCCTGGGTGGCCATGCCGGCCGCCAGGGTCACCGCGTGCTGTTCGGCGATGGCCACATCGAAGTAGCGCTCCGGGTATTCCTTGCTGAAGCGCACCAGGCCCGAGCCTTCACGCATCGCCGGGGTGATGCCCATCACCTTCGGTTCGGCCGCGGCGGCATCGCACAGCCAGTCACTGAAGACGTCGGTATAGGTCGGCTTCTTGGCCCCGCCCTTGGCGATCAGGCCCTTGTCCGGATCGAACGGGCCGACCGCGTGATACCCGATCTGATCACCTTCGGCGCGCTCGTAGCCCTTGCCCTTGGTGGTCATCACGTGCAGCAGCTTCAGGCCCTTCAGACTCTTGAGCGTCTTCAGCGTGGCGACCAGCGCCGGCACGTCGTGGCCGTCGATCGGGCCGGTGTAATGGAAGCCCATTTCCTCGAAGAACGTGGACGGCACGAACATGCCCTTCCAGTGCTCTTCCCAGCGCTTGACGAAGCGCGCGGTGGGGTTGTGCTTCTTGTCGCCGAGGATCTTCTTGCCGCCTTCGCGCAGCGCATTGAGCGTGCGGCTGCCGGTGGCGCGGCCGAGCATCTTGGTCAGCCCGCCCACGGCCTCGGAGATCGACATGTTGTTGTCGTTGAGGATCACCAGCAGGTTCGGTTCCTGCTCCATGCCGCCGGCGTGGTTGAGCGCCTCGTAAGCCATGCCGGCGGTCATCGCGCCATCGCCGATCACGGCCACGACCTTGCGGTCATCGCCTTCGGCCTGGCGTGCGATGGCCATGCCCAGCGCCGCCGAGATGGAGGTGGAGGAATGGCCGACGCCGAAGGTGTCGTATTCGCTTTCCTCGCGCTTGGGGAACGGCGCGACGCCGTCCTTCTGCTTGACCGTGTGGATCCCGTCGCGGCGGCCGGTCAGGATCTTGTGCGGGTAGGTCTGATGACCCACATCCCAGACCAGCTGATCGACGGGCGTCTGATACAGGTAGTGCAGGGCGACGGTCAGTTCGATCACGCCCAGGCCGGCGCCGAAATGGCCGCCGCTCTTGCCGACCGACTCAATCAGGTAGGCACGCAGTTCATCCGCGATCGCGGGCAGTTCGGATTCTTCGAACCTGCGCAGGTCATCCGGTGACTGGATGCGCGCAAGGCGGGGATAGCGGGCGGAATCGATCATGTTTATCGCGCTTCTTCTGAGCGCCTATTTTCCCCCCCAAATGAGGGTGGGGCAAGCAAACCGCCTTTTCAGTGAGTAAACGGTGAGGGTGGCTGCGACAGAACGTCGCAGCGCGCTCACGCGCAGAGCTTGGAACGCTTGGGCAACTGCGCCTTCAGGAAGGCCATCTGATCGGCCAGGATGTTGCGGTTGGACAGGATCATGTGTTCGATCCAGCTCGGCCGATAGGGCACGGCGAGCAGCGGCATGCTGGCCTGCTGCGGGGTGCGGTTGCTCTTGCGCGAGTTGCAGTGGAAGCAGGCGCTCACCACGTTCTCCCACACATCCAGGCCGCCCTTGGAGATCGGCATGACGTGGTCACGGGTCAGTTGGGGGCGATTGAACTGTTGCCCGCAGTACAGGCACAGGTGCGAATCGCGCGCGAACAGCGCGGGATTGGACAGATTCGGGGTCGGGTCGATCGCGCGGGAGCGGGCGTGGCCACGGGCAGCGATGATCGGGTGCAGGTCCAGACCACTCTGCAGGCCGGTGGTACGGCAGATGCCGCCGTGGATGTGCAGGCAGGGGTCGCCGAGGGTCCAGGCCACCGCGCCGCGCGCGTAGAGGCAGGAGGCATCCTGCCAGTTGATCCAGTCGAGTACGCGCCCGTGGGCGTCCAGGGCCAATAACCGCACCGAGCCGGGCCGATGCAGCGTAACGATCGGCGACACCTCAGCGACCGGGGCGGACGAGGCTCCGGTATCGATCAGACCCAAGCGTGTAGTGTCTGTCTCCATCGGGAAAACAGCTTATACCCGAATCGTTACCAAATGGGTATAGGCGGCAAGCGCCTACCCATTTGGTAACGATTCGGACAGGCATTCCACCTAAGCCCCGCGCCTGTCGGCGCGCCCCCTTGAACATCAAGGGGGCGATTCTCCAGAAGGTGTATCGGGGTGCCGACCAACGGCCGGCACCTGCGTGGTCCAGGCGGCCGATCAACCTTCGCCGAAATGCGCGTCGGTCATGGCCATCAGCGGCTCGGCGCCGGACTGGATCGCGGCGGCGTGGCTGAGCGTGCGCGGCAGCACGCGGGCGAAGTAGAAGCGGGCCGTCTCGCGCTTGGCCTGCTTGAACGCGTCGCTCTGCGCGGAGGCCTCGGCGGCGGCGACGCTGCGGGCCCACCAGTAGGCCAGCACCACATAGCCCGAGTAGAACAGGTAATCGAAGCTGGCTGCGCCGAGTTCATCGGGGTTGGTGGCCGCGCGCTGCAGGGTCGCCATGGTCAGCTTGGCCCACTCGTCGGCCTTGGCGCGCAGCGGGGCAATGAATTCGGCCAGCGCTTCGTTGCCTTCATTGGCCTTGGCGAAGGCCTCGATCTCGGCCAGCATCAGCTTCAGCCCCGCGCCCTGGCTGGAGGCGGTCTTGCGGCCGATCAGGTCCAGCGCCTGGATGCCGGTGGTGCCTTCATACAGCGTGGTGATGCGCGCATCGCGGGCCAGCTGCTCCATGCCGTGCTCGCGGATGTAGCCGTGGCCACCGAAGCACTGCAGCGCGTTGTAGGTGTTCTCGATGCCCCATTCGGTCTGGCAGGCCTTGGAGATCGGGGTCAGGAAGCTCACCAGCGTGTCCGCGCGTTCGCGCTCGCCGGCATCCTCGGCGTGGTGGGCGACGTCGATCAGGGTGGCCGCGTGCAGGGCCAGCAGGCGGCTGCCTTCGACCAGCGATTTGATGGTCAGCAGCATGCGCCGCACATCCGGGTGGACCAGGATCGGGTCGGCCGGCTTTTCCGGGTTTTTCGCACCGCTCAGCGAACGCGACTGCAGGCGCTCGCGGGCGTACTTCAATGCGTTCTGGTAGGCCCGCTCGGACAGGCCGATGCCCTGCAGGCCGACGCCCAGGCGCGCGGTGTTCATCATGGTGAACATCGCCTGCAGGCCCTTGTGCGGCTGGCCGACCAGATAGCCTTCGGCACCGTCGAAGTTCATCACGCAGGTGACCGAGCCCTTGATGCCCATCTTGTGTTCGATCGAGCCGCAGCGCAGCGCATTGCGCTCGCCCACCTTGCCCTCGCGGTCGACCTTGAACTTCGGGGTGACGAACAGCGAAATGCCTTTGGCCCCGGCCGGTGCGTCGGGCAGCTTGGCCAGCACCAGGTGCACGATGTTGTCGGTGAGATCGTGCTCGCCGGCGGTGATGAAGATCTTGGTGCCGGTGATGGCATAGCTGCCATCCGCGTTCGGCTCGGCCCTGGTCTTCAGCAGGCCCAGGTCGGTGCCGCAATGCGGTTCGGTCAGGCACATGGTGCCGGTCCAGCGGCCGTCGATCAGCGGCTTGAGGAAGGCGTCCTGCTGCCAGGCCTCGCCATGCTGCTTGAGCGCTTCAATCGCACCGTGCGAGAGCAGCGGGAAGTTGCCCCATGCCAGGTTGGCGGCATTGATCATTTCATTGAGCGGCACGCCCAACGTATGCGGCAGGCCTTGGCCACCCAGTTCCGGTGCAGCGGTCAGACCGGTCCAGCCGCCGTCCACGAACTGGGCGTAGGCCTGCTTGAAGCCCGGCGGGGTGGTGACCTCGCCGGTGGCCTGGTCGAGGACGCAGCCGATCTCATCGCCCACGCTGTTCAACGGCGCCAGCACGCTGGCACTGAAACGGCCGGCTTCTTCCAGCACGGCATCCACCACATCGGCGGTGGCATCGGTCAGGCCAAGGCGCGCGAACAGCGGCTCGACCTTGAGCACGTCATGCAGGGCGAAACGGATATCGGAAAGCGGGGCGGTGTAGCTGCTCATCGGGGACAGTCTCGATCAGTGGCGAAGGGTGGCGGAAAGCCCGCCGGTCAGCGCAGGACGCCGGGCAGGCCGGGAGCCTGGTTGAGCGTGCTGCGGCTATCAATCTCGAACGTGCGTTGCTTCTTTTCCTGCGGGGTGGCGCTCACCGTGCCCTTGAGCGAATAGCCCAGGGTGCGGTTGCCGGCCAGCGCATCGGCCATCACCAGGCGTGCGCCCGAGCTCGGCTTGAGCTCGACGTTGACCACATCGGCCGACACGCCACCGATCGACAGCGCCGGCTGCAGCTGCAGCTGGCCAGCGTCCTGATCGCTGACCTTCAGCTGGAGCGCGACGTTGTCGAAGGTCATGGGCATGGAGCTGAAGTTCTGCAGGCGCAGCGCGATCGTCCAGCTGCCATCGGCACGCACCGTCAACTCCTGCACGCTGGCGGCCGGCTCGGAGACGCGTTTGACCGTCTTGTTGCAGGCGGTCAGGGTCAGCGAGGCGATGACGACTAGGGCAAGGGCGAGGCGGGGACGGAAGCGGTAGGACATGGTGCGATCCTCAGGCGGGTGTTGCATGGGTATGAGCATACTACGGCGTATGGTATTCGCGCTGCCCGGGGCAGCGTGACGCAAGGGTAGGGCACCGTGATGACGGCGCCACGTGCTTTTAGTCGTGGGAGGTGCGGGCGGGCGCGGGCCTCTGGAGTGGCCCGGCCGGGTCAGTCCAGCGGCGCCATCACCCGCAGGGGGGCGAGGTCATAGCCCATCGCCTCGGCGCGGGCTTTGAGCTGATCGAACAGGGCCGTGTCCATGCTCGGCGAGCGCGACAGGATCCACAGGTACTTGCGATCCGGCTCGCCGACCACTGCCCACTGGTAGCCGGGGTCCAGTGCGATCACCCAGTAATCGGCCCATACCAGCGGCACCCAGGACAGCCAGTCCGGCACGAAACGTACCTGCAGGCGGCCGGGGTGTCCCTCGACGGCCCGCGCTACGCCATCGGCGGCGACGCGATCGCCATCGGCCTGCCGGCAGGCGTTGTGCACGCTGATCCGGTGGTCAGCCCGCAGACTGTAGGTGGCGGTGATGTCGCCCACGCACTTCTTCTGGAATGACACCGGCAGGTGCGCGATTTCATGCCACTGGCCCGCGTAGCGGTCCATGTCCAGCACCTCCACCGAGGTCACCGGCGCGGCGGCCCAGGCCGGGGCACTGGCGGCTAAGGCAAGCAGGGCACTGAACAGATGGCGGCTGCGCATGGTCGACACTCCAGACAAGACGCAGCGAGCTTAGGCATAGGCTGAGCGGAAATTGTGAATATTCCGTCATGCAGTGGCCGTCCCACGTCGCTGACGTGCGCGTGGCAGCGTGCGGCACCCGCGCTACCGACTGTCAGCGGAGAGTTCCCGCGTGGCGTTGCCGCTCTCGTCCAGGAAGCGCACCTTGGCATCTCCCGAGGGCGTCACCACCAACTCAAGCCGCGGCTTTCCTTGACCATCGCGCAGGGTCAGCATGGCATCGCGCGCATCAGACTTGCCAAGGAACACGCGCTCGGTGATCGCAGGAATGCCCTTCCGATGAAGTGCTTCGTCCCGCTCGGAGAAGAACGGGCGGGACAGGCCATCGGCAACGTCATTGAAGGTCAGCCCTGCGTAGTGTGTCCCCGCATCATCCACGCCCAGCAGTTGCATCTGCTGATCCTGCTGATAGCGATCAAAGGTCAGGCTCATGCCGCTGGAGGGTTTGCCGCTCTTGTCGAGCGAACCGTTGTAGATCAGCCCGCCGTTTTCCGTTCCTTCATCGTTGAAGAACAGCATGCCTGCCATCGGGCGCGGATGAGGTTGCTCCTTGTTGTGAATGACCACCCCAGGAAACAGCGTGCGATTGGAGATCGCCAGCCGCAACGTTCCGTCAGGCTCCTTGATGTTGATGCGTTGCGCATCAATGACATCAAAGCTGGCGCTGCGCTGTGACGTTGCACCCATCATCAAGGCGGCCATGGTGAGCAGGCCGGCCGCTGCGCAGCCCAGCGTCAGTCGCCGTTGGTTTCGCTGCAGATGCGCGATCTGCGCCTGCAGCACTTCGATGCTTTCGGACATCACCTCTCCCTGTGTGTGCGGCCATGGGGACGAACAAGCGCGGCCGCAGACGATCCTGTCCGCCGGGTGAGCATGCCAGCGCGTGGCGATGGACGGCAAGGCGCGCAACGGCCCGCCCGCGGAAATCATCCCTGAGCGGTGTGCCCGCTTTGCAGCGCGCGATGGATCTCCGCCTCGATCATCGCTTCATCGTCGCGTGCGGCCCAGCGGCTGATCGTGACGATCACCAGCACCGCGCCGGCCATGAAGTAGGCAGCAGGCACCACCGCCAGACTGGCCAACAGCGCAGGCGCGAGGTCGTGTGTGTGTTGCCAGTGCTTCACCACCGCCACCAGCGGAACGATGAGCAGGCAGACGAACATGCCGATCATCAAGGTGCGGATGAAGGGATGCATCTGGAACGCACCTTCAAGCCGCGTGCCGCGTTCGGTGGGGATGCACTGGCCGATGAAATACGGCTTGAAAGAGTTGGACACGAACGGGCGCGTCCAGCACAGGCGGATCCGTTGAGCGGAGGCCGTCCCGCGCATTCCGGCGACAGAGAGGCGCGGGCCATGCTGGATCGACTGCTTGAGGCGCAGCACGGTCACATCGATCGGGGATGTGCTGTGGAAGGCAACAGGACGTTTGCCGAACAGCGCGGCGAACAAAGCACGAACCATGTGCGGAAGCTCCTTCCTTGAACGCTGCGTGATGTAGCGACGCCGAACAACAGACAAAAAAAATGACCTGCATTTCTGCAGGTCATCTGAAATTGTGGTGGCCGGGGACGGAATCGAACCGCCGACACGGGGATTTTCAATCCCCTGCTCTACCAACTGAGCTACCCGGCCACTTCATCGCTGCGTTGCCGCTGGCGAGGACGCGAATAATACGGAGGTATGAGGGGTTCGGCAAGCGTTTCGCGAAAAAAATTTCACATTTGTTTCCGTACCCCTGTCCGCAGACACGCAAGTGCTTGATACAGCGGGTTCGCAGGCAGCAGCGGAACGCATGAACCCCGGTTCAGACGCGGGCCCGGCGCAGCGGTCACTGCTCACGCACCGCGGGCGTGGTCCTCATCCGGCATGCACCACAGCAGCGCGATGCCGATGGCCATCATGACCGCCGCCAGTGCCAGGGCGCCTTGGTAGGAGCCGCTGTCGCGCGCCAGCGTGCCGGCGATCGCGGGGGCGATGATCTGGGCGACGCCATAACTCAGCGTCAGCGTCGCCATCGCCTTGGCAGGATTGTGCGGGTAGTGGCGACCGACCACGGTCAGGGTCAGGCTGACGATGCCGGCGAAGGTCAGGCCGAACAGCACGGCGCTGGTGGCGCCGGCCCACACGCCGTCGTCCAGGAGCGGCAGCACGAATGACACGGTCTGCAACGCATAGGCGAACATCAACGCGCGGATCAGGCCCAGCCGCGCCGCGATACGGTCCCAGGCGAACGTGGAGGGGATGGCGGTGATCCCGACCAGCACCCACACCCAACTCCCGCGACCGGCGAAGGCAGGGGTCTGCACGAGAATGGCGACGATGAACGTCGCGCTGACCACGAAGCCGAACCCCGCACAGAAGTAGGACGCGATCAGCAGCCAGCGCCAACGTTGCCCAGGGGGCGCGGGCGCTGCGGTACCGCTCGGGCTGGAGATCGGCACCGGTGCGGGCATCCACGCCCAGGCAGGTATCAAAAAAACGAGCGCAAGCGCACCGAGGGCGAGCCATTGCTGCGAGGACAGCAGATGATCGGCCATCGCCGCCGCAGCCAGGCCGGAGACCGCGATGCCCATCCCGAGCCCGGCAAAATGCAGGCCGAGCCGGGGGCGGCGCTGATGCGCGAGCAGCCAGTTGAGCACCAGCCCCGAGGCCAGCAACAGGCCGGCCGTGCTGGACAGGCCGGCCACGAAGCGCAGCACGCTCCATGCCGTCATGTCTGCGGTGGCACCCATGAGGGCGGTAGAGATCACCGCCAACACCAGCCCGACGCGGTAAAAACGGAATTTCAACTGCATCTCGCCGACCCGGGCAACCAACAGCGTGCCGGTGAGATAGCCGAGGTAATTGAAGGTCGCCAGCCATCCGCCGTTGGCCGCTGACAGTCCGGCATCCTCCCGCATGAGCGGCAGCAACGGGGTATAAGCAAAGCGGGCCAGGCCCACGGTCAGCACCAGGGCGCAGATGCCGGCAGTGATGACCTGCCAGGGGGCGCGGGAAGGCGGCGCAGTCGATGAGGACAGCATGGTGGCTCGCGCCTGCGTCAACGCGCGTCGGGACATTGCAGGCGGGTCAGGCGCTCGCCATCGAAGTCGGCCACGATGCTGCCAGCGCTTGCCTTGTGCGCCGGCCAGCGCGCCTGCTCCGCAGCGCCCGGCAGCGGATTGCCGAGGTGGAAGTACACCTTCCCGCGGGAATCGCCGGGTTGCAGCCCGGCGCAGCCGGCGATCGGCGCGGCGCGCTCACCGCAGTCGCCCTGCAGCAGGCACAGCCGCGTATGGCACTGGCCGTTCCCGGACGACCAATGGCCCTGTGCGGCGAGGCATCCTGGTTCGGTAGCAAGGATCGCCCAGCACGCCAGGCCGAACACGGTCGTGGCCGACATCAGCACAGGCAGCAGGTAGCGGCGTGGACGCGAGGGGAAGTTGCTCATGGCACGATCATGCGCCTGGCATCGCTGCCGGGGCAATCCGTCCACCGCGCGAGGCACGGATGGAACGCTGTGGCGCCATGGGACGCGGCGGTCGCCGCCGCACAAGGCCTGCCGGGCCTGGCAGCGTGCTGCACCAATGGAACGCTGTTTTACCCACCGCCCGTGCACATGTGGAACCCGTAGTGTCGGGATTCCTTTCTGTTCGCTTGGAGTCACGCCACGATGAATGCCCTGACCAACACCCGCATCGTGCTTGCATCGCGTCCCCACGGTGAGCCGGTAGCCGCCAATTTCCGCCTTGAGCAGGTGCCGGTTCCCACGCCGGGTCCCGGTGAGGTGCTGCTGCGTAATCGCTACCTGTCGCTGGATCCCTACATGCGCGGTCGCATGGAAGAGGGGCCGTCCTATGCCGCGCCGGTTGCGCTGGATGCGGTGATGGAAGGCCGCACGGTAGCCGAGGTGGTGGCCTCCAACCATCCGGACATCGCGGTGGGCACGCAGGTGGTGGCCTCGGGCAACTGGCAGACGCATGCGGTGGTGCCCGGCGACTCGCTGACCCGCACGCTGGAGGACAACGGGCTGCCGCTCAGTACTGCCCTGGGTGTGTATGGCATGCCCGGATTCACCGCTTACGTGGGTCTTCAGGAGATCGGCAAGCCGCAGCCGGGCGAGACGGTGGTGGTGGCTGCCGCCAGTGGTCCGGTCGGGGCGACCGTGGGCCAGATCGCCAAGCTGCAGGGCGCGCGCACGGTGGGAATCGCCGGCGGCGAGCAGAAGCGCCGCTACCTTGAAACCCTGGGGTTCGATGTGGCGCTGGATCATCGTGCCGACGATTTCGCCGAACAGTTGCGCGCGGCGGTGCCCAACGGGATCGATGTCTACTTCGAAAACGTGGGCGGGCATGTGTTCGACGCCGTAGCGCCGTTGCTCAACGATTTCGCGCGCATCCCGGTGTGCGGCACGATCGCGACCTACAACGCACGTGGCGCGGTGCTGCCCGGCCCGGACCGTCTGCCCGGCTTCATGAGCCAGGTGCTGCGTCAGCGGCTGACCGTGCGTGGCTTCATCCAGTCCGATCTGCATGCCTTCTTTCCGGCGTTCCTGCGCGACATGGGCCAGTGGCTGAAGGACGGCAAGGTGCAGTATCGCGAAGACATCGTCGACGGGCTCGAGCAGGCGCCCGACGCCCTCTTCGGGCTGCTCAAGGGCCGCAACTTCGGCAAGCTGGTGGTCAAGCTCGACTGAGCACTGGGCCACGTGTGAGTGCGCCGTGTGCAAGGCCGTGCCGATCGTGATTCGTGCATCACGATCGGCCGGTTAGCCTGCGGATGAAGGCCCCGTACCGGGCACCGCACAAGTGAGTAGACCCATGGCAGACACCAAGCCCAGCGAACACGGCAAGCAGGAAGGCATCGAAGAAAGCCAGCAGGACCGCAAGCAGGATGAGACCGCCAAGCAGCGGCCGGCGCAGACCGATCAGGCGATCCATGACGCGGGAACGCGCCGGCCGGAGCGCAAGGATAATCCAGAGGGGGCGTAAGCCCGACCTGCAAACGCTGTAAAAACAAAGCCCCGGGAACAAAATTCCCGGGGCTTTGTGTTGAATAGTGGTGGAGCCAAGGAGGATCGAACTCCTGACCTCGTCGATGCGAACGACGCGCTCTCCCAGCTGAGCTATGGCCCCACGGATACCGCACTTGCCTCGCGTGTCACGTCTTGGTGCGCCGCGCGATGGATCTAGTGTAGCCCCGGCCAGTGGCGGCTGCCAAGAGGGGAAAGGTGGCCGCGACGCTCCGCCCACATCGCGCGCGGACGGCCTCGAACTGAACGGGAGAGTGGGTTTTGTGAGGATCGGTCGGCCGCAAACCCTTGCAGCACAACGGGTTGGATTTCTTGAGTAGCGAAATGTAACTAGACGCCATCGCGTAAAGAGGACCAAAACGGTGCCGATATGAAAGGGAGCCAATCCCTCATACCCAATCCCTTCGAGTCCCAACGATGACGACCCGTGCCGCCACCGTTTTCTCCTCCTCCATCGGTGCGCGTCTGGCGCTGCTGATGGGCCTGATCACCACTGTGGCTTTCATTGGGCTGGCGCTGCTGGTGTACCAGCAATCGGCGGCAAGCTACCAGCAGAGGGTGGAGGCCGGGCTGCAGTCGGCCACCGTGCTGATGCGCGACTCGGTCCAACTCTATGACCGCAGCCTCAGCGACAGCACCGAGCGCATGGCTGGCACTTTCCGCGCGATGCTGCCGGCGGGCGATGCCACCCTGGACCCCGCAAAGACGATCCTGATCGGTGAGCGGTCCACGCCGACGCTTCGTCTGGGCAGCGATGTCGTCAATCTGCAGGAGGCCGCCGTCGATCGCTTCGCCCAGGCGACCGGCGGCGTGGCCACCGTGTTCGCGCGCGAAGGGCAGGAGTTCATTCGTGTATCGACCTCGCTGCGCAACGCCGAGGGTGCCCGTGCCATGGGCACCGTGCTGGACCACGCCAATCCGGCCTACCAGAAGCTGCTGGCCGGCGAGCGCTACACCGGCCCGGCCCGGCTGTTCGGTGTGGACTACATGACCCACTACATGCCGATCACCGATGCGGCGGGCGAGGTCGTGGGCATCGCCTTCGTCGGGCAGAACTATTCCGATGGCCTGGCGGCACTGAAGACCCGCCTGCGTGCCTCGCAGCTTGGCAAGGACGGCTACTTCATCGCCGTCGATACCCGGCCTGGTGAGAACTTCGGGACGATCATCGCCGGGCCGGACGGTGAGGGTGGCAAGCTTCAGGGCAAGGTACCCGAATCCGACCACGCTACGCTGCAGGCGCTGTTGGACGGCACGCTCACGCAGGGCCAGGTGCAGCTGCGCAGCGGTGATCAGGGCGCGGCCCAGACGTACTTCGTGTCGACCCAGGCCTATGGTCCGTGGCACTGGGTGGTGCTGGGCATGGAGCCGGTCTCGGTGGTGCACGCCGTGCTTGGCAAGCTGATGCTGCACATCGCGTTGGTCTCGGCGCTGGCACTGCTGGCGGTGATCGTGGCGATGGTGCTGGTGGTCCGACGGGTGCTGAGCCGGCCGTTGGCCGAAGCGGGGCAGGTGGCCCGGGACGTTGCGGCCGGTCGTCTTGAAGGCAGCATCCAGGTGCGCGGGCAGGATGAGGTGGGCCGCCTGATGGCGGCGCTGCAGCAGATGCAGGGCAAGCTCCGCGCGATCATTGCCGCACAGAACGACATGAGCCGCCAGCATGCCGAGGGTACGATCAGCTACCGCATCGATGCCGACGCATTTGAAGGGGAGTTCCGCACCATGGTGACCGGCACCAATGCACTGGTGGAGGCGCACATATCCACCAAGCTGCGCATGGTGGAGCTGGTGCAGTGCTACGCCGATGGTGACCTGTCGCCCTCGATGGAGGCGTTGCCGGGGGAGAAGGCCAAGATCACCGACGCCGTGAACGGTGTGCGCGATCGCCTGCAGGCCATCAATGGGGAAATCAAACACCTGGTCGCCGCAGCGGCAGCGGGTGATTTCAGCGTGCGCGGCAATGCGGGCGCCTTCAACCACGATTTCCGGGTGATGGTGGAAGGACTCAACACCCTGATGGTCACCGCCGACCGCAATCTGTCCTCGCTGTCGGGATTGCTGCGCGCGCTGGCCGCTGGCGACCTGCGCGGACGCATCGAGGGCGAGTTCCAGGGCGTGTTCGCCACCATGCGTGACGATGCCAATGCCACCGTCAGCCAGCTGACCACGATTGTCGCCGGCATCCAGCAGGCGGCCGTCTCGGTGGCCACTGCATCGTCGGAAATCGCGGCGGGCAACGAGGACCTTTCGCGGCGTACGGAACAACAGGCGGCCAGTCTGGAAGAGTCCGCCGCCTCGCTGGAAGAATTGACCGCAGCCGTGAAGCAGAATGCCGATCACGCCCGGCGCGCCGATCAGCTGGCGGCGCAGACGGCGGCCGTGGCCGCGCAGGGGGGCGCGGCGGTCGCGCAGGTGGTGCAGACCATGGGCGATATCCAGGCGTCGTCGCACCGTATCGCCGACATCACCACGGTGATCGACGGCATTGCCTTCCAGACCAACATCCTGGCACTCAATGCGGCGGTCGAAGCGGCACGTGCGGGTGAAGAAGGCCGTGGTTTCGCCGTGGTCGCCTCCGAAGTGCGCGCGCTGGCACAGCGCTCGGCGCAGGCGGCCCGGGAGATCAAGAGCCTGATCGGGGATTCGGTCACCAAGGTCACCGATGGCAGTGCGCTGGCCGATGAAGCGGGGCAGACACTGCAGCGGATGGTGCAGGCCGTGGGCGAGCTGGGCGGGCTGATCGAAGAGATCGCCAGCGCCAGCCAGGAGCAGGCAGCGGGTATCGATCAGGTCAGCCAGAGCATCGTGCAGATGGATGGCGTGACCCAGCAGAACGCCGCCTTGGTGGAAGAAGCCTCGGCCGCGGCGCGCGCACTGAACGCGCAGTCGAGCGAGTTGCAGCAGTCGGTGGGGCGTTTCCGTCTGGCCGGGCACACGTCGGCGCGACGCCAGGCCGTTCCCGCCTGAGCCCCGCAGGGGCAGGGGTCGCCGCCCCTGCCCATTCTCGCCGATCGGCCGATGTGCAGGGCCGATCGCGCCGCGCGCCCTTCCGGGCGGCGCGCCAGGCGGGCATAATCCGCGCCAGAAAACGCGGCCGCATAGCCAGTGGACCAGGGGGGCCGGACAGCCGTCGCCCACAACTCCCTGACACCAATCTGCAACATCCAGCCAATACCGTGCCGCATCGCTGTCTCCACAGCGATGCCGATTTCCTATGGTGCCCGGCCATCTGCCGGATGCCCCGATCTGTACTACCCGAGACCTCTGCATGCCCGCTCTACGCCACGCCCCTGTGTCGACGCGTCTTCTCTCCCGTTCCCTCTCCGCTGCCGTGCTGCCGCGCCGCCGCGCGCTGGCGCTGGCCTGCGCCTCCGCTGCGCTGATGCTGTCCGCTGCCGCCTCGGCGCAGGACGCGCAGTCCGCCAGCGCGACCTCGCTGGACACCATCACCGTCACCGCCGACCACCGCGAGCGCAACCTGCAGGAAGTGCCGGTGTCGGTCGGCGTGGTGCAGGGCGAGAAGATCCGTGATTACACCGCTGGCGGCGATGACACCCTGCTGGCCCTGTCGGGCAAGGTGCCGAGCTTCTACGCCGAAACCACCACCGGCCGCATCTTCCCGCGCTTCTACATCCGTGGTCTGGGCAACATCGATTTCTACCTGGGTGCCTCGCAGCCGGTGTCGATCATCCAGGACGACGTGGTGCTTGAACACGTGGTGCTGAAGTCCAACCCTGTCTACGACGTGGACCAGATCGAGGTGCTGCGCGGCCCGCAGGGCACGCTGTTCGGCCGCAACACCACCGCCGGCATCGTCAAGTTCGACACGATCAAGCCGAGCCAGGATTACAGCGGCCGCGTGCAGGCCAGCTACGGCTCCTACGGCAGCGTGGCGATCGATGGCGGCTTCGGCGGCCCGATCAACGACATCGCCTCGTTCCGCGTGTCGGCGCTGTACCAGCACCGCGATGATTACGTCGACAACACCTACAGCGGCCCGAGCGCCGATGGCACGGTCTCGCCGAAGAAGAACGCCATGGGCGGCTTCGACGACCGCAACGTGCGCGCGCAGCTGCTGCTGCAGCCGAGCGACAACTTCTCGCTGCTGGCCTCGGCTCATGCGCGCGATTACGACGGTACCTCGACCCTGTTCCTGCGCAACGCGGTGACCAAGGGCTCCAACAAGACCGACGTGCCGCGCGACAAGGTCGCCTACGACGAAGCCGACAACAACCCGCAGGCTTACAAGACCTACGGCGGCTCGGTGAAGGCGATCTACGATTTCGGCAACGTTTCGCTGACCTCGATCACCGCCTACGAAACCACCTCCGGGTACAGCCGCGGTGACACCGACGGCGGCGCCGCGGTGAACTATCCGGTCAATGGCGTGCCGAACGGCTACGGCCAGTCGATGGGCCAGATCCGCGATCTGGACCAGTGGACCCAGGAATTCCGCCTGGCCAACGCCGATGACAACCGCCTGAAGTGGCAGGTCGGCGCGTTCTACTTCGACGGCCGCGACACCACCGATTTCTACCAGCGCGCCTGGTTCCTGCAGGGCAATGCCCGCAACCCGAACAACTGGGTGCGCCTGCGCAACGTCAATACCTCCTGGGCGGGTTTCGGCCAGGTCAGCTATGACGTGACCGACAAGTTCACCCTGACCGCCGGCCTGCGCCAGACCAAGGATGAGAAGAAGACCCGTCTGCTCAAGACCGCCGATACCGCCGCCGGTGCCGTGACCTACAAGGGCCGCACTTACGTGGAGATGTCCGACACCACGCCGAGCTGGGACCTGAGCGCGATGTATGCGTTCAACCCGCAGCTGAGCGTGTATGCGCGCGTGGCCCGCGGCTTCCGCGGCCCGACCATCCAGGGCCGTTCGGCCGTGTTCAATGCCGACTTCACCACGGCGAACTCGGAAACCATCCTGTCCTGGGAAGCCGGCATCAAGAGCAGCCTGTGGGACAACCGCCTGCGCGTGAACGCCGCCGCGTTCACCTACGTGGTCAACGACATCCAGCTCAACGGCAACGATTCGGACGGCAACGGCGTGCTGTTCAACGCCGACAAAGCCAAGGCCTACGGTCTGGAGGCGGACATGGAGCTGCGCCCGATCCCGAACCTGGCCCTGAGCGCCGGTATCAGCCTGCTGCACAGCGAAATCCAGGACGACCGCGTGTACGCGCAGGTCTGCGCCCTGAACGGCGCCGTGGTCTGCACGGTGAACGATCCGACCATCAAGGTCGGTGCCAACACCTTCGCGCAGATCAACGGCAACCCGCTGCCGAACGCACCGAAGTACAACATCAACCTGGCCGCGCGTTACGACATGCCGGTCAATGACAGCGATGTGTTCTTCGTGTCCACCGACTGGAACAAGCAGGGGTATACCAGCTTCGTGCTGTACGACTCGGCCGAGTTCAACTCCAAGGGCAGCTTCGAAGGCGGCCTGAAGCTGGGCTACTCCGCCAATTACGGTGCCTGGGAAGTGGCGCTGTTCGCGCGCAACATCACCAATGAGAAGAACCTCAAGGGTGTGATCGAGAACTACATGGCCGCGGTCTACAACGAACCGCGCACCGTGGGCGTTTCGCTCAACATGAACTGGTAAGAAGCGCGATCGCCGGTGCCGCAGGGCACCGGTGAGCATGATGCGTGTTTCGACAACGCCCCGCATCTGCGGGGCGTTGTCGTTTCTGTTACCTGGCGGGCGCTGCAGCCGGCGCCAGCTCGGCGAACAACCCACCCAGCACGCCCATGGTTGCCTGGTCGGCGCCCATGTCTTCAGCGGCGTTGGCGATGGCGATCACGCCGTTGTTCTGGCCGGGGAACAGCACCACCCAGGCCAGCCAGTTGCCGTCCGAGCCGCCGTGCACCAGCACCGGCCCCTGACGACCGGCAATCGACGGCTGCACCCCCCAGTCCAGCCCGGATCCGCTGCCCGGCTGCGCGGTCTGCATCAGCGCGTACGAGGCCGGCGTCAGCAGCGTGCCTTTGCCTTGGCTGCCCGCGAGCTGTTCGATGGCGAACAGCGCCAGATCCTGCAGCCGCATATGCAGGTTGCCGGCGGCAGTGTAGAGCGGCGGCACCCCGTCATCGGCCTTCTGCGGCGCGGTGGTCACCGGCTTGCCGGCGCGATGGCCCAGCGGTTGCCCCGCTTGGGTCGGGCCGAACCCGGCACCGGTCATGCCCAGTGGCTGGAACACTTCGCGCTGCATCAGCGTTTCCACGTCCTTGCCAGTGGCACGTTCGGCGATCACCGCCGCGATCAGGAAGCCGCTGTTGCTGTAGGCGAATTCGGTGCCGGGCGGGTGCACCGGCGCTTCGGCCAGGGCTGCCTTGACGTAAGCCTCGCGCTGCACGGGCAGGGCCCGCGTATCAACGAAGAACGCATCCAGCGCGGCGGCGTCGGTGAGGTTTTCCGGCAGGCCGGCGCGGTGCGAGAGCAACTGCACCAGGGTGACGCTGCGGTAGGCCGGCTGCATCTGTGCGGCGAGGTCGGGCAACAAGGTCGACAGCGGCGCATCCCAGCGCAGCACGCCCTGTTCAACGAGCCGCGCGATCATCGCCACCGTGATCGGCTTGCCGGTCGATCCGATCATCCATTGGTCCTGCGCAGTGACCGGTGTCGTCGCATCATTGCGACGGACGCCGTGCACGGCATGTTCGGCGATCTTGCCATCGCGGATGACCAGCACGCCCATCGCAGGCGTGGCGGTGCCCTGCAGGGCTTTTGCGAGCCGTGCATTGAGATCATCGGCAGCGTTTGCGGTGGTGGCCGCCAGCAGCAGGGTCACGCCGAGCCAGCGGTGCAGGCGGCGCGTGGTGCGGCGAGGGGAGGGGGCGTTCCTTCGAGTCGCGATCAGATGCATGGGAGTCCTTTGCGCAGCCGCGTGGGCAGAACCTGCGCCGGCGGCACGGTCCTGCGGGATGCCGTGTCCGTTCCGGCCTGTTGCAGGCGCGGAGCGTTGCGTGCGATTCACTCTTGCATGCGGTTTGAACGTGCGTATGTGTCTGCGGTCATGCCGATGACGACATGTCAGGGGCGGTGTGCGATTCGTTCAGAATTCGACGGCAGTGCACTCGCAAGGTGACGCGAGCGGTGCATCGGTGCGGTGAGATCCGAACCGATGCACGAAGCTCAAGCGGCCGGCGGCAACAGCGCCGAGAGGATCGGCTCCAGCTGCGCCTGGCGCCAGCCCGCGAGCGCGGTCGGCCATTGGCGGCTTTCCAGATAGCTTTCCAGATGCTTGCGCGAGGCGAGCACGCCATCGGGCAGGCCGAGTTCGGCACCGCGCGCGCTGACGGCATCCTGCAGCCGCTTCAGGGCCTGCTTGTTGGCATCGTTGGCCGGTAGCGCCAGCGGTGCCTCGGCTTCATCGGCAAGCGGGGTGGTCAGCGCCTGCCACACCTGGGCGGCCAGTTTGCGCGGGGCCTTGGGGAAGCCTTCCATCAGCTTGCACAACGCCTCCACATCGGCCGGCGGGGTGCGGGCGAGCACGGCAGCCAGTTCGTTGTCGAGCACCCAGCTTCGCGGCTTGTCACTGGCGCGGGCCTGCACGTCGCGCCAGCGCAGCAGCCGCAGCAGGCGCAGCTGCGCAGCGGTGTCCATGAACTGTGCCGAGCGCATCGCCACGTGCGGCCAACGCTCTTCATCGTGTTCGACACTGGCGAGCAGGCGCTCGGCGTCGTCCTGCAGCCATTGGCGGCGGCCCAGTTCGTCCAGTCGGGCCTCGATGGTGTCGTGGATCTGGAACAGGTACTCCACGTCGTCGGCGGCGTACTCCAGCTGCGCGTCCGAGAGCGGGCGGCGCATCCAGTCCGAGCGGGTTTCGCCCTTGGTGAGGGTGACGCCGGTGACCGCGGTGACCAGTTTCTGGTAGCCCATGCCACCGCCGATGCCCGCCAGCGACGCACCGATCTGGGTGTCGAACAGCGGGCGCGGCAGCACGCCGCAGGCGACCTTGAAAGTGACCAGGTCTTCGCTGGCGCTGTGCATGATCTTGAGGATCGAGGTGTCGGCCAGCCACGGGGCCAGGGCCTCGTTCATGCCGGGGATGAGCGGGTCGATCAGCAGGACTTCATCACCGACGGCCATCTGCACCAGCGCCAGTTGCGGCCAATAGGTGCGTTCGCGGATGAACTCGGTGTCCAGGCCAATGCGGGTGGGGCGCTGGCGGTAGCGCTCGTCCAGTTCCGCCGGGGTTTTGATCCAGTAAGCCACGTGGGATTCCATGTACTGCAAAGGGGTGCTCAGGTCGGGGAGGATAGCCTAACCCTGTGCCACGGCCGGCATACCGCCGTGCGGTGATGAACGCCCGGGCCGTGGACGGTCGCCGCCCGGGACGGTGACGATTATGATGATCCCCTGTCCGCGCCTGCGGCATGCCACCTGGACCCTCATCGCGTCACGATGACACGCCCCAAGGAACCCCATTTGCGACCCTCAGGCACATTGCCGCTGCTGTTCACTGGCCTGTTGGGCCTGTTGGGCCTGCTGGCCGCGTGTTCTCCCGCCCCGGCCCCCGCGCCGTCGGCAACGCCGGTCGCCAAGCCCGCCGCTGCACCGGCGACGACCAGCGCACCGGTTGCCCAGGTCACCATCGGGGGCGAGGATGCCGCTGAAACCGTGGAACGCTGGCAGGCGCCGCCACTGACCCTTGGCGACGGCGACGTGACCCAGGCGCGCCGTGACGCGGCACGTGCCTTCGAGGAAGGTCGCCTGTACCGCACGGCCGAGGATGCGATTCCGATCTGGCTCGCGCTGCTCCAGCATGACCCCAAAGACCGTGCGGCCGAGGCCGGGCTGAAACGTGCCCGGCAGCGGCTGCTGGAGGAGGCAGGCGCGTTGTTGGACCGCCCGCTCAAGCAGCGTGAGGCGCTTGCCCAGGCCAGTGAGATGGCCCTGGTGCTGCTCACGCTGGCACCGGATGATGCCAAGGTGCGTGAGCTGCAGTCGCGGGTGGAGATCGCCCAGCGTGTGGTGGCGTACAACCGTGCCGGTGAAGACGATCTGCGCGCGGACCGCATCGGCGAGGATGGCGACGGCGCGATCCCCAATTTCCGCGAGGCACTGGCGCTGGATGCGGACAATCCGCGCGCCCGTCAGGGCCTGGCCGCCGCCGAGAGCGCGCTGATCCGCCGTGCGGAGACGGCCGCGCGGGCGACCGATTTCGCCGCGGCCGGGACCTGGCTGGCCGAGGCCGCCAAGGTCCGCGACTCATCGATCACCATCGCCGATGCCTTCGAGCGCATCGAGAAAATCCGGTCGGATATCCTGCTGCGGCTGCGCAACGAAGGCCTGCGCGATCTGGCCACGCCGCAGGGGCTCAAGCCGGCCCGGCAGAAGCTGGAGGATGCGCTGCGCATCGCGTTGCCCGGCGACCCTGTCGTCGGCCAGCTGCGTGAGCGGATCGAACTGGTGACGCATTACGGCAGCTTCCGGCCGCGGCAGGTGTTCAGCGATGCGTTGCGCGATGGCGGCCGCGGGCCACAGATGATCGTGGTGCCGCACGGCGGTTTCCAGATGGGCGCGGCCGAGAATGAGCTCGGCGCGACCGATGCCGAAAAACCTTCGCATTATGTGCGTTTCGAACGTGGCTTCGCGATGTCGATCACGGAAGTGACCGTCGCCGATTTCCGCCGTTACGTGCAGGCCACCAAGACCCGCCCACGCGCCACGCGTCGCGGTCACTCGATCGTGTATGACGAGCGCAGCGGCAACTTCGTGCGCCGCAGCGGCGTGGACTGGCAGTCTGATTACAACGGCGCCGAGGCGATCGCCAACCTGCCGGTGATGCACGTCAGCGTGCGCGACGCCGAGAATTACGCCACGTGGCTGTCCGAGCAGACCGGGCGCTCCTACCGCCTGCCCAGCGAAGCCGAATTCGAGTACGCGCTGCGCGCGGGCAGCAGCGGCCGTTATCCATGGGGTGATGCGGGCACACCGCCAGCGCGTGCGGGCAATTTCACCGGGGCCGAGGATGTCTCGCCCTCCGGACGGCACTGGTACAACGCCTTCGTCGGCTACGGCGATGGGTATTGGGGCCCGGCCCCGGTGGCCAGCTTCGATTCCAACCCGTGGGGCCTGCACGACATTGCCGGCAACCTCAGCGAATGGGTGGCCGACTGCTGGCATGCCAGCTACCGGCGGGCACCGTCCGATGGCGTGGCCTGGTTCAACCCGGGCTGCCGGCAGCGCGTGATCCGCGGTGGCAACTGGGCCAATGCGCCGGCGCAGACCCGCGCGGCCTGGCGGCAATCGCAGGATTCGGACACCACCAGCGCACGGATCGGCTTCCGGCTGGTCCGAGGCATCTGAGGGATCACCCCGTCGTGGGGTGACGGGATTTCACCCGGCCCCCCGGCGCGCGTTCTAGGATTGGCACAGTGTCGGGCAGGGTGCCGCGGCCATCTCAGGAACCACGCGCATGCGCAACGATCCATTCGGCGGTCAGCAGCAGGGCCGCGCCCGGCGGCCAGGCCTGTTCGGCAACATCCGCTGGTGGGTGCTGCTGGCGTTTGCCGGCTATGCCGCGTTCTACTGGTTCTCCAACCGCGCCGTGGATCCCTACACCGGCGAGAGCGTGCTGATCGACAGCTCGCTCGATGCGACCCAGGAAAAGGCGCTGGGCCTGCAGGCCTACCAGGAGATCCTGGCGCAGGAGCGACCGCTGGATCCCAGTGCGCCGCAGTCGCGCGAAATCCAGGCGATCGCCCAGCGCCTGATCGCCAAGGTGGACGTGGTAGAAACCGCGCTCGCCGAAGAGCATGGACTGAAGCCTGCACATTTCGCGCGTGATTTCGAATGGGAGGTCAACGTGATCCCCTCCGATCAGGCCAATGCGTTCTGCCTGCCGGGCGGCAAGATGGCGGTCTACACCGGGTTGATTCCAGTCGCGCGTACGGTGGATGCGATGGCGGTGGTGATGGGCCATGAAATCGCGCACGCCTTGTTGCGGCATGGCGCCCAGCGCATGGCACAGCAGAAGATGACCCAGATCGGGCAGATGGCTGGTGCCGCCAGCGGCATGGACCCGCAGCAACAGCAGATGATGATGTCGGCGATGGGCTACGGCTACCTGCTGCCGTACGCGCGCAGCCATGAAACCCAGGCCGATGAAGTGGGCCTGATGCTGGCCGCGGCGGCCTGCTTCGATCCGCAGGAAGCGATTCCGCTGTGGGAGCGGATGGGGCAGGCCAGTGGTGGGCAATCGACCTCGGAGTTCGCGTCCACGCATCCCAACCCGGGCACGCGCATCCAGAACCTGCAGGCGTTGATGCCCAAGGCGATGGAGTACCGGCAGAAATTCTGCGAAAGCGCAGGGCGTTGAAGGCGAACCGCAGCGGCCTGGGGCCGCCGGATCAGCGCGCCGGCTCGTTGACCGTTACGTCGATCACGCCGTCCTGCACGCGTGCCTTGAGCGTGTCGCCCGGGCGCACCTGCAACGGCGAACGCACCAGACTGCCATCGTCCTCGCGGGTCAGGATCGCGTAACCACGCGCGACGGTGGCCAGCGGGCTCACTGCCTCCATCGAACGGGCGAGCGCACGCAGGCGCAGGGCGTCGCGCTGCAGCTGGCGACCGATCGCACTGTCCGCACGCGGCTGCAGGCGTTGCAGGCGCTCACGCAGGGCATCCAGCCGGCGCTGCGGATGACCGCTGCGCAGCACGGCCGCCGCGTGGCGCAGGTGGGCCAGACGGCCCTGATGCTGTGTGGACCACGCTGCGTGCAGGCGGCGCGCGACGTCCTGCTGGCGACGCTGCAACAGCTGCAGGCGCGACTGCGGGCTCTGCGCGTTGAGGCGGAGCAGGGCACGGTCCGCGCGCTGCATGGCCTGCCCCACGCTGTGCCGCTGCAGCTGCGCCAGACGCGCATCCAGGCGACGCACACGCAGCAGCAGGTCACGCTGATCAGGCACCAGCAGTTCGGCCGCGACCGACGGCGTCGGCGCGCGCAGATCGGCGGCGAAGTCGGCCAGGCTGAAGTCGGTTTCGTGCCCCACGGCAGACACCACCGGGGTCTGGCTGGCCGCGATCGCGCGGGTCAGCTGCTCATCGTTGAAGGCCCAGAGATCCTCCATCGAGCCGCCACCGCGGGTCAGCAGGATCACGTCATAGCGGCCGCTGGCATCGGCGCCACGCAGCAGCGAGGTGATCTGCGCGGCAGCGCTGTCGCCCTGCACCAGGCTGGGCAGCAGATCGACCTCGAGCATCGGGAAACGCCGTTCAAGCACGCTGAGCACGTCGCGCACCGCCGCGCCGGTGGGCGAGGTGATCACTGCCAGACGACGCACATGCGCCGGCAGCGGTCGTTTGCGCTCCGGCGCGAACAGGCCCTCGGCCTCCAGGCGCGCCTTGAGCTGCTCGAAGGCGCGCCGCAGGGCGCCTTCGCCGGCTTCCTCCATGTGGTCGAGCACCATCTGGTACTCACCGCGTGCTTCGTACAGCGTCAACCGGCCACGGGCGAGCACGCGCATGCCTTCGCGCGGCACGAACTTCAGCCACTGGCTCTTGGGCTTGAACAACGCGGCGCGGATCTGCGAGCGCGCGTCCTTCAGCGTGAAATACAGATGGCCCGAGGCCGGGCGCGTCACGCTGCCCAGTTCGGCCTCCACCCAGATCAGCGGAAACGCGCCTTCCAGCAGGTCGCGGGCCAGGATGTTGAGCTGGCTGGGCGTGAGAATCTGCGCGCTGCGGTCCATGGAGGAGTCAGGCCAAACGGTACGAACGGGGGGCCATGGTCGCACGTCGGCGGCGATGCTTCATCCCGCGGAGGTGCGGTTGGCGTGCTGCTGCAGTGCCCACGCCACGTGCTCGCGCACGATCGCCGAAGGATGCTCGCGTCGTGCCTGCAGCGCGGCCAGCGTCTCGGCGTGGCTGGGGGCATTGCCCAGCGCCACGGCGATGTTGCGCAGCCAGCGTTCATGCCCGCTGCGGCGGATCGGGCTGCCTTCGGTGCGGCGCAGGAACTCGTCTTCCTCCCAGGCGAACAGCTGGGCAAGCGAGGCGGTGTCCAGATCGTTGCGCGCGCGGAAATCCGGCTCGTCGGTGCGCTTGGCGAACTTGTTCCAGGGGCAGACCAGCTGGCAGTCGTCGCAGCCGTAAATGCGGTTGCCCATCGCCGTGCGCATGTCCTCGGGAATCGCGCCGTCGTGTTCGATGGTGAGGTAGGAGATGCAGCGGCGTGCATCCAGGCGGTGCGGGGCGATGATCGCCTGGGTCGGGCAGACATCGATGCAGCGCGTGCAGGTGCCGCAGTGTGCGGTGGCCGGTGTATCCACCGGCAGCGGCAGGTCGACGTAGATTTCGCCGATGAAGAACCACGAGCCGCCCTGTTTGTCGATCAGGCAGGTGTGCTTGCCGATCCAGCCCAGCCCGGCATTGCGGGCGAGCGCGCGCTCCAGCACCGGGGCCGAATCAACGAACACGCGGTAGCCGAACGGCCCGATCTCGGCGGCGATGCTGTCGGCGAACTTCTGCAACCGGTTGCGCATCAGCTTGTGGTAATCGCGGCCCAGCGCATAGCGCGCCACGTAGGCGCGGTCGCCATCGTGCAGGGTGGCCCAGGCTTCGGCGTCGTCCTTGTGGCCGTAATCCATGCCGACCGAGATCACCCGCACCGTGCCCGGCAGCAGTTCATCCGGCCGTGCGCGCAGCGTGCCGTGGCGCGCCATCCACTCCATCGTGCCGTACAGGCCCTTGCCCAGCCAATCGGCCAGGTGCGCCTCGTCTTCGCGCAGATCGATGCCGGACACGCCGCAGCGCTGGAAGCCGTGCACGCGCGCGATCGCACGGATGCGGTCGGCGGCACGGGCCAGATGGACGGGGGCGGGCAGGGGAACGGCGGACATGGCCTGGGCGGAAACGGAGCCTGGGAAGGGCGCGGCAAGGCTGCGCCTGGGCGACAAGTATAGAATCCCGGCATGCCCGAGCTTGCTGAACTGTTCGATATCGCCGCTGCGCGCCGCCTGGATGCGCAGGCCAGTGCTTTGCTGGGCGATGGGGGTGCCTCGCTGATGGAACAGGCCGGCCAGGCCGCCTGGCACTGCCTGCTGGAGCGCTGGCCGCAGGCGCAGCGCATCGGTGTGGTGGTGGGGGCCGGCAACAACGGCGGCGATGGCTACGTGCTGGCCCGTCTGGCCCGTGAAGCCGGCCGCCCGGTGACGGTGCTGCGGCTGGACACCGATGCGCCGGCTACACCGTTGTCGCAGCGGGCCGAGCAGGCGTTCCTCGCCGCCGGCGGTGCGGTGGCGCGCTTCGATGGCGTTCTCCCGCCGATGGACCTGCTGGTGGACGCGCTGTTCGGCATCGGCCTGAACCGCGCGCCGGCCGGTGCCGCGGTGGATCTGATCACGGCCATCAACGGCGCTGGGGTGCCGGTGCTGGCGCTGGACGTGCCCAGCGGCGTGGATGCACGCACCGGTCACGTGCCGGGCGTTGCCATCCGTGCCACGGTCACCCTGCAGTTCATCGTGCGCCACCAGGGGCTGTATACCGGCGCAGCGCTGGAGCATGTCGGCGGTCGCCGCCTGGCCGCGCTGGATCTGCCTGCGGACGCTGGCGAAGGCGTGCAGCACAGCGCCGAGTGCTGGCAGCAACCGCGCCTGCGCGCGCACCTGCCGGCGCGCCGCGCCAATACCCACAAGGGCGAATCCGGCCACGTGCTGTGCGTGGGCGGCAACCTCGGCAGCGGCGGCGCGGTGATGCTGGCCAGTGAATCGGCGTTGCGCGCCGGCGCAGGGCTGGTCAGTGTGGCGACCCAGTCACCGCATGTCGCCCCGCTGTTGGCGCGCCTGCCCGAAGCGATGGTGCATGCCGTACAGGACGCGCAGGAGCTGCAGGCCCTGCTGCCGCGTGCCGGTGTGATCGCGATCGGGCCTGGCCTGGGCCAGGACGACTGGGCGCACGAACTGTGGCGGCAGGTGCTGGCCAGCGGCAAGCCGCTGGTGATCGATGCCGACGCCCTGAACCTGCTGGCCAAGGCGCCGCAGCCGCTCCATGAGGCGATCCTGACCCCGCACCCGGGCGAGGCCGCGCGCCTGCTCGGGCTGAGCACCGCGCAGGTGCAGGCCGACCGTTTCACGGCGGCCAAAGCGCTGGCCGAGCGTTTCCACGCGGTGGTGGTGCTCAAGGGCGCCGGCACCGTGGTCGCTGCGCCCGATACGCTGCCGCGGGTGATGGCCGCCGGCAATCCCGGCATGGCCGTGGGTGGCATGGGCGACCTGCTCACCGGCATCATTGCCGCCCTGCGTGCGCAGGGGCTGGGCGCTTTCGATGCCGCCAGCACCGGCGCATTGCTGCACAGCCTGGCCGGCGATGCCGCCGCCAGTGACGGCCAGCGGGGCCTGCTTCCCACCGATCTGCTGGCGCCGCTGCGCCGGCTGGTCAATCCGGACGTTTGAACATGATCGAGTTTTTCCTCGCGCAGACCGAAGACACCGACCTGCTCGGGCAATGGCTGGCCGCGACCCGGCCGCCACAGGCGGTGATGCAGCTGCAGGGCGACCTGGGCGCCGGCAAATCCACCCTGGCCCGCGCACTGCTGCGCGCGCTGGGCGTGCAGGGTGCGATCCGCAGCCCGACCTACACCCTGGTGGAGCGCTACCCGCTGGCCGACGGCCACGAGGCCTGGCACCTGGATCTGTACCGGATCGGCAACGCGCAGGAGCTGGATTTCCTCGGGCTGGACGAAGGCAGCGCCTCGCTGTGGCTGGTCGAATGGCCCGAGCGCGGTGCCGGTGCATTGCCGCCGACGGACCTCGAAGTGGCGCTGGATATCCAGGGCCAGGGGCGTCGCGCCCGGCTCACCGCCACCAGTCCGGCCGGTCGTGAATGGCTCGCACGGCTGCCCCAAGGGGGTGACTTGCAGGCCCTTTCTGTCGGCTGACACTAGGAAACACCGGCAGGTTACGGATTATTAAGGGAAAAGGAGTTGCATTTCATTCAGCGCGGTGATTGAATCCAGACCCATGCCAATGGGGAAATCACTCGCCGCCCTCTGCACTGCCGTCGGACTCTGTCTGGCGAGCGCGCTGTCGTGGGCGGGCGAAGTCCGCCAGGTGGCCGTGGAGACCGGTGCGACCGGGACCCGTGCGGAGATTTCGCTGGCCGGCAGCGGGGGCTACAAGACCCTGTCGCTGGCCGGTCCGAACCGGCTGGTGGTGGATTTCCCGGATTCCAGCGCGATCCGCAACCTCAAACTGCCTGCGCCCAAGGGCGTGGTGACTGCTGTCCGCACCGGGCAGCCGGTGCCGGGCACGTTCCGCGTGGTGTTCGACCTGGCCGAATCGGTCGCTCCGTTCCGCCCGCAGATGATCAAGCAGGGCGACGAGTCGCGCTTGGTGATCGAGTGGCCGGGCGATGCGCCGGCCGCGACCACCGTTGCCAGTGCGCCCGCGCCCACCCCGGCCGCAGCGCCTTCGCCCACGCCAGCGGCTTCGACGCCGGCCGCCGCGCCGGCACCGACCGCCGCCCAGACGGCACAGGCACGCAGCGATGCAGCGCGCGCCACCGCCTTGCTGACCGCGTCGGTGCGCCAGCAGGCCAGCGCCACGGTCGCCACCTCGGCGCCGGGCCCGGCTGCCGCGACGGCCACCACGGTCAACGTCGCTGCCGCAGGGACCGCCAACGCGGCCAGCAACAGCGCCTCGCCGGCCGCGATCCTGGCCGGTCAGTCGACCGCGGCGGTCGTGGCCAGTGCGCCGGTTCCGACGCCCGCGCCGACCCCGGCGCTGCAGGACAACCCGCGTCCGGCCATGCCCAGTGACGCTTCGCGCGTGAAGATGCGCGCCGGCATGCGTCCGTTGGTGATCGCGATCGACCCCGGCCATGGCGGCCAGGATCCCGGCGCGGTCGGCCCGACCGGCAAGCGCGAAAAAGACATCACCCTGGCGGTGGCCCGTGAACTGGCCCGCCAGATCAACGCGACGCCCGGGCTGAAGGCCTACCTGACCCGCGACAGCGACGTGTTCATTCCGCTGCCGATGCGCGCGCAGAAGGCGCGTGCGGCCAAGGCCGACATGTTCATCTCGATCCACGCCGATGCCGCCGAGAACCGGGCAGCAACCGGCTCGTCGGTGTACGTGCTCTCCACCAAGGGCGCCTCCTCGCAGCGAGCGCGCTGGCTGGCCGACAAGGAAAACGCCGCCGATCTGGTCGGTGGCGTGCGCCTGCAGCAGACCGAAGGCACCCTGGCCAACGTGCTGCTGGATCTGGCCCAGAGCGGTTACATGAAGGCCTCCGAAGACGCGGCCGGGCATGTGCTGGGCGGCCTGAAGCGGATCGGCAAGAACCACAAGCCCAACATCGAACGTGCGAACTTCGCGGTGCTGCGCACCTCGGACATGCCTGCGATGCTGGTCGAAACCGCCTTCATCTCCAACCCCGATGAAGAGCGCCGCCTGATCGATCCGGCCTACCAGCGCCAGATCGCCGGCGCAGTGCTGGACGGTGTGCATACCTTCTTCAGCCGTCAGCCGCCGCCGGGCACCCTGTACGCCGCGCGCGCCCAGGCTGAAATCGATGCCGCCAGCACCGTGGCGGGCGGCAGCAAGTAACCCCTCCGGGCTGCACCGCCCGGCGCACGCTATCATCACGGGATGACGTCCGTTTCCCGAATTCCCACCGCTGCCACGCCTGCCATCTCCCTTGCCCGGAGGTGCGCATGAGCATCCGCCAACTCCCTGAGATCCTGATCAACCAGATCGCCGCGGGCGAAGTGGTCGAACGCCCTGCGTCCGTGGTCAAGGAACTGGTCGAAAACGCGCTGGACGCCGGCGCCACCCGGGTGGATATCGACCTGGAAGAGGGCGGTGTGCGGCTGATCCGCATCCGCGACGACGGCGGTGGCATCGCCCCGGAAGAGCTGCCGTTGGCGGTGTCGCGGCATGCAACCAGCAAGATCGCCAGCCTGGATGATCTGGAATCGGTGGCCACGCTTGGCTTCCGCGGCGAAGCGCTGCCGTCGATCGCCTCGGTCAGCCGCTTCACCCTGAGCTCGCGCCGCGCCATCGATGAGCACGGTTCGGCCCTGCATATCGAGGGCGGCCGGCTGGGCGAAGTCACCCCGCGCGCGCAGGCGCCCGGCACCACGGTGGAAGTGCGCGAGCTCTTCTACAACGTGCCGGCGCGCCGCAAGTTCCTGCGCGCCGAGCGCACCGAGCTGGGTCATATCGAAGAGTGGCTGCGCTCGCTCGCGCTGGCGCGCCCGGATGTCGAACTGCGCGTGTCGCACAACGGCAAGCCCTCGCGCCGTTATAAGCCCGGGGATCTGTACTCGGATGCGCGCCTGGGCGAAACGCTGGGCGAAGACTTCGCCAACCAGGCACTGCGCGTGGATCACAGCGGTGCCGGCCTGCGTCTGCACGGCTGGATCGCGCAGCCGCATTATTCGCGGGCCAGCACCGATCAGCAGTACCTGTACGTCAACGGCCGCTCGGTGCGCGACCGCAGCGTTGCCCATGCGGTGAAGATGGCCTACGGCGATGTGCTGTTCCACGGTCGTCAGCCCGCGTACGTGCTGTTCCTGGAACTCGACCCGACCCGCGTCGATGTCAACGTGCATCCGGCCAAGCATGAAGTGCGCTTCCGCGACTCGCGCCTGATCCACGATTTCGTCTACCGCACGCTCAAGGAAGCGCTGGCCGAAACCCGTGCCGGCATGACCGCGGCCGGCCCCCAGGTGCATGCCACCGAGAGTGCCGCCACGGCGGCCCCCGCTTACGGGCTGCCGACGTCGGGCAGTACCGGCTATGCACTCGCCGGCAACGGCGCTGGCGGTGGCATGGGCGGCGACTGGCGCCCGCAGCAATCACCGTTGGGGTTGCGTGTGGCCGATGCGCCGTCCGCCTACGCAGCGCTGTATGGCGCGCCGGGCGGTACCGCAGCGGCCAGCAGCCTGCCGCCGATGCCGACTGAAAACGGCCTGCCGGTGACCGCGGCCGACAGTGGGGTGCCACCGCTGGGCTATGCGATTGCCCAGTTGCATGGCATCTACATCCTGGCCGAGAACGCCGAAGGCCTGATCGTGGTGGACATGCACGCCGCACACGAGCGCATCGGTTACGAGCGGCTGAAAACCGCACATGACGGCATGGGCCTGCATGCGCAGCCGCTGCTGGTGCCGATCACCCTGGCGGTGGGTGAACGCGATGCCGACACTGCCGAGCGCGAGGCGGAGACCTTGACCTCGCTGGGCTTTGAGATCACCCGCGCCGGCCCCGGTTCACTGCACGTACGCAGCATTCCGGCGTTGTTGGCCAATGCCGAACCCGAAGCGCTGCTGCGCGACGTGCTCACCGACCTGCGTGAGCATGGGCAGAGCCGACGCATTGCCAGTGCCCGCGACGAACTGCTGTCCACCATGGCCTGCCACGGCGCGGTGCGCGCCAACCGGCGCCTGACCGTGCCGGAAATGAACGGCCTGCTGCGCGACATGGAAATCACCGAACGCTCGGGTCAGTGCAATCACGGCCGACCGACCTGGGCCCGTTTTTCGCTGGCGGAAATCGACCGCTGGTTCCTGCGTGGACGCTGAGAGGAAGGTCATGGGGAAGCACTGGGGAGTGTGGGCGACTGCGTTGCTGCTGGCAGTGAGTATCTCGGGGTGTGGCGAAAAGAACGAGGCAGCACCGGCGAAGGTCGCGATCGATCCGGCCTTCGAGGCCGAACAACAGCAGTGGCGCCAACAGCGCTACGAAGCGCTGCACGCCGCCGATGGCTGGACCAGCCTGGTTGGCCTGCACTGGCTGGAGTACAAGGCGCACTACATCGGGCGTGGGCCGGGCAGCGGCATCCGCCTGGCGGTCGGCCCGGACAAGCTCGGCATGGTCGCGCGCGAGGGCAGCACCGTCTGGTTCACGCCGGAGCGTGGCGTGCCGATGCGCGTGGAGGGCAAGCCGGTCACCGGCCGCATCCGCTTCTTCAGCGATCGCGATCCAACGCCGACCGTCATCGCCTTCGATGACGACAAGGGCCGGCTCAGCCTGATCCATCGCGGTGAGCGCTTCGCGCTGCGGGTCAAGCACGCCGATGCCCCCTCGCGGACGAACTTCACCGGCCTGACGTACTGGCCGGGTGGCCCGTCGTGGCGCATCACCGCGCGCTTCGTGCCACATCCGGCCGGCAAGACGCTGCCGATCGTGGACATCACCGGGCTGACCACGAACATGCCCAATGCCGGCACGCTGGAACTCGAACGCGACGGCCACACTTGGCGGCTGGAGGCGATCGGCGAGCCTGGGCGCGAGCTGTTCGTGATCTTCGGCGATCGCACCAGCGGCCACGGCAGCTATCCGGCTGGCCGCTATCTCGATCTGCCCGCGCCCGACGCGCAGGGCCGGGTGGTGATCGATTTCAATCACGCCTACAACCCGCCGTGCGCGTTCACGCCGTTCGCGACCTGTCCACTGACACCCCCTGAAAACCGCCTGGACCTGCGTGTGGACGCAGGTGAGCAGGCGTACCACGCCCCTGAAGGAGAGGCTTGATGATCTCGATGTTGTCGCGTGTCGTATCCCCGTTGCTGATCGCTGCGAGCCTGTTGGTCGGTACGGGAAGCGCCGAAGCGCGCCCGGCGGCGCCGAGCGCGCCGACAGCGGCCAAGGCCACCCCGCCGGTCCCGCTGCTGTGGAAGGTCACCGGCCCGGGCGACAGCCGCCTGTATCTGCTGGGCTCGTTCCATCTCCTGCAGCCCACCGATTATCCGCTCTCTGCTGATGTCGATCAGGCGTTCACCGCCTCCCAGCGAGTGGTGTTCGAGCTGTCGCCGCAGGACATGGAATCGCCGCAGCTGGCGCAGAAAATGGTGCAGGCCGCGATGCGCACCGATGGCTCGGAGCTGAAACGCGACCTGGACGCCGCGACCTGGACCAAGCTGCAGGCCTATGCGCAGGAGAACAAGCTGCCGCTGGCCCAACTGCAGGGCATGAAGCCGTGGTTCGTCGGCCTGACCATCACCCTGAGCCAGTTCACCAAGATGGGCCTGGACCCGGCGCTTGGGCTGGATCGCCATTTCATGACCCGCGCCGCCAGCGCCGGCAAGGCCACCGCCGGGCTGGAAGACATCGACACCCAGATCGCCGTGCTGTCGGGGATGTCGGCCAAGGAGCAGCAGCAGATGGTCGCCGAGGCGCTTGAGCAGGCCGGCAAGGGCGACGAGATGGGCCGCAAGCTGCATGACGCCTGGCGCCGCGGCGACGACACGCTGCTGTGGACCTCGATGGCCACCGAAATGCGCGGCCAGTACCCGCAGCTGTACAAGCGCATCAACACCGACCGCAACGATGCCTGGGTGCCCAAGCTGCAGCAGCATCTGCAGGCCGGGCAGGGCGGCACGATGGTGGTGGTGGGCACGTTGCACCTGCTCGGCAACGACGGTGTGGTCGAAAAGCTGCGTGCCAAGGGCTACAAGGTGGAGCGCGTCTGCACCGGCTGCGCCAAGCCCAAGCGCTGATGCGCGCGGCTGGAGGGCGATAGGGTCGACCGGATGGGGTCGACGACGTCGCCGGTCCCTGAAACGAGAAAAGGCGCGGCCCGAGGGCTGCGCCTTTTTCTTGGTTGCGCCGAGCGGGGGCTCAGCGGCGGGTCTTGCCTGCGCCCGGTGCCGGCGTTTCCGGCTTCTTGCCGGTACCCGTACCCGTGCCGGTACCCGTTCCAGTGCCACCCGGACGGCCACCGAAGCCGCCGCCCATGTTGCGCTGGAAATCCTGCCACATCTCCATGTTGCGCTCGGTCAGCTGGTTCATCATCGCCCAGGGGGTCTGGCCGAGGAGATTGCCCATCTGCTGGCGGAACTGCTGCTGCTGGTCCAGGAAGACCTGCATGCTGCGCTCCAGATAGTTGCCCATGAAGCCCTGCAGGGAGTCGCCATAGAAGCGGATCAGCTGGCTGAGCAACTGGGTGGACAGCATCGGTTCGCCGTCCTGCTCCTGGTCGGCGATGATCTGCAGCAGCACCGAGCGGGTCAGGTCATCGCCGCTCTTGGCGTCACGCACCTCGAAGTCCTCACCGTCCAGGATCAGCTGGCGCACATCCTCTATGGTGATGTAGCTGGAGATTTCCGTGTCGTAGAGCCGGCGGTTCGGATACTTCTTGATAATGCGGGTCGCAGCCATGAAGCAGTCACTCATCACAGTAGGCGCGCAGCATGGCGCAGTGCAGCAGCCTATGCAACCGCCATAGGTAGCAAGGGGCCGCATTTATGTTGCGCAACATGGAGTGCAGCAATTTCGGCCCTTACCACCCCATGTGGTGGCCGCCGTTGATATCCAGATTGGAGCCGGTGATCCAGGACGCTTCCTCGTTGACCAGGAAGGCCACTGCGTAGGCGATTTCCTCCGGCTTGCCGAGGCGGCCGGTGGGGATGTCGGCGATGATCTTGGCGCGCACTTCGTCCGGCACGGCCATCACCATGTCGGTGGCCACGTAGCCCGGCGAAATCGTATTCACGGTGATGCCGAAGCCGGCATTCTCACGCGCCAGCGAAATGGTGAAGCCGTGCATGCCGGCTTTGGCCGCGGCGTAGTTGGCCTGGCCGTACTGGCCCTTCAGGCCGTTGATCGAGCTGATCTGGATGACCCGGCCCCAGCCGCGGCGGCGCATGCCCTCGATGACCGGACGGGTGACGTTGAACACCGAATTGAGGTTGGTGTTGATCACGTCGTGCCACTGGTCCGCGCGCATGCGGTGGAAGGTGGTGTCGCGGGTGATGCCGGCGTTGTTGATCAGGATCTCGACCGGGCCCAGCGCCGCTTCAACCGCCTGCACCATGCTTTCGGCGGTGCCGGGGTCGGACACATCGCCCGGGAAGATCGCTACGTCGCAGCCGCGCGCCAGCATCTTCTCGCGCCAGGCCCTGGCTTTGGCTTCGTCACGGTAGTTGGTGGCGACCCGATGGCCCTGGTCGGCCAGGCGTTGGCAGATGGCAGTACCGATACCGCCGGTACCACCGGTGACCAGTGCGACGCGAGATGTCATGAGCAGCTACTCCGAAAGGCAGGGCCAACAAGGGGGAAAGCGATTCTGCAACATCAGGGGGCAAAAGGGGCAGCCTCGCCAGCGGCGTGCAGGGTGGAAATGTCGCCCGGTGGCAACCGGGCCGGATCGAAGCTGGTGGCGGCCTGCTGAAGCCACCCGCCCACATCATCGCCCTCCGCACCGATCAATGGCTCCTGGCCCAGCTGCGCCCATGCCCGGCGCAGGGCCGGCAGCGGCCGGGCCGGGTCCACCGGCAGCGCCGCCTCGGACTTGGAGAGCTTGCGCCCGTCCGGGCCGAGCAGGAGCGGCAGATGCAGATAGCGCGGTGTCGGCAAACCCAGCGCCTGCTGCAGCAGGATCTGGCGCGGTGTGGAATCGAGCAGGTCCGCCCCACGCACCACATCGGTCACCTGCTGCGCGCCATCGTCGACCACGACCGCCAGCTGGTAGGCCCAATAGCCGTCGGCGCGGCGCAGCACGAAGTCGCCAACCTCGGCGTGCACGTCCTGCACGATGCGGCCCTGCAATCCGTCATTGAACCCCACCACACTGCCGGGCGGCACCCGCAGCCGCACGGCAGGCTGCGCACGCTCGGCACGGGCCACGCAGTGGTGATGGATGCCGCCCTGCGCGGCCAGCTCGCTGCGGCTGCAATGGCAGGCAAACGCCTTGCCCTCGCGCAGCAGCCGGTCCAGCGCCGCCTGATACACCGCATCGCGCTGGCTCTGATGCACGACCGGCCCGTCACTGGTCAGGCCGAATGCCGCCAATGTGGCCAGTTGGCCGCTGACCGCGCCGGGCACCGTTCGAGGAGGATCGACGTCTTCCACCCGCACCAGCCAGCGGCCGCCCGCGTGCCGCGCGAGCAGCCAGCTGCCCAGCGCGGCCAGCAGCGAGCCGGGGTGCAGAGGGCCGGTAGGCGAGGGCGCAAATCGGCCGCAGTAGGGGGGCATGGACATGAACTATGAATCGTCGGTCAGTTTGCGACTTGAATTCAAGCTGAAGTCACCGCAGATTTGCATTCATCAACCTCCCATGAGCGTCCTTTTCCCATGTTCAGTCGCATTGCTCTCTTCCTGCTGACCAACTTTGCGGTGCTGATCCTGGCCGGCATCGTGATGTCGGTACTGGGCGTCAATCCCAACCAGATGAGCGGCCTGCTGGTCTTCGCGGCCATCTTCGGTTTCGGCGGCTCGTTCATCTCGCTGCTGCTGTCCAAGTTCATGGCCAAGCGTTCCACCGGCGCCGTCGTGATCACCGAGCCGCGCAACCCCACCGAACGCTGGTTGCTGGCCACTGTCGAGCGCCAGGCCCGCGAAGCCGGCATCGGCATGCCCGAAGTGGCCGTGTACGAAGGCCCGGAAATCAACGCCTTCGCCACGGGCGCCAACCGCAACAAGGCCCTGGTCGCCGTCTCCACCGGCCTGCTGCACAACATGAGCGAAGACGAAGCCGAAGCCGTGCTCGGCCATGAAATCGCCCACGTCGCCAACGGTGACATGATCACCATGGCCCTGCTGCAGGGCGTGCTCAACACCTTCGTGATCGTCCTGGCCCGCATCGTCGGCGGCTTCATCGACAGCGCCCTGTCCGGCAACCGCGAAGGCGGCGGCCGCGGCTTTGCGTACTACATCATCGTGTTTGTCCTGGAAATGGTGTTCGGCCTGTTCGCCACCATGATCTCCATGTGGTTCTCCCGTCACCGCGAATTCCGCGCCGACGCCGGTGGCGCCCACCTGGCCGGCCGCCAGAAGATGATCGCCGCCCTCGAGCGCCTCAAGGTCAACCACGGCCAAAGCACCCTGCCGACCCAGATCGCCGCCTTCGGCATCGCCGGCGGCGCCGCCAAGAAGCTGTTCATGAGCCACCCCCCGCTGGACGAGCGCATCGCCGCCCTGCGCGCCGCCAACAACACCGTGGTGTAACCCACACCGCAGTGCGCAGAACAGAACGCCCGGCCTCCGCCGGGCGTTTTTGTTGGCGGGCGCCCGCGACCAAAAAATGTCAGTGCCGTCCAGTAGATGTCAGGAGCGTTGAGCTCTCCCATCCGCCACATCGAGATCTGTCGAGAGGCCGGTGGATAGCCTGGGCCAAGACCGTCGGGGCGCCATGGATGGCGCCCACGAGCCCCCAGGGATGGGTTTACGGCGCGTCTTGGCTCAGGCTACCCACCGGCCTCCCGCCCTCAGCAATGGAAGCGCTGCCGCTGCCGTTGCCGTTACCGTTACCGTTACCGTTGCCAGCATTCAACAGCAGCCGACCAGCGGTCGGCACTACCGAAGCACGACGAGCCAGGCTCGCTATGACGCGTCCAGAACGGCGCACGATGACAGCCCACAAACAACAACGGCGCCCGAAGGCGCCGTCATCATGCAGATCAGATCAGGCGCAACCCGATCAGAACTTCGCGTCGAACTCCGCCGCGTAGCCCGTATTGACCAGCACCTTCTGCAGCGCATCGCTGATCTTCACATTGCCAGCCACGATCTGCTGGGTCTCCGGACCGCGGCTGTCCATACGGGCCGGGGTCGCACCCTTGAAATCGCACACACGGCCACCGGCCTCACGGACCAGCAGCACACCAGCGGCGATGTCCCAGGCCTTCACACCGGCCTCGAAGTACGCATCGGCACGGCCACAGGCCACATAGGCCAGATCCAGCGCCGCCGAACCCGTGCGGCGCACGTCTTCGGCCTGCACCAGCAGCGCGTCCACCGCCTTCAGCTGCGCGCTCGTGCGCTGACGCTCACGCGGTGCAAAACCGGTATGGATCATCGCGCCGCCCAGATCCTTGCGCTCGGCAATCCGGATACGGCGGTCATTGAACACCGCGCCCGCACCACGGCTGGCGGTGAACAACTCATTGCGGAGCGGATCGAAGATCACCGCGTCGATCGGCTCACCGTTCTCGACCAGGGCGATGGACACGCAGTAGTGCGGGAAGCCGCGCAGGTAGTTGCTGGTGCCGTCCAGCGGATCGATGACCCACATGTAACGGTTGACCGACTGCACGCCACCTTCCTCACCCATGATCCCGTACTCGGGATAGGCGCGCTTGAGTTCCTTGACGATGACCTTTTCCGCATCTGCATCGACTTCACTGGCATAGTCCATGCGGCCCTTCTGCACGACGTTCAACGCCTCGAGCTTGTTGATGTTGCGCAACAGGACGTTGCCGGCGAGGCGGGCGGCCTTGACCATGACGGTGACGGCGGGTTTCTGCATGGCGAAAAGCTCCCGTAAAGGCAGAGTAGGGGTTTGGCGGGGGAAAAGAGCGGTCCCGGCGCAGAGGCCGGTCGCACAGTTTACCATTTGTCGCTGTCCTGCTCGCATTTGGCCTGTTCATGTCCGTTCAAACCGCTCCCGCCCGCATCCGCTTCGTCCTGGTCGGCACCCAGCACCCCGGAAACATGGGGGCGGCCGCACGTGCCATGAAAACCATGGGCCTGGGCCGCCTGGTCCTGGTCGCCCCGGAAAAACCGCTGGATGAAGAGGCCTTCCGCCGCTCGGCCGGTGCCGAAGACGTCCTCGGCGACGCGCCGGTCGTGGCGACCCTGGCCGAGGCCGTGGCCGACTGCCGCTTCGTGCTGGGCTGTACCGCCCGCTCGCGCCGGGTCCAGCTGGAAGAACTGCTGCCGGCCGTGGCCGCCCAGCGCGTGCTGGCCAAGGCGGCCGAGCCGGCCGAAGTGGCCTTCGTGTTCGGCCGTGAACGCACCGGCCTGACCAATGAAGAGCTGCAGCTCTGCCACGCCGCCGTGCATATTCCGTCCAACCCGGACTTCAGTTCATTGAACCTGGCCGCCGCCGTCCAGGTGCTGGCCTATGAAGTGCGCATGGCCCTTCTCGGCGCGGCCGATGCCCCCGCCGCCGCGCCGGCCGACCCCGGCTTCGGCGAAGCGCCGGCCAGCCATGCCCAGGTGGAAGGCCTGTTCGGCCAGCTGGGTGACACCTTGGATGAGATCGATTTCCACAAGGGCCGTGCCCCCGAATCGGCGATGCGCAAGCTGCGCCGCCTGTTCCTGCGTACCGAGCTGAGCGAGCAGGAAGTGCGGCTGCTGCGCGGCATTCTGTCCGACGCACAGCGCATGGCGAGATTGGCGACAAATAAGCCCCTGTAAGCCGACGCAGTTCTCACTTTTTCGGGTAGTCTGTCTCGATTCCTTGGGGGGAGTGATGGGCTTGTCGGGACTGCGAAGGCTGCTGCAGAGCGTATTGCTGTGTCTGGCCATCGCCGCGACGACGGGGTCGGCCTGGGCCGGTCCCGCCCACGAACTGGTGCTGGGAAGGATCAGCGACGACCCGAAGTCTCACTATGCACAGCTGCAGCCCCTGCTGGATTACGTGATCCCGCGCATGCGCGATGTCGGCATTACCGAAGGCCGCATCCTGATGGCGCGGGACGCCCAGCAGATGGGCAGCTATCTGCGCCGCGGCCGGGTCGACTGGGTCACTGAAACCTCCGGCACCGCCGTCGCGCTGGGCCTGCGCAGCGGCGCCAGGCCCCTGCTGCTGACCGAGCGCAGCGGCGTGCGGGAGTACCACACGGTGTTCTTCGTGCGCCGCGACAGCCCCATCCAGACCCTGGAAGATCTGCGCGGGCATACGCTGGCGCTGCAGAACGTGGCCTCCACCAGCGCCTACCTGGTGCCGGTGATGACGTTGTTGCAGCATGGCGAAACCCCGGAAATTCTGGCGTCGCTGGGTGACACGGCGGCACCGGACAGCGTGGGCTATGTGTTCGCGCGGTCCGAATCCAACATCGCCACCTTCGTCCACAAGGGGCTGGTCGATGCCGGGGCGGTGAGCAGCGTGGACTGGGCCGACAGCAAGCGTATCCCGGCCAACTTCGTGCGTGACTTCCGGGTCATCCACCGCACCGAGCCGTATCCGCGCGCTGTGGAAATGGTGCGCGAAGGGCTCGACCCGCGGGTCCGCGACCGCCTGCAGGAGGTGCTGCTGGAGGCCGCCTCGGACCCGCAGGGACGCAGTGCATTGAATGTGTTTTTTGGTACGTCCGGGTTCCACCGCGTGGATGCACAGATGCAGCACCGGCTGGATGAATTGAAACAGGGCTTGACGCGCGTGCGGATGGAAGTGGAATGAGTCGGTTGGGTTCCGGAATGCAGGCAAAGTTCGTGCTGGCGATGAGCGGCGCGATGCTGGTGGTGGTGGCCATCGTGGCGGTGGTGCTGGGGCGTCAGGCGACGATGCAGGGCGAGGTCCAGCACCTCAGCGGCAACGTCATCCATGACCTGTTCGACCGCAGCGTGCGCAGCCGGGGTGAGGCCTTGGCGCGCGAGCTGTCCGATGCGCTGGCCAACCCGCTGTACTACAACGACCTGGAGCAGGTCGGCGCGCTGGTGCGCAACACCTCGCGCCAGCAGGTGGTGCGCTACGTGCTGGTGTTCGACGAGAACGGCCGGCTGATCCACGATGGCTCGGTGGACGTGCTCGAGTTCGGTCAGCCGATGCGCGATCCGCTGGCGACCGGTGCGGTCGGTGCGCGCGAGCTGGTCGTCCAGCAGTCGCCCAAGGTGCTCGACAACGCGATGCCGATCATGATCGGCAACCAGCGCATCGGCGGGGTCCGCGTAGGCATGGCGCTGGATGATGTCCAGGCGATGGAAAAGAAAGCCAACCAGACCCTGGGCGAGCGGCTGCAGCAGGTCGGCAAGCGGCATCTGGGCTGGCTGCTGCTGATGCTGGGCCTGCTGGTCGGCATTGGCGCGGTGGTGATCATCTATGTGCAGCGCACGCTGGTCACCCCGATCCGCTGGCTGGCCGGCGCCGCCCGCCAGATCGAGGCGGGCGACTACAACCTGCAGATGCGCCAGAGCCATCGCCAGGACGAGGTAGGCGAACTGGTGCGGGCATTCGGTCGCATGAGCCAGGCCATCGCCCGGCATGACCGTGAAGTGCGGCACATGGCCTATACCGACGCGCTGACCGGTCTGACCAACCGGCTGGCCTTCCGCGAAGCGCTGGACCATCGGCTGATGGCCGCGCGTGCGTCGGGCCACCGGCTGGGACTGCTGTTCGCCGACATCGACGATTTCAAGCGCGTCAACGACACCCTCGGCCATGAGGCTGGCGATGAAGCCCTGCTGCAGTTCGCCCAGCGCATCAGCGCCGCGGTCGCGCAGGCCGGTGGCGATGAGGCCCTGCTGGCCCGCTTCGGTGGCGATGAGTTCGTGATCCTGATCGGCGAAGGTGACGTGGCTGCCCGCGCCCGCGAGCTGGCCGAAATCCTGGTCCGCGAGCTGGGGCAGCCACTGGTGGTGCAGGGCAGGGAGCTGTTCCTGGGCACCTCGATCGGCGTGACCCTGTTCCCGGACGATGCCGCCGATGCCACCACGCTGCTCAAGAACGGCGACATCGCGATGTACCAGGCCAAGATGGCCGGTAAAAACTGTTACCGCTACTACAGCCGGGCGATGGACCATGCGGTCGAGCGCCGCGTGCACATGGAGCAGGAGCTGCGCGGCGCCTGGGAGCGCGGCGAACTGCGGCTGGCCTATCAGCCGATCTACCGGACCCGCGACCGCCGTATGGTCGGCGTGGAGGTGCTGCTGCGCTGGCAGCACCCCACCTTGGGCACGATTCCGCCCTCGGTGTTCATCGAAGTGGCCGAGCAGAGCGGCCTGATCGAAGTGATCGGTCCCAAGGTGCTGCGCGCGGCCTGTACCGAGGCGGTGCAGTGGCCGCCGGGTGCCGATGGCGAAGGCCTGTTCGTCTCGGTCAACGTGTCACCGCGCCAGCTGCGCGGTGGCGAGCTGCCAACGCTGGTTGCCGACTGCCTGCGCGACACCGGGCTGCCGGCGTCGCGCCTGCACCTGGAACTGACCGAAACGGCGGTGATCGGTGATGAAATGCTGGCCGCCGCATTGCTGGACAAGCTGCACCGGACGGGCGTGAAGGTCTGGCTGGACGACTTCGGAACCGGCTTCTCCGGCCTGAGCCACCTGCGCCAGGTGCCCGTGGACGGGGTCAAGATCGACAAAAGCTTCGTGGCCGACATGCAGCGTGACCCGGACGACCTGGCCTTGACCACGGCGATCATCGCCATGGCCCATGCGCTGGGGATCACCGTGGTGGCCGAAGGCATCGAGCAGGAAGTGCAGTTCGATCTGCTGGCCCAGCGCGGCTGCGACCTGGCCCAGGGCTACTGGTTGAGCCACCCGGTCAGCGCCACGGACGTGGTGCAGCTGCTCGAGGCCGGCAGCTGACGCTAGACCGGGCGCTTGCTGCTGTCGCCGGAGATCTCGCGGACCAGCTTGGGGACCAGGTAGCCGGACAGGCGTGCGGTCAGCTGTGCATGCAGGTCCTTGGCGGTGTCGTCGGCCACTTCGAAATGGGCGACGCCTTCCACCCGGTCCACCTGATACAGGTAATAGGGCAGCACGCCCGCCGCGAAACTGCGCTCGCTCAGGCCCTGCAGCGCCTGGATCGAATCGTTGACCCCGCGCAGCAGCACCGCCTGGTTGAGCAGGGTGGCGCCGGCCGCGCGCAGGCGCGCCATCGCAGCATCCACGGTCGCATCGAATTCGTTGGCGTGGTTGGCATGGATCACGAACGCCACCGGCCACGGCAGCGAGGCGATCCACTGCACCAGTTCCTCATCCACGCGCTCGGGCAGGACCACGGGCAGGCGGCTGTGGATGCGCAGGCGGCGCAGGTGCGGAATCTGCTTCAGGGCCTGGGTCAGCTCCACCAGCTTGTGGGTCGCCAGCGACAGCGGGTCGCCGCCGGACAGGATCACCTCGTCGATGTCCGGGTCCTGCGCGATCGCATCGACCGCATCGCGCCAGCCCTCGCGGGCCGCGTTTTCGGTGCCGTAGTCGAAATGGCGGCGGAAGCAGTAGCGGCAGTTGATCGCGCAGCTGCCGGTGGTGACCAGCAGGGCACGGCCACGGTACTTCTGGATGACCCCCGTGGCCTTCTTGGCCGCGCCATCGCCGACCGCGTCCAGGCTGAAGCCGGGCACGACCTTCAGCTCGTCGGTGATCGGCAGGACCTGCCGGAGCAGGGGGTCATGCCGGTCGCCATGGCGCATCCGGGCCGCGAAGCCCTGCGGCACGCGCACCGCGAACTGGCCGGCCGCCTCGTCAGAGACCCCCAGCGCTACCGGATCCAGCCCCAGCTGCCGCAGCAGCTCGCGCGGGTCGCGGATCGCCTCGCGCCACCGTTGCTGCCAGCGGACGGGGGCGGCCAGGGGCATGGCGGAAAGCTGCATGGAATGGGGGCCTGCGGTTATCATGTGGGTCAGAAATATCGAGTCACCCCACCGGTGTCGGTGGGATTTCCCATTCTATCCGGCTCGCCGCGCCTGCGCGGCGTTTGCCCATTCAGGAGTTTCAGCATGGCCACTGTTGGCATGAACGATGTCAAGAACGGGATGAAGATCCTGATCAACAACGAACCGGCCGTCATCACTGAGACCGAATACGTCAAGCCGGGCAAGGGCCAGGCCTTCACCCGCATGAAGTACCGCTTCATCAAGTCGGGCCGCGTGGTCGAAATGACCATGAAGGCGACCGACGACGTGGAGAAGGCCGATGTTGTTGATACCAACATGGACTTCATGTACAGCGACGGCGAGTTCTGGCACTTCATGGACCCGGAAACCTTCGAGCAGGTCCAGGCCACCAAGGCCGGCATGGGTGGTGCGGACAAGTGGCTGAAGGGCGAGGAAGTCTGCATCGTGACGCTGTGGAACGGCGAGCCTATCTTCGTGCAGCCGCCGAACTTCGTGGAACTGAAGATCACCGAAACCGATCCGGGCGTCCGTGGCGACACCTCGGGCGGCGGCGGCAAGCCGGCCACCCTGGAAACCGGCGCCGTGGTCCGCGTGCCGCTGTTCGTCAACCAGGATGAAATCATCAAGGTCGACACCCGCTCGGGCGAATACTCCGCACGCGCAGGCAAGTAATCCGGGTACGCGGCAGCGCATTCGCGCTGGCGCTCCCACGATCCGCGCCGCGGATCGTGGGCCCCAACTCACCAGCATCCACACTCCGCCGCTTCGCGGCCGCCCCTGACCCAGGGGCCAGTCCTCCAGAAGCATCGCGGTAGCCGTCCAGCATGGGACCGGTCTTCTGAAGGTTCGAGGTAGGCCCTGCCGTAGGCTGACCTGTTTCTCCAGCAAAGTGAGCCCGCATGACCGACACCGCCCGCATTCCCGAAGCCTGTGACCTGTTGATCGAAGCCGGTTACGTGGTCCCGATCGAGCCGCATGCGGTGGTGCTGGAAGACCATGCCGTGGCCGTGCGTGGCAGTGAGATCATCGCGATCCTGCCGCGTGCGCAAGCGCGCGAGCGCTTTGCGCCCAAGCAGACCGTGTCCCGACCGGACGCGGCGCTGATGCCGGGTCTGGTCAACGCGCATACCCACAATCCCATGACCCTGCTGCGGGGCGTCGCCGACGACCTGCCGCTGATGGTCTGGCTGCAGCAGCACATCTGGCCGGTGGAAGCGGCGGTGATCGGGCCGGAGTTCGTGGCCGACGGCACCACCCTGGCGATCGCCGAGATGCTGCGCGGCGGTACCACCTGCGCCAACGAAAATTACTTCTTCTCCGACGTCCAGGCCGCCGTCTACAAGCAGCACGGGTTCCGTGCGCTGGTCGGTGCGGTGATCATCGATTTCCCGACCGCCTGGGCCAAGACCGACGACGAGTACTTCGCCAAGGCCGGCGAGCTGCACGACCAGTGGCGCAACGATCCGCTGATCGGCACCTCGTTCGCCCCGCACGCGCCGTATACCGTCAACGACGCGAACTTCGAACGCGTGCGCATGCTGTCCGACCAGCTGGACATGCAGGTGCACCTGCACACGCATGAAACCGCGCAGGAAATCAGCGACTCGATCAAGCTGCATGGCCAGCGTCCGCTGGCGCGTCTGGATCGGCTCGGCCTGGTCAACGACCGCCTGATCGCGGTGCACATGACCCAGTTGACCGAGGCTGAGATCCATCTGTGCGCCGAGCGCGGCGTCAGCGTGGTGCATTGCCCCGAATCCAACCTCAAGCTGGCCTCCGGGTTCTGCCCGGCCTGCGCGCTGCAGCGCGCCGGTGTGAACCTGGCGATCGGCACCGATGGCTGTGCCAGCAACAATGACCTGGACATGTTCAGCGAGAACCGGACCGCGGCGATCCTGGCCAAGGCCGTGGCCAATGACGCCACCGCGCTGGACGCGGCCACCACGCTGCGTGCGGCCACCCTGGGCGGCGCACGCGCGCTGGGCTTCGGCGACCGTATCGGCTCGATCGAGGTCGGCAAGCAGGCCGATCTGGTCTGCGTGGATCTCTCCGCGCTGGAAACCCAACCGCTGCACCATGTGCTCTCGCAGCTTGTCTACGCCGCCGGCCGCCACCAGGTCAGCGATGTCTGGATCGCGGGCCAGCCCAAGCTGGTCCAGCGCGAACTGGTCGGCATGGACACCGCCGCGATCGTCGCCAACGCCCGCCAGTGGCGCGAGCGTATCCGACACATCCGTGCTTGATGCATCAAGGATCCCCATGAACACCCCCCAAGCTTCCACCAATTTCGATCAGGCCGAACTGGACAAGTTCGCCGCGCTCGCCAACCGCTGGTGGGACGTCGATGGCCCGCAGAAGCCGCTGCACGCGTTGAACCCGGTGCGCCTGCAGTACGTCGCCCAGCGCGTCACCCTGCGCGGCGCCCGCGTACTTGATATCGGCTGCGGTGGCGGCCTGCTCAGCGAAGCGCTGGCCAAGGAAGGCGCGGACGTCACCGCGATCGACCTGGCCCCGGAACTGGTCAAGGTCGCCCGCCTGCACGGGCTGGAGTCGGGCGTCACGGTCGACTACCGCGTGCAGGCCGCTGAAGACCTGGCCGCCGAACAGCCGGGCAGCTTCGATGTGGTGACCTGCATGGAAATGCTCGAGCACGTGCCGGACCCGGGCGCGATCATCGCCGCCTGCCATCGCCTGCTCAAGCCGGGCGGCCAGCTGTTCCTGTCCACCGTGAACCGCACCCCGGCCGCGTTCGCCGTGGCGATCGTCGGTGCCGAATACGTGGCGCGGCTGCTGCCCAAGGGCACGCACCACTACCAGGATTTCATCAAGCCGGCCGAGCTGGGCAAGTGGCTGCGTGAGGCTGATTTCAACCTGCGCGATGTCAGCGGCATGGCCTATGAGCCGTGGCGCAACCGTGCCCGCCTGAGCACGCGCACCGACATCAATTACCTGGCCCACGCGGTCAAGCCGGACGACGCGGCACGTGTCTGAGTCCGGTTTCCCGCCGGCGGTGCTGTTCGATCTGGACGGCACCCTGCTGGACAGCGCCCCGGACATGCTGGCCACCGCCAACGCGATGCTGGCCGAACGCGAGCGTGCGCCGATCACCTTGGACGCGCTGCGCCCGGTGGTCTCCAAGGGCTCGCGTGCGATGGTCTCGGTGGCGTTTCCCGAGCTGGGGCAGGACGCGCGTGATGCGCTGGTGCCGGAGTTTCTGGCGCGCTACGAAGGCCTGATCGGCCAGCATGCCGTGCTGTTCGATGGCATCGCCGGCATGCTCGACGCGCTTGATGCGGCCGGCTGCGCGTGGGGCATCGTCACCAACAAGCCCGAGTATCTGGCCCGGCTGATCGTGCCGCAGCTGGGCTGGCAACAGCGCTGCAAGGTGCTGATCGGCGGCGACACCCTGGCCCAGCGCAAGCCGCACCCACTGCCGCTGTTGGCCGCCGCCGAGCGCATGGGCATCGCCCCGGGCACGTGTATCTACGTGGGCGATGACGAGCGCGACATCGTCGCCGCCAACGCCGCCGGCATGGCCTCGGTCGCCGCGCTGTGGGGCTATCGGCTCGATGCCGACGATCCCATGGCCTGGGGCGCCGACACGCTGATCGCACGTCCCGAACACCTGCAACATGCCAAGGCGTGGCCGCTTCCGCGCACGCTCTAGCCTTTCAAGGAATACACCGTGAGTACTCCCAGCGCCCTGGACAGTTTCCTGGACAAGTGGCGGACCCGTTGGCCCGAGTGGCAGGTGGCCGAACGCTTCGTGCCCGAGCACCAGCGCACCCTGGTGGTGGCGTGGTTCTCGCTGCTGCAGGAGTTTGACGACATCCTCAATACCGCCGGCGACCCGATGCCGTCCGACGCCAAACTGGCGTGGTGGGGTGAAGAGCTGCGCAGCTGGTCCGCACAGCGCTCGCGCCATCCGCTGGGCCGTGTGCTCGAGCCGGTGCGCGCGCCGTGGGCGCAGCTGGCCGAGACCTTGCCCGATCTGATCCAAGCGCGTGCGGTACCGGTCGATCCGGCGCAGGCGCTGCGCGCGTTGCAGGCCTATGCGGCCGCCGTGGCCGCGGTCGAAGCGGTGATGTTCGATACCCCGGCGCGTGGCGATGTCGCCACCGCGGTGCTGGTGCAGACCCTGGCCCAGCGCCTGCATGAGAGTGGCGTCGCCGCGATTCCGCGTTCGCTGCTGGCCGAGGATGACACCGCGGCACCGCGCAAGTGGGCGCAGCAGCTGCTGGCGAAGTGGCCGGCGCGGGTTGCCGGCCCGCGTCCCCGCCGGCTGTACGCCGCGTTGGCCCGTGCCCGCCAGCAGACCTGGGCGCAGGACCGCCAGTACCAGGCCACGCCGATGCGTACGCTGTGGCGGACCTGGTGGGCTGCGCGAGGCTGAGCGTGGGTGCCGGCCCGCGGCCGGCACTCCGTTACTTCCCGCGGTCCAGCACCAGCAGCGGGTCGATGCGGGTATCGAACCAGTTCATGCCCCAGTGCAGATGCGGGCCGGTCGCACGACCGGTCGCACCGACAGCGGCGATCACCTGGCCCTGCTCGACGCGGTCGCCGACCTTCACGTCGATGCGCGACAAGTGCAGGAAATTCGAACTGATCCCGAAGCCGTGATCCAGCAGCAGCGTGCCGCCGGTCAGATACAGGTCCGGGCCGGCGAAGGTGACCACGCCGGCGGCCGGTGCCTTCACCGGGGTGCCGGTCGGCACCGCGATGTCCATGCCGGAGTGGCCCGAACCGGGTTGGCCGTTATAGACGCGCGCATTGCCGAAGCGGCCGCTGATGCGGCCCTGCACCGGCCAGATGAAGGCCTGTGCGAAGTCGGCGCGATTGTCATCGCGGGCACGCGCGGCGGTGACCTGCGCCTGCTCACGCTTGATCCGCTCGGCAATCGCCGGCGGCGGATTGACCGTCTTCGGCGGCACGCCGTTGACGCGCTCGGTCGGCCAGTCACGCGGGGTGACCGCGATGCTGGCCGTTTCAGTGCCGCCGTCCGGACGCGTCACCTGCACCTGCAACGGACCTTTCTCATCGCGGCCGATGCCGAACACCACGCTGCCGTACCCGCTCACGCGCAGGGTGCGGCCGCCGTACTGCACGACGCTGCCGGCCGGCACCTTGCCGATCACCATCGCGCCCTGCGAGGCGCTGGCCGGAAACACCACGCGCGCATCGGCCTGGGCCACGGCGGGCGAGGGCAGCAGACTACCCATCGCCGCGACGCCTGCGGCCGCCAGGGCCGCGCTCAACACCCGTGCCCGCATCAGCGGTCGAAGCTCATGCGCTGGCCGTTCGGCGAGCCCACCAGCTTCTCGCCATCCCACGCCAACTGCCCGTTGACCCAGGTCGAGGCGATGCGCGAACGGAAGGTGGTGCCTTCAAACGGCGACCAGCCGCACTTGGACAGCACGTCTTCGCGCTTGACGGTGAAAGGCACGTCTTCGACCAGCACCAGATCGGCGAAGTAGCCTTCGCGCAGGTAGCCACGCTGGCTGACATCGAACAGCTGCGCCGGCGCGTGCGCGAACTTCTGCACGACCTGGGTGATCTCCAGTTTGCCTTCGTGCACCAGTTCCAGCGCGGCGACCAGTGCGTACTGCACCAGCGGCAGGCCGGACGGCGCCTGTGCATAGGGCTTCTGCTTTTCTTCCCAGGTGTGCGGCGCATGATCGGTGGCGAGCACGTCGATCACGTCATCGGCCACGGCGCGGGTCAGCGCTTCGCGGTCGCTGGCTTCCTTGATCGCCGGGTTGCACTTGATCAGGTTGCCCAGCCGCGCGTAATCGCTGCGGTCGAAACGCAGGAAGTGGATGCACGTTTCGGCGGTGATCTGCTTGCGGCTGCCATCGGCGCGGATCAGCGGGCCGCGTTCGAACAGGGCCAGCTCATCGGCGGTGGAGATATGCAGCACGTGCAGGCGGGTGCCGTGCTTCCTGGCCAGCGACACGGCCAGCTCGGAGGACTTCAGGCACGCCTCGCGCGAGCGGATGTCCGGGTGCTGCTCGGCACTCAGGGCATCGCCATACTTCTCGGCGTACTCCTTGGCCTTGGCATCGATCATCGGCGTGTCTTCGCAGTGCGTGATGATCGGCGTAGGCGCATCGCGGAAGATCGCATCGAGCGTTTCCGGGTTGTCGACCAGCATGTTGCCGGTGGAGGCGCCCATGAACACCTTGATGCCCGGCGCGGTCTTGGGATCCAGCGACTGGATGTGGGCCAGGTTGTCGTTGCTGGCGCCCATGTAGAAGCCGTAGTTGGCGCGTGCGCGGCCGGCGGCGGCATCGTATTTGGACTGCAGGATCTCGGCGTTGAGCGTGGGCGGGTTGGTGTTGGGCATGTCCATGAAGCTGGTCAGGCCCCCGGCGACGGCCGCGGCCGATTCGGTCGCGATGTCGCCCTTGTGGGTCAGGCCGGGCTCACGGAAATGGACCTGGTCGTCGATCATGCCCGGCAGCAGCCAGCGGCCGGCGGCGTCGACGACGGTTTCGCCAGGGCGGGCATCCAAACCGGGGCCGATCTGCGCGATGCGGCCATCTTCGATGCGCAGGTCACCCTGGGTGATGGTGCCTTCGTTGACCAGGCGGGCGTTGACGATGAGCGTGGAGGACATTCAGTGTTTTCCTGTGCAGCGGCAGGTAGCGTCATGCGCGGCGCGCGGGGGCACCTCGTCGATGCCACCGGGATGGAAGGGATGGCAGCGGCCCAGCCGGCGCGCGGCCAGCCAGCTGCCGCGCGCGGGGCCATGGGTGGCGATGGCTTGCATGGCGTATTCAGAACAGCTGGGCATGAAGCGGCAACGCGGCCCCAGCAGCGGGCTGATGAAGCGCTTGTAGAAGCGCAGCAGGGCGATGAGCAGGCGTGAGATCACCCCCCAATCTTATTCCAGTTGGCATGAAGGGCGCATTTGTCGCAGGATGGGGCGTTGGACCCGTCCGCACCCACGCGCGCGACGGGCCGCCCCGGCGTGTCGCCGGGTCAGGTACCGAACTGCGCACGTTGGCCCGCCTGCCAGGCGGGCCGGTCGCACGCCTTGCGACTCCGGGGCTGAACGGAGTAGGCGGTGTGGTTGCTGCTGCTGGTCGGGTAGGCTATAAAGGCCCGCTTTCCCGGGCCCCGGGGAATCCAAGGAAGAGCGTTTCGTGGCTGCTAAAAAAACTGCAAAGAAGGCCGTCAAGGCCGCCAAGAAAACCGCCAAGCCTGTTGTAAAGAAGTTGGCGGCCAAGTCCGTTGCCAAGAAGCCGGCCGCCAAGCCGGCTGGCAAGCCTGCATCCAAACAACCGGCGGCCAGGACGGCACCCGTTAAAAAGGCGGCCAGCACGTCGCCGGCCAAGGCCGTCAAGAAGGCTGTCGCCAAGAAGCCTGCTGCCAAGACGGTGGTGGCCAAGAAGACCGTCGCCAAGAAGGTCGTTGCCAAGAAGTCGACGGTCGCCAAGCCGGTTGCCACGCCCGCCAAGCGCGCGGCAGGCAAGCCGGTGAGCAAGGCGCCTGTCAAGAAAGCCGCTGCCAGCAAGACGGCAGCCAAGAAGACCGTGACGCCTGCTGTCGCCAAACCGGCGGCCAAGCCGGCACCGGCGAAGAAGTCCGCAGTCAAGCAGGCACCGGCCACGCCGGCCAAGGCCAGCAAGACCGCCAGCAAGCCCGTGGCACCCAAGCCGGCCACCAAGCCGGTTGCAGCACCTGTAGTGAAGTCCGCACCGAAGCCGGCATCGCCGGCCCCGGCCAAGTCTGTCCCGGCCAAGAGCGCGGCCAAACCTGTCACCTCTCCGGCCTCCGCGCCGGCGCCGGTCGCAGCGGCCCCCGCCTCCAAGGCCCCGCAAAACAAGAATCCCGTGCCCGTTTCGAAATCGCCTGCAAAAACCCCCGCCAAGTCCGAGTCCGCCCCCAAGCCCGTGTCGCGTCCGGTCGGCAAGGTCGCCGTTGCCGTGGCAGCGCGCTCGTCCGCCCCGGCACCGCGCACCAAGGTCAAGGTGGTGGAATACAAGACTGACGAAGCCACCGGTCGTCCGATCCTGCCCGACGGTTACAAGCCGAGCGCGGAAGAGGAATACATGAGCCCGCTGCAGCTGGAGTATTTCCGCCAGCGCCTGCAGCACTGGCGCAATGATCTGGTGGAGGAATCCAAGCAGACCATCGCGAATCTGCAGGAAGAAGTGCGTGATATCGGCGATGAGGCCGAGCGCGCTACCCGCGAGACCGAGAACTCGCTGGAACTGCGTACCCGCGATCGTTATCGCAAGCTGATCGGCAAGATCAACAGCACGCTGAAGCGTCTGGAAGATGGCGATTACGGTTTCTGTGTGGATACGGGCGAAGAGATTGGCCTGGATCGTCTGGAAGCCCGCCTGACCGCTGAGCGCACGATCGATGCGCAGGAGCGTTGGGAGCATCTGCAGAAGCAGCAGGGCGACTGATCGCGCTGTTGGTTGTGCTGTTCTACGAAAAACCCGGCTTCGGCCGGGTTTTTTTTGGCTGTCTGTTTTTGGTTCGGGTTGGTTCGGGTTGGTTCGGGTTGGTCGCGAAGGGCGTTGGCGCCTTGCTGTCTGGTGCCCGAGTGGGTCGGGCAGCCCGGTCCGGGACCCGCCGTAAACCCATCCATGGGGGCTCGTAGTGCGGCATCCATGCCGCACACGGTCCCGGACCGGGCTACCCGACCCACTCCCGACAGGTTCATGGGTGGGCGGCAGGAAGAGCCTGGACTCCCGCTTCCGACACGCTGTGAGTCAGTCGCCAAGGTTGCCTGGGTACCGCGCTGGTCTGGATGCTTGTGCAGCGGTGCGCGCGATATCCACGCATGGCGTGAATCTACCGGCGAGGCGGGCGCGCCGAGAATTGCGCAATTCGTAATTCGCAATACGCTGGCACCCGGAAGGGAAGCCGAAGCCGTAAGCCGTAAGCCAGCAGCTAACAGCTAACAGCCAAAGCCAAGCGCTGACAGCCAACAGCCAACAGCTAACAGCCAACAGCCAACAGCCAACAGCCATCAACCGGCGCTGCACGCCGTGAGTGATAAGCCGTGAGACGTCCGCTATCTGCTGTTTGCCGTTCGCTTTTCGCTGTTGATTCCGCGCAAGCAACCCACTGTCCATGGGTGGACGGGTAGCGCAGTGAAGGACCGTGTGCGGCATGGGTCCGGCGCATGCGCCGGACGGGTTGGGCAGGACGCCCAACCCCGGCCTTGCCGTGCGTGCAGGATTGCACGCACGAGCAAGCCGCACTACGAGCCCCCATGGATGGGTTCACGGCGGGTCCTGCACTGCGGTGCCCGGCCGCCCAACCCCAGGCATAAGCAGGCGCCGACTCGCAGCCCCGGAAACCCAACCGCGCAGCGCCAGCCAAACGGCCAAACGGCCGAGCGGCCAACCAACCGGGCAGCCGATCAGCCAGGCAGGAAATCCGTCAATGCAGATCGCGCAGATTCAACCGCCGCAGCGTCGGATTCTTCCAGGCCGTAATGCCCGCCACGCTCAACACCGCAAAGCCACCCAGCACCACCGCCGGGACCAGCCCCAACAGCTTCGCCATCGTGCCCGCATAGAACGCACCCAGCTCATTCGACGAACTGATGAAAATGCCATTGATCGACGACACCCGACCACGCATCTCCTCCGGCGTCGCCAACTGCAGAATCGTCGAACGCACCACCACCGACACACCGTCGAACGCACCGTAGAACAACAGGATCGCCGCCGACAGCCAGAAATTCGACGACAGCCCGAACCCGATCACGCACAGACCAAAGCCGGCCACCGCGAACAACAGCACACGCCCCGCATTGCGCTGCAGCGGCCGACGCGCCAACCACAGCCCCACGCACACCGAGCCCAGCGCCGGCGCCGCGCGCAGCACCCCCAGCCCCTCCGGGCCGTGATGCAGGATCTCGTGCAGGAAGGCCGGCAGCATCGCTACCACGCCGCCGAGCAACACCGAAAACATGTCCAGCGCCATCGCCCCGACCATGATCTTGTTGCCCAGCACGAACCGGCCGCCCTCGGCGATGCTCTTGAAGATCGGCGCCGCCGGACCCGTGTGCACCGGCTCGGACACCCGCAGTGCCGCCAGGCAGCCCAGCGCGATCAGCGACACGCCCACCGCCACGCCATAGGCCACGCCCTTGCCGCCCCACGCCACCAGTGCGCCGCCCAGTGCCGGGCCGACCACCATGCCGGTCTGGAACACCACTGCGCCCAGTCCCGCGCCACGCGCGTACTGCGTGCGCTCCAGCACGCGGGCGAACAGTGCGTTGTAGATCGGCGAGAGGAACGCGCGGACCATGCCGGTCAGTGCGATCGCCGCATAGATCGGCCACACCCCGTGGAACGGCAGCCAGCCCTGGGCGACCGCGGTCAGCACCAATGCGGTCATCACCAGCCCGCTGCACGCGACCATGCCCAGCCGGCGGCGGGGCAGGTGGTCCACCAGATAGCCGGCGAACGGCGCCACGCAGAAGAACGGGAGCACCTCGGCCAGGCCGACCAGGCCCAGCGAGAACGGATTGCGGGTGACTTCGTAGATATGCCAGCCGACCGTCACCGCAACGATCTGGTAGGAGAGCATCGCGAAGATGCGGTACGCCAGCACCAGCGAAAAGCCCGGGCGGGCCAGCAGCTGCAGGGCGCTGTCCGGCTCCTGCGGATCGGCGGAGAGCGTCACGACTGCGCTTGGGCGGTGTCGCGGATGAAGGCCAGCATCGCCGCGACGCCGTTGCTGCGGGTCGGCGACAGGTGGCGCGACAGCCCGATGTCCTGGATGTAGCTCGGCTCGGTGGCCAGGATCTCGGCCGCCGAACGGCCCGAGTAGACGCGCAGGGCCAGGTAGATCAGCCCGGAGACGATCGCCGAATCACTGATCGCGTGGAAGCGCAGCGCCTCGGCATTGCCGTCCGGCACGATCCAGACCATGGACTGGCAGCCGAGCAGGCGGTGCTCCTCGGTCTTCCATTCCTCCGGGAAGGTGGGCAGCTTGCGGCCGAGGTCGATCAGGTACTGGTAGCGCTCGGACCAGTCACCGAAGAAGGCGAATTCCTCGGCGATGGCGGCCTGGGCGTCAGCAGCGGTGGGCTCGAGCGGGAACGGGGAGGTGGGGGTCATGGGGGCTCCGGGTCGGTGTTCGCCGTCCGTGGGTGACCGTGCAGTTGCGGGGGGAGGCAGCCCGGCCGTCCGTGGCCGGGGCGATGTCATGGCAACGCCCAGGGGATCGGGCGGTGTCGGGTAGCGCCCGACGGTCAGCCGGGCGGTCTGTCAGCGCTTGCGCGACCAGCGCACGCCTTGGGCGGTGTCTTCCAGCACGATGCCCTCGGCGGCCAACTGGTCGCGGATCGCATCGGCGCGGGCGAAGTCGCGGGCCTGCTTGGCAGCGGCGCGTTCGTCGATCAGGCCCTGGATGGCCGCATCGTCGTCGTTGCCGCCTGCGGTGCCAAACCAGGCTGCGGGATCCTGCTGCAGCAGGCCCAGTGCCAGGCCGGCACCGAGCAGCGCGGACTTCCAGTGCGCCTTGTCGGCGTCGGCAGCCTTGCGTGCCTCACCGGCGATACGGGCCAGCTCGGCCAGCGCCTGCGGCGTATTGAGGTCGTCATCCAGCGCGGCCTCGATCTCGGTCGGAATCACCGCAGCGGCGTCCACCTCGACCAGACCGCGCAGGGTGCCGTACAGCCGGTCCAGGGTGCGCACCGACTGCTCGATCAGCGCATCGGACCAGTCCAGCGGCTGCCGGTAGTGGGCCGACAGCAGCGCATAGCGCAGCGCCTCGGGGGCATGCTGGCGGACCAGATCATGCACGCGCTCGATGTTGCCGATCGACTTGCTCATCTTGGCGCCGCCGAAGTTGAGCATGCCGTTGTGCAGCCAGAACCGGGCGAAGGTCTGCCCGCCATGCGCGCACTCGCTCTGGGCGATCTCGTTCTCGTGGTGCGGGAACTGCAGGTCCACGCCGCCGGCATGGATATCGATGGTCGGCCCCAGGTGCGCGGCGGCCATCGCCGAGCACTCGATGTGCCAGCCCGGGCGGCCACGGCCCCAGGGCGATGCCCAGCCCGGCAGATCGTCGCTGGACGGCTTCCACAGCACGAAATCGCCCGGGTCGCGCTTGTACGGGGCGACATCCACGCGCGCACCGGCCAGCATCTCGTCCGGGTCACGGCGCGAGAGCTTGCCGTAGTCGGCGTAGGAGCTCACCGAGAACAGCACGTGGCCTTCGGCCGCATAGGCGTGCCCGTTGGTGATCAGCTGCTCGATCATGGTGACGATGTGCGGGATGTGCGCGGTGGCTTCCGGCTCGATATCCGGCGGCACCACGCCCAGCGCGGCCATGTCCTCGCGGTAGGCGGCGGCGAAGCGGTCGGTGATGGTGCTGATCGGAACGTGCTGCTCGCGTGCGGCCGTGTTGATCTTGTCATCCACGTCGGTGATGTTGCGGGCATAGCGCAGGCCACCGAAGCGGCGTCGCAGCAGATCGGCCAGGACCCCGAACACCACCGGCCCACGGGCATTGCCGATGTGGACGTAGTTGTAGACCGTGGGGCCACACACATACAGGGTCGGACAGGTCGGATCGAGCGGGGTGAACGGTTCGAGCTGGCGTGTCAGGTTGTTGTGCAGGCGCAGGGTCATGAGGGTCTGGGGCGGGGGTAAGCGGTCGATTTTAGAACGTGTCGGGGGCTTTGGGGGGATGTGGCCGGGGCGGGACTGTCGGCGGGTATCTGACTGAAACGACACCGGTACACCTGTGGCGCTCGGGGCAACAGGCCCGCCGTTGCGGGCTTCCGGCCGGCGGGCCGGTCCGGACTATGGGCAGAAACGTCACGGACGGGTAATGTTCAGCCCCTTGTGCCTGCCACTGCCTACACTATCCCCCTTGTCCTTTTCCCTGTTGCCAATGAAATCCGCTTCGTTGTTGACGCTGGTCTGCGTGCTCGGAAGTGCCGCCTTCGGGGCGTGCGCCCAGGACAGTGAGGTGCGCAACCGGGTCGTGATCGTGGAGAACGTGAAGTTCGACTACGCCCAGGTGCTCAACGTGGAGCCCATCTTCCAGACCCTGCGGGCGACGCGCACCGAGGAACACTGCGAGCCGGTCTCCACCCGTACCCTGGCACCGGTCAACGTCACCGGCGAGGAGCCGCAGGAAGACAAGGGCCGCTTCGGCCGCTTCATGGATTCGGTGCGCTCGATCTTCCGCCGGGAGGATGGCAGTACCGACGAGAGCGCCTATCAGGAGACCGTCGTGGTCGAGAAGCCGCCGGCCAACACCGGGCCGCTGCTGACCCGCGATTGCAAGATCATCCCGGTCGGCCGCGAGTTCCGCCGCCCGATCGCCTACGACGTGGACTACGTCTACAAGGGCACCAAGTACCGCTCCCGCCTGCCGGAAGACCCGGGCAACCGGCTCAAGATCCGGGTCTCGATCACCCCTTGGGTGGGCAACGAGCAGGCCGGTGGCGCCAACCCGTGACTCCTTCCGTCGCCTCGCGGGCGACGCCTTCAACCTGAATTTCCATTCAGGCCTTGCACCCACCCCGGGTGCATGCAAAGATGGGCGGCCATGAAACTCACCGACTTCCAGCACGACACCAGCGCCGCCCGTATGGCTACGGGCATGACGTCGCGTGCCCGCCGACCGGAACCCCACATTTTCGCTGGGTAACCGGAGCTTCGTGCTGTCTGTTCGGAAAACCCAGCCCCCGCGCTGGGTTTTTTCGTTTCTACGATCTGAAAAGTTTCATCTGTATACGTTTTGTTGAGCCCTGAACGCGCCCCGGCGCCCCCAACCTCCGCCGGAAACGGTGGAAAACCAGCCGCAAAGGATCGATCGATGTCCCTGAAGCACTTCCTGAACACCCAGGACTGGAGCCGCACCGACCTGGATGCCCTGTTGACCCAGGCCGCGTTGTTCAAGCGCAACAAACTGGGCGACGAGCTCAAGGGCAAGTCGATTGCCCTGGTGTTCTTCAACCCCTCCATGCGTACCCGCACCAGCTTCGAGCTGGGCGCGTTCCAGCTGGGTGGCCACGCGATCGTGCTGCAGCCGGGCAAAGACGCCTGGCCGATCGAGTTCAACCTGGGCTCGGTGATGGACGGGGACACCGAGGAGCACATCGCCGAAGTAGCCAAGGTGCTGGGCCGCTATGTGGACCTGATCGGCGTGCGTGCCTTCCCGAAGTTCATCGACTGGACCAAGGACCGCGAAGACGAAGTGCTCAAGAGCTTCGCCAAGTACTCGCCGGTGCCGGTGATCAACATGGAAACCATCACCCACCCGTGCCAGGAGCTGGCCCACGTGATGGCGCTGCAGGAACATTTCGGTACGCAGGACCTGCGCGGCAAGAAGTACGTGCTGACCTGGACCTATCACCCCAAGCCGCTGAACACCGCCGTGGCCAACTCGGCGCTGACCATCGCCACCCGCATGGGCATGGACGTGACCCTGCTGTGCCCGACCCCGGATTACATCCTGGATGAGCGCTACATGGGCTGGGCCGAGCAGAACGTCGCCGAGAGCGGCGGTTCGCTGCAGGTCAGCCATGACATCGCCAGCGCCTACGCCGGTGCGGACGTGGTGTACGCCAAGAGCTGGGGCGCGCTGCCGTTCTTCGGCAACTGGGAGCCTGAGAAGCCGATCCGCGACCAGTACAAGCACTTCATCGTCGACGAAGCCAAGATGGCGCTCACCAACAACGGTGTCTTCAGCCACTGCCTGCCGCTGCGCCGCAACGTGAAGGCGACCGACGGCGTGATGGATTCGGCGCAGTGCATCGCGATCGACGAAGCCGAAAACCGCCTGCATGTGCAGAAGGCGATCATGTCGGCGCTGATCGGCCGCTGATCGAACGAATCCAACGGTGCAGCCACGCACGGCGTGGCTCTACCGGCTCCAGAACCCAATCAATACCGCATTTCCAATTGGACCTGACCCCCATGAGCAAGAAAGACATCGTCCTGGCCTTCTCCGGCGGACTCGACACCAGCTTCTGCGTGCCCTACCTGCAGGAGCGCGGCTACAACGTGCACACCGTGTTCGCCGATACCGGCGGCGTGGATGACGAAGAGCGCGATTTCATCGAGCAGCGTGCCGCCGAGCTGGGCGTCACCACCCATGTCACCGTCGATGGTGGCCCGGCGATCTGGAGTGGCTTCGTCAAGCCGTTCGTGTGGGCCGGCGAAGGCTACCAGGGCCAGTACCCGCTGCTGGTCTCCGATCGCTACCTGATCGTGGATGCCGCGCTCAAGCGCGCCGCCGAACTGGGCACCAACATCATTGCCCACGGCTGCACCGGCATGGGCAACGACCAGGTCCGTTTCGATCTGGCCGTGAAGGCATTGGGCGACTACCAGATCGTCGCGCCGATCCGCGAAATCCAGAAGGAACACACCCAGACCCGCGCTTACGAGCAGAAGTACCTGGAAGAGCGTGGCTTCGGCGTGCGTGCCAAGCAGCAGGCCTACACCATCAACGAGAACCTGCTCGGCCTGACCATGTCCGGCGGCGAGATCGACCGTTGGGAAGCGCCGGGTGAGGGTGCCCGCGGCTGGTGCGCGCCGCGCAGCGAATGGCCGGTCGAGCCGCTCACCGTCACCCTGAAGTTCGTCGAAGGCGAAGCCGTCGAGCTGGACGGCAAAGCGCTGCCCGGTGAGCAGATCCTGGCCAAGCTCAACAAGCTGTTCGCCCCGTACGGCGTTGGCCGTGGCGTCTACACCGGTGACACCGTGATCGGCCTGAAGGGCCGCATCGTGTTCGAAGCGCCGGGCCTGGTCTCGCTGCTGGCCGCGCACCGCGCGCTGGAAGATGCGGTGCTGACCAAGCAGCAGAACCGCTTCAAGCCGGACGTGGCGCGCAAGTGGGTGGAGCTGGTGTACGAAGGCTTCTACCACGACCCGCTCAAGACCGACATCGAGGCCTTCCTGAAGTCCTCGCAGACCAAGGTCAACGGCGAAGTCGTGCTGGAAACCCGCGGTGGCCGTGTGGATGCCGTGGCCGTGAAGTCGCCGCACCTGCTCAACGCCAAGGGCGCCACCTATGCGCAGTCGGCGGACTGGGGCGTGGAAGAAGCCGAAGGCTTCATCAAGCTGTTCGGCATGAGCTCGACGCTTTACGCGCAAGTCAATCGCTGAGCGATTGAATTGCGCGCGCGTCTCCCGCGCATTCTTCCTCAACCCCGCGCCGTTGGCGCGCCCCCTTGAACACCAAGGGGGCTCTCCACCAGACGCATTCCGGTAGCGCCTGGTCATGCCCGGCGGAATTCCACAGGATTGTTGATTCATGCTTGAACAGACACTCGATCACCTGCAGCAGCTTGTGTCCTTCGACACGCGCAATCCGCCGCGTGCGATCACCACCGGCGGCATCTTCGATTACCTGCGTGCGAACCTGCCCGGGTTCAATGTGGAAGTGATCGACCATGGCGACGGTGCAGTCAGCCTGTATGCGGTGCGTGGCGCCCCGAAGTACCTGTTCAACGTGCACCTGGATACCGTGCCGGATTCGCCGCATTGGACGGCCGACCCGCACGTGATGCGGCGCGCCGAGGACCGCGTGATCGGACTGGGCGTGTGTGACATCAAGGGCGCCGCGGCTGCGTTGGTGGCGGCTGCGAACGCCAGCGATGGCGACGCCGCGTTTCTGTTCTCCAGCGACGAGGAGGCCAACGACCCGCGCTGCATCGCCGCCTTCCTCGCCCGCGGCATTGCGTATGAAGCGGTGCTGGTGGCCGAGCCGACGATGAGCGAAGCGGTACTCGCGCACCGTGGCATCAGCTCGGTGCTGATGCAGTTCAAGGGCCGCGCCGGGCATGCCTCGGGCAAGCAGGATGCGGCCGCCAGCGCACTGCATCAGGCGATGCGCTGGGGCAACCGCGCGTTGGACCATGTCGAGTCGTTGTCGCATGCGCGCTTTGGTGGGCTGACCGGCCTGCGCTTCAACATCGGGCGCGTGGAAGGCGGCATCAAGGCCAACATGATCGCGCCCGCCGCCGAGGTGCGCTTCGGCTTCCGCCCGCTGCCGTCGATGGATATCGATGCGCTGCTGGCCACCTTTGCCGGTTTCGCCGAACCGGAGGCCGCGGTGTTCACCGAGACCTTCCGCGGGCCCAGCTTCCCGGCCGGCGATATTGCCGAAGCAGAAAACCGCCGTCTGGCTGCGCGTGACGTGGCCGATGCGCTGGACATCCCGATCGGCAACGCAGTGGATTTCTGGACCGAGGCCTCGCTGTTCTCGGCCGGGGGTTACACCACGCTGGTGTACGGCCCGGGCGACATCGCCCAGGCCCACACTGCCGATGAGTTCGTGACGCTGGAGCAGCTGCAGCGTTACGCCGCGTCCGTGCACCGCATCATTGCGCACGGCGCCTGATCGAATGACGCCGTTGTGGTCCCCCACTGACGGAACTCCCATCGCGGCCCCGGCCGCCTGCGACGATATCGAAATGCCTTCTTCCCAGCCCCACCGCCAGACCCGTCAGACCATCGTGCGCCTGCTCTCGAGCATGGCCAGCGCGAAGGAGATCAGCCAGTACCTCAAGCGTTTCTCGCAGCTGGACGCCAAGCGCTTCGCCGTGGTCAAAGTCGGCGGCGCGGTGCTGCGCGATGACCTGGAGGCGCTGACCTCCTCGCTGTCGTTCCTGCAGGAAGTCGGCCTGACCCCGATCGTGCTGCATGGCGCCGGCCCGCAGCTGGACGCCGAACTGTCGGCGGCCGGCATCGAGAAGCAGACCGTCAACGGCCTGCGCGTGACCTCGGCCGAAGGCCTGGCGATCGTCCGCCGGGTGTTCCAGGCCTCCAATCTGCAGCTGGTCGAAGCGCTGCAGCAGAACGGTGCGCGCGCAACCTCGATCACCGGCGGCGTGTTCGAAGCCGAGTACCTGGACCAGGACACCTACGGCCTGGTCGGTGAGGTCAAGAAGGTCAACCTGGCTCCGATCGAAGCCAGCCTGCGTGCCGGCTCGATCCCGGTGATCACCAGCCTGGGCGAAACCCGCTGCGGGCAGATCCTCAACGTCAACGCCGACTTCGCCGCCAATGAGCTGGTGCAGGAGCTGCAGCCCTACAAGATCATCTTCCTGACCGGTACCGGCGGCCTGCTCGATGAAGAGGGCAAGGTGATCGACTCGATCAACCTCTCCACCGAGTACGACCAGCTGATGCAGCAGCCGTGGATCCATGGCGGCATGCGGGTCAAGATCGAACAGATCAAGGACCTGCTGGATCGGCTGCCGCTGGAATCGTCGGTGTCGATCACGCGGCCGGCGGACCTGGCCAAGGAACTGTTCACCCACAAGGGCTCCGGCACGCTGGTGCGCAAGGGCGAGAAAGTGCTGCGTGCCACCGCGTGGGATGCGCTCGATCTGCCGCGCCTGAAGCAGCTGATCGAATCCAGCTTCGGCCGTACCCTGGTGCCGGATTATTTCCAGAAGACCAAGCTGCTGCGCGCCTACGTGAGCGAGAACTATCGCACCGCAGTGATCCTCACCGACGAGCCCGAAGGCGTCTACCTGGACAAGTTCGCGGTGCTCGACGATGCGCAGGGCGAAGGCCTGGGCCGCGCGGTCTGGAATGTCATGCTGGACGAAACCCCGCAGCTGTTCTGGCGCTCGCGCAACGGCAACCCGATCAATCACTTCTACTACGCGCAATCCGATGGCTGCTACAAGCAAGGCCACTGGAAAGTGTTCTGGTTCGGCGCCGATGGCTTCGACCGCATCAAAGCGTACGTCGAGCATTGCGCCGCTCGCACCCCCAGCCTGGAGGTCTGAACCTCATGAATCTCGCCGATTGGACCAAGGTCCCCACACTGGCCGGCACACATGCCCGGCTGGAGCCGCTGCAGATGGCGCACATCGATGGCCTGCGCGGTGCACTGGGGGATGGCACCTTGTCCAAGCTCTGGTACACCCAGGTGCCGAGTGCGAAGACCATGACGGCCTATGTCCAGGCCGCGCTGCAGGCGCAGGCCGAGGGCAAGGTGTTGCCGTTCGTGGTCCTCAACGAGGCCGATGAAGTGGTCGGCACCACCCGCTACTACGATCTGGACGCCGAGGTGCCGCGCCTGAGCATCGGCTACACCTGGTATGGCGAGGCCGCCCAACGCACCGGCATCAACACCGAAACCAAGCTGATGCTGCTCACCCACGCCTTCGAGCGGCTGGAGTGCCTGAGCGTGGTGTTCGAGACCAGCTGGTTCAACCTCACCTCGCGTACCGCGATCGCGCGGTTGGGGGCCAAGCAGGACGGCGTGCTGCGCAACCACAAGCGCCACCCGGATGGCACCCCGCGCGATACGGTCATCTTCTCCATCATCGATGCGGAATGGCAGGGGGTGAAACGCCACCTGCAGCACCGCCTGGACGCACACGCATGAGCACCAAGACCTTCACTGTCGGCATCGTCGGCGCCCGCGGCCACACCGGTGCCGAGCTGATCAAGCTGATCGCCGCCCACCCGCACCTGCAGCTGGGCTTCGTGTCCTCGCGCGAACTGGCCGGCCAGCGGGTGAGCGATCACCACAGCGACTGGCACGGTGAACTGCAGTTCGAGAACCTGGATGCGGACGCGGTCGCCGCCAAGGGCATGGATGCCGTGATCCTGGCGTTGCCCAATGGCCTGTCCGCGCCGTTCGTGGCCGCGCTGGATGCGGCCAGGCCGGACACGGTGATCGTGGATCTGTCGGCCGATAAGCGCTTTGAGCCGAGCTGGTACTACGGCCTGCCGGAGCTGACCCGGGGCGATTACCTGGGCCAGAAGCACATCAGCAACCCGGGCTGCTACGCCACCGCGATGCAGCTGGCGATCAGCCCGCTGCTGCAGCAGCTGGCCGGCCCGCCGCAGTGCTTCGGTGTCTCTGGTTACTCCGGCGCGGGCACCACGCCCTCGGACAAGAACAATCCCGAACTGCTGCGCGACAACCTGATGCCGTATGCGCTGACCAACCATGTGCACGAGCGCGAAGTGACCGCGCACCTGCGCGTGCCGGTCGAGTTCATGCCGCATGTGGCGCCGCACTTCCGCGGCATCACCATGACCGTGAACCTGTGGCTCAACACGGTGGTCACGCGCGAGGACGTGATCGCGCTCTATCAGAAGTACTACGCCAACGAAGCGTTGGTCGACGTGATCGACGAAGCGCCATGGGTGAGCCAGATTGCGGGCCGCCATGGTGTGCAGATCGGCGGCTTCGACGTGGCCCCGGGCGGCAAGCGCGTGGTGGTGGTGGCGACTCTGGACAACCTGCTCAAGGGCGCGGCCACCCAGGCGATGCAGAACCTCAACCTGGCGCTGGGCCTGGACGAACTGGCCTCCATCCCGCACTGAATTCCCACGGCGCAGCGCGGCCCCCTGCGCGCGCCCTGACAACCCGGCGGAGCGAATCCGCCTACGGAGCAAGACATGGCAGACCTTCTGTGGCAGAAGCCCGGCGTGGCGGTAGACGCCAAGATCCAGACCTTCCTGGCCGGCGATGATGTGATCCTGGACCGCGAGTTCTTCCTGTACGACGTGGCGGCCAGCAAGGCGCATGCGCAGGGCCTGGAGAACATCGGCATCCTCGGCAACGACGAGCGCATCGGCCTGCAGCGCGAGCTGGATGTGCTGGCCGAGGATTTCCGCAGTGGCACATTCGTACTGGACGAGCGCTTCGAGGATTGCCACTCGGCGATCGAAGCGCGCCTGACCGAGCGCCTCGGCGATGCCGGCCGCAAGATCCACACCGGCCGCAGCCGCAACGATCAGATCCTGGTGGCGACCCGGCTGTGGCTGAAGGACAAGCTGCTGCGCGTGGCCGAGCTGAGCCGCGAGATCGCCAAGGTCGCGCTGGATCGCGCCGAGGCCGAAAAAGACCTGCCGGTGCCGGGCTACACCCACATCCAGCGCGCCGTGGTGTCCTCGGCGGGCATGTGGTGGGCGGGCTGGGCCGAGGCCTTCATCGACAACGCGATCCGCGCGCATGACACCTTCAACCTGGTCGATGCCAACCCGCTCGGCACGGCCGCCGGTTATGGCGTGAACCTGCCGCTGGACCGCGCGCACACCACCGAGGCACTCGGTTTCGCACGGATGCAGATCTCGCCGATCTACGCGCAGCTCTCGCGCGGCAAGTTCGAGCTGGCCGCCCTGGAAGCGCTTGGCGGCGCCACGCTGGATCTGCGCCGCATCGCGTGGGACCTGTCGCTGTTCACCAGCGGCGAGTTCGGCTTCGTCGCGCTGCCGGCGCAGTACACCACCGGCAGTTCGATCATGCCGAACAAGCGCAACCCGGACGTGATCGAACTGATGCGTGCCACCCACGCCAGCGTGGCCGCGGCCCGCACCGAGATCGAGCAGCTGCTGTCGCTGCCGTCGGGCTATCACCGCGATCTGCAGAGCAGCAAGGGCGCGATCTTCCATGGCTTCGGCCGCGGTCTGGCCGCGCTGGAACTGCTGCCGGCGCTGCTGGCCAACCTGGAATGGCGCGGCGACAAGCTGCGTGCGGCGATCGACTCGGGCATGTACGCCACTGATGTCGCCGTGGAAGCGGCGGTGGCCGGTGTGCCGTTCCGCGAGGCCTACAAGGCCGCTGCCGCGGCGGCGGATACGGCCGGGCAGGGGCGTACCCCCGAAGGCAGCCTGGCCGCGCGCGTGTCGCCCGGCGCGGCGGCCGACCTGCGGCTGGATGAACTGCGCGCCCGCTGGGCCGCACTGGTGTAATCACGACGGCGGCCGCGAGGCCGCCGTTTTTGTAACGTCTTGCCGGGTGCGCCCGGGAAAAGGACTCACATGAAAACCTGTTATCTGGTGATGGTCACCCGCACCCCGGACTTCCGCGATGACGTGGGTGCCGAGCACGTGCGCTTTCTCGATGAGGTGCGGGCCCGCGGGCAGCTGCTGCTGACCGGGGGTTTCACCGACAAGAGCGGTGGTGCCTACGTGCTGCAGGATATTGCCGACCTGGCCGCCGCGCAGGCGCTGGTCGACACTGATCCGCTGCTGGTGCAGGGCAGTGCCACTGCCCGCATCCACGAATGGAGCACGCGCTGAGCGCGCCGATCACATGAACCAGTCCGTGCCTTCGCCGTTCACCGAACAAGCCGTTCCGCAGTGGAAACGTGCCGTCCTCAAAGTGGGCAGCAGCCTGCTGGCCGCTGACGGCGGCGGTCTCTCGCCGCGCCACGCGCTGGGTCTGGCCCAGTTCGTCTCGGCCAATGTCCTGGCCGGGCGTGAAGTGGTGATCGTGTCCTCCGGCGCGGTGGCGGCGGGCCGGGCGATCGTGCCGCGCGCGCTGGAAGCCGGGGCAGCGATGGCCGCGCGGCAGGCACTGGCCGCCCTCGGCCAGGCGCAGCTGATCGGGTTGTGGCAGCGCTTCTTCGAACGTCCGGTGGCGCAGGTGCTGCTGACCCATGACGACCTGCGCAACCGCCGCCGCTATCTCAATGCCCGCGCCACGCTCAACGAACTGCTGCGGCTGGGCGCGCTGCCGGTGGTCAACGAGAACGACACCGTCTCGGTGGATGAGCTCAAGCTCGGCGACAACGACAATCTGGCCGCGACCGTCGCTGCGCTGATCGACGCCGATGTACTGTTCATCGCCACCGATATCGACGGCCTGTACAGCGCCGATCCGCGGCGTGATCCGCAGGCACGGCCGATCCACGATGTGCCCGAATTAACCGTCGAGGTGCTGGCGATGGCCGGGGGGGCCGGCAGCGGCGCGGGCACCGGCGGCATGCATACCAAGCTGGAGGCCGCGGCCAAGGCCGGGCGTGTCGGCATCGAGACCTGCCTGTTCAACGGGCGCAGCGCCGAGGTGGTGCGCGCGCTCAGCCAGGGCCGCCTCTTCGGCACCCGCATCCACGCCGCGCAGACCCGCGTGGCCGCGCGCAAGTACTGGCTGCGGCACGCACCGCTGGAACCGGGCGCGATCCTGGTCGATAGCGGCGCGGCCGATGCGCTGCGTGGCAAGGGCGCCTCGCTGCTGCCCGGCGGCGTGGTCGGCGCGGAGGGGGACTTCCGCCGTGGCGACATGATCGAGATCCGGCAACGCACCGAGGCCGGCGAGGTCTGCCTGGCCCGTGGCGTCAGCCAGTACTCGGCCAGCGACATCCGCCGCGTCGCCGGGCGCCACTCGCGCGACATCGAAAGCGTGCTCGGCTACAACTACGGTGGCAACGTCATCCACCGTGACGATCTGGTGCTGTTGTGATCGCGTCTCCACCGTGTTTTTCCAAGGATATTGAGATGGTCGCCAGCTCCACTACCGACATCCGCACCCAGGCGCTGGCCTGCCGCGAGGCTGCCCAGCAACTCGCGCAGCTGTCCTCCGCCGCCAAGGCCGAGCTGCTCGAAGCGATGGCCGCCGCGCTCGACGCGGATACCGATGCGATTCTCGCCGCCAACGCCCGCGATCTTGCGGCGGCCACGGAGAAGGGCGTCGGCACGGCGATGCTGGATCGCCTGGCCTTGAACCCGCAGCGCCTGGCCGGCATCGCCGCCGCGCTGCGTGAGGTCGCCGCGTTGCCCGATCCGGTCGGCCAGGTGACCCGCGATGATGTGCGCCCCAATGGCATCCGCGTGCAGAAGGTGCGCGTGCCGCTGGGCGTCATCGCGATGATCTACGAGGCGCGCCCGAACGTGACCGCCGATGCCGCCGCGCTGTGCATCAAGGCCGGCAACGGGGTGATCCTGCGCGGCGGCTCGGAGGCGATCCACTCCAATACCGCGATTGCCGCCTCGCTCAAGCGCGCGCTGCGCGAGGCCGGCATTGCCGATGCGGCGTTGACGCTGGTCGAGGATCTGCGCCGCGAGACCATGCTGGCGCTGCTGCAGCTCAACGACCTGATCGATCTGGCGATTCCGCGCGGCGGGGAGGGGCTGATCCGCTTCGTGGCCGAGCATGCCCGCGTACCGGTGATCAAGCATTACAAGGGCGTCTGCCATCTGTACGTAGACCGCGCCGCTGATCCAGCACTGGCGCTGCGCCTGCTGGTGGACGGCAAGTGCAGCCGGCCGTCGGCCTGCAACTCGCTGGAGACACTGCTGGTCCATGCCGACCTCGCGCCGACCTTCCTGCCCCTGGCGGCGAAAGCGCTGGCCGAGCGTGGCGTGCAGCTACGCGCCGATGCGGCGGCACGCCACTGGCTGCCCGACGCCGAGGCGGCCAGCGACGATGATTACGCCGCCGAGTATCTGGATCTGATCATCGCCGTGCGCGTGGTGGATGACCTGGAGGACGCCCTCGCGCATATCCAGCAGTACAGCTCGGACCACACCGAAGTGATCGCGACCGAGGATGCCGCGGCGGCCGAGCGCTTCGTGCACGCGTTGCGTTCGGCGGTGGTGATGGTGAACGCCTCCTCGCGTTTCTCCGATGGTGGCGAGCTCGGCCTGGGTGCGGAGATCGGCATCTCCACCACCCGCCTGCATGCCTACGGCCCGATGGGACTGGAAGCGCTCACCGTGGAGCGCTTCGTCGTCCGCGGCGAAGGCCAGACGCGCACGTAGTGGGTCATGCCGGCCAGCGGCCGGCACCCCCCTCAGCCGGCCAGCGCCTGCGCGGTCACCCGCACCGGCCGCGCGTGGTCATCCATGTGCAGGGTCACGGCCTTGCCGTCAGCCAGCGAGGCCGCCACGCCGGCACTCGCGCCAAGGTCATGCGCCATTTCTTCGCGGGTCACATCGTCATGTGGCAGCCGACGTTCCTTGCCCGAAAACCGCATGCGGTTGTACTCGGCCCAGGCGATCAGCAGCGCCGCGCAGCAGACCAGCATCACCGGCAATGCGATCACCACGAACGGATCGACCGTCTGCTTCTGCTCATACAGTTGCGTCCAGGCCATCTGCCCGCCCAGCAGCCAGGAGACCAGCGTCACCAGCGGCGCCCACAGGTAGAAGTAGAACGCCCAGAAGGCGATGGTCACAAAGCCCCAGGCGGTACGCTGCAGCCGCGGCTGCTTGCGTGGTTTCTGGATCAGCCGCGAGTCGAAGCGGCGGGTGGATTTGACAGTGTTCATCGGATACCCCGGTCAGGACTGACCCAGACCGCGCGCTTGCCACGACGTTTGAAGATCGTCTTGGGGAACGCCACCAGGGTCGTGAACAGACTGATGAGCCAGTACGCCATCGGGTACCAGATCACCCAGACGTAATTACGTCCAATATGCGTTTCGTAACGGCGGTCGATGATCAGGCTGCTGGCGAACTGCAGCAGACAGACCAGGGCCAGGATCACGCCATGCCACTGCGGCAGCAGCGTGGCGATGTACAGCTCCGGTGGCAGCGCCATGAACTTGCCCAGCGCCCATAGCACGATGATGGCCAGCATCGTGTACGCCCAGAGCACGCTGAGGATGTACTCCAGCAGCACGCCCCACATCCGCCGCTTGCGCCAGTGGAACAGCGAGCCGCCATGCCGCAGCAGCACTTCCACGCCGCCTTGCGCCCAGCGCAGGCGCTGTCGCCACAGCCCCTTCAGCGTTTCCGGCATCAGGATGAAACACAGCGCGTTGGGTTCGTAGCGGATGTCCCAATGATCCAGCTGCAGGCGCCAGCTGATGTCGATGTCTTCGGTCACCATGTCATCGGCCCAGTAGCCGATCCGGTGCAGCGCGGTGCGACGGAATGCGGCGATCACGCCGGAGATGGTGAAGATGCGCCCGTACACCCGTTGCGCGCGTTTGATCATGCCGATGATCGAGGAGAACTCGGCCACCTGCAGCCGGCCCAGCAGGGTGGAGCGGTTGCGGATGCGCGGGTTGCCGGTCACCGCACCCACGCGCGGGCCGGAGGTCAGGTGCCAGACCATCCAGTGCGTGGCGTATTCCTCCAGCATCGCATCGCCATCGATGCACACCAGGAACTCCGAGCGTGCGGCGAGCGCGCCCATGCGCAGCGCATTGGCTTTGCCCAGGTTGCGGTCCAGGTGTACCACCCGCAGCCGCGGGTGCAGGGCGGCCAGGGCATCCAGGCGCGCGCCGGTGTCGTCGCTGCTGCCATCGTTGATGGCGATCACTTCGAAATCCGGGTAGTTCTGCTTGAGCGCCGAGCCGAGCGTGTCGTCCAGGTTCTCCGCCTCGTTATGGCAGGGAATCAGGATCGACGCGAACGGGTACTCGTCCATCGGCGGCGGATCATCGCGGTCGCGTGCCTTGCGTTCGCGCCGGAAGAAGTAATACAGGCCGCCGGACATCCAGAAGAAGGCCATCACCATCGGGTAGAAGAAGGCGAACTGGAACAGGATATAGAGAAGAGGATGCATGGCGACCTCACTTTTCCTCGTACGGGAAGCTGCGGGCCGACATGGCCGCGCGCGCGTCATACGTGGAGGGACGTCCGGCGATGAAGTCATCCGGATACCAGGCGAAATGACGCACGCCCTGCGCCTGTAGACGGCGGATCTGCGCGCGCAGGCGGTCGCCGGGGATCGGCTTACCGGTGCGCCAGTCCAGCGTCTGCAGCTCGAACATCGTCTGCGACAACTGCGGATCGTGTTGCTTCACCGCCACCACCAGCCGGTCCAGCCAGCGTTCCGGGCTGCGGCTGCCTTCCATCCACGGCATCGCCATCAAAGCGGTGTGGTCGTAGGCCTTGTTGAACAGGTCCAGGCGCTGGGCGAACCAACTCGCGCTCTGCGGTTCCAGCACGGGCTGGGCATACAGGTTGCGCACGGTGCCCAGCTTCGGCCGCCAGCGCTGCGCGGCGGTGCGCAGCTCCAGGGTGAAGTCGATCAGGGCCTGGGTACGTGCACCGTCATCGCCTTCCTGCGGAAGCTGGGTCAGCTCGGTGTCGCGCAGGTAGGCGTCATCGTGGAAGAGCAGGCCCTCGAAGTACGAGTTGATCGCCAGGTCTTCGTAGATGTCATCGATGATCTTGCGGACCTCAGGCCGGGTGAAATCCAGCCGGAAGATGCCGTCGCTTTCCGGGCTCTCGATGGCCAGCGCCTTGCGGATGGCCGGGTCCTTGAGCTCGTAGCCCAGCACCGGCAGCCACGCGAACACCTTCACTCCGGCGCGCGTCTTGAGCTGCCACGCCACGCGGTTGAACAGGTCCGCACGCATCGGCAGATGGCGGTTGGGGAAGTACAACGCATCGGCCGAGCCGTTGCCATCCGGATCGGCGAAGGCCTGCAGGAAGACGTGGGTCGGGCCGATCTTCTTGACCCGGTCGATCAGCGCATCCAGGTTCTTGCCCTGTTGCACCGGGTCGGCATCGTAGACCGCATCCAGGTCGATCTGCAGCGCCCGCATGCCATCGCGCTCGACATCGCGGCGCAGCTCGTAGGCCAGCTGCACCACGGTCGGGTTGTTGGTCACCAGCAACCGGGCCAGACCGTGCAGATCACGCTTGACCGGCGTGCTGCGGCCTTCCAGATCGAACGAGACCGGCATGCCCAGCTGCTCGGCGATGTCGTTGCTCAGCGCGTTGTAGGCCGCGTACGGCCACACGATCGCCTTGGGGCTGACGCCGACATTGCGCTGGATGCGTTCCACGCTGCGGCCCAGGTCGGCGCGCAGGCGGGCTTCGTACTCGGCCGCGGTTTCATAGGTCCTGCGCGCCGGATCGTAGGTCCGGGTGATCACCGCCGGGGTGGAGTTGCCCTGCGGATTGGACTGCACGCCATGGTGCAGGTTGTCGGTGTGGCTGGCCAGTTCGATCAGCCCGCTCTTCTGCATCTCGCGCAGCTGCGCCCAGGTCAGGAAATCATCGCGGGTGAAGGGGCGGTAGCCGTAGTCGATCTGACGCCCGGCCGGCATGTCCACGTAGTCGGTGATCACCGCGACCAGCGCCGGATAGTTGTAGGCGCGCAGCAGCGGGAAGACCTTGCTGTACACGCTGCGCAGGCCGTCATCGAAGGTCAGCAGTACCGGCTTGGGGGGCAGCGGCGTGCCGCCCTTCGAGGCGGTGATCAGCTGCGACAGCGACACCGGGTGATACCCATGCGCGGACAGCCAGTCCAGGTGTGCGGCGAAGTTCTGCGTGCTCACGGCATACGCGTCCGGGTCGCCGCGGGCGGCGACCTCGTCGCGGATGTCGTGGTAGCTGAGCACCAGCAGCCCGTTGTCGGCGGCATCAAGTACGGCCGGTGGTTGCTGTGCCTGTGCCGGCAGCACCGCGGTGAGCAGGGCCAGCAACAGCCAGCGGGTCCAGCGCTTCAAGTCCATGTGCCGCATGTCATTCTCCCCACCGCAGGCCGGCATCCAAGCCGATGTGTCGTTCACGCTGTCCGTCATAGACCGGTCGCGACCAGCGGATGCCGTACTCGAAAATGCGGCCTTCGCCGAGCTGCCACTCGTGGCGGTACTCGGCCGAGGGCACGATCGCGCTGCCATAGCCCTGCTGCCAGTACTGGCCCACGGAGACGGTCAGGCGATGCCGGAAGTGGCGCTCGTAGTGGCGCCACAACTGCTGGTCCACGTGCAGGCCGACCTCCACCGAGTGATCCTCGGTGGGATTGAAATAGGGCACGTCATCGCGGCTGCCGCGGCTGGCATACACGCTGCCCAGACCGTCCAGGAACACCGTCGGCCGGGTCAACAGGCGCTGCTCGATGGCGGTGCTGACGGTATCGCGACGGTTGCCGTCGTCGTAGCGGAACTGGCTGGCCCCCACGCTCCAGTGGGTGCGCTCGTCGCGGCGATAGTCGGCCGCCAGTGCGATGCTGTCGGCCGTGATGCCGGAGACGCGTGCCTGCATCGAGGCATCCGGGTCATTGCGTGCGGCAGTGATGCCGGCATGCCATTGATCGCTGAACTGCCAGCCGAACCCGGCGCTGAGGCCGGTATCGCCGACGTGGTCGTTGGCGCGGTTGACGAAGGCTTCGGCATCGGCGCGGCCGTAGCGGTAGCGCGTCCCCGCACCGATCCGCAACGGGTCGATGGTCTGGTCCTGGAAATCCACGCTGCGCCGATCGGCGAACGCGACCAGGCGCCAGCGGTCGTCCAGCACCGGGGACTGCACTTCCACGCCGTAGCGGCCGTCATCGTTGCCCAGCGGCGATGCACCGCCACCGCCCGAGCTGCGCCCACCTTCGGCGTAGGCATGCCATTGCCAGCCACGGTGCGCACGCCAGCTGCGGTCCATGCGTTGCACGGAGGGCTGGTTCGGATAGGCGGCGAGCAGGGTGTCACGAACCGGCCGCGCCAGGTCATCGCGTTGCAGCTGCAGGTAGGCATCGTACTGACCGAGACGCGCCGGTACGTCGCGCGGGTCCAGCGTGTTGGCCATGCTGTAGCGCTCCAGCGCCCGTCGCGGCCAGCCACGCATCAGGTAGATGTTGCCGAGCGACGACTGCGTGCCGGTGTTGCCCGGGCCGATCTCGACCATCTTCTCCAGATCGCGCTGGGCGGTGGGCAGGTCGCCACTGTAGGCACGCACCATGGCCAGGTTGAGGTCGGCCTCGTAGCGCGGCCAGTTCGCATAGGGTGCCTTGGCACCGTTCGCCCAGCGCCACGCGGGCTCATCGGCCTGCCACTTCTTCAGCAGAGCGATCGCGGTGTCGGCCTGCTCGTCTTCCAGATACGCATAGGCCAGTTCCGAGCGCGCCTGCGGCAGCGACGGATCGGCTTTGAGCGCGGCTTCCAGCACCGGGATCGCCTCGGCCGGATGCTGCGTGGCCATCAGCGAATCGCCGACGGCGGCCAGCAGATAGTTCGGCACCGGGTGGCCCTCGGCGAGCAGCGTGCGGTACTCCTCGCGCACCTGTGCATGGCGGCCCAGCCGGTTGAGCAGGATCAGCCGGTCATAGCGGATCCGCAGCGGCGCCTGCTGCACGGTAGTGCCATCGCGTTCGAGGTACTGCTGCATCTGCACCAGCGCGGCATCGGCTTCATCCAGGCGGGTGTCCTCGCTGGGGCCATAGGCCAGGCTCCAGCCCACCAGCTTGGCCAGGTAATTGCCTTCCAGCCGTTCTTTTTGTGCGGCATCGAACAGGGTGGGGCGCGCCAGGTACAGCTGCCAGGCGCGGTGCGCGTTGCCGATATCCGCCAGGGTCAGCACCTGCAGGCGATACAGCAGTTCGTCGTCGGGCGACTGGACCCGTGCCCGCTCGATCGCCGCCAGTGCATCCAGCCATTGGGCGTGGTCCCGGAACTGGCCGATCTCGGCCAATGCGGTGTCCCGCGCAGTGGCTGCAGCGGCCGCCGGAGCGGAAAAAGCGAGTGTCGCGCATGCCAGGCCGACGCAGAGCGCCAGCGGCCGATGGTCGTACATGGAACCCCCCTTGGAGCATCCTTTCAAAGGTGTGTTGCGTCAAAAGTGTGACGCACATCACATGCCAATCGTGCCTGACTGCGCAGTTATTGCCAAATCGTTATGGGCCGGGTACGGCCGATCAGCCCCCGGGCGGAACCCGGAGGAGAGGGGCAAGTCATTGAATTGCTACAGATTCAGACCATGTCGCCAACATGGGAAAGCGCACTCCGTCGCCATGAAGCTGTTCAGCCACCTGGCGGTACCAGGGGCTCCGAACACTGCCCGATGTCTGGCATCGGGTCAGTTAGCGACACGCTACGTCAGCAGTTGCGCACAGCGCGTGTAGATGGACGCGCCGGGGCGATCACCACTGGTCTTCGAGCTTCTGCGGTTTGCAGGCGACCCAGGAGGCGCTGAGCAGCACCACCGCGCACAGCACCAGGAAGCCGAACGGCAGGTGCCAGCCACCGCTGACCGCATGCAGCCAGCCGAACAGGAACGGCCCCAGGCAGCTGAAGGCATAGCCCACGCCCTGCATGAAGCCGGACAACGCGGCCGAGCCGGCCGGCGTACGCGTGCGCAGGTTGATCAGGGTCAACGCCAACGGGAAGGTGGACGGGCCGATGCCAAGCAGTACCGCCCACAGCCAGGGAGCCTTCATCGGTGCGTACAGCAGGCCGGCGAAAGCGATCAGGAAGGCACTGAAACCGATCAGCACCAGCGGGAAGGGATTGCGCAGACGCACGGCCAGGGCCGGCATGGTCAGCGACGGCAGCAGGCCGCACGCGGCGAAGATGGCGACCATGATGCCGCCGAAGGCCGGCGTGGCACCGGCTTCGACCACGATGCGCGGCAACCAGGTGAACATCGAATAGGTCATCAACGAGGTCATGCCGAACATCAGGGTCATGCCCCACGCCAGCGGCGTCTTCCAGACCTTCCCGTGCGGCGCGCTGGCAGGATCGTTGGCGGCGCTGATCGTGTCCGGATGCGGGCGGGCGCGGGAGAGCATGAGCCACGGCAGCGCCGCCGCCAGCGACATCAGTGCCCAGATGCCCAGCGATACGCGCCAGCCCGCCTGCTGCGCGACGGGTACCGCCAGCAGGGCCGGCATCATCGTGCCGATCTGCAGCACGGTGATGTAAAGCGTGCTCATGGTGCCCACGCGGTTGGCGAAGTAACGCTTCACCAGCGGCGGTACGACCACGTTGCCGATGCCCATGCCGGCCAGTGCCACCACCGAGCCGAACAGCAGGCTGCCTACGCCGCCGGCCATCGAGCGCAGCAGCAGGCCCACGGTCGCCAGGCTCATCGCCAGCAGGGCGGTGCGCTCCAGGCCCAGGCGGCGCGCCACGGCCGGGGTGGTCACCCCGAACAGCGCGAAGGCGGCCGTCGGCAGCATGCCGAGCACGCCGGTCATGGTGGTGCCGAAGCCGAAGGTCTGGCCGAGCACATCCAACAGCGGAGTCAGCGAGGTGACCGCAGTGCGCAGGTTCAGGGCGGCCAGCAGAATCGCGGCAAATGCCAGCAGGCGCCCGTGCAACAGGGACTGGGAGGGGGAGGTGGGGTGAGTCATCAGCATGTTTCCGGACAGGTAGCGCACCGCAGCCTCAGGCATGCGGGTGCAACGGCAGAGACCGGCCAGCGGCCGGCATCTGCGGGGTAGGGGACTGGGCCGCCGCCGAAGGCGGGGCCAGGACCGGGCATTGTACGGGTTCGATACCGGCAGGTCCCTCATCATCCCTTCGGCAGGCGCTACGTGTGAAAACGTGTTCACAACAAGGGTCGCGCGATCCCCTTCCATGTGAGCTGCGTCAAAAAAATGACTATTTAGGAAAATACCTACATCCAGGTGGGTACTTGTCCTACCCGGAGAGTGGGGTTTTTGACGGTTTTCATGTCGCGAATAGCTCTTAAATTGGCGGGCCTCCATAGGGGCGGTCTATAGCGAACGATGGTTCGTGCCAGCCCACGTTCGAGATCCTGCATGCCAAACCACGTACTACCCACCCCGGCTCGCGCCGGTTCTCATGGCGCTTCCCGGCGCACCCTCCTTCTGGCCCCGCTGGCGGCCGCGCTGGCCCTGATCTGTCTGCCGGCCAGTGCCCAGCAGCTGCCGGCCCCTGATCAGGAACTGCTCCGCCAGCAGGAGCGCGAACGCGCGCTGCGCGAGCAGCTTGAAACGCGGCCCGATGCGCGCCTGCAGGACGCCCCGGTGGCGGCCCCGGAGCGGCTGCCCCAGGAGGAGGCACCGTGTTTCGTGATCGAGCGCATCAGCTTGGGCGGCGAGCAGGCCGAACGCTTCCAGTGGGCGTTGGCTGCGGCCAACGTCAACGGCGATCCGGCGCTTGGCCGTTGTCTGGGCACCACCGGGATCAACGTGGTGATGTCGCGCGTGCAGAACGCCATCGTGGAGCGCGGCTTCGTCACCACGCGCGTGCTGGCCCAGCCGCAGGACCTGACCACCGGCGCGCTGGAATTGACGCTGGTGCCCGGCACGCTGCGTCAGATCCGCTTCGCCGAAGGCACCCACCGCGATGCCACGATGTGGAACGCGATCCCGGCGCGGAGCGGCGACCTGCTCAACCTGCGTGACATCGAACAGGGGCTGGAGAACTTCAAGCGGGTGCCGACCGCCGAGGCCGACATCCAGATCAGCCCGGCCGAAGGCGCCGATGCCGCGCCCGGGCAGAGCGACCTGGTCGTGCAGTGGTCGCAGCAGCGGCTGGTGCGCTTCAACCTGAGCCTGGACGATTCCGGCAGCAAGGCCACCGGCAAGACCCAGGCCGGCGCGACGATGTCGCTGGACCACGCGCTGCGCCAGAACGACCTGTTCTACGTCAACCTCAACCACGATGTATTCAGCGGCGGCAAGCGCGGCACCAAGGGCTTCACCTTCCACTACTCCGTGCCGGTCGGCTACTGGCTGTTCGGCGCCACCCGCAGCGGCTACGAGTACGAGCAGACCGTGGCCGGCAACCAGCAGTCGTATCTGTACAGCGGCGAGAGTTACAACGCCGAAGTACGGGCCACGCGCCTGCTGTTCCGCACTGCGAGCAGCAAGACCAGCATGTACCTGCGTGCCTGGGAGCGCGACTCGCGCAACTTCATCGACGACACCGAAATCCTGGTGCAGCGCCGGCGCATGGGCGGCTGGGAACTCGGCCTGAACCACCGTCACTTCATCGGCCAGGCGACGCTGGATGGCACGTTCGGCTTCCGCCGCGGCACCGGGGCATTCGGCTCGATCGCAGCGCCCGAGGAGCTGTTCGGTGAAGCCACTTCACACCCGAAGATCTACTTCGCCGATGCGCAGCTGAGCGTCCCGTTCCAGCTTGGCCAGCAGCGCCTGCGCTACACCGGCAGCTGGCGCGCGCAGTGGAACCGTGGCGGGCTGGTGCCGCAGGACCGCTTCGCGATCGGTGGCCGCTACACCGTGCGCGGCTTCGATGGCGAGATGTCGCTGATGGGCGAGCGCGGTTGGCTCATCCGCAACGACATCGGCCTGGCACTCGGCGGTGGCCAGGAGTTCTACGTCGGCGCCGATTACGGCCATGTCGGCGGCAGCGCCACGCAATGGCAGCTGGGCAATGACCTGGCAGGCACCGTGATCGGCCTGCGCGGGTCCTATCGCGGCCTGTACTGGGACGGCTTCGTCGGCGCCCCGTTGAACAAGCCCTCTGGTTTCCAGAACGCGTACACCGTCACCGGATTCACCCTGAGCTGGTCGTTCTGATTCCAGCGCTGGCGCCTGCGCGCCGCGCCGACCGCACGCACACAAAGGAACTGTCATGAACAAGCATCTGTACCGCCTCGTGTTCAACCACGCCCTCAAGCTCTGGCAGGTCGCCGCGGAAATCACCCCGCGCCCCGGCGGAGCCGGTACCGGGCAGGATGGCGACCGCACGGCGGCACTGCGCCCGATGGCCTTCGCGTTGTGGGTGATGCTCGGCTGGGTCGGGGTGACCGGCATGGCCGCGGCGCAGGTGGTGGCCGATCCGAATGCGCCCGGCAACCAGCGGCCGACCGTGCTGGAAACCGCCAACGGTACGCCGCAGATCAACATCCAGACCCCCAGTGCGGCGGGTGTCTCGCGCAATACCTACCAGCGTTTCGATGTCGACCAGCAGGGCGCCATCCTCAACAATTCGCGCGGCAACACGCAGTCCCAGCTCGGCGGCTGGGTACAGGGCAATCCCTGGCTGGCCGGTGGCACCGCGCGGGTGATCCTCAACGAGGTCAACGGCGCCAACCCGAGCCAGCTGCGCGGCTACGTGGAAGTGGCCGGCGACCGCGCGCAGGTGGTGATCGCCAATCCCGCCGGCATCGATTGCGACGGCTGCGGCTTCATCAACGCCAACCGCATCACCCTGACCACAGGCACGCCGATGTTCAACGGCGGCGCGTTGGAGGGCTACCGCGTGCAGGGCGGTGCCATCCGCATCTTTGGCGCCGGCATGGATGCCAGCCGGGTCGACTACACCGATCTGATCGCGCGCTCGGTGCAGCTCAACGCGGGCCTGTGGGCACAGCAGTTGCAGGTCACCACCGGCGCCAATACGGTGAGCGCCGATCTGAGCCGCGTGCAGGCGCAGGCCGCGGAAGGCAGTGCGCCGCACTACGCGCTCGACGTCGCGCAGCTCGGCGGCATGTATGCCAACAAGATTCTGCTGATGGGCACCGAGCATGGTGTGGGCGTGCGCAACGCCGGCAATCTCGGCGCGCAGACCGGTGAGCTGGTGGTCACCGTCGATGGCCGGCTGGAAAACACCGGCAAACTGCAGGCGCGCGACGACACACGCATCGCGGCCAGCGGCGGTGTGCGCAATGAAGGTCTGGTCAGCGCGGGTCGCGAGTTGAACCTGCGCACCGGCCAGGATCTGGACAACACGGGGGGTCAGCTCAACGGCACTCGTCTGGATGTGGAAGCCGCCTCGCTGGTCAACCGCGACGGGCGCATCGAGCAGGCGGGTGTGCAGGCGTTGGCGGTAGAGAGTGGGCAGTTGAAGAACCGCGACAAGGGCAGCATCGGCGCGCTGGCCCAGCAGGATGGGACCGCACCGACGACGCCAGGCACGGCGGAAGGCACGGGCAACCCAGGAACGCCGGGCACCGGCAACGGCAGCACCGACGGCAGTGCGCCGGGGGTGATTCCGCCGACCACCGCGCCGCTCGCGCAGGGCCGCGTGATGATTGCCGGCCTGCTCGACAACGATGCCGGCGCGGTGCTGGCCGGTGGCGATATCGATCTGCGCGCCAGTGAGTTGGACAACGACGGCGGCAGCATCGGCGTGCGCGACCTGAGCGTGAACGGTGGCGCGCTGTCCAATCGGCGGGGCGAGCTGACCACCCAGCGCGACCTGCGCGTGCAGGGTCAGGCACTGCACAACGACGCCGGCGCATTGAACGTGGGCGGCGCCCTTGAATTAAGCACCACGCAGCTGTCCAACCACAGTGGCACGATCACCCACAGCGGCACTGCACCCACCCAACTGCTGGTGCAAGGCACGTTCGACAACACCGACGGCCGTCTCGCCAGCAATGCCACCTCACTGGCGCTGACCAGTGCAGTGCTGGTCAACACCGACGGCATGCTGATGCATGCCGGCACCGATGGCCTGCAGCTCACCATCGGCACGCTGGACGGCCAGCGCGGCGAGATCGCCACCGCAGGCACGCTCAGCCTGCGCGCAGGGCAGGTCGATCATCGCCAGGCGGAATTGCAGGCCGGCACGCTCGATCTCCAGGTCGATACGCTCGACAACCGTGGCGGCCAGTTGCTGGCGACCGGCAGCCAGGCCAACCGCATCGAGGCGACGACCGCGCTGGACAACACCGGTGGCACGCTCGCCAGCAACGGCGATCTGGCCATCGATACTGTGCTGCTGAGCAACGCGGCTGGGCAGGTGCAGCAGGCCGGCAGCGGCCGCCTGGACATCACCGCGGCGACCTTGGCCGGGGCAGCCGGCAAGCTGCTGAGCAACGGCGCGCTGCACCTGCAGGGACAGCGCATCGACGTCTCCGGCGGTATCACCTCGGCGGTGCGCATGGAGATCGACGCCGGGCAGTTGGACAACCGTCGGGGTGAGCTGATCGCCACCGGCACCGACACACTTGGCTTGCGCGTGACTCACGCGCTGCAAAACGACAGCGGTCAGATTATCGCCAATGGTGCGCTCGCCCTGCAGGCGGGCAGCCTCTCCAACCGCGACGGCAGACTGCTGGCGGCAGGCAGTGCGGCCTCCACGCTGCAGGTGAGCGGCGCGCTCGACAACCAGCGCGGTACCCTGGCCAGCGCAGGTGGCCTGACACTGCAGGCTGGCCAGCTGGACAACCAGGCTGGCACGGTCCAGGCAGCCGGTGACAGCGCACTGCAGCTCGCCGTGGACGGCCTGCTCGACAACCGCGAGGGTGGCCTGATCGCTTCCGGTGGTGCGCAGCAGCTGCGCGCCGGCAGCCTCGACAACCGCGGCGGCACCGTCAACGCAGGCGACACGCTGGACGTGGCGGTCTCCCAAGCCCTCGACAACAGCGCCGGCACCCTCGCTGCCAACGACACGCTGCACGTCCGGGCCAGGCGCATCATCAACCGTGACGCGGGCACCCTGGCCTCGGTCGAAGGCGATGTCACGCTCGACAGTGCGAGCGATATCGACAACACCGCCGGTGTGATCCAGGCCGAGCGTGCGCTGTCGGTGACCAGCCAAGGGCTGACCAACGTGCGTGGCACGCTGGCCGGCGCCTCCGTCGCCTTGGATACGGGTCTGGGCGGCGTGGACAACAGTGAAGGCATCATCGCCGCCACCGCCGGCACGCTGGATATCCGCAGTGGTGCGCTGGAGAACCGCGCTGGCCTGCTGCAGTCCAGTGGCGGGATGAGCATCGATACGCACGGCCAGCGGCTGGGCAATACCGACGCGGGCGCGCGTGGCGGTATCGTCAGCGGTGCCGGGCTGACCCTGCGTGCCGGTGAGCTGGACAACCGTGCCGGGCTTGTCCAGGCGCAGACGGCGCTGGACGCGCGACTGGCCTCGCTGGACAACCGCAGCGGCGGGCAGGTCGGCAGCGGCACCTCGCTGCTGCTGCAGGCGCAGCGCGTGGACAACAGCGGTGGCCGTCTCCAGGCCGCCCAGAATCTGACCCTCGATCTGAGCGGTGAGCTGGTCAACCAGGCCGGGCTGGCCGTGGCCGGTGGCGATCTGGTCGCCCAGGCTGCGCGCATCGACAACCGCGCCACGAGCGGCGGCGGCACCGCGCTCGGGCTGCAGGGTCGCAACGTGGACCTCACTGCCGCGCAGATCGATAACAGCAGCGGCATGATCGCTGCCGACCAGCGCATTGCGCTGCAGGCGACCGATGCACTGTTCAACCAGCAAGGCCTGGTGTCCTCGGCGGGCAGTCTGGACGTGCGCGCCGGCCAGGTCGGCAACACCGACGGCACGCTGCTGTCGGCGGGCAACCAGACGCTGCATGCCAGCGCGCTCAACGGCACGGGCCGGGTGTTGTCGCAGGGCGACCTGGTGCTTGCCCTGCAGCAGGACTACCGCAACGATGGCCAGATCACCGCCAATGGCAAGGCCACCGTTTCCACGCAGGGGCTGTGGACCAACGCAGGCAAGGTGCAGGCCGGGGATCTGAACCTGCACGCACGCCAGATCGACAACCTCGCCACGGGTGAGATCAGCGGCATCCGCACGCAGGTGCGCGCCGATGGCGTGCTCGGTAACCGAGGCCTGATCGACGGCGTGGATACCCGCGTCGATGCCGATGTGATCCTCAACGTCGGCACCGGTCGCATCTATGGCGACCGCCTGTCGATCGGTGCCAACACCCTGGTCAACAGTGACGAAACGCTGGAGGGCGTTACCCGCGCGGCCACCCTTGCCGCGCGTGAGCGCCTGGACATCGGCGCCGGCACCGTGGTCAACCGCGAGCAGGCGCTGATCTTCAGTGCCGGCGGTGGCGACAATGCACTCAACATCGGCGGTGCGCTGGACGCGCAGGGGCATGCGGTCGGTCGAGCCGGCCTGGTGCACAACGCCAGCGCGACCATCGAGTCGCTGGGTGGCTTGAGCATCGACGCCACGCGCCTGCTCAACAGCAACGAGCACTTTGCCACCACTGAAGTGATGGTGGTGGGCCCGACCAAGAAGCTGTACATCCAGCCCAAGGGCACGCCGGGCATGCACGATGCCAGCGAGTTCACCTGGTCCAGCTGGAGCCGTGCCGGCAAGTACTGGTGGAAAAACGGCAGCGGCGACGTCAAGGCATGGACCCAGTACGACGTCACCCATACCGAGTACGAAACCCAGGTCACCTCCAGCGCGCCGGGCCGGATCATCTCGGGCGGCAACATGACCCTGCGTGGCGATGAGCTGATCAACGACAAGAGCCAGATCCTGGCCGGTGGCGCGTTGCTGGGCGACCTTGGCAACCTGCGCAACGTCGATGCATTCGGCGAGTACCGCGTGCGCGAGGAAGGCACCAGCCAGTACACCTACAGCCGCTGGCGCGGTGGCTTCAAGCGCTATCACGAACGCAAGTGGGACGGGAAGATCGCCTATCGCCCGGCCGATGAAGTGCGCACCATCAATCTGGGCGTGACCCGCACCGAACAGAACACCCGCGATGGTGGCAGCGGCTACCAGGTGGGCGGCATCACTACCGGTACCGTCGGTGGGCAGGTCGGTGGCGCAGCCGACGCCGGCGCCATCGGTGGGCAGCGCCAGGTGACCGAGGTCAGCGCCAGCGTGGCCTCGATGGCGGGCCCGGGCAGCAATGCGGGCACCGGTGCGCAGGGCGCGGAGGGTAACCAGCCGACCGTGATCCGCACCATCGGCGTGGAGGCCGAACTACCGCAGAGCAGCCTGTTCCAGAGCGGCCCGAATGCTGGCCAGTATCTGGTCGAAACCGATCCGCGTTTTGCCGACTACCGCAGCTGGCTCGGCTCGGAGTATCTGCTGCAGAAGATGGGCGTGGACCCGGCCAACGTGCAGAAGCGGTTGGGCGATGGGTTCTACGAGCAGACGCTGGTCCGCGATCAGGTCGCCCAGCTCACCGGCCGCCGCTTCCTGGACGGCTACGCCGACGATGAAGCGCAGTACCGCGCGCTGCTCGACAACGCGGCCACCGTCGCCGACGCATGGGGCCTGCGCCCCGGCGTGGCGCTGACCCCGGCACAGATGGCCCAGCTCACCAGCGACATCGTCTGGCTGGTCGAACAGCGCGTCACCCTGGCCGATGGCAGCACCACCACCGCACTCGTTCCGCAGGTGTATGTGCGCGTGCGCCCCGGCGATATCGACGGCACCGGCACGCTGCTGGCGGGCCGCTCAGTGGAGCTGAACCTGCGCGGCGATCTGGTCAACAGCGGCACCATTGCTGGCCGCACCGCGGTGAAGATCGATGCGCAGAACCTGCGCAACCTCGACGGCCGCATCAGCGGTGACACGGTCAGCGCCAATGCGCGTACCGACCTGGACAACCTCGGCGGCCTGATCGATGCGCGCAGCGTGCTGGTCGCCAGCGCTGGCCGTGATCTCAACATGGTCACCACCACCCGCAGCGGTCAGAACACGGCGGGATTGAGCGACTTCAGCCGGACCAACATCGACCGCGTGGCCGGGTTGTTCGTGAGTGATCAGGGCGCCACGTTGCTGGCCAAGGCCGGCCGCGACCTGCGCATGGACGGCGCCCAGGTGGTCAACACCGGCGCACAGGGCCAGACCCTGCTTTCGGCGGGGCGTGATCTCTCCCTGGGCACGGTCACCGAAGCACGCCAGGAGAACAACGTCCGCAACAACGACAACTACCTGCGCCAAGGCTACGAGCGCGAGGTCGGCACCACCCTCGATACCGCTGGGGCAGTGCAGCTGCAGGCCGGGCATGACGTGAACCTGCGCGCCGCGCAGGTCTACAGCAGCGATGGCGCGATCTCGGTGATGGCCGACAACGACGTCAGCATCGCCAGCGGCGAGCAGAGCAATAGCTGGAGCGAGGGCCGCAAGCACACCCATCGCGGGCTGTTGAAGTCCACCACCAACACCACGCGCGACAGCCTGGAAGAAACCCAGGCCATCGCCAGCACGCTCAGCGGGCACCAGGTGGCAGTGCGTGGCAACAACATCACCGTGACCGGCAGCAACGTGGTCTCCGATGCGGGCACCGTGCTGCTGGCCGACAACGATCTGACCGTGCAGGCGGCGACCAACACGCGCGGCGAGAGCCACTACAAGCGCAAGGACGAAAGCGGGTTCCTCTATAACGGCGGCGTCGCGTTCACGGTCGGCACGCAGATGCAGAGCCGCGATGCCAAGGACGTGAGCACCAGTGCCGCGGCGTCCACCATCGGCTCCACCGCGGGCAACGTGGTGATGGTGGCGGGCAACAACTACCGCCAGGTTGGCAGCCACGTCGTCGCGCCCGAGGGCGACATCGACATCCATGCGCGCAAGGTCGACATCGTGGAGGCCCGCGAGACCGGCGTCGCCACCCAGGAGGACAAGTTCCGCCAGGCCGGCCTGACGGTGGCGCTGACCGCGCCGGTGATCTCGGCGATCCAGAGCGCCGAGCAGATGAAGAAGGCGGCCAGCCAGACCGACGACAGCCGCATGAAAACGCTGGCGGCAGCGACTACCGTGCTCAACACGGCGGCAGCCGTGGGTGCGGTGCAGGCCGATCCGGGCGCGGCGGGCGGCATCAACATCTCCATCACCGTGGGCGGCGCACGCAGCGACAGCAAGACCACCACCACGCACGACAACGCGGCCGGTTCCAGCATCACCGCGGGTGGCGACGTGCGCATCAGTGCCACGGGCGCGGGCAAGGACTCGGATCTGACCGTGATTGGCAGCACCATCAACGCCGGCAACAACGCCTACCTGCGGGCCGATGGCGATATCGCCCTGCTGGCGGCGCAGAACACGCTGGAGACCGATCGCAAGAGCAGCGCGGCCAGCGGCGGCGTCGGCGTGGCGATCAGCATCGGCTCCGGTGGCGCCAGCGCCGGCATCACCGCCAATGCCAGTGGCTCCAAGGGCAAGGGTGAGGGCACCGACGTGAACTGGACCAACAGCCACGTCAACGCCGGCAACACGCTGGTCCTGCAATCCGGCGGCGACACCACCCTGCGTGGCGCAGTGGCCAGCGGCCGCCAGGTGATCGGCGATATCGGCGGTGACCTCAACATCGAGAGCCTGCAGGACACCTCCACCTTCCACAGCAAGGACACCAGTGTCGGCGGCAGTGTCACGGTCGGCTTGGGCTTCTCCGGCAGCGCCAGCTACGGCAACACCAAGGTGGATGGTGACTACGCCAGTGTGGTCGAGCAGAGCGGAATCAAGGCGGGCGACGGTGGCTACCAGGTACGCGTAGGCGGCAATACCGATCTGATCGGTGGCGTGATCGCCTCCAGCGAACAGGCCATCGCCGACGGCCGCAACCAGCTGATCACCAGCACATTGAGCGTGCGCGATCTGGACAACCGCAGCGATTACAAGGCCAGCAGCCTCAGTCTGTCCGGCGGCTTCAGCAAGAGCGGCACCGGCGCCCCGTCCAGTGGCGGCAACAGCGGCCGTGGCAACGACGGTACGCCAGGGTCCACCGGTGCGGCCGGGCAGGGCAGCAGCTGGTCCTGGCAAAACTATGGCAACGATGCCAGCGCTGCCGCGCCCGGCTATGCCAGCGACACGGGCAGCGATGCCAGCACCACCCGCAGCGGCATCAGCGCAGGCGGGCTGACTATCACCGATGGCAACGCGCAGCTGGCCAGGACCGGCAAGAGCATCGACGACACCCTGGCCAGCCTCAATCGTGGTGTGCTCAGTGGCGACGATGCCAACGGGCTGATCCGTAACTGGGATCCGGTGGAACTGGCGCAGAAGGTGCAGGCCGAAGCGCAGATCAGCGCAGCGTTCACCCAGCAGGCGCACAGTGCCGTGGGCAGCTATGTGGCCAGCCGCGGCGCCAGCATCAAGGAGCGTTACGAGCACGCCGACACGCCGGAGCAGAAGGCTGCGCTGCAGGCTGAAGCCGATGAACTGCGCACGCAGGAGAAGATGCTCAACATCCTTATCGGCGCGGTGACCGGCTCGGCGACCAGCGCGGTCTCCAAGGAGGCGCTGGCCAGTGCGGCGGACTGGATGCGGCAGGAGATGATCAGCAATTCCAGCATCTTTGCCGGCGTGGTGGACCCTGCCAATCCCGAGGTCAACCCGACCTCGAAGGATCCCACGGTGCTCAACAACATCAACGGGATCAGCGTGGGTGTTGACGGCGATGGGATCAAGCTGGGCGGCACGCGCGTTGACCTGGATCAGCTGTGTGGGGAGAGCAACGAACGCTGCATGACGCTGCCGGGCAGCAAGACACTCGCCTTGGACGACAAGGGGCGCGTGCAGTGGGATTCGGCCAAGGCGAAGATGACGCTGTCGGAGTTTCTGCAGAGCCCGGCAGGCAAGGGCATGGGCGGGCTGACCGGTGGCATCCAAGGCATCGAGGGCACCTTGAAGGGTACGCCGTATGCGTCTGGTGCGTGGCAGGACAGGCTGATCGAGTACTTCGCCGGCCCGCACGACATGATCGGCGGCCAATGGGGTGGCCTGTACGATGAGCAGGGCAATGCAACCCGCGATCGCCCGTCGCCACTGAAGATGGTGCACGAAGGGTGGAGCGTGGTGGCCATTCCGGTGGCTGCGCCGTTCGCGATGGCCAAGGCACTTCCGCCGCAGGTATGGGAAGCGATCTCCATCCTTGCACGCGCTTCGCGGTGAGGATGGCACGCTGTCCATGGACGATTTCCAGGAGGTGGTAATGAAAGGCAAGCATGTTTTTCGCGTCGTGTTCGGGGTGTGCCTGGCCACGGGTCTCACCGCCTGTGGTATCGGCGGCATGTGGATGAATGGAAATCCCAATGCGACCTCGCACCTGGTTCCGCCGGGCCATGACTGGAGCAAGCCGGACGCCGGCGCCTCGGCGCGTGACACCGATTGGCAGGCGTGCGGCGGGCAGCGCAGTGGGAACATCTCGCCCGACCGGCAAGGTGCTACGGGCAAGGAAACGGCGGACCTCTCCCGCGACAAGCTCTATGCGGCACAGCGCTGCATGCTGGGGAAGGGCTACCGTTATACCGGCACCTGCGAAGGTGACATTCCGAGCCGCTATCCGGCCTGCCAGTCCTCGTCGCGTTGAACGCGATGAGCCCGATGAGAAGCGCTGCTGCGGCGCTTGCCATGGCGCTTCTCTCTGGTTGCACGATCGGCAACGGTCATATCTGTGGCCCCCAGACACCGATGGTCTACTGCAACAAAGCGGCGTATCAGCGGTTGGCCAACCCGCCCTCCTTGATGGAGAACTGGCAGCATATGTCCAAAGCACCTGAAGCGCGTCAGCTCGACTGGGTGTCCTGCGGCGGCACGGAAAAGGGAAGCTATGCCGTGGTATCAGGCACTACAGGCGCCGAAACGGCGGCGCGCTCCGGTGAGAAATTCGACCAGATTCAACGCTGCATGATGGGTAAGGAGTATCAATACACCGGTACCTGCCAGGGAGAAATTCCCAGCAGGTTCCCCGCGTGCCAGCGCGCAGCCGGTGCGGTGCCGGAACGCTGATCCGCACAGGCGTCTGCGATGCCTATGCGATGATCACCCCCCTACTTGGGAGCCAGAAGAATGCAGTCTTCATTTCGTTCATTGCCTGGATCGTATGTCCGCGTTGCGCTGTGTCTGAGTCTTCTGGGCATCGTGGGCGCAGCCTTCGCCGATCCAGAGGTACCCGAATCGCCGCAATCAGCGCAGTCGCCGGAATGCGCGGCGTTCTACATCGATATTCCCTCGGCGGGCAACCGCATCGCCAACCTGATGATGGGATCGGTGGTGGGCAAGGCCGCTTGGATGGATCAACTGAAGGCCCTCATGGCCCGCGGCGCCGAACCACCGATGACCCGCCTGGTTGTCGCCGGTGAGAGCGAAGATGTCACGCGCAAGGCAGTGCAGTCGGCACTTGATACCTTCAAGCAGCAGCGCCTTTCGCACCTGACCCTGACAGTCGTAGGCAAGGCGCCGAAGATGCAGGGGCTGCAAAGTACTGCCGAGCAGTCGGGCATCACGTTCCGCGCGGTCCCGCCCGAACCCTCGGCCGCGTCACCCGCATCGCGGGCGGATGCATATCTGCAGGGCGTGTGCGATTGAGCTGCACCCACGCGCCGTCACCGCCCTGTGCCTGGCCCTCAGCCTCAGCGCCTGCGGCATGGGCGGCATGTGGATGAATGGCGATCCATCGGTCGGCCGCACCTTCGTGCCGCCACGCGATACCTGGCAGAAGCCGGGCAACGATCGCGCGGCCCGCGATGCCGATTGGCGCGATTGTGGCGGGGCCGCCAATGGCGGTTACCACGTCTCCACGGCGGAGGGGGCCAGCGCGGCGGTGATCCAGCAGGCCCTGGGCCGCACGTTCGATGATCTGCAGCGCTGCATGCTCGGCCAAGGCTACCGCTACACCGGCAGCTGCGAAGGGGAAATCCGCAGCCGCTACCCGGCCTGCCAATCGCCAGGCACAAAAAAACCCGGAGGACAGTGATGTCTTCCAGGCTTGATTGTGACCATCAAATGGTCGGGGAGACAGGATTCGAACCTGCGACCTCTACGTCCCGAACGTAGCGCTCTACCAGACTGAGCTACACCCCGTAAGGAGCCGCCTATTGTATCGATCCCGCCGGTCGGCGGCAAGGGGGGATCGCGTTTTTCGCCTTCGGTGCCGTGTTGCCACGGCCCTTGATAAAGAAGCCTGGAAACGTGTTCCCAGGCTTCAATACGACCACCGAAGTGGTCGGGGAGACAGGATTCGAACCTGCGACCTCTACGTCCCGAACGTAGCGCTCTACCAGACTGAGCTACACCCCGAAGGAGCCGACAAGGATACGGTGTGAAGACCCGATCGGCAACCTTTTTTTAGCCTTCTTCGTGATCCGTACGGCTCTGCTCGCGGGCTTCGAACCACATGCCGTTGAGAATGGCCACGACCGAAGCCAGCCCTGCACCCAGAATCCAAGCGAAGTACCACATGGTAAGTCTCCTATGGCGCCGTGGGGCGCGTCAGTAAGCGTTGGGGTTGTCGCCCATCTCTTCGGCCGTGGTCTTGCCCTTCATCACGCGGTAGACCCAGGAGGTGTAGGCGATGATGATCGGCAGGAAGATGGCCGTGGCGATCAGCATGATCCCCAGGGTCAGGTGGCTGGAGGAGCTGTCCCAGACGGTCAGGCTGGAGCCCGGCTGGCTGGAGGAGGGCAGCAGGAACGGGAAGATCGCAAAGCCGACGGTCAGGATGATGCCGGCGATCGAGGCCCCCGAGGCCAGGAAGGCCAGGCCACCACGGCGGGCCCGCAGCAGCACCGCGCTGGCCAGCGCACCCACCAGCCCGAGGATCGGGGCCAGCAGGGTCAGCGGCATGCTCTGGTAGTTGCGCAGCCAGCCACCGGCCACCGCACCGACGGCCGCGGTCTTCAGCAGCGGGTTGGTCGGGCCATCGGTCACCACCTGCGAGGTGATCTGGTAGCCCGGCAGGCCGAAGGCCACCCAGACGCCGGCCAGGGCGAACAGCACGAAGGTCAGCACCGCGGCAACGCTGCCGTAGCGGGCCGAGCGCTCGGCCACCGGGCCATCGGTCTTGAGCACCAGCATCGCGGCACCGTGCGAGACCACCATCGCCACGCTGACCAACCCGGCCACCAGCGCGAACGGGTTGAGCAGGCCGATCAGGGTGCCGGTGTAGAAGATGCGCATGCTGTCATCGAAGTGGAACGGCACGCCGACCAGCACGTTGCCTACCGCCACGCCGGCGATCAGTGCCGGCAGCAGGCCGCCGACGAACAGCGCACGGTCCCAGTTCTCGCGCCAGCGCTTGCCGGGCATCTTGCTGCGGTACTTGAAGGCGACCGGGCGCAGGATCAGCCCGAACAGCATCAGGAACACCGCCAGGTAGAAGCCGGAGAAGCTGACCGCGTACAGCGGCGGCCAGGCGGCGAAGATCGCACCGCCACCGAGCACCAGCCACACCTGGTTGCCTTCCCACACCGGGCCGACGGTGTTGATCACCAGCCGGCGTTCGTCATCGGTCCTGGCCACGAACGGCAGCAACGTGCCGACGCCGAGGTCGAAACCGTCCATCACCGCCCAGGCGATCAGCAGGATGCCGAGCAGCAGCCACCAGATCACGCGGAGCGTGGTGTAATCGAGTCCAATGAATTCCATCTGGGTTCTCCTGCCTTACGCCCGACCGTGGGTCGGCGCAGCGGCATTGGGGGAAAGGGACGTGGCTGCAGCCTGCAGCGACGGCAGGATGTCGTCCGGGCCCTTGCGGATCGCCTTGAGCATCAGCTTCACTTCGATGACCAGCAGCACCGTGTACAGCGCGGTGAATACCGCCAGCGTGGTCAGGATTTCATGCAGGGCCAGGCCCGAGGCGGCGTAGAAGGTCGGCAGCACGCCGTCCACCGCCCACGGCTGGCGACCGTACTCGGCCACGAACCAACCGCATTCGATCGCGATCCACGGCGCCGGCAGCGACCACAGGGCAAGCTTGAGGAACCAGCGCTTGTCCTGGAAGTTGTGGCGGCACGAGTAGTAGAAGGCCAGTGCGAAGAAGGCGATCAGGTAGAAGCCCAGCCCGGCCATGATGCGGAAGGTCCAGAACAGCGGGGCGACCCGCGGCACGGTGTCCATCGCGGCCTTGGAGATTTCTTCCGGGGTGGCGTTGAGGATGTCTTCGCGATAGCGCTTGAGCAGCAGGCCGTGGCCCAGATCCTGCCAATGGCGGTCGAACATCTCGCGCGCTTCGATGTCGTTCTTGTCCTTGCGCACGCGTTCCAGCGCACCGTAGGCCAGCTGGCCGCCGCGGATGCGGTTTTCGGCGCGCCCCACCAGCTCCAGGATGCCCGGGATCGGCTGGTCCAGCGAACGGGTGGCGATCAGGCCCATCAGGTACGGGATCTTGATCGCGTAATCGTTCTGCTGGGTGGTCTGGTTCGGAATGCCGAAGGCGGTGAAGTCGGCCGGCGCACGCTCGGTTTCCCACATCGCTTCGATCGCGGCCAGCTTCATCTTCTGGTGTTCGCTGGCGGCATAGCCGCTTTCGTCACCCAGCACCACCACCGACAGCGAGGACAGCAGGCCGAAGGCGGCCGCCACCGCGAAGGAACGGCGTGCCATGTCCTTGTGCTTGTTGCGCAGCAGGAACAGAGCGCTGATCGACATCACGAACACCGCACCGGTCACGTAGCCGGCACTGACCGTATGCACGAACTTGGCCTGGGCCACCGGATTGAACAGCACGGCGGCGAAATCCACCACCTCCATGCGCATCGTTTCCGGGTTGAAGATCGCGCCGGTCGGGTTCTGCATCCAGCCGTTGGCGATCAGGATCCACACCGCCGAGAGGTTGGTGCCCAGGGCCATCAGCCAGGTCACGGTGAGGTGCTTGACCGGGGTCAGGCGCTTCCAGCCGAAGAAGAACAGACCGATGAAGGTCGCTTCCAGGAAGAACGCCATCAGGCCTTCGATCGCCAGCGGTGCGCCGAAGATGTCGCCGACGTAATGGCTGTAATACGACCAGTTCATGCCGAACTGGAATTCCATCACGATGCCGGTGGCGACGCCGATGGCGAAGTTGATGCCGAACAGCGTGCCCCAGAACAGCGTCATCTGCCGCCAGACCTGTTTGCGGGTCATGACGTAGACGCTCTCCATGATGGCCACCATGAAGGACAGGCCAAGCGTGAGGGGAACGAAAAGGAAGTGGTACATCGCGGTCAGAGCGAATTGCAGCCGCGACAGTTCTACGACTGTCTGATCAATCATGGCCTGGCTACCTCGTTGGGTTTTGCCGTTTCAGGTGGCGGGAAGGGGGGTCTACGGGGTGAATTCTGTGACCAGCAACTTCAAACAGCCTTGATTCAGATCAATGTACAAACAGACCTGCGCAGGGATCGTATGCATCCCACCCCTGCGACCGCTGGCCGCACGGGGGTGGGGCCAGCACCTACTACAATCGACGGAACCTCCCTGTGGCCGCCAGTGACTTGTTTTGAGCATACCCCCCGACGCGTCCATTGTTGAGACAACCGCCCTGCGCCGCCGTCGCCTGCACTGGCTGGGTGGGCTGGCCGCGGCCGCACGCGGCAAGCAGCGGCTGGCGGCGATCTGCATCTGCCTGTCCGGCGCCCTGCTGATCGGGCAGGCGGCCGCCATCGCCTGGTTGATCCAGGCGGTGCTGGTCGATCACCGCCCACTGGCCGACGCTACGCCCGTGCTGCTGGGGTTGCTGGCGGTGCTGGGCATCCGCACCCTGTTGGGCAGTGCGACCCAGGCAGCAGCCGGTGATGTCGCCGATGCGGCGCGGCTGGCGCTGCGTGAACGGGTTTATCAGCGGCTGCTCGGGCGCGGGCCCCTGTGGCTGCGCCAGCAACGCACCGGGGAACTCGGCGAACTGATGCTCGCCCACGCCGATGCGATTGAGAATTATTACGCCGGCTATCAGCCGGTCCGCATCGAAGTAGTGGTGGTCCCGCTGCTGATCGCCATCGCCGTGGCCTGGACCGATTGGGTGATCGCGCTGATTCTCTTGTTCACCGCGCCGCTGGTGCCGTTCTTCATGATGCTGGTCGGTTGGGGCGCTGAAGCCGCCGGCCGTGCGCAGCTGGGCGAACTGGCACGGATGAGCGGCCACTTCGCCGATCGCATCAAGGGGCTCGGCCTGCTGCGCCTGTACGGGCGAGGCGAGGCCGAACTGGACGGTGTGGCCACAGCGGCAGAAGGCGTGCGCGAGCGCACCTTGAAAGTGCTGCGGATCGCCTTCCTCTCCTCCACGGTGCTGGAGTTCTTCGCGTCGGTCAGCGTGGCGATGGTCGCGCTGTATCTGGGCCTGAGCTATCTCGGCCTGATGTCGTTGCATGCGCAGGTGCCGACGCTGGGCGTGGGCATGTTCTGCCTGCTGCTGGCACCGGAGTTCTATGCACCGCTGCGGCGCTTGGCGGCGCATTACCACGACCGCGCCAACGCGCTGGCCGCGGCGGCCGAAGTAGAACGCCTGCTCGGCGACTTGCCGGAGGCCCCCGTGGCCGAGGAGGCACCGCCTGCGAGCGCGCGCGCTCCGGAACTGCTGGAACAGCGCGCCCCCCCGGTGGTCGTACGCGGGGTGAGCCTGCGACCACTGGGTGCACATCACGATGTGGTGCAGCAGCTCTCGTTCCAGATCGAGCCTGGGCAGCGCGTGGCGCTGGTCGGCCCCAGCGGCAGTGGCAAGAGCACGTTGCTGGAAGCGCTGGCCGGCTGGTTGCCCCCGCGCGAGGGCAGCATCGCGCTGCGCCCCGGGTTGGACGTGGGCTACGCCGGGCAGCGCCCCTATCTGTTCCACGGCACGATCGCCGACAACCTGCGGCTGGCCGCACCGGGCGCGACCGATGCGCACCTGCGCGCTGTGGCGGAGGCCGCCCAGGTGATGCGCTTCGCTGCCGCACTGCCACAGGGGCTGGACACGGTGATCGGTGAGCGCGGCTTCGGATTGTCCGGTGGCGAAGCGCGTCGCATCGGCCTGGCCCGGCTGCTGCTGCGCGATCCACAGCTGCTGCTGCTCGACGAGCCGACCGCCTTCCTAGATCCCGATACCGAAGCCGATCTCCTGCGTACCCTGGCCGCCTTCGCACGTGGGCGCAGCGTGGTGATCGCCACGCACAGCGAGACCGCGATGCGCTGGGCAGACACCCGCCTGACCTTGACCGCCGGCGGCGCGCGCCTGGCCTCGGAGCTAACGCCATGAAGGCCGCACACATCGATTCGCTGAAGGGTGTGTTCGCCCGGCATCGCGGCCGCCTGCTGCTGACCGTGCTGCTGCTGTGGACGACGATGCTGGCCGGCACCGCGCTGCTCGGGTTGTCCGGTGGTTTCCTCACTGCCGCCGCCTTGGCCGGTGCGGCCGGGCTCGGCAACGGCTTCAACTTCTTCTCGCCCTCGGCGGGCATCCGCGGGCTGACCATGGCGCGCATCGTGTCGCGCTACTTCGAAAAACTGGTCGGCCACGATGTCACCCTGCGCATCGCACGCGATCTGCGCGTGTGGTTCTTCCGGCGCGCGCTGCCACTGGCACCGGCGCGCCTGGCCGGTGTACGCACCGGTGAACTGCTGGCGCGGCTGATGTCGGACATCGGCGAGGTCGATGGCCTGCTGGTGCGCGCGATCGGCCCGCTGCTGGCGCTGGGCGGCATCTCGCTGGTCGCGGTGGTATCGGCCGGCATCATCTATCTGCCGGCGGCCGGTCTGCTGGCGGTGCTCGCCTTGCTGATCGGGGCGGGCGTGCCGTGGCTGACCGTGCGTGGCGCGGCCGACCAGGAGCGCGACCGCGCGCTGCACCGGGCGCAGCTGCGTACCCAATCCTTCGAAGGGCTGGAAGGCGCGGCCGATCTTGCCGCGCTGCAGGCGCGCGAGCATTGGAACCAGCGCGTGCTGGTGGCAGCCAAACAGCTGAAGTCGCGTGACAAGCGTCGCCGCTGGCGCTTGATCAGTGGCAACGCACTGCACGGATTGTGCGGCGCGGGTGGCTTGGTGGCGATGCTGTGGCTGGCCCTGCATGCCTTCGAGCGTGGCAGCGTGGATGCCGCGCTGGCGGCCGCACTGGTGTTCCTGACCGTCGCACTGCTGGAGCTGTGGGCCGGGATCGGGTTGGCCTGGCAATCGTGGTTGTCCGGTCGCGTCGCCGCGGTGCGGCTGGAGGCGATCGTGGATCAGGCGCCGGGCGTGGTCGAGCCCGACGCGCCGCTGGCCGTGCCATCCGTGCCTGCAACGCTGCGATTCGATCACGTGGTGTTCCGTTGGCCCGGCCAGGCGCGCGTGTTGCTGGACCATGTGCAACTGGAACTCGCACCGGGCGAACGAATCGCGATACGCGGTGACAGCGGCAGTGGCAAGACCACGCTGTCCTCGTTGCTGCTGCGGCTATGGGATCCGGAGGCCGGCAGCGTGCGTTACGGCGATGCGGATATCCGCAGTGTCGCGCAGGCCGACTGGCACCGTCAGATCGCCTGGCTGCCGCAGAACGCGCCGGTGTTCGCTGGCACCGTGGCGGACAACCTGCGGCTCGGCGATGTAGCGGCCAGCGACGCGCGCTTGTGGCAGGTACTGACGGAGGTCCGGCTGCACGCCTGGGCCGAGCAGATCGGTGGGTTGGCGGCGTGGGTGGGCGAGAACGGCGCGACCATGTCAGCCGGGCAGGCGCGGCGCCTGGCGCTGGCACGCGCGCTGCTGCGTGACGCGCCGATCCTGTTGCTGGATGAGCCCACCGAAGGCCTGGACGTGGATACCGCGCATGCATTGCTGCAGGACATGGTGGCGGCGCTGGGTAATCGCAGTCTGTTGATGATCACCCATGACGAACTGCCGGAGGGCATCGTGCATCGGAGCTATCGTTTGCGGGGCGGGCGGTTGGAAGGATAGCGGCGAAGGCGATCCGCACACGGCGTGTAAAGCATCCACGCATGGCGTGGATCTACCCTGGGATGCTGCCGTTGTGGATCAGCCAGCCCAGCGCCGCTATGTTGATCGCTACCGCCACCCAGAACACTCGCTGGAAGGAGGCCTTGCGGTTTTTGTGGCGCAGCATGGCTTGCGCCATCAACGCACCCGGCCAGCCGCCCAGCAGGGCCAGGCCCTGCAGCGTGCTTTCCGGTGTGCGCTGGCGATCATTCTGGGCGGCGGATTTGTCATGCCAGTACCAGGCAAACGTCACCACGCTCAGGCCCAGGTAGGCACCCGGTACCCACATGGGCCAGTGCTGCCACATCGCCACGGCAATGAGGCCTGCGAGGAACACCAGTGCGATGGCCGTACGTGGGAATCTATCCGGCCCCGCACCACGCACCGCAGTGCGGGCAGCGCGGCGGCTCCCATCGCGGTCCAGTGCAAACCGCACTGCGCCCGCATTGCGGCGCCCCTGCGCATCGGTCTGCACGTCATAGGTGATTACATCGCCCAGTACCGGCCGCCGATCCCGTGCGGAGAACGAGCGGATATGCACGAAGCATCGCTCACCGCCGCCATTGGGCTGCACGAAGCCGAAGCCGCGCGCATCGTTCCACTCGCTGATCTTTCCTTGAAGGCGCATGGGTAAACTCAGAGTGAGGACAGGAAGCCGCCGACCGCCGGCCCGAACCGTGCGACATCCACCAGGAACGCATCGTGCCCCTGCGGTGAATCCAGCCCGATGAACTGTGCGTCGGCGCCACCGGCGCGCAGGCCATCGGCGATCTGCTGTTGCTGCTGTACCGGGAACAGGATGTCGGTGTTGGCGCCGATCGCCAGTGCCTTGCCCACCTGGATGCGGGCCAGCCCGGCCATCACGTCGCCGTCGGCATATTCGGCCAGGTCGAACCAGTCCATCGAGCGGCTCAGGTACAGATAGCAGTTGGGATCGAAGAAGCGCACGAAACGGCGGGCATGGCCTTCCAGATAGCTTTCGACCTGGAACTCCAGGCCGAACGGATCGTCATCGGCCTGGTCCGAATCCAGCCGTACGCGGCCGAAGCGGCCATCCCATTCCAGCGCGGAGCGATAGGTGATCACGCCGAGCTTGCGGGCCATGCGCATACCCGATTCCGGGTAGGCCTGGTCGGTGTAGCGACCGCCATTCCACTGCGGATCAAGCCGGATCGCCTCGCGCTGCAGCGAGCGGATCGCGATGGAGAACGGCAGCGCCTGGGCACTGCCGGAAATATTGATATGGCTGCGCGCGATGCCCGGGTACAGCATCAGCAGCGCCAGCGCGGTCATTCCGCCCATCGAGTTGCCGATCACGCAGGCCAGCTCGGTCACGCCCAAGGCGCGCACCACCTCGACCGCTGCACGCGCGCCATCTTCGATGGACAGTTCGGGGAAGCGCAGGCCATACAGTTCGCCCGTCGCCGGATCGATACTGGCCGGCCCGGTCGAGCCTTTGCAGCTGCCCAGCGAGTTCACGCAGATCACGAACCAGCGGTCGGTATCGATCGGTTTGCCTGGGCCGACCATCGCCTCCCACCAGCCGGCGGCCGGGTTGTCGGCGTTGGCCGCGGCATGTGCATCGGGGGAGAGCCCGGTGACGATCAACACTGCATTGCCGGCATCGGCAGCGAGCGTGCCCCAGGTTTCGTAGGCAACGTGCGCGTCGCGCAGTTCACCGCCGCGCTTGAACGCGAACGGCGAGGGCAGGGCGTGATAACGGGTGCCGGGGGGAATGAATTCAGTCATGCGCGCAGTTTAGCCGGGCGCCGCGATGGCGCCGTAGTGGTGAGCGGCACGCTGCGTCGCGGCCGCGCATCGGTCATGGGCGATCAAACACCAGTGGCACCGGCCCGGCATGCGGCAGACGCACCCGTACCGGCGTGGTTTCCAGATCGTCCGGCTGGCGGTTGGCCTGGCCCGAACGCGACAGCCGCGCAATGACCTCGACTTCCTGCACCTGGGAGAGCGTGCTGGTGGGCATCGGGCTGTCGCCATCGCCGAGCGTGACCCGCACCGGCACCTGGCTGGCCGGATGTTTCTGCACCGCGATCGGCATCGGCGGGCCATCGGGCGCGCGCGCGATCACGAACACGGTTGCGTTGGCCAACGTGGGATCCAACGTGGTTCCGGGCGCGAACCGGACCTGCACGGTGAGGGCGTGGTTGCCCGCCGCCGCAGGGGCGGAGGTGTCGGTCATGGGCGGCAGCCCGGCAGTGCCGCGGGCGATGGCGATCTGCTCGCGCAGCGCACCCGCCGCGCCCGGTTCCAGGCGTGGCAGCAGCGCTTCCCAGGCGGCCGCCGCTTCGGCGTCCTGCCCGCGCTGGCGCAGCGCAATGCCGATCAGCCAGCCGGCGCGCTCACTCTCCGGCGCGAGTGTGTTGGCGTGACGCAACCATTGCAGGGCCTGGTCATCGAATTGTTTGCCCGGTGCCGCCTGCGCGCGCGCCTGCGCTGCTTCGACCAGCACGCCGGGGTCGTCCGGGGCGAGTTGCACCGCGCGGTCAAACGCGGCCGTGGCCTCGGCGAGCTTGCCCAGCGCCAGCTGCGAACGGCCAAGCAGAGCCCAGCCATCGGCGCGCTGTGGGTCCTTGGCCAGCGCCTGTTGCAGCGCCTGCACGCCATCCTCCAGCGTGGCAGGCTCGTCACTGGCTGCCGTCCGCTCGGCGGCATCCGGCGTGCCGACCAGCAGGTACAGCGCGCCACCGGCCAAGCCAAGGGCCAGCATCGCAATCACGAAGGGACGGTGCTGGCCGCCCGCACGCAGCGGCCACAGTACGCGTGCAGCAACGGCCGCCGCGACCACGGCGGCACTCACGGCCATCCAAAGGCTCACCAGCGCTCCTCGCTCTTGTCCATCGGTTCAATCCCGCGGCTGCGCCGACGCACCACCCAGACCAGCACGCCTGCGCCGATCAGCAGTGCCACCGGTGGCCCGAACCAGAGCAGCGCATTGCGTGCCTCCATCGGTGGCCGGTACAGCACGAACTCGCCATAACGGTCGACCAGGAACTGCTTGATCTGTGCGTCGCTGTTGCCCTGCTGCATCAGCACCAGCACCTCGCGGCGCAGGTCGTGCGCGATCTGCGCATTGGAATCGGCCAGCGACTGGTTCTGGCATTGCACGCAGCGCAGCTCGGCGGCCAGCGCATGGAAGCGGGCTTCCTCGGCGGCATCGCGGTATTGCAACGGGGTCGGGTCGGAGACGGCCTGCGCCAGCACCGGCGAGGCCAGGGCCAGCGACAGCGCGATCAGCGCCACGCCGGGCCCGCGGATCCTCCGGTTACGGCGAGGCGGGCAGCTGCGGCTGGGCATTGGCATGGGCACGCTCCACCTTTTCCAGTTCCGGAATCAGCTGTGTATCGATGACGCGCTGGCTGAGTGCACCACTGTACTTCCAGCGCACCACGCCACTGGCGTCGACCAGGAAGGTCTCCGGTGCGGCGGTGACGCCCCAGTCGATCGCGGTGCGGCCCTCGATGTCGCTCAGCACCAGCACGAACGGATTGCCCAGTTGTTCCAGCCAGCGCAGGGCATCGGCCGGCTCGTCCTTCCAGTTGTAGCCGATCACGCGCACGCGCTTGGTTTCGGCGAATCTGGTCAGGATCGGATGTTCGTCGCGACAGGCCGCGCACCAGCTGCCCCACACATTGAGGACGTAGGGAGCGCCGCGCAGTTCCGTGCTGCTGACCTTGATGTGCGGATCGTGCAGCACCGGCAGCTCGAAGGCCGGTGCCGGCTTGCCGATCAGTGCAGAAGGCAGGACGTCGCGGTCCGGCGCGCCGGATTTCATCACCCCGTAGATCATCAGCCCCAGCAGCCCGAAGAAGAACAGCACCCCGATGACGATGGCCACGGGCGGTAGCGGACGGGAGGCAGGGCGGGGATCGGACACGGGAAACTCCTAGGGACGACGGAAACGACGATCGGCGGCGGTGACGAAGCCACCCAGTGCCATCAGCAGCGCGCCCAGCCAGATCCAGCGGACGAACGGTTTGATGTGCACACGCACGGCCCATGCATTGTTGCCCAGCGATTCGCCGAGTGCCACGTAAACATCGCCGTTGAGGCGGGCATGGATGCCAGCCTCGGTCATCACCTGCCCGCCACTGGCGTACAGGCGTTTTTCTGGATGCAGCAGGGCCAGTTCGCGGTCGTGCTGAAGCACGCGCAGGTGGCCGCGATCGGCGACGTAGTTGGGGCCTTGTTGATGGTCCACGCCTTCGAAGCGCACTTCATAGCTGCCCACCACCAGCGATTGCCCGGGGGCGAGCGCGACTTCGCGCTGCACGTTCAACGCTTCCACCAGCAGCGCACCGGCCAGAAACACGGCCACGCCGCCATGGGCCAGCAGCATGCCGATCATCTCGGCGGTGAACCTGCCGTTGCCGCGCAGGCGGGTCCAGACGAACCGCGCGGTTCCGAACGCCACCCAGGCCGCGCCGGTCACGCCGGCTGCGGTCTTCAACGCGCCCTGCGGCGCCATGAAATACGCGATCACGCCCAGCAGCAGCGCCAGCCCGGCCCACGGTGCCAGCATCGCCAACCGCCGCGAGGCCTGGTCGCGCTGCCAGTTGACCAGCGGCCCGAACGGCAGCAGCGCCACCAGCGGCGCCATCAACACCACGAACAGCGTGCCGAAGTAGGGCGGTCCGACCGACACCTTGCCCAGGCCCAGCGCGTCGGCCAGCAGCGGATACAGCGTGCCCAGCAGGACCATGCCGCAGGCGGCGGCGAGCAGCAGGTTGTTGGCCAGCAGCAGGGTCTCGCGCGAGGTCGGCAGGAAGCCGCGGCGCGGATCCTCGCTGGTCAGCGCGCCGGCCCGCAGCGCGTACAGCAGCAGCGCGCCGCCGATCACCAGCGCCAGGAAGATCAGGATGAAGGTGCCGCGCGAAGGGTCGGCCGCGAACGAATGCACACTGGTCAGCACGCCCGATCGCACCAGGAACGTGCCAAGCAGTGACAGCGCGAAGGCGGCGATGGCCAGCAGCAGCGTCCAGCTGGCGAAGCTGCCGCGTTTCTCGGTAACCGCCTGCGAATGGATCAACGCGGCCCCGGCCAGCCACGGCATGAAGCTGGCGTTCTCGACCGGATCCCAGAACCACCAGCCGCCCCAGCCCAGCTCGTAATACGCCCACCAGCTGCCCAGCGCGATGCCGATGGTCAGAAAGCCCCAGGCCACATTGGTCCACGGCCGGGTCCAGCGCAGCCAGCGCGCATCCACGCGCCCTTCCAGCAGCGCCGCGATCGCGAACGCGAACGGCACCGCGAAGCCCACGTACCCGATGTACAGCATCGGCGGGTGGATGATCAGCCCGGGATCCTGCAGCAGCGGATTGAGGTCGCGTCCTTCCAGCGGCGCGGGGAGCAGCCGCGCGAACGGGTTGGAGGTGAAGATCAGGAAGGCGAGGAAGCCGATGCTGATGATGCCAAGCACACCCAGCACGCGGGCGGACACCTCGGCCGGCAGGCGTTTGGACCACAGCGCGACGGCGCCGCACCACAGCGCCAGCACCAGTGCCCATAGCAGCAGGGAGCCTTCATGCGCGCCCCACACCGCCGAGTAGCGGTAGGCCAGTGGCAGCAGCGAGTTGGAGTTCTCCGCCACGTAGCGCACCGAGAAATCCTGGGTGACGAACGCCGCTGTCAGCACGCCGAACGCCCCAAGCAGCAGCGCCAGCTGCGCGTAGGCGGCCGGTCGCGCCACCGCCATCCACGTGGCGCGGCCGCGATGGGCGCCCCACAGCGGCAGCACCGTCTGCAGCAGTGCCATCAGCAGTGCGGTGACCAGCAGGATCTGCCCCAGTTCCGGCAGCACTCAGTACGTCTCCGGCGCCGGCACGGGCACATCGTGTTTGGTATGTGCCTGGCCCATCTTGTCCGCCACTTCCTTGGGCATGTAGGTCTCGTCGTGCTTGGCCAGCACTTCTTCGGCAACGAAACGGCCGTCCTGCAGTCGCCCGGTGGCGACCACGGCGGTGCCCTCGGCGAACAGGTCCGGCAGGATCCGCGAGGTAATCACCGGCAGAGTCGCGTCACCATCGGTGACCACGAAGTGCGCATCCAGCGAGCCGGGCGCACGTTGCAGCGAGCCTTTGACCACCATGCCGCCCAGGCGGAACCGGGCGTGATCGCCGGCATCGCCGCGCAGCACTTCGGACGGGGTATAGAGGTAGGCGATATTGCGTTGCAGGGCCATCGCGACCAGCGCGGTGGCCAGGCCGGAGGCTAGCACCAGCAGCATCACCCAGAGCAGGCGGCGACGCCGGACCGGGTTCATCGGGTCAGCTCCGGTGCCAGCGGCGGTGCGCTGCCGGCTGCCGCACGGGCCTGAAGGCGCTGTTGGCGGCGCTGTGCCAGGCGCCGCGCCCAGCGCAGGCGCAGCCAGGAGCCGATGGCATCGCTGCCGAGCACCAGCACGAACACCGCATAGGCGGCAATCACATAGGGCAGGTGGGTCATGGGCGGTTGTCCTCCAGCGGTGCACGGGGGCCGGCAGTGACCCAGGCCTTGCCGGCCTCGCGCAGCAGGTTGTCGGCACGGGCCTTGGCCAGCAGCGAGCCGGCGAACCACAGCTTGGTGCCGATCACCATCAGCCACAGCGGCAGCGCCATGCTGGCATCCAGCGTGGATTCGCCGAACAGGCGGATGGTCTGGCCCTGGTGCAGGCTGCCCCACCATTCCACGGAATAGCGGATCACCGGCAGCAGGCTTACCCCGACGATGGCCAGCAGGCCGGCCGCGCGCGCGGCGCTGCGACGGTCCTCGATGGCGTAATACAGGCCGATCACGCCCAGGTACAGGAGCAGCAGGATCAGCTCGGTGGTCATGCGCGGGTCCCAGTCCCACCAGGTGCCCCAGGTCGGCTTGCCCCAGATGCTGCCGGTGAGCAGGGTGATCAGGGTGAAGCCGGCGCCGAGCGGGGCGCAGGCCATCGCCAGGATTTCGCAGGTCTTGATCCGCCAGATCAGCGCGATCGCCGCGTACAGCGCCATCAGCGCGAACACGAACAGGCTCATCCACGCGCTGGGCACGTGGATGTAGAGAATGCGGAAGCTGTCCAGCTGCTTGGAATCGGCCGGCACCACCGCCAGCGCCTGCCAGATGCCGACCAGCAGCACCGGCACCGCGGCCAGGTAGAACACCCGCGACCAGCGCGCGGCAAAGCGGTCGAAAGTGGGCGGCGAACCGAGTTGGTGGAACCAGCGGACGATCGGGTGCATGCGGCAGTGGCTATCCAACGAAGGGCGACGATGGAACGGACGTGGAGTGGCTCGGCAACGGGTGACGCGGATGCAGGTGGCGCTCACAACGCAGCGCATGCCACCGACAGTACGCCATACCGCTCAACTCAGCGAGATGCGGATCGCCGCGGCCGTCGCCAGCGGGGCCAGCACCAGCGCCACCACCAGGCCGGCGCCCAGCATCAGCAGTGCACCGATCGGGTCCTGGCCGCGGGCGACCGCCGCCACACTGCCCGCGCCGAACACCAGCACCGGCACATACAGCGGCAGGGCCAGCAGCGCCACGAGAATACCAGAGCGCCGGATGCCGACCGTCAGCGCCGCGACCACCCCGCCGATCAGGCTCAGCAAGGGGGTTCCCAGCAGTAACGATGCCAGCAACATCGGCAGCTGGTCATGCGGCAGATGCAGCATTTCCGCCAGCAGCGGCGACATCACGATCAGCGGCAGCGCGGTGGTGAGCCAGTGCACCAGCACCCTCACCAGCACCAGCCAGGCCAGCGGCACCGGGGCCAGCAGCCATTGCTCCAGCGAGCCGTCCTCGGCGTCGCTGCGGAACAGCGAATCCATCGCCAGCTGACCGGCCAGCAGCACTGCCAGCCACATCACGGCCGCAGCCACGCGCGCCATGGCCTCCGGATCGCGGCCCAGTGCCAATGCGAACAACACGACCACCAGCAGGGCGAACAGCACGGGCTGCAGCGCATCGCCGCGGCGGCGCCAGAGCAGGCGCATGTCGCGGGCGACCAGCGCCCGTGCGGTCTGCCACAGGCCCGGTTCCGTCCCAGGCGCGATCATGCCGCCGCTCCCAGGGTCAGCAGGCGCGTGCGCACCGGCGGGGCGGAATAGGCGCCATGGGTGGTGACCAGAGCGGCGCCGCCGCTGCGCAGATGCGCGGAAATCATGCGGTTCACCAGGTTGATGCCGTCCAGATCCAGATTGGCGTAAGGCTCGTCGAGCAGCCACAGCGGCGCGGGCGAGAGCCAGATGCGGGCCAGCGCCAGGCGGCGCTTCTGCCCGGCCGACAGTTGCCGCACCAGGGTGTCCTCATACCCGGCCAGGCCGACGATGGCCAGCGCGTTGCCGGGCATCTGGCGGGCGCGGCGGCCGTGCAGGCCGCACAGGAAATGCAGGTTCTCCAGCGTGTCCAGGTCCTGTTTCAGCGCGGGCAGGTGGCTCAGGTAGGCCACGTAGTTCGCGCGTTCCTTGTGCCCGGCACGCTTGCCATCGATCTCCACCTGGCCGCTGTCGGCGCGCAGCAGCCCGGCCAGCACCCGCAGCAGGGTAGTCTTGCCGGCACCGTTGTCACCCTGCACCAGCAGGGCTTCGCCGGCATCCACGTGCAGATCCAGCGGGCCGAAGACGGGTTCGTCGTTGCGACTGAAGCCAAGGCCATGCGCGGCCAGCAACGGAGGGGCGTTCAAGGGGCGGGATCTTTGCACCGGAATGGGCCGCCATTGTATCGGGGGAACGGGCTGGATGATTTGCGTACACTGGGAGTTCCCCGGTTCTTTCCCTGCTGCCGATGCAACCGCAAACCAAGCTGCCCAAGGTGGGCACCACCATCTTCACCGTGATGTCCCAGCTCGCCGCCGAACACGGCGCGGTCAACCTTGGCCAGGGGTTCCCGGATTTCTCCGCACCGCAGCGGCTGATCGATGAAACCATCGCCGCGATGCAGGGCGGTCTGAATCAGTACCCGCCGATGACCGGCGTGGCGCCGCTGCGCCAGGCCATCGCGCAGAAGTCGCTGGATCTGTACGGCGCCCAGGTGGATCCGGATACCGAGATCACCGTCACCAGCGGTGCCACCGAGGCGATCTTCAACGCCATCCACGCCGTGGTCCGTCCCGGCGAGGAAGTGATCGTGCTCGACCCGGCCTACGACTGCTACGAGCCGGCGATCGACCTGGCCGGCGCGCGTGCCGTGCACGTGCCGCTGGACCCGCAGACCTTCGCGGTCGACTGGGACCGCGTGCGTGCCACGATCACACCGCGCACCCGCCTGCTGATGGTCAACACGCCGCACAATCCGTCCGGGGCGATGCTCAGCGCCGACGACATGCAGGCGCTGGCCGATGTGTTGCGCGGCACCGACATCTACCTGATTTCCGATGAGGTGTACGAGCACATCATCTACGACGGCCGCCGCCACGAATCCTCGCTGCGCCATCCGGAACTGCGCGAGCGCGCGTTCGTGATTTCCAGCTTCGGCAAGACCTACCACTGCACCGGCTGGAAGATCGGTTATGCCATCGCGCCGCCGGCGATGACCGCCGAGTTCCGCAAGGTGCATCAGTACAACACCTTCACCAGTTTCGGCCCGGCCCAGTACGGCTTCGCCGCGATGATCCGCGATGAGCCCGGGCACCATCTGGACCTGGGCGCGTTCTACCAGGCCAAGCGCGACCGCTTCCGCGAGCAGCTGCTGACCACGCGGCTGACACCGCTGCCGGTGCCGGGAGGCTACTTCCAGCTGGTGGATTACTCGGCCGTCAGCGATCTGCCGGACCACGAATTCGTGAAATGGCTGACCATCGAGAAGGGCGTGGCGGCGATCCCGCTGTCGCCGTTCTATGAGACCGCCCCGGCCGGCCAGCGCCTGGTGCGCCTGTGCTTTGCCAAGAACGACGCCACGATGGACGCGGCGATCGAACGCCTGCGGGCCCTGTGATGAGTGCTGTGACCGAGCGGCAGGATCTGCGCGTTTCCCTGATCCAGGGCGACACCCGCTGGCACGACCCGGCGGGCAACCGCGCGCATTACGGTGCACTGCTGGCGCCGCTGGCCGGGCAGACCGATCTGGTGATCCTGCCGGAGACCTTCACCAGTGGCTTCTCCAACGATGCCATCGACAAGGCCGAGGGCATGGACGGCCCCACCGTCGCCTGGATCCGCGAGCAGGCGGTGCGGCTGGGCGCGGCAGTCACCGGCAGCGTGCAGCTGCGGGTAGGCGAGGGCGTCTACAACCGCTTGCTGTGGGCCACACCGGAGGGCGGGCTGCAGTACTACGACAAGCGCCACCTGTTCCGTTACGGCGGCGAGCACGAACGCTATGCCGCCGGCAGCGAGCGCCTGTGCGTGGAATGGAAGGGCTGGCGGATCAATCCGCAGGTCTGCTACGACCTGCGTTTTCCGGTGTTCTGCCGCAACCGCTACAACGTCGAGCGCGCCGACCAGCTGGATTTCGATCTGCAGATTTTCGTGGCCAACTGGCCGTCGGCCCGCGCCTATGCCTGGAAGACGCTGCTGCGCGCGCGCGCGATCGAGAACCTCTGCTATGTGGCGGCGGTCAACCGGATCGGTGTGGACGGCAACGAACTGCATTACGCCGGCGACAGTGCCGTGATCGATTTCCTCGGCCAGCCGCAGGTGGAAGTGCGCGAGCGCGAACAGGTGGTGACCACCACGATTTCCGCGGCGGCACTGTCCGCGCACCGCGCGCGCTTCCCGGCGATGCTTGATGCGGACAGCTTCAGCCTGCTGGAACGCAGCTGACGGCTGAACGGATGCCGGATGCGCGCGATGCGCGTCATCCGCGCCATACGCGCGCGCTGCTAGATTCGGCTCGTTACCCCTTCAGTACGAGCGGACCCGCATGAAAAAGTTCTCCCTGGCATTGATCGCACTGGCCGGCATCTCGGCCGTCCCGGCCGCGCAGGCTGCCGGCAACATTGATTGCGAGCTGCACTACAACCTGGCCGGCTGGTCGGTGCTGTACAAGACCGCCTCGGGCACCGGTACCATCCAGTGCGACAACGGCACCCGCATCCCGGTCAAGATCACCGCCAAGGGCGGCGGCCTCACCGTGGGCAAGTCGAAGATCGTCGACGGCAAGGGCAAGTTCTCCGGTGCCTATTCGGTGAACGATCTGATCGGTTCGTACGCGGCTGTCGAAGCGCACGCCGGTGCGGATAAATCCAGCAACGCACAGGTCATGACCAAGGGCGATGTATCGCTCGCGTTGGCTGGCACCGGCAAGGGCTGGGATCTGGGCGTGGGCGTGGGGCGGTTCACCATCGAGCGCCGTTGAGGGGGGGAGGGCCACGCCATGCGTGGCTGAAAGCCCTATCCGGCATGAAGCGCAGCCACCCATGGGGTGGCTCTACACGACCGGGTTGATCGCCGCCCGCGCCGACTCAACAAAAAACCCCGGCCGACGCCGGGGTTTTTTGATCTCAGCGTATCAGTGATCAGCCGCCGCGCGGGCCGCCACCACGGTGACCACCGCCGCCTGGACCACGGCTGCCACCCGGGCGACCGCCCGGACCGCCGGGACCACGACCGCCGGGGCCACCCGGGCCACGGTTGCCGCCCGGACCCCCCGGACCGCGGTTGCCACCGGGACCGCCGGGGCCGCGCGCGTTGGCGCCACCCGGACCCCGTGCGCCGGGACCACCCGGGCCACGGTTGCCACCCGGACCACCCGGACCACCCGGACCGCGGTTACCCGCCGGACGCGCGCTGCCATACGGGCTGGCGCCCGGATTGGCGTGATCGGACGGGAAGCTCGGGGCATTGCCCGGATGACCGTACGGATGGCGGGACGGACCCTGGCCACCTTGGGCACCGCGGTTGCCACCGCCACCCGGACCGGCCGGACGACCCTGGCCGCCGTAGCCGCCACGGCTTTCACCACCGCCGGCGTAACCACCACGACCTTCAGCACCGCCGCCGTAGCTGCCGCGCCCCGGGCCGCCTGCGCCACCCGGACCCTTCGGCTTGCCATACGGACGGCCCTGGCCACCGGCGCCTGCGCCGGCACCCGGACCACGTGCGCCGGGACCACGGGCAGCGCCCGGGCCGGCATTGCGGTGGCCGCTCGGGCCGGTGCTGACGCCGTCCGGCACGTACCAGCTGCGGAATGCCGCCGGGTTGCCGTCCGGAAGCGCCCGGTTGCCCTTGTCCGGGCGTGCCTTGAACGGGCGCTGCGACTGCTTGGCCGCTGCTTCGCCGCTGACCGTCAGGCCACCCTTGAAGCCGCCGCCCTTGCCGCCGCGGCCACGACCGCGCTCTTCGCGCACGTTGTCGAAACGACGCAGCTCGCGGCCTTCATCGGCCGAGTTGTGGCCGTTGACGTAAGCGTTGCTCCGGCCGCCGTCGCGCGAGACGCGCACGGTGGTCTTGGCGGCGCGGCGCTGGCCGATCACCGGCTGCAGGGTGAGCGCCGACGGGGCGCCTTCTTCCAGCTTCAGTTCAGCGCGCAGCGCTTCAACCTGCTTGGCCGGCAGTTCGACCGACTGGCCACGCAGCAGTTCGCGCGGCAGGCTGACCTTGCCGTAGCGCGTACGCTTCAGGCGGCTGACCTGGCAGCCCTGCGATTCCCACAGGCGGCGGACTTCGCGGTTGCGGCCTTCCTTGACGACCACGCGGAACCAGTCGTGCGAGTCGGTGCCGCCGATGCGTTCGATCTCGTCGAACTTGGCCGGGCCGTCTTCCAGCGCGACGCCACGGGCGAGGCGATCGACGATGTTGTCCGGCACCTTCTCTTCGCCTTCCGGGGCGCGCACGCGCACCACGTATTCGCGTTCGACCTCGTAGGAGGGGTGCATCATCGCGTTGGCCAGCTCACCATCGGTGGTCGCCAGCAGCAGGCCGGTGGTGTTGATGTCCAGGCGGCCGATCGCGATCCAGCGCGCGCCCTTGAGGGCAGGCAGCGCTTCGAACACGGTCGGGCGACCTTCGGGATCTTCACGCGTGGTCACTTCGCCTTCCGGCTTGTTGTAGGCCAGCACGCGGGAGGTTTCGGTCAGCGCGGTGGCGACGAAGCCACGGCCGTCCAGTTCGACTTTGTCGCCGCTCTTGATCGACTGGCCGGTCTGCGCGACCTCGCCGTTGACCTTGACCAGGCCATCGGCGATGCGCTGTTCCAGCGCGCGGCGCGAACCCAGGCCAGCCTGCGCCAGGACTTTGTGCAGGCGCTCTTCGAGCTTGGGCTGTTCGGAGGCGGTTTCGCGCTTGAGCGAAAGCTTGTTCAACGACGGCTTGCGGGGGGTGTCACTCATTTACTTGGCTCCGGCCGGCAACGGGTGCGTCGGCCTCTGGTTCGGGATCGGCTTCGTCAACAGCCACGGTCGTCTTCGCGACGGCGTTGTTTCCGGTTTCGTTCTGGGGCGCCGCGCGCTCTCCCGGCGCGGTATCGGGTTCGCCATCGCTGGCGGTCGTATCCGCGTCGTCGTCGGCAAGCGACAACGGCGCATGGGATGGGGTGTCGGAGGCGCCCGCATCCGCGGAGGCCTCGCTATTGTCCGTCTCTGCCGGCGGCTCCGCCAGTCGGGCCGAGGCCAGTGCAACGCGGGCGGCCAGCCGGGCGGCGGCAGGGTCCACCGGCTCGGCCGGATCTACGGGCTCGGCCGGCGCCAGGGTCGTGTCGTCATTGGCGGCGTCACTGTCCAGCTCGGCATCCGGTGTCGCAGCGCCTGCGGCCAGGCGACCGGCCGGCTGGCCTTCGCTGTCCAGCGGCAGCTGCGGTTCCAGCTCACCCAGGTCGCGCAGCTCGGACAGCGGCGGCAATTCGTCCAGGCGCTTGAGCCCGAAGTAATCCAGGAAGCCCTTGGTGGTCCCGAACAGCGCCGGCTTGCCGGGCACGTCGCGGTGGCCGATCACGCGGATCCATTCGCGCTCTTCCAGGGCCTGGATGATGTTGCTGCTGACCGCCACGCCGCGGACCTGTTCGATCTCGCCGCGGGTGATCGGCTGGCGGTAGGCGATCAGGGCCAGGGTTTCCAGCGTGGCACGGGTGTAGCGGGTCTTGCGTTCGGTCCACAGCCGGGTGATGTAGCCATGCACTTCGCTGGTGACCTGGAAGCGGAAGCCGGAGGCCACCTCGACCAGTTCGACACCACGGTCGTGGCAGCCCTCGCGCAGCAGCTCCAGCGCGCGTTCGATGCTGCCCGGCGGTGCCGGTTCCTCTTCCGGAAACAGGCCCTGCAGCTGCGCCAGCGTCAACGGCTCACTGGCCGCCAGCAGGGCGCCTTCGACAATACGGTTGATCAGTGCTTGATCCATGCGTGGGTCGGGTGCTCAGTCGGATTCGTTGGCGGCGTCGGCGTCGTCGAACTCGCTGTTGAACTGCAGCGGTTCGTTGGTGTTGCCGGCGGCCAGGGACTTGACGTAGATCGGCGCCAGCGGAGCTTCCTGGACGATGTCCAGCAGCTGTTCCTTGGCCAGTTCCAGCAGGGCCAGGAAGGTGACCAGCACCCCCAGCTTGCCTTCTTCGGCGGTGAACAGCGTTTCAAACCGGTAGAACCTGCCATCTTCCAGACGGCCCAGCACGTCGCCCATCCGTTGGCGCACGCTCAGCGCCTCGCGTTTGATCGCGTGGCCGGTGAACAGCTCGGCGCGCTTGAGCACGTCGTGCAGTGCCATCAGCATTTCCTTCAGATCCACCGGCGGCGGCAGCTTGACGGCCGCGCGGTCGGGGACGAAGGCATGGACCACGGTGGTATCGCGGTCCTGGCGGGGCAGGCTGTCGATGTCCTCGGCGGCCTGCTTGAAACGTTCGTACTCCTGCAGCCGGCGGACCAGCTCGGCGCGCGGATCGGCTTCCTCGCCCTCCACGCTGGGCGGCCGCGGCAGCAGCATCCGCGACTTCACTTCGGCCAGGATCGCCGCCATCACCAGGTACTCGGCCGCCAGTTCGAAGCGCAGCTCCTGCATGACGTTGATGTATTCGACGTACTGGCGGGTGATCTCGGCGACCGGGATATCCAGGATGTCCAGGTTCTGCCGGCGGATCAGGTACAGCAGCAGGTCCAGTGGACCCTCGAAGGCATCCAGGATGACTTCCAGTGCGTCCGGCGGAATGTACAGGTCCTGCGGAATCTGCAGGACCGGTTGTCCATGCACCACGGCCAGCGGCATTTCCTGCTGCTGTGGGGCGGGCACTCGGGTTGGCGGGTTCGCGTCGAGCGCGAGTTCGGCAGTCATCAAATAGACGTCAGTATTGCAACGGACCGGTCGCCGCACCACGCCAGCGTCCGGAACAGTGCCGGGCGGCAGGATGGCAAGCCATGACACGCCTGGGTCGGCGCGATTCCACACTTCAAACAGCAAGGCGCGCCGCGACGGGCAGCGACAGAACTACGGGGAGGTCGTCTACGTGTGCTGGTGTGGGGCAGTGGATCGGTCGTCGGTCGGCGGTGGAGCCGGTTGCCGACGGGGCGCTGCGTCCAGCCACGTGCAATGGACATAAGACTACGGGTTTGCCGCGCCAGTGTCCAGCCGGCCCCGCTAGAATGCCCGGGATTGATTCAACAAGACCTCGGAGTTGCCCGTGTGGTATGTGATTGAAGGCTATGACGGCACCGATGTGCTGGCTGCCCGTCTGGCGTCGCGCCCAGCCCATCTGGCCCGGCTGCAGGCCCTGCAGGACGAAGGACGGCTGCTGCTGGCCGGCCCGTGCCCGGCCATCGACAGTGAAGATCCCGGCCCGGCCGGCTTCAGCGGCAGCGTGGTGATTGCCGCGTTCGATTCGCTGACCCACGCCCAGGACTGGGCCGCCGCCGATCCTTATGTGGAGGCGGGCGTCTACGTGCGCGTCCAGGTGCGCCCGTTCCGCAAGGTCCTGCCATGAACCGGGTCGAGCGCATCCGCCAGGCACTGCAGCAGGCGCTGGATCCGGAGCTGCTGGAGGTCAAGGACGACAGCCACCGCCACGCCGGCCATGAGGGCGCGCGTGACGGCCGGGGGCACTTCAAGGTGCACGTGGTCAGCGCAGCCTTCGAAGGAAAGCTCCCGCTGGCGCGCCATCGGGCCGTCTATGCGGCCCTGGGCACGATGATGGAGACCGATATCCACGCGTTGTCCATTCGCGCTGAGACACCGGTCAAAAACCGCTGAAACCCTTGTCCCGCCTTGTCCTGGCCAGTCCCGCACGGGTCGCCGATGGACAGCTTTTGGTTACCGCCGTACGACAGGAGGCTAACGTAGTGTTTACATCCGGGTTTGAAAACGCTTACATTCCGCGCCAAGCCCAGATCTCTAAGCCGTGGAGGGCGGCGAAGTGAACAAGGCAGCGATCACTATCAAAGATGTCGCCCGTGAAGCCCGTGTCTCTGTTGCCACGGTCTCGCGCGCACTCAATGGCCATGAAAATGTTGCCGAGCCCGTGCGCAAGCTGGTGCTGGAGGTGGCGGCGCGTCTGCGCTACACCCCGCACGCAGCGGCCAGGAGCCTGAGCAGCCGACGGACCAACACCATTGGCGTGGTGTTGCCCGATCTCTATGGCGAATTCTTCTCCGAACTGATGCGCGGCATCGATGGGGTCGCCCGCGAGCGTCGCCAGCATCTGCTCGTGTCCAGTTACCACGGTGACCAGGAGCAGCAGGGCGCGGCCCTGCGTGCCATGCGCGGTCGTGTCGATGGGTTGCTGGTGCTCTCGCCATACGCCGAGAGCCCGGGTTTCCTCACCGACAACCTGCCGCAGTCGTTGCCCACGGTGCTGATCAATACCTATCTGCCCGAGCAGGATCATCCGGTGCTGAGCATCGATGACCATGCCGGTGCGATGACCATGACCCGCCACCTGCTGGACGTCGGGCATCGGCGCATCGCCTTCATTTCCGGTCCGGATCTCAACTACGACGCCCGTGAGCGCCTGCGCGGATTCCGCGATGCGCTGGCGGCCTTCGGCGATGCTGCCCAAGGTATCGAGTTGCCCGGTGACTTTGACGAAGCTTCCGGCCATCGCGCCGGACAGGAGTTGCTGGCAGCCGGCACGCTGCCCGATGCGGTGTTCGCCGCCAACGACATGATGGCGCTGGGGTGTCTGTATGCGTTCGCGCAGGCAGGTGTCCGTGTGCCGACCGATGTCGCCTTGGCGGGTTTCGATGACATTCCGCTGGCACGTTTCGTTCACCCATCGTTGACAACGATGCAGGTGAGTATCGCCGACCTCGGCGATAAGGCCGCGACGCGCCTGTTGCAGTTGATGGATGGCAAGAACACGGAAGGGGAGGGTGACAAGCAGACGCTCGTGCCGACCCTGATCGTGCGTGATTCAAGCAAGCCCAGAAACGAGCCGTAGGTCACGACCGTTGGTCATGACGCCTTAAAACAACGCAGTACATAAAACGACAGGGGCCGCAAAGACGGCCACCACCACCCGGAGAGTTACATGACGTATTCCAATCACCGCAATCGCGCACCCGCACGCAGCCTGTTGGCCAGCGCGCTGGTCACCTGCCTGATGCTCGGCGCCGCCCCGAGCGTCATGGCGCAGTCGGCCACCTCGTCGCTGCGCGGCCAGGTCGCCGATACCGCCGCCGGCACCGAGGTCACCGCGACCAACGTGGCCAGCGGCACCGTGCGCCGCGCCACCACCCGTGCCGATGGCAGCTACTCGCTGATGGGCCTGGACCCGGGCACCTACGACGTCGTGGCCAATGGCCAGACCCAGAAGGTGACGGTCACCGTGGCCTCGGCCGCGACCCTGAACTTCAGCGGCGCGCCGGCCAACGGCAGCACCGCCAACGCCACCAACCTGGACACGGTCAACGTGGTTGCGCCGACCCTGCTGCAGGAAGTGCGTACCTCCGAAGTGGGCAAGACCGTCAGCCTGCAGCAGATCCAGACCACCCCGCAGGTGTCGCGCAACTTCCTGGAATTCGCCGACGCGGTGCCGGGCCTGATCTTCACCCGTGATGCCAAGGGCAACACCTCCCTGCGTGGCGGTGCCACCAACTCCGATGGCACCAACGTCTACATCGACGGCGTGGGCCAGAAGAGCTACGTCAAGGGCGGCGGCGTGGCCGGCCAGTCCGGCAGCGCCGGCAACCCGTTCCCGCAGCTGGCGATCGGCGAATACAAGGTCATCAGCGGCAACTACAAGGCCGAGTACGGCCAGGTGTCGAGCGCGGCCGTGACCGCGGCCACCAAGTCCGGTACCAACGAGTTCAAGGGTGAAACCTTCTACCGTTACACCAACGAAGACATGCGCGCCAAGACCCCGGCCGAGCGCCAGGCTGGCCAGACGAAAGAGGCATCGGCCGAGAAGGAATACGGTTTTGCATTGGGTGGCCCGATCATCCAGGACAAGGCCCACTTCTTCGTGACCTATGAAGCCAAGCGCTTCGACCTGCCGGTCACCATCGCGCCTGACGGCGCGGTCGGCCGTGCTGCCGCGCTGCTGCCGCCGGAAGGCGCCGCCGGCCTCGGCCCGGCCAGCCAGCCGTTCCAGCAGGATCTGATCTTCGCCAAGGTCGACTTCGAGCCGACCGACAACGATCGCATCGAGCTGACCTTCCAGGACCGCGATGAAACCCAGTCGCAGTTCAGCGGCCAGACCGCGCCGGAAGCCGGCCGTGAAGTGGTCAACACCGACCGTCGTTACGCCCTGCGCTGGAACCACAGCGGCGAGCGTTACTACAACGAATTGATGGTCACCCACGAAGATTCGTTCAACAACCCGACCCCGCTGACCCTGGCCAACGGCATCACCTACACCGCACCGGACGGCACCGAAGACCGCACCGTGGTGAAGATCGGTGGCGCATCGGCGCTGGATTCGCAGGTGAAGGGCCAGAAGGGCTGGTCGATCGAAGACAACCTGACCCTGGATGGCATCCAGTGGGCGGGCGATCACACCATCAAGATGGGCGCCAAGTACAAGCAGATCGACCTGTATGCATCGGACGCTGCGCAGATCAACCCGACCTTCACCTACAGCCTGGGTGATCCGGACTTCCCGGATTCCATCCCGTACAAGGCGCAGTTCGTCAAGCCGGTGACCGGCGTGTCGGGCGTGTCGGGCGAAGTGCGTTCGAAGTCCAAGCAGATCGGCCTGTTCATCCAGGACGACTGGCAGGTCAACGACCACCTGCAGCTCAACCTCGGCCTGCGCTGGGACTACGAGAAGACCCCGTCCTACCTGGACTTCGTGACCCCGCAGCAGGTGGTCGATGCGATCTACTCGCAGGATCCGCGTGCGGCCGCTGGCCAGACCTACGCCGATTCGCTGGCGCTGGGTGGCCTGAACATCGGCGATTACATCAGCACTGGCCGCAACCGCAAGGCGTTCAAGGATGCCTGGCAGCCGCGCCTGGGCTTCTCGTATGACATCAACGCCGACGAGCAGCACGTGTTCCATGGTGGTGCCGGCCGTTCGTACGATCGCGATCTGTTCGACAACCTGCAGCTGGAAACCACCAAGCTGGCCCTGCCGCAGCCGACCATCTACTTCCGCAACCCGTCGACCGGTACCTGCATCAACGGCCAGGCCGCCTGCTATGACTGGAACCCGAACCTGCTCAACGGGATCGGCAACCTGCAGACCCTGGTCGGTTCGACCAGCAATGCCGGTCTGGAAGTCGATCTGCTGAACAACAACCTCAAGGTGCCGTACTCGGATCAGTTCAGCTTCGGCATGAGCAACCAGGTGGGTGAGTGGCTGACCGATGCCACCATCTCCCGCACCCTGAGCTACGACGGCTTCGCCTTCACCCTGGGCAACCGTTACCCGACCGGCCAGTTCTTCGATGACCCGCGCCTGTGCGGCGGCACCGACCCGGGCCTGAGCCAGGCCTGGAGCTGCAACGTGCCGGGCTTCGGCAGCCTGATCATCGGCCAGCAGGGCATCAAGACCCGTGCGACCCAGGTCCTGCTGTCGGCGCAGAAGCCGTTCACCCAGGAAAGCGGCTGGGGTACCTCGGTGGCCTACACCTGGACCACCGCGCGCCACAACCGCGACATCAACGAGAAGTACGCGTTCGACCGCGGCCTGATCGAAGATTATCCGACCATCCGTTCCAACGGCGCGCCGCGCCACCGCCTGGTGGTCACCGGTTCGTACGCGGGCTTCTGGGGCATCACCTTCGGTGGCAAGGTCACCTTGGCCACCCCGACCGCCGTCAACGACTGGTACCCGGTGCCGCAGGCCAGTGGCTTCGACCTGCCGACCCCGCAGGCGGCTGTGCCCAATGCCAATGGCAAGTTCCTGCTGGGTGGCAAGATCTTCGGCTACCGTTCGGTCGATCTGCAGGCCACCAAGACGTTCAAGATGGCGGGCGATACCGAGCTGTACGCGCGTCTGGACATCATCAACGTCTTCAACTTCGACAACTTCGCCACGTACAACTACGTCAAGAGCAACGGCAAGCTGCAGGCCAGCTACAACGAGACCGGCGATATCGTCGGTACGCCGCGCCAGGTGAAGGCCGAAGTCGGCTTCCGCTTCTGATGCAGCACACGGCCCCGTCTTCGGACGGGGCCGGTTTCACGGCAATGGCTGGCCTTCGGGCCAGTCCATTGTCCAGGCCGGTGCCACGGAGGGTGGCAGCGGCCTGGGCAATGACCGCGGCTTTGGACCACGCCTGCGTGGTTTTTTTAGGACGCGTTCTGTAAACGATTTCAGGTCATTGGACGTTATGCTTCCCAGTCACGAACAACGCACAAGGAGTTGGCCCATGCAGGCACGCCACCTGTTGACCGCTGCGACGATCAGTCTCGTCGCCGTTGCCTGCCAGCCGCAGGCCCAGCAGGAGCCGGCCAAGCCCAAGCCGCCCGTGATCCTGGTCGAGGCGGACGTGCCGCCGCGGCCGATGAAGCCGGAGCTGCCGCCGCTGTTTGACGATATCGAGCGCCGCACCTTCCAGTTCTTCTGGGATACCACCAACGAAGTGAACGGGCTCAGCCCGGACCGTTACCCGTCGCGTCCGTTCGCCAGCATCGCCTCGGTGGGCTACGCGCTGACCGCCTATCCGATCGGCATCGAGAACGGCTGGGTCAGCCGCAACCAGGCGATCGACCGCACCCTGCTGACGCTGAAGTTCTTCCGCGACCTGCCAATGGGCCCGCAGCGCACCGGCAAGGGCGGTTACAAAGGCTTCTACTACCACTTCCTGGACATGCAGGAAGGCCGTCGTTACGACAGCTGGGTGGAGCTGTCCAGCGTGGATACCGCGCTGTTGATGATGGGCGTGCTGTTCGCGCAGTCCTATTACGACGGTGACGACGCGCGCGAAAAAGAGATCCGCGAGATCGCCGATACGTTGTACAAGCGTGTGGACTGGCCGTGGCTGCAGCAGCGCGCGCCGCTGATCTCGATGGGCTGGTTCCCGGAGAGCGGCTTCATCGACCACGACTGGATGGGCTACAACGAGGCGATGATGGTCTACATCCTCGCGCTCGGCTCGCCGACCCACCCGGTCAGCCCGGACGCCTGGACGGTGTGGACGCGCACCTACGACAACGACTGGGGCGTCTACCAGGGCCAGGAATACCTGTCCTTCGGGCCGCTGTTCGGCCACCAGTACACGCATGTGTGGGTGGACTTCCGCGACATCCAGGATGCCTACATGCGCGAGCGGGGCAGCACCTACTTCCTCAACAGCCGTTCGGCCGCCCTGGCGCAGCGTGAGTACGCGATCGCCAACCCGATGAACTGGAAGGATTACGGCCAGAACGTGTGGGGCCTGACCGCCAGCGACGGCCCGCAGAACACCACCCAGGAATACCGTGGCGAGCAGCGCCAGTTCCGCCATTACTCCTCGCGCGGCGCCGGCCTGCGCGAGAACTTCGATGACGGCACCATCGCGCCGACCGCGGCGATCTCCTCGATCGTGTTCGCACCGGAAGAAGTCATTCCGGCCGCGGTGGAAATGCACAAGCGCTATGGCGATTACATCTATTCCAGCTACGGCTTCCTGGACTCGTTCAACCCGAGTTTCAACTACGACATCCCGATCAAGACCGGGCGCCTGGTGCCGGATCGCGGCTGGGTGGCCAGCGATTACATCGGTATCGACCAGGGCCCGATCCTGACCATGATCGCCAACTACCGGAACGATTTCGTCTGGGATGTGATGAAGAAGAATCCGCACATCCGCAAGGGCCTGGAGCGCGCCGGTTTCACCGGTGGCTGGCTGACGCCGGAAGGCGAGGATCAGCCGATGGAACTGCAGAAAGATGAAAAGGCGGCCTCGGCCCGCTCGGTCGGCATCGCCGAATCGCGCGCGGCGGCCGCCCAGGAACAGAAGAACAATTCCAATTCGAACCGCAACCAGCAGCAGGGGAAGTAAGCAGTGCCATTGTCGTCGCGCCCGAAGCTGGGGTTGAGTCTGTTGCTGCTGATTGCCGGCAGCCTGTTGTTGAGTGCCTGCCGGAAAGAACCGGAAGGGGTCACCGTACGTTTCTGGGCGATGGGCCGCGAGGCCGAGGTCGTCACCGGCCTGGTACGTGAGTTCGAGGCGGAAAATCCCGGCATCCATGTCGATGTGCAGAACATCCCGTGGACGGCCGCGCATGAAAAGCTGCTGACCGCGTTCGCCGCCGAAGGGCTGCCGGACGTGTGCCAGCTGGGCAACACGTGGATCCCCGAGTTCGCCGAACTCAACACCCTGACCCCGCTGCAGCCCTACGTGGCGCAGTCCAAGGTCGTGGACCCGGCCGACTACTTCCAGGGCATCTGGGATACCAACGTCATCCACGACGAACTGGTCGGGGTGCCGTGGTACGTGGATACGCGCCTGCTGTATTACCGCAAGGACCTGCTCGCCAAGGCCGGCTACGACCACCCGCCGCGTACCTGGGCCGAGTGGAACGAGATGATGGCGGCGATCAAGACGATGCAGGGCCCGAACCGCTACGCGGTGCTGATGCCGATCAACGAGTTCGAGCAGCAGCTGTCCTTCGCCCTCCAGCAGCCCGATCCGCTGCTGCGCGATGAAGACACCCGTGGCAATTTCAGCAGCCCGGGCTTCCGCAGGACGCTGGGCTTCTACGAGAACATGTTCGCGCAGGGCTGGGCCCCGCGCATGTCCGAGACGCAGATTTCCAACGTCTGGGACGAGTTCTTCCGTGGCTTCAACGTGTTCTACGTGTCCGGCCCCTGGAACATCCGCGAGTTCAAGAAGCTGCAGCCGAAGGAACTGGAAGGGCAGTGGGGCACCGCCGCACTGCCGGGTCCGGATGGCCCGGGTGCGGGCATCGCCGGCGGGACCAGCCTGGTGATCTTCCGTGATTCGAAGCAGAAAGAAGCGTCGTGGAAACTGATCGAGTTCCTCTCGCGCCCGGCGATCCAGGAGCGCTTCCATTCGATCATCGGCGACCTGCCGCCGCGGCGCAGCACCTGGGAATACCCCTCGCTGGCCAACGACCCATTGGCGCAGCCGTTCCGCGACCAGCTCGAGCGGGTCAAGCCGACCCCGAAGGTGCTGGAGTGGGAGCGGATCGCCCAGGAAATGCGGATCACCACCGAACAGGTGGTGCGTGGTGGCCTGGACCAGGATCAAGCAGTGAAAGAGCTGGACGAACGCGTGGACAAGGTCCTCGCCAAACGCCGCTGGATGCATGAGCAGCACCGGCAGGAATCTCCCGGGGCGAGCGACACGGCGCACTCCAGTGCGGTGGCTACGGAGGCGGCACCATGAAGCAGCGTTCGCTTGCCGGCTGGATGTTCGCCGGTCCGGCCATTCTGGTCATCGCCGTGTTCTTCGGCTTGCCGGTGTTCTCGGCGCTGGCGCTGAGCATCACCGATTTCGACCTGTACGCACTGGCCGACGGTGACAACCTGCGCTTCGTCGGCCTGGGCAACTACATCGATCTGCTGCAGACCCCGATGTTCTGGAAGTCGCTGTGGAATACCACGTACTTCGTGATCGTCGGTGTGCCGCTGTCGATCGCGGTGTCGTTGGGTGCGGCGATCCTGCTCAATGCACCGGCCGCCCGTTTCAAAGCGTTGTTCCGTACCGCGCTGTTCGCCCCGGTGGTGACCACCCTGGTCGCGGTGGCGGTGATCTGGCGTTACCTGTTCCATACCAGCTACGGCCTGGTGAACTATGGCCTGGGCCATCTGGGCATCAGCCCGATCGACTGGCTGGGCGACCCGAACTGGGCGATGCCGACCATCATGCTGTTCGCGGTGTGGAAGAACTTCGGCTACAACATGGTGATCTTCCTGGCCGGCCTGCAGGCGATCCCGCATGACCTGTATGAGGCCGCGCGTATCGATGGTGCCTCGCGCTGGAAGCAGTTCCTGCACATCACCCTGCCGATGCTCGGCCCGGTGCTGCTGGTGGTCGGTGTGATCACGGTGTCCGGCTACTTCCAGCTGTTTGCAGAGCCCTACGTGATGACGCGTGGCGACCCACTGCAGAGCACCGTCAGCGTGCTGTATTTCATGTTTGAAGAAGGCTTCAAGTGGTGGAACCTGGGGCGCGCCTCCGCGGTGGCGTTCCTGCTGTTCCTGATCATCCTGGGCGTGACCAGCATCATGCTGCGTTTCGGCCGCAAGAGGCAGTTGGTATGAGTCGTGAAATCGGTCAATCGCGCTGGCATGCCTGGTGGGTCAATGGTGGCCTGCTTGTGCTCGCCGTCCTGAGCCTGGCGCCGTTGTTGTGGATGCTGTCGGTGTCGTTCATGCCGACCGGCGAGGCGGCGCATTTCCCGCCGCCGCTGCTGCCGTCCTCGCTGACCACCGCGAACTACCATGAGTTGTTCGCGCGCACCGGCATGGCCAACAACTTCGTCAACAGCCTGATGGTGTCGCTGGCGATCACCTTCGGCTCGCTGCTGCTCAATACCATGGCCGGCTATGCCTTCGCCAAGCTGCGCTTCGCCGGCCGCGAGCGCATCTTCCAGCTGCTGCTGGCCGCGCTGGTGATCCCGGCGCAGGTGGCGATGCTGCCGCTGTTCCTGCTGATGAAGCAGCTGGGCCTGGTCAACAACTTCGGCGGCGTGATCGTGCCGGCGCTGGCGACGGTGTTCGGCATCTTCCTGGTCCGCCAGTACGCCCGCTCGATCCCGGACGAGCTGCTGGAAGCGGCCCGCATCGACGGGGCAGGGGAGTTGCGGATCTTCTTCCAGATCGTGCTGCCGATGCTCAAGCCGGTGCTCGTGACCCTGTCGATCTTCACCTTCATGGCCGCCTGGAACGATTTCATGTGGCCCTTGATCGTGTTGACCGACCAGGAGCACTACACTCTCCCGGTGGCCCTGGCCACGCTCTCGCGCGAGCACATCATGGACGTTGAAATGATGATGGCCGGCGCGGTGGTCACGGTGGTTCCGGTGCTGCTGCTGTTCCTGGCATTGCAGCGTTATTACATCCAAGGTCTGTTGCTGGGGAGTGTCAAAGGGTGAAGCATGCCGTCGTCGCGGTGGGTCTGGGTCTGGTCTGGTCACTGGCGGCCTCAGCCGCACCGCCGGCGACGCCGGTGTTGCCCGCACCCAAGGTGCTGGACAGCTTCGATGACATGACCCCGTGGAAGCTGGTCGTCTCCGATCAGGTCAGCGGCTCGCTGCGCAGCGTGGCCGGTAGTGGCGGTGGCCGCGCGCTGTGTGTGGATTACGACTTCCACAACGTGTCCGGCTACGTCGGCATCCGCCGCGAGCTGGGCATCCAGTACCCGGAGAATTACCAGTTCGGCTTCCAGCTGCGCGGCGATTCCCCGGGCAACGATCTGCAGTTCAAGCTGATCGATGCCAGCGGCGACAACGTGTGGTGGGTCAACCGCCCCGGTTATGCCTTCCCCAAGGCCTGGACGGCCGTGCAGTACCGCAAGCGCCAGATCGACAAGGCCTGGGGTCCGGAGACCGACAAAACGCTCAAGCGCAGCGCCGCGGTGGAATTCACGATCTACAGCAAGGTCGGCGGCAAGGGCACGGTCTGTTTCGACCGGCTCACGCTGCAGGGCCTGCCCGCCGCTGACACCTCCTCGCTGAGCCCATCGGTGATCGCCGATACCGCCACTGCGCTGCAGAACCGCATCGTCGACGGCAAGCCGGACACGGTCTGGATCAGTGGCGGCGTGGCCGAGCAGACCATCAGCCTGGACCTGCACAAGGTGCGCGAGTTTGGCGGGGCGGTGATCGAATGGCTGCCCGGGCTGGAGGCCACGCGTTACGTGGTGCGTTCGTCGGCCGACGGCCGCACCTGGAACACGGTGCGCGAGGTGACCGCCGGTGGGGGTGCCCGCGACTGGCTGGCGCTGCCGGATACGGAGGCGCGCTACCTGCGCTTCGACCTCAAGGGCGGCCCGAGCTGGCGCTACGGTATCCGTGACATCACGCTCAAACCGCTCGACTTCGCTGCAACCCCGAATGATTTCGTCCGTTCGGTCGGTGCCGACCTGCCGCGCGGTTCGGTGCCCCGCGGTTTCACCGGGGAGCAGCCGTACTGGACGCTGCTCGGACTGGATGGCGGCCGCGAGCAGGCGCTGATTGGCGAAGACGGTGCGCTGGAAGTGGCCAAGTCCAGCTTCAGCGTGGAGCCGTTCGTGCTGGTCGACAACAAGCTGCTGAGCTGGGCCGACGTCAAGACCAGCCAATCGCTGCAGGACGATTACCTGCCGATCGCCAACGTCGGTTGGAGCCACGACAAGGCTGGCCTGCAGGTGACCGGCTTCGTGCAGGGCACGCCGGACAACGCGCAGCTGGTCGGTCGTTACACCCTGCGCAACCCGGACAAGGTCGCCCACGAGTACACCCTGGCCCTGGCTGTGCGCCCATGGCAGGTGAACCCGCCGACCCAGTTCCTCAATACCGTCGGCGGCGTCAGCCCGATCAACAACCTGTCCTTCGACCCGACCCATGTCGACGTCAACGGCACGCCGCGGCTGTACCCGGCGCAGGCACCGGACGTGGCGTTCGCTACCGCGTTCGACAGCAAGCTCGACGTGGTGCACCTGGCCAGTGGCAAGCTGCCGGCGACCACCGAGGTCAAGGATGTCACGGGCCTGGCGTCAGGCGCGCTGCTGTACCGCTGGAAGCTGGAGCCCGGCCAGAGCCGCGAGGTGGCCATCGTGCTGCCGCAGACCGGCAACTGGGTGATGCCCAAGGCCTTCGATGCAGCCAAGGCACAACAGCAGGTCGCCTCGATGTGGCGGACCAAGCTGGACCAGGTGACACTGCAGGTCCCCGCGGCCGGCAAGCCGCTGGCCGATACGCTGCGCACCTCGCTGGCGCACATGCTGATCTCGCGCATCGGCCCCAGCCTGCAGCCGGGCACGCGTTCGTATTCGCGCAGCTGGATCCGCGATGGCGCAATGATTTCCGAAGGCCTGCTGCGCATGGGGCGCAGCGATGCGGTGCGCCAGTACGTGAACTGGTATGCGCCGTATCAGTTCGACAATGGCAAGGTGCCGTGCTGCGTGGATTCGCGCGGCAGCGACCCGGTGCCGGAAAACGACAGCCACGGCGAGCTGATCTTCAACATTGCCGAATACTGGCGCTACACCGGTGACACCACCTTCCTGGAGGTGATGTGGCCGCACGTGCAGGGCGCCTACCAGTACATGGAGCAGCTGCGTCTGAGCGAACGCACCGAAGAAAACCGTGCGCGCAACCCCGCGTTCTACGGGATGATGCCGGTCTCGATCAGCCACGAAGGCTATTCGGCCAAGCCGATGCATTCGTACTGGGACAACTTCTGGGCCCTGCGCGGCTACAAGGACGCGGCGATCATCGCCAGCACGCTCGGCAAGGCCGAGGCAATGCAGATCAGCGCGTCGCGCGATCAGTTCCGTGACGACCTGCAGGCGTCGCTGCTGGCGGCGACCGCGCAGCACAAGATCGACTACCTGCCCGGTTCGGCCGAGCTGGGCGATTTCGACGCGACCTCGACCACCATCGCACTGGCGCCGGCCGGTGAGCAGGGGCGCCTGCCGCAGCCCTACTTGAACAACACCTTCGAGCGCTACTGGAGCGAATTCGAAGCGCGCCGCGATGGCAAGCGCGAGTGGAAGGACTACACCCCGTACGAGTGGCGCAACGTGGCCGCCTTCGTGCGCCTGGGCTGGCGCGACCGCGCCTGGCAGGCGACCGAGTTCTTCTTCAAGGACCGTGCACCGCAGCCGTGGAACCAGTGGGCCGAAGTGGTCTCGCGCACGCCGCGCAAACCGTTCTTCCTGGGTGACTTGCCCCACGCCTGGGTGGCCTCGGACTTCGTGCGTTCGGCATTGGACATGTTCGCCTACAGCCGCGACATCGATGACAGCCTGGTGCTGGCCGCCGGCGTGCCGTCGCGCTGGCTGGAAGGCAAGGGTGTTGGCGTGCAGGGCCTGCGCACCCCGAACGGGCAGCTCAACTACGCGCTGATCCGCAACGACAAACAGCTCACCCTGACCGTGTCGGCCGGCCTGGTGCCGCCGGCCGGTGGCGTGGTGCTGCCGTGGCCCTACAGCGGCGAGCCGGGCGCCACCACCGTCAATGGTGAGCCGGCGGAATGGGTGGGCGGCGAACTGCGCGTGATGCAGGTGCCGGCCAAGGTCGAGATCGAGATTCCGGCGGCGGTACGCCGCGCGGAACGCAAGGCACCGTAATGCGGCAGATGACGATGATGAGGCGCGGCCTGCTGGCCGCCGCGCTGGCGTTGGCGCCGTTGATGGCGCTGGCGCAGGGCGATAGGGCAGGACAGGAGATGACCATGGTCACCTTCAACCTGCACCACGACCGCGAAGACTGGCCGGCCCGCCGGCAGGTGATCCTGCGCGAGCTGCAGGCACTCAAGCCCGACGCGATCGCCCTGCAGGAAGTGATCCAGAAGCCCCACGTGCGTAACCAGGCCGCATGGCTGGCGCGCAAGCTGGGCTACGACTATCAGTTCGTCTCCACCGATCCGCCGGGCCGCTTCAAGCGCTATGGCAACGCCCTGCTGACCCGCCGGCCGGTGCTGTCGCGCAACGATCATCTGCTGGCGCCGCTGGGCGACTACCGCACCGTGGCGCATCTGCGCATCGATGTGGACGGGCGCCCGGTCAATGTCTATGCCACGCACTTGAACGAGCGGTCGGACGAGGCCGGCAGCCGCATTCGCAGTGAGCAGGTGGCAGATCTGTTGACGTTCATTGCCCAGACCGCGGCGGATGCGCCGGTGGTGGTGGCGGGTGACTTCAACGCGCTGGTGGACGCCGGGGACCTGAGCGAGCTGCGCAATCACTACGGCGACAGCTATGGCAGCGTGCACGTCAACAACGAGCTGGCCCAGGTCAGTACGCTGAACCGGCATTACTACGAGGCACCCTCGCGCATCGACCACATCTTCTTCCAGCAGGATCGACTGCTTGCCCGTGAGGCGAAGATCCTGTTCGACCAGCCGTACGCCGACGGCCGCTGGGCTTCGGATCATTACGGCGTGTGGACCCGGCTGCAGTTCGCGCCGGCCACCGGGAACGCCGGCGCGACGACGCCCTGAAGCATGCGCCGCGTCGTCGGTGACGGCGTAGCGCGCGAATGGCCGCATCCACGCATGGCGTGGATCTGCATTTGATGTCTCCCGTGCAGGATCCACGCGTGGCGTGGGTCTACCCTTGTTGCGTCCGATGGCCTGTGTAGATCCACGCCATGCGTAGATTGCTCTCAGTGCCGCCCTCATGACCGCCTGACGCACGCCGCTGCCTGCGCCATCCAGCCCCCCCAAACGCAGACAGCGGCCCGAGGGCCGCTGTCTGTTTGTTGCGTCACTCACTCAGGATCAGAACGTGTCTTTCTTTTCCTGGTCGGCCTTGTCGCCTTCCTCGGCCTGCGGGGCATCGGTCGGGATGTCCTCGCGGGCTTCGGCCTGCGCGGCCTGTTCGGCAGCGTTGGTCGCCGCCGGGGTTTCGCTGGCGGCCGAACCGAACAGCTGACCGTTGTGCACGACCGGGCCGGCCGGGGCCGATTCGGCGCGGGCCTGCGGGGCTGCCGGCTGTGCCGGGGCCTGGGTCGCATCGACGGCATCCAGCATGCTGGTCTGCACCGGTGCGACGGTCGGCTCCTTCACTTCCTGCGTTGCGGTCTCAACGACCGGGGCCGCCGGAGCAGCTACCGGAGCCGGAGCCGCCGGAGCAGCCACCGGGGCCGGAGCAGCCAGCGGGGCCGGAGCAGCCAGCGGGGCCGGGGCGGTCGCCGCCGGAGCAGCGACCGGAGCCGGAGCCACCGGAGCAGCGACCGGAGCCGGAGCTACCGGAGCAGCAACCGGAGCCGGGGCGGCCGGTGCAGCAACCGGGGCCGGAGCCACCGGAGCAGCGACCGGGGCCGGAGCCACCGGAGCAGCGACCGGAGCCGGAGCCACCGGAGCAGCGACCGGGGCCGGAGCCGCCGGAGCAGCGACCGGGGCCGGAGCCGCCGGAGCGGCCACCGGAGCCGGCCTCGGGCTTTCCACGAACGGCACCGGGTCGTTATAGGAGGCCGGGGCCTTCTCAGCGATCGGCTCGACGGCCGGGGCAGCGGCCTTCTCGACGACCGGCGTCGGGGCCTTCTCGGCCACCGGTGCAGCCACCGGGGCCGGGGTCGGCTCGGCATGACCAGCGGTCACGACCGGGCTGCTGACCACGGCGACCGGAGCGGCGGCAGCAACTGCCGCCACCGGGGCCGGGCGCGGGGCCTGGACCGGTGCGGGGGCAGCGGCCGGCGCGTTGCCGGATTCGTCGTCGAACTCGAACTCCGGCTGCGGCTGACCATTGTTGGCCACCTGACGCTCGGCCGGGGCAGCGTTGCCGCTGTCCTGATCGCCATCCTGATCGTCGCCATCGTCATCCAGACCGTTGTCATCACCGTTCAGGCCATCGCCGCCGGCAGCCTGCTCGCCATTGCCACGACGACGACGACGGCCGCCGCGACGACCGCGACGACGGCGCGAGGCGCCTTCACCGGTACCGTCTTCGGCATTGGCCGGCGCATCACCCTGTTCGGTGGCGTCGGTGTCGCTCAGCTGTGCATCCTCGGCCGGGGCGGCCTTGGCCGTTTCCTGAGCGTGGGCGGCCGGCGCGACGGCATCGGTGGCGACCACGGCCGCCGCAGCGATCACGGCGGCGTCGGCAGCGACCGGTGCAGCGGTGGTCGGCTTCGGTGCATCGGCCTGTGGCTGACGCGCGGGCTTCTCGCTCACGGCCGGCTTGTCGCCGTCGTTCTGCTGCGGCTTGGCCTGGCCATTCTGGCCCTGCTTCTGCTTCAGCTTCGGCTGCTGCTGGTCATTGCGCGGTTCATTGCGCGGCTTGGCCGGCTGCTGCTCGTTGCGCGGCTTGCCCTGGGCGGGTGCCTGCACCTGTGCCGCATTGCCATTGGCCGGTGCGGCCGCGCTGTCCTGGCGGCGCTCGTCGCGACGCTCGCCCTTCGGGCCGCGTTCGCCACGCTCACCACGGTCCTTGCCACGGCCCTGCGCCTGCGCGTTGCCGTTGCCACCACGTTCGCCACGCTCATCGCGGCGACCGTTGCGGTCCTTGCCGTTGCGATCCTTGTTGCGACCGTTGCGGTTGCCGTCCTGGCCCGAGCGGTTGCTCGGCTGCGGTGCGGCGGCCGGGGCCGGTTCGCCACCGAAGATGCGCTTGAGCCAACCCACCACGCCGGTTGCCGCCGGGGCGGCCACGGGGGCGGCGACCGGGGCCGGTGCGGCTTCCGGTTCCGGCGCTTCGCGCACCGGGGCCGGCTGGCTGTGCTTGACCTGGGTCACCACCGGGGCGACCGGGATGTTCAGCTGGGCCTTGGTCAGTGCATGCACCGGCAGCTTGCGCGGGGTACCGCGCTGGTAGCTCGGCTTGCCGCTTTCTTCGCCCAGCTCGTTCTCACGCAGGCGGGTCACTTCGTAATGCGGGGTGTGCAGCTGCTCGTCGGCGACGATCACGATCGGCGCGTCATGGCGCTGTTCGATCTCGCGCAGCGCGCTGCGCTTTTCGTTGAGCAGGTAATTGGCGATCTCGACCGGGGCCTGGACCAGCACCTGCCCGGTGTTCTCCTTCATCGCATGCTCTTCAGCCACGCGGATGATGGAGAGCGACAGCGACTCGACGCTGCGCATGCGGCCATGGCCGTCGCAACGCGGGCAGACGATCTGGCTCGATTCACCCAGGCTCGGACGCAGGCGCTGGCGGCTCATTTCCATCAGGCCGAAGCGCGAGATGCGGCCCAGCTGCACGCGCGCACGGTCGTACTTGAGTGCGTTCTGCAGACGGTTCTCGACTTCGCGCTGGTGCTTGTTGGAGGCCATGTCGATGAAATCGATGACCACCAGGCCACCCAGATCGCGCAGGCGCAGCTGGCGGGCCACTTCTTCAGCCGCTTCCAGGTTGGTCTGGAAGGCGGTGTCCTCGATGTCGCTGCCCTTCGTGGCGCGCGAGGAGTTCACGTCGATGGCGGTCAGCGCTTCGGTCTGGTCGACCACGATCGAGCCGCCCGACGGCAGGCGGACGTTGCGTTCATACGCGCCTTCGATCTGCGATTCGATCTGGAAGCGATTGAACAGCGGGATGTCGTCCTTGTAATGCTTGAGCTTGCGCAGGGTCTGCGGCATCACCTGCTGCATGAACTCCTGGGCGGTCTCGTACAGCTCTTCGGTGTCCACCAGGATCTCGCCGACATCGGCGCGCAGGTAGTCACGCAGGGCGCGCACGATCAGGCGCGATTCCTGGTAGATCAGGAACGAGGCCGGCTTGGTCAGTGCCGCTTCGGCGATCGACTTCCAGACCTGCAGCAGGTAATCCAGATCCCACTGCAGCTCTTCGGCATCGCGGCCGACGCCGGCGGTGCGGATGATCACGCCCATGTCGTCGGGGATGTTCAGCTTGTCCAGCGCTTCTTTCAGCGCGGCGCGGTCTTCGCCCTCGATGCGACGCGAGACGCCACCGGCGCTCGGCGAGTTCGGCATCAGGACCATGTAGCGGCCGGCCAGCGAGATGAACGTGGTCAGGGCCGCGCCCTTGTTGCCGCGCTCTTCCTTGTCCACCTGGACCACGACTTCCTGGCCCTCACGCAGCAGCTCGCGGATGCCGGCCTTGTTGTGGTCGACGCCTGCCTGGAAGTAATCGCGGGAGATTTCCTTCAGCGGCAGGAAGCCATGGCGCTCACCGCCGTATTCGACGAAGGCCGCTTCCAGTGAAGGCTCAAGGCGCGTGATGCGACCCTTGTAGATGTTCGACTTTTTCTGTTCCTTGGACGGCTGTTCGATGTCGATGTCGTACAGCGTCTGGCCATCCACGATGGCTACCCGCAGCTCTTCAGCCTGCGTGGCATTGATCAGCATTCGCTTCATTCTTGCGTTCCTCGCGCGCTGCTACCGCGCGGAACGCCATGGGGTTTCGCTTCTGGTCACGCTTCACCGCCCATCGCGCATGCGCGGGGAGGGCGGTTTGGGTTTCCAGCGCTACAACACCACGGCAGGCCGCGGGAGCGCTTCATTTGTTTTGGTTTGGGTGTAACGGGGCCGGAGGCAGCTTTCAGCCAGGCTGGAGCGCCACAGGGACATGTTCAGCGCGAATGCGTGTCAGACATCCGGCGATGGCCGGGACCGCCGGTGAGCCGCTAACATGGCCGCCCCGGGGGCGGTGGCTGCGCACTGTGCCGGAATCGCGGGAAGTCGGGCTTCTGGCCCAGAGCAACTTCCAACGAAATCAATCCCTTATCTCGCCCGCCGAGTGTAACAGAATAAAAGGCCAATGACCGTTACCGAGCCCACCCCCAAAGCCGCTGAAGCCATGACCAGCGTACGTATCATCACTGTCCCGGCCGATCGCGCCGGGCAACGCCTGGACAACTTCCTGCTCGGCCAGCTCAAGGGTGCACCGCGCAGCCTGATCTACAAGCTCGTCCGCAGTGGCCAGGTCCGCGTCAACGGCGGCCGCGCCAAGGCCGAGCGCAAGCTCGAAGGCGGCGACGAAGTCCGGGTCCCGCCGGTCCGCCTCAACGAGGAGGGCGACAAAGCCGGCCCGCCCGCTGCGTTCATGAAACGGCTGCAAGATGCCATCGTGTTCGAAGACGATCGGCTGCTGGCGCTGAATAAGCCGTCGGGCGTGGCCAGCCACGGCGGCAGCGGCATCAGCTTCGGCGCGATCGAAACGCTGCGCGCCCTGCGCCCGGGCAAGACCCTGGAGCTGGTGCATCGGCTGGACCGCGATACCTCGGGCCTGCTGATCGTGGCCAAGAAGCGCTCGGCGCTGAGCGAGCTGCAGGCGCTGCTGCGTGAAGACCACGGCGCCGGCATCCGCAAGCGTTACCTGACCCTGCTGGCCGGCCGGATGCCCGATGGCACCATGACCGTGGATGCCCCGCTGCACGTGGGTCTGCGCCAGGGTGGGGAGCGGCATGTGCAGGTCAATCCGATCGGCAAGGAGTCGATCAGCCACTTCAAGGTGCTGGAGCGCAAGGGCGGGCATTCGTACTGCGAAGTGCGCATCGAGACCGGTCGCACCCACCAGATCCGCGTGCATGCCCAGCACCTGGGTCATCCGGTGGCAGGTGACGACAAATACGGCGATCCTGACGTCAACAAGCGGCTTCGTGAGCAGATCGGCCTGAAACGACTGTTCCTGCACGCGGCCTCGCTGGAGTTCGCGCTGGATGCGGGCAAGACGCCGTACCTGATCAATGCACCGCTGGCCGAGGAGCTGGTCGAGGTGTTGAACCGGTTGAAGTAAGCGCCGGCCAGCGGCCGGCACTACCGGGCGGTGCGACCCGACGCCGACGTTATCGGGTGACAGGGCCCGGCGTTATCGGGGTAGAGCCCGGGCCGTCACCATTTGAACAACACCAGGCTGATCGCCAGGCTGCCCATGCCGGCCACCAGGCCGTACACGGTCTCGTGGCCCTTGGCATAGCGCTTGGCGGCCGGTAGCAGTTCATCCAGGGCCAGGAACACCATCACCCCGGAAATGATGCCGAATACCCAGCCGAAGGTGGCGTGGTTGAGCACCCCGGACAGGGCTACATACCCGATCGCCGCGCCGATCGGTTCGGCCAGGCCGGACAGCAGGCTGGCGCCGAACGCATAGAACTTGTTCTGCGTGGCGAAATACACCGGGACCGCGATCGCGATGCCCTCGGGGATGTTGTGGATGGCGATGGCGAAGGCCAGCGGCATGCCCACCGACGGGCTTTCCAGTGTGGCGAAGAACGTGGCCAGGCCCTCGGGGAAGTTGTGCGCGGTGATCGCCACCGCCGTCAGCAGGCCGACCCGCTTGATGTAGGCCTTGTTGTTGTCGCGGAACAGCGGATCCTGTTTGTCCAGGCTTTCGTGCGGGTTCGGGATCAGATGGTCGATCACCACGATCAGCAGCACGCCGACCAGGAAGGCCGCCGTGCCATAGGCAAAGCCCATCCGGGCGTCGTAAGCCTGGGTGAACGAGTCGATCGCCTTGTTGAGGATCTCGGTCAGCGAGACGAAGACCATCGCGCCACCGGCGAAGGCCAGTCCGAACGCCAGCAGGCGCGGGTTGGGCCGGCGCGAGAACAGCACCATCAGGCTGCCCAGCGCGGTGGCCAGGCCGGCGGCCAGGGTGACCGCCAGGGCGATCCATACGTTTTCACTGGAAATATCAGGCATCCGCCAACGCGTCCTTGTACGAGAAAAGTGCGCCATGCGATCCCAACCTCCGCACCGGACCGCTCAAATGCGGTGCTGCGTGGGGGCGGTGTTCACCGGGCGCGTGGCGACGCGTTGATCCGACGGGCGCCTTGACGATCCATGATGCGCGGTTTGCGGCGGCTGACCTCAACACAACGCGGCGATCAGCCGCCGCGACGCAGCCGTTCTTCGACCGCGAAGCACTGGTCGGGCTTGGGCTGCGGCGGGTTGAAGCTGACCGGCACCTGGATCGTGGTCGGGACCGTCTGCCCGGCGCGGGTGGCCGCCTTGAACTGCCAGGCCTGTACGGCCTTCTGCGCCTGCTCGTCGAGCTGGGCGTTGCCGCTGCCGCTGGCGAGCTGGACCTGGCTGGGCTGGCCGTCGGCGGCAATGGTCACCTTGAAGGTGCTGGTGCCGCCGATCCCCTGGCAGGCCAGTTCGATCGGGTACTCCGGCGGCGGCGTTTTGACCGCGGCGACCTCGGTGGGCGCCGCGACCGGGGCGGCCGGTTCGGCGGGTGTCTTGTTGCACCCGGCCAAGGCGGCCAGGGCAAGGCTGGACAGCACGATGTACTGCAGTTTCATGGGCTTACTCCGTCAGGGCCGAGGCTTTCGCCGCGCAGATGAAGTCGTTCTCGCTCAGGCCGCCCACATCGTGGGTGGAAAAGCGCACCACGGCGCGGTCGTAATGCACGCCCAGATCCGGGTGGTGGTCTTCACGATGGGCCACCCAGGCGAGCGCGTTCACGAAGGCCATGGTGCCGTGGTAGTTGTCGAAGCGGAAGGTGCGGGTCAGCGCCTGCCCGGCCTCGGCCAGCTCCCAGCCGGGAATCTGGGCCAGCAGCTCGGTGACCCGGGCGGTGCCGAGCTTGTGGTCGCTGCCTTTGCGCGGCACGCAATGGGCTTGCGCCAGCGGAATCAGGTCGGCCATGGGTTCCTCCACATCTGTATGACTGAACAATGCGCGGTCCGGTGTATAAACCGAATGAGCGCATCACAAGGGATTGGCTAGAATAGCCCGATGATCCAGATATCCGACACTGCCCAATCCTATTTCCGCAAGCTGATCGAACGTGAGGCCGTGCCCGGCATGGGTGTGCGCCTGACCGCCGTCGATGCGGGTACCCCGCGCGCCGATGCCCGCCTGGAGTTCGCTGATCCCAGTGAACTGCTGGGTGATGAGTGGGCGGTGGACTGCGATGGCTTCACCCTCTACGTGGCCGCCACCAGTGTGGCCTGGGTCGATGGCGCCGAGATCGATTTCGTCACCAATCCCACCGGCAGCCAGCAGTTGACCATCAAGGCGCCGAAGATCAAGGGCGAGGCGCCGACCGAAGGCTCCTCGCTGGTCGAGCGCGTGCGCTGGGTAGTGGAGAACGAAGTCAATCCACAGCTGGCGTCGCACGGTGGCAAAGTCGCGGTGCAGGAAGTTTCCGCCGATGGCGTCGTGCTGCTGCGGTTCGGCGGCGGCTGCCAGGGCTGCGGCATGGCCGATGTCACGCTCAAGCAGGGGATTGAAAAGACCCTGATGGGGCGGGTGCCGGGCATCACTGCGGTGCGCGATGCGACCGACCACGAGAGTGGCGACGCGCCGTACATTCCCCGCGGCACGGCAGCCTGATCCCGCTGCGTGCCACTGCGCCGGGCTGACGACATCCTCGAGTGGCTGCTGGCACGCCAGCCGGACAAACGCTTTCTTGAAAAAACCACGGGCCTGCCTTATGGGTGGGGCCTGTGGCTGCGTGCGTTGTCACCGTTGCCGCGGCCGTTCCGGGCCAGCGAAATGCTGGCCGATCTCACCCAGCGCGAGCCGGTACCGCAGGGCGGGCGCCTGCCCGAACTGAGTTTCGTCCAGGCGATGCGTCGCCTGCTCTGGCAGGGCTGGGATCCGGCGCCGCGCGATCAGCGCTGGATGCGCTGGACCTCCGCGGTGATCAGCGCGTTGCTGCATCTGATGTTCGCCCTGTTGCTGCTGTGGGTCGCCTTGATCCGGCCGCCGAGTGAACCGGAGCAGGGCGCTGAGAGTGGTCGCGTGCAGGTCGCGTTTGTCGGCCGTGGCACGCCGCAACAGGAAGAGGGGGGCCAGCCGCCCGCGGCCGAACCGGCCTCCGCCGAGGCCGCCATCGCAGCCGCGATGGCCAATGCCCAGGCGATGGCCCAGGCCGAAGCCGATGCGCGCGAGCCGTCCGCGTCGGCGCCGCAGTCCTCCGCCACGCCCGCGCCGCCCAGCGAACCACAGCCGGCCCCTCCCTCGCCAGCGACACCGGCGGTGGAGCAGCCAGTCCAGGCAACGGATGTGGCCCAGGCGACGACCGATTTCGTGGTGCCGCCCACCAGCGTGCCCCGCACCGAGGTGCGCGTGGTCACGCGTGATCCGCAGGACATCGCGGTGCGCGAGCGCACCGTGGTCACCGTGGAAGCGCCGACGCCACGCAGCAACGTACCGACGCCGCGCGCAGTGGAGCCGCAACTGCGCACACCCGACGTGAGCGTGCAGGAACGCCAGGTTGTCGTCATCGAGGCGCCGACACCGACTGTCACGGTGCCGGGCCCACAGGTGGATCCCAGCATTCGGCAGCGCGAGCTGCAGGTGCGCGAGCGCGAGGTCCGACCGGTCACCGCGCCGGCGGTGACGGTCGCCACGCTGCCCACGCGCGAGGTGACCGTGCCGGGCCGATCGCCGGAGGTCGCCGTACGCGAACGTGCCGTACCCAATGCCGCACCGCGCCCGTCGCCACCGTCGCCGGCCGCGCCGAGCAGCACGGCGGCGGCATCGGCGCCTTCCACTCCCCCAGGCGCCACCCGTGCGCCCGGCAACCGCGCGTCGACCCCGGCCGGTTCGCCCGCCAGCCAGGCGGCAGCGGCCCCGGGCAACTGGGCAACTCCCAACCGGGCGGACGACTGGGGTGCGGCCAATCATCCGCAGGATGCCGATCTCAACGGGCGGGCGGTCAGCGCGACCGGCAAGAGCGGCGGCAGTCTGTTCAATGCCGATGGCAGCGTGCGCGTGCCAGGGCAGGCGGGAACCAGCAACACCGAGCGCGGTGCACCCGGCGGCGAGAAAGACGGCTGGAGCAAGGAGCGCATTGCGCAGTCCGGCACCTGGCTCAAGCGTCCACCCTATGACTACACCCCGACCTCGTTCGACAAGTACTGGGCGCCCAACGAATCGCTGCTGGCCGAATGGGTCCGCAAGGGCATCAAGGCGGTCGAGATCCCGATCCCGGGCACGAGCTCGACAATCTCCTGCGTGATTTCCGTCCTGCAGTTCGGTGGCGGGTGCGGCCTGAGTGATCCGAACATGCAGGATCAGCCCGCCATCGCGCGGCCGCCGCCGGACATTCCGTTCAAGAAAGAACTGCAGGAAGACAACGGCAGCCGATGAGGCTGCGCCTCATCGGCGGGTAGTGCCACCCCATGGGTGGCTGCCCTAGGGCCAGGTATCAGGCGTCACAGCAAAGCATGGCGTGGCCCTACCCGGACATGGGGTTACGGCGTGGCGGCGTCCTGCTCCAGTTCCACGTCTGCATCGCGCAGTGCCACGAATGCCCAGAACGGCACGTTGCTCTCACTCCAGTAACGGCTGGCTTCGTCCAGGACATCCAGCAACGTGTCGAAGTCCGCGCCGGCATCGCTGCGCAGGGCATCGGCATCGCTGAAGAACAGCGCATAGCCGTTGGCCGGCAGCCAGGCCAGGTCGCGCAGGTTGTCGGTCAGCGCATCCCAGTTGCCGCCAAAGCCGGTTGGAAAATCCAGGCGGGCGGCCAGCCGCATCAGCAGCGTGCGTTTGTCGTGGCAGCCGTCCAGGTCGATCTGGATCACGCGCAGGCCGGCATCGCGCATCGCGGCCGACAAGGGGGCGACATCGTCATTGCCGATCGCATAGATGCCGGCGTTGTTGATGTCGTGCAGGCCCAACTCGAATCCGTCATGCGTCATTGCCAGCTCCCGGCAGGTGGAACGTCGAAACTACGGAACGTTTCATAGTGATCATCGGTGTAGAACCAGCCAGTAGGGGGTGTGCCGCCGGTGACGATGCGCCGTGCGCCGCGATTGCCGGCACCGGGCGTGTCCACCGTGTATTCGTGGTAGTAGCCGCGCGGCCGCTGCGGCAGGCGTTGTTCGCGGTTGCTGAAAATGCTGCCGTCCTGCCGGTGCGGGAACGGGCCCCCGCGCTGGATCAGCGCGATGGTGTCGCGCGCCTCGGCGGGCAGGAACGGGGGCAGGGGATCGCGCGCTGCCTTGGCCGATGCCGGCGATGACGTCGCTGCACCGGCGGCCGGCGCCGTATCCGGTTGCGTCAGCGATGGCGCGAACTGCGGCGCCGGCGGGCGTTGGGCCAGCTTGATGGCGGCCAAGCCACCGACCAGCAGCACGATGGCGATCAACAACAGCAGCGGCTTGCGCATGAGGGGCCAGGAGGGATGAGCGAGGCGACTACTCTACTGCGATCACCGGTCTGCACGGTGAGGCGCAGCCGAACAGGCGTGCTCCGGTGCACGTGGGCCTGCGGCACCTGCGCGTCACCGTCACTTTCGCGTAACGATCCCCACACGCGATCGACCACGCAGGACGAAGTTTCCTTTACATGGCCCTTGGTAAGCTTATCGGCCATCCCCATCATCGACTCCGCAACGCCCGGTCTTTGCCGGGTGAGTGAGCTACCAGGAGAACCACATGGCCTATACCCTCCCCAAGCTGTCCTACGCCTACGACGCGCTCGAGCCGCATATCGACGCAGCGACGATGGAAATCCACCACACCAAGCATCACCAGACGTACATCAACAACGTCAACGCCGCGCTGGAAGGCACCGAGTTCGCCGACCTGCCGGTGGAAGAACTGGTCAAGAAGACCAAGTCCCTTCCGGAAAATCTGCAGGGCGTCGTGCGCAACAACGGCGGCGGCCATGCCAACCACACCCTGTTCTGGACCGTGATGTCGCCCAACGGCGGTGGCGCTCCGGTAGGCGACGTGGCCAAGGCGATCGATTCGCAGCTGGGCGGCCTGGAAAAGTTCAAGGAAGCCTTCACCAAGGCGGCCCTGACCCGTTTCGGCAGCGGCTGGGCCTGGCTGAGCGTCACCCCGGACAAGAAGGTCGTGGTGGAAAGCAGCGCCAACCAGGACAGCCCGCTGATGGACGGCAACACGCCGATCCTGGCGCTGGACGTGTGGGAACACGCGTACTACCTGAAGTATCAGAACCGTCGCCCGGACTACATCGGCGCGTTCTTCAACGTCGTCGACTGGAATGAAGTCGAGCGTCGTTACCAGGACGCCATTGCCTGATCGGCAAGGTCACCTGACACACGAACGGCCAGGCAGCGATGCCTGGCCGTTTTTCGTTGCGCCACCGGACGCGGTGCGACTCAGGGTGCGCTGGTGCTTTCCGGGGTCTGCAGGCGCAGGGTCGCCATGGTGCCCAGGCGCATCGCGTTGGGATCACCTTCGCTGGCCGGCAGTTTGATGCTGTCCTGGCGGATCCCGCCGAAGTGCTTGACCTGGAACAGTACGTCCAGGCCGTGACCGCGTGCCGCACCGGCCAACGAGGGCGGATCCACGCGTTCCCCGGGGTTCTTGCGCGCTGGCTGGAACCCCGGGGTGCTGCCGACCAGTTCGCCGATGTCGGCCGAGAAGTCCCCGGCGATCAGCGAGGGCAGGCCATCGGAGGTCGCACCGATCCAGGTCATCAGGTCGCTGGTCTGGTGCCGGCGGATCTGCGCGTCGTCCGGCTCCGGCCGCAGCCGGGCGATGTAGATGTTGACCAGCTCCTCGCGCAGCTTGACCCGCAGCATGCCGGCCGCACTGAACTGCCCGGGCGGGTGCAGCAGGGTGACGGCGTCGTCGGTCACCGGCAGGCGGGTGAGCATTGCGCTGCCATGCCGCAGCGGCTGGCTCGGCGGGTCGGCGGTGACGAAATCGCAGCTGTAGCGCAGCCGGGTGGCCAGCCAGCAGGCCGGATTGCGGCCCTGGTTCTGCTGCACCCGCTGCACCGCGATCACGTCCGGCTGCATGGATTCAAGCAGCTGCAGCACCTGGTCCCGACGTTGCTGCCACTGCGCATCGTCCTGGGTGGGCAGTTCCAGCGTGGCGATCTTCAGCGAGGGCAGAGCATCCTCGGCCTGGCGCGCATGCGCGCCTGCGGCGGGGGCCGCCAGAAACAGCAGCAGGATCCAGCCTGTCCAACGTCGGGTCCCACCGGTGATGTGCGTGCGCATAACGATAAGTTTACGCTTCCGCCGTGGACGATCCGTGACATGGGTGTCATCCCGCGCGGTCGTTTCCGGCCCGCCTGCCATGTCCGGCGTCGCCTGTCATGCAGCTGTGCAGCGTGCGCTGGGGTAGGGGCTTCCGGTAATCTTGGTCCTTTCGTGTTCGCAGGACAGCCCCACAGGATGAGCAATATCGCAGCCGCCAGCGCCGGCAAAGGCAAGATGCCGCGCCAGATTCCCTACATCATCGGCAATGAGGCCTGCGAACGCTTCAGCTTCTATGGGATGCGCAACATCCTGGTGCAGTTCCTGATCACCTCGCTGCTGCTGCAGGAGATCACCGCCGATGGCCGCGCCGGCGAGGCGAAGGACATCATGCACAGCTTCATGATCGGCGTGTACTTCTTCCCGCTGCTCGGTGGCTGGCTGGCGGACAAGTTCTTCGGCAAGTACCACACCATCCTGTGGTTCAGCCTGATCTATTGTGCCGGTCACGCCTGTCTGGCCATCTTCGAGGACAGCCGCCAGGGCTTCTTCGTCGGCCTGGGCCTGATCGCGCTGGGCGCGGGCGGCATCAAGCCGCTGGTGGCCTCCTTCATGGGCGATCAGTTCGACCAGAGCAACAAGCATCTGGCCAAGGTCGTGTTCGATGCCTTCTACTGGATCATCAACTTCGGCTCGCTGTTCGCCTCGCTGCTGATTCCGCTGGCGCTGAAGAACCTCGGTCCATCGTGGGCCTTCGGTATTCCGGGCATCCTGATGTTCGTGGCCACCTTCGTGTTCTGGATGGGCCGCAAGCGCTATGTGCTGGTGCCGCTGCCGCCGAAGGACCCGCATTCGTTCGGCAACGTGGTGCGCACCGCGCTGTCGGCGCAGGTGCCGGGCAAGGGCCGTCCGGGTCGTACGTTGGCCATTCTCGGCGCGGTGCTGGCCGTGGCCTCGATGGGTCTGGTGGGCAGCCTGGGCATCGTGATCTGCCTGTGCATCGCGCTGGTCCTGTTGCTGGCGGGTATCGGTGGCGGTACCTGGATCCAGCTGGATCGTGCCCGTGCGGTGCATCCGGCCGAGGCCGTGGAAGGTGTGCGCTCGGTGCTGCGCGTGCTGGTGATCTTCGCCCTGACCACCCCGTTCTTCTCGCTGTTCGACCAGAAGGCCTCGACCTGGGTCCTGCAGGGCCAGCAGATGGCCATGCCGAGCTGGTTCACCGCGTCGCAGATGCAGGCGCTGAATCCGCTGCTGGTGATGATCCTGATTCCCTTCAACAACCTCGTTCTGTACCCGATGCTGCGCCGCTTCGGCTTCGAGCCGACCGCGCTGCGCCGGATGACTGCCGGTATCGCCTTCAGCGGCCTGGCCTGGATCGTGGTCGGCGGCATCCAGGTGATGATGGATGGCGGCAACGTGATGTCCATCTTCTGGCAGATGCTGCCCTATGCGCTGCTGACCTTCGGTGAGGTGCTGGTCTCCGCCACCGGCCTGGAGTTCGCCTACAGCCAGGCGCCGCAGGCGATGAAGGGCGTGGTGATGAGCTTCTGGAATCTGACCACCACCATCGGCAACCTGTGGGTGCTGCTGTCCAACGCGGCGGTGCGCAACGATGCGGTGACCCACCAGATCGCCAGTACCGGTTTGAGCGAGGCGGCCTTCCTGATGTTCTTCTTCGCCGGCTTCGCGTTCCTGGCGGCGTTGGCCTTCGGTTGGTATGCCAAGCGCTATCGTATGGTCGACAACTACCGCACCGCCTGAGCCTGACATGACCCCAGTCAACCTGCTGCTGATCGCCATCACCGTCATCGTGTCGTGGATGGCGTTCAAGAACCGTGCGCTCGCCGACCGCCTGATCCTGTGGCCGCCGGCGGTGGACCGCAACCGTCAGTACGATCGCCTGATCACGTACGGGTTCATCCACGCCGATCTCTCGCATCTGGCGTTCAACATGATCACGCTGTTCTTCTTCGGCGGCTTCATCGAACAGGTGATGCTGCAGTTGAGCGGCAGCTACCTGACCTATCCGGCGTTCTATCTGGGCGCGTTGCTGGTGTCCATCCTGCCGAGCTACCTGAAGAACCAGAAGAACCCCAACTACCTCAGCCTGGGGGCATCGGGCGCGGTGTCGGCGGTGTTGTTCGCCTTCATCCTGATCAAGCCGTGGTCGATCATCCTGGTGCTGTTCATTCCGGCGCCGGCGATCATCTATGCCGTGTTCTATGTCGGCTACAGCATCTGGATGGACCGCCGTGGCGGCGACCGCATCAACCACAGCGCGCATCTGGCCGGTGCGGCGTTCGGTGTGTTGTTCATGCTGGCCATGCAGCCGAGCATCTTCAGCCACTTCCTGCGTGAGCTGAGCAACCCGACCTTCCGCCTCGGCGGTTGAGGCGGGGCATACCGACCAACGGTCGGTACCTGCGCGGTGTGTCGGTCGCGGGTCAACCCGCGACCGTCGGGGTAGCTCACGACCGTTGGTCGTGAGTGCGGCAACCGTCAGGCGGCCTTCTTGCCGTCCACGCCATAGGTGCTCAGCAGCCGGGCATAGACCTCGTTGTCGATCTGATCGAATTCCCAGCCCTGGGTCTGGCCATTCACGGCCAGCTGGAACAGACCCTCAAGCAGCGAGCTGTCGGCATCACCGTGGGCGGCGGGGGCGGGTGCAGTGTTGTCCATGCGGACCTCCGGAAAGCGGGTTCGTACCGGTCAGGTCTTCGCAAAAGCCATGCCAGCTTTTACGCCCTGTCCGAACCTGATATCGGCTTGAGCCGTGCAGTCTTTAGGTCGGCAAGTGACGTGATGCGTCGCTGGCTGACCCTGTTCAGGCTTCACACGATCATGGCGGCCCGCTGCGCACTATCGCGTCAGTCGCCGCAGGAGACACCGCTCATGGCTTCGGTCACGCCGCCCGGACTGGCTTACGAAGTGGAGCACGATCTGGACCACCACCGCTTCCAGGCCCGGGTCAAAGGGCATCTGGCGCTGCTGGACTACCAGATCAAGCGCAAGCGGATGATCATTACCCACACCGAGGTCCCCGAGCCGATCGCCGGCCGTGGGGTCGCGGGCGAATTGACCAAAGTGGCGCTGCGTTACGCGCGCGACAACAAGTTCAAGGTCGTGCCGGCCTGTGCGTACGCCGAGGCGTTCCTGCAGCGGCACGAGGAGTACGACGACCTGCTGGTCCGATGACGACAGCGGGTCATGCTTCAGGGATGGCTGATCATGATGGTGGGTTACAACAAGGGGATGTCAGGATGAACATTGCAGGAAACCGTCGCGCGCTGCGCGTCAGCGCGCTGGCCTTGGCCATGGGCGTGGTGGTGGTGGCAGGATGCAAGCGCGACGGCGAAACAGCGGCACCGGCCGCACCGGTGGAGACGGCCGCCGAACCCGCGGCACCGACCGTGGCAGCAGATGCACCGGTCGAATTGCGCGACGTCATCGAGACCTCGCCGCAGGCCGTGGTCGGGATCAGTTATCCGCCGGACATCGCCCGGTATCCCGGGCTGGCCAAGGCGTTGGCTGGCTACGCCGACAGTGCGCGTGCCGAACTGCAGCAGGCGGTGGACGGGCTGGGCAATGACAAGCCGACGATGCCGTACGAGCTGTCGCTGAGCTTCGAAAAAGTACTGGAAACGCCGCAGCTGGTGGTGGTGACCGCCGATGGCAGCCGCTACACCGGTGGCGCCCATGGCGAGCCGCTGGTGGCGCGTTTCGTGTGGCTGCCGGAGCAGCAGCAGATGTTGACCGCCGACAAGCTGGTGGCCGATGCCAAGGGCTGGAAAGCGATCAGTGATTACGTGGCCGACCAGCTGCGCGAGCGGGTGGCGACGCGGCTGAGTGGCGATGAGCTGGAGCCGGCACAGATGCAGGAATCGCTGCGCAATGCGAGCCGGATGATCGCCGACGGCACCGGGCCGAGCGCGGACAACTTCAGCCAGTTCCAGCCGCTTACCGGTGCCGACGGGCACATCGCTGCGATACGTTTTGTGTTCCCGCCCTACCAGGTAGGGCCGTACTCGGACGGCACGCAGACCGTGGACGTTCCGGCCGCCGTGCTGGTGCCGCACGTGGCGCAGGATGTCGCGGGGCTGTTCGCCCGGGGCTGATATCGACGGAGGCGATGTGGACGCTGGGCTGCAACGACGGGTCACAGGGTTGCTGCATGAGGCGGGGGTCACCGTTGACGGCGACCAGCCGCAGGACATCACGGTGCACGACTCGCGCTTCTACGCGCGGGTCATCGCCCAGGGCTCGCTGGGGCTGGGCGAGAGTTACATGGACGGGCAGTGGGATGCCCGCGCGCTGGATGCCTTTCTGTTTCATCTGATGCAGGCGCACCTGGACGAGCGCGTACACGGCTGGCGCGATCTGGCCGATGCGCTCAGGGCACGGGTGTTCAACCTGCAGGCCGGGGCAGGCAGTTTCGAGGTGGGCCGGCGTCATTACGATCTGGGCAACGATCTGTACGAGGCGATGCTCGGGCAGCGGCTGGTCTACAGCTGTGGCTACTGGCGCCAGGCAACGGATCTGGATGCTGCGCAGGTGGCCAAGCTCGATCTGATCTGCCGCAAGCTGCGGCTGCGCGCTGGTCAGCACATTCTGGATATCGGCTGCGGGTGGGGCGAGGCGCTGAAGTTCGCGGCCGAGCGCTATGGCGTGTCCGGGGTGGGGGTGACGATCTCGCAGGAGCAGGCGGAGTACGCGCGCAAGCTGTGCGCGGGGCTGCCGATCGAGATCCGGCTGCAGGACTATCACGCGGTGGACGAGTCCTTCGACGCGATCCTGTCAGTGGGCATGTTCGAGCACGTAGGCGACAAGAACTATCGAGGCTACTTCGAGATGGCGCGGCGCTGCCTGCGGCCGGAGGGATTGTTCCTGCTGCATTCGATCGGCAGCAATCTGTCGCGGCATCGTACCGATGCGTGGATCGCCAAGTACATTTTCCCGAATTCGATGCTGCCCTCGGCCGCGCAGGTGACGGAGGCGTTCGAGGGGCTGTTCGTGTTGGAGGATTGGCACAACTTCGGCACCGATTACGACCGGACGCTGCAGGCGTGGCGGGCCAATATCGAGGCGGCGTGGCCACGGCTGGATGCGCAGCGCTATGACGAACGCTTCCGCCGGATGTGGCAGTTCTATCTGGCCGGCTCGATGGCGAGTTTCCGCTGCCGGCATGCGCAGTTGTGGCAGTTGGTGTTGTCGCCGAACGGCGTGCCTGGGGGGTATGTGCCGCCGCGGTGAGAGGTGGGTGCCGGCCCCATCGTGCAATGAGGGCCGGATTTTGAAGGTGGGCTCGTCTAAGTGGATGGGTTCGCTTCTCGCTTTTCAATAACTTGCGCCGCGAGTTCAGTAAGCCCATCTATCAATTCCTGATGGTCTTCGCCGTCATATTCGATGAAGGTTATGTTGTATGACTTTTTTGCCGATTCACGAAGGGCGCTATGCATTGTCCCCCTCTTTACAACCGCATAGTGCGTGTGTGCACTTGGTGCGGTGATGTTGGTGTTCTCGAGCAGTAGTTGAATGTCTGGGTCGCTCAGGCTATACCCAACAAAAAACAGGGTGTGGGTGATGAATAGCGCATCAAGAATTTTGAAAAAGTTTGCATTTTCTTGTCTGGCTTTGAAGTACTGATGTTTCGTTAGTACGGATTTGGATAGGTCTGTTACGCATCCATGTGCCTTAATGATTGACCTCACCGGCGACCGAAGGTCGTTAATTAGGTGGGTGTCATGATGCCGACAAATGTTGTAGCCGTCTCGAGCATCCCCCGTCGCGCAGAATTTCTCATATATATCGTCGTAATTCGTCGTGATTACGATCTTCGGGTCGATCTTGAGCAGAGATCGATGAATGTCTGACGGCTGATACCTAGGTGTTACCAGCTCCGCTCTGAGGATTGATGTGAAATTTGCTTGAGTTATTTTTGAGTAGATGATCTCGGCTGCATCTAGAAACTCTTTTTTCTCGATCTTTTCTTCGGCAAATTTCTTATCCTCATCATCCGCCGCTGAGGCCAGGAGGCGCCTCAGTAGGGTCTCCCAATCAGGTGGCCGTTTTGACTTGTCGGCAGTGGTCGAGCTTGCGGATACCCCTGAGCCCATAAATATTATGCATCGGCGTGCTGCTAACTCTTCAACAAATGCGGGATCCCAGTCCATGGATTTATTTCTTCAAGTTGGAGAGTAGGTTCTCAGCGAGCGAGGTAATGATTGAGGCGTATTCGTCTCTTTGCTGGAACTGAGATCCAACTAGGCCATCTAGGGATTTTAGTGAAGTTATGGGTGCCGAGACGGTTTGTGCCAGTGGGATAAGACTGTAAAGGTGAGGAATGTCGCCAAGCTTTGCTGCGGTGAAATCATTGGAAGAGGACCAAAATTCCCCAAGGGAGTTCTTGATCTCAGCGGGAACGTTGTCAATGATTTCTTCATACGCCTTAGTAGGGCGTCGCACACCCTTTTTGGATTTTGTTATGTATTGCTGAAGTGTATATCCGGAAAATCCTTTTTTTATTGCAAGATCAACCGTTATGGGGTAGCTGGCGATTCGGCCTGGGGTCGATTTTTCACAGAGTTCAAGGGCGTTTTTGTAGAGATCGGTCCAGGAGCTGAGCCATTCGCCAATATTTCTAATGCCAAGAATACTAAAGATGTCGGTGCCCATGGGGGTAACGAATCTATCGCAACCAATTAGGATGCTTCGATTGAGTGCACCAAGGCTTGGGCCGAGATCAAAAAAGATGTAGTCGTATCTATCTTTGAGCACGTTGCATAGCGCGGTGCTCCAGTTTGTCTGGCGAATCCCTCCAAGATCGCCGCCCTTAAGGGAGTGCCATGCGGCCCCTAGTCGGTCTTCGACAATGGAAAGCGATGGATGCCCTGGGATTAAGTCGACCTTGAATCTGTTGCCAGACGCCGGAACCGGGCAGATGTTCTCATTAATGTCAGAGTCTCCATCTTCGATTTTCTGAAGAATGTCCTTGACCGTCGTGACGCCGTTTGCATCGCCCTTCTCCCAATAGAGCGAAGTGGCGTAATTTTCTCCCATTATGAGCTGCGTTGAGTTGCATTGTGGGTCGCAATCAACAACTAAGACTTTCTTTTTATATTTTGTTGCAATCAGGGATGCAAGATTGCAAGTTAGAGTTGTTTTTCCGACACCCCCCTTGTTGTTAAACATGGATAGCGCAAGCATCTTCCTTTTAATGGGAGTGCTTTTCTTTGCTGGGGTTTTTGAGAGCCCCCCGTTTAGAGAAGGCCTTTTGATCTTCTCGGCTGAGGGCGAAGTAGCATTCTTAGGTTTCGAAGCTTTCGCTAACGTTGTAGCTATGGTTTTAGCCATTCAATTAAATCCTTTTTTATGCACTGATTTCCGTCTCATGCCCTCTCCTGCCTGTTTGGTCAGGAGAGGGCGATTGAATCAATCCTTGCCGCCACTGGTCAGGCCGCGCTTTTCGAGCAGCGGCTCGATCTGCGGGGCGTGGCCGGCGAAGTTCTGGAACAGTTCCATCGCATCCACGCTGCCACCCTTGGAGAGCAGGGTCTGGCGGAAGTGATCGCCGTTCTTGCGGCTCAGGCCGCCGTTTTCGCGGAACCACTTCTGGGTGTTGGCATCGAGCACTTCAGACCAGATGTAGGCGTAGTAGCCGGCCGAGTAGCCGCCCATGATGTGGCTGAAGTACGGGGTCTTGTAACGCGGCGGGACCGGCGCGTAGAAGATGCCGTCCTTGGCCAGGGCTTCGGCTTCGAACTTCATCACGTCCTTGGCGGCCGGGACCTGGTCCGGACCGATCTGGTGCCAGCGCTGATCGAGCATGGCCGCACCGAGGTACTCGGTGGTGGCGAAGCCCTGGTTGAACTTGGCGGCGGCGACGACCTTGTCGAGCAGGGCCTGCGGCATGGCCGTGCCGTTCTGGTAGTGCTTGGCGTAGTTCTTCAGGATGACCGGATCATCGGCCCACATCTCGTTGACCTGCGAGGGGAACTCGACGAAGTCGCGCGGCACCGAGGTGCCGGAGAAGTAGGGGTACTTCACGTTCGAGAACATGCCGTGCAGGGCATGGCCGAATTCGTGGAAGGTGGTGGTCACTTCATCCCAGGTCAGCAGGGTCGGCTTGCCGGCCGGCGGCTTGGGGATGTTGAGGTGGTTGGCGACCACCGGCTTGAAGCCGGTCAGTTCGGACTGCGAGACGTACGAGTTCATCCACGCACCGCCGCGCTTGGAGGCGCGTGCGTAGGGATCGAAGATGAAGATCGCCAGCTGGCTGCCGTCGGCATCGAACACGTCGTAGACGGTGACGTCTTCGTGGTAGACCGGCAGATCGGTGCGCTGCTTGAAGGTCAGGCCGAACTCGAGCTGGGCGGCGTGGAAGACGCCGTTCTCGAGCACGTTCTTCATTTCGAAGTACGGCTTGAGCTGGGATTCGTCGAAGTTGTACTTGGCCTGGCGGACCTTCTCGCTGTAGAACGCCCAGTCCCATGCTTCCAGCTTGAAGGTGGGCTTTCCGGCAGCCTTCTGTTCCTTGTCGATCATGGCCTGCAGGTCGGCGGCTTCGCGCTTGGCGTTGGCGACGGCGGCCGGGGCGAGCTGGCCGAGCATGGCGTTGACGGCTTCGGGGGTCTTGGCAGTCTGGTTGGTGAGGTTGTAGGCGGCGAAATTCGCAAAGCCCATCAGCTTGGCCTTGTCGGCACGCAGCTGCATGATGCGCGAGACCAGGGCGGTGTTGTCGTACTCACCACCGCGGCTGCCGCGGGTCACCGAGGCTTCGTAGATCTTCTGGCGCAGCGCGCGGTTGGCCAGGTTGGTCAGCGGCGGCTGGCCGGTGGTGTTGAGCAGGGTGATGACGTACTTGCCGTCCTGGCCACGGGCCTTGGCGGCTTCGGCAGCGGCGGAGATCTGCTCCTGCGAGAGACCGGCCAGTTCCTTGACGTCATCGACGGTGATCGCCGAGGCGTTCACTTCGGCCAGCACGTTCTGGCTGAACTTGGTGCCCAGGTTGGCCAGTTCGGCGTTCATTTCCTTGAGCTTGGTCTTGTCGGCTTCGGACAGCTTGGCGCCGGCGCGGACGTAGCTCTCGTAGTACTTCTCGACCAGGCGCACGCCTTCGGCGTCGAGGCCGAGCGCGGCGCGACCGTCGTACAGGCTCTGGATGCGGGCGAACAGCTTGCCGTTCAGTGCGATGGCGTCGCTGTGCGCGGCGAAGCGGGCGGAGTAGTCGGCCTGCAGCTTCTTGCGTGCGTCGTTGGTGTCGGCGCCGACGAGGCTGAAGAAGACGGTGGTGGCGCGATCCAGCGTGTCACCGCTCTTTTCCAGGGCGATGATGGTGTTGTCGAAGGTCGGCTTGGCCTTGTTGTTGGCGATCGCGTCGACTTCCTTCAGTTGCTGGGCCATGCCGGCGTCGAAGGCGGGAGCGAAGTCGCTGTCCTTGATCTTGTCGAACTGCGGGAAGTGCAGCGGCAGCGGGCTGTCGGCGAAGAACGGGTTGGCCTGCTGGGCGGTGGTCGCGGCCGGGGTGGCGGCGGTGGCGGAATAGGCGGGCAGGGCAAGGCCGAGGGTCACGGCGACGGCGAGGGCAAGACGGGTGGTCAAGGGGAGTTCTCCGGTCAGACAAGTCTTTGAGGGTAACCCGAGCCGTTGGGGAGCGGCTTGTGTCGAAAGGCATGTTTTGGCCGGACCACGGCCGGGGCATTGCGAAAGAGCGCGGTCACAGCAACAGCAACAGCGCCGATGGGCTGCTGCGAGGCGCGGGGCGGGTGGGGGCCGGCGGGGCACGCTGTGAATACGTCCATGTACGCTCGTAGTGCGCCATCCATGGCGCACTACGCCCCCGCCAACCCCCACCCGCCCCGCGCTGGACAGTCCATTGGCGCCTCGAGAAGGAGCGTGTGGCCCTGAGTGTGGGGTAGTGCCGGCCGCTGGCCGGCTCCCCAGCCGTGCAGGACAAGTCCAGCGGGCGAGCTAAGATGAGGTCTCTCCACCGGAACCCCTGCGATGACCACTGCCTTCGATTTCCCGTTCGTGGATCTGTCCGGCCAGCCGCAGGCGTTGGCGCAGTACCGGGGCAAGGTGTTGCTGCTGGTCAATGTGGCCAGCAAGTGCGGCTTTACGCCGCAGTACGAGGGCTTGGAGGCGCTGTGGCGGGAGTTCGGGCCGCGGGGGCTGGTGGTGGTCGGGTTTCCCTGCGATCAGTTCGGACACCAGGAGCCGGGCGATGCGGCGCAGATCGGGGAATTCTGCTCGCTGAGCTACGGGGTCAGTTTCCCGATGTCGGACAAGGTGGAGGTCAACGGCGCCGGCGCTGATCCGCTATGGCAGTGGCTCAAGGCCGAGAAGGCCGGGGTATTGGGTACGCGCGGGATCAAGTGGAACTTCAGCAAGTTCCTGGTCGGCCGCGATGGGCAGGTGCTGGCGCGCTACGCGCCGACTGACAAGCCCGAATCGCTGCGCGGGGATATCGGGGCGGCGCTGGGCTGAGGCGGTTGCCCGACCACGACGGGCCGTGATCGGGGAGCGCCGGCCGCTGGCCGGCTGCTCGTGTTGCATGATCTTCGCGGGTCCAGCCACGCATGGCGTGGCTCTACGTCACTTTTCGACGAAGGCGCGCTCGAACACGTAGTGGCCCGGCGTGCCGATGCGCGGGGAGGTCTGGAAGCCGCGGCTGTCCAGCACGGTGCGCAGGTCGGCCAGCATCTGCGGGCTGCCGCAGATCATGGCGCGGTCATTTTCCGGGTCCAGCGGCGGCAGGCCGAGGGTCTTCTGCATCTCGCCGCTTTCCATCAGCGAGGTCAGCCGGCCCTGGTTGGGGAAGGCTTCGCGGGTCACGGCCGGGTAGTAGAGCAGCTTGTCGCCGATCATTTCGCCGAGGAATTCGTGCTCGCGCAGTTCCTTCTCGAACAGGTCGCGGTAGGCCAGGTCCTTTTCGTAGCGCACGCCGTGGGTGAGGATCACCTTGTCGAAGCGCTCGTAGGTCTCCGGGTCCTTGATCACCGACAGCCACGGCGCCAGGCCGGTGCCGGTGCCGAGCAGGTACAGGTGTTTGCCGGGGTGCAGGTCGCTGATCAGCAGGGTGCCGGTGGGCTTCTTGCCGACCAGGACCTTGTCGCCCGGCTTGATGTGCTGCAGGCGCGAGGTCAGCGGGCCGTCCTGCACCTTGATGCTGAAGAACTCCAGGTTTTCTTCCCAGTTGGCACTGGCGATGGAGTACGCGCGCAGCAGCGGCCGCGCCTCGGTTTCCAGGCCGATCATCACGAACTGGCCGTTCTCGAAGCGGAAGCCGCTGTCGCGGGTCGTGGTGAAGCTGAAGTAGGCGTCGGTCCAGTGACGGACCTCAAGCACCGTTTCGGCGCCAAAAGCGGAAGACATGGGGGTGGGGTTCTGGTCGGTTTCGTCGGGTCTAGTTTATCTCAAATGAGATAAATTCTCATTGACTGGCCGGACACGCCCGCCAGGCGTGGGTTTCAGCGGTAGCCAGCCGCCTGGAGCTCGAACAGTTCGGCGTAGCGGCCGCCCTGGGTCATCAGTTCGGCGTGGGTCCCGCTGGCCTCGATCCGGCCGCCGGCCAGCACCAGGATGCGGTCGGCCATGCGCACCGAGGAGAAGCGGTGCGAGATCAGCACCGCGGTGCGGTTGTCGGACAGTTCCTTGAAGCGCTGGAACACCTCGAACTCACTGCGGGCATCCAGGGCCGCGGTCGGTTCATCGAGGATCATCACCTGCGCATCGCGCATGTAGGCGCGGGCGATCGCGATCTTCTGCCATTGCCCGCCGGACAGGTCCACGCCCATCTTGAAGCGGCGGCCGATCAGCTGGTCGTAGCCACCGGGCAGGCCGGCGATCACTTCATCGGCCATGCCACGGCGCGCGGCATCGCGGATGCGGGCGTCGTCGGTCATCGCCTCGACCAGGCCGACGCCGATGTTCTCGCCGGCGCTGAGGTTGTAGCGCACGAAATCCTGGAAGATCACCCCCATGTTGGCGCGCAGGTCATCGAGGTCGTAATCGCGCAGGTCGCGGCCATCGAGCAGGATGCGGCCTTCATCGGGGTCGTACAGGCGGGCCAGCAGCTTGACCAGGGTGGTCTTGCCGGCGCCGTTCTCGCCGACCAGCGCCAGCACTTCGCCGGCACGCAGGTCGAAATCCAGGTGGCGTACCGCCCAGCTTTCCGCATCGGGATAGCGGAAGCCGACGTTCTCGAAGACGAAGCCCTGGGTGATCGGCTGCGGGATGGCGACGGCATCCGGGCGCGAATGGATCTCCGGTTCGATCTGGAAGAACGAGAACAGATCGTCCAGGTACAGCGCTTGCCCGGCGACCTGCGAAAAGCCGATCAGCAGCCCTTCGAGCAGCTGGCGCAGACGCAGGAAACTGCCAGCCAGGAAGGTGAGGTCGCCGATCGAGAAATCGCCGCGCACGGTGCGCCAGGCGATGTAAGCGTACGCGGCGTAGTACCCGAGCGTTCCCAGCGCGGCGAGCAGCGTGCCCCAGATCGCACGCTTGCGCGCGAGGGCGCGGTTGGCGAGGTAGAACTTCTCGGCCAGCCGTTTGTAGCGGTCGATCAGGAAGCGATGGAGGTTGAAGATCTTCACCTCCTTGGCGGTCTCAACGCTGGCCCCGATCTGGCGCAGGTACTCCAGCTGCCGACGCTCGGGCGTCCACTGGAAATTGAGGCTGTAGCCGGCAGCGTTGAAATGCGATTCGCCGATGAACGCCGGGATCAGCGCCACCGCGAGCAGCAGGATCAACCAGGGCGCGTACACGATCAGGCCGACCGCGAGACTGGCCACGGTGATGCTGTCCTGCACCTGGCCGAACAGCTGGCTCATCAGGTTCATCCGGCCCATGGTCTGGCGGCGTGCGCGGTCCAGCTTGTCCTGCAGGTCGGGGTCTTCGAAATCCTCCAGATCCAGCTCGGCGGCGTGTTCCATCAGGCGCACGCTGGTGACGTTGGTGAACAGCTCCGACAGCAACGTATCGGCGTAGCTGACCATGCGGCCGAGCAGGTCCGAGGCCATGGCCAGGCCGAACTCGAGTGCGAGCAGACCGAGCAGGGGGTTGAGCAGTCCGCTGGAAAGCGCCTCGCCGAACGGCGGGAAGCCCGCATCGTGCTGGCTGAGCAGTACCGCCGCATCGATGATCAGCTTGCCGACATACAGCATCGCCACCGGCAGCAACGCACGGATCACGCGCAGGCCGAGGCTGGCCAGGGTCAGCCCGGGGCTGGTCTGCCAGACCTGGCGCAGGAACGGGGGCAGGTTGCGCATCGCATTGACGCGCTCACGCAGGCTGGGATTCTTCTGGCCGGGTGCACCGGCAGCGGGGGAGGCGGGCATGGGCGACATTGTGCGCGTCGCAGACGTGGTTTGGAGATGAAGCCTGCCGCGTCGGGTGCCGGCGCATGCCATGACGGGCCAGCGGCCCAGGTCGCCAACGCCCTAGGGCGAAGGCGTGGTAGTGGGTTGGAGCAGTTGCATCTGATCGATGATGGCGGCAGTGACAGCGGCGGTTGAGGTCGCATCCGCGACCGGACGATAGTCGGCATCGCGCACCTCGACGCCATAGGGCCGCACCAGCAGCGCTCGTGGGCCGACGCGCACCGCGCGCTGGGTCCATGACTCCACCAGCAACGGACGCACCGGTGGCAGCGGGCCGAACAGATCCAGCCCTGCCGAATGGTCCGAGGGCGGATTGCTGCAGGCCAACAGGTGGCGCAGCAGCGTTGGGGCGATATCCATGTGGCTGGTCACACCCGGCTCTATGGCGGCTGCCCGGCCCGGCCACCGGATCGCCATCGGCACACGGGTCTGTACGTCGCTGAAATTCCCGTTATGTCCCCAATCGTTCTGGCCGAGATCGTTGAAGGACTCGCCATGATCACTGGTGATGATCACCACGGTATCGTCGCGGCGGCCGCTGTCGTCCAGGGCCTGCAGCAGCTGGCCGATCAGGGTGTCGGCCTTGAGCACGGCATTGCGGTAGCGGTTGAACAATGGTGCGGGGTCGGTGCCGCGATGGGTTTTGAGGTGATCACCGGATCTGGCCTGGGGCAGGAACCGGTGCTCGGCATCGGCCGGAACGGCATAGGGAACATGGGCACTGTCCAGCAGCATGAACCCGAAAAACGGTGTATCGGCGGGCTGCTGGCGCAGTGCAGCGGACAGTTGCTTGACCACATGACGATCGCGTAGATCCTGGGCGACATGGTTCGGCGCGGTATGCAGCGGCGCGGTGACCTGCGCGAATACGGCCCGGTCCATCCGGGCGCCCTGCAATGACGCGCCACCATACAGATGGAACCGGTAGCCATGCTGGTCCAGCTGGCGAAGCAGCTCCGGTCCGCGGCGGTGGTGGATCATGGTGTTGGTATGCAGGGCCGGCAGGCCATAGAACAGCCCGAACAAGCCATGCATGGTGTTGTTGCCCGTGCTGTAGTGCTGCTCCGCGTGCCATGCCTGCGCCGCGAAACGGCTGGCATTGGGCATCTGCGCCGGCGTGAGCATGTCATGGCGCAGGGAATCGACCACGATCATCAACACGTTCATGGGCCGCTCGGGGCGGCACTGCAGCGGTTGGAGCGGGTACTGCAGAGCGGTGCTGCTGGGCTGCCCTGCCAGCTGGCGTTCCATGCTGTCTTGCTGTACCCAGCCCAGCTTGGCCAGCTGGCGCCGCGCGGTGGCGGTGTGCAGCCAGGGAATGGGCCGCAGTCCGGTCATGGCGTCGACGCGGCTGTGGGCGTCGTACCAGACGGCCAAGCCCTGGGTGATCGGCAGCAGGGGGAGCAGCAACCACAGCCAGCGGGCACGCGGGAGGGCGGCAATGCCCCTGCGCTGAAGCCCGCGGGCGAACAGCAGCTGCAGCGTGGCCATGCCGGCGAGCACGGCGCCCGCGGCCAGCCAGGAGACGGTGTTCACGCCGAGCTGTTGCAGCAGCCGGCCGCTGAGCAGCAGGCCGATGACCAGACCATTGAGATGAAAACCGAACTGATGGAAAACCCGGGCATCGATGAGCAGCGCAATCCACCACAGCGTGGTCAGCGTGACCACGCTGGGCAATGCCAGCGCACGCAGCGGCCTGATGCTGCCCAGTAACCAGCCGGGCAGGCAGCACACCGCCAGTGCGAGTGTCAGTTGGCTGGCCAGTGCCACGGTGAGAAACAGCCGCGCGTCGGTGGCGGCGGGCCATGTAACGTTCAACAGCACGGGTAGGGCAGACACGGCCGCGTTGATGAGCAGATACGCGGGCAACCACGCAGTCGGGTGTGGATGAAGCGTCGCGCTGCGCGTGTGGGTCATGCAGTCCGGTCCGGCCCAAAAGGAGGGCGGACCGTACTGCGAACCGCGGCGGCGCTGAGATGTTATTTGAACAAGAAATCAGCGAGGTGTTTTGGATAGACGCAGCCACTGTTTTCTGTCGTGAAAGCCCGGGTTCCATGTCAGAAATGCCCCTGCCTTACGCTTGCGCGCTGCGTGCGCGCATGCAGGTGCGATTCAGTCACTCCGTGCAAAAGCGCATATAGGCAACTCAGCGCATTCCCGCCGCCGAATCACGGCAGGGGCGGCAACAGCCCGGCGCCGAGACGGTTCCAGGCATTGATCACCGCGATGCCCATGCTCAGGTCACTGATGCCCTTTTCATCGAAGTGCGGCAACAGTGCCTCGTACGCGGCATCCGAAGGCGCTGCGCTGCTCAGCCGGGTCAGCGCTTCGGCCCAGCCCAGCGCGGCGCGCTCGCGCGCATCGAAGAAACGGCTCTCATGCCAGGCCGGCAGCGTATCGAGCTTGCGCGGTTCGATCCCCCCCTTGCGCAGGGTGGTGCCGTGCATGTCCATGCAGTAGCCGCAGCCATTGATCTGCGAGACACGCAGGAACACCAGCTCCATCAACACAGGATCGATGGAGCTGTCGTGGACGGCCTTGCTGGTGGCCAGCAGGCCCTTGAAGGCCTCGGCGGCCAGACGGGTGTACGGAACGCGGGGTAAAGCGGACATGCGGCTACTCCATGACGGCCGCAATGGCCGTCTTCATCAGGAGGACGCGCCAGCCTCGCGCGCTGTGACAAGCGCAGTGAGTTTTTCCGGATTGAGCACGCTGAGCACGCGCACGATGTGCCCCGCATCGACCGTGATCATCGTGACCGAGTGCAACTGGTCGCCGGCGAATCGCAGGATCGCCGGCTCGCCATTGACCTGGCCGAGCTGGGCTGGATGCTGGCCGTTGCGACGCGCGATCGCCCAGTACAGCTGCGCGATGCGCTCGGCGCCGAGCAGGGGGCGGATCGCCGCGGTCACCCGGCCGCCACCGTCGGAGATCATCTCGGCATTGGCATCGAGCAGCGAGCGGATCGCCGCCAGGTCGCCCTGCTGCGAGGCATTCATGAAGCGCTCCAGCAGATCGCGGTGCTGCGCCGGCGAGACCGCGAAGCGCGGGGCCCCGGTCTGCAGCCGCTGCCGCGCCCGATGGACCAGCTGCCGGCAGTTGGCCGGGGCGTGCTCCAGCAGCGGGGCGATGTCCGGGTAGTCATAGTCGAACACGTCCTTGAGCAGGAAGGCGGCACGCTCGTCCGGCGTGAGCTGTTCCAGCAGCGCCAGGAACGCCACGGAAACCTCGTCGGCCAGCGCGTGACGCTGGGCCGGGTCCTGCAGCGGGTCCGGGTCCAGGGCGATCTCCAGCGGCTCGGGCAGCCACGGCCCCACGTACTCCACGTGTGCGCTGCGCCGGGCGCGCAGACGGTCCAGGCCCAGCCGGGTGGTGGCGGTGACCAGCCAGCCTTCCGGGTCGCGGATCACGGTGGTGTCGGCGCCCTGCCAGCGCAGCCAGGCATCCTGGACGATGTCCTCGGCGTCGCTGCGGCTACCCAGCAGGCGGTAGGCCAGGGCGAACAGGCGGGGGCGGTGGGTCTGGAAGGTATCTTCGGGGTCATGCCGGAAGGACGCGGCCGGGCAGGCCGCTGTGACAAGGCTGGGCGGCCACTGTGCACCAAACGCCGCGGCCGCGAGCGATTCTCAACGCCGCGGGGCGGTCCTTGTTAAAATCGGCGGTTCAACCCCGCCAGCCTCCAGCAAGCGAGCAAGTCGTGACATCGATCAAGCAGGAAGACCTCATCCAGTCCATCGCCGACGCGCTGCAGTACATCTCGTACTACCACCCGGTCGATTACATCAAGAGCCTCAACGCTGCCTACGAGCGCGAAGAGTCGCCGGCCGCGAAGGAGGCGATGGCCCAGATCCTGATCAACTCGCGCATGTGCGCCGAAGGCCACCGGCCGATCTGCCAGGACACCGGCATCGTGACCGTGTTCCTGGAAATCGGCATGAACGTGCGTTGGGACGACGCCACGATGGGCGTGGAGGACATGGCCAACGAAGGCGTGCGCCGTGCCTACAACTACCCGGACAACAAGCTGCGCGCCTCGGTGCTGGCCGATCCGGCCGGCAAGCGCATCAACACCAAGGACAACACCCCGGGCGTGGTCAACGTCAAGGTGGTGCCGGGTGACACCGTCGAGGTGATCGTCGCGGCCAAGGGCGGCGGTTCGGAAGCCAAGTCCAAGTTCGCCATGCTCAACCCGTCCGATTCGATCGTGGACTGGGTCCTGAAGACCGTGCCGACCATGGGCGCCGGCTGGTGCCCGCCGGGCATGCTCGGCATCGGCATCGGCGGTACCGCCGAGAAGGCGATGCTGCTGGCCAAGGAGTCGCTGATGGAGCCGATCGACATCAACGAGCTCAAGGCCCGCGGCGCCTCCAACCGTGCCGAAGAACTGCGCCTGGAACTGTTCGACAAGGTCAACGCGTTGGGCATCGGCGCGCAGGGCCTGGGCGGCTTGACCACCGTGCTGGACATCAAGGTCAAGGATTTCCCCACCCACGCGGCCAACCTGCCGGTGGCGATGATCCCGAACTGCGCGGCCACCCGCCATGCGCATTTCACGCTGGATGGCAGCGGCCCGGTGATGCTCGATCCGCCGTCGCTGGAAGACTGGCCGCAGATCACCTATGACGCCTCCAAGGGCACCCGCGTCGATCTGGACACGATCACTCCGGAAGACGTCGCCAGCTGGAAGCCGGGCCAGACCCTGCTGCTCAACGGCAAGCTGCTGACCGGCCGCGACGCCGCGCACAAGCGCATGGTGGAGATGCTGGACAAGGGCGAGCCGCTGCCGGTCGACCTCAAGGGCCGCTTCATCTACTACGTCGGCCCGGTCGATCCGGTGCGCGACGAAGTGGTGGGCCCGGCCGGCCCGACCACCGCCACCCGCATGGACAAGTTCACCCGCCAGGTGCTGGAACAGACCGGCCTGCTGGGCATGGTCGGCAAGGCCGAGCGCGGCCCGGCGGCGATCGAAGCGATCCGTGACAACAAGTCGGCCTACCTGATGGCGGTCGGCGGCTCGGCGTACCTGGTCTCCAAGGCGATCAAGGCGGCCAAGGTGGTGGGCTTCGCGGATCTGGGCATGGAAGCGATCTACGAGTTCACCGTGCAGGACATGCCGGTGACCGTGGCGGTGGATTCCACCGGCGAGTCCGTGCACCAGACCGGCCCGCGCGAATGGCAGGCCCGCATCGGCAAGATTCCGGTCGTGGTCGCCTGAGGCCTCCGGTCGCGGCAACGCTGGAAACGAAAACGGCGCCCCGGGGCGCCGTTTTTCGTGGCTGACGCGGGCAGGCACCGACCGTTGGCCGTTACTTCCCCTCAGCGGCGCGCGTCCACCAGCATGCGCACCGCCAGCGCGCCGAGCACCGTGCCCATCAGGCCACGCTGTACCGTCTGCCAGCGCGGGCGCCCGGCCAGAAAGGTGGCGATACTGCCGGCGGCCAGTACGATCAGTGCGTTGATACTGACGCTGGTTGCGATCTGCACCAGCCCGAGCACCACCGATTGCACCATCACGCTGCCATGCCCATGGGGCTGGATGAACTGCGGCAGCAGCGAGAGATACATCACGGCGATCTTCGGATTGAGCAGCGCGGTGAACAGGCCCATGCCGAACAATCTGCGCGGGCTGTCATGGTCCAGCGTGCGCAGCTGGAACGGCGAACGTCCGCCGGGGCGCAGCGCCTGCCAGGCGAGGTACAGCAGATACGCCGCGCCGGCGAAACGCAACACATCGTAGGCATGCGGCACTGCCATCAGCAGCGCGGTGATGCCCAGTGCCGCGCACACCAGATACACCAGAAAACCCAGCGCGACACCGCTCAGCGAGATCAGCCCGGCGGTGCGTCCCTGGCAGATCGAGCGCGAGATCAGATAGATCATGTTCGGCCCGGGCGTCAGCACCATCCCCAGCGAAATCAGACCGAAGGCGAGCAGAGCGGACGAATCGGGCATGGGGGATCCTGGGCTGGCGGCGGGGCAGAGGACGCATTCTGCGAGCGTCCGCGGCGCAGTGGCAGAGACAGAACGCGTCCCCATCGCCCGTGCTCTGTACCCATGTGATGGCACGGAGCGCGGGCGCATACTGTGCGCCTCCCTCAAGAGGCCCTGAGCATGCGCACCACGTTGTATGGATCGCCGAGTACCGCCGCCCTGGTCGTCCATTGGCTGTTGCTGGAGCTGCAGATCGAGCACGAGCTGGTGCTGCTGGATTTCGACAAGCGCGAGCACAAGGACGCGGCGTATCTCGCCCTGAATCCCGCGGGCCTGGTGCCGACGTTGAGCATCGACGGGCTGGTTCTGACCGAAGCGGCAGCGATCGCGCTGCATCTGGCAGACCGCCATCCGGAAGCGGCCCTGCTGCCAGCACCGGGGACTGCCGACCGCGCCGAGGCGTACCGCTGGATGTTCTGGTGCGCCAATACTGTGCAACCGGCGTATCGGGCGTGGTTCTACCCGCAGGAAATGGCGGGCCCCGAGCACGTGGACGCGACCCGCCAGCGTGCGCGCGAGCGGTTGGAAGGCGCCTGGCAGCATCTGACCGAGCACCTGTCCACGCGCGGCCCGTATGTGCTGGGCGAGTCGTTGAGCGTGGTCGATTTCATGTTGGTGATGTTGATGCGCTGGTCACGCAACATGCCCACGCCCAGTGACACCTGGCCGGCATTGAAGGCCTACGCGGATCGCCTGAAAGCACGGCCGGCGTTCGCCGAGGTCTACCGTCGCGAGGGCATCACCGACTGGCGCTGACTGGGTTCAGTCGACGTACTCGTCGAAGGTCCGTCGTGCACGGAACGGCATCAGGTGCTGGTTGAGCAGTCCCTTTGGAACGGTCTCCAGTTTCATGACGCCGTATTCCTGCGGCCATTCGCGCTGATCCCGCGGCAGTTTGAAGGTGCCCATCAGCATGTCCACCAGCGGCAGGTGGATGGCGTAGTTGACGTCGACGTACTCCTGCTGTCGCGCGTGATGCCAGTGGTGGTAGCGCGGCAGCACCAGCAGGTACTCCAGCCACCCGAAACGGATGCCCAGGTTGGCGTGGGCCAACACCGCCTGCAGACCCACCAGGATCACGTAGGCGTTGATCGCCGGGGTCGAAAAGCCGAGTACCAGCAGTGGCAGCAGCACGCAGCTGCGGGTCATGACGATTTCGACGAAATGGATGCGCGAGCCGGCCAGCCAATCCATGTGCCGGCTGGAATGGTGCACGGCGTGGAAGCGCCAGAGCCATGGGGTGTTGTGATACGCGCGGTGCAGCAGCGCCTGGGCCATGTCCGCGACGAACACCGCGATCAGGAACTGCAGCCACACCGGCATCGACTGGATCAGCGTCTTGAGCGCGGGAAACGCGGCCAGCCCGGCAATGGTCGAGGTCGAGGCGGTCACCAGGATCAGGATGAACTGCACCAGCACGTGGCTCATGAAGAAGTAGCCGACATCGGTACGCCAGCCCGGGCGTAGCGGCGAGAGCACGTGTTTGCCGAGGTAGCGCTCCAGCGGCACGAATACCAGTGCCGAGAAGAACAGCGACAGCACGAACCAGTCCAGACCCAGTGAGTAGGGTGTCTGCCCGATCGCATCGAACTGCACGTTGGTACCCCCCAGCAGCACCGCCAGGGTGGCGCTGCCGACGCCGATCGTGGCGATCCGCTTGTTGCGGTCGCGCAGGATCGCCAGGGTGCCCATGATGAAGGCGGAGGCCAGCCCGACCAGCAGCAGGTGGCGGGCGAACTGTTCGTTGTAGACCGCGCGGAACTCGCGGCTGGTCAGCAGGTCCGGAAAGTGGAAGCAGGCCACGCCCATCAGGCTGAGCAGTCCCAGCAGAGCCGAGGCGTAGGCGAAGAACGAGCGTCGTGGTCGGGCCATCCGCTGGCATCCAGGTAAAAGGGCGGGGCTATTGTGAGCGTCGGAGCTGACGAAACGGAAGAGGCAGTTGCGGCTGCGCTGGGAGCCCGGGTCTTAATTCGGAAAACAAGCAGTGCTACATTCCGGGCATGCGCGCATGCCGGCCATGGCCGGACGCTTTCCACACGGAGCACGACGATGCCACGGATGCTTTTCACCCTGCTGTTGATCCTGCTGGTCACCGCCTGCAGCAGTGATGGCGATTTCCACACCGCCCCGCCCAGCCTGCGCGAGGTCACCGCTGCCAACCAGTGCATGCAGCAGTGCCAGCGTCAGTACGACAGTTGCATGACCAGCCGTACCGGGTTTGGCAGCGGCGACAGCTGTGGTGCCGGGGTGGCGACCCAGCGCGACGCGAAGTGCGACAAGATCGACAACCCGGACCTGCGTAAATCATGCCAGGCCAGCAGCGACTACTGCCGCAACCGGCTGCCCGCGCTGACCTGTGGCGAGGATATCAACCGGTGTACCAGCCGCTGCGGAGGCAGCTGAGGCGCGGTTTTACGCCGGCAGGATCGCCAGCACCGTCTCCGGCGGCCGGCACAGGCGTGCACCGCGCGGGGTCTCCACGATCGGGCGGTTGATCAGCTCCGGGTGGGCGACCATCGCCTCGATCAGCGCGGCATCGGACAACGCGTCGTCGCCCAGCCCGAGCGAACCATAGGCCGGCTCCTTGCTGCGCAGCAACGCGCGCGGGGCGATGCCCATGCGCGTGATCAGCCCTGCCAGCGTGGCACGGTCCGGCGGCGTCTTCAGATACTCGACCACCACCGGCTCGATGCCGTGTTCACGCAGGATCTCCAGTGCCCCGCGCGAGTTGCTGCAGCGCGGGTTGTGCCAGATCGTCACGGCCATCAATACCACTCCAGCAGCGACACCCCCAGGCCGACATAGGTGGCCTTGTGGTTGTAGTCGATCATGCTCTCGCCGTAGCCATCGAAGATCTGCACGTGGCCGCGCAGCAGGTTGCTGATCGGGAAGCCGTAATCAAGCTGCAGCGCACCGTGCGAGCGGTCGCCGCCGCGCAGCGAGTGACGCGCCATCAAGGACACCTCATGACCGTTTTTGTTCCAGGTCAGGGTGGCGTCACCGCGGCCCATGTAATCGGAGATGTCGGGGTTGTTGTCGTCCTTGCGGTCTTCCGGGATGCGATACCACGGGCGCAGCACCAGCGCCCAGTTCTCGCGGTCCAGACCAACGGTGGCGATCACCCGGTTCCAGCTGCGCGACAGGGGATCGGCGCGGCCATTGGACATGTGGTTGACGCTGATCCCGCTCATGCGTCCGCGCCAGCCGCCGATCGAGTAGCCGTTGCGGAACATCAGCATCACTTCCGGCTCGTAATTGGTCTCACGGAACGGACGCGAGTTGTCGGCGTTGTAGGCCTGCCAGCGCGAGCTCTGCGTGTAGCCGGCCCAGATGTCGCCGTTGTCGCCAAACAGGTTTTCCACGATCTTGGTCTTGAAGCTGAGCTGGAACTTCAGTTCCGCGCTGTCCAGCTGCTGCGAGGTGGTGACCGTGTTGACCGGATTGGGCGACTGCGGCATCTGGTTCTTGTCGCTGGTCCAGAACGCGGGCAGCAGGTAGACCGGCTTGTAGGCGCGCAGCTGGAAGGCACCGAGCTTGGAGTCCTGCGCGAGCTCCCAGCGGCTGTCGAGCAGCGAGCCCTTGCCGGCATTGGCCAGCGCGTCTTCATGGCCGTCGTTCTTGAACACTTCGCCGAGGCGCTGCTTGACCCGTTGCGTCGCCGGGGCGTCGGCGTCGGCACTGCGGGCGGCATGACGTTCTTCCCGGCGCTCCTGCTTGGCGGCGGTGGCAGCGGCATCGGCGGCCAGGGTGACCTCGGGCGTACGCCCGAACAGCGTGTCGTAGCAGGCCAGACGCGCTGCGTCGGTGTCCACCAGGGCGCAGGCCTCCGGTGACGCCGGCTTCGGTGCCGCCTCCTGTGCTGCAGCGGGCAGGGCGGCGCCGGCCAGGGCCAAGGCAGTGAACAGGGCGGAGCGGGAATAGGGCAGGGTCATGGGAGCAGGGCCGCGTGACAAAAATGAATGGGTCTGATCGCACAGTGTCGCCGCTGCCCGGCTTTCCTGCCAGCACGCGATGCCATCGATCTGACCCGGTTTATGCCGGTCAGTGGTGTGCTCGGGGTGTGAACGTCCGCGTCCCGGTCGCAGTCAGAAGAACCACGCGAAGGCGAACAGCCCCAGCATCGCGATCACCAGCGCCAGCTTGAGCGCGAACCCCAGCAGGATGCCAAGCCAGGTCGCCAGGCCCACCTTGGTGGAGCGGCCCAGCTCGCGGGTGTGCCAGTACTCGCCCAGCAGTGCACCGGCCAGCGGGCCGACGAACAGGCCGATCGGCATGAAGAACACCCCGACAATGCTGCCCAGGAAGGTTCCCCACAGGGCCTTGCGGCTGGCACCTACCCGCTGCGCGCCGACCACCGTGGCCAGGATGTCCACGGCGAAGGACAGCAGGGTCAACAGGCCCAGGATCGTCAGCGGCAGCCAGCCCACATGGACGAAATCGTCGGCCCATGCCGCCAGCACCAGCCCGGCGAACACCAGCGGGATGCCGGGCAGGGCGGGAAGGATCACGCCGGCGATGCCGACGAGCACCAGAACGACGGCTAGCAGGTACAAGATGAATGAATGGTCCATGCTGTCCAGTATGGTTCCTGAAATGGGGTTGACATCCGAAGGTTTTGGCCAGTTGCTTTTTCGTTTTGCTCGGGTTAAGTTGCAGGCGCTGAGCTTGGCAAGGTCACCGTGGATCGTGGCCTGATGATGGTAGATCTTCCAGATCCGCTGCATCGTTGCACCCCGCTTCCTCCTTGCTGTCAGCCGCCTGTACGGGTGTATCCAACAACAAGACAGTTAGGGAGTAGCTGAGATGGCTGAGAAGGGCACCGTCAAGTGGTTCAACGACGCGAAGGGTTTCGGGTTCATCAGCCGTGAGAGCGGCGAAGATGTGTTCGTGCACTTCCGCGCGATCGAATCCCAGGGCTTCAAGAGCCTGAAGGAAGGTCAAGCGGTCGAGTTCGAAGTGGTGACTGGCCAGAAGGGCCTGCAGGCCGACAAGGTCAAGCCGCTCTGAGCGCAGACCGGGTCCTGCCTGGTTGAAACACGAAAAGCAAAAGGGCCCGCTTGCGCGGGCCCTTTTTTGTGGCGTGCAGGGCGGCTGCGCCAATCAGCGCAGGATCACCTTGCCGTTGACCACGCGCACGTAGGTATTCTCGCGGATGCCACCCAGATCACGCTGGTTCACCACGACGGTGCGACCGTCATCCATGCGCACGGTGATGTCGAACGTATCGCTGGTCACGTTCTTCTGGATCTGGTTGCCGGCCAGCGCACCACCCACCGCGCCTGCGGCGGCGGCGATGTTCTTGTTGCCGCGGCTGCCACCGGTGTGGTCGGAGATCTCATGGCCGGCGACCGCGCCGACGATGCCACCCAGCACCGCGCCGGTCGCGCTCGGTGCGCTGCGGCCCGACGCGACCTGATTGATACGGGTCACGATGCCGCAATCGGCGCAACGGTTGGTGTTGTAGTTGCCGCCGGAATTGCCGTAACCGTTGTTGTAACCACTGCTGCCGTAGCCCGGCGAGGTGGTGGCACAGCCAGCCAGGGCGACGGTGGCAACGGCAGCAGCGGCAATCAGTTGAATCTTCATGGTGTATCTCCTGGCCAGAGGGGTGGTCGAATGCGTCTGGTGCGCATGGAGCAGATCGTGTCCTGTGCTGCGTGAACAGCGTGCCAATCCCGGGGCGCCAGCGTGGCTGGAAGATGAATCAGCGGAAATCCTGGTGGCAGGCCTTGCAGTCCGCCTGGATCTTCTCCACCAGCGTGGCCATGCCCGGGCAGTCGGTCGGCGGCGCGGCCAGGGCCTCGTTGAGGGTGGCGCGCAGGGCGCTGGCGTGCTGCTGGAAGCCTTGGCTGTCCTTCAGGCCGGGAAAGGCCAGGTCCAGATCATTGGAGAGCGAGCGCAGCGTCTGCAGCCGCGGCACGGTGTCGGCCAGACTGCAGCGGTTCTGCGCCTGCGCCGCCTGAAGCAGTTCCACCTGGCGGTTCATCACGTGCATGAGCGAATCCGGGAAGGGGTCCTGGCGGGCCTGGATCGCCCGCGAGACCATCACCGTAGCGATCAGGCCGATCACGAGGCCCAGCAGGCCCACGAACAGGTAGCGGTAAGCGGCGGAGGGGCGGCGTGGCGGGGTCACGGGGTCGTTCATGGTGAGGGCTTCGGTGAGGGTGGCTGCGGCGATGGTACGACGCGTCCTGTCCACGGCGCGTACCGGCCGGGCCTGGGCGCATTAAAATAGGCGCATGAACGACGTACTGCGCGAACGATTTGCCGGCATCGACCGGTTGTATGGAGTGGGCACCGTGGATCTGCTTGCCAGCCGTCGAGTGGCGGTGGTGGGCATGGGCGGCGTCGGCTCGTGGGTGGTCGAAGCCCTGGCGCGCACGGCGGTGGGCCATCTGACCCTGATCGATGCCGATGACATCTGCGTGTCCAACACCAACCGCCAGCTGCCGGCGCTGGCCGGCCAGTACGGCCGCAACAAGGCCGAGGCGATGGCCGAGCGCTGCCGCGCGATCAACCCGGACATCAGCGTCGATGCTGTCGCCTCCTTCTTGACCGTGTCCAACATGGTCGAGCTGCTGGACCGCGATTTCGATCTGGTGATCGATGCCTGCGACAGCTTCCGGGTCAAGGTCGAGACCATCGCCTGGTGCCGTCGCCGCAAGCTGCCGATTCTCACCGTGGGGGCGGCCGGTGGCCGTACCGATCCCACGCTGGTGCGGATCCGCGATGTCTCGCGCACCGAACACGACGCAATGATGGCGCTGATCCGCAAGAAGCTGCGCAGCGATTTCAACTTCCCGAAGAACGCCTCGCGTTACTTCGGCGTGCCGGCGGTGTACTCGCTGGAAAACGTGAAGTACCCGCAGGCCGACGGCAGCGTGTGCGGCATCCGCCCGAACCTCGGCGCCGACGCGGCGCTGAAGCTGGACTGCGGCGCCGGGCTGGGCGCGGCCACGCATATCACCGGTGCGTTCGCGTTCGCGGCGGTGGGCAAGGCGCTGGAGATGTTGAGGAAGCCGAAGAAGGGTGCGCTGCCCGCCGAGGCTTGATTCCGGCGGATTCTCCGCTCAGAGGCGGAACAACGCCTCGGCATTGGCCGTGGTCTGCGCGGCAATCGCCTCGGCCGGCTCCCCGCGCAGCCGCGCCACCGTCTCCAGGATCACCGGCAAGCGTGCCGGCTCATTACGCTCTCCACGGATCCCCGCATCCGGCTGATCCGGCGCGTCGGTCTCCAGCAGCAGCTGCTCCAGGGGCATGCGGGCCACCAGCCGCTGCAGGCGCTGGGCGCGGTCATAGGTCAACGGGCCGCCCAGCCCGATCAGGAAGCCCAGCTTGTGCAGGTTCGCCGCCTGTTCCGGACTGCCCGGGAAGCTGTGCACCACGCCGCGCAGCCCGCCGATCTGCTTGATCGCCGCGATCACCGCATCCACCGCACGGCGCGCATGCACGATCACCGGCAGGTCGAAGTCGCGTGCCAGCCGAAGCTGACCGAGGAAGTAGTGCTGCTGGGCGTCCGGGTCCAGCCCCTCGACGAAGAAATCCAGCCCGCACTCGCCCACCGCGCAGGGGCGCTCGCGTTCGAGCCACGCGCGCAGTTCGTCCAGGTGTTCGGGGCGGTGCTGGTCCAGAAACATCGGGTGCAGTCCGTAGGCCGGGTGCAGCCCGTCGGCCAGCCTGCACGCATCGCGCAGGCCGGGCCAACTGGCGGCAGTGACGGCGGGAACGACCTGGGCCATGACCCCGGCAGCGCGTGCGCGCGCGATCACCTCAGGGCGATCCGCATCGAACTCCCCCGCATCCAGGTGGCAGTGGCTGTCAATCACCCTCACGCGCGGCGCTTGGTCGGCAACGGCGGGGGAAGCTTGTCACCGCGTCGCTTCCAGTTGGCCAGCAGCAGCGTGCCCAGGCCGAACAGGATTTCATCCACGAACGGCAGCGGGTCGGGAATCACCAGCGTCACCGCGAACAGCGCGGCGGTGATCTTGAACAGCGTGGGGTAGCGCAGCCGACGCGCCCATTCCAGCACCGGCAACAGTATGGGATTGGACATGAGGCACTCCTGGGCAGATGCTGTAAACGCTATCACGAGCCCAATGCTCACCGAACCTGAATGGGCGGCAGGATGTTCACGATCCGTGGAGATTCCGTTCAGGGTGGCCGTGCTGGAATTCACTCAAGAACGTTGCGGATCGTCCGCAAGGAGCCGGTTATGAAAAGTACAACTACTACTGCGTTGGTCGCTGCGGGTGCACTGCTGGTCGGCGGTATCGCCACCGCTGCCTTCATGAAGGGCGGCAGTTCCTCGCCCGATGCGGTGACCGCTGCTCAGACCCGGCCCACTCTGGACACCACGCCGCTCGCCGACGATGGCGCGCGCACCGACCAGCTGGCCATTGAAGACAAGGCCGGCAAGCTGGAGTACGCCGACATCGTCAAGGTCGACCCGCTGACCAAGAAGGAAAAGGCCTACGCCACCGTGATCGGCACCGAGCCGGTGCGCGAGACGTCCAGCACGCAGACGCCGCATGAAGTCTGCCAGGACGTGGTGGTGCAGGAACGCCTGCCCGAACGCGACGGCAATGTCGGCGGTACCGTCGCTGGTGCCGTGATCGGCGGCCTGCTGGGTAACCAGGTCGGTGGTGGCAATGGCCGCAAGGCCGCCACGGCCGCTGGTGCTGTCGCTGGCGGCATGATCGGCAACCAGGTGGACAAGCGCCATGTGGGCGGCCGCGTGGTCAACCGCACCGAGCGCCAGTGCCATACCGAAACCGCGACCTCCGAGTCGACCCGCGTGACCGGCTACAACGTCACCTACCGCAATGAAGACGGCACCACCGGCACCATGCGCATGGCCAGCAAGCCGGGCAACCGCATCCCGATGGGCACCACCAACGCGGTCACCGGTTACAACGTGACCTACCGTTACGACGGCGCCGAGAAGACCGTGAAGATGGACAACAAGCCGAGCAGCGATCGGCTGCCGGTGATCGATGGTCAGCTGGTCACCCAGACCGCTGCACTGGATGCGAACAGGCAGTAAGTTCCTGCAGCTCGTAAGCACCACCAGCACGCCGGCCTCTGCCGGCGTGCTGCGTTTTGGGGTGCGCCGCACGGCATGCCGATCACGGCATCTGCGATCATGCCGGCACGCATGCGACACACGAGGACGCCATGAGCATTTTCGACCTCCAGCTGGAGACCGACCGTCTGATCCTGCGGCCACCGCGCGCCGAGGATTTCGATGCCTTCCTGCGCTTCTGCTCGGACCCGGAGGTGATGCAGCACCTCGGTGGCGTGCAGGCCCCGTCGCAGGCATGGCGCAGCTTCAGTTGCCTGGTCGGCAGCTGGCATCTGTACGGATTTTCGATGTTCTCGGTGATCGAAAAAAGCAGCGGTGAATGGGTCGGCCGCATGGGTCCGTGGCAGCCGCTGGACTGGCCGGGCACCGAGGTCGGCTGGAGCATCCGCCGCGAGAGTTGGGGCAGGGGCTATGCGCCCGAAGCGGCGGTGGCCAGCATGGACTGGGCGTTCGACACGCTGGGCTGGGAAGAGATCATCCACACCATCGATGCCGCCAACGAAAATTCCAAGGTCGTCGCGCGCAAGCTGGGCAGTTCGCTGTTGCGGATGGGCGAGCTGCCGCCACCGCATGCCGGCAAGCCGATCGAGATCTGGGGCCAGTCGCGGCAGCAGTGGCAGCAGCGCCGCGTCGGGCAGCGGTGATGCTGCACCCGCGCTTGGCAAAGGCGCTGGGGTGAGGCCAGACTCGGGATCGCGGGCGAGCCGCCCGCGGTGCATGAGCAAGAGTCCATCCGGCTATCCGCCTACGCAACACGTCCCGGAGGGTGATGCATGTTTGCCGTGGTTCCCGATCCGATTCCGGCGCGCATGAAAGGCCTCAACCGGGCCGAGATCTGCGACGCCAACTTCATCGATTTCGTGCAGCAGTGGCGTGGCGATCCTGCGCCGAGGCCAGCCCCCGGCAGCCCCATCCTGCCTGGCAGTACGCTGGACGCGCAGGGCTTTGCCGACCTCTTCGAGTCGCAGCTGATCAGCCGCCATCTGGACCTGATGGCGCGCGTGCTGCGCGTGCAGAACAAGGTCTTCTACACCATCGGTTCGTCCGGCCATGAAGGCAATGCGCTGGTGGCACGGCTGGCCCGGCACACCGATCCGGCGTTCCTGCATTACCGCTCCGGCGGCTTCATGGCCGAGCGCTTCCGCAAGCTGCCGGGCATGGACCCGGTGATGGACGCGGCGCTCTCGTTCGCGGCCAGCCGGGACGATCCGGCCAGCGGCGGGCGCCACAAGGTATGGGGCAGCAAACCGCTGTGGGTACTGCCGCAGACCTCCACGATCGCCTCGCACCTGCCAAAGGCCTTGGGCACCGCGCTCGCCATCGAAAGCGGACGACGCATTGGTCACACGCTGCCGATTCCCGAGGACAGCGTGGTGATCTGCTCCTTCGGCGATGCCTCGGCCAACCACGCCACCGCGCAGACCGCGTTCAACACGGCGGCGTGGGCGGCGTACCAGCGGCTGCCGGCGCCGATCCTGTTCGTCTGCGAAGACAACGGCATCGGCATTTCGGTCAAAACGCCGGACGGCTGGATCGCGCAGAGTTTCGCGCACCGCCCGGGCCTGGACTACTTCTTCGCTGACGGTCTGGATCTGGTCGAGGGCCATGCGCAGGTCGAGCGCGCGCTGGCCCATTGCCGGCAGACCCGCCGCCCGACCTTCCTGCACCTGCGCACCACGCGGTTGATGGGCCATGCCGGCACCGATTTCGAGATCGAATGGCGGCCGTTGCCGGAGCTGTGCGCCGCCGAGGCCAGCGATCCGCTGCTGCGCTCGGCGGCCATCGCCCTGCAGTCCGGGTGGATGACCGCCGCGCAGGTGCTCGATCTGTACGAGCGTGTGCGCGCGCGCTGTTTTGCGGCGGCCGCCGAGGCGGATCGACGCCCGAAGCTGACCGCTCTCGCCGAGGTCATCGCCCCACTGGCGCCTTACTCGCCGGCGGCGGTGCATGCCGAAGCCACGCGCGTGGTCGCTGATGACGCGCGTGCTGCCGCCTTCGGTGGTGAGGCGCAGCTGCCCGAGACACAGCCCCCGCGCCATCTGGCGATCCAGATCAACCAGGCCCTGCACGATCTGATGGCCAAGTACCCGGCCACGCTGCTGTTCGGCGAGGACGTCGCGCAGAAAGGTGGGGTGTACACGGTCAGCAAGGGCCTGCTCAAGGCGTTTGGCCCACGCCGCGTGTTCAACACCCTGCTGGACGAAACCATGATCCTGGGCATGGCGCAGGGGCTGGCCAACCTGGGCATGCTGCCGATCCCGGAGATCCAGTACCTGGCCTACCTGCACAATGCGGCCGACCAGCTGCGTGGCGAAGCGTGCTCGCTGCAGTTCTTCTCCAACGATCAGTACCGCAACCCGATGCTGGTGCGCATTGCCGGGCTTGGCTACCAGAAGGGCTTCGGCGGGCATTTCCACAACGACAACTCGATCGCTGCGCTGCGCGACATCCCCGGCCTGGTGGTCGGCTGTCCCTCGCGCGGCGACGATGCGGCGATGATGCTGCGCACCTTGGCGGCGCTGGCGACGGTCGATGGGCGCGTCGCGGTGTTCCTGGAGCCGATCGCGCTGTACATGACCAAGGACCTGCACGCGCCGGGCGATGGGCAATGGCTGTTCCCGTATCCGGCCGCCGACCAGGCACTGGTGCTCGGCGAGGGCCGGGTCTACGCGCCGGAGGCCAGTGACCTGGTCGTCTTCACCTACGGCAATGGCGTGCCGATGAGCCTGCGGGCGGCACGGGCGATCGAGCAGCAGCTGGGTTGGCAGGTGCGGGTGGTCGATCTGCGCTGGCTGGTGCCGCTCAATGCCGGTTTCATCGCTGGCCAGGCCGCCGATGCCCAGCGCGTGCTGGTGGTCGATGAGGGGCGGCACAGCGCCGGGGTGGGCGAGGGCGTGATCACCGCGCTGGTCGAGGCCGGGCTGGGGCACCTGCCGATCCGGCGGGTCTGCGGGGCCGATACCTACACGCCGCTGGCGGGGGCAGCATTGTGCGTGCTTCCAAGCGACAATGCGGTATTGAACGCCGCCCTCGCGCTGGCGCAGGACCATTGATACATGTGTGGATTGGCAGGCATGTTGCTGCCCGCTCCGGCAAGGGAGCAGGCAGCACTGGAAGAACAGGCGCGGCGCATGGGCGACGCATTGGTGCACCGTGGCCCGGATGACAGCGGGGTGTGGGCCGATGCCTCGGCCGGCATCGCGCTGGCGCACCGCCGGCTGAGCATCCTGGATCTTTCGCCGCTGGGCCATCAGCCGATGACCTCGGTGGATGGCCGTTATGTGCTGGCCTACAACGGCGAGGTCTACAACTTCGCCGAGCTGCGCGCCGAGCTGGAAGCGCTGGGCCACGGCTTCCGCGGCCACTCGGATACCGAAGTGCTGCTCGCGGCGATCACCGAGTGGGGCTTCGACGAGACCCTGCAGCGCAGCAACGGCATGTTCGCCATCGCCTTGTGGGACCGCGCCGAGCGCTGCCTGTGGCTGGCCCGCGACCGGGTCGGCAAGAAGCCGCTTTACTACGGCTGGGCTGGCGAAACGCTGGTGTTCGGCTCCGAGCTCAAGGCCCTGTGGCAGCACCCGGCCTTCGACAACGAGGTCGACCGCGATGCGCTCACCCTGCTGCTGCGGCTGGATTACATTCCCGCGCCGCACTGCATCCACGAACGCTGTTTCAAGCTGATGCCCGGCCGCGTGCTGCGGCTGGATGCTGAGGCGGTAGCCGCCGGTGCTACCGCGCATCGCCCGGACCAGTTGCAGCAGCCGTTCTGGAACGCGCGCGAGCGCATGCAGCAGGCCCTGGTCGCGCCGTTCACCGGTAACGATGCCGAGGCCGAAGAACGTCTGGATTCCGTGCTGCGCGACGCGGTGGCGCTGCGCATGGTGGCCGATGTGCCGGTCGGCGTCTTCCTCTCCGGCGGCACCGATTCCTCGGTGGTGGCCGCCTTGATGCAGGCACAGTCGAGCCAGCCGGTGCACAGTTTCAGCATCGGCTTCACCGGCTCGGATCATGACGAGGCGCCGCTGGCCAAGTCGCTGGCCCAGCACCTGGGCTGCGATCACACCGAGCTGTATGTCAGCGGTGCCGACGCGCTCGCGGTGGTGCCCAGCCTGCCGGCGATGTTCGATGAACCCTTCGCCGATGCCTCGCAGGTGCCCACGGCGCTGGTTGCCAAGCTGGCGCGGCAGGGCGTGACTGTGGCGCTGTCCGGCGACGGTGGCGATGAACTGTTCTTCGGCTACACCCGTTACCAGCGGGCGATGCGCAACTGGCGCCTGCTGGGCAAGGTGCCGGCGCCGCTCCGCCGCTGGATGGCCAGCCATGCGCATACGCAAGGCGAGGCCTCGCGCACGGGCGGGCTGGCCGCGCTGCTGGCCGAATCGGGCGCGCGCGGGATTGGCGATGTTTACCGCAACCGCATTTCGCGCTGGCGCGATCCGGTGGCGGCCGTTCGCGGTGCACAGGCGGCCGGCAGCTTCTACGACCTGGCCGATCCGCTGCATGGTGCCGGCTCGCCGGCGGACGCAATGATGCTGGCCGATTTCAGTACCTATCTGCCCGATGATCTGCTGTGCAAGGTGGACCGCACCAGCATGGCGGTCAGCCTGGAGGCACGTGCACCGCTGCTGGACTGGCGGGTGGCCGAGTTCGCCTGGTCGCTGCCGATGGCGATGAAACAGCGCGATGGCGTCAGCAAGTACCTGCTCAAGCGCGTGCTGGGCCGCTATGTACCGCAGGATATGGTGCACCGGCCCAAACGCGGCTTCGGGGCCCCGGTCAGCGCGTGGCTCAAGGGCGACCTGCGTGGCTGGGCCGATGAACTGCTGGATCCGGCGCGGCTGGCCGAGGAGGGCGTGTTCAACGTCGAAGCGGTCGCCCCGCTGTGGCAGCAGTTCAAGCAGGGCGAGCGCAAGTGGCACACGCATCTGTGGAACGTGCTGATGTTCCAGGCCTGGCAGGCGCATTGGCGCAACGCACGCGCCGATTTGACGCGCGCGTAGCGCCACGCGTTCGGGTGCGGACGTAATGCAGCCACCCATCGGGTGGCTGACGACGCCTTCACCGTTGCCGAAGGTGGGCCCGCCTAGGCTGGGCCTTTCCCCCAACGGAGCGAACGTGATGGCCGAATACAAGATCGCCGTACTGGTCGGCAGCCTGCGCAAGGGCTCGCACAATCAGGCGTTGGCCCACGCGCTGGAGAAACTGGCCGCCGGCAAGGCGGTGTTCTCCTATGTGGAGATCGGCGACCTGCCGTTGTACAACCAGGATTTCGACAAGGATTACCCCATCCAGGGCGTGCGCCTGAAGCAGCAGATCCGCGATGCCGATGCGGTGCTGTTCGTCACCCCCGAATACAACCGCTCGGTCCCGGGCGTGCTCAAGAACGCCATCGACCTGGGCTCGCGCCCGTATGGCGACAGCGCTTTTGCCGGCAAGCCGGCGGCAGTGATCGGCGCCTCGATCGGGGTGATCGGCACGGCGCTGGCCCAACAGCACCTGCGCAACATCCTGGCCTACCTGGACATGCCGGTGCTGGGCCAGCCCGAGGCCTTCCTGCACTTCAAGGAAGGGCTGATCGACGCCCACGGCGCGATCAGCAACGAGGGCACCAAGGACTTCCTGCAGGGCTTCGTGGACACGTTCATTGCCTGGGTCGGCACCCACGGCGGTACGCACTGATCCACCGCGAGGGGGTCATGCATCTGCGATAATGGCATGGACGGACGTCGCAAGGGCGTCCGTCGCACGCGATGCGACGGCCCCGGCCGATCGTACCGGCAGGCGCCGGTATCCCCAGCTCATCCACTGTTTATCCACAGGTTTGTGCATGGCTGCGGGGCGCCCCGCGTGCCTACCATGTCCTACGCCTCACACTGCAGGAAGTACGCCCCCCATGTCCGCCCGTTCTGGCTTCCGTTCCGACCGCAGAGACCGCGGTGACCGCTTTGATCGCGATGAGATGCGCATCGACGCCCTGCGCGTGCCGCCGCATTCGATCGAGGCCGAACAGGCGGTGCTGGGCGGGCTGATGCTGGCCCCGGAGAGCTATGACCGGGTCAACGACCAGCTGACCGAAACCGACTTCTACCGCCGCGATCACCAGATGATCTACCGCGCGATCCGCGAGCTGTCCGAACGTGACCGCCCGTTCGATGCGGTGACCCTGGGCGAGTGGTTCGAATCGCAGGGGAAGATGGAGCTGGTCGGTGATGGCGCGTACCTGATCGAGCTGGCCAGCACCACGCCGTCGGCCGCCAACATCAGTGCCTACGCGGAGATCGTGCGTGACAAGGCGGTGCTGCGTCAGCTGATCCAGGTCGGCACCGACATCGTCAACGACGGCTTCCAGCCCGAAGGCCGCGAAAGCAGCGAGCTGCTCTCGGCAGCGGAAAAATCCGTGTTCGCGATCGCCGAGCAGGGCGCGCGCGGGCGCACCGATTTCGTGGCGATGCCCGGCGCGTTGAAAGACGCGTTCGAAGAGCTGCGCAACCGCTTCGAGAACGGCGGCAACATCACCGGCCTGCCGACCGGCTATACCGATTTCGATGCGATGACCGCCGGCCTGCAGCCGACCGATCTGATCATCCTGGCTGCGCGCCCGGCCATGGGCAAGACCACGCTGGCGCTGAACATCGCCGAGTACGCCGCGATCAAGTCCAAGAAGGGCGTGGCGGTGTTCTCGATGGAAATGTCGGCCTCGCAGCTGGCGATGCGTCTGATTTCCTCCAACGGCCGCATCAACGCCCAGCGCCTGCGTACCGGCCAGCTGGAAGATGAGGATTGGAGCCGGGTGACCGGTGCGATCCGGATGCTGAAGGAAACCAAGATCTTCATCGACGATACGCCGGGCGTGTCGCCGGAAATCCTGCGTTCCAAGTGCCGCCGCCTCAAGCGCGAGCACGACCTGGGCCTGATCGTGATCGACTACCTGCAGCTGATGAGCGTGCCGGGCAACAGCGAAAACCGCGCGACCGAAATCTCGGAGATCTCGCGTTCGTTGAAGGGCCTGGCCAAGGAACTCAACGTGCCGGTCATCGCGCTCTCCCAGCTCAACCGCTCGCTGGAAACGCGTACCGACAAGCGCCCGGTGATGGCCGATCTTCGTGAATCCGGCGCTATCGAGCAGGATGCGGACATGATCGTGTTCATCTACCGCGACGACTACTACAACAAGGAAACCTCGCCGGACAAGGGCCTGGCCGAGATCATCATCGGCAAGCACCGAGGCGGCCCGACCGGCTCGTGCAAGCTCAAATTCTTCGGCGAATACACCCGGTTCGACAACCTGTCGCACGATTCGGTGGGTTCATTCGAGTAACGCCGACGGCGTTACGGTAGTGCCGGCCGCTGGCCGGCTCCTATGGAATTGTCATCGTGCAGAGCCGGCCAGTGGCCGGCTCTGCCGTTTCATCGGCGTATCCCGGGCTTCGTCGCAAACCGGTTGCAGTGCGCCCGGGCAGGGCGCGATGGTGGTCGCCGGGCGGCAGGGTGCCGCCAACGGAGACCTGCGATGAAGACCCTGTTCGCCTTGGGCGTGTGGTGCCTGCTGTTCGTGCTGTGCTGGCCGCTGGCGATCCTGGCCCTGGTGGCGTGGCCGTTCGTGTGGCTGATCAGCCTGCCGTTCCGTCTGGTGGGGATCACCTTCTCGGCGCTGTTCGCCTTCCTGGGCGCGTTGTTGATGCTGCCGGCGCGGGTCCTGGGCGGCGGGCGCACGGCGACGGCCTGAACAACACCGCGATCGGGTAGTGCCGGCCGCTGGCCGGCTGCTCTTCTGTCGGGATGGCGTGGAGCCGGCCAGCGGCCGGCACTACCTGTCGCCCACAAAAAACCCCGCCGAGGCGGGGTTTTTCGTTACGCCACCAACACGGCTCAGTTGGCCTTGTGGATCGCGCGCTTGCTCACGGCCATGGCGGCGTCATGCACCACTTCCGACAGCGACGGGTGGGCGTGGCAGATGCGCGCCAGGTCGTCGGCCGAACCGCTGAACTCCATGGTCAGCACGCCTTCGTGCACCAGCTCGGAGACATTCGCGCCGACCAGGTGCATGCCCAGGATGCGGTCGGTCTCGGCATGCGCCAGGACCTTCACGAAGCCGGTCGGCTCGATCATCGCCACGGCACGGCCGTTGGCGGCGAACGGGAAGCTGCCGGCCTTGTACGGGATGCCTTCGTCCTTGAGCTGCTGCTCGGTCTTGCCGACCCAGGCCAGCTCCGGCTCGGTGTAGATGACCCACGGGATGGTGTCGAAGTTGACGTGGCCCGGCAGGCCCGCGATCAGCTCGGCCACGGCGATGCCTTCTTCGAAGCCCTTGTGCGCCAGCATCGGGCCGCGCACGCAGTCACCGACCGCCCAGACGCCATTGACGCCGGTGTGGCAGTGCGCGTCCACTTCGATCTGGCCACGCTCGTTGATCTTGACGCCGGTGCCTTCGGCCAGCAGACCCTTGGTGGCTGCGCGACGGCCAACGGCCACCAGCAGCTTGTCCACGATCAGGCTCTTCTCGCCTTCACCATCGGTGTAGGTCAGGGCGACTTCCTTCTTCTTGCCCTTGCCGGTCACCTCGGCCTTGGAGACCTTGGCGCCCAGGCGGATGTCCAGGCCCTGCTTCTTGAATTCCTTCAAGGCGGTCTTGGCCACTTCGGCATCGGCCGCGGCCAGGAAGTCCGGCAGGGCTTCCAGGATGGTCACTTCCGAACCGAGGCGCTTCCAGACGCTGCCCAGTTCCAGGCCGATCACGCCGGCACCGATCACGGCCAGGCGGGCGGGGACTTCGGTGAAGTCCAGGCCGCCGACGTTGTCGACGATGGTCTCGCCGTCGAACTTGGCGAACGGCAGTTCGATCGAATCCGAACCGGCGGCGATGATGACGTTGGTGCCCTTCAGCTCGACTTCCGAGCCGTCGTGCTGCTTCACCTTGACGATGTTGCCCGGCTGCAATTCACCGAAACCGTAGTACGCGGTGACCTTGTTCGCTTTGAACAGCATGGCGATGCCGCCGGTGAACTGCTTGACGATCTTGTCCTTGCGGCCAACCATCGCCTCGACGTCCATCTTGGCGTCCTTGAAGCTGATGCCGTGGTCGCCAAAGATGTGGCCCATGTTCCAGAACTGGCGCGAGGAATCCAGCAGCGCCTTGGACGGGATGCAGCCCACGCGCAGGCAGGTGCCGCCCAGGGCCGGCTTGCCGTCCTTGCCCAGCGCAGCGTCGATGCAGGCGGTCTTCAGACCCAGCTGCGCGGCGCGGATGGCGGCGTGGTAGCCGGCCGGACCGGCACCGATGACGACGACGTCGAATTGTTCAGCCATTGATAGTTCCTTGTTTCTTTACCAGAACCCCTCCGCGCAGGCGCGGAGGGGTGGGAGGTCTTACAGGCCGAACAGCATGCGGCCCGGGTTTTCCAGCTGGTTCTTGATGTCCACCAGGAACTGGACCGAGTCCTTGCCATCGATGATGCGGTGATCGTAGGACAGCGCCAGGTACATCATCGGCGCGATCACGACCTGGCCGTTCTGGGCGATCGGACGCTCCTTGATGGCGTGCATGCCCAGGATGGCGCTCTGCGGCGGGTTGATGATCGGGGTCGACAGCAGCGAGCCGAAGGTGCCGCCGTTGGTCACGGTGAAGGTGCCGCCCTGCAGTTCTTCCAGGCTCAGCTTGCCGTCACGGGCCTTCTTGGCGTAGTCGGCGATGGTCTTTTCGATGTCGGCGAACGACATGCGCTCGACGTTGCGCAGGACCGGGGTCACCAGACCCTTCTCGGTCGACACGGCGATCGAGATGTCCGAGTAGCCGTGATAGATGATGTCGTCACCATCGATCGAGGCATTGACCAGCGGGAAGCGCTGCAGGGCGTTGGCGGCGGCCTTCACGAAGAAGCTCATGAAGCCCAGCTTGATGCCGTGGGCCTTGACGAACTCGTCCTGCAGATCCTTGCGCGCGGCCGAGACCTTGGACAGGTCGACCTCGTTGAAGGTGGTCAGCATCGCGGTGCCGTTCTTGGACTGCATCAGGCGCTCGGCGATGCGCTTGCGGATGCGGGTCATCGGCACGCGCTCTTCCGGACGTGCGCCACCGGACTTGCCGGCGCCACCGTTGCGGGCGAAGTTGACGATGTCTTCCTTGGTCACCGCGCCGCGGCGGCCGGTGCCGTCCACGTCGGCCGGGTTCACGCCTTCAGTGATGGCGGTGAAGCGGGCGCCCGGGGGCAGCGAATCGGCAGCGGACTTGGCCGCCGGTGCCGGCGCGGCGGCAGCAGCCGGAGCAGCCGCCTTGGCCGGTGCGGCCTCGGCCTTCTTCTCTTCAGCGGCCGGTGCCGGAGCATCGGCCACGGCGCCTTCTTCGATGATCGCCACAACCTGGCTGGAGGTCACGGTGGCGCCCACCTCGAACTTGATCTCCTTCAGCACGCCGTCGACCGGCGACGGCACTTCCAGGACGACCTTGTCGGTTTCCAGATCAAGCAGGTTTTCATCGCGCTTGACGGCATCGCCGACCTTCTTGTGCCAGGTGGCGATGGTGCCGTCGGCGACGGATTCGGGCAGTACCGGGGCTTTGACTTCGGTGGCCATGCGGGAGCTTCCTGGTTTGTCTTTTCTAGAATGAGGGGGAGAGTTATTCAGCGACCGAGTCGTTGAACGGGTTGACCAGGGCATCGGCGATCAGCTTCTGCTGTTCGATGATGTGGTCAGCCATGTGTCCAGCGGCCGGCGATGCCGAACGGGCGCGACCCGCGTAATGGATGCTCTGGCCATCGGCCAGGCACGCCTGCAGGTGGTGACGGATCTGGTACCAGGCACCCTGGTTCTGCGGTTCTTCCTGACACCACACCACATCGGCCGCCTTGCCGTACTTCTTCAGCTCTGCTGCCAGTGCCACGCGCGGGAACGGATACAGCTGCTCCACGCGGATGATGGCGACATCGTCCTGGCCACGCTTGGTCTGGTCTTCCAGCAGGTCGTAGTAGACCTTGCCCGAGCACAGCACCACGCGCTTGACCTTCTTGGCGTCTGCGTTGGCATCGCCGATCAGATGCTGGAACTCGCCGTTGGCCAGTTCGTCCAGGGTCGACACGGCCAGCTTGTGGCGCAGCAGCGACTTGGGCGACATCACGATCAGCGGCTTGCGGGTGGTCATGCGCATCTGGCGACGCAGCATGTGGTACGCCTGCGCCGGGGTCGACGGCACGCAGACCAGCATGTTCTCCAGCGCGCACAGCTGCAGGAAGCGCTCCAGACGCGCGGAGCTGTGCTCCGGGCCCTGGCCTTCATAACCGTGCGGCAGCAGCAGGGTCAGGCCGGTGATACGGCCCCACTTGGCTTCGCCGGCCGCGATGAACTGATCGATCACGACCTGGGCGCCATTGGCGAAATCGCCGAACTGGCCTTCCCAGATGCACAGGGTGTTCGGATCGGTGGTGGAGAAGCCGTACTCATAGGCCATCACCGCTTCTTCGCTGAGCAGCGAATCGATGATGGTGGCCTGTTCCGGCGACTCGACCAGCTGGCGCAGCGGCAGGTAGTAGTTGTCGGTCTTCTGGTCGTGCAGGATCGCGTGGCGGTGCGTGAACGTACCGCGGCCCACGTCCTGGCCGACCAGGCGCAGGTTGTTGCCTTCGTCTAGGATCGTGGCGTAGGCCAGGTTCTCGGCAAAGCCCCAGTCGCCCGGGATCTCGCCGGCGGCCATCTTGCGACGGTCGTCGTAGACCTTGGCCACGCGCGAGTGCAGTTCCACGCCTTCGGGCACGGTGTTGATCATCTGCGCCAGCTGCTTGACCTTCTCCATGCCGACCGCGGTGGAAACCGCGTCGGAGAGCTTGCCGTTGAGCAGCTTGGGCCAATCCACGTACATCTTGCTGGTGGCCGGGGTCTTTTCGACCTGGGCCAGCTCGGTGGTGACTTCGCCGGCATCGAGCTTGTTGCGGTAGGCATCGACCAGCGCCTTGCCGCCACCGGCTTCGATCACGCCGGCAGCTTCCAGCGCCGCGGCGTACAGCTCGCGGGTGGTCTGGTGCTTGCGGATCACCTGGTACATCAGCGGCTGGGTGATCGCCGGTTCGTCGGCCTCGTTATGGCCCCAACGGCGGTAGCACATCAGATCGATGACCACGTCCTTGGCGAACTTCTGGCGGAACTCGAAGGCCAACTGGGCAGCGAACACCACGGCTTCCGGATCGTCGCCGTTCACGTGCAGCACCGGGGCGGCGATCATCTTGGCCACGTCGGTGGCGTAGCGCGTGGAGCGCGTATCCAGCGGGTTGGACGTGGTGAAACCGACCTGGTTGTTGACCACGATGTGCACCGTGCCACCGACGGCGAAGCCGCGGGCCTGGGACATCTGGAACAGCTCCATCACCACGCCCTGGCCGGAGAAGGCCGCGTCGCCGTGGATCAGGATCGGCATCACCTGCTTGCGGGCGGTATCGCCACGACGTTCCTGGCGCGAGCGCACGCTGCCGGCCACGACCGGGTCGGCGATTTCCAGGTGCGACGGGTTGAACGCCAGCGCCAGGTGGACGGCGCCGCCCGGGGTGGAGACGTCGGCGGAGAAGCCCATGTGGTACTTCACGTCGCCGGCGGAGGCGTGGTCGTCGTGCTCGAACTTGCCTTCGAACTCGTCGAACAGCTTGCGCGGGCTCTTGCCGAGGGTGTTGACCAGCACGTTCAGGCGGCCGCGGTGGGCCATGCCGATCACCACGTCCTTGACGCCATCCTTGCCGGCGTCACGGATGATGGTGTCCATCATCGGGATCAGCGCATCGCCGCCTTCCAGCGAGAAGCGCTTCTGGCCGACGTACTTGGTGTGCAGGTAGCGCTCCAGACCCTCGGCAGCCGTCAGGCGCTCCAGGGTACGGCGCTGGGTGTCCGCGTCCAGGTTGTAGCTGCCACCGGCCAGTTCCAGGCGCTGGTACAGCCACTGGCGCTGCTCGACCTCGGAGATGTGCATGAATTCCGCACCGATCGAGCCGGTGTAGGTCTTCTTCAGGCGCTCCAGCAGGTCGCGCAGTTTCATGCGCGGCTGGCCGGCGACGCCGCCGGTGCTGAACTCACTGCCCAGGTCGCTTTCCGACAGGCTGTGGAACGGCAGGCCCAGATCCGGCGGATTGGTCGGCGCGGTCAGGCTCAGCGGGTCCAGGCGGGCGGCCATGTGACCACGCGAACGGTAGGCGGTGATCAGGCGACCGACATTGCGCTCGCGCTCGTCGCCTGCACCGGCGGCCGTGCCGCTCTTGACGGCATTCCTGGCGGCGTCGGCAATGTGGGCGATGACGGCCGAATGCGGAATATCACCGGCTTCGCGGCCCTGGAAGCCGTCGAAGTAGGTCTTCCATTTGGGATCGACACTGTCCGGAGAAACGAGGTACTGCTCGTACAGATCCTCGATATAGGAGGCGTTGCCGCCGGCGAGCTGCGAAGATTGCGCAAACTGCTTCAGTTGATTGTCCACGATGGAGAGTCGGATTCGCTTGTGGGGTAAGGCTTCGATGATCCGGCAGGGAAAAGTGAATAGCCCTGCGCGGGCGGTATCTAACACCCCAAATTGTACCCCCATCGAGACAGGAAGGGGCACCGTACGGGCCAGTGCGGGGCCTGCGGTGTCATTCCCAGACAGGTTCGGGACCGGGGTGTGGGCTACAGCCCGAGCGCGCGCAGCTCGCTGCAATCACGCGAACGTTCCCATACGCGCTGCAAACCGTCCTGCAACGGCCGCGAACGTGCCGGCTGGGACACGCCCGCCTCGCCGTCGAAGCGATGCCCGCTACTACGAAAGTAGTAGTCGCCGGCGTCATTGAGCAGGCAGGCCGATGCCGTCGCGCGGTCGATCGGATCGCTCACTTCGCGCACCCGGAAGACGCTCGGCAGGCGCTGCAGCAGGCTCAACACGGGCGAGCCGGCCTGACGGATGGCGGCGCTGTCGTGGACGATCAGCCAGGCCTGTTTGTCGTAGCGGGCGGTGGCGTAGCGGCGCAGTGCTTCCAGCACCGGCGGTGCATCGAGCAGGCCGGGGTCGAGCTGGCGGCTGTGGATCCAGAGCTGGCGGCGGGCGCGGTGGACCAGCGCGGTGGTGATCGCAACCGCGTCCTCGGCCCGGTCGATCGCGACCGCCCCGGACAGGACAAGGCGCATGTGCTGGTGGGCGATGCCGGCCTCTTCGAAGACCTCGCCCTCGGGCAGGAAGCCCTGCCGGGTATAGAACACGCGGGCCGGCAGCTGCGCATGCAGCCCGACCTCGCGCCAGCCACGAGCTTTGGCCTGATCGATCAGGGCCTGCAGCAGGGCGTCGCCGACCCCTTTGCCGCGCCATGCCGCAAGCACCGCCATCCGGCCGATCCGGCCCTCCGGGGTGAGCCGGCCGGCACCGATCGGCGTGCCGCCGGTGTCCCGGGCCAGGACGTGCACGCTCAGGGGATCGAGCGCGTCGATCTCCAGCTCGGCCGGTACCTGCTGTTCGTCGACGAACACGGTGAACCGCACCCGGTGCAGCGCGGCGTGCTGCGCCGGGTAATCGACCACGTCAACCTGGAAACCGGGGGCGGCCATGGCGGGCGGGCGGATCAGCCGCGCGGGGGCTCGTCCTTGCCGTCGGCCTCGTCGCTGTCGTCGAAATCGACGATCACCTCGATGCCGTCGTCGTGGATGGTGACCTCGTGCACGTCGGCCTGGATGGCCTCGTCATCGATGACCTCGACCGCGTCGGTGCCGTCGACGATGTCGTACTCGGCGACGTAGTCGTCTTCGTCCTCGAACCCGGCATCGTCCACCAGCTGGTAGAAGCCGCCGGCGACCAGCGCCTGCACGGCATCACGGCCCTTGGCCGAGAGCTTCTGGTACAGCGCCGCACCGATCTGTTCGGTGCCGGCCAGTACCTGGGCATCCTTGACCGGCAGGGCGAAGTCCAGGCCGCTGCAGTACAGGCTGGCGCCACGCTTGGCACGGCGCCAGGCCAGCCGCGCCCACGGGTGGCGCTGCAGTTCCACGCCTGCGCCCAGTGCGGCTTCGATCTCTTCGCGCGGCAGTGGTTCGCCGTGCGCCATCACTTCCCCGGCGGCGCGGTAGGTGGTGATGAAGCGGCCGAACCAGTCGCCCAGCTTGTCCGGGTCGTTCATGCGGATCGCATTGAGCGCCTCGACCACGCGGTTCATCGAGACCACGTCGATCTCGTTCGGGTCCTCGGGCACCTTCAGGTCCGGATCCTGGTAGCGGATGGACTCGTCGGCACCGTCGATCAGGGTATCGAGGTAGTCGCTGATCAGCTCGGCCGAGGCCGGGGCACGCATGCCGAAGGAGAAGGTCAGGCAGGGGTCTTCGGCGACGCCGTTGTGCGGCACGTTCGGCGGCAGGTACAGCATGTCACCCGGGGCCAGCACCCAGTCGTGGGTCGGCTTGAAGCGGCGCAGCAGCTTGAGTTCGACGTCGTCGCGGAAGTCCAGCGGCGGACGCTTGCCCTTGATGGATTCGCTGGCATCGATCTGCCAGCGGCGGTGGCCATGGGCCTGCAGCAGGAAGACGTCGTACTGGTCGACATGCGCGCCGACCGAGCCGCCGGTGGCGGCGAAGCTGATCATCACGTCATCCATGCGCCAGCGCGGCAGGAAGTTGAAGTGGCTGATCAGGGCGCGCACGTCGGCGTCCCACTTGTCCACGTCCTGGACCAGCAGGGTCCAGTCGTGGTCGGGCATGCCGGGGAATTCTTCTTCCTGGAACGGGCCGGTGCGCACGCTCCAGCCATCGGTGGCGCGGTCGTGGGTGATCAGGCGCGACAGCGCGCCTTCCTCGCAGGCCAGGCCGGCGAGGTCTTCGGGCTGGACCGGCGTTTCGAAATCGGGGAACGCGCCACGGATGAGCAGCGGTCGCTTCTGCCAGTAATCGCGCAGGAAGGTGGCAGCGGGCATGCCCAGCGGCAGGCCGGGGCGGGCCTGGATGTCGATGACGGGGGTTTTGGTCTTGCGTGCGGCCATGGGGGAGATCCTTGCAGCGTATAGACGGGTAGTGGGGGGGGCGCGACGGTGCCACGCCCATGCCTTCAGATCGCCTTGGCCAGGTCCGCCGCCAGGCCGATGTAGCCGCCCGGGGTCAGGGCGCGCAGGCTCTGCTTGGCGTCGGCCGGCAGCTCCAGGGATTCGACGAAGGCCTGCATCGACTCGGTGGTGATGCCCTGGCCACGGGTGAGGGCCTTGAGCTGTTCGTAAGGGTTGGGCAGGCCATGGCGGCGCATGACGGTCTGCACGGCTTCGGCCAGCACTTCCCACGCGGCGTCCAGGTCGGCGTCCAGGCGTTCCGGGTTCACGGTCAGCTTGCCCAGGCCCTTGGCCAGCGAGTCCAGGGCGACCTGGGTGTGGCCGAAGGCGGTGCCGACCGCACGCAGCACGGTGGAGTCGGTCAGGTCACGCTGCCAGCGGCTGATCGGCAGCTTGGCGCTGAAATGCTCGAACAGGGCGTTGGCGATGCCGAAGTTGCCTTCGGCGTTTTCGAAATCGATCGGGTTGACCTTGTGCGGCATGGTCGACGAGCCGACTTCGCCTTCCTTGAGCTTCTGCTTGAAGTAGCCCAGCGAGATATAGCCCCAGACATCGCGGGCCAGGTCGATCAGGATGATGTTGGCGCGGCGCGCGGCATCGCCGATCTCGGCGACGTTGTCGTGCGGCTCGATCTGGGTGGTGTACGGGTTGAACACCAGGCCGAGGCTTTCCACGAAGCGCTGGGCGAAGGTCGGCCAGTCCACGTCCGGGTAGGCGATGACGTGGGCGTTGTAGTTGCCCACCGCGCCGTTGATCTTGCCGGTCAGCTCCACCGCGGCGATCTGGCGGCGCTGGCGCTCCAGACGGGCCACGACATTGGCCACTTCCTTGCCCAGCGTGGTCGGCGAGGCGGTCTGGCCGTGGGTACGCGACAGCATCGGCTGGGCAGCCTGGGCGTGGGCGAGGGCGCGCAGCACGCCGGCGATGTTGTCCAGCGACGGCAGCAGCACCTCGCGGCGGGCCTGCTCGAGCATCAGGCCGTAGCTGAGGTTGTTGATGTCTTCGCTGGTGCAGGCGAAATGCACGAACTCCAACGCCGGGCCCAGCTCGGCATCGGCGGCGAGCTGTTCCTTGATGAAGTACTCCACGGCCTTGACGTCGTGGTTGGTGGTGCGCTCGATCTCCTTCACCCGCGCGGCGTGGGCCGGGGCGAAGTCGTCGGCCAGGGCGCGCAGGCGGGCGGTGGCAGCGGCCGAGAACGGGGCCAGTTCGACGATGCCCGGCTCATTGGCCAGTGCCAGCAGCCATTCCACTTCCACCTTCACGCGGGCCTTGATCAGGCCGTATTCGGAGAAGATCGGGCGCAGGGCGTCGACCTTGCCGGCGTAGCGGCCATCGAGCGGGGACAGGGCGAGCAGGGCGAATTCGGACATGGCAGGGCGCAGGTCGTTGGCAGCGGGGGCCGTCATTCTACGCTGCCCCGGCGTCCTCGGCCTGTGCCATGCGCACCGTCACCGCCTGGATCCGGTGCCCGGCCATGCGCTTGATCGTGAACAGGTGCCCGTCGATCTCCAGCTGCTCGCCTTCCTCGGGCAGGCGCTGGAGCTGGTGCACGATCAGCCCGCCGACCGAATTGAGATGATCGGGCGCGCTCAGGTCATGCCCCAGCAGGCGCTCCAGCCGGAAGATGGAGGTCGAGCCGGCCACCAGCAGGGTGCCGTCCGCGCCGCGCGTCGGGGCGTCCTTGACGATATGCGGGTGCTCGTCCTCGATATCGCCGACCACCACTTCCAGCAGGTCTTCCAGGGTGAAGTAGCCCAGGATGCGGCCGTGTTCTTCCACGCACAGTGCCAGGTGGGTGGTGCCGGTGCGGAAGCGTTCCAGCACCAGCGGCACCGGGGTCTCCAGCGCGATCAGGTTGGCCGGGCGCAGCAGCGGGCGCAGATCCTCGGTCGGATGGCCGCGGGCGATTTCCACCAGCAGGTCCTTCATGTGCAGGATGCCGAGCACTTCCTCGCCATCGCGGTCGAACCAGGGGTAGCGGCTGTAGCGGCTCTCGGCGAACTCGGCCATGACGTCGGCCAGGCTCATCCCGTCGCGGAACGAGCGCATATGGTCGCGTGAGCGCATCAGGTCGCCGGCCACCAGTTCGGGCAGTTCCAGCGCGTGGCTCATCAGGGTGAGGTCCTGGTCCGGCGCGCTGCCGGTGGGCTGCTGGCGGCCTACGATGAGCTTGAGTTCCTCGCGCGAATAACGGTGCGAGGTGTGCTCCACGTCCCCCCAGCCGGCCGCTCTGAGCAGCGCGTTGGCGCTGTTGTTGAGCAGCCAGATGGCCGGGTACATCGCCCAGTAGAACAGGTACAGCGGTGCGGCCGTCCACAGCGACATCGCTTCCGGGCGGCGGATCGCCATCGATTTCGGGGCCAGTTCGCCCAGCACGATGTGCAGGAACGAGATGATGCTGAAGGCGATGATGAAAGCGGTCAGGCGCGAGGCCTCCGGGGTCAACCCCAGCGTATCGAACAGCGGCTGCAGCAGATGCGCGAACGCCGGTTCACCCACCCAGCCCAGGCCCAGCGAGGACAGCGTGATGCCCAGCTGGCAGGCGGACAGATACGCATCCAGGTGCGCGTGCACGTTGAGCAGCAGGCGACCGCGCCAGCCGTTTTTTTCCGCAAGGCCCACGGCCTGGGTGTGGCGCAGCTTGACCAGCGCGAACTCGGCGGCCACGAAGAAACCGTTGAGCACCACCAGCAGCAGCGCCAGTGCAAGGAGCAGGAGGTTGCCGATCATCCACGGCCCCGCAGCACGGCTGCCAAGGCGAGAACGGCACCGGCGGTCGCCAGGGCGGCGAGGGCGGTCATCGGTGCGTGCGCGGCGGCACGCCCGGTACTACTGTCGGGATCGTCACCCATGGGGGCGGCAGTCTGTCTGAATGGAAACGAATCCCGAGTCTAGCCGATCAGTCGCTTTCTTGGGTTTCAGCGGCGCTTGAGAGTATCGTGATGTGCGCCGCCAGCCAGGGAATCAGGCCCGTTGCCAGCCGCAGGTTCCCTTTCATCCACGAAAGACGTGCGGAGTTGATGCAATGAGCAAGGGTTTCAGGATTGAGCACGACAGCATGGGCGAGCTGCAGGTGCCCGTTGATGCGTTGTGGGGCGCGCAGACCCAGCGCGCCGTCGATAATTTCCCGGTGTCGGGCCAGCGTATGCCGCGTGGTTTCATCCGCGCGCTCGGCCTGGTCAAGGGCGCTGCGGCGAACGTCAACGTCGAGCTGGGCTATCTGCCGCGCAACATCGGCAAGGCCATCGAAGCCGCTGCGGCGGACGTTGCCGACGGTCGCCACGACGCGCACTTCCCGATCGATGTGTACCAGACCGGTTCGGGCACCTCCTCGAACATGAATGCCAACGAGGTCATCGCCACGCTCGCCAACCGCGCGGGCAAGGCCGGCAAGACCGCGGTGCATCCCAACGATCACGTCAACCAGGGGCAGAGCTCCAACGATGTGATTCCCACCGCGCTGCGTGTTTCCGCGCTGCTGGGCGTGCATGAGCAGCTGCTGCCTTCACTGGTGCACCTGCGCAAGACCATCGACAAGCGCGGCCGTGCGCTGCGCAAGGTGGTCAAGACCGGTCGCACCCATCTGATGGACGCGATGCCGCTGACCTTCGAACAGGAATTCGGTGCGTGGTCGGCGCAGTTGTCTTCTGCCCAGGAGCGCATCGAGGACAGCCTCAAGCGGCTGCGGCGCCTGCCGCTGGGCGGCACCGCGATCGGCACCGGCATCAATGCCGATCCGCGGTTCGGCACGCTGGTGGCCAAGCAGCTCAAGCAGCAGACCGGCATCAAGTTCGACAGCGCCGAGAACAAGTTCGAAGGCCTGGCCGCACAGGACGATGCGGTTGAACTGTCCGGCCAGCTCAATGCGTTGGCGGTGGCACTGATCAAGATCGCCAACGACCTGCGTTGGATGAATGCCGGTCCGCTGGCCGGGCTGGGCGAGATCGAACTGCCGGCGCTGCAGCCGGGCAGCTCGATCATGCCGGGCAAGGTCAATCCGGTGATTCCCGAAGCCACCGTGATGGTGTGCGCCCAGGTGATCGGTCACCACACCGCGATCACCGTGGCCGGCCAGACCGGCAACTTCCAGTTGAACGTGACGCTGCCGTTGATCGCGGCCAACCTGCTCGATGGCATCAACCTGCTGGCCAACATCACCCGTCTGCTCGCCGATACCGCGATCGCCGGGCTGAAGGTGCGCGAGGATCGCGTCCGCGAGGCACTGGATCGCAACCCGATCCTGGTGACGGCCTTGAACCCGATCATCGGCTACGAGAAGGCGGCGGCGATCGCCAAGCGCGCCTATAAGGAACAACGCCCGGTGCTGGACGTGGCCAAGGAAGACAGTGGCCTGTCCGAAGCCGAACTGCGCAGGCTGCTGGATCCGGCGGCCCTCACTGCCGGTGGCATCCATGGCGGTGGTGGTGGGGGCGGTTGACCGCTCGCACTACCTGAAACGAAAAACGGGCCGAAAGGCCCGTTTTTTTGTGCGTGAGCCCCGTAGCGGCCGGCGGGCCCCAGGGCAAAATCAAGGAGGAGGCCGTCGCCGCCAGGCGGCGGACGGGGGACATTTGCCCAGGGGCCTCCCGGTCACTGCGGGGCTCGCGCACACACTCAGTGGCGAGCGGCCTGCAGGTTGCCGAAGGTTTCGGTGTAGTCCTTGAATTCCGGAATCTTCGTGATCAGGTCCGGCGGGATCGGCTGCATGCCCTCGGGGACCTGGATCTTCACCGAGCGCTTGGCCGGGTCCGGCGGGGCGTCGGTCAGCGTGTTCTGGCGCAGCACCTGCAGCTGGCCGAACATGCCCTGCAGCATCGCCTGCTGCTCCTCGTTGAGCGGAATTTCGATCTCATCGATCTTCATGTGCCCGTTGGGCAGGATGATGATGTTCGGCGCAGGCGCGCGGCGCACGGTAACCATGCCGTCGCTGACGGTGATCTTGGGCTTGCTGCGCTCGGCGCGGTGATTGCGATACTCCTGGTCGCAACCGGTGGCAACCAGGCAGAACAGGGCGAACAGCAACAGACTCAGCTTCTTCATGAGCAGGCAACGCATGCGACGGGAGGGGAGATTGTAGTCCTCCCGCCCCCGGAAGGGCCTGCCTGCGACGCATCGTCGCAGGCAGTGCCGGGATTACCTGCCGCAGTCGTCGATGTCGCTCTGGTCCATCGTCGCGTACGGCTGGAAGGCCGGCAGCGCGGCCGCCAGCGCCTGCTGTTTCGCCATCATGGCCGGCAGCAGGCCACACAGCTTCTGGGCCTGGTCCTCGATCTTCTTGGCCTCTTCATTCACCCGTGCCTCGATCCCCTGGGTATCGCCGGAGAACATGCCCTTGATGGCTTCACCGGCGGCTTTCACGCCCAGATTGGCACCGGCGACGCCGATTTCCATGCCGGCATTGGCGAGCTGCTCGACCTGCTTGCGGTAGTCCAGCAGCAGCGCACGCTGGTGAGCGTCCACGGTGACCGGCTTGCCGTCGATGAGCAGGTCGCCCTGGGGGCTGATCTCCGCCTTCGGCGTCTTCCCGTTGGCGATGGAGATGTTGCCCTGGCTGATCTCCCGGCGGGCCTTGTCGGTGGCCTCCTGTACGGTCTTGCCGATGCCATCGGTATCCAGCGCGCTGGTCGCCGGGGCGGCGGCGCTCTGGTCGGCGGGCGCCTTGCCCTTGCCACTGTCGGGGGCGGTACAGGCCGCGATCGGCAGGCACAACAGCAGGGCAGGCAGCAGCAGTCGAGTCGTCATGATGCGTATCCGTCAGAGGAGAAGAGAGGCTTACTTGCCGCGCGGCAGTTCAACCCGGCCGCGGACGTTGCTGTGGCGGATATCGCCGCTGCCGCTGTTGGCCACGCGCAGGTCGCCGCCGACATCGCGGACGGTGACATCGCCCGACCCATGACGGTCCACGGTGACGCTGCCGCCGATATCGCGCAGGTCGGTGTCGCCGGAGCCGACGGTGCCGACGCGCACGTTTCCCTTGGTTTTTCGCACATCGGTATCACCGGAGCCGACCACGCCGATCTCGACGTTGCCACCGACGGTATCCAGCTCGAAGTCGCCCGAGCCGATCGTGCCGACCTTGGCGTCCCCGCGGATGTTGCGGGCCTTGAAGTCGCCGGAACCGACCGAGAGCAGGTTCAGCGCACCGGCACCGTCAAGGATGACATCGCCCGAGCCGACCGCTGCAGTCACCAGGCCGTTGATCTCCTGAACCTTGATGTCACCCGAGCCGACGTCGGCGCTCAGCGAGTGCGCACCGGTGACGCTGGCATCGCCCGAGCCGACCTTGAGCTGCACCAGGATCGAGTCCGGTACGGTGCCGCGCATGTCCAGGTAGGCATAGCTGCTGCCGCTGATGGTGAGCGTGTTGCGGGCGTCGCGCTGCAGGCGGACAACGAGCTTGTCGCCGACCTTCTGCTGGGTCACGGTCAGTTCGCGCAGCCAATCCGCATTGGAGGCGCAGGCGCGCCCCCCGAGCTGGGCCGCGCCCGGGCCAGCCTGCAGCACCAGATCGTGCTGGTTCACTTCGAACACCACTGCCTTGGCGCCGGCCAGGTCGAGCTTCAGGTCACGGGCTTCGTTGAACTTGCATTGCGGTTCATTGGCGAGCGCGGTCAGCGGCAGCAACAGCAGGGAAGCAACAGTGAGCATGCGGATCATGGGTGGTTCCTCGATGAAGGGCGGGGATCAGATTTCGCCGGCGCGGCGGCGCAGGCGGATGGCCAGGAACAGGAACACCACGCCGACGGCAGCACCGATCCACAGTTCCGGCATCGCGAAGGCAGCCAGCTGATGGCTCGGGCCCAGCTCGTTGACCAGGTTGTCCATGTTGCCGGCGTTACCGCTGAACATCGATTCACCGCGGTAGAACTGGTCGGTGGCCGGCACCGCGCTGAGCAGCAGGCGGCCGACGATGTGCTTCCAGAACCAGCCACCGGTCAGGTCGAACAGGGTCATGACCTTGGTGGTACTGACAATGATGCCGGCGAACAGCGGCAGCATGACGGCCCACAGGAACGGCTTGGTTTTGGCCCAGGCCGAGCACAGCAGCAGCCAGCCGACGGTCGGCAACGCCCAGAGCAGGTAGACCGGAATCCAGGACAGATGGCCGGCGATGATGGTCAGCGGGCTGGCCGGTCCCCAGATCAGCATCATCGGGTCGCCGCCGTGGGCGATCACCACGATGGAGATCATCACCAGGAAGCCGAACATGGTCAGGGCCGAGGCGATCACCGCGATGATCGGCGCGATCAACAACGCGCTCAGCGCCTTGGACAGGACCGTGGACGTATCCGACAGCGGCAGCGACTTCCAGAACAGGATGCTGCGGTCGCGACGGTCGTCGTACAGGGCGCCCAGACAGTAGAAGAACACCACGAAGGCAAGCACGATCAGCGGCCAGCCCGAGCTCAGGATCAAGGTCAGATCCAGGCCATTGGCCAGGTCCTGCAGGTTCTTGGCATCGAGCTTGCTGGTCAGCAGGCTCAGGTCCAGGCCGTTGATGCTGACGTTTTCGTCGTTGAGGTGGATGCCGCCGCTCTTGACCGCACGGTGCATGGCGACCAGGCCGAACACGATGCCGAGCAGGCTCATCACCAGCGAGATGCCACCGGCGATCACCGGCGCATACAGGAACCCGCCGCGGTTTTCCCAGTACTCACGCTTGAGCAGCCACTTGAACGCGCTGGCCTTGCTGATGGGGTGGTTGACGGTGTTCATGCGTAGGTTCCCTTCATGATGGCCACGAACAGATCCGCCAGCCCGGGGCTGCGGATTTCGCCCAGGGGCGTGAGCTGGGCGCGTGGCACCCCGTCGAACAGCAGGACGGTCTTGCCGAAGGGCAGGGCGCGTTCATCGATCGGCTTGAGCGCGCGTGCGGCCTCCACGGCGTCGGCCGAGACCAGTACTTCGGTATAGCGTTCGCCGATGTCTTCCATATCGGTGGTGAGCACGATGCGGCCATCACGGATGAACATCACATCGGTGAGGATGTGTTCGATCTCTTCCACCTGGTGGGTGGTGACGATGATGGTCTTCTGCTCATCGAAGTAGTCCTCCAGCAGACGCTGGTAGAACTCCTTGCGGTACAGGATGTCCAGGCCCAGGGTGGGCTCGTCCAGCACCAGCACCTTGGCGTCGATGGCCATCACCAGGGCCAGGTGCAACTGCACGATCATGCCCTTGGACAGTTCACGTACGCGCTGCTTGGGGTGCAGCTTGGTGGAGGCCAGGAAGCGCTCGCAGCGCGCCCGGTCGAAACGCGGATGGGTGCCGGCGACGAAGTCGATCGCCTCGCGCACCTTCATCCAGCGCGGCAGCACGGCCACGTCGGCGATGAAGCACACCTCGTTCATCAGCGCGTTGCGCTGCTCGGTCGGGTCCAGCCCGAGCACGCGCAGCTCGCCTTCTACCGAGGTCAGGCCGAGCAGCGCCTTGAGCAGGGTGGTCTTGCCGGCGCCGTTGGGGCCGATCAGGCCGGTGATGCGGCCGGGCGCGATCGTGAAACTGGTGTTGTCCAGCGCCACGGTCTGTTTATAGGCCTTGCGCAGGCCTCGAGCGGAAATGACGACATCACTTGCAACGGCATTCATGAGGATTTCCCCTGGGGCAGCAATTCGTCGAGGTTCAGGCCCAGGCGCTGGATACGCTCCAGGACCAGCGGCCATTCTTCATTGAGGAAGCGGTCGCGCTCGCTGCTGCGCAGCTGCGTGGCCGCTTCTTCGGTCATGAACATGCCCAGGCCGCGGCGCTTCTCGACCAGGCCTTCATCAGCCAGTTCCTGGTAGGCGCGCGATACGGTGATGGGGTTGAGCTGGTACTCGGCGGCAACCTGCCGGACCGAGGGCAGGGCGTCGCCAGGCTTGATGATGCCGTCAAGCATCATGGCGATCACGCGCTCCTTCAGCTGGCGGTAGATCGGAGCACCATCGCTCCATTGAATATCGCTCATGGTCAGCTCCGTGGGTTCAGCGACTGCGCGAATGAGAAGTAAGGCATGGACAGGGAGCTGTGCAGCCGGCGGGGGGGCGTGGGGGCGCCAGTGGCGTTCCCTGCCTCGATGACGCCTGCGTCCTGCGGGCCTTCAAACATATCGGTGCTGGCGGCAGGGCTGCCAGCGTCACCGGAGGGGAGGCCGAACCAGCCAAGCAGCAGCAGCGCCGAAGCGGCGATGATGGCGGTGGCGGAGTGGCGGTGGCGCATGCGGTTCATGGGCTTCCCCTGTCTAGGTGACTGGTGTTGTATGCAACTATAACACCGGCACGCCCAAGGTCAACAGGGTGGCGTACCCAACTGATGGCAGGGGGCATATGACAGGCAGGCGTTGGTCGTAACGTATTGAATTTAAATGGATAGGTGTCTGCGTGGGCTGACGTTTTCCGCCAGCGCACATTCATTGATGTCAATGGTATGGCAAGCCATGGGCGCATTCAGGCGATCCTCGCAGGATCCGTGTCACCGCGCTGACACGGCCAGAAGCGGCAAAGCGGCCCCTGAACGCGGCGCCCTCCAGTGGACCGGCCCACGGCGATCCGGCGGCAAAAACGGCGGTGATATAGTGCCGCCGCAGTCTTGGCAGCCCTTGCCAGGCCGGTTGAGCGCTCGTTTTCCCACCTTGGAGTGTCGCGATGCATTACGTGTCTTTGTTGTCCCCCGTCCGTCGCGACCTTGCCCGGCGCGGGGCGTTGTTGCTGCTGGCCGTCGGCCTGCTGGTTGGCGCGTCGGCCCAGGCGGCCGACCTGCTGGATGTGAGCTACCGCCCACTGGCGGGCAAGGGTGAGGTCAATCTGGCCAAGCAGTACGGTGGCAAGGTGCTGTTGGTGGTCAATACGGCCAGCAAGTGCGGTTTCACCCCGCAGTACGAAGGCCTGGAAGCCCTGCAGCGCAAGTACAGCGCACGCGGGTTCTCGGTGCTGGGCTTCCCGTCCAATGACTTCAAGGGCCAGGAGCCGGGCGACGAGGCCCAGATCCAGGAGTTCTGCACGCTGACCTACGGCGTGAAGTTCCCGATGTTCCAGAAGGTGGTGGTCACCGGGCCGGAAGCGACGCCGCTGTATCGCAGTCTGGCCACCGCTACGGGTGTATCGCCGGGCTGGAATTTCCACAAGTATCTGATCAGCCGGGATGGCCGGGTGGTGGCACAGTTCCCGAGCAAGGTCACGCCGGACGATCCGAAGCTGGTCGCGGCGATCGAACGTGAACTCTCTGTCACCGCCAACAAGCGCTGACGATATCGACATCTCGGACGCGCGTGCGACAATGGTTGCTTTCGCGCCGACGTCGGCGTCCAGTCACTTCCAGGAATGCAGCGAATGAAGATGGGAATGCGCGGCGCCGCGGCGTCGGTTCTGATTCTGGCGATGGGTGCCACCGGTACCGCGATGTCGCAACAACCAGCCGCCCGCGCGGCTGTCAAGGAGACTTCCACTTTGAACACCCAACGCGAAAAGCTTGGCTACGCCATCGGTATCGATGTCGCCAATTCGTTCGGTCCGATTTCCAGCGAGATCGACCTGGCCGCCCTGCGCCGCGGTGTGACCAACGCTTTTGAAGGCAAGCAGCCGTTGATCAGCCAGGAAGAAGCGCAGAAGACCGACGCTGCCCTGCGCCAGGCCGTGATGGCCAAGAACGGCCAGCCGGTTCCGGGCGTTGCGCCGGGTACCGCGCCGCCGAAGGTGGACCGCGAGAAGGTCGGCCTGATGCTGGGCAGCTTCGCCGTGGGCCCGTCGCTGGCGCCGCTGAAGGACGATCTGGACCTGGACGCGCTGTTCGACGCGGTCAGCACCACGTTCAACAATGGCACCCCGAAGATGACCGCCGAGCAGGCCAAGGCCACGCTGGAAGGCTTCATGAAGGGCAAGCAGGCTGAGATGGAAGCCAAGGCGTCCGCCCAGGCCGGCACCAACCGCGTGGAAGGCAACAACTTCCTGGCCAAGAACAAGACCGTGCCGGGCGTGGTGACCACCGCTTCGGGCCTGCAGTACCAGGTGCTGCGTCCGGGTTCGGGCGAGCGCCCGATGCCGACCAGCAAGGTGCGCGTGAACTACGAAGGCAAGCTGCTCGATGGCACCGTCTTCGACAGCAGCTACCAGCGCGGCCAGCCGATCGAGTTTGGTCTGGACCAGGTGATCAAGGGCTGGTCGGAAGGCGTCTCGCTGATGCCGACCGGGTCCAAGTACCGCTTCTGGATTCCGGGCGAGCTGGCCTATGGCGAGCAGGGCACCCCGGGTGGTCCGATCGGTCCGAACGCGACGCTGACGTTCGACGTCGAGCTGCTGAACGTTCTGCCGTAACGGATCTGGAGCACTACCGCCCATGCGCGTTGCGATTTTCGGTACCGGCTACGTCGGTCTTGTCACGGGTACCTGCCTGGCCGAGGTTGGCCACCAGGTGATCTGTGTCGATATCGACCAGGCCAAGGTCGACGGCCTCAATAACGGGATCATCCCGATCTATGAGCCCGGCCTGGAACCGATGGTCAAGGCCAACCACGCTGCGTCGCGGTTGATCTTCACTTCCGACGCCGCCGCCGCGATCGCGCATGGCCAGGTGATCTTCATTGCCGTGGGCACGCCACCGGACGAGGACGGCAGTGCCGACCTGCAGTACGTGCTGGCCGTGGCCCGCACCATCGGCCGGCACATCACCGTGCCGGTGGTGGTGGTGAACAAATCGACCGTGCCGGTAGGCACGGCCGACAAAGTCCGTGAGGCCATCGCGCAGGCGCTGGCCGAGCGCGGCGTGGAGATCGCGTTCGACGTGGTCTCCAACCCCGAATTCCTCAAGGAAGGTGACGCGGTCGCCGACTGCATGCGGCCGGACCGCATCGTGGTGGGCGCGTCCAATCCCGAATCGGTCGCGCTGATGCGCCGCCTGTACGCGCCGTTCAATCGCAATCACGACCGCGTGGTGGAGATGGACGTGCGCTCGGCGGAGCTCACCAAGTACGCGGCCAACGCGATGCTGGCGACCAAGATTTCGTTCATGAACGAAATCGCCAACATCGCCGAGAAGGTCGGTGCCGACATCGAGCAGGTCCGTCAGGGCATCGGCTCGGATCCACGCATCGGCTGGCACTTCATCTACCCCGGTGCCGGCTACGGTGGCTCGTGCTTCCCCAAGGATGTGCAGGCCCTGGCCCGGACCGCCCAGCAGTACGGCCATGAGCCGAAGCTGCTCAATGCGGTAGAAGCCGTCAACGAGCATCAGAAGGGCCATCTGTACGCCCTGATCCAGCGCCACTACGATCGTGGCGAGGACGAAGGCGTGCGCGGCAAGACCTTCGCGGTGTGGGGCCTGGCGTTCAAGCCCAACACCGATGACATGCGTGAAGCCTCCAGCCGCCGCCTGCTGGCGCAGCTGTGGGAGGCCGGTGCGCACGTGCGTGCCTATGATCCGGAAGCGACCGAAGAAGCGCGCCGCATTTTTGGCGAGCGCGATGATCTGGTGTTCTGCGACAACGCTTACGACGCGCTCGAGGGCGCCGATGCGCTGGTCGTGGTGACCGAATGGAAGCAGTTCCGCAGCCCGGATTTCGTCCGCCTGCGTGAGATGCTCAACGATGCGGTCGTGTTCGACGGCCGCAATCTGTACGACCCGCAGGACATCGAAGCTGCGGGCCTGGCTTACTACGGCATTGGCCGGGGACGTTCGTTGAATGCATGAGTCCACACCCTCCGAGCGCGAACAGGCACTGGAAGCACGCCTGATCGAGCTGGAAATGCGCGTCTCCTTCCAGGAGCAGGCGCTGGCCGAACTGAGCGAGGCGCTGGCCGATGCGCGCATGGAAGGCAACCGCAATGCCGACCTGACCCGCATCCTGCTCGAAGACCTCGGCAAGGTCCGCACCGCGTTGTATTCCGATTCGGCCGAAGAGCCGCCGCCTCCGCATTACTGATCTGACGTCATGAGCGATACTCTCCGCGACCAGCTGCTGGGCCTTGGCTTCAAAGCCCCGGCCAAACCCGAACGAACCAACGACCGCAAGCCGGATCGTCGACCCGACGCGCGCCGCGATGGCCGCCCGGCCGGCAAGCCGCAGGGCGCACGCCCGGCCGGCAAGCCCGGTGAGGGCCAGCGCCCCGCCCGCGACGGCGACCGCCGGCCGCAGGGCAAGGGCCGCCCCGCTGGCGCCCGGCCGCGGCAGGGCGCGCCCGGCAAGCCCCGCTCGCGCGAGGACATCGATCTCGCCAAGGCGTATGCGATCCGTGCGCAGAAGGAAAAAGACGACCGTATCGAGGCCGAGCGCCTGAAGCAGGAAGAAGCGCGTCTGCGTCGCGAAGCCAAGGCCAAGCTGGAGGTCCTGCTGGAAGGCAAGTCCCTCAACGCCGAGGCGGCCGACATCGCGCGCCACTTCCCGTACGGCGGCAAGATCAAGCGTATCTACGTCACCGCCGACCAGCTCAAGGCACTCAATGCCGGCGAGCTCGGCGTGCTGCAGCAGAACGGCCGCTATGTACTGGTGACTGCTGCGGTGCTCGCCGAAGCCGAAGCGGTGTTCGCACCGTCGGTGGCGCTGAAGGTCGATCCGGATGCGCCGGCCGGGGACGATCCGTACGCCGACCCGCAGTACCAGGTGCCTGACGACCTGGTCTGGTGATTCCAACAGGGTCGCAGCTCGGCGGCCCTTCGTTTGCAGGGATGCGTATGACGGCTGACCCAAGTCGCGGCTATGTGCCGCACATCGACGGGCTGCGTGCCATCGCAGTGCTGGCGGTGATCGTCTTCCACCTGGACCCGGCCTGGTTGCCCGGTGGGTTCACCGGCGTGGACGTGTTCTTCGTGATCTCCGGCTTCGTGGTCAGTGCCTCGGTGCACCGGCTCTCGCCGTTGCCGTTGGGACAGTCGCTGCTGCGCTTCTACTCGCGTCGGTTGCGTCGTATCGCGCCGGCGCTGCTGAGCTGCCTGCTGCTGACCGGTGTGGCCAGTGTGCTGCTCATCCCCGAGTCGTGGTTGAGCGAAGCCAGTGACATGACCGGTCTGATGGCCTTCGTGGGCCTCAGCAACTGGGTGCTGGTGGGCGTGGGCACCGACTATTTCGCGCCGCGCGCGGAGTTCAACCCGTTTACCCATACCTGGTCGCTGGGCGTGGAAGAGCAGTTCTACCTGCTGTTCCCGCTGCTGTTCCTGTTCTGGAGCCGGGGAGGGCGCGGGCGGACGATCAGCGTGGGCTTGTTCGCGCTGGCGAGCGCGCTGTCCATCGGTCATGCCATCCATGCGGCCAGCCACCCGGAATACGCGGTTCGAGCCTTTTATGCCACCACCACCCGGTTCTGGCAGCTTGGTGCAGGCGTGCTGTTGTTCCAGCTGCTGCACCTGCGCGAACGCGGTCCGGACGCGGCCCACGCGCTTGGCCGTACGCGCCTGGCATGGTCGCTGCTGGCGTTGGTGGCGTTGGGTACGCTGGGCTGGAACCTGTGGTCGGCGCGTGCGGGGCATTCGCCCTGGCCGGACGGACTCTGGGCGGTCCTGGCCAGCGCCGGGCTGCTGCTGGCGTTGCATTACCACCCTCAAGCGTTGATCGGCCGGCTGCTGTCCAGCCCGCCGCTGCGGCGGATCGGGCTGTTGTCCTACTCGCTTTACCTGTGGCATTGGCCGGTGTTCGTGCTGATGCGCTGGACGGTAGGCCTGGAGACCGTCGGCCAGCGCGTGTTCGCCACAGCAGTGGTGGCGCTGCTGGCCTGGGTGTCCTGGCGCTGGGTCGAGCGGCCGTTCCGCGGGCCGTTGTCGCAGTGCCTCACCACCCGCCGGTGGGTGGTGGTGGGCGTGGCGGCCCTGTTCATTGGCGGCGGCCTGCAGGCCGTGCTGTATTCCCAGTCGGCACGGCTGTCGCTGAGTACGGTCAGCCGCCATCCACTGGCGTGGTACCCGGACGGAAAATCCGTCGCGGCAGACTACCCGGGCTGCGAACTGCGGGTGGGCAAGGCGCGCTTCGAGGCCGGTCGTGCCCGCACGTTCTCACGCGGTGAGTGTGATCGCCCGGTGCCTCCGGGCATGCCGCGCAACGTGTTCGTGGCCGGCGATTCGCACGCGATGGCGTACAACGAACTGCTGCGTCGCCTGGCGCTGGAGACGGGCGCAACGGTGTGGCAATACGGCCGCGGCGGCTGCCCGCAGCTGGGCCTGCAGGAATGGCGTTGGGCTGCGCCGGACTGCCAAGGCTACGACACGGCGGTGCGTGCCGATATGGCGCGCCATGCAACGCCCGGCGACGTGGTCCTGCTGGCCTCGCTGCGGGTGCCGCGTTTGTCCGATCAGTTCATCCTGTTCGACGCGCGCGAGCAGCGCGAGAGCGAACACAGCGAGCAGGGGCGCGTTGGACGTGCGGCCGAAGCCGAACGCGCGATTGCGAACTGGCGCCCGCTCGCCGAGGCCGGTGTGCGCCTAGTGCTGGAAGCGCCCAAGCCGGTACTGCCTGCACCGCCCTACCGCTGCTCGGATCGCTTCAACGCCGACAACGCGGTGTGTCGCAATGGCCTTCAGGTGCAGCGCGACTGGATGGAAGACTATCGCGCCCCGGCGCTGGTCGCGCTGCAGCAGGTGGCTTCCGGGTTGCCCGGCGCGGTGATCTGGGACCCGCTGCCGATCCTGTGTGACGCCGACGCCTGCCGTGCCCAGCGCGACGGAGACCCGCTGTTTTTCGATGGCGACCATCTGAGCGGATACGGCAATCGGCTGCTGCTGCCCTCCTTGCAGGCAACGCTGGCGGCCACGCCGCACTGACAGCAGGGCCGATGGCGGCAATGGGGCGCTGGCATCGCAGCGCCCCCGGATCGCGTTATTCCGTGATCGATCCGGCAACCTCTTCGCCCGCCTGCCAGACCGCAGCAATGCGCTGCGTGTTGGCGATATCCACCAGCGGATCGGCATCGAGCACCAGCAGGTCGGCGCGCTTGCCGGCGGCAATGCGGCCGCGGTCGGTCAGCCCCAGCAAGGCTGCCGCTTGCGTGGTGGCGACCTGCAAAGCTTCGGAGGGCGTCAGCCCGGCCTCCACCAGCAGTTGCAGTTCGCGATGTTCGGCCACGCCGATCACCCGCTGCGGCATCGCGCCGGCATCGGTGCCGAAGCCGAGCTTCACGCCGGCCGCATGCAGGCGACGCACGTTGTCCAGATTCGTTGCGACCGCCTTGCGCGCGGCGGCCACCCCGCTGCTGGCCAGCTGGGTACGCTGCCAGTCCGGCTGCGACCAGCGCGCCAGCACATCGGCGTGCAGTGCCTGGCGCAGGAAGGGCTGCTGCAACGCCAGCGGATGCTCGGCATACCTGTAGTTGGCCTCGTCGATGGCGATGGTGGGGATGTACCAGGTGCCCTGGTCGCGCATCTTCCGCGCCAGCATTGGATCCACCGCCCGGTCGCGGATGCCGTGGGCGAGGATGTCGACCTTGGCATCGACCAGGTCGCGGGCCTGCTCCAGATCGTGGATGTGCGCGGCGACCTTGAGCCCGTGCGCATGCGCTTCGGCGATGGCGGCGCGATACACCTCCGGGGTCAACATCGGACGCTTGCCACCGAGGTCGTCCACCCACAGCTTGATCAGGTCCACGCCATCGGCATGCTGGATGGCCACGGCCGCGCGCGCTTCTTCGGCGTTGCGCGGGCGTGCCACCGGATCGTGGCTCAGGCCCATGGTGTCGGCCGGCGGCGCGCCATCCGGGGCGCCGATACCGCCGCCGGCGCCATACAGCTGTGCGCCCAGGCCGGGATCACTGTTCACCGCCTTGCGGATGGCGAAAAAGTCCGCGCCGTTCATGCCCAGCGCGGTTACCGTGGTGATGCCGTAGCGCTGGAACTGGCGCAGGTCGCGCACCACGTTGTCATGGGTGTAGAAACGGTCGCCGTGCTCCAGCCCCTGCGTATTGCCGACGTGGGCATGGTCGCTGACCAGCCCGGGCAACAGGGTCTTGCCGGTGTAATCGATGCGGCGCGCACCCGTGGCGGCCGCCGGCAGCGGCGTGCCGACATGCACGATCCGCGCGCCGTCGATCAGCACCGGCGTGATGCCGAGGTCGCGGGTGCCATCGAAGACGCGCGCATTTTCGAACAGGATCGGCGCTGCCGCGGCAGGCAGGGCGGTGGTGGCGGCAAGCAGCAGCGCCCACAGGCGGGTCGGTCGCATCGGCGGCTCCAGTCAGGGGGAGCCTTGAGCCTACCCCATCCGGGGGATCGGGTTGCCGGCCAGTGGCCGGCATTGCCGGGAGCGGACGATCAGCGCGTGCGCGACCGCAGCAGCGGCAGGCTGATCGCAAAGAAGCACAGCAGGGCGCCGGCCAACGCAAACCCGCTGCCTGCCAGGAACGCGGTACGGCCCTGATCGATCGGCCACAACTGGCCCGCGATCAGCGCGCCGAGCACGCCGCCCACCCCGGAGGAGAAGCCGTACAACAAGCCCTGGCCATGGCCGTTGAGGCGACCGGGGAAGTAGGTCGCCAACATCTGCATCGCCGCGGCGAAGAAGGCGGCAAAGCCAAGCGCATGCGCGGTCTGGGCGAGGAGCATCACCGGCAGGTTCTCCGGGAACAGCGCGGTGACCGCCCAGCGCACGGTGGAACTGAGCAGGGCGATCAGCAGCATCCAGCTGGCGTCATAGCGCCGGAAGAAACGCCCGATGGTGAAGAACACGCCTACTTCGAACACTACGCCCACCGTCCACAGCACGCCCAGGGTGGAGGTCGCGTAGCCGTGGTGATCCATGTAGACCGAGAAGAAGGTGTAATAGGGGCCGAACGACAGCTGCTCCATGAACGCGGCCAGGAAGAACGCCAGCACCTGCGGCTTGCGCACGATCGCCCAGAAGCCGCTGGCATCGCCGTCGCTGCGCTGCAGGTTGCGTGCGTAGTGGTTGGCAAAGCCCGAGGCGGTCAGCAGGCCGAACAGCGGCAGCATCAACCACGGCAGCAGATGTGCGTTGCCGGCGCCGCCGTCGCCTTCGATGATCCAGCCGAACAGCATCACCACGGCGATGAAGCCCAGCGAGCCCCACACCCGGATCAGCCCGTAGCGGTGGCTGTCGCTGCCCAGGTGGGTCAACGTGATCGATTCAAACTGCGGCATCACCGCGTTGTAGAAGAAGCAGAACGCGATCATCGCCGGGTACAGCCACGGCTGCGGCAACGGCAGCAGGAACGCGCAGAAGGTCAGCAGGGTGAGCACGCAGCCCAGCCGCAGCCAGAAGATCGGGCGCGGCGAGGCGGCGGCGAGGGAGGTCCAGGTCGTGGGAGCCACGATGCGGGTGGCGTACCAGATGCCCATCATCACGCTGATCGCGGTCACGCTCATGCCACGCGAGGTCAGGAACAACGACCAGTACGGCGTGAACGCGCCCAGAGCGGCGTAGTAGAACAGGTAGAACGAGGACAGGCGGACGGCCGGTACGGCGTCGCGGGGGAGGGCGGTCATGCGGGGTGACGCGGTCATTCCGGATCGTAATCCAGGTTGGAGGCCAGCCAGCGCTCGGCCTGCACGCGGTCCACGCCTTTGCGCTTGGCATAGTCGACCACCTGCTCACGACTGACCCGACCGACCACGAAATACTGGCTCTGCGGGTGGCTGAAGTAGTAGCCCGACACCGCTGCGGTGGGCAGCATCGCAAAGCTCTCGGTCAGCTGCATGTCCGCGTTGCGTTCGGCATCCAGCAAGCGGAACAGCGTGGCCTTCTCGCTGTGCTCCGGGCAGGCCGGATACCCGGGGGCAGGGCGGATGCCGGCGTACTTTTCGGCGATCAGCGATTCGTTGTCCAGCTGCTCATCCGGCTGGTAGCCCCAGTAATCCATGCGCACGTGCTGGTGCAGGCGCTCGGCCAGGGCTTCGGCGAGACGATCGGCCAGGGCCTTGAGCAGGATCGCGTTGTAATCGTCGTGGTCGGCCTCGAAGCGGGCCACGTGCGGGTCGATGCCGATGCCCGCGGTCACCGCGAACGCACCGATCCAATCCTGCTTGCCGCTGTCGGCCGGGGCGATGAAATCGGCCAGGCAGAAATCCGGGCGCTCGACCGGCTTGTCCACCTGCTGACGCAGGAAGTGCAGCACGGCCGGGCCATTGTCGGTACGCAGGTGCACGTCATCGCCGACACTGTTGGCCGGCCACAGGCCAAACACGGCCTTGGCGGTCAGCCACTTCTCCTCGACGATGCGGGTGAGCATCGCGCGGGCGTCCTTGTACAGATCGGTGGCCTGCGGGCCGACGATCTCATCGGTGAGGATCGCCGGGAACTTGCCGGCCAGTTCCCAGGCCTGGAAGAACGGGGTCCAGTCGATCACCTCGACCAGGTCAGCCAGTGGGTAATCATCGAGCACATGCAGGCCCGGCTTGCGCGGCGCCGGCGGTGTGTAGGTGGCCCAGTCGCCCACGAACCGCTGGGCGCGTGCCTTGGCGAGGGTGACCAACCGCTTGGCGTCGCCACGATTGCGGTGGCGTTGGCGGATGTCGGCGTAGTCGGCCTCGTTGGCGGCCACGAAGGCATCGCGCAGCTCACGCGAAATCAGCGATTGCGCCACGCCGACCGCGCGCGAGGCATCCTTCACCCACACCGTGGGCGCTTTGTAATGCGGATCGATCTTCAGCGCGGTATGCGCGCGCGAGGTGGTCGCACCGCCGATCATCAGTGGCATCGTGAAGCCCTGGCGCTCCATCTCGCGGGCGACGTGGCTCATCTCTTCCAGCGAAGGCGTGATCAGGCCGGACAGGCCGATGATGTCCGCGTTCTCCGCACGCGCGGCGTCCAGGATCTTCTGCGCGGGCACCATCACGCCCAAGTCGATCACGTCGAAGTTGTTGCAGGCCAGGACCACGCCGACGATGTTCTTGCCGATGTCGTGCACGTCACCTTTGACCGTGGCCATGATGATCTTGCCGTTGCTCTTGGCGGTGTCGCCGCTGCGGGCTTTTTCCGCCTCGATGTACGGCAGCAGGTAGGCCACCGCCTTCTTCATCACGCGTGCGGATTTGACTACCTGCGGCAGGAACATCTTGCCGGCGCCAAACAGGTCGCCCACGATGTTCATGCCGTCCATCAGCGGCCCTTCAATCACATCCAGCGGACGGGTCGAACGCGCACGCGCTTCTTCGGTGTCCTGCTCGACCCACGCATCCATGCCATGCACCAGCGCATGCGCGAGGCGATCATTGACCGGCTTCTCGCGCCAGGCCAGGTCCTCGCCGCGCACTTCGCCCTTCTTGCCCTTGTAGCGCTCGGCGATCTCCAGCAGGCGCTCGGTGCCATCGCTGCGGCGGTTGAGGATCACATCCTCCACGCGCTCGCGCAGCTCGGCGTCCAGATCATCGTAGATCGGCATCGCGCCCGCGTTGACGATGCCCATGTCCATGCCTGCGCCGATGGCATGGAACAGGAACACCGAGTGGATCGCCTGGCGCACGGTTTCATTGCCGCGGAACGAGAACGACACGTTGGAGACGCCGCCGGAGACATGGCAGTGCGGCAACGTCCGCCTGATGATGCGGGTGGCTTCGATGAAGTCGACCGCGTAGTTGTCGTGCTCTTCGATGCCGGTGGCGACGGCGAAGATGTTCGGGTCGAAGATGATGTCCTGCGGCGGGAAGCCGACCTGCTCGGTCAGGATCCGGTAGGCGCGGGTGCAGATCTCGACCTTGCGCGCGCAGGTATCGGCCTGGCCGTCCTCATCGAAGGCCATCACCACGGCGGCCGCGCCGTAGCGCAGCACCTTGCGTGCCTGTTCGATGAACTGCGCTTCGCCTTCCTTGAGCGAGATCGAGTTGACCACGCTCTTGCCCTGCAGGCACTTCAGCCCCGCTTCGATCACGCTCCACTTGGAGGAGTCGACCATCACCGGAATGCGGGCGATGTCCGGCTCGGACATGATCAGGTTGAGGTAGCGCGTCATCGCCTTTTCGGAATCGATCAGGCCCTCGTCCATGTTGACGTCGAGAATCTGCGCGCCGTTGGCGACCTGCTGGCGCGCCACTTCCACCGCTTCTTCGTAGCGCTCTTCCTTCACCAGTTTGCGGAACTGCGCGCTGCCGGTGACGTTGGTGCGCTCACCGATGTTGACGAACAGCAGGTCCGGGGTGATGACCAGCGGCTCGAGACCGGACAGGCGGGTAGGGCGGGAAGACGTCATGGGCAGGCTGGCACGGGCTGGCGGAGGAGGGTCAACGACAACGGGAGCGTGGGGCGGATGCGGTCATGCCGCGTCTTCCAGCGGTGGTGCGGGCAGGCGGCGCGGCGGCAGATCGGCCACTGCCTCGGCAATCGCGCGGATGTGCGCCGGGGTGGTGCCGCAGCAGCCGCCCACCAGGTTGAGCAGACCGGCGCTGGCGAATTCACGCAGCGTGGTGGCCATTTCTTCCGGGGTTTCGTCGTACTCGCCGAAGGCGTTGGGCAGGCCGGCATTGGGATGCGCACTGACCAGACACTCGGCCACGGTGGACAAGGTCTCCACGTGGGGGCGCATGTCGCTGGCGCCGAGCGCGCAGTTCAGCCCGATCGACAGCGGCCGGCCATGCGCGACCGAGGCGTAGAACGCCTCGGCCGTCTGCCCGGAGAGGGTGCGGCCGGAGGCATCGGTGATGGTGCCGGAGATCATCACCGGCAGTCGACCACCGCGCGCATCGAACACTTCTTCGATGGCGAACAGCGCGGCCTTGGCGTTGAGCGTATCGAAGATGGTTTCCACCATCAGGGTGTCGGCGCCACCGTCGATCAGGCCATCGATGGCTTCGCGGTAGGTCTCGCGCAGCGCATCGAAGCTGGTGTTGCGGAAGCCGGGATCGTTCACGTCCGGGCTGATCGACGCGGTGCGGCTGGTCGGGCCGAGCACGCCGATCACGAAGCGCGGCTTGTCCGGCGTGGTCGCTGCGACCGCATCGCAGCAGGCGCGCGCCACTGCGGCACCGGCTTTGTTGAGCTCGTAGACCAGGTGCTCAAGGTGATAGTCGGCCTGGCTGACCGAGGTCGCGTTGAAGGTGTTGGTCTCGACCAGATCGGCACCGGCCTCCAGGTACGCGGTGTGGATGCCGCCGATCACCTCGGGGCGGGTCAGCAACAGCAGGTCGTTGTTGCCCTTCAGGTCATGCCCCTGCGGCGTGTCACCGGTCGCGCCATGATCGCAGCCGGGCCCGTGCTGGTGGTCGTAACCGCCGGCGAAGCGCGCGCCGCGGTAATCGTCCTCTTCCAGCCCATGCCGCTGGATCATCGTGCCCATGGCGCCGTCGATGATCAGGATGCGCTGGGCCAGCGCCGTTTCCAGCGCATGCACGCGGTCGGGGTGGAGCCAGGGCAGGGATGGCATGGGCAGACCTCAGGGCTTGCTGGCAATCAGCGAAATGACTTCGAAATGCGGCGGGCGCTTCTCGCGGGTCACGGTTTCCAGGCTGGAGACGACCAGGCCGGCCTTTTCAACGAACTTGCGCAGTTCCTTGTCGCTGAAACCGAGGTTGACGTGGCCATAGGCATCCACGGCCGCACGGTGTTCGTGACGGGCCAGGCTGCACAGCAGCAGGCGACCGCCTGGGCGCAGGACGCGCGCACCTTCGGCGACGGCCTGGGCCGGTTTGGCCGCATAGGTCAGTGCGTGCATCAGCACCACCAGGTCGAAGCTCTGGTCGGGGAAGGGCAGGGCATGCATATCGCCTTCGCGCACTTCCACGTTGGCCAGCCGGCGCAGGCGCTCGCTGGCAGCAGCGACCACGCGCGCGCTGGTGTCGATACAGATGTAGCGCTTGGCGTGCGGCGCCACAAGCTCGGCCAGCACGCCGTCACCGGAGGCGATGTCGAGCACGTCACCGGTTTCCAGCAGCGGCAGGGCGGTGCGCGCCAGCGCTTCCCAGGTGCGGCCCGGGGAATAATGGCGTTCCATGTCGCCAGCGACGCTGTCGGCCCAGTTCTGGTCCGCCGCACGGCTGGCCATGACGGCAGCCACGCGTTCAGCATCCTGGCGCAGCAGCGGGTCGTCGCTGCCGGTGCTCAGGGCATGCCACAATGCGCGCTGCGCCGGATCCAGCGCGGCGTCATCGAAGCGGTAGTACGCCGAGACGCCGGAGCGACGGTCGCGGACCAGGCCGGCTTCCTTGAGCCGGGCCAGATGGGTGGACACCCGCGGCTGCGCCAGCGTGGTGATGGCCGACAGCTCGGCCACAGTGAGTTCTTCCTGTTCCAGCAGCGCCAGCAGGCGCACCCGGGTGGCGTCGGCGAACACTTTCAGCCGGACGGACCAGTCCTCGAGATCCATAAATATCTACCTATCGCGATATAGAGATATTTTCGTCCTTTGGCGGCGCTGCGGTCAAGTCAGGCGTCCTTTCCCCGCCCCCCGGTACAATCGCCCGACCGGGTCGCGCGCACTGCGGCCCTTATCACTCTGTACCCGGGAGGGTGTTGTGGATTTCAGCTTCACCGAAGAGCAGTTGATGCTGCAGGACGTTGCGCGCCGTATCGCGCAGGAAAAAATCGCGCCCAGCGCCGAACACCACGACCGCACCGGCGAGTTCCCGCTGGAGAACATCCGCCTGCTTGGCGAGAACGGTCTGATGGGCATTGAAGTGCCCGAAGCCTACGGCGGCGCGGGCATGGACCCGATCGCCTACGTCCTGGCGATGGTGGAGGTCGCCGCCGGAGACGCTGCGCATTCGACGATCATGTCGGTCAACAACTCGCTGTTCTGCAACGGCATCCTGACCCACGGCAGCGAAGCGCAGAAGCAGAAGTATGTGCGCGCCATCGCCGAGGGCGAGGCCATCGGTGCGTTCGCGCTGACCGAGCCGCAGTCCGGTTCGGATGCGACAGCCATGCGCTGCCGCGCGGTCAAGCAGGCCGACGGCACCTACGTGATCAACGGCAAGAAGAGCTGGATCACCTCCGGCCCGGTGGCCAAGTACATCGTGCTGTTTGCGATGACCGATCCGGAACAGGGCGCGCGTGGCATCACCGCCTTCATGATCGACACCGACAAGGCCGGCTTCCACCGCGGCAAGACCGAGCCGAAGCTGGGCATCCGTGCCTCGGCCACCTGCGAAATCGAGTTCCAGGACTACGTGGCAGACGCTGACGACGTGCTGGGCAAGGAAGGCGAGGGCTTCAAGATCGCCATGGGCGTGCTCGACGCCGGCCGTATCGGCATCGCCTCGCAGGCGATCGGCATCGCCCGTGCAGCGTACGAAGCGACGATCGAATACGTGAAGGACCGCAAGGCCTTCGGCGCGGCGATCGGTACCTTCCAGATGACCCAGGCCAAGATCGCCGACATGAAGTGCAAGCTGGACGCGGCGATGCTGCTGACGCTGCGCGCGGCATGGGTGAAAGGCCAGGGCAAGCGTTTCAGCAATGAAGCGGCGATCGCCAAGCTGACCGCCTCTGAAGCGGCGATGTGGATCACCCACCAGGCTGTGCAGATCCACGGCGGCATGGGGTATTCCAAGGAAATGCCGCTGGAGCGGTACTTCCGTGATGCCAAGATCACCGAGATCTACGAGGGCACCTCGGAGATCCAGCGTCTGGTGATCGCGCGCAACGAGACGGGTCTGCGTTGATCGATAGGACAGCGGCGCCACTTCGGCGCCGCTTGTCGGTCAGGGCCTCTGAAGTGGCCTTGAGGCGTTGCGGACGCTCCAGCGTCGGATCAAGGTAGGTGCCGACCGTTGGTCGGCACGCAGGGTAGTGCAGAATGTGCGGTCCCGTTCTGCAGGTGACTCCATGGTTATTTATCGAGGCGCAGGGTTCCTCACCCTGCTCACCCCCATCGCCGCCCTGCTGCTGTTGATGTGGTTGTGGCCGGATCCTGCTGTTGCCAAAGGCAATACCTCGCTGGCGCAGCTGTTGATCGGATTCGGCATCGGCGCAGCGATCAACGTCGTGCTCGGCATGGTGCTCAACCGCGGCCCGCGCGGTGAAGGCGAGCCTGCCCGCCATCACTTCTTCTACCTGCCGATGCAGTGGCCCTCGTTGGCGATCGTGATGGTGTGCGCGGCAGTATCACTGCTGCGCTGAGGCCGTTTGGTAGTGCCGGCCGCTGGCCGGCAACCAGGCGGTCCTTGTCTGGCAGGTGCCCGGAGCAGCCGGCCAGCGGCCGGCACTACCTCGTCCCCATATGCATGCCTCGCGTGAGCCACATTACCCGTCACGCACGGCGCACAAAAAAGCCCCGGCTCGCGCCGGGGCTTTTTCATTCCAGCGTGACCACCCACGGTGGTCACCTGCCGGTGGGGCAACCGTGGCTGCCCCTGTGCATCAACGATCCGGACGGTGGGCCGTATTGGCTTCGCCCTGGCGCTCCAGGAACTCCTTGGACGGTTCGTCCAGCTTGTCACCCAGCATGCGGCGGACCACCACGAAGAACACCGGGATCATCAGCAGACCCAGGAAGGTGGCGAACACCATGCCGCCGATCACGCCGGTACCGATCGCGTGACGTGCGTTGGCGCCGGCACCGGTGGAGATGGCCATCGGCACCACGCCCATGATGAAGGCGAACGAGGTCATCAGGATCGGGCGGAAGCGCAGGCGGGAGGCTTCGATGGTCGCCTCGCGCAGGTTCTTGCCCGCGGCCCGCTGTTCCACCGCGAACTCCACGATCAGGATCGCGTTCTTCGCTGCCAGACCGATCACCGTGATCAGGCCGATCTTGAAGTACAGATCGTTCGGCAGGCCACGGGCGAGGGAGAAGGCCAGGGCGCCAAGGACACCCAGCGGCACCACCAGCAGCACCGCCACCGGGATCGACCAGCTTTCATACAGCGCGGCCAGGCAGAGGAATACCACCACGATGGACAGCACCAGCAGCAGGGTCGCGGCGTTGCCGGCCAGGATTTCCTGGTAGGACATGCCCGACCAGTCGTAGCCGAAGCCGGCCGGCAGGTCGTCGTTGACGATCCGCTCCATCGCCTGCATCGCCTCGCCCGAGCTGCGCCCGGCGGCCTGCGAACCGACGATGTTGACCGCCGAGTAGCCGTTGTAGCGGCTCAGCGACGGCGGTGCGGACACCCACTCGGACTTCACCACGGTGCTCAGCGGAATCATCGCCAGCGTGCCATCGGCGTTGGTCTGCAGCGTGCTGGGCGTGTAGAAGCTGTTCAACGACTCCGCGCCGGTGCGGTACGGGCCATCGGCCTGCAGGGTCACGCGCTTGATGCGGCCTTCATAGAAGAAGTCGTTGACGTACACCGGGGCCAGCATCAACTGGATGGTGCTATACACGTCCGACACCGACAGGCCCATGGTCTGCGCCTGCACACGGTCCACGTGCAACTGCAGCTGCGGGGCGTTTTCCAGGCCGTTCGGGCGCACGCCGGTCAGCAGATCGCTTTCCTGCGCGGCCTTGCCGAGCAGGATGTTGCGCGCCTGCGTCAGCTGCTCATAGCCCACGCCGCCGCGGTCCTGCAGCCACATGTCGAAGCCACCGAACTGGCCCAGGCCCTGCACGGTCGGCAGGTTGACCACGAAGATCTGCGCTTCCTTGATCCCATAGAACGCGCCGTTCATGTTGTTGATGAACTCGGGCACCGTGATGTCACGGTCCGCCCAGGGCTTGAGGCGGATGAAGCCCATGCCCACGTTCTCACCGGAGCCGACGAAGCTGAAACCGGCCACCTGCAGCATGCCTTCGAAGCCATCCTGCTTTTCCAGGATGCCGCGCATCTGGGCGAAGGCGTGGTTGGTCTGCGACTTGGTCGAGCCCGGCGGCAGCTGCACGATCGCCAGCGCGTAGCCCTGGTCTTCTTCGGGCAGGAAGCTGCCCGGCATGCGCGTGAACAGGAAACCGCACAGCACGGTCAGTACCACGAACAGGATCATCCAGCGCGGGGCATGCTTCACCGCCGAGGTGATGTGGCCCACGTAGGTGTTGCTGACCTTGTCGTAGTACTTGTTGAAGGTGCGGTAGACGATGTTCGGCTTGTCGTTGTGCGTCGGCTTGAGGAACGTCGCGCACAGCGCCGGGGTGAAGCCCAGGGCCAGGAAGGCCGAGAAGGCCATCGCGATGGCGATGGTCAGCGCGAACTGCTTGTAGATCTCACCGGCGGCGCCGCCCTGCAGGGCCGACGGAATGAACACCGCTGCCAGCACCACGGTAATGGCCACCACCGCACCGGTGATCTGGGTCATGGCCTTCTGGGTGGCGGCCTTGGGCGGCAGCTTCTCCTCGGTCATGATGCGTTCGACGTTCTCGATGACCACGATGGCGTCATCGACCACGATGCCGATCGCCAGCACCATCGCAAACAGCGTCAGCTGGTTGATGGTGAAGCCGATGATGCTCATGCCCAGGAACGTGCCCAGCAGCGCGACCGGGATGACCAGGGTCGGGATCAGCGTGGCGCGGAAGTTCTGCAGGAAGATCAGCATCACCAGGAACACCAGCACGACCGCTTCGATCAGGGTCTTGACCACTTCCTCGATCGAGATCTTCACGAAGGTGGTGCTGTCGTACGGCGAGAACCAGCTGACACCGGCCGGGAAGCTCGGCTTGAGCTCGTCCATCTTCGAGGTGACCGCATTGGCCACGTTGAGCGCGTTGGCGCCCGGCAGCAGCTGGATCGCGAAGGCACCGGTCGGCTTGCCGTTGTACTGGGTGTCAAAGCCGTAGTTGTTCGCACCGAAGGCGATCCGGGCGATGTCCTTGAGCAGCACGCGCGAGCCGTCGGGATTGGCGCGCAGGATGATGTTCTCGAACTCTTCCGGCGAGCTGAAGCGCCCTTCGGCCGACACGGTCGCGGTGAAGTAGTGGCCTTCAGGCGAGGGATCCGAGCCCAGCGAACCGGCGGCGAACTGCACGTTCTGGTCCTTGATCGCGGCCAGCACCTGGGTGGCGGACAGGCCGTAACCCTGCATCTTTTCCGGGTTGAGCCAGATGTTCATGGCGTACTCGGAACCGAACTGCTGGGTGCTGCCCACGCCGGGGATACGCGAGATCTGGTCGAGCACGCGCGAGCCGACGATGTCGTTGAGCGCATCGCGGTCGATCGAGGCGCTGTCGGACTGCAGGGCCACCACCATCAGGAAGCCGGCGTTGGCCTTGGCCACCACCACGCCCTGCTGGGTCACTTCGGTCGGCAGGCGAGGGGTCGCCAGGGAGACCTTGTTCTGCACCTGGACCTGGGCGATATCGGCATCGGTGCCGGTTTCGAAGGTCAAGGTGATGGTGACGCGGCCGTTGGAGGCCGAAGAGGAGCTGAAGTACAGCAGGTGATCGATACCGGTCAGCTGCTGCTCGATCACCTGGGTGACCGACTTTTCGGCGGTGTCGGCGCTGGCGCCGGGATAGGTGGCGCTCACCGTCACCTGGGGAGGCGCGATGCTCGGGTAGGACTCCACGCCCAGACCCAGGATCGAGATCACGCCCGCAAGCGAGATCAGGATCGCGACCACCCAGGCGAATACCGGGTGTTCAATGAAAAATTTAGGCATGACGGAGGATTCCCGTTATTGCTTGTTCGGTTCGGCAGCCGGAGCGGCGTCGGACGTTGCGGCGGCGGCATCAGCCGGGGCGGCCGCGGCGTCAGGTTTGGCGGCAGCCGCCGGAGCGGCTCCTGCCGGAGCAGCACCCGCCGGTGCCTGGCCATTGCCGTTGCCGGCGGCCGGGTTCCACGGGGCGGCCTTGGCCGGTTCGCCTTCCTTGACCTTCTGTACGCCGGCCACGATCACCTGATCGCCGGCATCCAGACCACCGCTGACCAGCCAGTTGCTGCCCTGCTGGCCCTCGCTCTTCACATTCTTGCGGGCGACCTTGCCGTCCTTGCCCACCACCAGGACGTAGCCGCCGGTGGTGTCGCGCTGCAGTGCCTGCAGCGGGACCAGGTAGGCGTTGTTGCGCTCACCCAGCGTCGCCTGGAAGCTGACGAAGGCGCCCGGCAGCAGGATCTGCTGCGGGTTCGGCAGTACCGCGCGCAGCGAGACCGCGCCGGTGGCCGGGTCGACCGTGGTCGAGGAGAAGTCCAGCGTGCCCGGCTGGTCATAGACCGTGCCGTCGGCCAGCTTCACCTGCACCGTGGATTTGCCGTCCCCGCTCAGCGCCAGTGCGCCCTTGGCCTGGGCCGCGCGCATCTGGGTCAACTCATCCACGCTCATCGAGAAGTTCACGTACAGCGGGTCGAGCTGATCCACGGTGGTCAGCAGGGTCACATCGCCCTGGCCAACCAGCGCACCTTCAGTGACCTGCTGCTTGCCGGCGCGGCCGCTGATCGGCGAGCGCACTTCGGCATAGCCCAGGTTGATCCGCGCGCTGGCCAGCGAGGCCTGGGCCTGCTGCACGGCGGCAGCGGCAGTGCGCTCGGTGGCTTCGGCCGCATCCAGATCGGACTTGGAGACGTAAGCCTGCGGGGCCAGCGAGCGGGCGCGGTTGGCGGCGGCCTTGGCGTTGGCGGCGGTGGCCTGCGCCGACGCCAGCTCGGCCTGGGAGGCATTGAGTGCTGCACGTAGCGGTGCCGGGTCGATCAGGAACAGCACCTGGCCTTCCTTCACATCCGAGCCTTCCTGATAGACGCGCTTGAGCAGCACGCCCGGGACGCGGGCGCGCACATCGGCGCTGCGGAACGGCGACAGACGGCCGACCAGCTCACGCTGCAGCGGCAGGGTCTGCGGCTTGGCCTCGATCACGCCCACCTCCGGCGGCGGCGGGGCCTGCTGCTCTTCCTTTTTGCAGGCGGTCAACGCAAGGGCGACTGCGCACGTCAGGGCAAGGGTGCGGAGTGGGGCGATCATCAGGAGAAGCTCCGGTGTTGGTTTGAATACGAAGCCGTGGCCGCATCGGGCGCAGCGAATGCGCGCAGGAAGCTGTCGACGGAGAATTCTGCCCAGCGGCGGCGCACGGCGGCGTCATCGCGGTGGGGGATGTGGAAACGCTGTTTCTCGAAATCCAAGCCGGCGATCATGCTCAATAGCAGTTCAGCCATGAAGTGCGGGTCGTCATGCCTCAGCTGGCCTTCGGCGGATCGGGTTGCCAGCCATTCAGAAACATGAAGTGCCAACGCGCCTGCACCGTCCTGGTAGAGCGTGCGGGCTTCCTGCGGGAACTGACTGGACTCGGCGGCGATCAGGCGGCGGGCCTGGACCACATGCGGCTGGTTGAAGTGATCCAGATAGTCGTTGGCGAACCGCAGCAGACTGCCGCGCAGGTCGTCACCGTCGAGTGAGCGCAGCCCGGCGGTGGCGCGGCAGACGTGCCGCTGCATCACCCGCTTCAGCAGTTCCTGTTTATTGCCATAGCGGCTGTAGAGGGTCTGCTTGGAACATCCAGCGTGCTGTGCCACCGCGTCCATGCTCAGTTGCATGCCCTGGCTGGCCAGCAGCTCGCGCACGGCATCGAACACGCGGTGATCGCGCGCGTCCAGGGTGCTGGCGGCGGGGGATGGGGGAGTCACGGGGTGGACTATACCGTCCAGTTCAGAATTGTAGAAGCCTTGTCTTTCGGCGGTTTTTGATACCCAACGTCAAGTTGCAATCGAAGCGGCCGATGCTGCGCTGTGCAGAACTCCCGCGCGATCCTCCGTACCGCGTCGGACTGAAGCGTCCGATGTAAACGGGACCCAACCCGAAAGACCTTATTCCGTCCTGCAGCAAGGTATTTCTGTGCGGTAGGCCTACAATTTCATTTTCCCAACTGAGCATCACGCACCGCTCCGTCATGAAACCGCAAAAACCAGCAGCCAAGACCGTGAAAAACAAATCCAAACCAGCCGATACGCAGACTGTTTCGCCAGTGGGCTTCTCGCTGGAGCCGGTGTACACGGCCTTGCGCAAGCGCTACCCGTCGGCCGGGCAGGCCGAGGCAGTGGCTTTTGCCGCCGACTTCTACAAGCGCATGGAGGCGGACGAGTTCCCGCACCACAGCGCCGAGGAGTGGGCCGCACTGGCAGCGGACACGCTGGAATTCGCGCGTGTACGCAAGTCCGGCAAGGCCAACGTCCGCGTGTTCAACCCGACGCTGAAGAGCAACGGGTGGGAGTCGCCGCATACGGTGTTGCAGATCGTCAACGACGATATGCCGTTCCTGGTCGACACGGTGACGATGTCGCTGGCCGAGCATGGCGTGGGCGTGCATGTACTGGGTCACCCGGTGATCCGCTTCGCCCGTGACAAGGCCGGCAAGCTGACCGGTGTCAGCGACGGCACCGCCGAATCGGTGATGCTGCTGGAGATCGACCGCCAGCCGGCCGACGCCATGGCCGACGTCGAGAAGGCGATCATCAAGGCGCTGGACGAGGTGCGTGCCATCGTCCGCGATTGGGACGCGATGCGTGCCAAGGCGCAGAGCCTGGCCGACGACCTGGGCAGCCGCGAGCTGCCGGTGGATGCCGCTTCGCGCGCCGAAGCGCAGGAATTCCTGCGCTGGGCCGCCGACAACCACTTCACCTTCTTCGGCTACCGCGAGTACCGCGTGGAGAAGCAGGGCAAGGAAGACGTGCTGGCGCCGCTCAACGACACCGGCCTGGGCCTGATGCGCGGGCAGGACAAGTCCGCTGCACGTCCGGTCAAGACGCTCGCCGCGCAGGGCCTCAATGCCACCACCGGCTTGAAGGACGCGCTGATCCTGACCAAGACCAATGCCCGTTCGCGCGTGCATCGCTCCGGCTACATGGACTACATCGGCGTGCTTGAATTCGACGCCAAGGGCAAGATCATCGGTGAGCAGCGCTTCCTGGGCCTGTTCACCTCCAGCGCGTACAACCGCCGTCCGTGGGAAATCCCGCTGGTGCGCCAGCGCCACGAATACGTGATGAGCAAGTCCGGCCTGGCACCGAGCAGCCACAGCGGCAAGGCCCTGCGCCACATTCTGGAAACCCTGCCGCGCGAAGAGCTGTTCCAGTCCAGCGAGGAAGAACTGTTCCGCACCGCCATGGGCGTGCTGGGCCTGCAGGAGCGCGTGCGCAGCCGCCTGTTCCTGCGCCGCGACAAGTACAGCCGTTTCATCTCCGCGCTGGTGTACCTGCCGCGCGAGCGCTTCAACACCGATGTGCGCCTGCGCATCGAAGCCATGCTCAAGGACGCCCTGCAGGGCGAGTACGTGGACAGCTCGGTGGTGCTCGGTGAGTCGCCGCTGGCCCAGGTGCACCTGATCGTGCGCCCGAAGGCTGGCCAGACCCTGGAAGTGGATACCAGCGCACTGGAGCAGAAGCTTGCCCAGGTGCTGCGCAACTGGCAGGACGATCTGCGCGAAGCGCTGGTGGCCCGCCACGGTGAAACCGAAGGCCTGCGCATCGCCGCACGTATCGGCAAGGCACTGCCGGCCGGCTACATCGAAGACTCCAGCACCGAAATTGCCGCCAACGACGTCAGCCAGCTCGATGCGCTGACCGGCCCGGACGATCTGCGTCTGAGCCTGCAGGCCGTGCATCGCGACGAAGGTGATGGCCTGCGGTTGAAGCTGTATCGCCAGCTGGATGACATCCCGCTGTCCGATGCGCTGCCGATGATGGAAAACATGGGCCTGCGCGTGATCTCCGAGCGCCCGTACCGTCTGACGGTCGACAACGCGCCGGTGTACGTGCAGGACTTCGAAGTGGAATCGGTGGCGGGTGCGATCGACGCGCCGAGCGTCGATGCCGCCTTCGGTGAGACCTTTGCCCGCGTGTGGCACGGCGATGCCGAGAACGATGGCTTCAACCGCCTCGTGCTCGCGGCCGGTCTGCACTGGCGCCAGGTCGCGATGCTGCGTGGCTACTGCAAGTACCTGCTGCAGACCGGCGTGCCGTTCTCGCAGGCCTATGTGGAAGGCACCTTCACCCGTTACCCGCTGCTGGCCCGCCTGCTGGTGGAGCTGTTCGAAGCCCGCTTCGATCCGGCCACCGGCCACGAGAGCAAGGACGCGATCGCCGAGGGCCAGGCCCAGCTGCGCGCGCACCTGACCGTGCTCGCCGGCGGTGACGAAGCCACCCTCAAAGTGCTCAAGACCGTGGTCGATGCACGCAAGGGCGACCGCACCGTGCAGATGGATGCCGCGCGCGATGCGCTGCTCAAGCTGATGGACCGCGTCTCCAGCCTTGATGAAGACCGCATCCTGCGCAGCTTCATGGGCGTGATCGATGCGACCCTGCGCACCAGTTACTACCAGACCGATGCCGAGGGCCGTCCGGGCCACGTCATCAGCTTCAAGTTCGATTCGGCGCTGGTGCCGGACCTGCCCAAGCCGCGCCCGTACCGCGAAATCTTCGTGTACGGCCCGCGTGTGGAAGGTACCCACCTGCGCTTCGGGGCCGTGGCCCGTGGTGGCCTGCGCTGGTCGGACCGTCGCGAAGATTTCCGTACCGAGGTGCTGGGCCTGGTCAAGGCGCAGATGGTCAAGAACACCGTGATCGTGCCGGTCGGCGCGAAGGGCGGCTTCTTCGCCAAGATGCCGCCGGTCAACGGCGACCGTGATGCGGTGTTCGCCAACGGCGTGGCCTGCTACAAGCTGTTCATCCAGGGCCTGCTGGACATCACCGACAACATCGTCAACAACAAGATCGTGCCGCCGGTGGACGTGGTCCGCCACGACATGGACGACCCGTACCTGGTGGTGGCGGCCGACAAGGGCACCGCCACGTTCTCCGACATCGCCAACGGCTTGGCCGTGGCGCACGGCTTCTGGATGGGCGATGCGTTCGCCTCCGGTGGCTCGGTCGGTTACGACCACAAGGGAATGGGCATCACCGCACGCGGTGCGTGGGAGTCGGTCAAGCGCCACTTCCGTGCGCTGGGCCGTGACAGCCAGAGCCAGGATTTCACCGCAGTCGGCGTGGGCGACATGTCCGGCGACGTGTTCGGCAACGGCATGCTGTTGTCGCGCCACATCCGTCTGGTTGCGGCATTCGATCACCGCCACATCTTCCTGGACCCGAACCCGGATGCGGCCACGACCTTCGTCGAGCGCGAGCGTCTGTTCACCGTGCCGCGCTCCAGCTGGGCCGATTACGATGCCAAGCTGATCAGCAAGGGCGGCGGCATATTCCCGCGTACGCTGAAGTCGATCGAGATCACCCCGCAGGTGCGTGAGGCACTGGGCCTGGACGACGGCGTCAAGTCGATGACCCCGAACGACCTGATGAGCGCGATCCTGAAATCGCCGGTCGATCTGTTGTGGAACGGCGGCATCGGTACCTACGTCAAGGCGGCCAGCGAGCAGCACAGCGATGTCGGCGACCGCGCCAACAACGCGCTACGCGTCAATGGCGGCGAGCTGCGCTGCAAGGTGGTGGGCGAGGGTGGCAACCTGGGCATGACCCAGCTGGGCCGCATCGAAGCCGCCCAGGCCGGCGTACTGCTCAACACCGACTTCATCGACAACTCGGCCGGTGTGGACACCTCCGATCACGAAGTCAACATCAAGATCCTGCTCAACGATGTGGTGCGTGCCAAGAAGTTGACCGTCGAACAGCGCAACAAGCTGCTGGCCTCGATGACCGACGAAGTGGCCGCGCTGGTGCTGATGGACAACTACCGTCAGAACCAGGCGCTGAGCCTGATGGAACGCATGGCGGTCAAGCGCCTGGGCTCCAAGCAGCACTTCATCCGCACGCTGGAACAGCAGGGCCTGCTGGATCGCCAGATCGAGTACCTGCCCTCGGATGCGGAACTGTCCGCACGCAAGGCGCGTGGCCAGGGCCTGACCCGTCCGGAACTGTCGGTGCTGTTGTCCTACTCCAAGCTGGTGGCCTTCCAGCAGCTGCTCGAGTCGGACATTCCGGAAGATCCGTACCTGTCCAAGGAGCTGCAGCGCTACTTCCCGACGCCGCTGCAGAAGAAGTACGCCGATGCGATGGAGCGTCACCGCCTGAAGCGTGAAATCATCGCCACGGCCGTGACCAACCAGACCATCAACCGCATGGGTGCCACCTTCCTGATGCGCATGCAGGAAGACACCGGCCGCACCGTGGCCGAGGTCGCCAAGGCGTACACGATCAGCCGTGAAACGCTGGACGCGCGCGCGCTGTGGGCACAGATCGACGCCCTCGACGGCACGCTGCCGGAGTCGGTGCAGATCGATGCGCTGGAAGTGATCTGGAAGCTGCAGCGTTCGTTCGTGCGCTGGCTGCTCTCGCGCCCGGGCGCCATGCCGGGCATCACCGAAGCGGTCAACCGCTACCAGGCCGCGTTCAACGACATCCGCGATGCCTCCGGCGTGCTGCCGGATTCGCAGCGCCCGGCCTACGAGGCCAGCGTGCAGGAATGGAAGGACAAGGGCCTGCCGCCGGCGTTGTCGCAGCAGCTCTCGGAACTGCAGTTCCTGGAGCCGGCGTTCGATATCATCGAACTGGCCCGCACCCGCAAGCTCAAGCCGGTGGACGTCTCCAAGGTCCACTTCCGCCTGGGCGACGCCCTGCAGCTGCCGTGGCTGTTCGAGCAGATCGACGCGCTGGAGGTCAACGGCCGCTGGCACGCCGTGGCCCGTGGCGTGCTGCGCGACGAGCTGGCCGCCCACCATCGCAACCTGGCTGCCCAGGTCCTGTCGATGAAGGGCAGCAGCGCCGAAGCCAAGGTCGCCGCCTGGATGGGTCGTGACGACAGCAGCCTGCGCTTTACCTTGGCGATGCTGGCCGAGCTGGCCGAGCAGAAGACCCTGGACTACCCGACCGTCTCGGTCGCGGTGCAGCGTCTGGGTCAGTTGGCCTCGCATGGTGCGTGAGCGCATGGTGCGTCGGCGCATTGGCGCTGACGCCCCACGGTTTGCTTTGCAAACCGTGGGGCCCATGCAAACGATGCTTCCAGACCCCCGCGCCTTCGGCGCGCCCCCCTGACTCAGGGGGGCTCTGCTCCAGAGGGATAAGTGCGGGCTGATAACGGAATTGCATGAGAAACACACGGCTCCGCTTCGGCGGGGCCGTTTTCGTTTCCGGGCGTGCCGGCCCGCAGCCGGCACGAACGGTTATGCTCTTGCCGGCGTACCCCACCCGGATTCACCGATGAGCGACACCCCCCGTATCGCCTTTCTGGCCAGCTCCACCGAAGCGGCACAGCTCGCGCTGGCGCAGATGCGGGCCCGCTATGGTGACTACACGCCCGAGCAGGCCGAGGTGCTGTGCCCGCTGGGCGGAGATGGCTTCCTGCTGCAGACGCTGCATCGCTATGGTGCGCTGGACAAGCCGGTGTTCGGCATGAAGCTGGGGACGGTTGGTTTTCTGATGAACCAGTTCCGTGATGACGATCTGCCCGCGCGCCTGGCGGCCGCCGAGCCGGCCAACCTGCGGCCGCTGGAGATGCTGGCCCTGACCGAGTCCGGCACCACCACCGGGTCGCTGGCCTACAACGACGTCTCGCTGCTGCGCCAGACCCGCCAGGCCGCGCATATCGGCATCGACCTCAACGGCCAGGAGCGCGTGGCCGAGCTGATCGGCGATGGCGTGCTGGTCGCCACCCCGGCCGGCAGCACGGCGTACAACTATTCCGCGCATGGCCCGATCCTGCCGCTGGGCTCGCATACCATCGCGCTGACCCCATTGGCCCCGTATCGCCCGCGCCGCTGGCGGGGCGCGATCCTCAAGGCCGCCACGGAAGTGCGTTTCCGCGTGCTCGATCCGTACAAGCGCCCGGTCAGCGTCACCGCCGATTCGCACGAAACCCGCGATGTGGTGGAAGTGACCATCCGCGAATCGCGCGAACGCCGGGTCACCATGCTGTTCGACCCGGAACACAACCTGGAAGACCGCATCCTGAGCGAGCAGTTCATGTTCTGACGCTGCACGGCCGTGGTGGCCATGCACTGTGGGAGAATGGCTGGCCGGCCGCTGCGGCCGCATTGGATTGCTGATTGCCATGGGCGACAACACCCCCCGTTTGCTGACCGTTGCCGTGACGTCGCGGGCCCTGTTCGATCTGGAAGAGGGCCACGCGCTGTTCGAGGCTGAAGGCGTCGATGCTTACGCCGAGTACCAGCGCAAGCACGAAGATGATGTGCTGCGTCCCGGCGTGGCCTTCCCGGTGGTGCGCAAGCTGCTCGCGCTCAACCAGGGCCAGTCGCCGGAACAGCCGCGGGTGGAAGTGATCCTGCTGTCGCGCAACTCGGCCGATACCGGCCTGCGCATCTTCAATTCGATCCAGCACTACGACCTGGGCATCATCCGCGCGACCTTCACCGCGGGCGAGCCGACCTGGCCCTATGTGAAGCCGTTCGGCACCGATCTGTTCCTGTCGGCCAACCCGGAATCGGTGCGTCGTGCGCTGCTGCACGGGATCGCGGCGGCGACCATCCTGCCCAAGCCGCCGGGCGAGACGATTGCCGCAGCCGAGCAGGTCGACCTGGGCCGTCCGCTGGGTCAGCTCCGCATCGCCTTCGATGGTGATGCGGTGATCTTTGGCGATGAGAGCGAGCGCATCTCGCGCGAGCAGGGCGTGGAAGCGTTCGGCCGCCATGAGCGTGAGAACGCCCGCGAGCCACTCAGCGGCGGCCCGTTCCGCAATTTCCTGTCGGCCCTGCATACGCTGCAGGCGGTGTTCCCGTCAGGCGAAGATGCGCCGATCCGCACCGCTCTGGTGACGGCACGCTCAGCGCCCGCGCACGAGCGCGTGATCCGCACGCTGCGCGAGTGGGGGGTGCGCCTGGACGAGGCGCTGTTCCTTGGCGGCCGCCACAAGGGCCCGTTCCTGGAAGCCTTCGGCGCGGACATCTTCTTCGACGATTCCCAGCACAACATCGACAGCGCGCTGCAACACCAGAGCGTGGCCGCCGGGCATGTGCCGCATGGGGTCGCCAACGACGGTTGATGCAGCGCTGCGCCCATGTAACCACCAAGGGTGCGTTCCTACGGGATCGGCAGGACCGACGGCGCGGTGGTGTCAGGATTCAACGGTAGACGGATGTCGACCAGCCGCCAGCGCAGGCCCGAGCGCTGCAGGATGAACACCACCGGTGCGCCCTGCGGCGTGTAGGTGGTGGCGGTGAACCGCGACAGCGACTCGAAATGGTGGGTGGCGCCCTTCAGGGGGCGCGCCGGCCGTGGCGCCGCATAGGCGTCATTGCTGGGGCTGTCCAGATCGTTGCTGGCGCGCTTCCACAGGGTGTGGCCCTCCAGCAGCGCACCGATGCCGGTCGGGGTGACCAGCGCGTCCACGGCGGTCGCGCTGAGCCGGTCACCGGCCGAGAGCAGCAACGCGCCAAACAGGCTGGACTGCATGTCCGGACCCGCGCGGCGGACCACGTAATCGCTCAGCTGGGCGCGCAGATTGGCGCGCAGCATCGGGAAATCCACGTAACGATCAAGGTTGGCGGTATCGCGCTGCTCGATCGCGCGGCTGAGGCCATGCACGGTCAGGTAGGGACCGCTGAACACGATGCCGGCCAGCACCAGCAGCACGCTGACCAGCAACCAGAGCAGCTTCTTCATCGGGTGTGCCTTGTCGTCATGGTGCGCAGCTTGACGCAGCGGGCGTCAGTGCACGTGAAGTTCAGAACTCCAGGTCCAGCGCCGCGCACAGGTAATCCACGAAGGGAGCAAGCGTGACCAGGTCGGCCGCGATGGTCTGGCGCAGGCGCGGGCCGGTCATCGTGGCGTCGTCCAGCGAGCGCCAGAAGACCCAGTTGCGGTGCTTGAGATCGTCGATGAACTCGAACTCCGGCTCGAACCCGCGCGGGGCGCGGACCAGCTTCTCGCTTTCCTCGAAATCGAATTTCTTGCGCAGCAGCGGCGAATGCGCGGCGGCCTTCCAGCTGCCAGGGTTGTCGACGATGAAGTGCCGCACCTTGCGCTGCGTGGCCGGTTCGGGATGCCACAGCCCCGCACCGACGAAGCTCTCGCCCGGCTGCAGGTGGATATAGAACGACGGGGCCGGCACCTGCTTGCGGCGCTCATGGAACAGGCGCGCGCCCTGCCAGCTCTTGTAGGGCGACTTGTCGTTGGAGAAGCGCGCATCGCGGTAGATGCGGAACAGCGAGCCACCCACGGTGCGCGGATCGGCGCGGAAGTGCTCGCTGACTGCGGCCAGGTCCGGCTGCAGATCGGTGATCAGGCGCAGGAACGGCTGGCGGACATGCGCTTCGTACTTCGGCTTGTGCTCGTTGAACCAGGTCTTGTCGTTGTTGCGGGCCAGGCCTCGCAGGAACGTGAAGGTAGCCGGGCTGAAATAGGTGCTCATAGGCTGCTCTGCAGGTGGGTGCCCCAGTCGCGCAGCTGCTGCAGCAGGGCGAGCTTGCCGGCATCGTTGGCATGCTCTGCGGCCAGTGCATCCAGCTGCGCGGTGAACTGCGGCAGGGTCTGTTCGCCCAGCGATGCATCGCCGAGCAGGCGCTGGCGACGATAGTCGTTCCAGCGTGAGCGCTCGGTGGTGTCCAGGGTGTCCGGGTAGTTGCGGGCGCGGTACCGGAACAGCAGCTCGGGCATGCGCGGATCGCGCAGGCGCTCGGCGAAGCTGGCCAGTTCGGCCGGTCGGCTGGTGCGGATACGCGACATCAGGGATTTGTCGCCGTCGGCGAGGAAACCGTCGTACAACGAGGCGTCCACATCGCTCGGCGGCAGCGTACGCTCGCCCGAATACACCTGGCGGACCTTCTCGGCCAGGGCCGGGCCGATCTGGCGCAGGCGCTCGGCCTTGGCCTCGATCGCGGCCGGGTCGATACCCAGGCGCGCATGGTCGGCCGGACGCAGGTGGTTCCAGGCGACCAGCGCCGGGACCTTGTTGAGGTGCACTTCCTTGAGCGGCACGCGCTGCTCGCCCTCGGCCATGTCGGCCGCGCGGGTGTACAGGCGTGCGGCGATGGTTTCCGGTGGCAGATCGAGCAGCGGCTCGATATCGCCCTCCAGATCGAGCGCGATGATGCGGTTGTTGATGAAGGGATGGCGCGCCACTGGCAGCACCGGTGCGGCGCACATGCGCTGGGCCGGGTAGCGCATCGAGATGTGCAGCACCGGCTGCATCGCCTCCACATCCAGCAGGCCGCCCACGAAGCGCTTGTCGCGCAGCTTCAGCGCGTAGTCCCACAGCCGTGGCTGCGCCTGCTTGAACAGCTTCGCCAGACCGATTGTCGCGTACACGTCGGACAGCGCTTCATGCGCATCGCCCTGACGGACGTTATTGGCCGTGGCCAGATGCTCGAGCTTGAACGAAGTGGCGCCGTCTTCGCGCTGCGGCCAGACAATCCCGTCCGGGCGCAGCGCATGCAGCAGCCGCATCATGTCCAGTAGATCCCAGCGCGAATTGCCGTTGCGCCACTCGCGTTCGTAGGGATCGTAGAAGTTGCGAAACAGCCCGTGGCGGACGAATTCATCGTCGAAGCGCAGCGTGTTGTAACCCAGCGAGCAGGTGCCCGGCTGCGCCATCAGGTCGTTGATCCGCGCGAACGCCTCGGCCTCGGTGACGCCGGCGCTCAGCGCGTGCTGCGGGGTGATGCCGGTGATCAGGGTGGCGATCGGCGAGGGCAGCAGATCATCGGCCGGTTTGACGTAGAAGCTGACCGGTTCTTCGATGATGTTGAGATCGGCATCGGTGCGGATACCGGCGAACTGCGCGATGCGCGTGCGGCGCGGGTCCTGACCGAAGGTTTCCAGGTCATAGAACAGGAAGCTGTCGGCCATCAGTGCGCACCCTCCAGGACGGGCAGTTGTTCGTGGACCCGCCGCTCCAGTGCGGCCCAGTTGATATGCGCCAGGCTGTCGTGCCCGGCAGTAGCTTCCTCCAGCATGCGCCGCTGCAGCTCGGTGCGCGCCAGCGCAACGGCGTATGGGGTACGCAGGAAGGTGACCATCGTGTAATGCGGGACGAAGCGGGTCGGCCAGCGCGCCTGCAGCGCCTGTTCCAGTTCGCGCTGCAGCAGGAACTGCGGATCGGCCACGCGGTCGCGCATCTCCAGGTAGTTCTCCAGCGCCATCTGCTGGATCGCCTCGGCATTCGGCTTGCGGTCCGCTTCGAATGCAGCGAAGGCCTCGCCCAGCGACTCCTGCTCCAGCAGATGCGCGGCCAGGGCGATGCAATCCTCGAAGGCGCAGTTCATGCCTTGGCCGTGGAACGGCACCATCGCGTGCGCGGCATCGCCGATCAGCACCGCGCGGCCCTTCATGTGCCAGTGCTTGAGATGCAGCGTGCCGAGCAGGCCCGGCGGATGCTGCTCCCAGTCGCGGCGCAGGTTCGGGATAAGCGCCAGCGCATCGGGGAAGTCGCGCGCGAACAGCGCCTCGGCCTCGGCCCCGCTGTTGGTGGTGGCAAAGCTCGGATCGCCCTCGTTGGGCAGGAACAGCGTGACCGTGAACGTGCCTTCGTCGTTCGGCAACGCGATGCACATGTAGTGCCCGCGCGGCCAGATATGCAGTGCGTTGGCCTCGATCCGGAACCCACCATCATCGGTCGGCGGGATCTCCAGCTCCTTGTAGGAGTGATCCAGGAAGTCGATGCGCTCGTCCAGCGGCTGCTTGCGGTTCATCGCCGCGCGCAGCGCCGAACCGGCACCGTCGGCCCCGATCAGGGTATCGAAGCGGATATCGTGCGGCTGGTCGTCGCGGTCATCGATGAAGCGTGCGTAGCCGGCATCGAAGTCCACCGTATGCAGGCGCCGGTGGAAGTGCACGGTGGCACCGGCATCCTCGGCCAGCTGCAGCAACGTGGTGTTGAGATCCTTGCGATGGATCGACCAGATCACCTCGCTGTCGTCCCGCCCGTAGCGCTGCAGCTGCGGCTCGCCCTCGCGCGGGTGAATCATGCGCCCACGCATCATCACCGCCTTGGCCATGACCGCGTTTTCGACCCCTGCCTGGCGCAGCGCATGCCGGCCACGTTCGGCGAGCGCCAGATTGATCGAACGACCGGACTCGTAATCGCTCACGCGCGGATCGCCGCGGCGCTCATACAAGGTGATCTGCCAGCCCTGGCGGGACAGCAGGATGGCCAGCAATGAACCGGCCAGGCCAGCGCCGATGATGCTCAGCGAGCGGGAGGGGGTAGCGATCAAGGCGATGTCCGTGGGGGCGGGGAGGGCGGTCGGGTCAGAGACCGGCCCAGGCTTCCACTTCCTCGACGAAGTGGTGCAGGTCGAGGTAGCGGTTGTACAGCGGTGTCGGCGAGATGCGGATCACGTCGGGCTCGCGCCAGTCGCCGAGCACGCCCACGGTCTGCAGGTACTCGAACAGGCTGCGGCCGCGCTCGCGGCCACCGGCCACACGCAGCGAGAGCTGGCAGCCTCGGCGCTCCGGCTCCGAAGGCGTCAGCACCTCCAGCACACCGGACAGGCGCGCACGCACGAGCGCATCCAGCATGCCGGTCAGGCGCAGCGATTTGGTCCGCAGCGCATCGATGCCACCGGCCTTGTCGACGACATCGAGGGCAGCGCGCAGCGGGGCCAGACCCAGCACCGGCGGATTGCTGAGCTGCCAGCCTTCGGCACCGACCGCCGGCACGAACTGCGGCGCCATCTTGAAGCGGGTGGCTTCTTCATGGCCCCACCAGCCAGCGAAGCGCGGCAGCGTGGCATCTCGGTGATGGCGTTCGTGCACGAAGCAGCCGGCCACGGCGCCCGGGCCGGCGTTGAGGTACTTGTAATGGCACCACACGGCGAAATCCGGCGCGATGTCGTGCAGCTGCAGCGGCACATTACCCACCGAATGGGCCAGATCGAAACCGACGCGGGCGCCCTGCAGGCGCGCCATGCGGGTGATGGCGTCCAGATCGAACACCTGGCCACTGCGGTACTGCGCGCCGGGCCACAGCACCAGCGCCAGGCGCGGCCCGTGTTCGGTGATGGCGCGTTCGATGGCCTGCAGCGAGATCGTGCCGTTGGGCTCATCGGGCTGCACCTCGATCAGATCGGTATCGGGGTTGAAGCCATGGAAGCGGATCTGCGAGTCCACTGCATGCCGATCCGTCGGGAAGGCGCCGGCCTCCATGAGGATGACGGGGCGTTCGGCGGTGGGCCGGTAGAAGCTGACCATCATCAGGTGCAGGTTGACGCTGAGGGTGTTCATCGCCACGACTTCGCTGGGCAGGGCGCCGACCACGCGGGCGAGCTGTTCGCTGACCAGACGGTGGTAATGCAGCCACTGGGTGTCACCGGTGAAGTGGCCTTCGACGGCCAGCGAGGCCCATTTGTCCATGACTTCCTGGACGGCGGCACGTGCGCCGCGCGGCTGCAGACCCAGCGAGTTGCCGACGAAGTAGGTCTGGTCGCGGTGGTTGTGCTGGGGGAAGACGAATTCGTTGCGCAGGGCGCGCAGCGGGTCGGCGGCGTCCAGGGCAACGGCATGGGTGCGGCTGAGGAGTTCGGACATGGTGCAACCGGCGGTGTCAGTGAGCCGACAGTTTATCCGGGTGTTGGGGGTGTGGGCTGAATCTGGCTTGCGGTGCTGATTTGGCGTGGGCTGGCAGCTGGCGCTCTAGCTGGAGGCCGGAGCCAACGCCAACGCCAGCGCCAACGCCAACGCCAGCGCCAACGCCAACGCCAACGCCAAAGCCAATGCGTACGGAGTGACGTTCCAGTGTACGGGCCGGTGTGGGTGGGTCTGCTGGACCCGCCGCAAGTACGTCCGTGTAGGCTCGTAGTGCGGCATCCATGCCGCACACGGTCCTGCAGACCCACCCACACCGACCCGCTGACAATTGGTCGGTGCGTACGGGAAAAGGCGGGCGCCTGCGCCTTGGACTGTTCACTGGTGCAGTTTGAGCGCGGAGGCCGGGTGAGCCAACAGCGGTGGACGATGCATCCACTTGCCGACGCTTGGCACTGTCCGCCGTGATCGGACACAACGGTATTACTCGCTCACCCAATTTGCCGGTCTTCGCTCAACTTTCGGAGCTGGTCCAGACTTAATCGCAGTCGCAGTCGCAGTCGCAGTCGCAGTCGCAGTGGCAGTCGCAGTCGCAGTCGTTCATGCCTGCGCCGAGGTTGGCGGCGCTGGGACCAGCGCAGCTTGGTTCTGCTTGTGAGGCTGCGGCGCAGTATCAGCAGAAGCAGTCACGGCAGCAGAAGCAGCAGAAGCAGCAGAAGCAGCAGATGCAGCAGAAGCAGAAGCAGCAGAAGCAGAAGCAGAAGCAGAAGCAGAAGCAGAAGCAGAAGCAGAAGCAGAAGCAGAAGCAGCAGAGGTCGCGCTAGCTCCAGCGTTGCTCTTTTCCATGCGCACCGCGAAGTGTGGATGGGTCGGTGGGGGTGGGTTTCCGGGACCGTGTGCGGCATGGATGCCGCACTACGAGCCTACATGGACGTACTTGCGGCGGGTCCAGGAAACCCGCCCCCGCCGGCCCACTCCCAGTCCACTCAACGGCTGACTTTCAAGCTTCCAAGCTTCCAAGCTTCCAAGCTTCCAAGCTTCCAAGCTTCCAAGCCATCACCCCTCAACAGCGACCTTCGCAGGCAACGGATCCACGTGTCCGCACGCATCGCACGTGCGCAACTCCAGCGAAGAGTGATAGCAATCGAACACCTTCGGCAGATCCGTCTCGATGTTCTCCAGCGCGAAAAACTCCTCGTACAACTTGTGATTGCACCGCTCGCAGAACCACATCAACCCGTCGCGCTCATGCGCCAGCCGCTTGCGCTCCACCACCAGGCCCACACCGCCCGGCGGGCGGCGCGGCGAATGCGGCACACCGCCCGGCAACAGAAAGATCTCGCCCGCGCGGATCGGAATATCGCGCACCGCGCCATCCTCCTGCACCTTCAGCGTCATCTCCCCTTCAAGCTGATAGAACCACTCCGGGCCCTCGTCGTAATGGAAATCCGTGCGGCTGTTCGGGCCGCCGACCACCATCACGATGAAATCGCCGTTCTCGATCATCTTGTTGCCGACCGGCGGCTTCAGCAGATGCCGGTTTTCCTCGATCCAGCCGAGCAGATTGATGGGAGAGGCAAGCATGGGCGATGTCCGTAAAAGGAAGAATCAGTCGCGCCGACCGTGGCGCGGCACGTAGGACAGGGCCTTTTCGTAGGCAGCCTGCAGCTCTTCCGGTGCGCCCACATCGATGCCCATCTCGCGCACCCGGCCGTCCTTCAGGCTGTATACCCAGCCGTGCACCATCAGTTTCTGGCCGCGTGCCCACGCGTCCTGCACGATCGTCGAGCGGCAGGCGTTGACCACCTGCTCGATCACGTTCAGCTCGCACAGGCGCGCATGCTTCAGCGCCGGGTCCTCGATCGCCTCCATGATCGCCGAGTGCTTCTGCGCCACATCGCCGACATGGCGCAGCCAGTTGTCGGCCAGGCCCACGCGCGTGTTGTTCAAGCTGGCGTGCACACCGCCGCAGCCGTAATGGCCCACGATCAGGATGTGCTTGACCTTCAGCTGATCCACGGCGTACTGGATCACGCTCAGGCAGTTCAGATCGGTATGCACCACGACGTTGGCCACGTTGCGGTGCACGAAGACTTCGCCCGGTGCCATGCCGATGATCTGGTTGGCCGGCACGCGCGAATCGGAACAGCCGATCCACAGGTATTCCGGGTGCTGCTGCTTGGCCAGCTGGTGGAAGAACTCCGGGTCTTCTTTCTCGATCCGGTCCGCCCATTCGCGGTTGTTCTGCAGCAGCTTGTGGATGTCTTTCATCGTGCGGGGTCCCTGACGTCGGGTGGGGGCAAGGCGCGGCCAGGGTGGCCGCGTCGTCGCAGGAGCGGGGAAGGTCAGTCGGCGGCAGTGCCGCCCTCGCGGCGCCAACGCATCCACTGCGCCAGCTCGCGTGATGCCGGGGCGTCCAGTGCCGACAGCGCGTCGATCACGCTGGACTGGTTGGCCTCGGGGTGGTTCTGGCTGAGCTTGAGTTTGATCTGCACCTGCGCCGGGCGGAAGCGGAAACCGACGATGCCGGCGAGCATGCGATGTTGGCGCGGCTCGATCGGCAGCAGGTCCCAGTCACCACCGACCTGTGCTTCATAGTGCGCGCTCAGGCCGTCCAGCATCGCGATCAGCGCATCATCGTCGGTCACCGGCTCCAGCACGCCGCGCAGTTCCGCGGCGGCGTAGTTCCAGGTCGGCACACGCGCCTGCGCGTCCTTGTCCGGATACCAGCCTGGCGATACATACGCATGCGGGCCGTGCACCAGCATCAACGCGGGGCCTGCATGGCCCGCCTGCGGGTTGGGCTTGGCCCAGTGGCCTTCGATCAGGATGCCGTCGGCATCGCGCCGGTACAGCACCGGCATCCGCGTGGCCTGCGGCAGGCCGTCCGCGCCGGTCGTGGCGAGGGTGACGAACGCATCGCGCGCCAGCAGCCGGTCCAGCCAGATCAGGTCGGTCTCGACGAAGGCGGACGGGATGAACATCGTCGGTTACGCGCGGGCGCCCAGGCTCTGGATCATGCGGCCGTGCAGTGCGTCATCGCTGTCGGCCTGTGGCGGCTGCACTTCATGCAGCGAGAAGCCGCGCACCAGGGCGTCTTCTTCATCCAGACCGTCGTAGGCGACGAACTCGGCGTCGAACAGCTGCGAGCGTGCGGTGTCTTCGCTGTCATAGCTCAGCGTGTTGCCGTCGCTGTCCAGCACCTCGGCGGTGCCGGCCGGGCGCACGCGCAGGCGGGCCCAGATCAGCGTGTTGCCGAGGCTGGCCAGGAACCACTCGTCGTGGTGGGAAGTGTCGTCGTTCATGTGATTACCATCGAAAGCAGCCAGAGCAGGGCAGCCATGCCCAGTCCAGCAAGCAGCGTAAGCAGGGAAAGCCAGGCCGGCGCGGCCAGGCCGGTCAGCGAGCGGTCGGGGCTCTGGCGATAGTCGCGGCCGAGCAGCCAGCGCAGCGCATCCGGGCGCAGGAACGCGCCCGTGCCGAAACGATCCGCCAGCGCCGGGTGGCGGTCGCGGATGTGGACCAGGGTCAGCGGCCAGAAGATCACGAAGGCACTGAACCCGGCGATCGCCACGCCGACGAAACACAGCGCGAAGAACAGGGTCATGGTTCAGTGCCTCCGTAGGTCGATCAGAATTCGGCGCTGCCCGGTGCGCGCGGGTAGGGGATCGCATCGCGGATGTTGCTCAGCCCGCAGACGTAGACCACCAAGCGCTCGAAGCCCAGGCCGAAGCCGGCGTGCGGCACCGAACCGTAGCGGCGGAAATCGCGGTACCAGCCGTAGTGCGCCGGATCCAAGCCGAACTGCGCCATGCGCGCATCCAGCACATCCAGGCGCTCTTCACGCTGGCTGCCGCCGATGATCTCGCCGATGCCCGGGGCCAGCACGTCCATCGCCGCAACGGTCTTGCCGTCGTCGTTCAGGCGCATGTAGAACGCCTTGATGTGCTCGGGGTAGTTGGTCACCACCACCGGGCGGCCGATGTGTTCTTCGGTCAGCCAGCGCTCGTGCTCGGTCTGCAGGTCCAGGCCCCATTCGACCGGGAAGTCGAACTTCTTGCCCGAGTTCTGCAGCAGCTTCACCGCTTCGGTGTAGTCGATCTGCTCGAACGGGGCGTTGATGAAGCCTTCCAGCTTTGTGATCGCGTTCTTGTCCACGCGCTCGGCCAGGAAGGCCAGGTCATCGCCACGCTCATCGAGCACCGCGCGGAACAGGTACTTCAGGAACTGCTCGGCCAGGCGCGCGTCTTCGGCCAGATCGGCGAAGGCGATTTCCGGCTCGATCATCCAGAACTCGGCCAGATGGCGGGTGGTGTTGGAGTTCTCGGCACGGAAGGTCGGGCCGAAGGTGTAGACCTTGCTCAGCGCCAGGCAGTAGGCCTCGACGTTCAGCTGGCCGGACACGGTCAGGAAGGTCTCCTTGCCGAAGAAATCGCGGCTGAAATCCACCTCGCCCTTTTCATTGCGCGGCAGGTTGGCCATGTCCAGGGTCGAGACCCGGAACATCTGGCCGGCACCTTCGGCATCGGACGTGGTCACGATCGGGGTGCTGATCCAGTTGAAGCCGTTCTGATGGAAGAACCGGTGCACGGCCTGGGCCAGGCAGTTGCGGATGCGGGTGACCGCACCGAACAGGTTCGTGCGCGGGCGCAGGTGCGCCACTTCCCGCAGGAACTCCGGGCTCATCGGCTTGGGCTGGATCGGGTAGGTCAGCGGGTCTTCGACCAGGCCCACGATCTCGATGTCGCTGGCCTGGATCTCGAAGGACTGGCCCTTGCCCTGGGATTTGACCAGGGTGCCGCGGGCGATCACCGAGCAGCCCGGGGTCAGGCTCTTGATGTCGTCGAAGTTGGCCAAGGAGTCATTGGCCACCACCTGGATGGGGGCGAAGCAGGAGCCATCGGTGACATTGACGAAGGCAAGCGCCGCAGAGCCGCGCACCGTGCGGACCCATCCGCGTACTGTTGCCTCGCCGCCTTCCGGGATCTTCCCGGCAAGCGCATGTTCAACGCTGACCACCGTCATGACTTGAATCCTCTATTGATCGACTCGATCTCTGAACACGGAGTTTAACGGGTGCGGTGTTCGGCTTGCGAGGCATTTCTCGCGTCCCCCGGGGGCTGCGCGCCGCGTGAACCGCAGCTGCGGCCGCCGAGGCCGGGCCGCGCCATACCCTCTATAATGATCACGATCCGCTGGAGTTGCCTGTCATGGCCGTAAGCCTTACCCCTGTTGCCTTTGCCCGTGTGCAGAAGTTCGTCGCGCAGACCCCCGGTGCGCTGGGCCTGCGTTTCGGCGTGACCCGCACCGGCTGTTCCGGCTGGGGGCACATCACCGATCTGGCCCGCGATGAGCGCGAAGGCGACACCGTGTTCGAGCAGGACGGGGTCCGCATCTATGTGGATGCCACCAGTCTGGACCTGGTCGACGGCACCGAAATCGACTTCGGCAAGCACGGGCTGAGTGAAACCTTCACGTTCAGGAACCCGAACGCGACCGCCGAATGCGGCTGCGGCGAGAGCTTCACGACCGAGGCCGACAAGGCCTGATCGCCTGCGCGCCGGGCCTGCTCAGCCCGCCCGGCTTGCCTGGAACCCCTTCTGCTGCCACAATGCGCGGCTTCCTGCCTGATTCCGGGCAGGACCCTTGCCCCACCGCGTTCACCTGCGGGGGGCTGTCCGGCCCTCAAAGGGCCACATCCGAAAGGTAAAAACACATGAGTCGTCATTACGAAGTCGTGTTCCTGGTCCATCCGGACCAGAGCGAACAGGTCCCGGCCATGATCGAGCGCTACAAGGCGCTGGTCGAGAACGGCAACGGCACCATCCACCGTCTGGAAGATTGGGGCCGTCGTCAGCTGGCTTACCCGATCCAGAACTTGGTGAAGGCCCACTACGTCATGCTCAACATCGAGTGCGACCAGGCCGTGCTGAGCGAGCTGGTGGAAAGCTTCCGCTTCAACGACGCCGTGCTGCGCAACCTCGTCATCAAGCGTGACGAAGCTGACACCGAGCAGTCGCTGATCATGAAGAGCAAGGACGAGAAGGGTGACAAGCCCGAGCGTGGCGAGCGTCGTCGTCGTGATGACGAAGAAGGTGAAACCACCCCCGCCGCCGCTGACACCGATGCCGGCGATGACGCCGCTTCGGCCGCTTAAGGAGCACTGACATGTCCAAGTTCTTCCGTCGTCGCAAGTTCTGCAAGTTCACGGCCGAAGGTGTCAAGGAGATCGATTACAAGGATCTCAACACCCTGCGCCAGTACCTCACCGAGAACGGCAAGATCGTGCCGAGCCGCGTGACCGGTACCAAGTCGAAGTACCAGCGCCAGCTGGCAACGGCCGTCAAGCGCGCCCGTTTCCTGGCCCTGATTCCGTACACCGACAACCACGACGTCTGATGAAGGCGGGCGGCCTTCCGGTCGCCGCTTTCGCGGATCCGGCCGCCCGCGCTGTAAAGCGTCGGGCGGTTTTAAGGATTCGCCGTTCGGATATTCGGACAGCCATCCGCTGCGGGGCCTGAGCCTCGCTAACGAATACATATTTGGAGCTACACCATGAAGCTGATTCTTCTTCAGAAGGTCACCAACCTCGGCGGTCTGGGCGATCTGGTCGACGTGAAGCCGGGCTACGGCCGCAACTTCCTCGTCCCGACCGGCAAGGCCGTTCCGGCCACCGCGACCAACGTGGCTGAGTTCGAAGCCAAGCGCGCTGATTACGAAGCTAAGGCCCAGTCGATCCACGCTGACGCCGAAGCCCGCAAGGCGAAGCTGGAAGGCAAGAGCGTCACGATCGCTGCGAACGCGTCGACCGAAGGCAAGCTGTACGGTTCGGTTGGCCCGCGCGATATCGCCGAAGCCTTCACCGCTGTCGGCCTGCCGCTGGAAAAGAGCGAAGTGATCCTGGGCGAAGGCGCCTTCCGCAACGTGGGCGAGTACGAGGTGACTGTTCACCTGCACGCCGACGTGGAAACCACCGTCAAGGTGGTTGTGGAAGCCGAAAAGGCCTGATCCCTGCCGAAAGGCGGGAGTCACTGAAACGGGCGCCCGCGAGGGTGCCCGTTTTTGTTTGTGGCAACGGCAACGGCTGGGCGCCTTGATGACATCGGTGGGAGTGCGCCGGGTAGCCTGGGCCGGGACCCGCCGTAAACCCGTCCTTGGGGGCTCGAAATGCGCCATCCATGGCGCATTACGGTCCCGGCCCAGGCTACCCGGCACCCTCCAGCCAAGGGTCCGGTCGGGGCGGTTGGAAGAGCTGGCTTCCGCTGGCTGTGGCGGGCGGTACCCAAGTTGGCATGGTCCGGGTCCAGGCCCAGGTAGATCCACGCCATGCGCGGATGCTCTTGCTTTTCGTACCGCGTCAGCGGCGTATGGCGTGGCTTTACCCCGTGTCGACGCGCCGACGATGGCGAACAGGTCGTGTCATGTCAGATCGGGCCAAGGCAAGCCAAGTCAAGGCAAGCCACGGCCGCCATGCTTCGGCTCTTATCCCGCACACCAGCCATGTGTCTACGGGATGGCGTGGGTGGGGTGGCGGGACCGTAATGCGCCATGGATGGCGCATTTCGAGCCCCCATGGACGGGTTCACGGCGGGTCCCGCGACCCCGCCCACGCCTTCCCGCCACGCACCAACTCGAAATGCCGCTTCTGCATTGGCATTGGCATTGGCATTGGCTTTGGCTTTGGCTTTGGCTCCAGCTCCAGCTACGGCGACACCCAACACCAGCCCCCGCAGCCCGCTGAACACCCGCCCCGTTATACTCAGGCTATCGCGTCGCCCCCGGGGCCATTGAAACCCTGCAACATCAATGGCTTGAAGGGTAAATCCGCTCCGTAATCCACCATGGTGGGGGTCGCTTCAGACCTTCGCCCGGAAAACCATCACGCCATGCGTCTGTCCACGATCAAGCTGTCCGGATTCAAATCCTTCGTCGATCCGACCACGCTGCACCTGCCGACCAACATGACCGGCGTGGTGGGGCCCAATGGCTGTGGCAAATCCAACATCATCGACGCCGTGCGCTGGGTCATGGGCGAAAGCTCCGCCAGCCGCCTGCGCGGCGACTCGCTCACCGACGTCATCTTCTCCGGCTCCTCCGCCCGCAAGCCCGTCTCGCAGGCCACCGTCGAACTGATCTTCGACAATACCGACCACACCATCACCGGCGAGTACGCCTCGTTCAACGAGATCTCGGTCAAGCGCACCGTCAGCCGCGACGGCAGCAGCAACTACTACCTCAACGGCACCAAGTGCCGCCGCCGCGACATCACCGATCTGTTCCTCGGCACCGGCCTGGGGCCGCGCAGCTACTCGATCATCGAGCAGGGCATGATCAGCAAGATCATCGAGGCCCGGCCTGAAGATCTGCGCGTGTATCTGGAAGAGGCCGCCGGCATCTCCAAGTACAAGGAGCGCCGCAAGGAAACCGAAACCCGCATCCGGCATACCCGCGAAAACCTGGATCGCCTCGGCGACCTGCGCGAGGAAATCGGCAAGCAGCTCGAGCACCTCAAGCGCCAGGCGCGCCAGGCCGAGCAGTACCAGGCGCTGCAGGAAGAGCGCAAGGTCAAGGATGCCGAGTGGAAGGCGCTGGAGTACCGCGGCCTGGATGGGCGCTTGGGCGGCCTGCGCGAAGCGCTGTCGCGCGAGGAAACGCGCCTGCAGCAGTTGATCGCCGAACAGCGTGACGCCGAAGCCCGTATTGAAACCAGCCGCCTGCGCCGCGAAGAGGCCTCCGATGCGCTCAACACCGCGCAGGCCGAGGTGTACCAGGTCGGCAGCACGTTGGCCCGCCTGGAACAGCAGATCCAGCATCAGCGCGAAATGTCGCAGCGACTGAACAAGGCGCGCGACGAAGCCCAGCAGGCGCTGGCCGATCTGGGTCAGCACATCAGTGGCGATGAGGCCAAGCTGATGGTGCTGCGCGAGGCGGTCGATGACGCCGAGCCGCGCCTGGAGCAGCTGCAGGAAGAGAACGAAATCAAACAGGAAGCCCTGCGCGACGCCGAGGCCCGTCTGGCCGATTGGCAGCAGCGCTGGGAAGCCCATACCCGCAATACCTCGGAAGCCTCGCGCGCCGGTGAAGTTGAACGTACCCGCGTGGACTATCTGGACCGTCAGGTGCTGGAAGCCGACCGCCGCCGCGAGTCGCTGCAGGCCGAGCGCGCTGGGCTGGATCTGGACGCATTGGCCGAGGTGTTCGAGGAGCTGCACATCCAGCACGAGACCCAGAAGGCCTCGCTGGACACGCTCAACGAGCAGGTCGAAGAACGCAAGCATGTCGTGGCCGGGCTGCAGGATCGCCAGCGCAGCGGCCAGACCGAACTGGCCGAGATCCGCAAGCAGGCCCAGGCCGCACGCGGCCGTTTGTCCTCGCTGGAAACCCTGCAGCAGGCCGCGCTTGGCCAGGAGCAGGGCGCTGCGGTGGCATGGCTGAAGGCACGTGGGCTGGATTCCGGCGCGCGCGTCGGTGAGCGGCTGACCGTGGAGAGTGGCTGGGAAAACGCCGTGGAAAGCGCGCTCGGTCAGCTGATCGAAGGTGTGCTGGTCGATGCACCGGAATCGCTGGTGGATGCACTGGGCGAACTCGGGGAGGGCCGCATCGCGCTGGTCTCGGCCGAACAGGACGCGCTGACCGTCGCGCCGACCTCGTTGGCCGCGAAAGTGCAGGGCCCGACGGCGATCCGTCGCTTGCTGGCGCGCCTGCATGCCGCCGAGGATCTCGAGGCCGCGCGTGCACTGCAGGCCACACTGGGTGAGGGCGACTCGGTCATTACCCGCGGTGGCGAGCGCTTGGGCGAGGGCTGGGTGCGCGTGTCGCGCTCCGGCGCGGCCAAGCAGGGCGCACTGCTGCGTGAGCGCGAGATCGTCACCCTGCGCGAGCAGATCGACACGCTTCAGGACCGCGAAGCCGCACTGGAAGAGCAGCTGGCCGGGTTCCGTGACCAGTTGCTGGCCGGTGAGCAGCAGCGCGAAGACGCGCAGCGCCAGCTGTACCTGGCCCATCGCAGCGTCTCCGAACTCGGTGGGCAGCTGCAGAGCCAACAGGGCAAGGTGGAGGCCGCGCGCACCCGCATCGATCGCATCGAAGGCGAACTGGTGCAGCTGCTGGAAACGCTGGATGCCGGCCGTGAGCAGGTGCGCGAGGCACGCTCGCGCCTGGACGATGCGGTCACCAGCATGGGCGATCTTGAATTCGTCCGCGCCGCGCTGGAAGGCGAGCGCCGACAGTTCACCGATGCCCGTGATCAGGCCCGTGATCAGGCCCGCAACGTACGCGAAGCGGCGCACTCGCTGGCACTGACCCTGGAATCACAACGGGCACAGATCGCCTCGCTGAGCCAGGCGCTGGAGCGCATGAGCACGCAGCGCGGGCAGCTGGATACGCGCCTGGGCGAACTGCATTCGCAGCTCGATGAGGGCGATTCACCGGTCAAGACGCTGGAAGCCGAACATCAGAACGCGCTCGGCGAGCGCGTCCGCGCCGACCGGGTGCTGGGCGAGGCGCGCACGCTGCTGGATGGTATTGATGCCGAGCTGCGCAGTTTCGAACAGACCCGCCATCAGCGCGACGAACAGGCGCTTGCCCAGCGCGAGCGGATTTCCCAGCGCAAGCTCGACCAGCAGGCGCTGGTGCTCAGCGCCGACCAGCTGTCGGCCTCGGTGGAGAAGGCCGGGTTCGTGCTGCAGGACGTGATCAACGGCCTGCCCGAGGATGCGCGCATCACCGACTGGGAGCAGACGGTCCATCAGATCGACGGCCGCATGCGCCGCCTGGAGCCGGTGAACCTCGCCGCCATCCAGGAATACGGTGAGGCCTCGCAGCGTTCGGAGTATCTGGATGCGCAGAACACCGACCTCACCACCGCGCTGGAAACCCTGGAAGACGCGATCCGCAAGATCGACCGCGAGACCCGCGGCCGCTTCAAGGACACCTTCGACCGGGTCAATGCCGGCGTGCAGCAGCTGTATCCGCGTCTGTTCGGTGGTGGCCACGCGTATCTGGAATTGACAGGTGAAGACCTGCTCGACACCGGTGTTGCGATCATGGCGCGGCCGCCGGGCAAGCGGGTATCGAGCATCTCGCTGCTGTCCGGTGGCGAGAAGGCGATGACCGCGGTGGCGCTGGTGTTTGCGATCTTCCAGCTCAACCCGGCGCCGTTCTGCCTGCTGGACGAGGTGGACGCGCCGCTGGACGAGGCCAACGTCGGCCGCCTGGCCAACATGGTCAAGGAAATGAGCGAGAAGGTTCAGTTCCTGTTTGTGAGCCACAACAAGGCCACGATGGAGGCAGCGCACCAGCTTTCCGGCGTGACCATGCGCGAACCGGGCGTCAGCCGACTGGTCAGTGTCGACCTGGAGGAAGCCGCACGATTGGCGGGCGCGGCGTGACGTGCCATCCTTAAGTACCTGAATGATTTAGCCGGAGAACCTCCCGAATGTCCGACATGGCACTGCTCCGCATCGGCATCCTGGCCGCCGGCCTGCTGTTGATCGCTGCGATCTTCCTGTTTGGCCGTCCGAAAAAGAAAGTGCAGGGCCGCCGCGTCGAGGGTGCCGAAGGCACCAACGGCCAGCGCCGCGAGCCCGTACTGGGCGAGGGCGAGACCCCGGCCGACGGCGCCGCGCCCGTGGTGGGCGAAGACGGCGTGACCCAGCCCGAACTCGGCCTGCCCGAGGTGGATGCCGGTCCGGCCAGCGACCTTGGCAAGCGCACCACCCAGGATTTCGACAAGATCGTCTCGCTGTTCGTGGCCGCCCGTGCCGGTGAGCAGCTGCGTGGCGAAGACATCGTCGTCGCTGCGGAAAAGACCGGCCTGGTGTTCGGCCACATGAATGTCTTCCACCGTCTGGTCGAAGGCCATCCTGAGCGCGGCCCGATCTTCTCGATGGCCAGCATCATGAAGCCGGGCAGTTTCGACATGGCCAACATCCGCGAGATGGAAACGCCGGCGATCGCCTTCTTCTTGACCCTGCCGGCGCCGCTGACCGCGCTGGACGCCTGGGAAAAGATGTTGCCGACCGTGCAGCGCATGGGCGAACTGCTCGATGGCGTGGTGCTCGATGACAGCCGCAACGCACTGGGCCGCCAGCGCATCGCGCACATCCGCGATGAGCTGCGTGCCTACGACCGCCAGCACCAGGCCCCGCCGCTCACCAAAGCACCGCGTTGGTGATTACGTAGGGCCGACCAACGGTCGGCTCTACATTTACCGGTTGCGGCTGACCACCGCCTCGAACGCCTCACGGAACCGCGCCATCTCGGCCGCGGTGCCGACGGTCACCCGCACCCGCCGCGGCCAGATCGGCCAGCTGCGGCCGATGACCACGCCGCGCTCGGCCATCGCCGCGGAAAATGCTGCGCCGTCACGCTGCACATCGACCACGAAACAGTTCGCTTGGGAAGGCACGCAGGTAAAACCGCGCTTGCCCAGCCAGCCGATGGTCTCCTGCCGCACCACGGCATTCTCTGCGTTGCGCTGTGCAATCAATCCGGGATCGCGCAGGCTCGCCAGCCCGGCGGCCACCGCCGTAACCGGCAACGGGTTGTCGCCCAGGCTGGCCAGTTCCTTCAGCCGATCCGGATGCGCAGCCGCCACACCCAGGCGCAGTCCGGCCATGCCGTAGAGCTTGGAGAAGGTGCGCAGCACGATCACGTCATCGCGCTGCATCACCTGGGCGATCACCGAGCGTTGTTCGCTGTACTGCAGGTAGGCCTCATCGACCAGCACCCGGGTCTGCGCAGGCGTGTTGGCCAGCAGCCAGGCGATGTCGGCCGCCGGGGTGATCGAGCCGGTGGGATTGTTGGGGTTGCACAGGTACAACAGGCCGGCATTGACCGTCGCGGCGGCCGCCGCCATTGCACGTACGTCGTGTGCCCCGTCGGCGCGCAGCGGCACCTTGGCCACCGTGGCCCCACGCGCAGCGGCAAGATCGCCCAGCGCCTCGAAGGTGGGATCGGCGACCACCAGCCCCGCGCCAGGCGAGGTCCAGAGCACTGCCGCCCGGTTCAGTGGCTCGCTGGAGCCCGGATACAGCCGCACGTGATCCTTGCCGATGCCTTCCTGCAGGGCGAACAGGTCGCGCAGCTCGCCGGCCAGCGCAAACAGATACCGCCCGCTGCCGGCGACGATGTCGCGCGCCGCGGCCTGCGCGGCGGGCGATGGCCCATACGGGCATTCGTTGAAGTTCAGCAGCACCGGTCCCGCACTGGCGGGGAGCGCGCGCGACGGCGCAGCCGATGCAGGCAGTACGCCCAGGCCGGACAACGCCAGGCCGGTACCGGCCAGTTGCAGAAACGAGCGACGGGAAGCGGCAAGGGCAGGGGTCACGGCGCACCGGGCAAAGAGGGGTTCCGCGCAACCTAGCGCCACTGCGAAGTAGCGGCAAGCGTTCTTCACTGCGCGCAGGAGCGGGGGGAGGGGTAAAATTGAATGCCCCACCAGGATCGCCTTCCGCATGACCCCCAGCCCCGCCGCACGTGCCGACGTCCTGCGCCGCCAGATCGAGGATGCCGGCAAGGCATACCACGAGCGCGACGAGCAGTTGATTCCCGACGTCGAGTACGACCTGCTGGTGCGTGAGCTGGAGGCAATCGAACAGGCGCACCCGCAACTGGCCGCGGCCGACTCGCCCACCCGGCAGGTCGGTGGCAAGGCCTCTTCGCGCTTCGCCGAGGTCCGCCATGCGGTGCCGATGCTGTCGCTGGGCAACGCCTTCAGCGATGAGGAAGTCCAGGATTTCGTGCGCCGCATCGGCGAGCGCCTGCGCCGCAGTACGCTGCATTTTTCCGCCGAACCCAAACTCGACGGCCTGGCGATCAGCCTGCGCTACGAGAACGGCCGCTTCGTCCAGGGCGCAACCCGGGGTGATGGCGCCACCGGTGAGGATGTCAGTGCCAATCTGCGCCAGATCAGCGTGATCCCGCAGGCGCTCAACGGCGAAGGCTGGCCCGAGGTGTTGGAAGTACGCGGCGAGGTCTACATGGCCCGCGCTGATTTCGAGGCCTACAACGCCGATGCCCGGCTGCATGACGGGAAGGTGCTGGCCAATCCGCGCAACGCCGCGGCCGGCTCGCTGCGCCAGCTGGATCCGAAGATGAGCGCCAAGCGCAAGCTCAGTTTCTACGCCTATGGCATCGGCCAGGTCGACGGCGGTGAACTGCCGCCCACCCACTCGGCCACGCTGGCCCAGCTGCGTGCATGGGGCTTCCCGGTCAGCGACCTGTGCCAGGTGGTGGAAGGTGCGGACGGGCTGCTGGCCTATTACCGTGACATTGGCGAGCGCCGCGATGGCCTGGCCTTCGATATCGACGGGGTGGTCTACAAGCTCGACGACCGTGCCGGCCAGGAACAGATGGGTTTCGTCGCCCGAGCGCCGCGCTGGGCGATCGCACACAAGTTCCCGGCACAGGAGCAGACCACCACGGTGGAGGCGATCGAGATCCAGATCGGCCGCACCGGCGCGGCGACCCCGGTGGCGCGCCTGGCACCGGTGGCCGTGGCCGGCGTGATCGTGTCCAACGCGACGCTGCACAACGCCGATCAGATCGCGCGTCTGGATGTCCGTGTCGGCGATACGGTGATCGTGCGCCGCGCCGGCGATGTGATACCGGAAGTGGTCAGCGTCATCGCCGACCGTCGCCCCGGCGGTACCACGCCGTGGCAGATGCCCTCGCAGTGCCCGGTGTGCGGTTCGGAGATCGTCCGCGAAGAGGGTGAGGCGGCCTGGCGCTGCTCGGGTGAGCTGAGCTGCCCGGCGCAGCGCAAGGAAGCCATCGCGCACTTCGCCTCGCGCCGTGCGATGGATATCGACGGATTGGGCGGCAAGTACATCGAGACGCTGGTCGATGCCGGCATCGTGCGCGGCGTGTCGGATCTGTACCGTCTGCAGCGCGATCAACTGCTGCAGCTCAAGCTGGTGCTGGATGCCGAGTCGCCCGAGGCCTTAGCCAGCCAGATCGGGCTGCACCTGCCGCCGGAAGGCAGTGGCGATTACCTGCGTGGCATTCTCAGGCTGGATGGGACTGACGAGGCGTGGCGCGCGCAGGCGCTGGCGATGCCGGCCACGTTCGCCTGGAACACGAAGAAGATCGCGACCAAGTGGGCCGACAACCTGATCGCCGCCATCGACGCCAGCCGCACCACCACGCTGGAGCGCCTGTTGTTCGCGCTGGGCATCGAGCATGTCGGTGAGAGCACCGCCAAGGCCCTGGCGACCTGGTTCGGCGATCTCGAGCTGATCCGCCATCTGCCGTGGCCGCTGTTCAAGCGCGTGCCGGACATCGGCGGTGAAGTCGCGCGCTCGCTGGGCCACTTCTTCGAGCAGGCCGGCAACCAGGAGGCGATCGACGCCCTGTTGCAGGTTGGCCAGGTGCGCATCAGCGATGTGCATCCGCCGATCGCCAAGCTGCGCGAAGGACTGGATTTCGCGCAGTTGCTGGTGGAAGCCGAGATCCCGGGCATCACCCGCCTGCGCGCCGAAAAGCTGGTCGCCATGCTGCCGGACGCCGCCTCGGTGCTGGATGCCGAGCCGGTGCGTTTCGTGGCCGCCGGTCTGCCCAACGAGGTCGCGATGGGCCTTGCGGACTGGCTGGACAGCGAGGGCCACGGCCCGATGCTGCTCAAGGGCGAGGCGTACCGCCAGAAGCTGTTGGCACTGGCGCCGGAGCAGGCCGACCAGGTCGCAGGGCCCCTGGATGGCCAGACCGCCGTGCTGACCGGCACGCTGACGCAGATGAATCGCGACGAGGCCAAGGCGCGGCTGGAAGCGCTCGGTGCCAAGGTGGCTGGCAGTGTGTCCAAGAAGACCTCGTTCGTGGTGGCGGGTGCCGAGGCCGGGTCCAAGCTGACCAAGGCGCAGGAGCTGGGCGTGCCGGTCTGGGACGAAGACCAGCTGATCGCCTTCCTCGCGAAGCATTGAACAAGAGAGACCGCATGCAGACCGTTCCCCTCGATTTCCGCCTGGCCAACGTGGCCGACACCGAGTTGCTGATCGGGCTGATGCGTGATTTCTACGCGGAAGACAAACTCGATTTTGAAGACGTCCGTGTGCGCCATGCCTTGGCGGCACTGCTGCAAGATCCGCGCAATGGCGAAGTGCTGTTGTGGCTGGACGAGGCGGGCGCGGTGGTGGGCTACGGTGCGCTGGCGATGGGCTTCAGCCTGGAGCAGGGGGGTCACTTCGCGCTGCTGGACGAGCTCTACCTGGCCCATGCCGCGCGCGGCCGCGGGCGCGGCAAGCAGGCGCTGGCCATTCTGGAGCAGCGTGCCAATGCACGCGGCGTGGAGCGGATGCGGCTGGAGGTGAACCACCACAACGAACTGGCGCGCCGGTTGTACCTGGCCACCGGCTATGTGGATGACACCCGCGATCTGCTGACGCTGCCGTTGGCCCAGCGCCTGAAGGACGCGCGCGCATGATCGCCGCGCTGCGCCAGCGTGCCGCGCTCAACGCACTGATCCGCAGCTTCTTCGCCGCGCGCGATGTGCTGGAGGTGGAAACGCCGATCCTCTCCGCCGCCGGCAATACCGAGCCGAACATCGACAGCTTCCACACCCGCTTCAGTGGGCACGTGGATGCAGGCACGCCGCAACGCTGGCTGCGTACCTCGCCGGAGTTTCCCCTCAAACGGCTGCTCGCCGCCGGGGTGGGCGACTGTTACGAACTGGGCCGCGTGTTCCGCAATGGCGAGGCCGGTGGCCGCCACAACCCCGAGTTCACCATGCTGGAGTGGTATCGGGTCGGCTGGGATCACCACCGTTTGATCGGCGAGACCGCCGAGCTGGTGCGCGCCGCACTGCAGCTGGTCCAGCGCGAGGCCACGTTGGAGTTGATCGATTACCGCGGTCTCTACCAGCGGCACATCGGGCTGGACCCGTTCGAGGCCAGCCTGGAACAGCTGCAGGCGCCGCTGGCCGAGATCCGCATCGATGCCGAGGGGCTCACCCGCGACGACTGGCTCGATCTACTGATGACCCACTGCATCCAGCCGCACTTCCGTGACGACACGATGACGGTGGTGCACGACTGGCCCGCCACCCAGGCGGCACTGGCGCGGATCCGTCCGGGCACGCCGGCATTGGCCGAGCGCTTCGAGCTGTACCTGGGCAGTGTGGAGCTGGCCAACGGCTATCACGAGCTGAACGATGCGGCTGAACAACGCGCGCGCTTCGAGCGCGACCATGCGATACGCACCGCACGTGGCGACGTGCTGCCACCGCTGGATGAACCTCTGCTGGCGGCACTGCCGGCATTGCCCGACTGCGCGGGCGTCGCGGTCGGCGTGGACCGCCTGTTGATGGCGATGAACCGCACCGGCCGGATCGCCGATGTGCTGGCCTTCGATTTCGCCCGGGCGTGAGGCGCTGTTGACGCAATCGCGCCTTGCACGGGATGCATGATGATGCTCTGATCACACGGGATGTCCGAAGGTGGTCGTGTGATCGTTCAGGCGTGGCGGGGATCGTGTTGATGAAGCTGTTGGTAGGCGCGGGCATGCCCCTGTGGCCGGTATTGCTGTGGACTGCGCTGCTGCCTGACACGGCGCTGGCGCAGACGGGCGGTTATGCCGGCGAAGTGGTGCGCTGCGAGTCACGCGACATGGAATGGGTGCACTGCGACATCCCGACCGAACGCGGCGTCGATCTGATCCGCCAGCTGTCCGACAACAGCTGTGTGCGTGGCTCGGAGTGGGGCACCGATCGCTCCGGCGTCTGGGTCACCCTGGGCTGCCGCGCCGAGTTCCGCGCGCGGACTGCCGTCGCTGCCACCCGTGCCGATGGCGAACGCCGCACCCGCCGTGTGGTGCGCTGCGAATCCAATGGTCGCCCGCAGAGTTGCCCGGTCGTGCTGCAGGGTGCGCCGGTGCGTCTGCTTCGCCAGCTCACCTCGCTGCCGTGCCGCGAAGGTCACAGCTGGGGCTATCGCCGCAACGAGATCTGGGTGACCCGTGGCTGCCAGGGCGAGTTTGAAGTGGGGGCCGCCGATGGCAGTGGCTTCCTCAACGTACCGCGCCTCCTGGTCTGCGAATCCAAATCCCGTCAGCGCCGCTTCTGTGGTGCGGGAATCACCCACGGTGTCACGCTCAACAAGCAGCTGTCCGGCACGCCCTGCGAGCAGGGCAGCAGCTGGGGCTGGGACAGTCGCGGGGTCTGGGTGGACAAGGGCTGCCGGGCCGAGTTCGCGGTCAACTGAGCACGCGATTCCGCCCGCATCGGCGCGCCGCTACAATGGGCCGATGAACGCATCCACCGACATCGATTACGCCCGTTACGACCATATCCGCCCGATCCTGTGGACCGGCGAGAGCCTGCAGCTGCTCGACCAGCGCAAACTGCCGTTCATTGTCGAGCACGTGGAGTGCCGCGACAGCGACGCGGTCGCCGAGGCCATCCACGCGCTGACCGTGCGCGGCGCGCCGGCCATCGGCATTGCGGCCGCCTGGGGTGTGGTGCTGGCGGCCAACGAGGTGCAGGCCGATGATGGCGCCCAGGCGCTGCTGAAGCTGGAACCTGCGCTGCAGCGCCTCAATGCATCCCGCCCGACCGCCGTGAATCTGGCCTGGGCGCTGGCCCGGATGCGCCGCGCGCTGGCCCCGGCCGGTGCCGACTGGCAGCAGGTGCTGGCTGCCGAGGCGCAGGCGATCGCCGAGGAGGACCTGGCCGCCAACCGTCACATGGGCGCGCTGGGCGCTGGCTTGATCGAGGCTGGCAGCGGCGTGCTGACCCATTGCAACACCGGCTCGCTGGCCACCGCCGGCTTCGGTACCGCGCTGGGCGTGATCCGTGCCGGCATGGCCCAGCACCGCATCGCCCGCGTGTTCGCCGGCGAGACCCGGCCGTGGCTGCAGGGCGCGCGCCTGACGGTGTGGGAGCTGCAGCAGGATGGCATCGACGCCACCCTGATCGCCGATTCGGCCGCCTCGCACCTGATGAAGACCGGCGCGGTGCAGTGGGTGATCGTCGGCGCCGACCGCATCTGCGCCAACGGGGATACCGCCAACAAGATCGGCACCTACCAGCTGGCCATCGCCGCCCGCCATCACGGCGTGAAGTTCATGGTGGTGGCGCCGTCCTCCACGGTGGACATGGACACCGCCGACGGCGAGCAGATCGAGATCGAGCAGCGCGACCCGGGCGAGCTGTACGGGGTGGGCGGGACCCGCACCGTGGCCGAGGGCATCGCCGCTTGGAACCCGGTGTTCGACGTCACCCCGGGCAGCCTGATCGATGCCATCGTGACCGAGCGCGGGGTCATCCTGAACCCGACCGTCGCCAATATGCAGGCCGCGTTCGGGTAATGGCCCGGCGGGGCCGCCTGTGGTGCCGGCCGCTGGCCGGCAACGCCCCCGTAAGTTCCTGATTCTTGCTGGTAAAACCCCCGTAAAAGCGGGCGGAAAATGGCCCGCTGTGGTAGAATCCAACGGTTAATCGAGATTCCGGCGCAACCGCCCCGAAAGGGCGGTCGTGACGGACTGGACCGCTACCAGACAACGGAACCCGAATGGCAGAAACCGCCAAGGAAATCATCCAGGTCAACCTGGAAGACGAGATGCGCAAGAGTTACCTCGATTACGCGATGAGCGTGATCGTGGGGCGCGCACTCCCGGATGCGCGCGATGGCCTCAAGCCGGTGCATCGCCGCGTGCTGTTCGCGATGAGTGAACTCAACGCGCACGCCAACAAGCCTTACTTCAAGTCGGCGCGTATCGTCGGTGACGTCATCGGTAAGTACCATCCGCATGGCGATCAGTCGGTGTACGACACGCTGGTGCGTCTGGCGCAGCCGTTCTCGCTGCGTTACATGCTGGTCGATGGCCAGGGTAACTTCGGTTCGGTCGACGGCGACTCCGCCGCCGCGATGCGATACACCGAAGCCCGCATGTCCAAGCTCACCCATGAGCTGATGGCGGACATCGAGAAGGAAACGGTCGATTTCCAGCCCAACTACGACGAGAAGGAACTGGAGCCGACGGTCATGCCGACCCGGTTCCCGAACCTGCTGGTCAATGGTTCGGCCGGTATCGCGGTGGGTATGGCGACCAACATCCCGCCGCACAACCTGACCGAATCGATCAATGCCTGCATCGCGCTGATCGACAATCCCGAGATCGACGTCGACGGCCTGATGGAGTTCATCCCGGGCCCGGACTTCCCGACCGCGGGCATCATCAACGGCACCGCCGGCATCGTTGCCGGGTACCGGACCGGTCGTGGCCGTGTGCGCATCCGCGCCAAGGCCGAGGTCGAAGTGGCTGACAACGGCCGCGAATCGATCATCGTGACCGAGATCCCGTACCAGGTGAACAAGGCCCGGTTGATCGAGAAGATCGCCGAGCTGGTCAAGGAAAAGAAGCTCGAAGGCATCAGTGAACTGCGTGATGAGTCCGACAAGGACGGCATGCGCATCTTCATCGAGATCAAGCGTGGCGAGTCGGCGGAAGTGGTGTTGAACAACCTCTACCAGCAGACCCAGATGGAGTCGGTGTTCGGCATCAACATGGTGGCGCTGGTCGATGGTCGCCCGCAGTTGATGAACCTCAAGCAGATGCTCGAGGCCTTCGTGCGTCACCGCCGCGAAGTGGTCACCCGCCGCACCGTGTTCGAGCTGCGCAAGGCGCGTGCCCGTGCGCACGTGCTGGAAGGCTTGACCGTCGCGCTGGCCAACATCGACGAGATGATCGAACTGATCAAGACCTCGCCGAACCCCACCGAAGCGCGCGAACGCATGCTCGCCCGCCTGTGGGAGCCGGGCCTGGTCGGCTCGATGCTGGGTGCCGCCGGTGCCGAAGCGTCGCGTCCAGATGATCTGCCCAAGGGTGTGGGCCTGCTCGAGGGCGGCTACCAGCTGACCGAGATCCAGGCGACCCAGATCCTGGAAATGCGCCTGCACCGCCTGACCGGGCTGGAGCAGGACCGCCTGACCGACGAGTACAAGCAGCTGCTGGAAGTGATCGCCGGGTTGATCGAAATCCTGGAAGATCCGGACCGTCTGCTGCAGGTCATCCGCGAAGAGCTGATCAACGTGCGTACCGAGTTCGGTGACGAACGCCGCACCGAGATCCGCCACAGCGAAGAAGACCTGGACATCCTCGACCTGATCGCCCCGGAAGACGTGGTGGTCACCCTGTCGCACGCCGGTTATGCCAAGCGCCAGCCGGTCAGTGCCTACCGGGCCCAGCGCCGCGGTGGCCGTGGCCGCAGCGCCGCGTCGACCAAGGAAGAGGATTTCATCGAACAGCTGTGGCTGGTCAACACGCACGACACGCTGCTGACCTTCACCAGCGCAGGCAAGGTGTTCTGGCTGCCGGTGCATCAGCTGCCGGAAGCCGGTTCCAACGCCCGTGGCCGCCCGATCATCAACTGGATTCCGCTGGAAACCGGTGAGCGGGTGCAGGCCGTGCTGCCGGTGCGCGAGTATGCCGAAGGCCAGTTCGTGTTCTTCGCCACCCGCAACGGTACCGTCAAGAAGACCCCGCTCAGCGAGTTCGCCTTCCGTCTGGCGCGCGGCAAGATCGCGATCAACCTCGATGAGGGGGACGCGCTGGTCGGCGTTGGCCTGACCGACGGTGAGCGCGACATCCTGCTGTTCGCCTCCAATGGCAAGACCGTGCGCTTCGGTGAGGACAAGGTCCGCTCGATGGGCCGTACCGCTACCGGCGTGCGCGGCATCAAGATGCCCAAGGGCGAGGAAGTGGTCAGTCTGATCGTGGCCGAGAGTGCGGGCGGCGGTGAAGACGAGAACGAGGACGAGAGCCAGGTCGACGAGACCGTGATCGACAGCGGCGATGCCGTGATCGAGAACGGGGCTGACGACGACAACGCGCTGTACATCCTGACCGCGACCGAGAACGGCTACGGCAAGCGCACCCCGCTGCCGGATTACCCGCGCAAGGGCCGTGGCACGCAGGGCGTGATCGGCATCCAGACCACCGAGCGCAATGGCAAGCTGGTGCGTGCGGTGCTGATGGGGCCGCGCGACGAAGTGCTGCTGATTTCCGATGGTGGCACCCTGGTGCGCACCCGTGGTTCGGAGATCTCGCGCGTCGGCCGCAACACCCAAGGTGTGACCCTGATCCGTCTGTCCAAGGAAGAGAAGCTCCAGGCGGTGGAACGCATGGATGCCTCGCTGGACGAGGGTGTCGAAGAAGAAACACTGGCGGCCGTCGAAGCCAGCCCGGTGGTGGCACCGCCGGAGGCGTAAGCCCACCCAGCAGGAGTCACACGAAGAACGCCGGCGCACGCCGGCGTTTTTCGTTGCAAAGAACGCGCAACGTTCACGACCCCGGTGGGATAAGGGCCGCGGGGCCGGCCGCAACGTCGGCGATCTTCGCGCTTCAGGAGAGACCGATGTCCACCACGACGCAGACCCGCCGCCCCCGCCATTGGCCGGTGGCTGTGCTGGCCATTGTCATTCTGTTGCTGGGGGTTGTATTCACCGCAGGGGGCGCTTGGCTCGCCAGCCTTGGTGGCTCCTGGTACTACGTCCTGGCCGGTATCGGCCTGCTGATCTCGGGTGTACAGCTGTGGCGCGGCCGCTACAGCGGGGTGATCTGGTTCGCGCTGGTGTTCATCGGAACGCTGTTGTGGACGTGGTGGGAGTCGGGCAGCAACTACTGGCGCTGGGTGCCGCGTTTGGGGCTGATCGTGGCCATCGGCTTCGTGCTGTCGCTGCTGTTGCCCACGCTGGATCGTCCGGTCTCGCGCAAGGTCTCGCGCGGCATCGCCGGCGTGCTCGCGCTGGTGTTCGTCGCCGCCTTCACGCTGGCCTTCGTGCCGCACGGCGTCACCGCCGCCGAGGGCGCGTTCCCCGAGCCGGTCACCAGCACCGGGCTGGCGCCGACCGCCGATGCACCGCTGCAGCCGGCCGACCGGCCGGTGGATGACGACTGGGCGGCCTATGGCCGCAACAATGCCGCCACGCGTTTCTCGCCGCTGCAGCAGATAACCCCGGACAACGTGGCCACGCTGGAGCAGGCCTGGTTGTTCCGCACGGGCGACCTGCCGGACAAGCGCTGGGGCGCGGAAACCACGCCGCTGAAAGTCGGCGACAGCCTGTACCTGTGCACCGCCCGCAACCAGCTGGTCGCGCTCAATGCCGCTGACGGTACCGAGCGCTGGCGCTACGACCCCAAGGTCAAGGACACCTCCATTCCGTACACCGCGGCCTGCCGTGGCGTCTCCTACTACGAAGTGCCGGCTACCGCGCAGGACACCGCGATGAACGATGTCGCGGCCGATCTTGCCGTCCCCAGCGGCGTGCCGGTGCTGACCCAGGTGCCGCGTGGGGCCTGCGCCGCCCGCATCATCGAAGGCACCCTGGATGGCCGCCTGATCGCGGTCGATGCCGCCACCGGCAAGCCGTGCACGGGCTTTGGCAACAACGGCCAGGTCGACATCACCGTCGGCATGGGCGACAGCCCGGCCGGGTATGTCTCCATCACGTCGCCGCCGGCGATCGTGCAGGGCGTGATCGTGACCGGTCACCAGGTGCTGGATGGCCAGCGCCGCGACGCGCCGTCCGGCGTGATCCAGGCCTACGATGCCGTCACCGGCAAGCTGCGCTGGGCCTGGGATATGGTCCGCCCGGAACGCAACGGCGCACCGCCGCCGGGTGAGACCTATACCCGCGGCACCCCCAACATGTGGACCACCGCGACCGGCGACGACGAACTCGGCCTGGTCTATCTGCCGATGGGCAACTCGGCCGGCGATTACTGGAGTGGCTCGCGCACCGAGAACGAAAACACGTACGCGACCTCATTGGTCGCCATTGACGTCAATACGGGCAAGCCGGCCTGGCACTTCCAGGCGGTGCGCAAGGATGTCTGGGACTACGACATGGGCTCGCAGGCGACCCTGATCGACTACCCGACCGCCGCCGGCAAGGTGCCGGCCCTGCTGCTGCCGACCAAGCAGGGCGACATGTACATTCTCGACCGTCGCACCGGCAAACTGCTGACCCCGGCCGAGGAACGCAAGGTGCCCAGCGGTGGCGTCGAGCCGGAACAGCGTTCCCCGACCCAGCTGTTCTCGCTGTATCACACGCTGCGCAAGCCGGACCTCACCGAGCGCGACATGTGGGGGATGACCCCGATCGATCAGCTGGTCTGCCGTATCCAGTTCCGCAAGGCCAGTTACGAAGGTTTCTACACGCCGCCGACCGCGGACCGTCATTCCATCGAGTATCCCGGTTACAACGGCGGTTCGGACTGGGGCAGCGTCGCTGTTGATCCGCGCCGCGGCGTGATCGTGGCCAACTACAACGACATGCCCAACTACAACCGGCTGGTGCCGCGCGAAAAGGCGGACCAGCTGGGCTGGCTGCCGCGCGAGGACGTGACCGCCGACAAGGGCGGCGCGGAAGGTGCGGGCGATCCGCAGGTGGGCACGCCGTATGCCATCGACGTCAACGCGGGTTGGCGCCTGCCCTTCACCAAACTGCTGTGCAAGCAGCCGCCGTACGGCGGCATCCGCGCGGTCGACCTGCGCACCGGCAAAACGCTGTGGGATCGCCCGTTCGGCAGTGCGCGCGGTAATGGCCCGTTCGGCATCCGTTCCGGCCTGCCGATCGAAATCGGCACGCCGAACAACGGTGGCTCGGTGGTCACCGCCAGCGGACTGATCTTCATCGCCGCGGCGACCGATGATCTGCTGCGCGCGATCGATCTGAAAACCGGCAAGGAACTCTGGCATGCGAAGCTGCCAGCTGGTGGCCAGGCCAACCCGATGATCTATGCGTTTGGCGGGCGCCAGTACGTGGTCATCATGGCCGGCGGTCACCACTTCATGGAAACCCCGGCGGGCGATTACGTGATTGCCTACGCGCTGCCCAAAGGGTGAGGAGAGCCCCCGGCGCTACGCCGGGACCCGTACCATTTTCCGCATCAGATGCTCGACCACGCCTGTCGGCTCCGCCGTGCGCCCGACATGCGTGCTCGACATCTGCACCACCGAGCTGCGCTTGGCGGTGAGGAAATGGAAGCGGGCGCGCGCAGGCAATTGCGCGATCGGTCCGGCGTTCGCGTCGCCGCGGCAGATCGCCACGATGGCATCCAGCCACGGCTGCAGGCCGTCGATATCCAGTGACGGCGCGAACGCGCGTAACCGTTCCAGATCCAGCTCGATCGCCGCTTCCAGGTGCTTGGCACCCGGGCAGGACACGATCACCCCGACGTTGATGAACTCCTCGCGTTCGACGCGGGGCACCACGCGGATCACCGCATAGTCATACGTGTGCAGTGTGGGCACGGACGGCCTCCTGGACAAAGGCCGCGCGCACGCGAAGGCGGTGCTGCAGATAATCGATGTAGGCCTGGCGGTAGGCCGTCGGGCTGTCGAAGGCGGGTTCGTCCACCAGCCAGCTGTCCGGCACCAGGCCGACGATGCGCTCGATTTCCGCATCCGGCAGCATCACCGCCAGCCCGGCATCGACCTCGGCAATCTGCGTGGCGAACGGCAGCAGCACATGATCGCGGATCAGCACGAACGGCTTGGTGCAGGCCTCGCCGGCACTGGCCCAATCGTGATGGAAATACATCGCCGCACCATGGTCGATCAGGTACAGCTTGCGGTGCCACACCATCAGATTCGGATTGCGCGCGGTGCGGTCCACGTTGCTGGTGAACGCATCGAACCACACGATTTTCGAGGCGAGTTCCGCATCGGGCTGCATCGCGGCCGGGTCGTAGTTGATCGCGCCGGGCAGGTAATCGCTGCCCAGGTTCAGGCCTTCACTGGCGCGTATCAGGTCCTGGATTTCCGGATCCGGTTCGGTGCGGGCGAACTCGCGGTCCAGCTCGACGAACAGGATCTCTGGAATCGGCAGGCCGAGCGTGCGGGCGATTTCGCCGGCGATCAGTTCGGCGATCAGCGCCTTCGGTCCCTGGCCGGCACCGCGGAACTTGAGCACCACCATGCCATCGTCGTCGGTTTCGACCACGGCGGGCAGGGAGCCGCCTTCGCGCAGCGGGGTGACATAACGGAGGGCGTGCACGGTTCGCACAGCAGGGCACCTGGAAGCAGTTGAACGCCAAGGGTACCGCACCGTGCCAGCCGTCTCGACGGCCGCCAGCGGCAGGCTTTGCCGGATCAGGTGAAACGCCGCCGGCCATTTCTTCTGGCCCATCTTCGGGACGGACGGCAGTGCTAGATTCGAGACGTGCCGACCGACGACCCTGCCGTGCCGGCTCCCACCATATCCAAGGGGACACGCATGCTTGCTCGTACGTTCTGGTCCACGGCGTTCACCGTGACAGCCTTCGCCACGCTGGGCACGATGCCGGCCCATGCCAGTGGCTACGCCACACCACCGGAGCGCCTGCTCAAGGTGCTCAAGGCACCGCCGCCGCCGATACCCAGTGTCGACCCGACCGGCCAGCGCCTGCTGCTGACGACCACGCAGACCTATCCCTCGATCACCCGCGTTGCCCAGCCGTATCTGAAGCTGGCCGGTGTGCGCCTGGAGCCGAAGAACCGCAGCCGGCACGACACCCCGGGTGGTTACGGCATTCCACCGTGCGTCGGTGACTTCACCGTGGTGGAGACCCTCAGCGGCCGCTCTACCAAGGTGGCGTTGCCCAACGGGTGTGCCGGCATGGCGCAGTGGTCGGCCGACGGCCAGCGCTTCGCGTTCCAGAACGTGGCCGATGACAGCGTGCAGCTGTGGATCGGCGATGCGGTCACCGGTCAGGTCCGCCAGGTTCCCAACCTAGCGCTCAATCCGATCTTCGGCAGCACCGTGCAGTGGCTCGGTGGCAGCCAGCAACTGCTGGTCAAGCTGGTGCCTGCCAGGCAGGGACCCGCGCCGAGCGCCGAGGGTGCGATCGGCCCGGATATCCAGGAGTCGCTGGGGACGGCGGGCGAAAGCAGTACCTACGAAGCCCGCGATACGCTGACCAGTGCCTACGATGAAGCGCTGTTCGCCTATTACGGCCAATCGCAGCTGGCGGTGGTGGATACCGCGGCCAACACGGTGCGCACGGTCGGCACACCGGCGCTGCTGGACAGCGTCGGGGCCGCACCGGATGGCGTGCACGTGCTCACCAGGACGCTCAAAGCGCCGTTCTCGCACGCGGTGACCTACCAGCGTTTCGCCAATGACGTGGCGGTAGTGGATATCGCCAGCGGCCGCAGTACGCCGATCGCCAGCCTGCCGCTGGCCGACCGCGTGCCGGTGCATGGCGTGCCCGAGGGTCCGCGTGATTTCGATTGGCGCGCCACCGATCCGGCCACACTGGTGTATGCCGAAGCCTTGGACAAAGGCGATTGGAAAGTCACCGTCCCGCATCGCGATCGCGTGTTGATGCTCAAGGCCCCGTTCACCGCCAAGCCGACCGAGATCGCTCGCACCGCGCAGCGCTTCGAAGGCCTGGCCTGGACCGCGCAGCCGGACGTTGCCTTCCTCGATGAGAACGACGAGAACCGCCACTGGCGCCAGACCCGCATCGTCAACGTGGACAAGCCGAAGCAGGAAGGTCGCCTGCTGTGGGATCTCTCCAGTGATGAGCTGTACGAGGACCCGGGCAATTTCGTGTACCAGCGCCTGCCCACCGGTGCCTACGTGGTGCGCCAGGAAGGCAACACGGTCTTCCTGCGCGGGCAGGGCGCTTCGCCGCAGGGCGATCGTCCGTTCCTGGATGCGCTCAGCCTCCGCAGCCTGAAAACGGAGCGTCTTTTCCGCAGCGATGCCGATGCCTACGAGCAGTTCATCGGCTTCAGCGCCATCCCGGGCCACCTCCTCACCTGGCACCAGTCGGTGACCGATGCGCCGAATGCGTTCGTGCGCCTGCTGGGCGAGGACGTCGCCGATGCCAAGCCGGGCGAAGCACAGTTCATGTCCAGGCCGGCCGCACTGACCCACCTGGTCGACCCCACCCCGGAAGTGCGCCAGATCAAGAAGCGCCTGGTCACCTACAAGCGCGCCGACGGCGTGGACCTGTCGTTCACCCTGTACACGCCGCCGGGGTACAAGGAAGGCCAGCGCGTGCCGGCGATCCTGTACGCGTACCCGGCCGATTTTGCCAACGCGGCGCAGGCGGGGCAGGTGTCCGGTTCGCAGCAGACCTTCACCCGCCTGGCGCCGTACCGGCTGATGCTGCTGGCCGGTTACGCGATCATCGACAATGCCTCGTTCCCGATCGTCGGCGACCCGAAAACCGCCTACAACACGTATCTGGAACAGCTTGAGGCCGATGCGAAGGCGGCGGTGGACAAGGCCGTGGACCTGGGCGTGGTCGACCGCAACCGCATCGGCGTTACCGGGCACAGCCATGGGGGCCTGATGACCGCCAACCTGATCGCGCATACCGACCTGTTCAAGGCCGGGGTCGCCACCAGCGGCTCGTACAACAAGACCTTTACTCCGTTCGGGTTCCAGAACGAACGCCGCTCGGTCTGGCAGGCGCAGGACGTGTACCTGAAGGCCTCGCCGTTCTTCTATGCCGACAAGATCAAGCTGCCGCTGCTGCTGGTCCATGGCGAGGATGACGCCAACCCGGGCACCGAGCCGTTCCAGTCGCGCAAGCTGTTCCAGGCGATCCGCGGCAACGGGGGCACCACCCGCCTGGTGATGCTGCCGCACGAACCGCATTGGTACACCGCGCTGGAATCCAATGAGCAGCTGGTGTCGGAAATGCTGACCTGGTTCGACACCTATGTGAAGAATGCGCCGCCGGCCAAACGCTGAGGCGAGACATCGGTAGCGCCGCTCATCAGTGAGCCGCGATACGCATCAGACCCACGGCCGCCCTCAATGGGCGGCCGTTCTGCATTCCGGGCCGGTGATGGAATTACACTCGGGTCAGACCACAAGGACGCAGGCATGGATATCCAGTCTTGGGGACCGGCGGGCAGCGGTGTCGTCGGCGGCATCATCGCCACATGGCTCGTCGCGTACTCGGCGAGGGGATTGCAGACGCACTTCCGTGGCTGGTCCCGGGCCGCGTTGCGGCGCCGTCATCGCACCACGATCCGGGTCGCCAACGCCCTGTTCTTCGTGGGATTACTAGTGGGATTGGCCCTGTACCCGCTGGGCGGATTTGCCAGCAACGATCACCGGCCGGCATTCCTCGGCTTCGGGCTCGCCTCGCTGTTGCCCCTGCTGGCACTGGTCGTCATTCCGTTCCTGACCGGTCGAAGCATACGGGAAGCGTTCGTCGCCTTCGCGATCGGCCAAGGGGCGCCGGTATGGGCCACCTATCTGCCGCTGGCTGGCGGCCTGGTCTGTCTGGTCGTGGCACTGGTGGGCTTTCTTCCCATCGGCCGTTGAGATGGCGGACCGACGCGCGACGGGTGGACCTCGCCCGGCCCGGCAGGCAAAGTGCGCTTCAAGGGGATGCCGAGTACCGGGGAGCGAGGGATCGAATGCAGCAAACACCATTACAACCCACCGGTACCGCCACGCGGCGTCGGTACAGCCGCTGGCTGTTCGTCCTGGCAGTGCTGGCGTGCGCCCCGCTTATGGCGGTGGCGCAGACCGCTCCCGCGCCCGTTGATTCCGCAACGCAGGTTCCCGACCGCCCACGGACCTGTCTGGTCCTAGGCGGCGGCGGTGCCCGCGGCGCGGCCCATATCGGTGTGCTCAAGGTGCTCGAGCGCGAGCGCGTGCCGATCGACTGCATCGTCGGCACGTCGATGGGCGCGGTGGTCGGCGGCTTGTATGCCTCCGGCTACACGGCCGACGAGATCGAGGCGGTGCTGGACCGGATCGACTGGGCCGAGGTGCTGCGCGACAAACCGCCACGCGATGAGCGCAGCATGCGCCGCAAGGAAGATGACCTGCGCCTGCTGGGCGGCGTCGAAGTCGGCCTGAGCAACGGCAAGATCGCGTTCCCGCAGGGGCTGATCCAGGGGCAGAAGCTGGAGATGCTGCTGCGCCGCCTGCTGCTGCCAACCTGGCAGGTGCGCGACTTCGATCATCTGCCGATACCGTTCCGGGCCATCGCCACCGATATCGTCAGCGGCGAGAAGGTGGTGTTCGCACAGGGCGATCTGGCCTTGGCCATCCGCGCGAGCATGTCGGTGCCGGGTGTTTTCGCGCCGGTGCGCTATGAGGACCATCTGCTGGTCGATGGCGGGGTGGTCGACAACGTCCCGATCGATGAAGCGCGGCGGCTGGGCGCGCAGCGGCTGATCGTGTCGCGGGTCGGCTCGCCGCTGATGACCGAAGCGCAGCTGGATTCACCCTTGGCGATCAGTCACCAGATGGCCAGCGTGCTGATGCAGCGCGAAGTACTCGCGCAGTTGGCGACGCTCGGTTCGCAGGATCTGCTGATCACACCGCCGCTGGGCGAGATGGGCAGCCAGGACTTCAACCGCTCACCACAGGCGGTCGGCGTCGGTGAGCAGGCCGCCCAGGCTGAGGTCGCGGCGGTTCGTCGCTTCCAGGTGGACGATATTCGCTACGCCGCCTTCCAGCGCCAGCATCGCCCGCCAGCGTATGACGTGCCGATCGTGGCCTTCATCGATGTGCTACGCGATAAAACGCGTACCGCACGCTACATCGAGCAGCGCCTGCAGCCGGAGGTCGGTCAACCGCTGGCGCCGGATCGCGTGGAGCAGAAGGTCGCCACGGCGTACGGCGAAGGCCGCTACCAGCAGGTGCAGTGGCGGTTGGAGGAGCGCGACGGGCAGCAGGGTCTGGTGCTCGCACCGCAGGACAAGCGGTGGGGTCCGGATTTCCTGCATTTCGCGCTGCGCCTGTCCGATGATTTCGACGGCAGCAGCAACTACCAGCTCATCACGGAGCTGACCCGTACCGGCCTCAGCGAGCAGGGCGCGGAGCTGAAACTGCGCGTGGGGCTGGGCGAAGTGGAAGAGGCGTTCGCCGAGTACTACCGGCCGTTCGGCAGCAGTGGCCGGCATGCACTGTCGACCTATGCCAAGTACCGCGCCACCGATCTGGACCTGGCGCTGATGCGCGGCGGCGCACTCGCCGAGTTCCGTTACAGCCAGTGGCTGGGTGGACTGCGCTGGGCATATTCGCCACATCCGGACTGGGAAATCGCGCTGTTCGGCGAGCGCGGCCGTGAGCGCCTGCGCCTGGACGTCGGCAATCCCACCGAGCTGGGCAACTACCGCGCGGACATGGGCAGCGTCGGCTGGCAGCTGCGCCACGATTCGATCGACAGCTCGGCCTTCCCCAGTCGCGGCCAGCGCGTGTCACTGACGCGTCAGCACTATCTCGACGCGCTCGGCACCGACAATTCGGCGGCGGTCACGCGGGTGCAGTGGGATGGGGCATGGGCGTACGGCCACAACCGCTGGCTGGGCGGCCTGCGCGCCTCCTCCGCGCACGGCGGCGATGATCTGCTGGCCACTTACGGCTTCCTGGGTGGGTTGGGAAATCTGTCTGGCTATCCGGAAGAATCCATCTTCGCGCCGCAGACCGCGCTGGCCCGGGTGGTGTATTACCGTCGCGTCGCGCACGCCGATTCGCTGCTGACCATCCCGCTGTACGTCGGTGGCAGCGTGGAGTGGGGCGGATTCTGGCAGCGCCGCGAGGATGTCAGCCTGGATGGCATGCAGACCGCAGGCAGCCTCTTTATCGGTGCCGACACGTTCCTGGGGCCGGTGTTCCTTGGGTATGGGCGCGCGCAGGGTGGACACGACTCGTTCTATTTGACCTTCGGCTCATTGCTGCGGACGTTGGATGGGTTCTGAGGTGGCACGTGCGATCCGTGCCCGCAGACCTTCCCACGTTTTATCCTGTGCAGCCCATACCGTGATGTGATGCTGATGAAATCGATGTTCCTGGCGGTGTTGCTGTTGCTGTTCGCCGGCCACGCGCATGCCGCTGATGCACCGTCGCTCCCCGCGGCCTGGACGAAGATCGGCATCACTGTCGGCATGCCCTACGCGCAGGCGAAGGTCGCGCTCATCAAGGCCGGCTGGGTTGCATCTGCGGCCGACAACGCCGGCAACCCCGTCTTCGCCGCGCATCCCGAGGTGGATTGCGGGCAGGGCTGGGACGCGATCTGCTCGGCAGGATACGGCCGCGGGAACGAGACTTACGGTCTGGTGCTTGCACCTACCGACGATGGAAAACTGCTGGTGCAGGGCGTTTTCTGAAAGGAGCTGATACGGATGTCAGACCGCACTGTGGTGGTATTCGATTTCGACTTGACGTTGACCCGATGGGAGACGGCAAGCCGGTTCTTCAAAGGCCTGCTGCGACGCCAGCCGTGGCGGCTCGCGGTCGTAGCGCTCGTGCTGCCGGTGCTGGTCCCACTCTGGGTGGTACCGCAGACGCGACAGAGGCCGATCCGATTTGCAGTCTGGATGGCCACGTTCGGACGCAGCCGACAGGCACTTGCTGCCCTCGCGGTCGCGCATGCCGATGCGGTGTTCGGCGGACCGGAGCCGGTGTTCCTGGCGCAGGGCGTGGAACGACTGCGCCAACATCTCGCGCAGGGCGACGAGGTCGTCATCGCCACCGGCTGCTGGGAGCCGCTCGCACGTGCGCTGCTTGAGCGCGAAGGTCTGCAGCACGTGCCGCTGGTCGCTTCGACATTGCGGCCGTTCCTGGGCGGATGGATCAGCGAGCGCCATTGCCTGGGCGAGAACAAGATTCCGATGCTGACCGAACGTGGCTATCCGCCGCCGTGGCGCATCGCCTATACCGATCATCGCGCCGACCTGCCGCTGCTGCGCAACAGCGAACAGTGGTATCTGGTCAGCCCGGGGGAAACGTGCCTGCGCGTGATCGAGCAGGCGATGATGACGAAGGCGGAAATCCTGCCGTGGCGCGCAGTCTGACCGCTGGGATGCCCGGTCGGGCTGCGCCGCCTCAGTCCTCTTTCATCGCCAGTTCCGCGGCAAGCAGCGCCTGCGCCGCCTTGCTCAGCTCAGGCGAGGGCACCACCGGCGCACCGATGGCCTCCATCATCTGATCGGTGGAGACGAACCGGCGATGCCGGCGGTCGTAGATGCCGGTGATCAGCAGGGCCCGCGTGGCGACCTTTTCCTCGTCGCCGATCAGCACCCGCTGCTCCATGATGATGCGCGTGCCGACCCAGCCGGCCAGTCGCGTTTCCAGCACGAAGCGCTGGAACGGCCTGAGCTCGCGCCGGAACTGGATGCTGCCGCCACTGACGATCGGGGCCCACTTCGAGCGCCATGCCACCCGGCCCAGGCCCATGCGGAACACGAGATCGAGCCGGCCCAGGTCGAAGATCGTCCAATAGCGGCCGTTGGTCATGTGCAGGTTGCTGTCGATGTCGTTGGGCAGCACCCGGAAGTTCAAGCGCGACACCGCGAACGGCGCGCTCAGCTTCGGGCGGAAGGGCGAGGACAGCAGCAGGAACAGGAGGCGGAACCAGAGATTCATGGGCAGGGGCGCTCATCTATAACAGGTGTCATAATGGAAATACGCTAATCTATGACACTCGTCTTAGCAAGGAGTCCGGCTCATGAGTGCACGTCATTCCGATGCGCCGCAGCGCGTCGTGGCTGCGGCCGCGGAAATGCTGGCCACCTACGGACTCAATGCCTCCAGCGTCCGTGAGGTCGCCAAGCGCGCGCAGGCGCCGTTCGGCTCCACCTACCACCACTTTCCCGGCGGCAAGCAGCAGGTCCTGGCCGAAGCCACGACATTGGCGGGCACCAAGGTGGATGCGCTGCTCGATACCTGCCTGCAGGGAGCGGCCCACGAGGGGCTGCACCTGTTCCTGGCGGCGTGGCGCGAGCGCTTGATCCGTTCGGATTTCCACGTGGGCTGCCCGGTGCTCGCGGCGGCGGTCGAAGAGCCGATCGACGATGCCCCCGACGATGCACGGCGGGCCGCGGCCGAGGTATTCGCGCGCTGGGAAGCCCGGCTGACCGAAGCGCTGGCCCGCGGTGGCCGCTCGCCCGAGCAGGCCAATGGCATTGCCACCATGATCATCGCCAGCATCGAGGGCGCGGTGGCGATGAGCCGGGCCACGCGCGACATCGGCCCGTTCGATCGCGTCGCAGCGCAGCTTGTTTCCCTGGTCGCCGATCGCTGAGACTGTCGGCCTGCCGCAACCGGAGTGCCGCGCTTTGACCGCCTTGATCCGTTCCACCGTGTTTGCCGCGACGCTTGCCGCATGCGCCCTGCATCCGAGTGCGCACGCGCAGGAATCGCCTGCGACCAACCCGTTGTATCGGGTGCCTGCCGACCAGGCGACGCCCGCGCAGGTCACGGAGATGCAGCAGCGCCTGCTGGACTGGCCGCAACTGCAGCGCTACCGGGCCGAGAATGCGGCGTTGGCGCCGGTCGCGCCGGGGACCAAGCGCGTGGTGTTCTACGGTGACTCGATCACCGAAGGCTGGGGGCCAACCGGCAGTGAGCGTTTCTTCCCGGGCAAGCCCTACGTCAACCGCGGCATCTCCGGGCAGACCACGGCGCAGATGCTGCTGCGCTTCCAGCAGGATGTCATCGCCCTGAAGCCGGCGGTGGTGGTCATCCTCGCCGGCACCAACGACATCGCGGGCAACACCGGGCCGACCACGCAGGCGATGATCGAAGACAATCTGCACGCGATGGTGGAACTGGCGCAGGCGCACAACATCCGCATCGTGCTGGCGTCTGTCCTGCCGGTCAGCGACTACCCGTGGCAACCCGGCGTGCAGCCTGCGGGCAAGGTGACGGCGCTCAACCGGGCATTGCGTGCGTATGCGGAGCAGCAGCGGCTGGTCTATCTGGATTACCACACCGCCATGACCAACAAAGACGGCGGCCTCGACCCGCAACTGGCCGCCGATGGCGTGCATCCCACGCCGGCAGGTTATGCGCGGATGGTACCGTTGGCCGAAGCGGCGATCGCGCGGGCGCAGGCGCGTTGACGATGAACAATCCCTACTCGGTGGCGGTACGAGCCTCGCTCCCGCCTGCCTCGCGCGGCTACGGCCTGCTGGCGGTGGGCGTGCTGAGCAGTGGCTTGACCGCGATCGTGATGACCGCCATCGGGTTCTTTGTGGTGCCGCAGTTCCAGGAGGTGTTCACCAGCTTCGGCGTGGCGCTGCCGTGGCTCACGCGCGCGCTGATCCACGGGTATGGCTGGGCCTGGATCGCGCCGGTGCTGGTGCTGCTGCAGTGGTTTCGCGGCCCGGGCGGCCTGTATCGCCCCCATCTGGCGGCCGTGCTGGGCGTGCTGGCGATGCTGGGCGGTGCGCTGGTGACGGTGTTCGGGCTGTATCTGCCGATGTTCCAGATCGGCGCGGTGGTGTGAGGCACCGCGCCGTCCGCAGCGCTCAATCGAAGCGCCAACGCACCCCGGCGTACACACCACGCCCATCACCGGGCGTCGAGCGCGCGACATCCTTGCCCGCGTCGTCGTAGCCCGGCGTGACCGTGGCGGCGTAGTGGCGGTCGGTGAGATTGCGCAGCTCCGCCCAGGCCTGCCAGCGGCCGCCGGGGGCGTCGTAACCGATGCGGGTGCCGAAGATGACGTGACTATCGGCGGCCATGCTGTTGGCATAGTCGACGAACATTTTCGACGCGTACTCGGTGTTCAGCCCGGCGTAGAAGCCGGCCGGGTGGTCGTAGCGCAGTTCGGCCTGGTAGTAGTGGCGCGGCAGGCCGGGCAGGCGATTGCTGCCGAAGCGCGCATCATCGCGGTAGCGGAAGTCGCTGAAGGTGTAGGCCTGGCGCAATGACAGCCGCCCGCCGACGCCCTGCCACAGCGCACTGTCCAGGCCGGCTTCGATGCCGCGGTGCACGGTCGGGCTGGCGTTGGATTCGGCGATGAACAGGTTCGGCACCGGCTGCACTTCCACGGTGAGCAGTTCGTGGTTGAGCCGCGCGTAATAGCCGGTCAGCTCCCAGCGGCCCAGCACACTTTCGCCGCGTGCGCCGAGTTCCAGCGTGGTCGCGGTCTGGTTGTCCAGGTTCACCGGTGCGCGCTGGCGGTTGGTGGAGGCACCGTTGCCGGCGGCGAAGTACTGGTTCGAGCCCCAGATCATCGACCACGGATGCGCAGGTTCCACCGAGCGGCTCAGATTGCCGAACCACTGCGTCTGCGGCGTCTGCTGCCAGGTGAAACCCAGCCGCGGCGCGTAATCCCACTGGCGCTCGGACAGTTTCTCCGCAGTCGCCGGCCAGGTGACCTGCACATCGCGCCGGGTGTGGATCAACGCCATGCCGGTCTGCAGGCGCAGCGTGTCGCTCAGCGCCAGATCATTGCCGATGTGCAGCACGCTGTCGGTGCCGTAATGCTCAAAGTCGCGGGTGTGCGTGCCGGCGGCGTAGCCGTTGCTGGCAAAGCGCAGGGTCTCGCGCACGTTGGCATCCAGATCGTGGGTGACGCGCAGGCCGATCGTGGTCACGCTGTCATGCCCGAACAGCGCGTGCCGGCGGCGGTAGTCCAGCGTGCCGTTGAGGTTGGCGTACTCCAGCTGCTGGCGGTACAGGCTCTCATTCAAGTCCATCGGGTACTTGTGATACACGAGGCCAGCCTGCAGCGATGAATCTTCATCGATCGTGTAGGTAGTGGTGTTGCCGAACCAGGTGCTGCCCGGCTGCGGGCGGCGCGCATCGATGGCCACGTTGGCCGGATTGGCGGCGCGGGGGTCGTTGCGGATCTGCGCGCGGGTGAGGCGTCCCGGGGTTTCGTGATCGGTCTCGCGGTAGCGCAGGAAGAAGCGCGTCTCCAGTTGCGGCGTGAGCTGCCAGCCGATGTTGGCCACCGCACCCTTGCCTTGGCCGGCGGCGTGCTGCTGATAGCCGTCGTACTCAGTGTCGGTGTAGGCGATGAAATAATCGACCGCGTCCTGCACGCCACCCAGGCTGATCCCGCGCTTCTGGTAGCCGCGTGCGCCCGCTTCGTAGTGCAGCTCCAGCCCGGGCGTATCGCGGCCGCTGCGGGTGATGTAGTTGACCGCACCGCCCAAGGCCAGCGCGCCGCGCTCGAACCCGTTGGCGCCGCGCAGGACCTCGACGCGGCTCAGCCACAGCGGCTCCAGCAGCTCGTAAGGCGTGCCACCCGGGCCGGTCAGCGGCAGGCCATCCAGCGAGACCGACAGGCCGGAGGCATGCGCACCCGGCGCGCGGTTGAGGCCCGAACCCCGGATGGAGACCTTGACGCCTTCATTGCCGGCGCTCTGCGCGCTGATGCCGGGCTGATAGGCAAGCACATCGGCCGTGCTGGCGACGCGGCCCTGGCCGACCTCCGCCAGATCCACCACGTTGCCTGCACCGGGGACCCGGTCGAGCGCGCGGCGCGCGGCCTGGGTGGCATCGGCGGCGGTGACGTTCACTGCGTCCAGCGTGACGGCCTGGCCGGCGGGCGCGGCATTGACGGTATTGGTGGCGGCAAGGCTGGCCAGCAAGGCAGCGGCGAGCAGGGATGGGGCAGGGGCGATGGAGCGATTCGGGAGGGCAGTCATTCGTGCGCGGTATCAGTGCGGACAGCGCCCACGTCGCCGTGGCACCCTGTCAACTTCATGTGGGGCGCGCAAGTTAACAGGATGTTGCGAGTTCGTCACCCTTGTGGGGCGTATGGGGTGTAGCTACCGCGGCGCCGCCAGAGCTTTCGACTTGGCGTACAGCCGTTCGGCCTGCTTCAGGTCACCCAGCGCGGAGTAGGTCTCCGCTAAGCTGTCCCAGGCATTGGCCGAGCGCGGGAACAGCGTCGCGTTGAAGGCGAACAGCGGCAGCGCGGTGGCATGGCCCAGATTCTCGGCCACCGCGTAGCCCACGCGGTTGATGTCCTGCTCCAGCATCGGCTGATCACCGCGCCCGGTAGTGATGAGCCACTGGTTCAACGCGGTTGTGCGTGCGACCGTCTGGGGCTCCAGTGCGTAGGTGATCAGCCTTTCCGACAGGGCCTCGCCAGGGAACTGCATCGGGGCCACCACTGCCATGGTGCTGTCCAACAGCGTGCGCGACCACACATTCTTCGCACTGCCGTTGGTGAGGTAGATGAAGCTGTAAGTGTCCCCGGCCAGGCCGTCGGTGAAGGCTATCCGCGCCCGTACCCGCGTGCCACCGTCATGCCCCACGAAGCGGTAGTCGCCGCTTTCTTCGAATTCCCAACCCGTGGAGAAGCCGCTGCGTTGTCCGCTGCTCAGCAGCTGTGGCTGCCACAGCTGCTGCAGCGTGGCACGACCCACCAGCTCACCACGGGTCAGGGCCAGCAGGAAGCGGTCCAGATCACCGACGGTTGTATGCAGCGCGGCATGCCCGTAGGCATAGGAGGGCCAGGCGATGTCGTCTTCGCGCTGCAGGGCGCCCTGCTTGCCGATGTAGGCGATGGCGATCTCGTGGCGCGCATCCGTCGCCGGGCCGAGCGAGGTATGCGTCATCGACAGCGGTCGCAGCACGCGGTCTCGTACGATCTGCGCATAGGGCTGCTGGTATTGCGCTTCCAACAGCGCGGTGAGGACCAGATAGTTGGTCTGCGTGTACCGGTTGGCGGTACCCGGCGTGAACTGGAGCGGCGCCTCGGCAAGTTCCTTGAACACCTCTGCCGGTGTGGCCTGGAAGCGGCGGTTGCCCTGCGAGGTGATCACCTCACCATCCCGATACTGGAAGTACTCGGGAACGCCGGACGCATGGTTGAGGAACTGCCGCACGGTGATCGCCTGCCAGGCCTCGGGCAGATCGGGAAGATAGCGGCTGGCCGGTGCATCCAGCTCGACCCTGCCGGCCTCCACCCGTTGCATGACCAGAGTGCTGACCAGCAGTTTGGCCAGGGAGTAAGCATTGAACACCGTTTCGGCGGTCACCGCCCGATGCGTGGTGACGTCGGCCTCTCCGGCGACGGCCTGCGCGAGCAGCGCGCCGTTGTGCCGTATCAGCACCGACTGCCCGGCGATGCCATAGCGCTCTGCGTTTGTGTGGAGTTGCCGGGTGATCCGGGCGTCTAACTCCGCGGCGCGCACGGTGCCGGACGGCGTCGATACCGCGAGCAGCAGGACCGCGACAAAGGCGAAACGACGCATTGCGGGCATCCTCGTGGGTGAGCCCGCACAGTAGGAAGCGCTGGCACCCCAGTCAATGCGGCGGAAGTCACCCCCGGTCGTGAAAGGCCCCGACCGTCGGCCGGGGCCTACCCACATCAGCCCAGAATCCCGGGCAGATCCAGCCCCTTTTCCTTCGCGCAGTCCACCGCGATCGCATACCCCGCGTCGGCATGCCGCATCACGCCCGTGGCCGGGTCGTTCCACAGCACGCGCGCGATGCGCTTGGCCGCCGCGTCGGTGCCATCGCAGACGATGACCATGCCCGAATGCTGCGAGAAGCCCATGCCGACGCCGCCGCCATGGTGCAGCGAGACCCAGGTGGCGCCACTGGCGGTGTTGAGCAGGGCGTTGAGCAGCGGCCAGTCGGAGACGGCATCCGAGCCGTCCTGCATGGCCTCGGTTTCGCGGTTGGGCGAGGCGACGCTGCCCGAATCCAGGTGATCGCGGCCGATCACCACCGGCGCTTTCAGTTCGCCATTGGCGACCATCTCGTTGAAGGCCAGACCGAGTCGATCACGATCGCCCAGGCCGACCCAGCAGATGCGCGCGGGCAGGCCCTGGAACTTGATCTTCTCGGCGGCCATGTCCAGCCAGCGGTGCAGGTGCGGGTTGTCCGGGATCAGTTCCTTGACCTTGGCGTCGGTCTTGGCGATGTCCTCCGGATCGCCGCTCAGCGCGGCCCAGCGGAACGGGCCGATGCCGCGGCAGAACAGCGGGCGGATGTAGGCGGGTACGAAGCCGGGGAAGTCGAAGGCATCGGCCACGCCTTCTTCCAGTGCCATCTGGCGCAGGTTGTTGCCGTAATCCACGGTCGGTACGCCGAGGGAGTGGAAGCCGAGCATGGCGCGGATGTGGTTGGCCATCGATTCGCGCGCGGCGGTTTCCACTTCCTTCGGGGCGGAGACGCGCTTGGCGTCCCATTCTTCCACGGTCCAGCCCTGCGGCAGGTAACCGTTGACCGGGTCGTGCGCGGAGGTCTGGTCGGTCAGCAGGTCCGGCTTCACGCCGCGGATCAGCAGCTCGTCCAGCACGTCGGCGACGTTGCCGAGCAGGCCGACCGAGAGCGGCTTCTTGGCGGTGCAGGATTCCTCGATCAGGCGCAGCGCTTCGTCGAGGTCGTCGGTCCAGGTGTCCAGATACCCGGTGCGCAGGCGCATCTCGATGCTGCTCTTGCGGCATTCCACCGCCAGGCACGAGGCGCCGGCCATCACCGCGGCCAGCGGCTGCGCGCCACCCATGCCGCCCAGCCCACCGGTGAACAGCCACTTGCCGGCCAGGCTGCCGTTGTAGTGCTGGCGGCCCATCTCCACGAATGTCTCGTAAGTGCCCTGCACGATGCCCTGGGCGCCGATGTAGATCCAGCTGCCCGCGGTCATCTGGCCGTACATGGCCAGGCCCTTCTTGTCGAGCTCGTTGAAGTGGTCCCAGTTGGCCCAGCGCGGCACCAGGTTGGAGTTGGCAATCAGCACGCGCGGGGCATCCACGTGGGTGCGGAACACGCCCACGGGCTTGCCGGACTGCACCAGCAGGGTCTGGTCATCTTCGAGCCGCTGCAGGGTCTCGATGATCTTGTCGTAGCTTTCCCAGTCGCGCGCGGCGCGCCCGATGCCGCCATAGACCACCAGCTCCTGCGGGCGCTCGGCCACGTCCGGGTGCAGGTTGTTCATCAGCATGCGCAGCGGGGCTTCGGTCAGCCAGCTCTTGCAGGTCAGCGTGGTGCCGGTCGGGGCAAGGATGGTGCGGGTGGAATCGAGACGGGTCATGCAGCACTCCGGGACGTAGCGAAGTCGAGACAGGCATCTAGCACCTGCTGCAGCGTGGCGCGCAGCGGGGCGGCGTGATCGGGATCCAATGGCGTGGGCCAGCTGTGCTCATCCACGGCCTCGGGCTCGTGCAGGTAGCCGCGGCAGGCCAGCTCCATCTGCAGCGTGTGCACGCCGCCGGGGATGTCGCTGTAATGGCGGGTGATGTAGCCGCCCTTGAAGCGGCCGTTGCGCACATGGCTCATGCCGCTCATCGCACACAGGTTGTCGACCACATCGGTCAGGGCGTTGTCGCAGGTGGTATCGCCGTTGGTGCCGAGGTTGAACTGTGGCAGCTGGCCATCGAACAGGTGCGGGATGTGCGAGCGGATCGAGTGCGCGTCGTACACCACCACAGTGCCGTGCAGGGCACGCAGGCGCGCGATCTCCGCGGCGAGGGCGTCGTGGTAAGGCGCGAACCAGGTATCGCGGCGGCGCGCGATCTCCGCCTCGTCCGGGCCGTGGCCATCGCGGTACAGCGGCTGGTTGTCGAAGGTGGTCAGCGGGCACAGGCCGGTGGTGTTCTGGCCCGGGTACAGCGAGGTGCCGCTGGGGTCGCGGTTGACGTCGATGACCGAGCGCGACACCGCGGTGCGCACGGTGGTGGCGCCCATCTGCTGCGCGAAGCCGTACAGCTCATGCACCCACCAGTCGGCGTCGCGGCGGGCCAGCCACGGCGAGACGAACTGCGCGGCCAGTGCATCGGGCAGCTCGGTGCCGGTGTGCGGGAAGCTGACGATCAACGGCACATCGCCGCGGTGGATCTGCAGCCAATCCGGTTGGGAAGTCATGCCAGCGGCTCCAGTGGCGGCAGGATGTCATCCAGCCCGGCAGCCAGCACGCCACTGCGCACCAGGTCGGTCGCGGCCACCATGTCCGGGTGGAAGTAACGGTCGTCTTCCAGCGTCGGCACCTGCGCGCGCAGGCGCTGGCGTACCGCTTCCAGTGCATCGCTGGAGCGCAGTGGGGCATGGAAATCGCAGCCCTGTGCAGCGGCGAGCAGCTCGATGCCGATCACGTTGGCGGCGTTCTCGGCCATCGCCATCAGGCGGCGCGCACCGTGTGCGGCCATCGAGACGTGGTCTTCCTGGTTGGCCGAGGTCGGGATCGAGTCGACGCTGGCCGGATAGGCGCGCTGCTTGTTTTCCGAGACCAGCGCCGCGGCGGTGACCTGCGGAATCATGAAGCCGGAATTCAAGCCGGGCTTCGGGGTGAGGAAGGCGGGCAGGCCGGACAGGGCCGGGTCGACCAGCATCGCGGTGCGGCGCTCGCTGATCGAGCCGATCTCGCACACGGCCATCGCCAGCATGTCCGCCGCGAAAGCGACCGGCTCGGCGTGGAAGTTGCCACCGCTCAGCGCCTCGTTGGTATCGGTGAATACCAGCGGATTGTCGGAGACACCGTTGGCTTCGATCGCCAGCGTGGTGGCGGCCTGGCGCATCACGTCGAACGCGGCGCCCATGACCTGCGGCTGGCAGCGCAGGCAGTACGGATCCTGCACGCGCACGTCGTTGTCGCGGTGCGATTCGCGGATCGCCGAGCCCTGCATCAGGGTACGCAGCGCGGCGGCGGTGGCGATCTGTCCGCGCTGGCCGCGGATGCTGTGGATGCGCGGGTCGAACGGGGTGTCCGAACCCTTGGCCGCTTCCACCGAGAGCGCGCCGGTGACCAACGCCGCACGGAACACAGTGTCGATCGCGAACAGACCGGCCAGTGCATAGGCGGTGGAGTACTGGGTGCCGTTGAGCAGGGCCAGGCCTTCCTTCGCGCCCAGCACCAGCGGGGCCAGGCCGACCTTGGCCAGCGCCTCGGCCGCCGGCAGGCGCTCGCCCGCCACGAAGGCTTCGCCGACGCCGATCATCACGCTGGCCAGGTGCGAGAGCGGGGCCAGATCGCCGGAGGCGCCGACCGAGCCCTGGCACGGAATCACCGGAATGAAGTCGTGCTGCAGGAAGGCTTCCAGCAGGGCCAGGGTCTGCGGGCGGATGCCCGAGGCACCCTGCGCCAGGCTGGCCAGCTTCAGCGCCATCATCAGGCGCACCACGGGGGCCGGCATGGGCTCGCCGACGCCGGCCGCATGCGAGAGCACGATATTGCGCTGCAGGGTTTCCAGGTCGTCGCGCTCGATGCGCACGCTGGCCAACTTGCCGAAGCCGGTATTGATGCCATACACCGGCGCGCCCTTGGCGACGATGTCGGCCACGGTCTGCGCACTGCGCAGCACGGCCGCAGCCGAGGCCGGGTCCAGCCGCACCCGCGCGCCGTCATGGATCGCGCGCCATTGCGCCAGCGTGACGGCGCCGGGGTGCAGGGTCAGGGTAGTGCTCATGAAATCTCCAGACATCACTAGATTCAGACGGGTTGGCCGCGCATCACGCGGCCGTGCAGGGGGTTGAAACCCATGCGGTAGACGAGGTCGGCAGGCGCCTCGATGTCCCACAGGGCGAGGTCGCAGTCCAGGCCGACGGCGAGCCGGCCGATCCGGTCCTGCCGACCCAGTGCGCGTGCCGCTTCACGGGTGAAGCCGGCGATGCACTCCGCTACGGTCATGCGGAACAGGGTGGCGGCCATGTTCATCGCCAGCAGCGGGCTGGTCAGCGGCGACGTGCCGGGATTGGAATCGGTGGCCAGCGCCAGCGGTACGCCGGCCGCACGCAGGTCGGCGATCGGGGGCAGGGTGGTATCGCGGGTGAAATAGAACGCGCCCGGCAGCAGCACGGCCACGGTACCGGCGCTGCGCATGGCGGCGATGCCATCGGCGTCGAGATGTTCGATATGGTCGGCCGACAGTGCACCGTGACGTGCCGCCAGGGCGGCACCGTGCTGGTTGCTGAGCTGCTCGGCATGGATCTTGATCGCCAGCCCGTGTCGCTGCGCGGCGAGGAAGACCTGCTCGGCCTGTGCGGCGCTGAAGGCGATGTTCTCGCAGAACACGTCCACCGCCTCGGCCAGCCCGGCCGCCGCGACGGCCGGAATCATGACGTTGCAGACCTCGTCGATGTACTCCTGCGCCTGCCGGCCCGGCGGGATCGCATGCGCGCCGAGGAAGGTCGGCACGATCTCGACCGCGCGCTGACGGCCCAGTTCGCGCGCGACCGTCAGCTGCTTGGTCTCGTCGGCCAGGGTCAGCCCGTAACCGGATTTGATCTCGAGCGTGGTGATGCCTTCGGCCAGCATGGCATCCAGCCGCGGCAGGCTGGCGGCGAGCAGGTCGGCCTCGCTGGCGGCGCGGGTGGCACGCACGGTGGAGACGATGCCGCCGCCGGCGCGGGCGATGTCGGCATAGCTCACGCCCTGCAGGCGCTGTTCGAACTCCCCGGCACGGTTGCCGGCATAGACCAGGTGGGTGTGGCAGTCGATCAGACCGGGGCTGATCCAGCGCCCGGCGCAGTCGATACGCTGGGCGGGCTGCAGGTGATCGGCAGAACCGGCCGCACCGACATGCACGATGCGGCCATTGCTGGCGGCGATCACGCCATCCTCGATCACGCCCAGGCCCGGGCCGTCGACGGTGATCAGGTTGGCGTGGTACCAGAGGGTGTCACAGTGCATGGCAGCAACCACATCGGTGTATATGTCTATACAATATAGGCGCCTCTTCCGGGATGTCCAGTGATGCCAGCCACCCCCGCACCGATCCTTCGTTTCCACGCCGCTCATGCGCTGCTGCCGCACGGTTGGGCGCGCGATGTGCGCATCCTCAGCCAGGGCGGCACGCTCCTCGAGGTGACCGAAGGTGTGTCGGCCGAGCCGGGCGATACCGCGCTGGCGATCGCGCTGCCGGGCCTGGGCAACCTGCACAGCCACGCCTTCCAGCGCGGCATGGCCGGGCTCACCGAGATCGGCGGCAACAGCGGCGACAGCTTCTGGAGCTGGCGCGAGCTGATGTACCGCTTCCTGGCGCATCTGCAGCCCGAAGCCATGCAGGCGATCGCTGAGCAGGCCTATGTGGAGATGCTGGAATCCGGCTTCACCCGGGTCGGCGAGTTCCACTATCTGCACCACGGCCTGGATGGGGTGCCGTATGCCAATCGCGCCGAGATGGCCGAACGTATCGCGGCCGCTGCCCACTCCAGCGGGATCGGCCTGACCCTGCTGCCGGTGTTCTACGCGCATGCCGATTTCGGTGGCGCCGCGCCGAATCCGGCCCAGCGCCGTTTGATCCACGACGTCGACGGCTTTGCCGCGCTGCTGCAGGGCTGCACGCGCGCGCTGCAGGACCAGGACGATGCGGTACTTGGTTTCGCCCCGCACAGCCTGCGCGCGGTGACCGGCGAGGAACTGGCGGCGTTGCTGCCGCTCAACACCGGGCCCGTCCACATCCACATCGCCGAGCAGACCCGCGAGGTCGATGCCTGCGTCGCCTGGAGCGGCATGCGGCCGGTGCAGTGGCTGTACGAACACGCGCCGGTGGATGCGCGCTGGTGCCTGGTGCATGCCACCCACATCACCGAGGTGGAGATGCAGCAGATCGTCGCCAGCCGTGCGGTGGCCGGGCTGTGCCCGATCACCGAGGCGAACCTGGGCGATGGTCTGTTCCCGATGCAGGCCTTCGCGCGTGCCGGCGGCCGGTTCGGGGTCGGCTCGGACTCCAACGTGCTGATCGACGCCGCCGAAGAGCTGCGCCTGCTCGAGTACGGCCAGCGCCTGCAGCTGCGCGGGCGCAATGTGCTGGCCCCGGGCGATGGTCAATCCACCGGCCGATGGCTGTACGAACAGTCGTTGAGCGGTGCCGCGCAGGCCCTGGGCGTGACCACCGGACTGCAGGCAGGTGCACCGGCCGACATCGTCGAACTCGATCCGGACCACCCGGCGCTGATCGCCCGCGACGGCGATGCCTTGCTTGACAGCTGGGTGTTCGCCGCACGTAATGGCGCCGTGCGATCGGTGTGGCGTCAAGGGCGCCAGTTGGTCCGTGACGGTCGCCACCCGCAACGCGAGGCGGTGGCCGCACGCTTCGCCGCGGCACTTCGACCGTTGTTGAGGGTCTGATCCGACCCTCCCATGCAGGAATCCAGAGTGACGGGCAAGAAAGCAGCAACCCTCAATCAGCGCATTCGTGCTGATCTGGAAAGCCGCATCCTCAGTGGACAGTGGGAGCCTGGCTTCCGCATCCCCTACGAACACGAACTGATGGAGCAGTACGGCTGCTCGCGGATGACCGTGAACAAGGTGCTGACCGCGCTGGCCGAGAGCGGCATGATCGAGCGCCGCCGGCGTGCGGGCTCATTTGTCGCGCGCCAGCCGCCGCACCTGGAACAGGTGGCGCTGGAGATTCCCGACATCGCGATGGCGGTGCAGGCGCGTGGCCATGTCTACGGTTACCAGCTGCTGGAGCGCGCCTACCGGCTGCCGCGTGAGCACGTGGCCGAAGAAACCGCGTTGTCCGGGAGCGAGAAGCTGCTGGCGATCCGCTGCCTGCATCTGGCCGACGGCCGGCCGTTGGCGCTGGAGCACCGCCTGATCAGCCCGGTCGGTGTGTCGGAGGTGCTGGAGGTGGATTTCGAGACGACCGCGCCGGGCAGCTGGCTGCTGCAGAACGTCTCCTGGACGCGCGCTCAGCATCGGATCAGTGCCTGGGGCGCGGATGAGGCGGCAGCGACGCTGCTGCAGGTCAAACCCGGCACGGCGTGCCTGGTCATCGACCGTCTCACCTGGCGTGGCGAGCAGCCGATCACCTGCGTGCGGCAGATGTTCCTGGGCGATGCGTACGATCTGGTCGCCCGGTTCTCGCCGGGCGCGCGCTGAGCCTTACAGGGTGGTGCACTGCCGCCAGCGGACCGGCTCATCCACGCCGGGGCGTGGGTTGAGCTGGATGCGCACCGTGCGCAGCGCCGGGTAGCGGGTCACTTCCTCGCAGATGAGCGGCCAGATCGTGTCGATCTCGCCGGTGCGGTTGATCGCCAGCGTCTGGCGGGTCAGCCAGATGCCACTGGCCACGCCGGGGTGGGTGGCGACCTTGCGCGACAATTCCTGCTGATAGCGGTCCAGCGTGGCGTTGTCCGGGTTCGCTTCCATTGCAGGCAAGGCGGCGTCGGCAGCGCGATTTTCAGCGGTCCCAGGGGCTGCCGGGGCTGGCGTCGCAGCCGCAGTGGGCCGTGCGTCGGCCGTGGCCGGTGCTTGCGCTGCGGCAGATGTGGCGGCAGCGGGCTCGGCCACCGTGGTTTCGTCCTCGGCCCACTCCTTTTCCAGCCCGGCGGTCAGCGAGCCCAGCCCGACCATCAGGCCCAACGTCGCCGCGCCCAGTGCCGCGATCGAGATACGGCGGAGGGCCTCGCCACGGGCACCGGCCTCGACACGGGCTTCCATGTCGCCCGGCAGGTAGGGCTTCAGCAACGGCCACAGCAGCGGGCCATCGAGGACCTCGACGCTCTGTTTTTCAGCAGCGATGCGACCATCGCGCTCAACCTTGCCTTCGGTGATCAGGATGCCGCCACGGGCACCGGCCAGGCGCGCGGCGGCGCCCAGTTCGTTCACGGCCGCCGTGCCGATCCGGTAGGCGCGGCCATGCTTGCAGGAGAGCAGCCAGCGCTGCGGACCGTCGTGCATCAGGAAATCGCTGCGCGGCTCCCGGCTGTCTGCCGTCTCGTCCGGCACATCCTGCAGGCCGCGTCGCTCGTGCATCGCCCGCCGGACGATCAGGGAAAACTCGCGCCAGTGCATCCCTGCCAGGGCGTTCAGGCCGAGCTGGGTCTCCTTCTGCTTCCGTTTGATCAGCCAGAAGTAGGCCGTGGCCAGGAACCAGACAATGAGGGCCAACAGCAGGGCCAGAATCCAGGAGAGCATGCAGGGGGATATGAACAGGGAAGTGCGATAGACAGTTTATATGCGCCTTTGCACGTCTGCGGCGCGTCGTTTTCGCACTTGCCGTGTGTCCGGCGATCACGTCGGTGACGGCCGTCTCACTTTGCGGGGCCTTGCGGTAGCAGCGCCCACAAAAAACCCGCCAATCCAGAGCCGTGAGGGGAGGGAACAAACGGCGGTGGAAGCGATTGGCGGGTCGGTTTCGATTGTCAACAAAGTGGTGCTGCTTTGCAACAATCGATGGGGCGGTCAGGCGTCGGAGGTCGGCGACTGGTGAGTGCCCGGGGACGGCGCACCGGACGGCGAGGCATTGCGGGCCTCGGCACGGTTGACCCGGGTGTTGAGCGCGTCGATCCGGGCATTGAGCGCGGCGACGTCCTCGGCGGTCGGGATGTGCAGGCGCTTGAGTACGCCCTGGACCCGATCATCGAACGCCTTCTCGACCTTGTCCCAGGTGCCGCTGGCCTTTTCGCGGGCCTCGCCGAGGTGTTCCTCGACATTGTCGCGCCAGCGCGGCGTATCGCCGGTCTGTTCGCGGTTGCGGGCCTCGATGTTCTCGCCTTCCTTGACCAGGTTGTCGAACACACGGCTGCCTTCGGCTTGTGCGCGCCCGAAGGCGCCCAGGCCGGCCAGCCAGATCTGCTGGGCCGAATCGGTCAGCTTGCGCGAGAATCGCTCGGCCTGATCCTGCAGCGAAGGCTTCTCGCCGGGGATGCGATCGTCGAAATCGTTGGGTGCATTCATGGGGCGATCCCTTGGGTGGACACCCTTGGATCGTATGCATCGCCGGCTTCAAGCGATGTGATGGCCGGCGCCGTTGTGGCGCCGGGCCGGGCGTCGGTTCAGCCGAGCTTTTCCTTGAGCACGCGCTGGATCTCGCTTTCCACCATGCCCTTCATGGCCGAGAGCAGGAAGCCGAGCTTGGCGGTGACCTGCACCTGGCCAGGCTGCAGCGCGATCGCGCCATCCACACCGGAGCCGTTGAAGTTCAGCACGTCGCCGACCCAGTTCGATTGCAGGCCGAAACGTTCGGACAGTTTGGCGGCGACTTCTTCGATGGCTTTGCGCGCATTTTCGGCGGGCAGGGTGTGGGCGTGACGGATATCGATGGTGGACATGCGGGCTCCTGGCGGGCAACGGCGCGGATTTGGGCGTGCATTGTGCGCATCCTCAGGCACAACTCCAAGGTCTGCGTCACACTTCTTCTTCCCTGACATTCAACCTGCTAGGCTGCGCCGCGTGCAGAACCTGCTAGTTCACTTTACTCAACGCCAACATCCCGACCAGCCCCTGCGGCCCGGGGTGCAGCGCATCGTGCGTCATGCATCGGGCACCGTCCGGCTTGGCGATGACACGCCCGGCACCTTGTTGCTGGCCCAGTTCTGCCTGGACGACCGTGGCCTGTGGCTGCAAGTCGCCAACGGGATCCGTGGCATCCACGTCAACGGCCGGCCGGTGCGCCGGATGGCGCTGCTGCGCGCCGGCGACGCCGTTTACGCTGACGGCGTGGAGATGGTGGTGCAGGGCGATTGCGAGGCCGTCGTCCACGCGCCGCCGCGCAGCGATGAGGGCGGCGACGACCAGCGCCTGTTGCGCGGGGTCGGCGGCCAGCACCACGGGCGCAGCTTCACCCTGGATCGCCCGCGCGTGATCGGGCGGGGGCCGGAGGCGGACATCGTCATCGACGACCCTGCCTTCGCCGAACAGCACGCTCGTCTGGAGCAGCACGGGGAGCGCCTGCTGCTGCGCGACCTGGGCGCCGGCGAGTCGACGCGGGTCAATGGCGTCACCGTTCGCCATTGCTGGCTGCAGCCGGGCGACCAGCTGGTCTTCGATGCCCAGCATCGCTTCGTGCTCGAAGTCCCACACGACGGCCGCAAGCGCATCGTGATCGAAGAAGAGGACGACGGCTTCGACGCACGTCAGCGCCCGGAACCCGTGGCTGCGCCCAAGCGGGTGAGCCGCTGGCCGTGGCTGTTGGCCAGTGCGTTGCTGCTGGCCGCAGCGCTGAGCGGGCTGCTCTGGTTCGGGGCGCGGTAGTGCCGGCCGCTGGTCGGCAACCAGGCACGCCTCGGGTGGGCCATTAGATTCGTTTGCAACCAAATTCGCCTTGTCCTGCAAGGCCTAAAGGCTGGTGCGCTGCGGCATACTAGGGGTCTTGCCCCATAGGTGTGACATGACGCGCGCGTTCAATTTCAGTGCCGGCCCTGCAACGTTGCCGGAATCGGTCCTGCGCCAGGCGCAGGAAGAGATGTTGGAGTGGAACGGCGCGGGCGCCTCCATTGTCGAAATGAGCCACCGCGGCCCGGAGTTCATGGCCGTCGCCGCTCAGGCCGAGGCCGATCTGCGTCGCCTGATCGGCATCCCGGACGACTACGCGGTGCTGTTCCTGGCCGGTGGCGCGACCACCCAGCAGGCCCTGCTCGCACTCAACTTCGCCCAGCCCGGCCAGACCGTGGATTACGTGCTCACCGGGCACTGGGGCAAGACCGCGATCAAGCAGGTCAGCCCGTACGTCACGGTCAACGTCGCCGCGAGCAGCGAAGCCAATGGCTTCCATGACATCCCGGCGCGCGCCAGCTGGCAGCTCTCCGATGACGCGGCCTACGTGCACATCACCGCCAACGAAACCATCCACGGGGTGGAGTTCCGTGACACCCCGGACGTGGGCGCTGTGCCGCTGTTCGCCGATTTCAGCTCCTCGATCGCCAGCGAGCCGCTGGATGTCAGCAAGTACGGCTTGATCTATGCCGGCGCGCAGAAGAACCTCGGCCCGGTCGGCGTGTCGGTGGTGATCGTGCGCCGCGACCTGCTCGAGCGCAGCGGTCAACCGCGCGCGGACATCTTCGATTACCGCTCGCACGTCGCCCGCGATTCCATGCTCAACACCCCGCCGACCTGGAACTGGTACCTGGCCGGCCTGGTGTTCCAGTGGATGCTGGCCGAAGGCGGCGTGGAGGAATTCGCGCGCCGCAACGCGGTCAAGTCGGGCCTGATCTACGGGGCGATCGACCAGTCCGGCGGCTTCTACCGCAATGAGGTCGTGCCGGCCGCACGCTCGCGCATGAACATCCCCTTCTTCCTGCCCGACGACACGCTCAATGCGCGTTTCGTCAGTGAATCCAAAGCGGCCGGCCTGCTGGCGCTGAAGGGCCACAAGGCGGTCGGCGGCATCCGTGCCTCGCTGTACAACGCCCTGCCGGTGGAGGGCGCGCAGGCGCTGGCCGCCTTCATGCGCGATTTCCAGCAACGCAACGGCTGACGCATTCGTTTTTCCCGGGGCGCTCGCCGCCCCACTGCACTTGGAACACAGATGGCCACCAAACCCGCCAAGCCCAAGGCTGCCAAGCCGGCACCGACCCCGCCCAAGGCGGCTGCCCCCGCGAAGAAGGCCAAGGCCGCCAAGCGCGATGCCGCGCCGGCGGTTGCCGCGCCCGTGCTGTCGGATGTGCGCGCCAAGATCGACCATATCGACCGCAGCATCCAGGCGCTGATTGCCGAGCGCGCCAACTTCGCCCACCAGGTCGGCAAGGCCAAGGGCAAGCTCGCTGCCGCCGTGGATTACTACCGCCCCGAGCGCGAAGCGCAGGTGCTGCGCATGGTGGTGGACCGCAACGAGGGCCCGCTCAGCGATGAAGTGCTGGTCCACGTCTACCGCGAAATCATGTCCGCCTGCCTGGCCCAGCAGGAGCCGCTGAAGATCGGCTACCTCGGCCCTGAAGGCACCTTCAGCCAGCAGGCGGTACTCAAGCATTTCGGCCGCTCCGCGCTGGGCCTGCCACTGGCCAGCATCGAAGAAGTCTTCCAGGAAGTGGAAGCGGGCAACGCCGATTTCGGCGTGGTGCCGGTGGAGAACTCGGGGCAGGGCACCATCCAGATCACCCTGGACATGTTCCTGACCTCCAACCTGAAAATCTGCGGTGAAGTGGAACTGCGCGTGCAGCAGTACCTGATGTCGCGTAGCGGCCGGCTGGAGGATGTCGAGCGTGTCTACGGCCACCCGCAGTCGTTCATGCAGACCTCCTCGTGGCTGCGCGCCAACCTGCCCAAGGCCGAGAAGGTGCCGGTCTCCAGCAATGCCGAAGGCGCGCGCCGCGCCCGCAATGCCGATGATGCCGCCGCGATTGGTGGCGAGAGCGCCGGGCATGTGTACGGCCTTAAGAAGGTGGTGACCAAGCCGATCCAGAACGACGCGGACAACACCACGCGTTTCCTGGTCATCGGCCGCAACATCTTCCCGACCTCCGGCCATGACCGCACCTCGGTGCTGGTGTTCATCCACGACAAGCCCGGTGCGCTGTTCGACGTGCTCAGCCCGTTCGCGCGGCATGGCATCAGCATGAACCGGATCGAGTCGCGCCCCTCGCACAACGCCAAGTGGGAGTACGGCTTCTTCATCGATCTGGCCGGCCATGTCGACGACGAGGGGATGCAGGCGGCCCTGGCCGAACTGAAAGCCCACTCGGCGCAGATCAAGATCCTCGGCTCCTATCCGGTCGCCGTGCCCTGATCCGACCGGCGTAGCCGCCTCGCGCGCTGCGCCCGGCCCGGCGCCCCTAGGGGCGCTGCGGCCTCTCCCGTACACCGTTGCATCGCCGCCGCGGCGGCCCGCCCCCTAGGATTTCCGATGACCGCATCTCCGTACTGGATCGCCCACAAGGGCCAGCCCCTGCAGGGCAGCCTGACCATTCCCGGTGACAAGTCCGTCTCGCACCGCTCGGTGATGTTTGCCGCGCTGGCCGATGGCGTGTCGCGTATCGATGGCTTCCTGGAAGGCGAAGATACCCGCGCCACCGCGGCGATCTTTTCGCAGATGGGCGTGCGCATCGACACCCCGTCGCCCTCGCAGCGCATCGTGCACGGCGTCGGCGTGGATGGCCTGAAGGCACCGAGCACCCCGCTGGATTGCGGCAATGCCGGCACCGGCATGCGTCTGCTGGCTGGGCTGCTGGCTGCACAGCCCTTCGATTCGGTGATGGTCGGCGATGAATCGCTGTCGCGCCGTCCGATGCGCCGCGTGACCGGTCCGCTGGCCGAGATGGGCGCGAAGATCGATACCGAGGCTGACGGCACCCCGCCGCTGCGCGTGCATGGCGGCCAGGCGCTGCACGGCATCGCGTTCGCCTCGCCGGTGGCCAGCGCGCAGGTCAAATCCGCCGTGCTGCTGGCCGGTCTGTATGCCGATGGCGAAACGTCTGTCACCGAGCCGCACCCGACCCGCGATTACAGCGAACGCATGCTGCGCGCATTCGGCGTGGATATCGAGTTCTCCCCGGGCAAGGCACGCCTGCGTGGCGGCCAGCGGCTGCGCCCGACCGATATCGTGGTGCCGGCCGATTTCTCCTCGGCGGCGTTCTTCCTGGTGGCGGCGAGCGTGATCCCGGGTTCGGAACTGCGCCTGCGCGCGGTGGGCCTCAACCCGCGCCGTACCGGGCTGCTGGCCGCGCTGCGCCTGATGGGCGCGGACATCACCGAAGAAAACCATGCCGAGCAGGGTGGGGAAGCGGTGGCCGATCTGGTGGTGCGCTATGCACCGCTGCACGGTGCAGAGATTCCCGAAGCGCTGGTGCCGGACATGATCGATGAGTTCCCGGCCTTGTTCGTCGCGGCGGCCGCGGCGCAGGGCAACACGGTGGTGCGCGGTGCGGCCGAACTGCGGGTCAAGGAATCGGACCGTCTGGCTGCGATGGCAACCGGCCTGCGCACCCTGGGCGTGCAGGTGGATGAAACCGATGACGGCGCGACGATCCACGGCGGCGCCGTGCTTGGCAGCGGCACCATCGAGAGCCACGGCGATCACCGCATCGCGATGGCCTTCGCGATTGCCGGCCAGCTCAGCAGCGGCGAGGTGCGCGTCAATGACATTGCCAACGTAGCGACGTCCTTCCCGGACTTCGATGGCCTGGCGACCGGCGCCGGCTTCGGGCTTCGCGCTGGCTGAGGTAGCGCCGGGTTCGGTCCGGCTCCTTGCGGCACAAAAAAAAGGTTCTTCTCCCATCTGAGGGGAGAAGGCGCACGGCCGACCAGCTAGATTTGTAGTTGTCGAGAAAACAAACCGAGGCCGGCCGTGGCCAAGCTGGATTGTATGCCGTTGCTGGGAGGCTGGGCGGGGTATCGCCTGGATGGATGGCGCCGCGAGGCACGTGGCGGAGCCACGTGGCTGGTGCTTTCGCTGTTGCCTGATTCACGCCGCCGACGACGCTGCAGTGGCTGCGGCAAGTGGGTCGTGGCCATCCACGACCAGACGCTCCGGCGCATCCGTGACTTGCCGGTGTTCGACGAGCCGGTGGAGTTGGAAGTCCAGCGGCAGCGGCTGGCCTGTCCTCGCTGTGGGCCGAAACTGGAGCACTTGGATTGGCTGGAGCGGCATGCGCGGGTAACGCAACGGCTTGCGCAGAGCGTGGCACGCATGTGCGCCACCACCTCGATCCATGCCACCGCAAAGTGGCATGGTCTGGACTGGAAGACGGTCAAAGCGCTTGATTTCAGGCATCTGATGCAGACGCTGGGCCCAGTGGACCTATCGGGCGTACGCGTGATCGCGATGGACGAGTTTGCGATCCAGAAGGGGCATCGCTACGCCACCGTGGTCGTCGAGCCATCGCGCAAGCGCGTGCTCTGGGTCGGCCGAGGACGCAGCCGCGCTGACATCCGTCCCTTCTTTGAGCTACTCGGCAGGGTCGGTTGCGAACGCATCCAAGCCGTAGCAATGGACATGAATTCGGCCTTTGATGTGGAGGTCAAAGCCCAGTGCCCCAATGCTGAAGTGGTCTACGACCTCTTCCATGTCGTGGCCAAGTACGGGCGCGAAGTCATTGATCGGGTGCGGGTGGACGAGGCCAATCGCCTACGCACCGACAAGCCCGCGCGACGGGTGGTGAAGACCTCGCGCTGGCTCCTGCTGCGCAATCGGCAAAACGTCCCGGCCGAGCAGCGCGTCCAACTCGAGGAGCTGCTGGCCGCCAACAAAGCCCTGCTGACCACGTATCTGCTCAAAGACGACCTGAAGCAGCTGTGGCGCTACCGAAGCCAGAGCTGGGCGGAGAAGGCCTGGCGGTCATGGAAGCATCGCGCCCTGCGAAGCGGGCTGGAGCCGCTGCGCATCTTTGTCCGCCGTCTGCAGCCTTATCTCCCGGGCATCCTGGCCCACTGCCGATGGCCGCTCGGGACGAACCTGGTGGAAGGCATCAATAACAAGATCAAGGTCATCAAGCGCGTCGCCTACGGATACCGAGACGACGCGTATTTCTTCCTGAAGATCCGGGCGGCCTTCCCCGGAGTTGGGTGAAGAACCAAAAAAAATGCGGCACAAAAAAGGGAGGCCATTGGCCTCCCTTTTCGTTCCCGCGTCAGCGCATCACTTTAGCGCTCGGTACGGAAATCCACCGGCACGCGCACTACGCTGGCCACGGCGCGGCCATTGTTCATGGCCGGCTCGAACTTCCAGTCGCGCACGGTGGTCAGCACGGCGCGATCCAGATCGCGGTCACGCGTACCGGTACGCTGCACGATGCTGGCATCGGTCACCTGGCCACGCGTATCCACGTTGAGGCTGGCCACCACGCTGCCCTGCACGCCGCTACGCAGGGCAGTGCGCGGGTAGGCCGGCTTGGCGTTGCTTGCCAGCGGACGGGCCTCACGGTTGCGCACGGCCGGGGTTGCCTTGCGCTGCGCCGCGGCCGGGGCCGCCTGTTGCGCAGCCGGGGCGGGCGCGGTCGCCACGGGGGCAGTCTCGGTGGCCGGCAACATGCGCTGGCCCACTGGCGCGTCATTCGTATCGCCCGGGGTGGCATAGCGCAACCACACCAGCGCGGCGGCGAACATCGCCACGATCAACGCTACCCACAACCAGGGTGAGGAGCGGCGATGGCGGGGTTCATCGATCACGTCGCGCTGGTGCTGCGGCGAGTGGGGCATGTCCGGGGCATGGGTAACACTCATGGCTGACTCCTGGTGTCGATGTGACACCCGCAGTCTTGCCCGTGTGCGGTTGTGGATGTGTCAGCGCAACGTCAACGCGATGACTGCATTCCCATCGGGGTTCAGTTTGCTGAGCCGTTGCACAATCGCCGCACCCGGCGGCGATGAATCACTGCGGCGTGAAGTCGAACGGCACTTCCAGGCTGCCGGGCACTGGCACGCCATTGCTCTGCGCTGGCTGGAAACGCCAGCGACGCACCGCATCGGACGCCGCGCGGTCAAGATCGCGTGAACCGCTGCGCTGGATCAACGTCACGGCCGAGGGATAGCCGGTGGCATCCACATCCACGCGGACCACCACCGTGCCGCGGTCACCGCGGCGCAATGCCGCGGGCGGGTAGCTCGGCGGCGGCGACTGGTCGGCGATCGGCTGCGGGCGGTCGCTGGGCGCCATGGCCGTCGGCGCGGCAGGCGCGGCGGGTGCAGCCGGGGCGGCCGGCGGTGGCGGCGGGGCGGTTTCCACCAGCTGCGGCTTTTCCTCGTTGACCGGCGGGGCCTTGGCGTCGGGCATGTCGCTGGAGCCGGCGGCCGCGGCCAGCGGCTCGGGCAGCGGCACCACCTCGGCCACCTGGGCGGGGGTCTGCGCGGCCGGGTCGGCCTTGTAGAAGTCGTTGTTGCGGCTGCTCAGCCACACCACCAGGAACAGCAGCAGGCCCACGCCGAAGGCGATCGCGGCGATCACGAGGCTGCGGCGGGGCAGGTGGAAAGTGATGTTCTTGCCAGAAGTCGAGCGGGAAGCAGACATGGGGCATACCGTATGGATCACCGTGATTCTGCCACGCCCGGGATGAACCGGCGGCAGAAAAACGCATAACAGGCGATAATCCCCCTCCGAATCCGTAGACCCCTCTGCCGCCATGCTCGATCCAGCCCTGCTCCGCCAACAGCCCGCCGACCTTGCCGAACGCCTGCGCATCTCGCGCGGTTTCGAGCTGGATGTCTCCGGGCTGGAGTCGCTGGAAGCCGATCGCAAGCGCATCCAGGTACGCACGCAGGAGTTGCAGAGCCTGCGCAACAGCCGTTCCAAGGCCATCGGCCAGGCCAAGGCCAAGGGCGAAGATGTCTCGGCGATCATGGCCGAGGTGGCCGCGTTCGCCGATGAGCTGAAGGCCTCGGAAGTGGCCCTGGATGCGCTGCGCGAGAAGATTGAAGCGATCGCGCTGGGCATTCCGAACCTGCCCGCCGAGGATGTGCCGGCGGGCAAGGACGAGTCGGAGAATGTCGAGCAGAAGCGCTGGGGTACCCCGCGCGCGTTCGATTTCCCGGTGCTTGATCATGTAGAGCTGGGCGCCCGCAACCGTTGGCTGGATGGTGAGACCGCCGCCAAGCTGTCCGGCTCGCGCTTCACCGTGCTGCGTGGCCCGATTGCGCGCCTGCACCGTGCGCTGGCGCAGTTCATGCTCGATCTGCACACCGGCGAGCATGGCTATGAAGAAACCAATGTGCCGGCGCTGGTCAACGCCGAGTCGCTGCGCGGTACCAGCCAGCTGCCGAAGTTCGAGGACGATCTGTTCAAGACGGCCGTGGGCGAGTCCACGCGCTACCTGATTCCGACCTCGGAAGTGCCGCTGACTAACATCGTGCGCGATGACATCATCGATGCCGACCAGCTGCCGCTGCGCATGACCGCCCATTCGCTGTGCTTCCGTGCCGAAGCCGGCAGTGGCGGCCGCGACGTGCGCGGCATGATCCGCCAGCATCAGTTCGAGAAGGTGGAGCTGGTCGCCGCGTGCACCCCGGCGCAGAGCGATGAAGAGCACCAGCGCATGACCCGCTGTGCGGAAGTCGTGCTGGAGAAACTCGGCCTGCCGTACCGCAAGGTGCTGCTGTGCACCGGCGACATGGGCTTCTCCGCGGTCAAGACCTACGACCTGGAAGTGTGGCTGCCCTCGCAGGACACCTACCGTGAGATCTCCTCGTGCTCCAACTGCGGTGATTTCCAGGCGCGCCGCATGCAGGCCCGCTGGCGCAACCCGGAAACCAGCAAGCCCGAGCTGCTGCACACGCTCAACGGCTCCGGCGTGGCGGTTGGCCGCGCGATGATCGCGGTGATGGAGAACTACCAGAACGCCGACGGCAGCATCACCGTGCCGGATGCGCTGAAGCCCTACATGGGCGGTGTCGAGATCATCGGTTGATCCAACGCCGTGACGCTTGAAAAAAACCCGCCGGAAGGCGGGTTTTTTGTTGGCGCTACCGGGGCGTCATCGGCGTCAACACGCCCAACGGCACCCAACCAGACGTATCACCACCCACCACCTCGCACCACACCCAGCCATTGAGCACGCGCTCACCCCGCACGAGCTGGCCCACGTCGACATCCAGTTCGCGCGCGCAATACGCCTCGGCTGCCACGGCATCGCCCCGTGCGTTCCTGCCGATCACCTGCGCGGGCACCCAGCCAGCGTCCTGCCCGGGCGTCTGGCACAGATACCAGTTGTCCCACCCTTCGGGCCCTTGATAACGCTCGCCGACCTGCAGTGCGTCGCCGGGGTGCAGAGTGATCGGGTGCGGGAATTCGCTGCGGTGCATTGCCGTGACGCGATAGTCCATGCGTATCTGGCCGGTTTGGAGGGGCGCTCAGCTTACCGGCGGATGCGATGGAATGACTGTGCTGAATACGACATCGCGGGCGCTTCCCAGAGGGCAGCACGGCATGTGGGAAATGGGAGTGCCGTCCTGTCGGTACAGCTGTCGTGACGAACGTCGCCGGGGACGGCGATGACCATCAAACACCTCGCGCACAACGCTGCCCGGTCCAGCACGTAGAGCGAGGCACGCAGCCGCCGACAGGTGCGCTGTGACCGCCGTCCATCTACGGCCAGACAACGCCAACAGACTTGTCGTCAACGTCAATCTTTCACAGGACACCCCAATGAATGCAGCGGCCACACCCACCCCGCCATCCAACCCTGCCGGTGCCGCCGCGTGGCTGCTGCTGATCATGGCCTGGCTGTGCTTCTTGATCCCGTTCCCGGGGCTCGGCATGTTCGTTGGCTGGCCACTCAACCTGGTCGCTTTCATCCTCGCTATCGTCGCGATGTCCAAGGGCGGCGCGTGGAAGGGCATCGTTCCGCTGGTGCTGTCGCTGATCGCGTCGCCGCTGATTTACTTCGTGGGCGGGGTGGTGTTTGCCGGCACGGTCAGCTCGATGAGCAGGTCAGCCGTTGAGCCGCTCGCGGAGCCGTCGCCTGCCGACGAGCGGAGTGACGGCGATATCAATATCGCGCAGGCCGATGCCGTGGAAGTCGGCGCGCGCCAACTGTATCTGGACTACCAGGCCAACGAGGTCGCGGCCGATGTCCTTTATAAAGGCAAGCAGCTGCTGATCACCGGCGAAGTGGCGGCCATCCAGACGGATTTCATGGACAAACCGCAGGTGCAGCTCAAGGCCGGAAGCAACGAGCAGGTGACAATCTCCGGCCTGTCGCGGGACGAGGCAGGGGCGCTCCACAAAGGGGACGCCGTGATCGCCGCCTGCACAGGCAACGGGATGCTGCTGAACTCACCGGTCGCGCGGGACTGCGAGCTTCGTTGATCGCAGGTAAAAAATGATGGCCCCGAGAGGGGCCATCAGCACGCACGCACACCGTCACGACGAGGGGGAGGGGGCGGTGTGGCGCGCGACAGCTCAGGCTGCGGCGAGTGCTTCCGGCTGCGGCAGTGCGGCCAGTGCCTGCGCAATCGCATCGCTCCGGTGCTGCGGCGAGTAGGCGATGCCCTCGGCCCGCACGAACTCGACGTTGTCGATGCCGAAGAAGGCGAACACCTGGCGCAGGTACGGATCCTGGAAATCGGTCGGGGCGCCGGTATGCAGGCCGCCGCGGCTGCTGGCCACGATCACGCGCTTGCCGCCGGCCAGGCCCACCGGGCCATTTTCGGTGTACTTGAAGGTGCGGCCGGCCACCGCCAGGCGGTCGATCCACGCCTTGAGGGTGGAGGCGACGCTGAAGTTGTACATTGGGGAGCCGATGACCACCACGTCGGCGGCCAGGAACTGCGCCAGCACCTGTTCGGCGTCGGCCACTTCGGCCGGGTCGGACTGGGCCAGGGACGAGCTGCGCAGATGGGCCACGGGCTGGGCGTCGAGGTCGCGGTAGCTCACTTCCAGGCCCGGCACCTGGTCGCGCCACTGCTGGACCACGGCGGCGGAGAGCTGGCGGGAAACCGAGTTGTCGCCAAGCACGCTGGCATCGATGTGAAGAAGCTTCATGGCAATCACCTGTTATCTGGGGAGGGGCGGGGCAAGGCGCCGCCGACGGAGATCAGGTTAGGTTGTTGCCTGTTTGGAATAAAGGTGGTTGAATACCACGTATTGTTCTATATCTGGAACTTCGGTATGCAAGACCTCAACGACCTCTACTACTTCGCCATGGTGGTCGATCATGGTGGCTTCGCCGCTGCAGAACGCGCGCTCGGCATCCCCAAATCCCGCCTGAGCCGCCGTATCAGCCAGCTGGAAACCGACCTGGGCGTGCGCCTGCTGCAGCGCTCCACGCGCCGCTTCGCGGTGACCGACGTCGGCACCAGCGTGCATCGCCACGCGCAGACCATGCTCGCCGAGGCCCAGGCCGCGCGTGAGGTGGTGGATCGCCTCAGCGCCGAGCCACGGGGCCTCGTACGCGCCAGCGTGCCGGTCTCTCTGGCGCAGATGCAGCTGCCCAAGCTGCTGCCGATCTTCCTGGCGCAGTACCCCAAGGTGCGGCTGCAGCTGAACATCAGCAACCGCCGCGTGGACATCATCAACGAAGGCTACGACGTCGCCCTGCGCGTGCGCTCGCGCCTGGATGACGATGGCAGCCTGGTAATGCGCAGCTTCGGCCAGGTGCAGGAACTGCTGGTGGCCAGCCCCAAATACCTCGATCGCGCCGGCCGCCCGAAAGACCCGGACGAGCTGACCAATCACGTCACCCTGAGCATCAGCGAAGACGAAGCCCGTCAGCGCTGGGAACTGCACGGCCCTGAAGGTGCGGTCCGCCGCGTGGACCTGCAGCCGCGCGTGGCCGGCTTCGATTTCCCACTGCTGCAGAGCATGGTCAAGGACGGTTTCGGCATCACCATGCTGCCGGAAACCGTCTGTGCCGACGCCGTGCGCAATGGGGAGCTGGAGGTGGTGCTGCCGGACTGGTCGCTGCCGCAGGGCATCTGCCACGCCGTGTTCGCCTCCCGCCGTGGCCTGCTGCCGGCGGTGCGCGTGTTCATCGACTTCCTGGCCGAGCACCTGCCGCCGCAGCTGGAGGCTTCGCGCCTGGACTGCGGTGGGGCATGCGAGCGGGCCAAGGAGAAGATCAAGGCCAGTGCATTGGGTGCCTTGGCGGTGGATGCGGGGTGAGCCGCGCGGGCTTGGGTAAACCGGGCCTGTCATGCGAGAATGCGGCCCCGGCCAAGCGCCGGACCGCACACCGGAGAGATGGCCGAGCGGTTTAAGGCACCGGTCTTGAAAACCGGCGAAGGGTCATTCCTTCCGTGGGTTCGAATCCCACTCTCTCCGCCAGATACGCAAAGCGCCCCGGAAGGGGCGTTTTGCGTATCTGGCGGAGAGAAAAGGGTGCCGAGGCCACGCGGGTTCGACGGATTCGCCGGGAGCGAATCCGGACAGCCGAATGGCTGGCCCTGTAGCGCGCAGCGCGGAAGGGTTGGGTGCATGGATGCACCCAACAATCCCAGGCCACCGATCGCTATCAGCACAAAGCGATCCTTCAGGGGCGTTTTGCGTATCTGGCGGAGAGAAAAGGGTGCCGAGGCCACGCGGGTTCGACGGATTCGCCGGGAGCGAATCCGGACAGCCGAATGGCTGGCCCTGTAGCGCGCAGCGCGGAAGGGTTGGGTGCATGGATGCACCCAACAATCCCAGGCCACCGATCGCTATTAGCACGGAGCGCCCCGGAAGGGGCGTTTTGCGTATCTGGTGGAGAGAAGAGGGTGCCGACGCCACGCGGGTTCGACGGATTCGCCCGGAGCGAATCCGGACAGCCGAATGGCTGGCCCTGGAGCGCAAAGCGCGGAAGGGTTGGGTGCATGCGTAAGCTCCCCCGTCAAGCAGACATTTCTAAAGTAGAGCTTCTGGTGTGAGCGGTACGGTACTCGACGGGGCTCATGCCGCTGAGCCAGTCATGTGGACGAATCTCGTTGCAATCGATCATCCACCAATGCGCTGCCTCGCGTACGTCCTCAAGGCGTGCGAAGAGGTGCTGATCCAACAACTCCTCACGGAACGTGCGGTTGAAGCGTTCGATGAAGGCATTCTGGTTGGGCTTGCCAGGTTGGATGTATCGCAGCGCCACGCCGCTGAGTTTGGCCCACTGGGTAAATGCTTCGCCCAGGAACTCAGGGCCATTGTCCGACCGTAGAACCTGCGGTAATCCGTGATCACGTTTGAGCTGCTCGAAAACGCGCACCAAGCGACCAGAGTTGAGTGATGTATCCACCTCAATATGCAGCACCTCGCGGTTGAAGTCGTCGACCACATTGAACGTTCGGGGTCGTTTGCCACAGGCCAACGCGTCACTCATGAAGTCCATCGACCAGACGGTATCTGGATGCCTGGGAACATACAGCGGCACCCGCTCGCGCTTTGGCAGACGGCGCTTGGCCGCTCTTCTCAGGTTGAGCTTCATCGCCTTGTATACCCGATAGATCCGCTTCGGATTCCAGTCCGGTCGCTTCTTGCGTAGTTGATCGCTGCACTTCCAGAAACCTCGACTGGGCCGCTCCTCGACCAGCCTGGCCAATGCCGAGATCAACTCCACATCGCGCACGGTCCAGTCCAGTGGCGGCGCATACCAGGCCGCACGAGACAAACCCACGTAACCGCACGACCGGCTCAGGGGGCGCGCGTGCACCTCGGTGAGGAAACGCACTGCCTCACGCTTCTGACCCGGCCCTACAGTTTTTCGCGATCAGGTCATTCAGCGCCGCGTTGTCCAGCGCCATTTCCGCATACATGCGTTTGAGCTTGGCGTTCTCAGCTTCGAGGTCCTTGACTCGACGAAGCTCGGACGCCTCAAGCCCGCCGTACTTGCTCTTCCACTGGTAATACGTCGCCGTGCTGATGCCGGCCTGGCGACATAGATCCTTCACCGCAAGCCCGGCATCGCCCTGCTTGAGGATCGTGATGATCTGCGTCTCGGTGAATTTTGATGTGCGCATGCAACCTCCTGGCTGGTTAACGATGCCAGAAAGTTCTACTTATCGGGTGTCTGGCTGCCGGGGGAGCTTACGCACTGCCCGCACCGACCCCGTTCGTCTCCTTCGGGTTAACTACTCTTGCGTATGTGAGCCATGGGAAGGAGTCTGTTCTTTGCCGTAGCGTAGATAAAACAATTTCCCAATTCGCAGCACGAACTGGCGCTGTGAGGTGGAAGCAACTGGCAGTCGCGCAAGGCCGGTCCTGCGCTCTAGCTTTCGGATTGCAAATCGTTTGAGCAACGAGCGCCAGCACGCCAGCAGGAACATGAAGGTCACCAATGCGGCTGCACCGAATGCAGTGCGCTGCACGGGCAGCGACTCCGTGAGTTCTTTTCGCTCGACCGGCAAGGTCCAGATCGCGCAAAGCACCGACAAGTTGTAGCGTGCTTCATCGTCAACGAAGGGCTCAATCTCAATCGGCTGAGTAAGAGCGGCGCATTCTCGCTGCGAGAAAGTAAGGTCCTTGTCACGGAAGATGCCGTGAGCAGTGCCCTCATCACCTTTTGTGGCCACCCGCAGAAGCGTGTCGGTGTCCTTAATGCGGATCAAAACCTCGCTGCTAAAGGCTCCCAACAGAAGGCATGCTGTCGCCAAGTAGAAGATCATGAGCGCGATGCTGCTCATCGCGTCTCCCCACTTGCCAGGCGACTTGTGCGGTTTGACTGCAAGTGCCTCACGATCAAATGCGCTGCCCGCCGCGCCAATGAGGTGAAGCGGCACGTTGTGCGTTTGCGCGCCCTTGATCATTGACTCGACTTCGGCCGTGGTATCCAGATGGATGCCGTAGATCATGCCGAAGGAAACAACGGCGGAGCGGTCAGAAATACTGTCTCGAATGGCGCCGTGCTCCACATCGTCGCGGCTGATGAAAAGCCGCATCAATCGATTTCGAAGCGGGTGAAGCGTTCCCGATATGTAGCAGAGAAAGAGTGCGGCGCAGGGCAGCGCCAGCAATGTCACGGCCGCTTCAAGCAGCGTGAACATCTCTTTCCAAGTCGCAGTCGTTTCCATTGTGCGTCCATGCAGTAGCGGTAGCTCGTTAGCGACTGCTGACGCGAAATCTTGAGGTGCAAGACAGGACGACAAGGGTCTGCAGGTCGGATAGATCTGCCAGCCACTGCTTGGGTCGCCACAAGGGTTAGTGGTTCGCTCTCAGGGCAGTGCTGAGGCCCATCTGACGGAGGTGCGCTCACTTCCCAGTAACTGGTGTTTTCCCTGATCGGATCTCATACCCAGTGCTTTCGAGCGTGCGAACCAAGTCAAGGTTTTGGTCATAGATGGCAACCATCGCCTCGGATGAAGCGATGATCTTGCCGCTGACCTCTTTCTTTCCGTCTCGCCAGAGCTCAGCAGAAGGAAGCTTGGCGCCGTCCTCGTTTTTGATCGCTTCGCGCTCTTTCAAGGCTTGATGATGCCCGGCCCGTTCACCAAGCCACCCAGGGATGAGGGCGAGAAGTGTGCCGATCAAAGTCATCGTTAACGCCACATAGAGCACGGCGGCGGATCCCACCATCGCTTTGACCGGCTCGCGGACCCAGAATGCTCGTGCTGCAAACCAATCGTGAAACGCTGTGCGTTGAACGGTGGGCAGGTTTGCGACAAAGATGGCTATAGTCATGCCACAGAACGCGTAGAAGACAAGGAGCCAAGGGATATCAGAGATCAGTTGGCTGCCTTGGAGCACGATGGCGTAGTAGCCCCGAACAACCTTCCAATCCGCCGTCTGTGGGAACAGGCCCTCTTGCACGCCCCAGTCATTGAGGTAAGTGCTGTATGCCACATGGCCGCATCCATGAAGAACAAATCCAAGCAGCGTGGCTAATGCCACCAGGCCGCCGGCAATGGTGGCCAGCGTCATCAATGCGCTGGGGCCTGACTTCTCAGTGGGGACAGATAGCTGAGCGGCAGGTGTCGCGGTAGTGTTCATTGGCATCCTTCCATGGAATAGCGAGACAGCGGTAGAGAGGTTCACAACGCGTCGCCTGCCATTACACATGGAGCGCTGTCAGCACGCATCCTAATGCGAGTAACTACAGGTTGGTGTTGCGCTCAACATAGCCGATGTTAAGGGCACATCCAATGACTTCGATTGTGAGTTCTTCCAACGAGGCAATCTCGATGACGCGAGCGATTTCGCCGGGGTGTCGCGGACCAACATTCAAGACGAAGACTCCTGCTGCAAGGCCAGCCTCGATCCCATCGCGAGCGTCTTCAATGACCACACAGTCCTTGGCGTCGAGTTCGAGCCGCTTGGCGCTGAGCTGAGCAAAACGGATTGGGCTTGCCAGGATTGGCATCCTCAGCGAAGACCGCTGTCGTCGGCAGTTGGAGCTCTGTTGCGTTCATACGATTTCGCGCAAGCTTTTGGTCGGCCGAGGTTACCTAGGCGACTAGAGACGGCGGAAGCGAGCGCAGTAGCCAGGCAGCGCCAGGGGGGGGGCAGCGATGCCTTCGACGTGATCTTCCTCGTAGCGCTCCAAGATCTTGGCTTCTTAGAGAGCCGCGTCTGCGTCGCCTATGTAGTGTCTGACAAGTCGTTGGTCTGCATTCCGTGAGCCCTTGCTCTTGCCTCCTCGTAGTCCAACCCGTGTTTGGCAGAGAACAAGCCAAGCACGTGCTCGACAAGGGTCCTGGACTCAATGAGAGTTCTGTTCATGTCTAGGGCGAGGGCGTTGCAGTGCAGTGCTGGCATCGGTGGATCCAGGCGGGGGAAACAATAGGATAGGCACGGACGACACTCCGGGTGAGCGCTTGCCAGACGCGTTTAATCGTTGGTGGCGAGCAAGCGACGTGGCGATGGTCCTCGTAGGACCTATCCTGTGGGAGCTTTGGGCTGGTTGCACCGGGGCCACCAGTTCCGGCATGCCAATGGTTGGGCATCATTGGAAACGAAGGTTTAACGGGCGTCAGGAGCCGGCCTTAATGGAGAGGGGATGCAGGGGCGTCGTTGGGGAGGCGGTGCGTTTACGGCACGGGGAGTTTTTCAGAAAATCCCTACGGCACGTTGCGTGGTTCGCCGACAGGCGTAACGTCCTCAGAGTAGGAGCGTACGCAACCCGCCAATACTTCACCCCTGCGGGGGTGGTGGCCGTCTCGCCGACGTGGTCGAACGCTAGCACGAAATGGTCGCCGTCCAGCAGCGCCACATGGCCGACCCAGTCGGGGCGTGCCTTGAACGTTTTGCGCGGGGCCTTGTCTGAATCCCGTTCGCGCTCGGCGCGATTGTGTTTGGTCGCGACCACGGCCCGCAACCGCAACCCTTCGCGGTAGGCCACGCCCAGGTGCTCCTTGAGCAAGTTCTTGCCCGCGCCGGTCCACCGCGCGAGCGAATCATCGTAGAACCACCGTCCGTCGCGCTCGACGATTTTGTGTTGCCAGAGGCTCACCACCACCTCTCGCGGATCAGCGGTGACCGCGGAAACCGCCCAACGCACGATTGACCAGCTGGGCGCCGTAGCTCTGGAACTTCCGTTCGATACCCATGTGCTCCCCCTTATGTGACGCAAGTATCGCAATGTGCCGTAGCGTCTTCCAGCGGCGACGCCGGGCTCACAGACACCGAGCTGGGCCCAAAGACGCTGCCCCCACGTTCGGCAAAGACCACGTCCTGGACCGCGTTGATCGCGGGTGGTTCACCTGAAGGGGCATTGATTTCCTTCGTTTCACTTCCTGAATACCGGGCTCTTTTCCCGGTTCTTGTCTTTGGTCAAAGCGATCCCCTTGCGGGTTTTTCGTGCAGGTGTATCCCAAACGTATGACGTTCGCGATGCGTGCGTCTGACACAGACCAACGATGCGAAAGGGGGAAACATGTTTATTGGGGACTGACGAAGCGGCTTGGCGTTGGCGTGGGTGCTCACCTTGGCGAGCTTGTCTTCATGAGCCGGCCACCCTACGTGCAGATGGCCGTTCGCGTGCCACGGGAGCTGAAAGACTGGCTGGAGCAGGTGGCAGTCCGGGAGGGGCTACGCGCCAGCGAACTAACGCGCCTGTTGCTTCACGAAGGCTTGGCGCGCCGTGCGGCGATCAATGGGCAGGGGTCTTCACGATCCGGTGGTTGAGCAGCGGCCGAGCAAAGTTGGCCGGCGTGGACTTGTCCAACGGTTGGGCGCGCACCTGGAATTGCCCACTCTCGCACAAGCTCAACAACTCCACTTCGTCGTAGATTTCGCGCTGACCATCTTTGGTGTTGCCCATCTTGGCCACCCGGAACGCCACGTTTCCCGTGGCTCGGTCCCTCATCCGCACCGGGACGATCACCCTTCCGTCGTGGCGAACCAGATGGAAGGCTCGGGCAAAACGGTGGTCGTTGGACGCCTTGGATGGCGAAATCGGCACTGGCGGCGTGGACGGCTGGATCAGTGCCGGCGCCAGGCAAGGCGGGGTTGGCAGGTGCTGCGCTGGGGCCTTGTGGCCCAACGCTTGGAGCGCCAGCTGTTTCTTGCGGCCGGGTTCGGTGGCAGCGTCACCGTAGATCCATGCTTGAAAAGTGCCGTTGGCTGGGCTGGGGTGCGAGGCAAACACCCACGTCCGGCCCTGGGCGCGAAAGGCCACGGCGTTGAGGTCTTGGAAGTCGTTGAACTGTTGGCGTATGAGCGCCTTGACCCCCTTCATGTAGGCATCGGTGGTCCCCAACAAGACCACGCGCTCCACGCTGTCAGGCAACGGGTCCAGGTGGCGCGCCACGCATGTTTTCATGGCTTCCAAAGGCAACGACGAACGCATGGCCTTGGGCATGATGGTGCCACTGCTGACTAGCTTGCCGTTCTCCATCACCGACAACCCACAGCGCACCAAGGAGGCGGCGCCCACGTGGCGACTTTCGGCGGTCAGGGCGTCGTTGATCGTTTGCCCACCCAGATCGACCCCAAGCTCGTGCAACACGGCTGCGAGGCGAGGGCGCATAGCACCTGCGAAGGCGACCCCGTCGAAGCTCCCATGTTGGGCGGCGGCAAATTGAGTGGCCCCCTTGGAAAATCCCAGGACCAAGGTTTTAGGGGCGCTGGTTCCCCAGTAGCCGGGATTGGCACGGAGGTGCCAGTCCCCCTCCACGCGCACATCAAGCCCTGGTGCATGGCATGCGCGGCACGCCTGCCAGCCGTGGTGAGTTGTCATGGGGGCCCCTGCATGATCCTTGAAGGCCCATACAGTTAAAGCACGTGCGAAAGGTATGCAAGAGCTTTTTGTCGGCTAAATGTGGCGGAAAAATGGGATGGCATGGGATGGCGTGCCATCGTGCGTGGCAGCACGGTGTGGAGTAGCCTGACACCATCATACGAAGGTCAATGGCATGGATGATCCGGCTGAGTTGAACATGGAAGCGTGGCCGGCTGAGGTGCCCTTCGTGCCCTACGTGGGCCGCGGCTACTTGAAGGGAGTTGAAGGGCGCCGCGTCTTGCTACTGGGCGAGTCCCATTACCGAGAGGCTGGGTGGACCGACGACCCGGTCATTACTCGTCCTTTCACTCGCGAAACATTTGGGGACATGGAGACTTGCGAGAGAAAAGGCGGTGGCAAGTTCTTTGGATGAGCTGGATCGCCTCCTGACAGGCCAAAGTAGCCCAAGTCTCGTGGATGCCGCTCAAGCTTGGCGGCAGGTGGCATTTTGCAACTTGTCCCAGCGCTTTGCCGGCACGAGAGCTGGACACCGTCCGTCTGGAACCGACTTCAACCAAGGGGGGCGAGTGCTGGTAGAGGTGGTCCTACCCATTCTCCAGCCAGACGTGATACTCGTTCTTGGGCGCACTGCTTGGCGAAGATTCGATCACGGGAAGCCGTCGGACCAGCCAAGCTTCCATGCGAGCCATGCCAACTCCGAGGGCAGGAGGCGGCGCTATCTGGAGGAGCGCCACGTATGGTCTCTCGATTACGGCAACGGATGGGCGTGGATGACTTGGGTCTACCATCCATCCTGGAACGTGGATCGCTGGGAAGATCGTGCCGCAGCTCTGAGGCATCTTTTGAAATCCGGGAGTGAAAGGCAAAGGACATGACGCAGAATTCGTTGAAGGATGCGATCCGCGATGCACTGGACGCGCGCGCTGCCAAGCGCCATCCCACAGCTTTTGACATTGCACGGGAGGCCAGAGAGGCCAAAGCGAGCCTGGAATTGAACATGTCCTGCATGGCCCGTATCACCGTTCCTGCCGACAGCGAGCGCCACCGGGTGACCTTCCAGCTGTTGAGGGCGTCGATGGACTACGGCCGGGCGTTGCTGTTCCTCTTGGAGACCCATCCCATCGATCTTCCTGCGGTGGCCTTGGCGATGCACCGCTCCCAGATTGAGCAGTTCCTGCGGGCGGTGTTTGTCCAGTTTCTCGCAGACGACGAACAGCTGGAGGACTTTCTCCAGGAAGATCGCGGCCCCCGAAAGAAGAACGAGAAAGGAAAGTGGGTGGCTATTGCCCTCAAAGACCTGGCCGGCGACGTGGAGCAGGCCATGGCACGGATCGGGCACGACGACGAGCCTCAGAAGCTTGCTCGGACGGTGACCAACTCGTGGGACCCTCTTTGCGGACTGGTCCATGGCGGGAAGGCCATTCGGGTGATGTATCAAGACCCTAACGGGCAGATCGGCGCACATGTGCCAGCGGCCATTTTGTTTCAGACCACCGTCAACGCGGTGGCCACCACCAACTTGTGCGTCATTGCGGCACTGACCGCGGTTGGGGTTGGGGCCTTTGAGGAAAGCTCCGTTGTTGAGCAGTGTGCCAGCGGGATGTTGCACTACATGCAACGGAGGAAAGCTCGCATGGAAGAGCTGGGTTAGCCGCCGTAAAGGACCGGACACTCATTGTCGCGCTGCTCTGTACCCCGCCAACGATCGCTGGCGGGGAGAGTTGCAATCGGAGGTCTGCGAATCCTCGATTCAGGCATCACCTTGAAGGCACTGTGTGGGCCCGGAAACGCCCTGGAGCCTGTGGTCAGCATCATGCTGCCCAACGAGGACTGACGAAAGGGGAGGGGAGACCGGTCCTTGTCGTTTCGCAGTCCAAGCCCTACCGCTACCATGGGTCAACAACCAAGGAGCAGGTATGGGGATGGAAAAGTTTGACTGGTCAATGGTGGAGTTCGCGCGGACGAAGTGGAGGAGCGAGGTCATTCCGGATGCCCTGCCCATCCTCATCCGATGGGCCCAAGAGGGAGAGGCCCATTCGTATAGCGACTTGGCCCAAGAGCTCCATGACAACTACGGCCACGACATCAAACCCCGAAAAGATCTTTACGGGACTGTGGCTGGCGGTGTGGCCCAGGCGCTCCAGTGGTTGAGCGAGCAGTGGGGCAAACCGATTCCACCCCTGCACACAATCGTGGTTAACAAGGCCACGAGGCACCCAGGAGAGGGCGCCATAACGATTTCGCCGGCTTACTTCGCGGGGAAGAAGCTGGACACGGAAGACGATCGCAGGGTGTACCTTCGTGAGGCCATGGAAGACGTGTTCACGTATCCGGACTGGGACAGGGTCGCCCGTGCTCTTGGGGCCACGATGCTTGCCCCGGCGACCGGGCCGGTGGCAGAGGTTTCCTCCAATGCTCCCATTCCCTTGCCCAAGGTCCAACAGGGCGGTGGTACCGAGAGCGCCGAACACCGAGCGCTTAAACGCTGGGTGGCCAACCATCCGGAGGAGTTCATGAACTACGGCGATTTCACCGCGGGCACGAACGAGAAGCTCTTGAGTTCTGGCGATCGGTTGGACACTCAGTTCGACAACGGCAAGCATCGCCTGGCGGTGGAAGTGAAAACCAGCAAGTGCTCGGAGGACGAGCTCCAGCGAGGCGTCTACCAAGCGGTGAAGTACCGCGCCATTGTCCGGGCCGAGCAGAAGGCGATCCGCCACGTGCCCAACGGGGAGGCGGTGCTGGTTTGCACGCGCGCTCCGAACGCGGAAACCCGAGCGCTCATCAAGCGGCTGAATGTGCGGTTCCAGCAGATGCCGGCGGAGGCGGAGCAGGAATGAAATCCGATGAACTGGACCAACGCATTCGCCAAATCAATGGATTCGTTCGCGTGCTCACGCAGGAGTGCCACATCCTCGACGAACGCCGGCACATTCTGTCCCCACTCATTCAAGACCCCGAGATTCAGGCAGGGCTGAAAGCTAAGCTGGACAAGACGCCGGGTGCCAATGCCTGGAACCACTTGGCGCCGCTTCTTGGACAAGACCTAGTGCGCGATCAGTCACGGCTTTTTCTGGACAACCATTCGCGGTCCGGTAGCCTAGCCAACCTCTGGCGCAAGCTCCAAGCAGATCCCGCGATCAAGGAACACTACCGGGAGCGCTACGGGCGAATGTTCGATCACTTTCACCACGATCCGATTGGCGACCTGCCGCCCGAAAGCTCAGCTTTTTTCCAAGAGAGGTTCAGGCAGAGCGATCGGGACGAGAATTACTCGCGCTTCGATAGTGGCTGGGAAAAGGTCTTCAATGAAATGGTGATCCTTGCGGCTGATCCCGTGGCAGCGAAAATCAAGACACTGCGGGACAAGCACCACGCCCACCTGGAAATGCGCAAATTGGACGAGGAGCCCCGCGCCTTTGACATCAACACGCTTGGGTTGACCTTCAGTGAGGTCTTGGCTTTTGGCGATCGTTGCCAAGCCACCGTGGCCGAGCTGGGGCTGCTCTTGACCGGAACCTGTTGGGATCCACAGCAATACGCGTCGGTTCACGAAGCCCGAGGCAAGGCGATGTGGAAAAGCTTGGCTGGGATTTGATTTGAAAGCAAAGCAAGGGAAAGCCCAGAGGTGGCCGCAAGTGGCCAAGCCATCTGCCTTCTGAAAAGCACCATTGGTGCGAGGGCATTGCCTCCGGCCGGTTTTGGAAATCCGCAGCTTTGCCACTTTGAACTTGAAAGGATGCATGGATGCACCCACCAAGCCCAGGCCACCGATCAGCCCTCCGCATGAAGTGCTCCAAAAGGGGCGCGACGCACTACCGCTGATCGCGTTCGAACAAAGACGGCGCGCTTCGACGCGATCAGTCACCGATAACCGCCCATTCAAGATGCCCAGGCCGCTTGAGCGACGGCCCCCAAACTGCCCCTATGCCGAGGCCAACCGGCGCCCCCGCCGAGTCGCGCCAGGCGAGTGCCCCATGACACGCTTATACGCGCGACTGAAAGCAGCCTGCGACGCGTAGCCAAGGCGCTCTGCCACCACCTCGATGGATAGGCTTTGCTGAGTCAGCCATTGACTCGCCAATTGCATTCGCAGCTCAGTCACGTATCGCAGGGGCGCGGTTCCAATCACACTCTGGAACCGGTCTGCAAAGACAGATCGCGAGATGTTGGATTCTGCAGCCAGCGCTTCGACGGTCCAGTCACGCCCGGGGTCTCTGTGCAGGGCAAGCAACGACAGCGACAGACGAGGGTCGCGCATGGCCATGACCAGGCCGGATGCGCCGTCGCAACCGCGCTCGACCCAGTCACGCACGATCATGGCCGCGACGGCATCCGCCAGCCGGGCGAGTATGCCTGCATAGCCAATGCGTCCGGAGCACACCTCGCGCTTCATCGCGTCGACCATCGGCAAGAGTCCAGGAAACGCAGTGGCGTTGCCATCAGCCAACATCACCGCCGGCATCAACTTGCTCAATCCTTGCATGCCACCCAGATCAAACAGCATGCATCCGTGGAAAAGCACTGCGCTTGGCACGGCATGTGTGCTCGGGCATGTGTCTATCCCGCTCACCGCGTCGCCCAGTGGGGCGGCGTCTATCGTTTCCAGACACTGGACGGGATGGTCCTCGCCCGACAGCAGCGCGTGGCCTTCTCCGCGGGGAAGAAGCACGACATCCCCGGCGGAGAGAACGTGTTGGCTGCCGTCCGCGCCTCGAAGGATCGCACTGCCCACTGCCAGGTAATGGAAGTAGGCATGGCCTGGCTTCGGGAGGAATCCAAGTCCAAAGGTCGGCCCGGTCTGGATGCGTCGGTATTGAACGCCATGCAGTCGCATGCCGGTCAGCAGCTCGCTGATCAGGTCGGTGGACTGGGGTGGAGCGTGGCTCATTGAGACGGCTCGGGGTTTCGATCAAAAATACAGGTTGGACAATCATAGATCATCCTGACCTGGCTCCCTAGACTCTCGGCTGCACCAATGCACTGGGATCTGTGATGAGCAATAACGTAGTTGATGCCGCGAACACGCCTGATTCTGTGGCCAGGGAGAGCGGGGAGCCGTCTTCATCGGCATGGGTGGCGGTGTTTTCGCTGGCCATGGGGGTCTTTGGGCTGCTCACGGCGGAATATCTGCCTGCCAGCCTGTTGACGCCGATGGCGGCGGACCTGGGGGTGTCGGAGGCGCTGGCCGGTCAAGCAGTGACAGTCACCGCTGTCGTGGCATTGTTCGCCGGCCTGCTTGTGCCACGGCTGACCCGTTTGATGGACAGGCGCGTGGTGCTGTTGAGCTTCACGGGTCTGATGATCCTCTCCAACGCCTTGGTGGCGCTGTCTTCCAGCATGGGAGTGCTCCTGGTGATGCGTGTCCTTCTGGGCATCGCGCTGGGCGGGTTCTGGAGCATGGCAGCGGCCGTGGCCATGCGGTTGGTGCCGCCACAGCGCGTGCCTCGCGCGCTGTCCATCATCTTCAGTGGCATTGCGGTCGGCACGGTGGTGTCGGTTCCTTTGGGGAGCTACCTCGGCGGGTTGCTGGGCTGGCGCAGCGCTTTCTGGGCCGCGACGGCGGTAGGGGGACTCACGTTTGCGTTCCAGTGGTTCACGCTGCCCCGAATGGCGCCGCGCAAGGCGGCGCTCCCAGAGTCGGTGGTGGGCCTGTTGCGCCGGCCAGGCATTGCGGTCGGAATGCTGGGCTGCGTTCTGGCGCACACCGGTCAGTACTCGCTCTTTACTTACATCCGCCCAACGTTGGAGAGCTTGGGGCAGATGAGCGCTGATGGCCTCGCGCTGATTCTGCTCGGATTCGGTGTGGCGAACTTTGTCGGCACACTCCTGGCCGGCTGGCTCATGGAGCGCAGTCTGAAAGTCACGTTGGTGATCATGCCTGCCATGGTTGGCGTCGCCGCGCTTGGCATGGTGTTGTTGCCGGTGGGCGTTGGCGGGCTTTCGATCCTGGTCGCGCTCTGGGGACTGGCTTTCGGTGGCGTGCCTGTTGCCTGGTCGAGCTGGGTCGCGCGTGCGGTACCCGATCAGGCCGAGAGTGCCGGCGGGATGGTGGTTGCTGCGGTGCAGTCGTCCATCGCAGCGGGAGCCGCCTTGGGCGGCCTGGTGTTCGGGCTGGGGGGCATCGTGGCAGTCCTTACCGTTGCCGCGGCAGTGATGCTCCTGGCCAGCCTGCTCATTGCGTTGCGGGTCAGGGTGAGCTCGCCGACGTTGTCGGCAGGCCCGGCGTTTCATAGTTAGCCGACAGTCGACCACTTCCGCTAGAGTGTCGCACCCTGTTTGAACTGGCGCCCGCATACGAGCATGCGCTTAGAGGACGTTGTTGTTGATGATGTTGAAAGCTCTGGTGGTGTTGTTCTTGGTGTTGGCTTCGGTTCCTGGCATGGCAGCAGAGCTGGTCGGCCGCGCGACGGTCACGGACGGGGACACGCTCACCGTGGCGAAGCAGCGCATTCGCCTGTGGGGCATCGATGCGCCGGAGAGCGCCCAGCAATGCACCGCCAACGACGGACGTCCATGGCCCTGTGGCCGACGGTCCGCTGCTGCGCTGGACGGCTATGTGCTGGACAAGACCGTTCGTTGCCAGCCCAAGGACACGGACCGCTACGGCCGGGTGGTGGCGGAGTGCTTTGTCCAAGGGCAGTCGGTCAATCGGCGGATGGTGCGCGCGGGTTGGGCGGTCGCGTATCGCGAATATGCGACGGCATTCATCCCAGATGAAGCCGACGCGCGCCAGCACCAGCGGAACCTCTGGCAGGGGCCGTTCCAGATGCCAGCTGACTATCGTCGCAGCAAGCGTGAGCAGACGGCACGACAATCCCCGGTGGCCGCTCCGCCGGCGGCGGGAGGATGCCGCATCAAGGGCAACATCTCCCGCGAAGGCAGGAAGATCTACCACGTGCCAGGCCAGCGGGACTACGAACGCACGAGCATCGACCTGAGCCGCGGCGAGCGCATGTTCTGCAGCCCTGCGGATGCCATGCGCGCAGGGTGGCAGCCGGCGAAGCGCTGAGCGTCTCAACCCCTCCCATGCAGGCGGCGACGCAGCGCGCCCGCCGCTGCCGCGATGGCCATCGCAGGCAGCGCGAGGACCAGCGCGTATACCAGCCCGGCCAGCAACAACGGACCAACGCCCGACATCACGACCACCACCGGCACCTGCAGCGCCATGAGCAACAGTCCCCATAGCCACGCCTTCCGGGGGAAACAGGCGCCTAGCACTGCGGCAATGGCCAATGCGATGGGATAGACGACGGTCCAGAACGCAGGCGCGTCCCAAGGCTCGCCCCCGGGCGTCCGCCAGGCCACCAGCACCCAGAACACCACGCCGACCTTCAGCGTGACAGCAGTTGCTGCAATGGAATTTCCCGTCATCCGCATTGTTGGTCTCCCGCACGAAGATGCAGGATGCCACTGTTGCGTTGACGGTGTATGACTCGCACTGGCACGGGGATGCGCAGCAGCAGCCAGGCGCGTGTAGGTGCTGGAGCAGGAGCTTCGACGGCTCTGCAACGGGTGCCGACGCCACGCGGGTTTGACGGATTCGCCAGGAACGAATCGGGACAGGTAAATGTCCCATTGCTTTGTGTGGTTGTACGTATCCTCCGGCCGGGATAGAGTCGAAACCACGCGGATAATCCAGGGGAAGGAAATGGCGTCAGTAGCGCTTCGGGTGCGTGCAGAGAAACAGTCTGCGGAAGCGGCTGAAGAAACGTAAGGGAGTGCGGCCTGCATGGCCACACCATAGTCCCGCCATTCAATATTGTTGGATTTACTGGAAAAGGCTATGCATCGTCTGCTGACATTGATGCTGATGGTTTCAATGCCGGTGGCTGCTGCCGAGCCTGCAGGTTCCATGCCCGTTCGATTTCAGGGTGAATGGGCTGCAGGGCCTGCGTATTGCGGCAGCGAGATCGATGACACGGCGATTACCATTCGGGCCAAACGAATCATCTACTGGGAAAGCGATGGGCCGATCAAAGCTGTCGTGGTAAACGGAAAGAATGAGGTGGCGTTGATCGCCGAGCTATCGGGTGAGGGCGACACATGGCTTGCAACCGCACAGTTCAAGCTTAGTGATGACGGGAACAGGCTGACCTCCATTAGCGACTCAGGCCGCGAGATTGTTCGATACCGATGTCCGCAACGTGCTCGCGTTTCTGGCTGATGGACGTTCATGATGCTGCGTGAAAACGGCATGCAGCCAAATCATCCCAAGTTGATGGCGCAGATGCACCATCAAGTCGCTTGCATGCAATTCGCTTTCTCGCGTAACAGCACACCCTACAACTGGCCTTTGATCCCCCGATAATCCCGCGGCGACATCCCCACGGTCGCCTTGAACTGCCGTGCAAATGCGCTTTGATCCGCAAAACCGCACTGCTGCCCGATGCTGGCGATGCTCTCATCGCCATGCAGCAGGCGCATCGCCGCTTCGATCCGCAGTTTCGTGAGTAGTTGCTGCGGCGTCACCTGGAACACGCGCCGGAAGTGGCGCTCCAGCTGTGCAACGGACAGCTCGGCGAGATTGGCCAGCGACTGCACGCGCAGCTGTTCGTCGTAATGGTTCTGCATGTGTTCCAGCACCTTGTTCAATCGTTCGAACGCCGAGTGCTTGTTGTCGGGCTGGCCGAGATCGCGTGAGACACCGATGACACCGGACACCTCGTCGTTCTGGCACAACGGACATTTGAACGTCAGGCACCAGCCCGGCATGCGGTTGGGATACAGATGCACTTCCAGTTGGTTGTCGATGACTTCGCCGCACAGCACGCGACGGTCCTGAATGGTGTAGCTGCCACCGAGGGGAAGCGGGAACAGCTCAAGCGCGGTTCTGCCGATCACGTCGCTGCGCTGCTTGCGGCCGAGGCGTCGCACCAGGGTCAGGTTGCAGTGTGTGTAACGCCCCTCCTGGTCCTTGATGAAGAACACCACTTCAGGGAGTTCATCGAACAAAGACTGCATTTCTTTGCCGGAAAGGTTGACGTCCATCGAATCCACTGGCGGTCTGCTGGAGGGCATGTGGCTCCGATCCTAGCGCAAAGCGGGGCGCCTGCAAGCGGCGTCGATTGTGCAGATTTCCGCATTTGCCACCGCCATTCCACGCTAGTCGCGGTGGTGGCCGGATGGGAGCATCGTTGCCATGCATACCATCGACGTGATCGACTCCCACACCGCCGGCGAGCCTACCCGGGTCGTCCTTTCCGGCTTCCCCGACCTGGGCGAGGGCGACCTTGCGCAGTGCCGCGAGCGCTTCCGTACCGAGTTCGACCACTGGCGCAGTGCGATCGCCTGTGAGCCTCGTGGCTCGGACACGATGGTCGGCGCGCTGCTGCTGCCGCCGCGGGATCCGCGCGCCTGCGTCGGGGTGATCTTCTTCAACAATGTGGGCTATCTGGGCATGTGTGGCCACGGCACCATCGGGGTGGTCCGCACGTTGCTGGAGCTCGGGCGGATCGGACCGGGACAGCACCTGATCGAGACGCCGGTCGGTAACGTCGGTGTCGACCTGGACGCGGCCGGCAACATCGCCGTCGACAACGTGGAAAGCTACCGGCATGCCGCGGGGATCGAGGTGGAGGTGGCCGGCCATGGCCGTGTGCGCGGCGACATCGCCTGGGGCGGCAACTGGTTCTACATCACCGAGCAGTCTCCGTGCGCACTGGAGCTGTCGAACCAGCGCGAGCTCACTGCCTATACCGAGGCCATCCGCCAGGCGCTGGCGGCCGCGGGCATCACCGGTGCAGACGGTGGCGAGATTGACCATGTCGAGGTGAATGGCCTCGCACCGGATGGCAGCGGCCAGGCGCGCAATTTCGTGTTGTGCCCGGGCCTGGCCTATGACCGCTCGCCGTGTGGCACCGGTACCAGCGCCAAGCTGGCCTGTCTGGCGGCGGACGGCAAGCTGGCCGAGGGGGCGCGCTGGATCCAGCAGGGCATTCTGGGCAGCGCCTTCGAAGGCAGCTACCGGTTGAGTGGGCGTGGCATCGCACCGCGCATCAGCGGCACCGCGCACATCACTGCCCGGGCCCAGTTGTTGATCGATCCGGTCGACCCGTTCGCCTGGGGCATCGGTGCCGAGGCCAGCGCGCACGGATGAACACCTACGACCTGATCATCGTCGGCGCCGGCATTGTCGGTGCAGCGTGCGCGGAAGCCGCCGCGGCCGAAGGCCTGCGCGTGGCGGTGATCGAGCCGGGCCCGGTCGGTGGCGGCTCGACGGCGGCGGCGATGGGGCATCTGGTGGCGATGGATGACGATCCGGCGGAGTTGGCGCTGTCGGCTTACTCGCTGCGGCTGTGGGAACGCTATGCGCGCCTGAAAGAGGCCGAGTTCAGCCGCTGTGGCACCTTGTGGGTGGCACGTAACGTACGCGAGCTGGAGACGGTACCGGCCAAGATCGCCCGGTTGGCGCAGGCGGGCATCGATGCGGCACTGGTCGATGCCACGCAGCTGTACCAGTTCGAGCCGAACCTGGTGCCCGGCCTGGCCGGGGGCATGCGGGTCGCCAGCGAGGCGGTGGTGTATCCACCCCGCATGGCGCGTTATCTGGTCGACCAGGCCTGCCAACACGGTGCGCAGCTGTATGTCGGGCGCCGCGTGGTCGGGCTGCTCGATCACGGGGTGCGTCTGGATGATGGCGAAGCGCTGTCCGGTCCGGTGCTGGTGGCAAGCGGCGTGGATCTGCCACAGCTGTTGCCGGAGCTGCCGATGCGTCCACGCAAGGGTCAGCTGGTCATCACCGACCGCTACCCGGGCCTGGTCCATCACCAGCTGCTGGCCTTGGACTATGCGGATTCGGCACATGGCGATGCGGACACCAGCGTTGCCTTCAACGTGCAGCCGCGGCCCACCGGACAGATCCTGATCGGCTCCTCTCGCCAATTCAACGTGTCCGATCGTGACGTGTCGTTGCCGCTGTTGCGGCAGATGCTGGGACAGGCCTTTGCGTTCCTGCCGGTGCTGCGCGATCTGCAGGCGATCCGCATCTGGACCGGAGTGCGCCCGGCCACGCCGGATGGGCGGCCTTACGTGGGGCCGGTACTGGGGCGGCGCAGTGTATGGGTGGCAGCGGGCCATGAAGGCTTGGGTGTCACCACGGCACTGGGCACGGCGCGTTTGATCGTGGACAGCGTGCTGGGCCGCACGCCGGCGATCGACCCGGCCCCCTATCTGCCGGACCGCGCGATCACCGGAGTGGCCGCATGAGCTCGCGCGTGTGTCTGTCGGTCAACGCAACGCCCGTCCACGTGCCTGAAGGGGCAACGGTGGCGGTGGCGATCGCGCTCGCCGGTGGCGCCTTCCGGACGTCGCGCGGCGGGGAGCCGCGCGCGCCGTTGTGCGGCATGGGCGTGTGTTTTGAGTGCCGGGTGCGCATTGATGGGATTGCCCAGCTGCGCGCCTGCATGACCCCGGCGCGCGAAGGCATGCAGGTACGTACCGATGGCTGAGTCCGTGCGGCATTACGACGTGCTGGTGGTGGGCGCCGGTCCAGCCGGGCTGGCCGCTGCCCGTGCCGCGGCCGCGCATGGCGTGCGTGTGGGCATCGTGGATGCGCAGCCGCGCGCCGGTGGCCAGGTCTGGCGTCACGATGTGGCCCATGGTGCGCCGCCGATGGCGCGACGCGCGCTGGACATCCTCGGTGCCGGCCAGGTCGAGTGGCTCGCCCAGACCCAGGTGACGATGGCCCAATCGGGCTGGCTGCTGGCCGACAGCCCTGCCGGTGCCCGCGAACTGCACTACGGTAGCCTGGTGCTGGCCACCGGCGCGCGCGAGTTGCTGTTGCCATTCCCCGGCTGGACGCTGCCCGGTGTGACGGGTGCGGGGGGCGCGCAGGCGCTGGCCAAGCAGGGCTGGCCCCTGGCGGGCCGGCGCGTGGTGGTGGCCGGCAGTGGCCCCTTGCTGTTGGCCAGCGCGGCAACACTGCGTCGCCACGGTGCACGCGTGCTGGGGATTCATGAGCAGGCCTCGCGGCGCGCGTTGGCCGGCTTCGCACTGCGGCTGCCGCGCTGGCCGAGCAAGGCCTTGCAGGCCGCTGCGCTGCAGGTGCAGCTGGCCGGCATCGGCTACCACGCCGGGAGCGTGGTGGTGGGTGCGTATGGCGACACGCAGCTGCGCGAAATCGAGATCGAGGGTCCGCGCGGCCGCCACCATATCGCGTGCGATCAGCTCGCGGTCGGCTACGGTCTGGTGCCGAACACTGAACTGGCTGAGCTGCTCGGCTGCCGTCTGGAACGCAGCGGTGCGCACCCGCAGGTGGCGGTCGATGCGCTGCTGCGCAGCAGCGTGGCCAATGTCTTCGCGGCAGGTGAAGCGCTGGGCATCGGCGGGCGCGACAGCGCGCTGGTCGAAGGCGCCATCGCCGGCTGCATGGCGGCCGGGGGCACCGATGCCGCACAGGCGCTGCAGTCGCGGCGCCGCCAGGTGCGCGCGTTCGCCACCGAACTCCAGCGCACCTTTGCGCTGGATCCGCGCGTCCACGCCCTGGCGCAGGACGACACTCTGATCTGCCGTTGCGAAGACGTGCCACTGCGCGCGTTGCGTGGTTTCACCGACCCGCGCGACGCCAAGCTCGCCTCGCGCTGTGGCATGGGCGCCTGCCAAGGCCGTATCTGCGGCACCGCACTGGCCGAACTCGGCCTGGGCGATGCCGAACGTTCCACCGATGGCGGCCGCCGGCCGCCCTTGTTCCCGGTCCGCCTCGCGGCGCTGGCCGACTCCTTCACCGACGACTCGCAAGGGATACATCCATGAGCAATGCCTCTTTCTGGAAGGGCGTCCTGCCCGCCATCACCACCCCGTTCCATGCCGACGGCAGCGTCGATCACGCGTTCCTGGCCAAGCACGCGGTGCAGCTGGTCGATGCTGGTTCCACCGCCATCGTGCCGCTGGGCTCGCTGGGCGAAGCGGCGACGCTGAGCTTTGATGAGAAGGTGGCCATCGTCGCCACCCTGGTGAAGGCGGTCGGCGACCGCGTGCCGGTGGTGCCGGGCATCGCCGCGCTGTCCACCGAGGAAGCGGTCAAGCTGGCGCAGGCGGTCAAGGCCGCCGGTGCAGGTGGCCTGATGGTGCTGCCGGTATATGTGTACACGTCCGATTGGCACGAGGCTGCCGCGCATGCGCGCGCCGTGTTGGGTGCCACCGATCTGCCGTGCATCCTCTACAACAACCCGGTGGCCTACCGCACCGACATCCTGCCGGCCCAGATCGCGCAGCTGGCCGGTGAGTTCGCCAACCTGCAGGCCGTCAAGGAATCCTCGGGTGAGATCCGCCGCTTCGCGGCGATCAAGGAACTGCTGGGCGACCGCCTGGTGCTGCTGGTCGGCATGGACGATGCGATCGTGGAAGGCTTGGCGATGGGCGCCGAAGGCTGGATTGCGGGCCTGGTGAACGCCTATCCGGTGGAGTCGGTGCAGCTGTTCGAGCTGGCCCGTGATGGCGGGTACGCCGCTTCTGCGGAGCTGTACAACTGGTTCCTGCCGCTGCTGCGCCTGGATACCGTGCCCAAGTTCGTCCAGCTGATCAAACTGGTCCAGGCCAAGGTCGGGCTGGGCAGCGAAACCGTGCGCGCCCCGCGTCTGGTGGTCGAAGGCGCCGAACGTGCGGACGCACTGGCCATCATCGACCACGCCATTGCAACCAAGAAGGCCTGATATGACGCATGTCGAACCGCTTCTGCTGGCGGGACGCTGGCAACCGAGCCTGTCGCTGCAGGGAAGCTTCCGCGCGGCGGATCCCACCACCGGCGAGCACATCGGACCCGCATTCCCCGTCAGCGGTGCGGCCGACATCGAGACCGCGGTCGCGGCGGCCAGTGCGGTGGCGGCCGAGCTGGCCGCCGCACCCGTCTCGCGCGTCGCGGCCTTCCTGGAGGCTTACGCCGACGCGCTGGATGCCGATGCGGACACGCTGGTGGCACTGGCCCACGCCGAAACCGCGTTGCCGGCCCCCACGCGTCTGCGCGGCAACGAGCTGCCGCGCACCACCGGCCAGCTGCGCCAGGCCGCAGTGGCCGTGCGCAGCTTCAGCTGGACCCAGCCGGTGATCGACACCGCTGCGGGACTGCGCTCGCACCTTGCGCCCCTGTCCAAGCCGGTGCTGGTGTTCGGCCCCAACAATTTCCCGTTCGCGTTCAACGCGATCGCGGGCAGCGATTTCGCCTCGGCGATCGCAGCCCGCAATCCGGTGATCGCCAAAGCCCATCCGCTGCACCCGGCCACCAGCCAGCGCATGGCGCAGCTTGCCCACACCGCGTTGGTACAGGCCGGGCTGCCGGCGGCGGCGGTGCAACTGCTGTATCAGTTCGACAATCCGCTGGGCCTGGCGCTGGCCGGCGACGCGCGGCTGGGGGCGATCGGCTTCACCGGCAGCCGTGGCGGTGGCCTGGCGCTGAAAGCTGCCGCCGATGCAGCCGGTGTGCCGTTCTACGCTGAACTCTCCAGCGTCAATCCGGTCTTCATGCTGCCGGGCGTGCTGGCCGAACGCGGCGAGGCCCTCGCGCAGGAGTTCTTTGCATCCTGCACGCTGGGCAGTGGTCAGTTCTGCACCAACCCGGGCGTGGTGGTGGTGCCGCACGGTTCCGATGGCGATGCCTTCGTTGCCGCCGCCACGTCGCACTTCGCTGCGGCCGCGCCGATGGTGTTGTTCTCCCAGGGCGGCCTGGACCATCTGGCCCACGGGGTGGCGACGCTGCGCGGGGCCGGTGCGCAACTGCTGGCCGGCGGTGCGGCCGGCGAGGGCGGCTATCGGTATGTGCCGACGCTGCTGAGCGTGGATGCCGAGGCGTTCATCGCCCAGCCGCAGGTACTGCAGACCGAAGCCTTCGGTCCGGTCAGTCTGCTGGTGCGGGTCGCGGATACTGAGGCGATGGCGCAGGTCGCTGCGGCGTTCGAGGGCAACCTGACCGGCACGCTGTACCGCGCGGCCGATGGCAGCGACGACGCGGCGTGGCAGCGGATTGCTCCGGCGCTGCGCGCGCGGGTGGGCCGCCTGATCAATTCGAAGATGCCGACCGGCGTAGCGGTGAGCGCGGCGCAGAACCACGGTGGACCGTTCCCGAGCACCGGCCACCCCGGTTTCACCTCGGTGGGCATGCCGGGTGCGATCCACCGTTTCGCGGCGCTGCACAGCTACGACGCGGTACCCGATCCCTTGCTGCCGGTGGAACTGCGCGACCGCAATCCCGGCGGCGTGCAACGCAACATCGATGGCGTTGGCACCACGGCGGATGCGGGGAGCGCGGCATGAGCGGGCAGATCGGTGGGCTCAGCCTGGCCCAGGCACAGGCCCAGCTCAAGCCCTGGGAGGATCGTGCGCCGGCCATCGCTGCGGACGAGTATCAGGCGCGTATCGCGCATGCGCGGGCGCTGATGCAGGCGCAGGGCGTGGATGCGCTGCTGGTCGGCGCGGGCACGTCGCTGCGTTACTTCAGCGGCGTGCCGTGGGGCGCAACCGAGCGCCTGGTGGGCCTGCTGCTGACGCTCAGCGGGGAGCCGCTGCTGGTGTGCCCGGTATTCGAGGAAGGCTCGCTGGATGCCGTGCTGAAGCTCCCGGCCAGGAAGCGGCTGTGGGAGGAACACGACGATCCGTATGCACTGGTTGCCGCAGTGATGGCCGAGCGCGGTGCGCGCACGTTGGCGCTGGATCCGGGCATTGCCTTCGGCGTGCATACGGGCCTGGCCAGGCACCTGCCTGCGGCGGTGATCGGCGATGCCACCGCGATCATCGACGGTTGCCGCATGTGCAAGTCGCCGGCCGAGCTGGCGCTGATGCAGCAGGCCTGCGACATGACCCTGCAGGTGCATCGCCTTGCCGCCGGCATCGCTCGTGAAGGGATCGGTACGGACGAACTCGTGCGCTTCATCGACCAGGCACACCGTGCGCTGGGCGCCGACAACGGGTCCACGTTCTGCATCGTGCAGTTCGGCCATGCCACCGCATTTCCGCACGGCATCCCGGGTGTTCAGCATCTGGCCGAGGGCCAGCTGGTGCTGATCGATACCGGTTGCACGGTGCAGGGGTACCACTCCGACATCACGCGCACGTGGATCTTCGGCACCCCCGATGATGCGCAGCGCCGCATCTGGGCGCTGGAGCATGCAGCGCAGGCGGCTGCCTTCGCGGCGGTGCGTCCCGGGGTGACCTGCGCGTCGGTCGATGCTGCCGCCCGCGCAGTGCTGGAGGCGGCCGGGCTCGGCCCGGACTATCGCTTGCCGGGCCTGCCGCATCGTACCGGCCACGGCTGCGGCCTCGCCATCCATGAGGCGCCGTACCTGGTGCGCGGCAATGACACCGTTCTGCAGCCCGGCATGTGCTGCAGCAATGAACCGATGATCGTGGTGCCGGGTGCATTCGGTGTCCGGCTCGAGGACCACTTTTTCGTGACCGCGCAGGGCGCGCAGTGGTTCACCCCACCGTCGCCGGCCATCGATCGCCCGTTCGCCTGATGCCTCTTTCGTGATCGCTGCTACTGGAGTTGATGCATGGCCCTGTTCCGTCCTCTCGCCATCGGTCTGCTGGCTGCCGCGCTGGCCACTGCCTGCCAACCGTCCACCGCCCCGCCGGCGAACGTTGAAAAACCGGCCGGCGCCGATGCCATCGCCCCTTCGGCGAAGGCCTTCGATGCGCTGCTGGATGAGCAGTGGCAGTATCAGCTGGCGCACAGCCCGGAGTTCGCCAGCATCATCGGCGACAAGCGCTACAACGACCGCTGGACCGATTACAGCCTGAGCGCTGTTGCTGCAGATCGCGCGGCAACGGCCGGGCTGCTGGCGCGCTTCGATGCGGTCGATGCCACGGCACTGGATGAGCAGCGGCAGCTGAGCCTGCAGATGATGCAGCGGCAGCTGCGAGACAAGCTGACCACGATCGATCTGAAAACACATGAGATGCCGCTGGAGCCGGTCGGTGGCATCCAGCTGGGATTGGCCGGGATGGGCGATGCCTTCCCGTTCGAGAACGCCAAGGACTACCAGGACTACATCGCGCGGCTCAATGCCGTTCCGGCCCTGCTGGACCAGATCATCGAGGTCTCGCGGCAGGGTGCGAAGGATGGCCTGGTGCAGCCACGCTATCTGCTCGACAGGCTGCCCGCGCAGATCGCCAGCATCGCTGCACCAGCCGGTGCCGACAGTGCGTTCGCCTCGCCGTTGAAGAAACTGGACGCGGCCGTGGCCGACCCGGCGCAGCGCGAGGCCATCCGCACCCAGCTGATGGCTGCCATTGACGGGCAGGTGCGCCCGGCCTACACCCGTCTGGCGGCCTTCGTGAAGGACGAGTACGCGGCGAAAGGGCGGGAGCACGAAGGCCTCTGGTCGCTGCCTGACGGCGACAAGCGCTATCTGTTCGCCGTGCATACCCAGACCACCACGGACAAATCGCCCGAGGAGATCCATCAGATCGGTCTGGCGGAAGTCGCGCGGATCGAAGGCGAGATGACCCGGATTGCCATCGGGCAGGGCTACCCGGACCTGGCCAGCTTCCGCAAGGCGGTGGCCACCGACAAGCGCCACTTCGCCACCTCCGGCGACCAGATCCTGACGTTGTATCGCGGCTACATCGCCGACATGGAGCCGGAGCTTCCCAAATTGTTCGGCAACCTGCCCAAGACGCCGCTGGAGGTACAGGGAATGCCGGCCTTCCGTCGCGAAGCGCCCGGTGCCGAGTACTGGCAGAGCAATCCGCAGGGCACCAAGCCGGCGATCGTGATGGTCAACGCCAACGATGCGACCGAACGCACGCTGGTCAACATCGAAACCACGGCGTATCACGAGGGTGTACCGGGGCATCACCTGCAGATTTCGTTGTCGCAGACATTGCCGCTGCCGCCGTTCCGCCAGCAGGCCGGCTACAACGCCTTCATCGAAGGCTGGGCGTTGTATGCCGAACAGCTGGCCGGCGAGGTCGGCTTCTTCAAGGATCCCTACAGCCGGTACGGCCACCTGGCTGGCGAGCTGCTGCGTGCCAACCGCCTGGTGCTGGACACCGGCGTGCACTACAAGCGCTGGACCCGCCAGCAGATGGTGGACTTCTTCCACGCCCATCCCTCCGACGATGAGCCCAGCATCCAGGCCGAGACCGACCGCTACATCGTCTGGCCGGGGCAGGCACTGGGCTACAAGATCGGCCAGCTCGACATCCTCGCCCTGCGCGCCCGTGCAGAGCAGGCGCTGGGTGACCGGTTCGACATCCGCGCGTTCCACGACGCGGTGCTGGGCGGCGGCGCGATGCCGCTGGACCTGCTCGACGCCCGTATCGAGGCCTGGATCGCCCAGGCCCAGGCCGCACCGGTGCGCAGCGCCGACGCCACCGCCAAGGAGACCCGATGAACCTGCGTTCCCCTCTGTCGCTTGCCCTGCTGTTGGGCATCAGCGCGACCGGCCTGATGACCCCGTCTGCCGACGCCGCAGGCGCGGGTGCCACCGCTGGCACCGCGACCGCCAATGACGCTGCGGCACGCTTCAAGGCGCTGTACACGCGCGAATGGAGCTGGCGCGCGCAACAACAGGCCGGGGGCGATGACGAGAACGGTGGAGGGCGGCCGGCAGACCACCTGCCCAAGGTCGACCCGGCGACGCAGGACATGCGCACCGCGTACTGGCAGCAGGTATTGAAGGAACTGGATACGGTTCCGCAGGCGCAGCTGCCGGCGGTGGACCAGGAGAACTACCAGGTCTACCGGCAGCAGATCGAGGTGCTGCTGGACCAGCAGCGCTACCGTGCCTGGGAAATGCCGTTCAACAGCGATACCGCGTTCTGGACCAATCTGGGGTTCACCGCGCGCGGCACCTTCCATAGCGCCGATGACTATCGCCGCTATCTGGCACAGCTGGCCGACATCCCGCGCTACTTCAACGACCAGACCGCCAACATGCGCGCCGGCCTGGCGCGTGGCTTCAGTCAACCGCGGGTGACGCTCACCGGCCGTGACCAGTCGATCGCCGATGTGGCGCAGGCCACGGGCGAGGCGAATCTGTTCTACACCCCGTTCAAGCAGATGCCGGCCAGCATTCCGCCCGCGCAACAGGCCCAGCTACGGCAGCAGGCGCTGGCGGCGATCTCCGGCAGCGTGATCCCGGCGTACAACGCGCTGCTGCGCTTCATGCGCGAGGAGTATGTGCCCAAGGCTCGTACCACGCTGGCCGGCGAAGCGCTGCCGGATGGAAAAGCGTATTACCGCGCGCAGATCCGCGAATTCGTCACCCGCGACATGTCGCCTGCGCAGATCCACCAGATCGGCCTGGATGAAGTGGCGCGGCTGCGCGCGGAGATGCAGCAGGTGATGGACGAGGTGGGGTACAAGGGCAGCTTCGCCGATTTCCTGACCTTCCTGCGGACCGATCCGCAGTTCTATGCCAAAACGCCGCAGGAACTGCTGAACCACGCCGCCTGGATCGCCAAGACCATGGACGGCAATCTCGGTCGCTACTTCGGTCGTGTGCCGCGCCAGCGCTTCACCATCAAGCCGGTACCCGATGATCTGGCACCGTTCTACACCGGTGGGCGCGGCGGGCTGGATACCTATTGGCTCAATACCTACAACCTGCCGTCGCGGCCGCTGTACGTGCTGCCGGCACTGACCCTGCACGAATCCTCGCCCGGCCACTCGCTGCAGATGTCGCTGGCGGCCGAAGACACGGGCCTGCCCGACTTCCGTCGTTACACCTACATCTCCGCCTATGGAGAGGGCTGGGCACTGTACTGCGAATACCTTGGTCAGGAGATGGGCATGTACACCACGCCCTACGAGCGCTTCGGCTACCTGACCTACCAGATGTGGCGTGCAGCGCGGCTGGTGATCGACACCGGCGTGCACAGCCAGGGCTGGAGCCGCGAACAGGCGCTGGCCTACCTGCGCGACAACGCGGCGCTGAGCGAGCATGAAATCACCACCGAGGTCGACCGCTACATCGCCTGGCCGGGCCAGGCGTTGTCGTACTACCTCGGTGAGCTGGAGATCCTCACGCTGCGCCGGAAGGCCGAGGCCGCGCTGGGCGAGCGGTTCGACATCCGCCACTTCCATGATGCGGTGCTGTCGCTCGGGTCGGTGCCGCTGCCGGTGCTGGAGGCGCGCATCGACCGCTTCATCGCCGAGGGCGGCACGTCGCCATGGGCGGATGGCCCGCGCTGACGCACCGAACCTTCTTCGCCTGCACGTTGCGGCGCTGCTGCCGCAACGGTAACGGCCCGCAACGTTTCACCGGAGCACGCTCATGGCTTCAGCAGGAAAGTTCCACAAACGCCTCAGCCTGACCGATCTGACCTTCATCGGCCTGGGCTCGATCTTCGGCTCAGGCTGGTTGTTCGCCGCCAGTCATGTGTCTTCCATCGCCGGGCCGGCCGGCATCCTGTCGTGGATCATCGGCGGCATCGCGGTGTTCCTGCTCGGCCTGGTGTATTGCGAACTGGGCGCAGCGCTGCCCAGGGCCGGCGGCGTGGTGCGCTACCCGGAGTACTCGCATGGCACGCTGCTGGGCTGGCTGACCGGCTTCATCACGTTGATCGCGTTCTCCAGCCTGATCGCGATCGAGGTGGAAGCCTGCCGACAGTACGCCGCCGCGTGGTTTCCCTCGCTGAGCCAGCCCGGCAGCAGCCATCCCACGTTGCTGGGCTGGCTGTTGCAGTTCGGGCTGCTGGTGCTGTTCTTCCTGCTGAACTACTTCAGCGTCAAGACGTTCGCGCGGGCCAACAACATCATCAGCGTGTTCAAGTTCCTGGTGCCGCTGCTGGTGATCGTGCTGCTGCTTGCGCACTTCAATCCGGACAACCTGACCAGCCAGGGCTTTGCCCCCTCCGGCATGGCGGGCGTGGAGGCGGCGATCTCCGCCGGTGGCATCATCTTCGCCTACCTGGGGCTGACCCCGATCGTGTCGGTGGCCAGCGAGGTGCGTAATCCACAGCGCACGATCCCCATCGCGCTGATCCTCTCGGTGGCGCTGTCCACGGTGATCTATGTGCTGCTGCAGGTGTCCTTCCTCGGCGCGGTGCCCGGCGATGTGCTGGCCAACGGCTGGGCCGGAATGGACAAGGTGTTCTCGCTGCCCTATCGCGATATCGCGCTCGCCCTGGGCATGGGCTGGCTGGCGACGCTGGTGGTGGCCGACGCAGTGGTGTCGCCCAGCGGCACCGGCAACATCTACATGAATGCCACGCCGCGCGTGGTGTACGGGTGGGCACGCAGCAGCGGCTTCCTCTCCATCCTGACCCGGGTGGATGCAAAGTCGGGCATTCCGCGCCCGGCACTGTGGCTGAGCTTTGCGCTGTCGGTGTTCTGGACACTGCCGTTCCCCTCGTGGGAGACGCTGATCGGGGTGGTCTCGGCGGCGCTGGTGCTGAGCTACGCCATCGCGCCGGTCACGGTCGCGGCGCTGCGCCGTAGTGCGCCGGACCTGGAGCGCCCGTTCCGGGTGAAAGGGCTGGCAGTGTTGGGGCCGCTGTCGTTCGTGATCGCCGCCTTGATCGTCTACTGGTCGACCTGGACCACGGTCTCGTGGCTGCTTGGCCTGCAGGTCGTGATCTATGTCGGTTATGTCGTGTCGCAGCTGTTCAATCCGCAGCGGCGCGCACGCGTGGTGCGCCAGGTGCGCAGCTCGGCCTGGCTGATCGCGTTCTTCCTTCTGGTGATGGGCGTGTCGTGGCTGGGCACGTTCGGGGGCATCGGTGTGATCGCGCACCCGTGGGATACCGCCTGTGTGGCGGTGATTGCATTTTTCATCTATCACTGGGGCGCGCGCAGCGGTCTGAGCAGCGCGGAACTCAAACTGGAGCAAGACGATGGTGAGTAAGTGGCAGGCACGGATCGCTCTGGCCTGCATCGCGTGGGTGGCTGCTTCGGCCACTGCCGCGCCAGGCGTCGCCGACTACGAGCGATCACTGGGTCTGCGCGAGGCATGGAGCGGGCTGACCCGCGACGTGGCGTTCCCGGCGCAGTGGCGCAGCGACGGTCACTTCTATTACCGGCACACGGTGGAGGGGGGCTTTGCGTTCGTGCTTGGCACACCGGGCAGCGATGCACTGCAGCCGGCATTTGATGCCGCACGGCTGGCGCAGGGGCTCTCCCAGGCAAGCCGGCAGCCCCAGACCGCCCTGAAGCTGCCGTTCTCGCGGTTCGACTATGTGGCCGAAGGCAACGACCCGAACGGTGCGATCCGCTTCTACCAGGACAGCGACTACACGCCCTGGCGTTGCACGCTGCGTGACTACGTCTGTGCGCCAGTCGCCACACCCGGGCGGCCTCGCGGGTTTGGCGTGGTGCGCGACCTGCGCATCGCGGCCGACAACGCGCCGCGTCGCTCCCCGGATGGCAAGTGGGAGGCCTACGCCGAAGGCTTCGATGTGGTGCTGCGATCCATCGCCGATGGCGGTGTGAAGCGACTGACGCGTGATGGCCGCAGCGATGCGTTCTACGATCCGGAGACGCTGGCCTGGTCGCCGGATTCGCAGCATCTGGCGGTGTATCGGGTGAAGCCGGGGTTGGCCCGGCTGGTCAACCGGGTTGAAACGTCACCCCGCGGGCAGCTGCAGCCGCTGCTGCAGACGCAGCTGTATCCCAAGCCGGGCGATCCGGTCGACATCGAGCAGCCGGTGCTGTTCGACGTGGATGGCACCCGCAAGGACATCGATACCCCACTGCTGGCCAACCCCTACGAGCTCTCGCCGATCCAGTGGCGCAGCGACAGCAGCAGTTTCAGCCTGCAGTACGTGCAGCGCGGCTTCCAGGCGGTGCGCATGGTGGCCGTGGATGCGGCCAGCGGCCGCGCGCATGCGGCGGTGGAGGAAACGGCGAAGACCTTCGTGTATGCCGATCGCACCTACGCCCATGATGTGGGTGGGCTGGGCAAGGAAATTCTGTGGATCTCCGAACGCGATGGCTGGCGGCACCTGTATCGGGTGGACGGGACCAGCGGTAAGGTGCTCAAGCAGATCACCCGCGGTGCGTGGGTGGTGCGCGACGTGCTGCGCGTGGACGATGCACAGCGACGGATCTGGTTCACGGCCAGCGGCATGGATGAAGGCAGGGATCCCTACCAGCGGCATCTGTTCCGGGTGGATTTCGATGGCAAGGGCCTGACCCGCCTGACCGATGCGCCGGCCGACCACGACATCGCGATCTCCGATGATGGCCGGTTCTACATCGATGTGTACTCGCGCCCGGACATGGCCCCCATCGCCGAACTGCGCAGCATCGACGGCACGCGGCTGCGCGAACTTGCGCGTGGCGACATTTCGCGGCTGCTGGCCGCCGGCTGGAAGCCCCCGGAGAGCGTCGTGGCGAAGGGCCGCGACGGCAGGACCGGCATCTGGGGGATGGTGGTGCGGCCGCGGGACTACGACCCGGGCAAGCGCTACCCGGTGATCGAGAACATCTACGCCGGTCCGCACGATGCGTTCGTGCCGAAGACCTTCTGGCCGTTCGGGTATCACTCCGGCGGCGACAAGCAGATCGGCATGCAGGCGCTGGCCGATCTGGGCTTCATCGTCGTGCAGATCGACGGCATGGGTACCGCCCATCGCTCCAAGGCCTTCCATGACGTGGCCTGGAAAAACCTGGGCGATTCCGGCTTCCCGGACCGCATCGCCTGGCACAAGGCGATGGCCGCCCGCGATCCGTCGTACGACATCAGCCGCGGTGTCGGTATCTACGGGGCCTCCGCCGGCGGCCAGAGCACGCTGGGCGCGCTTGAGCTGCACCCGGAGCTGTACACCGTGGGCGTGGCGATGGCGGGCTGCTTCGACAACCGCATGGACAAGATCAGCTGGAATGAGCAGTGGATGGGCTGGCCGGTGGATGAGCATTACGCGCGCGCCTCCGGTGTGGTCAACGCAGCCGGACTTCGCGGCGACCTGCTGCTGGTCGTGGGCGAGCAGGACAGCAACGTCGATCCCGCCTCGACCGCACAGGTGGTGGACGCCCTGATCCAGGCAGGCAAGGACTTTGATCTGCTGAACGTGCCGGGGGGCGAGCATTCGGTCGGCCGCTCCACCGGTCCCATCGAGTACGTGACCCGTCGCCAGTTCGACTTCTTCGTCCGCCACCTGATGAAGGCGCCGACGCCGCACTGGAATTCGCGCGCGGCGCAACAGCAATGAGGATCGCCTTCCTGACCCGGCTGCCGCTGCGCCGCGTGGTTGCTGCGGCGATCATGACATTGGCCGGCCTGTCCACGACCGCCTGGGCAGCAGAGCAGATGCCGCGCTTCGTGACCGGGAACGGCCGCCACGCGCTGTTCGTGGATGGGGCACCCTATACCGTGCTGGCCGCGCAGCTGCACAATTCCAGTGCGTGGCCGGCGGTGCTGCCAGGTGCACTGGACCAGGTGGTGGCACTGAATGCCAACACGGTGGAGGCGCCGGTGTACTGGGAGCAGTTCGAGCCCATGCCGGGCCAGTACGACACCACCAACGTGGACGCGCTGATCGAGCAGGCCCGCAAGCGCAACCTGCGTGTGGCGCTGCTGTGGTTCGGCAGCTGGAAGAACGGGCAGATGCACTATGTGCCGGAGTGGATCAAGCGCGATGCCGGCACCTACCCACGTGTGCTGGATGAGCGCGGCCAGCCGGTGGATGTGCTGTCGCCGTACGCCGCCGCCAATGTGGAGGCCGACGCACGTGCATTCACGGCACTGATGCGGCACCTGCGCAAGGTTGATGGCCAACGCCATACGGTGATCCTGGTGCAGGTGGAGAACGAGCCCGGCACCGTGGGCGCGGTGCGCGACCATGGCGCGGCGGCCAATGCGGCCTTCGCGCAGCCGGTACCGGTGGCGATCACCACCCGGCTGGGCAAGCCCCCCGGCACGTGGCGGCAGGTGTTCGGGCCGGAGGCCGACGAAGCGTTCAATGCCTATGGCACCGCGCACTACATCGAACAGGTGGCCGCGGCCGGCAAACGCGCCTACGCCATGCCGATGTACGTCAATACCTGGCTGCGCTACAAGGGCAAGAAGTTCCCGGGCGTGGACTATCCCTCCGGCGGGGCAACGGTCAATGTCTTCGACCTGTGGCGTGCGGCCACCCCGTCGATCGATTTCATCGGCACCGACATCTACACCAGCGATTACAACGAATACACCAAGGTGATCGGCCAGTACGCCCGTCCGGACAACCCGGCATGGGTCTCCGAGACCGGCTTCGAGCCAGCCACCGCGCCGTATCTGTTCCATGTGCTGGGGCAGGGCGGTCTCGGGTTTTCGGTGTTTGGCATGGATGGCCTGGACTCGCCCGAAAAGCAGGCGGCGACCGCTGCGCATGCAGCCAATTTCGGACAGTTGGCACCGCTCCAGCGGATGCTCGCCAAGGCCGCGTTCGAGGGCCGCCTGCAGGCCGTGGCCGAACAGCCCGGCCAGCCCCGGCGCACCCTGCACTTCGGCGACTGGGACGTGCAGGTCTCCTACGGCGCACCGTACTGGGGGGATGCCGATCCCATCCTGCCCGGCAACCCCGACCACGGCGGCCGCCTGCTGGTGGTGCAGACGGCGGCTGACCAGTTCCTGCTGACCGGCTTTTCCGCCCGTGCGGAGTTCGTGCGCGTGGCGGACGATGCGCAGCACGGGCAACTGCTGCGGGTGGAGCAGGGGCGCTACGTGGACGGCCAGTGGCGGTTCGAGCGATTGCTCAACGGTGACCAGACCGACTACGGGCTCAATTTCGTGCGCGATTCGCCACCGGTGCTGCGGGTCACGGTCGGCACGTACTGACGTGTGACCGTGATCGCCACGCCGCGCTGGCGCAGGGCGGTCTATGCGGAAAACCGCATCGAAGGCAGGGGTGCGCGACAAGACGCCGGGACCTGCGCCGCGCAGCATGAAGGCTGGTCATCGCAAGGCACAGGCAACATGGATCGCAGACGTTTCCTGCGTCAGGGCATGGCGGCAACCGCTGCCGTCGGTTTTCTTCCTGCGTTGAGCAGCGGCGCTGCCGACGCGCGCGGTACGGTGTCGGCGCCCCTTGCCCGGCCCGTGCTGCAGCCCGCGACATCGGTCGATCTCACCGGCTTCACCGCGCTGGCCAGCTTCCAGCACCGTGGCGTGGCGTGGACCGCGCTTGAGGATCTGCGCACGCCACAGGGCGCGCTGGTCCTGGTCTGCGCGGACGGCCTGCTCGAGCTTGGCAAACGGACCGAGGACGTGTGGGGCAGCGACACGCCCCCCTACCTCGGCATTCCGCTGGCGAAACTGGCGATGGCCGAGGCCGACCTGCTGGCCGACGCGCTGCTGGGCGATGGCGACCCGAGCGAACAGGCGGTGCGTGACGTTGCACCGCCTCCGGCTTCCCGGCTGGACCCCAAGGATCACAACGGTCGCCTGCCGTGGACTACCTTCGTGGGCACGGTGCAGGCCAACGACACCATGCAGATCTACCCGGATGGGCGCAGCCGCACCTATCGCGCGGTGCAGTCTTTCCCGGCGCTTGCCGATGCAGACAACGTCGCGCACCGGGTCGAAGGCCTGCTCGGTGGCTGGATGCCGGCGGTGCACAAGGTGGTCCCTGCCGGGGAGGGGCGCTGGTACGACGTGCTGGTGTTCGCCGATGTGAACGCGCAGGACCGCTTCATCGTGCAGACCTGGCACCGCACGGTGCTGGTGGAGCAGGGCAAGGCGGTACGCACGGTGGTCGGCTACAGCTACCCCGATTTCCCGCCGCGTCGCACTGGCGCCAGCGTCGAAGATTTCTATCGCGGTGTGATCGACTTCGCCGCGAGCTGGCAGGCACAGCTGGCCCAGGCCAGTATCGCGCAGCTGCCCGATGCCAGCTGGTCGGACCTGGCACGGTTCGCGTTCGCGCGTGAGCTGGTGGTGCGCCCGGGCGGCGTGTATCCGAAGTACGGTGCGGTTGATCGGGATTACGTCGGCAACGAGTACGACGGCTTCCAGGACACGTTCACCAGCTCGCTGTACGCCAACCTGGAATGGGGACGGTTCGACCAGGCCAGGGCGGTGCTGGACAACTACCTGAGCGAGTACACCCAGGCCGATGGGCTGGTGAACATGCGCGGGCCGGAAATCGGCCAGTTCGGGCTGACCCTGTCCCTGCTGGCGCGCTATCTGCGCTACACCGGCGATGTCGCACTGCTGCGCAGCCACCAGGGCAAGATCGAGGCGACCGCTGCGCTGCTGGTGGAACTGCATGATGTCAGCCTGGCGTTGCCACGCAGCGACCGCGGGCACGGGCTGATCCATGGCTGGAGCGAGTCCGATGCCTGTCTGTATCCCGATCCCACGTTGTGGTGGAAACCGTACTTCGGCAACAGTGCGCTGACCATCCGTGGTTGGGAAGACATCGCCGCCGTATGGCCGACCATCGCGGGCGGCCAAGGGGCCAGCCGCCAGTGGCGCCAGCACGCCCGGCAATTGCGCACGCGGCTGCTGCAGAGCATCCGCGCCGATATCCGCCATGACCTTCGGCCCCCGTATCTCGGGCCGCTGCCGGGCACCACTGAAACCTTCCGCCAGGCGATGTCACAGGAGGACCCCAGCAAGAGCGAGCAGCTATGGTCGCATCGCGCCTACGCCGAGCTGCTGCAGGCCGATGTGTTGCCACCGGAGATTGCCCACCTGGTGATCGACTGCCTGCGCGGCCACGGTGGCACCACACTGGGCATCGTCTCCAATATCTGGAAACCGAGCCCGGAAGGGCGCGACATCCTCGGGTTCATCTCCTATGGGCACGCGCAGCAGCTGCTCCGCCTGGACCGGATCGAGGAGTACCTGTTGTTCCTGTATGCGCACCGTTACCAGGCGCATACCCGTGGCAGCTGGACGGCAGGCGAGGTGGCCGGCATCACCGGCGGGATGCCGCTGTTCTGCATGCCGGCGCAGATGACCGTGCCGCTGCTGCTGCGCTGGATGCTGGTGTTCGACCAGGACCAGGACCTGTATCTGGCCCGCGCGGTGCCGCGGGACTGGCTGGCGACCGGCAAGCCGATCGAACTGCAGGAGGCGCCGACCCCGTGGGGCAGGGCCGGACTGCGCCTGCGGGCCGATACCGGACAGCGCCGCATCGACGCCGAACTCACGCTGCCCGCCATGCGGCCCAATGCCATCTGGCTCACACTGCGCGCGCCGACCGGGACGCAGCTGCGTGAGGTGACGGTGGACGGACGACCGGCGAAGACGGCTGGGCCCCAGCACGACCGCGTGCAGATTCCGTTCGCTGCCGGTGCCACGGTCGTGGTGCAGGCCCACTACGACTGAGGACGCCGCCCATGCCCGCCTTCCATCCTGACACCACGATTGATCCGTCGCGTCGCCGCTTCCTGCAATGGAGCGCGCTGGCCGCCGCCGCCGGCATGCTGCGTTTTCCACTGGAGGTGGCAGCATCGGTCGCAGGCACGGTCACCGCGCTGCCCTTGCAGGCGGTCCGGCTCACGCCATCGATCTTCCTGGACTCACTGCTGGTCAACCGCCGCTATCTGTTTGAACTGGAACCGGATCGGCTGCTGCACAACTTCCTTCAGTACGCGGGGCTGCCGCCGAAAGGCGACGTGTATGGTGGCTGGGAAGGCGACACCATCGCCGGGCACACGCTGGGCCATTACCTCAGCGCGCTGTCCAAGCTGTATGCGCAGACCGGGGACGCCCAGGTCAAGCAACGCATCGAGTACATCGTGGCCGAGCTGGCGCGGGCCCAGGCGCAGGATCCGGACGGCTATGTCGGCGGGTTGACCCGCAAAACCGATGCGGGCGAGATCGTCGGCGGCAAGAGCGTGTTCGAACGTGTGCGCGCGGGCGCGGTGAATGGCAGCAAGTTCAACATCAACGGCAGCTGGTCGCCGCTGTACACCGTGCACAAGCTGTTCGCCGGGCTGCTGGACGCCGATGCGCTGGCCGACACCCCCCAGGCACTGCAGGTGCTGGAGCCGTTGGCGGCGTACCTCGCCGGCGTGTTCGACGCGCTCGACCACGCGCAGATGCAGTCGCTGCTGGCCACCGAATTCGGCGGGCTCAACGAATCCTACATCGAGCTTGGCGCGCGCACCGGCAATCCGCGCTGGATCGCGATCGGCAAGCGCCTTCGGCACGAAGGAATCGTCGATCCGGCCATCGCCGGCAAGGACGATCTTCCGCATCACCACGCCAATACCCAGGTGCCCAAGTTCATCGGCGAGGCACGTCAGTTCGAGGTCACCGGTGACGCAGACAGCGCTGCGGCGGCACGATTCTTCTGGGAGACGGTCACCGGCCACTACAGCTACGTGATCGGCGGCAATGCCGACCGCGAGTACTTCCAGCAGCCCGACACCATCGCCGCCTTCCTCACCGAACAGACCTGCGAACACTGCAACAGCTACAACATGCTCAAGCTGACCCGGCATCTGTACCAGTGGACGCCACAGGCGCGCTACTTTGATTACTACGAACGCACGCTGCTCAACCACACCATGGCGGCGCAGCATCCGCAGACGGGCATGTTCACCTACATGACGCCGATGATCACCGGTGCCGAGCGGGGTTTCTCCGACACGTTCGATTCCTTCTGGTGCTGTGTGGGCAGCGGCATGGAAGCGCACGCGCAGTTTGGTGACTCGATCTACTGGCACGACGGGCAGTCGCTGTACGTGAACCTCTACATTCCCTCGCAGCTGGACTGGAAGGAGGGCGGGTTGGCCCTTGAGCTGGACAGCGACGTTCCGCACACCGGCAACGTGCGCGTGCAGGTGACCCGCGCTGACGACAAAGCCCCCCGGCGTTTGATGCTGCGTATCCCGGCCTGGGCCGACGGGCACCATGCGCTGAAGCTCAATGGGCGCACAGTGTCGGCCACGCCGAAGGAGGGGTACATCGCCCTGGAACGGCGGTGGAAGGCGGGTGATGTGGTCGAATTGGCGCTGGACATGCCGCTGCGTCTGGAGCCCGCCGCAGGCGACCCGGACACGGTGGTGGTCATGCGCGGCCCACTGGCACTGGCCGCCGATCTGGGCCCGGCCGCAACGCCGTACGACGCGATGGATCCTGCCCTGGTGGCGGACGTGTCTCCGTTGTCCGGCTTTGTCGCGCTGCGCGAGCCCACCCGCTTTCTGGCCAGTACCACCCGCCCGCGGGCGCTGGAGTTTTCCCCGTTCTATGCCCAGCACGACCGGCGCAGTGCGCTGTACTTCAAGCGCATGGACCCGACCCAGTGGGCGGACGAAGCGCAGCGCCGGGATCGCGCCAAGGCCGAGCATGCTGAGCTTCAGGCCAGTGCGGTGGACATGATCCAGTTCGGCAACGAGGCCTCGGAGAAAGACCATCGACTGGCCAGCGACACCTCGTTCGCTGCGGCCTACCGGCGTCAGCAATGCCGCGATGTACGCGGCAAGGGATTCGTGGCGTTCGTGATGAAGGGCAGTACACAGCCCTTGGCCCTGCGGTTGCGCTTCTGGGGTAGCGACAAGGGCCATTTCAACATCCTTGTCAATGGGGCGCTGGCGGTCGAGGTGGCGGTGGAGCGCGGGCAGGTGATCGACTTCGTCGACCGTGATTACCCGCTGCCGCATGCACTGACCCGCACGGGCCAGCCGTTGACCTTCCGCGTCGAGCCCCAGCACGGCGACACCGCCGGACCGTTGTTCGGTGGGTGGCTGATGCCTGCGTGAGGTGCGCCATGCCTTATTCCGCATCCAGACGCGATAAATGCGACAAGACGCCAGGTCCAGCCACCCGGCACATTGTGACCGCGAGATGAAAACGTTGTAGGCACCCAAACACCGTCTGCCCATGTGCGCCCTGGCGTGGAACGCCAGCTCGCAAGCCCCATCGAACCGATTCACTGGCGCATGCCGGTGCGGGGGACTGTTGCCCCTCGATACCGCTGGCCTGCACATGACCGAGGAACTCCGCCATGACGCCCCATCCGTCCCCCGCACCGCATGCGTTGTCGTTGTCCCGATCCGCCTTGGCGGTCCGCCGCCCACTCGCGGCCGCGGTCGCTACCGTCGTGATGCTGGCGGCCGCTGTGCCGGTGCTTGCGCAGGACACGGCCGCCCCATCCGGCAGCGCACCTACGACCCTGGACAGCATCGTCGTCACCGGCTCGCGCCTGCGCCGCGTCGATACCGAAAGCGCCAATCCGGTGGTGACCGTCACCCAGCAGCAGATTGCGGCCACCGGCAAGGCAACGGTCGGCGATCTGCTGCAGGAACTGCCATCCATTGCAGGCAATTCGACCAATCCCAACACCAACAACGGCGGCGGCACCGGCGCCTCGACCATCTCGCTGCGCGGGCTGGGTGACAAGCGCACGCTCGTGCTGGTCAACGGCGTGCGCCTTGCCTACAACGACGTCAATGCGATCCCGGCCACCATGATCGAGCGCATCGAGGTGCTCAGCGATGGAGCATCGGCGGTGTATGGCTCAGACGCCATCGGTGGCGTGGTCAATTTCATCCTGCGCGACACCTTCGAGGGCGCACAGTTCACCGCGGATTTCGGCACCAGTGGTGAGCGTGACGGCAATCGCCGCAACTTCTCGCTTACCGGTGGCAAGGCCTGGGATCGCGGCAGCATCGTGGCTGGCGTGTCGTATCACAACCTGGACGCGGTTTCCGCGCTGAATCGGGACTATTCCAAGGATGCCCTGTACCTGAGCAGCGGCGTGGCAGTCAAACAGGGTTCGTCCGCGACACCGACCGGGTCGATCAACTTCAACGACGGCTCGGCCGCATCACGTGCGCTGGCGGCGAGCAACGGCTGTTCGCGGGTGACGTTGAACGGGGGCGTCTCCGGCGCGACGGACCCGGGCGACTTCCATTGCTACACCGCCGCCAACGACTCGTACAACTATCAGCCCTACAACCTGCTGCAGACGCCCCAGGAACGCACCAACGCCTTTGCGCTGGGCACGTTCCGGTTCACCGACAACGTTGAGGGCTACCTCAATACCTGGTTCAGCAAAACCGAATCGGCCTCGGTAATCGCCCCGATCCCGATCTTCGCCAATGGCGACAACTTCCTGGTCTCCGCACAGAGCTACTACAACCCGTTTGGCGTCAATTTCGGCACCGATCGCACCACCGGTACGTCCTACAACGACCTCAACACGCGGGTCACGGTGCTTGGCAATCGCCGTTACGAGTACAAGACCGATAATGTCCAGATCAGCCCCGGCCTTCGCGGTGGCTTTGGTGACAGCTCCTGGCGGTGGGACGTCAACCTGAACTACGGTCGGGTCAAGCAGACCTCGACCAACTACGGCTTCCTGGACTACGCCGCCTTCAACCAGGCGGTCGGTCCGTCGTTCCTGGACAGCGACGGCACCGTCAAGTGCGGCAGCGCCGGCAGCGTCATCGCCGGTTGCACGCCGCTCAACATCTTCAATGTCAACGACCCGTCCAGCCTGGGCACCCTGCAGTCGATGGTGGTCAACCCGGTGGCGACCAGTGTGTATACGGTCAAGCAGTTCGAAGCCAATGCCAACGGGGATCTGTTCCAGCTGCCGGCCGGCACGGTGGGATTGGCCGCCGGTGTGTCGTATCGCAAGGAAGCCAGCACCAGCAAGGCCGACGCGCTGTGGACGGGTGACGAGAACGGCTTGTGCGGCGTGATCGAATTCTGCGCCTCGCAGTTGAGCGGACGTTTCGACGTCAAAGAGGCGTATGCCGAAGCGTTGTTCCCGCTGCTGAAGGATCTGCCGGGCGTGCAATCGCTCAACCTCAGCCTGGGCACGCGGTTCTCCGATTACAGCTCGGTGGGCAGCAAGACCAACAGCAAGGTGTCCATCGAGTACCGTCCGATCCAGGACCTGTTGCTGCGCGGCACCGTCTCGCAGGTTTTCCGTGCACCGAACATCAATGAGCTGTACTCGGGCGTGGTGGGCGATGCGCCAACGGTCAATGATCCGTGCAATGGCTACACCGGTGGCAACGACGTGGCCTGCGCCAACGTGCCCACCAACGGCAGCTACCACCAGGCCGATGGCCAGATTTCGGGCAAGGCGTCCGGTGCCGAGGTCGCGGGCTACCAGCTCAAGCCGGAAACCGGCAAGTCGTATGACGTGGGCTTCGTTTACGATCCGCGCTGGCTGGAGGGGCTGTCGATCAGTGCCGACTGGTGGCGCATCGATCTGGAGGACACCATCACCGGCGTATCGGCGCAGACGGTGCTGAACCAGTGTTATGCCAACCCGGCGAGCGCGTTCTGCGCGCTGATCCACCGCAACGGCAACGGCACCATCAACTACGTGGCCGAACCCACCGTCAACCTGGGTACGCTGGCCACCCGCGGAGTGGACTTCAACACGACCTACCGGTTGCCGGTCACCCGCTGGGGCACCTTCTCGGCAGGGCTCAACGGCACTTACCTGGAGCGTTACGACGTGCTGCCTGACACCACCGACCCCAGCACGGTGACCATCCGCAATGGCGGCATGTACACCTATGCGTACGGCAACTTCCCGCGCTGGCGTGCGCTGGGAACGCTGAACTGGGCGCAGGGCGACTGGAGTGCTGCCTGGCGGGCACGTTACGTCGGCAAGACCCGGATCGGCAGCAGCGACCTGGACCAGGGCCTGTCGGCCGATACCGATGAGGCCGGTGTGGTCCGAAGGATCGGGTCGTTCGTGTATCACAACGTGCAGATGGGCTACACCGTCGCACAGTGGCACACCAGCTTCGAGCTCGGCGTCGACAACCTGACCAACAAGCAGGCGCCGCTTTACTACGCCAACAATGGCGGCAACGGCAATACAGACGTCGCCACCTACGATGTGCTCGGCCGGTTCTACTGGGCCCGCATGTCGGTCAAGTTCTAGGCAGCGGAGTTGATTTCCTTCCTGCTGCTCTCTGCCCTGAACGGGTCAGAGAGCCGCGGGATCAAACCTCAACGGCGAGCGTCGTCGCGCGCCTTGCCCACGTCGCTTTGAACTTCACCGACGCCCTTCTGGATCTTGCCTTCCACTTCCTTGGTCTTGTCGCCAGTGACTTTACCCACGACTTCCTTCACGGTGCCCTTGACCTGGTTCTTGGCGCCTTCAGTGCGATTCTTGTCCATGGTTGACTCCACATAGTTGGGAAGAGAGTGCCCGTGCTGGGCAACGCCACACTGCGGGAGTCGCGGTGTCGTGCCGGTGAAGTTCCAGTGCAGGCGATGTCATTCCTCGTCACTGGTCTGCCTTGCGTTCATCGCAGCAACCCCGGAAGTCCCTCAGGAAGCGACTGCGTGTCAGCACTGGCGTGTGCAAAACGGCGCATGGCGTTGGCTCATGGCCCCGGCTTTCGGGCCGCTTCGCTCAGAGCAGCGCGACGCTGGAGGTCTGCGGCACCATGTCGTTGCGGGCATCCAGCCGTGCGTGGCTGATCGCCTGGTGCGAGCCACACTGGTGGCAGCGGAACAGTGCGCCGCCAGGCAGGTGGATCAGACTGGCGTCTGCCGAGGAGGTGGTGCCGCAGGGGCCACACTCGACAGTCAGCGCGATGATGCGTTCGACCGCGCCTGTGTAGGAGTAGGCGGCTTCGAAGGCATGGACAACGAAGGGGCGTGCGTGGGGCATCGTTGTACCTGAGGCAGTGGGGTGGAGTGAGCATCCACCGGCGGGTGTGATGGCGTCGTGCTGGCGTTTTCCCGATCAGGGTACGGACTGCGGATCCCCCAACGCCGCCTTGCGTTCCTGGAACACCTCCGGCGTCTGCGGCTTCACGAACAGCGCCACCAGTTCGGGATACTCCGCTTTCACCGCCATTTCGATACGCGTGATGCACGCCTCGATCTGCGGCGTCGTCCGATCATCCTCGAACTCCGCGCTCAGCATCGCGACCACCTGGTCCGGGCCCATCTGCATCGTGGTCACGCCGTTTGCCCGGCGCAGGTCCGCATCGTGGGTGGCCACGACAAGGATGCGCTTGGCCACGCTGGGATGCGCAGGCTCACCTACCAGCAGGCCCTTGGTTTCGCGGGCCAGCAGGAAGGCGGTGACGGCCAGCACGCCGGCAATGCACAACGAGGCCACACCGTCCAGGATCGGCATCTCGAGCAACTGTGCGGCCAGCAGGCCGATCAGGGCAAAGCCCAGCCCGAGCAGGGCGGCGCTGTCTTCCAGCAACACCGTGAAGGTGGATGGATCCTTGCTGCGGCGGAAGGCCTCGAAGTAGCCCATCGCGCCTTTGGTCGCGCGGAACTCGCGCAGCGCGATCCACCAGGAGGCGCCCTCGAACACGAGCGAGACGCCGAGCACGATGTAGCTGATCAGGTGGTTGGTGGCCGGCTCCGGGTTACGGATGTGCTGGATGCCTTCGTAGGCCGAGACACCGGCACCGGCGGCGAACACCAGCAGCGCGACGATGAAGCTCCAGAAGTACAGCTCACGCCCATAGCCGAACGGGTGGGTGGTATCGGGTTTCTGCTCGGCCCGGCGCAGGCCATACAACAACAGCAGTTCGTTGATGGTGTCCACCAGCGAGTGAACGCCCTCGCTGAGCATCGCCGAGCTGCCCGAGATGCCGGCGGCGATGAATTTGGCGATGGCGATGGCCAGGTTGCCGGCGAGCGCGGCGTAGATGACGAGACGGGAGCCGGTAGGCTTGGCCATGAGGGAGGCGCAGGGGAGGGGAGAAGCGCATCATCCGCAACCTGTTGTCCGGGCGGCGTGCAGGCCATCGGCGGCCCGGAAAGACGCCAGGATTCCACCGGCCCTCACCTTGACGCAGAATTGCAGGCGGTGGCGTAAATTGCTTTCCCGTTCTGGTGGGCAACCCGTTGGCCGCCGCCTTCCCCCCGCGCTCTGCAATACCTTCAGTTCAAGGTCTGGTGCCCCGATGAAGTCTGTCTGTCCATCCTCTCCCGCGCCCGTGCGCGGTGCGCGTGCTCCGGTGCTGCTGTGGTGGTGCGCGTGAGTGGACCGCCGGGGCGCTTCCCCGGCAGTACCGGGGGGGTGGCCGAGCAGGTCCGGGCGTTGGATTGGCAGGCCACGCCGGTGGGCGCCATCGAGACCTGGCCCAGTGCGCTGCGCAATGCCATCAACCTGATCCTGGCCTCGCCCGAGAGCATGTATGTGGTCTGGGGCGATGATCTGACCTTCTTCTTCAACGATGCCTACAGCCCGATTCTGGGCCCCCGCCTGGAGGGTGCGCTGGGCGCCCCGCTGAAGCAGCTGTGGGCCGATGCGTGGGATGCGGTGCGGGGCCCGATCGAGGCGGCGTTCGCGGGGAACGCGTCGCGCTACGAAAACCTGCCCATTGCCATGAGCCGCCGCGGTGAGCCGGAAGAGACCTGGTGGACCTTCTCGTTCTCGCCCATCCATCTCGATGACGGCAGCGTTGGCGGGGCGTTCTGTGTCACCAACGAGGTGACCAACATCGTTGTGGCCCAGCAACGCTTGGCCCGTGAGAACGAACGGCTGATCGCGCTGTTCGACAAATCGCCGATGTTCATGGCATTCCTGAGCGGGCCTGAGCACCGCGTGGAGCTGGCCAATCCCGGTTACGAGCGGCTGGTCGGCAACCGTCATGTGTTGGGCAAGTCGATCCGTGACGCGCTGCCGGAGATCGTCGAGCAGGGCTTCCTGCCGCTGCTGGACGAGGTGTATCGCACCGGCAAGCCGTACATCGGCAACGAGGTGGTGTACGACGCCCCATACCCGTCCGACCCCTCATCGGCCAGGCGGATGCTGGATATCGTGTTCCAACCCGTGGCCGGGGAGGATGGCGCCACGGCGGGCGTGTTCGTGCAGGGCCTGGATGTCACCTCCCACATCGAGCTGCAGCGCTCGATGCGTCGGGTGGAGGCCCGCAACCGCCAGATCATCGACAGTGCCAAGGACTATGCGATCGTGGCCTCCGACCTGGAGGGCAGGGTGACCTTGTGGAACGCCGGTGCCGAGCACATTTTTGGCTGGACCGAGGCAGAGATGCTGGGCCAGAGCGTCGAGGTGATCTACACCGCCGAGGACATCCAGGCCGAACGGCTGCGACACAACCGCGCGGTCTCGATCGCATCCGGCGGCGTCAGTGGTGAACGCTGGTTGATGCGCAGGTCCGGCGAGCGCTTCTGGGCGAACGGCGCGATGACCGTGCTTCGCGGCGAAGACGGGGCGGTGCTGGGCTTCGTCAAGGTGCTGGGCGATCGCACCGAAGAGCAGCGGGCGAGCGCGGCGCTGGTGCATAGCGAGCGTCGCCTTGGCGCGCTGGTGAGTGCCTCCTCGCAGTCGTTGTATGCGGTGAGCGCGGACTGGCGCGAGATGCGGCAGATCCTGCCCACCGGTGCGGAGGCAGCCAACGATGGCCTCCCGGTCATCACCGATTGGCGCGAAAAGTACGTCCATCCCGACGATCTGCTGCTGCTGGAGCAGGCCATCGCGCGCGCGATGGAGCATCGTCAGCCGCTGGCGCTGGAACACCGCACGCTGCTGGCCGATGGCAGCGTGCGCTGGGTGCAGATGCGGGCAGTGCCGCTGCTGGACAGCACGGGGGTGATCACCGAGTGGTTCGGCACCGCGGCGGATGTGACCGAGCGGCGCCAGGCCGAAGACCAGCTGCGTGAGCTGACCCAGACCCTGGAAGAGCGCGTGCAGGCCCGCAGCGCTGAGCTGCAGGTGGCCGAGGAGCGCTTGCGGCAGAGCCAGAAGATGGAAGCGGTCGGCCAGTTGACCGGCGGTCTGGCGCATGACTTCAACAATCTGCTGACCGCCATCTCGGTGGGCCTGGAGCTGCTGGAGCTGCGTATCGATCAGCAGCGCTATGACGATGTCGGCCGCTATCTGGAGATGGCACAGTCCAGTGCTGCACGCGCCACCGCGCTCACCCAACGCCTGCTGGCCTTCTCGCGCCGGCAGACGCTGGCGCCGACGCCGGTGGTGGCCGATACGATGGTACGCGGGATGCTCGACATCATCTCGCGCACGCTGGGGCCGTCGATCGCGATCTCCACGCACTTGGACTCCGATCCTTGGGCCGTGCTGGTCGATGTGCCGCAGATGGAAAATGCGTTGCTCAATCTGTGCATCAATGCACGCGATGCAATGCCCGACGGTGGCCCGCTGATCATCAGTGCCGCGAATGTCACCTTGCAGGGGCAGGCCGCTGCGCTTCTGGATACGCCGCCAGGCGACTACATCCGCCTTGCGGTCAAGGACGCCGGCACCGGGATGGACGCGGCGGTCATCGAAAAGGTGTTCGAGCCGTTCTTCACCACCAAGCCGATCGGCCAGGGTACGGGGCTGGGGTTGTCGATGATCTATGGGTTCACCCGGCAATCCGGCGGGCAGGTGCGGATCGATTCGCAGCTCGGCCAGGGCACGACGGTGGAGCTGTATCTGCCGCGCTTCATCGGCGAAGCGGCGGGCACGCCGGCCGAAGACACGGTGCAGGACGTGCCGGTGGCATCGGCACCCAGCGTCGGCACGATTCTGGTGGTCGAAGACGAGGAGGCGATCCGTGCGCTGCTTACCGAGGTGCTGGGCGGGGCCGGCTACCGGGTCCTGCAGGCACCGGAGGGGGGGCAGGCGATCGATACCCTACGGTCGGAGGAGACCATCGATCTGCTGATCACCGATGTCGGGCTGACCGGTGGACTCAACGGTCGCCAGGTCGCCGACGCAGGACGTCAGGTCCGCCCGGGCTTGCCGGTGTTGTTCATCACCGGCTATGCCGCCTCTGCGGCGGTCGGTGCCGGTCAGCTGGAGGAGGGCATGGAAGTGCTCACCAAGCCCTTCACCACCACCGAGCTGGAGCGCAGGGCACGCGCACTGCTGTCTGCCAGCAGCAACCACTGAACGCGTTCCGGGCGGCTAGACGAGCGCCCGGACGGTACTGAGCAACTGCCGGAGCGTGAACGGCTTGCGTAGCAGCTTGATGCCGCAGGCCAGGAAGTCGGGGCGGGCACCTGCCTGTCCGGCGTAGCCGGTGACCAGCAGGATCGGCATGGCCGGGTGGAGCGTGGTGGCGAGCGTGGCCAGATCGCGGCCATCCATGCCGGGCAGCCCGACATCGGAGACCAGCAAGTCGAACGGTCCTTCGCGTTTCAGGCAGCCCAACGCTGTCTCGGCGTCAGCAACATCGAGGACATCGAAACCGTCCTCGCTGAGGATGTCCTTGGTCATCTCCCGGATGGGCGCATCGTCTTCGACCAGAAGCACGCGGCATCGCGGGTGGTCTGTCACAACGGTCATTGCGGTGGCTCGCCCTCATGGCATGCAGGTACCTGCGTAGCGCTCCACCTTAGCGCCCGCGCATGTTAGCCCGCCGTGCAACGCACGGGAGGCCCGCGTCATGGGGGCAGAGCGCTGCCGCCGCCGGCAGCGGGGCTGTCCTCGCGCAGGGCACCAAGAATCGAGCGTGCCAGATCGGTGCGCGTGAACGGCTTGGGCAGGATGGTGATGTTCCTGCCGACGCCGCCGCTGGCCTCGATGTCGCGCGGGTAGCCCGAGGTGAACAACACCCGCAGGTCCGGCTTCTGACCGAGCGCCTGCTTGGCCAGGGCCCAGCCGGACATGCCGGGCATCACGATGTCCGAGAACAACAGGTCCACGTGGGCCTCGTTGCGTTCCAGCAGGCGCAATGCGGAAGGTCCATCGTGGGCCTCCAGCACGCGGTAGCCGAGCTGACGCAGGGTTTCCACGGTGTAGGCGCGCACGTCGTCGTTGTCCTCGGCCACCAGCACGGTCGTTTCGGCCTGCGCCTCGTAGCCGTTCAACGCCTGCTCGTCACCAAGCCGGGCGGTGGGGAGTGCTGCGGCCGAGCGCGGGAACAGCAGGGTGATCGTGGTGCCGACGCCCGCGGTCGAATCCAGCAGGACATGCCCGCCGGACTGTTTGGCAAAGCCATAGACCATCGACAGTCCCAGCCCGGTGCCGCGGCCGACTTCCTTGGTGGTGAAGAACGGCTCGAACACGCGCGCCATGACGTCGGCGGACATGCCCTGGCCGGTGTCGCGGACCCGGACCATCACATATTGGCCTGCGGGCACATCAGGGTGTTGCGCCGTGTAATCGTCGTCCAGGTGGATGTTGTCGACCTCCAGGGTCAACCGGCCGCCCTCGGGCATGGCGTCGCGTGCATTCACCGCCAGGTTCAGCACCGAGGCTTCGAGCTGGCTCGGATCGATCTCCACGCACCACAGATCCGGGCCATGCAGCATGTCGATCTGCACCAGTTCGCCAAGTGACCGCTGCAGCATGTCCTGCATGCCGCGCAGCTGCTCGTTGAGGTCCACCGGCATGTTTTTCAGCGGCTGACGGCGCGAGAAGGCGAGCAGGCGCTGGGTCACGTTGGCGGCGCGCATCACACCCTTCATCGCGTTGTCCAGGGCGCGGGAGGAGTTGCCTGCGCCGTCGCCGAGACGATCGGTCAACATCTTGGCGTACTCGACGTTGCCGGCGATGACGGTCAGGATATTGTTGAAGTCATGTGCGATGCCGCCGGTCAGCTGGCCCACCGCCTCGATCTTCTGGCTTTGCCGGAGGGCTTCTTCGGCTTGCCGGCGGGCGGTGGTTTCCACCGCCTCGGACACCACCGCGGTGATCGCGCCCTGGTGATCGAACAACGGCCGGAACGAGAAGTCGAAGGCGCGCTTGCCGGTAGGCAGGCGCAGCTCCAGTTCATGCCGCGACGGCATGCCGGCCGCGGCCTCGACCACGGCGGCGCAGACCACCTCGGGCACGCCGGGCGTATCGGCAAACCAGGCAGACTCGCAGTAAAGAGCATCGCGCACGTCGTCCTTGTCGGCCAGGATGGCCGCCAGCGACGCGGAGTTGGTGTCGATGATGCGCCCGTCCAGGCTGAGCAGGTTCTGGTGCTGGAAGCTGGATTCGAACAGGGCCTGCAGGCGGCTTTCGCTGCGATGCAGCTCGGCCGTGCGTTCGTCCACCTGGCGTTCGAGCGATGCATTGTTCGCCTTCAACTGCGACTGCGCGGCCTTGAGCTCGCTGATGTCGCGTGCCATGGCGTAGTAGCCCACCACCGAACCATCGGGGGCCAGCTCGGGCACGCAGTCGATCTGGGCCTGGCGGGGCTCGCCGATACTGCGCAGTGACAGCATCTCAAAGCTCACCTTCTCGCCCTGCAGTACGCGGTCAAGATGGTGCTGGATGGCCTCGAAACCGGCCTCGCCGATGATCTCGCGGGTGTGTCGGCCGATCAGGCTGTCCGGTGTCTGGCCGTGCCATTCGACGTAGGCATTGTTGGCGAAGCGGAAACGGTGATCATGGCCGAAGTAGGCGATCAGGGCCGGCAACGCATCGGTGATCAGCTTCAACCGCTGGTGGCTGTCGTGCAGTTCCGCTTCGACCTGCAGCAGCCGGCGGCGCTCCTCCGATTCCTGGATGGCGCGGACCACCGCATCGGGCAGGCGCTGCAGGCGCGATTTGACCACGTAGTCGCGCGCACCGCGCTTCAGCGCTTTGACGGCAAGCTCTTCGCTGAGCGTGCCGGAGACAAATATGAAGGGGGTGTCGGGCGCCAGCTCGCTGGCCAGGGCCAGGGCGGCATCGCCATCGAAGCCCGGCAGCACGTGGTCGGCCAGAATCACATCGAAGCCACCGTCTGCCAGCGCCTGGACCAGGCCGTCATGGGACCAGGTCCGTTCGAACGTGAAGGGCACGCCTGCACGTCGCAGCTGCGCCGTGATCAGCTCGGCATCCAGCGCGCTGTCTTCGACCATCAGAATCCTGATGGCCTTTCCTGTGGCAGCTTCAGCCATCTTGTCTACTCTTCCCGCCGAACAATGTGCCGTGTGGTGGCGGCTGGTTGGTGATGCCCCAGAACATGCCCAGCCCCTGGATCGCCTCGAGGAACTCCTTGAAGTCCACCGGCTTGACCACGAAAGCGTTCACGCCCAGCTCGTAGCTTCGGACCAGATCCTGCTCCTCACGCGATGAGGTCAGCATCACCACCGGGGTGCTGCTCAGGGCGCGGTCGCTGCGGATTTCCTTGAGCACTTCCAGGCCATTGAGCTTGGGCAGTTTCAGATCGAGCAGAACCACCACGGGGCCGCCATGCATCGCGCCTTCGTAGGGACCCTGGCAGCGGAGATACTCCAGCGCTTCCACGCCGTCGCGCACATGGGTCACGTCGTTGAGCAGCTGGCAGCGCGCAAGCGCCGCCATGGTCAGCTCAGCGTCTTTCGGGTTGTCTTCTACGAGCAGAATCGGTCGCAGATCTCTCATAGGTGGTCTCCAGTAACAAAGGGAATGGTGAAAAAGAACGTGGCGCCGGCGCCTACCTGGCCGTCGGCCCAGGTGCGGCCGCCATGGCGGGTGATGATGCGGTGCACGTTGGCCAGGCCGATGCCGGTGCCTTCGTACTCATCGACGTGATGCAGCCGTTGGAACACGCCGAACAGCTTGTCCACATAGCGCATGTCGAAGCCGCAGCCATTGTCTTTCACGAAGAAAATGTCTTCCGTGTCGTTGCGGTCGTGCCCGATCTCGATGCGCGGGTCGGAGGTGTCGCGGGTGAACTTGATCGCATTGGACAGCAGGTTCTGCCACACCAGCCGCAGCATGCCGGGGTCGGCCTGCACCTTGGGCAGCGCACCGATCTGCCAATCGATGGCACGCCCGGTGTACTCCATGTCCAGCTTGTGGCGCACATCATCCACCAGGGCCGTCATGTCCATGGCAATCTGGCCCATGGTGGAGCGGCCCATCTGCGAGAAGCTGAGCAGGTCATCCACCAGCGTCCCTGCCGATTTTGCCGACTCCACGATGGTGTCGAGGAATCTCTTTTCTGAATCGTTCAATCGCTCGCCGGCCGAGGACCACAGCAGCTCGGAGTAACCGACGATGTGGCGGAACGGCGCCCGCAGGTCGTGGCTGACCGAATAGGAGAAGGCTTCAAGCTCCTTGTTGCTGCGGAGCAGCTGCTCATTGAGCGCGGCCATTTCCTCGGCCTTGCGCAGCACGATGTCCACGATGGCCGTGCGCAGCTCGAGCGAGGCGTCGCGATCTACGTCGTTCCACGGCAGGGACTGTCTGCGCACGGTCTGCTTCCAGCCCTCGAAGGAGGTCCGGGGCGACAACGGCTGATCGCTCTCTTCCTTGCGCGGATCACCGCCCCAGCGGACGGTCCGGACCACTTCGGGCCGGAACCAGATCACGAAGCTGTCGTGGATCTGCGAGATGGAGATGGCCAGCACGCCGCTGGCCACACCGGCGAAGGCCTCGGCCTCCTTCCAGTCCAGTGGCAGGGTGTCGGTGCAGAAAATGTCGCCGTCCATCTGCTGTGCGGTCAACCACTGCACCAGTTGCATGACCTGCTGCTGGCTGGGGCACTCACCATGCAATATGCACTCGCCACGGTGCACGATCGCAGCGCCGGTGGACTCGGTCAGGGCCAGCAGGTTGCGCTGGTCGCGGCCCAGTGCGGCCATGAAGTCGGTGTCACCGGCCATGCGGCCCATCAGCCGCACCTGGATGGCACGGCGCGCGATGCGCTCTTCGACCAGGACCGCGCGCTGTTTGACTGAAATCTGCAGCGACAGAATCTGGCCAATGAACTCGCAGGCCGTGCGGACGTGGTACGGCACGCGGCGCGCGAGCTGGTTGTGGCAGGAGATCAGGCCCCACAGTTCGCCTTCGGACACGACCGAGACCGACATCGACGCACCGGTGCCCATGTTGCGCATGTACTGCAGGTGCACCGGGGAGACACTGCGCAGCATGGCCGGACCCAGGTCGGTGGGCGGTGCATCGGCGATGGCGGGCACCCGTACGAGCGGCACCGGGGTGTACTGGTTGTCGGCAATCAGTCGGACCCGGTTCTGCCGGTACAGCTCGCGCGCCTGGGCGGGGATATCCGACTCGGGGAAGCGCAGGTCCAGGTAGGAGGGCAGGACCGTGTTGCGGTCCTCGGCCACCACGGCGCCGTTCCAGTCCGGGTCGAACTGGTAGATCATTGTGCGGTCGAAACCGGTCAGCTCGCGGATGTGTACGGCGGCGATCTCGCACAGCGCCTGCGTGGTCGGTGCCTGCTCGATGGCTGCCATGAAGCGGCGGATCGAGGGATAGAGGTCTTCCAGCGAGCCCGGCTCGCCCGGTACCGGTGCCTCCAGCTCCACGATGATGTCCCCGCCGATCCGGTGGGCGACGGTGTGGTGGTAGCCGCCACTGCCGACCCGATGGGCGCCGAGAAAATGCGACGTGCCCTGCTGCAGGCTCTGCAGGACCGGACCGCAGTGCGCGAGGGTACCGGCCAGGATCTGGTCCAGTGGCTGCCCAAGCGGGTCGCCGACTTCCTCGACAAGCGCCGGGTTGGCAACCGCGCGGGCGTTGACGGTCAAGGTGGCGGGATCGAGGACCAGGATCAATCCGTAGGGCTGGATCGCTCCGGGGGTGCGGATGGGTTCACGTGCACAGCTGGACAGGTCCAGGCTGCTTCCGCCGGCATTCCTCGATGACATCCACTGACTCCTGCTGCTGACGCTGCTGAAAACCGCTCGAATGGCGCCATTCCGCACGGCAGGTCCATGAGCACGGAACGCCGCAACGCGGTATGCCGCAGTGGCGATATTTTTGCACAGCCGCCTATGTGGATTTGTGAGGATGCGGATTTCTGAATGCATGGCAACGACCGCATCGGCAGGCGCGATGCGGTCGCTGGCGTGGCTACGTGCGTGCAGGGTCAGCGCGCTGGGGCGCTGCGGCGGCTCAGTCCCAGCGGTAGCGCACCGTGGCCGACCACAGGCCGCCGGAGCCATCGATCGGGCCGCCATTGGCGTAGCGGTAGTACTCGTTTGCCGCGAGCAGCGGCTCGGGCAGTTTCGTGACCCGGCGGTCGAACACGTTGTTGGCGTTCAAGGCGACGTCCCAGCCGCGCGCCAGTGTCGCCCCAAGCTCCAGATCGGTGATCCACAGCCCACCGATGTCATAGGCGATCTCGGCCTGCCCGGCATAGGGACCGCTGGCGGCCACCGTGGCGGGGGAACCGTAGCGTTGGATGTCGCCATAGCGGCTCTGGCGCAGGCCGACACGGTAGCGCCCCAGCGTCCAGTCCAGGCCCAGCACCTGCCGTGACTTCGGCGCTTTGTAGAGCAGATCGTTCTGCGAGCCGGTGCTGAACACCGGCACGTTGAAGGCGGCCAGCACGGGCGGCGTCGGTGCCAGGCCGGTGATCTTCGCGCGGGTATGGCTGCTGGCCAGCGTCCAGCGCAGGCTGCCGCCGCGGCCCAGGTCCCACCGGCCTTCCAGGGTGGCCTCCAGGCCCTCGGTGCGGGTGTCGGCGGCGTTGATGAAGTAGCGCACACCGTCCTGGGCGCCCAGGCCCACCGAGGTGACCAGCGCGCCAGAGCCGGGGTAGAGCCCCTCGCGGAAGGTGGTGGACAGCGCGATGCGGTCGTCCACATCGATGCGGTAGGCGTCCACGGTGAGCGACGCGCTTTCCCACGGCTCGGCCACGATGCCCAGGCTCAGGCTGCGCGAAGTTTCCGGGCGCAGCGGCTGCGCGCCCAGGGCGATGGCCTGGGGCGAGCCGGCCTGCAGGATATGGTCGGTGTAGAAGTTGCCGTTGGAGGTGTTGCGGTAGGCCTGCGCTGCGAGCGATGGCGCCTGGAAGCCGTTGCTGATCGTGCCGCGCAGGGCGAGCCTGGGGTGCAGTGCGAAGCGGGTGGAGAGGCGACCGGTGGTTTCGCTGCCGAAATCCGAATAGCGCTCATGGCGGCCAGCCAGATCGACGCGCCAGCGCGAGCCCAGATCTGCGGCGACCCCGACGTAGACCGCGCCGCTGTTGCGACTGACGTCCACTGCGTCCTCTGGGCGATAGCCCGGCAGTGCCTGCGATCCACCCAGGCCGATGCCCAACACCGTGCCCGCATACGGCCCGTCCAGCACCCGCTGCCCGCCATGGGTGTAGGACTGCACATCGCCGGCGCCGATACGGTAGCGCTCGTCGCGGTATTCCGCGCCCGCGCTGAACTCCAGCGGGGCGGCCAACCACCCCGTCTGCACTTGACGGCGCAGGTCCAGGTTGTGGGTCCACGCGCTGTAGCGCAGGTCGCCGATGTAGAAATCGGTCTGGCTGTCCAGCCCGTAGGTCGGGTTGATGCTGTTGTGGAGGTTGATGTCCATCGCATCGCGCCCGTAGCCGCTGCTGAGGTCCCAATCCCACTGGCCGAGTTGCCCGCGCAGCCCGAGCGTGAGCGCGCCATCGTTCTCGTCGATGTGCTCGGTGGGGGCGAAGCCGTCTGGATCGATGGCCCGCACCACTTCGTTGCGCAGCGGCTGGCGGAAGTTCTGCGGCGCCCACGCATCGCGCTGGGCAAGGGTGAACAGCCCGTAGGCGTCGACTGTCGCGGCCAGTGGAATGCTGGCATTGGCGGTGGCGGTCTTCGTGCGGAACGCGCGGATGCCGCGGTTGCGCCAGGCGTTGTTGTCGCGGGTGGCTTCGCGCGGATCCGGCGTGGCACCGGCGGGCAGCGTCGGATTGCTGGCCTGGTTGCCACCGGGCCGGATCGCCGTGCCGGCCGCGTTGCGCGGGAAGTAATACAGGAAGGTATCGCGTGCGGGGCTGGCGTAGTCGGTGGCGTGCTGATCATCCAGCTGTGCGGCCAGATGCAGATAGCCGCCATCGCCGATGCCGAAGCCGACATCGGCCTGCACCACCCGCGAACGGCCATCGCCGGCGAAGTAGGTGCCATCGCGATAAGAGACGTTGCCCCCGCGCGCGGCTTTGTTGGTCACGATGTTGATGACGCCGGCGATCGCGTCCGAGCCATAGATTGCCGAGGCGCCATCACGCAGCACTTCGATGCGTTCGATCGCGCCGGTGGGGATCAAGCCCAGATCGGCCGGCGCAGCGCCACCAAACCCACCGGCGCCCAGCAAGGCAGTGGCGTGGCGGCGCTTGCCGTCCACCAGCACCAGCACGTGGCTGGAATTGAGGCCGCGCAGCTGCCCGGCGCGCACCATGCTGTTCAGATCGCCAGTTTCCAGCGGCAGGTTGAAGCTCGGCACCGTGGTGTTGAGCACGTCCAGCAGGCTGGTCGCGTTGGCGGCGCGGATATCCTCGGCGGACAGTACATCGATCGGCGCCGCACTTTCACGCACGGTGCGACCCTGTGCACGGGTGCCGGTCACGGTGACCGTATCGAGCGTAGCGGTGCTGGTAGCGGTGATGGCACTGGCATTCGTCTCCGGCGCTGCGTGGGCGACAAGTGGCAGGGAGAGCGCGGAAACGATGGCGAGGGCCAACGGCAGGCGATGGTGCGTGGGCAGCATGGAGGATCCCCAGGGAGAAGAAAGGCCGATGCGCAGGGGCATGCGGCGGGCAGGCAACGGCGGTAGCGCCGGATCAGCAGGTGCGGTGACGCAGCGCACCCGGGCAACAGCGTTCCGCCGCGGCAGCGATGCGCCGGGCGTGGATCACGGCGCCCCCCTCGCGGCAGCGGCCCAGCGCTCGAGATCGGCCGGATGCAGCGGTCCGTTGTGGACCTGCAGGACCGTGCCACGCGCATCGATCAACACCGAGAAGGGCAGCGTGCCGATGCGGTTTCCGAAGGACGCCGCGCTGCCGGGCGGCCCGTCGCTCTCCACCAGTTGCGGGTAGGTGAGCTGGAGCTGGTCGCGCAGTGCCGTGGCGGCGTCGATGTCGTCCAGGGCGATGCCCACCACGTGCACGCCGTCAGGCAGCGGCGTCTGCGCCTGCGAGAAGTGCTGCAGGTCGGGCAGTTCCTTCAGGCACGGGCCGCACCAGCTGGCCCAGTAGTTGAGCAGGACCGGGCGGCCGCGCCATTGCGCCAGGGTCGCAGGGCGGCCTTCCAGGTCCGTCCACTGCAGGGCGGGTGCGGCCTGGGCGGCGGGTGGCGCGTTGGTCAGCGGTGCGGCGCGGGAGGCTGTCGGCAGCGCGGCCGACAGCGCGAGGGCCAGCACGATGGCCGATCGGAGGTGGGGCAGGGTCATGGCGGGGAGGCCGTCGAGGAGGTCGTGCGGGCCGCGAAGCGGTCGTCGGTGAGCGTGTGCAGGAACTGCTCGATGTCATCGATCTCCGCTTCGGTCAGGTGCAGCGGATCGCGCAGCTGCGCATCGCGCCCAATCGAATCGGGGATCACCTTGCCGGGATCGTCGTAGTAGACGATCACCTCGCGCAGGGTGTTGAACATCCCGTTGTGCATGTAGGGGGCGGTCAGCGCGACGTTGCGCAGGCCGGGCACCTTGAATTCGCCCTTCTGCGCGGGGTCGCCCGTGACGCCGCCGCGACCCTCGTCGTTGAATTCCCGGCCGTTGTAGATGCCGATGTTCTTGAAGCGGTCCGAGGTGAAATCCTCGCCGGCGTGGCAGCTCACGCACTGGGCCTTGGTGATGAACAGCAGGCGGCCGCGTTTGGCCGCGTCGCTGATCGCGTCTTCCTGGCCGAGTGCATAGCGGTCGTAGGGGCTGTCCACGGTGTTGAGCGTCTTCTGGTAAGCGCCGAGGGCCCGCCCCAGTGTGCGAGGGCTGGGCGGTGCGTTGTAGGTGGCCTGGAAGCGGGCCACCCAGGCCGGGTCCGCGGCCAATCGTGCGATCGCCTCGTCGATCGGCAGGTCCATTTCCAGTGGGTTGGCGATCGGTGCCAGCGCCTGTTCTTCCAGGGTTTCGCTGCGACCATCCCAGAAGAAGCGGGTGCGGCCGGCACTGTTCATCACGCTGGGAGTGTTGCGGGTGCCCACACGCCCCTCCACGCCCAGGCTGAGCGCGCGGTCGTCGGCAAATGCACGGGCAGGTTGGTGGCAACTGGCGCAGGACACCGTGCGGTCACGCGACAGGATGGGATCGAAAAACAGCTGGCGGCCGAGCTGGGCGCGCGGGTTGTCGCTCAGGTCGCCGTCATAGGTCGGCGCATCGGCGGAGAACACCGGCGCCAGTACCGCAACGCCGATCAGTGCGGACAGCAGGGCGAGGGAGCGGACAGGGCGGGGCATGGCAGTGCCGCGCTCAACGCGCGGCGATCTCCTGCTGGACCAGCTCGCACAGCCCACTCTCTTCGAAGCACACCTGGGCACGCAGGGTGCCGTTCACGGGTGTGCTGCCTGCGGCGATGGGCAGACGCAGCTGCCCACGTTCGCTGAAGTAGGTATAGCGATACTCGCCGGCGAAACTGCGGCCGTGCCCTTCGCGCGGCGCGACCGATCGCAGCGGTCCCTGCGCCTGCTCACCACCGGCCAGGATCACCCGCGCCGCCCGCGGGCCGATCTGCGGTTGCTCGAAATCCGAGGCATACAGAATCCAACCCGGTTCGATGCGGGCGTCGATCACCAGCTCACGGGTGCCGTCGGAGTGTGCTTCCACGCGCGGATCCAAGACGACCTTCGACGTATCGGCGGCGGCCGCGCCGAACGGGATGAGCAGCAGCGCGGCGACCCATGGGGCAAGGCTGGGACTCACTCCTTCGCCCCCTGGCCCTCGGTGGTGATGCGCAGCTGCACCTCGTCGGCGATGTTGGGCAGGAACCCGGTCAGGCCGAACTCGCTGCGGCGGATGACGGCCGTGGCGTTGAAGCCGATCGTGGGCACCTTGCGGCTGGGATGCTCACCCACCTTGTTGAGGGTGGCGTCGAGTACGACCGGGCGGGTCACCCCATGCAGCGTCAGATCACCGGTGATTTTCAGACGGCCGGTGCCTTGCGACACCACCGAGGTACTGCGGAAGCTGGCCTGCGGGTGCTTGGCGACATCGAACAGCTTGTCGCCCTTGACGATCTCGTCCAGTTTCGGGACGTGGGTGGCCAGCTCGGCCAGCGGCAGCTCCACCTGCACCTGCGACGCAGCGGGCTTGGCCGCATCGTAGATGAGCGTGCCGCTGCTGATCGCCGCGCGGCCGGTCGGGAAAGAGAAGCCGTTGTGGTTCCAGGTGAACAGCACATCGGTGTGGGTGGGGTCGAGCTGATAGGTCACCGGTGCGGCGGTCGCCACGGCGGGGGCGCTGGAAAGGGCAAGCAGGGCGAGTAGCAGGGGAGTACGCATGGCAAGGTCTCTAAGCAGTGGCGCGCAGTCGCCCGCGGCATCCAGAAGAGGCCCTGCGGGGTGTGCGGTGCAGGAGGGAAGCAGCGGCCAGGGGCCGGCCGCCGCAGGGGATTACGGAGCGACCGCCAAGGACGCTGCGGTGGCCGGTGTGGCGGCGCTGGCGGCATACGGATCCGGCTCGGCGATCAGCCCATCGAGCAGGCTGTTGAAGCGGGTCACATAGTCCTTGTGATACTCGCCGGTCACCGTGCCGGTATAGCCGGTGTAGATCTCGCGGACCTTGCCGTCGCGCCCGATGATGATGGTGGTCGGGAAGGCGGCCATGTAATTGAGCCCCTTCAGTTTCTCGGTAGCGACTTTCTTGTCGGCGATACCGCCGAACACAATGTCGTAGCGGATGTCGAAGTAATCCTTGAAGGTGGTCAGGGTCTTCTGGAAATAATCGAAGTTGTCTTCCTGCTCGAAGGCAACGGCCACCGCTTCCACCCCACGGTGATGGTTCTGCTTGAACCACGGCGCCAGGAAGTAGGTCTGGTCGGTGCAGTTGGGGCACCAGGTGCCGATCACTTCAACGATCACCACCTTGCCGCGATACTTGTCGTCCTGCAGCGAGACCTGCTTGCCCTGCAGATCAGGGAAGCTGAAATCAATGCGGTCCTGGCCATCCTTGAGGAAGGTGAGCTTGTACGGATCGGGCAGCTCCACCTTGTCGCTCTTCTCGGCCTCGAACTTGACCACGTTGTAGATGCCGCTGCCGAACGCGCCCTGGATGTTGCCGTCCTCATCGATCGTGCCGCGGATCAGCAACGGGCTCGGCCCGCTGAAGCCGGACAGGTAGAAGCGGTTGCCCTGCACGGTGCCTTCCAGCTCGCGGGTATCGCCAACCACGGTCATGAACACGCCGGAGAGGTGGTTGCCCTCCTGCTTGAGCAGGGCGACCTGATTGCGCTTGTCCTGGCGGGCGGCCTTGTCGATGGTCTGCACGGCCCATTTGCCACTGAGGTCTGCCGCCGGTGCCTCGTCCTGCCCGGGTTTGACGAAGCGCCACGCCGCGTCGTGTTCGGCGGTGAAGGCCAGGTTGCGCGCACCGTTGCGGCTGGGCACCAGGTCCTTGTACTGCCCCACGAGGTGCTTTCCATCGTCGGATACCTTGCCTTCCAGCACGGCATCGTAGGTATTCATCCGCACCGAGAACGTCCCGTCATCGCGCGGCGTCACCTTGAATCGGTCCGTGCGCGAGCCGTTGAGCAAAGTGAAGGTCGCGTCCTGTGCGCGCTTGCCCTTCACTTCGAAATTGAAGGGAATCGGGTCGCCGTCGATGGTGAACTCGCCCCGCCAGACGCCTTCGGCGGGGAACGGCGCCTTCGCTGCAGCAGGTGCAGGCGCGGCGAACGACAGGCTTGAGGCGAGGAACAGGGTCGCGACGATGCGACCGGATAATGCCAGTGTCATGAGAGTGCTTCCAGATAATCCCCTTGGTCGCGCCAAGTCGCCGGCGATGCAGCCCCCGTTCCACTGCATCCGCAGAATGGCCATCCCTGGCCGGTCATGAGCCATCCATGGCGTGACAGGATTATTGCCACGTGAATGTCGTAAAAGTTCATCGCCGCTTGGAACGCATGTTCATCAGCATATTCATCAGCGCGACGATGGCAGGCTGATAACCGTTTTGATATCAGCGCCGTGTGCGGCTTCGATGCACATCGTGAGCCATCCATCGCACGGGCGATCGTCGGTGTGGTCCCGACCCGCATCCACGCCGTCTTGCTTTCAGCGTCTCGCGTATTTCACGACGTCGAGCGCAGCCTGCCGTTGCGCGCTGCGTCCGCAGCGGATCCACAAGGAGTTCCACCCGCTATGAATACCCGAGGCGATTACGCCCACCCCGAGCCTGTCGCCGCTGCGACCGTGGCCGTGGTCACCCCACCGCCGGTGGTGGATCTTCCGCGCGACAGCGCGGTGTCATGGGGCGCGATTCTTGCCGGCGCGATCGCAGCCGCTGCGCTCTCGCTGATTCTTGTCATTCTCGGTGTGGGCCTGGGCCTTTCATCGGTGTCGCCGTGGTCGTTTGAAGGTGTGACTGCCGAAACCTTCGGGTGGTCCAGCATTGCCTGGCTGACCTTTACTGCCATCGCAGCGTCTGGCCTGGGCGGCTATCTGGCCGGTCGCCTGCGGACGAAGTGGAGCAACCTCCATGGCGATGAAACCTATTTCCGTGACACCGCGCATGGGTTCGTTTCCTGGGCGGTGGCCACGCTGCTCACTGCCGCACTGCTGACCTCGGCCATCGGCGGCATCCTCGGTGCCGGTGCCAAGGTGGCCGGCGCCACTGCCGGTGCCGCCGCCTCGACCGCAGGCGGTATTGCCGCTGCCGGTGCGGGTTCGGCTGCGATGGGCAGCGATCAGGGCGACGTGCAGTACTGGGTGGATTCGCTGTTCCGTGCCAACCCGACCGCTGCGCAGCCCGCGCCGCCGGTCGGCCCCGCTGGTCCGGCCGATGCGCCCGCACTCGCCCCGGCACCCGTTGCCAATGGTGCACCGCTGCCGCCGCGTCCGATGCCGGGTGCCGACCGTCGTCCGGACAGCCGTGAAGTGCGCACCGAGGTCAACCGCATCATCCTCAACAGCCTGAAGTCCGACACCATGGACCCGGCCGATACGCAGTATCTGGGCCAGCTGGTGGCGGCGCAGACCGGTATGAGCCAGGCCGAAGCCCAGGCCCGCGTGACCGATGTGCAGACCCGCCTGCGTGCGGCGCTGGACAACGCCAAGCAGCAGGCCAAGCAGGCGGCCGACGATGCCCGCAAGGCAACCGCCTACGCCGCGCTGTGGCTGTTCATCACGCTGCTGATCGGTGCCTTCATCGCCAGCCTGAGTGCGACCTGGGGCGGCCGTCGCCGCGACCTGTGAACCTGACCACCTGAGGGAGGAAACACCATGAAGTACATTCTGCTGTGGATGCTGGGCATCCCGATTCCGTTGTTGCTGCTGTTCGCGCTGCTGCGCTGACCCATCAACCATCAGGCCGCCTCCGGGCGGCCTGATGCGTTTGCAGGGGCGCGCGTTTCACCAGCCCTTCGAGGTGCGGCATCGCCGCTGCATGAACGGGTCAGCGACGTGCAGATCGTCTTCACATCATCAGCATCGCCCGTGATGCCCAATCTTCCTGAATTCATTTAAGCTTTGGCGATTATGACCCCCATTCATTCGAATGACGGGTCGATACCGCACCCGGTGTTCCCTCATCTTCCAGGACGTTCCCATGGCGGCTTTGCAGCAGCGCACGATCGATCTCATCCGCAGCCATCAGGAGACCTTGCTGGCGGCATGGGCCGGCAATCTGGCCGGGTCCGCCCAGGCACAGGATGGACGCCTTTCCGCCCGCGAGCTGGACACCCAGGTCCGCGAATTCTGGCGGCTGTTCCTGGAGGCACTGTCGGCAGCCGACGTCAGCTCCGTCGCGCGGGCCGAGTGGAAGGACATCCGGCGCTTCCTGGAGGAGTTGTCGCGCGAGCGCGTGCTGAAGGGCTTCAATTCCTCTGAGACCGCCAGCTTCATCTTCTCGCTGAAGCGACCGCTGTTCGAGGTGATCCAGCAGGGATACGCCAATGACCCGGCACAGCTCGGCGATCAGCTGTGGGCGATCTCCGAACTGATCGATCAGCTGGGCCTGCACACGGTCAGCGTCTTCCAGAAAACCCGCGAAGATGTGATCCAGCGGCAGCAGGAAGAGATGCTCGAGCTGTCCACGCCGGTGGTGAAGCTGTGGGACGGCGTGCTGGCGCTGCCGATGATCGGCACGCTGGATTCGCAGCGCACCCAGGTGGTGATGGAGTCGCTGCTGCAGCGCATCGTGGATACCGGTTCCGAAATCGCCATCATCGATATCACCGGCGTCCCGACCGTGGACACGCTCGTGGCCCAGCATCTGCTGAAGACGGTGACCGCCATCCGCCTGATGGGCGCCGACGCGATCATCAGCGGCGTACGCCCGCAGATCGCCCAGACCATCGTGCACCTGGGGCTGGACCTGCAGGGCATCGTGACCAAGGCCAATCTGGCCGACGCCCTGGCGCTGGCGCTCAAGCGCACCGGCCAGACCGTTACCCGGACCGCCCGCTGAGATGGAGCGCATCCCGATCCTGCAGATGGGCGATCTGCTGCTGGTGACCATCCAGGTGGACATGCATGATCAGCTCGCGCTGACCCTGCAGGACGACCTCACCGAGAAGATCCGCAGCACCTCCGCGCGCGGTGTGCTGATCGACATCTCCGCACTGGATATCGTCGATTCGTTCATCGGTCGCATGATCGCCACCATTTCGTCGCTCGCCCGGATCATGGATGCCACCACGGTGGTGGTCGGCATGCAGCCTGCAGTGGCGATCACGCTGGTCGAGCTGGGCTTGACGCTCAGTGGCGTGCGTACTGCACTGAATGTGGAGCGGGGCATGAAGCTGCTGCAGCGGACCGACGAAGACGAAGCAGCCTCATGAGTGCGTCCAGTGGTTCGCTGCCGATCCGCATAGAGCAGGATGTCGTGCTGGCCCGCCAGGCCGCACGCCAGATCTGCGTGGCGTGCAAGCTGCGTCTGATCGACCAGACCAAGCTGGTCACCGCGGCCAGCGAGCTGGCGCGCAATGCCGTCATCTACGGGGGCGGTGGGACCATGGATTGGGAAGTGGTCGAGAAGGGACTGCGCAAGGGCGTGCGGCTGGTCTTCGCCGACAATGGTCCCGGCATCCCGGATGTCGCGCAGGCGCTCACCGATGGCTGGTCGTCCGGCTCCGGCATGGGCCTGGGGTTGTCCGGTTCGCGCCGGTTGGTGGATGAGTTCGAACTGGAGAGTGCACCGGGGCAGGGCACCCGTATCACGATCACCAAATGGAGCTGAATTTCGGCGGCCAGGTGACGCGGATCGTGGTGGTCGAGGAATCCTCACAGGTCGGGCAGGCCAGGCGCGAAGCGCTGGCGCTCGCCGACCTGATCGGCCTGGATGAAATGGACGCGGGGCGTGCGGCATTGGTGGCCACCGAGATGGCCACCAACGTGCTCAAGCACGGGTGCAGCGGCCGCATGTACCTGTCCGCGGTCTGTGGCCGCGGCGGCAACGGGGTGGAGCTGTGTACGGTGGATGCCGGCCCAGGCTTTTCGTTGGCCGAATGTCTTCCGGACGGGTATTCAACGGGCGGTACCCAGGGCTTGGGACTGGGCGCGATCCAGCGCCAGGCCACCGTGCTGGATGCCTGGTCCGATGCCAAGGGCGCGGTTGTCGTGGCGCGCATCTACGCCAGCCGTGCGCCTGGCGATATCGACGTTCCCTACGGTGCCCTGCGGATTCCGATGCGCCACGAGCTGGCCTGTGGCGATGCCTGGCATCTGCGGGCCGATGCACAGACCGTGGCGGTCACCGTGATCGACGGGCTGGGGCATGGACTGCCCGCCGCCGACGCAGCGCAGGCCGGTGTGGCTGCCGTTGCACAGGCCTCTGTCGCCGGGGCGCCGGCCTCGATCGGCATCATGCACGCGGGCATGTCCGGCACCCGCGGCGGTGCGGCGGCGGTGGCCTGCGTGGACGTGGCGAGTGGCCAGGTGGAGTTCGCCGGGATCGGCAATATCGCCGCCAGCTTGTGCGAGCCCACCGGATCACGCGGGTTGGCTTCGCACCCGGGCATCGTCGGGGTGCAATACCGCAAGGCGCAACCATTCCATTTTCACGCGGCGGCAGGCACGCTGCTGGTCATGCACAGTGATGGACTGCAGGCGCGTTGGAGCCTGCGCGACTACCCCGGCCTGTTCCACCGCCACCCCGCGTTGATCGTGGCGGTGCTGCACCGTGATTTCGATCGTGGCCGGGATGACGCCGGCATTGTCGCCCTGCGTCTTGGAGACCTGCATTGAGCGCCTCACCCCATGACCAGGAGCTGCAGCGGCTGCGCCTGGAAGCCGATGCGCTGCGCGCTGAGTTGGATGAAACCAATCAGGGCGTGCTCGCCTTGTACGCTGAGCTGGACGAACAGGCCGAGCAGCTGCGCGAGGTGTCCGAGCTGAAGAGCCGGTTCCTGTCCTACATGAGCCATGAATTCCGCACGCCACTGGGCTCGATCCTGAGCATGACGCGGCTGTTGGAGGATGGCATGGATGGCCCGCTGACTGCGGAGCAGCGCCGGCAGGTGCGTTTCATCAGCGCCTCGACCAGTGAGCTGCGCGAGATGGTGGACGACCTGCTGGATCTGGCCAAGATCGAGGCAGGGCGCATCACCATTTCGCCGGCCTGGTTCGATCTGATGGACCTGTTTTCGGCGCTGCGGGGCATGTTCCGTCCGTTGGTGGAAGGCAACCAGGTGGACCTGCTGTTCGAGGATCCACCGGTGATGCCGATGCTGTACACCGATGACAAGAAGCTGGCACAGATCCTGCGCAATTTCATTTCCAATGCGCTGAAGTTCACGCCCAGCGGGCAGGTGGTGGTATCGACCCAGCGGGAGGGGGAGAACGCGGTGCGCTTCAGTGTCCGCGATACCGGCATCGGCATTCCGGCGGAGCTGCAGTCCACCCTGTTCGAGGATTTCGTGCAGGTCGATACCCCGCTGCAGAAGCGCCTGCGCGGCACCGGGCTGGGTCTGTCGCTGTGCAAACGCTTCGCCGAGCTGCTCGGTGGCCATGTCGGCGTCGAGAGCGAAATCGGCACAGGCTCGAACTTCTACGTGGTGCTGCCGCTGACCCTGGCCACGGAGGCCGTGAATGGCGATTCCTGATCGCATCCTCGTCGTGGATGACAATGTGGCGACCCGCTATGCGGTGCGCCGCGTGCTGGAGCACCACGGCTTTCATGTGGAGGAAGCCGGTACCGGCGGTGAGGGCCTGGCACGGCTGGCCGAGCATGATTTCGGCGCGCTGGTGCTGGATGTGAACCTGCCCGACATGAGCGGCTTCGATGTGGTGCGCCAGCTGCGCGAAGATGTCCGGCTGCAGTTGCTGCCGGTGGTGCATGTCTCGGCGGCGTCGATCGCCACCGGTGACATGATCACGGGCCTCAACGCGGGCGCGGATGCCTATCTGATCCATCCGGTCGATCCGGATGTGTTGTTGGCCACGCTGCGCAGCCTGTTGCGCGCCCGTCGTGCCGAGGAAGCCCTGCGCGATACCGAGGCGCGGTTCCGCGAGATTTTCCGTCACATCAATGCCCCGATCGCGGTATTGGATGCGTCGCTCAACGCACACGATGCCAACGATGCCTTTACCCGTCTGCTGGGTCAGCAGGCAGGGGCCGGCCAACTCGATCAGCTGCTGCAGGATCAGGTCGTCCCGCTCAGTGCATTGAAAGTGGCGTTGGCCGAAGGCGAGCGCTGGCAGGGTACCTTCAGCCTTCGGGTGGGCGGAGTCCTGCGCATGACCGAATGGCGGGTGACGCCGTACCAGGCCGCCGGGCAGGGCCTGGTGCTGATCGAAGACACCACCGAACACCATGCGCGCGCCAACGAGCAGCGCCAGGAACTGGAGAGCGCGACGTCCGAGCTCGCCTTCCAGATCGCCGAGCGCGAGCGCACCGAGATCGAGTTGATGCAGGCGCAGAAGATGGACGCGCTGGGCCAGCTCACCGGCGGCATCGCGCACGATTTCAACAATCTGCTGACCACGATCATCTCCGGGCTGGACATGATCGAGATCGCCGCCTCCAGCGGCAAATGGGACAAGGCCTCCCGCTACGTCGAGATCGCCACGGGCTCGGCACACCGTGCGGCCGCGCTGACCCAGCGCATGCTCGCCTTTGCCCGCAAGCAACCGCTCGATCCGCAGACCTTCGATGTGGTCGCGCGGGTACGCTCGCTGGAGGACATGCTGCAGCGGTCGATCGGTGAGAACATCGAACTCGAGCTGGAGCTGGGCGTTGAACCGCTGATCGCGGTCGCCGACCCGAACCAGTTCGAGAACGTGATCCTCAACCTGGTGATCAACGCCCGCGATGCACTGGCGGGTCAGGGGCTGATCCGCATCCGTGCCGGGCGCGCCGAGATCGAGCGCGACCATGAGCTGGCGCCTGGCCACTACATCACCGTGACCGTGCTCGACAACGGCGTCGGCATACCCACGGAGCTGTTGACCAAGGTGTTCGAGCCGTTCTTCACCACCAAGCCGCAGGGCGAAGGGACCGGGCTGGGGCTGTCGATGACCTACGGGTTCGCACGCCAATCCGGCGGCAGTGCACGTATTGCCAGCGAACGTGGCGAGGGGACCGAGATCGAGCTGCTGCTGCCCGAGGGCCAGCTCCAGCCTGCAGCCCACGACGCCTCGGCACCTTTACCGCTGACCCGGGGCAGCGCCGAGCGGATTCTGCTGGTCGACGATACCGATTCGGTACGCATGATGGTCCGGGAGATGCTGGTCGAGGCCGGTTACCAGGTCGTGGAAGCCATCAATGCACAGCAGGCCTTGTTGGAGCTGCATTCGGACCGTGAGCTGGACCTGTTGTTGTCCGATGTGGGTCTGCCGGGCATGAACGGCCGGGAACTTGCCGATGCGGCGCGGGTACTGCGCCCGCATTTGCCGGTGCTGTTCGTGACCGGTTATACGGAGAGTGCGGCCGTCCGCAATGAGTTCCTGGGGCAGGGCATGTCCCTGCTGCCCAAGCCGTTCAGCGTGAACGAGCTGCTCCGGGGCGTGCGGCAGATGTTCAACCCGGGCTGAGCGGGCCCCGCGCTGCGGCATGGGTACAATCGCCGGACGCCCCCAGGGGAGACTGCGATGACGCCATCCGAGATCGGTCCTGCCGCCCGCGCGCTGGCGCACGATGAGTGCCAGGCCATCGCCGACGCATTTGAGCGCACGCCGGAGGTGCACGAGGCGGTGCACCGGGCGCGCAAGACCATCCGGCGCCTTCGTGCCCTGCTGGCGTTGCTGGAAAGCAGCGCGCTCGTGACAGCCGCGGCAGACGCCGCACTGCGTCGGCTGGGAGATGGCCTCTCGGCGTTGCGCGACGCGCACGTGGTCGTGGAGACCTGCGCACGGCTGGCGTCAGCGCAGCCCGACCAACTCTGGGAGGCGGTGTGCATCCGCTTGACCGCACGGCGTGAGGCAGTCCTCGCCCGCGTGCTGGCGCGCGATCCTGCCTTTGCACGCCGCCAAGCGGCACTGCTGCGTATCGTGACCGATCTCCAGGCGCAGCCATGGGACTCCCTGAGAGGCGGTGACATCCGCAAAGGACTGGCACGCAGTGAACGGCGTACGCAGAAGGCGGAGAAGCGCGCGACACGCAGCCACGATGCCGACGACCTGCATCGCTGGCGCCGCAGAGTCCGTCGTCTGCGCATGCAACTGGAGGCGCTGCCGCAGTTGGCGCCGTCCCGCTCGGTGCCGATCAAGGGACCCGGACAAAGCAAGCACGCGCGTGCCCTGCATGCGCTGAGCGATCAGCTGGGCTGGCAGCAGGACCTGCGCATGGTCCGCAATCTGGTGCGGGTGATGCCCGGCGTGCCGGAGCGTCGTGCGCTGATCGAGCAGATCGATGCGGACATGCGGGACCGCCGCTTGATCCAGACGTAGGCGCCAGGATCGATCTACGCCATGCCGCCCATCTTCGGCGGCTTGTACTCACAGCGCGGATACCCCGAGCACGACTGGAACGCGCCATAGGGCCCGGTGCGCGTCACGATCACACCCACGCTGCAGGCCGGGCAGGCCTGCTCGTGAATCATATCGCCGGCCATCGAGGTCACGCGTACCGCGCCGTCGTTGACCAGTTCGGTCAGGAACGACGAGCGGCGCCCCTGCACCGTGAACATCGCCACCGAGCGGCGCGCACGCGTCAACGCGACGTAGAACAGGCGGCGTTCCTCGCCGAGTGGATATGCATCGCTCTCGGGCATCGCCAAGGTCAGCACCGGGTCGTCGGCACGCGTGTTGGGGAAGCGCCGATCCAGCAGGCCGGGCAGGATGACGTAATCCGCCTCGGTACCCTTGGAGCGGTGCGCGGTGAGGAAGCTGACCTCCATGTGCTGCCCATGGCGTGCGCGCCACGTGGCCGGCAGCAACGCACGGTCGGCGTTGTAGCGACCAAGCACGAACACCGTGACCTTGCCATCGCGCCCTGGCGGGACCTGGCCGGTCAGCAACTGCTGGTGCAACTGCGCCAGATACTGTTCGACCGCCCCGACCAGCCGGTCGCGCGAAGCCACCTGGAAGGCCTGCAGGACCGCCCCGTACGCGGGCGTGACCGAGTGGACCTGCTTGGGAATCTGCGCCGGATTGCGTGACACGAAGGCGCTGGAGACATCGCACAGTGCCTGCGGGCAGCGGAAGGTCTGCTCGAGCTTGAGCACCTGGCCCTGGCCGAACCACGCCACGAACCCGGTCATTACCGCCACGTCCGCGCCGGCGAACCGGTTGATGGACTGCCAGTCATCGCCGACCGCGAACAGATGCTTGCCCGGCGCCTGTACCAGCGCACGGCACAGCCGTGCACGGGCGCGCGAGGCATCCTGGAATTCGTCGGCCATCACCAGATCGAACGGGGCAACGTAGCGCCCCTGTTCCAGGTGTTCGGCGGCCTGGTTGAGCATGTCCTCGAAATCGATGCCGCCCTCGGCGACCAGCGCATCGTCCCAGCCGTCCAGGATCGGGATGATCAGTTCGAGGAAGAGGCGGTAACGGTGCTTGAAGTGATCGTCGGGCAGCCGGCGCAGCCGCTCGACCATGTCCTCCACGTGCAGGCCGTTGCTCTTGGCGTGGCTGATGAACGTCCGGACCAGGCCGATCAGCTCGGTGTCCGGCATCGGCGTTGCGCCGCCATCCGGCAGTTCGCGGTCGGGATTCGGATCGAGTTCGATGCCACGCTGCGACAAGGCCTCGCCCAGCCGCACGAACAGGTCGCCGGTCCGCAACTGGTGCGAAGTGGTCTGGATCCGCTCGATGCCATGGCCGGCGACCGGGGCGCCACCGTGATGCGCCGGCGCCCGCTCATGCCCCTCCATGGGGAGGTGATCGTGATACAGCGCGATGCCCGGATAGTGGAAATCCGGGCGGTACTGGCGGTACGCATCGGTCGCGGCATCGAATGTGTTGCGTCGTGCATAGGTGTACGCCACCCCGTTGTAGAACAGCCAGTCGGCGATCACGCAGTGCTCGATGCTGCACACGCGCTCGCCCTGCAAGGTACGCACGTACCCTTGGCCGTCCTTGTCCCACTCTTCGGCCTCCAGCGGCCCGCCGATCACGGGCAGATCACGGCCGAACACCAGCCGGAACAGGTCCCATTGCGTGCGGAAATGGAGGGAGCGGTCTTTCAGCGCGTCGATGATCTCGGCCAGCCGATGGAACCCCTGGGTGGCATCGACGGCCCAGTCGGGTACCTGCGGCATACGCCCGGTGGCCTGGGCGATGATGTGCCGGCCCAGCGCATGGAACGTGCGTGCTTCCACCCGCACCTGGCCCAGGCCGAGACGCTGGAAGGCGCGGTCGGCACGCGCCTGCAGTTCCGTGGCGGCGTCCTTGTTGAAGGCGAGCATGACGATGCGCTCGGGCGCGACCAGGCCGCGCTCGACGGCGTAGGCGGCCTTGGCGACCATCGTCGAGGTCTTGCCCGAACCCGCTGCGGCCACCACCTGGACGCGGTTGTCGAAGCAGATCACCGCACGGGCCTGCTCATCGGTGAGCGGACGGCTTTCGACACGGTCCAGCAGGGGCCGGCAGGCGACCAGCTCGCGCGCCTCATGTGCGTCATTGCGGCGCGCCCACAGGGCCGGCCAGTCGGCCAGCCAGAGCATCAGGGCTTCTTCGATGGCCGAGGGATCGCCGCCCAGCCCGCTGCGCAGGTCGGCGTCATCAAAGACCGCCCACAGTGCATCCTCATCGAGCGGCAGCGCGGGGCGCGCCTGCAGCAGGGCCTGCTGCTGGTCATGCGTGAGCCACAGCGACTCATCAGCGGCCAGATCGGTCGCGGCCTGCACCTGCGCAAGCCAGCGCTGGATCGCGGCGTGGGCCTGCTGGAACAGGGTGACCTGGTCGCGTTGACGCTGCGCGCCACGGCGTTGGCCCAGCGCCTCGGCCAGCAGACGGGCGGCGGCAGGGGACAGGCCCCCCAGCACCAAGGGGGCCTGTCCATCGCGATGCAGGGTGAGTCGTGCCCACGGCAGGCGCGGGTGCACCTGCAGCGCGGTGAGGGGCGCGTGGAACGGATGACCGTCGAGGGTCAGCATCAGCTGGTCGTCTTCCAGGCGCAGGCGCCAGTGCGGCGATCGCGTGAGGCGTTGACCCCAGTCGCTCGGGGCCCATTCGTACGTCATCGGTAAGCGCTGTTTGATCGGACACCCATGATAAGGAAATGAAAAAATCCCCGCCGGGGCGGGGATGTCGAGTCGGCCTGCGATGGACGCGTGCGCTTACTGCTGCAGCACCGGCTCGCTGCGGGAACGGCGGTCCACCAGCATCGCCACGCCCCACAACAGCAGGCCGCCCAGCGCGGTGGCCGCGCCAACGTAGCCGGTCACGGCCGGGCTGAAGCCGGCGCCGATGGCCATGCCGCCGAACCACGGGCCCAGCGCGTTGGCGGTATTGAACGCGGCATGGTTGGAGGCCGCCGCCAGGGTCTGCGCTTCCCCGGCCACATCCATCAGGCGGGTCTGCAGTACCGCGGCCAGGGCGCCCATGGTGCCCACCGCGATGATCATCGGGAACACGCTCCACACCGACTGCGCGGCCAAGGGGAACGCCAGCAGCACGATGATCGACCAGACCAGCACCACCGCCGCCGCGCGGAACTGGAAGCGGTCCACCAGCCAGCCACCCGCCACGTTGCCGATGATCGCGCCGATGCCGAAGATGCCTACCGCCAGCGGCATCCACGATTCGGCCAGGCCGGTGACCTGCACCAGGGTCGGGGCGAGGTAGGTGAAGACGCAGAACATGCCGGCAAAGCCCACCGAGCCGATCGCCAGCGCCAGCCACACCTGGGTGCGGTTGAACGCGCGCAGTTCGCGCATCGGCGAGGTGCGCACTTCATCCGGATCTGGCAGCAGGAAGCGCGCGATCATGGCCACTGTGGCAATCGCCAACACGCTGACGACGGCGAATGCAGTGCGCCAGCTGAGCTGCTGGCCGAGCCATGTGGTCAGCGGATTACCGACCAGAATGGCGACGGACAGGCCGAGCAAGACCTTCGATACCGCCGCGCCGCGCTGGGCCGGGGGACTGATCGCGGCGGCCACCAGCATCGCCACGCCGAAGTACGCGCCATGCGGCAGACCGGCGACGAACCGGGCCAGCAGCATCGTGCCGTAGTTGGGGGCCAGTGCACTGGCCAGATTGCCGATGGCGTAAAAGCCCATCAGCGCCAGCAGCAGGTTGCGACGGGCGAACCCTGCACCGGCGAAGGCCAGCACCGGGGCGCCGACCACCACGCCGACGGCGTAGGCGCTGATCAGGTGACCGACCTGGGTCTCACTGATGGACAGCCCGCGGCTGATCTCCAGCATCAACCCCATGCTGGCGAACTCGCTGGTGCCGATGGCAAAGCCGCCCAGCGACAAGGCCAGCAGGATCAGGGTGCGCTCGCGCGGCGAGAGCCGGGCGGCCAGGGGGACGGAAGAAGAGCTCATTCAGGGGGCGTCGAACGGGGGAGCGCGGCATTGTACTGCTGCAGCGCAACATTAATCAGGGCATCCGGTAGAACGCTGGATCCGGGCAACACCCCCGCACCTGCGGAAAGGGCAGCCGAGTAAGCCCGCAACGCCTGCCCTGATGGGCTATTGCCGAGTCTTCACGGATAACGCTCGGGCCTGAACGGCAGACCTTCCGGCATCTCCAACGGGGGGCTGACACCATGCGCGCGGCTGAGAATCTCATTGGTCCGCTTCTGTTCGGCCAGGATCTCCCGCAGCAGCCCCTTGATGCCGAAGATGGCGAAGGGAACGAAGATCCACAACAGCCCGAACAGCGCCCAGCCGAGGCCAATCAACAGCGAGAAACCATCCAACATGTGCATTCCTTTGTACGTGGCAGAGATGTCCGTGCGCGCATGATAGCTGCTGCACCTTTTGGGCGGCAGCGGCGCAGGCGCAGGCTTCGGTCAAGGCCAGTCTCGCTCATTCGTGCGACAATTTGCCTTCAAAGCCACCACCTGTCGATGGCTGCGCCATGTGGCCATAGGGGTTGTGATGTCTATCAGTACGGGCTTTCCAGCGCTCATCGGCTTTGATCTGCCCGGTCTGCAGGATGGGCCTGGCGCGTCACGCGTGATCGTCACCGCGCTTCTGGATGACACGCCCCCCAATGACTGGATGCGCATCCTGCACCGCCTGGCGTGGCCATCGCTGCGCCTGGATCACGGCGTCGAGCAGATCCGGCTGGTCGGGCAGGGCATCCATTTCGTCGGCGCCATCAAGGACCCGCGCGCGTTGTCCGCGTCGGTGCGCGGCCTCTTCAACGAGGTCAACGCGAAGGCGCTGGATCGCCGCTTGTCCGCGATGGAGAATCCGCTCGACGAAGACGGTCCCGGCACGGCGCCCTTGGCGGACCCTGCGATCTCGGCGGATCCGCGTCTGGACGATGTCGCGGCGCTGCTGGCGATGCCTGCCGTGCCGGGCATGCTGGAACTGGCCAGTGCGATGACCGGCATGCGTTTCGTCGCCGTGGCACGCGTCACGGCGGATCGATGGACTGCCTGCGCGGTGCATGACCATCTGGATTTTGGTCTGCGACCCGGCGAAGACCTGGTGCTGGAAACCACCATCTGCGATGAAATCCGCGAGCATCGCCATCTGGTGCAGTTCGATCAGGCCAGCACCCACCCGGTGTTTTCCAGCCACCCCACGCCGGCGCTGTATGGGTTCGAGAGTTACATCTCGGTGCCGATGTTCCGCCGCGATGGCGGCTTCCACGGCACCCTGTGCGCGCTCGATCCCAACCCCTCCAGGCTCGATGCCGCCACGGTGAAGGCATTCGAGATCCTGGCCGGCGTCATCGGCGCGCAGCTGGAGGTGCCGGAGGCGTCCGCCGAGGCGGGCCAGAAAGTGCCCAGCATGAGCGAGGCACTGTCGGTGCTGTCCGGTCAGGTCGACGCACTGGATGCGGCGATGCTGCCGGAGCAGTTCCGCACGGTGACCGCGCGGTTGCGTGAGCTGGTGGACGCGCGACGGGCGGTCTTGGGCTGATCGCACCGCTGGGCCAGCGATGCGCAGGTCTTACTGCCCTCAGCCGTCCACTTCGACCCGCGCAAAACGCGCACGCCATTGCCCGTCCACCTCCACCTGCGCGACGAACATCTCGAACGGGCGCACCCACAGCCCGATCTCCGCATCCAGTGGCCGGTACAACACCATCGGCATCAGGGTTTCGCTGTGGCGCACGACGCCGATCACCTCGTAGTTGCCGCCCTTGAAGTGGCGGTAGTGGCCGAGGGGCAGGGTGGGCAGCGGAGCGAGATCGGACATGGTCGGGCAGCGAGGCAGGCGGGCCGACCATTATCGCCTGAGGTGCCGAGGACGTCGCGCGGGGTCAGCCCGCGTCCGGCAGCGGCCCGGCCCGGCAGGCGCTGACCAGATGCAGCACCGCGTCGGGATGCATGGGGCGGGCGAGGTGATAGCCCTGTGCTTCGTCGCAGCCCCACAGCCGCAGCAGCGAGAGTTCGGCGTCGTTCTCCACGCCCTCGGCCACCGTGCGATACCCAAGCTGGCGGGCCAGCTTGATGATCGCTTCCACCTTCAGTCGCGCGGTGCGCGAGCGTGCCAGGCCGGTGACCAGGGTCTGGTCGATCTTGATGTGGCTGATCGGCACCTCGCTGAGGTAACCGAAGTTGCTGTACCCACTGCCGAAATCATCAATCGCGATGCGTACGCCAGCGGCGGCCATCTCCCGCAGCTGGGGGAGGGCCGCAGGATGGTGGTTCAGCCATTGGCCTTCCGTGATCTCGATTTCGATCAGGCCCGGTGCCAACCCATGCGCGTGCAGTCGTTCGGACAGCACGTTCCACACCCGTTGGTCGTCGAAGTCGCGCGGTGAAAGATTGAGCGACAGGCTGAAGCCGGGGACGCGCTTCTGCCACTGCGCCGCCTGGGCAAGCGCATGGTCGATCACCCAGCGGCTGATGGCGGGCATCAGCGCGGTGCGCTCGAGCACTGGAATGAACTCCCCGGGGCTGACCGGACCAAGCAGCGGATGGGTCCAGCGCAGCAGGGCCTCGGCCGATACCGGTAGTCTGGTGATCAGATCAAAGCGTGGCTGGTAGACCAGGCTGAACTGGTGCTGGGCCAGGCCGCGGCCGGCGTCGGAGGCCAACCGATAGCGGCGACGCAACGCATCGTCGCGCTCCTGCGAATACCAGCACAGGCAGTTGTCCGTCTGGATGGCGTGGTGCATGGCGACCAGGCATTTGCGCACCAGATCGCCGGTCTGCCCGGGGACCGGGAGAAAATCGCAGACGCCGGCATGGAACTGCGGCGACATCGGGATACTGCCGGCCATCAGTGGCCGACGCATGCGGATGCGGAGCCGATCGAGCAGCGCTTCGGTCTGTTCATGCGAGTGGTCGGCCAGCAGGAACGCAAAGCGGGTCACCCCGATGTGGTAGACCTGCGCCAGGTCACGCAGCACATCCTGCACGCGCAGGGCAGCCTGGCGCAGCAGGGTCTCCACCGGCTTCATGCCCAGCGCCTGGCCGGCATCATTGGCGCTCTGGAGATCGAACACATCCAGCACCACGCCAGTGAACGCACGCGTATCGGCATGGCGGGACAGGGCGTTGAGGTCGGCCTGGAACTGGTGCCGGTTGGGCAATCCGCTGATCTGCTCGCGGCGGCCCAACGACATTTTCAGTTCCATCTGCGCGACCACCACGCGCGACAAGGTCAGCAGTTGCAGCTGTTCTTCGGCAGAGAGCTGCCGCGGTGCGCGATCCATGATGCACAGGGTGCCGAGCGCGACGCCGGCCTTGGTGACCAGTGGCGCACCGGCATAGAAGCGCAGCTGCTCTGGCCCGGTCACCAGGGGATTATCGGCGAAGCGCGGGTCCTGGCGCAGATCGGGGACCTGCATGACGGTGTTGGATCCCAGCGCCCGCGCGCAGATCGAGGCATGCCGATCGGTGCGGCGTATTGCCAAGCCCACGCGGGAGATGATGTGCTGGTGATCGGCATCGAGGATGGACACCCATGCGATCGGGACGCCAAAGCTGAAGGCGGTCAACTCGGCGATGGGATCGAGCGCGGTACCCAACGCTGGATCCATCACGTTGAGCGCCTCGATCAACGCGATCCGATCTACATCATTGCTTCTGTCCAGCATCTACCGCGCCCTGTCACGACTACACCGCTACTATCCGGGGTGTCATGCCGAACCGGTGTGAAGCAGGTACAGCGGGGATGAAGCGTTCACGCTGGCGGCGTTGCGCCCGCTCAGGGCGAGACGGGAGACTGCAGCAGGGTGACCAGCTGGCGCAGGCGATACGGCTTGGGCAGGAATTCGACATGCTCCGGCAGCGGCGGCAGCTGCGAGCGCGCATAACCGGAGGCCAGGATGATGCGCGCATTGGGCAGCACATCGGCCACATGCTCGCTCAGTTCCACGCCACTCATGCCATTGGGCATGCTGATATCGCTGAACACCACGTCGAACCCACCCGGATCCTGCATCAGCCGCAGCGCGGCCGGGCCGTCGTCGGCGGTGTGGATTTCGATACCGAAGTCCTGCAGCGCCTGGCCGATCAGTTCACGCAGGTCCTGCTGGTCTTCGACCATCAATACGCGTAGGGGCTCAGACATGCTCGACTTCCTCAATGACAGGTAACAACAGGCGGACGGTGGTCCCGCGTCCGGGGGCGGTTTGTACGTCGACGAAGCCGTCGCACTGGGAAACGAAGCCGAACACCTGGCTCAGCCCCAGTCCGCTGCCTTTGCCGATTTCCTTGGTGGTGAAGAACGGCTCGCTGGCGCGCTCGGCGATGTCCGGGGGCATCCCGTTGCCCTCATCGGTCACCGCGATGGCGACATAGTGGCGGCGCATGGGCTGGGACAGATCCGGTGCCAGTCGCTGTTCGACCTCGGCCGTGATCGTGACCGTGCCGCCCTGGGGCATCGCTTCGCCACTATTGAGCACCAGATTCAACACGGCGCTGTGCAACTGTACGCCATCGGTGATGATCGGGGGCAGATCCGAGGTCAGATTCAGCTTTACCTCGATGCTCGCCGGGCAGGCGCGACGCAGCACCGGCAAGGCATCGAGCAGGAATTCCTGTACCACCACCGGCTCGCGCACCAGGGTCTGATCGGAGGAAAAGGCCAGCAGCTGGCGGGTCAGCAGCGAGCCACGGTCTGCGGCCGCCTGGGCCAGATCCACCAGTTCCTTGCTACGCCCGTCGGCACCGGGGCGCAGGGCGATCAGATCCAGTGCGTTGCCGATCGTGGTCAGCAGATTGTTGAATTCGTGGGCCAGGCCACGGGTCAGTCGACCGACATTGTCCAGTTGCCGCTGCTGAACGTGCGCGCGTTGCGCGTCCTGCAGCAGGCGCTGGGCCTGGTAGCGTTCGGTGACGTCCTGGGTGACTTTGACGAAGCCGAGCAGGCAGCCGTCCTCGCGGACCGGCTCGATCACCTCACCGGCGCGGAACCGCTCGCCGTTGCAGCGCACCCGCCAGCCTTCGCCGATGAAGCGGCCGTGGTCACGGGCATAGTCCAGGGCTTGCTGCGGCACGCCGAGCTGCTGGTCTTCGGGGGTATAGAACAGGCCGATATGCTGGCCGATCACCGCCTCGGCGGTGTAGCCCTTGACCCGCTCGCAGCCGCGGTTCCAGTTGCAGATGCGGCCCTGCGTATCGAGCAGATAGATCGCGTGGTCGCTCACGTTGTCGATCAACAGCTTCAGCTGCCGGCTTTCGTCGGCAAGCGGTGCAACGCTGGATACGGCCTGGACCACGACGGCTATCGACTCCCCCGATAAGGGTCCGAACCGTAGGGGGCGGGATGTGAAGAACGTGTCAAGAACGTGTGCCAAACACGCTGACTTCTGGCGCTTAACAGCCGTTTACCGCTTCGGGTACCATCAGCCCCCTTTTAAGCTGGAACACGGCATGAATTCTGCGCCCACCTCCCGTGACCGTTGGATCTGGCTTGCGTCGGCCGCCTTGATGGCCGCCACGCTGGGCACGGAGATGGTGGTGCCGCTGGGCTATGCGGTCTGGCTCACGTACTTCATGGCGGTGGGTATCACGCTGTTCCAGCGCCGGGTGGAAGTGCCTCTGCTGGTGGCGATCGGGTCCTGCATCCTGCTTGCGGTGGGGTACAACGTGGCGCCGTCCAGCAGCAACTCGGCGTTCTCCTTCGTCAACCGCAGCATCGGCGGCGTTGCTTTCCTGATGATGGCGCTGACCGTGATGAAGGCCATCGGTGCGCGCCGGGAAGCGGCCGATGCGCTGTGGCTGCAGGCCGGCGAAAACGTGGTGGGCACCAGTCTGCAGGGCGATCCTACCCCGCGTGAACTGGCCGACGCGGCCATGCGCGCGCTGTGCGCGCAGCTCAATGCCGATGTCGGCGCCATGTATCGCCTGCAGGGCGAGCGGCTGGTGCTGGTCGGTGGCGCCGCGCTGCCTTCGCAGCTGCCGGAGACCCTGCCGGCGCATGCCGGCCAATGGGGCGAGATCATCCGCGAGGGCCGCGCGCGTCGGCTGGAGGATAGTGACAGCCCGCTGGATATCGATACCCCGCTGGGCCGCACCACGGTGCACCAGCGCCTGCTGGGCCCGATCACGGCCGACGGCGTGGTGATAGGCGTGATTGAACTGGGCCGTGCCGGCGTCTCGCCTGCGCGTGGCCTGGAGATGGCCCTGCTGCTGCAGTGCGCCGAGCCGATCGGCATCGCGCTGCGCGCGGCGCTGCTCAATGCGCAGCTGGTGGAACTGCTGGAGGAAACCCAGCGCCAGAGCGAAGAGCTGCAGACCCAGCAGGAAGAGCTGCGCGTGGCCAACGAAGAGTTGGAGGAGCAGAGCCGCAGCCTGCTGCATTCCCAAGCCAACCTGGAGCAGCAGCAGGCCGAGCTCGAACAGACCAACGTGCAGCTCGAGGAGCGCACCCACGAGCTGGAGTCGCGTCAGCAGGCCCTGTTGCTGGCCCAGGCGCAACTGGTGCAGAACAGCGCCGAACTGGAGGCCAGCTCGCGCTACAAGTCCGAGTTCCTGGCCAACATGTCCCATGAGCTGCGCACGCCGCTCAACAGCTCGCTGATCCTGGCCAAGCTGCTGGCCGACAACAAAGAAAGCACGCTGACCGCCGAGCAGGTCAAATACGCCCAGGCGATCCATTCCTCCAACAACGACCTGCTGGCGCTGATCAACGACATTCTGGACCTGTCGCGGATCGAGGCCGGCCATGTCGAGCTGGTCGAAGAAAACCTCGCGGTGTCCAGCGTCCTGCAGCGCCTGAAGGAAACCTTCGAGCCGATGGCCGTGCAGAAGGGCTTGAGCCTGGAGATCAGCGCCACGCCGGACGCGCCGACCCAACTGCTGGCCGACAGCCAGCGCCTGCAGCAGATCCTCAAGAACCTGCTGGCCAATGCGGTCAAGTTCACCGAACACGGCAGCGTGTCGTTGACGGTGCGCAGTGCCGGGGCAGGGCGGATCCAGTTCGCGGTGTCCGATACCGGCATCGGCATTCCGGAAGAACAGACCGCGGTGATCTTCGAGGCCTTCCGCCAGGCCGATGGCAGCACCCGCCGCCGTTACGGGGGTACCGGGCTGGGGCTGTCGATCTCGCGCGATCTGGCGGCCCGCATGGGGGGCAGCATCACCGTCTCCAGCGAGCCGGGCCGGGGCAGCTGCTTCACGCTTGAACTGCCGCTGCTGGCCGGTGGCGGTACCGGCACCGCGCACAACGTCGTGCACGACGTACGCCCCGCCACCATGGCAGCACCGGCCGTGCCTGCCGCTGCTCCGCTGGGCCGTGCCCACGCCGACGCCACCCCTGCACCCGCGCCTGCGGCCAAGGTGATGGATGACCGGGGCCGCCGCAGCCGCGCGGGCCGGATGATCCTGGTGGTAGAGGACGATGCGACCTTCGCTGGCGCGCTGGTGTCGATGGCGCACGAGCTGGATTTCGACTGCGTGGTCGCCGGTACTGCCGAAGAGGCATTGGGCCTGGCTACCGAGCTGCGCCCGAACGGCATCCTGCTCGATATCGGTCTGCCGGATGTCTCCGGGCTCAGCGTGCTGGAGCGCCTCAAGCGCGACCCGGCGACGCGCCATATCCCGGTGCATGTGGTCTCGGGCCTGGAGCGGTCGCAGGTGGCGATGGAGCTGGGCGCGATCGGCTACGTGATCAAGCCGGCCACGCGCGAGCGCCTGGTCGGGGCGATCCAGCAGCTGGAAGCCACCAGCCAGCGCGATGTGCGCCGCCTGCTGATCGTCGAGGACGACAGCGAGCTGCGCTCCAACCTGCAGCTGCTGCTCGGCCGCGACCAGCTCGAAATCACGGCGGTGGGCACCATCACCGAAGCGATGGCCGAACTGGCCGGCTCCACCTTCGATTGCATGGTGACCGACCTGGCGCTGCCGGACGGCACCGGTTACGACCTGCTCGAGCGCATGGCCGGCAATGATGCGGTCGCCTTCCCGCCGGTGATCGTCTACACCGGCCGCGCGCTGACCCGTGATGAAGAACAGCGCCTGCGCCGCTATTCCAAGAGCATCATCATCAAGGGCGCCCGCTCGCCCGAACGCCTGCTCGACGAAGTGACCCTGTTCCTGCACAGCGTCGAGGCCTCGCTGCCGACCGACCAGCAGCGCCTGCTGCGCGAAGCACGCCGGCGCGATGCGGTGCTTGATGGTCGCATCGTGCTGCTGGCCGAGGACGATGTGCGCAACATCTTCGCGCTGTCCAGCGTGCTCGAGCCGCTGGGCGTCACCCTGGAAATCGCGCGCAATGGTCGCGAGGCGCTGGACAAGCTGCGCCCGGAGATCGACCTGGTGCTGATGGACATCATGATGCCGGAGATGGACGGGCTGACCGCCATGCGCGAAATCCGGGCGGACAACCGCTGGCGCGACCTGCCGATCATCGCGCTGACCGCCAAGGCGATGCCCGATGACCGCGAGCACTGCCTGCAGGCCGGTGCCAACGACTACATCGCCAAGCCGATCGACGTGGACAAGCTGGTCTCGCTGTGCCGCGTGTGGTGCTCGCGCCGATGAATGAAACGGAGTTGTTCGACCTGGAGCTGAAGCTGCTGCTGGAGGCGGTGTACCAGCGCTACCACTACGACTTCCGTGACTATGCGCTGGCGTCGCTGCGGCGGCGCATGCGCCATGCCATGTCGCGGTTCGACTGTCCGACCATGGGCGCGCTGCAGCACCGCCTGCTGCATGAGCCGGAGACGTTCGCCCAGGCGATGCAGTACTTCACCGTGCAGGTCTCGGAGATGTTCCGGGATCCGCCGTACTTCCGGGTCCTGCGCGAGCACGCCGTTCCGGTGCTGCGCACCTATCCCTCGATCAAGCTGTGGGTGGCCGGCTGCAGCACCGGCGAAGAAGTGTGGTCGCTGGCGATCCTGCTGCATGAAGAGGGTCTGCTGGACCGGGCCATCATCTATGCCACCGACATCAATCCCGAAGCGCTGCAGGCCGCCGAGTCCGGTGCCTTCGCGCTGGACCGGCTGGCGCAGTTCAGCCGCAATTACCTGGCGGCCGGCGGTACCGGCTCGTTGTCGGACTACTACAGCAGTGGCTATGGCAGCGTGGTGTTCGACCGCCGGCTGAAGCGCAACATCGTCTTCGCCGACCACAGCCTGGCGACCGACACCGTGTTCTCCGAAGTGCACCTGGTTTCCTGCCGCAACGTGCTGATCTATTTCCAGCGCCCGCTGCAGGACCGTGCCATCGGTCTGTTCCATGAGGCGTTGGTGCACCGCGGCTTTCTCGGCCTGGGCAGCAAGGAGTCGCTGCAGTTCGGCGAGCACGCGGCCGCCTTCGAGGCCTGCGCGCGCGACCAGCGCCTGTACCGGAAGCTGGCCTGATGCTCGGGGCGTCGCAGCGCAGCCGGTTCGATCTGGTGGTCATCGGTGCGTCCGCCGGCGGCGTCAGTGCGCTGCAGTCGCTGCTGTCCGCGTTCCCGGCGACGCTGGATCTGCCCGTGCTGGTCGTGCTGCATCTGCCGCGCGACCGGCCCAGCCGCATCGCCGACCTGCTCGACGCCGGCTGTCCGTTGCCCGTGCGCGAGGCCGAGGACAAGCAGCCACTGCAACCCGGGACGGTGACGTTCGCGCCACCGGACTACCATCTGCTGGTGGAGGACCGCGCTACGCTGGCGCTGTCCATCGATCCGCCCGTGCTGTTCTCGCGCCCGGCGATCGACCCCCTGTTCGAGAGCGCTGCCGACGTGTTTGGCGACGGCGTGCTGGCCATCCTGCTCACCGGTGCCAGCAGCGACGGCAGTGACGGGGTCGCCGCGGTCCGCCAGGCGGGCGGCGAAGCCTGGATCCAATGCCCTGAGGAGGCCTATTCCTCGATGATGCCCGCATCGGCCCTGGCACACGCCGGCGCCGACGCGGTGCTCCCGCTCACCTCCATCTGCACGCGTATGAAAGGTCTTACCCGATGAACCTGATCGAGCCCGCCGGGTCGACTGCCACCACCGATTGCGTGAAGCTGCTGATTGTCGATGACATTCCGCAGAACCTGGTCGCGATGGAAGCGCTGCTGCGCCGCCCGGGCCTGGAGATCCTGTGTGCCCCCTCCGGCGCTGAGGCACTGGAACTGCTGTTGGAGCATGAGGTCGCGCTGGCGCTGCTGGATGTTCACATGCCGGAGATCGACGGTTTTTCGCTCGCCGAGCTGATGCGCGGCTCGCAGCGCAGCCGCGACGTGCCGATCATCTTCCTGACCGCCTCACCGAACGACCCGGTGCGGGCCTTCAAGGGCTATGAAACCGGGGCGGTGGATTTCCTGCACAAGCCGATCGAGCCGCAGGTGATCATGAGCAAGGTCAACGTCTTCATTGAGCTGTACCAGCAGAAGCAGCTGCTCAAGGCGCGCAATGAGGCGCTGGAGCATGCGCTCAAGCTCAATGAAACGATGATGGCGGTGCTGACTCACGACCTGCGTACGCCGCTGGCCGCGATCCTGCTGTGTGCCGACAAGCTGTCGCTGGACCTGCCCGAGGACAGCCAGGTGCAACGCACCCTCGTGCATCTGGAGAACAGTGCCCAGCGCATGGTGCGGATGGTCGAGCAGCTGCTGGACTTCTCGAAGATCCGCACCGGCGGGCTGCGTCTGTACACCACCGATTGCGACCTCGCCGAGCTTGCCTCGCTGGTGGTCGCCGAGATTGGTCGGGCGCATCCCCAGGCGACCATCGAGCTGCAGGTGCAGGGCGATGCCCATCTGCAGGGGGACCCGGATCGCCTGGCACAGCTGCTGTCCAATCTCGTGAGCAACGCCGTGCTGCACGGCGGCGATGCGCCCGTGCTGGTGCGGCTGGAAGGGGAGCGTACCGGGCCGCTGCGCGTGCAGGTGCGCAACGCGGGCCAGATTCCGGAGGCCTTGCTGCCGCGGCTGTTCGAGCCGTTCAAGGCCAGCTTCCACGACAGCCGCGGGTTGGGGCTGGGGCTGTTCATCGCCAGCGAGTTCGCGCGTGCGCATGGCGGCACGCTGGTGGCGGTCAACGAGGACAGTACCGTGCTGTTCGAGACGGTGTTGCAGCGTCGGCCTCGCTGACGTTCGGCGTTAGGTAAACTGTTCCGGCGCCGCAGCCCTTCGCCACCGGCCCATTGCTGGAGCCACCATGCCGTCCTCGACCCGTAAAGCCGCCTCGCCCCTGATCGATGCCCAGGTGCATGTCGAGGGCTTCGTGCAGGTGCGTGAAGCGCGCCGGTCCGAGCTGGTCGAGGATTACGTGGAGCTGATCGCGGACCTGATCGCCGATGGCCGCGAAGCCCGCCAGGTGGATATCGCCACCCGGCTCGGGGTTGCGCAGCCCACCGTCGCCAAGGCGCTCAAGCGGCTGGTCAAGGAAGGGTGGGCGGTCCAGCGGCCGTATCGCGGCGTGTTCCTGACCCCGGCCGGCGAGCAGCTGGCGGTGGAGATGCGCGCCCGCCATCAGACCGTGGAACAGTTCCTGCTGGCACTGGGCGTGGACGCCGATTCGGCGCGACGCGACGCGGAAGGGATCGAGCACCACGTCAGCGAGGCCACCCTGGCCGCGTTCGAGGCCTTCGTGCGCAAGGCCAACGGCCATGGTTGAGCGCCTTGCCCCGCCGCCACCACTGGGCGTGCCCGTGCACGACCAGGATGAGCATTGGATGCGTCACGCGCTGGGCCTGGCCGAGCGTGCCGAGCTGGAATTCAATGAGATTCCGGTCGGCGCGGTGCTGGTCGGTGCCGATGGCACCGTGCTCGGCGAAGGCTGGAACCTCAACATCGCCGACCATGACCCCAGCGCGCATGCCGAGATCGTGGCGATGCGGCAGGCGGGCAGGGCGATCACCAACCACCGGCTGATCGGCAGCACGCTGTACGTCACCCTGGAACCGTGTGCGATGTGTGCCATGGCGATCGTGCATGCACGCGTGGCGCGGCTGGTGTATGCGGCCACCGACCCCAAGACCGGTGCCTGCGGCAGCGTGTTCGACCTGATCGGCGACCCCCGGCACAACCACCGTGTGGAGATCCACGGTGGCGTACTGGCCAAGGATGCCAGCACCCGGCTGACCAACTATTTCCGCGCCAAGCGCGGCAAGCCGCCGCTGCTGCTGGAGTAAGGGCGGCGCAGCGACAGGGTCGTGACGGGTTGGCGGTATCATGTGGGCCTTATCCATTCCCGGCCGCGGCGCAAGCGGTGGCCCAGCACAAGGCGAACACATGGCGGACAACGGCGCAGAAGGCGAGCGACTGATCTGGATCGATCTGGAAATGACCGGCCTGGACACGGACAACGATTCGATCATCGAGATCGCCACCGTGGTCACCGACGCGCAGTTGAATGTGCTCGCCGAAGGTCCGGAGTTCGCGATCCATCATCCGGTGGAGCGGCTGGAGGCGATGGACGAATGGAACCGCAACCAGCATCGTCGCTCGGGACTGTGGCAGCGCGTGGTCGAGAGCACCATCACGCTCGGGCAGGCGGAAGCGCAGACCATTGCCTTCCTGCAGCAGTGGATCAAAGCGGGCGCCTCGCCGATGTGCGGCAATTCGATCTGCCAGGACCGTCGCTTCCTGCACCGTGAAATGTCGCGTCTGGAAAAGTATTTCCATTACCGCAATCTGGACGTCTCCACGATCAAGGAGCTGGCCAAGCGCTGGGCGCCGGGCGTGGCCGCCGGCGTGGGCAAGACCGCCAGCCACACCGCGCTGAGCGACGTGCATGATTCCATCGAAGAACTGCGCCACTACCGCCAGTTCATGGGCGCGCTGTCGGGCCTGCCGGCCTGACCCGAACGCCGGGCGTCGCCCGGCAACGCAGCCTGTGCGCAGGCGTTCAGCCACCGGCAGGCGAGGCAACGAGCGGTATACATCGGCGGCGCTATCATCGCGGCCATGAACGCCATCACTTCGCCGCAACCGCCGCCGCTGTCGTCCTCGATCCTGCCCACCTCGCAGGACTGGCGCGACCTGCAGCGTGCGGTGGACCTGCTCGAATCGCCCACGCTGACCGCCAAGATGGCCAACCTGATCGGTTCGCCGCTGGAGTTCGCGGTCAAGCGCCTGCCGGATTCGGTGTCCCGCCGCATCCACGGCGCGGTCGAAGCGGCGCTGTTCAAATCCGCCCAGGCCGCGTTGTGGACGATGGACAACACGCCCGGTAAAGCCGCCTCGACACGCTGGCACAAGCTTGCCGCAGCCACCTCCGGTGCGGTCGGCGGCGCGTTCGGCTTCACCACGCTGTTCATCGAGCTGCCGGTGTCCACCACGATCATGATGCGTTCGGTGGCCGACGTGGCCCGCAGCGAGGGCTTCGACCTGCGCGAGATGAGCACCCGGCATGCCTGCCTGGAGGTGTTCGCGCTCGGCGGCAACTCCGGCAAGGACGATGCCAGCGAGACCGGCTACTACATCACGCGTGGCTTCACTGCCGAGGTGATGCGTCACCTGTCGGCCGAGTTGGCCGGCCGCGCGGTCGGCGGCAGCCCGGTGATGATCGGGCTGACCCCGAAGGAAGCCGGCAAGTGGTTGGCCAAGCTCGTGGAGAAGGTCGCCGCGCGTTTCGGTGTGGTGGTGACCGAGAAGTTCGCCGCGCAGGCGGTGCCGATCGTCGGGGCGGTGGCCGGCGCGACGCTCAATACCATGTTCACCGACTACTACCAGGACGTGGCGCGCGGTCATTTCATCGTGCGCCGGCTGGAGCGGACCTACGGGTACGAGACCGTGCGGGCGGCCTACTCGATGCTGGCGGCCGAGCGCACCTGATCGCCTCAACCGCTGAGGGCTGAAGGCGCTATCGACGTCACACAAAACAACACCCCGCTTGCGCGGGGTGTTGTTTTTCATCGCATTGCCGAAAGGATCACCCCTTGGCTTTGAGCTTGGCCAGACGCAGCCAGGTATCCACCACGGTATCCGGGTTCAACGAGACCGACTCGATCCCTTCCTGCATCAGCCATTCGGCCAGATCCGGGTGATCGGACGGCCCCTGGCCGCAGATGCCGACGTACTTGCCCTTGGCGCGCGCAGACTTGATCGCCATCGACAGCAGCTTCTTCACCGCCGGGTTCCGTTCGTCGAACAGGTGCGCGACGATCGAGGAATCGCGGTCCAGGCCCAGGGTCAGCTGGGTCAGGTCGTTGGAGCCGATCGAGAAGCCGTCGAAGATCTCCAGGAACTCATCGGCGAGCAGTGCGTTGGACGGCACTTCGCACATCATGATGATCTTCAGGCCGTTCTCGCCCTGCTTGAGGCCATTCTGTTCCAGCACCTCGACGACCTTGCGGCCTTCTTCCAGGGTGCGCACGAACGGGATCATGACCCACAGGTTGTCCAGGCCCATCTCGTTGCGCACGCGCAGCACGGCCTGGCATTCCAGGGCGAAGGCGGCCGAGAAGCTCGGATCGACGTAACGGCTGGCGCCGCGGAAGCCGATCATCGGGTTCTCTTCGTGCGGCTCGTAGTTGGTACCGCCGATCAGGTTGGCGTACTCGTTGGACTTGAAGTCCGACAGGCGCACGATCACCGGGTTCGGGGCGACCGAGGCGGTCAGCGTGGCGATGCCTTCGGCGAGACGACCGACGTAGAAGCTGACCGGATCAGCGTAACCGGCGATCTTCTCGTCGATCTTCTTCTTGGTCGCCGCGTCCTGGCGGTCGTACTCCAGCAGCGCGTTCGGGTGGATGCCGATGTGGCTGGCGATGATCATTTCCAGACGGGCCAGGCCGATGCCGGCGTTCGGCAGCTGGCCGAAATCGAAGGCACGTTCCGGGTTGGCCACGTTCATCATGATCTTCAGCGGCGCCGGCGGCATGTTGCCCAGGTCCGTGGTGGTGCGCTCGAACTCCAGGATCCCGTCGTAGATGAAGCCGGTGTCACCCTCGGCGCAGCTGACGGTCACTTCCTGGCCATCCTGGATCAGCTGGGTGGCGTTGCCCGAGCCGACCACGGCCGGCACGCCCAGCTCACGCGCGATGATCGCCGCGTGGCAGGTACGGCCGCCACGGTTGGTCACGATGGCCGAGGCGCGCTTCATCACCGGCTCCCAATCGGGATCGGTCATGTCGGCGATCAGCACGTCGCCGGGCTGCACGCGGGCCATGTCGTCCAGGGTGCGCACCACGCGGGCGGTACCGGCACCGATCTTGGCACCCACGGCGCGGCCTTCGGCCAGCACCTTGCCGTCCTTCTGGTTCAGCGCGAAGCGTTCGATCTGGGTGGCATGGCCACGCGACTTCACGGTCTCCGGACGCGCCTGCACGATGAACAGCTTGCCGCTGACGCCGTCCTTGGCCCACTCGATATCCATCGGGCGGCCGTAATGCTTTTCGATCACCAGCGCCTGCTTGGACAGTTCCTGCACGTCCTCGTCGCTGATCGAGAAGGTGTTGCGCAGCTCGGCCGGGGTGTCTTCGATGCGCACGCGCTCACCGGGGACATCCGAATACACCATGCGGATCGCCTTGCTGCCGAGCGAGCGGCGCAGGATCGCCGGCTTGCCCGCGCTCAAGGTGGGCTTGTAGACGTAGAACTCATCCGGGTTGACCGCACCCTGCACGACCATTTCGCCCAGGCCGAACGAGGAGGTGACGAACACCACGTCGCGGAAGCCGGACTCGGTGTCCAGGGTGAACAGCACGCCGGAGGACCCCACGCCCGAGCGCACCATCAGCTGCACGCCGGCGGACAGGAACACGTCCTCATGCTTGAAGCCGTGGTGGACGCGGTAGGCGATCGCGCGGTCGTTGTAGAGCGAGGCGAACACTTCCTTGACCTTGAGCACGACATCGTCGGCGCCGGTCACGTTGAGGAAGGTCTCCTGCTGGCCGGCGAAGGACGCATCGGGCAGATCTTCGGCGGTCGCCGAGGAACGCACCGCGACCGCGACATCGCCGCCGCCGTTTTCGCTGCACAGCGTGGCGTAGGCGGTGCGGATGTCCTGGTCCAGCGCCGGATGCAGCGGGGCATCGATCACCCAGCCGCGGATTTCCTTGCCGGCCACAGTCAGGGCACCGACATCTTCCACGTCCAGCGTGGCCAGCTTGTCGAAGATGCGCTTGGACAGATCGTTGTGGGCGATGAAGTCCTTGAAGGCTTCAGAGGTGGTTGCGTAACCGCCGGGGACAGACACCCCCAGACCGGCGAGATTGCCGATCATTTCGCCAAGCGACGAATTCTTGCCGCCTACGCGGGCCAGATCGGCCAGGCGCAGTTCGTGCAACCACAGGATGTTCTCGTTCAAGCGCGATGCTCCGTTTGGCCATCGCCCGAGGCGGGCTGGATGGCCACGTCCGTAGGAAGAAGCCGATATGATGCCGGGCAGACCGCTGTCGGCACAAGCTTGTATCGACGGCCTTTTTAAGCTTCGGAGGGGGTAAAAGCCGTATGTCGACGATCCGTCCGGTGTTCTACGTGTCCGATGGAACCGGTATCACCGCTGAAACCATTGGGCATAGCCTCCTGACCCAGTTCTCCGGGTTCAGCTTCATCACCGACCGGATGTCGTTCATCGATGATCCGGAAAAAGCGCGGGAAGCCTGTGAAAGGATCCGTGCAGCGGGTGAGCGCTACCAGGTTCGGCCGATCGTGGTCAGTTCCTGCGTGGACAGCGGGCTGAGCATCATCCTGGCCGAAAGCGGCGGGTTGATGCTGGACGTGTTCGCCCCCTTCATCGAGCCGCTGGAGCGCGAACTGGCGGTCAACCGGCATTCCCGGGTGGGCCAGGCCCACGGCATGGTCGACTTCGAGACCTACCACCGCCGCATCAACGCGATGAACTTCGCGCTGACCCACGACGACGGCATCGCCATCAATTACGACGATGCCGACGTGATCCTGGTGGCCGTGTCCCGGGCCGGCAAGACCCCGACCTGCATCTACCTGGCCCTGCATTACGGGGTCCGCGCGGCCAATTACCCGCTGACGGATGAGGATCTGGAGCAGGACCGCCTGCCGCCGCGGCTGCGCCCGTACCGCAAAAAGCTGTTCGGGCTGACGATCGACCCGGACCGCCTGCAGCAGATCCGCCAGGAGCGCCGCCCCAATTCGCGCTACGCCAACCTGGAGACCTGCCGCCGCGAGGTCGCCGCGGCCGAGACCATGTTCCGGATGGAGCGGATCCCGACGCTGAGCACCACCCACACCTCGATCGAGGAGATCTCGAGCAAGGTGCTGGGCACGCTGGGGCTGCAGCGCGAGATGTACTGATCCGGCGCGCCCCTTGAACAACAAGGGGGCTCTTCCTTCGTCCGGGGCCGGGACTACCCTGCGTCCGTGAACCGGTGGCGGGCCGCCCCTTTGGCCGGGCGGCTGCCGCCCCCACGTTGGGAGATCAACGTGTAGGATCGACCCATGGCCCAGGCATCGCCCCGTATCGAACGCATTCCCCGGCTCAGCCGTTTGAGCTGGCTGATGGGCTTGTACGCCGAGAACTACCAGCACCTCGTGCGCCTGTTCGCCCCCGCCGAGCTCGTCCCCGGCAGCTACCTCTCCTCGATCGGCGATGGGCTGGATGTACGCCTGGACGTGATCGAGTGTCACCGTTACACCGTCGAGCTGCGCCTGACCTATGACTTTGCCGACCCGGTCACCGGGCAGCCGGATCCCTCGGCGTATGTGCGCCTGTACCGTGACGCCCGCCAGGCCGAGACCACGCATTGCTACGTGGGCCGCCGCTGGCAGGATGTGGTGGGCATGTACCCGCCGCCGGCCGAGCTGATCAGCCACCGCATGCGCATGAACACCTTTCTCGGCAAATGGCTGGAGTACCTGGCCGAGCGCGGCCACGGCGTGGCCACGCTGCGCCGCGATGGCACGGTGACGGCGCCGGCCGACGCGCGCCGCACCAGCCTGGTGCCCTGAGCCGTCCCCGGGCGGATCACGCATAATCGGGGGTCTGTGTTCCCGAGCCTGTGCGAAATGCCTTATACCCCCATCGTGGCCACCCTGGGCTACGTGCTGTCCGCCGACGGCAAGCAAGTGCTGATGATCCACCGCAATGCCCGCCCGGGTGACCTGCACCTGGGCAAGTACAACGGCTTGGGCGGGAAGATGGAGCGCGATGAAGATGCCGCTGCCTGCATGCGCCGCGAGATCCGCGAAGAGGCCGGTATCGAGTGCGGGACCATGCGCCTGCGCGGCACGATCAGCTGGCCGGGCTTCGGCAAGAACGGTGAGGACTGGTTCGGCTTCGTGTTCGTCATCGATGACTTCACCGGCACACCGCTGACGTCCAACCCGGAGGGCACGCTGGAGTGGGTGGACGTGGACAAGATCGACAGCCTGCCGCTGTGGGAGGGCGATCGCAGCTTCCTGCCGCTGGTCTTCGACGACGAACCGCGCGCCTTCCACGGGGTGATGCCCTACCGCGACGGCGCCATGCAGTCGTGGAGTTACACCCGGCTGTAATACCGGCCGGCGGCCGGCCCTACCGGCGGGCGAGCAGCAGGTGGAAGTGCTTGGTCACTTCGCGCCCGTCGTTGCTGCGCCCGGTTTCGCGATGCGTGCGCCAGGCCTGCACCGTCAAGCCGGCGCTGCGCAGTGCCGACTCGACGTCGGCCAGTTCATGCAGATGGAACCCGTGCGCGGTGAACGGCAGGGTGCGCATGAAGGCGGCATCGCCGAAGGCCAGGCAGAGCCGGCCACCGGGGCGAAGCACGCGGGTCAGTTCGGCGAACGGGAATTTCAGTTCGTCCCAGAAATACAGGGTGTTCACTGCCAGCGCCGCATCGGTGCAGGCCGAGTCCAAGGGCAGGGCATGCGCATCGCCCAGACGGACGTCGGCGCGATCCTGCAGCGCGTGCGCGGCCAGCAGCGCGTTACCCGCGTCGACCATGGCCGCTGAGACATCGACACCCACGTAGCGGCTGCGCGGCGTGCGCAGCAGGTCCGGTGCGAAGGCCGCATTGCCCGGGCCGATCTCCAGCACCTGTTCGCCAGGGGTGATCGACAGCAGGGCGATGGCGGCGCGGTTGAGGTCACCGTTGCTGCGGTTCATGGCGTCGGCCACGGCAAGCGCATGCTCACCGTGCGGATGGCGCAACTGGGCGGCCAGATCATCGTGGGAAAGCACGCGCAAGACTCCTGTCGGTGGGCGGCAGGACCTGGCGGCGGCGGAGTCCACTGACCAGCTTAGCCGACCCGCGGCCGCTGTGGGGAGGGATGCAGACCGGGATCGGGCCGAGGCAATGAGGATCGGTGATCAACAAATGACCATCGTCGCGACTATTGAGATCGAGTTGTCCACAGGGGGTGTGGATGACTCGTGGGCAAGTTTGTGGATAAGCCGCGTCGGCCCCCGCCGGTACTCGCTGTCAAGATGGGTGGCCAAAAATTCACCGCAGGTCGTGCTGGCGTGAACGGCGCGGCAAGGCTGGAGTACGGTGGCGTAGGGAACGCTGTCCCGGCGCGGGCCGCTCGCGGTACTCTCTTGCCATTGCCGCCACCTGATCCTTCATGAAACGTCACTTCTCGATGTTGCGCGAGTTCCACCTGGCCGACTGGTTCACCCTGGCCAACGCGTTCTGCGGCACCGGCGCGGTCTTTGCCGCCATGCGCTACCTGCAGGATGGCGAGCGCAGCTATCTGCTGTTCGGCATGGCCCTGATCCCCTTGGCCTTCATCTTCGACGCGCTGGACGGGCGCATCGCCCGCTGGCGCAAGTCCAGTTCGACGCTGGGCCGTGAGCTGGATTCGCTGTCGGACATCATCTCCTTCGGCGTCGCCCCGGCGGCGCTGGCCTATGCCTGCGGCATGCAGGGCGGCTGGGACTGGCTGGTGCTGAGCTACTTCGTCTGCTGTGGCGTCAGTCGCCTGGCGCGCTACAACGTGACCGCCGAAGCGCTGGCCGGCGAGGGCGACAAAGTGCCGTACTTCGAGGGCACCCCGATCCCGACCAGCCTGGCGCTGGTGGTGGTGCTGGCCGTGGCGGCAAGCGTCGGCGCTACCGGCGCGGACCTGTGGCTGGGCCAATGGCAGCTGGGGCCGTGGCAGCTGCACCCACTGGTGCTGCTGTTCGCGCTGTCCGGCTCGCTGATGATCAGCAAGACCCTGCGCATCCCCAAGCCGTGAGGCACGGCAGCGCGGCATTGCTATCATCGTTCCCCGAGACGGGAGGACGGTCATGACCACGGCGGGCAGTGGCAGCGGCGCAGGCGATGTAGAAGCCCTGGCGCGGCAGTATTTCAGTGCGTGGGGCGATGCCCTTCGGCACGCTGCGGCACCGCCCGGCGCTACCGCCGGCCCCGAAGGCCAAGGCAACTGGCAGCAGGCGATCGACTGGTGGGCACAGATGATGCCCAACGCCGCCCACGGCCCGGCCGATGAAGCGGTGCACCGCTTCCGTGAACAGGCCGGTGGCTGGTACGGCACGATGCAGCAGGTCGCCGCGCAGTTCGCTGGCCGCGACACCACCAGCGCAGAAGTCGCGCAGGCGTGGCGCACGGCGGTGCTGGGGCAGGGCGACGGGCTGTTGCAGTGGATGCTGCAGGGCGCCCGCGGACATACCCAAGCCGAGGGGCCGGATCTGCTGCAGCTGTTGGAAACCCTGCAGCGTCAGCTCGGTCCGTGGCTGCAGAGCCCGGCGTTTGGTCCCGGCCGTGAGCACCAGGCCCGCTGGCAGGCGCTGCTGCGGGCCCAGCAGGACTACCAGGCGCACTCGCGCGACTACGTGGATCAGATCAAGCAGGCGCTGGACGATGCGTTCACCCTGTTCGAGCAGCGCCTGGCCGAGCACGAACAGCCGGGCAACCAGCTGACCAGCGCGCGGGCGATGTTCGATCTGTGGATCGATGCGGCCGAGGAGGCCTATGCGAAGGTCGCGCTGTCCGAGCCGTTCCAGGCGGTGTACGCCTCGCTGGGGAACGCCCAGATGCGGCTGCGCGCGGCCGCCCAGCAGGAGATCGAACGGCTGACCGAGAGCTTCGGGCTGCCGACACGCACAGAAATGGATGCAGCACATCGCCGGATCGCCGAGCTTGAGCGGCTGGTGCGACGCATGGCCGCCGGCGCGGGTGCGGCACCTGCCAGTGCGGCCAAGGTGCGCAGGCCCGCAGTGAAACCCGCCGCCGCGAGCAAGCGCACACCCCGCGCGGCCAAGCCGGCCAAGCCGGCCAAGGCCACCGCCAAACCCACCAAGGCCAGCAAGCCCACCAAGCCAAGGAAGCGCAGCGTATGAAAGGCCCCTTGGGCTTCAACGCCGAAGACCTCCTGCAGGAAACCCTGGCCATGCAGCGCAAGCTGATGGACGGGCTGAAGCTGCTGCCCTCGGTGGACGATGTCGATTACGGCGCGACCACCCGCGAGGAGGTCTGGCGCGACGGCAAGGTCACGCTGTACCGCTTCGTCGGCAGCGAGCCGCCGCTGCATGCCACACCACTGCTGATCGTCTATGCGCTGGTCAACCGGCCGTACATGGTCGACCTGCAGACCGACCGCTCGCTGGTGCAGAAACTGCTGGCGCTCGGGCACGACGTCTATGTGCTGGACTGGGGCTACCCGGACCGCTCCGAGCGCTATCAGACGCTGGAGGATTACCTGCTGCGCTTCGTCGATGGTGCGGTGGATCACCTGCAGGCGCACAACGGCGGCGAGCCGATCAACATGCTCGGCATCTGCCAGGGCGGCGTGTTCGCGCTGTGCTATGCGGCGCTGCGCCAGGCCAAGCTGGCCAACCTGATCACGATGGTCACCCCGGTCGATTTCCATACGCCGGACAACATGCTCTCGCACTGGGCGCGCCAGGTGGACGTGGACCTGCTGGTGGACACGCTGGGCAACATCCCGGCCGACCTGATGAATGCCAGCTACCTGATGCTCAAGCCGTTCCGCCTCAACGTGCAGAAATACGTGGGTTTGCTGGACATCCTGGACGACAAGGATGCGCTGGAGGATTTCCTGCGCATGGAGAAGTGGATCTTCGACTCGCCCGATCTCGCCGGCGAAGCCTTCCGTGACTTCATCAAGCAGTTCTACCAGGGCAATGGCCTGATGCACGACGGCGTGCGCATCGGCGAGGACACCGTCGACCTCCAGCAGGTCACGTTGCCGGTGTTGAACATCTATGCCGAGCAGGACCATCTGGTCCCGCCGGATGCGTCACGTGCGTTGCGCAGCCGGATCGGCAGCACGGATTACACCGAGAGCAGTTTCCGCGGTGGCCACATCGGTATCTATGTCTCCGGGCGGGCCCAGCGCGAGGTCCCCGGTACAATCAACGATTGGTTGAAGGAACGTTCCGCATGACCCATCGCACCCGAGCCCTGCTCGCACTGGCCCTCATCGCCCCCAGCGTGGCGCTGGCCGCCCCGACCGACACCGCGCGCCGCGAGATCGCCGGCCTGATCGGCGCGCTGGATGGCTCCAGTTGCCGCTTCCAGCGCAATGGCAGCTGGCACGATGCGCCCGAGGCGCGGGCCCATCTGCAGCGCAAGTACGACTACCTGCTCAAGAAGGACAAGGTCGACACGGCCGAGCAGTTCATCGAACGTGCCGCCAGCCAGAGCAGCATGAGCGGCAAGCCCTACCGGATCGCCTGCCCGGGCCAGCCCGAACAGACCGCAGCGGTGTGGTTCGGCGCGCGCCTGAAGGCCCTGCGCCAACGCACCCCGTAGACACGGTTCGCGCTAGAGTCGGCACCTACCGGCTCGAGACCCCGTGCATGAACACACCGACGCGCCCGCTGTCCCGTTCGCTCAACGACCGCATGATCGCCGGGGTGATGGGCGGTATCTCGCATCGCTACGGCTGGAACGTGACCCTGGTACGGGTGCTGTTCGTGCTGATCTCGATCGGCTCGGCGGCCTTCCCGGGCATCCTGGTCTACCTGATCCTGTGGCTGTTGATCCCCAACGAGGCCGATTGAGCCTCTCGCCGGGGCTGCTGCGCGCGCTGCAGGGGCTTGGCGCGCTGTGGACCTCACCCAACACCCTGATCGGCCTGGCCGCTGGCACCGCCGGGATGCTGGCCGGTGCGCGCCCGTCGTGGAACGGGCGTGACTGCGCGATCGTGTTCCGCGAATTTCCGTGGGGGCCGGGCGGGGCGATCACGCTGGGCAACGTCATCCTGCACACCGGGCCGGTGCTGGACGTGCCATGCCGCACCTATGCACACCAGGCCGGTCACGCAACCGAGCCGGTGATCGGGTTGCACGACCACGAGCGTGCGCACGTCTACCAGTATCTGGTGCTGGGGCCGTTGTACCTGCCGGTGTACCTGCTGTGCGGTGGGGTGAGCGCGCGCAATCCGTTCGAGCGGGCGGCCGATGTCTATGCGCTGCAGGGGCGGGGCTGGTGGCCATCGTGGCGTGCTGCGCGGTGACGTTATCTCCGCGTTAAATTCATGTAAGAAAAACGTCGACAACGCGACGTCATCTGCATGCAAAAAAACGTTATTAGTCTGCATGACGAATCAGTCAGGTTTGCCGGGGTAAGCTTGCAGCGCTGTATGAGCAACCGTTTTTCTGGAGGAATACATCACATGGCAATCGTTCTTTATGTCGGTGGTAGCAAGGATGGCGACAAGGGCCTGGTGCCCCATGGTTTCAGCAAGTCCCAGGCCGATACCGAGCTGGGTCCGGAGATCTACACCGAGCGGTTCATGGAACTGCAGGGTGTGGGCAAGGTGCGGGTGATGGCGTTGGAGTCGATGCACGACGAGATCGTCCACCAACGCGCGGCCGTGCATTACCGGTAAGCCAGTCACACCGCAGAGGTGCCCGGTTGTCGCGGGCGCCCGCGCCGGCATCCCAGCCCCACGCAGGATGCCGGCGTGAACGCAGGACCCCTCGTGTGGTCATCGCCACGGGGCGACAGGTTCGGCCCGGCCTGTCAACGGCTTTCCCCCGCCGCCGCGCATCGCCAGAATGGGTTCTTTCCGCAAAAGCGGCTCCGGCCGGAAGCAATGCCTGACATCAAGCTCGCGCAGCAGATCGCCCAGACCATCGCCGATGAGATCGGTGCCCAGACCGCCCAGGCCCTCGCCGCCATCGCCCTGTTGGACGAAGGCGCCAGCGTTCCGTTCATCGCCCGCTACCGCAAGGAAGTCACCGGCGGCCTGGACGATACCCAGCTGCGCAACCTCGAAACGCGCCTGACCTACCTGCGCGAGCTGGAAGACCGCCGCGCCGCGGTGCTGTCCAGCATCGACGAACAGGGCAAGCTCAGCGACGAGCTGCGCAACGAGATCCTCGGCGCGGACACCAAGTCGCGCTTGGAAGATCTGTACCTGCCGTACAAGCCCAAGCGCCGCACCCGTGCCCAGATCGCGCGCGAAGCCGGCCTGGAGCCGCTCGCCGATGGCCTGCTGGCCGATCCGGGCCTGGACCCGCAGGTGTTTGGCGCGACCTTCGTCGATAGCGACAAGGGCGTGGCCGACGTCAAGGCGGCCTTGGAAGGTGCGCGCGCGATCCTGATGGAGCGTTGGGGTGAAGATGCCGCGCTGGTCGGCGAGCTGCGCATCTGGCTGGGCGAGAACGGCGTGATCCGCGCACGTGTCGCCGAGGGCAAGGAAGAGCAGGGCGCCAAGTACCGCGATTACTTTGAACACGCCGAGTCGCTGGCGAAGATTCCGTCCCACCGCCTGCTGGCCCTGTTCCGCGCGCGCCGCGAGGAAATCCTGTTCCTGGAACTGGACCCGGGCAGCGATGCCGAGGCCGGCAATCTGTATGCCGAAGGCCGTGTCGCGCACAACGCAGGCATCCGCGATGCCGGCCGCCCCGGTGATCGCTGGCTGCTCGACGCCTGCCGCCTGACCTGGCGCGCTAAGCTGCACATGCACCTGCTGCTGGACCTGTTCAACCAGGCGCGCGAAAAGGCCGAGGCCGAAGCCATCTCGGTCTTCGGCGACAACCTCAAGGATCTGCTGCTGTCGGCACCGGCCGGCCCCAAGGCTGTGCTCGGCCTGGACCCGGGCATCCGCACCGGCTGCAAGATCGCGGTGGTCGATGCCACCGGCAAGCTGGTCGCCACCGACACCATCTACCCGCACGAACCGCGCCGCCAGTGGGACCAGTCGCTGCACACGATCAAGCAGCTGTGCGTGCAGCACAACGTGGAGCTGATCGCGATCGGCAACGGCACCGCCAGCCGCGAGACCGACAAGCTGGCCGGTGACGTGATCAAGGCGCTGGGCGACACCAAGCTGCAGAAGATCGTGGTCAGCGAAGCCGGCGCGTCCGTCTACTCGGCGTCGGAATTCGCGGCCAAGGAGTTCCCGAACCTGGACGTGTCGATCCGTGGTGCGGTGTCGATCGCGCGCCGCCTGCAGGATCCGCTGGCCGAGCTGGTCAAGATCGAGCCCAAGGCGATCGGTGTGGGCCAGTACCAGCACGACGTGGACCAGTACCGGCTGGCGCGTGCGCTGGATGCGCGCGTGGAAGACTGTGTCAACGCGGTCGGCGTGCACGTCAACACCGCCTCGGCGGCGCTGCTCTCGCGCGTGTCGGGGCTGTCGTCCGCCGTGGCCGAGAACATCGTGCGGCATCGCGATGACAACGGTCCGTTCAAGCGCCGCAAGGACCTGCTCAAGGTGCCGCGGCTGGGCGAGAAGACCTTCGAGCAGTGCGCCGGCTTCCTGCGCATCGCCGACGGCGACCAGCCGCTGGATGCCTCCTCGGTGCACCCGGAAGCCTACCCCGTGGTGGAGCGCATCGTGGCCGCCACCGCGCGCCCGATCAAGGCACTGATTGGCGACGGCAGCTTCCTGCGCGGGCTCAAGGCGGAGCAGTTCACCGACGCCACCTTCGGTGTTCCGACCGTGCGCGACATCCTCAAGGAACTGGAAAAACCCGGCCGCGATCCCCGCCCGGAGTTCAAGGCGGCCCGTTTCGCCGACGGGGTCGAGGAGCTGAAAGACCTCAAGGTCGGCATGATCCTGGAAGGCGTGGTCAGCAACGTGGCCGCGTTCGGTGCCTTCGTGGACATCGGTGTGCACCAGGATGGCCTGATCCACATCTCCGCGCTGTCCGATACCTACGTCAAGGATCCGCGTGACGTGGTCAAGGCCGGTGACATCGTCAAGGTGAAGGTGCTGGAGGTCGACGTGGCGCGCAAGCGCATCGCGCTGACCCGCCGTCTGGATGACACCCCGGCCCCGGCCAAGGCGCCCGGTGAGCGCGATGCGCGCCCGGCCGGTGGCGGCCGCCGTGACGGCGGGGCGGGCAATGGGCCGCGCGGTAGCGGCCGTGGCACCCCGTCCGGCCCGCGGCCGGGCAGTGCGGCGCCGCCGGCCAACAACGCGCTGGCCGATGCCTTCGCGCGGGCCAAACGCGGCGGTTGAGGCCGGCGCGGGAACGCCCAGAGGCCGCCTTCGGGCGGCCTTTGGCGTTTCAGGCGACCGGTTCGTGCCGGAGGCACTTCTGGTTTGACGCGGGTTTACGCAAACTCTGCGTTGAATGCCGGTATGGTGGATGGGCGGCGGGGAGGCCAGATGACCGACAAACAGGCAGCGCCGGGCGACCGGCCGGGCCACAGTGGTGACGTCGAGGCCGCCCTGCCGGCCATGGCCGAGCACGCCCGTCGCCTGGAGATGATCATCGAGGGCACCGCGGCTGGCACCTGGGACTGGAACATTCCCGACGGCCTGATGCGGGTGAACGAACGCTGGGCGCAGATCGTTGGCTATACGCGGGAGGAGCTGGCGCCGATCACGCCGGAGACCTTCTTCCGACTGGTCCATCCCGAGGATCTGGCGCAGTCCAATGCGCTGTTGGACGAGCATCTGCAAGGCCGCTCCGCGCATTACGAGAGTCTGTGCCGGATGCGCCACAAGCAGGGGCACTGGATCTGGGTGCAGGATCGCGGGCGCGTCTACGAGCGGGATGGGCAGGGCAGGCCGATCTGGATGGCCGGCGCCCATGCCGATGTCACCGATCTGCAGCAGGCCCGGCAGGACGCGGCGGACATGCGGCAGCGGCTGCAGGCGGTGGTCGATGCGTCCGACGAAGTAGCGGTGATCGCCACCGACATCGACGGCGTGATCACTCTGTTCAACACCGGCGCGCAGAAGCTGCTGGGCTACGCCGCCGAGGAGGTGATCGGCCGGGTCGACCTGGGCCGGTTCCACGATCCCGATGAAATGCGTGCCTATCTGCAGGCCGACGCACCGGCGGACGGGCAAGTACCGAGCATCTTCCAGGCACTCACCGCGCGCGCGACCCAGGGCACCTGGTCACGTCAGTGGACCTTCGTGCGCAAGGACGGGGAACGCCGCCAGGTGCGCTTGTCGATCAGCCCGCTCGACGGTGCGGGCGGCCGGATCGGTTACGTGGGCATGGCGGTGGATCTGACCCCGCTGCTGGAAGTGCGCGAGCAGGCCCATGTGGCGGCCAAGAAGTTCGCCGGCGCGTTCTCATCGGCGGCGCTGGGCATGGCCCTGGTCTCGCTGGAAGGTCGCTGGCTGGACGTCAACGATGCGCTGTGCGGGATTCTCGGCTACACCCGCGCCGAACTGCTGCAGATCGACTTCCAGACGCTCACCCACGCCGATGATCTGAACACCGATCTGGCCTTGCTTGGCGACCTGCTGGCCGGGCGTCGCGACCACTACCACATGGAAAAACGTTATCTGGGCAAGGCCGGCAACCTGGTCTGGGGCCGCCTCTCGGTCTCGCTGGTGCGCTCGGAGAGTGGGGAGCCGCTGCATTTCGTGTCCCAGATCCAGGACGTGACGGTGCAGCGCCAGAGTGGCCAGCAACTGCGCGAGTCCGAACAGCGCACCCGGGTCACCCTGGATGCGGTGGCCGACATGGTGCTGACCCTGGATCTGCACGGTGGCATCCAGTACGCGAACGCGGCGGCCACACGCGCGCTGGCCGGCGAGGGGGCCGAATCACTGGCCGGCGGTCAGCTGCAGGACGTCATGGAGCTGACCACCGAGTACGCGCCGCGCTCGCCGTTGGACCTGGCCGTGCTGCTGGACCCGGAGAGCAATGCCGTCGACCTCCATTCGGATCTGCTGCTCTCGGTGGGCGCCCACCTGTTGCCAGTGGACGTCACCCGGGCCTGGCTGCGTGGCGAGGACGGGCAGACCACTGGCGCGGTCTGGGTCATCCGCGATGTCACCCAGCAGCGCGCCCGGCAGCGGGAAGCGCGGCACCTGGCCGAAGTCGACCCGCTCACCGAGCTGAGCAACCGGCGCGGGTTCGAGGCTCACCTGCAGCAGGCCATCACCCGGGTCGCCCGGACGGGGCAGTCGGCGTCGCTGATGTACATCGACCTGGACCGGTTCAAGCCGGTCAACGATACCCATGGCCATCTCGCCGGCGATGCCGTGCTGTGGGCGGTGGCGAGTCTGCTGCGCCATGGGGTACGTGATTCGGACATCGTGGCGCGGCTGGGGGGCGATGAGTTCGCGGTGATCCTGGCCGGCTGTTCGCTCAAACGCGCGCGCCGGATCGCCAGCGACCTGCTGGAGTCGCTGCGCGGGCTGTCCATTCCCTGGGACCTGCAGCGGCTGAAGGTGGGCGCCAGCATCGGCATCGCCCGGATCGGTGGCAGCATGAGCGTGGATGATGCGGTGGCCGCCGCGGATGCGCAGTGCTACCGGGCCAAGGCGATGGGACGTGACAACGTGCAGGTGGAGACCCTGGTGGCGGGGGACGTGGAGGTGCTTGAGAGCCAGGACGGCTCGGAGGGCGGCGAGTGAGCCGGTGCAGGCTGAACCGCAGCGTGCCCTAAAGCTCCCGGAATCTCGGCCGTTATATGACTCGCAGTCATTGCCTGCACACTCACGTGGATATCTGGCTTTACACCTGTTTGAACGGTTCATTGCCGCCGCCTGTCGCGGTGTTTGAAGCGCACTGAAGTAACGTCAGCCCCACCGGCGATCTTCGTGAGTCCAGCCAACGGAATACCGCTACCGGGCCGCCGCCCGGGGTTGACCTATTCGCTAAACGGACACCGAGGTCTAACGATGCTTACTTCAGGCTTGCACACGCATGTGCCCGACCGTGCCTCCGAGACAGGTGCATGGTCCCCGCGACACGCTTTCGCCACATTGTTCGCTTCCCGCCGCAGCACGGAGGGCGCGGTCTCCGACGCCCGACAGCGCCAGTGCGAGCTGGAAGACCAGGTCAAGGCCCTGCATCGGGTCCAGGCCGTGATCGAGTTCGACCTGGACGGCACCATCCTGCAGGCCAACGAGAACTTCCTGCAGACGCTCGGCTACACGCTGGACGACATCCAAGGCAGGCACCACGCCATGTTCGTCGATCCGGAGTACGCCAAAAGCAGGGAATATCGGGACTTCTGGGTGAATCTGGGGCGTGGCGAATTCGATGCGGGACAGTACCGCCGCATCGGCAAAGGCGGCCGTGACATCTGGATCCAGGCGTCCTACAACCCGGTGTTCGACGCCGACGGGCGGCCCTACAAGGTGGTCAAGTTCGCCACCGACATCACCGCACAGAAATTCCAGGCCGCCGATTTTGCCGGCCAGTTGGCGGCGATCAACAAGTCCCAGGCGGTGATCGAGTTCGATCTCGACGGCCGCATCCTGGCGGCCAACGAAAACTTCCTCGCAGCCATGGGGTATACACTGGACGAGGTGCGCGGCCAGCACCATTCCATGTTCGCCGAGCCTGGGTACCGCGACAGTGCCGAGTACCGTGCGTTCTGGGCGAAACTCGGCCGTGGCGAGTACGACGCCGGCCAGTACAAACGATTGGGCAAGAGCGGGCGCGAGGTCTGGATCCAGGCCTCGTACAACCCGATCTACGATATGAACGGTCGTCCGTTCAAGGTCGTCAAATATGCCACCGACATCACCGCCCAGGTGCGTGACACCCAGGCATTGCAGGAGGCCGTGGCACAGACGCGTGAAGTGGTGGCCGCCGCCCAGAGCGGGGACCTGACCGGACATATCGCCACCCAGGACAAAACCGGCCCGATCGCCGAGCTTTGCGACGGCATCAATGCGCTGGTCGAAGCGATGGCCGGCATCATCGCCCAGATCAAGCTGGCCGCAGACACCATCGCGGTGGGCGCCAGCGAGATCGCCGAAGGCAACAGCGACCTCTCCGTGCGCACCGAGCAGCAGGCGGCCGCCCTGGAAGAAACGGCCGTTTCGATGAAGGGGCTGACGGCTACCGTGCGGCGGACGGCCGACAATGCCGTGCAGGCCAACCAGCTGGTGGGCGGGGCGGTGGAGGTGGCTGCGCAGGGGGGCCAGGTGGTGCACGAGGTGGTCTCGACCATGTCGCTGATCAACGAGTCCTCGCGCCGCATCGTCGACATCATCGGGGTGATCGACGGCATCGCCTTCCAGACCAATATCCTTGCGCTCAATGCGGCCGTCGAAGCGGCGCGTGCCGGCGAGCACGGTCGCGGCTTTGCCGTGGTGGCGTCGGAAATCCGCTCGCTGTCGCAGCGCTCGGCCGAGGCGGCCAAGGAGATCAAGCAGCTGATCGGGGATTCGGTCGAGAAGGTGGGCGCGGGCACGCGCCAGGTCGAAAGTGCCGGCCGCACCATGGACGAGATCGTGGTCAGCGTGAGGCGGGTGAGCGATCTGATGGCCGACATCAGTACGGCCGCGCGTGAGCAGAGCGACAGCATCGAGCAGATCAACCAGGTGGTCGAGCATATCGACGAGAGCACCCAGCAGAATGCCGCCCTGGTGGAGGAAGCCTCGGCCGCCGCGCGCAGCATGGAAGAGCAGTCCACCCAGTTGCTGCAGACGGTGGCGGCGTTCCGGGTGGGGGCTACGGGCGGGATGGCGCGAGCGGCGGCGGTTAATGCTGCACATCCGACGCTTCGGCTGGTCTGAGTTGATCTACGCAATAGCCGAAGGCCAGATCACTCGGATCTGGCCTTCGGGCGGCCCAGCGTCGGGCGGGGGGAGCTGAGTAGGCCACTTCTGGCACGCAGTGCGCGCTTATTGTCGCTCATGCGCATCGATCCTTCTCTCTCACGTACTCCCAGCCGCACAGTGTTGGCGCCGTTGATATATCCATCCGGCTATGAACGACGCTTGGCGGGAAGTCGTCCTGAAGCTCCACAAAGGAGCGATTACTGCAGATGTTGTCGGGAAAAACTGCCAGACAGGTCGATCCCGGTTGCTTGCTCGATCGAAACAAAACGCCCTCATAGCCGGCCCACTTGAGCATGAGGCCAAAGCGCTGACTCGGTGACGGTAAACCGAACTGGACGGGCCATGCTCGCCAGTTGACGTCCTGCAGGTTGGTCTGGAGACGGGACGGCGTACGAATGAGCAGGCTCTCGGGCTTGCCAAGTCGCAGGACTTTCGCGAGCCGGACCAGCTCATCTGGCACGGTGAATTTGGCAAGAATCTTCGCGACAGGTCTGAGGTTCTCGATATTTCGAACGTCGAACACCCTCTCGATCCTGCCATGGATGCGAACCGTGGTATCACTCTTTCGCAGGCTCATTTCCGCCGCGGTCAGTCCGGTTGCTTTCATCTTTTCAGACGAGGACTGGTAGCACTCGCGGAACGCAGTTTCATGCGAGTCACCGATGTACAGCGCCGGAAAGATCACTGCCGCACCGGACTCGTCGCAGTCGTTCCCGATATTGAATCGGCCGCCAATGGAGCGCACGCTCCCTGCGGCTGAAAGTGGATCGCTGGAGTATCGATACTGAACCATGCGAGCCCAACTATGGAATTCAAAGGCCGGTGCAGGCTTTGAATTCAGCGCATCTATCAGCTGGTCCCTCCGACGTAAGCGTTCACCTTCAAGGCCGTGATAAAGGGCGTCGTGAAGGTCATCAAGCTCTCGGGATCGCTTCTTCCATACCTCCAGATCAGATTCTGAGAATCTATCGAGGACATGAATCGTTGCAGGAAAGTCGTTCGGAACACCGTGCAGAGGGACAGGCTGTTTCGACCTCCGTGCCATGGACGCTCAGGCCTGATCCTCTTGAATTGCCGTAACAATAAAGCGGCGCAAACGATCGTGTCTACCAAGCCGGATCATGTCGCGTGGCGCGATGTCACCTAGCAGTGGATTCCTGGTACGAAACCAGAGAGCCGTCTTTGCTGCGTCGCCTTCGAAGATGTCCGCCACCATGTTGGCAACGGCACCGATCTCCTCCAGTCGTTCCCTGACAGCCTTCGGCGCGCCGTCGTCCCAGCGGACGGAGGCAACCGCAACAGATGCGATCTTCGAGACTGCATTGCGGTCGAGCTGCATGAACTCTGCAACCTTCTTGGGCTCAAATTCGGTGCCTTTCCCGAAATGCAACGAGTCCCTGAGCGGGACGCTACGGAAGAGCGGGGCGGTTTGCATGGCAAGCCAAGCGAGGGCGGGATTGGCGGAGTATTGCACACCTCGCGCAGCGATGCACCACGAGTAAAACAATAATTAACCACGTTTAGAACGGACTTAAAGCCTTATGCAACATGAGGTTAGCGCGCATCTTTGCCCGTGTGGAGATGGTTCAGGGGGGGGCGTGGCGCGTCCTGACGTCCGACCGTTTGCGGCGTCATTGCGCTTGGGTTCGCTGCTTGGGGCCAACCCGTCTCAAACGAAAAGACCCCGCCTAAGCGGGGTCTCATCTCCACTAATTGCGGAGCGCATCGTTTTTTGCGGAGTGCTTCTGACCATCCAGAAATCCCGCAAACCATTGGTGCCGAAGGTGGGACTCGAACCCACACGCTTTTAAGGGCGGCGGATTTTGAGTCCGCTGCGTCTACCGATTCCGCCACTTCGGCTGGCTGGCCGCGTAGTGTATACAAAATTCACACATGTGTGCAGACCTGAATGCTTAAGTTCCTGTCAGGGTTTCACCTACACAGGACGCTATACTCATCGCGCTGAACCATACAGGGAGTCGTCATGAGCGCGCTGCAGGATCTTCGGGTACTGGTGGTCGAGAACGACGAAATGAGCGCGGCCCTGCTGCAGATGCAGCTGGTCCAGTCCGGCGCCATCGTGGTGGGGCTGGCGGCCTCGGTGGGCGAGGCGCTGCGCCTGCTGGGCGAGACCCAGCCGCAGGTTGCCCTGCTGGACTATCGGCTGGCCAACAACGAAACCAGCGAGCCTGTCGCCCAGGCATTGGCTGCGCGCCAGATTCCCTTCGTGCTGGCGACCGGCATGGCCACCGCGCATCTGCCCGATGCCTTCCGTTCGGGCGTGATCCTGAGCAAGCCGTACCTGACTGCTGAATTGAACGCGGCCCTGGCGCGCGCGCAGGTCGGCGATTCCGTCGCCGGCTGAGCAGCACTCACGCGGCTTCGGCATGGGCGAGTGTCACCGGCTCGCGGTCGTCGAGGATCCGATACAGCGCTGCAAGGTCCTGCGGATCCGGGTTCAGCCAGGCGTCCAGATATTCCGGCCGGATCGGCACGATGCAGCGGTCATGGCCGGTGCGCGCCACGTCCGTCGGCGGCGCGTCGGTAATGGCGGCAAACGACAGCAGCCGGCCTTCCGGCCCTTCCCACTCCGACCACAGGCAGGCGATCAGCAGGTCGCGCGGCGGCTGCGGGCTGAATTCCAGGACAACATTCTCGGCTGTTTCGCCTGGCGACAGCAGCCGCTGTTCCAGGGCGTGCCGCGGCACGTGCTCGTAGAACGATTGCACCACCACCACGCCATGCTGATGGCCAAACGCGGATTTCCAATACGCCTCGAGGCTGTCGCGGCGCGCGTTGTAGGTGCCGGGATACAGCACGTCGTTGCGCGCGGGCTTGTCCGGCAGCCGGCATTGGTAGCGCATCGGTTTGATCACGCGTTGGCCCTGCTCGGACACGATCACCGGTGCGTATACGCCTGGGAAGATGCGGCTGTCGCGTGGTACCAGACCGGCGCGCTGCAGATCGGACAGGCGTGTCTGTGCGCGGTCGATGCGGTTGCCCGCGACGCGTACCTCGTTGCGTGCCTTTTGTGTAGGGCGCGCGGCCAGTTGCGCCTCGGCCGCCTTCAATCGCGCACCCTGCAGCCGCACTTCTTCGTCGAGCGCCTGCATTTCCTCGGCATGCCACTGCTGGATCCGCGCCACGATCTCCTGGCCTTGGGGCGTGCGCGCGCCAGCGAAGCCATCGTCCATCGCCTTGGGGGTTTTGGGCCGTTGTTTGCCGGCGTCGTGGGCATACAGCTGGGCGAACTCGTCCAGCGACAGCATGGCGCCGTACTCACGAACCAGCTTGGTGTAGTCGGCACGGATCTGGGCGGAATAGCACATGGCAGGGCAACAGGGCGGGCAGGGGGACAGGATAGGCCGATGGGTCGCACATCCTGCGAATCCATTCGGGCAAGCTGAGCGTCCATTCATTACTGGAGCCGCGTCATGTCGCTGCCCGCCGGTGTTCACTGCATTCCGTTGCCGCCCAGCGTGGAGGAGTATCGCGCGCTGCGCGTGCTCGCCGGGCTGAGCCCCAAGACGGCCGAGGCGGCGGCGCGGGGCCTGCCCAACACGATTTTTGGCGTGAGCATGCGCGAGGGTGACCGGCTGCTGGCCATGGGCCGGATCATCGGCGACGGCGGCTGTTTCCTGCAGGTGGTGGATATCGCGGTCGTGCCGGGCCGCCAAGGGCAGGGGCTGGGCAAGGCTGTGATGCAGCAGTTGGATGACTGGCTGCGGGGCCATGCCGTGGGTGCGTATGTGAGCCTGATCGCCGACGGCCAGGCGCACCGGCTGTACGCGCAGTTCGGCTTTGCCTTGACCGCGCCGCGTTCGGTGGGAATGGCCAAGGTCGTGGCATAGCGCCCATAAACAAACAGCCCCGACCGAAGTCAGGGCTGTTTGTTTGAAGCTGGCGTCCCCACGGGGATTCGAACCCCGGTCGCCACCGTGAAAGGGTGATGTCCTAGGCCTCTAGACGATGGGGACGCGTTAAACCGAATTTTTGGCTTCTATCGGACGGCCTGTGTCCGGAGAAGTGGTGGAGCCAGGCGGGATCGAACCGCCGACCTCCTGCATGCCATGCAGGCGCTCTCCCAGCTGAGCTATGGCCCCACAGTTGTGCTGCGAGCCGCCTATCATAGCGGTGGTTTCACCGGATGGGAAGGGGTTCGTAAAAACAAACAGACCCGACCGAAGTCAGGGCTGTTTGTTTGAAGCTGGCGTCCCCACGGGGATTCGAACCCCGGTCGCCACCGTGAAAGGGTGATGTCCTAGGCCTCTAGACGATGGGGACGCGTTAAACCGAATTTTGGCTTCTATCGGACGGCCTGTGTCCGGAGAAGTGGTGGAGCCAGGCGGGATCGAACCGCCGACCTCCTGCATGCCATGCAGGCGCTCTCCCAGCTGAGCTATGGCCCCACGTTGTACCGCGAGCCGCCTAGTATATCTGCCTGTTCACGTTTGTGGAAGCCTTTCCGGCATCCGCATCGCAACCGCAGTAGGCGGTGAACAAAAAGACCCGGCATGCCGGGCCTCGGTGTTCTTCTGATGAGTGGCGTCCCCACGGGGATTCGAACCCCGGTCGCCACCGTGAAAGGGTGATGTCCTAGGCCTCTAGACGATGGGGACGCATAAACTCATCAAATTGTTCAGCACACCCGGACGGCCTAAGGTCCGGAGTGGTGGAGCCAGGCGGGATCGAACCGCCGACCTCCTGCATGCCATGCAGGCGCTCTCCCAGCTGAGCTATGGCCCCACGATGCTGGAGGCGGAATTCTACGCGGCCGTGAAGCGTTCGCCAAGTCTTTTTTCTGAAATACCGAAGAAAGAATGCCGGACATTGATCGACGCGCCACAAACAAAAAGCCCCGACCGAAGTCAGGGCTTAGTGCGTTGCAATTGGCGTCCCCACGGGGATTCGAACCCCGGTCGCCACCGTGAAAGGGTGATGTCCTAGGCCTCTAGACGATGGGGACGCACGAAAACTTTAAATTTTGTCACTGCAATCTGATCGGCCTAATGATCGGATTGGTGGAGCCAGGCGGGATCGAACCGCCGACCTCCTGCATGCCATGCAGGCGCTCTCCCAGCTGAGCTATGGCCCCACGTCGTGAGGAGCGAAATCATAGCGATGACGTTTTGGATTGGCAAGGAAAAAGTGAAGAAAGTTCATCAGGCATGCGCGCTCATCGGCTGGGCAGTCGTTGATGGCGTAGACGCAATGCGTTGCTGATCACCGATACCGAACTCAAGCTCATCGCAACCGCGGCCAACATCGGCGACAACGCGATGCCGAGCGGATACAGCACGCCGGCCGCAACCGGAATGCCCAGCCCGTTGTAGAGGAGCGCAAAACCCAGGTTCTGGCGCATGTTGCGCACGCTCGCCGTCGATAGCTGACGTGCACGCAGGATGCCGCGCAGATCGCCCTTGACCAAGGTTACCTGCGCACTCGACATCGCCACGTCGGTGCCGTTGCCCATCGCGATTCCGACATCCGCACTCGCCAGTGCCGGCGCATCGTTGATGCCGTCGCCGGCCATGGCCACCTTGCGCCCCTGCGCCTGCAGCGAACGGATCAGCTCGGCCTTGTCGGCAGGGCGCATTTCGCCGTGCACTTCATCCAGGCTGAGTTCCGCTGCGACGGCCTTCGCCGTGGCGATTCCATCGCCGGTCGCCATCACGATGCGCAGGCCATCACGATGCAACTGCGCGATCGCTTCCGCGGTGGACGCCTTTATCGGATCGGCCACGGCGAGCAGACCACCGAGCCGACCGTCCACGGCGAGGTACATCACACTGGCGGCGGCTTCCCGTAGGTGCTGTGCAGCGTCTCGCAGCGCATCCAGCGCAATGCCGTGCTCATCCATCAGCGCCGTGTTGCCCAACAACACTGCCTTGCCCTCGACCACACCCTGTACGCCCATGCCGGTGAGGGAATCGAACTCGTCCACACTGGTCAGCGTGACACCGCGTGCACGCGCTTCGGCAACGATCGCCGCGGCCAGCGGGTGTTCGCTGCCTTGATCCAGGCTGGCTGCCCAGCGCAACACCTCATCGGCGCTGAACGGTGCAACCGGCTGCACCGCGCGGAATGCCGGCCGACCTTCGGTCAGCGTGCCGGTCTTGTCCACCACCAGCGTATCGATCTGGCGCAACGCTTCGATGGCCTCAGCGTCGCGGAACAGCACACCATGCTGCGCGGCGCGACCGGTGGCGACCATGATCGTCATCGGCGTCGCCAGCCCCAGTGCGCAGGGGCAGGCAATGATCAACACCGCCACGGCGCTCAGTACGGCGTGCGTCCAAGACGGTTCGGGTCCGAACAGACCCCAGCCGAAGAAGGTGAGCACCGCAACGGAAAGCACGGCGAGGACGAACCAGTACGCGACGGTGTCGGCCATGCGCTGCATCGGCGCACGCGAGCGCTGTGCCTGCGCCACCAACTGCACGATCTGCGCCAGCACGCTGTCATCGCCGAGCCGGTCGGCACGGATCACCAGGCTGCCGGTGCCGTTGAGGGTGGCGCCGATCACCGTGTCACCGATGGCCTTGCCGACCGGCACGGGCTCGCCGGTGAGCATCGATTCATCGATGGAAGAACGGCCTTCCAGCACCGTGCCATCCACCGGCACTTTCTCACCGGGCCGTACGCGCAGGCGATCGCCGGGTTGCAGGGCGGTGATGTCCACGTCCTCTTCGTGGCCATCGTCGCGCAGGACGCGGGCGGTTTTCGGCGCCAGCCCGAGCAGTGCCTTGATCGCGGCAGAGGTCTTGGCACGGGCCCGCAGCTCCATCAGCTGGCCCAGCAGGGTCAGCGAAATGATCACCGCGGCCGCCTCGAAATACACCCCCACATGCCCATGCTGCTGGAACGAGGGGGGGAACAGGCCCGGTGCGATCGTGGCGGCCACGCTGTAGCCGTAGGCGGCCAGTACACCGGTCCCGATCAGCGTCCACATGTTCGGGCTGCGGTTGCGGATCGACTGCGCCCAACGCTGCAGGAACGGCCAGCCGGCCCACAGCACCACCGGGGTGGCCAGGGCCAACTCGATCCACACCCGCAGGTCCGGCGACAAACCGTGCAGCAGCGGTGTCATCGCCAGCATGGCCAGCGTCATCGTGGCCACGCTGAGCGGCAGGCTCCACCAGAACCGTCGGCGGAAGTCGATGAGTTCCGGGTTTTCGCCCTCCTCGAGGCTGGGCATCATCGGCTCCAGCGCCATGCCGCAGATGGGGCAGGTGCCCGGGCCTTCCTGCACGATCTCCGGGTCCATCGGGCAGGTATACAGCGTGCCCGCCGGCACCGGCTCGGCCACATGCGAGGACGGTTCCAGGTAGCGCTGGGGATCGGCGCTGAACCTGCGCCGGCACCCGTCGCTGCAGAAGTGGTAGTCGCTGTGGTCATGCCGGGCGTGATGGGCGGTCGTGGCGGGATCCACATCCATGCCGCAGACCGGATCCTTCACGGTAGTGGCGCCGCTCGCTGCCCTGGCGCTGCAGCAACTCCCGCCACCCTGCGCGTGGGGCTTGCTCATGAGTGACTCTCCGTCAGTGCGGAGAGGATCGGGCACTGCTGCAGATCGCCGTGGCCCGGGCACGCATCCACCAACTGCTTGAGCGCGGCGTGCATCCGCTGGAGTTCGCGGATGCGTGTTTCGATGTCGGCGAGTTTGTCCACCGCACTGTCGCGGACCTGGGCCATGTCCTGGCCACGTTGATCGCTGAGGCTGAGCAGTTCGCCGATTTCCTCCAGGGTGAAGCCCAGTGCCTTGGCACGCCGGATGAACTGCAGGCGGGTGAGGTCGTTGGCGCTGAAGACGCGGTAGCCGCCCGCGCTGCGTTGCGCCGTGGGAAGCAGGTGCTGCCGCTCGTAATAGCGGACGGTATCGATAGGTACGCCGGCCTGGCGTGCGAGCTGTCCAATGTTCATGACCACCTCCTGGATGATGGGGGTGATTGTGAACCTTGGAGTCTGGTCCAGAGTCAAGCCTTACTGAAACCCCACTGGGAATTCACTCCGCATGAAATTTGCAACTAGTTGCATGGCTGTCTGTCCGGGAGGGTCGTAGCCTCAGGCGATCTCACGTACCGCCCAGGTGTGCCGGGCCCCATGCCCGGCCGCAACGTTTCAGGAGTTTGGCCATGGATGCACCCCGTAACACGCTCCAGCCCGATCGTCGGCTGGACACCCCGACCCTGATGGAAGTGGCGGTGGTTGAATTTCCCGGCAGCCTGCGTGCTGCCGCGCCGGTGTTGTCCGAGCTGGCCCAGCGCTGCAATCGCTCGGTCGCTGCTGGGCGGCGAAGCGGCGCGCGGATGCTGGTGACCCGCTGGACGATGTCCTCGCGTGGCATGCAGCGCGTCGCCGGTGCAGAGCTGTTCGGCGATGCGCTGCCGGCCATCGTGGTGATTCCTGGCAGTGAGTCCAGCTGGGCGGTGTCCGTGCCGGACGAGCGCCTGTTGGCTTGGCTGCGCGAGTGCCATGAGGAGTGCAGCCTGATGGCCGGGTGCGACGAAGGCGGCCTTCTACTCGCCGCTGCCGGCGTGCTGGCCGGCCGCTCAGTGAGCGTGCCCGATCCGTCGCGTTGCCCGGCATTGCGGACGATGGTGCCCAGCTGGCTGCCCAGCGAGCGCACCCTGGTCGACGACGGCGACCTGTTGACGGCCGCAGGGCAGGAGGCATGGAAGTACCTCAGCCTGCGGCTGCTGGCGCGGGTCTACGGACAGAGTGTGATGAACACGGTGATCCAGCAGCTGCAGCTGATGATTCCGCGCAGCGAGCTGGACGATCTGGAGCGCTTCAGCCCCAACTTCGCGCATGGCGACCGCTGCGTTCTCAAGGCGCAGCGCTGGCTGCACGGCATCGCGGCCCGCGGCGTGGGCCTGGATGACATCTGCGCGCAGGCCGGGCTCGAACCGCGCACGTTGCAGCGGCGTTTCCTGAAGGCCACCGGCATGCGCCCGATCGAGTACTGCCAGCGGTTGCGCATCGCCAAGGCGCAGTTGCTGCTGCAGAGCGGGGGTGTGGTCGACCAGGTGGCGTGGGCGGTAGGTTACTCCGATCAGAGCGCGTTCCGTCGTCTGTTCCTGCGCATCGTCGGGGTGACACCGGCGCGTTATCGCCGGCAGGTGGCGGCGCAGCACCGCGAGCGCGCCGCCAGTGGGCCATCCGGACGGCTGGTCGAGCCGATCCGCTCGGCTGCCTGAATCGTGCACGGTCGTCGTGCTTGATCCTCCAAGGCCTTGCGGTGACCATGCCCACGGGCCCGATGCAATGCAGCTGTCGCCCGGAAACAACCTCGGCGACGGTGGAGGCGACGAATGATCAGTAGTGCAGGCCCGGTACCGCTTGCGGTGGTGTGGGTGTTGGTGGCCACCGGCATCGCAATGCTGGTGGCCAGCGTCATGCGGGGGACGACAACCGAAGGCGCGCCGCGTCCTCGGTCGGTAGTGGTGGACATGCTGCTGCTGGGCCTGCTGGCGGGACGTGCCGGCTTTGTGATCCGGCATGCTGGCGACTATGCCGCCGATCCCTGGGCGATGCTGCGGATCGGCGATGGTGGATTCCTTTTGTGGCCGGCGCTGCTGGTGGGGTTGGGGTGGGGCGCATGGCGTCTGCGTCGCTGGCCCGCACTGCGCCGTCGCGTGGGTGCCGCTGCGCTGGCGGGTCTGCTGAGCTGGGCGGTGCTGTCGACCGGTACCGGGTGGCTTCAGCAATCACGGGTGACGTTGCCGGCGATCACGCTGAGCTCGCTGGAGGGACGCCCGACCGCGCTGAACGATACCCAGGGCAAGCCGGTGGTGATCAATCTCTGGGCCAGCTGGTGCGGCCCGTGCCGCCGCGAAATGCCGGTGCTCGCGCGCGCGCAGCAGCGCCACCCGGATATCGGATTCCTGTTCGTCAACCAAGGGGAAACGCGCGACGAGGTCGACGCGTTCATGGCGGCCGAGCAGCTGTCGCTGCACAACGTACTGCTTGATGAAGACGCGCTCACCGCCGAGCAGCTGCAGGTCCACGCCTATCCGACTACCCTGTTCTTCGATGGGCAGGGCCGGCTGCGGCACCTGCACCTGGGCGAGCTGACCGCCGCGGGCCTGCAATCCAAGCTCGACGACCTGTAACGGTCGCGGGTCGTTTGTTCCATGAATCCTGGAGTTTCCATGACGTTGAATTCCCCGCGCACGCTGGTCACCGCGTTGCTCATCGCACTGGCCGGTTGCAGCCAGGCGCAGACGCCGAAGGCAGCCGATGCGGCAACGGTGCCAGCCGGCGGTGATCGCCCAGCGGTCCTGAAAGGCATCGAGAAGCATGGCTTTGAAGTGATCGGCGAGTTCGATGCGCCGGGTGGTCTGCGCGGGTTCGCCGGCGTGGTCGGCGGGCAGCAGCCGGCGGCCGCATATGTAACCGCAGACGGCAAGCACGTCGTGGTCGGCAGCCTGTTCGATGCCAATGGCCAGGACGTGGGCGAGGCACCGCTGGAAAAACGGGTGGCCAAGCCGATGTCCGAGCGCGCCTGGAAGAAGCTCGACGAGAGTGCCTGGGTGCGCGATGGCCGCGCCGACGCCCCGCGCGTGGTCTACACCTTCAGCGATGCCAATTGCCCCTATTGTCATCGCTTCTGGGAAGCGGCGCGCCCGTGGGTGGATGCCGGCAAGGTGCAGTTGCGCCACGTCATGGTTGGCGTCATCCGCGAAGACAGCCCGGCCAAGGCCGCGGCCATTCTCACCGCGCCCAACCCCAGCGCAGCGCTGCTGGAGAACGAGGGGCTGTTTGACCGCGGTGGCATCAAGCCGGCGGCATCGTTGACCGCCGAGGTGGCCAACAAGCTTGATGCCAATCAGGTGCTGATGATCGAACTGGGCTTCCAGGGCACTCCGGGCATCCTGTTCAAGGATGCGCAGGGAATGGTGCAGCGCCGCTCGGGCATGCCGCAGGGCGATGACATGACGGTGGTACTCGGCCCGCGCTGATCTGCCGCTCCGAACGGTGTATCTCGCGCCGGGTCCTGCCCGGCGCGATGCGTCATGCCTGGCGCTGCGGCGTGGCGCGATCACATTGACCTGAATCAAGGCCGCGTTTGCGTGGATCGCTACGCTGGCTGCCATGCGCACTCTCCTGCATTGCCTGGCCCCTTCCGGAAGCACGCGCGTTCAGTCAGGAAACTGCCTGCAAACGTTCACGACGTTCTCACTGCGCCCTTGCTACTCAGGCCGTTGGCAGCGCTGCGCTGGCAGTGTTGCCCTCAGGGATGAGGGGATCCCGTGCGAGCGTGCCCATGGCCCGCGACGTCATCGACGCCGGCTGGCGAGGGTGCATACGGCTGTGTGCGGGTCATGGAGGATGGGCTGATGCGCTTTGCTGTGTTGACGATCGCATGCGTGGCAGCATTGGCAGCTGCACCGGTGCATGCGCAGGATTCGGCCGCCTCATTGCGGCAGGACATCCAGACGCTCCGGCAGACACTGGACCAGATGGAGCAGCGCCTGCAGGCGATCGAATCGGGGAAGCCTCCGCCCACCCAGGCACGGATCGCCGCCCCCGTGGTACCTGGCACGACCGATCTTCGCACGACCGATCTTCCCACTGCACCCCCGGCCCCGTTGACGGCACAGGTACCGGGCATGGGCCAGGCGATCCTCCCGCAACGCGATTCCGTTGCGGATCCGTCCACCGCCGCGTCCCGCCCGGACAGCGCTGCCGGTCCGACCGATCCCGAGCTGAAAGGCTTCTTCGCGATTCCCAACACCGACACCCTGATCCGTATCGGCGGCTACGCCAAGCTTGATGCGATCGCCGATGCGCGTGCGGCCGGCGACCAGGAACAGTTCATCACCTCGTCCATTCCGGTCGGCAGCGCGCACCGTGATGTCGACAATTTCACTCTGCATGCCAAGCAGACCCGCTTCAGCTTCGAAGCACGGCGCCCGACCACGCATGGCAACCTGCGCTTCTATCTGGAGAACGACTTCTTCGGCAGCAGTGACAGCTATCAGTTCCGCCTGCGCCATGCTTACGGGCAGCTCGGCAATACCTACGCCGGCTATGGCTATTCGACCTTCATGGATGCCGACAGCCTGCCCGACACCCTGGATTTCGCCGGGCCGGGTGGGGCGGGCTACCTGCTGGTGGCCGGCATCCACCACAGCTTCGCGATGGGCAAGGGCAACACGCTGACCGTGGCTGCCGAAGATCCGGATACCCAGTTGAGCAACCCTGCCGAGGGGATCATGCCGGTCGATCAACTGCCGGATGTCACCGTTACCGCCCGGATGGAGCGCGACTGGGGCCATCTGCAGTTGGGTGCGGTCGCACGCAGCCTGGGCTACGACGGTGATGCCGGTGATGGGCGTCGTGTTGCCGGTGGCCTGCAGCTCAGCGGTTCGGCTGCGCTGGGCGAACAGGACCTGCTGCTGTTCGGCATGCTCGGCGGCAAGGGCCTGGCACGCTACACGGCCGATCTCACCGGTTCGGGCATGGATGCGGTGGTGACCGCAGACGGGCGCCTGCAGGCCCTATCGCTGTACGGCGGCTTCGTCGGATATACGCACTATTGGTCTCCGCTGTGGCGATCGAACCTGATCTACGGCCAGCTCACCAGCGGGCGCAACGAGGCGTTGGCCGCCGATGCCTTCCGGCAGAGCCGCTATGGCGTCTTCAACCTGCTCTGGAGCCCGGCGCCGTCCTGGACGATGGGCATGGAACTGCTCTATGGGCAGTTGGAACAGCAAAGCGGAGAGCGCGGCGACACGGTGCGGCTGCAAGGCAGCCTGCAATACAACTTCATCAAGTAACTCCCTCCACCCGGCATGACCGGGTCCCTGCCTGGCAAAGGAGCAAGCGTCATGGCACAAGCAAAGAAAATCGGGGTCGTCGGCGCCACCTTCCTGGTGGCCGGCAACATGATGGGGTCGGGGGTGTTCCTGCTGCCCTCCAGCCTGGCCAAGATCGGCACCGCCTCGATCTGGGGCTGGCTGGTCACCACCGCCGGTGCGCTGCTGCTGGCCTTTGTCTTCGCCAAGCTCGGCAAACTGGCGCCCAAGGCCGGTGGACCGTATGCCCATGCGCGTGACTGGTTCGGGCCCTACATGGGCTTCCAGACCAACGCCGTCTACTGGTTTGCCAACTGGATCGGCAACGTTGCCATTCCGATCGCGGCGGTGGGCTACTTCAGCTACTTCTTCCCGATCCTGTCCGAACCACTCCCGCGCTGCATCGCGGTGCTGGCGCTGGTGTGGGCGCTGAGCTTCGCCAACGTCATCGGCCCGTCGTTCGTCAGCAAGCTGCAGACGGTGACCACCAGCTTCGCGCTGGTGCCGATCCTCGGCATCGCGATCTTCGGCTGGTTCTTCTTTGATCCGACCATTTTCAAGGGCGCCTACAACGTCTCCGGTGAATCCAATTTTGGCGCGATCTCCAGTGCAGCGGCGTTGACGCTGTGGGCCTTCATCGGCGTGGAATCGGCGTCGGTGACCGCCGGTGTGGTCGAGAACCCGGAGAAGAACGTGGCCCGCGCGACGCTGGCCGGCGTGTTCCTGGCCGCGATCGCCTACATCGCCAGCTCCTCTGTGATCATGGGCATGGTGCCCAATGGCGACCTGCAGGTGTCCGATGCGCCGTTCGCGCTGGCCGCGGCCAACGCGGTGGGCGGCTGGGGCGGGGCGCTGGTGAGTCTGTGCGCCTTCGTGGGGGCGGCCGGCTCGCTCGGCGGCTGGATCCTGCTGACCGCGCAGAGTGCCAAGGCGGCCTCGGATGACGGCCTGTTCCCCAGCATCTTCAGCAAGACCAACAAGAACGATGTGCCGGTCAAGGGCGTGCTGATCGTGGCGGTGCTGATGACCCTGGCAGTGCTGGTCACCTCTACCTCCAAGACCGCCTCGGCCCAGTTCGATGTGATCACCTCTGCGGCCGTGGTGCTGACCCTGCTGCCGTACATCTACTCCTGCGTGGCCTGCTATTTCGTGGTGGAACGTTCGCACACGCTGGTCCATACCGGCGCCTTCTGGCTGCTGACCAGTGTCACGGTTGTTTACTGCCTGTGGGCGATCTTCGGCTCGGCCGGCAACATCGTGCAGTACGCCTTCCTGTTCGTGTTGTTCATCACGGTGTTCTATCCGTTCTTCAGCGAGGAGCGTCGCCGCCAGCGCGGCCAGCTGCCCGCACTCGACGCCGCCGTCCGCACGACGCTTTCGTGATCTTCCCCCAGGAGAATCCCTGTGTACTTCAAGTCCCTTGATTACCCGATCATCGTCATCGATGACGACTACGAATCCCCGCGCATCGGCGGCATCCTGATCCGTGCGCTGGTGGACGAGTTGCGCAAGAACGACCAGCGCGTGCTGTGCGGGTTGACCCTGGCCGATGCCCAGGCCGGTGCGCGCACCTATGTGGCGGCCTCGGCAGTACTGATCTCCATCGATGGCACCGAGGAGAATCCGGAGCAGTTCCAGCGGCTGTTGGGCTTCCTGCGCGAGCAGACAGCCCGCCGCGCCAACCTGCCGGTCTTCCTGTATGGCGAACGGCGCACCATCGAGAAGGTGCCGAGCAAGCTGCTCAAGTTCGTGCACGGCTACATCTTCCTGTTCGAAGACACCAAGAGCTTCATCTCGCGTCAGGTGATGCGCGCGGCCGAAGACTACATGGCGAACCTGCTGCCACCGTTCTTCAAGGCCCTGATCCACCACACGGCCGAGTCCAACTACTCCTGGCACACGCCGGGGCATGCCGGCGGCGTAGCGTTCACCAAGTCGCCTGTCGGGCGTGCGTTCCACCAGTTCTACGGCGAGAACACGCTGCGCAGCGATCTGTCGATCTCGGTGCCGGAACTGGGCTCGCTGCTGGACCATACCGGTCCGATCAAGGAGGCCGAGAACGAGGCGGCGCGCAACTTCGGTGCCGACCATACTTTCTTCGTCACCAACGGTACTTCCACCGCGAACAAGATCGTCTGGCACGGCACCGTCGGTCGCGGCGATGTGGTGTTCGTCGACCGCAACTGCCACAAGTCGCTGTTGCACTCGCTGATCATGACCGGCGGCATCCCGGTGTACTTCACCCCGAGCCGCAACGCGCACGGCATCATCGGCCCGATCAGCCTGGATCAGTTCACCCCCGCGTCGCTGCAGCAGGCCATCGCCGCCAACCCGCTGGCCAGCAAGGCGTACAAGGCCGGGTCAAAGCCGCGCATCGCGGTGGTGACCAACTCGACCTACGACGGGCTCTGCTACAACGCCGAGAAGATCGCCGAGGAGATCGGCAGCGCGGTCGATTTCCTGCATTTCGACGAAGCCTGGTACGCCTACGCTGCCTTCCATCCGTTCTACGAGAATCATTACGGCATGGCCAAGGGCAAGCCGCGCGAGCAGGATGCGATCATCTTCACCACGCACTCCACGCACAAGCTGCTGGCTGCGTTCTCGCAGGCCTCGATGATCCACGTGCGCAATGCGGCCTCCCGTGAGCTGGATGCCGAGCGCTTCAATGAAGCCTTCATGATGCACACCACGACCAGCCCGCATTACGGGGTGATCGCGGCCTGCGATGTGGCCTCCAAGATGATGGAGGGCGCGGCAGGCGAATCGCTGGTGCAGGAGATGCATGACGAAGCGATCGCCTTCCGTCGCGCGATGCTGCACGTGCGCGAGGATCTGGGTCGCGACGATTGGTGGTTCAGCGTGTGGCAGCCGGACAAGCTGGAGCGCTCGCTGGCCAAGGGCGATGCACCGGCCCCGATGGTGGCCAAGCGCAGCGAGTGGTACCTGCAGCCGGACGCACACTGGCACGGCTTCGATGGGTTGGTCGACGACTATGTGCTGATCGACCCGATCAAAGTGACCCTGCTCACGCCCGGGCTGTCGATGGACGGCGAGATGGGCCAGCGTGGCATCCCGGCCGCGGTCCTGAGCAAGTTCCTGTGGACCCGCGGCATCACGGTGGAGAAGACCAACCTCTACTCGGTGCTGTTCCTGTTCTCGATGGGCATCACCAAGGGCAAGTGGAGCACCCTGGTCACCGAGCTGATGGCCTTCAAGGAGCTTTACGATTGCAACGCACCGTTGACCCGTGCATTGCCGCAGCTCGCCGCCGAGTTCCCGATCGCCTACGCCGGCTGGGGTCTGCGCGATCTGTGCGATGCGCTGCATGCCTTCAATGATGAGTTCGGCGTGGCCCAGGTGATGCGTGCGATGTACGTGGACCTGCCCGAGCCGGTGATGACCCCGGCCGAGGCCTACGACCACCTGGTGCGCGGCCAGATCGAGCGGGTCGATATCGAGCAGATCAGCGGTCGTATCGCCGGCACCATGCTGGTGCCGTACCCGCCGGGCATTCCGACCATCATGCCGGGCGAGCGCTTCGGGGCCAGCGACGAGCCGATCATCCAGTCGCTGCGCATCGCCCGCGAGCAGAACGCCCGATTCCCGGGCTTCGAGTCGGATGTGCACGGGCTTATCATCGATACCGACGGCGATGCGCCGAGCTACAAGGTGGAGGTGCTGAAGATCTGACGCCCGCGCGGAGGACCTTCGGCCAGCGATGGATACAGCACGCGAGCAGCGGGTCCTCACATTCTCCATCGGGGTGACGATGGCGGTCAGCGCCATCGGCTTCATCGGCGGCCTGTTGGTGGGGTCGCAGGCGATCCTGTTCGACGGCGTCTACAGCCTGGTGGACGTGGCGCTGACCCTGGTGGCGCTGTCGGTGCTGCGGCTGGTGGCGCGGGAAGAAAGCCCGCGCTTCCAGTATGGCTACTGGCACCTGGAGCCGATGGTGGAGGCGCTTGGTGGGGCGATCCTGTCGCTGGCCTGCATCTATGCGTTGGCCAACTCGGTGATCGGGCTGACCACCGGGGGGCATGAGGTCAAGGCTGGGCCTGCGCTGCTGTGGGCCGCCGTACTGTGCGTGAGCAATCTGGCCATGGCGGCGTTCGTGCGTACCCGTGCGATGCAGCTGCATTCGGCGCTGCTGTGGCTGGACGTGCGCGCCTGGCTGCTCAGCGGGCTGATGAGCCTGGCCGTGGTGCTGGCGTTCGCGATCGCCTTGCTGCTGCGCGGTGGCGAGCATGCCCACTGGATTCCCTACCTGGATCCACTGGTGCTGGCCGCGATCAGTGTCGCGGTGCTGCCGGTACCGCTGCGCAGCGCCTGGAAGGCCATGCGCGAAGTGCTGCAGGTGGCGCCGGATACGCTGGATGCGCGCGTGCAGGCGGTGATGAAGGACTTCGTCGCCGAGCACGGCTATCTGGATTTCACCAGCCACGTGGCCAAGATGGGCCGCATGCGGTTCGTGGAAATCCACATCCTGACCCGTCCGGAAACGGTGATCGGCACCATCGGCAACGTGGACGCGATGCGCGACGAGATCGCCGAGCGATTGGACGCGCGCGGCAGCGAGTTCTGGCTGACCATCGATTTCACAGCCGATCCGGCCTGGACCTGATTCGGCGCGAAAGCGGAGTGTCCATGACTGCATCGCAGCGTTGCAATGCCCTGCGTTGACCTCAACCGCAGTTGAGGCCGGAGACTGCGCACTCACTCCCCGACGAAGTCTCCCCCCATGTTGAGCGATGCCCCTGTTGCGCCTGCCGGCCTGTTTGGTTTCATCAATCCGTCCGGGCTGTACGACCCGACCGCGAACGGCTATTCGCACGTTGCCGTGGTGCGGCTGCCGGCCCGGGTGATCCACATCGCCGGGCAGGGCGGGGAAACCGCCGATGGCATGTTGTCGCCGCGCTTCGAGGCGCAGGTCGCCCAGGCGCTGGACAACCTCAGCCTCGCACTGGCGTCGGCCGGTGCCACCCTGGCCGATGTGGCGAAGCTGACCGTGCTGGTGGTGGATCACGATCAGGACCGGCTCGGCATTCTGTCGGATCAGATCGGCCGCCGCTGGCCGCTGGGCCGTGCGCCGACCTGCACGCTGATTCCGGTGCCGCGGCTGGCATTGGAAGGCATGCTGTTCGAGATCGAGGCGACGGCGTACACCGGCTGAGCGATCCGGGGCGGGCCTTTTCATGTGATATACGAAACATATATGATGTGTATATCACTCCAGAGGGCTCGCCCATGGGCATCGTCAACATCGACGACGAACTGCACGACAACCTGCGCCGCGCCAGCGGCGTCTCGGGCCGCTCGATCAATGCCCAGGCGGGGTTCTGGATCAAGATCGGCATGCTGTGCGAGATGAATCCGGGTATGAGCTACCAGGAGATCGTCAGCCGTGAACTGCGTGCCGCCGGGGTCGAACCGGGCGCGTTGCGGGTGGCCGAAGCATGATCAAGACCGCTGAAGAACAGGCGCTGATGCGCGCATCCGGACGCCTGCTGGCACAGGTGTTCGACGCGCTGGACGAGCGTTCGCTGGAGGGCATGAGCACGCTGCAGGTGAACGACTGGGTCGAGCGTTTCATCGTCGATCAGCTGCACGCGCGCCCGGCGAGCAAAGGCCAGTACGGCTTTGCCTACGTGCTCAATTCCTCCATCGACAACGTGGTCTGCCACGGCGTGCCCTCACCGGATGTGATCCTGCGCAGCGGCAGCATCGTCAATCTGGACATCACCCTGGAGAAGGACGGTTACATTGCCGACTCCAGCAAGACCTATCTGATCGGCGAGGTGGACTACGCGGCCAAGCGGCTGGTGCGTGTGACCCGCGAAGCGATGTGGAAGGGGATTGGCGTGGTGCGCCCGGGCGCGACGCTGGGCGACATCGGTTTTGCGATCCAGCAGCATGCCAAAGCGCATGGCTACAGCGTGGTGCGCGAATTCTGCGGTCATGGCATCGGCCAGGAGATGCACGAAGAGCCGCAGGTGCTGCATTACGGGCGCCGCGGCGACGGGCTGGAGCTGGAAGAGGGCATGACCTTCACCATTGAGCCGATGATCAACCAGGGCCGCGCGGCGATCGACATGAGCGACGACGGCTGGACCGTGACCACCCGCGACGGGAAGCTCTCGGCACAGGCCGAGCACACCGTGCTGGTCACTGCCGACGGGGTTGAGGTATTGACCTTGCGCGGGGGCGAGCGGCTGCCCGACTGAACCCGGCCGCCGGGCTTGGCTCGGCTGCCTCATTCGCTATGTGTGGCCGCACTCAGTCGAGCGGCGGCAGGTCGCCTGCCTTTGGGTCATGGCTGAGCAGGTCACCGGGCTGGCATTGCAGTTCCCGGCAGATGGCCTCAAGGGTGGAAAAGCGGATCGCTTTCGCCTTGCCGGTCTTCAGGATGGACAGGTTGGCCAAGGTGATGTCGATCCGCAGAGCGAGTTCGGACAAGGTCATGCCCCGCTTGATCAGCATCCGGTCCAGGGTGATGACGATCGCCATCAGACCACCCCGTCGAGGTCTTCGCGCATCGCCGCGCCCACCGCGAAGACCCGCGCCATGACGAACAGCATCAGCACCGCGATCAGCCCGGTGATCGACAGGCCACCGCCGATCTCCATCCACGCAAAATCCGGCCCCATCCAGGTGGCGTAGGCGCCGATCAGGATGGAGAGCAGCTCCATGACCAGCATCAACCATGCCATGCGGCGCAGACGCAGCGCATGACCATGGGCGAAGAAGTGGCCGCTGCTGACCGCACGGACGAAGCGCTCCAGGTGGCGCAGGAACACCAGCCCGATCCCCAGCAACAGGGCGATGGCCACCAGGCCCAGGCTGAAATGAAGAAACAGGTTGCTGCCATGCGCCACACTCGTTTCTATCGAGGTGTGCAGCCAGCTGCGGTCGAAATACACGACAGGCAGGGCACACGCTGCGGCGAGAATGCCCAGCCAGCAGATGGCGGTCACGCCGCGGATGGCCGCATGGGTTACGTTGATGATGCCGTCCGACCCGAACGGTCGGCCGTTGGTGCTTGCCACTGTGCCTCCTTGATGGGCGGACCACGATGCCCGCCATGTTTATTGATAAACAATAAGATTATGACTGTCCAGCACAGCATGCACTGCAGCGCGTGCACCGGGACGTCAGGCAATCTCGCACGTCCGCCTTCACGTTGCACCGCTGCCGGCTTGTCGATAGTGAACGCACCTATTCTGCTCGGCCGCCGACCCACATGCCCCTGATTCCCGAGCGCGTCCAGCGCTGGCCCCGACCGTGGCGCGTCGCGCTGCTCTCGCTGCTGGTGCTGTATGCGCTGTATTTGCTGGCGGGCAACGTATTCCTCAATACGCCGCTGTTCGATGCGGTCACCAACCGCAAACCTGAGAAATTCACGATGCAGACCGGGCCGGCGCTGACCCTGATGCCGGGGCAGGCGGTGGTGTGGAACATCCGGATGCGCGGGCAGGCCAATCGGACGCAGTATGTGTTCCGCGCTGACCGAGCGAGTGCCTGGATCGACCTGCCGGCGCTGTTGCGCAAGGAAGTGCGCATTCCACGCATCGATGCCACGGGAGTGGAGGCCGAGGTCGAGCGTGTGGAGAAGGCCATCCCGCCGCCGCCGCGGGGTGACCGCGGCTGGACCCTGCGCTTCGATGCGATCCACAGCGACACCATCCGCAGCGGGCGCTTCGGCAAGCTGCTGATCGTGGGCCAGGGGCACGGCAACGTCGGTTTCCTCAAGCAGCTCAAGGGCGGGCCGTCGGAGCTGTTTGATTCCACCGCCGGCTTCGATGATGCCCAGGTCAGTTTCGACGGCGTCAACGTGCTGGACGATGCCCATATCGCCGCGCGCTTCCATTTCCCGCGGCACTATCGTGACGACGCGCCGGGGCTGCAGAAACTCGGCATCACCTGGGCACAGCTTCAGATCGATGCCCGCAGCCAGGGCCTGCGCATCGATACCGGTGGCCCACACGTCAAGGTGGGTAGTGCGGTCTCCAATGCACGCCTCACGGCGGATGTAACCCTGGAAGAGGGCGCGCTGCGGCCGGGCAGCAGGCTGGTCTGGCGGCTTCCCCTGCACGCGGGCGTCAACGCCGATGACCGCGGGCTGCTGTCGCTGCAATTGGATGTGGCGCAGGACATGCGGGTCCAGGCGCGGTTGCCGCGTGACCCGGAAACGGGCAGTGAACTCAATGCCGATGTCCGCGTGACCGGCCGGAAGATCCCGTTCCAAGCGCCTGCCGAACTGCTGCCGCGTCTGTCCGGCAGAGTGCAGGGCGCCTGGCAGTTCCAGTCACTGAACTGGATCAGCGACCTGTTCGTGAAAAAGCCTTGGTTCCATCTCGATGGCGGCGGTCTGCTCAAGGCCGATGTCATCCTCGCCGACGGTCAACTGGCGCCGGGCAGCACGGTGGATATCCCGCAGGTGGCCGCTGTGGCCGAGGTTGCAGGGGTACGGATGCGCGGCGACGCCCATGCACAGGGGCGGATTGTCGAGGGGGAGCCGCCACAGGCAGAGCTGAAGGTTCAGATCCCGCGCTTCCAGGCTGCGCCCACCCATGCGCCGAAGGACGTGTTGTTCGATGGCCGCCAGCTGGCGCTGACCCTGCGCGGTGATGCGCGCCTCAAGGAATTGAGTGATGGCATGCGGGCGCAGCTGCGTTTCACCGATGCACGGGTCCCGGATCTGACCGCGTACAACCGCTATCTCGGCAACGACAACGTGCGTCTGCTCGGCGGTACCGGTCTGCTCAGCGGCGATGTGTCGCTGGATGCCTCCGGCCGTGTGGGCAAGGGCAGTGCCGATCTGCGCGGCACCGGGGCGCGGCTGAGCGTCGCCGGCATTGCCATGCGCGGCGATGCGCAGCTGCAGGCCCGGCTGCAACGTGCGGATTTCGACAGCCGCCAGTTCGATCTGAGCGGCACCACGGTGGACCTGCGCAACATCTACGTGGGCGACGAAAAAAGTGACGGACGCTGGTGGGGCAACGTAGCGATCCGCAGCGGGCATATTGATGCGGCCGCGCCGTTCCAAGTCGATGGCCTGGCGGATCTGCGCCTGCGCGATGCCGGGCCGTTGCTCGGTGTGTTCGCTCAGCGCAGCGAGTACCCGCGCTGGGTGCTCGGGATGCTGGATTCCGGTGAAGTGCAGGCCAGTGGGCAGTTGCGTTGGCGCAGCGGCCAACTGATCGTAGACGACCTGCAGGCCGAGAACGAACGCCTGTCCTTGCAGGCGCGGCTGGATCTTCGTCATGCGCAGCGTCGCGGTGATCTGTATATACGCTGGGGCGTGCTGGGGGCCGGCATCGAGCTGCAAGGCGAGCAGCGCAAATGGCACCTTGCCGGCGCCCGCGACTGGTATGCCGAGCAACCGCGACTGCTGCCGGCCAAGCCGGCCGCCGCGAAGCAGGGCAACAGCACGCCCTGAGGGAGTAGACGGCTCCCCTCGGTGGGCCCGGCTTGGTATCCTCGCCGCGCCCACTGTCTGGTGACAGCGTGCCTTTTCGCCGTCATCGACCCGTTATCCCATGAGCAACAGCACCCACCGCGTCCAAGGCCTCAACAACGATGAGGTGGCCGCCGATTGGCCCGCCATCACCGACCGCGAGATCACTTGGCTGCGTGAGCGGTTTTCGCAGCTGGGCGAAGCGAGCCAGGTGCTGTGGCACAGCCCGCGGCCGATGTCTGCCGCCGCGATTGTCCAGAGCGAACGGGGCAGGGTGTTCGTCAAGCGCCACCATGGCAGCGTCCGCAGCGCAGCCGGCCTGACCGAAGAGCACCGTCTGCTCCAGCACCTGGCTGCCCAGGGCGTGCCGGTGGTCGAGGTGCTGCATGACCGCGACGGTGCAACGGCGGTCGAACATGAGGGCTGGACCTACGAGCTGCATACCGTGGGCCGCGGCCAGGACATTTATCGCGACGCGCCGTCCTGGACGTTGCTGACCGATACCGCGCAGGCGCGCGAGGCGGGCCGGATGCTGGCGCGACTGCACCGCGCGTCAGCCAGCTATCACGCACCCCAGCGCAGCACCCACCTGCTGGTCGCGCGCGATGATCTGCTCCGCGTCGTCGATCCGGTTGCCGCTATTCACGCCGGGCTGGGTGATCGCCCTGGATTGGCGGCCTACCTTGCGCGACAGGACTGGCAGGCCGATCTGCAGCGGGCGGTGCTGCCCTGGCACGCCGGGCTGGCTGAGCGCCTGCAGGCCGAGCCTCGCCTGTGGGCGCACAACGACTGGCATGTGTCCAATCTGCTCTGGCGTCAGGACGGCGATACGTACGTCGTCGAGACCGTGCTCGATGTTGGCCTTGCCTCACCGACCAGTGCCTTGTTCGACCTGGCCACCGCCATTGAACGCAACGCGGTGGCCTGGCTGGCGCTGGAGCGCGGCGAGGCGGCCGTGCGCGTGGATATCGCGCTGGCCCTGCTGGCCGGCTACCGCGAGATCGTGCCGCTGTCTGCCGAGCGCGTGCACCTGCTGGCCGATCTGCTGCCTGTCGTCCAGCTCGACTTCGCACTGTCGGAAGTGGAGTATTTCGAGGCCGTGACCCACTCGCCGGCCAATGCCGACGTGGCCTACCACACCTTTCTGCTCGGGCATGCTGACTGGTTCAGCACCCCGGCAGGGCAGGGCCTGCTGAAGGCGCTGCACGCCGCCGCCTGAGGGCAGGCTCGCAAATCCGTACGGTTTGTAGTGAAATAGTCACAGAAGCGGGGGTGCCTGGCGAAACCAGGCTGAGAGAGTCCCTTGGAACCTGATCCGGTTTGCACCGGCGTAGGGAGCTTTGAGCAGCAGGCATACCGCCGTGATGGGTCGGTGCGCGTGCGTGCCTTCGCTTCGTCTCCCCCAGCTGATGACGAATCGAATGAACCGTTGCTTCCGCCCTACGCTGTTGTCCGCCGCCCTCTGCGCCGCGCTGCCTCTTCATGCCAACGATCTCGCGGACGCGCCCGAGCGCTCGCCGACCGAGCTCGCCGCCGTGCGCGTGCAGGCGCATCAGCCGGCAGCTACCACCACGCAGACCAGCAGTTTCGGCGCGGGTGACTGGAAGAGCACCCCGGCCTCGGTGAACGTCCTGGATCGCGATCTGCTGGACAGCCGCCAGGTGCGCACGTTGTCCGAACTGGCCAGCAACGATGCCTCGCTGGGCGACAGCTACGCGCCGGTCGGTTACTACCAGAACATCGCGATCCGCGGCTTCCCGCTGGATACCGGTACCGGCTACCGTTTCAACGGCCTGTCCATCACCGGCGAGCAGCGCCTGGCGCTGGAGAACATCCAGTCGGTGGAGATCCTCAAGGGCGAGGCCGGCCTCGCCGCGGGCGTGATGGCACCGGGTGGGATCATCAACTACGTGGGCAAGCGCCCGGCCGAGGTGCGCAATGTCACCCTCGGCACGGATTCGGAAGGCTCGCGCTACACCGCGGTGGATCTCGGCCACTGGCTGTCGCCGCGTTTTGGCGTGCGTTTCAATGCCGCCTGGGAAGACAGCGATTCCTACATCGACCACGCCGACGGCCGCCGCAACTTCTATTCGCTGGCCACCGACTGGCTGATCGGCGAACGCGGCAAGCTGGAGGTGGATGCCAACTACCAGACCAGCGCGCAGCGCTCGGCCTCGGGCTATCAGCTGCTGGGCGCCACCGAGCTGCCGCGCGGCGTGGACCGCAAGCACATGCTGGGCTACCAGGCCTGGCAGCGGCCGGTCGGCATCGACAGCACCAACCTGACCGCGCTGCATACCTACGATTTCAGCCCGAGCTGGCAGTCGCGGGTATCGGCCAGCTACAGCCGCTCGGTGATCGACGACAACGTCGCCTTCGCCTACGGCTGCTACTACGCCGCCGGCTGCGCCGATGGCAGCGTGCCGGGCAACTACTTCGCGCCGAACGGCGACTACGACATCTACGATTACCGCAGCCCGGATGACACCCGCCGCAACCTCGAATTCCGTGGCGAACTGCGCGGCAGGTTCGCCACCGGCGATGTCCGGCACGAGCTGAGCGTGGGTGCGGACCGTTTCGAGCGCACCGTGGACAAGCGCCGCAACGTCAACGAGTACGTGGGCACCGCCAACATCCACGATGCACAGGTGCCGCAGTTTGAACCGTCGCCGCTGATGCCGGGCCCCTCCGCACGGCGTCTGGACAGCGCGCAGACCGCGGTGTTCGCACTGGACCGCATGAGCTTCGGCGACTGGCAGTGGCTGGCCGGTGGCCGCTTTGTCCGCCTGGACGAGCGCGCCTATGACAAGCGTGGCAACCCCGAGCGCCACAGCCGCCTGTCGCGCTTCCTGCCGCAGACCGCGCTGGTCTGGAAGGCCACCGATGAGCTCAATGCCTATGTCAGCTACGTGCGGGGCATTTCGCTCGGCCAGGAAGCGCCGTTCTGGACCTCCAACGAAGGCACGTTCCTGCCCGCGGTGCTGTCGCGCCAGACCGAAGTGGGCGTCAAGTATGTGCGCAGCGATGCGCTGACGTTGGGTGCCGCTCTGTTCCGCACTTCGCAGCCGTTCCAGTACGCCAAGCCGGATGGCAGCGATGTGGGCTACAGCTTCGTCCAGGAAGGGCAGCAGACCCATACCGGGCTGGAGCTCACCGCGCAGGGCCAGCTCACCGAGCGCCTGTCGCTGACCGCCAGCGCCAGTGTGCTGCGCGCCCGCGCCCGCGATGCCGACACACCGGATTACGAAGGCCATCAGCTGATCAACGTGCCCAAGACGCGCGCGAGCGTGCATGCCGAATACCAGCTGCCGTTCGTGACCGGCCTGGGGCTGACCGGCGGCTGGCGTTACGCGGCCTCCAACGTGGCCACCGCCGATGGTCGCGTGAGCGCACCAGCCTACAGCGTGTTCGACGCCGGCCTGCGCTTCAAACATCAGCTGGGTGAGCATCCGGTGACCTGGAATCTCTCGGTGGACAACCTGTTCAACCGCTTCTACTGGCGTGACACCGGCAGCAGCTCGGGCGACTACTACCTGTTCCCGGGCGCACCGCGTCAGGCCCGGCTGTCGGTCACGTTCGCACTATGAACCCGGCAATCCTGGAATGGTCGGCCGCCATCGTCAGCATGCTTGGCGTGTGGCTGATGACGCGCCGGGTCACCATTGCCTGGCCGGTCGGGCTGATCTCGGTCACGCTGTACGCGCTGGTGTTCGCCGAGGCACGGCTGTACTCGGACACGCTGCTGCAGGTCGTCTTCGGTGGCTTCCTGGTCTACGGCTGGGTGCGCTGGCGTGGCCAGGTGGAGGACGATGGCCGGGTCGCGATCATGCCGCTGGCGCGGGCGGCCATGTGGCGTGACCTCGGCATCGGCGTCGCCTTCGGCATCGCGCTCGGCGCGGCGATGCATTTCCTCACCAATGCAGCGTTGCCGTGGCTGGATGCAATGCTGGCTGCGCTGAGCCTGGTCGCCCAGTGGTGGCAGGCGCGGCGTCACACGGCCGCATGGTGGCTGTGGATCCTGGTCGACGTTGTCTACGTCGGCATGTACATGGTCAAGTCACTGCACGTGACCGCCGTGCTGTATCTGGTGTTCGTCGGCCTGGCCGTGATGGGGTTGCGGGCATGGACGGTGGCGCGCAACGACGCGCTGCTTCACAACGTAGAAGGGCGGCGCGGTTAAGTCCGCGCCGCCCTTCGTTGCTTCAGGTCTGCACTCGACCCGGCGCGGTCAGAACCGCGCCGTGGCACCCACGAAGAAGGTGCGTGCACCCCCGTCGTAGTTGTTGCCTTCTTCGATGGTGGAGACATCGCCGAGGTTGAGCACGCCCGCGCGCACGGTCAGGTGCTCGTTGACGTCGTAGCCGGTGACCAGGTCCCAGGTGGTGTACGCCTTGGCGAACGTCGCACTGGTGGAGGACACCAGCTGCTCGCCGATGTGCTGCGCGCTCAGGTTGAGTGACCAGGCATCGGTCACCTGCCAGTCCAGCGAGGTATTGGCGGTCAGCTTGGGGACCACCAGCAGGCTGGCGCCGGTGGTGCGGTTCTTCGATTCCAGCATGCGCGTGGCGTTGGTGACCCAGTTCAGTCGCTCATGCAGGGGCACGGTGACGCTGGCTTCGACGCCGCGGGTGCGGGCCTTCTGGATGTTCTGCGCGACCGTCCACCAGAAACCGTTGACGAAGCTGGTCGTCTGGCCGGGGATATCACGCAGCGGGACCTGCTGGATCTTGTCATCGAAGTCGGTCAGGAAGTAGGTGGCCGAGGCCGACCAGCCGTTCTTGTCGTAGCCGACGCCCAGCTCGTAGTTGGTGCTGGTTTCCGGTTCCAGGTTCGGATTGCCGGCCATGTAGCAGCCGGTGGTGCCGTCGGCGCTGATCGAGCGGTTGGTCCAGCCTTCCACGGTCAACGCGGTGCAGCCGTTGCCACCGGACTGGGTCGCCGCGCCGGCGGTGCCCTGCTTCAGGGTGGGCGCGCGGAAGCCCTGCGAGACACCGCCGCGGACAGTCCAGTCATCGGACGGGTGCCAGACGCCGTAGACGCGCGGGCTCAGGTTGTCGTCGTAGTTGTCGGTGTTGTCCCAGCGCAGGCCCACGGTCAGGATGAAGCGCTCGTGCAGCGTGATGTGATCTTCGGCGAACAGCGCCCAGGAGTCGGCCTCACTGACTGGGCTGATCCGCCCGGTACCGGTCCAGGTGACCGGCACGGTGCCGATGGTGTCGCCGTTCTTCAGCTCTTCGCGCTTCCACTGGCCGCCCACGTTCAAGCTCTGCTCGAAGCCCCAATGGAAGCTGCGGGTGAACGCGGTATCGAACACCGTCTCCTTGGAGTGGTTGCCGACGGCGCTGCCCTTGTCTTCGTAATCGTTCTGCACCAGCGTCGTCTTGGACGTGGCGGCATCGCCGTAGCGACCATCGTGCATGACCACGTAGCCGGTCTGCACCAGCTTGGACAGACCCCACGCACCGACCGCGCCGGCACCGCTGTTGCGCTGCTCGCCACGCGAGGCTTCAAAGCCGACGGTGTGGTCATCGTTGACGCGCCAGTTCAGCAGGGCGTTGGCGTTCTCGGCCTTGTTGCCGGGCGTCTGGCGGCGGCCGGTATCCGATTCGCGGTTGGTGACATTGGCACCGACGCGCAGGCCCAGGTTCTCGGTCAGCGGACCACTGAACAGCGCGCCCATCTGGGTGGTATCGCCGCGGGTCGGGGAATCGGGCTTGCTGTAGTTGAAGGTGACCGAGCCGCCCCATTCGTCGGCGATCTTGCGGGTGATGATGTTGATCACCCCGCCCATCGCATCCGAGCCGTACAACGAGGACATCGGCCCGCGGACCACCTCGATGCGCTCGATCATGTCCGGCGAAAGCCAGTTCAGATCCTGCGGACCCAGGTCATCGCGGTAGTTCACGCCGGAGGAATTGCCCTGGCGGCGGCCGTCGATGAGGATCAGGGTGTACTGCTCGGGCAGGCCGCGCAGGCGGATCTTGGACTGCGCGCCAGACAGCGCGTAGCCGCCGGTCACGCCGGGCACGGTGCTCAGCAGTTGGCCGATGCTGCTGACCGGCTTGCGTTCGATCTCCTCGCGGGTGATCACGCTGATGCTGGCGGGGGCGTCCTTGATCCACTGCTGGGCGCCGGTGGCGGTGACGACGACCGTGTCCATCTGCCTGGCCGAGGCGGCATCTGCAGCGGCATCCGCATGGGCCTGGCTGGCCAAGGCAAGACCAATGGCCACCGTCAGGGTGGCAACGGAACGACGGGAACGGGGAGAGGGGGGCAACATCGACGCAGTACTCCTGGGAAAGAGGGGTCCGCTGGCGATGGCTTGGGGACGTCCGTGTGGGAATTTCAACAACTCTTAACAATCGTATCACGAACCATTCGCATTTGAAATGTAAGGATACGTTTGCTGCAGGTCCCCTTGGTCAGCGCCAGCTGGGGGGTTCCCCTTTCTTCCAGCAGATTAGTACAAGCGCCACCACGACCGTCCAGGTGCACACTTGGAACGCCACAGGTTCTTTGAAGGGCGAGAACACGAACGGACAGGCCACCAGCAGCGCGAACGCGATGGCGTAGACCACCCATCCCTGCCAGGCGCACGGAAGGCCCCATCCCCAGCCATGGGACCGCGCGACAAACCAGTAGTGCTTGTCTTTCATTCCACCAAGACCAATTGTCCGGCAACCACCGGCCGCAGTGCCAGCTTGTGGGTAATGCTGGTGATGGTCCGGCGCGGATCGGTCGGGTGCGGCCGCGAGGCGGTGCTGCTTCTGCCCTGGCGCCACAGCCCGAACATGACGATCTCCGCGCCCACCGGGAAGGACTTCAGCCACGCCGCATCGGTGTGCCCGACGCTGACTTCGTAGAAATCCCGGCGGTCGGTCACGCCGGTGTGCTGATACTTCGGGGCACAGTTGAGGAAGGTGACGCCATGGGGGTCACCGGGCTGGGGTGTGCGATGTGACCGCACCGTCCCGAGCAGCGCCAGCGGCAGCTCGCTGGATGCCGAGCCCAGCCGTTCCCATGCTGCGTCGTAGCGGTCCTGCCCGTAGAGGAAATTCGCCCAATCGACCCGCTTCTTGCCCAGGCGCAGGGTCAGCTGCGCGGTCAGCAGCGTGTCGTCCTCGCACATCGCCTGCAGCGTGAGCAGGTCGGTAAGGGTGCGCAGGTAACCGTCGAGCGGTGCATCTGCCGGGAGAAGGGTCGGTGCGGCGCTGCCCCGCTTCAGGGCCTGCTGGAGGATCAGCACACGCAGCTCATGCCGGCCATCGCCCAGCGCAGGCAGGAACTCGGGATCGGTTCCGCTGGCGAGCAGGGCCTGCAGATGTGACGGAGCGTTGTAGCGGCACCCTGGCAGATGCTCAGCCCCCTTGTTCAACGCGATGTACGCAGGAACCGAGGCGGGAAGGGCACCGTCGGCACCGCTCCTGTCGTGCGCCGGGACGAATCGCACCGGCACGTTGCAGCCATCGCAGAGCAACGTGGGCAGGGTCTGCTGCGCGTCATGCCGCTTCTGCAGGTCGGCCAGCCGGTGCAGGGTGCCGTGCGTTCCCACGGCCTTGCGCATCTTGATTCCGCGACTCATCTGCAACCACTGCTTCGTTCAATGGCGACCATCATAGTCGCTTCGATCCAGCGCCCTGCGTCGTGAGCCGCAGCCCGTGTCCAGCAGTGTCTCAGCCCGGGTAGGACGGGAAGCGCTGATCCGGGTGTGTCTTCTTCCATTCGGTATGGGCGACGGTGCCCTCCCAGGCGAGGAAGGCACCGGGGATGCGCCCGCGGCCGGACCAGGTGGCACCGCTGTGCGGGAGCCAGAAGCGCGGCGGCAGCTCTTCGCGGGGGACTTTCGCTGGCTTGGCGCGTGCAACGGCGCTGGCCGATCCCTCGCTGCCCACCGCTGCCCGGATCCTGCGCTGTTGTTCCGGGCTGAAATCGGCGTAGGAGGAGGTGAGCAGCAGCAGTGCGCGCTCGAACGCCTCCTTCGTGGCGGCCCGCAGCAGTGCGTTTTCATCCATTCCCGATCGCGCGACCGCCGCTGCGACGCTGGCGTTGATCTTTGATGCAGAGGGGGCGGTGGAGGACGTACGGGGCATGGGATTCCAGGGAAGCAGGGATGGACGGAGGGCACGATAGCAAATGCCAGCGTGAAGCCATCGGTTTGCGCAGGCCTACTCGTCGATCCTGCTGCCGGTCAGCAGCAGGCGGGCCTGCGACTGCCACCCGCCAATGAACAGATCGGGCTTGCCATCCCCATCCAGATCACCGCGCGCCATGCTCCAGCTGCGTCCCACGGTGGTGCTGGGGATCACCGCGGCAGTGACGTCGGTGAAGCTGCCCTTGCCATCGTTCTGCCAGGCGCGAACCTGCAGCGGTACGAAGCCTGGCACGTCGATCGCGCTGACCACCAGGTCCGGATGACCATCCTCGTTGAAATCCACCACCGTCCCGCCCCAGCTGGAGAAACGATGCGCGGGCAGACGTGCGGCGGTGTCATCCTTGAAACGGGCCTCGCCTTGATTGATCAGCAGGCGTGTCTGCGGATCCTTGTCCCAGGCCTGGTTGTTGCTGGTGAGGTTGAAGAAGACCAGGTCCAGCCGCCCATCGCCGTTCGCGTCGAACGCATGGACTTCCCGCGTCTCGGTGGGAATCTGCGCTCCCAGGCGATCGGTGGCATCGGTGAAGCGGCCGCTGCCATCGTTGATCAGCAGGCGGTTGATGGGATCCTGGCTGGCAATGGCCATGTCCAGATCGCCATCGCCATCCAGATCGGCCAAGGTAATGCCTTGTGCCTGCACGTTGATCGAGGGCAGGTGGGTGGTAGTGGCATCAACGAAGTAGCCCGGGCGTGCGCGGTCATTGAGCCAGAGGAACGGTTGCGCCACACCGGGTTTGCCCTCCGTCGTGTTGCCCACCACGATGTCGGGCAGGCCATCGCCGTTGACATCGCCGATGGCGACGCCGTTGGCCTGGCTCATCGCAGGAAGGCGCTCGCTGACCCGTACGAATCCCCCCTTTCCGTCACCCAGGAACAGGGTGTGCTGCTCGGTGTCTTCAGCGATGAACAGCACATCGATATGGCCGTCACCATCAACATCGGCCACGCGTACATGCTCGTTGTCGCCGGTGATCGCGCCGAACGCATCGGGCGCATGTGTGAGCTTGCCGGCGCCATCATTGAGATAGAGCCGGTTGGCGCCATTCTCCACCGCCACCGCGACATCCAGATCGCCATCGCCATCGGCATCCAGCAACGCCGCATCCAGTGCATGGAGGTCCGCGTCGGTGGGAACATGGGTGGCGGTGACGTCGGTAAAAACGGTGCGCGACGGTTGCGAAGGCGCAGCGCACGCCGTGACGGAGACGCCTGAAAGAGAGGCGGCGAGGACAATGGCGGGGATCGGTGAGTGCATGCGGCTCGGGCTCCGAAGCGGTCGTTGAGTGCGTCCGTTGCGAGGGACACGCGTGCCACTGTAGAGGCGCAGGCGTCGGCTTGGCGCGAGGGCATGGCCCCGCCAAGCTGTACTTTCGCCAAACTGAACAGGGGGCGGTTCATCCGCAGGTACGCAATGTTCCGGCAATCTTCGGCCACCAGATTCGATTCCACACCGATACGTTTGGAGGATCCAACGATGCTCACCTCAACCGCTTTCAGCTTCCGTGGTCTGGCCATGGCACTGGCTCTGACCGCTGGCGTCATCGCCGCGGGCGATGCCTCCGCGCTGTCGCGCAAGGACAAGAACACACTGGTGGGTGCCGTCGTGGGTGGCGTCGCGGGGCACGTGCTGTCCAACGGCGACCCGATGATGACCGCAGGCGGTGCAGTGGCCGGCGGCGCGATCGGCAATGTGACTACCAAGGATCGCCGCGACAACCGCGACTATCGCTATGACCGTGATCGCCGTTATGACCGCGACCATCGTTACGAGCGCACCAGCCGCCACGATCGTCGTCACGACCAGCGCCGTTGGGACCATGACCGCCGCAACCACAACCGTGGCTGGCGCTGATCGGGTAAGAACGGAATCCTGCCGCGGCCACCGACTCGGATGCATGCCCCCGTTCCGTATTAAAGCGCGCGATTATTCCACCGCAGTGATGCGGTGAGTGGCATGACCGTCATTCGCCGCGCGTTGCCTCAAAGCGGTAGGGATTGCCCTGATCGGCAAAGCGCAGCACATAGCGCGCAATGCGTGTCTTGCCGTCGGACAACACATAGTCCACCTGCAGGCCGGTCCGAGGGTGTTCCTGTTCAGCGCCGAGGTAGGTGTTGCTCGGATAGCTGAAGCCGTCATGGGGCGCTTCCCGTACGGCTGCACAGGTGGCAAACAGCGGCGGCAGGGTGTACAGCCGCTCACCATGCAACAACAGCACCGCTGTGTAGCGGACCGCTGTGCCACTGCTGGAGTAGTGCATATCCAGGCAAACCGACGTGCCGCGCTGCCAGGCCGTTACGGCGGTCAGGTTCTCCGGGTCGATCGGCGTCTCGCTGCGCCACGGTGGTGACGCCAGGTTCACGGCGCGGCTCAGGGGCCAGCGCCGCGTCCCCACCATCAACGTTTGGCCATCAAAGGCAACATCGAGGACGCCCTTGGGCGGCGTCATGGGCAGATCGCCGGGCGTGGTCCACAACGGTGGGTCGTACCGGCGCAGCGCCTGGTGCATGGAGGTCACCCAGATGCAGTGCCGGGGTGATTCCGTGCAAGGCATGGCCAGCGACGTTCCCGATTCCGGAAACATGGCACCGCCGAGTGACCGGTAGAAATCGCCAACGTTGGTAAAGAAAACAGGTTCGGCCTGGGCCGCCGCCGGCAGGCATACGCTGAGCAGGACAGCCAACGCACGGGGGAGGGGGGACATTGTGCATTCCATGCGGGTAATGGCATCCAGGTCTTGCACAGTGCAGGCGAACCCGCGGAAGTGAGCGGGCACAGGATGATCAACGAGGCATCGACGATCCGCAAGGCGGGGTGCCGGGGGAGCTTACGATCGCGGGGACCGGCTGGACGCTGGCTTGTTAGCTGCACCCAGCCTCCCTAAGATCCAGCTTCCGTGCCCAAGGACTTCACTCGCTACGCGAGTCGGCTTGATTCCGGAGTTGAATGCGCTTGGAGCAAAAATGCATCGAAAATGTGCAGTTGCCATTTTTCTCGTCGCCGCCGGCTCCGCAGCGGCGGCGACGTCGCCCCTCAGTCCGTCAGATTTCTTTGGCACTTGGCGGTGCGGCCCAACTGTCATGCAGGGACCAGGCTTCACTGTCACGGTTACTGATGAAACCACCAAGCTTCCGGACGGCACCTTCACTGGTCACTCCCGTAGCGTGATCTCCGCTCCAGGGAAGGCTCCTCTCACACTCCAAGATCGCAGTAGCGGCACGTGGGAGCTCGTGGGTGACGTCGTGAGGTCTCGGATCAACCATGTCGAGTTTCTCTCGGCATCAGATCCATCGATCACAAAGGATGCCGGGCAGAGGGCGCAAGACGAGCAGCTAGCCAAGAAGTCCGTCCATGAATCCCGCATCCTTGAGTTCAACGGCACGCACTCGCGCTCCATTCCAGTCAACTCCATGTACAGAGATGCGGCTGTCGAGTCCACCTGTGAGCGGATCTGAGAATTCATTTCGGATTGTCTGCTGGGAACGACCGCTCCTGGCCGAAAGCGGCCTCGATACTCATTTGTCGCGAATTTGGATGAGGGGCTAAGAGGTGGCACTTCGTGCCGCCGCTGCCGCCTTGGTGGAACAGATCAAGCGCGTACCGCCCTGAGCCATTGGAGCCAACTGCTGTTCAGTCAAGTCACGCCATCGAGCAGCGGGACTTTGCAGGGGGTGCGAGCTGAGGCGATCTCGTCAGCAGCAACCTCAATCAAGATCTTCCTCTTGGAAGTGCGGAACCTTTGCGAGTTGAGGCAGAGGCCGAGACTCGGGATTGACGTTGGGACTGTCATCCAGCGGACATGTAGCTGAGGCATAAAGCCTGGCTAAGCTCTTGTGCATGCAATGCACGACAGCTTCGACGCGCAGGGAAATCTCATGAGCACTGCAAGTGCTGCAAGCCAGGCTGGAAAGATCGGCGTTGCAACCCCTTCGCCAGGTAGTGATGCAAAGGAGCTGCTGAACGGGGATTCCCCGGACGCAACCATGCTTATTGCATCGGGAGCCGTAGGTGGCTTGTCGTCTTCCAGAGGGTCTCAGGCGTCCGACCGGCAGGGAGTGGACATCAGCGCTGGTTTGGTCGGCGAGCGGATAGAGCGCTGGCTCAACGAGAGGACGAAAGATGAGTAAGGGCGACATCATCAGGATCGAAATGCTATTGATGATCTGGCCTCTGTTTCCTGTCGTGATGTATTTGATCGCGGATGGGGTTGGAACCGCCTTTATCGTCTATATCTGTTGCGTTGCGGTGCCGCAGCCTTTCCTGCTCGTTCCCTACTTCATGGAAAAGCGGAGGCGGCGGCGCCGCTTCTGAACTCTCAGAGATTTTCACTTGTGGCCTCTGCCAGTTGAGTGGCAACCCGCAACCTGCAACCGCCGACCGCAAATGTTAGATGCACAAAGTCATGGGGGGATGAGCGATCTAAACATTTGACGCCCCACGTCCTGATCTGCGGCGATTCGAGTTGGAGGCGGCGTTCACTTCTCCAGGTCGAGTTCCCCATAGGCAGTTCGGCTCATCTCAATCCACAATGGCGCGCCTGGATGATGCAAGAGCTGGCGAGACCCCGAGCGGCCCAGCTTGTGAGTTCAGACAGCCGCCAAGCTCTTCGAGCCTTGATGAAGAGTCCGCTGTTGGCCGAGAGCGGACATTGTCGGTGCAGGGGATTGGGCATGTTTATCTTGGGTAGGGGTGGCGCAGCTTCCGAGGAGAAGGCTTGGCTCTATGAGGCGTCCTTACTCTTGTCTTTCAGTCCGGAGCTTGGCGGGCTTGGCGGCTGGACCCGCTGGCGCTAGGATCGAGCCACGCTGAAGCTGGTGAACAGGACTGGGGGCGCTGACGAAGATGCCAACTGAGAAGGACGGGGCCAGAAGTACCGACGCCGGTTAGAGAATTTGCTCAACAGCACAGTAATGACTTGGAGGTCTACATGGAAGAATCAGGCAAAGATTGGAGCTGGTCGCCGAGGGGGCTCTTGTTCTGGAGCGTGACGATTGCGATGGCAGTGGGCATCCTCTCACTGCTCTTCGTCAATTTTCCTGTTCGGTTGGGTCTCGGAGTTTCCGAGGAAGTCCGCGCAGCCTATTGGGGGGCCGCCATTGGTGCTGGCATAGGGTTAGCTGGTGCATTGGTGGCCATTGTCCTTGCGCGTCGCTCGCAGGAAACATCCCAAGAGGTCCTGAGCCTAGAGCAACGCTCAGAGCGAAGAGAATTGGATGCAATGGTAAGAGTGGAGGCTCTAAGTAGTGCAGAGACGCTGCGATTGCTTGGCGAAGCCGTCGTGACATTCATAGCTTCCTGGGCGCCCGTCGAAAAGGATGTCAAGCCTGAGATCGTGCGAAACTGGCTCCTGGGAGCGACATCACCGAATCAGAACTTAAACTTGGGACGGCTGACATCGGGCTTCGTACCAACGCCAACGGATGGCGAGCTCACCTTGAGTGCGACCGCAAGGCTGGTAGATGCTATCGATAATCTTCTTAAGTCTCCCGTTGCATTGTCGGCCGCAGGTCATTGGCGTGGCAAGAATGGCCTGGCTAGAACCAACCACTCGGTGCGTGACCAGCTGCTCCAGTCCCGAGCATATCTCGCAAACAATCTCCGAGCTTTTCCGAAGCATGAAATGCTTGCGATCTCGTCCTTGGTAAGTGATGTCCTCGCCGAAAAAACAAGGGAACTTCACTTCGATACGGGCGTGAGCGAAGCGGTTCTCGAACAACGGGTACAGATGTCAAGCCTCGCAGCTTTCGTTGGAACACTCATGGCGCGAGATCTTCACGAAGGCCACATCAACCCGGTTGGAGTTAAATCACTCTTCGACCTGCTCTCCCTCGTTCCAGATCGTGACTCGTTGACTTATTCGCTGACAGAGCATTTTGGCGATGGCGGCATCAGTTCAGCGAACGCAGGAACACTGAGGGAATCGATCAGTCGAGTGCTCGATGGAGGAGGAATAGCGGACTCTCTGCTCGAACAACATTCCGCCAGCATGGCGATCTGCGCCGAGGTTACTGCCAAATGCGCTCGGACAGGCGTCTCGTTAGTCGATATCCCAATCAATAAGGAGATACTCGAGCAAGTTCTCGCAGGAGCTATTAGGTTGTCGGCTCAAGCCGACAACAAGCTTGCTCTGGCAGATGTTCGACACGACAGAGACCTTGCCATAGAAGCCTTTGCGGATCGATATGAAGCTCGATCACTTATTGCGCGATTCAATGGTGTCGAGGATGTGAAAATTATTCGGCAGTCACTCTGGAATGATATTTGGATCCTTGCAAATAGAGGGGCACGTGATAGGCGACTCGCAGCACGCACCTTTCGCGCCATGTCCAATACAGCATGGCTGCTGTCTCAGCCACTTGCGCAGATTGACGGCATGAAGACAGCAAAGTGTTTGGTGGAGAAGGCGTCTTCCGAGAAGCTGGTGCTGACACAGGACCTGGGCAAGAGCTGGGAAGCCCTCTCTAGAGCTCCCGACGAGGATGCGCTGCTGGCGAGAATAGCTCAGCGCTTCTCACTGGTTCTAGAGGAATCTCCCTTAACTAAGAGGGCATTAGACGAGCTTGTCCTGGACATGGAATGCGAACAGATGGAAGGCTTAGAACGGCCCTTGGAGAACCTCCGGGCACTGCTCGTTGATGTCGCGGTTGCGTTACACCCGTCCCTGCAGCTGGAGCTTCAGGAGGTCCAATGGTGCCGCTAGACTGGCCCGGAAGCGAATGCTGCATCCTGACTAGGGTCCGGGCGCTTTACTAGGATTTCAGGTGGCCGCTTCTGGCCGGAAGCGGACCTTATCTAGTGGCCATACGACCACGTGTCGATGCGGTCTTCCTCGGCCTGACGGCTGGCCAGTGCGAACACCTCCACCGGTCCACTGATATCCAGTGATTGGGCATCCGCATAGGTCAGCATGCAGATCGTGCGAGTAGGGGCCTGCACCATGGCTGGCGGTCCTTCGGAAATGGCCGTGCGGCAACAACCATAATAGCGCCGCGAGGATTAGAATCGGCAGAAACCTGGCATTCAACTGCCCGAAGCAGACCTGTGTCGTGTCGCAGATCATGTCCGGCACCCCACCGTCAAGGAGACGCCCCTTCAATGACAAGGATGTCCATACGCACTCTCCGAGCAGCTGCGATTGCCGTTGCTGGCCAGATTCCGTTTGCGGCTTCGGCTGCGGTGCAGCCGCCGGGGTTGGAAGAAGCACTGCAACGCGTGGCGGCAGTCGCGCAGGCGCCCGCGTCGAAGCAGGCGGCAGAGGCACTGTGGGGAGTGCCGCTGGATGCCCCTGTGGTGCTGCATGACCGGGTTACCGGAACGAGTTGGCGTCGAAACGTCGCCACGGGCGATGTGGAGTCTGTCGTTCTGCGGAAGGATCAGCCGCCTGCGAATACATGCGTTGATATCGACGGGGCCTCCAACGTGCTGTTGATTCTGCCACTGCCTGCGGACAACGACGGACTCGCGACCCTGTTCTGGCATGAACAATGGCACTGCGTGCAGGCCATGTTGGGGCTTTCGGCTTCCGAAGGCGACACAGCGCATCTTGATGGTGAGCTTGGGCGTATCGCGTTGCGGTTGGAGATGCGTGCGTTGGCGAAGGCGCTGTCCGCGACCAATGATCGTGATGCTCGGCCGCATGTCGCCGCAGCGCTGCGATTCCGTGCACTTCGCTCTGCGGGCTCGGCGTCGGGCACCCGGGTGCTGGACGAAGAGGCGAGGGTTGAGCGTAATGAGGGCCTTGCCGAATACACAGGCCGTCGGGTTGCGGCTGCTGCCAATGGGGGGAACATGGTGACGGCGTTGGTCAAGTCTCTGGCTGCAGCAGATGCCTCACCGAGCTTTGTCCGATCGGCGGCGTACGTGACCGGGCCGGCGTACGGGATGTTGCTGGATCGGTGGTCGCCGCACTGGCGCAGCGGGCTGTCGTCCGCGTCTGACCTGCCGGCACTGCTGGCCGAACAGCTGGGCACGCCGCTCAGCGCAACCGGGGCGGAAGGTGCCGGTCGCCGTTATGGGGTGGACGAGGTACGTGCCCAAGAACACGAGCGCGCCAGGATCCGTGAGCAGCGCAGTGCCGGGTATCGAAAGCGGTACCTCGGTGGGGACGCGGTCCGGCTTCCACTGAGTAAACCGTCCGCGTCGTTCGATCCGCGCGCGCTCTTTCCGCTGGACGAGGTGGGTACGGTGTACACACCGCTCACGGTACGTGACCAGTGGGGCGAGCTCACGGCGGAATCGGGTGCGCTGATGTCAAAAGACTGGACACTTGTCACGCTGAGTGGCGGTGAGGTTACCGGTAGTGCCTCCAACTGGACAGGGCCGGGCTGGACCCTTGTTCTCAACGCGGGCTGGTGTCTCGAGAAGGAATCAGATGGCTGGCGTTTGACGAATGTGCAGGGCGGCGATGACTGCCGGTAAATAGGTTTGGGTCGGCACTTGACCACGGCTCAATGCAGTGCCAAGTGCCCATCCGTACTTGGCACCGTCACCCGCCAGGTCCTCGGCGGCATGCGACGTGTCTCCAGGCAAACGAAGACGGTGCCAGCGTCAAGCCGGAGCGACACGCTCGAGTAGCCGTGTGTGAGCGCGTCGGAGACCGCACACTTGATGTCCTGATCGATGAACACCAGCCCCAGTGCGAACACGGTGATCCTGCGCGAAATTTCGTCCGCATATCCAGATGGGCTGACGGCTGCTGCCGATACCCGGCGGACGTGCTGTCCGTTCACTTGATTCATAACGAAGGCAAACAGCGTAGCGGTCTGCGCGTCATCGGCGAGCACGCTCGCAAGGCGGATCAGCGTATCCGCCTCGGATACGCTGATGCTGGTGTGCACGCCGGCACGTGTGCCCTGGATATCGACCTGACATTGATCTGCCTCCAGCGTTGAAGCGGGGCGGGAGAAGGAAGCGCCGGGAGGACGCATCAGTTGATGGCGTACGCGGCAGGTGCATAGGGCGAGGGCATTTCACGCGCCACGTTCTGCGTTGTGAAGGAGACCGCCAGCAGTGCCAATCCCAGGACGGCCGGTATCGCGCCTTTAGGCTTTCCAACGCTCAGCTGCGCCAGGCCGGACAGCAGCAGGTGATAGAGGATGCCGGCGTAGGCAAGATCGCTCAGCGCGAGGTTGAAGCGCGAGAGAATAACCGTGGGTGCCAGTAGCTTGATCAGCACCATGAAGGGCACCAGAAAAGTGGCGGAGAAGCCAAGTTCTGCCTGCGCGCTACGAACGAACGACGCTTTGCCCAGATACAGCAGTGCTGAAGAAACATAGAGCAATGACAGCAGTGCTGTGCTGATCCAGTAGATATAGATTGTGATCAAGAAAATCTCCCTTGCGTCGAGGTGATGTCGGTGCGGGGAGAGAATGTCGATTAAGATGAAACACCACAAGCAGGATGAAATACTCGGGCTTAGTATGGAAAACAATACCAATGAGGGCGGCGGCATGAATATGCATGAGGAGATGCGCCGGGCTTTTTCCCTGCTCTCGGGAAAATGGAAGCTGGAAATCATGTGGCTGCTGAACCAGCGCATCCACCGGTTCGGCGAGTTGCGCAAGGCGATTCCCGGCATCACCCAGCACATGTTGACCGCTCAGCTTCGTGAGCTTGAAGACGATGGACTGGTCTCACGCACCGTCTTTGCCGAAGTGCCGCCTCGCGTGGAGTACGAGATGACGGCCAAGGCGCGGGCGCTCGGGCCGACCATGGAGGCACTCATGGCGTGGTGGCAGGAGCACGGAAGTGGGCTGCCCCATCGGTCCACAACGCGGGGTCGTACCGCAAAGCAGGGATGAGTAGATTGATTGCGACCTACCGCATCTCCACCACCACCTTGCCCTTGGCCCGGCCGGTCTCCACATGGGCCAGGGCGTCTTGGGTCTGCTGGAACGGGAAGACCCGGTCGATGACCGGGCGGATCGCACCAGCCTCCACCAGCGAGGTGATCTCGCCCAACTGCTGGCCGCTGGCCCGCATGAACACGAACGTGTAGGTCACGCCCTTCTGCTCGGCCTTGCTGCGGATGCCATGGCTGAGCAGGCGCATGACCTGCTTGAGCGGCCAAGCCAGCCCGCGCGCAGTGGCAAACGCGGGCGTGGGTGGCCCTGAGATGGAAATGAGATGCCCGCCCGGCTTGAGGATCTGCAGCGAGCGGGTCAGCTCATCCTTGCCGAGGCAGTTGAGCACCACATCGTAGTCACGCAGTTCCGTCGCGAAATCCTGCTGTTTGTAATCGATGACGACGTCTGCGCCGAGATCCTTCACCCACGCGACGTTGGCGGTACTGGTGGTGGTGGCCACGAAGGCGCCCAGATGTTTGGCCAGCTGGATCGCCACCGTTCCGACGCCGCCGGAGCCGGCCTGGATGAAAACCTTCTGCCCGGGTTTGAGCTCGGCGGTTTCGACCAGCGCCTGCCATGCGGTCAGCGCGACCAGGGGCAGCGAGGCGGCCTCCGCCATGGTGAGGTTGCCGGGTTTGAGCGCCACCGAGGCAGCATTGACCGCAATGAACTCGGCGAACGTGCCGATGCGATCATCGTCGGGACGGGCATACACCTCATCGCCGGGTTTGAAATGCTGTACCCCGGCGCCGACACTTACCACCGTGCCAGCCATATCGTTGCCAAGAATCAGCGGCAGGCGATAAGGCAGGATCAGCTTGAACTCCCCGGTGCGGATCTTGGTGTCCAGCGCATTGACGCTGGCCGCGTGCACGCGGATGAGAACATCGTCATCGCGCAGCGGAGGCTGCGGGGCGTCGCCGATGCGGCCGGTCTCCTTTTTGCCATAACGGTCGATGAGGAAGGCTTTCATGGGCGGTGTGTCTCTGGTTGAGGGATGCCGTCGGGCTGCGGGGCAGGGAATGTGGTGGGCGCATCAGTTATCGAGGAACGCTAGCGCGTCCCGTACAAACTCAGCGTGATACTGGAAAATCCCGCCATGACCGGCGTCGTCGTAGAGGACCAGCGTCGCATCGGGAATGCGGTGGGCCAGATCGCCACTGTTGGGCGTGGGGACCATGATGTCGCTGTCCCCATTCGCGATGAGCACCGGGATACGGATGTCGCCCAGGTCCTGGGGCGATTGCCTGCCCCACGCCGTGATCGCCTTCAGTTGCCGCAGGAACGCCCCGGGTGAGGCTGGCCTGTCGCGATCATTCGTGCGTTCCTTCAACCGTTGCAGGAACGCGGTGGCCGCCTGTCGGCTGCGGGCGCTGGCGGTGAAGAACAGGTAGTACTTGGGATCGCGCCGCGTCAGCAGGCCCTTGAGGATCAAGGGCCAGGACACGCGGCCCACCCGGTCGATACCGCGGCCACCCGCTGGCCCGGTACCGGTCAGGATGAGCCGACGCACCAGGTCAGGCGCATCCAGCACCACCTGCTGCGCAACGAAGCCGCCGAGCGAGAAGCCGAGCAGATCGATGCGGCCCAAGCCCATCGCGCGAATCAGCGCGATCGTGTCCTGCGCCATTTCCGCGACGGTTACCGGTGCTTTGCCACCTGATCCTCCAATGCCACGGTAGTCGATGGCGATGACGCGATGCCTGCTTGCCAGGCCATCCACGATGCGCGGGTCGAAGTTGTCCAGCACCGCGCCCCAGTGATTAAGCAGGAGCAGCGGTATGCCGTGCCGCGGCCCCAGTTCGCGGTATGCGAACGGGGTGCCATCGACCTCCAGCAAGCGGGTCGGTGCATTCTCGAACGAATGTCTGGAGTCGGGGGGCGTGCTGGAAAGCGTCATGGTCGCGTACCTGTGGGGTCAGGGCTTCACTCGGTGGGGCGATAGCGTTCCGCGGCCTGCGCCTGCCGGATGTCCGAGAGCAGGCCCTGACGCGATGCGTCCAGCGTGTCCCAGCGTTCGGCCACATGCAGTGGTGGAATGGTGACGGTCTCGCGGCGATCAAAGCCGACCAGCGCCGCATCAACCAGCTCGCCGACATCCATTACCTCCGACAGCGTGTTGATGTCGATACCGGCCCGCTCCCAGATCTCGGTGCGCGTCGCGGCGGGCAGCACGGCCTGCACATAGACGCCCTTGGGCGTCAGCTCCAGGCTCAGTCCCTGCGACAGGAACAGCACGAAGGCTTTGGTCGCACCGTAGACGGACATGCCGAACTCCGGCGCCAGGCCGACCACCGAGCCGATGTTGACGATCGCGCCTTCGCCGGCGCTGGCCAGCCGTGGTGCAACGGCAGCGGCAAGGCGGGTCAGGGCGATGGTGTTCAGCGTGATCAGTTGTTCGATGCTGTCGGCCGACTGCTCGGTGAAGCCCCCGGATTGGGCGATGCCGGCGTTGTTGATCAGGATGCCGATGCGCGCATCCTCGCGCAGGCGGGTTTCAACGGCGGCCAGGTCGGCGCGCTGGGTGAGGTCGGCCGGAAGTACGTCGATGGCAACGCCGGTGTCGTGGCGCAGGCGCGCGGCCAGTGCGTCCAGCCGCGCCGTGTCGCGCGCGACCAGTACCAGATCGTGGCCGCGGCGCGCGAAACGTTCGGCGTAAACGGTGCCGATGCCGCTGGAGGCGCCGGTGATGAGGACAGCAGGAAGCAGGCTCATGGTGTGTCTCTTGAGATGTAATGGGGGAACGGGGATGCAGCGCGGCGATGGCGACGGAGTTATTGCGCGAGCGTGTCGGTCAGGGCGGGGTAGTCGGTGTAGCCCTCCGCGCCGCCGCCATACAACGTGGCCGGGTTCAGGGCGTTCAAGGGCGCGCCGCTCTTCAGGCGCTCGACCAGATCCGGATTGCTGATGAAGGCACGGCCAAAGGCGAACAGGTCGGCCTTGCCACCGGCCAGATGCGCGTTGGCCAGCGCCAGGTCATAGCCGTTGTTGGCCAGGTAGGTGCCGGTGAAACGGCGGCGCAGGCCGTCGAAGTCGAACGGGGCGACATCGCGCGGGCCACCCGTCGCGCCTTCGACCACATGCAGGTAGACGACGCCCAGCGCGCTGAGCTGATCGACGATGTAGTCGTACTGCGGCTGCGGATCGCTGATGGTCGCGATGGCGTTGGCCGGCGAGACCGGCGAGAGGCGCACGCCGGTGCGATCGGCACCGATCTCGGCTGCCACGGCGGCTGTGACCTCCAGCAGGAGGCGCGCACGGTTTTCGATCGAACCGCCGTAGGCGTCGGTGCGCTGGTTGGCGCCGTCCTTGATGAACTGCTCAAGCAGGTAGCCGTTGGCGCCGTGGATTTCGACACCGTCGAAGCCGGCGGCGATCGCATTGGCGGCGGCCCGGCGGAAGTCGTGGACGATGGCCGGCAGTTCGTCGATCTCCAAGGCACGCGGCTCGGACACATCGACAAAGCCGTTGTGGACGAAGGTCTTGGTCTGCGCCCGGATGGCCGAGGCGGATACCGGCGCGGCGTTGCCGGGCTGCAGATCCACGTGCGAGATGCGGCCCACGTGCCACAGCTGCACGAAGATGCGTCCGCCGCGCGCGTGCACGGCGTCGGTGACCTTGCGCCAGCCATCGATCTGATCCTGCGTGTAGAGGCCGGGCGTGTCCTGGTAGCCCTGGGCCTGCGCCGAGACCTGGGTGGCCTCGGTGATGATCAGGCCGGCCGAGGCGCGCTGGGCGTAGTAGGTGGCGGCGAGCGGACTGGGCACCAGGTCGGCACCGGCGCGGTTGCGCGTCAGCGGGGCCATCACGATGCGGTTGGCCAGGGTCAACGGGCCAAGGGAGTAGGGCTGGAAGAGTGTCGAGGTCGTCATGGTGGGTGCGGGGTCGTGATCGTTGAGAGGTGGCGCGGGCGGGCCGGCAGTGGCGTCGCCCGGGAATGCGGCAATGATGATGACCGTAATCTTAGATGTCAATAGTTTGATGATGGTGGTCATCTATCCGTGGTAAGCTGCGCGCCTAAAGAGGCAGAGCGTCAAGAGACAACCCGTCATGAAAGTCACCAAGGCACAGGCGCAGGCCAACCGGGCGCACATCGTCGAGACCGCCTCCACGCTCTTCAGGGAGCGGGGCTACGACGGCGTGGGGGTGGCAGATCTCATGGCGGCCGCCGGCTTTACTCACGGTGGCTTTTACAAGCACTTCGGGTCCAAGGCCGACCTGATGGCCGAGGCTTCCGCCTGCGGTCTGGCGCAGTCTGCCGATGCCGCGGCAGGCATGGAGCTGGCAGATTTTCTGAGCTATTACATTTCGCGCGAGCACCGGGACAACCCGGGACAGGGCTGCACGATGGCCGCGCTGTGCGCCGACGCCGCGCGGCAGCCAGCATCGGTCAAGGCGGCCTTTGCCGCCGGTATTGATGCGCAGGTGGACCGTCCCGCTCTCGACGATGCTCAGCCAGGCGTGGACGTCAGCCCGGACGGACGTGCGCGCAGGATCGCCTTGATGGCCATGGCCGTAGGCGCGGTGGTGTTGTCCAGGTCCTGCCCGGACGATGCGCCGCTGGCCGATGAGATTCTCGACATTTGCCGCGCGGACGTCCTGGCGCGATTGGCGGCCCGATAATCAAGCCGACGCCATCAACGGCAGCGGTTGAGATCGCGGTTGACGAGGTCGACATTGCCCGGAGCGAGCTGCTGGATGCTGGACATCCAGGCGCCTGGCATTCCCTCTGATGGTTTCCCAAGGATGACCATCGTGCCGCCCGGCTGGCTGACGATGGTCGTCTGCTCCTGGTGCACCGGCACGCTGCGCCGATAGGCGGAGAGCGGCAGCTTCGCATAGCGGGCCTCAAGCAACGCCTGCAATGCCGCGTGCGTGTCCGGCCGGTAGGGGGCCATGAACATCAAGGCGACGGGTTTGCCAGAGTCCTTGAGTGTGGTCAGGCTGGCGGCGGTCATCGGCACGTTGCCGATCCGGCACACACCCTCGTGACTGAGGATCATCGACGAAACTGTCGCCGGGCTGCAGTGATCGTCCATGTTCTCCTGCAACTGGCGTGGCAGTGCGTTGAACGCGGCGATGCTCTTTCCGCCAGCGAGTTCGGCAGCCACGGGGCATTCGGGCAGGGTCGAGTCGACGGCGGTGCCCTTGTCGGCGGCGCCTTCGCTGGCCGCACAAGCGGTGGCAAGAGCACACATCAGTGCCGAGGCCAGTAGAGCGGGGGAGTGCTTCATCCGTGAATCCATCCGGTAGACGAGGTTTTGGGGCGGGCAGAAGAGTAACGCATAGGCCGAGGGGGCGGGTCTGTGGTGGCCGCCACATCGATCCGCCACGATCAGCACAGTGAATACGTATGTTGTTATCGATTAAAGATATTGACATTGCCGCCGAAACTGGAATGAAGGCCGGTCATCGGCGAATTCACAGAGCTCTGCAATGGACTACTTCCGCAACCTCAATGTCGGCGCAAAACTGGCCGCCGGCTTTGGTCTCATCCTTGTCCTTCTGATCGCATCGTCCTCGCTTGCGCTGTACCAGGCCGACAAGATCGGCCGGCAGGTTGATGTGATGGAACAGAACAGCAAGAAAGTGCAGCTGTTGTATGCCCTGCGTCGTGACAATTTCGAGAATGAGCGCAATGTTCGTGACCTGATCCTCAACGGTACCGACAACGGCGAGGCGATCCTCGCCGATATCGCCAGCACGCGTGCCGACTACGCCAAGAGCAGTGAGGCCCTCGATGCCATGCCGCACGATGCGTCGGGCACGGCGGCCAAGCAGGTGATCAAGGACGCACGCGCCGCGGCGCTGCCGATCCACAACCAGATCATCGAACTGGCCAAGGCCAACGAGGATGATGCCGCCAAAAGCCTGCTTTTCGGCGAGGCGCTGCCGTTGATGCAGGCACGGTCCACCAGCCTGCAGAACGCGGTGGAGCTGCAGGTGAAGCGCAATGCCGACGGGGCCGCCGCGATCGATACCGCCATCGCCACGTCGCGGACGCTGATGATCGTTTTCTCGCTGGTGGCGCTGCTCTGCGGCGGCTTGCTGGCCTGGCTGACCGCGCGCAGCCTGACCGGGCCGCTGCGCCGGGCCATGTCGGTCTCCAGTGCGATCGCCGACGGGCGCTTCGATACCCCGATCGGCAGGGCCGGCCGCGACGAAACCGGGCAGCTGCTGTCCAGCATGGACGCCATGGCCCATCGCCTGCGCGCATTCTCTGCGGCGCAGCAGGAGATGGCGCAGCGCCACGATAAGGGCGAGCTCGACTTCCGCATCGACGAGACCGCGTTCCCGGGCGATTTCGGGCGCATCGCCGCCGGCACCAATGCGGTGGTGGGCAGCAACATCGCGCTGACCCGGCGCCTGGTCGATGTGATGCAGCACTACGCGGTTGGCGATCTTCGCGATGACATGGAAGCGCTGCCCGGGGACAAGGCGCGCTTTACCGAGGCGATGGCGGTCACCAAGCGCAACCTGTCGGCCATCAATGCGCAGATCCGCATGCTGGGCTCGGCGGCGGCCGCGGGCGACTTCAGCGTGCGCGGCGACGAAGCCGCGTTCGAACATGAGTTCAAGGCGATGATCGAGCGCTTGAACCTGATGATGCATGTCAGCGACGAGAACCTGCGCAAGCTGTCCGCACTGCTGAAGGCGATCGCTGCCGGTGACCTCACCGCGCGCATGGACGGTGAGTTCCAAGGGGTGTTCGCGCAGATGCGTGACGATGCCAACAGCACCGTCGGCCAGCTGACCACGATCATCGGCAGCATCCAGGTTGCCGCGGGCAGCATCAACACCGCGGCCGTGGAGATCGCCAGCGGCAACAACGATCTCTCCCGGCGGACGGAACAGCAGGCCGCCAATCTGGAGGAGACCGCAGCGTCCATGGAGGAACTGACCTCAACCGTGCGCCAGAACGCCGAGCACGCACGTCAGGCCAATCAGCTGGCCATCAGCGCTGGCGGCGTCGCCTCCGACGGTGGCAAGGTGGTGCTGGATGTGGTGTCCACGATGCGCGAGATCTCAACCTCGTCCAAGCGGATCGGCGACATCATCACGGTCATCGATGGTATTTCGTTCCAGACCAACATCCTGGCGCTGAATGCCGCCGTGGAAGCGGCGCGTGCCGGTGAGCAGGGGCGTGGTTTTGCGGTGGTGGCCAGCGAGGTGCGCACCCTGGCACAGCGCTCGGCGGCGGCGGCCAAGGAAATCAAGGAGCTGATCGAAGACTCTGTGACCAAGGTGACCATCGGCGCGGGCCTGGTCGACAAGGCGGGCGTGACCATGGAGGAAATCGTGACATCGGTGCGGCGCGTGACCGACATCATGGGGGAAATCTCCGCGGCATCGCAGGAGCAGTCTGCCGGCATCGAGCAGGTCAGCCAGACGGTGGTGCAGCTGGACGAAACCACACAGCAGAATGCCGCGCTGGTGGAAGAAGCCACCGCCGCCGCACGCTCGATGGAAGAGCAGGCGACCACCCTTTCCGGTGCCGTCGCGCGCTTCAAGCTGTCTCACTCCAGTTATGCAGAAGCACCGCAGCCGGCGCGTGTGCCGACCGCCGCCAGCGTGACAGCCAAGGCCTCGGCGACCGCTCGTGGACCTGCACTGGCGCCGAAATCCGCGCTTCCGCGGGTGGCCATGGCCGACACCGGCGGCGACTGGCAGGAGTTCTGAGGCACCAGCAGGGGCGGCGCCGACCATCTTCACGCACCCTCTACGTCCTCCAACTGAAGCTGAAAGCCGGTCATGGCTCTGGCGAAAAGGCCGCTATAGTCCGATTTCCCCACACAAAGGAGGGACTGCAATGATTCTGACCAAGCAACATCTGAAAATGGCACGTACGCTCGGCGTGGCGCTTGTCGCCACCGTTGGCCTCAGCGCCTGCGCGACCTACAAAGACGAGTTTGCAACGATCAACTCCCGGCTCGATCAGCTCGACGTAAAGGTGCAGGGTGCTGCACAGAGCGCCGAGTCTGCCAACCAGTCCGCGCAGCAGGCCAACCAGCGTCTGGATCAGATCGAAGGCCGCGTCCAGCAGCTCGAAAGGGCACCCAAGCGCACGCCGCGCGGTTGATTGCGTTTGAACACGCTGTAAGAAACGTCTGAATAGGCGACCGGTGGACGTTGTCGTCCACCGGCTTGCTTCTGTAATGCAGACCTGATTTCGAGGACTATTCCCATCCGTACGCATTCCTATCCTGCATCCCGCGCCGTATGTGGCGCGCTGGCCATGGCGCTGGCGTTGGCCAGCATGGGTGTGGCCCGTGCAGACGATACCGTTGCACCCCCGGTCACCGCTGTGGATGAGCTCCCGGAAGGCCAGGACGTTTCCGCCACCGTGATTGAACTGGCCGGCTGGGTGGTCGCAAGCAAGGATGCCCAAGGCTATCCCTTCGCGATCATGGACAAGGCCGCGGCACAGGTTCTCATCTTCGACGGCGACGGTCGGCTCCGTGGCGCGGCCCCCGGGCTGTTCGGTTCGGCCGCCGGCGACCATACGGCCCCCGGCGTCGCCGGCCTTGCGCTTCGCGAGATTCCCGGGCGGGACCGCACGACGCCCGCCGGTCGCTTTGTGGGCGGTTATGGCCCATCGATCGATGCGGGGCGCGTGCTGTGGGTCGACTACGAGTCCGCCGTCTCCATTCACCCGACCGCGACCGGCGTCCCGGCGGAAAAGCGCGCAGAGCGCCTCGCGTCCCCTTCGCCGGACGACAACCGCGTCACGCACGGCTGCATCAACGTCTCGCCTGCGTTCTACGAGCAGATCGTCCGGTCCACGTTCGAGCGTGGTGGGGTGTTCTACATCCTGCCGGATAAAGAAACGATCGCGCAGACGTTCCCGGAGTTCGCGAAAAGCCGTGAGGCTACGCAGGGCGAGGATGGACGTCGGGAGCGGTCGGCCAGCAAGTGAGGCGGGGCTCGTTGCACAGCGTCGTCAACCCAGGGGCTGTCACGGTCCGCGCGTGAGGCGCCGACCGTGATCGTCAGCTCGGCAGCGAGATCGCTCGTTCGCCATGCACGCTCCGTCGAGCACGTGTACCTGATGGATCCGTATCTTACGCGTCAGGAATCGGGCCTGATCTCCAGCGCATCGTTCGCAGGCTGACACCTCATCCCTTCAGCACCAGCGACATACTCGGATATCTGGCGCACATGAACTCTACAAAGGCACGCACCTTTGGTGCTGCCAAGCGCCTGGAGGTGTGCAGTACCCAGAGCGCCGGCTCTGCACCGGAAATGATGCCCCACTGCACGAGATCGCCTCGGGCAAGATGACTCCAGGCAATGGACTGAGGCATCAGGGCGGCCCCTGCACCTGCAAGTGCAGCGTCGCGGATCATCAGGAACGAGGAGAATCTGAGCCGTGGGAGCGGCTCCAGAACCAGCCGCCCTTCGTCCAGGTCCCAATAGCCAGGTTGGAACGTTGAAGCGACGATTCCTGGCACCTGTCTCACCGCACCCGGTTCTGGCACGGTCATGCTGGGGGCAGCGACAACAACGAGGCGATCCTTGGCGAAACAGCGTCCTACCAGGTTGCTGTCTGGACTCGGATTGACTCGGATGACCACGTCGAACTGCTCTTCAACCAAGTCGACCAAGCGGTCCTCGGCCACGACCTCGATAGACACCTCCGGGTACGCCGCAGAAAAATCAGCGCCTATTCCTCCCATTGCCAATTGAGAGAACAGCACGGGCGCTGCGATGCGCAGGCGACCGCGCGGAACGGTCACGCCCTCACGCGTGGCGGTCATCGCCTCAGCGACCTCGCCCAAGGGCGCTTCAATGCGGCTGGCGAGCACTTGGCCCGCGGCAGTGAGCATCAACCCTCGCGAACTGCGTTCGACCAGCCTTACGCCCAGTTGTTCTTCCAGGTCTGAAATCCGCCGGGACAAGGTCGCTTTGGACTTGCCGCTCGCCCTGCTGGCTTTGCCGAGCCCTCCGCTTGCCGCGACCAGAAGGAAGTCATCCAGGTCATTCAGGCTCATGGTGTTTCACTTTCGGAACGGCGGGTCTACATATTGTCGTCTTCGTTCTGGCTTCGCAACGGTCTATCGTCCCGCCATCGAATCCATTTCGGGGTGATCCTCCATGACCATGACGCATCGGGCTGTACTGATCCAAGGCTACGGCGGCGCTGAAGCCGCGCAGGTGGGAGCGTTGCCAATGCCGGTTCCGGGACGGGGCCAAGTGCGGGTGCGGGTTCGCGCCGCCGGCATAAACGGTATCGACTGGAAGGTCCGCGAAGGGTATCTGCGTGAGGTTTTTCCGCTCCAGCTGCCCGCCGTTCTGGGCGCCGAGCTGGCGGGTGTTGTCGACGCTGTCGGCCCGGACGCGGGGCGCTTCAAGCTCGGTGACCGGGTCATGGGCGCGGTGGGCGGGCTGGGCGCATATGCCGAGTTCATCGTCGTCGACGAACGGTCGCTGGCCCCGACCCCTGACCGCCTGGACGACCTGCATGCCGCTGCGATGCCCGTTGCCGCCGTTGCGGCGTGGAAAAGCCTCCATCACGCGGGCGCCCTTCGCCCTGGCCAGCGGATCCTCATCCACGGTGCAGCAGGCGGGCTGGGCGGGTATGCCGTGCAGTACGCCAAGCAGGCCGGTACGGAAGTCTTCGCCACCGCCGCCACCGAGCACCTCGACTACGTCCGCAGCCTCGGTGCGGACCATGTCATCGACTACCAGGCACAGCGCTTCGAGGACATCGCGCGCGACATCGACCTGGTGCTCGACTATGTCGGCGGTACGGTCCTGGACCGCTCATGGCAGGTGCTTGCGCAGGATGGCGTCATCGTCGGCACCACCTCGGCGGACATCCTGGCGCGCACGCCGCCCGGCCGCCGCGGCCTCTGGTTCATGAACAGGCCGGACGTCGCTCTTCTGGAGAAGCTTGCCTTGGATGTCGCCAGTGGGGCGCTGACGTCGAAGGTGGGCGAAGTGATCGCTCTGACCGACATTCCTGCGGCCATCGAGCGGAACCGCACCACCTCGCGCGCCGGCAAAGTCGTCGCGGATCTTTCGCGCTAAGTCCCTTTCCATCCCTTGAAGGAGATTCACATGAGCATTCTCGTCACCGGCGCCACAGGCACCATCGGCTCTCTCATCACTCACGGCCTCGCCAGCGCAGGCGCCGACGTGACCGCTTTCGTTCGCACGCGCGGCAAGGTGTCATTCCCCGACGGTGTGACCGAGGTGGTCGGCGACCTGACCGACGTGCCGTCGATGCGCGCAGCCTTTTCGTCAGTACGCACGCTGTTTCTGTTGAACGCGGTTACCCCGGACGAGGTGACCCAGGCGCTGATCGCTCTGAACCTTGCCCGGGAGGCCGGCATCGAGCGCATCGTCTACCTGTCGGTCATCCATGCCGACAAGTTCACCAATGTGCCGCACTTCACTGGCAAGTACACGGTTGAACGCATGATCGAGAGCCTCGGCATTCCCGCCACCATTCTGCGTCCGGCCTATTTCATGCAGAACGAGTTCATGGTCCAGAAGGCGATCGAGGATTACGGCGTTTACCCGATGCCGATTGGTGGCGCCGGTGTCTCCATGATCGATGCGCGGGACATCGCCGAGATTGCCGTGGCAGAGCTGCTGCGACGCGACCGCGCGCCGTCTGCGCTGGCCACCGTCACCTTGGATCTGGTCGGCCCCCAGACACTGACGGGCACCTCGGTAGCGCAGGCATGGAGCGCCGCGTTGGGTCGGGACGTGGTCTATGCGGGCGATGACGTGGCAGCGTTCGAAGGGCAGATGGCTGCGTTCGGTCCTTCGTGGCTGGCCTATGACATGCGCCTGATGATGGCGGGTATCCAGACGTTCGGGATGCAGGCGGCCGAAGGCGCGATTGCGCGGCTGGAGTCCATCCTCGGCCATCCGCTGCGTACCTATGAGAACTTCGTTCGTGAGGCGACAACGAAGGCCTGACCGCGCCACCTGGTTGGGCAGGCTGCGCATTCGTGCCCACCTGCCGACCAGGCGAAGTATCGGTGTGCGTCCCCATCCTTTGCACGATTCAAGCGCTGGCCGATAGCGGACCTTCACGTCAGGGAGGTTTCTTTGGGGCGCGCGCTATTCCCCGGCACCCGCTGACAGAGTGTCCCAGATGCGCTCGATCCGTTGCGCTTCAGTGGTGACGTTGATCACCGCCTGCTCGCCTAGACGATCATGCAATTGCTGCAGATATAGGCTGCGAGGTGTGACCACCTGACCCATCGATTGCACGATCCCCCTCTGCTCCTCAGGCGGGAATTTCCCAGGTGCAATAGCGCCAACCTGTCCCACGCTCCAGTTCATCGCAAAGGGAGGCGTCTGGACGACGTAGATATCGTGCTCGGTGTTCCAGAACATCTGCTGCGCACCCGCCCACCCATGCCCCGTTCCGCTATACCGGCGGTTCTGTGCCCGCAGCATGTACCCCTTGGTGTTGTCGTACAGTGTGCCGGTGGACCAGCGATGGTGTGGACCACTGTCATTGCTGTCGCCGACGGCGAGGCAGTCCAGAAACACGTTGGGGCCAGGCACCCGTGCGCCGATGACGAAGGTATGCCTGCCGCCCTGGTTGTAGCAGCGCTGGATCAGATTGAAGGCCGAGTTGCCCTCGTACAGAAATACATAGCGGCGGGCGCCTTGGGTTTCGCCATACCTCGGGTCGAGATAGGCAATGTCCTGCAGGGTATTGAACTGCGCGCCGTTACGGGTCACGAATCCATGCGACACATAACGCACGGTGACATCGCGAACCCATGAATCTTGAATCGCACCCAGTCGGAGTGCGGTAAAGGGGCCGGAATCGGGGGTGCCGTTGACCGTGCCGGTCTCGGGGTTACCCTCAAGCCGGAGGTCTTCGATGCCGACCTGGGAGATACGGGTGGAATCCGTGCGATAGACGCTGCCGCCACCAAAGCGCGTCTGAATGGCATCCATGATCGGGGCATCAAGGGTGATCGTGTCATGGTCTACGGCGGTGACCACGCGTTCGCTGTAAACGGCGTAGTCGCTGGGCGTCCACCGATATCGCGCGGTATCGATGCCCTCGGGGCCGACCCAGCGGGCATCGGGCTGCCTCGCGATCGACACCGTATCGCCCACGCGATAGCCGGCTGCGGACGTTACCCTGATCCGCGTTGCCCCTACCGGCACGTAGTCCATGTTGATTGCGGTGCGGCGTGCATCCAACGCTGCGCGGGGCACCGCGGATTCGCTGGTCCCGACGTCAAGGATCCTGCCCTGACGCTCGCTGACGTCGGAGCGGATCACCGTGCCGTCTGCACCTCGACCCTCACCGCGCAGCACCACGCCGCTTGCCCGGATGGTCAGCATCTGGCTCAACCTGTAGTGGCCGCGTCGCAACAGGACTGCGCCGCGCAGGCCCCGGCTGTCCTTGGCACGTATGGCGACCGCATCGATAGCTTCCTGGATACGGGGATAGTCGTCACCCTCGGCGTTTGGCCCAAGGACTTCGATGACGGGAATGCTGGAGCGGGTGGGCAGACTGATGCCGCCGCCTTGATAGCCTGCGCGGGAGAAGTCCGGAACGATGTTGCGCGCGTGATCGCTACCGCGTTCGGCATACAAGGCATAACGCAGCAGGCCACTGCTGCCAAGGCCTATCAAAGGGGCGTCTTTGGCGGTGTTGATGGGATGGGTGAAGGCGCTGGTCTCAGAAGCAGGCTCTGCCGCTGACAGGGTGGACACCGGACAGAGTGGCAATGCCACGAGCGTCAGCGCTACAACCCGATGAAACGCCGGGAGGAAAAGCATGCGGGCGACGTCCTTCCACGGAGGAGTGGCTGACAATGTTAGCAACTGCTTCCACCGATGCAGTCCGTGCAGCCGCGTCAGGCGGGTCCGCCTCTGGCCGAAGGCGGGCGTTTGAGTTGTAAGGCGACGCACACGCAGCCTGTGCCCGCCTGCCTGGCCTAGAAGTAAAACCCGATGTTGAGGTTGAACCGGGAGTGCCAGCCTGTGGCTGCGCCGTCATCGATCCCGACCCCATTGCCGCCGGCAAACCACATGTTCTTGCCCGCGATCCAGTCGGCGTAGGTCAGCATCGCGCCCTTCTGCACACTGCAGCCGGTGACGTTCTGCCAGGAGTTCCGCAGCTGCGGGGCATCCTGCACGGGCAAGGTCATGCTCAGGTTGTTGTAGCAGGTGACGTTGTCCAGCCAGCGCGTCTTGCCGAAGGAATAGGCCACATTGGCGGTGGGGACATCGGCCTCTGCCGCGATCTCGAACGGCGCAAGGAACGCCGACATGGCGATGCGATCGCTCGGGATGCTGTAACGGTAGCGCGCCCACTGCAGCTGTGTGGTCCAGCTGTCGCGCGTCCATTGCGCGTGCACGGCCGCCGCATGATGGCCGTAACGCTGCCCGGTCCGCACGTTCTCAACCCGTCCACTGAAAGCAGAGCCGCCCAGCAGCAGGTCGCCGCCGGCCCAGGCCTGGCTGTGTTCGTAACGCAGGTGCAGCCTCTCGCGCTCGCGGTAGGGCAGTGTGTCTGTCTGGGCCACGTCGAAGGAGTAGCGATCACTGCGTGCGCCGGTGCCGTATTCGTCGCCGGCGAACCAGCCGAGGTGCCACTGGTCTGCGCCATCGCGGTGACGGATCACCATGCCGGGATCGTAGTCATCCTCGATGCCCAGGTAATAGCCGGAGCCGAACCAGAAACTCTGCGCGGCAAAGGGCAGCAGTCCGAACGGAACCTGCTGGATCCCGGCCTGCACGACGGTGTCCTCGCTCGCGTTCCAACCGACATAGGCATGGTGCACGGCATCGAACCCGTCATACCAGCGGTACTGCGCGGACAGGAACAGCGGGCCGGCACCGGCGTCGATATCGGCACGCAGCAGCTCCAGTTGCAGGCGGCTGGTGGGGCCGTAGTCCAGCCAGCCATAGTTGAAGCGCACCGCGCCGCCGATGTCCACGTGCGGTTCTGTTGTCGAGGTGGATTCAGCAGCGTGCGCCGCAGAGGAAAGGGTCGCGATCAACGCGAAGGTCAGCGACAGCGTGGAACGGTTTTTCATGGCAGTGGACGACGTAGATCGCAGAAACATCGGCGCGCACTATAGCCTGCGTTCTCTGGTCACGTGCATGTCGAATGGTTCTTAAAGAACGTCGCCTTCACGCCGTTATCGCATGACGGTGCACTGCGTCCATTCCGGACCGTGGCCATTTTCTTTCGAGTGCCATCCATGGGTTTGTCGTTGATTCGCCGTGACAGTGTCGCCGCACGTCTGATGTTCGGTACCGGTCTGCTTGCATTGGCCTGCTTCACCTTTACCGCGGTGGTCATCTACTGGCGGAGCAGTGATGCGCTGTCGACGTCAGCGCAGGACATGCTGCGCGAGGTGGCGCGGCATGAAGCGCGCAACATCTCCAGCGAGCTTGAGTTGGGCTTCGATACCGCCGCGTCGCTGGCCAATGCGCTACGCACGCAGCACACTGATCCGCGCTTCAGCCGTGAAACCGCCGCGGTCGTGCTGCGCGAGCAGCTGCGTGCGCACAAGGACTGGCTGGGCATCAGCAGTACCTGGGAGCCGGACGCCTTCGATGGCAAGGACAGTGCGTTCGCCGACACCGAGGGCCATGATTTCAGCGGACGGTTCATGGCCTATTGGTCGTGGCAGAACGGAACGCTGGTGCGCGAGACGTTGCGTGACTACGACGTCCCGGGTGTCGGCGACTGGTACCTGAAGAGCCGCAACACCCATCGGCCCAATGTCATCGAGCCCTACGTCTACCCGCTGGCCGGCGTGGACACGCTGATGACCACGTTGAGCACGCCGATCATGGACGGCGAGCGCTTCCTGGGCACGGTCAACGTGACCCTGGCGTTGGACGCGCTGCAGAAGCGCATCGCCCAGCTGCATCCGTTGGGGGTGGGCGAGGCCAGCCTGCTGTCGCCGGCAGGCGCGGTCATGGCCAGCGCCGATGCGTCGGAGGTCGGCAAGATCCGTGACGACGCCGATACCCGCAAGGTCCTGGACGTCACCCGCAAGGGCGAGGTGATCGCCGATCAGGTCAGTGTGCGTGGTGTCGACTCACTGCGTGTGGTGGTGCCGTTGCGTCTGGGCGATGCGCCGGAGGTCTTCGCGCTGGGCATCACGGTCCCCACGAGCCACGTGATGGCGCCGGCGCGGTCGCTGCTGATGGTGATCGTCGTGGTGGGCCTGCTCTCGGCGGCATTGTTGTGTGCAGCGCTGTTCCTGTTGATCCGCCGCCAGGTGCTTGCGCCGCTGGCCGAGGCGGTGCGCGTCTCCAGTGCGGTCGCCTCCGGGCGCCTGGACAGCCGGATTGAGCCGCGCCGCATGGACGAGATGGGCCAGCTGCTGCAGTCGATGGGGCATCTGCAGAACCAGCTGCGCAGCGTGATCGATGCCCAGGGTGAGATGGCCACGCGCCATGACCAGGGTGAGATGGGGTACCGGATGGAGGCATCCACGTTCCCGGGTGACTACGGACGCATGGTGGCCGGGACCAACGCACTGGTGGCCGCGCATGTCCAGGTGCAGCGCCAGCTGGTGGAGGTGATGTCGCGTTATGCGGTGGGAGACATGACCGTGGACATGCCGGCGCTGCCTGGCGAAAAAGCCGCCATCAGCGACGCGATGGTGGTGACCAAGCGGAATCTGCAGGCCATCAACACCCAGATTCTGGCGCTGGCCCAGGCGGCTGCCGCCGGCGATTTCAGCAAGCGCGGCGACGCACAGGCGTTCTCGCACGACTTCCGCGGCATGGTGGACGGCCTGAATGCCCTGATGCAGACCACCGACACCAACCTGGCCGAGCTGTCGCGTCTGCTGCGCGCCATTGCCGCCGGCGACCTCAGCATCCGCATGGTCGGCGACTTCAAGGGTGTCTTCGCGCAGATGCGGGATGACGCCGATGCGACCGTGGATCAGCTGACCGCCATTGTCGGCCGCATCCAGCACAGCAGCGGCGCGATCAATCTGGCCGCCAGCGAGATCGTGGCCGGCAATGACGATCTGTCACGCCGTACCGAGCAACAGGCGGCGAGCCTGGAGGAGACCGCCGCGTCGATGGAGGAGCTGACCTCCACGGTACGCCAGAACGCCGACCATGCGCGCAAGGCCGACGAGCTGGTGCAGCGCACGGCGCGGGTTGCCGGGCAGGGCGGCGAGGTGGTCGCCCAGGTGGTCACCACGATGGCGGGGATCGAGACGTCGTCGCGACGCATCGCTGACATCATTTCGGTCATCGACGGTATTGCGTTCCAGACCAACATCCTGGCGCTCAATGCCGCCGTGGAAGCGGCCCGCGCCGGTGAGCAGGGCCGAGGCTTTGCCGTGGTGGCCAGCGAGGTGCGTACCCTGGCACAGCGTTCGGCGGATGCCGCGCGCGAGATCAAGAGCCTGATCGAAGACTCTGTGGGCCAGGTGGAGGGCGGTGCGGTGATGGTGCGCCGTGCGGGCACCACCATGGAGGAGATCGTCGCCTCCGTGCAGCAGGTCACCCAGATCATGGCCGAGATCTCCGCAGCGTCGCAGGAACAGAGCGCCGGCATCGAGCAGGTCAGCCAGACCGTGATCCAGATGGACGAGGCCACCCAGCAGAATGCAGCGCTGGTGGAAGAAGCCAACGCTGCAGCGCGATCGATGGAGAGCCAGTCCCAAGCGCTTCAAGGGGCGGTGGCGATCTTCAAGCTGGGTGACGCGCGCCGCTGACCGGTGCTGGATAAGGGCCGGATGCTCAGCGTATCCGGCCCGCCGCGTGCGGTTGTCTTATCGGCGCGGTGGCATCAACCCGTCGAAATGCGCGCTCAGCGTCTCGATCTGCTGCGCGTGGACCACGGCGGCGACGTAACCATCCGGCCGCACCAGTACCCACTCGCCCGGCTGCAGGCCATAAGCACCGGCGAAGTGTCCCTGCGTATCCCACAGATCGCCGCACTGGCCGATCACGTGGACGTGCAAGCCCTTCCGCGCCGGTGCATCGGCGCGTGTGGCTTCGTAACCAAGCAACGTCCAATGCGTACCGCGCAGCACCTCAAACAAGCGCAATGGCTGCCCACCCGCGCCCTGCAATGGGGCGTCGGGAGCGCGGCTGCCAGGGTTGATGCGTCCGGTACGGGGCTCGCCCGCCAGCGAGAGCGATGAGTCCGCGTACCCGAGATCAAGCTGCTGGACCTCCCGGCCGCGTCGATTGTCGCCGCGGCGGGCGTGGTCGAGCAGTTTCGTCGCAAGCCCAAGCATCGCGGCTGCAACAGGGCGGCGCTCTTCTTCGTAGGTCTCCAGCAGGGTCTGCGGTGCCCCCTGCAGCACGGCGGCCAGCTTCCATCCCAGGTTGTAGGCATCCTGGGCACTGGTGTTGAGCCCCTGTCCGCCGGTGGGGGGATGCGTGTGGGCGGCGTCGCCGACGAGGAAGGCCCGGCCGACGCGGTAACGGTCGGCGAGTCGGGCGTTCATCTGGTACGCCGAGGCCCACTCGACGTCCAGAACCGCAATGTCATCCCGCCCGGTGCGCTCACGTACCATCGCCGCCAGGCCCGCTGCCGAGAGATCCACCTCGCCCTCCACGGGCACCGGGGCCTGTAACTGGAACAACGCGGTTCCCATCAAAGGACACAGCGCGATGCGCCGCGCCATGTCCTCTTCGTTGAAGGTGTGCCAGGCATCGCGTGGCAGCCCTTGCAGCACGATGTCAGCCACCACTGCACGCACGCCCAGGGTCTTGCCGGGGAAGCCAAAATCGAGTGCGTGACGCACGATGCTGCGGCCGCCGTCAGCGCCGATCAGATAGCGTGTGCGGAGCGTCTGCTCGCCAAGAGAGGTGGCAAGACGCAGGGTCACGCCATCGGCGTCCTGCTCCAAACCGATCAGTGCATGCCCGAAGTCGACCCGGTGCCCCAGCGCCGCGAGGCGGCCGCGCATCACGCACTCGGTCAGGAACTGCGGCACCATCAGCGGCCGCCGATAGGGTTCGGCGGGTGTGGCTGGCGACGCCTCCACCATGACCGTGTCCGTATGGGTGCCATCGGCGTGATGTGATCGGGAGACAGGATAGGCCCCGCCCGCCGCGAACAGCTGATTGACGATGCCCATGTCCTCGAAGACCTCTTGGCTGCGCGGCTGGATACCTTTGCCGCGTGAGCCGTGGAAGGGTCGGTCACGCTGCTCCAGCAGCCGGAATGCCACGCCGCGGCGAGCCAGTTCGATGGCGAGGGTGAGGCCGGCAGCGCCAGCGCCACAGATCACTACATCAAGGTTGTTGCTCATGCCTCGCTCCAGCTGTGTGTAATATGCACGTACTTGGAGGAGATGCTATGCCTGTGAAAAAGAAGGTGCAAGATACACATAATTCGGCTGAACTGAAGTCGCTGCACCTCTCCATGGTCAGCCTTGCCAGCGTGATGAACCGCCCGCGCAATGATGAAATGCTGATCCAGGCCGCCGGCCTGAAGCTGGACCAGGCGCTGTTCCGCCTGCTGGTGATGATCGAGCGGGTCGGCCCGATCGGGGTGGTGGATCTGGCCGACCGGCTGGGCCGCGATTACACGACCATCAGTCGCCAGGTCGCCAAACTGGCGTCGATGGAACTGGTCACGCGTCGCGGCAATCCAGAAGACCGTCGCATCCGCGAGGCGACCATCGCGCCGAAAGGCAAAGACATGACGGACCGGCTGGACGCGGCCCGCGAGCGGATCGGACGGGAGATCTTCGCCTCATGGTCCGCGCAGGACGTATCGGAGCTGGTGCGATTGATGGCAAAGTTCGCCGGCGCGCTGGAATCCCGGGAGCGTGAGCCGTAACGGCACACCCAGCCAACCTGCGTTGCCGCGCCCGGCATCTTGATCCCGCTGTTGGAACCTCACAAGGCATCACATATGAAGCGATTGTTGTTACTCGGGGTGCTGCTCGCCGTGTCCTCAACTGCCCATGCCATCGTCATCCGGCATGACGTGGATGATGCGAAGTATCGCGTTCCCGCTACCGAGTTTCCCGCACTCGTGGACATGCCCGGCGAGGGTCACGGCGCGCTGATCGCACCGCAGTGGGTGCTGACGGCCGCGCACACGCTGCCGATGCATGGTGACCTCAAGCAGGTAGTGATCAACGGAGCGGCCCGGGACGTCGAGCGCGTTGTCGTCCATCCCGGCTACAGGACGCTGCCGCAGACATTGATCGATCAGGCGATGGCCAGTGGCGAGGCAATGTTGATCGTGGTGTTCCTTGCATCGGGCGACGATGTTGCGTTGATCAGGCTGAAGGCGCCGGTGACCGACGTTGCGCCTGTGGCCATCTACAGTGGCACCGACGAGGCCGGTCAGATCGCGAAGATTCTGGGAAAGGGGGCTACGGGGACGGGCGCCACCGGGCATTCTCCCAGCGGCCCCAATCGCACCGAGCTGCGGCGCGCGTTCAACACGATCACCAGTGCCTACGACCGCTGGCTCTGCTATGTCTTCGACGAACCGCCGCAAGCGCTGCCCCTGGAAGGCGTGCTGGGCAACGGTGACAGCGGTGGCCCCGTGCTGATCGAGCGCGATGGTCAGTGGCTGCTGGCCGGGCAGGGCGCGTGGAAGGTCGTCCAGGGCAATGTGCTGACCGCCCGGCCCGGGCGCTATGGGCAGGTCACCTGCAATGTGCGTGTGAATCACTATCGTGACTGGATCGAGCGCATCATGGCCGAACCGGCGCAGACAACCGCAGTTGGTTGATCCAGCCCATTGCACGTCCTGCCAGTGGCGAGCGCCTGCATGCGGCATGCAGTGCGTGACGTGTGGGCCATCCGTGGCCGACACGCGACACGCTGGTCTGATCAGCCCGCCTGACCCAACCGCACCTTCAACTGATCGATCTCCGCCTCGCTGACGCCGATGGACTTCAGATAGCCCTCGGCCCCGCCGTACTGCGTATGCAGAGCGGCGAGAAACATCTCCATGTTCTCCGGTGCGGTGCCCGACATGCCGGCCATCTTCCTGCCGATCTCCGGGTTCTGCTTGATCAGCTCCATGATCTGCGCGTTCATCGCGCTGTCCTTGGGCTGGCCGTCGAGGTAATGCGCGGAGATCGCATAGTTGTGCACGATGTCTGCCCGGGACACGCCGGCTAGATCCAGCAGCAGGCCGGCGATGATGCCGGTGCGGTCCTTGCCCGCGGTGCAGTGGAACAGCACGGTCCCGTCGCGCTCGGCGGCGATGCGCTGGAAGACCTGCTTGAATTGCGGCTGGCTGTGATCCAGCCACTGCACATAGGCTGCGCCCAGCGAGTCGGGGAAGGTGGTCATCATTTTCTGCAGGTCCATCTTCTCGGTGCCCATCAGCGAGGTGCGCTGGTAGGCGAAGCGCGCGTCGCTGGCCAGCAGGTCGGGCGACTGCGCCTGCTCATCGGCGGTACGCAGGTCGATATCCAGCGTGATACCGGCAGCGGCGAGTGCGTCGCGGTCGGCCGCAGTCAGACGGCCCAGGTCCGAGGTGCGCACGAAGGCGCTGGCCGGGATCGGGCCATGGCTGCCTTGCAGGCCCGCAAAGGTGCGCGTGTTCCAGGCGCCCTGCAGCGCGATGACGCGCTGCGCGTCGGCGGCGACCGGCTGCACGTTGGCGCTTGCCGCGGTGGTGGGCGTGGCGGCGGTATCGGTGACGGGCGAGCGGGCCAGTGCGAGGCCGGCGCCAGCGAGCATCGGCAGGCTGAGGGCAACGGCAAGGGCAAGGTAGGTGCGGCGAAGGTGCATCGGGATCTCCAGGGCGATCAGAAGGTGACGGTGACGTCCAGGCCGTACGTGCGCGGGTCATTGAAGATCCCGCTCTGGCCCAGTGAGGCGTTGTTGAGCTTGTAGAACAGGTGTTCTTCGTCCAGCAGGTTGCGCGCCCACAGTGAGACGGCCATGGTCGAGCCCGTGCTGTTGAGGGGGACGTCAATCAGGGCGACACGGGCGTTCACGATGAAGGAACTGTCGGTGAGCATCTGGTCGTACTCGCTGGTGTAGTAGCCATCGGACCAGTTGCCGTCCAGGTGGAACTTCAGCGCGGAGAAGTTGGCGAACGGCACCAGATACTCCAGCGACACGCTGCCGGCGTTCTTCGGCGCCAGCAATGGCTGCACCGTGACCTGCACGCCGGCACCGAACGGGTCGACCGCGCTCTGCGCATCGATGCGGGTGTAGGCGTAGTTCAAGCCCACGGTGAGGTTGTCCACCGGCATCACGCTGAACTCCAGCTCCGCACCGCGTGAGGTGCCGTTGCTGAGCGCGTTGGTGGTAACCATCGTGGTGCGGGTTTCACCGCTGTTAGGATCGAACGGCAGCGAGAAATCCATCTGCTTGTGTTCGATCTTCGAATCGAACAGAGCCAGGTTCAGGCGCGCGCGGTTGTCCCAGAACTGCGACTTGAAGCCGAGCTCGATCGCCGTCACCTCTTCGGGCGCAAAGGCGGTATAGGTGGTGGAGCGCGAGTTGGCGCCGCCCGCCTTGAAGCCGGTGCTGTACTTGGCATACACCATGGCGTTCTCGCCGAGGTCATAGGCGATGTTCACCATCGGGTCGAAGCGGCCCCAGGCATCATCGAAGGCGAGATCCTTGGCGGCGCCATTGACGATGTACAGGCTGCCCTTCTTGTCATCGCGCGTGTAGCGGCCACCGGCGGTCAGGTGCAGGCGTTCGAGCGAGGCCGGCGTCCAGGTGGCTTGGCCGAAGATGCCCAGGCTGTCCGTCCACGCCTTGCTGGCGCGGTCGATGCGCACGTTGCCCAGGTTCAAGGGGTTGGTGGCGGGGTTGACGGTGTAGCTGTTGCCGCCGGGCCCCCACAGCAGCATGTTGGGCGTCTGCGCGTTGTCGCCGGCGGTTTCGTGATAGTAGAAGGCACCGGCCAGGAACTGCACCTGCGAGGTGGTGCCGATCAGCTGGAATTCCTGGCTGTACTGGTGCTGGTAGACCTGGGCGAGGCTGTAGCGGCCGAACGGCGTGTTGGGGCCGCCATAGGCGGAGATCGCGTCGACCAGACCCATGTCGAACTGGCCCTGGGTCAGTTCACGGTAGGAACTGATCGACTTCAGTTCCAGGCTGTCGCTCAGGGTCCAACCAAGGTTGAGCAGATGCCCGCTGGTACGGCCGATGTTGTCTTCCTGCGGGCCACCGAGGATGGCGGAATCGCGTCGATCTTTGCTGGCGCCGGCCTTCTGCAGCGGGCTCACGTAGGCGCCCGGCACCAGCAACTGGGTGTGGTACGGCGTGGTGGCATCGTAGGAGCGGTCGAAGGCATACAGCGCGGAGAAATCATCGCTGGGCTGCCACAGCGCGCTGAAGCGTGCACCGCGCTTGTCGTAGCTGTTGAAGTCGCGCTCGCCGCGCATCGGGTTGTCTGTGGTACCGCCGCGTTTGGCCTGCACGGCGTCGATCTTGAAGCTCACATCGCCCACCTTCGGCAGGTCCAGGTGCAGGCCGGTGGTGTAGCCGCTGTAGTTGGAGACGCCGGCGCTGACGCTGCCGCCAAACTCGCCGGTGGGCTGTTTGGTGACAATGCTGATCGCGCCGCCTTCGGTGTTGCGGCCGAACAGGGTGCCCTGTGGACCCTTCAACACCTCGATGCGCTCCACGTCATACAACATGCTGCCCAGGCCCTGCGCGCGGCCCATGAACACCCCATCGACATACACGCCGACACCGGCATCGCGCGCGGGCTGATTGGCATCGCCGGAGGCACCGATCCCGCGGATGCCGATGTTCAGCGCCGAGCTGCGGGTGGCGAACGGGGTGACACGCAGTGAGGGGATCGAGCCATCGGAGAGGCTGCCGATCGAGATCGCGCTGCGATCCTTCAATGCTTCGGCATCCAGCACGGAGACCGAGATCGGGGTGTCTTGCAGATTGGTGGCACGCTTCTGGGCGGTAACGACCACCTGGTCCAGCGCGACCACATCGCGGGCGGCGGTGTCGGCGGTGGCGACAGTGGTGGCGTCATTGGCCACGGCGAGGCCGGGCAGGGCGGTAGCGATGGCGAGGGCTAACAGGTGACGGTGCAGCTGGGCGTGGCGCATCGGGTTCGTTCACGGGAGGAGGGGGCCTGCGCAGTCTGTGCGCGTAAAATGACAGATGAATGACCGTTCATTCAGCCCCTGCGTGTCGTACCATCACCCCTCAACTGGACGCCATCTACGACGAGCAATGACGCTTACACCCCTTTCCGGCGCCCCCGCCGAAGACGCTGCAGCCGTGCGTGCCGAAGCGCAGCGCCAGCGGATCCTGGACGCGGCGCAGCGCTGTTTCATCGCCCGCGGTTTCCATGCCGGCTCGATCAGTGACATCGCCGCAGAGGCGGAGATCAGCCAGGGCCTGATGTACCGCTACTTCGAGAACAAACGTGCGCTGATCCTGGCGCTGATCGAACGACAGCTCGCTTACGACCAGGACGCGATCGGCCACATGCCGGCGGCGGCCGATCTGGTTGACGGACTGCTGCGTTGCTACCAGCTGTGGGCGCGCGGGGAGACGCTGGAAACCCGTGGCAATGCCATCGCCAATGTCGCGCTGTATGCGGAGATCACCGCTGAAGCGCACCGCGATCCGGTGGTCGCAGACGTGCTGCGCCGGCACGACAGGCAGACCAGCGCGGCCATCACCGGCTGGCTTCGGCAGCACGACATCGCGCGTGGGCGCACGCCGGAGGACGCCGATCTGGAACGGCGTACGTTGCTGATGCGGTTGCTGGTCGAAGGGCTGGCGATGCGCGCAGTGCGCGATCCAGACCTCGCGGCGGAGACCGTGCGGGGCCTGCTTGCGGTGGCCATTGCGAGCGTGCTGGGGGAGTGAGGTACCCGCCGATCAGGGTGATTTAACAGGACGGTACAGCGCCGTGCGCACACTGGTCCGGTCTGCAATGCCCCTCAAGCACCCGAACCGGAGATCCCATGTCCTTCAAAGCCCTTCTTGCGACCAAAAACGGTGACGCCATCAGTGCTGGCGTCGTCGACCTGACCGAGCAGGACCTGATGCCTGGCGACGTCACCGTTGCCGTGGAGTACTCCACGGTGAATTACAAGGACGCGCTGGCGCTGAGCGGCCGTTCGCCGGTGATCCGCACCTTCCCGCTCATTCCCGGCATTGATCTGGCCGGTGTGGTTGAAACGTCCACCCATCCGGGTTTTGCGCCGGGCGATCGCGTGCTGGTCAACGGCTGGGGCTTGAGCCAGACCCACCATGGCGGCTATGCGCAGAAGGCGCGTGTGCCGGGCGAGTGGCTGGTGAAGATTCCCACGGCGTTTTCCAGCCAGGAAGCGATGGCCATCGGCACCGCCGGTTACACCGCGATGCTGTCGGTGCTGGCGCTGGAGCATGGCGGCGTGTCACCGGATCAGGGTGACATCCTGGTCACTGGCGCCAACGGCGGTGCCGGGTCCATCGCGATCGCACTGCTCTCCACACTGGGTTACCGGGTCGTCGCGTCGACCGGCCGGCTCGAGGAATCCGCCTATCTCAAGGAACTGGGTGCGGCAGAGATCATCGACCGCGCGACGCTTTCCGGGGCCGGTGCGCCGATCGCCAAGGAGCGCTGGGCTGGTGCGATCGATGCGGTGGGCAGTCATACCTTGGCCAACGTGCTGGCGCAGACCCGCTATCGCGGCGTGGTGGCTGCATTTGGTTTGGCCCAGGGCGCGGATCTGCCGGGCTCCGTGCTGCCCTTCATCCTTCGCAACGTCACCCTGGCGGGCATAGATTCGGTCAACGCGCCCTATGCGGCCCGCGAGCAGGCATGGGGGCGACTGGCCACCGATCTGGATCTGGGCAAGCTGGCCCGTACTACACAGACAATCGGCCTGGCCGACGTTCCGGCGCTGGCCGAGCAGGTGCTGCAGGGGCGTGTGCAGGGCCGCACGGTAGTCGACGTCAACGCGTGATCCTGCCGCCGCACGCGGGCGAGGGGCTGGGGTTCCAGCCTCTCGCCAGTGCGCTAAGCCGAAGGCGGGTGGGGGCCCGGCAGCTGCCTGACCAGCTGTTCGGCCATGGCCTTGTAGATCGGCACGCGGCAGACCAGCCCGGAGACGCCGCGCGCGATCAGGACGGTCGCCAGAATGGGCAGCAGCATGTCGCTGCTGTCCGTCAGTTCCAGCGAGATGACCGCAGAGGTCAGCGGGGCCTGGGTCACCCCGGTCAGATAGGCGCACATGCCCAGCAGGACAAAGATGCGCTCATCGACGGACGGCATGATGGCGGCAAGGTTGTGTCCCAGCCCGGCACCGACGGCCAGTGCGGGCGAGAACAACCCGCCCGGAATGCCGGCAAGGTACGACACCAGATTGGCGAGAAGTTTCATCAGGCCGAATTCGTGCCCGACGGTTGCGCCACCTTGGACCAGTCCCTTGGCTTGCTCGTAGCCGGTACCGAACGCACCCGCGCCGAAGGCAGCACCCAGCAGCACCAGCGCGAGCCCGCACAGGGCGGCCAGCAGCACCGGGTGCCGCTGGCGCAGCCTGCCCAGCCATCGCGGTCGGCCCGCCATGGTGAGCAGTACCGCCTTGGCGAACACGCCACCGAGCAGGCCTGCGACCGTGCCGCACACCAGGATCGCCAGCCATGCCTGGCCCAACGGGAGCGTGGCACTTACTTTGCCGAAGTAGGTGTAGTTGCCGAGCAGGCCAAGCGACACCACGCCACCGACGATGACCGCAGTGAGCAACGTGCCTGAAAAACGGTGCTCGAAGCGGCCACTGAGCTCTTCAATGGCGAACACGATGCCGGCCAGCGGTGTATTGAACGCGGCGGCGATACCGGCTGCGCCACCGGCCAGCAGGAAATGCGACAACTCCTTCGGGTCACGGAAGCCGAACCAGCGCCCGAACATGTACATCAGGCTGGCACCGACGTGCACCGTGGGGCCTTCACGGCCCACCGATGCACCTCCGAGCAGGGACAGTGTGGTCAGCGCCAGTTTGCCGGCCGATACCTTCAGCGAGAGGTTGTCGCGCCGGAACTCGGGCGTGGCAACGTCCAGTGCGGCGATCACCTGTGGAATCCCGCTGCCACGCGTCGGCTTGAGTGCGCCACTGGTCAGCCATGCCAACAGGGCGAACACCGCCGGCGTCACCAGCAGCGCCCACCAGATCGAATGGGCGATGATCCACTGGAACACCCGGAAGGCCGCGTCGCTGGCCTTGGCGAACACGATCGCGACCAGGGCGACGGCTACCGCGCCGCCCCACAGCGCCGCACGGCGCTTCCACGCGTCCCTGGACAGGAGCGGGCGTTGAGAGTCCGGTGAGGTCATGAACCACATTATCTCACGGGGGTCTGGCGGGCTTTTTCACCCAATCTGTCGGTTGGGAGATCGCCATGGCTTACCTTCGCCCGGTGAGCATGGAGGTGCCGAAGATCAACTGCTGGGCCATGGGCCGGCCTTTCGGCGGCTCCTTCCTGCCAAGTGAGAGACCATCAGCGATGCGTGGTCAGGACGGCGTCGGCCAGTAGAGGCTGTCCGGCGTCGAGCGCGCGCCGAAGATGGCTTGGCCCACACGCACGACGGTGGCGCCTTCTTCGATGGCGATCTCGACGTCGCCGGACATCCCCATCGAGAGTTCCTCCAGGCTGACCCCCGCCGGAAGCGTACGGCGCAGTCGCTCGCGCAGATCGCGCAGACGCGCGAAGCACGGCCGCACCTGTTCCGGATCGGGCGAGAACACTGCCAGGGTCATCAGCCCGCGCACGCGCAGGTTCGAAAACGCGGGGAGCTGCTGCACGAAGTCGGCGACCGCGATCGGGTCCAGGCCGTACTTGCTGTCCTCGCCGGAGGTGTTGACCTGCACGAACACGTCCAGCGTGCGCTGCTCCAGTTCCAGGCGCTGATCCAGTGCCTGCGCCACGCGCAGGCTGTCCAAGGCCTGGAACTCGCTGGCGAAGCGCGCCACGTCGCGCGCCTTGTTGGTCTGCAGGTGGCCGATCACCGACCAGCGCAGGCCGGGCAGGTCGGCCATGGCGGCAGCCTTGCGCTGGGCTTCCTGCACTTTGTTCTCGCCCAGCTCGTGGCAGCCAGCGTCCCACGCCAGGCGCAGGCGGGCTTCATCGACCGTCTTGCTGACCGGCAGCAGACGCACGCTGGCCGGGTCGCGGCCGGCCAATGCGCAGGCACGTGCGATGCGCTCGCGGACCGCCGCCAGGTTGCGGCGGATCTCATCGACGGTGGTGGCCTGGGGCCAGGTGGGGGCAGCAATGGGCATGAGCACTCCAGAAGCGGGGACGGCTGCTGCGCGGTGGCGCGCGTGCAGGACGGTCCCATGACAACGGTTAGGGTGTCATAGCGCTATCTGAAAATCACCGCCAGCTTGCTCAGGGCGCGGCAGCGGAGTGCGGACTGATGTAGTGCGTCTGTTCGTCGTCGTTGAGAAAGATCAGCTCCGGCTTGCCCTGCCAGGAGGTCAACATCGCACCGGTGCTGTTCTGATGCTTGACCACGAGCGTGGCGCCGCGGTCCGGGTTGGCCGTGACCTTGAACACCTCGGTGGTACCGCTGGCATCGTCCAGGGTGAGGATGGCCTCATCGCCGACATCGACAGTGCCGTAGCCGCCGCGCTCGGAGCCATCGGCGCCCAGCAGGATCAGGCCTGACAGCGGTGATGCGCGTGGCCCCTGGGTCACTCCCTTGGTGAGCGGATCGGGGACCGGCGCGCCGAGGATCACCCGTGCCTGGCCCGTGGCATCGCGGATCACCAGGCCGCGTGCGGTGATGACACGCTCATCGGACTGGCTCTGATGCAGTTGCAGCGCGGTCCAGCCGGAGACAGCCAGGGCGAGGCTGGAAATGACCAGCGTGGTGACAGTCAACGCGCGCGACATGCAGTTCTCCGGATCCTTGGAAGGCTGCGACCATACCGGATAGGCCATTCACGACACCAGTCGGAAAAGTCTGGAATTGCATTCAGAGCGTGAAGTCGGTCACGGGATGGCTCAGCGGAAATCGCGGCTGTGGGTGCGCACGCCGTCGATCAGGGGGTCGATGTTGTGCATCTGGCGGACGATCAGGTGCTGCACACCGTCCACGCGTTCGAGCCGGCCATCGATCTGCATCAGTTGCGCTTCAACCAGTACGCGATGCTGGCGGTCGGCGATTTTGCGCCAGACCACCGCATTGACCATGCCGCATTCGTCTTCCAGGGTGAGGAAGGTGACGCCGCTGGCAGTCTGTGGGCGCTGGCGCATGCGTACCAACCCGGCAAACCGCACGCTTCGCCCGTGCGGCAGGGCGGCCAGTTCGTCGGAGCGGTGGCAGCGGCGCTGGCGCAGCTGGCTGCGGATGAAGGAGACCATGTGCCGGCCCAGCGTGGTGCCGGTGGTGTTGTAGTCGGCCTGCATGTCCTCGAACGCGCTGGGCAGCGGCAGCGGGACGGCGGCCTCGGTGGTGGCGCGGGCAGCCTCGAACAGCGGCAGCGGCTTTTCCACGCCGGAGACGTCCCAGCGTGCACGATGGCGATGGCCGCTCAAGCCCTTGAGTGCACCGGCATCGGCCAGCAGGCCCTGGTGGCGACGGTCCAGCTGCGCGCGCTGGCTCAGGTCGGCCACGCTCTCGAAAGGCGCGCGCTGGCGCGCCTGCACCACGCCGGTGGCGACCGCCTCGCTGAAGCCATCGACCAGGCGCAGGCCCAGGCGGATGCCGAATGGCCGGCCCGGCGAGGGGGGCGGGACCAGCGTGCAGTCCCAGTCGCTGTAGCGTACGTCCACCGGCAACACCGGTACGCCGTGGCGACGCGCATCCTGCAGGATCTGGTCCGGGGTGTAGAACCCCAACGGCTGGCTGTTGATCAGGCTGGCGGCAAACGCGGAAGGATGGTGGCACTTGAGCCAGCAGCTGACATAGGTGATCAGCGCGAAGCTGGCCGCATGGCTTTCCGGGAAGCCATAACTGCCGAAGCCTTTGATCTGCTCGAACAGGCGCTCGCCGTATTCGCGGCTGTAGTTGTTGGCGGCCATGCCGGCGAGCAGCTTGTCGCGGTGCGGCTCCAGCCCGCCGTGGCGCTTCCACGCGGCCATCGAGCGGCGCAGTGCGTCGGCCTGCCCGGGGCTGAAACCGGCGGCGGCGACCGCCAGCTGCATCACCTGTTCCTGGAACAGCGGCACGCCGAGGGTGCGTTTGAAGACCTTCTCCAGCTCGGGCGGGTAGTCGACCTCTTCGATGCCTTCTTCCTTGAGCTTCTTCCGTCGGTTCAGATACGGATGGACCATGTCGCCCTGGATCGGGCCGGGGCGCACGATCGCCACTTCGATCACCAGATCGTAGAAGCAGCGCGGCTGCATGCGCGGCAGCATCGCCATCTGCGCGCGCGACTCGATCTGGAACACGCCCAGGGTGTCGGCGCGGCAGATCATGTCGTAGGTGGGGCCATCGCCGGAGGGGATATCGGCCATGCCCATCTTCGGCTCGCCATGCGCTTCCAGCATCGCCAGGCATTTGCGCACGGCGGTGAGCATGCCCAGTGCCAGGCAGTCCACCTTCATCAGCCCGGTGACATCCAGATCGTCCTTGTCCCACTGGATCACGGTGCGGTTGTCCATGGCCGCGTTCTCCACCGGCACCATCGTGGACAGGGGGTGTTCGGAGATCACGAAACCGCCCGGGTGCTGGGACAGGTGGCGCGGGAAGTCGACCAGTTCGGCGGTCAGGGCGACCACGCGCCGCATCAGCGGGGTCTCCGGGTCGAAGCCGCGCTCGCGCAATGCCTCCGGCAGCGGCTCGTGGCTGCTCCAGCGGTCCAGGCAGGCGGCCAGTTCGTTGACCTGGTCTGGCGGCAGGCCCAGCACCCGGGCCACATCGCGCACCGCGCTGCGCCCCCGGTAGCTGATCGCCACCGCGGTCAATGCGGCGCGTTCGCGACCGTAGCGGTTGAACACGTACTGCAGCACTTCCTCGCGGCGTTCGTGTTCGAAGTCGATGTCGATGTCCGGCGGCTCATCGCGTTCGGCGGAGATGAAGCGCTCGAACAGCAGCGCCATCTCGCTGGGGTCGATCTCGGTCACGCCCAGCACGTAACACACCGAGGAATTGGCGGCCGAGCCGCGGCCCTGGCAGAGGATCTGCTGGCCGCGCGCGAAGCGCACGATGTCGTGCACGGTCAGGAAGTAGGACTCGTACTGCTTGGTGTGGATCAGCGCCAGTTCGTGTTCGATCTGGTGGCGTTGCTGGGGCGTCTCGCCCGCGGGCCAACGCCATTGCATGCCTTCTTCCACCAGCACCCGCAGCCAGCTGGCCGGGTCGTGACCGGCCGGCACCAGTTCACGCGGGTAGGTGTACTTCAGTTGCTTGAGATCGAAGTGGCAGCGCTCGGCGATGCGCACGGTTTCGGCCAGCAGCTCGGGCGGGTACAGCGTGGCCAGGGCCTGGCGGGTACGCAGGTGGCGCTCACCGTTGGGGAACAGGCGCCAGCCGGCTTCGCCGAGCGTGCAGTGGTGGCCGATCGCGGTGAGGGTGTCCTGCAGCGCGCGGCGGCGGCGCACATGCATGTGCACATCACCGCTGGCCACCAGTGGAATGCCCTGGTCGCGACCGAAACGACGCAGGCGCTGCAGGCGCGCACGGTCGTCGGCCTCGCGGTGCAGTTCAACCGCCAGCCACAGGCGCTGCGGGAAACAGGCCTGCAGCCACTGTGCATCCTCGATCCCGGGGCTGGGGGCGACCCACAGGCACAACAGGCCCGCATGCAGCTGTTCCATGTCGCTGCGCAGGCAGCGGTACTCGCCCTTGGGCGCGCGCCGGCGGCAGGTGGTGATCAGCTGGCACAGCGCGGCGTAGCTGCCCTGGTCGGTGCACAACAGCACCAGTTTCGGGCCATCTTCCAGCTGGAATTCGGCACCGGTGATCAGGGGCAGTGCGTGCTTCTGCGCCGCCTGCCAGGCGCGCACGATGCCGGCCAGCGAGCACTCATCGGTGATCGCCAGCGCGTGGTAGCCCTGGCCCTTGGCACGCGCGAACAACTCCTCGGCGATGGACGCACCGCGCTGGAAACTGAAGGCCGACAGGCAATGCAGTTCGGCGTATCCGGGCAGCGGTGCGCTCATGCGAACCAGCCGTGCAGCATGAACGGTCCGCTGCGTGCATCAGCGGCGGTATAGGCCCAGCCGCGCTGGCCTTGCGTGGTTTCGATGACGTAATAGTCGCGGCGGATGTCGTCGGCATCCCACCAGCCCGACTCGATCCGCTCCGGCCCGGACAGGATGCGCAGGTGTGGGTCCTGCAGCGCCTGCGGCTGGGCCAGCAGCCAGCCCGGGCGCATCGGCAGTACCGCAGGCGGGGCCTTGGGTGCGCCCTGGGCGTCACCGGTCGCGCGTTCGGGCCGATGATCGGCGCGCAGCCCCAGCCCCTGCACGGCGTCATCGCCGAGCCGGGCGCGCAGGCGCTCGCGCAGCTGTTCCCACGGCATGGCCTGTTGCGGGCGCGGGTCGAACAGATCGCGTGCGGCCGGCACGAACGGTGGCAGTTGCTCGGCTTGGAGGCGCAGGCCGCGGCTGCCGGCCGGCAACTGCAGATGATCCACGCGGTTGCGGGCCAGCTCGAACAGCATCGCCGGTTCGCGCTCGGGCGCGAGCAGGCCGATCGAGAGCCGCGTATCGGGGTGGTGTTCGTGTTCGAACCATAGATCGAACTGCAGCACGCCGCCATCGCGCGAGCATAGGAACGCGGCCAGATCGGCGGTCAGACGCCGCAACGGGAACAGCATGGCCTGGGTGGATTCGACCTCGTACTCGAACTCGATGCGCGCATCGAAACGGTCCGGTGGCTGGAAGTAGCGCAGCGGCGGCGTGCTGATCCCGCGCAGCGCATCCAGATGCGCCAGCACCTGCGGCGGGAAGCGCCGGGCCAGGCTCTCGCGCGGCAGGCTGAACGCCGCGCCCAGCGTGCGCAGGCCCGAGCGCGCCAGCACGGTGACCGCTTCGACCGGCAACCCGCTGCGTTCGATCGGTACCTGTGCCAGTGCGGCATCCAACTGATGTGCATCCACGCCGAGCCGGCCATGCACGCGGGCCAGCACGCTGGCGGCATGCGGATTGGGTGCGGCCACCAGCCGATGCCGGAAACCCAGTTCGGTCAGGCCACGGGTGAGCCGCTGCTCGACCTTGGGCCAATCACCGAACAGCGCGCGGCTGGCCCGGATCTCCAACGCCATCGCATGCGGAAAATCCAGGCTGACCTGCGAGCTGATGCCGTACAGCCAGCTGGCCAGCAACTGGCGGGTGGACTGCTCGGCGCGTGGGTCGTATTCCACGGTGAGCATGTCGCGGGTGAGCACCTGCGCGGCCGAGAGCAGCATGCCGCGGCGCAGCCCCCGCTGCCGCGCCGAGGGACTGACCGCATGCAGCACGCGCCGCTGCGCCGGGCCGGTGACCAGCACCAGTGGCGCGGCCGGGTCCGGTTGCTGGCGCAGGGCAGCGTCCAGCGCCAGGTGCGGCAGCAGCAGGCAGGCCCAGTCCATGGCGGCGGCTCAATGGGCCACGGCCAGCGGCAACGGCTGCGCCGGTGCCAGCCCGCCGCGGCATTTGAGGACACGCACCTGGCCATCGTCGAGCTGCAGGCGCAGCGCAGCCGGGGAGGGATTGCGCGCGTGCCGGGCATCGCGGAAGGAAAAGCCCAGGCACTGGCCGGTTTCGGCCGCCACCTGCAGCCGGCGCAGCGCCCGGTCATCGGCCTGCTGCGGCCAGCACAGCACCGCCGCGCAGGCGGCCGAACGCAGGCATTGTTCGGCGGCCCACAACGCATCGCGCGGGCTGGCCTGGACCACCTGCACCTGGTTCAGCGCCAGCCCGGCGCGGGCCCACGCCGGGGCATGCGGCAGGTGCGGCGGGGCGATCAGCACCACGGTCTGCTGTTGCTGGCTCAACCGCGCCAGCGTCGGCCAGACCAGGGCCAGCTCACCGACCCCGGGCGAGGCCAGCAGCACCTCCGACAGCGCCGAGGGCGGCCAGCCGCCGCCGGGCAGGCGGGCATCCAACGCGGGGTGCCCGGTCGGGTGCGGGGCCACCTCCGGGAAAGCCGCACGTGGCTGCCCCCGCCAGACCCGGCGGGTCTCCAGCAGCCGGTCCAGGGCCAGCACGGCGCCCATCAGCGGGCCTCCCGGCAGGGCTGGAGCAGGCGGAAACGGGCAGGAAACAAGGGCATGGCGGCAAGTATCGGCAGCACGCGTGTCAAAGGCTGAGACCGACAATCCTACCCGCAATTAGTAAAAATGCTAACGAATTCGGCAGCCGGATTTCGAACCGGTTGAGGGTGATGAATGCTTCAGGAGCGCGGAATGGCAGCGCGCCAGATGGGATGGCCACGCGCGTGATGGAGGGCATCCACGCATGGCGTGGATCTACTCAGCGCCCCTGCGGATCGGGCCGGTGATGCACGTACTCGACCACGGTGCCGTCCGGATGCACGGCGTTGAAGGCCGCCCCGGTGGGCACGACCTGCAGTGGAAAGATGATCTGCGCCCCGGCCGCCACCAGCCGGTCGTAATAAGGCTGCACGTCATCCACCAGCAGCGTGCCGGTGGTGGAGGTGAACGGGGCCAGCTTGTCCGGCGCGCCTTCGATCAGCAGGAACGCCCCGACCATCGCCAGACGCAGGCCGGCCTCGGGGAACGGAAAGCCCGCATCGGCGACCACGCCCTGCAACTGCTCGTAGAACGCCACCCGTGCTTCCAGCTCGCCCGGTCCGACGAACACCCGGATCAGCACCCGCGGGCTGCGTTGCCGGGAGGTGTCGTTGCGGTCGCGCCAGAGTTGATCGAAGTGGCGGTGTGGGGGCATGCGGCGGCTCCGGGACGTGAGCGCTCATTATCGAGCCGCGATCCGCCTGGAACAGGGCAGACCTCATGACCACCGGTGATGGCGTGATAACCCGGCATCGCCCACCAGGCCAGCAACGCCAGCAGCGACACACCGGCACCCGCCGTGCAGACCCCGGGCCACCCGAACGCGGCATACAACGCACTTCCGGCCAGCGCACCCAGCCCGCTGCCGGCAGCGTAGAACAGCATGTAGGCGGCGATGACCTGGGCCTGTGCGTGCGCGGCTGCGGCCAGAATCCGGCTCTGGTTGGTCACATGCAGCGCCTGCACCGCCAGATCCAGCAGCAGCACGCCGAGCACCAGCCAGCCCAGGTGGTGGGACATCGCGGCGATCGGCAGCCAGCTCAGCAGCATCAACCATAGGCCGCCGGTGGTGACCCGCCCGGCATGGCCCCGGTCACTCCAGTGCCCACTGCGTGCCGCCGCCAACGCACCGAGCAGGCCGACCAGCGCGAAGGCGCCGATGGCGGTGTGGCTGAGGGTATACGGCGGTGCGCTCAGTGGCAGGCTCATGCTGCTCCAGAACAGGCCGAACACAGTGAACAGCAGCAGGCCCAGCACGCCGCGCTGGCGCAGCATCGGCTGTTGCTGCAGCAAGGCGATCAACCCGGTTCGCGCGGTGGGGGGCGTCGAGACCGGCAGCCGTGGCAGGCGTGCCCACAGCAAGGTGCCCGTCACCACCATGACCGCCGCAGAGAGCAGGTACACCGCCCGCCATCCGCCCAGATCGGCTACCGCACCGGCCACGACGCGTGCCAACAACAACCCGACCACCACGCCCGCCTGTGCGGCGCCGACCACGCGGCCGCGCTCGTGCTCGCCTGCAGCGGCGGCGGCATAGGCGATCAACCCCTGGGTCATCGCGGTGCCGAGCAGGCCGACCACCAGCATGCCCAGCAGCAGGCTCCAGGCCTGGGCCGCGAGCGCGACGGCCAGCAGGGCCAGCACCAGGCCACCGGTCTGGATCGCCATCAGGCGGCGACGGTCCATGCGGTCGCCCAGCGGGACCACCCACAGCAGGGCGGCGACCGAACCCAGCTGGGTGGCGGCGATCACCGCGCCGATGTGGGCGGTGCTGATCTGGAGATCGGCGGCCAGGGCGTCCAGCAAGGGTTGGGCGTAATAGACATTGGCCACGCTCAGGCCGGCGGCGCAGGCAAACAACAGCAGCAGGGCGGACGGGAGGCGGGAGGCAGTGGCCTGGGCGATGATCGCCATCATGGAGTCTCAAAATAGAACCAGTTGATTCTGGGGTATCTGGTTCTAAAATGAAACCTGGAAAGGAGCCCGCTCATGACAACCGATGCCACTACCTCCTGCCCGGTGGGGCGCGCGCTGGATCTGGTCGGCGACCGCTGGTCGCTGCTGATCGTGCGCGAGGCCTTCGATGGGGCGCGCCGTTTCAGTGACTTCCAACGCCGCCTGGGGATGTCGCGCAGCATGCTCAGCCAGCGCCTGCAGGCCTTGCTGGAGGCAGACGTGCTGGCCCAGCAGCCGTTGGGCGAGGGCCGCGGCTATCAGGAATACGTGCTCACAACGCGCGGCCGCGCGCTGTTCCCGCTGGTGGTGGCGCTGCGCCAATGGGGCGAGGCATTCCTGTTCGCGCCGGGCGAGCCGCGCTCGGTACTGCAGGCCGCCAGCGATGGATTGCCGCTGGCACCGATGCAGCCGCGCGACCAGCGCGGGCGGGTCGTGGAGGCCGCCGCTACAGCGGTGATCAAGCCGGTTTCGGCGTAAAAGGGAGCGCCCCTGGCGTCTCAAATGTAAGCATCCTGTTGACAGGCATGAACAGGCTCGGACACTCTTCGGGGGTGAGGCGCTGGTCAGGGCCTCCCAGGTGGTGCGGCTGTCACGACGGGCGGAGGGGCCTGGACGTAGCCGTCGTCGCCTTGCGTTGTAAACGGTTCCGCGCGCCCGCGCGTGGTTCCCGCCGACATGGCGCTGCACCCTTCTGCGGCAAGACTCCCTGGATTTATTGCGCAAGCAAAGGTGTTTCGTCCGCTCATGAAAACGATTTCAAAGCCCCTGGCCCTGACGGCCGCCATCGCGCTCTCGCTGAGCGCTTCCGCCTGGGCTGCCGCCCCGGTCGCCACCACCGACGCGTTCACCGTGCTCACCCTGGAGCAGACTCCGGGCGATCTGGATGCGGCCGTGGTCGCCGCCCAGCTGGAGAAACTGCAGGTCGATGCACTGACCGTGCGCAACGTGGAGCGTCGCGCCGATCGCGTGGATCCGCTGCAGGGTCTGGCCGATGCGCTGGGCTACCACTATCGTTTCGTGACCGCCGATCCTGCCGCCGCGCAGCAGACCGGCAGCGTCGTGCTGACCCGCCTGCCGATCGAGGCCGAATCGGGCACCGAGCGGCCATCGCTGAATTACCTGCGCCTCAACGATGGCCGCCACGTGGTCGCGCTGTACACCAGTGCCGCCGATGCCGCGGCACTGCCGCCGCTGGTCACTGGCTCGCGCCTGGGTGCACCGGCCGTGCTGCTGGGTGCGGTCAGCGCCGATGCGGCCACCACCGCGGGCTTTGATCCGTCGCGCGTCGCGCTGGAAGCCAATGAAAGCTACTTCAGCGATGGCTTCCAGTCGGCCACGTCGGCGGCGATCAAGCTGCGCACCCATGAGGGCAAGAAGGGCACCACCGCAGCCACGCTGCTGACCTTGGGCTATGCCGCGCCGGTGGGTGGCGACACGCCGTGGATGGACACCGGCTTGAACGCCGATGCCCGTGCCAAGGCGCTGGTCGCGCAGATGACCGTGGACGAAAAATTCCAGATGCTGCACAGCTACTTCGGGCTGGGCAAAGACGGCGGTCCGCTGCCGGAAGGCGCGGTCGGTTCGGCCGGTTTCGTGCCGGGCGTGCCGCGCCTGGGCATTCCGGCGCAGCAGTCGGCCGATGCCGGTGTCGGCGTGACCAATCCGGGCGGCCTGCGCAAGGGTGACCATGCCACCGCGATGCCGTCCGGTCCGTCCACGGCCTCCAGCTGGAACCCGGATATCGCCTTCGCTGGCGGTGCCACCATGGGCCGCGAAGCCTGGCAGCAGCGCTTCAACATCCTGCTGGCCGGCAGCGTCAACCTGCAGCGTGATCCGCGCAACGGCCGCAACTTCGAATATGCCGGTGAAGATCCGCTGCTGGCCGGGGTGCTGGTCGGCGAGTCGATCCGCGGCGTGCAGAGCCAGCACGTCATCTCCACGATGAAGCACTTCGCGCTCAACGACATGGAGACCTCGCGCAATTTTCACAGCGCCGAGATCGGCGAGCAGGCGATGCGCGAATCGGACCTGCTGGCCTTCGAGATCGCCATGGACATCGGCAAGCCCGGTTCGGCGATGTGCTCGTACAACCGCATCAACGGTACCTACGGCTGCGAACACGATTACCTCATGAACGAGGTGCTCAAGCAGGAATGGAAGTTCCCCGGTTTCGTGATGTCCGATTGGGGCGGCGTGCACAGCGGTTCCAAGGCGGCCCTGGCCGGTCTGGACCAGCAGTCGGCCGGTGAAGTGTTCGACAAGGCGGTCTATTTCGACGAACCGCTGCGCCTGGCCGTGGCCGGTGGCGTGGTGCCGCAGGCGCGCCTGGACGACATGGTCGGCCGCATCCTGCGCACCATGTTCGCGCACGGTAACTTCGATCTGCCGCCGGTGCATGAGCCGATCGACGACGAAGCCGGCTTCCACGCCGCGCAGCGGACCGTTGAAGAAGGCAGCGTGCTGCTGCGCAATGCCGATGATCTGCTGCCGCTGGGCAAGGACGTGCAGCGCATCGTGATCATCGGTGGCCATGCCGACAAGGGCGTGATCGGTGGGGGTGGTTCGTCGATGGTGGGTTGGACCGCGCGGGGCACCAATGCGGTGCCGGGCGTGATGCCGACCACCTGGCCGGGCCCGGTGATCTTCCACCCGTCCTCGCCGCTGGAAGCGCTGCGCGCCGAGCGTCCGGATGCCCGCATCGATTACGTGGATGGCCGCGATGTGGCTGCCGCCGCGCGCGCTGCCGCTGCCGCCGATGTGGCCATCGTGTTCGCCACGCAGTGGTCGGCCGAATCGGTCGATCTGCCGCACATGCAGCTGCCGGACAACCAGGACAAGCTGATCGCCGGGGTGGCCAAGGCCAACCCGAAGACCGTGGTGGTGCTGGAAACCAATGGCCCGGTCGAGCTGCCGTGGCTGCAGCAGGTGCCGGCCATCCTGCAGGCCTGGTACCCGGGCATCCGGGGCGGTGAAGGCATCGCCGCGCTGCTGACCGGCAAGGTCAATCCGTCCGGTCGCCTGCCGGTGACCTGGCCGACCGATGTCAGCCAGCTGCCGCGCCCGCACGTCAACGGCCTGGGCTTCAATCCGAAGAACAAGCCGGATGACACCATCGACTACGACATCGAAGGTGCCAACGTCGGCTACAAGTGGTTCGCCGCCAAGGGCCTGACCCCGCAGTACGCGTTCGGCCATGGCCTGTCCTACACCAGCTTCGGCTACGACAACCTGCAGGTGGTGGTGGAAGGCCAGCGTGTGGTCGCCAGCGTGGACGTGCGCAACACCGGCAAGGTCGCTGGTGCGGACGTGCCGCAGCTGTACCTGCAGCTGCCGCAGGGCAGCACCACGCCGATCCGCCTGATCGGCTTCCAGAAGGTGACGCTGCAGCCGGGCGAAAGCCGCCGGATCCGCATCGAAGCCGAGCCGAAGACGCTGGCCAGCTTCGATACCGCTGCCAAGCAGTGGAAGATCGCCGGTGGGCAGTACGAAGTGCAGCTCTCGCGCGCGGCCAATGCACCGGTGCAGCGCGTGCCGCTGGAGCTGGCCGAGCAGGTGGTCCGCTGAGCTGACGGGCAGGGCACGACCGTGGGTCGTGCCTCCGGTCACCCCGGCAGGTGCTCGCGCAGGTGCGCCAGCAGCAGCCGGACCCGGCGCGAGGGCTGTGCAGTGTTGGGAAACACCGCATAGACGCCCTGGCGCGGGAAACGATGACGGCGCAGGATCGGCAGCAGCCGGCCCTGCGCCAGATCGTCATCGATCAACCACTGCGGCAATACCGTCGCGCCGGCCCCGGCCAGCGCGAATGCACGCAGGGTGGAGGCGTTATCGACCGTAACCACCGCATGGGCGGGGTTGCAGGCAAACAGCTGGTCGCTGCCATCGGGCGCCACCAGCGGCAGATCCGCCAGGCGCGGATACCCCAATCGCGGCAGCGTACGGACCCAGTCCGGGTCATCGCGCGCGGCATCATCCGGCAGCGTGGACAACAACGACGGCGCGGCGACCGCGCACAGCGCGTGTTCGTCCAGCAGAGTCGCGCGCAGCTGCGAGTCCTGCAGCCGCCCCAACCGGATCGCCAGATCGAACCGCTCGGGAATCAGGTCCGCCGGCGCCGGTGAGGTGGACAGGTGCAGGCGCAGCTCGGGATGCAGGGCGCGGAAGGATTCCAGCACGGGCACGACCCGGGCGATCGCATACTCCGGCGTGGTGGTCAGCCGCAGCGTGCCACGCAGCTGCAGCAGTTCGCTGCGTGCCTCCTCGATCGCCAGCTCGGCAGTCGCCAACAGGGCAGTGCAGTGCTGGTAAAAGCGTTCGCCGGCCTCGGTCAGTGCCAGGCTGCGGGTATTGCGCACCAGCAGGGTCACGCCGAGTTCCTGCTCCAGTCGCTTGAGATTGAAACTCACCACCGCGCGGCTCTGGCCGAGGCGCTGCGCGGCCGCGGTCAGGCTGCCGGCATCGACAATCGCCTTGAAGGTCTCGAAGCGGTCCAGGCTGACCATGGCGGCGCTCTGACTGTCAAAAAAGGTTTGACAGTCTTGCATCCGGTTGCCCGTATATCCAGCCGCCGCCAACGCGCATGCTGCCGCCTCGCAATCGGAGCACCGCATGACATACCGGGCCAGGGTGGAAACACTGTACCTGCTGGGATTCTCGCTGGACCTGGTGAACATGTTCATCGGTACCGTCGCGTATCCGGCCATCGCCGCCGACCTGCAGGCCTCCGTGCCGCAGCTGGCGTGGATCGGCAACGCCTACATGCTCGGCCTGACCCTGGTGATTCCACTGGGCAGCTGGCTGGCCGCGCGGCTTGGCGAGCGCAGGGTGCTGTGCCTGTCGCTGGCGCTGTTCAGCGCGGGCGCTGTGCTGGCAGGCACCGCGCCGAGCATCGAGTGGCTGATCGGCTGGCGCCTGCTGCAGGGGCTGGGTGGCGGATTGTTGATTCCGGTGGGGCAGGCGATGGCCTACCGCGAATGCCCGCCGGCCGACCGCGCGCGTCTGACCGCCCGCATCATGGCGGTGGCACTGCTGGTGCCGGCGCTGTCACCGACGCTGGGCGGCCTGCTGGTGGAGTGGGGCTCATGGCGCGGCGTGTTGCTGGTCAGTGTGCCGCTGGCCATGGTGGCCTTGGCGCTGGCGGCCGCGTGGGTGCGCCCGGGTGCGCCGGTGGCCGTACCGGCGCTGGACCGTCGCGGGCTGCTGTTGGGCTCACTGGGCCTGAGCGTGTTGCTGGTTGCGCTGAGCCTGTTGGCAGAGCCGGGGCAGCGGATGCTCGGCGCGGGCCTGCTCGTGGTCGCCACCGTGGTGCTGGCGTTGTATGCCCGCAGTGCGCGCCTTACAGATCATCCGGTCCTGCACTGGTCGCTGCTGCGACATGCCTCGCTGCGGCTGGCGATGCTGGTCTATCTACTTGTGCCGGGCACCTTCATCGGCACGCAACTGGTGGCGACGCTGCTGCTGCATCGGCAGGGCTACGGGGCCGCAGCGATCGGGGGTTTCATGCTGCCGTGGGCGATCGCCTCGGCCTGCGCCATCGCCACCACACGGCACTGGCTGCCACGCATCGGGGCGCGCCCGCTGTTGAGTGCCGGCATGGGATGCCAGGCGGTCGGCATCGCGTTGTTGATCGGCCTACCGGCCAGTCAGCCGTGGTTGCCGGTACTGGCCTTCGCGCTGATGGGGCTGGGCGGGAGCCTGTGCAGCAGCAGCGCACAGACGCTCGCGTTCCAGACACTGGCGGACGCGGAGCTGCTGCCGGGCAGTGCGCTGTGGAATCTCAACCGCCAACTCAGCTTCTGTCTGGCCGCCGCGCTGTTGGCCTGTGTGCTGGCGGTGCTGTCCTCCGTGCTGCCAGCGCACGCGTTCCCGCTCACCCTGATGCTGGCGGCGGGCATGAGCCTGCTGCCGATGCTTCTGCTATGGCGCCTGCCGGCGTCTTCCCTTGCTTTGAGAGCCTCCCCATGAATGACACGCTTGCCTTCAACGAGATCCATGACCTGCATGTGCTGATCGAAGACTGGTTCACCGGCCGCTCGCCGGTGGCTGCGCTGGACACACTGCTGGCCCGTTTCAGCGAGGACTTCAGCATGGTCGGGATCCGTGGCATCCGCCTGGACAAGCCCGCGCTCGCCGACCTCTTCGCCTCCGCCCGTGGCAGCCGGCCCGGGCTGAGAATTACGGTCGATGCAATGCAGTACCTGCCACTCGCGCCCGCCGCCTGCGCGGTGCGCTATCGTGAGGATCAGGTCGGCGCGGAGGGCACCGGCCATCGACGTGAGGCCTTGGCGGTTCTCGTGAGCCGCCCGGACGGCACGCTGCGCTGGCAGGCTTTGCACGAAACGGTGGTTGGCAGCTGAATGCGCGAAATGGCCACGGAACAGGCCGATCGGCATCTACCGGGGCAGCGCCCGCGGCGCTAGGCTGCGGGAGTTGCCATCACTGCCGGGAGAGCCCCATGCGTGTGTGTGTATTGCCAGTTGCGCTGTTGAGTCTGATGGTTGCGGCCAGTGTGTCGGCGCAGACCTCGCCGATGACCCCGGACATTCCCGCCAAGGGCTTCGTGACGCCCACGGCGCAGGACAACTACGACAAGCGCGTGGTGATGGTGCCGATGCGTGACGGAACGAAACTCTACACGGTGATCGTGGTGCCCAAGGGCGCCAGGCACGCGCCGATCCTGCTGACCCGCACGCCGTACGATGCCGCCAACCGCGCCAAACGCATGGATTCGCCGAACATGCGCGACATCCTGCCGCAGGGCGACGAGGTGTTCGTCGATGGCGGGTACATCCGGGTGTTCCAGGACATCCGCGGCAAGTACGGCTCCCAGGGCGATTACGTGATGACCCGGCCGCTGCGCGGGCCGCTCAACACCACGAAGGTGGACCACGCAACCGACGCGTGGGACACCATCGATTGGCTGGTCAAGCATGTACCCGAAAGCAATGGGAAGGTCGGCATGCTGGGTTCGTCCTATGAAGGCTTCACCGTGGTGATGGCGCTGACCAACCCGCACCCGGCACTGAAGGTGGCTGCGCCGCAGAGCCCGATGATCGATGGCTGGATGGGCGATGACTGGCTCAACTACGGTGCGTTCCGGCAGGTCAATTTCGGCTACTTCACCGGGCAGTTGGCCAAGCGCGGCAAGGGGCCGTCCATTCCCAGCGTGGGCTACGACGACTACACGACCTTCCTGCGCGCCGGCTCGGCCGGGGACTACGCCAAGGCCAATGGTCTGGATCAGTTGCCGTGGTGGCACAAGCTGATCGAACACCCCAGCTACGACGCGTTCTGGCAGGAGCAGGCGCTGGACGCGCGCATGGCCAAGACCGAGCTGAAGGTGCCCACGATGTGGCTGCAGGGCCTGTGGGACCAGGAAGACATGTGGGGTGCGGTGCACAGCTATGCGGCGATGGAGCCGCGCGACACCGGCAACACGCTGAACTATCTGGTGATGGGGCCGTGGCGGCACAGCCAGGTCAACTACGACGGCAGTAGCCTGGGCGCCCTGAAGTTCGACGGCGATACCGCGCTGCAGTTCCGCCGCGATGTGCTCAAGCCGTTCTTCGATCAGTACCTGGTGGATGGCGCGCCCAAGGCGCAGACGCCGCCGGTGCTGATCTACAACACCGGTGAAAACCAGTGGGACAAGCTGCAGCAATGGCCGCGCAGCGTGGCGCAGCCCAAGCCCCTGTATCTGCGCGCGGGCGGCAAGCTGTCCTTCGAGGCACCGCAGGCCGGTGAAGCGACCTTCGAGGCGTATGTGTCCGATCCGGCCAAGCCGGTGCCGTTCGTGCCGCGCCCGGTGCGGTTCGCCGACCGCGATATGTGGACGAGCTGGTTGGTGAAGGATCAGCGCTTCGTGGATGGCCGGCCGGACGTGCTGACCTTCGTCAGCGAACCGTTGACCGCCCCGTTGCGGATCGGCGGTGCGCCGCAGGTGAATCTGCAGGCCGCCACGAGTGGCAGCGACAGCGACTGGGTGGTGAAGCTGATCGATGTGTATCCCGACCAGACGCCGTCGACGCCGGAGATGGGCGGCTACGAGCTGTCAGTCTCGATGGCGATCTTCCGTGGCCGGTACCGCGAGAGCTTCAGCGACCCGAAGGCGATCGCGAGCAACCAGGTGCTGGACTACACGTTCGGTCTACCAACGGCGAACCATGTGTTCCAACCGGGTCATCGGGTCATGGTGCAGGTGCAGTCGAGCCTGTTCCCGCTGTATGACCGCAATCCGCAGACGTTCGTGCCGAACATCTACCTGGCCAAACCGGGCGATTACCAGAAGGCGACGCAGCAGATCTGGCACGCGCCGCAGCAGGCCAGTTTCATTTCATTGCCTGTGTACTGAGCGCCGGAGTATCGCGCGCACGAATGTTGCCGACTGCATTGCATCGTCAAGGCACAGGCGCTAGCGTGCAGCTCCACTTTGTCTGATGCGACCGATGAAAAGGATGTTCGTGGTAGGCGCGCTGGTCTGGCTGGCAGGCGGCGCGCAGGCGCAGTCGTTCACCGCACTGGGCAACAGTTTCGGCGCCGAGGCGCTGGTGTCCCTCGATGGCCGCCTGCTGGTGCCGCCCAATGGCGCGCGCATGCATCGGCTGTCCGCCGACCGCTGGATGCGTGCGCAGGGCCCCACCACGCCGCAGCAGTGGTACGACGATGCAGGACGACTGCTGCGTGAGGACCGCGGTTATACCGAGTACCACGAACGGTTCGTGCTGCCGCAGGCCGCACCCGGTGATCCGTTGTGGGAGGCGTTCATCCAGGCCGATGGTGAGGCGGTCGGTGGCCGGGGCGTGGTGGATGCGCTGGGTCAGGTTCGCTTTCCAGCGCTGAAGGATGGCGAATGGGTGCCGTTGGCGGTACCCGATCGCGTGCTGTGGAACGCCCGCAGTGGTCCGCTGCGCTTCCATGACCTGCACGGGCGCGCGGTCATGGAACTGGACGAGCAGCAGGTCCAGTGGGTGGCTGGGCCCTTCGTCGGCCGCCACGTGTATGTCGCGTGCAGTGTCCAGGTGCCTGAGCACTGCGACGTGCGGGATGAATCCGGTACGACGTTGTTTTCCGATGACATCGACGCGCTGCTGCCCGTTACCGACGGTGGCTGGTGGCTGCGCCAAGGCGAGCTGTGGCGGCGGGTGGATGCACAGGGCAGGGCGACGGACAGTGCGCGCTACCAGCAGGATGGTCTGTATCCCCGTTATCGCCAGTATGGCGGCACTGCGGGCCGGCGCGACTGGCCCGAGCAGGTCAACCGGCATGCCACCGGCAGCGCCGACGACACGCCCGAGCCCGGCTGGCTGATGGCCGACGGACACTTTGCCGCACAGCGTGGCAACGTCCGCCTGGATTACTGCGGTGGCCGCTGGCAGGTGCTGGACAACGAGGGCGCCAACCCGCCCACCGCCGCCCCGGCCGCGCTGGCAGCGGGGCTCGACGAGCCCGATGCCGAACAACGGCAGGCACCGCCGTGGCGCGTGCGGCATCCCACCGAGACCGAGACCGCAGCGGTGCTGGACTGCAATGGCGAGGTCGTGTTCGCGCCTTCAGACGTGACCCGGTTCGACGCCGTCGGCACTGGATTGCTTGGAAGGTTCGGCGGCGAATCCTCACCGCGCCTGTGGTGGGATGGACGCACGGCCTACACGGTGCCTGCCGACATGGCCATCGACGAACGCCACGTCACCCCGCCGTTGCTGGTGCTCCGGGGGGAGGCCGCCGGCGTCAACCACCTGTACAACCTCGAGCGTGGCCGCATCGTGGGTCGTCCGTTCGAAGGTGTGGTGCGCATGGACGGTGGCCGGGTGGTGTTCCGCCGGGACGGGAAACTGGGCATGATGCTGGCCGATGGCAGCGAACCGGCGCCGCCGGAGAGCTTCGATATCCTGCCCTGGGGCACGGACCGCACCTGGACGCGCCGCTATCTGGACGGGGGCGATGAAGAGCTGGTCCTGCTGGACGCCAGCCATCAGGTGCTGCTGCGGCGACGCCTGCTGTTCAGTGGTGTGGAACTGCAGTCCACCTGGCAAGGGGATGTGGAAAGCCAGCCGCTGACGCTGGTGAATCTCGGCACGATGCGCTTTGCCGATGGCGAATACTTCGTCCAGCAATGGCTGGATCGCGACGGACAGGTGCTGCTCAGTGACATCAGCTGTCCGGCATCCGGCAATGGCCCGCCCTCGAAGGGGAAGGGCGTCCTGCTCGGGCGCGGGTGGCGCGTGGACAGTCTGCCCACGCGCCCCTGCAAGCTGCCCCGGGCGCTGCTGCCGGTGCTTGCCGGCGGCGATGTGACCGATGCGATGCGCGACCGGTAACCGCGCGCGGATCAGCCTGAAACGCTGGGGTAGTCGGTATAGCCGTGCGCACCGCCGCCGTACAGCGTGTCCTGGTCCAGGTCGGACAGCGCCACGCCGAGACGGAAGCGCTCGACCAGATCCGGGTTGGCGATGAAGGGGCGACCGAACGCGATCATGTCGGCATAGCCCGACGCCACGGCGGCTTCCGCGCGTGCCTGGTCATAGCCGTTGTTGGCGATCCAGGCACCGGTGAACTTGGCGCGCAGGGCGGCGTAGTCGAAGGCGATGTTGTCGCGTGGGCCACCGGTCGCCCCTTCGATCACATGGATGAAGGCGAGCGGGCCGATGGCATCCAGGCGCTCCACGGCGCGTTCGAACAACGGCTGCGGGTTGGAATCCTCCGCGTCGTTGGCCGGTGTCACCGGCGACAGGCGCACACCGGTGCGTTCGGCGCCGATTTCCGAGACGATCGCGCGGACCACTTCATCGAGCAGGCGGGTGCGGTTCTCGATGCTGCCACCGTAGCCGTCGGTGCGCTGGTTGCTGCCATCGCGCAGGAACTGGTCGATCAGGTAACCGTTGGCGGCATGCACTTCCACGCCGTCAAAACCGGCGGTGATCGCGTTGCGCGCGGCCTGGCGGAAGTCCTGGATCAGGCCGGGAATCTCGTCCAGGCGCAGGGCACGTGGTTCGGAGACCTCTTCAAAGCCCTTGGCCGTGAACGTTTTGGTGTTGGCACGCAAGGCACTCGGTGCTACCGGGACCTCGCCCTCGGGCAGCAGGCTGGTGTGTGAGATGCGGCCGACATGCCACAACTGCAGCACGATCTTGCCGCCGCGTGCATGCACCGCATCGGTGACCTTCTTCCAGGCGTCGATCTGGGCTTGGCTGTAGATGCCGGGTGTGTCGAGATAACCCTGGCCCATCGGGCTGATCTGGGTGGCCTCGGCAATGATCAGGCCGGCGCTGGCGCGCTGTTCGTAGTACTGGATGGCGAGCGGATTGGGGATGCGGTCGTGGATCGCGCGGTTGCGCGTCAGCGGTGCCATCGCGACGCGGTTGGCGACGTCGATGGCCCCCAGACGGGTGGGGGAGAACAACTGGCCGTCACTGGAGTCTGTCATGGGTTTACCTTGGGGGAGGGGTGCCGCCATCGGCGGAGGAATCAGGTATGTAGGCGTACGACCCCGAGCATAGGCCCAGGTGCGTTGCAGCGATGGGAAGGATTGTTGCGGAGCCTGCTGTGCACGTTCTGTAACGTTTTCGCGGCGTATGGTCGAGGCATGGGCAGGCACTGCCCGCAGCCTTATTCCAACCCGAGGAACAACGCGATGATTGATTATCAACTCAAGGGAAAGGTCGCCATCGTCACCGGCGGCGTCTCCGGCATTGGCCTGGCCGTGGCTGAACTGCTGGCCGATTCCGGTGCGGCGGTGGCGGTGTGGGACCTCAAGGCCGACGCCGTCGAGAAGACCGCCGAGGCGCTGCGCAAGAAAGGTGTGAAGTCGATCGGCATCGCCTTGAACGTCACCGATGAGCACGCTGTTGAAGCGGCGGTGAAGCAGACCGTCGAGGAACTCGGCGGGCTGGATATCGCGGTGAACAACGCGGGTATCGGCGGGCCGTCGGCGGCCAGCGGCGACTACCCGGTGGAGGGCTGGAAGAACGTCATCGACGTCAATCTCAACAGCGTGTTCCTATGCCAGCGGGCGCAGATCCAGGCGATGCGCAGCGCGGGCAAGGGCGGCAGCATCATCAATATGGCCTCGATCCTGGGCCAGGTGGGGTTCGGCAACTCCTCCGCCTACGCCGCTGCCAAGCACGGTGTGGTCGGGCTGACCCAGACGGCCGCGTGGGAACATGCCGCAGACAAGATCCGCATCAATGCCGTGGGCCCCGGTTTCATCGCCACGCCGCTGCTGGACAAGATGGACCCGAAGGTGAAGCAGGCGCTGGAGAGCAAGCATGCGCTTGGGCGCCTCGGTACCCCGGACGAGGTTGCGGCCCTGGTGGCATGGCTGGCCAGTGCCGATGCCAGCTTCGCGACCGGCACCTACTACGCCATCGATGGTGGTTATCTGGCGCAGTAAGCCTTGCAGCGGCAGGCTCACCCGGGCCTGCCGCTGGCTTCACGGTGCTCAGACGCCCCTGTCTGCGACGCTCCGTCCATTGCCGGATGAGAGACGCAGATGGGACTGGAACAAGATCTATCGATCCTGCTGCGCATAGCCGTGGCGATGCTGTTGGGTGGCACCCTGGGCATCGAGCGCGAGATGGGCAAGCACGCGGCTGGCCTGCGGACACACATGCTGATTGCCGGTGCGGCGGCATTGATCGTTGGACTCGGTGACAGCATCGCAGAACACTTCCAGGAAGAGCGCTACCGCGACCTGCTGCAGGTCGATCCTGTCCGTCTGATCGAAGCGGTGGTGGCCTGCGTCGGCTTCGTCGCGGCCGGTACGATCCTGCGGGGCTCGCGCGATGACCAGGTCAGCGGACTGACCACTGCCAGCTCGTTGATCATGGCCGCCGCCATCGGCATCGCGGTTGGCATCGGCGAGTACGTGATCGCCACGGGTGTGAGTGTGCTGTGCCTGATCGTGCTGGTCGTATTCAGCCGTATCGCCAAGAAACTGGAGTCCTCATGAGCAGCGAACGACCGTTCAACATTCAGCGCATCGACCATGTGGTGCTCCGCGTGCAGGATCTGCCGCGGGCCGTACACTTCTATCGCGACATCCTCGGCTGCACCGTGGCCCGCGAGCGCCCGTCGCTGGGCATGGTGCATCTGCATGCCGGCGAATCGATGATCGATCTGGTCAGTGTGAACGGCCCCCTGGGCGCCAAGGGCGGTGCGGCGCCGGGGCGCGAAGGACGCAATGTCGATCACCTGTGCCTGCGCGTTGAGCCCTTCGATGAGGCACACGTGCGCGCGCATCTGGAGGGGCAGCAGCTCACGCTGGAAGGGCCGGCCGAGCGCAACTACGGTGCGGAAGGCGATGGGCTGTCGCTGCGCCTGCGTGATCCCGACGGCAACCTGGTGGAACTGAAGGGGCGGTCCAGCGACTGCGGCTGATCGTCCGCAGGGCGGCGGGAAAGGCGTTCGACCAATGGTCTGGTTGGCATGCCCTGCGATCTGCGGTTCACTGGGGGCCGTTCCAGCGCAGATGAGCCATGATCATTTCCGCCTCCACCGATTATCGCGCAGCAGCACAACGCCGCCTGCCGTCGTTCCTGTTCCATTACATCGATGGCGGCGCGTACGCCGAGGACACGCTGAAGCGCAACGTCACGGACCTGTCGGACATCGCGCTGCGCCAGCGCGTCCTGCGCAACATGTCCGATCTGAGCTTGGAAACCGAGCTGTTCGGCGAACGTCTGGCGATGCCGGTGGCACTGGCGCCGGTCGGCCTGACCGGGATGTATGCGCGCCGTGGTGAGGTGCAGGCGGCCAGGGCAGCGGCAAGCCGGGGGATCCCGTTCACGCTGTCCACCGTCTCGGTCTGCCCGATCGAGGAAGTAGCCCCGGCCATCGACCGGCCGATGTGGTTCCAGCTGTATGTGCTCAAGGACCGCGGCTTCATGCGCAATGCGCTGGAGCGGGCCAAGGCGGCGGGCGTGACCACGCTGGTGTTCACTGTGGATATGCCGACGCCGGGCGCACGTTACCGCGATGCGCATTCGGGCATGAGTGGCCCGAACGCGCCGGCGCGGCGCATGCTGCAGGCGGTCACCCACCCGCGCTGGGCGTGGGACGTCGGTCTGTTCGGCCGCCCGCATGACCTGGGCAACATCTCCACCTACCGTGGCAGCCCGACCGGCTTGGCCGATTACATCGGCTGGCTGGGCACCAACTTCGATCCGTCCATTTCGTGGAAGGACCTGGAGTGGATCCGCGAGTTCTGGACTGGCCCGATGGTGATCAAGGGCATCCTCGATCCGGACGATGCGCGTGATGCCGTGCGCTTTGGTGCCGATGGCATTGTGGTCTCCAACCACGGCGGGCGCCAGCTCGACGGTGTGCTGTCCACCGCGCGGGCGCTGCCGGCCATTGCCGACGCGGTGAAGGGCGAGCTGAAGATCCTGGCCGACTCCGGCATCCGCAACGGCCTGGATGTGGTGCGCATGATTGCCCTCGGCGCGGACAGCGTGCTGCTGGGGCGTGCGTTCGTGTATGCGCTCGCTGCGCAGGGCGAGGCTGGCGTGGCCAATCTGCTGGATCTTATTGCCAAGGAAATGCGCGTGGCGATGACGCTTACCGGCGCGAAGACCATCGCCGATATCGGTGCCGATTCGCTGGTGGACGCCACCCAACGGCGCCAACCACCGGCAGAGCCACAACATGGGTGGCTGCACGGAAACCCTGCGATCTGACGGTCCAGCCACCCATGGGGTGGCTACCGCGGAAGAATCATTCGCAGCGGACGGCGGTGATGACGTTGTCCTTGTCGATGAACACCCGCAGGCGGTCCTGGCGCAGGTCACGGGTGGTGATCGTGGCCGGGCCGATCGGATTGATCAGGCCGGCCCCGCTCTGCACCAGCAGCTTGCGCATGTTCGCTTCGTCGGCCTTCTGGCCCACGGCCCAGTCCAGCGCGTCGGCCTTGCACAGGCCCGGCCCCTTGATTTCCGGCCCCGGCGTGCTGACGCAGGCGGTCAGTGACAGGGTGCCTGCGAGCATGATCGCGGCGAGGGGATAACGGGAAAGGGATGCCATCGGGTCGCTCCTGCGGGGTCAGGCGCCGACCATACCACCGCGGTGCGCATGGGCGTGTGGTGGCCACCCCGCGACGGTTCGACGCAGCGAGTATCGCGCGCGCGGGCCAGAACGCCGCCGGCCTGGCGTTACACTGGATACCCGCTCAACATCGGTCATGCCGGGAGTCGCAGGTGCTGCACGTGTTCATGCTTGGCGGGCGGCACGCCCGGGCCCGGATCGAGGTCCACGATGTGGCTTTCGCCAACGTCGATGTGATCGAGGAGGCCTACCCGCAGCTGCGCCAGGACTGGTTCGGCGAGCGCAAAGGGCTGCATGTCGATGGCTGGCTCGCCGTGGATGGGGTGGAAGAGTACCGGGTTCGCTTCGCCGATGTGGCTACGGCTGTCGACGGACCGCGGTTGTATTTTCTCAATCTCGGTGGGTATGCCGCCGGCGCGCTGGGCGAGGCGCATGACTACCGGCTGCTGGTCGCCACCAGTATTGAAGAGGCCAAGCGCAAGGCCAAGGCGCTGCGCGATGCCAGCTGGTTCAAGCCGCATACCGATGCCCTGCTGGAAGTCGATGACTGCATCGCCATCGATCAGGTCGGCGGCCGCCACGTGCAGCTTGAACGCGGGGACCACCAGGGCATCAGTCTGGTCAGTGACTACATCGTGATCGGCTGAGCGGCACCGATTGCCCGTCGGCCTGTCGCTGGCGCATAGTGTCGCGGTCTTGTGAGGTCCGGCGGTATCGCCGCGACAGGTCAACCAACGGAAACAGAGCATGCAGAGCAGGAAGATCACGGCCGCCTTGATCGTGACGGTGGGAATGGCCTTGGCAGGCAGCGTGATGGCCGCCGAGCCGGAGGCGCCGGTGTTTGGAGGGTGGCGCAATCTGCATTCGGCCAATGGCGCAGCGCCCGTGCTGGAGGATCTGCCGTTCGCGATCCTGCCGCGCGACGTGGCCAAGGGCACCCGCTTTGCGCTCCTGGACCGCGAGAACAAGCAGGCGGTGTGCTGCCTGGTCGTGGACAGCGAACGGCTCGATGCGATCGGGCTGGAAACCCGCTACCGCCTGCCGGGCGTCTGGATTGCGGATCTGCTCGGCAACGAGGACTTCAACCAGCGTCATGGCGACCGCCATGTGTTCGCGATGAAGCGCGAAGACGCCTTGCTGGACCACGTTTTCTCCGATGCCGGGGGCGCCTACAGCGATCTGGGCGGGCTGCTGCTGCCGGCCGGTGCCGCGCTGGAAGAGGGCGGCAGCATCAAGCTCGGTGCGACCAGCTACCGCCTGCAGACCCAGTCGCAGCGGTTCGCCGATGACAACGGCGCACTGGATCGCTACACCCTGCAGCCGCCGGCGCCGGCCGCTCCGGTGGTGGTCGAGGTGCCGTACAGCACGTACTGACACGGAAACGACAGAAGCGGCACGGTACAATTGCGCCCGCCCGCCGGCAGTGCCCGGCCGGGCCTGCATCCCTGTACGAGCCTGTCCGTGATCGCCCGAGTGTCCCTGTCCTGCGCGCTGCTGCTGTTGACCGCCTGCGCCACGCCGGTGTTGCCGCCAGCAAAACCCCAGCCCAACCCGGACGCCCTGTGGGGCATCATCCAGCGCGACTGCGCGGGCGAGGCAGCCCCCCGTGGCAGCTGCCTGGCCGTCGCCGCCGAGGCACGGCGACGCGACGTCCTGCTGAAGGATTCGCACGGCCACTATCAGTTCCTGCTGCTGCCGCTGGATCGGGTGTCGGGCATCGAGAGCCCGGCGCTGCTGCGGGCCGGTGCACCCAATTATTTCGCCGCTGCCTGGGCCGCCCGCAGCCACACCGAGCAGGCGCTGGGCCGGCCGTTACCCCGTGACGTGGCCAGCCTGGCCCTGAACTCACCCCACGGACGCTCCCAGCACCAGTTGCACATCCACGTGGACTGCCTGCGGGCCGATGTCCTGACGCAATTGCGCCGCCTGCAGCCTGCCATCGGCAGCAGCTGGCAGGCGTTGCCCGAGCCCTTGCGTGGGCATGTGTATCTGGCCCGCCACCTGCCGGGTGCCGAGCTGACGGCCAATCCGGTCCGCTTGCTTGCCAACCACTTGCAAGACCCCGCCGATATCGGCAACTGGTCGCTGGTGGTGGCCGGGCAGACCGACGCGGCGGGTGCGCCAGGTTTCCTTCTTCTGGCAACCCGCCTGGATCTTGATACCGGCAACAAGGCCAGCGGTGAGGAGCTTCAGGACCACGCCTGCGCTGCCCTGACCGGTGCGACAGGCCCGCTGGATGGCGTGCTCTGAGGCCTGGCACGTTATAGTGGCCTTTCAATGCGATTCCCGCTTTCGCGCCCGGGCTCACTGGCGCGTCGTATTCGACTTATTCCATGACTGCTGAAACCACGACTCCGCCCACCGCTGCGCCGTCCCAGGCCACCGGTCCGCTGTTTTACCAACAGGCTGTGCCGCTGCGTTCGGACGAGCACGCCACTTGGCGCCTGCTGCCGGAAACGGCGAACTTCGCGGCTGACACCAACGCGATCCCGGCCGTGATCGGCGAGTTCGGCTCGCTGGCGCAGCACTACCCGATCATCTTCACCGGCCAGGACGCGATGCCGCTGGTGGCCGTGGGTCTGTCCCAGCGCAATCTGTTTGTCGCCGATGGCGTATGGGATGAACAGAGCTACGTGCCGGCGTACGTGCGCCGCTATCCGTTCGTGTTCATGCAGGCCGGTGAGCCGGACAACTACGTCCTCGCCGTGGATGCGGCCGCCAAGCAGGTCAACCAAGGCGACAGCGAAGAAGGCCTGCCGCTGTTCCAGGATGGCAAGGCGACCGAACTGGTCGACAACGCGATGCGTTTCTGCAGCGATTACACCCGCGAGCACGAGCATACCCGCCGCTTCTCGGCCGCGCTGATCGAGAACGATCTGCTCATCGACCGCAACATCGATGTCACCCTGGCCGATGGCCGGAAGATGTCGGTCAACGGTTTCCAGGTGGTGGATGTTGAAAAGTTCGCCGCGTTGCCGGACGAGACCGTCGTGGCCTGGCACCGCAGCGGCTGGCTGGCGCTGGTTCATCATCATCTGAGCTCGCTGGCGCGCTTCAGCGCGCTGGTGAACCGCCAGAGCCAGGTGCCTGCCGAGGCCTGAATCCCGGCACGCACGCAGTAAAAAAAACGGCGGCCGCAGGGCCGTCGTTTTTCGTTGTTCGGGAAGCGCCGCGATCAGTCGCGGGTGCTGACTTCCCAGTTGGCGTGCACCACCCCTGGCTGACGCTGCAGCCGAGCGACCACCGCGTCGAGCTCGTCGGCACTGACCGCCGTGCTGACCAGTATCGCCACCAGCTCGACCGGGCCGTCGCCGTGTTCGATCACCTGTACATCGCTGACGGGATACTGGGCGGCCTCCAGCGCGTCGACCAGGCGTTCGCGTGCGAGAGGAGTAGCGGCAGGGTCCACGCTCAGGCGCACCTCGTAGGTGGCCTCGGAGGCGGCCTCATTGATCGGGATGCGGTTGATGGCGTTGACCAAGGGCCGCAGCAGGGTGTTGCCGGCGATGATCAACACCGTCAGCAGCGCGCCCTCGGCCAGCATGTCCGCACCGGTGCACGCCCCGACCGCCGCCGAACACCACAGCGTCGCGGCGGTGTTGAGGCCGCGCACGTTCATGCCTTCCTTCATGATCACGCCTGCGCCCAGGAAGCCGACCCCGGACACCACGTAGGAAATCACCCGCACCGCCTCGACACTGCCGGCGATGCGCATGCCCAGATCCACGAAGGCCGCCGCGCCGACCGCCACCAGCACATTGGTGCGCAGCCCGGCGGTGCGCTGGCGGTACTGCCGCTCGGCGCCGATCAGCGTGCCCAGCACGAAGGCGGCCGCCAGGCTGACCACGGTGTCCAGGAAGGGATACAGCTGGAAGGTCTGGATGAAGCGCATGCGGAGTCCTTGCAGGGCAGGGCTTAGGCGAAATCCCGATAAGCATATCCCGGTCGGTCATTTCCTCCTTTCCCACCTGTTCAGCAGAATCCCGACCCTCTCTCCACCACGATCCGGCGCGGGCCTGCCTGCGCTGGCGCGTTCTTATTGACCGGAAATCTGCATGTCTGTGCTGTATCGCCCGCTGCGTCGGCGGGTCTTGGTTGTGTCGTTGTTGCCCCTGCTTGGCGCCAGTTCACTGGTTCACGCCGCCGATCCGCCCACGCAGCTGGATGCGGTCACGGTCACCGGCTCGCGCATCCCCCGCGCCAGCGTGGAAGGCCCATCCCCGGTCACCGTGATCACCCAGGAACAGATCGAGGCCCAGGGCTACCGCAGCGCCTTCGAAGCGCTCAGCGCGCTGACCGAGAACACCGGCAACGTGCAGGGCGAGGATTTCGGGAATACATTCACCCCGGCCGCCAACACCATCAATCTGCGTGGCCTCGGCCCCAACCGCACCCTGGTGCTGGTCAACGGTCGCCGCCAGTCGGATTACCCGCTGGCCTACGAAGGCTCGGTCAATGTGGTCAACCTGGCCAATATTCCAAGCGCGCTGATCGATCGGATCGAAGTGCTGGCTGGCGGTGCCTCGGCGGTGTATGGCTCCGATGCGATCGCCGGCGTGGTCAACATCATCCTCAAGAAGACCTATGACGGCGTCGGCATCAATGTGCGCGCCGGCACCACCGAACAGGGCGGCGGCGACAATCAGCGCCTGCAGGCGGTCGGCGGCAGCTCGGGCGAGCAGTGGGACGCGATCTTCGGCCTGGAGATCGCCAACCGCAAGGCGATCTATGGCTCGCAGCGCGATTTCATGGACTCGTTGAGAGATGATCCGCGGGGCGTGGCGCCGCTGGCGACGGCGGTGGCGTATCGCCGCAACGCCTCCACCAATGATTACATCGATCCCGGTACCGACGGCTGTGATGCCTCCAGCACCCTGTACGGTGGCAGCGTGTTCCGCGCGCAGAATCCGCGCCAGGGCTGGTACTGCGGCAGCAATGAGGCCGCGCCCACGTTCTGGACCGTGCAGACCGAGAAGCGCAACATCGATGCGTACAGCGCGGTGACCTGGCGCTTGAACGAACGCCAGGAACTGTTCGCCGATGCCGCCATCGGCACCGCACGCATCTACAACAACACCCGTGCGCCGAGCTGGACCTCCTCGCGCAATTACTTCTACAACCAGAACAGCGGTCAGCTGGAAAGCTGGTACCGGCGTTTCGCACCGGAAGAAATGGGCGGCGTACAGCGCAATGCCAACCGGTTCCTGGAGCAGTCCTGGTCGTTCAACGTGGGCGCGCGTGGCAGCATCGGCGGTTCGGACTGGGATTACGAAGCGGCCTACAGCCGCTCGCGCTATGAAAACAAGACGCAGCGCCCGGGCCTGCTGGTCGACATCAATACGTACCTGCTCGGCCCGCAGCTGGGCACCCGCAACGGCGTGGAGGTGTATGCACCGGATCCGTCACGTCTGTATCAGCCGCTGACCCCGGGCGAGTATGAAGGCCTGTCGGGCCGCTACGAGAGCCGCAACGCCGCGTGGCTGCAGACGGCCAGCGTCAGCGTCAACGGCCAGCTGTTCGATCTGCCCGGTGGCCGTGCCGCGCTGGCAGCCGTCGTCGAAGCGGGCAGCCAGGGCTACCGCAACCGCCCGGACCCGGCGTTGGCACAGGGCGTGTTCTGGAACCTCAATGCCGGCATTCCCGCCGGTGGCGAACGTGATCGCTATGCGGCCGGCGTGGAGCTGCAGCTGCCGTTGCTGGAGCGCCTGACCGCCACCGTGGCTGGACGCTACGACCAGTACCGCGCCGCCGGTGATCACCTGGGCAAGGCGACCTGGAGCACCGGCCTGGAGTTCCGTCCGTTCGATACGCTGCTGCTGCGCGCCAGTGCGGCGACCAGCTTCCGTGCGCCGGACATGAACTACGTGTTCGCGACCGAAACGCGTGGCTACAACCCCGGCATGACCGACTACTGGCGGTGCCGCAGTGCGGGCCAAGCCTATGACGACTGCGATTTCAGCGGATTGGCGATCGACTACACCAGCGGCGCCAACCCGCAGCTGCAGCCGGAAACCGCCACATCATATGGCCTGGGTTTCGTGTGGTCGCCCTCGGCCAACCTGGACTTCACGGCGGACTACTACGACATCCGCATCGATGATGAGGTCACCAACCTGGATGCGACCCGCATCCTGAAGGACGAAGCCGACTGCCGCCTCGGCCAGACCGTCGGCGGTGACGCACGCGATATCGGCTCGGCGCAGTGCCAGGACGCGCTGCGCCGGGTGATCCGCAACCCGGCCGATGCAACCGTGCAGCCCAACCAGGTGGTACGCGTGCTGATCAACCCGATCAACGCCGCCTCCGAAACCGTGCGGGGTATCGACCTGAAGTCGACGATGCGCTGGGATGCGGGCCGTTACGGTCGATTCTCGGCACGTGTGGCGTACTCGCTGGTGATCGATCACAGCTACCGCCAGTTCGCTGGCGATGACGTGCAGGACCAGCGCAATTCGCTGGATTCCTACCAGTGGCGCAGCAAGGTCAACGGCAGCGTCACCTGGGCGATCAACGACTGGACCGCCACCCTGTACGGCATGCGCTACGGCTCGTTGCCCAAGAGCGACGGCAGCGGCCGCATCGCCCCGTACATGACTTACAACGCGAGCCTGTACCGCAAGCTCAATGACAACGCCACGCTCGGCCTGATCGTCAACAACCTGCGCGACAGCCGCCCACCGGCGGACAAGAACGGCGGTGGCTGGCCATTCTATCCGGTCGGCAACTACGACCCCTACGGTCGCCAGCTGTGGCTGGAGTTCGACTACCGCTTTCTGTAATCGCTTCGCGGGCCCGGCAATGCCGGGCCCGCTGCGTTTGCGGCGCAGGCACCGCAGCTGCTCAGATCACCATCCTGCCCAGTACCGCCAGCGCGAGGATGATCAGCAGCACACCTGACAGGCGTTCGATCCACGGCAGCGCAGCATTGAATCGTTCCATCGCGGCGGCCCGCCCGACCAGACCCGCCATCAGCAGATCCCAGCCGAGCACCACCGCGAACATCCACACCCCGTAGAACCACCGTGTTCCGGCGCTGTTGTCCGGCCCGCTCAACATGGCCGCGAGGCTGGCGTAGAACAGGGCATTCTTGGGGTTGAGCAGGGCGGAGATTGCACCCAGCCCGAAGGCACGGAACCACGCGGATCCTGGTGCCGGGCGGGAGGACACGGCCGGCTGCCCTGCTGGAGCGCGCAGCGTCGCTGCCCCCGCATGGCGCAGGAACAGCACGCCGACATACAGCAGGAAGACGCATCCGGCCACCTGGATCACCTGGAACAGCACGCTGTCGGGCTGCAGCCCCGCCACCCCGGAGAATGCCAGCGCGATGTAGGCACCATTGGCGAGCGCCACGCCGAGGCACGCGCCGCTGGCAATGCGCCAGCCCTGATGGATGGCAGTGCGGGTGATCAGGAAAAAGTCCGGCCCCGGCGACAGCAACGCCAGAAAATGCACGGCAGCGACGAGCAGAAACTGTTCCATGGGGGCGGGCGTCAACGGGGCGCATGACTGTGCCGATGTTGCGTGATGACGTATTGCACGATATTGCGCGGCGCTCAGCGGCGCTCAGCGGCGATAGCGGCCTGGGGTGATGCCGGCGTGGGCCTTGAACAGGCGTTGGAAATGGCTTTGGTCTGCAAAGCCAAGCGCATGTGCGACCTCGGCCAGTGGTTGCCCTTGCCCCAGCCGCTCCCGGGCGACATTGATCCGCCGGTTGAGTTGCCAGGCATGTGGGGTAAGGCCAGTGACAGTGCGGAACGCACGGATCACCGCGTAGCGGTCCATACCGGTGCAGCTGGCCAGATCGTCCAGCGACACGCTCGACATCGGCGCGGCGTCCAGCAGGGCCAATGCCGGCTGCAGTCGCCGGTGCTGTTGCGGGCTTGCGTGGCGGGCCGGGATCGGTAGCCCGGCAGCGACGTCGAGTTCGTCGATGAAAGCGACGACCGCTGCTTCCTTTTCCCCTGGATCGGCACTGGAGAACAGCAGGGCATTGATGTGGCAGAACATCCGATAGCGCGCCGCGCTGCGGTCGATGCGGATCAGCGCCGCCGTTGCAGCGTCTGCGTCGGGCGGCTGCCTGTCTGCACTGACTGCCTGCACCCAGGCTGCATCCAGATGCAGCATCTGATAGCTCCAAGCGGTGTCGGGCGCTGGATTGCAGGCATGTACACGGTGCGCCGGCACGATGACCAACGTGCCCGGTTGAAGGCGGTGCTGTCCGCCCGGTGCGCCGCTGAAGATGCTCTCGCCCGCATCCACGGCGCCGATCGACCAGGTGGGGTGACTGTGCGGGCGGTAGCAGGCCCGGCTGTTGCACGCGCGGCGTGACTCAACCCACGGCAGGCGAGGATCGCGCCAGAACTCCGCCGCCGAGGTCATATCGCTGGCGAGTGGGCTGCGCACGCTCGGGGCGTCGCGTATGCTCACCGCCTGAAACTTACTGCAGTCCATGCGCCATGGTAAATCACATCCACTACCGCCGCGCGCTACCCGACGATGCCGCTGCCTGCATCGATCTGCGTGGCCGCACCCGCGAGAATGCCTTTTCCGCGGCCGACCTTGCCGAGCTTGGCATCACCGAAGACAGCTGGGCCGCCGGTATCCGTGACGGCGCACTGCCGGGACATATCGCGCTGGAGGGTGAGGGTATGGTCGGCTACTGCTTCGGCGATCGCGAGGGCGGCGAGATCGTGGTGCTCGCATTGCTCCCGGCGTATGAAGGGCAGGGCATCGGTCGGCGGTTGCTGGATCTATCCATCGCCGATCTGGTGCAGGCCGGGCATTCGCGTCTGATTCTGGGGTGCGCGGCCGATCCGGCGGTACGCTCGCATGGGTTCTACCGCTACCTGGGCTGGCGGCCGACCGGCGAGATCGATGCGCTGGGCGATGAGGTGCTGGAACTGCACGTAGGCGCGACGCCGTAACAGCGGCGTAGGGCGTGGCAGTGATTCCGTGTCGGGATCCTGCGCATCGCACGACTTGCGTGCGATCGGTCACGGCGCGCGGCGTCACGCCTGGGCAGGCTGGGCGCCTTTGGAGGGAGCAATGCGATGCCTGCCTGGTGCTTGACCTTGATCATGAGTGCCACAGCGGTAGCCCTGCCGCCGCGGCAGGTTCATACCTGTGTCGTGGATGGGGCGCGCCACTACCAGTCCACGCCCTGCGCGGGGCGCACCGAACGCATCCGCGAGATGCCGCCGGCGTCAGACACGTGGGCCAATGAGCTGTATATCGAATCGCTGCGCAAGGAGCTCAACGCCAAGCCGCGTGCTGGAACCGCGCAGCCGCGCCAACGGCGTTCACAACAGCGCAGCGTTCGGCCGACGCCCGCCATCCGGGGCGCGGCCATCTCCGTGCATGCCGATCCGGCCCGGTGTGCTGCCGCGCGACGCCAACGCGAGACGACCTACCGCAAGGCAGGCGACCGGCCCAGCCTGGCGCTGAGCCGGAAGATGGATGACCTGGTGCACGATGCCTGCCGCTGAGGTCCAGTCATCGTGGGCGATCACTGCCCCCGGTCGCGCTCCATCAGATATCGAGCCACGGCATCGAACGCCGGCAGCGTGGTCGGGTCATTCGCGCTGTTGCCGGCCACCGGGTGCGAGCCGAACCGCGCGATCACTACCCGTGCGGTGGGATCGATGTACAGCGCCTGGCCATGCACGCCACGCGCCATGTAGGCACCGTGGTCGTTGTGCGAGATCCACCACATGCCGCGATAGCTCCAGCCCGATAGTTGTGGATAGCCGGCCTTGGCGAAGGCCTGCGTGTTGCCACCGGCGCGGATCCGGTCGATCGCCGCGGCGGGGACCACGGTCTGGCCGTCCACCTTGCCCTCGTCGAGCAGGAGCTGGCCCACCCGGGCCAGATCGCGCAGGCCGGCATTGAAGCCTCCGCCCGCGAACGGTGTGCCTGTGGAATCGACGGTGTAATAGGCGTCCTGCTCGGCGCCGATGCGTTGCCAGATCCGCGATTGCAGCAACTGCGCCACCGATTGACCGGTGCGGCGGGCGATGATCCAGCCGAGGGCGTCGGTGTTGATCGTCTTGTAGCCGAACGCCTCGCCGTGGCGACCCTGTTTCTGCACGGTTTTCAGGTAGTCATAGTAACTGCGGGGGCCCGTGTAGCCGGCGGGCGGGGGCAGGGTGCTGCCGGCGGCGGCGTACGCCCAGACCTCGGCATTGGGGTCGGCGTAGTCTTCGCTGTAGCGCAGCGCGGTGGTCATCTCCAACACCTGCTTGACCGTGGCATCACCGAAGGCGCTGTCCTTCAATTCGGGAATGATCGCGCCGACACGCTGGGTTTCATCGATGACGCCCTCCGCGACCAGCATCTCGCCGAGCAGACCGGTGATCGATTTGGTGACGGACATCGCACCGTGCTGGCCCTGTTCGTCCAGGCAGCCGCTGTAACGCTCGTATACCACTACGCCGTCATGCAGTACGACGATGCCATCGGTGTAGTTGGCGGACAGCGACTGCGCCCAGGTCATGCCGGTGCTGCTGCCGGTCGGGGTGAACGAGAGCGCATCGATCGCGGCGTCCAGTCGACGCGGCAGCGCACGGGCAGCGCCGGCCCCACGGCTGACGCCCACGGTGGGCATCAGCTGACGGAAGTGGCAGGCTGTCCAGCGCAGCTTGGGAAAGCTGAAATAGTCGTCGTCGGTGTAGCGGATGCGCTTGTCTTCCGGCGGAGGCGCGCCCTGCATCCAGCCAAGCAGCTTCGGATCGGAGGCTTCTGCCGAGAGGGGTGATGAGGCAGGCGAGACCGGGGCAGCCGTGGTGGCACCCGGCAGCGCGAGCATCGCGACCAGCGCCACGGCCAACCGGGCGCGCGGTGATGCCTGTGACAAGCGCGCGCGCGACAGGGCGATGCGAGGACGTGAAACGGGCATGGTGCACTCCTTGCTGAGGCGCAGTACGTCTGCGCCGCCAAGGGTACTGCACCCCACACGAAGACGGCGCCATCGGCGCCAGGTCATCTCCTCCTCCCACCCGGGGCGGCCGCAGGCATGCTGCGGCCGCCGTATCCGGTTACGGCATCAGCACCTTGTTGATCACGTGGATCACGCCATTGCTCTGCTTCACATCGGCAATGGTGACGTTGGCCACCTGGCCCTTGCTGTCGGTCAGAGTGATGCCGTTGCCGACCACGCGGGCCGTCAGCGCTTCACCTTCGACGGTGGTGAGGCTGGCTTTGCCACCGCCCTGCTTGATCTTGGCCATCAGGTCGGTGCTGGTGACCGCGCCCGGCACCACGTGATAGGTCAGGATCTTGGTCAGGTCCGCTTTTTTCTCAGGCTTCAGCAAGCCTTCCACCGTGCCCTTGGGGAGTGCGGAGAACGCTGCATTGGTCGGTGCGAACACGGTGAACGGGCCGGCGCCTTTGAGCGTATCGACCAGGCCGGCTGCTTTGACCGCAGCCACCAGGGTGGTGTGGTCCTTGGAATTGACGGCGTTGTCGATGATGTCCTTGTTGGCATACATCGCTGCGCCGCCCACCATCGGGTTGCTGTGCTGCGCGCCCGTCATGGGGGCGGGCGCCTGCGCGAAGACGAGCGGGGATGCGGTGGCAGCAAGACAGCCGATCAGTACAAGGCCTGCAAACTGGATCTTCATGACCAAACTCCCAAATGGATGCGCCGGTATGACGCACCTTCAATTACGGCGGGAGTGGGCCGGCGGATGCAGTACCTCCGCACTATATTTTTTCGTCACGCGCAGGTGAGGATCGCGTCGAGGCGGCGCGACGGCTACAGCACCCCGGGAATCTTCACCGCGAGCGCGGCCTTCTCGGCGTCACAGCCGGTCGGCTCGACGCTGTTGCTGCGCAACGCCTGTATTTCCGCACGGGCCAGCGCCATGTCGCGATTGAAATCCGCATTGGCGTGGAGCATCGCCACGGCGCCGGCCGCCACGGCACGGCCCTCGAGCACGTCACTCTGCCAGTGCGCGTTGCAGATCAGCCGGTTCTCGCCGAAAGCGCGGCCACGGGCGAGCAGCGCATCGGCCTGGCCCGGGCTCAGCTCGGTCAGCACCAGCGCCCAGGCCCAGCTGATCGCGGTGTGGCCGGAGGGATAGGAACCATCGGTGCGCAGCGACGCCTCATCGGCGGGCGCGCAGGTGTTTTCCTTGAAGAACACGAATGGGCGGGTGCGTTTGTAGTGGTCCTTGGCCGCATACGTGGCCAGGCCGGCGTCCACCAGGGTCCGCTGCAGCAGCAGATAGAGCGCCGGTGACGTCTGTTGGCTGATCGGCACCCCCAGCGCGCAGGAAAACGTGTTGGCAACCTGCGGGAAGCGCAGGTCCGCATCGGTGGTGGCCAGCGCATAGCGCGGTGATCTGCGCAGTTGCTGCGCCGCGCGATGGACGGCCTGATCGTTGGCGAATGCGGGCGAGCCTTTGGCTGGCGGCGGCGGCAGCAGTGCCAGGCTGTCGGGCAGGGCGCGACCCAGGTAACCGGCCGGCACGCCAGGGCGCAGTTCCGGAACGGGCGCCGGCGCGGGAGCGGTGGTCGGCGCAGGCGGCGCGGGTGCGGTCGACAGCGGCGGGGCGGTACTGCAGCCGCCGAGCGTGACGGCCACGACCAGTGCAACGGCACTGTGGCGGCGGAAGGAGGGCAAGGCAATCCTGTGCATACGGGCGCTCCGCAGGGGTGTCGGCTCACTCTGTCGGTCCCGCGGCGCGCGTACAACCGCCTTTCTACGTGGTCCCCATCAGTATCTTTACTGGTGAACGGCGCTCCGCAGTGGCGGTATCGAACGGACGGTGCCGGACAGCGGAAAACGCACCTCGATACGGGTGCCGCCGAGGGGACTGGCGCTGACCTGCAGGGTCCCGCCGAGCAGGCGTGCGCGCTCCTCCATGCTGATCATGCCCAGCCCGGGCGCTGCCGGGCCATGGCTTGCCGGCATGCCGATGCCATCGTCATCCACGCGCAGCACCATCTGCTCGCCACGCACCGTGACCAGAATCTGCGCGGCGCGCGCACGGGCATGCTTGTCCACGTTGTTCACTGCCTCCTGCATGATCCGGAACAGGCTCAGTTCCTGGTCGTCGCGCAGCCGCGGCAGGTCATCGATGCGGCAGCGCACACGCAGCGCGCCACGGGCGTTGCGCTTGATGCAGAACGCATCCAGTGCACTGGCCAAGCCGGTGAAGCGCAGGATGCTGGGATGCAGTTCATGCGAAATGGAGCGGATGTCGTTGGACACGGTCAGCAGCTGATCCTGCAGGTCGATCACACGGTGCCGCTCCGTTTCGGGTATCTGGTTGCGCAGCGCGCTCAGGCAGATCGAGATCGCCGCCAGCGACTGGTTGACGTCGTCGTGCAGGTCGCGTGCGATCCGGGTGCGTTCTTCCTCCTGGACCACCAGCATGCGTCCGGTCACTTCGCCGAGCCGTCGATACGCCTGTTTCAGCTTGAGGTGGTTGGACAGCCGCTGCTCCGACAGCGCGCCGAGGAACAACAGGGCGCAGCCGGTGCCGAGGGTCCAGACCTGGGCCGTGATCAGGTTGTGGTCGGTGGTCCAGAGGGCGAACGGGCCGATGTCCTGCATGCTCAACTGCATGCCGAGCACGGCCACGATGAGCATGCAGGCCGATGCCCCCGAGACGCCCAGGACGATCAAGGCCCAGACCAGCAGCGGAATCGGCGTAAGGACCAGCAGGGGCGTCATGACCCCGTCCGCCCAGTCGACACCCCAGACCAGGCCCAGCAGCACCAGCAGCAGCACCGCGATCACCGCCGTCCGCCACTGCCATCCATCACGCCGTTCCGGTGTCTGCAGGACGCGCGCGACGTTCACCAGGCAGGGCACGATGAGCAGATAGCTCACCGCGCTGCACAGCCACAGTGCACCGATCGCACCTGACGCTGCGCCGGTGCGATGGCCCGACAGCAGCACCGCCTGCCAGAGTCCCACACACACAGGCAGTGCCACACAGCCGACCAGCACGAACAGGCCGATATCGCGGTAGCCCTCCAACGGCGCACGATCCCCACGCCAACGCAGCAACAGCCATGCCACACCGATCACCAGCGCGAACTCACCCGCGCTGGCGATCAGGTGGGTCAGCCCCAGAAACGGGGCGAAGGCAAAGGCCACCCCGGTGCCCGCACAGGCGGCAAGAATGCAGGTGCGCCACTGCGCGCGGGGGGTGAACAACAGCCAGCCGAGCAGCAACGGTCCCGGAATCCACAGCACGTGCAGACGGAAGCCGGGCATCTGGGCGAGGGTCGGCAGCAACTGTCCGAGCAGGCAGCCGAGCAGCAGCGGCGCCACCCGTGTGAGGGTGACGCGAAGCGCGGGTGAGGTGCGTGTGGACGGGGCTGGGTTGGCGGGGTCATCCGGCGGAATGTCGGTGGTGCTATCGACAGCAGCAATGTGCTTTACGGTCGCATTGACGTGCACGTAGACCTCGGCGGGGCGTGAGTATGCTCGGGTCGATCCGCGGAGGCGTCTCGATGTGATGCGCTTCACGCTTGTGGGGGATACTGCGCGACCGGTTGTCGTGATGTCGCTTCCGCCCCACAATCGGGTCGATCTAAACAGCTTGTTCCCCCGCGCGCTATCCGATTTCCGACTTGCCCAAGGAGCTGGCATGGACGAACCGATGGCCCCGTATAGTCGCTTTGTCGTCGACGGGTTCGATGCCGATGCGTTGCTGGGTGTGGTGCGTGATACCCGCTTCGAGCAGCGGCTGCTGGCGGCCGGGCATTTTCGGGCGTGCCTGCAGCGCCTGGTGTTTCCCGAGTTCAGCCTGGACAGCGGTGCCTACACATTGCCGATCTTCGCCAGCGGCAGCTTCGGCCAAGGGCTGGTCGCGCTGGCGATGGCGGTGTCCTGCGAACAGCCGATGTGGGCCAACGGACGCTGGATTCCCGCCGGGCAGGTGATGGTGTTCGCCGAGGACAGCGAGCTCAATGTGCGCCCGAGTCCCGGTGGCTGGCAGTGGGCCGTGCTGCTGATTCCACGCGAGGTGCTGCAGCGTGAAGCGGTGGCGCGGATTGGGCGCGAACTGCGTCTGCCACGCAGCGGCTGGTGCAGCCGCCCGGCGGCACCGGCAGAGGCCTATGGGTTGCGCTATGGGGTGTTCAAGGCACTCGATGCGGCCGCCAGCTGGACGGGTGTGGTCACCTCCGAGCAGGTTGCCGCGCAGGCGGCACTGTTGTTGGGGGCGTTCGTCGACGCGGTGAGTGCGGCCGATGCCGGGCCGGCGCGGCGTGCGGATGGCAGCTGGTTCGAACGCCACCGCGACAGGGTGGTGCGGCGCGCCGAGGAGTACCTCAAAGCTCACCTGGATCGGCCGTTCGACAGCAGAGCCCTGTCACTGGCGCTGGGCGTGGGAGAGCGGCAGCTCGAGCGCCTGTTCCGTGATGCCTACGGACACGGCCCGTGCCATTGGCACCAGCTGGCCCGGCTCAACTGCGTCCGCAGTGCGCTGCTGCAGGCAGATGCACGGCAGAGCGTGACGGACATCGCCCTGCGGCTGGGGTTCGGTCATCTCGGGCGGTTCTCGGTCATGTACCGGAATGTCTTTGGTGAATGTCCGCGGGACACGCTGCGACGCTGAACAATGGACTGAACGAGTACGTCCAATGTCATTGTTTCGCATGGGAAATATCACGGCCCCATCACGGCGATGTGCGCATGTTCGGCGCGTTGCAGGGGCAATGGAATCGATCCGCATCTGCAGCTCAATCAGGGGATGATTGACGCCAATGGAGGCAATGCGATGGGCGTTTCATGCGCGCAGGCAGTGGCGGTGCCGTTCCGTAAAGTTGTCGTGGCCGATGACCACATCCTGGTCGCACAGGGCATCGAACGATTGTTGATGGAGTGCTTCGAATCGATCGTGCTGGTGTCGTCGGGGGAAGAACTGCTGGCATCGCTGCATCGCGAGGCACCGGACGTGGTGGTGTCCGATATCAGCATGCCCGGCCTCAGTGGCATCGATGTGATGCGTCAGGTCCGCAGCGAAGGGTGTCTGACACCGTTCGTGTTCCTGACCATGCATGACGAATCCAGCATGGCTGCCGAGGCGATCCGTGCAGGTGCGCGCGGCTATATCCTCAAAAGCGCGGCCGGCGACGAGCTGGTACGGGCGATCAATGGCGTGATGGAAGGCCAGACCTATGTCACCCCGACGCTGGCCGCCAACGCGATCGTGTCGTCCGGCCGCTCTCAGTATGTGTTGACCGACAAGCAGCTACGAATCCTGGAGTACGTGGCCCGCGGCCTGCGTTCCAAGCAGATCGCCTACGAACTGGGCGTGTCGGTGCGCACGATCGAATCGCACAAGTACGCGATCATGCAGGAGCTGGGTGTGCACGGCACGCTGGAGTTGGTCCGCAAGGCCGAGCTGGAAGGGTTGATCCGTCACTGAACAGGCCGCGCCGGACACGGGCAAGTAGATTTACTTGCCCGTGTCCCGTTGTTTTGCCCTTGTTCCCGTAGCGCCCGCCCCACACCATCGGAACAGGCGTCGAACTGGCGAATGCGATGAATGCTGTCCGTGTGCTGCTGGCCGAAGACGGATGCGCGATGGGACGCCAGTTGCGCGGCCTGCTTGCCCAGCAGTTCCAGGTGATCGGATTGGTCCAGGACGGCGCCTCGCTCGTGCAGGCGGCGCAGAGCATGCTGCCCGACGTCGTGGTGACCGATATCGGCATGCCGGAATTGAACGGTCTGGAGGCCGCGCGTCAGCTGCGGCTGCAGCGGCCGGTGCTGGGCGTGGTGTTCATCACGGTCCACGCCGAACCGCAGATGGTGTCCCAGGCGATGGCCTTGGGCGCCTGCAGCTACGTGCTCAAATCCGATGCGGGCGATGACCTGCTGCAGGCCGTTGCGGCCGCCGTAAAGGGCGAAGCGTTCGTGTCGCGCTCGCTGCGCGGGCTGCGTCGACGCTGATCGCGCCGGCCTAGACCAGGATGCCGATCAGCTTGCGCGCCAGTTCGTCCACCGACATCGCCAACAGCACCAGGGGCAGCAGGGGAAGGATCGCGTGCAGGGCGATCCACAGCACGTTCCAGCGCGTCATCGGCAGCACCGACATCGACGCCAGCCCCTTATAGACGCCGCTGAAATCCGCGAACGCCGAGGCATCACCATGATCGAGCAGGGACTCGCTGCCCGCATCCGGTGACTGCGCCGAGGGCCAGCGCTGGTCGAACAGGTCGGCGGCGCGATTGCCCAACGCGTCAAAGTGGTACAGCGCGTGGCGCTTGGTCCGCATCATCGTCGGCATCAGCAGCAGCAACGGCGCGACCAGGACCAGTGTGGCGGCAATGACGTAGCCGGCAAGCAGGTGCCGCAGGTCGTAAAGGCTGTCGCCCAGGTAGTGCACGTGGTTGATGCAGGCGCCGGCCAGCAACAGCCCGCCCGCCAGCGCGAGCACCGCAAAGCGTTCCTGGGCCAGGCCGAGGAAGGCCAGCCCACCGGCCCCATCGGGATGCTCGGCGTGCAGCACCAGGCCGCTGCGTGGCAGGCGCCAGAGCACGCATGTCCAGAGCACGAAGCGCCACAGCCACAGCAGGGCCACCAGGCGGAACAGCGGCACCGCGACCCACTCGTACCAGTGGCCGGCCGCGGTCAGGACACCGTGCTCCAGGCGCCAGTCCGCTACCCCTGGCAGCAGGCTGACGCTGTCACCCCCGAACAACAGCGGGGCCCATGCGATCAGCACACAGAGCGCTTCGGGCAACCAGCCATCGCGCCAGTGTCGGACCTTGGCGAGCAGGGCATCCATGCGTTTCTGGCGTCGGGCCGGGACCAGACTGCTGTGGGTCAGCTGGCGGAAGGCATTGCGCAACAACGCGTCCGAACGTGGTGCTGCGATCACCAGCAAGGGCAGTGCAAGCAGCACTCTGGCCAGAGTGGCGTAATCGCCGAGCAGGGCCATCCGGGGTGGCTGTGGCCATAGCGTGCCGGCCCGCGCAGCCAGCACCAGCATGGGACCAAACGACACGACGAGCAGGATGCCGGCCACCCACAGCGACACCCGGGCACGGCCATGCAGTGCGCCGGTTGCCTGTAGCAGACGGTGCACCAGCCCGCCGCGCATAAGGGAATAGTGGTGCTGGCTCGATCGCATCGCCGGCATGCCCCACGACATCGGAAGCAGGCAGCATAGCGCTGCATTCCAAGCCGTTGAACGCAGTAAAAATACTGGGGGCGATGCAGTACTAATCTCGATTGTGCAGCGCAGGCGCGACGCCCAAGCTGGAGGCCTGACGCAAGGATCCCGCCCATGCTCCTGGTGATCGATATTCTGACGCGCTTCTGGACCGACATGATCGATCGCGCGGACGGCCCCATGACCTTCCGCTTCTTCCTGCAGCCGACGATGGCGCTGATCGCAGCATTGATCGATGGCATCAAGGACGCCAAGGCCGGCAAGGCGCCCTACGCCTGGCTGATGGCGCACAGCTCGGCCGGTGACCGTCTGGTCGCCTGGCGCGAAGGGGTCACCGCGACTGCCCGCATTCTGCTGCTCGGGGTCGGCATGGATGTGATCTACCAGTTCCGCATGTTCGGCGGCTTCAAGTATCCGGTCGAGGCGTTCGTCATCGCGGTCGTGCTGGGGTTCCTGCCGTATCTGATCCTGCGCGGCCCGATCACCCGCATCGCCAGCCACTTCCTTCGCCGCAAATGACACCCTCACGAGACGACCCGCCGATGAGTGCCCAGGACCCCCGCGAGCAGCTGACCGAGCGTGCGCGCACCATCGAGCAGGCCAAAACGCTGCTGGGGGGGGCCGATGCCACCTCGATGGAGCTTTCCTCGCGGCGCACCGGGATGTCATTCCAGCGCACGCGCATGAGCGCGGACCGCACGCTGATGTCGATCATCCGCACGGCGCTGTCGCTGATCGGCTTTGGTTTCACGATCTACCAGTTCTTCGGCCACATGCTGGAGGTGCCCGGCGTCGGCCTGCGTCCGCATGCGCCACGCAACTTCGGCATCGCGCTGGTCGGCCTCGGCATGGTTCTGTTGACCCTCGGCATCCTCTATCACATCCGCTACATGCAGGGCCTGCGTGCCGAGCGCGAGGAGATGATCCGCGAAGGCCTGATCCACGGGGAGAGTCACTACCCGATCTCGCTGACCCTGATCACCGCCGGCCTGCTGTGGCTGCTGGGCCTGCTGGCGATCGTCAGCATGACCTTCAACGTGGCGCCGTTCGCATGAGTGTCGTGGCCGATAGCATGATCGAGCTGGCCGGCGGGGTCTTCAGCATGGGCTCCAACGACCACTATCCCGAGGAGCGACCCGCGCACAAGGCGCGGGTAGGGCGGTTCCGCATCGATCGCTACCCGGTGACCAACCGGGAGTTCGCCCGCTTCATACGCGCGACCGGCCACGTCACGGCTGCCGAGCAGGCCGCCGATCCGCGCGACTACCCCGGTGCCGATCCGGCACTGCTTCAGCCAGCCTCGGTGGTGTTCGTGCAGCCGGCGCACCCGGTCGATCTGGGCAACACGCATAACTGGTGGCACTACCTCCCCGGCGCAGACTGGCGACACCCGCGCGGACCGGCCTCGAGCCTGCAGGGCCTGGACGATCATCCGGTCGTGCACGTGAACTTCGCCGATGCGCTCGCGTATGCGCACTGGATGGGCAAGGATCTGCCGACCGAAGCGGAGTGGGAGTTCGCCGCGCGCGGTGGCCGGGACAGCGGTGAGTTCGCCTGGGGCGACAGCCTGACGCTGGACGGACGCCATCAGGCCAATACCTGGCAGGGCGAGTTTCCCTGGCACAGCCTGGATGAGGACGGGTACCGTTGGACCTCGCCGGTCGGCAGTTACCCACCCAACGGGTATGGGCTGTACGACATGATCGGCAACGTCTGGGAGTGGACCAGCGACTGGTACCAGCAGCATGACCAGCTGCAGAGCAAACCGTGCTGCGCGATCGACAATCCGCGAGGGGGGCTGCGCGAACGCAGCCACGACCCGCGTGATCGCAGCGCGGTCCCACGCCGGGTAATGAAAGGTGGCTCGCACCTGTGCGCGCCGAATTACTGCAAGCGTTATCGCCCTGCGGCGCGCATGGCGCAGCCGATCGATACCGCCACCTGCCATCTGGGTTTCCGCTGCGTGGAGCGCGGATGAACCGCGCCGGCCAGGATCGACCCCGTTACCGGAGCTCCGATGATGTCTCCTCTCAAGGCGTGGCTGGTCGCGCTCACCGAGCCGGTGGTGGTGATCATCGATGCGATGGCATTGGCCCTGATCACCCTGGCCACTGCGGTGGTGTTCGTCAACGCGCTGCGCCTGGCGCTGCGTGGCCATCCCACCAATGTGGAGCGGCGCGAACTGTGGCTGTCCTACGGCCGCTGGCTGGTCGCAGGTCTCACCATGCAATTGGCGGCCGACATCATCGAATCCTCGATCTACACCAGCTGGGACGCGATCGGACAACTGGCGGCGATCGCGGTGATCCGCACCTTCCTGAACTACTTCCTGGAACGCGACATCGCCGATGTGCGCGAGCGCCAGCACCAGCACCAGCGCCAGGCAGTGCCCGGCCCACCCTGACGCCCATGACCCCGCAACCGTGTCCGCTCTGGAGGGCCACGCCATGACCATCCCTGTCCTGAAACCGCGCCGCCACACCCGACGGCACACGCCTTTGGCGGTCGCATTGACTCTGCTTGCCGCGCTGGCGGCGGTGCCTGCAGGCGCGACCGAGGGTGCGATGGGGCGCTCCATCACCGGGATGCAGATCACGTCCTATGCCGGTGTGATCCCGCCCGAGCCGGGGATGCAGTGGTCGTTGAGCTACATCCATTACGACGGCAAGATCAGCGGCAACCGGCAGGCACCGATCGCCGGACAGATCTCGCTCGGCCTGGAGGCCGATGTCAGCCTGACCGCCGCTACCGGCGTGTATGTGTGGCCGACCCAGGCAGGCAAGTGGAACTTCGCCTCGATGCTGACCGTGCCGTATGTCACCGCCGACGTGACCGCCAACCTGACGGGCCCCCTGGGCGGACGGCGGCAGGTCAAGGACAGTGCGTCCAATCTGTTCGATGTGTACTTCGCGCCGGTCATTGCCGGTTACCACATCGACCCGGTGCAGCATGTCTCGTTCGGCGTGTATGTGTACGCACCGACCGCCAAGTACGACCCCAGCCGCCTGGCCAACCCCGGCATGAACGTCTGGACCGTGTCGCCCAGCGTCGGCTACACGCATCTGTTCCAGAAAGGGACGCTGGAGTTCAGCGTGCTGGGCGCCCTGGACTGGTACGGGCGCAATGACGACACCGACTACAAGAACGGCGTGGTGGCGCGTACCGATGTGCTGCTGGTCAAGCGCACGCCCAGTGGCTGGGGCTTTGGCGCGGCCGGCGGCTGGATCCAGCAGTTGCAGGACGACGAAGGTGACACCGCCGATCGCCTCAACGGATTCAAGGGGCGCGCCTTCGGCCTGGGCCCGGTCCTGACCTACGGCAAGAAGTGGTCCGGTGGCGAGCACGTGGACGTGTCGTTCCGCTACATCGGTGAGTTCAGCGTCAAGAACCGCTTCGAGGGCGATCCCTGGAGCCTGTCCATCAGCGGCGGCTTCTGAGCCGCGCCGTGCCCCTCTTTCATGGAGTCCTGGTCATGTCACCTGCATCCCATTCCGCGGTATGGACCAGCTGCCTGCTGTTGGCGCTCTTGGCGCCGGCAGCGCACGGCGCTGCACGCACCCCGGCAGCGCCAGCCCCGCCTGCCGCTGCCACGGCTGCCGCCACGCCGGAGCGCGACCCGGAGGCACTGGCCGCGCTGGACCGCATGGGCGCCGCGCTGCGTGCGCTCAAACAGTTCTCACTGACCTCCGATGCCAGCATGGAAATCGTGCTGGACGATGGTCAGAAGGTGGAGCTGGATGGGGTGGTGACCTACAAAGTACGCGCACCGAACCAGCTGTTCCTGGAGCTTCGCAGTGATCGCCAGTTACGCCAGCTGTTCTACGACGGCAAGGCGCTGTCGGTGTACGCACCGCGACTGAAGTACTACGCGCAGGTGGAGGGGCTGAGCAGCACGCTGGGTGAGCTGGTCGAAGACGCGTCCACCCGCTACGGCATCGATATGCCCTTGGCCGACATGTTCCTGTGGGGCACCGACAAGGCGCCCAAGACCGCGATCCGCGGCGCGCTGCATGTTGGCGGTGGCACGGTCGACGGCGAAGCGATCGAGCAGTATGCGTTCAAGCAGGACGGCGTGGACTGGCAGCTGTGGGTGAGCAAGGCCACGTCGCTGCCCAAGAAGCTCATCATCACCTCACTGGACGACCCGGCACTGCCGCAGTATCGCGCGCAGCTGCGGTGGGATACCCGCACCCCCGTACCAGCTGCGGCGTTCGCGTTCAAGCCGCCGGCAGACGCGTCGCGGATCAAACTGGTTCCGGTCGCCGTGGCCGTTGTCGATGCTGAGCAGGAGAACTGAGATGCGTATTGTGATCGGACGTTTCTTCGTGGCCTCGTCATTGCTTGCAGGGGTGGCGCTGCTGGTACTGCTCACAGTCGCCACGCCCGCCAGCGCGCAGCGCGCCGGCCTGCATGGTGGTGGTGCGCGTGCCAGTGCCCACACCAGCATCAATCGCCCGGCGCAGCGCGCCCAGGGCGGAAACATCAATCACGGCGGTAATGTGAATCGCAACATCGACAACAACCGCAACGTCGATCGGAACGTGAACCGCAACGTCAACCGCAACGTCAACGTGGACGTCAACTACCACGACGATCACTGGAACCACTGGGACGATCATCCCTTCGCCACCGCAGCGGCCGTCACCGCCGGTGTGGCAGTGACCTCGGCGGTGATCGGTTCGATCGTCAATTCGGTGCCGCCCAGCTGCGTGACGACTGTGATCAACGGCATGGCGTACCAACAGTGCGGCAACGTCTGGTACGAACCGCGCTATGCCGGCACCACGGTGCAGTACGTGGTGATCAATCCACCGCGCTGATCCGCCTGTTCCACCTGTCACAGGACGGCTGCGACCGCAGCGCGTCTTTCCATCCATGCCTTGGAGACTCGCGTCATGAAAGCCCTTGCCCTCGCTGTCCTGGCCACGTCCCTGGTCGCTTGCGCGTCCACACCGACCGTCAAGACCGATTTCGATCCGTCGGCCAGTTTCGCGTCCTACAAAACCTACACCTGGGCGCTGAAGCCCGAGGCCAGCTCGCCGTTGGTGCAGCAGCGCATCATCGATGGCATCAACGCACGCCTGCAGGCCAAGGGGCTGCGTGAAGCGCCGAACGGTGACATCGCGCTGGCCGCGCACATCGCCACCGGCCAGAAGCAGACCCTGGATACCTTCTACAGCGGCACCGGCATGGGGGGATGGGGCTGGCGTGGCGGTGGCTGGGGCGGCGGCATGGCCATGGGCAGCGCCACCACCACTGTGCATACCTATGACGTGGGCACGCTGGTGGTGGACATGTTCGATGCCAAAACCAAGCAGGCGGTCTGGCGCGGGACCGCCAGCGGCACCGTGCCGAGCTCGCCGGACAAGGTCAACGCTGCGGTTGAAGCCGGGCTGGACAAGCTGTTCGTCGGCTTCCCGCCGGGCAAGACTGCGGCGCGCTGATCCCGCGCGGCACCACCTGAAACACGTTACCCGCGTGGGCCCGTGCCGGGCTCCCCCTTCCCACCGGCACGCGCCCGCGCTCTACACCCTTCCGTTGAGGTGCCCTGTGCCGATCGGCCATGCCGTCCGCTTGCTTGTGTTGTTGGGTGCATCAATGTCGTGGGCCGTATCGGCGCAGCAGACGGATGCCGATGCGACGGCGCCTGTGACGGCGACGCCTTCGAACGCCGGCATGTTCCGTGACGCTGAGGACGGCCATTTCGACATGTCGCGGTGGCTGCTTGAACACCGGGGCTTCCTGCCCGTTCCGATCATCATCACCGATCCTGCTGTCGGCAACGGGGGCGGAGTGGCACTGGCATTCTTCCAGCGCCCGTCGGGTACGCAGCCGTCAGGCGAGGGTGGCGCACCAAAGATGGTGACACCCAACATCTATGGAGGTGGCGCGATGCGCACCTCCAACGGCAGCGAGGCCTACGGGGTGGGTGCATCGCTGCATTTCGACGATGACCGCTGGCGCTACCGTGGGGGTGTGGCCAAGGCGTCGTTCAATCTGGGGTTCTACACCCCTGGCACGCTGCTGCCGGCGCAGAAGATCGAGTACAACGTCGATGGCGTGATGTCGTTCCAGCAGGGCTTCCGTCGTCTGGGCGAGCGCGATCTGTATCTTGGTCTGGCCTGGATCTACATGGATCTGGACCTCGGCTTCGACATCGCCTCGGACAGCGATCGGTTCCAGCCGCACGAGTTGTCCAAGCGCAGTTCCGGGCTGGGCCTCTCGCTGGAGTACGATTCCCGCGACAATCCGTTCACCCCGTCCAGCGGTTGGCTGGGCATGGTCGAAGGCAATTTCTACCTGCCCGGCATTGGCAGTGATGCCAGCTTCCAGAGCTATCGCGGTCACGCGTACGGTTACTGGCCGATGGGCAAATACCTGGTCCTTGGTGGCCGCGCAGATGCCCGCTGGGCTAACGGCGATATCCCGTTCTACCGCCTGCCTTACATCGATCTGCGCGGCATCGGCTCGGCACGCTACCAGGACACCCGCGCCGCGGTGCTGGAGAGCGAACTGCGCTGGAACCTGACGCAGCGCTGGGCCCTGATCGGCTTCGTCGGCGCGGGTCGCACCTGGGGGCGCCACAACAGCTTCGGCGATGGCGCCAGCCAGGTCTCCAAAGGGGCCGGGGTGCGGTATCTGATCGCCCGCCAGCTGGGCATGCATGTGGGCGTCGACTATGCCTGGGGCCCGGAAGACGACACCTTCTACATCCAGGTGGGCAGCGCATGGCGCTGATGCGTACCGGCCGAGGCAGACCACGCGCCACCAGGTTTGCGGTTCTCTGCCTGTGCGCGGCGGGAACGGTATCGCCGATGCAAGCCGCCGAGCCCGCCGTGCCCGTGGTCATGCAGGTGGGGGCCATGCATTGTGGCGAGCGCGCCCCGGGCGACACCCGGCCCCGTATCGGCCTGGCGCTCGGCGGCGGCGGCGCCCGGGGCATCGCGCATGTGCGCATCCTCAAGCAGCTCGAAGCGCTGCACATCCCGGTGGATTGCATCGCCGGCACCAGCGCAGGCGCGCTGGTCGGCGCACTGTACGCCTCCGGCTCCACCCCGGCGCAGATCGAGCAGCTCGTCCTGAGCACCGAATGGTTGAGTCTGTTCACCGACACCCTGCCGCGGCGGGATCGCTCGCTGCGGCGCAAGGCGGATGACTACGCCCAGCTGGCGCCGATCGGCATCGGGCTGGGCGGGGAGGGCAAGGCAGTCGCCCTTGCCGCGGGGGTCTCCGAAGGCGAAAAGCTGATCGCGCTGTTCGAGCGCGCGACCGGCGGCAGCCGGGTCAGTGGCCGCTTCGATGACCTGCCGATCCCGTTCCGGGCCGTGGCCACGGACATCAATACCGGCAAACCGGTGGTACTGGCCGAAGGCAGCGTGGCGATGGCGATGCGTGCGAGCATGTCGTTGCCGGGCATCTTCCGCCCTGTAGTGATCCAGGATCAGGTGTTGCTTGATGGCGGGCTGTCCAACCAGGTGCCGATCGACGTGGTGCGCGCGATGGGCGCTGACCGGGTCATCGCGGTCGATGTGGGCACGCCGCTGAGCGCACTGGATCGCGATGCCAGCCTGGTCGATGTGATCAGCCAGCTCAGCGGATTTCTGACCACCCGCAGCGCGCAGCAGCAGCTGGACAGCCTGGGCCAGCAGGATCTGCTGATCGCCCCGGACCTGACCGGCAAGGTGGCGACGGGTGATTTCGACAAGGCACCCGAGGCCCTGCAGATCGGCCAGGTGGCAGCGGAGCGGGCCGCCCCGGCACTGCTCGCCTTCGCGCAGCCGCCGGAGACGTACGACCGTCTTGTGCTGCAGCGTGCGCAGCGTGAGCGGCCGGTGGGTTCCGACCGCATCGCGTTCGTCGAGGTCGACAACCACACCGGCTATGCCGATGCGTTGCTGCTGTCCTATTTTCCGGTCGAGATCGGTGCGCCGCTGGATGTCGCGGCGATGCAGGATGGGGTGCTGCGTGCGTACGGCATGGGCACGCTGGCCAGCATCAATTACGAGGTCAAGCGGCGCGACGGGCGCACCGGGGTGGTGGTCTCCGCGTATGCCAAGCCCAATGGGCCGGCCTACCTGGAGGCCGGGCTAAGCCTGAGCAACGATCTGGAGGGCGGCCACCAGAGCAATCTGCGCGCGGGCCTGCTGTTCTCGCCGCTGTCGGCCTATGGCGCCGAAGCGCGCGTGGTGCTGCAGATCGGCAATGAGCCGGCCTTGACCGGGCAGTACTACCATCCCTTCGATCTGCAGGGCCGGTATGCGTTCCAGGTGGGCGGCGGATTCCAGACCCGCAGCTTCAATCTGTACGACGATGACGGCAACAAGACCGCGCTCTACCGTGTGCGTCGCACCGGTGCGACGGTGGCGGCGGTGCGCAATGTCTCCAATGTGCTGGCACTCACCGCCGGCGTGGAGCGCTACCGGGGCAATGCCAAGATCGAGGTCGGCGACCCATCGATTCCGCGCGTGGATTTCGAGGAAGGCGCATGGATTGCGCAGGCAACGCTGGACGATATCGACAGCCTCTACTTCCCGCGTGACGGCTATCTGGTCAACGCGGGCACCTATCAATCCAGCCCAAGCCTGGGTGCGGACGCCCGGTTCGGGCAGCTGGACCTGGATGCCGTGGCGGCCAGGTCCTTCGGCAAGCATGCCGTGCAGCTGGGGCTGCGCTACCACGTGACCTCCTCGGGAGAGGCGCCCGTGCAGAACCTGTATCGTCTGGGGGGGCGGTGGCGGCTTGCGGGCTTCCAGCACAACGAACTGACCGGCCAGGATTACGCGCTGGGCTTTGCCGGCTACACCTATGAACTGGGCAAGCTGCTCGGGCGCTCGGCCCAGGTCGGCGGCACGGTCGAATACGGCAATGCCTGGCAGCGGCGCAGCGACATGTCACTGAGTGACGGCATCTGGAACGGCAGCCTGTTCCTGGGTTTTGATTCCTGGATCGGGCCGTTGATCTTCGGCATGGGCTTCCGCGAAGGCGGCCGGAACGTGATCTTCATTGAACTCGGGCAGTCGTTGTGATGCTGGCAGCGCAGGTCACCAGACCTGTGACAGGATCACCCCGAGCGCGCCGCACCAGCAGACGATCACGAACCAGGCCAGCACCGCGTTCGCACTGATGCCGCGGTGGCGGACGAACAGGCTCAGCACCAGCGCCGCCACCAGCGGCAGCACGAACAGGCTGACGATCCAGATCAAGGGATGTCCGTGCATGAAGGTCTCTCCACGTGGATACTCTGCAGGGCGCGCGCGGTACACCGCGCCGGATTCATTCGGGGAACACCAGGGTGACGGTCAGGCGCGCGGTCCAGCGACTGGCGTACTGGGGCCGGTCCACGTTGTAGAAGCCGCCGACACCCACGCTGACCGGGGTGTGTCCCACGCGCAGTACCTTGGACACGGTGGCGCCGAGCGGCACCGTCCAGGCATCGCTGCTGGCGGCCTTCCAGTTGTAGTTGGTTTCCGAGGTCACACTGAGTGACCAGCCATCGGGCAGATTGCGGGTGACGAATGGCTGCACGCTGGTGCTGCTCACATCCTCGCGGTCATCATCGCCGGCAACGGACCAGACATGGTTGGCCAGCGCGCCGACCGTCCACGCCTTGGTCTTGTGGACCAGGATGAAGGCGGGGCCGAGCGAGTATTTTCCCGTACCGAGGCTGTCGTGCGAGGCGGTATCCAGCAGCGCGGCGAAGCCGTAGCCGAATTCGGTGCCGTGCGCTTCCGCCGCGGTCCTGGGGATGTAATACCCCTGCACGAACAGGTCCCCGGTGCCGTGCTTGTCCTGCGGAAACTGGTTCCAGCTCAGCGGCAGGATCGGGCGCAGGATGAACTTGCCGTTCTCGCCCACGAAGGGAATCACCGGCTGGATCTTCAACTGCGGGTTGTGCGCGTCGCCGCCAGGCCCGGCCGAGCCTTGGTAGTTGTACTGGAACGGCACGGAGATCAGCGCCGCGCCGGGATCGGCGAGCTTGCGTGCGATGTCGTCGGAGGACGCCGACCCGGCCGGCGCCTCCTGTGCGGCGAGGGGCGCGGCACCCAGCAGGGCGAGCAGCGCCAGCCAGGCCGGATGCCGCCGACACCTCATCGCGGCGCATCCACGACGATGTACTGCACCGTGGTGCCCGCATAGCGCGGCTGATACCAGGCGTTGTCGCACTGCTGGTAGCCGATGCCGTTGACGACGACCGTGCTGCAGTCCACCGGCAGCGAGTAGACGATCGATCCGATCACGGCCGACGTGACGGCCACGCCTGCGGTGAACGCGGCAGCATCCCAGAACGGATGGTCCCAGTACGGCGGCGGGGGCGGCGGAGGGGGTGGCCCGGGCGGATGCGGCCCGGGTCCAGGCCCAGGCCCAGGTCCAGGTCCAGGGCCTGGAGGATGAGGTCCCGGCCCGGGTCCCGGCCCCGGAGCAGGGTGGGGACCGGGACCCGGGCCAGGATGCGGGGCCGGCTCCGGGCGCGGGCCCGGGCCGGGATGCGGAGCGGGGCCAGGCCCCGGCGGGTGCGGGGTGAATCCACCGCCGCCGTGGGGCATGCCACCCCCGCCGAAGCCGCCGGCATGGGCGATCGAGGGGTGGGCAAAACCGCGCAGCCCGGGGCGCGCGTCGGCGTCGGCTGGCAGCAGCGCGGCGCCGAGCATCAGGGTCATCAGGGCCGGGGCCAGCGCGGCGCGCAGGCAAGTGGAACGGTCCATGCTCAGTTCTCCCCGTCAGTGGTCTGCACGGCCAGCGCGACCGGTACGAACACGATCTTCGTCGCACCCTTGGGATCGAACGCCAGCTCTTTGGCGGTCACCGTGCGCCGCGTATCCCAGTTCAACGTGGCCTGGTAGGTGGGCAACGCGGGATCGCTGTGGCTGGTGATCGCCAGCTGGCGGGGCAGGTGGGTCGTGTCGGAAATCCAGACCTGCCAGTCCACCCCGGGTTGCCGGAAGGCGTAGTGCTGGGTTGCCTCGCCCCCGATGCGGGCGCTGCCGATGCGCAGTGCGGAGTGCAGCTGATCGGTCGGAAACGCCGGCGTGCCCCACAGGAACAGATCGGCCAGCGGCAACTCGATGCCATAGGTCGTCGCCGATTCGGTCAACAGCGCCTGGCTGCTCTTGTTCAGGCCATCCAGCGTCGCGTAGTACTTCAGCCGCGGCGAGTAGATCGTCAGCGCCTTGCCGTCGTAGAACAGCTGGCGGTGCTGGTCCTCGCTCTGTATCTCCACGAAGAAGTGGTCCGGGCCCAGCACGCGGTACGCCACGGTGCCGGGCAGGGCGATCTTCTGCCCATCGTCGAGCACGTACTCGGTGCTGGTGGTGGCGTTGAGGGTGAAGTGCGGCAGCGCGCGCAGGGCCGTGCCCATGCGCGTCAGTGCCTGTACGGCCTGGGGATCAACGCCGGCCGCTGCGGGCTGCGCCGCAAGCGGAGGAGCAAGCAGGAGCAGCGGTCCGGCCAGGACCAGCGCCAACAGCAGGCACGATGAGGTGCGCGGCATGACAGTCTCCAGAGTGTCGTCGGTGGGGCGCGCGACGGGCCGACCCTGTTTGACACTCTGCGCACCGCCCACGCGGTGGACAACCGGAGTTACACGGTAACGCGCTAGGTATTTATACGCAGGCACCGGCCGGCGGCCGGCACCTGTGCAGGGGCGTCACGGTGTCCGGGGGGAGGCCGGTCCGCCGGCGGCGATCCAGGCGTCCACGGCCTGGCTGACCACCGTCATCGGCATGGCCCCGTTGCCCAGGATCAGGTCGTGGAACGCACGGATGTCGAAGCGGTCGCCCAGCTCCCGGCGTGCCTGCTCGCGCAGTTCCAGCAGCCGCAGTTGGCCCATCTTGTAGGAGGCGGCCTGACCCGGCTGCACCAGGTAGCGGTAGACCTCGATGCGCACATCGGCCGGGGTCATGCCGGTCTTGTCCTGCATGTAGCTGATGGCCTGCTCGGGTGTCCATCGTTTGCGATGCAGGCCGGTGTCGACCACCAGCCGCACCGAGCGGAACATCTCGGCCTGCAGACGGCCCAGATCTCCGGCCGGGTCATCGCGGTACACACCGGTCTCGGCCATCAGCTGCTCGGCATACAGCGCCCAGCCTTCGCTGAACGCACTCGGATTGAGGCTGCGGCGCAGCATCGGCAGCTCGGTCAGGGTCTGGCCGATCGAGATCTGGAAATGATGCCCCGGCGAGCCCTCGTGATAGGTGAGGGTGGGAATGCTCCAACGCGTATTGGACGTGATGTCGCCCAGGTTGATGAAGAACGTGCCCGGCCGTGAGCCGTCCATCGCCGGTGGGTAGTAGTAGCCGCCGGGCGAGGTGGCCTGCATGTGCGTGGGTACCGGCTGCACCAACAGCTTCTGCGTCGGCAGATGGCCGAAGTAGGTGGGCAGGATCGGATCGAGAGCGCGCAGGCGCTGTTCGATGTCGCCGATCAGCTGCCTGCGGCCGGCGTCGCTGTCCTCATACAGGTAGCGCGGGTCCTTGCGCAGCTGTTCGATGCGGGCGGCCACGCTGCCCTCGCGCAGGCCCAGCTGCTTCAGGCGGTCATCCATCGCCGTGTCCAGCCGCGCCACTTCGCGCAGGCCGATCTGGTGGATGGCATCGGCGTCCAGGTCGGTACTGGTGTACCAGCGCAGGGCCGCATCGTAGTAGGCCTTGCCCTCGGGCAGTGCCCACACGCCGTTGTTGCCGGGGTGGGTCGCCAGCGTGGCCTGCACGTTGTCGAGCAGGCGTTGATACCCCGGGTTCACCGCGTCGCGCACCGCAGCGGTGGCCTGCGCGATCAGTTCAGCGCGACGGGCCGCCGGGATGGACGACACCTTGTCCAGCTTGCGCTGCAATGACTGCACCCACAGGCTGTCCTGCGGCGCCGGTTTCAGCAGGGCACGGTACTGGTTGGCCGCGCCTTCCAGCGCAACCGCCGGCGGCACCACGCCCTGTTGGGCCTGCATGTCGACGTTGGCGCGGACCTGGTCCAGCTTGGTGCCCATCGCCTGCAGCCGTTCAATGTAGCGGCGGGCACTGGTCTCGTCGGTCACCGCATGCTGGTTGTCCATGAACTGTGGGAGGTTGACCGGCAGGCTGAACAACTGGTCGATCGCGTAGGTGCTGCCGCCCACCGGCAACCAGGCCGCGGCCCATGGCACGGCCATCAGATCGATCTGGGTCTGGTAGAACCAGCGCGCCAGGCCGTCGCTGAGGCGTTGCTGCGGGTCCAGCGGTGCGCCTTTCCATGCACGGATCTGCGCCAGGTTGTCGACAAGAAAGCGGCGGTTGATCTCGCGCCGGGCCAGCGAGACGTCGGTCAGCTGGCCGGATAGATCACCGCCGGCATCGCCGCTGATGCCGAGCATGGTGCGCAGTTCCGGGTCGGCGTTGATCGCGGCCATCGTCTGCGCATCGAGCAGGGCGTTGAACCCGACGTCGGCGGCGGGCGCGGCCGCCGTGGTCGGCGCCTGTGCATGCGCCCCGGTGGATGCAAGCGTGAGGGTCCCGGCGATGGCGAGTGCGAGCAGGGCGGGGAATCGGCGGGCGGGCGTGGTCGGAATCACAGGGCGATCTCCGTTGGCGGGCAGGCTGCGCGCAGGCTACGCCAGCACGTACGCCAGCGCACGTATCGATCGTCACGCGTGCGCAGCCGGCTGGATGCATCCTGCGTTCCGGTGCCTTGCCCGAGCACCGTTGGCTATGTGGATATGCAGGTGTGTAAGGGCGCTTTCGGTAAAAAGACGGGCCCCAGTGAATCAAATCAAGCACTTGATCGGTGGCGGCCCTGCACGCCATTCCACCCGCGCGGGGGCACGCCCCGCGGTGGATTGACGCTCTGCAACAAGTTTGCAACAAGTGCCTCCAGGTCACCTGGGGGAACCTGCCTTGCCTGCTCCGTACCTGCCACGGCGATGTCGCCGCTGACGTACCGCCTGCGCCGCCTCATCGTCTTCTTCGGGCGTAACGCCCGACCTCTGCGGAAACCACCATGAATCCTCGCGCCACCGTGCTGCGACGTCGCCGTCTGTCCGTCGCCGTGCTTGCCAGCCTGTTCACCGCCGTTCCGGTCCATGCTCAAACCGCGGCAAATGCGCCGGCGGTCACCCAGCTCGACCAGCTCACCGTCCTCGGCAACCGCACCCAGGCCCGCACCGTGCTCGAATCGCCGGTGCCGATCGATGTGCTGAGCGCGCAGGACCTCCGCAGCAGCGGCTACACCGATATCAGCCAGATCCTGCAGTCGCTGCTGCCCTCGTTCAACTTCCCGCACCCGACCACACCGGACGGCAACACCCACATCCGCTCGGCGACGCTGCGCGGGCTCTCGCCGGATCAGACCCTGGTGCTGGTCAACGGCAAGCGGCGGCATGCCAGTGCGTGGGTCAACACCGGCGGCACGGTGGGCAAAGGCGCGGTCTCCACGGACCTCAATGCGATCCCGGTGAGTGCGATCGAGCGGATTGAAGTACTGCGTGATGGCGCGTCTGCCCAGTACGGTTCCGATGCGATTGCCGGGGTGATCAACATCGTGCTGCGCGAGGATGCCGGCTTCGAAGGGCGGGTCAGCCGCGGCACCACCCGCGATGGCGGTGGTGGCACCACGGCCGTCGCCCTGGACACCGGCGTGGCCTTTGCCGACGGCGGCGGCCTGCACCTCACCTGGGATTATCGTGACCGCAAGGCAGCCAACCGCGCCTTGCCCGATACCCGTCAGCAGTACTTCGGGATCGGCCGCAACGGTGCGCCGGTGGCGCCGTCGGGCACCTTCGGCTCCGGCACCGGCCTGGCACCGATCGGGGGCGCGGCGGCGGGTGCCGTGGCCGACCCACGCGAAGCCAGCATCGACCGCGATGCCCTGTGGCGCTTCGCCGACTCGGCCGACACCGTGGAAAAGACCGTGTTCGGCAACCTGCGCAAGCCGCTCGCCTGGGCGGAGGGATTGGAGGCGTATGCGTTCGGCGGCTACGGGGTAAGCGAGGGCAGTTCCAACGCCTCCCTGCGCCGCGCTGGCCAGGTCGAGAACGTGCGCGCGATCTACCCCGACGGGTTCCTGCCGTGGGTCGATACCCAGAGCACCAACGCCTCGCTCGGCGCCGGCATCAAAGGTCTGCTCGGCGACTGGCATTGGGACCTGAGCAGCGTCTACGGCCGCAACAAGCTGGTCTACCGCACCCGCAACACGCTCAACGCCACGCTGGGTGCGGCCAGCCCCACCGCGTTCTACAACGGTGCGCTGGAGGCCTCGCAGTGGACCACCAATCTGGATGCCAACAACAGCATCGAGCTGGGTTGGCATGCACCGCTGCGGCTGGCGCTCGGGGCAGAGTTCCGCCGCGATACCTACGGCATTTCACCCGGTGAGCGGAACTCATACGTCTGGGGGCCGGCGCGGGTGCTTGATGGCCCCTCGGCCGGCGCGGTGCCGACGATCGGCTCGCAGGGCTTCGCGGGCATCCAGCCGGCGGACGCCGGCAACCATCACCGTCACAACGTCTCGGCCTACGCCGAAGCGGAAACCGATGTGACGGATCGCTTCCTGGTCTCGCTGGCCGGGCGCTGGGAGGACTACAGCGATTTCGGCAGTACCACCAACGGCAAGCTGGCCCTGCGCTACCAGCTCGACGGCGGGGTGGCGGTGCGCGCCTCGGTCAGTACCGGCTTCCATGCGCCGGCCTTGGCCCAGCAGTACTTCAGTTCCACCAGCAGCCGCACGTTGAACAACGCGGTGACCGGGGTGCCCGAGTACGTGCTGGTGCGCACCGCACCGGTGGATACGGTGGAGGCGCGTGCCCTGGGGGCGGGCTCGCTGGAGCCGGAGCAGGCGACCAATGTCACGGCGGGCCTCACTTGGGGCATCGGTGGGCTGAGCGCGTCGGTGGATGTGTACCGGATCGACATCGACGACCGGATCTTCCTCTCCAGCAACTTCGTTGATGCAGCCGGGTCGACCGCGATCCGTGACTACCTGGCCGCGTTGGGCTCGCCGGGCGTAACCAGCGTGCGCTACTTCAGCAACGCCGCCGATACCCGCACCACTGGCGTGGACGCCTCGGCGCGCTACCGTTGGGAGCTGGCGGACTATGGCAGGCTCACCGCGACCGTCGCGTACAACCGCAACAAGACCGAGCTGACCCATGTCGCCTCGACCCCGGCGCAGCTGACCGCGCTCGGCGTGCGCACGCCGTTGTTCGATGTCACCGAGCGCACCCGGGTGGAGAAAGGCCAGCCGCGCGACAACCTGACCCTCGCGCTGGGCTGGGATGTCGGCCGCTGGGGCCTCCACCTGGGCACGCACCGCTATGGCGAGATCGAAGGCGTGGCGGCAACCAACCAGAGCGCGGCCAATGTCGCCGCCTTTGCGCAGGGCTCGACCCGTTTCCGCACGCTGCCGACCGAAGCCGGCACCGCCGGCAATCTCGATGTGATCCAGAAGCTGGAGGCGCGCTGGGTCACCGATCTGGACATCGCCTTCCGTGCGACCGAGACGGTGACGTTGGTGCTGGGCGCCAACAATCTGTTCAACACCTATCCCACCCGCAACATCGCCACCACCCCGCAGGTCTCCGGCGCGGATACCTTTGGCGTGTTCCCGTACAGCGAGCTGTCGCCGTTCGGTTGGAGTGGCACCTACTACTACGCACGCCTGGAGGCGCGTTTCCAATGACCCGTTCCACGATTGCAGGCCACCTGCCTGCCGACCCGCAGCGCCGCCGCTGGCTGCGCGCCGGGCTGACCAGTGTCGCAGCGGTCGCGCTGGCGCCGGCCGCTGGATCCGCTGCGCCGGCCGCGCCGGTAGCCGTGACAGCCGCCGGGCGCACCACGGACCTGCTGCGGCTGGATCTCAATGAAAGCAGCTACGGCCCGTCACCTCGGGTCGGGCCCGCGGTACAGCGCGCGCTGGTGGAGGCCCCGCGGTATGTCAGCGCCGCGCAGCTGCAGGCGTTGCAGAGCCAGATCGCCACGCTGGAAGGGGTCGCGCCCGAACAGGTCATCGTCGGTGAAGTGCTCGAAGCACTGGGCCAGCATCTTGCGCTGAGCCAGGGCGCGGGCGGTTTCATCTACAGCGTGCCCGGGTATGGCGCCCTGGTGGATGCGGCCAGGCCCTTTGGCGGCCGGGCGGTGGAAGTGCCGTTGAACGCGCGGCTGGAGAATGATCTGCCCGCATTGCTGGCGGCGATCGCGCCGGATACCCGCGCGCTGTTCGTGGTCAACCCGCACAATCCCTCCGGCACGCTGAGCCCCGGGGCCGAGTTCGATCGTTTCGTGAGCGCCGCGCAGGCGCGCACGCTGGTGATCGTCGACGAGGCATACCTCGACTACCGCGAGGGTGCCGCCACGTTGAGCGCGGTGCGCCTGCTGCGGCAGGGCCAGAACGTGGTGGTGTTCCGCACGCTGGGCAAGATCCATGCCCTGGCCGGGCTGCAGGTCGGGTATGCGCTGGTGCCCGCGGCGCTCGCCGGGGCACTGCGCCAGCGCGGCGTCGGCGGCGCGCATGCGCAGAACCAGTTGTCGCTGGCGGCTGCATCGGCCGCGCTTGCCGATCCCGCCCACGTGGCCCAGGTCCGGCGCAGCGTGGCGGCGGAGCGGCAGCACTGGCAGCAGGTCCTGAGCGGCCTGCGCCTGCGCTCGACCGAAGCGGCCGGTAATTTCGTGTTCGTCGATACCGGGCACCCCCATGCAGCCGTCGCTGCCGGGCTCCTGCAACAGGGCGTGCGCATCGCCCGTGTGTTCGCCCCGTATGACACCTGGGTGCGGATCACCGTCGGCACGCCGGCGGAGAACCGGCGTGCGCAGCAGGCGTTGCGCAGCGTGCTCGCCCAGCTGGGCAAGGCCCAGGGTGGGGCGGCGGCGTAGACGCTGCCCGACGCGCCGTCAGCCGTCGATGCGCTCGAAGCCGTCCGCGCTCCAGTCCTCACTGCCCACACCGTGATGGATCACGAACAGGCCCTGCGGATCGTAGCGGCGCTTGGCGGCCTGCAGCCGGGGGTAGTTCGGCCCCCAGAAGGCCTGCTGCCAGTCCTTCTGGAAATAGTCGCTCTCTGAAACATAGGCCGGGGCCGAGGGCGCCACCACGCTCAGGGCCTGGTAGGCGCGCGCCACGTTCAAGGCACCCCGCCGTGCCCGGGGCTCATCCACCGTGCGCCCCAGGCCCGGATACACCGGCCCGCTGGCATTGCCGATGATCGCCAGCGCGAAGGCGTCCAGTACCGCCGGATGGGTGGCCGTGTCGCGGCTGGCGGCCAGCGCCGCCGCCGGCGCACCGAACAGGCCCTTGTTGCAGTGCAGGCCGACATCCATGTGATCGGCGGCTGCACAGATCGCGGCGGCCGCCTGCTCACGCTGCGCATCGTCCAGCAGCCCCGACGGCAACCAGGCCGATGCGTAGCCATGCAGAAACCAGCCGACCTGGCCCTGGTCGCCCTTCCACAGCATGTGCCGGGAGGAGGCGCCGTCGCGGGTGTCCTCGGCGATGAGGGCAGGGGCGTGCTGGCGGAAGAAGTCCGCGTCCCAGAAGTCTCTGGCCGGCATCGCCAGTGCCTGCAAGGGTTCGGTGATCGTGTACACCGGTCGGGCGCGGACCCAGTCCAGGAACGGCCTCCAGGTCGCTTCGGCCGCGTCGCGCGACAGACCCTGGAACACCATCGAGATCGACAGCCGGCGCGTGTCCTTGAAGGTGAACTGCTCACCCCAGTGCGGGTTGCACAGCGTGTCGCGGTAGAAGCGGAGCATCTCCGCCGCCAGTGCCCGCCAGCTGGCGTCGTCGCTGGCCTGGATCTGGCAGGAGACGCCGCCGAAGGTATCGGGCAGGTCATGGGTCCGCAGCGTCATCCGGGTGACGATGCCGAAACTCGCCGCGCATCCGCCCTTCAAGGCCCAGAACAGGTCCGGCTCGTTGTCGGCGTTGACGGTGCGGATCTGCCCGTCGGCGGTGACGATCTCGGCTTCGAGCAGGCTGGCCGCGGCTGTGCCATGCGCTTTGGAGAAACTGCCGAAGCCCCCGCCGGTGACCAGGCCGGTCACGCCCACCGAGGTGCAGCCGCCGCCCTGGACATAGCGCCCACCAAAGGTGGTGACCGCATCGTAGGCATCGATCCACATCGCCCCGGCGCCCACGCTGACCGCCGGCTGCGGCGGCGTGCCCGGGCGGGCGTTGTGGGCGACGAAGGCATCGTGCAGCTCGACCTGGTTCATCGCGCGGGTCCAGACCAGCAGCGAATCCGGCGCGCAGGAGGTGCCGTGATAGCTGTGCCCGCCGCCTTTGACCACCAGCCGCAGGCGGTGGGTGCGGGCGAAGTTCACCGCCGCGGCCACATCGGCGCTGTTGGCGGCGGCCACCACCTTCGCGCTGGGCACTGACCGCCACGCGCCGAAGTAACCACTGGTCTGGGTGAGCGCGGGCGCATCGCCGAGGAAGAACGGATTCTGCAGCTGCTCCAGCGCGGCGGCGCGGGTGGCGGCGTCAGCGAGAAAGGGGGACTGCGGCACCGACAGCCGACCGCCGACGGCACGCGACAATCGGTCCCACTCGGCGGCAGCGGGCCACCCCGCAGCGCCCGGCCGGACCCTCGCACGCGTCGCTGCGACGGCAGGGCCGGCCTTGAGCAGCATCGGCAGCAGCGGCAGGGTCAGCCCGGCCTTGAGGCAATCGCGTCGTTTCATGAGGGTCGTTCCTGCGGCAGCAGCGGGGTTGATGCCAGCGAGTGTGTTCCCGCAGAGGCCCGCGGGCCCTGGCCTGGGGCCGGATGTCGGTGATGAAGGGACGAGTGGCGGGGGCCCAGGGGCGGGCGGCGCCAGCCGGAGACACGTCGGTCCCGCGCCGATTGACGGATGTCCGACGGGGCTTACCCTAGTCTGGTTCCATTGCGCTCGCGGCCGTCGCTGGGCGAGCGCCCCACGACATCCGGATCCATGCCCACCTCGAACGACCCCGCCCCCGGCGCACTGGCCACCTTCACTCCGGCCACGCGCGATTGGTTCACGGCAGCCTTCGCTGCGCCCACGCCAGTGCAGGACCATGCCTGGGCGGCGATCAGCGCCGGCCAGCACACCCTGGTCATCGCGCCGACCGGCTCGGGCAAGACCCTGGCCGCGTTCCTGCACGCGATCGACCAGCTGTTCCGCAGCGGTGAGCAGCAGGGCGGTGGGCGGCCGGCGACGGCCACGTCCACCAAGCGCGGCACCCGTGTGCTGTATCTCTCGCCGATCAAGGCGCTCGGCGCCGATGTCGAGCGCAACCTGCAGAGGCCCCTGCAGGGGGTGAGTGCCGAACGCGAGCGGCGCGGCGATCCGGCGGTCACCCTGTCCGTCGCGATCCGGACCGGCGACACCACCCCGGCGGAGCGGGCGCGGCTGCTGCGGCGTCCGCCCGACATCCTGATCACCACGCCCGAATCGCTGTTCCTGATGCTGACCTCGCAGGCGCGCGAGACGTTGCGCGAGGTGCATACCGTCATCATCGATGAAATCCATGCGGTGGCCGGCAGCAAGCGCGGCACCCATCTGGCGTTGAGTCTGGAACGGCTGGATGCGCTGCTGCAGGTGCCCGCGCAGCGCATCGGGCTCTCGGCCACGGTGCGCCCGGTGGAGGAGGTCGCGCGGTTCCTCGGCGGCGACCGTCCGGTCAGCGTGGTCCATCCACCGTCGCAGCGGGCGCTGGAGGTCCGGATCGTGGTGCCGGTCGAGGACATGGCCGACATTCCGCCGCATCCCGCGACCGCCGATGCACCCGCGTCCGCCGGCCGGGTCGGCTCGATCTGGCCGCATGTGGAGGCCAGCATCCTGGACCAGGTGCTGGCGCGACGTTCGACGATCGTGTTCGCCAACTCGCGGGGCGTGGCCGAAAAGCTGACTGCCCGGTTGAATGAACTGCATGCCGACCGTGTCGCCCGTGGCCAGCTCCCGGCGCTTGCATCGATAGCGGCGGCTGCCCCCGAGCACTACGGGTCGTTCAACGGCGGCACCGCCGGGCGGGCCGCTGGAGCGGACGCGCTGATCGCCCGGTCGCACCATGGTTCGGTCTCCAAGGAACAGCGCCGTGAGATCGAACAGGCGCTCAAGTCCGGCGAGTTGCGCTGTGTCGTGGCCACCTCCAGCCTGGAGCTGGGCATCGACATGGGGCTGGTCGATCTGGTGATCCAGGTCGCCGCGCCGCCTTCGGTCGCCAGCGCGCTGCAGCGGGTGGGGCGGGCCAGCCATCAGGTCGGGGGCATCTCCACCGGCCTGGTCTACCCACGCACGCGGCGCGACCTGATCGATGCGTCCGTGGCGGTGGAGCGCATGCTGGCCGGTCAGATCGAAGCGATCGATCCGCCGCGCAACCCGCTGGACGTACTGGCCCAGCAGACAGTGGCCGCCGCGGCGATGGAGACACTGGACGTGGACGCCTGGTATGCGCGCGTACGCCGTGCCGCGCCGTACCGTTCGCTGCCGCGCAGCGCGTTCGATGCCACCCTGGACATGCTGGCCGGGCGTTATCCCTCCGATGATTTCGCCGGCTTCCGCCCGCGGCTGGTCTGGAACCGCGACACCGGTGCGCTGAGCGCGCGGCCGGGCGCGAAACAGCTGGCGGTCACCAGCGGTGGCACCATCCCGGACCGCGGCATGTTCGGTGTGGTGCTTCCGGAAGGCGAGGAGCGTGCCGGGTCGCGCCGGGTCGGCGAGCTCGATGAGGAGATGGTCCACGAATCACGGGTCAACGATGTGATCACCTTGGGCGCCACCTCGTGGCGGATCGAGCAGATCACCCATGATCAGGTCGTGGTGACTCCCGCACCGGGGCGTTCGGCGCGCTTGCCGTTCTGGCGCGGTGAGGGCGTCGGCCGCCCGGCCGAACTGGGCGAGGCGGTGGGTGCCTTCATCGGTGCGCTGGATGCCGGTGTCGCGGAAGCGGGCATGCCGGCCGGGCTGCGCGAGCGGCTGCAGGCCTGCGGATTGGCGGACAACGCGATCACCAACATCGCCGGCCTGCTGGCCGAACAGCGCGAGGCCACCGGCGTGCTGCCCACCGATCGCACGCTGGTGCTGGAGCGCTGCCGCGATGAGGCTGGTGACTGGCGGCTGATGTTGCATTCCCCCTATGGGCGGCGCGTACACGATCCGTGGGCACTGGCGGTGGCCGCGCGCATCCGCGAACGCTGGGGTGTGGATCCGGCGGTGGTCGCCAGCGACGACGGCATCATCGCGCGGCTGCCCGACGCGGAGGGGCGCCTGCCGGGCGCGGAGCTGTTCCTGTTCGAGCCCGAGCGGCTGCGCAGCGACGTCACGCGCGCCGTGGGCGGCTCGGCCCTGTTCGCCGCGCGCTTCCGCGAATGTGCTGCACGCGCGCTGTTGCTGCCGCGGCGCACGCCGGGTCGCCGCTCGCCGCTGTGGCAGCAGCGCCTGCGCGCCGGTGAACTGCTGGCCATCGCGCAGGGCTACCCCGGGTTCCCGATCCTGATCGAGACCGCACGTGAATGCCTGCAGGACGTCTACGATCTCGATGCGCTGGGCGTGCTGATGCAGCGGCTCACCGACGGCCGCGTGGCGATCGCCGATGTCACCACCGAGGTGCCGTCGCCGTTCGCGGCGAACCTGCTGTTCGGCTATGTCGCCGAGTTCATGTACGGCACCGATGTGCCGCTGGCCGAGCGCCGCGCGTCGGTGCTGTCACTGGACAGCGGCCTGTTGGGCGATCTGCTCGGCCAGGTCGATCTGGGCGAACTGCTGGATGCGGCCGTGGTGGAGCAGGTGGGCAGCGAGCTGCAGCGCCTGGCGCCCGACCGCCGTGCGCGCGGCAAGGAAGGGGCGGCCGATCTGCTGCGCGAACTGGGCCCGCTCACCGATGAAGCGATGGCGCTGCGGCGGGTCGATGACGATCCTGCCGGGCATCTGCACGATCTCGCCGCCGAGCGGCGTGCGATCCAGGTCCAGATCGCCGGCCGCATGCACTGGGCGGCCATCGAAGATGCCGCACGCCTTCGCGATGCGCTGGGGGTCACCCTTCCGCGCGGCATCCCCGAGATCTTCCTGCAGTCCTCATCGGACCCGCTGGGCGAGCTGCTGGGCCGGTATGCGCGTACCCATGCGCCGTTCACCACGGCCGAGGTGGCGGCCGCGTTCGGAGTGGGCGTTGCCGTGGCCGATGCGGCACTCACGCAGCTGGAGACGCAGGGCAGGCTGCTCAAGGGTCGTTTCGGTGTGGCGCGTCGCGACGCCGAGGCCCTCGGTGAGGCCGCCGAGCCGGCGCCGCTGGCCCGTCACGAATGGGTGGGCGAGGCGGTGTTCCGTCGGCTGCGGGTGCGCTCGCTGCAGGCGGCACGCGAGGCGACCCGGCCGGTCACGCGCGACGCCTATGCCCTGCTGTTGCTGGAGCGGCATGGGCTGCTGGCCGATGCCGAACAGGCTGCACGTGGCATCACTCACCGCGGGCCGGGTGCGCTGGAGGGCATCGACGGCGTGCTGCGCGTGGTGGACCTGCTGGCGGGTGTGGCGCTGCCGGCGTCGGTGTGGGAACAGCAGATCCTGCCTGCGCGCGTGGTGGATTACGCGCCGGCGATGCTCGATGAGCTGCTCGCTACGGGCACCGTGGTGTGGGCCGGGCACGGGCGGCTTGGCGAGGAGGATGGCCTGGTCTCGCTGCACCTGCAGGAATTCGCGGCAGAAACGCTGCCCGCGCTTGCGCTGGCAACCGCGCTGTCGCCGCTGCAGGACGCGCTGCTGCAGGTGCTGGCCGACGGGGGGGCGTACTTCGCGCGCCAGCTGGCCACCGCGGTGGGCACGCACGGGGCGCGGGCCGGCAACCCGCCCATGGAGATCACCGCCGCGCAGCTGCACGACGCCTTGTGGGGCCTGGCCTGGTCGGGGCACCTGACCACGGATCTGTGGGCGCCGCTGCGCGGCATGGCCGGGGCCCGCACGCCACGGCCGCGGGTCGCGCGCGCCTCGCGGCGCGGTCGACGCGTCCGTGGCATCCCGATGCACGACACGCCCTTGGCCGACGGCGCGCCGGGCGTGATCGCCAGCTTTGCGGCCCCCGCGCTGGCCGGGCGTTGGTCGCTGTTGCAGCGTGAGGCGATCAGTGACACGGCGCGCGCGGTGGCGCTGGCCGAGGGGCTGCTGGACCGGTACGGCATCGTGACCCGCGGGGCCGCGATGGCCGAAGGGATCGCCGGCGGCTTCCCGGCGCTGCAACAGGTGTATCGCGGCATGGAGGATGCGGGCCGGGTGCTGCGCGGGCGCTTCGTGGACGGGCTGGGCGGGGCCCAGTTCGCCGATCGCCTGATCGTGGATCGACTGCGTGGCGTCGCCGATGCCCTGCGGCCCGGTGCTGGCGAGGTGGCGATCGGGCTGTCCGCAGTGGACCCGGCCAACCCGTTCGGTACCGTGGTGCCCTGGCCGGTGCACGGCTCGGCGGTCCGGCCGGTGCGACGTGCCGGCGCCGTGGTGGTGATCGGCGGTGGGCGTCTGTTGATGTACCTGGCCCAGGGGGGGCGCCAGCTGCTGACGTTCTTCGATGCGGACGATGTGTCCCTGGTCGGCACGACGGCTGCCGCGGCGCAGGCGCTGGTCGGTGCACTGCGGCGGGGGCGGCGGATCTCGTTCACGGTGGAGCTGATCAACGATGCGCCGGCGCGGCGCGATGGAACGATGGACGCACTGCGGGCCGCCGGGTTCTCCAGCGCGCCCAAAGGCATCAGCTGGGAAGGATGAGCAGGGAGAGGCGAAGACTTACTGATGCGATCTAAGTAGAAACACGCTGGCCGCCATCGCGACCCACACCGACTATTGAGCACCACCGTCGTCGGAGAAGTGCATGGCCAGCTCATCCGCAAAGAAGAAGCCCGGTTCATCCGCAAAGAAGCCCAACATCCTCGTCATCTGGGGAGACGACATCGGCATCTCCAACCTGAGCTGCTACTCGCGCGGGTTGATGGGCTACCAGACCCCGAACATCGACCGGCTGGCCAATGAGGGCATGATGTTCACCGACTCGTACGGTGAGCAGTCCTGTACCGCCGGCCGGTCCTCCTTCATCACCGGGCAGAGCGTGCTGCGTACCGGTCTGTCGAAGGTGGGCATTCCGGGCGCGCCGGTCGGCATGAACGAGAAGATCGTCACCATCGCCGCGCTGCTGAAGAACGAGGGCTATACCACCGGGCAATTCGGCAAGAACCATCTTGGCGATCTGAACCACATGCTGCCCACCAACCATGGGTTCGATGAGTTCTACGGCAACCTCTACCACCTCAATGCCGAAGAAGAGCCGGAGATGTACGACTACTTCCCCAAGGACGAGTTCGGCGATTTCATCGAGACCATCAAGCCGCGCGGGGTGATCCACAGTTTCGCCACCGACAAAGATGACAGCACCGACCAGAAGCGCTGGGGCAAGGTGGGCAAGCAGAAGATCGAAGACACCGGCCCGCTGGACCGCAAGCGCATGCTGACCTGCGATGACGACTTCGCCGACCGCGCCAAGGGCTTCATCAAGAAGGCGAACGACGATGACCAGCCGTTCTTCGTCTGGGTCAACTTCACCCACATGCACCTGATCACGCATACCAAGAAGGAAAGTCTGGGGCAGGCGGGGCGCTGGCAGTCGCCGTACCACGACACCATGATCGACCACGACAAGAACGTCGGCTCGCTGCTCGATTATCTTGACGAACTGGGCATCGCCGAAGACACCCTGGTGGTGTACTCCACCGACAACGGGCCGCACCGCAATTCGTGGCCGGATGGCGGCATGACGCCGTTCCGCAGTGAGAAGGACACCAACTGGGAAGGCGCGTTCCGCATTCCGCTGGTGGTGCGTTACCCGGGCAAGATCAAGCCGGGTTCGGTGTCCAACGAGATCGTCCAGCACCATGACTGGCTGCCGACCTTCCTGGAACTGGCGGGCAACAAGGGCGTGGTCAACGACCTCAAGAAAGGGGTCAAGGCGATCGGGCGCACCTACAAGAACCACATCGACGGGGTCAGCCTGCTGCCGTATCTCACCGGCAAGGAGGAAAAGTCGCCGCGCAAGCTGTTCGTCTACATCTCCGATGATGGCGACATGCTCGGCATCCGCTACGACAACTGGAAGGTGACGTTCATCGAGCAGCGCTGCAAGGGCACCATGCAGCTGTGGGGCGAACCGTTCACGGTCATGCGCATTCCCAAGATCTACAACCTGCGCACCGATCCGTACGAATTCGCGGATGTGACCTCCAATACCTATTGGGACTGGTACATCAACCACGTCTACATCGTGTACGGGGCGATCGCGCTGCTCACCAAATTCAACGAGACCTTCGTTGAGTTCCCCAAGATCCAGAAGCCGAACACGTTCACCGCCGACCAGGCCGTGGAGAAGCTGCAGGAAGCAGTGACGGGCAAGTAGCGGCTGCGGTGATCGCATGGAAGGATCGACCAACGGGGGGACCGAATGTCCCCCCGTTCGCGTGCCCGCTCCGTCAGGCGGCCTCGGAGGCTGCCTGTGCGTGGGTCGGGGCGTACGCCGGGTAATCGATATACCCGGTGGCACCACCCCCATAGAACGTGTCCCGATCGGCGGGCGCCAGCGGCCACCCGTTCTGCAGGCGCGCCACCAGATCCGGGTTGCTGATGAACGGGGTGCCGAAGGCCGCCAGGTCGATCAGGCCCGCATCGATCAGCTGCTCGGCCCGCTCACGGGTCATGCCGCCGGCAAGGATGAGGGCGGTCCCGGGCAGGTGCGGCTTCAACGTGCGCAACAGACCACCGAAGCCCGAATCGCGAGCGCCATCGACCGATTTCTGGCCGACCTTGAAGCCGGACTGGTCCATGAGGTGCACGTAGGCCAGGCCACGCTGCCCGATCGCCTGGATCAGTGCGGTATAGGTCGCGTCGATTTCCGGGTAGTGCGGCATGTCGAACAACTGGCCATAGGGCGAGAGCCGGATGGCCGTACGCGCGGCGCCGACCCGCGCGACCACGGCGTCGATCACCTCCAGCGTGAAGCGCAGGCGGTTGTCCAGCGACTGCGGGCCGTACTGGTCGGTGCGGTCATTCACCTGCGGATTGATGAACTGCTCGTGCAGGTAGCCGTTGGCGCCGTGGATTTCCACGCCGTCGAAGCCGGCCTCGATGGCATTGGCGGCCGCCTGCGCGAACTCCGCCACGATGCGCGGAATCTCATCGGTCTCCAGCTGGCGCGGCGCCGGGGCGGCGACCAGCGCCGGTTGGCCCTGCTCGTTGTAGCCGAATGCCTGCGCGCCGACCGGCAGTTTCGAGCTGGCACTGACCGGGCGCGCATCGTTGGCCTGGATGGTGGGGTGCGAGACGCGACCGACATGCCAGATCTGCGCGAACATCCGGCTGCCCAGCGCATGGACCGAATCGGTGGTCAGGCGCCAGCCGGCGATCTGCTCGGCCGTGAAGATGCCGGGATTGAACAGGTAGCCCTGGCCCTCGCGGGAAATGGGCGTGCCTTCGCTGACGATCAGGCCGGCGGTGGCACGCTGGGCGTAATACAGGGCGGTTCGCTCATCAGCGGCATCCTGCGGGGCGCGTGCACGGGTCAGCGGGGCCATGACCACGCGGTTGCGCAGCGGGATGCCTGCGAGGTCGAACGTATTGAAAAGGGAGCTCATGGAGGTTCCTGAGGGGGCGAGGGGGGAGGGCGTGGCGGGTTCGCCATGCGCTTCACTTCATCGTATGGGCGTGCGATATCGGCCACAATGCGGCGATTCGGCAAATGACTATTGCTGAAACAGCAATCAGCTCCCAAGGTGCCCGCCATGCAGCTCAAAGCCCTCCGCTATTTCCTCACCGTCGCCGCCACCGGCAGCTTCCTGGCCACGGCGCGGCAGTACCGGGTGCCAGCTTCATCGGTGTCGCGCTTCATCGCGGCGCTTGAACAGGACGTGGGGCACCAGCTGTTCTACCGAAGCACCCGGGCGGTCCGGTTGACCGAAGCGGGCGAGCAGTTCCATCAGCAGGTGCGAGACGCTGTGGACCTGCTCGATGACGCGGTCGGGCAGTTGGAAGGCCGCGATGCCGAGCTGCGGGGCCTGATCCGCATCAACGCCCCAGAGTCACTGGGGCGGCTGCACATCGCACACATCGTCAATACGTTGCAGGCGAAATATCCCGAGTTGATCGTCGAGCTGACCCTGACCGACACGCTGATCGATCCCGTCCAGGAAGGCGTGGATATCATCATCCGCGTCGGGCTTCTGATGGATTCGGGCCTGATCGGCAAGGTCATCGCGCCCCACCGCAACATCCTCGCCGCCAGCCCGGCCTATCTTGCCGCGCACGGCACGCCGGTGGTGCCGGAGGATCTGCTGCAGCATCAATGCCTGGTCTACAAAGGGCAGCTCGGCATCCAGAAGTGGTATTTCCGTTCCTCGCCGGAGGTGCCGTTCAAAGCGGTGAACGTGACCGGCCCCCTGCGCAGCAACAATGCCGAAGCGCTGCTGGCGGCGGCCATTGCCGGGCGTGGCGTGGTGCTGTTCCCCACCTGGCTGTTCAACGCAGAAACGCTGCACAGTGGCAGCATGGTCACGCTGCTTGGAGACTGGGAGTTCTCCCCGCAATCCGAACGGGTGTATCTGCAGCTGCTCTCGCCGGAAAACAGACTGCGCTCACGCAAGGTCCGCGAGGTGTCGGCCTTCCTCACCGAGGCGATCGGGTCGCCGCCGTACTGGGACCTTTCTGATCGGTGAGTCATGGGCATCCCCATCACACAGGGGATGGCAGGATCGGGAGAGATTCGCCCCTCACCAGGAGACCACCATGGCTTCGACCGTTGTCCTGACCCGATCGTGGGTCATCCATCCCTTCCACGCCGCTGTATTGGGCGGGGTGCTGCCGTTGTTCCTGGCGGCGCTGCTGGCCGACTACGCGTACTGGAGCACGTACGAGATCCAGTGGGCGAACTTTGCCTCCTGGCTGCTGATCGGCGCGATGGTGATGACAACGCTCGCCTTGCTGTGCGGGATCGTCGGCCTGGTCCGCCGCAGCCGCAACCTGGCGTATGTCGTGATTCTGGCGGTGACCTGGGGCGTGGGCTTCATCAACTGCCTCCACCATGCGCGCGACGCGTGGGCGGTGATGCCGGCGGGCCTGGTGCTCTCGGTGATCCTGACCGTGCTGGCGCTGATCGCCACCTGGGTGGGACTGTCCAGCCTGCGCGTGGGAGGTGTGCGATGAGCCGCCAGACCACGCTCCGGATCCTCTCGCTGTCCGCGCTGGCGGTCGCCCTGGCGGCCTGCAGTGGCAAGGCGCCCCAGCTTGATCAATATGGTGGCAGCCCGGAGATGCCCAAGCCGCATCGCGGGCTGATGCCGGACATGACCATCGCCAAGCCGGCGCAGTGGGGCGATACGCTTCCCACGGTGCCCAAGGGCTACCGCATTTCGGCGATCGCCACCGATCTGAACATCCCGCGGCAGACCCTCATGCTGCCCAATGGCGACATCCTGGTGGCCGAAGGTCGCGGCGGCAGCGCGCCCGCGCTCAAGCCGAAGGATGTCATTGCCGGCAAGATCAAGGCCAAGGGCAATACCTCGGTCAAGAGTGGCAACCGCCTGACGCTGCTGCGCGACGCTGATGGCGACGGCACCTACGAACTGAAGACGGTGTTTGCCGACAAGCTCAACGCGCCCTATGGTCTGGCGCTGATCGGCAATGCGATCTACGTGGCCAACCAGGACGCAGTGGTGCGCTTCGATTATCAGGAAGGGCAGACCAAGGCGAGCGCGGCGCCGGTCAAGCTGACCGACCTGCCGTCGGCCATCAACCACCACTGGACCAAGGCGATGACCGCCAGCGCCGATGGCCGCTATCTGTACGTGGGTATCGGTTCCAACAGCAACATCACCGAGCGCGGCATGGCGGTGGAGATCGATCGCGCGCGGATCTGGCAGATCGATGTGGCGACCGGTGCGCACAAGGATTACGCCACCGGTATCCGTAATCCCACCGCGCTGGCGATCCAGCCGGGCACCGGCACGCTGTGGGCCGTGGTCAATGAACGCGATGAGATCGGCCCGAACCTCGTGCCCGATTACCTCACCTCGGTGAAGGAGGGCGGCTTCTATGGCTGGCCTTACAGCTACTGGGGCAAGAATGTGGATCGCCGCGTGATGCCGCAGAACCCGGAGAAGGTCGCCTCGGCGATCGCCCCGGATTACGCACTGGGCTCGCATGTGGCCGCACTGGGCGTGGCCTTCTCGTCCGAGGTGATGGGTGCGCAGTTTGCCGATGGCGTGTTTGTGGGCGAGCACGGCAGCTGGAACCGCAATCCCCCGGTCGGCTACAAAGTCGTGTTCGTGCCCTTCAGCAATGGCCGCCCGGCCGGCGAGCCGATCGATTTCGTGAGCGGCTTCTTCGGCGAAGACGGCAAGACCCGCGGCCGCCCGGTAGGCGTCACGGTCGACCCGCGTGGTGCGCTGATCGTCGCCGATGACCTCTCCAACACCATCTGGCGGGTCACCCGCGACGGCGCTCAGTAATCTCTTAACGGGGACGGAGGTAATTAATAACTACCTCCGTCCCTGTTATTTCAGCCCAGCTGCTTCAGCAGGACCTGGGCCGCCTCTTCAGACGAAGCGGGGTTCTGGCCGGTGATCAGCAGGCCATCGGTAACCACATAGGAACCCCAGTCCGGACCCTTGGAGTACGTTCCGCCTGCGGCCTTGAGCATGTCTTCGACCAGGAAGGGCACCACGTCGGTGAGGCCCACGCCTTCTTCTTCCGTGTTGGTGAAGCCAGTGACGTTCTTGCCCTGCACCAGCGGCGCACCCTCGGCAGTCTTGACGTCACGCAGCACGCCCGGGGCATGGCAGACCAGCGCGACCGGCTTGCCGGCGGCGATGAACGCCTCGATCAGCGAAATGGAGTGGGCGTCTTCGGCAAGGTCCCACAGCGGGCCATGGCCGCCGGGATAGAACACGGTGTCGAAGTCGGCCTGTGAGACGCTGTCCAGGCGGACGGTGTTGGCCAGCTGTGCGTTGGCATCGGCGTCGGCTTCAAAGCGACGGGTCGCGTCGGTCTTGAAGTCCGGCTCGTTGCTCTTGGGATCCAGCGGCGGCTGCCCACCCTTGGGCGAGGCCAGCACGATCTCCGCGCCGGCATCCTTGAAGGTGTAGTAGGGCGCGGCCAGCTCTTCGAGCCAGAAACCGGTCTTCTTGCCGGTGGTGCCGAGTTCGTCGTGCGAGGTCAGAACGATGAGGACTTTCATGGGTGATGCTCCTGTGGATGCTTGATTAGACTGGTCGTCTAGTGATGGGGCCGAGAAAAACACGCCGATGCGGGCGTGTACGAGACATCCCCTTGTCAGGGGGCGGTATGCAGAAGGCGGGCGGTCAACGCCACGGCGTCGTCGAACGGGCGCGTGCTGCGGGCGATCTTGACCATGATGCTGGTCCCGAGCCACAGCTGATACAGGTTGCGCGCGACAGCATCGGGCGGGTCCTGGATCGTCACTGAGCCGTCGGCGACGCCCGCTGCCAGGGCACGCGCCAGACGATCGGTGATTCCCGTAGTGCCACGTTGAAGGGCGGCGCGCATGGACCCGGACAGGTCGGCGACTTCCGCACCGAGCTTCACGGCCAGGCACTTGCCCTGGCAGTCCTCGAAGGACTGGCTGTCCTGCCAGGCGCGGAAGTAGGCCTCCAGCTGCGCGGCCTTGGTCTGCCCGGGCTGGCGGAAGATACGGTCCATATCAGCGAGATAGGCGGTGAAGTAGTCCTCCAGCATCGCCTCGCCGAAGGCTTCCTTCGAGGCGAAGTAGTGGTAGAACGAACCCTTGGGCACGCCGGCCGCAGCGAGGACCTCGTTGAGGCCGACCGCGGAAAAGCCCTTGGCGCTCATGATCCGCTGGCCGGTGGTCAGGATGGTGTCGCGAACCGGGGAGCTGGCGGTGGGGGAGTTCATGGACGCCACTGTACGCCTGATTAGACCGGTCGTCTAGTGTCTCCTTGCGTGGGTTACGGGAAGCCGGCCAGCGGCCGGCACTACCCCGTCCCCGGGCGGCGATTGCCGACGGGGAGGGGGCAGATCACGGTATATTCCCCGGCCCCATTTTCCTTGCCAGATATCGCCCCGCCATGAGCACGCCCCGCAAACACTACAAGCACCCCGCAGAATCCGAGATCGGCAACGGCACGATCTACCTCGAGGCGCAGGGCGATGTGATCGTGCGGCAGGTGGAGAGCTACCGCAGCGTGCTGGTCTGGGCCGACAAAACCGGGCAGGCCGATGAACGTTTTCCGCTGTCCGATCAGCCGCTGTCGTGGCTGGATCTGGATTCGGATGACGCGATCACCGCCAGCCAGTTTGAGGCCGTGTGGAAGCAGGCCAAAGCCGTTTCGGGCTGAGTGGGCCGGAAGGCTGGCGTCAGACCGTCCAGCCGGTGTTTTCTGTCGCCGCCACATGCATCAGCTGATCCAGCTGGCGCAGCGCCCGGTGCAGTTCCTGCCGGTTGGCGGCGGCACCCAATGAAATCCGCACCGCATCGTTGATCGCCACGCCCTCCGGCGTGAACGCCGATGACGGTGCGATGCCCAGGCCCTGCAGCCGTGCGGCGTGGGTCAGGCTGGCATCGGTCCAGTGCGCAGGAAGACGGCACCAGGCGTGCACGCCCGCACAATGCTGCAGGAACCGTGGCGACAACGCCGAGTGCGCCAGATAGCGGCGCTCGGCGGCTTCGTCCTGCACCAGTTTCAGCATCGCCTGCGCGGAGCCATCCAGGATCAGTTGCGTCACCAGTGCGTTCATCAGCGGCGGCGCCATCAGGTTGACCGCGCGCAAGGCATCCAGCACGCCTTGGCGCGAGACGCCATCGGGCAGCTGTACAAAGCCGGTGTGCAGGCCCGGGCTCAGGCATTTGGACAGCGTGGAGATGTAGCAGGTGTGCTGCGGCGCCAGCAGCGCAAGCGGGGCAGGGGCCTCGTTCTCCAGCAGCCAGTAAGGGTCGTCTTCGATCAATCGCAGATTCTGCGCGCGCACCACCTCGGCCAGCGCTTCGCGGCGTTCCTGCGGCAGCGTGTGGCCCGTCGGGTTCTGTGCGGTCGGGTTGAGATAGACCACCCGCGCGCTGTGTTTCCTCGCGGCACGCGCGAGTGCATCCGGGCGCATGCCATGCGCATCGCACTCGACCACCTGCAGGCGACGCTGCAGCACCCGCGCGGCATGCAGCAGGCCCGGGTAGACCAGCGGCTCGCACAGAATCGTGTCACCGGCGTTGGTCAGCGCCAGCAACAGGGCTGACAGTGCGGCCTGCGCGCCTTCCGTGACCACCAGCGCCTCGGCCTCCACCTTGCCGAGCATCGGCTTGAGCCACTGCTGCGCCGCCAGTTGATCCGCGCGGCTGCCGCCGCCGATGTGATACGTCATCAGGTTGCCCGCATCGCTGCGGGTCAGCACCGAGGACAGGCCACGCCGCAGCATGTCCGCGACCTGCCCGCCGCCGGGGCTGGGCGGCAGGTTCATGCTCAGGTCCACCAGCTGCGCCAGTTCCACCTTGGGCGGCGCCACGAACGACCCCAGCGGTCCGCGTGCATCGATCAACCCGCGCGTGCGCGCCTCGTTGAAGGCGCGGGTCACCGTGGTGAGATCGACACCGAGCTCGGTGGCCAGCGCGCGCTGTGCAGGCAGGCGCTGGCCGGGGCGCAGCGCACCCGACCAGACCGCACGTTCCAGCGCCTGCACGATGCGCAGGTAGACCGGCCCGTGGCCATCGGCGATGAGGGAGCTCCATTCCATGCGCGCATGGTACGCGCGCCGGGCAGAGCGGCTGCGACAGTGTGTCGCATCATGTATGGATCATGTCGTTGCCTAACGTACGCGGCTGCGGCGGGCACCCCCCATGCATATCGGTCATGCAGGGGGGTGTTCGCCACTTTTCATGATCCGGGCCGCCCGGCCCGGCACTGCGTTGGAAGGGCCGTCACGCATGAACCCCGCTACACATTCCGCTCGCCGCGCCACGCTGGCCGGTCGAGCCCGCGCCGGACGCTGGTTCGGCCTGGCAGCGCTGCTGCCGCTGCTCACAGGCTGCAGGAACCTGGAGCTGTTCAACCCCATGGGTAGCATCGCCGAGCAGGAAATGCAGCTGATCCTGGTCTGCACCGGCTTGATGCTGCTGGTGGTGATCCCGGTGATCATCCTCACGCTGTACTTCGCGTGGCACTACCGCGAGTCGAACAAGGAGGCCACGTACGCACCGACCTGGTCGCATTCCACCGCGATCGAAGTGGTGGTGTGGACGATTCCGTGCCTGATCGTGGTCGTACTCGGCGTGTTGATCTGGAAGAGTACCCACGCACTGGACCCGTACCGCCCGATCGAATCGGACAAGGCGCCGCTGCGCGTGGAAGTGGTCTCGCTCAACTGGAAGTGGTTGTTCATCTATCCGGACCACAACGTGGCCACGGTCAACGAACTGGTGATGCCGGTCGATACGCCGGTCGCGTTCAAGCTGACCTCCGAGTCGATGATGAACGCCTTTTTCGTGCCGCAGCTGGGCAGCATGGTCTACACCATGCCGGCCATGCAGAGCCGCCTGCATCTGATCGGGCACACGCCCGGCACCTATGCCGGCATGTCCTCGGCGTACAGCGGCGCGGGCTTCTCGGACATGAAGTTCGATGCGCGGGTGATGACCGAGGCGGACTTCGAACAGTGGCTGGCGCAGTCGCGCGGCACCGCCCAGCACCTGGGCCAGGCACGCCTGGCCGAACTGGAGAAGCCCACCCATGGGGCGCCGATGCAGCGTTTCGCCAGCGTGGACACCGGTCTGTTCGACAGCATCCTGCGCCGGTATGGCGGCATGCCCGACGACGAAATCTGCCTGCCCGGTGAAGCGCCCGGCGCGAAAACCCAACTCGTGAGCCTGGCCGCACCTGCCAGCCGTACCGCGGAGAACTGATTGTGCTTGGAAAGTTGAACCTCGAAGCGATTCCCTACCACGACCCGATCATCATGTCGGCGCTGGCGGGCTCGCTGCTGCTGGGGGCGGCGATCATCGCGGCCATCACGTATTACAAGAAGTGGGGCTATATCTGGACCGAGTGGATCACCTCGGTGGACCACAAGAAGATCGGCGTGATGTACATCATCCTGGCCCTGGTCATGCTGGTGCGTGGCTTCGCCGATGCGCTGATGATGCGTGCCCAGCAGGCCATCGCCGCCAATGACAGCGCCGGCTACCTGCCGCCGGAGCACTACGACCAGATCTTCACCGCGCACGGCGTGATCATGATCTTCTTCGTGGCCACGCCGCTCATCGTGGGCCTGATGAACATCGTGGTGCCGCTGCAGATCGGCGCGCGCGACGTGGCATTCCCGTTCGTCAACTCGCTCAGCTTCTGGCTGTCGGCGGTGGGTGCGGTGCTGGTGATGCTGTCGATGTTCGTCGGTGATTTCGCCGCGACCGGCTGGGTGGCGTATCCGCCGCTGTCCGGCATCGAGTACAGCCCCACGGTGGGCGTGGACTACTACATCTGGTCATTGCAGGTCTCCGGCATCGGCACCACGCTGACCGGCCTGAACTTCATCGTCACCATCCTCAAGATGCGTGCGCCGGGCATGGACCTGATGAAGATGCCGGTGTTCACCTGGACCGCATTGATCACCAACATCCTGATCGTGGCGATCTTCCCGGTGCTGACCGCGACCCTGGCGCTGCTGACTATGGATCGCTATTTCGGGATGCATTTCTTCACCAATGACGCCGGCGGCAACGCCATGATGTACGTCAACCTGATCTGGATCTGGGGCCACCCGGAAGTCTACGTGCTGATCCTGCCGTGCTTCGGTGCGTTCTCCGAGATCATCGCCACGTTCTCGGGCAAGCCGCTGTTCGGCTACCGCTCGATGGTCTATGCAACTTCGTCGATCGGCATCCTGTCGTTCTTCGTGTGGCTGCACCACTTCTTCACCATGGGCTCGGGTGCGAACGTCAATGCCTTCTTCGGCATCATGACCTCCATCATCTCGATCCCCACCGGGGTGAAGCTGTTCAACTGGCTGTTCACCATGTACCGCGGCCGGATCCGCTACCACTCCTCAACGTTGTGGACGATCGGCTTCATGGTCACCTTCGCGCTGGGCGGCATGACCGGCGTGATGCTGGCGATCCCGGGGGCGGATTTCGTGCTGCACAACAGCCTGTTCCTGATCGCGCACTTCCATAACGTGATCATCGGCGGCGTGGTGTTCGGCTGCCTGGCCGGCATCAGCTTCTGGTTCCCGAAGGCGTTTGGCTTCACCCTCAACGAGCGCTGGGGCAAGATCTCTTTCTGGTGCTGGCTGGTCGGCTTCTATCTGGCCTTCATGCCGCTGTACGTGCTGGGCTTCAAGGGCATGACCCGCCGCATGAACCACTACGGCGTGGAGGGCTACCAGCCGTGGCTGATCGTGGCCGCCATCGGTGCGCTGGTGATCGCCGCCGGTATCGCCGCGATGTTCATCCAGTTCTACGTCAGCGTGCGTGACCGCAAGGCCAACATGGATCTCACCGGCGACCCGTGGAATGCGCGCAGCCTGGAGTGGGCCACGTCCTCGCCGCCGCCGTTCTACAACTTCGCCACGCTGCCGGCGATCACCTCGCTGGAGCAGCATTGGGACGACAAGCAGCACGGCCGGGCCTGGCAGCGCCAGGACACCTACGAAGACATCCACATGCCGCGCAATACCGCGTCGGGTGTGGTGATCTCGGTGTTCAGCCTGGTGCTGTGCTTCGCCCTGGTCTGGCACATGTGGGTGCTGGCCGGCATTGGCCTGATCGGTGTGATCGCGACCTTCGTGCTGCGCTCGTATGACCGTGATGTGGACTACTACGTGCCCGCCGCCGAGGTGAAGCGCATCGAAGACGCGCACTTCGCGCAGATGGAAGGAGCCAAGGCATGAGCGGCGATACCCTGACCGCTGCCACGCAGCACGGGCAGCTCGCGGCCGGTCATCACGACCACGCCCATGAGCACCACGACGACGGCAACAAGACCGTCGTCGGGTTCTGGATGTACCTGATGGGCGACTGCCTGATCTTCGCGGTGCTGTTCGCCACCTTTGGCGTGCTGCTCAACGGGACGGCCGATGGCCCCAGTGGCAAGGAACTGTTCAAGCTTGGCTTCGTGCTCTCCGAAACGGTGGTGCTGCTGCTCAGCAGCTTCACCTTCGGCCTGGCGATGCTCGGCATGCAGGCCGGCAAGCGCAACCAGGTGGTGGGCTGGCTGGCCGTGACCGGTGTGCTCGGTGCGGTCTTCATCGGCATGGAGCTGTATGAGTTCGCCGAGCTGATCCATGAAGGCGCCACCCCGGATGTGAGTGCCTACCTCTCGGCGTACTTCACGCTGGTGGCCACCCACGGCCTGCACGTCACCTTCGGCCTGCTGTGGCTGGCGATCATGATCCACCAGGTGCTGACGTTCGGCCTGGACGGCATCGTGCGTCGCCGCCTGGCCTGCCTGAGCCTGTTCTGGCACTTCCTGGATCTGATCTGGATCTGTGTGTTCACCTTCGTCTACCTGAGGGAGTTTGTATGAGCGGCCACGCCACCCTGAAGGGCTACATCCTCGGCCTGCTGCTGTGCCTGGTGCTCACCGGTGCCTCGTTCGGCGTGGTCATGACCGATCTGGTGCCGCAGCCGCTGCGGCTGACCGCCATCGTGGTGCTGTGCGTGGTGCAGCTGGTCGCGCAGCTGGTGCTTTTCCTGCATATCGGGGCAGGGCGCAGCCAGCGTGAGAACACCGGCATCTTCCTGTGCACCGCGTTCCTGATCGCCATCGTGGTGGCCGGCTCGCTGTGGGTGATGCACAACGCCAACCTCAACATGATGCCGATGCAGATGTCGGCCGCACCATGAGCTGGTCACGCTGCGGTGCCATGCTGATCGCGCTGGTCCTGTCCGCTCCCGTGATGCCGGTGGTGGCCGCGGCGCCGCAGACCCGCACCGCGGCAACGGTGTCGGTCAGCGACCCGTGGATCCGTCTGCCACCGCCGGCCGCGAACGTGGCGGCCGGCTACGTGCAACTGCATAACGGTGGTGGCGTCGACCGCCTGTTGTCGGCCACCTCTTCAGCCTTCGCCGAGGTGCAGGTCCATGCCATGCGCATGGACGGTGAGGTGATGCGCATGCAGGCGCTGCCTGACGGGCTGGCCCTGCCGGAAGGCCGCACGGTCGCGCTGGAGCCGGGCGGGTATCACCTGATGCTGCTTACCCCGAAACGGCCGCTGTCGGTGGGGCAGGTGGTCCGGGTGACGCTCACGTTTGCCCGCAGCGCAGACCAGGTGGTGGACTTCAGCGTGCGCGATGGCCTGATCGCGCATGGAGGGACCAAGTGAAGCGCTGGTTGGCGTCAAACATCGTGGCGGTGGCACTGCTGGCCGGCTGCGCCGACGGCCAGGCACCGGTGATGGGCCAGGCGGCACTCGGGGCGGTCAAGCTGGAGAGCAGCGACGGGCGCACGCTCGCGATACGGGATCTGCAGGGCAAACCGACGCTGCTGTTCTTCGGCTTCACCCATTGCCCGGAAGTGTGTCCGCTGAGCCTGGTCAAGGCGGTGCAGATCAAGCGGTTGCTCGGGCCCGCCGCCGATGACCTGCAGGTCGCCTTTGTCACGGTGGATCCGCAGCGTGATACCCCGGCGCATCTGCGCGACTACCTGTCTGCCTTCGATACGACGTTCCTGGGCCTGGCCGGCGACGAGGCGGGCACCCGTGCCATCGCCGAGAGCCTGGGCGTGAGCTATCGCCGGGTCGGCGAAGGCGATATGGCCACCTTCGAGCACACGGCATCGTGGTTCCTGCTCGGTGCCGACGGGCAACTGCAGGATGTGTACGGTTACGCGATGAGCGAGCAGGCGATCGTGGAGAAGCTGCGCATGCGGCTGCCATGACGCCCGGGGTGCCGGCCGTGGGCCGGTGCCCCTCCGTAACGGCTCACCACGCCCGCGCCCGCACCTCCCAGCAGGCTGCGGTGAAGGTCACTGCATCGCCTTCGATGAAGGGGGCGAACGCCGCCATGACCGCCTCCAGCACCTGTGTGCGGGTTGCTCCATCAAGATCCGGCGCCCTCAGCGCGCTTCCGACCGGCCCCAGCAACGCGACATACGTGGCCAGGTCCGCCCGGTCGATCCGGCAGACCACGTCCAGCGGCAGCACCTCGATATCCTCCCAGCCGCCGTCGCTCAGGATCTGCTCGACCCGGGCCTGATCGGCAAACGCGAACTGACCCGGTGCCCCGGGCGAGCGAGGTGGCACCTGCAGCCAGGGTGCCGCGGCGCGCTCGGCGGTGGTCATGAACGCGTTCTCGTCCGGCCTGCGCCAGGCCAGCGCCTGCAGCTCGCCGCCGCGTTTGGCGGCGCGCTGCAACTGGCCGAAGGCCTGCACCGGGTCATCGAAGAACATCACGCCGAAGCGCGACACGATCCGGTCAAGACTCCCGGGTGCGAACGCATGCTGCTGCGCGTCGGCGACGATGAAGTCCACTGCCAGCCCGGCTCGCTGCGCGCGCTCACGCGCCAAGGCGATCATCGGGGCGGAGATGTCGACCCCGGTGACACGCCCCTGCGGGCCCAGTTGCCCGGCGATGGCCAGTGCCACCGCGCCGGTCCCGCAGCCCACGTCCAGCACGTGCAGATCGTCGCCCGGCGGGATCGCCTCCAGCAGGTGGGTGGCGAGCGGTGCGAACATCTGATCGAGGATGCGCTGCGCCTCCACCCAGGCCTCACCGGCCGGGCCATTCCATAACGCGTGCTGCGAAGTGTCGGTCATTGCAGGGCTCGATCTGGCATTGCCAGTGGGATGAGGAGGCTGCACTGTGCCACCTCAACCAACGTTGAGGTCAAGTGGCCAGGCCTCAGCCCCGCCACACATCCACGAGAAGTTTCACGTTCAACACGATGATCAACCCGCCGATCAGCCACGACAGCACGATCAGCCAGCGTGGCGCCACCAGCGCCCCCATCTTGGCCTTGTCCGAGACGAACCGCACCAGCGGCACCACTGCGAACGGCAACTGCATCGAGAGCAGCACCTGGCTCAGCACCAGCAAGCGCGCGGTGCCTTGCTCGCCATAGATCGCGGTCACCACCACCACCGGCACGATCGCGATGCCGCGGGTGATCAGCCGCCGCGCCCACGGGGCGATCCGCAGGCGCAGGAAACCCTCCATCACGATCTGGCCGGCCAGCGTCGCCGTCACGGTAGAGTTGATGCCCGAGGCGAGCAGGGCGACCGCGAACAGGGTCGAGGCCAGCCCGAGGCCGAGCATCGGCGCCAGCAGCTCATACGCCTGCTCGATCTCCTGCACGTCGGTACGGCCCTGCGCATGGAACACGGCGGCGGCCAGGATCAGGATCGAAGCGTTGATGAACAGTGCGAGCATCAAGGCGATGGTGCTGTCCGTCACCGCCCAGCGCAGTGCACTGCGGCGCCCGGCATCGGTGCGCGGGTAAGCGCGGGTCTGCACGATGGAAGAGTGGAGATACAGGTTGTGCGGCATCACGGTGGCACCGATGATGCCGATCGCCAGGTACAGCGCCTTGGGATCGGTCACCACCTGCGCATGCGGAATGAACCCGGCCAGCACTGCCTGCAGCGGCGGCGCCGCGATGACCATCTGGATCGCAAAGCAACCGAAGATCACCAGCAGCAGCGCGATCACGAAGGCTTCCAGGGCACGGAAGCCGCGGTTCATGAGCAGCAGCACCAGCACCACGTCCACCGCGGTGATGATCGCGCCGGCCAGCAGCGGGATGCCGAACAACAGCTTCAAGGCGATCGCGGTGCCGATCACCTCGGCCAGGTCGCAGGCGATGATCGCGATCTCGCACAGCAGCCACAGCCCCAGGTTCACCGGCCGTGAGTAGTGGTCGCGGCAGGCTTGCGCCAGATCACGCCCGGTCGCGATGCCCAGGCGTGCCGACAGCCCCTGCAGCACGATCGCCATCAGGTTGGAGAGCAGGATCACCGAGAGCAGCAGATAGCCGAACTGCGCGCCACCGGCGATGTCCGTGGCCCAGTTGCCGGGGTCCATGTAGCCGACCGAGATCATGTAGCCCGGGCCGAGGAAGGCCAGCAGGCGGAACCACCAGTGGCCGCCCGTAGGCACCGCGACGCTGGCGTTCATTTCGCCCAGGCTGGGGGTGTGCCCGGTCGATGAGGACCAGGCGGGGGGAGGCTCGGGGCGGCGCGGGATGTCCACGGCCGCAATATAGCAGAGGCTAAGTTACTAAGGCTTTGCAATCTGAGGCATCCCAACGCCTTAACCCTGAACCGCGTATCGTCACCGCTCTTTTCAGCTGGAGTGGGTGCATGCGTTGGATCGTGTTGTTGGCCGCCTTGGCCATGCCCGTGGTGGCGTGGTTCTCACAGACCGGCATGTTCGGCCCGACCAACGGTGCAGTCTCCGACCAGTACCCGACGCTGCTGGTCGCGGCCGGGTACGCCTTCGCGATCTGGGGCGTGATCTTCCTGTGGGATGCGCTGTTCGGGTTCTGGCAGCTGCGCCTGCGCAAGCCGGACATCATCGGGGTTCGCCCCTGGGCCGCGGCGGGCTTCGCGCTGACCGCCGTCTGGATGCCGGTGTTCTCCAACCAGTGGTTCCTGCCGGCGCTGGCCATCATCTGGGCCGCCTTGCTCTGCCTGATTGTGGCCGCCTACCGCGCCTCGCCGATCACCGCCCCGGGCGGTCAGCGTGCCTGGGCGGCATACCCGCTCGGGCTGCACGCCGGCTGGCTGTCGTTGGCGGCCTACCTCAATACCGCCCAGGTGATCGTCGCCTACCGCTGGCTGCCGACCGACAACATGCTCGGCTGGAGCCTGGTGCTGCTGGTCCTGGCCACGCTGCTGGTGCTGGTGGTCAACCAGCTGCTGCGCGGGCACTTCGCCTATCCGGCGGCCGTGATCTGGGCGCTGGCCGGGATGTACGTCAAGCAGTCCGGCTGGGATCTGCCGGGCGCGGCCAACATCGCCACCCTGGCGCTGGTGCTGATCATCATCGTGGTGATCCAGACGGTCTGGCTGCGCGTACGCGCTTACCGCCAGCCGCGCGCCATCGTCGCCGCGCACCGTCATCGCCGTTGATTCTTTCTGCAGGAGACCCCTCATGACCATGTTGATGAAGGAGCGCGGCTGATGCGCGCTGCCATCCATACCGCCTTTGGCGATCCGACCCAGGTCCTGCACGGCGGCGATGTGCCGCCGCCGACCCCCGCGGCCGGTGAGGTGCGGATCCGTACCGTGCTGGCGCCCATCCACAACCACGACCTGTGGACCGTGCGTGGCCAGTACGGCTACAAGCCCGAGCTGCCCGCGGTCGGCGGCAGCGAAGGCACCGGTGTGATCGAGGCGCTGGGCGAGGGCGTCGAGGGCCTGAAGATCGGCCAGCGGGTCAGCGCCGCCTCGGTGCATGGCACCTGGGCCGAGTCCTTCATCGCGCCGGCGCGCATGGTCATCCCCATGCCGGACAGCATCGATGACAACACGGCCGCGCAGCTGATCGCCATGCCGCTGAGTGCGCTGATGCTGCTGGAATTCCTGCAGGTGAAGGAGGGCCAGTGGATCCTCCAGAACGCGGCCAATGGCGCGGTCGGCAAGGCCTTGGCGATGCTGGCCAAGGCGCGTGGGGTGCACTGCATCAACCTGGTGCGGCGCGATGCCGGCGTGGCCGAGATGGCCGAGCTCGGCATCGACCACACCATCTCCACCGCGCAGTCGGACTGGATGGCGCAGGTGCAGGCCAAGGTCGGCAAGGCCCCGATCGCCGCCGCCGTGGATTCGGTCGGCGGACGCGCCAGCAGCGAGCTGATGACGCTGCTGGGCGATGGCGGCACGCTGGTCTCGTTCGGCTCGATGACCGGCGAGCCGATGCAGCTCAGTTCGGGCGATGTGATCTTCAAGCAGGCCACGGTGAAGGGCTTCTGGGGCAGCAGGGTCAGCCAGGCCATGGCGCCGGAGGACAAGCGTCGCCTCGTTGGCGAACTGCTGCAGCTGGCCGCGCGCGGTGGATTGAGCCTGCCGGTGGACGGCGTGTTCGGGCTGGACGAGGTGGCCGCTGCCGCCAAGGCCAGCCTGGAGCCGGGCCGCAACGGCAAGGTGCTGCTGCGTCCCTGATGTACACGGTCGGTTCTACCGGCCTGCGCGCAACGCCTCGATCACGACCTTCATCGCGCTCGAGGATTGCCGGCGGCTGGGATAGTAGGCGTAGTACCCGTCGAACGGGTCGCACCAGTCCTCCATGACACGCCGCAAGGTGCCGGCGGCGATGTCATCAAGCACCATGTCCTCGGGCAGATAGGCCAGGCCCGCACCCACCAGTGCGGCACGATGGATCGCGCTGCTGCCGTTGAAGGTCCACTGACCATCCACGCGCACGTTCACTTCCTCGCCGTCCTTCTCCAGATCCCACACCATCAGCCCGCCGTGGGTGGGCAGGCGCAGCCCGATGCAGTTGTGCGCGGCCAGGTCGGCCGGCAGCTGCGGCGCGGCATGCGTGGCGAAGTAGGCCGGGCTGGCCACGATCGCCATGCGCAGCGGCGGGCTGATCGGCACGGCAATCATGTCCTTGGCCACGCGGCCGCCCAAACGGATGCCGATGTCGTAGCGCTGGGCGACGATGTCGGCCAGGCCATAGTCGATGGTCAGTTCCACATGCAGGTCGGGGTAGGCGGGCAGCACGGCGGACAGCCGGGGCCAGACGAGCGTGTTGGCGGCATGCTCGGCCGTGGTGATGCGGATCGTGCCAGCGGGCCGGTCACGGTACTCGCTTATCGCGGCGACCTCGGCCTCGATCTCCTGCATGCGCGGCGCCACGGTGTCGTACAGCCGTTCACCGGCCTCGGTCATGGAGACGCTGCGTGTGGTCCGGGTCAGCAGGCGCACGCCGAGGCGCTCTTCCAGCCCGCGCACGGTGTGGCTGAGCGCGGATTGCGAGACACCCAACTGCGCCGCCGCACGGGTGAAGCTGCGTTCGCGCGCGACGGTGACGAACACCTGCAGATCGTTGAAATTCTCGCGGGCCATGGGGCAGGGCCAAGGGCGCATGGCAGTCATGCGCGCCCATGATGAGCGCGGCCGACTGATGAACTCAAGCGGCTTTGTTTCGTGATTGATGAGCTGCAGTTATGGCTGCATGCCGATCGGGGCGGCTAGTGCCCGTGCGGGGGCAGGCCTACAGTGGGTGTCCCCGGCGGGCGCCGCCGTTCCTTCAGGAGAGGCCTCCATGGACCTGTTCACTGCCGCACTGTCGCTTTCGATGGCCGCCGTCGTGCCCGCCGAAACGGCACCGATCCGCATCACCAGCGCGGGCACCGCCGCCTCCGCCGCGGGCCCGGCGGACTACTTCACCGGTCGTGTGCGCATCGATGCACCGTTCCAGACCGATGCGCCTGCGCGCGTCGGCGGGGCCACGGTCACCTTCGAGCCCGGCGCACGCACCGCGTGGCACACCCACCCGCTGGGCCAGACGCTGATCGTCACCGCGGGCATCGGCAGCGTGCAGGAATGGGGCAAAGCCGTACGGGAGATCCGTCCGGGCGACATCGTCTGGATTCCGCCGGGCGTCAAACATTGGCATGGTGCCAAGGCTGCCACCGCGATGACGCATATCGCGATCGCCGAAGCGGTCGATGGCTCACCGGTGACGTGGATGGAGCAGGTCAGCGACGCGCAGTACAGCGGCAACTGAACCATGCCCCGCGATGGGGACGGTCGTGTCACATCCACCTGCGTACCCTCGTAGGCCGATTGAAACAGGAGAACCGTCTTGAGTACCGTTTTCATCGTCGGCGCGGCCGGCAAGGTCGGCCGTCACCTGGTCAAGCAGTTGGCCGACAAACAGCATCACGTACGTGCGCTGCATCGCCGCGCCGAGCAGGGCACTGAACTGAGCGACCTCGGCGCAACGCCGGTCACCGGTGATCTCACCGCCATCGACGTGGGCACGCTGGCCGGCCAGATGCGCGGCAGTGACGTGGTTGTTTTCACGGCCGGTGCCGGTGGCGCAGGGGTGGAAGTGACCAACGCCATCGATGGCCGCGGCCTTGAACTGGCCGTGGATGCCACCCGGCAGGCGGGCGTGCGCCGCTTCCTGCTGGTCTCGGCATTCCCGGAAGCGGGCCGCAACAAGGGGATGGGCGAGGGTTTCGAGAATTACATGACGGTCAAGAAGCGCGCCGATGTGTATCTGGCCGCGACCGATCTGGACTGGGTGATCCTGCGCCCGGGCACCTTGAGCGATGCGCCGGGCACCGGCCGCGTCACGGCCGGCCCGGCGATCGCATACGGCGATGTGCCGCGTGCGGATGTGGCCGCCACGTTGGTGGTGCTGGTGGAACATCCGCAGGTGCGGCGGACGATCATCGAACTCACCGAGGGTGATATGCCGGTCGATGAGGCGGTCCGGGCGCAGTCGCGCCAGTAGGTCCGGTCAGCGCAACGAGGCCATCAGTGCCTCGGCTCCCTTGTCCGCGCCGGTCAACGCCGCGCTCAGGCGGCCGCTGCTGGCCTTGATGTTCATGGCATTCGGGTACTGGGTCTCCACGTACGCCGCGAGCAGCTGGTTGGTCTGCGCATCGTAGATTTCCACCGCGTAGGCCAGCCAGCCCGACAATGCGCCAGGACGTCCGCGCGCCGATTGCACCGCGTTGTAAGGCGCGCCGGCCAGATCGAACTTCATCGCCGTGCTCAGGAATCGCGTGGTCGGCTTGGCGCCGGTCAGCACCAGTTGCACGCGCAATGTGCGTGGGCCTGGCTGCTGGGTCGGCTCGAAGCGCGTCGCGAGCGCCTCGCCAAAGGCGCGGAACATGTGGTCGCTGATCACACGGGTGTCGGCATCGCTGAGCTTCTCGAACTGTGCCTCGGGCTGCGGATAGATCTCCACGGGCTCCAGCACGAAGCGTTGGTAATCGCTCCAGCGGACATTGGACTGGTAGGCGTAGGGGCGGCGGTCTCCGCGGCTTCCCTCGTGGGCCTTGAGGTAGGTGGCCGAGGGCAGGCCGGGGTAAGCCACGCGCGGGGCGCTGGCACAGCCGGTGAGGGCGATGGCAACGACAAGGGCGCTGAACAAGGGGATGATCGAGGGCATGGTCGGTATCCAGAGCGAAGAAAGAGGCATGGCGACACTAGCGGCCGGTGAACAGCAGCAGCGGCAGCAGTGCCAACAAGGCGAGCAGGCAGGCGCCGGCCATCAAGGTGAACATCCATCGCCGCGGGCAGCGCCGGGCGTCTGCCGGCCGAGGCAGGTCGGGCAGGTCCAGCCACGCCGAGCGGCTTATTGCCGAAGCGCGGGAGCGGCGGTGTTGCACAGCACGGGAGGCAGTCATGGCGCGGTTCCACATCGGGGGAAACGGACGCCGGCATCCCGGGTCCTGCAGCGCATGCTAGGCAGCAGATGTTCGGGAAATATTCGAAGAACGGATCAGTGCATCAGCGCTGCGGCATGATCGCGGGAAAGACCACGCGCACGCGCAGGCCACGCCCATCCATGCCGCTGTCGCACTCGATGCGTGCGCCGTGTTGCCCGGCAATGGTGGCCACCAGTGACAACCCGATGCCACTGCCCGGCTCGGTGGTGCCCGGCACGCGGTAGAAGCGCTCGAAGGCACGCGGGCGTTCGCTTTCGGCGATGCCGGGGCCGTCATCAAGCACTTCCAAATAGGGGTACAGCGCGTCGCCGTCGCATTGATGGCCGCTTCTGACCTCGATGATGCTGCAGCGCCCGGCATAGCGGATGGCGTTGTCCACCAGGTTGCGCAGCAGAATGCCGATGGCATCGATATCGCAGCGGATGCGGCACGGCGCCAGTCGCTGGAACAGACTGATCATCTGCGCATCGGCCTGGACGCTGAACTCGCCGAGCAGATGCCGGACCAGCTCGGGCGCATCGGCCTCCACCCAGTTCGCCGGTTGCGGGCCCGATTCCAGCCGCGCCTGGTCCAGCAGCTGGTCCGCCAGCCGACTGGTGCGTGCGGCGGCATCGATCAGCCGTCGCAGCAACGCGTCCTTCTCGGCGATGTCATCGGTCAGCAGTGCGACCTCGGCATAGGTGTGCAGCGCCGACATCGGCGTCCGCAATTCGTGAGCGGCCTGTGCGATGAAGTAACGCTCGGACTGCATCGACGCCTCCACGCGCGCGAGCAGCGAGTTGAACGCCCCGATCAGCGGCGCGATTTCGCCGGGCACGCGGTCCTGCGCTATCGGCGTGGTGTCCGAGGGGGGACGCTGGGCGACCTCCGCCGACAGCCGCTTCAACGGCCGCAGCGACAGAACGACCGAGCCGCCAAGCAGTACACCGACGGCGAGCAGTTGCAGGGTGTTGAGCGTCAACGCCGTCAGGATGTTGCCGGGCTCGCCGGTGTCACCCCGGACGGCGGGCAACGGCGACCGCATGGTGCTGGAGGATGCCGCCGCGGTCAGTGCGTTGGCGACGGGATCGGGGAGGGCCAACAGGAGCTGGTCGCCCAGGTGGGCCAGGCCCGCCTTCCAGGGGCTGTCGCTGCCATGCTGCCAGTACGCGGCCAGCATCGCGAAGAACACACACCAGATCAGCAAGGTGGCTGCTGCCAATGCAGTCCACAGGCGCCGCTTGATCGATCTCATGCCGTCGGGCCTCCGATGCTGTAGCCATGCCCATGGACTGTGGTGATCAGGGTGTCGCCCAGCTTCCGGCGCAACTGGTGGACCAGCACGGTGATCGCACTGCGGCTGCCGTCGGCATCGACGCCGTAGACCACGGACTCGAGGTAGTCACGCCCGACCACGCGGCCACAGCGCTGGAGCAGGGCCACCAGCAGCGCGTACTCATGCGGGGTCAGCCCGATCACCTGCGTGCCGCGGGTCACCACGCGGGCGACCGGGTCCAGGCTCACCTCGCCATGCGTGAGCTTGGGCACCACGCGGCCCTGGCTGCGGCGTGCCACGGCCCGCACGCGTGCAATCAGCTCGTCCAGCTGGAACGGTTTGACCAGGTAGTCGTCCGCGCCCGCATCGAGCCCGCGGATGCGGTCACTCAGTTGGCCACGTGCAGTGAGTACGATCACAGGCGTGTCGTCGTAGCGCTCGCGGAGGAACTGGATGACCGTCAGGCCCGACGGCCCCGGCAGGCCGAGATCGAGCAGGACGGCGGCGAAGGCATGGTCGATCAGCGCGGCGCGCGCGGCCGGCGCACTGCCCGCACAGGCGACCTCCCATCCCTGCCGGCTCAGCCCCGCCTGGGTGGCGGCGGACAACATCGGGTCGTCTTCTACGAGCAGCAGGCGCATGGGGTGGGGCATCGGCGGAGTCAGGGCGAGAGGATCGCAGCATGCCGCATGAATATTCGGAAAGTGTTGGCTGATAAAATCGGGACTTTCCGCCACAGCCCGAGCACGCCATGACCAACGCCCCCTTCTATCCTATCGGCACCCCCGGCCAGCCCTGGGGCGCAGCGGAGAAGGCGCAGTGGCGCGCCCGTCAGGTGCCGCAGCGGCGTTACGCCGAAGACGTGCTGCCAGCGGTGGACGCGCTGCGCGATGCGTTCGAGGTGAACCAGTACGGCACGCTCGATTACGCCCCGGACCAGTACCCGCTGTTCGCCGTGCGCAGCCGCGACTGGAATCCGGCGTTGCCGACGATGCTGGTCACCGGCGGTATCCACGGTTACGAAACCAGCGGCGTGCAGGGTGCGCTGCAGTTCCTGCAGACCCGGGCAGCGGACTACGCCGGGCGCGCCAACCTGCTGGTCGTGCCCTGCGTCAGCCCGTGGGGCTACGAGCGCATCCAGCGCTGGAACGCCGAGGCGATCGATCCGAACCGCTCGTTCATCGCCAACAGCCCGGCGGCTGAATCGGCCGCGCTGATCGCCCTGGTCGCGCCGCTGCGCGGCAGCATCGTGATGCATATCGACCTGCACGAAACCACCGACACCGATGAAACCGAGTTCCGCCCGGCGCTGGCCGCGCGCGACGGCAAGCCGTTCGAGCCGGGGTTGATTCCCGATGGTTTCTATCTTGTCGATGACAGCGAGAACCCGCAGCCTGCGTTCCAGACCGCGGTCAATGCGGCGGTGGAGCGGGTGACCCACATCGCGCCGGCCGACGAGAAGGGCGAGATCATCGGTTCCCCGGTGGTCGCCCCGGGGGTGATCGAGTACCCGCTCGAAAAGCTGGGCCTGTGCGCCAGCGTCAGCGGCGCCAGATACACGACCACCACCGAGGTGTATCCGGACAGCCCGCGTGCCACCCCCCAGCAGTGCAACGACGCCCAGGTGGCGGCGATCTGCGCGGCGATCGATTACGCGTTGGCTGCCCCCAGGAACTGATCCAGCAACCACAGCGCCGCTGGCCCCAGCGGCGCGCCTTTGCGCCATACCGCATCGGTGGAGACCAGCCGCGGCCAGCCGGGCAGGGGCAGCTCCACCAGCATGCCCCGGCCATAGCGCGTCACCAGGGCGCGCGGCAGTTCGGCCCAGCCGAAGCCGTCCTCGGCCATCTCCAGCACCATCAGGTAATCCGAGGCCGACCAGGTGCGGCCGCGTGCATGGCCCTCGCGCGCCGCGTCGCCGCTCAGGCAGATCTGGCGATGGCTGGCCAGGTGCGATTCCTCCGGCGCCTGCAGAGCGGCCAGCGGGTGATCGGCGGCAACAAACACCGCCATCTCCGCGCGCAGGGGCAGGGCGCGCACCGCCAGTTCGGACGGGTAGGCCGGCTGATGCGGCATCAGCCCGAGATGGGCACGCCCGCGCTGCACCACGTCCAGCACGTCACTGCCTTCGGCATCCAGCCATTCCAGTTCGATATCCGGAAACCGCTGCTCGAACCGGCGCAGCAGATGCTGATCCGGGTTGAGCTGATAGATGTCCGAGAACACCAGGCTCAGGCGCGGCTCGACCTCGTCGGCAAGGCGGATGCTCAGCTGTTCGAGGCGGTCGGCGGCAGCGAGGATTTCCTGCGCATGGCCGAGCACCTTGAGGCCGTCCTCGGTCAGGACCGGGTAGCGGCCGCTGCGGTCGAACAGCGTGAGTCCCAGGTCGGCCTCGAGCGTGGCGATCGCGGTGCTGATGGTCGACTGGGTCTTTTTCAGGCGCCGCGCGGCGGCGGAGAACGAGCCGAGTGCAGCTGCTTCCACGAAGGCGTGCAGGGATTCAGGGCCGTAGCGCATGGATGTATCGCCTTTATCGATGGATCCCATCTTTGTTCTGATGGAAATGGCGATGATAATGGGCGCGTCGCTCCGGCGTCATCACACAGAGCACCCGGCCAACAGCGACGTAGGTGAATCCAAGGAGCTTTCCATGCACACACAGGTGCATTCGCAATCCCGTGCCCGTGGCGGTCTGATCGCCTGGGCCTGCCTGACCGTGGCGATCGTCGCCGAAGTGGTCGGTACCTCGTTCATGGCCGATGCCGCCCGTCATGGCGGCTATCTGGGCTATGCCGTGATGGCCGTCGCCCTGGCCATTTCGTATTACTTTCTGGCGCTGTCGGTGCGCGGTATCGCGGTGGGCGTGGCCTACGCCGTGTGGGAAGGCCTGGGCCTGACGCTGCTGACGGTGGTCGGCATTGTCGTGTTCAAGGACAGCCTGTCCGTGCAGCAGATGATCGGGCTGGTGATGGCGGCGGTCGGCATCGTCTGCGTCACCCTCGGCGAGGCGCACACGTCATGAACCTCACCGCCTTCCTGTTCGTGCTGTGCTCGGCACTGATCGACATCGCCGCCAACATGATGGTGGCCAAATCCGATGGCTTTCGTAAGCCGGTGTGGGGTTTGGCCGCGATCGTGCTGGTCTGGATCGCCTTCGCGCTGCTCGGCCAGGCGGTCAAGACCATGGACCTGGCCACGGCCTATGCGATGTGGGGCGCCATCGGGGTGATCGGTACCGCCCTCTGCGGGCGCGTGCTGTTCGGCAACCGCCTGCGCCCGATCGGCTGGGTGGGCATTGCGCTGGTCACCGGTGCGGTGGTGGTGCTGTCGAGCCACTGATTCCGATCAGCGGAACAACTGATTCAGCACCGCCCCGGAGGCCGCATCGGCGAACCCGTCGAAGCGGCCTTCGTCCATCAGCAGCTGCGAGGCCCGCATCATCCCGCCCCAGGCGGTGCGCGCCATCGCACCTCCGACACTGACCCGGCGCACGCCCATGCCGGCGATGTCCTGCAGAGTGAACGGCGATGCGCTGCCGACCAGCAGGTTGACCGGTCGCGGCGCCACCGCGGCCACCACCGCTTCGATCTGCTCCCGGGTGGTGATCCCGGGCGCATACAGGCAATCCGCACCGGCCTCGGCGTAGGCACGCAGGCGGGTGATCGCATCGTCCAGGTCGGGGCGGCCGACGAAGAAGTTCTCGGCGCGGCCGATCAGCAGCACGTCCTCACCGGACGCGTCGATCGCGCGTCGCGCGGCACGGACCCGTGCTACCGCATCGTCCAGCGGGCGCAACGGATGCGCCGGATCCGGGCTGGCATCCTCGATGGAGATACCGGCCACGCCGGTGGCGATGGCGCGGATGACGTTGCCGCCCACCGCGTCCAGCGTGCCGAAGCCATCGCCGAAATCGGCGTTCAGTGGCAATGGGGTGGCGGCCGCGAGGCTGTGCAGGTGGGCAACGGTTTCGTCCAGCGTCAGCGTGCCATCGGCCTGGGCCTGGCTCCATGCATAGCCGGAGCTGGTAGAGGCCAACGCCTGGAAGCCGAGACTGTGCAGGTAACGTGCGCTGCCTGCATCCCACGGGTTGGGCAGCACGAAGCAGCCGTCCTCATGCAGCGCACGGAAGGCGGCGCGACGCGGGCGGGGATCGAAGGGCAAGGCCATCATGACGCGCATCCGGGAAGCAGTGACCCGATGGTAACGCCATCGCTGCGCACGTCCCTCAGGCCCGCACCCAGCGTGCCGCCAGGCCGATGCAGACCAGCGTCACCGCCACCGCACTGAAGGCGAACACCAGGCTGCTGGCCTGCGCGACGAACCCGATCAGTGCCGGGCCGGCCAACACGCCGGCATACCCGAGCGTGGTGATGGCCGGGATGGCCAGACTCTCGGGCATGACCTTCTGGTTGCCCGCCATCGAGAACAGCGCCGGCACGATGTTCGCGCAGCCCAGGCCCACCAGCGCATAGCCGCACAATGCCAGTGGCATCCAGGTGGCGAACGTTGCCAGGGCGAAGCCGGATGCCGCCACCAGGCTGCCGATCAGGATCGAACGATGGCGGCCGAGCCTGGCCACCACGCCATCGCCGACCAGCCGGGTGATCGTCATCGCGATGGCAAAGGCCAGATAACCGAGGCCGGCGCGGGAGGGATCTACGTGCTGCACTTCATGCAGGAACACCGCGCTCCAGTCCAGCACCGCGCCTTCGGCCAGGAACGCCACGAAACACAGCACGCCGATCGCCAGCACCACGCCGTGCGGCACCGCGAACATCGGCGCATCGCTGGGTGCCTTGTCGGTCCGCCAGTACGGCAGCGAGATGGCCAGCAGCGCGGCCATCACCGCCGAGGCCAGCAGGCACACCAGCCACGGCGGCAGGTGAAGCGCCAGCAGGGCGGTCATCGCACCGGCGCCGACCGCACCGCCGATGCTGTAGAAGGCATGGAAGCCGGACATCATCGGCCGGCCGCTGTCGCGCTCCACCATGATCGCCTGCATGTTCATCACGCAGTCGCAGGCGCCGACGCCGGCACCGAACACGAACAGCACCAGGCCCAGGGTCACTGGCGAGGGCGCGATGGCCAGCAGGGGCAGGGTGGCGATCACCATCACCAGCGTGGCGATTATGACGGCGCGGCAGCCGTGGCGTGCGGCGAGCATGCCCGCGATCGGCATCGCCAGCAGCGAACCGGCGCCCAGGCACAGCAGCACCAGGCCGAGTGAGCCTTCATCCAGACCGGTGCGGTTCTTGGCGAACGGGACCAGCGGCGCCCAGGCGGCGGTGGCGAAGCCGGGCAGGAAGAAGGCGGCGCGGGTGGCGTGCTGCTGGCCGCGGGCGAGGAGGGACGAGGGCGCGGAAAGTGTCGACATGGGTCCGGACCTCAGTGCTGCGCGGCGCGCTGGAGAGCAACGCCACGACGCTCGAACGCGGCGACCTGTGCAGGCGGCGCGTCGGCCTCGACGACCAGCAGATCGATCTGGTCCACATCACCGATCCGGTGCGAGGCCTGCGCACCCAGCTTGTCGTTCGTGGCCACCACCACGCAGCGGCTGCTCGCGGCGAGCAGGGCGCGCTTGAGCGTTGCTTCCTCGCCATCCACCGCCCAGATGCCAGCGTCGGCATCCACCGCGCAGGTGCCGACAAAGCACACGTCCACGCGCAGCGCGGCGACCGCTTCCAGCGCCTGCGCGCCCACCGTCGCGCCGATGCGCGGGTCCATGCGGCCGCCGACCAGGCTGACCTCGATGCCCGGACGCGCCATCAAGGCCAGCGCGATATCCGGGGCGTTGGTCACCACGCGCACGCCCTGATCCGCGGGCAGGCAACTGGCAATCACGCTGTTGGTCGAACCGGCGTCGAGAAACACCAGCTCACCGGGCAGCACCTGCGCGGCGGCGATCCGGGCCAACGCGAGCTTGCGGTCATGGTTCTTTTCGTGGCGCTCGGCCAGCGCCGGAAACGCCGGGGCCGCCGGCAGTGCGCCGCCATGCACCTTGCGGCACAGACCCTGCGCGGCCAGCTCACGCAGGTCACGGCGGATCGAATCCTCCGAGACCTGCAGTTCGACGGCCAGCTGGGCCGACATCACGCGGCCGTGTTCGCGCAGCAGGCGAAGGATGGTCTGTTGGCGCTCGCCCGGCAGGGCGTCCTGGGTAGTCATGGGTAACCTCGGTTCAGGGCGGAGGCGCGGCGGCGGCTTGCCTGAACATGCACGAACGTGCACGTATGCGCCTGTATCTGGAGCGAACCTTAGCACGAAACGACGACTCTCGTGCGCATGTGTGCGGAAATGTGCGAGAAGGTGCGGTTTCATTCAGATTGGGCGCGCATCGCGCTCTCACGCCTGCGGCAGCAGCTCCGGCCGGATCACCGTGGCCGCCCATTCCATGAACGCCGCGACCCGGCGCGGCAGATGGCGGCGCTGGGCGTACAGAAGGGAGACCGGCATCGGCTCGGCCAGACAGTCCGGCAGGATCTCCACCAGCGTGCCGTCCGCCAGCGCGCGCCGGACGCCCAGCCGGGGCACCTGGATGATCCCCAGTCCGGCCAGCGCCGCAGCGGTATACCCGTCGCCACTGTTGACCGTCACCGCGCCGCGCATCGGCAGGCTGCGATAGCCCTCGCCATCGTGGTACTCGAAGCCGGGCGAGCGCTGGCCCAGAGTGCCCACGTAGTGCACCAGCGCATGGCCGGCCAGATCATCCAGCGTGACCGGTATACCGCGCGCGGCCAGGTACGCGGGACTGGCGCAGTTGACGATCGGCAGCCGTCCCAGCGGGCGGGCCACCAGCGTGTTGTCATCCAGCGGGCCGACCCGCAGCACACAGTCGAACCCCTCGCGGATCAGATCGACCCGGCGGTCGGTACCGCTCAGCTCGATCTCCACCCCCGGATGCTGCGCGAGGAAGCTCGGCAGCTGTGGGATCACCAACTGCCGGGCCAGCCCACTGGACATGTCCACCCGCAGGCGGCCCTTCAACTGGCTGGTATCGACCCGGAACATGCCCTGCAGGTCGTCCATGTCATGCAGCAGATCGTGGGCGCGGGTCTGGAACTGGGCACCATCAGCGGTGAGCTGCACCCGGCGCGTGGTCCGGTGCAGCAGCTGTACGCCGACCTCCGCCTCCAGACGTTGCACCGCCAGCGATACGCTGGCCTTGGGCAGGCCGAGGCTGTCGGCCGCGCCGGTGAACGAGCCCAGTTCGGCGACCCGCAGGAAGCAGCGCAGTTGATCGAGGCGATCCATTGATTGTTCGTGATGTATGGACAGTCAAATCAGCATCTGCCGATTTATGCAGCCCTGCAACACCAATACGCTGGTCTCCCATTCCCCAGGCAGGTGCACTGACATGAGCAAGACAACCCGAGTCGTTCTGATCACCGGCGGCAGCCGTGGCCTCGGCCGCAACGCCGCCCTCGCACTGGCGGCCGATGGCGCCGACATCATCCTCACCTACCGCAGCCAGGCCGAGGCCGCTCAGGAGGCGGTCGCCCGCATCAACGCGTTGGGGCGCCGTGCCGCCGCGATTCCGTTGGACATGGCCGACAGCGCCGGCTTCGCTGCCTTCGCCGGCCAGGTTCGCAGCGTGCTGGAGGGCTGGGGCGAGTCCCATCTGCAGGGGCTGCTCAACAACGCCGGCGAAGGCCTGCACGCGATGATCGCCGACACCACGGTCGACCAGTTCGATGCACTGGTCGCCGTGCATCTGAAGGGGCCCTACTTCCTGACCCAGGCGGTGCTGCCGCTGATCGCCGACGGCGGTCGCATCCTCAACGTGTCCAGCGGGCTGGCGCGGTTCTCGCTGCCGGGCAGTTCGGCCTACGCGATGATGAAAGGCGGCATCGAAGTGTTTACCCGTTACCTGGCCAAGGAGCTGGGCGCACGTGGCATCAGTGCCAACACGCTGGCCCCGGGCGCGATCGAGACCGACTTCGGCGGCGGCCGCGTGCGCGACGATGCGCAGGTCAACGCGATGGTGTCCTCGGTGACCGCGATGGGCCGTCCTGGCAAGCCCGATGACATCGGCCCGGTGGCGGTGGCGCTGCTGTCGCCGCAGACGGCATGGATCAATGCGCAGCGGGTGGAGGCGTCGGGCGGCATGTTCGTCTGAGGGCGCATCACCAGGATGACGCGCAATGGCCGTGCCGGCAAAGGCGGGCCGGAAGAAGGTGCGCGCCACGACGGCGCGCGCTGCGATGGATGGGGATGGGGATGGGGATGGGGATGGGTCTCATGGGGCGGGAAGGCGCATAGGTCCGATGGCGCGTGGTGCCTGGTGGTTTGTGAACGCGTTCATTTAAAAAGTGTGACGAATTGCCTGCTGACTGATGGGACGGCGCTGCTTTCCACGGTTGTTAGGCAAAGGGGCACTTTTTGCACTCCAGGGGGAACCACCATGAAGCAGCTGCTCATCTACGAACGTCCGATCCAGCTCAACCGCGTTGCCCATCGCAACCACCGCGTGGTGGCCACCCCAGGCGATTTCGCCTTCGCCACCGCGCTCAATTCCGTACCGCTGGCCTGTGTGGAGTTCGCGCCGGTCGCCCGCGAGTACCCGATCCTGTTCGCCGGCAACAGCGCCGACGCGGTGGTACCCGCCGCACTGCTGGGCCTGCGCGCCGGCCAGAACCTGATGGTCGATGCGCAGGGCAGCTGGGCCGAAGGGGCCTACGTCCCGGCGTTCCTGCGCCGCTATCCCTTCGTGCTTGCCGAACACGATGAGAAGGGCAGCGACTTCACCGTGTGCCTGGATGAGGCCTATGCGGGTATCCGCGAAGGTGGCGAGGAAGGTGCGCCGCTGTTCGATGACGAGGGCAAGGACAGCCCGCTGCTGAGCAACGCACTGCAGTTCCTGCAGGAGTACCAGGCGCATCTGGCGCGTACGCGTGCCTTCAGTGCGGCGCTGGCCAGCCATGGGCTGCTGGTGCCGCGGCAGGTGAACGTGCAGACCGCGCTGGGCGAGGGCTTCTCGCTGGATGGCTTCTTTGTGGTCGATGAGCAGAAGCTGCGCGAATTGAAGGGCAAGGCGCTCCAGGATCTGGCGCGTTCGGGCGATCTTGGGCTGATCTACGCCCATCTGCTTTCGCTGGGCAATGTCGAGCTGCTCAGCCGCGCGCTGGACAGCCGTCCAGCCGCTGCCGCAACGCACTGATCCCTTCCCAGTAACGCCACCGAGCGGCAAGGCATCTATTGCCTTGCCGCGACCCTTGCTGGCCCGCGGTAGCCCCGCCTGCCACTGCCCGGAGCCTGCCATGAACCATCGCGACCCTTCGTCCTGCCCGTCTTCCGCCGTGCGTAACGCGCAGTTGGGGCCCCATCGCCTGCGCCCTGCCGGGCTGGCCGTGGCCATCGGCTCCGTGCTGGGGCTGGCGTTGCCAGGCAATGTGATCGCCGGCGATGACGGCAGTGCGATGGTCACCGATGGCCGCACCGACACCCAGGTGGTCCGGCAGGGAAGCGATCCGCGCTGGAGGGTCACCACCGGCACAGTGAAGGGGGCCGCCGGCAACCAGGTCGCCTTCAACTCCTTCCGCGAATTCGGCGTGGACGTCGGCCAGACCGTTGATCTTGTGCTGCCCACCCAGGGTACGAACCAAGTGCACAACCTGGTCAACCTGGTCACCGACGCGCGTGCGTACATCAACGGCAACCTCAACAGCGTGCTGGAGTCGACCAATGCGGTGGGCGGCAAGGTGTTCTTCGTCGCCCCGGATGGCCTGTTGGTCGGCAACGGTGGCGTGCTCAATGTCGGCTCGCTGTCGGTGGCCACGGCCAACCGCGCCACGGCCGACGACATCCTCAACGCCGGAAAGAGCCTGGAGGCCCTGATGTACGGCACGCTGACGCCGGGTCAGCTCACCGACAAGACGGTGGCGCTGCACGGGACGGTGAACGCAAGCAACGGCGTCCGCGTACAGGCCAGGGCCATTGATGTCACCGGCACGCTGTTCGTACAGGCCGGCCCGCGCGATGCCAATGGCGATCTGCAGGGCATCGAGGCGGCCGTCAATACCGGCGCCTCGCAGCCGCTGGTACTGGTCAACGAGGGCGGCAGGATCCAACTGCGCGCGGCGGCGATCTCCGATACCGGGTTGGGTGTGCGCAGTGCCGAGGCAACGGTAACGGTGGGCGGCAACGCACGTCTGGAGGCGGACGATATCGAGTTGACCGCGCTTGCGGTCATTGATTCCGGCTACGACAAGGACGGTGCGGTATTCGACGAGCTCAAGGCCGATCTCGTCAACAGCGTCACCGATTCCAGCAGCCTCAAGGACATCGGCGACGCGCTGGTGAACCTGGGCGCGGACAAGCTGCTGGGGGAACAGATCTCGTTCCTGCACGGCTCCACCACGGCACGGGTGGAAGTAAAGGACAGCGCGGCGCTGACCGCGCGCGATGACATCACGCTGCACGCCAGCACCCGGCAGGCCATCGACAATTCTGCCGCCGGAAAGGCGTACGAGAAGGGCGATGTGGTGACCGATGCCAACGGCAACCCTGTGAAGGATGCCAATGGCAACACGATTCCGAAAAAACACCTGCTCAGCCTGGGCGCGGCGTACGCGCAGATCAACGCCACCACGGAAGCCATCGTGCGCTCGGGCGCAACGCTTGCAGCGGGCGGCGATGTCGCGGTGAAGGCCGATGCCGATACGACGCTGAAGCTTGCGGCCGAATCGTTCGCGGTGAACAACACGACGGCTGCGTTCACGGCGGCGATCAGCAACGTCAATGTTGACACCCGTGCGGTGATTGAAGCCGGTGGGCCAGCGCTCAACGCCGCCAGCGTCAACGTTTCCGCCGTCAACGCGGTCTCCCTGGACACCTCCGCCACGGCGCGCGCCGACAAGAATGGCGCGGTGGGCCTGGCCGGCGCGATCAGCCTGCAGGATATCGCGGCCGAAGCACACCTGGACCGTGATACCCGCACCACGGCGGGCGATGTCACCGTGCAGGCGGCCAGCATCACGCGCCTCAACAAGACCAGCACGCTGATCACCGGCCCGAAGAGCGAACCGCTGCCGGGCCAGGAACAGGTGGAAGCGATCAGCAGCGGCAGCGATGGCCTGATGAGCGTGGCGCAGTCGCTGGCCGGCGCCGGCATTGGCGGTGCCATCGCCAAGCTGAGCGGCAGCGAGGACGGTGGCGGCACGCCGCCGGCGACGACCCCGACCACCGCGTCGCCCTTCCGCCTCGGCGGGGCGATCAGCGTCGTCGACGGCGACCACACGGCCACCGCCAGCATCGGCGCGGGCACCAAGGTCGACAGCGCCGGCGCGATCGTGGTCGACAGCCAGGTAACCGACGCACAGATCGGCAACCATGCGATGAGCAATGTGCTGGCCAAGGGCAAGAGCGCGGACGGTTCAGCGTTCGCGTTGTCCGGGGCGGTCAACATCGCCAACCTCACCCATGAGGCACGGACCCTGGTGGGCAGTTCGGCCGAGCTCGCGGCGCAACGCATCGGGTTGTCGTCGGACGTACGCCTGCCGCGGGATTTCAGCGCGCTCACCGGGGCCGTCCCGGATTTCAGCAGCTTCGACGCGTTCAAGGCCTCGATCTCCGCCGCGAAGGACCTGATCACCGACCCGTCGGAGCTGTTCGCTTCGTACGCCGCAGCGCGGGGCTCGGCAGAAGAAGTGGCCATCGGGGGCGCGGTAAGTTGGTTCAAAGCCACCAACAGCGCACGTACCGATGTCGCCGCGGGTGCCTCGCTGACCACCCGCGACACCAGCACCGCGGCGTGGAGCGCCGCACTGGAAGGTGAGGACCATGCCGGCGCTGCGCGCAGCCGGACGTTTGACGCCACCACCACCGTGCGTGCCAACACCGATGTCACCGGGCTGCACGCCGCGGGTGATCTTGCCCTGAAGAACCTCAAGGACAGCAACGTCGGCAACGGTGGAACTGCCCTGGGCGGCAGCGTTGGCTACGTCGATTATCAGAACACGGCGGCGGCGATCATCCATGATGGCGTCCGCGTCGACGCCGGTGCAGGCAGCCTGGCCGTGCAGGCCGACAACAAGGAAACCGTGGTGGCGCTGGCGCTGCAGTCCGGCCAGGGCGGCAGCATCGGTGTCAGTGGAACCGCCACCGCGCTCGACCTGGACAGCACCACGCTGGCCGGTATCAGCAACCGTGCCGACATCCGTGCCGCCACGGTTGGCGTGCGTGCCGATGAAGACCTGTTCGTGTGGTCCGTGGCCGGCGCGGTTGCGATGAGCGACAGTGTGTCGGTGGGGGCCAGCGTCGCCTACCAGCAGCTGGACACCGACACCCGCGCCTTCATCGGTGCGGTACCTGCAGCCTTCGCCACCGGCAGCAGCACGGCGCCGGTAGGCGCGATCACCATGGGTGAGCTGGCGGTCAACGCCACCAGCGGCGGGCTGGCCGGTGCGGTGGCCGCAGCCGGCGCAGTCGCCAAGAGTTCGTCCGAGCAGCTGCAGAAGGCGCAGGACGAGCTGGCGGCGAAGCAGAACGCGGAGAATCCTGGCTTCCTGGATTCACTCAAGACCCGTGCGCTCGGCAAGGTCACCGCGCTGGAAGGCATGGCCAACAAGGCAGACAGCAACGGCAGCGCCGGGCTGACCGCGTACTTCGACAAGGCCAAGGGCCTGCTGGGTAGTGGGAATGCAGCACCGGGGCAGGGGCAGGGCGCGCAGACGCCGCAACCCAAGTTCGGCATCGCCCTGTCCGGCAGTGCGACGGTGAATCGTGCCCGGCAGAACACCAAGGCGGACATCAGCTCGGCGGTGATCAAGGACAACAGCGGCAACGGCCTGAAGCTGGATCTTGCCGCGACCAACCAGACGCTGCTGGTCAGCGTCAGCGGCGCGTTGTCGGTGGCCGCGGCCGGGTCGGACAACACCCAGGGCAGCGCATCGCTGGCCGGTGGCGTGGCCTACGGTGACATCCAGAACACGACCACCGCGCAGTTGCGTGACAGTACCGTGGAGGATGCCGGCACCGTCACGGTGACCGCACGCAACGAAAGCGAACAGGTCAACGTCGGGCTGAGCGTGGGCGTGAATGCTTCCTCCAACCAGAGCTCGGCCGGTGCCGGCGCGATCTCGGCGACCGTGGCGATGTCCCACAACGATACGGCCGCCAGCATCGTCGGGGGCAGCCTCCGCGGCATGAGCGGCGCGGCCGCCGATGTCGATGTCAAGGCCGTGAACGCCTCCAAGATCGCCAACGGGGGTGGCGCACTGTATGCGGGTGGCAAGGCCGGCCTGGGGGCGGCAGTGACGTACGCCGAAGTGGGCGACAGCACCCGCGCGTCAGTCAGTGGCGCCGACATCGAAGGCGTACAGGACATGCGCGTGCGTGCGGCCGATGCATCACGGATCGTGGCGGCGGCTGCCAGTGGGGGAGCGTCCACGCGCAGCGACGGCGTGGCGATCGCCGGTTCGGTGCTGGTCAACCAGATCGCCAGCCAGACCGCCGCCAGCATTGACGGCGGCAGCCGCATCACTGCCAGTGGTGACATTGAAGCCTTCGCCGGGACGGCGACGATCGACGACGTGCGTGGCACCGGTGACGGATGCGGCTCGGGCTTTGCGGTCGATTACTGTGGCACCGGGATCGGCAGCATCGAGGTGGATGCCAATGCCGATACCGCGAGCACGGACGATACGCAGGTGGATGCGGCGGGTCGCAACAATGCCCGCAGCTCGATCATCGCCGTTGCCGGGATGGTCCAGGTGGGTGGCAACAATGCCGGCGTGGCTTTCGCCTACAACACCATCAACAACACGCATACCGTCTCGGTCAACGATGCCACGCTCAATGCCGGGCGCATTGCGCTCACGGCCAGCGACCAGTCCGACATCCTGGCGGTGAGCGCCGGCATCGGCGGCAGCACTGGCAACTTCACCGGGGTGGGCAGTGCGTCCTACAACGCCATCGGCAGCATCACGTCGGTGCTGGTCGGCCGTGGCCTGGCGGACGCGCAGGGCCAGGTGCCGCGGGATGGCGCACAGCTCAACGCGGGCAGCATTCACCTGCAGGCACGCGATGAATCCTTCATCGGCTCGCTGGCGGGGGCGGCAACGCTGGGCTCCAAGGTCGCCGTGGGTGCGGCACTGACCATCAATGACATCGGCAACACCACGCTGGCGCTGGTCGATGATGCGCAGCTGACCGCTGGCACCGGCCGGGTCGACCTCGAGGCCGCCAATGCCGCAAGGATCCTGTCCGGTGCGGTTGCCGCAGGCGCGGCCAACAATGTCGCCATTCAAGGCTCGGTGGGCTGGAGCATGATCGACAACCATGCCGAGGCTGCATTGCGGGAAGGCAGCGTGCAGGCAGGCATCGTGCAGGTGGCCGCCAGCAACGAATCGCGTATCCACACACTGGCCGGTGCGGTCGCCGGCAGCGGCACCGCCGCGATCGGCGCGGCGATCAACGTGGCCACCATCGGCGATACCACGCTGGGCGAGGTGGATGGAACCGCGCTGGAGGTGAGTACTGCGCTGGATGTCAGTGCAGCGTCGGCCGCCACTACCAAGACACTGGCCATTGCCGGTGCGCTGGGGGGCACCGCATCCATTGCCGGCAGCAACACCACCAACCTGATCGACACCCTCACCGAGGCCCGCCTGCGGGGTGTCACCGGGCAGGGGAGTGGCATCACCGGTGCGGTGTCCGTCAGCGCCGACACCTCGGGTGCGGCCTATTCGTTGGGGGGCGCGCTGTCGGCCGGTGGGACGGCAGGCATCGGCGCAGCCAGCAGCGTCAACGACATCGGCGGCCGTACCCGTGCCGTGGTGGAGAATGCAACGCTGGGCGGCGCCAGTGCGCTGAGCATTGATGCGGCCAACCGCAGCCTGGTGCGTACCGCGGCCGTGTCCGGTGCGGGGGCAGGCACGGCAGCGGTGGCCGGCAGTGTCACCACCAACCTGATCCATTCCGATACCCAGGCCAGCCTTACTGACAGCAGCCTGCACAACGCGTTGGCCGATGTGAAGGTGAGCGCCCGTGACGAGCGCAGCATCGATTCGCTGGCGGGTGGCGCAGCGGTCGGCGGCAGCGTGGGCGTGGGCGCGGCAGTGGCCTACAACGATATCGGCGGCACTACCTCGGCGGTGGTGTCCGGTAGCGCGCTGGAGCTGGATGTCCGCAATCTACTGGTGCAGGCAGATGCGTCCGGTGCGGCCGGCGGACAGGGCAACCGCATCCGCACCGTGGCCGCTGGCCTGGGCGGCGGCGGCGCGGTCGGTGGCGCAGCCTCGGTGGCGGTCAACCGGATGAAGGGCGCCGTCTCGGCACGGATTGAAGCAGGCGCCAATGTCCTCGCACAGGACAACGTCGGCGTGCTCGCCGCGCAGGCGCAGCAGATTGACGTGTACGCCGGCAGCATCGGCGGGGGCGTCAACGCGGGCATCGGCCTGGGGACCGTCGTCAACCTGGTGGATGGCAGCACCGAGGCGGCGATCACCGGTGCCGGAACTGCCGTGACCGCGCTGGGGCTGGGAGATGCGCTGACAGGCGTGGACAGTGGCCGGCGCACGGCGGGCAATACCCACAGCACCCGTACCGACGCCGCCGGCATGGCCTTCGATACCGTGGACCTGGGCACCGGCCATATCGACGTGCATGGCATCGCGGTCAATGCGGCCACGCGCCAGCAGGTCAGGACCATCGGCGTCAGTGGCGCGCTGGGTACCACCCCGATCGCCAGTGGTGCGGTGGCGGTGATGGCGGCCGTCAACGACATCGCCGGCAGTACCACCGCGATCATCAAGGACGCACGGATCAACCAGCATGGGTTGGGCACCAGCAGCGACCCCGACCAGGACAGCGCAGGTCTCGCCGCAGCGGAGCAGAGCGTGGATGTGCGCGCCAGCCATCACGTGGCCTCGGCCAATTATGTGGCCGGCATCGCTGCCAGCGCAGGCGTCTTCTCGGGGGCGGGCGCGCTCTCGACCAACCTGTTCGACAGCCACGCCAGCGCCAGTATCGAGGGCGTCACCCTGTCGGCTGCCGACGCGGTGACCGTGGAGGCCAATGCAAGCCAGAACGCGCTGGCGATCGTGGTCGGCGCGGCCGCAGGCCTGACCGGCGGCGCCGCCACCGGCGTGGTCAACAATTTCACCACCGATACCCGCGCAAGCGTGCTGGGCGGCACCCTGCGGGCGGGCTCCCTGGCGGTGAACGCCAACAGCGACAACGCTGCCTCGCTGGTCGGCGGCGCGGGCGCAGTCGGGGGTGGCGCGGCGGTGGCCGGCACCGCGCTGGTCAACATGGGCACCGCAACCACGCTGGCGCAGGTGGGCGAACGTGGGCGCGCGACCAACATTTTCGTGTCACGCGACCTCGACGTGAACGCGCGCAGCCGCTCCGATTTCAACGGCGTGGCGGTGAGCGGCGCGGGTGCCGGCGCCGCCGGCATCGCCGGCATGGCACAGGTGCACCTGCTGCAGAACGACACCCGTGCGCTGGTCACCCAGGCCTCGGTGGATGCCACCGATATGGCGGTGGTGGCCGAGGATATCCTGCGGCTGTCCGCGTACTCCGGTGCGGTGGGCGTGGGCATCGCCGGCAGCGGTGTAGGTGCGGGCGCCTCGGTGGCCATTCTTGGCAGCACCGTCAAGGCCACCGTGGAAGACAGCACGCTGTCGACCACGGGCAGCATCGATGTGACTGCCATCTCCGATCGTGCGGTGGACATGGTCACCGTGACGGCTGGCGTGGGCGCCACCACCGGCATCGGCGGCGCTGCCGGGCTGCTGCTGGCCGGCATCGGCGACCGCGGTGACAGTGATACGGAACTGGGGGGCACCTTTGCCAGCCTGAAGCAGCTGGGCAATGGCCAGAAGATCGACGCCGCCGCGCTGGACGGCACCCTGGGGGCGCAGGGCGCCGGCGCGCTGAACAGCCGCGCCCAGGTGGACATCGGCAGTCTGCAGGGTCGTGGGGACCTGGTGAGCGCCAGCATCCGTGGCGGCAGCGTGCAGGCACGCGCGCTTGAGGTGAGCGCGCAGACCCTGATGAGCAGCAGCAACACGGTCGGTGGCCTCGGCGCCGGTGGCCTCGGCGTGGGCGGCGCATTCGGCATGACCGGCCTGTATGGCAGCACCGAGGCAGTGCTGGCGGCGAACACCACGCGGGCCGGTTCCATCGCGGTGCTCGCCAACGCCGGCGACGGCAGCGCAGGCAAGGCCGCAGGTCTGGACGTCTATGCCGGCGGTGCCGGCCTGGTGGGCGTCGGTGCGGCCATCGGCTTGGCGCGCCTGGAACAGACGGTATCGGCCACGGTGGCCGGTGACCTGCAGGCAGGCAGCCAGGGCCAGGGTCTTGCGGTCCGTGCCAGCGATGCCAGCACGCTGGATGTGACAGCCACCGGCATGGCGGCCGGTGCACTCGCGGCCGGTGCGGTCGTCGCAACCGCGGCACGCAACGCCAACGTCCAGGCGTGGTTGCACAACGACAGTACCTTGGCCGGCTTTGGCAACGTGACCTTCGCCGCCAGCTCGCTGGGCGGCGCGCATGCGGGCGCGTGGGGTGCGGCCGGTGGCGTGTTGGCCGGCGTCAGCGCTGCCGTCGCACTGGCCGACGATGGCTCCGACGTGCGCGCCTGGCTGGGCGAGCGGACACGCGTATCCGGGGTGGGTGGCAGCATTGACGTGCATGCCGAGGCTACCCCCCAGGTCTCGGCCGAGGCCTTCGGTGCTGCACTGGCTGGCGGGCTGGCGGTCGGTGCGGCGGTCGCTGATGCCACCTCCCGTGCCAAGGTGGACGCCCATGTGGGCGATGGTGCGGTGCTGTCCAACCGCGGCGGGCTGGATGTCCTGGCCAGCGTCCACGGCGGGAGCGTGGATGCACGCGCGGTCGCCGGTTCCGGTGGCCTGTATCTGGCCGGCGCCGGCGCCTTCGCCACCGCTGCCAGTACCAACGCGGTGCAGGCAGCGCTTGGGTCCAACGTGGTGGTGCAGGGTGAGGCCTATTCCACAAACAACATCATCGACTATGCGCGCGGCGGCACGATCGCGATGCGCGCAGTCAACAACAGCAATCAGCATGCCGATGCCACCGGGCTGAGCGTGGCGGGGCTGCTGGCCGCTGGCGTCGTCGATGCCAACGCGCGGTCCTCGGCGACCACCGGCGTCACTGTGGGGGCCGGGAGCCTGCTGTACGCAGGCAACACCACGCTCGCCGCCAGCGGCAAGGACGAGAATCGCGCCAACGCCACGGCGGGGACCGGCGGACTCATTGCGGGCAACGCCGCGCTGGCAGCGACGCACACCGACAGCACCACGCAATTGACCATCAGCCGCAACGCCGTGCTGGATGTCAACCGCCTTGACGCCCGGGCGCTGCACGACAGCAACTACGCGGGCAGCGCGAACAGCACCAGCGCAGGCGTCCTCAACGCCAGTGGCGCCAACGTGAACAACCGTGCGGACGCGGCCGTCGGGCTGCTGGTGGACGAGGATGCCCAGATTGTCTCGGCCGGATCGCTGGTGCTGCGCACCGACAACAACTACACCGGCACGCTGGGCAGCGAGCTTGCCGCCAGCGCGGCCGGCGGCGGTGTCCTCAGTGGCAGTGCCGCACAGGTGGTCACCCGGCTGGATGGCAGCAGCACCATCGATATCGGCAAGGGCGCCCTGCTGCGCGCCGGTGTCGCACCGACGCCGGGCGATGGTGGCGCGCTGGACATCGTGGCAAACACCCGTGCGAACACCGATGACCGGGCGGGGCTGACCACCGGCGGGGCGATCAATGCCGCCGTGGTCAAAGCACGCACCAATGCGGTGCTCGGCAACCGCGTGAACATCGGCGATGATGCGCGCCTGCAGAGCAGCTACATGCTCAACGTCGGTACCTACGCCGCGACCGACATCGGCGCCACCGCGCTGGTGAACACCTGGGGTGTGCTGGCCGCGGTCGGCATCTCCGACGCGGACGTGGCGCTGGCAATGGACCAGCAGGTCAATGTCGGCCGCGGCGCGAAGCTGGAATCGCTGCACAACGCTTTCGTCTCCGCCGGCCAGGACGGCATGAATGGCTGGACCTCACGCCTGGCCGCCAATGCGGTCTCGCAGGGGTACAGCCGCGGGCTGATCGCGGTGCCGGACTCCTCGGCGTCCTCCACCGTGGACAGCAACGCGAGCACCGCTCTGGCGGCAGGCAGCGAGCTGCTCAGCGGCGCATTCGTGTCGCTCGGTGCCTACGGTGAAAATGTTTTCCGCAACGCCGATGGCGCCGCCACCGGCTACCAGTTGGGGTTCATTCCGGTCACCGTGCGCGACAGCCGCAGTGGTGGCAGCACCCGCGGTGATGTGCTGATCGATGGCCGCGTCGTTGCCGGGCGCTACAACGTGCTGGATATCCTGATCGATGCCAATGGCAAGCTGACCAGCAGCGGCGCGGGCGGCGATGTGCTGCCGTTCGATACCCAGCGCGAGCTCAGCAGCGCGCTGAAGGCGCGACTGAACGCGTCGGGCATCCACGATTTTGATGCGATCGCCGGCAACGCGCTCTACACCCACACCATCGGCGACCTGTATGCGGCCGGCGGCGATGTGATCCTGTATGGCCGCAACATCCGCGGTGGCGGCTCGGTCACCGCCAAGGGCGCGCCTAAGATCACCATCACCAACCGCAGTACCGACAACCTGCTGCTGGCCGGCGATATCCTGGTACCGGAGTACAGCGGCGGCAATGTGCTGTTCACCGGCAACAGCAACCAGGCCTTGGGCATCGGCGTCAGCCAGAACCCGGGGCAGAGCAATGCGCTGGTGAGCATCCGCAACGAGGCGACCACCGGCACCGCTGCGATCGGTGCGGGCGGGCTGATCTCGGTCACGGGCGGCGAGCTGGACATGTACAACGCGCTCGGCAACATCCAGAGCTGGGGCGAACAGCTCGCCGAAAGCGTGACGATCAATGCGCCCAACGGTGAGGTCGGCTACAACCGGGGCTCGGAAAACTGGTACGGCAGTGTGGTGAGCGCGCTGTGGGCACGCCACAGCGTGGCATCGGGCATCACCGATGCCGACGACGCCGCGGCGTACATCGCCAACGCGAAGTACGGCGCCGCGGCCGCCGCCGCCGGCATGAGCTTGACCGACTATCTGCTGTATGGCACCGGTAACGACGTCAACAACCCCAGCATCCTGGTGTTTGGTGCATGCCGCTATCGCATCGGCGACAAGGACTGCACCGCTTCAGCGCTGGGCGGGCAGTACTACGACGGTGGCGTGGTATCGCGGTACAGCCACAAGGACACCAATTACCTGCCAAAGGTGAATGCCCGGAATCTGCGCACCCTGCTCACCACGCAGCCCGACGACGTCAGCAACGCCAGCCTTGGCCAGGTGCCCAGCACGGGCAGCGGTGTGAACGCCGGCAGTGGCATCAAGATCACGGCCAACTACATCGACGTCAATGTCGCGCTGAAGGCCGGCCGGCCGGTGGATTACTCGGCAATCCTGGTCGAAAGCAGCGCGTTGCGCGCCTGGATCGACGGCAAGGACAACCAGGCCAGCAAGGGCATCTTCGATGTGCCTGCCATGTTCGTGGCGAAATCCGGCGCAGGTTCTTCCCGCATCGCCCTGAAATACGATTCGCTCAACCGCCAGTTCATCGTGCCGGACATTTCGGCCAACGGTGGCGGTTCGATCTACCTCGATGGCCGCATCGTCAGCACATCCACCGCCGGCTCGCTCAATGTGGTCAGTGGCAAGGGCTCGGTGGTCATCAACAATGGCCTGGCCGATGTGGGCCTGCAGCTTGGCAACATTCTGGTCGGCAACGGGGCGCCCGGGCAGATCACCATCCGCGACCGTGAGCTCAATACCGCCTCGTGGTATCTGCGCGACGGCAACGGCAACGTGAGGGGCTATCAGGGCGGCGTGAATGCCCTGAACTGGGATGCCCCGGGGGTATCGGCCATCAGCAACACGACCGCGTATGACCCGCGCGCCGGCATGTTTGCGAGTTGGACACAGACGGCCCGCATCGCGCGCAACATCCAGTCCGACAACGGCGTGCTTACTGCCGAGAACTGGCGCTGGGTGGACAGGTACAACAACACCGTCTTCAACGGCCAGCAGTGGGAAACCTCCGGCGTCACGTACGGCAACAAGGCAGGCGGCGTGCCGGTGTTCGAGTCGCAGCTGACCGGCGACTTCGGCAGCAACCTCAATTCACGCGTCAACTACCGCTGCGAAAAGAAGAACGAAAGTGGCTGCCGCTACAACTACGGCTTCCCCGGCAGTAATGAGTTCGATGACGGCGGCACGTGGCGCACGAGCTGGTACCAGCGCGCCCCGCGCACTGGCACGCTGGTCGTCACCAACACGGCCAAGGCCGACAACCGGATCGGCATCAACTTCAGCGCCAACGATGCAGGCCTGCTCGACGTCGACTCCGGCCAGACCATCCGTATCAATGGTGTTCTGAAGAACACCGATGGCCGGACCTTCCTGACCAGCGAGAACGGCAGCATCGTCAGCGCATCACGTGACGCCAGGATCATCACGAACCAGTTGACCCTCGACGCGGCCGGCAGCATCGGCAGCATTGTCGGCGCCCAGGTCGGCGAGGCCGCCAATCCGCTGGATGTCCAGATGGTGTCCTACACCAACGCCAACGGCGCCACCGTGGCCGCCGGCAACCTGGTGGCCCGTGCGGGCGGTGACATTGCGCTGGACGTGGATTCGGCAGCCAAGGTACTGATCAACGCCGGCAGTGGCACCGGCCGTGGCGATGTGTGGCTGCGCGCCAAGTACGACATTGAAGGTGCGGCCACCGGCAATGCTGCGTCGATCATCGGTGCCGACATCACCCTGGACAGCGTCTACGGTGCCATCGGCTCGCTTTCCCGGCCCTTGGTGGTCGATGCCGGCGAGCGTACCCGCAGCGACGGCGTGCTGGAGGGTGGGCTCATCTCGGCGCGGGCGACTGGTGACATCGCGCTGCGCGACCTCGGCGGCGACTTCTGGGTACAGCGCATCGAGTCGCTTGCCGGTGACGTGCTGATCGAGGCCCCCTCGGGCTCGATCTACAGCGGCGCCCAGCGCGCCTCGTCCAGCTTCCTCAACGAAGCGCAGCTGGCCAGCCTGCGCGACAACCTCAAGCTGTTCCAGGGCGGCGGCCAGCAGTCGATCGTCAGCTACCAGAGCCAGGTCGACGCCAGCTACGCCGAGTACTTCCAGCTCCACGCGCTGGGCAGTGTCGTCGATGGGCGCTACCTGGCCGGTGGCACTGCCATCAACCTGTTCCGCTCCATGGCAGAAGCCGCGCGGGGCGGCAGCCTGGACGATGCAGGAGTAAGTGACTACCTCGCCGAGCGCTTCAACCGTCTGGGAACGGTGTTCACCGACGCCTTCGGCAGCGGCTGGCAGCAGGAAGCGATCTTCGCGTCCTTCAACGCGGGGTACCGCTATGAGCTGGCTGCCAGCGGTGGCGACAGCGCGATGGTCGCGGCACGCAAGGCGGCACTTCTTGATGGCATGACGGCTGACTCACAGTGGAGCCAGGACCAGCTGCGCTACGTGTTCAACGCCAATGCGCTGGAACCGTCCACCGGTTCGGCCCTGAATGCCGAACCGGTGATCATCGGGCGCAATGTCAGCCTGCATGCCCGCGATGACCTGGGCCGGCTGGACAAGGAATACACGGTCAGCCTGGCCGACGTGAACAGCGGCAACCTCAGTGCCGAGGCGATGCTGGCCATGCGGCTTGCGACCACGCCCGGCGATGTGCAGATGCTCGACGCGGCCGGCAATGTGCTCACGCCCGATCAGGTGCGCGGCGGTGCCATGGTGGTCTCGCTGCGGATCCGCAGCACGGCTCCGGTGGTGCTGGCAGCCACGGGCGGGATCGAGGCCGATGTGGGGGGCGATGCCTACCTGCATGGCAGCACTTCGCTGGCGCTGAACAGCTTCGACGCCGGTGGCGATGTACGTATCGGCAGTGACGGCGATATCACCGATGCCGGTGGCAGTGCGGCCGGTGCGACCCTGAGGATCGGCAGGGACCTCAGCCTGAGCGCCCTGCGCAGCATCATGGGCCGCGATGGTCAGCCGCTGCGTGTGCAGATCAACGGCCGGCTGCTGCTGGCCAACGCCGGTGAACACGTGCGCCTGGCGCAGCAGAACGGGAACCTGCGTATCGGCCTGGTGAGGGCGAACGAGGACGTCGTACTGGACGTCGGCGGCGGCAGCCTGCTGTCGTACCTGAAGGGCGTGAGCACGCTGACCGGGCGCGACATCCAGCTCGCCGTGCGCGACGACATCCGCGACGAGGACGGCGGTTCGCTGGCCGTGCGCATCGTTGCCGGCGGTCGGCTGGATGGCGAGGCGGGGGGCGAGGTGCGTCTTTCCAGCGACGTGGATATGCCGATCGGCACGCTTACCGCAGGGGGCGACCTGCAGCTGATGAACACGGCGGGCAAGCTCAGCGCGGTGCGGTTGCAGGCCGGTGGCGATCTGGGCGCCACCGGGTACAACGGTGTCGACCTGGGTTCGGTGCAGGCGGCGGGGGAAGCGATTGTCAGCGCCCCGATGGGGGACGTCCGCATCGGCAACCTGCGCGCAGCCTCCGCCAATGTCGCCGCCGGTGGCGGCCTGCAGTTGGGGGATGCCGCCATTGACCAGGTCCTGCAGCTGCTCTCGCTGCAGGCCACATCGCTGGCGGCAGGCGCGCAGGTCAGCGCCGGCGACAGCGTGCAGATCGACGCGGGCGGCTTCGCGATGGGCGCCGGAAGCCAGTTGAGTGCTGGCCGGGTGGTCGCGGTGCGTTCCAGTGCGGATATCAGCGTGGGCCAGCTGGCCGTGACCGGTAACACGGCCACCGGCAACGTGATGCTCGAGGCGGACGGTCGTATCCACTCCAATGGGGATGCCGCGGTCAATGTCGGTGGCGGCAGTCACGTGCTGGCCAGCCTGCAGGCGGGCCAGGGAATCGGGAGTGACGCGCAGGCCCTCATGGTCGATGTCGGCCGGCTTGTCCTGGCACGCAGCGATCGCGGCGACATCCACCTGCGCCTCCCCAACGGGGGTGTTGTGGGCGACGTGGTTGCCGCATCGGGTGCGCTGTCGCTGCACAGCGACGCGCACCTGCAGGCGGATCTGCTGGATGCGGCAACCGATGTCCGGCTGGAAACGGCCTCCGCCGACATCGGCCACGGCGTCGCCGGTCAGTCGGTGGCGATGCAGGCGCGGGGAGCGCTGGACATCGGCCGCCTGGAAGCTGGCGCGGATGCCGTCGTGACCAGCGCCGGCGGACTTACCCTGGGCCACGGCAGGATCGGCGGCGATGCGCAGCTTCGTAGTACCGGAGCCATGCGAATTGGCGAACTGCACGCGCAGGGCGCAATGAACGCGGCTGCTGGTGCCGCGCTGGTGGCGCAGACACTGTCTTCCGGCGCGGCGATGCAGTTGGACGCGTCCGGTGCGTTGGATGTGCAGCAGCTGCGCAGCGGGGGCGACCTGGCCGCCACGGCAGGTGGGCTGCTCGCCATCGGCGACCTGGTGGCCGATGGCGATGCGCGCCTTGAAGGCGACGCGGATGTCCGCCTGGCGCAGGCGGTGATCGGTCAGTCGTTGAACGTTGCTGCGGCCGGTACGCTGGATATGCGTACCGCCACGGTCGGTGGCGATGCGCGGCTTCGCAGCGGCGGGGCGATGGGCATTGGCGAACTGCAGGCGCAGGGCGCCATGAGCGCGGCTAGCGGTGCCACGCTGGTAGCGCAGACGCTGTCCTCCGGGGCGGCGATGCAGCTGGATGCGGCCGGTGCGCTGCAGATCCAGCAGCTGACCAGCAACGGCGACCTCGCCGCGAACGCTGGAGGTCTGCTGGCCATCGACGATGCCGCCGTGGGGGGGCAGGCAAGTTTGGATGGCGGCACGGATGTGCAGCTTGGCAATGCAACGGTCGCGCAGTCACTGGCGCTCAACGCGGGCGGCGCCATCACCCTCGGCAGCGCGGCGGTCGACGGCTCGATGACCCTGCGCGCCGGCCAGGCCATCGATGTGGGCACGGCCGTGATCGGTGTGGATGGTGACTGGATCGCAGGCACCCAGCTTTCCGCCGATGAGGTGACCGTGGGCTGCAACTTCCGCGGCGATGCCGGTGTCGCACTGGTCATCGGCACGCTCAACGTGGGCTGCAATCTTGGGCTGACGTCCACCGAGGCGCTGCGGTTCGATGCGTTGCAGGCGGCCGGCGGCATCGCGCTGGCATCGCGCGGCTCGGATGTCCAGGGCCGGCAGGTGGACGCGGGGAGGGCGCTGCAGGTGCAGGCCGCCGGCGATATCCGGATCGAAGCGGCCAGCGCCGGCAGCGACCTGGTGGCCACCAGCGGCGGCACCCAGCAATGGGGTGTGTACCAGGCCGGCGGTGATGCAGCGCTGCAGGCGGGTCGGGATATCCACTTCGGTGACGGTCGCAGTGGTGGCGCACAGTCGATCCTTGCGGGTGGCCGCATCGGCTTTGAGCGGGCCAGCGCCGGCACCACGGCCTACATGGACGCCCAGACCGGTTCGCTGACCGGTGGGCGGTTGCAGGCGGGATCTGCACAGCTGGCCGCACGTGACACCGTGTCGTTGGCGCAGGCGATGGTCGATACCCGTCTGAACCTGGCCGCCGATGAGGTGCAGGCGCAGGTAAGGCAGTCCGCTGCTGGCCCAGGCCTGCTGACGACCACCCTGACCGGCTACCGCAACGGTGTCGCCCGCCGGATCGTGGTGGACGTTCAGCCGCGCGATGCCTGGCTGATCGATGCGCTGCGGGCCATGGAGGCAGAGCTGACGTCCTCCTCGGCGAAGGTCGCCATCGCCGATGGCCATGTCGAACGCACCATGACGCTGACCACCCCGGCGCTGCGCGTGCTGATGGACAACACCAGCCCGGCGCTGCGCCCGGCGGACGCACAGCTGCTGCAGTTGAACCGTCGCTTCCACCTGGCGGCCGATGGCCGCCTGCTGGATACCGACGCCTATGTGCTGCGGTTCAACGATGGGGTCGCGGTGAGCAGCCCGAACTACAACCGCGACCACCTCGAGGCCGGGCCGGCCTACCTGGGCGAAAGCGCGGTGCGCTACCTGGGCCGCATGCTCAATCTCCGCTCGCCGGAGATGGCGGTACCCGCCCGTGCGCCCGCGGAAGGTGACGAAGCAAACGCCCGCGACGTGGTGGTTCCGGCCCTGGGCGGCGCGGTCAACCTCGGGGCGCCCAACTGATGAACGACGGAAAACACACCATGTACCGAGGGATGTTCCTGATCGGCAGCGCGCTGCTGCCCTGTCTTGCACATGCGCAGAACAGTAGTGGCACCGCGGGGAAGGACACCGCACAGCGCATTGACGGCTACTACGAGCAGCGCCAGCCGCTGCAGCCGGAGCGCCCGGTGGTGGACCCGGTGCAGCCGGCGCCTCCGCCGGCCGGGCAACGCGGGCTGGCCGACGTCCATGGCAGCTTCGTGCTCAAGGAGGTGCGTTTCAGTCCATCGGCGCTGCTGCCGAAGGCCACGCTCGATGCGATCGCCGCCCGCTACCAGGGGCGCGAGGTCCACTTGGCCGAGCTGGAGACACTGGTGGCCGACGTCAATGCGGCTTACGAGGCAGCCGGCATCAGTACGGCGCGCGCGCTTCTGCGCGAGCAGTCGATCAACGAAGGGCGCGTTGACGTCACCCTGCTGGAAGGCACGCTGGGCACGCTGGAGGTGACCGGGGAGGGCAAGGTGCCGGTGCGCTTTGTGGAGCGGCGGGTGCGGCAGCCGGTAGGGGAGGTGGTGCGCAGCGATCGCCTGCGCGATGAGCTGATCTACCTCAACCGCACCACCGATCTGCAGGTGCGCGCACTGATGCGGCCCGGCCAGGCCGCCGGCCAGACCGATATCGTGCTGCTGGCGGAGGTGCCGGACCGAAGCAACTGGGGCGTGTTCGTCGATAATTCCGGCGTAGAGACCACGGGCCGCGAGCGCTACGGTGCGCATGGCCAGTTCTGGGGCCTGGCGGGTATCAGTGACCTGCTGGCGGGCTCGGTGGCGTGGTCGCGCGGTGGCCTGGAAGGGCGCATCGGCTACTCCGGCATCGTCAACACGCGCAACGGCCGTGTCGGCGCCAGCGTGTCGCGCAGCCAGATCAATATCATCGATGGTGCCTACCGCGCCCTGGACATCACGGGTGAGTCGACCAGCTATGGTCTGGACTTCACCCAGCCGTGGGTGGCCACGCCGAACTGGCTGCTGTCCACCATCGCCAACGTCTCGCGCAGCAACTCCGTGTCCGATATCGGTGATGTGCGGGTGTCGGAGGTCGATTCGACCACGGTGACCCTGGGTGTGAGCACCGGCTACCGCAATGACGGCTACGACTGGACGTTCTATCAGGGCGTGTCGCGCATCCGTACCGATGAGACGCTGGCCGAAGGGCGTGCCTTCACGACCGCCAACGGATCCACCAGCTGGACCCAGCGCATCGGCAGCAGCGGCTTGCTGTACCGGGCACAGCTGGGATGGCAGTTCAGCAACGGCGACTTCCTGCCCTCAAGCAACCTGTTCCAGGTGGGCGGCATCGGCAGCGTGCGTGGCTATGTTCGCGGTACCCTCTCCGGGGTGAAAGGCTACTTCGGCAGCGTCGAGCTGCACCGGCCCTATCGGCAGGCGCACGATGTCTACGTATTTTTCGATCACGGCGAGGTGCGTGGCGACTATCCCACCTCGGCCAGCATCAGCAGCGTCGGCGTCGGCCTGAATGGACAGCTCGCCAAGCGCTACAGCTACAGCCTTGACCTGGGCCACCCATTGGACAAAGTGCTGCAGGACGATGACAGCCTGCGCGCTGACTTCCGCATCAGTGCGCGCTGGTGATCGGCAGGGCCGCCGCTGCATGCTGAGAATGATTCGCATCAAAACCGTTCGCTGGCTATGATGCGGGTCCTTTCCGTTACGACCCCGAGCCCATCTTGAAGCGTGCCTTGCCAATCAGCCCCATGGGCCGCGTGTTCGCCACGGTCGCCTTCGTCGAAGCCCTGACCTGGGCCGGCCTGTTGATCGGCATGTACTTCAAGTACCAGGCGGCCGATCCGACCCCGGTCGGGGTCAAGATCTTCGGCCCGGTGCACGGTGTGGCCTTCATGGTCTACGTGGTGGTGTCGGTGCTCGCCGCGATCCGCCTGCGTTGGCCGTGGTGGGCCGCGCTGCTGGCGCTGGCTGCTGCGGTGCCGCCGCTGGTGACGCTGCCGTTGGAGTGGTGGTTCAAGCGTCGTGGGCTGTTGTCGGCATCGGTGCGATAACGCACGCCCAATGAGGCCTCTGCCACTGCAGGGGCCTGCCTGGCTCAGGCGTCACCCAGCGCCCAACACCGCCAGAATCTGCTTCGGCGACTGGAACCCCGCCAGCCGCGCCGTTTCGTGACCGTCGCGCACCACCAGCAGCGTCGGCGTCTGCCGCAGCCCCAGTTCGCGGAACAATCCCTCACCGACCGTTTCCAGCTTGACCTTCAACAGCGTCATCCCCGCCTCCGCGATGGCGCCAGCGACACTGGCCAACGACATCTCCAGCATCCGGCACCCCGGGCAGTCGTCCTTGTGGAAATCCACCAGCAGCGCCGGGTGCTCGCGCAGGGCGGCGTGGTAATCCTCAGCGGTCTGGGCGTGCAGGGTCAGCATGTCGTAGGGCTCTGGGTATGGGCCAACACGGTGTCGGTCCAGTGGTGGATGGTGTGGGTGTCTTCGGCGCCGTGCGGCATCTGCTCGATCTCCAGCACCGGGTACGGGGCGCCGAAGAACCGCGCCAGCCGGTGGGCGGCGCCGCAGTAGTACTCCTCGCCCCATTGGGTCTCGCCGGTACCGAATACCGCCACCGGGAACGGCAGTGGCAGCCCGAAGCGATCACGCAGCGCGGCCACGCAGTCCTTCATCTCCGCCGGGGTACGCCCGGCGTTGTCCGTCCAGGAACCGACCAGACACAGGGCAGGCGGCTCTCCCGCCAGCGCCACGGCCACGTCAACGGCATCCACGTCGATCCAGTCCACGCGGTGTCCCAGCGCGTCGCAGCGCGCCCGGATCAACGCCGCCACCTCGCGGGTGTTGCCGCTCAGCGAGGCAAAGGCCAGCAGGATGTGCATCGCCATGCCTCCTTACAGATCATCGAATCCATTGTCCGCATTGGTCTTCTTGTAACTGGCGTTGCGCATTTCGAAGAAGTCGGTCTTGGTCTCGGTGAAGTTGTCGGCGTAGGCCTTGATCCACGGCATCACGTTGACATTGGTCTCGCTGTACAGCTTCTCGATGCCGAGCATGCCGGCCATCTTGTTGGCGCGGTACTTCACGTAGCGGATCATCTCGTCCACGTCGATGCCGTCGATGCCGTCCAGCACCTCGCCGGTCCAGCGCGTTTCCAGCTGGATGGCGTGCTCGAAGGCCTCATGCACGTAGGCGGTCAGCTGCTCGCCCTGCAGCGCCGGATTCTCGCCGATGATGGCGCGGATCAGTTCGCTGATGAACTTGGTGTGGGCCAGCTCGTCGCGGTTGATGAAGCTGATGATCTTGCCGGTACCGGTCATGCGGTTCTGGCGGACCAGGTTGTAGAAGAACGCGAAGCCGGAGTAGAAGTTGATGCCTTCCAGGATCGAGGACTGGATCAGTGCGCGGATCAGCGTCTCGGCGGTCTTCTCGCGCATGAAGTCATCATAGGACTGCATGATCGGCGCGTTGCGGGCCAGGATGGTCGGGTGGGTACGGGCGATCTCGAACACGCGGTTCTGGTCGGCCAGCCCGGCGATCGAAGCGAGCACGTAGCTGTAGCTTTCGTTGTGGATCACTTCCTGCTGGCCGATGATCGCCGCATTGGCATGCGCGGCGGGATCGGTGATGTACTCGGCGACGTTGTAGATGAAGCGCGTCTGCGGCGAGTCCAACGTGGCGAGCAGGCCGATGATCGAGTCGTAGGCGTTCTTCTCGCGCGCATTGAGCTCGCCGTACTGGCGCGCGTCGCCCTTCATGTCGACTTCGTCGGGAATCCAGAAGTTGGTCGAAAGCTCCTTGTACGCGCGGTAGAAGGACGGGTAGGGAATGTCGTTCCAGTTGAGGATGCCGCTGGTGCGCCCGTTGATGATGCCGGTGGAGCGGTTGGGGTGGCGCGGTTCGAGGATCTTGATGCGTTCGAGGGGGATGGCCATGGGGGTGCGTCCTAGTTTCTCTGCGGGCAATACGAGTTGCCGGCCAGCGGCCGGCATTACCGGGGCATGTGTGGGGTTGCCGGCCAGCGGCCGGCACTACCGGTCAGTGGGCTGACGTACGTCAGCTGCTGCACCATTCGCACTCAGAAATGTCTATGTCGTTGGAGCGCACGTAGTAGGTCGTCTTCAGCCCTTCGCGCCAGGCACTCATGTGCAGCGCGAGCAGGGTGCTGGCGCGGATGGTGCTCGGCACGTACAGGTTGAAGCTGATCGACTGGTCCACGTGGCGCTGGCGGCGGGCGTTCTGGCGGATGCTGGCGAACTGGTCCACCCGGTAGGCGCCTTTCTCGTAGTACGGGTAGGTCTCCAGCGACAGGCCCGGCGCGGCGACCGGGCGGCGGAAATCCTTCTTTTCTTCGTAGTAGAACGCGCCGTACACCGGATCGATCGAGGCCGTGGAGCCGGCGATCTGGGCGGTGCTCATGTTCGGTGCCACCGCCATCAGCCAGCCGTTGCGCAGCCCGTTGACGCCCACCTGCGCCGCCAGTTCCCGCCAGGCCGGGCTGTCATAACCACGGGCGCGGAAGTACTCGCCGTTCTGCCAGTCGCTGCCGACGAACGCGCTGTAGCGCCCCTTTTCCTTGGCCAGGGTCATGCTGGCCTGGATGGTCAGGTAGTTGATGCGCTCGTACAGGCTGTCGGCGTAGTCCTCGGCCTGGGCGGAGTTCCATTCGATCTGCTGCAGGGCCAGCAGGTGATGCCAGCCGAAGGTGCCCAGCCCGATCGCGCGGTACTTGCGGTTGGTGATGGTGGCCTGCGGCACGGGCAGCTGATTGAGGTCGATCACGTTGTCCAGCATCCGCACCTGGATTGGCACCAGCCGCTCAAGTACATCGCTGCTCAGCAGGTCCGGGGCGGCCGTCACCGCGCGGCCCAGGTTGATCGAAGACAGGTTGCACACCACGAAGTCGCCGGCCTGTTTGGTCGTCACGATCTGGTCGCCGCTGATCATCTCCTGGATCATGCGGGTGGGGCTCATGTTCTGCAGGATCTCCGTGCACAGGTTGCTGGAGTAGATGCTGCCGGCATGCTTGTTCGGGTTCATCCGGTTCACTTCGTCCCGGTAGAACATGAACGGATTGCCGGTCTCCAGCTGGCTGACCATGATCCGCTTGAACAGCTCGATGGCCTTGAGGGTGCGCCGGCTGATGCGCTCGTCGGCGACGACCTCCTCGTACTTCGCGCGGAAGCTGCCCTGGCCGCGCTGCTCATCGTGGAAGTCCTGCAGGTACCAGCCCTTGATCCGCTTCACCTCATACGGGTCGAACAGGTACCAGTCGCCGCGCCGCTCCACCGCTTCCATGAACAGGTCCGGCAGGCACACCGAGGTGAACACATCGTGCGCGCGCAGGCGCTGGTCGCCGTTGTTCAGGCGCAGATCGAGAAACGCCTCGATGTCGCGGTGCCAGACATCCAGATACACCGCGATCGCGCCTTTGCGCTGGCCGAGTTGATCTACGCTCACCGCGGTGTTGTTGAGCTGCTTGATCCACGGCACCACACCGCCGGAGGAATTGGCCACGCCGCGGATCGAGGAGCCCGCAGAGCGTACATAGCCCAGATAGGCGCCCACGCCGCCGCCGTGCTTGGAGACCCGCGCCACGTCGGTGTTGGAGTCGTAGATGCCCTGCAGGCTGTCGTCCACCGTGTCGATGAAGCATGACGACAGCTGGCCGCCCACTTTGCCGGCATTGGCAAGCGTCGGCGTCGCCACGGTCATGTACAGGTTCGACAGCGCCCAGTAGGCCTCACGCACCAGCAGCATGCGCCGCCGCCGTGAGCGCTCGCCGTGCTCGTGTTCGTGCTGCATCAGGTACAGCGCGATGGTCAGCCAGCGCTCCTGCGGCAGCTCGTAGACGGCGCGCGAGTGATCGGTGGCGAGGTAGCGGGTGGCCAGCAGGTACAGGCCGTTGTAGGCGAACAAGGTGTCGCGCTCGGGCTCGATCATCTGCCCGGCTTCCTCCAGTTCGTCCTTGGAATAGGCCTTGAGGATGTCGATCGAATACACGTTGCGGTCCGCCAGGCTTTCCTGCAGACCCACATACGAGCCGTACTTCAGCGTGGCATCGTAGAAACGGTTCTTGCTGGCGCGCTTGTACAGGCGGCGTAGATAGAGGCGGGCGGCGAAGTGCTCCCAGTCCGGCGCGGTCAGGTCGATGCGCGATTCCGCCTCGCGGATCAGCAGGTCCACCATTTCATCGGCGCTGAGCTGCTGTCGGCGTGCGATCTGCCCCAGCACGCTGCGCAGGTAATCGGCCACGTCCAGCTGCGGGAACTCGCCATGCACGCTGTGCACGGTGCGCTCCAGCCGCGCCTGGTCGAACGGCATGCGTCGGTTGCCGCCCTCCTTGGTGATCCACAGCGTCTCACTGCAGGTGGCCGCATCAACGGGGGTGTCCGTGGGCGGGGTGAGGGTCGAAGCGACGGTGTCGTCGGTGTTCATGCGTTCTCCATGCATGGCGCAGAGCCCAGCAGGCGGCGCGGCAGAGCCGTGCGGCAGCCGGACAGAGGGCGTGATTGGTGGGCAGGCCCTGCGTGTGCAGGAATACGTCGCCGCAGGCTCACATCGGTGGCGACGGGCCATGCTTCCAGGCGCCGGTCAGGTGGGCGCAACGGGGCGTTCAACAGCAACGCGGCGTTGCAACGGTTCACCGGGCCTGGCGGAAGCGGGGAGCCGATGGACACAACATAGTGGGGTAGTTGGAGCTCGTCAACCGTATATGTAGTGTCTTTTTGTCGCAGGGGGTGTCGCCTGCGCACCTGAACATGCGATACAGATTGCACTATCAAACGCAAATGCGAGCCGTTATCATTTGATGGATCACAGGGCGGTGATGCGTTCGCAACCGGATGGCAGAACCGCGCGCGCGTCGGCGCACCGCGTGGTTCAACTTCTTATTGGCTGTGGTGTTCAATGTCTTCACGTCCTGTCGTTTCCGGTTTGCCCGCCCTCGTTTCCGCCGCGTTGCTCGGCACCATGGCGATGATGGCGTTCGTATCGGTGATCGGCCCGGTGGTGCGGGTGTTGGGCCTGGCCGAGTGGCATGCCGGCCTGTCGGTGACCGCGGCCGGTGTGTTGTGGATGCTGTCGGCGCGCCGCTGGGGCGCACTCAGCGATCGCATCGGGCGCAAGCGCGTGCTGCTGATCGCACTGGCGGCCTACGCGGCGATCTACGTGGCGCTGGCGGTGTTCGTGGATGTGGCGCTGACCTCGCCGCCAGCGATCTGGCTCTCGGTGCTGGTCCTGGTCGGCACGCGTGCCCTGGTGGGGCTGTTCTACGCCGCCGTGCCGCCGACCGCTGCGGCCATCATCGCCGACCAGGCCGCCCCGGGGCAGCGCGGCAGCGTGATGGCCAAGCTTGGCACCGCCAATGCGCTGGGCATGGTGCTCGGCCCGGCCGCCGCCGGTTGGATCGCCTACCAGAATCTCTCGCTCACACTGTATGTGGCCGCGTTGTTGCCGCTGTTGTCGCTGCTGATGATCTGGTGGCGGCTGCCGGACACGCCGCCCGTCGCGCCGACGCACACCGGCCCCAAACCGACACTGGGCCTGGGCGATGCGCGCCTGCGCCTGCCGTTGCTGGCGGTGTTCGCCGCAATGATCTCGGTGACCATCGCGCAGGTGACGGTCGGCTTCTTCGCGATTGATCGGCTGCAGCTCTCACCGGCAGACGGCGCACGCATGGCCGGGCTGGCCCTGACCGCCGTCGGTGTCGGCCTGATCTTCGCCCAGGGTCTGGTGATGAAGCTCAAGGACATCCGCCCGACGCGCTGGATCCTGGTCGGGGCGCTGATCTCCGGACTGGGCTTTGCGTCGGTCGCGCTGGTCAGTGTGCCGTGGCAGTTGCTGACCAGTTATGCGATCGCCGCGTTCGGCATGGGGTTCGTGTTCCCCAATTTCCAGGCGCTGGCGGCCGATTCGGTGGAAGCGCATGAGCAGGGCGCTGCGGCAGGTACGGTAGCGTCGGTGCAGGGCATGGGCATGGTGGTCGGGCCGATGATCGGCACACTGTTGTATCGGTGGTCGCCGAGCGCGCCGTACCTGCTGGTGGGCGTGGTGCTGCTGATCCTGGCGGGCTCTGCCGCCCTGCATCGTGCGCGGGGTGCGGCATGAACGAGATGCTCGCCAGCGGCATGGCCGATGAGATGACCGACGCCGCCACCGCTGATGCGGCCGACGCCCCGTACTTCCTGCTGCGCAGCCCGCAGCAGGCGATGGAAGCGCACGGTGTGCGTGCGCGGCTGCCGTCCGGTGCCACCGCCACCTTGGCCGAGCGCGTCGCTGCGTTCTTCGCCGCGCCGCGCTCCGGCCCGCGCCTGCTGGTGGGGGCGGTACCGTTTGATCCCGAGCAGGGCGATGCGCTGTATCAGCCGGATCAGGTGTCTGGCCAGCCGACGGTGGTCCGCGTGGAAACGCCGACCCTCGTTGGCGATGTGCTCGCCGAACCGTCTGCCGATGCGTATGCGCAGGCGGTGGCGGCTGCAGTCACGGAACTGCAGCGCACCGACTGCCCATTGGAAAAAGTCGTGCTCGCGCGCAGCCTGCGGGTCACCACCGCGCAGCCGCTGCATCCGCGCGTGCTGGCCGCACGCCTGGGCAAAGACCCCAGCGTGGCGACCTACGTGGTCCCGGTACCCGCAGCAAGTGCGGGCGACGCGGCCTGGCTGGTCGGCGCCACCCCGGAGCTGCTGGTCTCCCGACGCGGTGACCGTGTGCTCTCGCATCCGCTGGCCGGCTCGGCCCGTCGTTCGGCCGATCCGGCCGAGGATGCACGCGCCGCGGAGACGCTGCTGGCCTCGGCCAAGGATCACGACGAGCATCGCCACGTGGTCGAGGCCATCGTGGCCGCGTTGGCACCGCTGTGCCATCACGTCGAGGCACAGCCGCGGCCGACACTGCACGCCACCGCCACCATGTGGCATCTCGGTACCCGCATCCACGGCACGCTGAAGGATCCTTCGGTGTCCTCGGCCGCGTTGGTCGCACTGCTGCATCCCACCCCGGCGGTCTGCGGCACGCCGCGCCAGCCGGCACTTGAACTGATCCGTCAGGCTGAACCGGTCGCACGGGGCTTCTATGCCGGCGCCGTCGGCTGGACCGATGCGCAGGGCGATGGCGATTGGTATGTGGCGATCCGCTGCGCACGCGTGCAGGGCACCGAAGTGCGCCTGTATGCCGGGGCCGGCATCGTCGCCGAGTCCCAACCCGATCTCGAGGTGGCCGAAACGGCTGCCAAGTTCATGGCCCTGCTGACCGCGCTCGGCGTCCATGACGTTCGTCCTTTCTGATGTGCGGGAGCTGTCCATGAACGCATCCTTCTCTTCCTCCCGGGTGCCGCTGCGCCAGGTCTGGCCGCCGGCCCTGGTCGCGCGCTATCGCGCGGCCGGCCATTGGCGCGGCGAGACCTTTCCGGGCTTCCTGCGCGAACGCGCCGAGCGCTTCGCCGGTGATATCGCAGTGGTCGGCGGCGATACGCGCCTCACCTATGCCCAGCTGTGGCAGGAGGCCGGCCGCATCGGCGCCGGCCTGCTCGCGCAGGGCTTGATCCCGGGTGACCGGGTGGTGGTGCAGCTTGGCAACGTGCCGGAATTTGTGACCGTGGTCTGCGGGTTGTTCCGCGCTGGTTTGATTCCCGTGTATGCATTGCCCGCGCACCGCATCACCGAGGTCGTGCATTTCGCCCGCAAGGCCGAGGCCAATGCCTATATCGCTGCCTCCAGCTACGAGGGGTTCGATTACCGCACCCTTGCGCGCGAACTGCAGGCGCAGGTACCCGACGTGCAGCACGTCATCATCGCCGGTGACGCGGCCGGGTTCACCGCGCTGGCATCGCTGGCAGGCGATCTTGATCAGCTGCCGCCCGATCACGATCCGCAAGCGGTTGCGTTCCTGCAGATCTCCGGGGGCAGCACTGGCCTGTCCAAGCTGATCCCGCGCACGCACGACGACTACCTGTATTCCTTCCGCGCCAGCAACCAGATCTGTGGCATCACGCAGGACAGCGTCTATCTCGTGGCGCTGCCGGCTGCGCACAACTTCCCGATGAGCTCGCCGGGGTTCTTCGGCACGCTGTACGCCGGTGGCCGTGTGGTGCTGAGCCCGGGCGCGGGCCCGGAGACCGCGTTCGGCCTGATCGCGCGCGAGCGGGTCACCTGTGTCGGCCTGGTGCCGCCGCTGGCGCTGCTGTGGGCGCAGGCGGCCGCAACGACCACGCACGATCTCTCCAGCCTGCAGGTGGTGCAGGTCGGCGGCGCCAAGCTGGTGCCGGAGGCCGCGCGCCGGGTGATCGCCGGACTGGGCTGCACCCTGCAGCAGGTGTTCGGCATGGCCGAGGGCCTGGTCAACTACACCCGCCTGCACGACAGCGAGGAGATCATCGTTTCCACCCAGGGCCGCCCGATCAGCGAAGACGACGAGGTGCTGGTGGTCGACGACCACGGCAACCCGGTTGCCGACGGTGAGACCGGCCATCTGCTTACCCGCGGCCCGTACACCATCCGCAGCTATCACAACGATCCCGCCGCCAACGCACGCGCCTTCACCGAGGACGGCTTCTACCGCACCGGCGACAGGGTGCAGCGCCTGCCCGGCGGCTATCTGGTGGTGCAGGGCAGGGCCACCGACCACATCAACCGTGCCGGCGAGAAGATCTCCGCCGAAGAGATCGAAGACCATCTGCTGGCGCACCCGAGCGTGTTCGATGCGGCGGTGGTCTCCATTCCCGATGCCTACCTTGGTGAACGCAGCTGCGCCTTCATCATTGCCCAGGGCGAGCCGACCAAGGCCGCCAGCCTCAAGGCGTGGGTGCGCGGCCGTGGCCTGGCGGCGTTCAAAGTGCCGGACCAGATCGTGTTCGTCGATGCCTTCGGCACCACCGCGGTCGGCAAGATCAGCCGCCGCGAGCTGCGTGCCCAGCTGCGCGAACGTTTCATGCAACAGACAGGAGAAACGCGCTGATGGCGCTGCCCAAGATCCAACCGTACCCCCTGCCGACCCAGGCCGAACTGCCCACCCCGCGCGGTGCGTGGCAGCCGCAGACCGAGCGCGTGGCGCTGCTGGTGCATGACATGCAGCGTTATTTCCTGGCCGCGTTCGCGCCGGATGCGGCGCCGCTGGCACCGGCCGTGGCCAACATCGCCCGCCTGCTCGCGCATTGCCGCGCCCGTGACATCCCGGTGTTCTACACCGCCCAGCGGGGCAACCAGGATCGCCGCGACCGGGGCCTGCAGGCCGACCTGTGGGGCCCGGGCATGTCCGCGACCGAAGAACACGAAACCATCGTCGAGGCCGTGGCCCCGGCGCCGGGCGACCATGTGCTGGTCAAGCACCGCTACAGCGCGTTCCAGCGCAGCAACCTGGAGACAATGATGCGCGCCCGTGGCCGCGACCAGCTGCTGGTCACCGGCGTGTACGCGCACATCGGCTGCACCGCCACCGTCGCCGAGGGCTTCCAGCGCGACATCGAGAGCTTCATCGCCGCCGATGCGGTCGCCGATTTCTCGCGCGCCGATCATGACTTCGCCCTGCACTGGATCGCCCGTACCTGTGGCGTGCCGATGACCACCGATCACCTGCTGGAGACCCTCGCATGACCGCACTCACCCTGGCGCGCATGCGCGCCGATGTCGCCGAGATGCTCGGCGAAACGCCCGAGGACATCAGCACCGAGGAGAACCTGATGGACCTCGGCCTGGATTCGATGCGGGTGCTTGGCCTGGTGCTGGCCTGGGGCAACACCGGCATCGCGCTGGAGTTCAGCCACCTGGCCGAGCACGCCACGCTCGGCGGCTGGTGGACGGTGGTGCAGCGCCTGCAGGCACAGGCGTCGGCCAGCGCATGAAGGGCCGTGCGGTGCCGGGTGCGGCAGAGCCCATCGTTCGCGGGTTGAGCGAGGCGCAGGCTGGCCTGTGGTACGCGCAGCGTCTGGCGCCGGACAACCCGGCCTTCAACACCGCCCATGCGGTATGGATCGAAGGTGCGCTGGACGTTGCGGCCTTCGTGCGCGCTGCCGACCAGGCCGCACACGAATCCGACGCGCTGGCGTTGCGCATCGCCGAAGACGCGCAGGGCCTTCCCGAACAGTGGGTGGACCCGCAGCACACGCCCACGCTGCAGGTGGTGGATTTCTCCGGCGATCCGGACCCGGCAGCCGCTGCCTGTGAGGCCATGGAGCGCGACCGCCTCAATCCAGTCGATCCGGCCCGCGACCGGCTCAGCCAGCAGCGCCTGTTCCTGCTGGGCCCGGCACGCAGCGTCTGGTATCTGCGCGTGCACCACCTCGCCACCGATGGCTATGGCATGGGCCTGCTCACCGAGCGGGTCTGCGCGCTGTATGCGGGCAACGCATCACACGCCGCATTGGCGCCACTGGCCCCCGCGTTGGAGGAAGACACCGCGTACCGTGCCAGCGAGCGCCGCACGCGCGATGCCACTTACTGGCGCGAGCTCATGGCCGGTGCGCCGGCCGCCACCGGTCTGCAGGCCGGGCTTGCTGCCGCCGCACCGGATGCACTGCGTCACGTACAGCCGATGGCGCCGGCCCTGCGCGAGCGCCTGCACCGTGCCGCCGCCGCGATCGGCCAGCCCTGGCCGGACCTGTTGACCGCGCTCGGCGCCGAATACTGCCGCCGGATCAGCGGCGAAGCGGAGGCCATCATCGGCGTGCCGTTCATGGGCCGGCTCGGCAGCGTCTCCGCCCGTGTGCCGGCGATGGTGATGAACGTATTGCCGCTGCGGGTCACGGCCGGCGAGGGCAGCGTGGATGCCTTCGTGCGTGAGGTCGCCCTGCGCCTGATGCGCGGCCGCCGCCACGGGCGTTACCGCGGCGAGCAGCTGCGGCGTGACCTGGGCTTGATTGGTGGCCAGCGCCGCCTGCATGGCCCGCTGGTCAACGTGCAGCCGTTCTATCGGCCGCTGCAGCTGGCCGGCGTCCATGCCACGCTGGAGGTGCTCTCCACTGGTCCTGTCGATGATGTGACGCTTGGCTTCCGTGGCGACGGCAGCGCCGTGCTCGATCTGGAGATCGAGGCCAATCCCACGCTGTACACCCTTGCACAGGTGCAAGGGCACGCCATACGGCTGCTGCATTTTGTGTCGGCCGCGCTGGAGGCGCAGGCCGCTGGCGGCGACATTGCAGCGGTGCCGTTGTGCACGCCAGAAGAAACGCGGCGCTATCTATATGACATCAACGCGACCGCCCATCCTGTGCCCGAGGTCAGCCTCGCCGCGCTGATCACCGGATGCATGCAGCGTACGCCCGAGGCCGTCGCCGTGGTCTTCGGCACGCAGCAGCTCACCTACGCTGCGCTGGAGCAGCGCAGCCGTGCCTTGGCGCTGCAGTTGCAGGCGCAAGGCGTCGGCCGCGAGGCGAGGGTGGTGGTCGCGCTGCCGCGCTCGCTGGAGCTGATCATCGCCCTGGTCGCGGTGCTGCGGGCCGGGGGTGCTTACCTCCCGGTGGATCTGGCCCACCCGGACGAGCGCCTCGCTCGGATCCTGCGCTCGGCCGAACCGGCGTGCGTCCTGGCCCTGGAGCAGGACCGCGTCCGCTTCCCGGGCACCGCCGTGCTCCCCCCCTCGCAATGGCAGCGCGCCAGCGACGCGGCACTCGGCACCGCACCGGCGCCGGCAGACGCGGCCTACGTCATCTATACCTCCGGCTCCACCGGCGAGCCCAAGGGCGTGTTGATCGAGCACCGCGCCATCGTCAACCGCCTGGAGTGGATGCGCGAGCACTATGCCTTCCAACCGGACGACCGCATCCTGCAGAAGACCCCGGCCACCTTCGATGTCTCGGTCTGGGAGTTCTTCCTGCCGCTGATCAGCGGGGCGACGCTGGTGGTGGCACCGCCCGAGGCGCATCGCGATCCCCTGGCGCTGGCCGCATTGATTCGCGAGCACGCCATCACCACCCTGCATTTCGTGCCGGCCATGCTGGCCGCGTTCCTGGCGGCCCCGGCCGCACGTGGGCTGCAACTGCGACGCGTGTTCACCAGTGGCGAAGCACTCGATGCCGCACTGCGTGACCGCTTCCATGCCACCGTCCACGCCGAACTGCACAATCTCTATGGCCCGACCGAGGCGGCCGTGGATGTCAGCTTCTGGCCGGCCAGCCGCGACGACACCTCCGCGCCTGTGCCGATCGGCCATCCGGTCTGGAATACCCGCCTGTATGTGCTCGATGCCCGGATGCAGCCGCTGCCGCCCGGCGTGGCCGGTGATCTGTATCTCGGCGGCGTGCAGCTGGCACGTGGCTATCTGGGCCGCGACGATCTCACCGCCGAGCGCTTCCTGGCCGATCCATTCGTGCCCGGGGGCCGCCTGTACCGCACGGGTGATGTGGCGCGCTGGCGCGAGGATGGGGCCGTGGAGTACCTCGGCCGCAATGACTACCAGATCAAGCTGCGCGGCCTGCGTATCGAACTCGGCGAGATCGATGCGGCACTGCGCTCTGCACCCGGCATCACCCGTGCCGAGGTGCTGCTGCGCGAGGACCGGCCGGGCGAACCGCGGCTGGTGGCCTACCTCAACACGGGTGGCCCGGAGCAGGAGTCGCTGCGTACCCATCTGAGCGCGCGCCTGCCGGACTACATGGTGCCCAGCGCCTTCGTGGCAGTGGAACACTGGCCGGTCACCGCCAACGGCAAGCTGGATCGCGCCGCGTTGCCGGCGCCCACCCAGGCGGTCTCCACGGGCGTGGCGCCGGTGACCACCACCGAGCAGGCGCTGGCCGCGCTGTTCGCGCAGACGCTCTCACTCAGTGCACCGGTCAGCGCCGACGCCGATTTCTTCGCATTGGGCGGTGACTCGCTCAGTGCCGTGCACCTGTTGCTGGCCATCCAGCAGCAGTGGCGCTGCGACCTCGGCCTGGGCGCGGTGTTCGCCGCCCCGACCGTGGCCGGGCTCGCGGCACGGATCGATGCGCCGCCGGCCGCTGCCGATCATGGCCTCGCGCCGATGATCCGGCTGGCCAGGAGCGATGCCGCACTTGCGCCGCTGTATGTCATCCATCCCGCAGGCGGCATCGCCTGGAACTATCGTGACCTGGCCCGGGCGCTGTCTCCCACGCGCGAGGTGCAGGGCCTGCAGTCGCCCGTGCTCGATCCCGACCCGCCGCTGCCCACCAGCATCGAGGCCCTGGCCGCGGACTATGCAGCGCGCATTCTCGCGTTGGGTCGGCCCGGCCCGGTCCATCTGCTGGGCTGGTCGGTCGGCGGCATCCTCGCCCAGGCGATGGCGGTGCACCTGCGCGGCCTCGGCCATGAGGTGGGCGTGCTGGCGCTGCTCGATGCGTACCCCAGCGAGTGCTGGCGGGCCGAGCCCGAGCCGGACCCGATCGCCGCACTGCGCGCCTTGCTCGCCATTGCCGGCCACGATCCGGATGCACACCCCGAGCTGGACACCCGCGCGCGCATCCTGGCCTTCCTGCGCCGCGGCGACAGCGCGCTGGGCAACCTGCCGGATATCGTTCTCGATGGCGTGGTCCGGGCCGTCACCGGCACCAACCGCCTGATCCGCGCCCATCACCACACGCACTACGAGGGTCCGCTGCTGCACGTCCGGGCCGGCCGCGACCACCTCAACCGCCCGCAGTTGCAGTCGGCCTTGTGGCAGGCCCACGCAGCGCACGTGGAGGCGATCGAACTCCCTTATCTGCACGCCGAACTCACCGGGCGCGATGCCGTGGCGCAGATCGCGCCGTGGCTCGATGCGCACCTTCAGCGGTACGACGCACTCAGGACATCGGCATGAAACTCACCGGATTCGACGGCACCATCGCCCTGGTCACCGGCGCCAGCGGCGGCATCGGCGCGGCCCTGGTCACCTTGTTGCGTGACAGCGGCAGCATCGTGGTCGCCACCGATATCACCGCGCCCGTGCTCGAGCAGCGGACAGGGCAGCCGCCCCTCCACGCCCGCGCACTGGATGTCACCGATTCCAGTGCGGTCGAGGCGCTGGTCGAGTGGATCGAACGCGAGATCGGCCCGATCGGTTTCGGCGTCAACGTGGCCGGCATACTGCAGGTCGGCACCGTCACCGGCATCGATGACGCGCAGTGGCGGCAGGTCTTCGCGGTCAACACCGATGGCGTCTTCCACGTCTGCCGGGCACTGGCCCGGGTAATGAGCCCACGCCGCGGCGGTGCCATCGTCACCGTCAGCTCCAACGCCGCGGGCGTCCCGCGCCACGGCATGGCCGCCTACGCCGCCTCCAAGGCCGCCGCCACGATGTTCACCCGCTGCCTGGGGCTGGAACTGGCACCGCTGGGCATCCGCTGCAACATCGTCGCCCCGGGTTCCACGCTCACCCCCATGCAGACCGGCATGTGGGCCGACGACCACGGCGCGGAGCGGGTCATCGCCGGCTCGCTGGAGACTTACAAGGCCGGCATTCCACTGCGCAAGCTGGCCACCCCGGACGACATTGCCCAATCGGTGATGTTCCTGCTCTCCGACCAGGCCGGGCATATCGCCATGAGCGATCTCTACGTGGACGGCGGCGCGACGCTGCGCGGGTGACCGGCAGCCGCCGTCCTCCTTCCCGAGGCAGGGCGTTCAGGCGCAGACCGTAGCGCTGATCGTGGCTGGCAATAGTGATAGCCACTGCAGAACGCGAATTATGCAACTCGAGTCATAGAGGCCGGGCAGCGACTTCTCCTATCCTCAAGGTGTCCCCGGTCCTCGGGGAACGCGCTGCCTGCTGCGTCGTTGAGCGCCCCGCGACAAGGTCGCCCGCTTGACCCACACCGCAGTTGCCGCCGCAGGACGCGGCGTGAGCAATCAATGCGCGCGCACCGATTCCAACGACGAGGTCTTTGCCATGAAACGCATCCTGCTGGCGGACGACCATCCCGTCGTCCGCACCGGTCTCCGCTCGGTTCTTGCTCACGTACCGGAGTGGGCGATCGTCGGTGAGGCGGCCGACGCCGCGCAGCTGGAGGATCTCCTGCTCCTGCACCGCTGCGAACTGGTCATCACCGATCTCTCCATGCCCTTCGGGCAACGGCCGGACGGCATTCGGATGCTGGCCGATATCCGCCGCAATCATCCACGGGTGCGCCTGCTCGTGGTGACCTCCTTCAGCAATCTTGTCGTGCTGCGCGCGGTGGCGCGGCTGGGGGTTGAAGGCATCCTTGAGAAAACCTGCGCATTGGCGGTACTCACCGAGGCCGTCAGCACGGTCCTGGCGGGCGGCCGCTTCTACTCCGGCGATCTGGCCCAGCGGCTCAAGGCGTCCGCCACCGGCACGCGTGCGCTGAGCGCCAAGGAAAGCGAGGTGGTGCGGCTGATGGCACACGGCCTGAGCATCAAGCAGATCGCCGACATCCATCGGCGGACGGTCAGCACCATCAGCCGGCAGAAAGGCGCGGCGATGAAGCGGCTCAATCTGAAATCCGACTACGAGCTCATGCTCTATGCCAAGTCCATCGGCCTGTCGCCCAGCGGAAGTTGAGCCGCGCAGAGTGCGAACAGGTTCGCCCTTCTCGAAAGTAACGGAATTTTATCAAGTTGTTGCATGGTGCCGCGCAACGCGGCTGCCTAGTGTGAGGTGCTGGTCGGGAAGGGCGCGCAGCGCTCCCCACGTTTCCCGGCCAGCCTCCCCAACTACAACACCAAGGAAAGAACCCGATGAACCTGATCACCAAGCTGTTCGCTGCCGCTGCCCTGGCAACCGCGTCGATGTCCGCCCATGCGGTACAGGCCGACATCACCGTCTGGGCCGATATCGACCCGACGCTTGCGCTGCTCAAGGCCGATGGTACCCCGCTGAGCGATGTGGTCGAGCTGGGTTACCGTGCGGGTAGCGGCACCACTGCCGGCCTGGTGCCGTGGACCGACCAGGTGCGCGTGTTCTCCAACGACATCACCAAGGACATCACCGTGCGCCTCGGTTCGGCACCCAGCCTCATCCCGACGATGGCAGGCCCGACCGCAACGGCCGTGCCGCTGTCGGTCCATCTGAACTCGGTCGCGGTGACCGTCGGCGGCGTGGATTTCACTGCAGCCTCGCTGTTCCCGGGTTCCAACTACCCGGGCGCCTCGATCGTGCTGCCGCTGACGATCTCGCAGACCACCGCAGGCCCGATCGCCGTTGCCGGTCGCTATGAAGGCATCGTCAGCCTCGTCATGGTGCAGAAGCCGTAACAAACGCCTGTGCGGTGCAGCCGCCGCCTGACCGGGCGGCTGCGCTGTGGGCTACCTGCCATGCACACTCCTTACCTATCCTGTTCCCGCCTCACCATGGCCATGGCTGCCGTGCTCGCCTGCGCCGCTGCGGGCGCGCGCCCGGTGCCCGCCGGATTCGAGGACCTTGTGGCCGGCCAGACCGAACAGCTCGACGTCCGTTTGATGGGGCGCTCGGCAGGCGTCTGGCCGGTGTTCGTCACGCCCGACGGCGTGCGCCTGCTGGATCCGGAGCCGGTGCTGACCGCGCTGGAGCTCAGTGAGGAGGCCAAGGCCGCACTCGTGCCGGCACTGTCGGCCACGCTGCCGCGCAATGGTCACCTCGCCTGCGACAACGTGGCGCCGGACAGTGGCTGCGGCTACCTGGCGCCCACCGATGACCCGACCAGCATCGGGGTGATCCACGATGAAAACGAAGGCGTACTGAATCTCTTCCCGGCACGCCAGTGGCTGCCGTCGGCAAGCCCGGTGCGTGACCGCTACCACCGCCCCAACGAGGCCGCGCAGAACGCCCTGCTGCACCAGCAGATGTTCAACATCAGTGGTGGCAGCGGCTACATGAGCCTCTCGGCGATGGGCACCGGCATGCTGGGGGTGTTCCGCGACGGACACATCGGCGTGGACTGGAGCTACAACCGGCAGCAGCAGCGCGGCCGTGGCAGCCGCGATACGTTGTCCTTCAACGACCTGTACCTGCGCAATGATCTGGCGCGCAAGCACTATGTGCAGGTGGGCCGCATGGACCGCCGCAACCTCTCCAGCGCCGAGGGCGGCAATTTCGCTTTCAGCATGCTGCCGCTGGACCGCTTCGAGGGGGTCCGCTTCGGCACCACCCAAGCCTATCTGGACCGGGCGGTGATCGGGCAGGGCAGCCCGCTGACCGTGCTGCTCAGCCGCAACGCACGCGTGGATGCCTACGATGGGCAGCGCCTGCTGCAGAGCTTCTACCTGGACAGCGGCATCAATGATCTGGACACCACGCGGTTTCCGACCGGCAGCTATCTGGTCAACCTGCGCATCTTTGAAGATGGCGTACTGGTGCGCACCGAAGACGCGCCGTTCAGTAAATCCGGTGCCACCTGGGATGAGGACAGCCGGCAATGGTTCGTGCAGGGCGGGCGGCTGATCACGCACGATGAGCGCGATCACCGCGGCGCGCTGCAGGCCGGCCTGCGCCTGCCGCTGCACCCCAACCTGGCCATGACCGTGGGCTCGGCCATCGTTGACAACATCGCCTACGGCGAGCTCCGCCTGGAGGGCCGCAAGGCGTTGGGCACCCATGAATTCACCGGCAGCAGTGCGATGCTGCGCGGCGATGACGGCAGCCGCGGCCTGCAGCAGCAGGCAACGTACCGCCATCGTGTGTCGGGCACGGTCTATCACCAGCGCATGCGCGGTGGGGCCTGCCGTGGCAACTACATCAACCCCGAATCGCTGGGCTGCAGCGATGCGCTCAGTGCCTCGCTGTCCACCCCGTTGGCGGGCGGCAACCTCTATTTCGGCTATACCCGCCGTACCACCTACACGCTGGGCCGCGAGCAGAACCTGCTGCCGTGGTTCGACGACGGCCTGCCGCCCGGCGCGCCGTGGCGCCCGGGAGACCGCGAAGGCCAGCTCACCCGCACGTTGCAGGCCAACTACAGCCGCAGCTTCCAGTGGCGCGGCATGAGCCTGGCCACGCGCACGGGCGCATTCACCCAGCACACCGGCGCCAGCCAGGGCCCCCGCCGCGACAACGGGGTGTACGTCAACCTGGCCGTATCCCGCGTGGTCCGCACACCGATGACCACCCGCCAGGACCGCGTTGGGCTGGACCTGCAGCATGGCCGCGAGGAGCAACCGCGCGCCGGCTATCGCATCGGCCGTACCCGCCGCTGGGAGTGGGGCACCGGTTACCGCGAGCTGGGCGGCGAGTTCAATGGCCGCAGCAACGGGCAGAACAGTGCCAGCGCCAGCGTGCGCCAGCAGGATGATTACGGCGCCACCGCCGCCACCGCCTCGCACTACCGCAGCCGCGACCAGGGGGAAACGAGCTATACGGCCACGCATACCTCCTCCTTCGCAGTGGGCCGGGGCGGGCTGTTCTGGGGCAGTGAGTACGGCAGCGGGGCGGGTGTCGCCGTGCAGGTGGACACCCCCGAAGACATCGAACTCAACGGCCACGCGGCCGAGGTACGCGTGGCCGGTGCACGCCGCCAGACGCTGCGCTTCGGCCAGCGCCGCCTGCTGCCGCTGAGCAGCTACACCCTCACCCGTGCCGAAGTGCAGGACGTCAGCGCGCACGACGTTGCCGCCGCCGTGCGCGTGGAGGGGCAGGGCAGTGGCCAGTCCCTGTTCCTGCCACCTGGAAAACTCTGGATGATGCCCATCGAACTTGACCTGACCTACACCTTCATCGGCAGCGCCCACGACGACGAGGGCGTCGCCCTCCACGGCGCACGCATCCTCAACGCGCCGCTGCCTTCGCTGGGAAATGACGGCGGCTTCATCGCCGATTTCCCGCAGCGCGAAAAAACCCTGTATCTGCTGCAGGAAAACCGCCTGATGGAGTGCCCCCTGCAGGTGCGTGAGCGCCGCAGCGTGGTGTTCATGGTGGGTGCGGTGCGCTGCCAGCCATTGGCCGTTGACCGGTTGCCCTCGAAGATCCAGCAGCAGGCGCGGGTGCAGCGGTTGCTGCGCGAGCAGGCGCTGGGCGAGCAGCTGCCTTCGGTGGCGGGGGCGCAGCCATGAGGGCGCTGGATTGGATCATGGCGCTGAGCATTCTGGTTGGCACAGCACTGCCGGCAAAAGCGCAGCGCCCGCCGGAAGTCAGCCCATCGGACAAGCATGAGCGCATCGCACTCACTTACGACCGGAGCGTGATGCCAGGGGATCAGATTCTCTTTCCGGCCCGAACGATCCTTGCGCACAGCTATGCGGAAGGCGATGGGTACGGCGGCGTGTACATGGTCTGTAGATCCAATTCTGACCCAAGTCACGGCCGATGCCCCACGGCGGACACGGGCGAGCCGGTGGGAAGTGGCAGTGAGATTCCGCTCCGCTTCCGGGAGCGTCGGAGTGGTTTGACCGTTGAGCTTTCGGTACGTGGCCATTTGTCTCGCATCGAACGCACACAAAACTGCTTTCGCGACTGGTGGCAACCGGCACGCTACCCCTTGTCCTCGTCAACGTCGGCGGTGTGCGTCGTCGATAAGCCAGTTGGAACAGGCGCAGAAATCACGCTTCCTTCGAGCGAGTTAGCCAAGCTTGTAGCGGGCCGGTGGGACGCCACGCTTGAGCTCACGCTGCAGAGAGAGGGCGGGCGCTTGGCAAGCTATACCTTCACCTTCGATCTCACCATCACCGACCACGACCGCGTCAGCATCTACTTCCCCCAGTACGACCAGGCCACCCCGCATGTCGGGCTCAACGTGAAGTACAACCCCGTCAGCACGCCCTCGTTGTCCGGTCGGCGCGATCTGGATATGTGCCTTTACGACGGCCTCGGCTCACAAAGCCCGTACCTGGAAATAAGCGTCACCGATACGGGCCGGCCCGCGCCCGGGCGCCCGCCCGAACGGTTCTCGGTCTGGAATGCGGCGGCCATCGGCAGCGACGAACGCGACCGGCTGGATTACACCGTCACCCTGCGCCATGCCGGCGTGCCGATCCAGATGCAGAACGGACGGCTGGAGCCCTTGAATGGCATCGATAGTGCGGAGCTGCGCCTGGTAGTGCTGCCGGGCATGTCGCTGCCGGTGTACTGCGTGCCCACGCCGCTGACCCTGGAGGTGCCGCGCGTGGATGCCTCGTCCAAAACCGAAGGCTACTACCAAGGCAATTTGACCATCGTCCTGAACGTTCCCACGGGCACGCCCTGATGGCCCCCCAACGAGACACCGTAATGAACAGCCCCATCGCTCGCCTGCAGGCCCTCCTTTTCCTGGCGGCGGCCGCATTGGCCGCGCCCGCAAATGCCAACCTGAGCGTGCACCCCATGCGCCTGCCGGTGCACGATGGCCATACCGGGCAGATCCGGGCGCATTCGCAGACCAGCCGCACCCAGTACGTGCAGACCCGGGTGCTGCGCCTCGAGCATCCGGGCACCGAAGAAGAAACCGAGGTCGAACTTGCACCCGGCCACCGCGATGGCGTGGCGGTCACCCCCGGCAAGTTCGTGCTCGCCGGGGGCGGCAACCGGCTGGTCCGGGTCATTCCGTTGGCATCGGTCCAGCAGGAAACGCCGTACCGGGTGTATTTCGAGGGTGTCCCGCCGCCGCGCGAAGAGAGTGCCGAGCAAGAGCCGGACAACCCGGTCGCCAACGTCGGCGTCAGCCTGGTCTGGGGCGCACTGGTCCACGTCATCCCGGCCCAGCCCGTACCGGATATGCGTATTGATGGGGGCGAACTGCACAACGTCGGCAACGTCCGCCTGGGCGTGACCAGCATCCGGGCGTGTACGGCCGCGACGCAATGCACCGAGCACGCCGTGGAACGCAGCGTGTATCCGGGTGCGCGCATGGCGCTGCCGTTCGATCCCGCTGGCACCTCGCAGATCACCGTGTCCTATCGCCTGAGCTACCAGGGGTATCGGGACCACCACCAGGTGCTCACGCCCTAAGACGGCCGCGCTGTATTCCGATCGCCGCCGCAAACGGCGCGGCCGGGTATCTGCTCGCTTCCCTTCTGCTACCGCGGCACCGCCGTGGACGGCAACGCTTTGCCTTTTTCTTTTTTTGACCCATGGAGTACTTCAGCGTGAACCACATTTACCGCCTCATCTGGAACACCGCCCTTGGCTGCTGGATGGTCGCCAGCGAGCACACCAAGGGCCGCGGCAAGCGCGCCAGTGGCGCACGCGCCGTGGCAACCGCCGCCGTTGCGCTGGTGCTTTCGCTTCCGGTCATGGCTGCGAACGATGTTGCTGCGGACGATGCCGAAGAGCAGCTGCGGTTCACCGTGGTGCCGGAAGCCGTGATGTCGCCGTTCGCAGCGCAGGGCATCGCACCACGAGCCGTCGCGGGCATTCTCAGTGTCCACAATCAGACTGCGCTCACCTCCGATTCTTCCTACAAAAACGCGACGCTGAGCGGCGATCATTCCATCGTGCTCGGCTCGCGCTCCGCGGTGAGCGGCGGCTATTCGACGGCATACGGGAACCAGGTGGTGGTGAGCGGGCCCGATGGCAGTGCCTTTGGTTTCGGTGCCAATGCCGATGGTATAGGGGCCACTGCGTTGGGTGCGAAGGCGCGGGCGTCCCACTTTGCGTTGGCGGTTGGCTACTCGGCCTCCGCCACGGGCACTGCCGACGTGGCGATTGGTAATAAAGCTGTAGCATCCGGCACGTACAGCAACGCCATGGGTTACTCGGCGACCGCCACAGGCGCGAACAGCGTGGCCATCGGCACCCTCGCCAAAGGGGCAGCCAGCAGTGCCGTCAGCCTCGGCAACCGCGCCGAGGTCGCAGCCGCGGCGACAAATTCGGTGGCTTTGGGGAGTACCTCGAGCGCTACGGCGGCCAACACAGTGTCGGTCGGCAACGCGACGCTGAAGCGCAAGATCGTCAATGTGGCCGACGGCGCGCTCAGTGCCACCAGCACGGATGCCGTGACCGGCAAGCAGCTGCACGCCACCGACGGCAAGGTTACCGCCGTCGACAACAAGGCCGTTGCGGCGCAGACCACCGCCACCGCTGCGGCCACGGCCGCCAACAAGGCGCAGACCGGTGCGGACCTGGCCACCACCACCGCCAATACAGCCTTGGCAAAGCTGGCCAGCACGAGAGTCGAGCTGGGCGAGGGCGCCGCCGCGACCGGCACCCGCGGCACGGCCATCGGCACACGTAGCGCTGCCAGCGGGCGTCTGAACGCCATTGCACTCGGTACGGATGCCAAGGCCAGCGGCGATGCCTCGTCGGTGGCAATCGGCACTGAATCACACGCCGATCACCAATACGCCGTTGCCATTGGGCACCGCGCCAGGGTCACCGGCAACACATCCACCGCGATCGGGTATGAAGCGCTGGCGTCCGGGGCTGGCGTGACAGCCATTGGCCGGTCCGCCACCGGCAGCGCTGACTACACCGTGGCGCTGGGCCATAATGCCAAGGCAAGCGGTGCCAGCGCGATCGCATTGGGTCACGGTTCCGTTGCTACGGTAGCCAACACGGTGTCGGTTGGTAGCGCGAGCCAGCAACGCAAGATCGTCAATGTGGCCGATGGCGTGCTCAGTGCAGCCAGCACCGAGGCGGTGACCGGCAAGCAGCTGCACGCCACAGACGGCAGGGTTGCCGCCGCCGACAACAAGGCCACCGCAGCGCAGACCACCGCCACGACGGCAAGCACCACGGCCAACAACGCCGTTGCCAAGCTGACCAGCGCGCAGACTGCCTTGGGCAAGGACGCTGTCGCCACGGGTACCAATGCCACTGGCGTAGGCATCCACGCAAAGGCCTCCGGGGCCAATGCCACTGCACTGGGCACCGGCGCTGAAGGTGCTGGCTCCTCGGCGGTTGCTCTCGGCGCGGGCACCAAGGCCATGACCTCCGGCGCCGTGGCACTGGGACAGGCAGCCAGTGCCTCACAGGCCAATGCAATGGCCATGGGAGCACAGGCCTCTTCGACCAATAGCTACGCCACTGCGGTCGGCTATCAGGCCGCGGCCAGTGGCTCAAGCGCGGTAGCCATCGGCTCTGTCTCCAGCGCTGCGGCGCAACACTCGCTGGCGTTCGGCGACCGTGCATCGGTTGCTGCCACCTCCGCAGCGGGCATGGCGTTGGGCCGCGGTGCGAAGGTGGACGAGAACGCGAGCAAGGCCGTTGCGTTGGGTACTGAATCGGTAGCCACCGTGGCCAATGCGATCTCCGTTGGCAACGCGACTCTGAAGCGCAAGATCGTCAACGTGGGCGACGGCCTGGTGGCGGCCGGCAGTAGTGAGGCGGTCACCGGCAATCAGCTCAGTGCCACCAACACCAACGTGACCGCGGCCACCAACACGGCCAACACGGCGAAAGCCGACGCAGCCACCGCGCTGACCCAGGTCGGTGCCGTTGGTGGATTGATCCGCCAGACAGCAGCCAACGCCAATGTTCGCATCGGTGCCGAGAACACCGGCACGATCATCGATGTGCGCAACAAGAATGAAGCGGGCCGCAAACTGAGTGGCGTCGCCGATGGCGCGCTCAGCGGTACCAGCACTGAGGCGGTCACAGGCAAACAGCTGCATACCACCAACACCAACGTGACCGCTGCCGACAACAAGGCCACCGCGGCGCAGACCACGGCGACCGCCGCGGCCACGGCTGCCAGCAAGGCGCAGACCGGTGCGGACCTGGCCAACAGCCTTGTCAGCCAGGCCTCGGCTACGGGCAATGTCCGCTTGGGTGCGCAGAACACCGGCCGTACGCTGGATGTGCGTAACCAGGGCGGCCTGACCCGCACGGTGTCGGGTGTAACTGACGGTGCGCTGAGCGCTACCAGCACGGAAGCGGTGACCGGCAAGCAGCTGCACGCCACCGACGGCAAGGTGACCGCCGCGGACAACAAGGCCGTTGCAGCGCAAACCACCGCCACCGCTGCGGCCACGGCGGCCAGCAAGGCGCAGACCGGTGCGGACCTGGCCAACAGCCTGGTCAGCCAGGTCTCGGGCACGGGCAATGTGCGCTTGGGCGCGCAGAACACCGGCCGTACGCTGGATGTGCGTAACCAGGGCGACCTGACCCGCACGGTGTCCGGTGTGACCGATGGTGCGCTTAGCGCCACCAGCACGGACGCTGTGACCGGCAAGCAGTTGAACGCGACCAATCAGACCATCTCCACCAACGCGGCCAAGGTCCAGAGCCTTATTACCGAGGCATCGTCTACCGGTACGGTGCGCGTAGGTATCGGTAACGAAGGCGTACGCCTGGATGTACGGAACAAGGATAATCAGAGCCGCACGCTGACGGGCGTGAGCGACGGTGCGCTGAGCGCCACCAGCACGGAAGCGGTGACCGGCAAGCAGCTACACGCCACAGACGGCAAGGTGACCGCCGCCGACAACAAGGCCGTTGCGGCGCAGACCACCGCCACCGCGGCTGCCACGGCGGCCAACAAGGCGCAGACCGGTGCGGACCTGGCCAACAGCCTGGTCAGCCAGGTCTCGGGCACGGGCAATGTGCGCTTGGGCGCGCAGAACACCGGCCGTACGCTGGATGTGCGTAACCAGGGCAACCTGACCCGCACGCTGTCAGGTGTAACCGATGGTGCACTGAGCGCCACCAGCACGGACGCTGTGACCGGTGGCCAGCTGTTCGCCACCAACGAAGTGGTCAAGAACCAGCAGGAGGTGGTGGCCGGCAACACCCGGCTTATCGGCGATAACCGCAGCAGCATCGCCACGCTGCGCACCGACCTTGATGCAGCGACGGCAAATCTGGACTACGCGGTGATGTTCAACAAAGAGCGCACCGTGGTGGATCTGGGTAACGCCCGGATCAGCGGCCTGGCGGCGGGGGACATCAGCCGGGCCGACAGCAGGGAAGCGGTGAACGGGGGGCAGTTGTTTGCCACCAATGCACGTGTTGGTTATCTTGAGGACCAGCAACGCTACGTAGCGGTGGGTTCAGACGAATACAGCGAAGCGGCCCGCGCTGGTTGGGGCGGTGTTGCAATCGGCACTGGAACCGAGGCAGCGGTTGATGGCGAGGGCGCAACCGCTTTGGGGAGCTTTGCAAAAGCCGCTGGTGACAATTCAGTTGCGCTCGGGCGTGCTGCACACGTACATGCTGGATCTGCTGGCGGCTTCGCGCTGGGTACTCTTTCTCAGGTTGCCGTACAAAATGGTGTCGCATTGGGGACCGCAAGTGAAGTCCGAGTTGGGGCTCAAAGTAGTGTGGCGCTCGGTTATGCGTCCATTGCGACCGAATCCAATAGCCTGTCAATCGGCAACTCCAATCTCAAGCGCCGGATCGTCAACCTCGGCGCTGGTACCGCCGACGATAACGCGACAACCGTCGCCCAGCTCAACGGTGCGCTGGATGGTCTCGGCGGCGGCGCCAGCGTTGACGCCACCGGAGCGATCACGGCCCCCGAGTATGTCCTGAGCGGTGGCACCTACGACAACGTCGGTACGGCATTGCTTGCACTGGACTCCGCCGTTGTGACCACCAAGTCCGATGTGGATGCCTTGGGTAGTCAAGTCAACCGCCTGTTCCAGGAAGAGGCCAGCACCCGCACCGACGGCCCCGGCCGCCTGAACCTGGGCGGGGCCCACGGCATGGTGCTGGGCAATGTGGCCAACGGTCTGATCGCCTCCGGCAGCCGCGATGCGGTCAACGGCGGGCAGCTGTATGAGGTGCAGAAGAACCTGCAGGGCCAGATCGATACGCTGGAAGGCCGCGGCAGTGAGCCGGTCGCGATGATGGCCCGGATGGGTACGCCGGTGGACACCCCGGTGGACACCCCGGTTGCCAAGGTCGATGCGCCCGAGCCGGTGGTCAAGGCCGAGGGGGACAACGCCGTGGCCGTGGGCAGCGAAGGCAAGGAGCGCAGCGTCCGCCACGTGGCCAAGGGCACGGCCGATACCGATGCGGTCAATGTCCGCCAGCTCAATGACGTACTCACGCAGTCCAACGAGTACACCGATCTGGCGGTGGAGGGCTTGAACAAGCGCCTGGATGGCATGGACAGGCGCTTCAACCGGATGGCGGCGATGAGCAGTGCACAGAGTGCGATGGCGATGAACACCGCCGGCCTGAATACCTACAACCGCCTCGGCGCGGGTGTGGGCCATTCCGATGGCGAATCGGCACTGGCGGTGGGCTACCAGCGGGTGATGAACGAGCGTGGTTCGGCCACCTTCAGCCTCAATGGCGCCTTCACCAACAGCGGTGAGAAGACCGTTGGCGTGGGCGTGGGTATCGGCTGGTAAGCGACGCGTCGCATTGCTGCGGCTCCAATGGGCGGTCCGGGTCGGGATGACCGGGCGGCCCGTGCGGGCCGGTGACCCGGCGCGGTCCGCTTCTGGCGGGCCGCGCCTTTTCGTTAGTGGAGGTTTCTCATGGCCAAACCCAAACGCACATCAGCCGCGCGGTGGCTCACGCCCGTGCTGGCCCTCGACGCGTTGAAGAACGAATCACTGCTCGCGCTGCAAGGCGAGGGCGGCGGCTTCGCCGACGTCAATCACTACAGCACCGCGCTGTGGGAGATCGTGGATATCCATGCCGAGATGACCGAGGCCTTTGAGCGCGAGCACCGTTTCGTGACCGTGCTTCAGTTGCTGCTCCGGGGCACGCCGTCCACACCGTCGGCCGGGGCCGGGGCCGGGCTGAGACTGGCCACCAGTGCCCAGACCTGCGCATCGGCGGGGTCGCCGTTGATGGCATGCGCTTTCAGGCAGCGCTGTAGTTCGCACAGGGTGGGCACGGTGTCCACGTCGCCCACCAGCGAGGCCGCGCCCTGCATGCGGTGCGCCATGGCCAGCGCACCGCGCCAGTTCTGCACACGGATCGAAACCTCCAGCCCGGTCCGGTCGAGCTGCATCTGGTGATGGTAGATTTCCATCACGCTCACGCCTTGCTGTACGGGCACGACGGGCGCCTTCGCATCACGCACCGGTGCGCCGCTGGCGGCATCGAAGGCGACCCAGTCGATGGGCTTGCCAAGATAGACATCGACCCCGGCGCGGCGGTAGGCCGCGCGGTCCATCACGTCGGTGGCGGCGGAGACAGACAGCAGCCTTGCGGGCGGCCAATCGTGGCGGCGTTCGATCGCGCGGATCTCCTGGGCGATATCGCTGCCATCGGAGTCCATCAGGTCGCCATCCACGGTGATGATGCTAAACGGCCCCTCTTGATTCATGAGGCGGATCGCCGCGGCACCGGAGCTGGCGACGACCGTCTCGAACCCCAGCCCGCGCAGCCGGCGGACCATGATGTTGGCGATCGCGGGTTGATCCTCGATCACCAGTGCGCAGGCCACTTGGGGTGCAGAGGCCCGGAGGAGGGGCGAGGTCATCTCCGGGGCGGTATCGCCGAGTTGCCCGCGTAGCGTGGCCACGAAGGTCGCCCCCGATCCTGGCCGGCTGGAGACGGTCACGTCCCCGCCGCGCGCGCGCGCGATACGGCGGCACAGGGAAAGCCCGATGCCGGCGCCGTGTTTGAGCTGGCCGGTGCGGGTGGCGCTGAAAGGCTCGAAGATGCGTGCCATGTCGTGGGCTGGAATCCCGGGGCCGACATCGGTCACGCGAAGCACGACCGTTCCGGTGTGCCCGACGCCAGGCAAGAAGCAGAGCCCGATCGTCACCTCGCCGTGGTCACTGAACTTGATGGCGTTGGAGATCAGGTTGCTGGCGATATGGTGCAGGGCGCGCGCATCGCAACGCGCCTGCGGCGTAGCCTCACCGTCCATCTGCAGCACCAGGTGAAGCCCCTTGCAGCGGGCCAGCGGCCGCATCGCCGAGAGGCATTCGGCCACGATGCCGTGGGCGTTGTGCAGGAAAGCGGCATCGGCATGCTCGGGCGCATCACGGAACATGAACTCCAACGCGTTGGTCAGGGTGTGCTTGAGCGCATCGGCAGCCGACCGGGCCGATTGGAACAGCCGGTTGCGTTCGTCCGGGTCCGCCTCGGCCTCCAGCAGATCGATGGCTGAAATGACCGAGGCCGCGCCGTTGCGGACTTCATGATTGACCAGGGTCAGGATGCGCGCTGCACTGGCCTGGCGTGAGGCCAGTGAGCGCGCATTGCGCTGCGACTGGGCGACGGCCAGCAGGAACGCCAGCAGGAACAGGCCGAGCAGTGTGATAGGCACGCGGTAGTGGGACAGCACCGCCCGCAGTGTGGGTGGAGAGCGGTACAGCGTGTTCAACCAGCGCTCCAGGATGTCCTGGCGGGTATCCAATGGCAGCGAGAGGAAGGTCTGGTGCGCCATGGCAATCTCGCCGGCGCGCTGCGGCAGCGAGGCCACCCGCATCTCCACCGGTGGGCCATCCGAAACCAGATGCACCTCCAGCCGCTCGCCGAAGCGCTTGCGCGCCAGCGGCGCCAGCACGGCATCCACACCGAGCGCGGCGTCGATGCCACCGCTGTCCACCGCCTCGAGCATCGCATCGACGCTGGGCAGGGGATACACGTCGATACCGGGGAAGTGCTCAGCCAGATAGCCGCGATACTCCCCATGGCCGATCACGCCCACGCGCATCCCGCTCATCGCCGACAGCGCGCGAAAGGCCGCTGTCGGGCGCGTCACCATGACCGTGGCGCCGCTGTAGAAGGACGGCGAGACCGCGGCGGTGTCGGGCAGCATCTTGGCGGTGGAGGGCAGGGAGAAGGCCATTCCGTCCACCTGCCCGTTGTGCAGCAGCAGGACTGCACGCTCGATGGAGGGCGCGGTGACCAGCTTCAGCGTGAGCCCGGACAGCGCCTCGACTGCCTCCAGATAGGCACCGGGCCCGCCTTGCGCGGCATCCCCGGCCAGGCCGTGCTGGCTGGCCATCTGCGGGCCGATGGCCAGGCTGAAGGGCGTGCGCTGTGCCGTCGGGGAGGACAGGACCAGCCAGAGCAGGCTGCCGGCGGTAGCGAAGGTGGCCGTGAGCCATGCCACGCGCCACGGGCTTTGTCGCCGGCCGGTGGTGCGGAAAGGGGAGGAAGCACGCGGGTCCATGCACCAGTCATCCGACAAAAATATCCCCCACAGATACGCCGGCATCGCACGGCGGGGTATGCAACAAGTACGAAAGATCCACCCAGCATGGCGTCTCCGCAGGCCGCGTCACAAAGCCATACCCGTCGCCTCCCGGCGTTCATATGAACCCGATTTTCATAGTGCTTGCATGGCGATGCGGTTCCCGATTCGTCATGGTGATCGAAGGACGGGGCTGGCGTCAGCGCCCAGAGGGAATGGACACTCCATGGCAACACGCATTGTGGTCATCAGTGACCACCCGCTCACAGTGTTTTCCCTTTGTTGCCTGCTGGGCAGCGTGCCGGGGTGCCGGGTGGTTGACGATGCCGGCAGTTGGTCGGCATTCCGCGAGCGGGCCGGGGAGGATGCGCCCGAGTTGGTGATCCTCGATCTGCCTGCCTGCATCCGTCAGGGTGCGGAGGCAGTGGAGATGATCGGTGCCGTGCGTGGGCAGACCAGCGCAGCGGTCATGGTGTTGACCGACAGCGCCCACGCCGACGGGTTGGCGAACCTGCTGGACGCCGGGGCATCGGCCATCGTGCAGCGCCGCGCGCCGCTGGCGGTTTATCTGGACGCAATGACATCCGTCATTGCCGGGCGCCGCTATGTGCATGACGGCTGGGCGGAACGCACCCTGGAACAGGACGCACCGCGGCAACCCCCTTTGTCGGCGTTGTCGCGATGCGAGCGGCAGGTATTGGCGCTGATCGCCAAGGGCAACTCGGTCAGTGAGATCGCCGGATGTCAGGCCAAAACCGTCAGCACGGTGAGTCGGCAGAAGCGCACGGGGATGCGTAAGTTAGGCGCTGCAAATGACAGAGAGCTTTTCGATTTACTGCGCGCGCATCCAACAGATCGCTGACTGAATGGAACTGGCGCCAGGCTGAACAATTGCAGTGGCGCCGCTGTTTTTGCAAGTCGTTGCATGTACCTGCCCGCAGGCCGCTGCCACTCTCGCCGCACTTCCGCTGACCTGGTCCCGCTTTGAGCGGGCAACACCCCGTGCCGATACGCATGAGCCCATCGCTTTCCCATCGCGCGCCGCATCGGCAGCGTCGGGGAGGCGCGCGTGTCAGCACATTGGCGGCGGCGCTGGCCGGCTGCTGGCATGGCCTGGCCATGGCCAGTGGCAATGGGGCGCCGGTGGAGCTGGCATTCAATGCCGATTTCCTCATGGACGGCGCCAGCGATGCCGATCTGGAGCGCTTCCGCCACGGTAATCCGGTTGAAGCGGGCGAATACGATCTGGACGTCCACCTCAATGACAGCTTCCTCGGCCGTCACGGCATCACGTTCCATCCCGGCGCCGATCCTCTGCGTGCCGAGGCCTGCCTGCCGCGCACGCTGCTGGAAGACGGCGGCGTCAAAGCCGAGCACCTGCAGCAGGACGTGCGCGGTTGCGTGCCGCTGGTCGGCCGTGTTGAACACGCCCAGGCGCATTTCGATACCCACGCGCTGCGCTTGAACCTGAGCGTACCGCAGCAGGCGTTGGAGACCCAGGCGCGTGGCACGGTCAACCCGGGGCAGTGGGACCCTGGTGTCACCGTCGGCATGCTGGATTACGACTTCAACGCGCAGCGCAATGACAGCGGTGTGGCAGCGTACGCAGGCCTGTCCTTCGGCTTCAACCACGGGCCGTGGCGGCTGCGCCATCGGGGCACATGGCGGCGGCACGAGGGCGACAGCGGCTACCAGGCCGGGCACACGTATCTGCAGCGGGATGTGGTGCGCTGGCGCAGCCAGTTGCTGGTGGGGCAATCCATGACCACCGGCGAACTGTTCGACAGCATCGCCTTCACCGGGGCGCAGCTGTCCAGCGATGAGCAGATGCTGCCCGATGCCCTGCGCGGTTATGCGCCCCTGATCCGCGGCATGGCCCGCTCGGCGGCTACCGTCACCGTGCGCCAGAGTGGTTATGTGATCCATGAGATCCGGGTGGCAGCCGGGCCGTTCCTGATCGATGACCTGTACCCCTCCAATTACGGCGGCGATCTTGACGTGGTGGTCACCGAGGCCGATGGCAGCGAGCAGCGCTTCTCGGTGAACTTCGCCGCGGTGCCGCAGGCACTGCGGCAAGGTGCCTGGCGCTACAGCCTGGCGGGAGGGCGTCGACGCACCTCCGGTGAGCACGATGGGCTGTCCGACCCGGTGTTCTTCCAGGGCACCTGGGGCAGGGGCATGAACAACTGGCTCACCCTGCTCGCCGGTACGCAGGCCACGCAGGGCTACCACGCCGCACTGGCTGGCGCGGCAATCAACACGTCCATTGGCGCGTTCGGCGCAGACCTGACGCACTCGCAGGTAACGCTCAATGGCCATGGCGTGCGCCGGGGCAACAGTGTGCGCGTCAACTACCAGCGGCACATGGCCAGTACCGGCACCAACATCGGCTTGGCCACCTATCGCTACAGCAGTGGCGACTTCGTCACCCTGGAAGAGGCGATGCAGTGGCGCGCCAAGCCGGGCGACGCGTCCGGCCAAGCCATCCTGCAGCGCGCCAAGCGCCGCATCCAGCTGGATTTCTCGCAGCAACTGGGCACGCGCTCGTCTGCCTTCGTGCGTGCCAGCCATGTCAGCTACTGGGGAGCAGGCCAGGCACAGACCGACTACCAGATCGGCCTGCAGAGCCGTTGGCGGCGTGTCAGCTGGAGCCTGAGTGCGATGCGCGTGCGCTCGAGCACCGGCCGCCGTGATGACCAGTTCCAGGCACAGTTCGAGGTGCCGCTGGGGGGCGCCGAGCGCCCGGCCTCGGTCAGCCTGTCGCTGGCGCAGCAGCAGGGAGGCACCAGCCAGTATGTCAATGTCAGTGGCCGGGCCCCCGGCTCGCTGCCGGTTGACTACGGCGCGGGCCTGTCGCGCTCGCCCGATGGCAGCAAGAGCGCCAATCTCAGCGCGCAGCTGCAGACACCGCTGGCGCGCGTCAGTGCCGGCTACATGTACAGCGAGCACGATCAGCGGATCACCGCCGGTGCGTCCGGTGCGGTGGTATGGCATCCGGGCGGCCTCAATCTGGGGCCATCGCTGGGCAACACGTTCGGCATTGTTCGCGTGGACGGTGGCAAGGGGGCCCGCGTCGGCATCAACGGCGCCAAAGTGGGCCGCAACGGCTACGCCCTGTTGCCCGGCCTGAGCCCGTACCGCTGGAACGAGGTGACCATCGCCTCGGACGGCCTGTCACTGGACCTGACGCTGCTGCAGAACAGCCGCCGGGTGGCCCCCACGGCGGGCGCAGCGGTGGCGCTCTCGTTCGAAACGCAGCAGCGGCACGCCGCGTTCGCCTACGTGACCCACCCCGACGGCAGCGCGCTGACCCACTTCGGCAGCCAGGTGTACGACAGCGAAGGCGCCGTGGTCGGCGTGGTGGGGCAGGGCGGCATTGTCCACCTGCATGCGCCGATCAACGGTTGGCTGACCGTGGGCACCGGCACCACGGTGCACTGTGCGATGCAGTTCAGCCAGGCCGAGGTGCGCAGGGAGCGCGGCCAGCGCTGGGCCGAATCGGTCTGCCAGGACAGCGCGACCACGGCCGGTGATGACCACCAGCCCCCTGCTGCACCAGCACCACCCGTAACACCCCTCATCGAGCAGGCCGCCTCCGCGGCTGATCTCACCGTTCCTCTTATTACTTCGACAGGATATCCATGACCACCACCTTCGCATACGCGGCCCGGGCGGGCACCGCGCTCATCGCCCTGGCGCTCACCGCCTTTCCGGCGGCTGCACAGAGTCGCGCCACCGCCAACTTCGCATTGACTGGCCAGATCGAGGCCGGCACCTGCGCCATTGGCGCAGTCAACCGCACCATGCCCACCGCCTCGGCCAGCGACTTTCCCAATGTCGCGGCCACCGCCGGCGGTGCGACACCCAGCTTTGATACGTTCAATCTTGCGCTGACCGGCTGCAGCGGCGTGACCGGTGCCACGATCACCTTTGGTGCGGCCGCCGATGCAGCTGATGGCCAGGCCGACGCGTTCAAGAACAAGGCAGCGACCAACCCGGCGCCGTATACCGGCCTACTGTTGAAGGAGACCAACTGCGCCACCGGCGCAACCGTCACGCCGGGCAAGACCTTGAACCGCACTTTCGCCACCGCCACCCACAACGTGCCGTTGTGCGCGCAGTACTACAAGCTCGCGGGCGGGCTGGTCACCAAGGGCGCGATCAGTACGGCCTTCACTCTCACCGTGACGTTCCTCTGAGCCATGGCAAGTCTGCATCCGTTACTGCTGCTCGGCCTGGTGCTGCCCGGAGCCGCGCTGGCCCAGGCGGGGGGCACCGCCAGCTTCGCCATGGGCGGGCAGATCGAGGCCGGTACGTGCGCGGTGGGCTCTGTGGCCAGGACGTTGCCTGAGGTGACGGCCAACGTCTTTCCGCAGAGCGCAGAGGGAACCGCTGGTGTCCCATCCAGCTACACGGCGTTCGCACTTTCTCTTACCCGCTGTGCGGGTGTGCTGGGCGCGGAATTCGTGATGGGCACCCCTGCCGATGGCGAGCCAACGCATAGCAATCTGTTCCGGAACAAGGCGGCGGATGCAGCGCCGTTTGCCGCCATCTGGCTGAAGGCGGGCACCTGCGCGTCCTCAAGCACGATCACGCCCGGCGCGCCGTTCTCCCGTGATTTCTCCACGCCGGAGTACGAGCTGTTGCTGTGTGCGCAGTATGCCAAGTACCGCGGCGGCCTGGTGACCCAGGGCGGCATCAGCACCGATTTCACCGTGACGATTACCTACCGATGAGGGTCATGATGCGCATAGTGTGCCTCCTGCCGTTGCTGATGCTGGTGAGCGTGCTGCCTGCGCGTGCGCAGAGCACCGGCACATCCAACGTCGCGCTTACGGGCCGGATCCAGCCGGGCACCTGCACGGTGGCGGCGGTCAATGAACGCTTTCCAACCGTCATGGCGAACACGTTCAACAACAATCCCGCAAGCGAGAACAGCAATTCCGCCAGCTGGCTACCGTTCAATCTCACATTGACCGGTTGTGCAGGAGTGACCGGCGCAACGCTGGTGTTCGGGACAGCCGCAGATGCAGAGCCATCCCGCGCGTCGATGTTCCGGAACAAGGCTACGGCGGATGCCGCACCGTACGCGGCTATCTGGCTGCGGCCCACCACCGATTGCGCCACTGGCGGAACCATCGCGCCCGCCAGTACGCGCAACGAAACCATCAGTGGGTCGACCCACGAGGTGCCGCTGTGCGCGCTGTACGTCAAGCTTGCCGGCGGCGTGGTCACGCGGGGTGCGATCAGCACCCGCTTCACCGTCACGATCACCTACCAATGAGGGCGCGCATGACCCTCGCCAAGGCGCTGGTCACCGTGCTGCTCGCGGCGCCGCTGCCGGCGGCGGCACAGGAGATTTCGAGGGCGCGCATCGATCTCAACGGCACGCTCCTGGCCGGTACGTGCACCGCGACGGCCGTGTCGAAGAACATGCCCGCCGTGGGCGTGAATGCTTTCCCGCAGACCGCCGCCGGCAAGGGGGGGGCCGCGGCCAGCTATACCGATTTCACGATCAATCTGACGGCCTGCTCGTCCGTCACCGGCGCGACGTTCGTCTTCGGCACCGATGCGGACCGTCACGCCACCGAGCGCGACAGCTTCCGCAATAAAGGCGCTGGTGGATCGCCCTACATCGCCATCTGGTTGCGCGGCAGCTGCAGCGCGGGGCCGACCTATCAGCCTGCGCAAGCCGTCACGAAGACCTTCACCACAGCAACCTATTCGTTTCCGCTGTGCGCTCAGTACTACAAGTCCGCTGGTGGCCTGGTCACGCAGGGCCCGGCCAGCACCAGCTTCATCGTCACGATCACCTATCAATGAGACCGGGATGAACCTTCTCAACTGCCTTCCGCTACTGGCCCTGTGCGCCTGCCCGTTGGCTGCGGCGCAGAGCACCGTGCGCGTTGATCTCAATGGAAGCATCCAGGCGGGTACCTGCACAACGGCTGCGGTAACCAAGACAATGCCCGCCGTCAAGGCCAGTGCGTTCCCGCAGACCGCTGCCGGCAAAGCGGGGGTGGCGGCCAGCTACACCCCATTCGACGTCGCATTGACCGGGTGTTCCGGCGTGACCGGCGCGAACTTCGTGTTCGGCGCGGCTGCCGATGCCGAGCCCCAGCAGACCGACAGCTTCCGCAACAAGGCCACCAATGGTGCGCCCTTCACCGCCATCTGGGTGCGGGAGACGGCGGCGTGCAGCACCGGCGCCACCGTGCGCCCGGGAGCGACCCTGAGCAAGACCTTTGCCACGGCAACGTACACGCTTCCGATGTGCGCCCAGTACTACAAATTCGCCGGCGGCCTGGTCTCGATGGGACCGCTGACCACCACCTTCACCGTCACGGTGACGTACCGATGAGCACGCATCTGCTTTCCCCGCTGGCGCTGGTTGGGATGCTCGCCTGCGGCGCCGATGCAGCGGCCCAGAACAGTGCCCGCGTCGATCTCAACGGCAGCATCGATGCCGGCACCTGCTCGGTGGCTGCCGTGAGCAAGACCATCCCCGCGGTGGGTGCCAATGTCTTCCCCCAGGTGGCAGGCAACACCGGCTCGGCCCCGGCCAGCTACACGGATTTCGAGATCGCCTTGACCGGTTGCTCCGGCGTTACCGGAGCCACGTTCCAGATGGGGGCGGTGGCCGATGCCAGCACCCAGGCCAATGTGTTCCGGAACAAGGCCACCAATGGCGCGCCGTTCACCGGCTACTGGATCAAGGAGGGCACCGGCCGTTGTACGGCGGGCGCCACCGTCGCCCCGGGCGCATCCATCACCAAGAACTTCACGACTGCCACGTACCAGCTCTATCTGTGCGCTCAGTACGTGAAGATCGCCGGCGGCCTGGTGACGATGGGCCCGCTGTCCACCAATTTCACCGTCACCATCACTTACCGCTGAGGCCTTCCATCATGCGATTTCCTGCCTGCATTGCGATCATGGCGTCCGGGCTCCTGCTGGCTCCCGTGCACGCACAGAACGTCAGCCTGACCGGGACCGTTCGCCCGGGTACCTGCACGCTCAACAATCCCACCCACACCATGCCCGCGGTGAGTGCCGACAAGTTTCCGGCCACGGCCGGCGGTGGGGTGGCGGACAGCTACACGCCGTTCTCACTGGCGCTGACGGCCTGCAGCGGCGTCAAAGGTGCGCGGCTCACCTTCGGCGCCGCCGCCGATGCAGCACCTGCACCGAATGCCACGATCTTCCGCAACAAACTGACCACCGGCGCTGCCCCCAATACCGGCATCTGGCTGCAGCAGGGCGCGTGCTCGGCCACCGGTACCACCGTGGCGCCGGGCAGCACGCTCGCCCGCACCTTCACCGGTACCCATACCGAAGCGTTGTGCGCGCAGTACACCAAGGTCGGCACGGGTGAGGTCACCGCAGGTGACATCAGCAGCACCTTTACCGTGACTGTCGATTACCAATGAGCCGCACGCGCGCCAGCGCAGCGCAGCGGTGCCGCAGTGCCACCGCGCTGTGCGTGATCCTCCTGCCCTGGCCGCGGCCTGCGTTGGCCGACGGTGTGGTCGATCTGGCCGGCAGCGTGCGTCCCGGCACGTGTGAGGTGCACACCGAGGACCAGGCCAAACGGGTGGACCTGCCCAGGGTGCAGTTGCACGTGATCGGGGCGGCCACCGGGGTGGTGGCCGCCACGGCACTGGACTGGGAGTTCCGCCTGGTCAATTGCCGCGGCGTGCGCCGGGTCGCGCTGGTGTTTGCCGGCCCCCCGCATGCCGCCGGTCAGCCGCAATACGCCAACCACGGCACTGCCACCGGCGTGAGTCTGCACTTGGTGGAGCAGGGCTCGGAGGCCGTGATGCCGGCCGCCGGTCATCACGCCAGCCTGGCAGTGGCCAGCGGCGCGGCGACATATCAGGGCCGCAGCTACTTCTATCGGCACAACGGCAGCCCCCTCCAGCACGGCAGCTTCAAAAGCGCCGCCACGGTCGTGGTGACCTACGACTGAAACCTACGCGCCGATCTGTCGCTTGAGCAGGCCGGACCACTGCATATCCCTCAAGCCCACTTCAAAGGAATTTCCCATGAAACGACCCATGACCGCCCTGCTGTTCGCCGCCCTGCTGCTGCCCGCGCTGGCCTCGGCCAACACCATCGATTTCGACGGCGAGCTGGTGGCCAGTACCTGCACCGTCACGGCGGCGGCGAAGGTGGACGTCAAGTTCGGCAAGCTGGATGTATCGGCATTGTCAGCCGCCGGCAATGAGACCGGCCGCGCCTCGATGCCGATCACGCTCACCTGCCCGGGCGCAGCGCCCACCGGCACGGTGGCGGTGCGCTTTGAGAGCCCCACGCTTGGGGACAACGCCACCGGCAACCTGCGCCTGACTGCCGCCAGCACCGCCAAGAATGTGCAGATCGGTATCGACAACGCCGCCGGCACCCGCCAGATCATCAATGGCCTGCCGACCGCCGATTCGTTCGTGCCGATCACCACCGGTGCGGTGAAGCTGGACTACACCGCGGTCTACGTTGCCGTTGGCGGCGCGGCCGGTGCGGGCACCGCCAAATCCAATGCCACCTTCACGGTTGCCTATCCCTGATCCCACGCAGCCCGGGGCCGCAGCTGCGGCTCCGGCGAGGCGGGCGCCCGGCCAGGCCGGGCCTGACTGGAGTTTCCTCATGCATCGCTTTTCTTTCCGCCCGCTGTTGGCCGCTGCCTTGATGGCCGGCGCATCCATGGCCATCGTTCCCCACGCCCATGCCGGCGTGGTGATTGTCGGCACCCGCATCATCTTTGATGCCAACGATAAGGACCGCACCATCCAGCTCAACAACCAGGACGATGCGCCCGCCATGGTGCAGGCCTGGATCGATGCGGGTGACGCCGACGCCAAGGCCAGCGAGATCCGGGTGCCGTTCGTGCTGACCCCGCCGCTGGCGCGCATAGAGCCGCGGCAGGGCCAGTCGCTGCGGCTGCTGCATACGCCGCAGGCGATGCCGGAGCTGCCGACGGACCGTGAGTCGGTGTTCTATTTCAACGTGCTGGAGATTCCCCCGCGCCGCGAGGCCGCGCCGGATGAGAATCTGCTGCAGCTGGCCGTGCGCAGCCGGATCAAACTGTTCTATCGCCCGGTGGGCCTGGAGGGCAAGCCGCGCGAGGCGGCCGCCAACCTGCGGTGGAGCAGAGGGCGCGATGCCGATGGTGAGTACCTTGAGGCGCACAACCCCAGCCGCTATCACGTCTCGCTTGCGACGGCCTCGGTGGGCGGTGCCAGCGTGACCGAGCCGGGCATGATTGCGCCGGGCAGTTCGCTGCGGATGGCGCTGGACAAGGCGCCGGGTGCAGGGCAGGCCGTGCAGTTCGACTGGATCGACGATTTTGGTGGGCACCTGAGCGCGTCGGCGGCGCTGGCGCAGTGAGCAGGTGGGCCGCGGCAGGCCTGCGATGGCGCGGCTGGCTGGCCGCCAGTGTGCTGCTGGTGCTGAGCGCGCCGGCGTGGGCGGATTGCAATGCGAGCAACCCCGGGGTAAGAGCGCTCGCCGCGCCCACCAACGTGCCTTTACCGGCGATTGGCCAGACGGTATCGACCAGCAACGGCACCAGTTTTACGTTCTCAGGGTGCTCCAAGGGGATCCGTATTCACCTCACGATGTCGGCCGGGTCCACGGATGCGGCCACCCTGGCCCATTACAATACATACAGTGCCAATGTGTTCGGCGTGCGGGTTCGGGTGAACGGCGTCCTCAGGCCTCTGGGCACCACAGACATCATGAGCGCACCCTCGTCAGGGACCTATTCGGTGGCATTCGAGGTCATCCGGCGTAATGGCACCACGGTTACTCACGACAATCGAGCGCCCAACATCTCGGTGTGGATCTGCGAAGTCAATTCGTATTCGGGTTGCCCCAGCGTTGACGCCAGCACGTTCCGGACCGACTTTACCTTCGGCATGCTGCCGGGGTTCTGCCGCCTGGCCAATCATGCTCCACCTTTGGCGGACGTGCGCGCGACGGACCTGGGGGCAGTGAACAGTACGGTCACTGCCAATGCGGGGTTCATCATGCCGCTGACCTGCACGGGGGCGGTCACCATGACCACCAATGTGCGCTTTACCCTGCGCGATGCCCACACCACGGGAAGCACGAGCAACCTGCTGGCGGCGATCCCGGGCAGCACCACCAGTAAAGGCCTGCAGCTTCAGCTGTTGCGCAAGAATGCCTCGGGCACTTACGTGGTGCAGAACATGGGATCGAGCTGGACGCAGGCCAAGACGGCCGCCAACGTAACCGCGCCGTTGGATTTTGCCGTGCGCTACATCCGCACGGGCGCATTGACCCCGGGCACGATCGGCAGCGCGGTGACGTTGACGATGGACTATCCGTAGTGGAGCGCACGTGGGCGAGTGTCTGTCCTGCGACAGCGCAGGACAGTCATACACAACGCGATAAAGGTGCACCACGGTGTAAAACTCGCCTATACAATAGGGCGGGCCTATCGGTTAACGCCGCTGCATGCGGGTGCCGCGCCCCATCGCTGTCACTGCAGATCGCCGTCTCGCAACGCCCCTCGCCCTTCCTTTCTGCTGGAGTTGGACGTTGTCACGATCCTCGATCGCACACAGCTACCGTATCGCGCTGGAAGGCCGGGCGCCTTTCGTCACACTGACGGCGGTGGTGGTGCTGGCGGTCACGCTGTTGACCGCGCAGGCGATGCTGGTCCAGCGCGACCGTGCGGTGTTGGATGCCTACGCGGATCGTTTGCTGTCGCAGGCAGAAGCCGTCGCCGCGGCGTCAACGCTCGCACTCGATCAGGCCGCTGCGTTGGTCACCGCGCCGTGCACCTCTGCGGATCTGGCCGAACTGCGCCTGCTGGCGTTCAAGTCGCGCTATGTGCGCGATGTGGGTCGGCTGCAGGACGACCGCTTGGTCTGCTCGGCGGCGTGGGGCGTTCTGGCCGCGCCGGCACGGATGCCTGAACCCGACCGGCGCGTGCGCGGCTACCGGCTGTGGGGGAGCGTGTCGGGGATTGTGGATTCCCGGGTCGCCGCAGACATGTCCGCCAAGGGCGACGTCATCGTCACCACCTCGCCGAGCGCCTTTGACCGCGTGGACCAGCTGGCCTCGGGCATGGGCGCGCTGCTGCTGACCCGCGATGCCGGTCATGTGTTCCAGCGTTTCGGCGATGTCACCGCACTGGATCCATCCCGTCAAGAAGCCTGGAGCGATCTCGGCAGTACGCGGCACTCGCGCCGCTGCAGTGCGACGTTCGATATCTGCGTGGCGGCGCGTGCGCGCCAATCCAGTCTGCTCTCCGAATCGCCGTGGATAGTGATCGGGCTGTGTCTGCTGGGCGGGTTCGCCGGCAGTGGCCTGGGTCTGCTGATCAGTGCATCCCAGCGCAACCACCGTTCGTTGCCCAAGCAGCTGGAGCGGGCGATTCTGGGCGATGGCCTGACCCTGGTGTATCAACCGCTGCGGACGTTGTCCGATCGCCGGCTGGTCGGCGTGGAGACCCTCTCGCGCTGGTGCAACGAGCAGGGCGAGCCGGTGCCACCGGATACCTTCGTGCCGATGGCCGAGCGCCAGCGCCTGGGCGGTGCACTTGCACGGCAGGTGGTGCGCAAGGCGCTGGCGGAACTGGGCGACCGCCTGCGCGATGACCCGACGTTCTACGTCAGTTTCAATGTATCGGCGACCGATGTGGTCGATGCCGCGTTTCGTGCCTACCTCAATGCCGCCACGGCGCAGTCCGGCATCGCCCGGCAACAGGTGGTGCTGGAGATCACCGAGCGCTCCACCACCCGCCATCACGATCTGGCCGACGGCATGACGCGGCTGCGCGAGGACGGATACCCGTTCTACATTGACGATTTCGGTACCGGGTACTCCAACTTCGCGTATCTGGCCGAGCTGCCGCTGGATGCGATCAAGATGGATCAGCGCTTCACGCGCGCGATCGGCACCGGCTCGGCGATCAGCCAGATCATCGAGGCGATCTGCGTGATGACGCGGACCCTGGATATCGGCTTGGTGGTGGAGGGGGTGGAGACCGAAGAGCAGGCGCAGGTGATGGTCGAGCTGATGCCCTCTGCCGTTGCGCAGGGCTGGTTGCTGGGCCGTCCGGTACCGGTGGATGCGTTGCCGGTGGACTGACTGGTCATGCGCGATGCTCTCGCCGCCCTCACGATCAATCCACGCGCTGCTGCCGCGCAGCTACCTAAGATCGGGGCACCCCAAAGGATGTTGCCGCACCATGACGACCGCACTGCAGGATCTCGACGCGCTTGAACCCATCGATATCGACGGGCTGAAGGCACAAGGCGTGCCGCCGGTCGCCCAGTATCTGGTGGATCAGGAGAAATTCGTGCTGCTCGGCGGGAAGCGGGGTATCTATCGTCTGGCCGGGACGGACACGGTCTGCTATTTCACCAGTCTGGATCAGATCCGCCTGCATCTGCTCGGTCAATCGCTGACGCGGTTGACGGTCGAACTGGTGTAAGGCCCCGGAGGGCAGGGCGCTTAGACGCCACCCTGCCTGGGCAGCGGCGCGGGCACATTCAATTGCCCGCCTGCGGCGACGTACGCGGCCAGCGCCTCGCCCTGACTGAGCAGGTGGCGATTCATCATCTCCTCGGCGGCTTCGGCATCGCGGTTGCGGATGCACGCCATCAACGCGCGATGCTCTTCCAGCGACTGTGCCATCCGCCCGGGAGTCAGCAGCTGACGGCCGCGATGCATCTTCAGGATGCGATGCAGGTCATGCGTCACCCGGATCAGCCACGGATTGCCGGCATGGGTCTGCAGGCTTTCGTGGATCAGGTAATTGTTTCGGTAGTACTCGGCCAGATCGCCACCGGCGGCGGCCACTTCCATCGCATCGTGCAGGGCCTGCAGTTGGTCGATGCCTGCATCGTCGACACGCTTGACCGCTTCGTGTACACAGCGGCCCTCCAGCATCGCCATCACCGGGAACAGCTGGTTGAGATCTTCCAGCGTGAGCCGGGTGACGCGGCTGCCACGCCCTGCATCCAGCTGGACCAGGCCTTCGGCCGCCAGCAGCTTGAGGCTTTCGCGCAACGGGGTACGGCTGATGCCCAGTTCTTCGGCAAGCATCGGCTCATCGATCCATTCACCCGGCGGCAGTTCGTAGTCGTAGATCTTCTGGCGCAGGCGCTCGGCGACCTCTTCATAGAGCGGCACGCGTTTCTTCGACAGACGGGGACCAGGAGCCAGAGGCATGGCAGGAGTTCTTGTGCAGGTGTGCAGCATTCTAACGGGTCAGGGCGGGCCTGCCGGAGCAGGCCCGTCATGGGGTCACATCCAGCCCGGTACCACGAACAGCAGCCACGCCAGCAACGGGCCGAAGGCGACGACCAGACCGCTGTAGACCAGGAAGCGGCGGAACAGCGCTTCGCGCTCTTCCTTCGCGGCCGAGGCCACCACCAACGCGCCGTTGGTGGAGAACGGGCTCACATCCACCACCGTGGAAGAGATCGCCAGGGCGCAGATCACCCCAGCGGCGCTCAGATGCCCCTGCATCAGGAACGGCACGGCCAGGGGAATCGTGGCGCCCAGCACCGCCGCCGAGGACGCGAACGCCGACACGATGCCGCCGACATAGCAGACCAGCAGCGCGCCCAGCAGCGGAATGCCGATCGCACCCACGCCATGCCCGATGTAATCCACCGCGCCGGCCTGCTGCAGCACGGCCACGTAGGTGACCACACCGCTGATCAGCAGCACGGTCGACCAGCTGATGCCATCCACCGCGCCCTTCTGCGAGTTCGGCGAGAGCAGGGCCAGCACCACTGCGACGGTGATCGAGACCAGGCCGACGTTGAGGTTGTAGACCAGTGCGGCGATGCCCAGGCCGAGCAGGCCGATCAGGGTGAAGACGCGCTCGCGGTTGATGCGCACGTCATCCAGCGCGTCCGGATCATTGGAGAGCGTGCCACCGCCCGCCGAGACCAAGGCGCCGTGACCTTCGATCGCAAACTGGCGTGAGGAGGCCTGGCTGCCGGCGACCAGCGGTTCGGTCGCCGTGGGTGCGCGACGCATCAGCGCCAGCCCGCCGAAGGCGAAGAAGCAGATGATGCCCATCAGCAGGTTGAAGCCCAGGCTGGTCAGGAACACGGCCATTTCCGTGACTTCCAGGCCGGCCTTCTGCACCACCTGGTTGGTGATGCCGCCATACACGCTGATCGGCGAGAAGCCACCGGCCTGCGCGCCATGGATCACCAGCAGGCCCATCATCAGCGGGTTGATCTTGTACTGCTTGGCAAAGCGCAGCGCGACCGGACCGATGATGGCCACTGCGGCCGGGCCGAGCGCACCGAAGGCGGTCAGCACTGCGGTCACCACGAACATCACCCACGGAATGGCCACGATGTGCCCGCGCACGGCCTTGACCGCCCAATGCACGAGCAGGTCGATGGTGCCGTTCTTCTGTGCGATGGCGAACAGGTAGGTGATGCCGACCAGGGTCAGGAACAGGTCGCCCGGGAAGCCGGCCAACACCTCCTTGCCCTCCATGCCGACGAACAGGCCGCCGATGATGAAGGCCAGCGCGAAGGCGACTGCACCCATGTTGATGGGTAGCGCAGTGGCCACGATGAACATGATCACCAAGCCGATGATCGTTGCGATTTGCGGACTCATGCGCCCTCCCGAGACACTTGATACGCGTGCAGCATGATGGCGACCCGCCACCCGGGGTTTACGTGATGCAACCCTTACCGGCGAACCCTCATGCGCGTGCGCATGCGCGGTCCGCCCACTCCAGAACGCCCTCCAGCGTCTGGAAATCCTCCACGGAACGGGCCTCGAGCTGCGGATGCAGCTCGCGGGCACGACGGCTCAACGCCGCGCCCGGGCCCAGTTCCAGAAATACGCGCCCACCGCGCTCGACCGCCTGCTGCAGCACCGTCTGCCACTGCAGCGGTTGCGCGATCTGCGCCGACAACGTGGCCACGACACGCTCGACATCACCGACCAGGCGGCCGTCGATCCCGGCCAACAGCCGTAGCTGGGGTGCGCGCAGCTCGACCGAATGCAGCAGGTCTTCGAAGCCCTGTGCGGCGGCGGTCAGCAACGGCGTATGCGCCGGCACGCAGACCGGCAGCGGCACTGCCCGGGCGCCGTTGGCGGCCGCTTCGTCGGATGCCGCTGCGAGAGAGGCACGCGCACCGCCAAGGACCACATGGTCCGGGCCGTTGACGATGGCCAGGAAAATGCCGTGCGCAGCGCACAGGCGCGCGATCCGGACATCGTCCAGACCGATCACGGCCAGCAGCCCGGCATCGTCCGGGGTTGCTGCGTCCATCAGGCGCGCACGCTTGCGTGACAGCCGCAGGCAGGTAGCCGTATCGAAACTGCCGGCCACCGCATGCGCCGCCAGCTCGCCCGCGCTGTAGCCTGCGACGGCGGTGATGGTCGGCAGGGAGCGGCGCAGTGCAGCCCAGTGCGCGAGCGCGGCGGTGCAGACCAGCGGTTGTGCCAGTGCGTTGCGGAAGCGCATCGTGTCAGCAGCGATCTGTTCGACCGGCGTGCCGAGCAGTTCGTCGGCCAGATCGAGCACTGGCTGGGCCAATGCGTGGCCACGCACCCGTTCGAACATACCGGGGTGCTGGCCGCCTTGGCCCGGGCAGAGCAGGACCAGGCTCATGCACCCTCCTGCTGGTGCAGGAACCACGCGCAGGCCAGCAGATCGGCACTGCCACCCGGGCTCAGGCGCTTGGCCTCGAAGGCATCGCACACCGGCCCGAGCCGTGCCCGCCAGCCCGGCTGCAGGGCGCCGCCCTCGGCGAGGAAGCGACGTGCCTGCTGCTGTGCGAAGGCCAATCCGCGCTCGCCACCGCGATGCAGCAGGTTGAGATCGGTGGTCACCGCGATGAGCGACATCAGCGTCTGCACCATCGCCGCCTGGCGGTCCTGCGTGGCGCGCAACGCGGCCTGCAATGTGGGCAGGGCGACGTCGCGCAGCAATGGAAAGCCCTGCGCGGCCTGTTCGCGGACACCGGCAACGCCATGGCGCTGGCGGGCCCGCTGGCCGGGGCTGTCGCTGTTCAGCGGAGCGGTGAGCAGCGCGGGCGCCCAGTAATCGCGTACGGCAAGGCAGACCTCGCCCCCCTGGGGTGGCGTTCCCTTGATGTGGCGAAATTGGGCGGACGCGGCGACCAGCAGCCCGAGACTGAAGATGGCACCGCGGTGGGTATTGATGCCGCCAGTGGCGCGCAGCATGGCCGCCTCGGCGTCGATGCCATACGCGCGCAGGTCTTCAAAGGGCGTGGCATGCGCGCCAGCGGCAGCGACAGCCACGAAGTAGCCGCGCAGGGCGAACAGGCTGCGCAGGAAGGTGCCGGCGTCCATGTCCTGGTGGCTGCCCCGGCTCCATGGCGTCACCAGGCCCGGCTTGGGCGCGCAGGCCAGCTCTGCATGCAGGCTGGTGATCGCCAGCCGGCCCAGCCGATGCGCCGCCGCCGTGGGGGAGGGCGGTGTTGCCGGAACCGGGTGCAGGACCGCGTTCATGCAGCGGCCTGCAGCGACAGCAGTGCGTCGCGCGGTGACAACCAGCAGGCATCACCGGTTTTGACCATCACCCGTGCGGCGCCGCTGGCGTACTCACGCCAACTCACCGCACGCTCGCCCGGGAACCGCAGTTCGCCATCGATGCACAGCCGGTGCTCACGCTCCCAGCGCTGCATGCGGGCGGCCAGTCGATCCGCCTGAGCGTGATCCTCCACCTCCCAGAGCAGGTCCAGATCCGAGCTGGCCCGCAGATAGAGAAGGCCGGTCAGGTGTTGCCAGGCGAAACTGCCGAACACGCGCGGGGGAAGGTCCAGATCGCCGGTATCGGCCAACAGCAGGCGTACCTCGTCGCGCCAGGGCGCAGGGAGGCCTTCGGTGACCTCGGCCAAGGCCGGCGGCGGCGTAGTGCGCAGCACATGGCCTGGTTCGATCCGCAGCGACAGCCGCTGGCGTTGCTCGGCCAAGGGCAACGGCACCCCCAGGCGCAAGTGATCGCCATCAGCGGCCGGATCGCGTCGCGCCACCACGAAGGGCAGGCGCGCCTCGGCCCACGCCCGCAGGCGCGCATCCGCGCCCGGGGTCAGCACCTGCCACGGCGCCTGCGGATCGAGCCAGACCAGGTCGTGGCGGCGCATGGTTCAGGCCTCGCCCGCGGCCACGGCAGCGGCGACATCGTGTGCCAGCAGGCGGCCACCGCGCTCGGCGCCCCGTTCGCGGCGTTGGTCGCCGGTGACCGGCGCCTGCAGCGCCTCGACCAGCGCCTGCGCGAGGTCGCCCTCCCAGACGGCCTCCACGGCGCCCATGCGGACGTAGTTCTCCACGCCCGGCGCGAACACCGGCGAGCTTTGACTCAGTGCCTGCAGTTTCTCCAGCGGTTGCTTGGTGACGCGGGCCATCGCGCGCAGATCCATCACCCGCACCTGTGCTTCGGGCAGGGCGAAGATGCGGTCGGCCATCAACCCGAACGACAGGAAGCCGCCGCTCACCGACTCGCCATACACCAGGCTGACCAGTGGCGCGCCGCGTCGGCGGGCCAGATCCAGCGTACGCGCCAAGTGCGCGAAGTAGCTGTTGATGCCGAGCATTTCATCGCGGCGCGCCAGGCGCTGACCGGCGGTATCGACCAGCATCACGATCGGCCGCTGCGGATCTGCGCGGGTGCTGGCGAGCACAGTGGCTGCCAGTGCCAGTGCGTGATCGATACCCACCTCCAGCTTGTTGGCGGTGCCGATGACAGTCACCTCGCCGGCGGCGGTGGTGGCGGTACCGCCCAGCACATCGTGCTCGCGGGTGACCGCGTGACCGAGCGGGAACAGGGCATCGAGCAGGGGCGTCAGTTCCATGGCAGGCTCCGGTCCTTGACGGCGTCAAGGAAGTCAGCGGTCTCCAGCAGCGGCAGCTGCTCGGCATCGGCAATGCCCTGCAGACGCCAGACCTCCAGGCCATCGCGGCAGCCGCCATAGGTGGTGATTCGCGCAGCAAGCCGGGCGTGCGCCTGATCAATCGCGTCCAGCGGATCCTGCGGCTCGACGTGTGCGGCTATCAGCGCCGTTGCGGCATCACCGAATGCCTCGATGCTGTCGGGCACCAGCTGCACGGCGTCGCCGATCAGGTAGCGGTGTTTGCCACCGGTCACGCGCCAGACCAGGGCGCGGTCGCGCGAGTCGAACTCCTCCACGCCGCGCACGGTCTCGATCACTTCCGGGCCGGACAGCGAGAGACGACCCTCTTCGGACATCACTACCGCCGTGCAGCAGCGGGCGACGATACCCATGCCACCGAACGCACCGTTGCCGCTGCCGATCAGCGCGAACACCGGAATGCCGGCGGCGCGCGTGGCCAGCACCGCACGCATGATTTCGGAAATGGCGATCAGGCCCGCGTTGGCCTCATGCAGGCGCACGCCACCACTGTCGAGCAGCAGCAGCACCGCCTCTGGACGCACCGCAACGGCACGCTCCAGCAGGCCGGTGAGCTTGGCGCCGTGCACTTCGCCCACGCCACCGCCCATGAACTGCCCCTGCTGCGCGGCGATCAGTACGCTGCGACCGTTCAAAGCGCCCGCGCCGACCACGATGCCGTCATCGAACGCGCCCGGTTGATCCAGCTGGGCCAGGTGCGGGCTGATGATGCGGCGGGCCGGGCCGACGAACTCGCTGAAGCTGCCGGCATCGAGCAGACCGTGGATACGCTCGCGGGCATCGGCCTCGTAAAAGCTGTGACTGCTCACGCGGCGTCTCCTTCCTGCAGGGTTTCCAGCGCCTGCTGCAGACGCAGGCTGACCACCGCGGGCGTCGCGCCGGCATCGTTGATCGACAGCCGCACGTTGCGCAGCGGGTGGCGCGCGGCAAAGTCGGCCAGCACCGCCTGCCAGATGGTGTCGAAGCCGGTGGCCGAGGTGATCACTTCGATCTCCATTGCGCCGTCCAGCGGGGTGGGTTCGATCAGCACTTCCAGATTGCCCGAGGCGACCACGCCGACCAGCGCGTGGTGATCGCGCTCGGTGAGATCGTGCTGCCCGGGGAAGCGATAACGCAGGGTTTCCATGGCGTGCCCCTTACCAGTTGCGGAAGCGTTTGGGCGGGTTGTACAACCCATCGGACCAACGCACGAGATCCTTGACCGAGCGCGCGGCGAGCAGATCGCGGCTGGCATCGCGGGTGCGGATGCCGAGGTCTTCGGGGCGGCGGATGATGCCGCGGTCGCGCAGGTTCTCGACCATCGCGCGGTCACGGCCCAGGCCGACCGCGGTGTAGCCGGCCACGCCGCGGATCGCCTGCTCGCGTTCCTCCGGGCTGCGGCACAGCAGCAGGTTGGCGATGCCTTCTTCGGTCAGTACGTGGGTGACGTCATCGCCATAGATCATCACCGGCGGCAGCGGCATCTTGGCGCGCTCGGCCAGGTCCCAGGCATCCAGACGCTCCACGAAGGCCGGCGCCATGTGCTCGCGGAAGGTTTCCACCATCTGCACAACCAGCTTCCGCCCGCGCGGCATCTGCCCGGGCAGGGCCGCTTCCTGGCCCGCCTTCAGCCAGGCCGGGCTGGCATGGCGGCGGCCGCGTGCATCCGAGCCCATGTTGGGCGCGCCGCCGAAGCCGGCGATGCGGTCGCGGGTGGCGGTGGAGCTGTTGCCCTGCAGATCGATCTGCAGCGTGGAGCCGATGAACATGTCGCACGCATACAGACCGGCGGTCTGCGAGAACGCGCGGTTGGAGCGCATGCTGCCGTCGCTGCCGGTGAAGAAGACATCCGAGCGCGCCTCGATGTAGCGCTCCATGCCCAGCTCCGAGCCGAACGAGTGCACCGACTGCACGAAGCCGGATTCGATCGCCGGGATCAGCGCGGGGTGCGGATTGAGCGCCCAGTGCGTGCCGATCTTGCCCTTCAGGCCCAGCGATTCGGCATAGGTGGGCAGCAGCAGTTCGATCGCCGCGGTATCGAAGCCGATGCCGTGGTTGAGGCGCTGCACGCCGTACTCGGCGTAGATGCCCTTGATGGCCATCATCGCCATCAGCACCTGGATCTCGGAGATCTGCGCCGGGTCGCGGGTGAACAGCGGTTCGATGTAATTGGGGCGCGGCGCCTCGGTGACGAAGTTGACCCAATCGGCCGGGATATCGACGCGGGGGAGGGTGTCGACGATTTCGTTGACCTGCGCGATCACGATGCCGCCACGGAACGCGGTGGCTTCGACGATCACGGGGGTGTCTTCGGTGTTGGGGCCGGTGTAGAGATTGCCGTGGCGGTCGGCGGCCTGGGCGGCGATCAGTGCGACCTGCGGGGTCAAATCGATGAAGTAGCGGCCGAACAGTTCCAGATAGGTGTGGATCGCCCCGATCTCGATCCGGCCCTCGGCAACCAGATTGGCGAGGCGCCCGCTCTGCGGACCGGAGAAGGAGAAGTCCAGGCGCTGGGCGATGCCGCGCTCGAAGACATCCAGATGCGAGGGGAGCGAAAGCACGGACTGGACCATGTGCAGGCCGTGGACCTGCGCCGGATCGAGCTGGGCCAGGCACTCGGCCAGGAAATCGGCCTGCTTCTGGTTGTTGCCCTCCAGGCAGACCCGGTCGCCGGGTTCCAGCACGGTGTGCAGGAGCTGGGTGATCCCCGCGTGAGGCACCAGGCGCCCAAGGCCGGCATCCGTGGCCCGCTGCAGCCTTGCCTGGCGGCGATCCGCAAGCGTGTTCCAGTCTCGAGCCATCTGCCGCCTCTTCATAATTACGCTGTAATTACCAAACTACCACCGCGATTTGGCGGGGACAAGGGGGGGGGCGGGGGGCAAGGCTGGGGAAGCGCATTCAGGTAGAGTGGCCCTGGAACCGAGTGAAGGGGAGTTTCAATCCATGTGGCGACAACTTGGGGCGTTGCTTCTGTTGCTGGCATTGGTATTCGGGGCCGCGTACTTCCTGGGCATCTCAGTAGTGGCTCGAAGTAACTTTGCATTCGACACAAGCGACGTGCTGTCCTCGGCTGCCGGCATGTGGTTCGCGCTGTTTGGCGGGCTTATCGCAAGGCAGTACCGGTTCGCGATCATCGTCGGCGTGCTGTACGTCTGTCTCTGGGGAATGGCGACTTACTTCGTCAACGCGGGAACCCAGGCAGGCTTCCTGCCAATCTTCCGCATCAATGCGCCGAACGTCGTGGTGTCCGTCCTGAGTGGCATGGCGGGCGCATGCGTTGGCGTGTTTGTACGAAGCGGGCCACGGCGCGCCGAAGCGGAGGTCCATTCTGAACCATGACATTTGACGAGGCAGTGCCCGCTCCTAAGCCTGCGCCGCGATCATGAACCCAAGGAGTGAAGTCTGATGGACCATTTTTCGGATGAGTGGTTTCGGTCCGAATGGAGAAAGCTCCGCTTCTACTATGAGGTCGACCATGCCGCCAAGCAGTGGACAATCACGGGGGAAGTGGGCGGGCTGGAGGCCTTCGTTGCCGCTGTTCGCCTCTATGCTTCCGATCCAGGCAATGATTGGATTTCATGCCACTGCAATCTGGGTCCGTATGACTATCTTGAGATTGGCACATGGACGTCACCAGTCATCGATAGCCATTGGATCGCAGGCCCCCTGAGCGAGCTGGCGAGTCTCTCCGACCATATTCAGGCGTGGCTGGAGGGCGCGCAGTCGGGCGAGTCACTCCTTGCGAGAGAGTTCTTCAGTCCCTCGTCGCCCTATGACCTGTGCCTGCACTTGATCGGCGCTGGTTTTGATCCCTCATCCCTGGATTCTGCGCTCACAGGTTAATGAGAAACCTCAGTTTGCTGCCTTGCCCGCACGCGGCCGCCGCGGCTTCGCCCCTCGCGGCACAACCTTCGGCGTCGCCACCAGCACGCCCCACTGATGCAGGTGCTCCATGCCCGACAGCGCATCCAGGTACGCCATGAAATGCGTCAGATAACCGGGCGAGGTCGCTTTCATCAGCGTCAGGGCGCGATGGACCAGTACACCGGAGTTCAACGGCCCACCATTGGTGGGCACCTGGGCCAGCGACTCCTTGAGCTGGCTGGCATTGCGCAGCCTGGCCCACGTCGCACGGACCTCGCCCAGCACCGGCAATTCCGGATACGCAGCACTGTGCTGCCGGGTCAATTCCGTGATCAGCGCCTGCAGACCGGTGCGAGCCGATGACGAGACCGGCTCGTACGTTATCGATGCCGACGCCTCGGCAACCCGCTCAGCGTAACCCGCGACCAACGCGTCCAGCTTCTGCTGCAACAGCGCCCGCACCGCACCTTCATGCATCTGTGCGCGGGCATGCAACGCTTCAATCATGGCAAAGCGCGTGCGGTCGAGCTGGTCGAGCTTGTCCGCTCGCCAGTTCTGGAGGATCTCAGTCGTTGCGACAGAACTACGGGGCATCCGCTGCCTTGCTGGTCTTGGGCTTGGGAATCGGCGCAATCTCCACACGGCGATTCTTCGCGCGGCCGTCTTCGTCCGCGTTGGAGCTCACCGGCTGCTCGGAACCGAATGCCGCGGCAAACACCGCATCCGACGGCACGCCCTCGGCAATCAGGGTGCGGGTCACGGTCAACGCACGCTCGGCAGAGAGTTCCCAGTTGTCGGCGAAGCGCCAGTTGCCATCGCGCACCTGCTGGTCGTCGGTGAAGCCGCTGACCATGAGGATTTCCTCGCGCGAGGCCAGGTAGCCTTTCAGCGGCCCGGCCAGGCTCTTGAGGACCTCGACGCCCTCGGGCTGCAGCTTGTCGGAGTTCAGGGCGAACAGCACATTGCCGCGGATGCCGATGCGGCCATCCACCAGCGTCACGCGCCCTGCGGCGAGCGGGCCGGCGAGTGCCTGCTCCAGCGTCTGGCGACGCTGCACTTCGGCCTGGCGCTGCTTGACCTCCTCATCCAGGCGGTTGGTCAGCTCCAGCTGCAGCGCGACCACGCCGACCAGGATCAGTACGAACGCACCGAGCAGCACCGACATCAGGTCGCCGAAGGCGGCCCAGATCGGCGCGCCTCCGTCGGCCTCGACTTCGATCTCGTCGCTCATGCCGAGGCGGCTCCGGCCTTGCTGCTGCGGCGGCCGGCCAGCTGCTGCAGCTCGTCGATGATCTGCTTCTGCGAGAGCACGCTGAGGTCGATGACCTCGCGCGCCTGGGCCACGTAATAGGCCAGCTGCTCGTCACTGCGGGCCAGCGAACCATCCAGCGAGGCGGCGATCTGGGCCAACCGCTCGTTGAGACCGTCGCTGGCCGTCCCGAAGGACTGCACGGCGCTGCCGAGCGCATCGGCCAGGCTCGCTACTTCCACTGCACTGCCGGTGACCTGCGCGGCCACGCTGCCGAGTTTGCCGGTCTCGGCTTCGATGTGATCGGTGAAGCGGGTGCCGACGCGGTCCAGCAGCTCGGCCGAGGTCGAGACCAGTGCATCCACGGCGACGCGCTGTTCGTTCGCGGCGTGGTTGACCGCATCCAGCAGGGTCTCCACGGTGGCCAGCAGGCGGCTGCGTTCTTCCAGCGTGGCGGTGTCGCGGACCAGGCTGTCGGAGAGTTTGCTGCGCAGTTCGGCAACGACATCGGCCGCGGCCTTGGGCGCTTCCGAGGCGGCTTGGACGAGGCGCGAGATCTCGCTGATCGTCTCGCTGGCGTGCGCCTGGGCCTGCTGGGTGATGTCGTTGGCGGTGCGGGCGAGGGTGTCGCAGATCTCCTGCTGACGGCTGGCCACGCTGGCGCCGGTCTGCTCCCAGCGTTCGCCGAGGCTGGCGCTCATGCCGGTGAAGGCATCGGTCCACACGCTCAGGCGCTGTTGATCGCGCGCTTCCAGTGCGTCCTGCAGCTGGGTATGCGAGTGCTGCATCGCCTCGCCGAGCGAGACCGCCTGCGCCTGCAGCGTCGCGGCGGCGGCATCCAGCGCGTGCTGGTGACGCTCGCTCACTGCAGTGGCGGCAGCATCCTGGCGGGCGAGCGCCTGCTGCCATGCCTCGGCGATCTGCGCGGTGGTGGCGTCCATGCGGTTGCCGACCGCGTCGATCAGGCCGGTGGCCCGGGCGTCATGTGTGTCGGTGAAGCTGGCCAGCGCCGTGCGCAGGTCGCCGGTGAGCGCAGCATGGGTCTGCTGCTGCGCAGCCTGAGCCTCCTGCCAGCGCTGCGCGGTCGCGCTGAGCTCGGTCGAGACTGCCTCAAGCAACGCGCTGGAGCGCTCGCCATGCTGTTCGGCGAACTGGGTCAGTGCACTGCGCAGCTCAGCCGCCATGGCTTCATTCGTCTGCTGCTGTGCGGACTGGGCCGCCTGCCAACCATCAGCGGTGCTGACCAGCTTCGTGGAAACGGCATCGAGCAGGCCAAGCGCGCGTTGATCGTGCTGCGCGGCAAACCCGTCCAGCGTGGCGCGCAGGTCCGTGGTCAGTGCCTTGTTGGTCTGCTGCTGGCTGTCCAGCGCGGCCTGCCAGGACGTGGCAGTGGCGGCACGGCTTGCGTCGAAACCCTGAGTCAAACCGGCCAGCTGGCGCTGCACCGCATCGGTCACCGTCTCGTGCATGGTGGCGTTGGCACGCGCGATGCCGGCGAGCGTGGTATCCATCACCGGCTGCAAGGCCGCACCGACCGCGCGTGCGCTTTCGGCGACGCTGTCCTTGAGTGACTGCTCGATCGCGGCGGTCAGGCGCGCGTACTCCTCGTCGGCCTTGGCATGAAAGCTTTGCTGGTTAGCCAGCAGGCGGTCACCCGAGGCGCTGCTCTGCTGCTCGATCGCGGTGGTCATGGCCTGCAGCCGTTCCACCAGCGTCGGCATCAGTTCGGCCTGCTGCTGCAGCAAGCGGAAGGCTTCATTGCGCTGCCAGGACTGCGAATGCGTGTGCAGGGTGGTGGCGATCTCCACGTCCAGCCGCTGCACCGCTTCCAGCCGTTCACGCCGGCACAGGGCCGAAAGCAGGCCCAGCATCGCGGAGGTGGCGACACCGGCGATCGAGGTGCCGAACGCGACCGCAAGGCCTTCCACCGGCGCACCCAGCGAGCCGCGGATGGCCTGCAGATCGGTCGCGCTTTCCAGCGCCAGTCCGGTCCCGCGCAACGTCGCCATCATGCCTAGCAGGGTGCCGAGCATGCCCAGCAGCACCAGCAGTCCGACCAGGTACGGCGTCAGGACCGGACCGGGCAGGGCAACGCGCTCGCCTTCCACGCGCAGACGCACAGCATTGCGCAGGCTGGGATGCAGCTGGCCCAGCCAGGTGGCGAGCCCGGCGCTGGCGGTGCCGGCACTGGCGCTGGCCGCCGTGAGCGAGGCGGTGGCCTGTCGGTAGCGATACAGCTCGAGGCCACCGGCGAGGTAGCAGACGGCGATCAGCAGGGCGACAGCGAAACCGACCGGATGGGTGCTGGCATAGCCCGCCCCGATCCAGCACACCGCAACAAGGCCAAGCAGGAAAACAACGTAGTGAAGACTGGTTCTGAACATGACGTCCCGGTTAGTGGGTGCGAAGCGCTGCAAGCAGCCCTTCTATCGGTTGAAAACGAACATCCAGTTCGGCCAGCAGCAGGCTCTGCATGTCACGGCGGAACGCCTCGAGCCAGCCATCATCGCTGCCGGTCTCGCGCAGGCGCTCGAAATGCACCCCGAGCAGCACCGGCACCTTGGCCAGCAGGCTGTACTCCCGCGCGCTCAGGGTCTGCTCCATCAGTGCGTCGACTTCGGCGAGCCGCGCCATCTCGGGCGAGGTGCGGGTCAACATGTCGCGCAGACGGCCACGCATACGGCTGGTGGCACTAAGCATGGCGCGCTGCAGGGTCAGATAGCGCTCGCGGAACACGATGTACTCGACAGGGGCGTCGCCACCGTCGGCCGCCACGACCCGGCGAGGGTGCCTGGTGCCCTCAGGTTCCTGAACAATGGTCGCCGCCAGCGCAGCGCGGATCCGCTGGCACTCGGCGTCCTCGTCGGCATCGAAATCCGGGCCCTCCACGGCGGGTGGGAGCCGGCCATCGAGCGCCTTGGACAGGGTGACCGCCCGCGTCCAGTCCACCCACTCGCTGAGCCGGTCTGACAGGGCAGGGCCCGTCGAAGACAGGTTGCTCTCAGCAAGGCGGGCCAGCAGCCGGATGAAGGCCGGGCCCGGGACAGGCGTCCGTTGCGCGGTTTTGGCCATTGTTCCGGTTAAAACGACGAATTTTACACCCGAAGGGGCCTGCACTGCTGGCGCGGGCGTTCATCCGGGCCGGCTGCGAGGGCCCATCGCGTATCATTGACAGGCGTTCTTCCCTGCATCGAACCATGTCGCTCCCCTCATCGCTGCGCCCACCGATCGGCCCGGTCACCCCGAATCCGGCCGCTGCCGATGACGGTGATGCGCTGCGCTTCTGCACCACATGCGCTTTCTCGGACGCCTGCACCTCGCAGGGGTACGACAAGACGGCCTTGTCCGAGCTGCATGTGCTGGTCGACCACGTGGGTCCGTTCCAGGCGGGCGAGACGATCTTCCGTGCAGGCGATCCGTTTGATGCGATCGCTGCGGTCCGCGCCGGCATGGTCAAGACCTTCATCACCGACACCCAAGGCAATGAGCAGGTGCTCGGTTTCAGCCTGCCCGGCGAGGTGATCGGCCTCAATGCGATCCATGATGGGCGTTACCCGTGCCACGCGGTGGCGCTCGATACCGTGCACCTGTGCCGCTTCTCGTTCCCGAAGATGAGCCTGCTCGCTTCGCGGATGCCTGGGCTGCAGTCGCGGTTGTTCAGCCTGCTCAGCGCGGAGATCGGCAAGGTCGCGCTGCTGGCCGCCAACCATCGCACCGATGCGCGCATGGCCGCCTTTCTGCTGGACCTGTCCGAGCGCTATGCGCGTCGCGGCTTTTCGGCAACGCGGTTCCGGCTGGTGATGGCCCGCACTGAGATCGCCAACTACCTGCGGATGGCGCCGGAGACGGCGACCCGGGTGCTGCGCCGTTTCCACGACGAGGGCCTGATTGCGATCGAGCAGCGCGATGTGGCGCTGCTCCACCCTGAGCGCCTGGCTGCGTTGGCGTCGCCTGACGCAGCGGATTGAAATGCGTCAGTACAACTCGCAGTGCACTCGTCCCTGTGCCTGCAGGGCGGCCCAGCCGGCAGCTTGCGGCACCATTGGATCGATCGCTTCCTGTACCGCACCGTCGAGATGCCGCTTGTTGCCGCACACATACAGATGTGCGCCGCGGCTGAGCAGGTCGCTGATGTGGCCCACATTGGCGGCCAAGGCGTGCTGAACGTAGAACTTCTCCGCGCCATCGCGGGAGAACGCGGTCATCAGTGTCGACAGGCGTCCCGCGGCCTGCCACTGCTCCAGCACCTCGCGATACAGGAAGTCGTGCTCACGCTGCTTCTCACCGAACACCAGGCACACCTCGCGCGGCATGCCGGTGGCGTGCACCTCCTGCATCAGGCCCATCAACGGGGCGATGCCGGTGCCGGTGCCGACCATCACCAGCGGACTATCAAGGTCTTCCGGCAGGTGGAAGCCGGGATTTGAGCGGCAGTAGACGCGCGCATGGCCGGCATTGCCCAGTAACCAGCCGGTCGCGGCACCACGCCGTTCGCGGCCACGCTGCTGGTAGCGCACCTCGCGTATGCACAGGTCCACCGTCTCTGCCTGGCCATGCGAGGCGATCGAATAGGCGCGCGGTAGACAGGGCGGGAGCAGCTCGACCAGCCGCGCCAGCGGCACACTGTCCGGGGTGGCATGATCCTGCAGGATGTCCAGCAGGTCCGTGCCGTGCAGGTAGGCCTCCAGGGCGGTGCGCTGGCTCACTTTCAGCAGACTCTTGAGCGCCTCACTGCCGCTCATCCGTGCCAGTTCGCGCAGTACGGACTTGCCAGGCTGGCGCAGTTCTTTGTGCCGCAACTGCTCGACGGCCTCGTTCTGTCCGTACCAGCGTGCCAGTTCAGCCAGCAGCGCCGGATCGTTCTCCGGTATCACGTGCAGCGTGTCGCCCGCGCGGTGGACAATGCCGCTGCCGCGCAGATCCAGCGACAGGTGCCAGGCCGCTGGATCGCTGGTGTTCAAGCGCCGCCGCGCCACGATCGGTGCCTCGAACGCGTTGTCCTCGCTGTAGGCGGTGACCTGCAGGTGCAGGTCGCGCCCGGCGTCCGGGCGGCCCGCAAGCACCTCGCCCAAGGTCGGTGCCCAGCGCTCGAAGAAATCCTCGAAGCTGGCATCGGCGTCCACGCGATTCATGATGGGCTGCGCCTGACGTGCCTGCAGCAGGGCATCCAGCGCCTTCGTGAAACCGCAGAACTGCGGATAGCCGGTGTCGCCGAGCCCGAACACCGCGTAGCGAAGCCCCGGCAACGCCGGGGCCTGCCGCAGGGCCTCGACGAACTGCTCGCCATTGGCCGGCGGCTCGCCGTCGCCGAACGAACTGGACACCGCGAGCAACACATCGCCATCGCCCAGTTGCCCCACGTCGATCTCGTTGAGTGGCAGTATCTGGTGCGGATGGGCCTTCAGCGCAGGGTGCGCGCCCAGCCGATGGGCCAGGGCGCGTGCCGTGCCGGATTCAGAGCCAAACCCGACCCACAGTCGCTCGATGGGGGCCATGGCAATCACGCAGCGGCGTAGAAATCGTCGAACTTTTCCTTGCTGAACTCCACCGCATCGAAGTTGGACATCAGATCATTCACCACGCGCCGGATGCTGATGTAGGCGGTGATGGTGCCGTCGGCATCGAACAGCGGTTGCACAGTGGTGTCCACCACATACAGCACGCCGCCCTTGCCGAGGTTGGGCACGATGCCGGTCCAGGTCTTGCCGGCCTTGATGGTGTCCCACATGTCCTTGTAGACGGCCTTGGGCACATCCGGGTGCCGCACGATGCTGTGCGGCTGGCCGACCAGCTCCTCACGCTGGAACCCGGTCAGCGTGCAGAACAGATCATTGGCATAGGTGATGTTGCCCTGCAGGTCGGTGGTGGAGATCACCATGACATTCTCGAGCGCGGCAAGCAGCTGGGTGGATTCGGGGGCGTAGCTCATGACAGTTCCTTCAACGGATGGCGGATAGGTGGCCCCCGGTGACCCTCGCGTGCCGGTGCTGCCGCCGGCGCTGGCCGGCAGCGGGAGGCCGGTGACGTCGTGTCCCGGATAGAAATACGGCAGTCGCTGCGGACTGGCGTTGACATTGGTCAATTGCGCTTGGCATGGCGGTGCGACATGGCGTCGCAGTGCTGGTTGGGGTGTATGCAATGACGTCAGTGCGTGCGGGTATCCCGGACGAGCGTTCAATGCAGATCGCATCTGTCGGAAGATGTAGTCACCTGCGTTTTCTCAGAACGGCCGTCGCCAGTTCAAGCGTGGCGAGCGCAACCAGCAACCAGACAAACACGGCCTTGCCGGCAGTGACGAGCAACCAGCCGCCTATGGCCGGAAACCCGAAGATGCCTACGAAGTAGGCCAAGACGAACCACGTCAACGCTGCGTGGCGGTATTCCTGCGGCGAGGCATTGACCGCCCAGGTCTGGATCACGGGATAGAGCAGGCCATAACCGGCGCCAGTGAGAACGGCGGCGGCAATCTGGAACGCAGGATGCACGGGCATTCCGAGCAGGCTCGCCAGTCCCGCGATGAGGCAGCCCAGCAAGCAGCTGATCAGCGGCGTCCGCGGCCACACGGGTAGCTTACGCGCCAACACCAGGCGCGTTACGACGGCGGTGGTGGCATGCACCGCAAAGAAAGTGCTGGCACTCGCGCCCGTGCCTTCGGTAAGGGATCCCTGAAACGCCATCATGCCGGAGAAGACGGCGCCGCCTAAGCCTGCCATCACGATCGGGCGGATGGCAGTGCTTTTGGCGATCATGATGACGCTGCCTACCCACGGGCGCAGCGCAGACTCGCTTGAGCGAATGGGTTCGCGTAGACCGAATGTGCCCAGCAGCAATGAAGCCGCCAGTCCCACTGCCGCCACCCAGAGAAATGCGGTGCTCAATGGAAGGTCATACTGCGCCACCCCCAGGTTCAACAGGATGGGGCTGAGGCAGATCCCGGTCATCTGGAAGGCGCTGAAGCGGATGAAGCCGGGACCGCGTTCGCGATCCGTGAGCCGCTCTGACAACGCCAGTGGTGCAGCCAGATAAAACATGCCCCACCCCAAGCCGATCAGCAGGATGGCCACGCCCGGCAGGTAGGCAGGGCTCAGGCCACGCAAGCCGCCCAGCAGTGCGTAGCCGCAGGCCAGTGCTAGTGCTCCAACGGCAGCCAGACGTGCAGCATCGACTCTGCCGGCGCACCAACCAACCAGCGGAACACCCATAAGGGTGCCAACCAAGGCCATTCCCAGGGCGCTGCCGGCATCGATGTCACTGCCGCCATTCGCCCGAAACCAGAACGAAATCAGGAACGTTGCTCCATAGCCTGCGGCGGTGAACAGTGTGCCCAACAGAATGAAGAGCATCGATTTTGGGTGCATGCACTACGTGCCTGAGGTTGGAGCACGGACGCACCGTCCGCAGGTTGTGCCAGCACGGCACGCCCGGAGTTTAGAAAGCCGACCCGGCGACCAGTAGAGGTAAACACGTCAACTCAGCCAGACCGGGGAGTGACCACATGCCGTGGCGGCGAGGCAGCGGCTATGCTGTGACGCGATTCCGCACGGGGAGTGCAGCAGATGAACAGGATCAGGATGTTCGCGCCACTGGCGCTGTTGTTGGCCGCCAGCGGAACCGTCATGGCGATCACACCTGCACCGCCGCCAGCGGAAGGCATCCGGAACGTACCGGCATTCGCGCTGCCGCTGTCCCCGTATCTGAGCCCGGAAGCACAGGCCGCGATGCGCAGCGCCGTCATCAACGGCGACCCGGTCGCGAAGATGGACAACGCCACCGTGCTCAAGGAACTGGCGACGATCCGCAAGGGCGCCGACGACTGGGCCTACGGCGAGATCAAGGCGCTGCGCCAGCGCTATCCGGTGGAGCTGCACCACGAAACCTGGAATGGCGTGCCGGTGGTCCGTGTCGAGCCACGCAGTGCGCCAGCCGATCCGGCGCAGCGGCGTCTATTGATCGAACTGCACGGCGGCGCGTTCGTGTTCGGCCGCGCCGACAGCCTCGGCCTGCTGGAGGCGATTCCGGTCGCGGCCATGACCGGGGCCACGGTCGTGGCGGTGGAGTACCGGCAAGGCCCGGAGCATCAATTCCCGGCCGCGAGTGAGGATGTGGCGGCGGTCTACCGGGCGGCGCTGGAGAAGATGCCGGCACGGCACATCGGTCTGTTCGGCTGCTCGGCCGGTGGCGTACTGACCGGGGAGTCGCTTGCATGGTTCGGCAAGGAAAAGCTGCCGATGCCGGCCGCGGCCGGCCTGTTCTGCGCCGGCGGCGATGCACGCTATGGCGGCGACTCCCGTTATGTGGCCGCGGCCCTCACCGATGCACTGCTGCCGCATGCCGACGGTTCGCTGCCGATCATGGAGGACCTGTATTACGGGACGGTGGACTTCCGTGATCCGCTGGTGTCGCCAGTGTTTTCCGATGCGGTCCTGGCGCAGTTCCCGCCGACCCTGTTCATCACCGCCACCCGTGCGGCGGAGCTGAGCAACGTGTCCTTTACGCATTCCCGCCTGGTGGACCTGGGCCGCGAGTCGGATCTGCACGTCTGGGACGGGCTGGGCCACGCATTTCATCTGGATGCCCGGCTGCCCGAGAGCCAGCAGGCTTACCGGCTGATGGCCCGTTTCTTCTCCCGCCACCTGGACATGCCGTTGCCGGCAGCGCCAGCGCCCGTGGAGTAGGGCGCACAGGCGCTGCATACGGAATGCATACATCCGTATGCACGGTGCTTACATGGGGTTGCCTACGGTGGAAGCCGAGTGCAACCGCGCTCGGAGTTCCCCATAAGGAGTAGATGATGAGCCAGCAGATTCCCGAAGGTACCCTCGTTGTTGTCGCCGACGGCGGCTCGGCCCGCGTGTTCACCAACGTCGGCACCGCGCACACGCTTCAGCTCAAGCAGGAGGGGGAACTTCAGCTGCAGGCCGTCAGTGAGACCGGCGCCTCGGGGCAGGGCCCTTCCGGCTCGGTGCCACAGGACATGACGATCTCCCAGCTCAATGAAGCCACGTTCGCCAAGCAGGTCGCCGCGCAGTTGAACGAAGATGCGCTGAAGAACCGCTACGCACACCTGATCCTGATCGCCGATCCGCAGACGCTGGGCCGCATCCGTCCGTTGCTGCACAAGGAAACCCAGGAGCGACTCATCAAGGATCTCGCGAAGGATTACACCAATGCACCGCTGGAGGATATCCAGCGAGCGCTTTCCTGAGTAACGCGCATGGCCTTCGTTCGTGAGTACAGCCCTTCCGACATCACCCGTGCCGACATCGATGCGGGCAACGGATGGGTGCTGCTGGAGTTCGGCACCGGTTGGTGCGGCCATTGCAGTGCCGCCCAGCCCCTGCTGCAGAAATTTCTGGGTGGCTACGACGCGACGCACCTGAAGGTCGAGGATGGCAAGGGGCGGCCGCTGGGCCGCTCCTTTGCCGTGAAACTGTGGCCGACCGTGATCCTGTTGCGCGACGGCCAGGAGATCGCGCGTGCGGTGCGGCCACACGAGCGCGACGATCTCGCGCCGCTGATCGATGCGCTCGAACGCGGGCAGTAACGATCAGCCCGCTCTCAATCGCGTGCGGGTACCGCGATCGTAGTCCGTACGATGCAGTTCCCGCGTTGCACAGGCATGTATGAATTGCGTGAAAAGCGCATGAAAGCAGCTTGAAACACGCTGTTCCACGCCGATAGACAGCGCAGCACCGGGCTCACGCTGGCCAAATGTAGTAACATGGCTCGCTTGATCACCCCCGGGCCATTGCCCGCTTCCTGGTCATCCATCCCGCAGCGTCGCTGAGTCCACGCGGCCGTCCGGGATCGTCTGTTGCAACCCCTCTTCGCGCATCGCGCTGTGTCATCAGAGGCGGTATTTCCTGTGCCGTGCGCGGGACCTCGGGCGCCGCGATGGCCTGCTTCCAGGAGAAAGCAGATGCAGGACCTGCCTGCCGCACACGCTCATTTCGGCTGGTTCAAACGTCGCCGCCAGATGCATGTCGACGAAGTCACCGTCGTTGATCGCCCCATGTTGAAGAAGGCCGTTGGCGCTGCGGCGCTCGGCAACGCGATGGAGTGGTTCGATTTCGGCGTCTACGGCTACCTCGCCGTCACCCTCGGCCACGTGTTCTTCCCCGACAGCAGCCCGACCGCACAGCTGATCGCCACGTTTGCCACCTTCACCGTTGCCTTCCTGGTGCGCCCGCTGGGCGGCCTGGTGTTCGGCCCGCTGGGTGACAAGTACGGGAGGCAGAAGGTGCTCGCGGCCACCATGATCCTGATGGCCGCCGGTACCTTCAGCATCGGCCTGATTCCCTCGTACGACCGTATCGGCATCTGGGCGCCGGCGCTGTTGCTGCTTGCCCGCATCGTGCAGGGGTTCTCCACCGGCGGTGAGTACGGCGGCGCGGCGACGTTCATCGCCGAGTATTCGACCGATCGCAACCGCGGCCTGATGGGCAGCTGGCTGGAGTTCGGTACGCTGGGCGGCTACATCGCCGGTGCCGGCACGGTCACCGCGCTGCACATGGCCCTGAGCAGCACGCAGATGCTGGACTGGGGCTGGCGCATTCCGTTCCTGGTGGCCGGTCCGCTGGGTCTACTTGGCCTGTATATGCGCATGAAGCTGGAGGAGACGCCGGCCTTCCGCGCGTATGCCGAAGAGGCCGAGAAGCGCGATCACGAGCGCCCTGGTCTGGGCGCGCTGTTCCGCGTGCATTGGGCACAGCTGCTGATCTGCGTCGGCCTGGTGCTGGTGTTCAACGTCACCGATTACATGCTGCTGACCTACATGCCCAGCTACCTCAGCGTCACGATGGGCTATGCCGAAAGCAAAGGCCTGCTGCTGATCATCATCGTGATGCTGGTAATGATGCCGCTCAATGTGGTGGGTGGATTGTTCAGCGATCGCCTGGGTCGTCGCCCGATGATCATCGGTGCCTGCATCGCGCTGTTCCTGCTGGCGATCCCGTGCCTGAAACTGGTGGGCAGCGGCAATGACTGGCTGATCTTCCTGGGGCTGATGCTGCTCGGGCTGGCACTGGTGTGCTTCACCAGCTCGATGCCGTCCACGCTGCCGGCGCTGTTCTACACCCCGGTGCGCTACAGCGCGCTGTCGATCGCCTTCAACGTATCGGTCTCGCTGTTCGGTGGCACCACGCCGCTGGTGACCGCTTGGCTGGTGGAGCGCACCGGTGATCCGCTGGTGCCTGCGTACTACCTGATGGGCGCGGCGGTGATCGGCGTGATCACGATGCTGTTCGTCCGCGAGACCGCCGGCATGCCACTGCGCGGCTCCCCGCCGGCGGTGGCGAGCGAAGCCGAAGCGCGCGCCTTGATGCGCAGCGATGAGCCGGTCACGGTGGACGCGACCCAGCCCATGCTGCCCGAGGCGGCGGTGCCGGACTCGGCACGCCCGGCGTAAACCGGGCCTGGGTACGACCTGCCTGCGATGGACTACGGACGGGCGACCAAGCGGTAATGGTCGTCCAGTTCCGGGCCGCCGCCGCGATTGCCGCTGCCGGCGACCACATGCAGCGCCCCGTCCAGTACGGCTGCCTGCATGCCGTGCCGCCCCACCGGCAGTGGCGGCAGTGCTTCCCAACGTTGCGTCGCTGGGTTCCAGGCCTCGACCTGCGCATGTGCGATGGTGTGCGCATCGCTTTCGCCGCCGATCACGACGAGCCGGTCATTCCAGGCGACCGTGGCAGTGCCTGAGCGCGGGGTAGGAAGGGGCGAGGGCAGGGTGGACCAGCGGCCCGAGGCAATGTCGAACATGTCCACCGCCGCCACCGACTGCATTCCCGATGCGCCGCTGCCATGGGCGCTGACCCGGCCACCGGCGGCATAGAGCGCACCGTCCAGCACTGCGGCGTGGAAGTGATCACGCGCATGCGGTGCATCCGGCAGCGCCGTCCACCTTTCCGTCGCGGGATCGAAGACATCCAGCCAAGGCACCACACCACCCGTGTGTCCACGCGTGACGCCACCGACCAGGTAAATCCGTCCTGCGTGCAACGCAACGCCGCTGGCACCGCGTGCGCGGCCTGCCGGCAGCGGTGGCCCCGGTTGCCACGCATCGGCTGTCGGGTCGTAGACCCACAGCGTGGGCACGGCGGGCTCGGCCGGGAAATCGCCGGTCAACGCCCCCAGCACCCAGATGCGGCCGTTGTAGGCCAGCGCCTGCGCGTGGTGGAGCTGATCCAGTGGCGGTCGTGCACCGCGCGTCCAGCGTCCGTTCGCGGGATCGAAGATCTCCAGGGGGCGCTCACCACGTCCCCCCCAGAAGGTAGAGCTTGCCGTCGAGCGCGACCAACGCACTTTCGTGGCGCGCAGTGGGTGGATGCCCGCCTGCCTGCTTCATCCATGTCAGCGCGGCCGCCGGTGATTCGGAGGCGCGGGCTGTTGTCGTCAGGCCGCTGGGAACGGTGTGTCCCGCACAGGCGGCAAGCAGGGCAGCGATGATGAGAGAGGTTGCCAGCAGGCAGGTAAGGCGGCGTAACACCATGCGGGTCTTCCGTGTGACGAACCAGGCGCCAGCGTAGCAAGCAGCGTCCCTCCGGACGTCAGCCGCACCGCAACATGCCCCTCTGCCACGCCGGTGCTAGGATCAACCTCACCTGAATCGATCTAAATTCAATGCCATGACAAAAACGGGGACGGTGCGGTGGTTGGGGCTCGCGGTAGGGGCGATGTTGGTGGCCGGCACAGCCGCCGCAGCACCGGCGAAGGTCGGCGAGCGTGCCTATGCGGCCGTTGATCCGTTCATCGGCACCGCAGGGGAAGGCCACACCTATCCCGGCGCCACAGTGCCGTTCGGCATGGTCCAGCTCAGTCCGGACACCCGTATCCAGCCGCGCGAGAAGGCGTATGGCTGGGCCGCCGGCTACCGGCATGACGACACCAGCATCGTCGGCTTCTCGCACACGCACTTCTCCGGCAGCGGCCATTCCGATCTTGGCGATGTGCTGCTGATGCCGGTGCGCACCGATGCCAGCCTGGAACGTGGCGATCCGGACAAGCCCGGCAGCGGCTATACCTCGCGCTTCCGCCACGACGACGAGCGCGCCGAGCCCGGCTACTACGCCGTCACCCTGGATGATCCCAAGGTGCGCGCGGAGCTGACCACCAGCACCCGCGTGGGCGTGCACCGTTACACCTATCCGGCCAACCAGCCGGCGCGCGTGCTGCTCGACCTGCGTACCAGCCTCTACGATTACCCGGGCAAGATCATGTGGTCACGCCTGCGCGCCCGCGAGGACGGCACCGTCACTGGTTTTCGCGAGACCCGCGGCTGGGCACCGGGCCGCCAGCTGTATTTCGCGATGCGCTTCTCGCGGCCACTGACTGGTCACGCCTTCCACAACACCGAGACCGACATCGCCTACAAAGGCTTCCCGCCGCCGGGCCACCAGAGCCCGGCCCAGCGTGCGCAGATCGAAGGCCGCCAGCTCGTGGGTACCTTCGATTTCGGCACGCTCGACACGCCCTTGGTGGTGACGGTGGCGATCTCGTCGGTCAGCGAGGCCGGGGCAATCGCCAACCTGGAGAGCGAAGTGCCGGGCTTCGATTTCGATCGCGTCCGTGCCGAGGCGAAAGCGCAGTGGACGCAGGCACTGTCGGTGCTGGATATCGACGCCCCCGAGCACGACCGGCGCAGCGCCTACACCGCGCTGTACCACAGCCTGCTCGGGCCGACCGTTTTCATGGACAGCGATGGCCAGTACCGTGGCTCGGACAACGCCGTGCACCGCGCCGAGGGCTACACCAACTACTCGACGTTCTCGCTGTGGGACACCTACCGCGCCCTGCATCCGCTGCTGACTCTGGTGCAACCGGAAAAACGCAACAGTGATTTCATCAATTCGCTGCTCGCGCACCAGCACAGCAGCGCCTACGGGATGCTGCCGGTGTGGGCGTTCCACGGGCAGGAAACCTGGTGCATGATCGGTTATCACGCCGTGCCGGTGATCGCCGATGCCTACCTCAAGGGCATCCGTGGCTTCGATGAGAACAAGGCCCTGGCGGCGATGGTGGCCACTGCGAATTACGGCCCGTACGACGGCATCGCGCAGTACCGCGAGCTGGGCTGGGTGCCGATCGATGAGGAAGGCGAAGCGGCCAGCAAGACGCTGGAGTACGCCTTCGACGACTGGACCATCGCGCGCATGGCCAAGGCCATGGGCAACACGAAGGTCGCCGGTGAGTTCGAGAAGCGCGCCACCAACTGGCGCAATGCCTACGACAAAGACACCGGCTTCATGCGGGCGCGCAAACGCGATGGCAGCTTCCGCACGCCGTTCGACCCGAGCGCGAGCGGTTACGGCACGGACTACACCGAAGGCAACGCCTGGCAGTACTCCTGGTATGTGCCGCACGACGTGGCCGGCCTGGCCGCCGCGCACGGTGGCAGCGACGCGCTGCTGGCCCGTCTGGACCAGGTGTTCGAGGCCAAGGTCGACCCGTCCATCTTCGAGCACATGGAAGACATCACCGGCCTGATCGGCTGGTACGCGCACGGCAACGAGCCCAGCCACCACGTGGCCTACCTGTATGCCCATGCCGGCCAGCCGTGGCGCACCCAGGCGCGCCTGAAGCAGATCATGGACACCCAGTATGCCGACCGTCCCGATGGTCTGGCCGGCAATGACGACCTGGGCCAGATGTCAGCCTGGTACGTGTTCACCGCGCTGGGCTTCTACCCGGTCGCGCCGGGCAGCGGCGAGTACATCATCGGCCGTCCGTTCCTGCCCAAGGCGGCGCTGCATCTGCCCAACGGCAGGACCTTCACCATCGTCACCGACGGGCTGGGCAAGGGGCACGACTACGTCGGTTCGGTAACCCTCAATGGCCAGCCGCTGCAGCGCACCTTCCTGCGCCACGACGAAATCCTGGCCGGCGGCGAGCTGCGCTTCACCCTGCAGGCCGAGCCCAACAAGGCCTGGCCGGGACAGGGCGCCGAGCAGCCTTACTCAATGTCCCGCTGACGGGCCTCTGGACCCTCCTTCTGGCCAAAATGGGATTTATGTCCAATTTGGCCAGAAAGGGTATAGTGGGCACATCCCGTCCTGGAGCGTGCCATGACCCTGCCACTGGATCTGCCCGGCCTTGAGAAGGCCACTGCCTCCTCGGTGAAAACCCGCGGCTGGCCCAGCCTGATGCGGACCGTCCGCGAGAAGCAGGCACTGGTGATCACCAACCACAATCACCCCGAAGCGGTGATCGTGGATATCAAGACCTACCAGGAACTCCTGGCCAAGGCGGCTGGCGGCGATGCCGATGAGCGGCTGGGCGAACTGGACCGCCTGCGCGCTGCGTTCGACACCACGCTGGCCAGCCTCGGCCGTGATGGTGGGCTGGGCAAGGTGTTGGGGCAGCCGATCCGCCGCGGCCGCAAGGTCGCCCTCGGCAGCCCGCTCTGACCGATGGGACGGATTCTGGTGCTGGCCGGCGTGAATGGCGCCGGCAAGAGCTCACTGCTGGGCATGTGGCTGGAAGAAGAAGGCTTGACCTGGTTCAACCCGGATACGTTTACCCGCCGCCTGGTCGAGACCGGCTGGGCGCTGGGCGAGGCCAATGCCGCGGCCTGGAACGAAGGCGCGCGCCGGCTGCGGCAGGCGATCGACGCAGGCACCGACTTCGCGTTCGAAACCACGCTGGGCGGCAATACCATCCCGCGCCTGCTACGCGAGGCCTGCGACCGCCACGATGTGGCGATCTGGTTCTGTGGCCTGCAGAGCGTGGAACTGCACATGCAACGTGTCGCCGCACGGGTCAGCCGCGGCGGGCATGATATCCCCGCCGACAAGATCCGCGCCCGCTACGATTCCTCGCGCGAGAACCTGCTGGCGCTGCTGCCGCACCTGGCCGAGCTGCACGTCTACGACAACAGTGCCCCGGCCGATGCCGATGGCGCCGAACCGCTGCCGGTGCTGCAGTTGGACCGCAACGGGCTGCACTATCCGGCCTCGGCGATCGAGCTGCTGCAGACCCCAGACTGGGCCAAGCCGATCGTGATGCGCGCCATGGAGCTGCACGACATCCGGTGAGGCGCAACTCGCGCCTGCGCCCGAAGCGAGCCTCAGCCCACCGGCTCGTGGATCGGACACCCATTGAACCGCGAGCGGAACTGACGCGAGGCGGCCATCACCACGCGGCGCGCGCGATTCAAGCCGCCGAGCGGGCGATGTTCGGCCAGCGCGTGCCACGGCGCGAACGCCAGTGCATCCTCGATGCCGGGCGAGCTGCCGGGCTGCCAGGCCTCCTGCTGCGCGATGCTCAGGCGTGCAACCGGCAGGAACGGGCTGTCGGCCTCGGGCCACGCGACCGACGCATCCTCGATCGGCATGCGCTCCACATCACGGCACAGCTGCACACGCAATTCCCACTCCACGGGATTGGGGCGGTCGGTGAAGAACGCGACCACCGCCTCACGCTGCGCATCCTCGTCCGAGCCGATCTTGTCACCTGTCAGTGCGAGCAGCGCAGGTGAGACCGGCGCCAGGGAAAACTTGGCCATGTACGGGCCATACAGGAACGGCACCTGGCTGAAGAACGTCTCCCCCAGCGGATGGTGCTGCGGCTCGCCGCCCATGCCTTTCAGCGTGGCACTCTGGCCGCCCACCGCTTCCAGCGCCGCCTCCGCGCCGCGCAGCGTGGCCGAGATCATCCGCTTGGTGCGCGGCATCCGCTCGGTGGTGGCGGCGAGCAGTTTGGCCGCGCGCAGGAAACCGGCTACACCGGGCGTATTGAAGGCCGGGCCGTTGACCATCAGGAAATCCTGGCTGTGCTGCTCCTCGGCACCTTCCGCGCGGGGGCCTTCCACACCCATCACTTTGAGCGCCATCGCGCGTGGGGTGGAGACCGAATCGGGGAGCTGCTCGGCCGGCGGGGACGACAGCCGGACCAGTGCGTCGTAGCTTCCCGGCCGTGCGAACAGACCGTGGCGCAGCTCCGCCGGCAATCCATCCAGCACGCGCAGCCTCCCCTTCAACAGGCCCTGACCCTTGGCATGGACCGCACGGTGCGCGTGGCCTTCCTGCTCGGCGACGGTCAAGGCCATGCGCGCGAATACCTCGGTCAGCTCGCGGATATGCGTTGCCTCATCGTCGTCGGCATGCTCAAGCGAGGCGTGGTAGAGAACGGGTGGGGGCAGGGACATGCAAGGCTCCTCTTTGTCGAACTCAGGCCGCGGCGGCCTTGGCATTGCCGCCACCGGCCAGGGCCAGCAGGGTCAGCTTTTCGTCGGTGTCTTTTTCTTCTTTGAGCGTTTCCAGCAGTAACGGCACCGCCGCCTTGTAGCCCAGCTGCTTGGCCAAAGCGGCGATGGTGCCGTAGGAGGCGATTTCGTAATGCTCGACCTTCTGCGCGCCACCAATCAGCGCGGCATCACGTACCGGGCCTTCTTCGATGCTGTCGATCGCTTCCTTGCCTTCTTCGACCAGGCCCTCCATCGCGGCACATTTGATGCGCTTGAGACGGATCCCCAGCAGCTCCACCACCTGGTCGATGCGCTCGATCTGTCCCTGGGTTTCTTCCAGGTGCAGGGTGAATGCGGCGGACAGATCCGGATTGGAGGCCGCACGCGCCATTTTCGGCAGCGCTTTGGTCAGCTGCTTTTCTGCACTGTAGATATCCGAGAGCTCGTGGATGAACAGGTCTTCTGCGGTCTTGATCGCCATGGAGGTACTGCCGGTGGGTGTTGAGCCACCGACGCTAGGCGCGTGGGTGTTAGTCCGGTGCGCTTTGTTGTGAAGGGGACCTGCACGCTGCTCAGGGCGCATCCCGCCATGCCTTCAGAAGCGGCAGCGGATCGTAGGCGCCGTCGTCACCGTAGATGCCCCAGTGCAGGTGCGGCGGGGTGCCCTTGGCATTGCCGGTGTCACCGACGTAGCCCAGCACCGTGCCTTGCTCGATCACTTGGCCACGCTCCAATCCGTCGCGCCAGTCATCCAGATGGGCGTAGTAATAGCGCTCGCGCGCCGGGCCCATGACCCACACCTGACGCCCCCCCAGGCCACTCTCGCGGATTTCCGTAACGATGCCCGGTGTGGCGCTGCGCACCTCGGTGCCGCGTTTGGCGAAGATGTCGACACCGGCATGCGTGCGATCACGACCACGGGGGGCGCCGAAGGTATCGGCGACCTGGCGTGCGGCTACCCCGGCCACGGGAACGGGCAGGGCGGTGGGTGCTGGCATCTGGGACAGGCGCCAGAGTGCGCGGGGTGATTGTGCGATTGGGCTGTTCCAGAACACGCCTATGGCGACCACTACGGCGATGAGGGCGAGCATCCGCAGCAGCCAGCCCCGAACACGGCGCGCGGGCGATGGCCGTGCTCCAGAACGCGATGAGGGTGAAAGGTCAGGGCGCAGTGCAGGGCTCCTTCGCCAGGACGATGAGGGTGGGCATGCCCCTAGTCTGCACGCGCCCGCATCAAGAGGCTGTGGGTGCTGCGACGGACAGGAAGGTCCGGCTGCCTTGACGATGTCACGGAAGGTGGCGCATCCTTGCCGGGCAGAGAGCTAGCCACCATTCATTGCCCAACCCGACTCAAGGGGGCCCATGACTGTGTCCACTTCAACGCATTCGTTGAACCCGAAGCACGCTCCGTCACGCCTGTCGCGCGTTTTCTGGCTTTACGGGGTCATCCCCAGCAACCTGCTCTGGGCCGTTGCACTCTGGTCTTACCTTCATGGCTCTCGGGCGGTCACGGCGACGCTGTTCGCGCTGCTGCTGCTGTTCACCGCGTGGATCATTCCGACGGTCTGGCGCGCTGCACCGACGGCCCAGCAGCCCGGCCTGGGCATGGCCGCGCGTGGCTTGACGGTCGCCTGGGGCCTGAACACGGTGTTGGTCGTGTTCTTTCTGACCCTTCAACTGTTGAATCAGTAGAACTGGACCGGATGACCGTCGCGGTCGAACGCGGCGAAGGTGTTGATCTGTCCATTGTTGATGGCATTGACCATCAGTCGAAGCGGCTGGGCTGCCTCATCTTCAGAGGGCGCTACGCCCCCGCGGCCATCAAGTGCAGCAACGAACACCAGGTCCCAGTCAATGGCAGTGCGCCGGGATTCGTCATGGAGGGCACGGAATGAGGCGATGTCAGAAGGCAGCTTGTCCACGCACAGCACAGGGCTCAACGTGCCACCTTCGCGCCGCTGGTGACGATCACGCTGATCCTCCGTCGCAGCGTCCGGCAGTTCGGTGCGGACGAATACAAACAGCAGTCGTTGCGGCTCGGTCTGGCGCCGGGATTCGGCCAGAAGTTCATCGAAGTCGGTCAGCATCATGGTAGGGGCTTACCCGCGGAGTCCAGAGACGTTGCATGCTGCCACACCTGTTGTCGGCCTGCGTTCGTGTGAATTGATTTAAGTCATCCCATCGCCATCGCCAGCGACGTACGCTGGTTCCCAACGAGAAGTGCCATCAACGGCAGAAAGGCTCAGGGCAGATGAACAGGGTGGAGCTGCAACGTGGTCCGGCCATGAATCCGCTGACAGACGGGTTCGGGCGCCGGTTCCCGTATCTGCGCCTGTCTCTGACCGAGGCCTGCAACTTCCGCTGCACCTACTGCCTGCCCGATGGCTACCAGGCCGGGCCTGTGCGCGGTTTCCTGCAGGTGGAAGAGATCCGTCGGCTGGTGAGCGCCTTTGCGACGCTGGGGATGCACAAGATCCGGCTGACCGGCGGCGAGCCCAGCCTGCGCAAGGATCTGGAGGAGATCATCGCCACGGTAGCCGCCGTGCCCGGGATCCGGAACATTGCGATCACCACCAATGGCACCGTGCTGCCGCGACGCCTTCCGGGATGGCACCGTGCAGGATTGACGGCGCTGAACGTGAGCTTGGACAGCTTGAATCGGGAGCGCTTCAAACGTATCACCGGTCATGATCGGCACGCCGAAATCCTGGAGGGGATCGAGATCGCCCAGCAGCTCGGCATGCCGGCCATCAAGCTCAATGCCGTACTGCTGCGTGATGCCAACGACGATGAACTGCCCCAGTGGATGGAATTTATACGGGATCGGCCGGTCAGCGTGCGTTTCATTGAGCTGATGCGCACCGGAGACAATCAAGCGTATTTCGAGCGTCACCATCTCCGCGCGGAGGTCTTGCTGGATCAGCTGCAGGCGGCAGGTTGGTCGCTGTGTCCGCGCGCGCCGGACGCCGGGCCTGCACAGGAGTACGCACACCCGGACCATCGCGGACGGATCGGCATCATCGCGCCATATTCCAAGGATTTCTGTCGTGGCTGCAATCGCCTGCGGGTTACCGCGACGGGCGATCTGCGACTGTGCCTGTTTGGCGATTTCGGCATCGCGCTGAGACCGCTGCTGCAACACGACACCGACCGCGACGCTCTGTTGGCGCGCATTACGACCCAGCTCGGGCTGAAAGCCGCGGGACATGGATTGCATCAGGGCCAGACGGGGCTGACCCCGCACCTGGCATCGATAGGAGGATGAGCGACACAATGAGTGGGCCGATCGCAGCAGCGTTTCATATGGCGGATGTGCGCGACAAGCGCATCACACGTCGTCGTGCGGTAGCGGTAGGAGAGCTCCTGGCCGGGCCGGTCGCGTACCCGCTGATCGTAGCGCGGCGCCTGCCCAAGGGCGATGCGCTGGTGATGGCGGAAGTCGCAGGATTACAGGGAGCCAAGATGGCGTCGGCACTGATGCCCTTGTGCCACCCGTTGCCGCTGGAACTGGTCCGCGTTCACTGCGCGCCGATCCCGGAACGCCATGCGATCCGTGTGTGGTGCGAATGCGCCAGCGAGGCGCGTACCGGCGTTGAAATGGAGGCGCTGGCCGGTGTCAACGCCGCGCTGCTGACCTTGTACGACCTCAGCAAACCGGTGGAGCCCGCGTTGGAAATCACGGGGATCCGGCTGCTGTTCAAGGAAGGGGGCAAGCGCGGCGTCTGGCAGCACCCACAGGGAATGAGCGAGGAGGAGCGGGCGCTGTTCCAACCTCACACAGCGCGCCGCCTCGATGGTGTGCCCTGCGCGGTCATCACGCTGAGCGACCGTGCCAGCCGGGGTGAGTACGCGGATCGATCCGGCCCGGTGCTGGTGGAAGGACTACAGACGCTGGGCGCGGATGTGGTCGTGGCGCAGGTACTGCCTGACGGCATCGAACCGCTGGCGGGTCGGCTGCGTGAGCTGGCCGGCGGTGATATCCGACTGTGCGTCTGCACCGGTGGCACCGGGCTGGGCGCGCGTGATCTGACGCCTGAGGCGCTGCAGTCGCTGGGCGCCCGACGTATCGAGGGGTTATCCCAGATGGTGCGGGGGCTGAGTGCCCAGCACACGGCGTTCGCGTGGTTGAGCCGTGCCGAGGTGGTGCAGTTGGATGACATGCTGATCGTAGCGCTGCCCGGCAGCCCCCGCGCTGCCGCTCAGTGCCTGGAGATTCTGTCGCCGGTGCTGGGCCACGCACTCGCCATGATCGGCGGCGGTGACCACGCATGATCAGCTACGCCGATGCGTTGGAATTGCTGTTGTCCAGTACGGTGCCGATGCCCGCGCAGACCGTTGCGTTGGCCGAGGCAAAAGGGCGAGTACTGTCCTCCAACGTGTGCAGCCCGCAGTGTCTTCCTCCCTTCGATAATGCGGCGATGGACGGCTTTGCGCTTTACTGCGGCGGGGCCGGCATCGACGCAGGGATGGAGCTGGCGGTCCAGGGCTGGCAGGCAGCCGGCGATGGGGCCAGCCATGGCAGCGATGGCAGCGATGGCGCATGGGAAATCATGACCGGCGCACGCATGCCTGAAGGGTTCGATACCGTCGTGCCGATCGAACACGTGGACATTCTCGAGCAGCGCGACGGGCGTCCTCAGCGCATCCGCGTGTCGCAGGCGGTCACACCCGGCCAGCATGTCCGCCTGCGTGGGCAGGATGTCGGGCACGGAGAGGACGTGCTGCCTGCGGGGACGACGCTGGACATCAACGCGTGCACCCTGCTGCATGCCATCGGCGTGGCCGACGTGCAGGTGCGCGCTCGTCCCCGCGTCGCCGTGATTGCCACGGGTAAGGAACTGGTCAGCGACGCCAGCGTGCCGCTGGGCTCCGGTCAGATCCGCGACAGCAATCGACCCTATCTGGTGGGGCGACTGAAGGCCGCAGGTGCCGAGGTGGTCTGGCAAGGCGTGGTCGGCGACGAGGTGGCCGCCTTCGACGCGGCAGTCGACGAGGCACTCCGCGCTGGTGCGATGGTCCTCATCAGCACCGGTGCTGTCTCCCAGGGACGGTATGACTTCATCCCCGGCGCATTGCGCGCCCGCGGTGCGGAGATCGGCTTTCACAAGGTTGCCATTCGACCGGGCAAGCCGGTGCTGTTCGCCAGATTGAAAGAAGGCGCGATGTACTTTGGCCTGCCGGGCAATCCGGTCTCCGCTGCCGTCGGGCAGCGCTTTTTTGTCGAGCCTGTGCTGCGCCGTCTGCTGGGGCTGGGCGCGGAGCCGATCTGGTCGTTACCACTCACGGGCGATGTGCGGAAGCCGCCGGGCTGGCGCTTTCATGCGCGTGCGCGGGTTGAAATCGACGGCAATGGCCAACTCGCGGCCCGCGTCATCGCGGGCCAGGAATCGTTCCGGCTGATGTCGATGGTGCAGGCAAATGCATGGGTCGTCCTCGACGGCGAGGACAGCGTTGCCCCCGCAGGTAGCCGGGTGCAGGTACAGGGCTGGGGACACAACGACCCGGTCCAGGGAATTATTCAGGAGGAAAGCCGATGAAAGTCGTCGTGCGGATGTTCGGTGCGTATGCGGATCTGATGCCCGAGCGGATGCTGGAGCTGGAGGTGGCAGGGGACCGTATCGCCGACCTGCGTGTGGCGCTTGGCGAGGTGCTGGCCCAGCGCTGGCCGGACTTCCAAGCCGGGTTGCTTCGGTACTCGGCGTTCGCCGATGAGCACACCGTGCTGCGTGATGGCGAGCCATTGCCAGCGGATGGACGCGTGGCGATTCTTCCTCCAGTGAGTGGAGGATGAGCATGATGCCGATCCGAGTACTCAAGGTAGTGGAGCGTGCAGAGGCTGCACTGGATCCCGCCGAGGCCATCGCGTTCGTGTCCGATCCAGGCTTTGGCGGCATCGACATGTTCATCGGCAAGGTCCGGGATCTGAACCATGGCCGGGAGGTGCAGGGCATCACCTACGATCTCTTCGTGCCCTTGGCGCTCAAGGAGTTCGAGCGCCTTGCCACGGATGTGGAGAAGGCATTCGGCCCGCGCGTGAAGCTGTATGTTGCGCATGCCAAAGGACGCCTTGCCGTCGGGGACGTAGCGATCATCGTGGCCGCAGGCACGCCGCATCGCGATGAGGCGTTCCGTGCGTGTCGGGCACTCATCGAGGCCGTCAAACATCGATCGCCGATCTGGAAGCAGGAGCATTACCTGGACGGCGACAGCATCTGGAGCGAAGGCTGCTCGCTTTGCGACGCCTCATCAGAGGCATCTGCAGATGGCGGGGAGCCCACTCATGACCACCACAGCCATTAGCGGGCTGGTGCTGGCCGGCGGGCAGTCGCGGCGGATGGGGCGCGACAAGGCCGCCCTGGAATGGCAGGGTGGATCGCTGTTGATGCACATGCGCCGGCTGCTCCTGACGGCGGGCGCGGACCCGGTGCGGGTCAGTGGAGACTACCCCGCACATGAAGGCATCGTGGACGTGACCCCCGGCTGTGGTCCGCTGGGGGGACTGGCCAGCGCCCTTGTCCATCTGCCCGACGGACCAGCATGGATCGTGCCAGTGGACATGCCACGGCTGAGTGTCTCGCTTCTGCACGAATTGCGTGACGCCCATCACTCGCCAGTTGTGATCTTCAGCGGGCAACCGTTACCCATGCGATTGAATATCGATTTGCGTTGTCGCACCCTGATCATGCAGATGATTGACCAGGTTGATGGGCCGCGCGCTCTCAGGGCATTGCAGGAACGGCTCGGTGTGATCGAACTGCCTGTAGCGGCCGTCGATTTCCCCTTCCTGGCCAACTGCAACACCCCCCAGCAATGGAAGGACGTTGCGTCATGAAGCTGCAGTTCCAACACCAATCCCTGCGCATCCGCCTTGACGAGGCTGAGTTGGCGCAGCTGCTGTCCGGCGGCAGCGTGGTCAACCGCACCGTGTTCGGTCCCGGACAAGCCTGGTCCCAGCAGATCCGGCTGGAGCGAACCTCGGCGGCGCGGCTGGCCGGTGACGTCCAACATCTGGACATTCTCCTTCCCTACGAGGCGGTCACCGCATACAGCCTGCGTCTGCCCTGCCGCGAGGGCATCGTGTTCATGCTGGACACGGACGGCGACACCCTTCAGTTGCAGTTCGATGTGGACGTCCGTGACAGCGTACGGCAGCGCGGGCCGGCACGGCGGGAGGCGGGTTCCGTCGCCCCCGATTGATATATGTCATACCCGCGCGATCAAAGCGCGTGTGATTGATCCAGATCAACCCTGGTCCCGCAACCAGATGGCTCAATGGCGGCGTGACCCGGGAAACACTACAGAGACCCGTCGTCACTCCACAGCCTGGGAGCCATGTATGACAGCCGGTAGCGATGTAGCACAACGCAGCAGTGATGGACCCGGTCGCATCATCACGGACTGGAATCCTGAGGATCCCGCCTACTGGGCACACAGCGGGCACCGCGTGGCCAGGCGCAACCTGATCATCTCCATCCCGGCGCTGCTGCTGGCCTTCGCGGTCTGGGTGCTGTTCTCGGCGGTGTCGATCAACCTGCCCAGGATCGGATTCAACTTCAGTACCGATCAACTGTTCTGGCTGGTGGCACTCCCCAGCCTGTCCGGTGCCACGCTCCGGATCTTCTACTCCTTTGTCATTCCGATCGTTGGTGGCCGTCGCTGGACGGCACTGTCGACCGCCTCGCTGTTGCTGCCGACGGTCTGGCTCGGCTTCGCCGTGCAGAACCCGTCCACGCCGTTCTGGGTATTCGTGGCGATTGCCATCCTGTGCGGATTCGGCGGCGCCAATTTCTCCTCGTCGATGTCCAACATTTCCTTCTTCTACCCCAAGCAACGGCAGGGCATGGCGTTGGGCTTGAATGCCGGCCTGGGCAATGTGGGCGTGTCGGTGTCGCAGCTGGTGGTTCCACTGGTGATTACCGTCGCCGCCTTCGGTGCACTGGGTGGCGCACCACAACCGGCTGCCGATGGAGGCGCGCCGTTGTACATGCAGAATGCCGGCTGGATCTGGGTGCCGGCCATCGCGCTGCTCGCCGTCGCCGCCTGGTTCGGCATGAATGACCTGACCAGTGCCCGCTCGTCCTTTGCCGAGCAGGCGCTGATCTTCAAGCGCAAACACAACTGGCTGATGTGCTGGTTGTACATCGGCACGTTCGGCTCCTACATCGGGTTCTCCGCGGGGTTCCCGCTGCTCGTGAAGAGCCAGTTCCCCGACATCAACCCGATGACCTACGCGTTCATCGGCCCGCTGCTGGGTGCACTCATGCGGTCGGTCGGGGGTAGCCTGGCCGATCGGTGGGGCGGGGCACGGCTCACGTTCTGGGTCTTCGCCCTGATGATCGCAGCCGTCTTCGGCGTGCTGCACTTCCTGCCCACGCACGGCCAGGGTGGCAACTTCTTCGGCTTCCTTGCCGCGTTCATGGCGCTGTTCATTCTGAGCGGCATCGGCAACGGCACCACGTTCCGGATGATTCCCGTGATCTTCCGCACCCTGCATGAGCGCCTGTCGAGCAAGGCCGATGCAGCGGGTAAAGCCGCAGCAGCCCATCAAGCCAGCATCGAGTCGGCCGCCGTGGTCGGTTTCTCGGGGGCGATCGGCGCGTATGGCGGCTTCTTCATTCCGAAGAGTTATGGCTCGTCGATCACTTTGACCGGGGGTCCAGCGCTTGCCTTGTACGGCTTCATTCTTTTCTACGTTACCTGCCTGGCCGTGACCTGGTGGTGGTACTACCGGCGCGGCGCTGAAGCGCCCTGCTGACAACCCGCGCACCGCAGCCACCGCACCCGCCAGCCACGATGCCAACGATTGCCGAGGGAGATTCACGATGAGCTATTTCCTTGACCGCTTGCAGTTCTTCAAGCGCGACGCCCAGCCTTTTGCCGATGGCCATGGGGTGACCAAAACAGAAAGCCGGGACTGGGAGAACAGCTACCGGTCCCGCTGGCAGTACGACAAGATCGTGAGGTCCACGCACGGCGTGAACTGCACCGGGTCCTGCAGCTGGAAGATCTACGTCAAGAACGGCCTGGTCACTTGGGAGACCCAGCAGACCGACTATCCGCGGACCCGGCCGGACCTGCCCAATCATGAGCCACGAGGCTGCCCGCGTGGTGCCAGCTACTCGTGGTACCTGTACAGCGCCAATCGCCTCAAGTACCCGCTGATCCGGGGCGTGCTGGTCCGCATGTGGCGGGAGGCACGTCAGCGTCTGTCGCCCGTGGAGGCGTGGGCCAGCATCGTCGAGGATCCGGCCAAGGCCCGTGAGTACAAGACGCGGCGCGGCATGGGTGGGTTTGTCCGGGTTGCCTGGGACGAAGCCAACGAGATCATCGCCGCCTCGAATCTGTACACGGTGAAACAGTACGGGCCCGACCGTGTGGTGGGCTTCTCGCCCATTCCGGCAATGTCGATGGTGTCCTACGCGGCCGGCGCGCGATACCTGTCTCTGCTGGGCGGCGCCTGTCTTTCGTTCTACGACTGGTACTGTGATCTGCCGCCCGCATCGCCGCAGGTGTGGGGTGAGCAGACCGACGTTCCCGAATCGGCAGACTGGTACAACAGCCGCTACATCATTGCCTGGGGCTCCAACGTCCCGCAGACCCGCACCCCGGATGCGCACTTCTTCACCGAGGCGCGTTACAACGGCACCAAGACGGTCGCGATCTGCCCCGACTACTCCGAGCTGTCCAAGCTGACTGACCATTGGCTGCATCCCAAGCAGGGCACCGACGCTGCACTGGCGTTCGCGTTCGGCCACGTGATCCTGCGCGAGTTCCATGTCGACACCCCATCGCAGTATTTCCAGGACTACTGCCGCCAGTACTCGGATATGCCGATGCTGGTCAGGCTGGAGCGCCGCGAAGACGGCCGTCTGGTGCCGGGCCGGTTCCTGCGCGCCAGTGATCTGGGCGGCTTGGGAGAGGAGAACAACCCGGAATGGAAGACCCTGGCGTATGACGACAACAGTGGCAGCATCACCGTGCCAAATGGCTCGGTGGGCTTCCGATGGGGCGAGAAGGGGCGCTGGAACATTGAAGAGAGGGCCAGCGATGGTACGCAGACCCGCCTGCGCCTGACGCTGTCGGGCGTGCATGACCGAATCGAGGCCGTGAGCTTCCCGTACTTCGGTGGCGTGGAGAACGATCGCTGGACCAATGCGCCGGTCGATGATGTTCTGGAGCGCAGCATTCCGGTGCGGCAGATGGCGCTCGCCGACGATGCGCAGGCGCTGGTGGCGACCGTGTATGACCTGCTGCTGGCGCAGTACGGCGTGGACCGGGGCTTTGGTGGCGACAATGTGGCCAGCAGCTACGATCAGGATGTGCCGGGCACACCGGCGTGGCAGGAACGCATCACTGGCGTGCCCCGCGCCGATGTGATCGAGATCGCCCGTGAATTCGCCAGAACGGCAGACAAGACGCGTGGTCGCAGCATGATCATCGTCGGCGCCGGCATGAACCACTGGTTCCACAACGACATGAACTACCGCGGCCTGATCAACATGCTGGTCATGTGTGGGTGCGTGGGCCAGACCGGTGGTGGTTGGGCCCATTACGTGGGCCAGGAGAAACTGCGGCCGCAGACGGGCTGGCAACCGCTGGCTTTCGGCCTGGACTGGAGCCGCCCGCCGCGGCACATGAACGGAACGTCGTTCTTCTATTTCAATACCGGGCAGTGGCGTTACGAAAAGCTGCAGGTCAACGAACTGCTGTCACCGCTGGCCGATGCATCCAAGTACAGCGGCAGCCTGGCCGATCTCAACCTGCGCGCGGTTCGCATGGGCTGGCTTCCGTGCACCCCGCAGCTGGATCGCAACCCGCTGCAGCTGGTGAGGGAGGCCGACCAGGCCGGCGTGGCGCCCGCGGACTACGCGCTTGGAAAGTTCAAGGACGGTTCGCTGGACTTTGCCTTTGCAGACCCGGATGCCGCCCAGAATCATCCGCGCATGATGTTCATCTGGCGCTCGAACCTGCTGGGCTCCTCCGGCAAAGGCCACGAGTACATGCTGCGTCACCTGCTCGGCACCAAGCACGGGCTGCAGGGCAAGGATCTGGGCGAGAGCGGTTCGATCAAGCCCGAGGAGGTGAAGTGGCGTGATGAAGCACCGGAAGGAAAGCTCGATCTGCTCGTGACGCTCGACTTCCGCATGTGTACCACCGCGCTTTACTCCGACATCGTGCTGCCCACCGCCACCTGGTACGAAAAGGACGACCTCAATACGTCCGACATGCACCCGTTCATCCATCCGCTGTCCAAGGCGGTGGACCCGGCGTGGGAATCGCGGAGCGACTGGGAGATCTTCAAGGGCGTTGCGCGCACCTTGAGCGACATGGCACCGGGCGTGCTTGGCGTGGAGAAGGACCTGGTGCTGGTACCGACCCTGCACGACACCCCCAATGAGCTGGGCATGCCGTTCGGCGTGGCCGACTGGAAGAAGGGTGAGTGCGAAGCCATTCCGGGCAAGACCATGCCTTCGATGGTGGTGGTCGAGCGCGACTACCCCAATCTCTATCGCAAGTTCACCTCGTTGGGCCCGCTGCTGGAGAAGTTCGGTAACGGCGGCAAGGGCATGAACTGGGATACCCGAGACGAGGTGGAGTTCCTCGGCAAGTTGAACCACACGGTCCATGAGCAGGGTGTCAGCCACGGCCGTCCGGCGATCGATAGTGCCATTGATGCGTGCGAAGTGATTCTGCACCTCGCCCCGGAGACGAACGGCCACGTCGCCGTCAAGGCGTGGGAGTCGCTCGGCACCTTCACGGGGCGTGAGCATACCCATCTTGCGGTGGGCAAGGAGCATGAAGCGATCCGCTTCCGTGACATCCAGGCACAGCCCCGCAAGATTATCTCCTCCCCGATCTGGTCCGGCCTGGAGGACGATCATGTCAGTTACAACGCCGGCTATACCAACGTGCACGAGCTTATTCCGTGGCGAACGGTCACCGGACGGCAACAGTTCTACCAGGACCACGAATGGATGATCGATTTCGGCGAAGCGTTCATGGGTTATCGCCCGCCGATCAACACCCGCACCGTGGAGCCCTTGTTGAATCAGCGTGGCAACGGGAACAAGGAAATCGTACTGAACTGGATCACACCGCATCAGAAGTGGGGCATCCACAGTACCTACAGTGACAATCTGATCATGCAGACGCTGTCACGAGGTGGTCCGATCGTGTGGATCAGCGAAGACGATGCACGCAGTGCCGGCATCGTGGACAACGACTGGATCGAACTGTTCAACGTCAATGGCGCGATCGCGGCACGTGCCGTGGTCAGTCAACGCGTGATGCCGGGAATGGCCATGATGTATCACGCCCAGGAACGCATCATCAACGTGCCCGGTTCGGAGATCACCGGCACCCGGGGTGGCATCCACAACTCGGTGACGCGGATCGTGCTCAAGCCCACCCACATGATCGGTGGCTACGCGCAGCTCTCGTACGGGTTCAACTACTACGGCACCTGCGGAACCAACCGGGATGAGTTCGTGATCGTGCGCAAGATGGACAAGGTCGATTGGCTTGACGGCGAAGCGGTGCCGGCCAATGCAACGGAGGTGGCGTGATGAAAGTTCGTGCTCAGATCGCAATGGTCCTGAACCTGGACAAGTGCATCGGCTGCCACACCTGCTCCATTACCTGCAAGAACGTGTGGACCTCGCGCGAGGGCGTGGAGTACGCATGGTTCAACAACGTGGAGACCAAGCCGGGCATCGGCTATCCCAAAGAATGGGAAAACCAGGAGAAGTGGAACGGCGGCTGGGTGCGTAACCGCTCCGGCAAGCTGGTGCCCCGCGCCGGCGGGCGCTGGCGGATGTTGGCCAAGATCTTTGCCAACCCGGACCTGCCGCAGATCGATGACTACTACGAGCCATTCGACTTCGACTACCAGCATCTGCATGACGCCGGTGACAGCAAGCACCAGCCGACGGCCCGGCCGCGATCGCTGATTACCGGCCAGCGCATGCAGAAGATCGAGTGGGGACCCAACTGGGAGGAAATCCTCGGTTCGGAGTTCTCCAAGCGCGCGCGCGATTACAACTTCGACAAGGTGCAGAAGGAGATCTACGGCGCGTTCGAAAAGACGTTCATGATGTACCTGCCGCGGCTGTGCGAACACTGCCTCAATCCGGCCTGCGTGTCGGCCTGCCCATCCGGCGCGATCTACAAGCGCGAAGAGGATGGGATCGTACTGATCGACCAGGATAAATGCCGCGGTTGGCGCATGTGCGTGTCGGCGTGCCCGTACAAGAAGATCTACTACAACTGGAAGAGCGGCAAGTCCGAAAAGTGCATTTTCTGCTACCCACGCATTGAGATGGGGGAGCCGACGGTCTGCTCGGAAACCTGCGTCGGCCGGATCCGGTATCTGGGCGTCATGCTGTACGACGCCGATCGCATCGGCGAGGCGGCGGCGGTACCTGCGGAGAAGGATCTCTACCAGGCCCATCTGGACATCTTCCTGGATCCGGAGGATCCGGCGGTGATCGCCGCCGCGCGTGCCGAAGGCATTCCAGACAGCTGGCTGGAATCGGCCAAGCGTTCGCCGGTCTACAAGATGGCGATCGACTGGAAGCTCGCGCTGCCCCTGCATCCGGAGTACCGGACGTTGCCGATGGTGTGGTATGTGCCGCCGCTGTCGCCGATCCAGTCGGCTGCAGAGCGCGGGCACGTCGGCATGAATGGCGAGCTCCCCGACGTAGCGTCGCTGCGTATCCCCGTGCGCTACCTGGCCAACATGCTTTCGGCCGGCGATGAAGCACCCATCGTACGTGCACTGGAGCGGCTCATGGCCATGCGCGCGTGGCGTCGCGGCATCAATGTGGATGGCGTGGAGGACATCCGCGTATTGGAACAGACGGGGCTGACCGTGGCCCAGGTAGAAGAGATGTACCGCTATCTGGCCATCGCCAACTATGAGGACCGTTTCGTGATTCCGACCGGTCATCGCGAGTACGCCGACGACGCCTTTGGCGAGCGCGGTGGTTGCGGGTTTACCTTCGGCAATGGTTGCAATGGCGATAGTCCGGCCGATCTTTTCAGTCAACGAAAGACGACGGGCTTTACGGTCCATCCCAATCGTCAGCAGCGTCATGAGGTGATCAAATGACTGTGCTCAAACTGATCGGCGTGCTGCTGGACTATCCACGCGACGAGCTTTGGCAGCATGGCGAAGAACTCCTCGCCGCGGCGGACGACCCTGCGCTGTCCCGTGGCAGGCGCAGGCAGGTCGTTGCATTCGTGGAGGCGCTGCTCGCCGCCGATCCATTGGATGCGCAGGATCGCTGGCTGTCCACCTTCGACCGCGGCCGGGCGATGAGCCTGCTCGTGTTCGAACACATCCACGGTGAATCCCGCGACCGCGGGCAGGCCATGGTCGACCTGATCGACGTCTACCGGAAGAATGGTTTCGAGCTGGACGCCAAAGAGCTTCCGGACTATCTCCCGCTGCTGCTGGAGTACCTGTCCCACCGGCCACAGGAAGAGGCCAAGGAATGGCTGCACCACATTGGCCACATCGCGGGCATGCTGGCTGCCCGCGCAGCAGAACGCGAGCTGCCGCATGCGGCGCTGTTCGAGATTCTTGTCGAAGCAGGCGAAGGCAAGGTCAACCTGGAGATTCTGCGCCAGCGCGCCAGTGAAGAAATCCGCGACGACACCGTCGATGCGATGGACCGCCTGTGGGAGGAGGAGGCGGTGCGTTTCGGCACCGATGCCCCTTCGCAGGAGTGTGATCCTCCGCATCGCTCACCGGCCCGCGCCTTGAACCGAGAGGTCCAGCCATGAACCATCTGCACCAATTCGCCTTCCAGTTCTACCCGTACATCGCAGTCGCGGTGTTCCTCATCGGAAGCTGGGCACGTTTCGACAAATCGATGTACACCTGGCGCACGGGCTCCAGCCAGTTGCTGTCCGACCGCGGCATGCGGATCGGCAGCAACTGCTTCCACATCGGCATCCTCGCCATTCTGGGGGGGCACCTGGTAGGGCTGCTGACGCCTCATTGGTTGTACGAGCCCTTCATCACCTCATCGCAGAAGCAGATGCTGGCCATGGTGGTCGGTGGGTTCTTCGGTGCGCTGTGTTTTGTCGGTATCGTGATCCTGCTGGTGCGCCGCCTGTTCAACCCGCGCGTGCGTGCCACCGGCAGTGTGGGCGACACCCTTGTGCTGGTACTGCTGTTTGCGCAGTTATGCCTCGGCCTGATCAGCATCAAGGTCTCGTCGGGGCATCTGGACGGGGGGGTGATGGTCCTGCTGGCCGAGTGGGCGCAGCACATCGTGACCTTCCGCGCCGGCGCTGCTGATTTCATCACGGATGTCAGCTGGGTTTACAAACTGCATATCTTCCTGGGCCTGACGCTGTTCCTCATTGCGCCCTTCACCCGCCTGGTGCACGTCTGGAGCATTCCACTGAGCTATCTGTGGCGACCCTACCAGGTCGTCCGCCGCCGCCAGGCCACGCTGCGCTATGGGCCACGGGAGTAAGCCATGACAGCTCTGCCCAGAATCCTGCCGATCACCGTGATTGATTCCAAACAGCCGGTGCCGGCCGAAGCGGGCCATCACCATGGTGCCGCGGAAGGCGAGGGGCCGCGCACCCTCGGCCAGCCCGCGCCGTGCCTGCTGTTCGTGAACGAGGTGGCGATCAGCGAGGCTGAGATCGCCCGCGAGATGTTGTTCCACCGTGCCATGCGCCCGGAACAATCACGGGCGGACGCGGCAACAGCGCTGGTGGTCCGGGAACTGCTGCGCCTGGAAGCAACGCGGCTGGGCCTGGTTCCCGATGACGATGCGGACGTCATCGATGAAGAGCGGCTCATTGAACAGCTGCTCGACAGCGAGCTGCAGGCGCGCGTGCCCGACGACGATGCCTGCCTGCGCTATTACGAACAGAACCGGGACCGCTTCCGTGCGCCGGACCGGATCCAACTCCGCCACATTCTGCTGGCGGCCCCGGCCGATGACGTGACTGGACGGCTGAAGGCACAGGCGCAGGGCGAGGCGATGATCCTCGAGCTGAAGGCGCAGCCGCACCTGTTTGCCGATCTCGCCCTGCGCCATTCGCACTGTCCCTCCAGGGATCAGGGCGGAGCGTTGGGCTGGCTGCAGCGCGGGCAGACCACGCCTGAGTTCGACCGCCAGGTCTTCCGGCTGCGGCAGGGCCTGGCGGGCTTCCCGGTGGAATCGCGCTGGGGCCACCATGTCGTCAGCGTCGATGCGCTGGAATCAGGCGCGGCTCTGGAGTTCGATGCCGTGCACGAGCAGATCCGGGACTATCTGGAGCTGCAGGTGCGCCAGCGCGATGTCCAGACCTACCTGTTTTCGCTGCAGGAGCGCTACCCGGTACGCGGCCTGGATGAGATCCAGGCGCAGGCCGAATGAGCCCCTCCACCTTCGGGACATCCCATGACTGCCTCTCTTGAACCGGCCAGCCACGGCCAGCAGCAACGTGCGTTATGGCTGAGCACGTTCGCTTTCACGGTGTGCTTCGCGGTGTGGATGATCTTCTCGATCATCGGCATCCAGATCAGTGAGCAGCTCGGCCTCACCGACACCCAGTTCGGCCTGCTGATCGCCACGCCGGTGTTGACCGGCTCGGTCAGCCGGGTGTTCCTCGGCATCTGGTCGGACCAGTTCGGTGGCCGCAAGCTCATGGTGCTGGTGATGCTGTGCGGCGCAGTGGCGACCTGGATGCTCACCTATGCCACGACGTACCCGCAGTTCCTGTTTGCCGCGCTGTGCGTCGGGATTGCCGGCGGCAACTTCTCGGTTGGGGTGGCCTATGTATCCCGGTGGTTCCCTGCCAACCGTCAAGGCACCGCCTTGGGCATCTTCGGCGCGGGAAACATCGGTTCGGCGGTGACCAAGCTGTTGGCGCCGCTGGTGATGGTCGCTGCAGGCTGGATGATGGTGGCCAAGGTATGGGCCGTGGCGCTGGCAGTCACCGCTGTTCTGTTCTTTCTGTTCAGCAAGGAGGATCCCTCGCGTGAGCAACGCCGGCGCGAAGGTGTAAAGCCTGTGCCGTTTGCCGAACAGATGGCCCCGCTGAAGAATCTGCAGGTGTGGCGCTTCTCGCTTTACTATTTTTTTGTTTTTGGCGGCTTCGTGGCACTGGCACTCTGGTTGCCGCACTATCTGGTCGGTGCCTACGGCATGGATGTAGGCACCGCTGGCATGCTCGCGGCGTGCTACTCGATTCCGGCAAGCCTGTTCCGGGTTGTGGGCGGCTGGCTTTCGGACCGGATCGGCGCCCGCCGGGTGATGTACTGGACCTTCGGCGTATCGGCCATCTGTACCTTCCTGCTGGCCTATCCGGACACGGTGTATGTGGTCCAGGGCATCCACGGTGAGCTGCGCTTCCATCTCGCCATCGGCGCAGGCATGTTCACGGTGCTGGTGTTCATCCTGGGCTTCTTCATGTCGCTGGGCAAGGCGGCCGTCTACAAGCACATTCCGGTGTACTACCCGCAGCACGTGGGCGCGGTGGGCGGTGTGGTCGGCATGATCGGGGGGCTCGGCGGCTTCATCCTGCCCATCGTGTTCGGCGCGCTCAACGATGCCATCGGTATCTGGAGCAGCTGCTTCATGCTGTTGTTCCTGGTCGTGAGCGCGGCACTGGGGTGGATGCACCTGGCGATCCGGCGCATGGAGCGCCGGCACTTCCCGGAGCTTGACACCGAAACCGATCTGCCCGAAGCGATCAACGCTGCTGCCGAGGACGCCCGTGCACGGGTTTGATCCAGATCAGGGCGGCGGACCGTGCCGGCGGTCAGGATAGCCACATGAGCGCCGAGCCACTGTTGTCCCACACCCACGTGTTGCAGCAATCGTTGCTGCAACAGCCTGCCTACGTCCTCTATCCGCCGGCCAACGGTTTCAGTCCCGGCTTCAAAGAGGCCGGATGGCGCAACGCGCTCAGCACAAGCAATGAGCAGCTGATTCCACGCTCGCTGACCCTCGGCATGCAGGCGCCCTGCGATCTCCTTGCCGACGCGGGGAACAGCTACCGCGACGCGTTGCTGGCATGCCTGCGTCTGCACGCCGAGCGGATTGCCGATGACCGCGAAGTCGTGGCGATGATCCTCCACCGCGGGCTTGCCGAGCAGTTGACACCGCAGGCGCTGGGACAGGTCATCGACGCTGTGCCGCAGACGTTGCGGGTTGTAGCCCGCCCACAAGTAGAAGTGCGCGTTGATGCAGGGAGCCGGCGGCACCCCGCCGACCTTCGGGGGATCGGCTGCACCCGTCTGACTGTCATCGACCTTGCGGGGGAAGATGGTCCGGGGTTGCTGGCGCAGGGGCAGGGGGCCGGGTTCATTGCCTGCTATTACCAGCTGCGCGTACCTGCGGCCGATGATGCCGGCTTTCTCGATCGGGTCCAGCGGATACTCGCCATGGCGCCCGAGCGCGTTCTGCTGCCGGCACCCTACACGCGGCCGGACAATCCTGCATTGGGGAATTGGGTGCGTGCCTGGGAACTGGTCAGGCAGGCCGGTTACGTGCCCATTGGCGGCGATCACCATCAGCGTGGTGATCGGGCTCCGCCGAAACATGCGCCGGATGACTATCGCCACTGCGACCTGGCCAGAGTGCCGCGGCGTGATCGTACGGACTTCATCGGCATCGGCACGGGTGCCTGCAGTCAGATTGGCGATGTCCTGTGCCGGCTGGACGATAATGTTCCCCGCTGGCAGGCGAAACTGGCGAGCGGACACATCGGCGTCGTTGCAGGCCTGATCCAGTCCAGCCAAGAGGCGCTCGCCTCTGAAGTTGTGCAGCAGATCGCCTGCAATCACACGTTGGATATCGACGAGTTCGAATGGCGCAACGCAGTGGCGTTCTCGGCATGCTTCGCCGATTCGATTGCGCGGCTGCAGCCTTTCCTCGCGCGTGGTTGGGCGCGCTGGGAGGGCAGGATACTGCGCCTGGAGCCAGAGGGCATTCTGCTTTGGCGCATGATGGCCGCGTGTTTCCGCCCCGTGACGACTGCGTCTGCCGGCCTGCCCTGATGTCCGCCATCTCACCCATCCATGCTGCACCCGATCAGCAAGGACGCTCGCCGGCAGCCGCCAATGATGGCAACTCGCTGCGATTCTGCAGCACGTGCGCGTTCTCCGACGCGTGTACATCCCAGGGCTATGACAAGACCGCGCTGGCTGAGCTGCACGTGCTCGTCGACCATGTCGGCCCGTTCCATGCCGGGGACGTGATCTTCCGGGCGGGGGAGGCGTTTGACGCCATCGCCGCGGTGCGGGCCGGCACGGTGAAAACCTTCGTCGATGACAGTCAAGGCAGTGATCAGGTGCTGGGATTCAGTCTGCCTGGGGAGGTCATCGGCCTCAATGCGATTCACGGCGCCCGGTACCCCTGCAATGCCGTAGCGTTGGACACGGTGTATCTGTGCCGCATCTCGTTTCCGAAAATAAGTCAGCTGGCCATTCGCATGCCCGGCCTTCAAGCGCGTCTGTTCAGCCTGCTCAGCGCCGAAATCGGAAAAGCTGCCCAATTGGGCGCCAACAACCGCACCGAAGAGCGCATGGCCGCTTTTCTGGTGGACATTTCCGAACGTTATGCGCGCCGTGGATTCTCGTCCCGTCGCTTCAATCTCACCATGACCCGGACCGAAATCGCCAACTACCTGCGCATGGCGCCCGAAACCGCAAGCCGGGTATTGCGTAGGCTGAACGATGATGGCGTCATCTCGGTCAAGCAGCGTGAAGTGCTGTTGCTGCAGCCCGAGCTTCTTGCTGCCCTGGCGACACCGCATGATGGCCGGGGCGAACTGTCATGAATACCGCATCAGGAGGCGAATCATGCGCGTAGTGTTCTGCTTGTTGGCCGCACTCTTTTCCGTGCAACTCCATGCTGCGGACCTGACAGTATCGGCGGCGTCCAGCCTTACTGAGAGCTTCCGGGAGATCGCGGCGGCGTATCAGAACGAACGACCGGGCACGAAGGTCGACCTGAACTTCGCGGCATCTGGCGTGTTGTTGCAACAGATCACACGTGGCGCACCGGTGGACGTACTGGCTACCGCGGACATGCAGACCATGGACCTCGCCGACACCCGGCATCTGCTGATGCCCGCTTCCCGGCAGACGTTCGCTACGAACCGGTTGGTGGTGGTGGTTCCGCCGGCGACCGCAGCAATGCCCGCAGACCTGGCTGCACTGGCTGCAAAGAAGATCCAGCGCGTGGCAATCGGCAACCCGGACAGCGTGCCGGTCGGCCGCTACGCCCAACAGGCCCTGAAAGAGGCCGGGCTCTGGCAGCAGCTCTCAGACAAAGTCCTGCTGACCCAGAATGTCCGGCAATCGCTGGATTATGTCGCACGAGGCGAAGTGGACGCGGGATTTGTCTATGCCAGCGACGCGCGGGTGATGCCGGGCCGGGTGATCCGGGCGTTTGAGGTGCCGCTTCGCGCGCCCATCCGTTATCCGATCGCGGCCATCTCCGGCAGCCGGCACGAACGCGATGCGCTCGACTTCATCGCCTTCGTCCGGTCGGCGCGAGGCCAGGCCATTCTGAAGCGCCACGGCTTCAGCGCACCCTGACCGATGAGCCTGGACTGGACCGCGTTGTGGCTGTCGCTCAAGGTCGCCGGCTGGGCCACAGCGATCAATCTGGTTCTCGGGGTGTCCCTGGGGGCTTTGCTGGCGCGCTACCGTTTCCCGGGGCGCGAGCTGTTGGACACCGTCCTGACCTTGCCGATGGTGCTGCCGCCCACTGTGCTGGGCTATTACCTGCTGGTGCTGATCGGGCGCAATGGTCCGTTGGGCGCTTGGCTGCAGGAACACGCTGGCATCAACCTCGTATTTACCTGGCAGGCTGCCGTGATCGCGGCAGCCGTGGCATCGCTGCCGCTGGTGTTCAAGCCGGCGCGTGCCGCGTTCGAGGACGTGGACGGACAGCTGGAGCAGGCGGCCCGTACGCTTGGCGTACCGGAGTTCGCGCTCTTTCTGCGTGTCAGCCTTCCTCTGGCGTGGCGTGGCATTCTTGCCGGCCTCCTGCTGGCGTTTGCCCGTTCGATGGGCGAGTTTGGTGCCACCTTGATGGTGGCAGGCAGCATTCCCGGGCGGACCCAGACGCTCTCCATTGCCATCTATGAAGCCGTGCAGGCCGGTCAGGACGAAAAGGCCAATCTTCTGGTCATCCTGACGTCGGTGGTCTGCATCGTGATCCTGCTGGCTGCCGCCCGCTTGGTGGGTGGCCGACGACGGGGGGCGCACGATGTGGCTTGAACTGGATGTCGACAAGCGGCTGGAAGCCGGTGGTCAGCGCTTCGATCTGCAGCTGAGGCTGGAATGCTCCACGCCGCAGGTTGTCGTGTTCGGGCCTTCCGGTGCAGGCAAAAGCCTGACCTTGAAGTTGATCGCAGGCCTGCTGCGGCCGGATCGCGGGCACGTGGTGCTGGGAGGCAGGACGCTGTTTGCCGAGCACCCTCGTGTCGATCTCCCGCCGCAGCAGCGGAACATCGGCTACGTGTTCCAGGACTACGCGCTGTTTCCCCATCTCACGGTGAGGCAGAACGTTGCCTTCGGGCTGCACAGAGGCTGGCTCAATCCACCCCGTCGTGCCCATGATGCACGTGTGGATCAATGGCTGCATGCCTTCCGCATCGAGCAGCTCGGTCAGATGTATCCCGCCCAGTTGTCCGGCGGGCAACGACAACGTACCGCGCTGGCGCGCGCATTGGTCACCACGCCCGATGCGCTGCTGCTGGATGAGCCATTCGCTGCCTTGGATCATGGATTGCGCCAGCATCTTCGGCAGGAGCTCCAGGCCGCACTGACGGCAACCGGCATTCCGTTGCTGTTGATCAGCCATGATCCGGCAGACGTGGCCATGTTCGGGCATCAGGTGGTGGAACTGCAGGACGGCAGGCTGAAGACGGCGCCTCTGACGTGAGGGTAGGGCGCCGGCACTGTCCGGCATGCTGCCACGCCATTTCCACGCGCACGGCCCGCCAGGGCGAGCCGTGCGACGCGGGCGATGCGTCAGCTCACCTTGAACACCACCACCGCGCGATTGAGCACGATGGCCTGATCCTCCAGTGATCGGGAGGCCGCCGAGGCCTCCTCGACCAGCGCGGCATTCTGCTGGGTCACCTCATCCATGTGCACCACGGCCTGGTTGACCTGTTCGATACCCGCCGTCTGTTCCTGCGACGCAGCGGCGATTTCGCCCACCGCGTGGCGTACCTGCTGGATCGAGCTGACGATCTCACGCATGGAGGCGCTGGCATTGTCGACCAGCACCACGCCCTTCTTGACCTGGTCGGACGAGCCTTCAATCAAGGCCTTCACGTCTTTGGCGGCATCGGCGCTGCGCTGGGCCAGCGTTCGGACCTCACTGGCCACAACCGCAAAACCACGGCCCTGTTCACCCGCGCGCGCCGCTTCAACGGCGGCGTTCAACGCCAGGATATTGGTCTGGAAGGCGATGCCGTCGATGACCGAGATGATCTCTGCAACCCGGCCGGAACCGACCTGTATCTCGCGCATGGTATCCATCACATCGGCCGCCGCAGTGCCACCGGCAGAGGCATTCTCTTCGGCCAGTGCAGCCAGTTGCGCTGCCTGGCGCGCATGTTCGGCGTTCTGCCGGACGGTAGAGGTGAGCTCTTCCATCGAGGCAGCAGTCTCTTCCAGGTTGGCGGCCTGTTGTTCGGTGCGCTGCGACAGATCGCTGTTGCCCATCGCGATCACCGCTGCCGAGGTGGAGATCACCGCAGTACTGGCCTGGATGCCGCCGATGATGCCCCGCAGGTTCCGTGCCGTGGCCCCGGCAGAGGCGAGGATATCGGCAAAGACGCCGGAGAACTCGCCCTTGGCTTCCACGGTGAGGTCGCCATCGGCAATGGCCAGCAGCACCTTGGCGATCTCGGCGATGCTTACATCCGTGACATCGATCAGGCGGTTCAGGTCCAGAAGGATGCCCTTGAAGGCGTGCTGGAACTGGTCCGGTTCGCCGCGCTGCGTGAAGTCACCCTGGGCCGCGGCGCTGGCCAGCCGCTGGATATCCGAGCTGATCGCCAGCAGGTTGCTGCGCATCGTCTCCATCGCGGTGGTGATCACCGCCTGCTCGCCGGGCAACTGCCGCATCTGCACGCTCAGGTCGCCGATCGAGTAGCTGGTGGCAGTAGCGACGATCTGCCCGATCAGTGCCGCATTGCTGTTGGCCAGCTCGTTCGTCTCACGGACCAGTTCGCCATACGCACCCGGGAAGCCGGCCGCATCGATGCGGTAGCTGCTCTGCCCGTTGGTCTGCCGGGATGAAAGCTCGCGCTGCGCGTTGATCAAGGCAGACAGGCGCTGCTGCATGTTGGCCATGCTGCGCAGCAGATCCGCCGCTTCATCATTACCGATGGGGGTGATCCTCGCGGTCAGATCGCCACCGGCAATCCGGTCGGCGCAGGCGATTGCATCCCGCAGTGGCACGGTCAGACTGCGCGTAATCAGGAACGCCAGCAGCGCGCTGATCAGCACGGCCACCGTTGCACCCACGATCAGCAGCGCTTTCCCACGGCGGGTCTGCAGCTCCGCATCCGCATACGCGCGGTCACTGTCGGTCTGCTGGAAGGCAATGTTTTTGCGGATGGACGATTGCCATTGGTCGATGGCGACCTCGGCGTCCTCGAAGTGCGCCCGGGCAGCGGTCATATCATCGGCGGCATTGCTGTCAATCACGGCCTGGATCAATGCCCGCGCCGCGCCGCGTGACACCGTGATCTGCTGCAGCATCTGCTTGCCTTCGACCGTGGCAGGCATCGCGTACAGCGCATCGCGTGCCCCGTCGTACGCCTCGCGGAACCGGTGCACGCGCTGCAGGTAGCCGTCATAGCTGGCGACATCGTCTTCCAGCAACAGGCCCTGCACTGCAGCCACCACCTGGGCGTTGGCATCCAGCATGTCGGTGGACAGTCGAATCTTCACCATGTTCTCTTCGACGATCACATCCAGCTTCTGCTTGGTCGCAGCCAAGGCCCAGAGGCCGGATCCGGCGATGATCAGGGTGATCAGAATGAGCGCGGCAAAAGCGGCAGACAGTCGTTGATTGACGCGGAATTTCAATAGGACGTGTTGCATCAGTATCTCGCATGCGATGAAGGAGGCACTGCCCGTGCGTAGTGCAGGGGTAGTCGCGAGGATATCGGCGATGCACGCGTCCACTTGATTGGTGTTGACGCTTATTGCGCCGTGGCATTTTGACGCAGGGAATTGCGTCATCCCGACGAAAAAGAGCTGCGTCACAGTTCGCACGTTGCGCACATGGAATGCGCTGTCGTGAACGCGGGTTCCCGATACATCGTGCATATCGAATGTGATGCGAATCGGGTGAGGGACACCCGAAATTGCGCACCGTGCGTCACTGTTTCCTGCGCGCGTTCGCGTTGCTATCTGGCGCTGGACATCGTCGCCCGTTTCGATACATGCGAGTGGTCTCGCACGGACCAACGCAATGGAAAATCAATCGCTTTGCTGATGCCGATCCGCGGTCCCACCAGTGGATCCCCAGGAGGCTGCACCCCATCGGACACGATGCAGATGCCGCGGTCATCGCGCACCAGATCTGCGCCATCCAAGGCTTTGCTGATGCCCATCGCCTGCGACAACCGTCCCGGCCCGCTGGCCAGATCGCGATCACGCTTGATAGCGGGGCGCGCCTCTCGGATCAGCGCCAACCCGGCGACGGGCTCCAACGCCCGCAGCAGCACGCCCCAGCCTTGGCCGACGTCGCCACACACCGCGTTCGAGCCCCAGTGCATGCCGTAGCTCAAATAGACATAGAGATGACCGGCTTCACCGAACATCGTGGCGGTGCGCGCGGTCATGCCGCGATACGAGTGCGCCGCCGGGTCCTGGTCACCTGCGTAGGCCTCGACCTCCACGATGCGTCCGGCGCGACCGTCATCACGCACCAGCAGCTTGTTCAGCAGCTCGGGCGCCACCTCGGTCGGGTGGCGTTGATAGAAGCGCCGCGGCAGTACCGTCCACGTTTTCATGACCCTGCACGCAATGGAGACGCCTTTTCCGGTCCGGAACGAGTGCTGACTGTGACGCGACGAGAGTCAATGCACGATCAACGTGACCCCGATAGCCGCACTGGCCCGATATCGAAAACACACCGGACACGCTAGAGTCCCCTTGCAGGTCGTTTGCGAGGATATTGGCATGCCATATCGGAAAAGGGACATCGCCCCAAGCGTCGGCGAAGGCAAACGCCTGCCGGCCGGCCCGGAAACGCCCGTGTTCTGCCGGGCGCGCGAGTATCCCGCCGGTACAATCATCGCGCTGCATCATCATCCAGACCGCCATCAACTGGTCTACGCCGAAACCGGCGTGCTGGTGGTCCAGGCCGGGGCAGGGCGCTGGGTAGTGCCCAGCACGCGCGCGATCTGGATCCCGGCCGGCATGGGCCACAAGGTCAGCTGCATCGGCGCGGTCGGCATGCGCAGCCTGTACATCCTGCCGCAGGCGATCGCCCACCCGCCGGCCAGTGCATCGACAGTGTCGGTGACGCCCTTGCTGGCGGCCTTGATCCATGCCGCGATGGAGGTGCCGCCACCGTACCGGCCGGATTCGCGCGATGGGCGACTGATGCAGCTGATCCTGGATGAGCTGCAGATGCTGCCGGTACTGCCGTTGCACCTGCCGCAGCCCGCCGATCCACGTTTGCAGGCGATCGGCCGGCAGCTGGAATCCATGCCCGACGATCCGTCCACCCTGCAGGACTGGGCCGGCCGCCTCGGCGTGGATGTCAAAACCATCCAGCGCCTGTGCGCACGCGAGCTGGGCATGACCTTCGGGCAATGGCGGCAACAGGCGCGCCTGCTGCGTGCACTGGAACAGTTGGCGCACGGCGAAAAGGTGATCGACGTGGCGCTCGCGCTGGGCTATGCCAGTCCGAGCGCCTTCACCGCGATGTTCAAAAAGCGCTTCGGCCAGCTGCCGAGTCAGTTCTTCCACTGAGGCAAACGCCTCAGTGCATCGTCGTCTTCGGCAGGAACGCCGTCGCCAGCCCGAGCAGTGGCAGGTACGAGGTGAAGTGGTAGACCCATACGATGCCATGCGCGTCGGCCAGGTTGCCCAGCCCGGCTGCACCGATACCGCCGATGCCGAACATCAGGCCGAACATCAGGCCCGACACCATGCCCACGCGGCCCGGCACCGCTTCCTGCGCATACACCACCAGTGCGGCGAATGCCGAGGACATGATCAGCCCGACGGCCACTGCCAGCACGGCGGTGCCCATGAGGTTGGCGTAGGGCAGGGCGAGCGCGAACGGCGCCACGCCCAGGAAGGAAATCCAGATCACCGCCTTGCGACCGATCCGGTCACCGACCGGGCCGCCAATGAAGGTGCCCAGCGCGACCGAGGCCAGGATGATGAAGAGGTACATCTGGCTCTGCTGCACGCTCAGGCCGAAGCGTTCGATCAGGTAGAAGGTGAAGTAGTTGGTGAACGAGGCGATGTACACGAACTTGGCGAACATCAGCACCGCGATCACCGCGATGGCCTGGATCACCTTGCCACGGCTCAGCCCGACGCCATGGCTCTTGGCCAGGCTCTTCATCTTGGCCTGACCATGCTGCACCGTCCAACCGGTGAGGCGGAACAGCACGGTGATGGCCAATGCGGCCGCCAGCATGAACCAGGCGATCGCACGCTGCCCATGCGGAATCACGATGACGGCGGCGAGCAGCGGCCCGATCGCCGAGCCGGTATTGCCACCGACCTGGAACGTGGATTGCGCGGTACCGAAGCGACCGCCCGAGGCCATCCGCGCTACGCGCGAGGCTTCCGGATGGAAGGTGGCCGACCCGATGCCAACGATGGCCGCGGCGATGAGCAGCATTTCGTAACTCGTGGCCATCGCCATCAGCGCGATGCCGACGAACGTGGCGATCATCCCCGAGGGCAGCAGATACGGCAACGGCCGCTTGTCGGTGTACATGCCCACCCACGGCTGCAGCAGCGAGGCCGTGACCTGGTACACCAGGCCGATGATGCCGATCTGGCCAAAGGTGAGCGAGAACTCGCTCTTGAACATCGGGTACACCGCCGGCAGCACCGCCTGGATCATGTCATTGAGCAGGTGCGCGAACGCTGCGGCACCCACGATGCGGATCGCAAAGCCCTGGTTGGGGGCGGGGGTGAGCGGATCGGTGGGGAGGACGGGCGGGGCAGCGGTTTCAGTGGTCATGGAGGCAGGATCAGGAGCGGATGGAGCCATGGGCATCGACGGGGCAAGCGTAAGCCCTGTATGGCACCGCGTCTCTCGCGATCTGGGCGGAGATCGTCGCGTTAAGGACATGCCGGCGTCTGTGACATTACAACTAATTGCATATCTTCAAGAGGGCAGCGCTCCTAAAGTCGTCGGCTTCATAACGACCGGCTATCCCCACATGATCACTCGCACCCCCAGTCGCCTGAACCGTCTGCGCCCGCTTTCGCTCGCCATTGCCGCGACCTGGGCGTGCAGCGGGCCCGTCCTGGCCCAGAGCCTGGGGCCGGTCGTCGCCGATGGTCACCCGCTCGACGTCATCTCAGGCAGCTATGCGTCCGCCGATGACGGAGCCGCCGGGTATGTCTTCCACGCGCGTAATGGCGGCAGTATCGGCTCCGGCGGGCCCGTATCGCTTACCGCCACCGGTGCCAATACGGCCGCCGCCCGCGCCGAAAGCGCTGGCACGCTCATCTTCGCTGCGGGCGACATCACCACCTCGGGGGCCAGTGCGGTTGGGCTTTCTGTCGCCACGGGCGGCCGCATCGAGCTGCAGGCCGATGCTGGCGGGCAGGGCACCAGGGTCGCCACGAGTGGCCGGGGCAGCACGGCGGCGCAGGTCGATTCGGGCACGCTGGTGATGGGCAATACGACGCTGGAAACCACCGGTAGCGGGTCGCACGGGCTGGTGGCCACCGGCACTGCGCAGGTGGAGATGGTGGGAGGCCGCATCCAGACCAGCGGTGACCGGTCCCACGCCGTGATGGCAGACAACGGAGTGGTGACGCTGCGCGATGCACGGATCCAGACCGGTGCCAGCTACTCTGACGGCCTGTATGCGCTCAATGGTGGACGCATCGAGGGCGACAACGTGCAGGTCAGCACCGCAGCCGATGGCAGCGCCGGGGCGCGGGTGGCGGGGGGCGCTACGCTGTCGCTGATCAATTCCGATCTCCACGTCGCCGGCGAATACGCCATGGGCGTTGAACTCAGCGGTGGCACCTTGCGCATCGAGAACAGCGCACTGCGCTCGGACCACGAGCGCGGCGATGGTGTTTACCTCAGGGCGAACAGCCGGGCCGACATCATCGGGACGACGATCACGGCCGGGGGCTACGGGATCAACATCAACGGCGACTTCAGCGATGTGCGGCTGAGCGACGTGGAGATCACTGCAAACCGGCGCAACGGCATCTGGATGCCCAGTGCATCTACCTTGACCATGCTTCGTGGCAGCATCACCACCAGCGGCGATGGTGCGGTGGGCATCGACAATCGCGAAGGCATTGCAACGCTGGATGGGTTGACGATGCGCACCGGTGGCGCCTCGGCGCATGGTCTGTATGCGTCCTACGACACGGGTGGGACGCAGCCGCTCTTCGAAGCCGATGGCGTCGACGTCACCACCACCGGCGCAGGCAGCATTGCTGCGATCGCACGTCTTGGCGGCACCGTGCACCTGCGCGACAGCACCCTGCTGACCACTGGCGCCAAGGGCTACGGCGTGCTCAGCGGTGGCCCGGGGGAGCTGACGCTGCGCGACACGCACGTGCGCACCCAGGGCCTGGAGGCCTATGCAGGCGTGGTCAATGCCAACGGCCGGCTGGATATCGATGGCGGCTCGCTGATCAGTGAACGCCATGCTGCATTGTGGGTGCGTACCGCGCGTGAGGTGTCGGCACGCAACGGCGCCCAGCTGATCGGCGGCAATGGGACGTTGATGAATGTGGATGCTGCTTTTTCGGGCCCGTTCGAGCTCCACCTGGACCAGGATGTCTACGCGCAGGGCGACATCGCAATCACCCCGGAGGACATCGCTGCCGGCGTACCGGTATTGGCCGACATCCGCGTACGCCTCAACGGCCGTTCGCACTGGGTGGGCGCCACTACCGCGGTCAACCAGGTGGCACTGTCCGACAACAGCCGCTGGACCCTCACCGGGGACGCCAGCGTCGGCCAGCTGAACCTGCAGGACAGCACCCTGGCCCTGTCGGCAGCGGGCAGCACCAGCTTCAACCGGCTCACCGTGTCCGGCGACGTCGAGGCGAACAATGCGCTGCTGATCTTCAACGGCGCGCTGGGCGATGACACCTCGCTGATCGACTTCCTGCACGTGCGCGGCGACACCCGCGGCAGCGCGGGCATCCAGGTCAACAATGTGCACGGCCTGGGCGCGCAGACGAGCAACGGCATCCAGCTGATCCAGGTCGATGGCCGGTCCGATGCGGCTTACACCTTGAACGGCCGGGCCGTGGCGGGCAGCTACGACTATTTCCTGCACAAGGGCGGCGTCACCACGCCCGGCGATGGGGGTTGGTACCTGCGCTCTGCGCTGACCCCGACCCCGTCGGACCCGTGCGATCTCGACCCGACTGGCCCAGGCTGCGTCATCGTGCCGCCGCCGGAACCGTGTGAGGCCGACCCCACTGGCCCAGGCTGCGTCATCGCACCGCCGCCGGAACCGTGTGAGGCCGATCCCACTGGCCCCGGCTGCGGCATCGTACCGCCGGATCCCTGCGAAGCCGCGGAAGGCGACACCGCCTGTGATCGCCCGCCGCCGCCGCAGATCGTGCGGCCCGAAGCGGGCGCCTATCTGGCCAACCAGGCGGCCGCCGTGTCCCTGTTCCAGCATCGGCTGCAGGACCGTAATGGTGCTGACGGCATGGACGAGGTGCGCGGTGCCGGTTGGCTGCGTGTCAGCAGCAGCCAGACCCGGCAGGATGTCGCCGGGCAGCTGGCACTGACAGGCCGTGCAACGGTACTGATGGGCGGCCTGGATGTGTTGCATTGGGGCGGGGCCAGCCAGGGCAGCGCCGGTGTGCTGCTGGCGGCCGGGCAGGCCTCGACCGACGTGCGTTCGCGGCTGAGCGGTTATGCGGCAACGGGCACGGTAAAGGGCGGTGCGCTGGGCATCTATGCGACGTGGCTGCAGCGTCCGGCAGAAGGAACGGGCGCGTACGCCGATGGCTGGGTCCAGCATGGCCGCTACCGCAACACCGTGCAGGGCATCGGTCTGGCGAAGGAGCGTCAGGACGCGCAGACGCAGGCCGCTTCGGTTGAGACCGGCTACGCGTGGGCCATGCGGATGCGCAGCGGGACCCAGCTGATGGTGCAGCCGCAGCTGCAGCTCACCTACACCGACTATCGTGCCGACCGGATCACCGAACACAACGGCACCCAGGTCGCCGTCGGTGCCGCGGGGGGGCTTTCCTCTCGATTGGGCGTGCGCCTGAGTGGTGACGTGCGCACCGAGGAGCGCCGCGTGCAGCCGTTCGTTGCTGCGCACTGGCTTCACGAGGGTGGCGGAAACCGGATCTGGATGGACGATGCGCTGATCGAGGGTGCGGTGCCGAAGAACCGTTACGAAGTGCGCGGCGGTGCGATGCTGCAGTTGGGGACGCGCTGGTCGGCGTGGGGCGACCTCGGCCTGCAGCGTGGCGACGCTGGCTATCGCAGTGTGAGTGCGCAGCTGGGCCTCAACGCACGCTGGTAAGCAGCGGCAGTACGCCAAGGAAAGGGATCATGAGCAGCATCTGGATCGGAGTGACTGTCCTGCTGGGCGGGTGGATGCTCGTCGCGGTGGCGTTGGGAACGTTGATTGCCCGTTGGATGCGCATGCAGCGCGGATGAGGCGCCCGCATGCATAATCCACCCGACTGCCGGGCGGCAGCCCAGTGGACGGGAGGACAGGATGTTGTTGATCAGAATGCTCACCTATGCGCTGGTGTTCTTCAGCGCCACCGCCTGGGCCGCTACACCGGCGGCCCCCGTTTCGGCCAACCAGATCTTCACCCGCTGGCTGGCCGCCTACAACGACGGCAATGGCGAAGCGCTGCAGACGGTGTTGTCGACCTACGGGATCGACCACACCGCGCAGCGGTATCTGGATATCCGCCAGACCTTCGGTCCGTTCGAGGTGCTGACCAGAACCGTGGAGACACCTGATACCGTCGCGGCCATCGTGCGCGGCACATCGAGCGACCGCGGGGTGCTGATCACCGTGGCCATCGATCCTGCCAACAGGCCGCGGCTCAAGACGTTACAACTGGAAGGCGTGGCGATACCCGACGCGTTCAAGCCCGCGCGGCTTGATTTGCCCGCGCTCATCGCGCAGAGCCGTGCCCGTCTGGATGCGCTGGCAGCACAGGACAAGCTCTCCGGCACCTTTCTGCTGGCGCAGGACGGCAAGGTGCTGATGGCGTGGCAGGGCGGGCTGGCCGACCGGCAGCAGGGTATTCCGGTCGATAGCACCACGACATTCAGGCTCGCCTCGTTGAACAAGATCTTCACCGCGGTGGCGATCCTGCAGTTGGCCGAGGCTGGCAAGCTGACACTGGACGATAGGATTGCCCAGCATCTGGAGCATTACCCCAATCCGGCCGTCGCCACTGGTGTCACGATCCGGCAGCTGCTCAACCACACCAGTGGCCTGGGGGAGATCTTCGACGAGGCGTTCGAGGCGCGGAAGGCATCGCTCAAAACGCTGGCCGACTATTGGCCCGTCTATGGCGCTGCGGCCCCGGCCTTCAAACCCGGCACCCAGGACCAGTATTCCAACTACGGGTACATCCTGCTTGGCTCGATCATCGAGGCGGCATCGGGACAGTCCTACGACGCCTACGTCGAACAGCACATCTTTGCGCCGGCGGGCATGACCTCCACGGGAGCGGCGCCCGAGGCGACCCTGGTGCCAGGCCGCGCGGTGCCGTACACGCGGAACGACGGCCAGTGGGTGCGCGAGACCAAGACCCTGCCGTTGCGCGGTACATCGGCGGGCGGCGGTTACAGCACCGCCCAGGATCTGCTCCGCTTCGCCGAAGCGCTGCGCGCTGGCAGGCTGATCCCGGCCGCGGCGTTGGATGCGGCCACCTCACCGCAGAACACCAAGGGATGGTACGGCTACGGCTTCATGGTGAGCGGCGAGGGCGAGCCGCACCAGTATGGCCACGAGGGTGGGGCGCCCGGTGCGAATGCCGCGCTCATCGTGGTGCCCAGCAACGGCTACGTGGTGATCGGGCTGAGCAATGTCGACCCCGATGCGATGGAGAACGTGGTCAACTTCGTCGGCAACCGTCTGCCGCTGTCGCAGCGCGGCCTCAGCGCCAGCCCAGCAGCGCCGGCAACGACGAGGCCAGCAACGCGATCCCGGACACGGTGAGCAGGCTGAGCACGATCTGCCGGAACCGCAGGTCGCTGATGCCGATGTACAGGCGGGTGCCGAGCAGGGTCGGGATCAACATGGCTGGCGCGACGATGGCGAACATCGGCAGCATCTCGCGGGTGACGATGCCGGTGCCGACATAGGTGCCCATGGTCACCAGCAGCATGGACAGGTTGAAGTTCTGGACCACGGAGCGCTGCACGTCACGCTCATAACCGCGCAGCGTGCACCACAGCGTCGGCAGGGTGCCGGTGAATCCTCCAAGACCGCCCATGATGCCGCCGGCAAATCCCACCACACCATCGGCCGCGCGCCCACCCGCCGTGACACGCGGCAGCTGACGTGACAGCAGCATCGCCGGGCACCACAGCACCAGCAAGGTGCCCAGGATCGCCTTGAGCCAGTGCATGTCGAGCAGGGGCAGCAGGTAGACGCCCAGCGGAATCCCGGCCAGCCCGCCCAGCACGAAAGGCAGCAGGGTCTTCAGATTGAAGCCGCGGCGCACGGTGAAGGCCGCCAGCAGCTGGCCGGTCAGGGCACCGAACACGGAGAGGGTGGCCGCCAGCCTGGGATCCAGCACCCACGCCCAGAAGGAGAGCGCCACCAGCCCGAACGCGAAGCCCGACAGGCCCTGCACGAAGCCCGCCACGATGGCGCCCAACGCCACCACCAGATAGATCGAATCCACGATGACTCCTTACTGCGCGTCCGCGAAGGCATCCGTCGCGCGCACCAGGGCATCGGCGGTCGCCGGTTCCGTTGCGCTGTGACCGGACACCACCATCTGCAGCGAGGCCTCGGGCCAGGCACAGGCCAGGTCCCACGCACTACGGGCCGGGCAGATGATGTCGTAGCGGCCCTGCACGATCACGCCCGGCAGATGCCGGATGCGGTCGATATCGCGCAGCAGCTGCGCATGATCGAGGAAGGCATGGTTGCGGAAGTAGTGCGCTTCGATGCGCGCCTTGGCCAGGGTGTGCAGCGGATCGTCACCGGACACCGCGCCGACGTCGTGTTCCAGCGTGGCAGCGTGATCTTCCCACCCCAGCCAGGCCTGCGCGGCGGCGATGCGGGTCGCTTGGTCCGGGCTGTCCAGGCGACGCCAGTATGCGGCGATCATGTCGCCGCGTTCGTCTTCAGGGATATGCGCCTCGTAGGCCGCCCAGCGCTCCGGGAACACCCAGCGCGCACCGCCGTCGGCCTCGGCGAACCAGCGGTTCTCTTCGGCACGGCCCAGATAGACCCCGCGAAGAATGAGGCCGGTGGCGCGTTCTGGATGCGCCTGCGCGTACGCCAATGCCAGGGTCGAGCCCCAGGAACCGCCAAACACCAGCCAGCGCTCGATGCCGAGCAGGCTGCGGATGGTCTCCACGTCGGCGACCAGGTGCTGCGTCGTGTTGTCACGCAGCTCACCGAACGGCGTGGAACGGCCGCTGCCGCGCTGATCGATCAGGACGATGCGATACCGTGACGGGTCAAAGAAGCGCCGGTGGGTGGGCGATACGCCGGCGCCGGGCCCACCATGCAGGAACACCACCGGGATGCCGTCAGGCGTGCCGCACTCCTCGACGAACAAGGTGTGCAGGTCATCGACCGCCACCTGATGGGTGCGGAAGGGTGTGATCGCGGGATAAAGCGTGCGCATGGTGGGGTCCTACGGAAAACTGACCCCACATGATACCGCCCGGGTTCGACGAGCCGCGTCCGTGACGCGTCACAATGGCGGCGGACTGTCCCTGTCGCGCTGAACGCGTGTCCGGTACGCGCGCACGTTGTCGCCACGGATGCGCCGTTCCTGCGTACCGGTGATGGTGTCGACCTTGCGATCCGCGCCGGTCACCGGTTTGGCATCGATGGTCGTTTCGTGCTCGAAGGCATGTGATTTATCGGTATTGCGGTAGTACCGGTACAACGCCCAGTACAACGCCGTCGCGCCGGCGGGGCCGGCGGCGAGCAGCCAGAGTCCACTGTCATCGCTCATGCGGCAGCTACCAGGAAGAAGAGAACGAGGGCTTCAATGATCGTGCCGGTGGTGAGCGCGGCCAGCAGCAGCTTCCACTGCTGCACCGGCACGCTGCCCATGGTTTCACCGGTGCGGCCGTTCACCGCAATGTAGTGGAGCATGCCGCCGTTGCGGCCCGGCTGGTGATACGAGTACAGCCACACCGGCAGGTACATGGAGACCCAGCGGGTGCCGTGCACATCCACCCGCTCACGCTCCCAGCGCACACCGCGGTCGTACCGGCGTACCGAGCCTTCCACCTGCGCGCGGGCGATCGACAGCAGCTGGTCTTCCAGGCGCGGGCGCAGCGTCTCGACGTCCACGTTGCGCTTTTCCGAGGTGAAACCGGCCAGATAGGAGGCGTTCCACTTCAGGGCGTTCTTGGTGTCGAACGGCAGGATCGCGTTGATGATGTTGTTGGTGTTGGTCTGCGTATCGAGGTTGCCACGCTCGGCCGAGGATTCCATGGTGAGATCGTCCACAGTGAAATCCACCTGGCGATCCACCTGGTAGATATCAGCGTCGTAGTACGTTTTCTTGTTCTTCTCGGTTCCGCGGGTGTACTGCCGCGTCTGGATTTCGCCCTTGCCGGACACGCTGGCGCTGACATTGCTGTCCACGATCATGTAGGGCAGATAGACGCCGGTGACGTTCTCCGGCGTGAACTGGTCCTTGAACGCCTTGAGCGCGAACAGGCGGCGCTTGTCCACGAACTGACGGATCCGCGCGACCGCATCGTCCTTGCTGATATGGAACGGCAGTACCGCATCGGGCACCGCGCCGTTGGAGATCTGCTCGTTGACCCCGAACACATGGCGGCACCAGTGGCAGCGTGCAGTCATCGTACTTTCGGTGTTGATGGTGACTTCGGCGCCGCAACCGGTGCACTTGAAGCTCATCAGGCTGGCGGTATCGGCTTCGATGTCGCGTGCACCGGACGCAATGACCGTGCCGCGCAGCTGATCGATCCCTTCGCCAAACCCGAAGGCCTCCTCAACGCGGTCGCCGTGCCATTCGTGACGGCAGAACTGGCAGATCAGCAGATCGCTACCGAGCTTGAGCCGGATATCGCTGGAGCCGCATTTCGGGCAGCGGTTGAGGCCATCCTTGAGTTCTGCCGCCGAGGTGTCCAGCGCCACCGGATCCGGGGCCAGTACCTCATCGCGGATGGGCTGGGGCAGGGTGGCTGGATCCACCGGGAAACTGCCCGGCAGCGGCGGCACCTCCCGGGGCGAGCCCGGGCCGGTGACCGGCGCCGCCGGAGAGGGCGGCAACGGCGGCGGGACCGCCGGGATCGGCGGTGGCATCTTGGGGTCGGACATGGTGTCGGTGCGCTCGGTGTCTTACAGCCCCAGCGCCTTGGCCTTGAGCTTGTCGTAGTCGTCCTGGGTGATCAGGCCAAGGTCCAGCATCTCTTTGGCCTTCTTCAGCTTGGCGACCGGATCGTCCGCCGCCGGGGCAACCGGCTGCTGCATGCCGCCGACCCCGAGCATGCCCGAGGCCATGCCCACGCCGACCAGGCCGGCCGCGCCGCCGTTCTCGCCCGCCGACTGGATGCCCTGGGCCACACTGGCCTGCAGGTTGGAATTGCCACGCGAGCCGGCCAGCGCATCGGCGCGCTGCACGGTCTTGAGCAGCTCGCGGGTGTTGGCGTCGTACTCGATCGAGACAATGGCGGTCTTGACGATGGCCAGGCCACGGTCGGACTTCCATTGGTAACCCTGCTCGACGGCAGCGGACAGGCTCTGCGCAAAGCCGAGCGAATCCTGCTGCAGCTTGGTGATGCGGTTGCCCTTGCCCGTATCGTTCGTATACAGGCTGAAGGCCGGCGCGAGCGAGCCCACCACTTCATTGAACAGCTGGCTGGCGGCGGCGTTGTCCAGATCGGTGAAGTCGAACACCTGGCCGGGCTGGAGGTAGCTGGCCGGCACGAAATTCTTCACGAACAGGATCGGATCGACGATCTTCAGCGTGTACGAGCCGCGCGTGACCGCGCCGACCTGCGTGCCGAGGAAACCGTCATCCCAGTAGATTTCGGACTGCGTGCCGAAACGGTTGTCCGGCAGTTCCTTCAGCGAGACGAAGAACGCCGCCTGCTGCGACCCTGGCTGGCCGCCGAACTTGAAGCGCTCCCAGCTCTGCTTGATCAGCGGGCTGACGAACCCGTCGCCGGCGAAGATCGACTGCGAATTGGTATCGTCCGAGCGCCATTCATAGCCACCCGGTTCGGCGACGAAGCCGGTGATCGCGCCGTCCTGGAACAGCAGCAGGCCGTACCCTTCGGGCACGACGATCTTCGAGCCGTTGGTGATGATGTTGGAGGAGGCGCTGGTGTTGGAGCCGCGCCCGGCATTGGTGCCACGCGGCACCGCCGCGAACAGCGCTGCCGTGGAGGGCAGGCCCGTCGGCACGGTGTAGAAATCCTTCCACTGGTCGGCCAGAACACCACCGACTGCCCCTGCCACTGCCTGACGAAGACCCATGACCCACTCCCTGCGATTCGTGGACGGGCACCGTGCCCATCGTGCTCACCGCACTATATCAGCAGCCAGTCCGCCGGTAGTGCGCCAGGGCGGGGCAGGGCAGCGTGTGCGGCCGCCCGGGGCCGATCAACCGGGCAGGTCACACTTCAGCTTGCCGTCAACGTAGTACGGCTTGGGCACATTCGGGTTCTCGCTGGTCTTCTCGAAGACCACTTCGAACGAGTCCATATCCGGCGTGCCTTTGCGGTCGGTGCAGGCATCCTGCAGCTTCTTCTTCACCGCCGCGATACCTGCATCGCGATTGGCACCGTCGGCGCTGTTGGTGAGGTTGGCCACTTCGGCAAACGCCACCGGACTGGTGGCGAGCAGGCAGCTTGCGAACATCGCGGCACACAACGTCTTCATCAGCACTCCATTCCATGATCGCGACCCATGACCGGTCGGGGATGGTCAGCATAAAGAGCGTGGGTTAAGACCATGTCGCGTGGTGGATGTGCAGGCCATCGCGACGGCCTGCACGGTGTCTCTGCCCGATTCAGGCGCGGGTGTGTGTGTGGTAGATCTTGCTGACGACCGTCCAGCGACCCGCCACTTTCAGCAGATTGAAGAAATCCGTGAAGCGGAAGCCGGAGATGTCGTCGGTATCGACCCGGGCACTTGCCGCCGTGCCGACGATGTCGATGCGCGCGATCGCCGCGCGTGCCTCAGGCGATGGACGAAATACCGTGTCGATCGTGTTGAACAGACCCTGGATGGGGCCGCCGACGAGTGCATTGTCTGCATCAACGCCGAAGATCGTGGCCTGCTCGCTGAAGGCAGGTCTCATGATGCTGCTCTTGGCCTGTTTGCCGCCCTCGTTGTACTGATTCAGTACGTCGACGATGGCGTTGTAGTCCTGGACGTAGGTCGGGTTGCTCATGGTGAATCCTCTGGGGGTTGGGATGTGGTGTGGGGGAGGGGGCGCAGCATCATTCGGTTGCAGTGGGCCAGTCGGTGTAACCCTTGGCGCCGCCGCCGTAATAGGACTCGCGCGGTGCGATGGTCAGCTGCGTACCGCGGCGAAGGCGTTCGACGAGGTCCGGGTTCGAGATGAACAGACGACCGAACGCGACCGCATCGATGCGGCCCTCGGCACGCCGCGAGATGGCCATCTCCAGGTCGTAGTTGTTGTTGCCGATGAAGGCGCCGTTGAACGTGGCACTCAAGGCATCCAGGTCGACGCCCTCCGGAACGCTGCGCGAGGTTGCGGTTGCGCCCTCGACAAAATGCAGATAGGCCAGGTTGAAGCGGTTCAACTGCGTGATGAGGTAGCCGTAGGTCGCCATGACGTCGCTGTCCGGCGGCGTGTTGCCCGCGTCCGGGGTGACGGGTGACAGGCGGATACCGACGCGGTCACTGCCCCAGATGTTCACGACCGCCTCGGTCACCTCCAGCGTCAGCCTGGCGCGGTTCTTGATCGAGCCACCGTAGCCATCGGTGCGATGGTTGGTGGAATCACGCAGGAACTGGTCCAGCAGATAGCTGTTGGCCGCATGGACTTCCACACCATCAAAGCCGGCGCGCTGTGCATTGCGGGCAGCCAGCTCGAACTGGGCAACGATCCCGGGGATCTCATCGGTCTCCAACGCGCGCGGCATCGAAACCGGCACGAAGCCATCGGCGGTGTAGGTGTCGCCCTCGGCCTTGATCGCCGACGGCGCGACCGGTGCCTGGCCATCGGGCTGCAAGGCCACGCTGGAGAACCGCCCGACGTGCCAGAGCTGGCTGACGATCCTTCCGCCGGCGGCATGCACCGCATCGGTGACCTGTTTCCAGCCGGCTACCTGCGCATCGCTCCAGAGGCCGGGTGTGGCGGCATACCCGCGCCCTTGGGGCGAGATGTTGGTCGCCTCGGCGACGATCAACCCGGCACTGGCGCGCTGGGCGTAATACGTGGCGTGGAGCGCATGGGGAACACCGTCTTCGCCGTAGCGGCTACGGGTGATCGGCGCCATGACGATACGGTTGGCCAGCTGGAGTGCACCCATGTGGGTGGGGGCGAAGAGATCGGAACGGGACGTGTTGTCCATCACGGAAAGTGAACCTTTATATGTGACCGGTCGTCTAGTAACCAGGTAAAACCCGGTCACGACAGCAGGGTGCGTGACGCGGTCAGTGCGGTGTCGAACGGGGTAGTGGAGTCGTTGAGCTTGGCCAGCAGCGAGGCGCCCAGCCAGAGTTGATACAGCGATTCGGCCAGCTCCGGGGCGGGGATGGCCGGGGAGATCGAGCCATCGGCCTGACCGCGTGCGGCGCAACGGGTGATGCGTTGGATGATCGCGTCGGTGCCCTTTCTGAGTACCGTGCGCATGTCCTCGGACAGGTCGCACATCTCCGGGCCGAGTTTGACTACCAGACACTTGTCGTCGGGGAAATCCGAGCCCTGCGTATCTTTCCAGTACTGGAAGTACGCCACCAGGCGCTCCGAGCCGGCGCCCTCTGCGGTCAACAACCGATCGACCGTGGCCAGGTATGCGGAGAAGTATTCGTCCAGCAGGGCCAGGCCGAACTCTTCCTTGGATTTGAAGTAATAGTAGAACGAGCCCTTCGGCACCCCGGCAGCCGCGACGACCTCGGCCAGGCCCACGGCCGTATACCCTTTGCGGGTCATCAGCGCGCGGGTGACGTCGAGAATGTGCTGGCGCGTTTCGTGGGCGGGCTTCTTCATGGCCCTGACGATACGCAACATCTGACCGGTCGTCTAGTATCGTCGCTGATGCGGGCGGGCGAGCATTCAGCCCCGCCCAGCCGCCTTCCTGACCTCGGCGGCGACCCGTGCCTTGATACGGTCCACCTCTGGACTGTTCGGGCGGGTGTAGTCGAAGGCCTGGATCAGAAACACGGTCTGGTCGCCTGCGGTCACGCAATAGGCGACCAGCGAGCGGCCGTCTCCCGGCGGGGCGGAGACATGCACCACCAGGGTCTTCTGGTCCTGGTCCACCCGGGTGGTGTAACCCACGGCGGTCGCACCACGCGACAGGGCGCTGCGGCAGGCCTGCAGGCTGAGCGTCTTGGCCGGGAAGCGGTCGACGTCGTAGCCCAGACTGAAGTCCTGGGCGCCCGCCGGCGGGATCCCTGCCACCGAGGCCATGATGGCTAGTGCAGCGAATGCTGTTTTTCTCATGCGTATCTCCTGTGCAACCGCGTTGATGAAGCGGCGAAGTGCGTTACGTGCGTACGAATATCTCCACCCGGCGATTCATCTGACGCCCGGCGGGGTTGTCCTTGCCGTCCAACTGGTTGGGGGCGACCGGCTCGGATTCACCGAACCCCGTGGCCGTGGCGTCCTGGGCCGCGCCGCGCTGCCTGAGCGCGTTCACCACCGACGACGCACGGCGCTCGGACAGCGCCTGGTTGTACGCGTCATCGCCCTTGGCATCGGTGTGACCGCGGACGTCCATCCGTTTCGCGCCCACCCCGGTCAAGGCAGTGGCGAGCGTATCCAGCAGGTGGCTGGCATCGGGCCGGATGTCGTCCTTGTCGAAATCGAACAGCACGCGGTCGTTGAGCGTGATCAGGTAGCCGCACGGCGCGCCCGGCGGTGCGAATTTCTTCAGCGGTGGGAACCGACCGGCAGGCTGCAGTCGCGGCATCGGCGGCATCTTCACTGCCCGTGCGGGCGGGCCGATGGTGCCGGTGCCGTCGCCATGATTGGTGATCAGGCCCGCCTCGCCATTCCACGTGCCCGAGCCGTCCGCATTGATGCGCAGCAGGCCCTGCGGGCCATTCCAGGTGCCGCTGCCGTCGCCATTGTTGGTGATCAGGCCGCTGTCGCCGTTCCAGGTCCCTGCGCCTTTGCCATCCAGGCTGATCAGGCCGGCAGGGCCGTTATAGGTGCCCGAGCCATCGGCCTGCACGCGGATGATGGCGCCCTCGCCATCCCCGCTGCCGCCCGCCGTGCCGTTGATGGTGCCGCTGCCATCGGCGTTGACGCGGACCAGGCCGCCCTCGAAGTTGGCGGTGCCGCTGCCGTCCGCATTGATGATGAAGATGCCCTCATCACCGTTGCGCATCAGCTGCCCCGACTCGTCCACGCGGGTGATGCCCCCGTCATTGATGAGCGCGCCACCGCTGCCACAGCGGGCAGGGGAGACGGTTATGCCGGCGACCGGGTCCAGGATCGACTGCATCGAGGTTTCCAGCGCTCGCTGGGCCGGCGTCACCCCGAGGATGTCCGGGACGACGATGTTCGGGACCACGGGAAAGGCGGGTACGTCGCCGGGCGCGTCTTCCTCAGCGACCGCGGATGATGCCGTGACTGCGCTGGGAGGGCCGTCGGGCGGGACGGCGGCAGCCCCATCGGGCGCCTGCGGGGCCTTGGAGCAGCCTGCCATGCAGAGCAGCAGGAGGGGAATGATCGGGAAGGGTAGTTCAGCGTTCGATGGGCGCATGAATCCGGGAGGTCCGCGATGATGACTGGCAGCGAGTCTTGTCCAGCCGGCCTTGAGATCGCGTGAAGCCACAGCGCCCACACCTGGCGCCCGCACGACGCGCAGGGGGGAGTGCATCCAAACCGCGCGGCCATCCGTAAACACGGCCATGAACCCCATGTCCACGATCTGCCGGAACTCGCCTACGATGGACGCTGACCCGTCCACCGCCAGGATGACGCCGTTCGAGGCTGCCCGGATGATTGCCGTTCCCGCTCAACCCAGCCCGGAGCTGAAAACCTGGGAGGCCGACATGGCCGGCGTCGCCACGTCGCGCGATCGAGAGTGCTTCATGCGCATCTACGATCACTTCATGCCGCGCCTGTGCCGCTACCTGAGTGGGTTGGGGGCGCCCGATGGCGTGGCCGAGGATCTGGCCCAGGAAGTACTGCTGAAACTGTGGAACCGGGCCGAGCTCTATGATCCGGCGCGCAGCAGCCTGGGCACGTGGCTTTATCGGGTGGCGCGCAATCTGCATATCGACCGGGTACGTCGCGAACATATCTGGGTGCATGCCCATGAGGTGGTCGAGCAGGCGGCGGAGGAAGAGGACGGTGGCGGCTCGCTGGCCGAACGGCATACCGAGCACGTCAGGCTCAAGCAGCGGCTGGACGAACTCTCCGCAACGCAGGCCCGATTGATCCGGATGTCCTACTTCGAAGCAAAAACCCACGCCGAGATCGCCAACGAGCTGCATATGCCACTGGGCACCGTGAAATCCCATATCCGACGTGCGTTTCTTCAGCTGCAGTCCTTGATGGGAGAGCGGCAGTGAACCCTCGTCACCATCTGGATCCGACCACCGTCCTGGGCTTTGCCACCGGGACCTTGGCCGCGGAAATGTCCGTGGTCGCCGCCGCGCACCTGGAAGCCTGCGCCCACTGCCGGCAGCACCTGCGCTCGGCCGAACGGGTGGGCGGGCTGCTGCTGGAGCAGCAGTTGTCGCCGCCTTCGGCAGAGGATCGCCAGGCCGCACTGCGGCAGACCATGCTGGAGCGCCTGGATACTGCCGCGCCTGCGGGTGGCGTGCATGACGACACGGTGGTCCGCAGCGCCGCTGGTCACGATCCGGATCAACTGCCGGCCGCGCTGGCACCGCATTTCGGGACGTCCTACCGCTCGCTGAAATGGCGCTGGATGGCGCCGGGTGTCCACTGCATCCGTGCACCGGCGCACCCGTCGTTGATCATGCTCAAGATCGCCCCCGGCAAATGCCTGCCCATGCACAGCCATGGCAACAGCGAGCTGACCCAGATTCTCCGCGGCGCCTATGACGATTCCCTGGGGCATTTCGCCCCCGGCGATGTGGCCGATCTGGACAGCGACGTCGAGCATCAGCCCGTGACCACCCCCGGTGTGGCGTGCATCTGTGTGTCAGCGCTGGATGCGCCGCTGGTCTTCAGCGGGTGGTTCGCGCGCAAGCTGCAGCAGGTGTTCAAACTCTGACGGGGCGCGGTGTGATCGCGGCCTGTTCGAACACCTGCATCACCGCGGCCGGCGCCATGGGCCGGGCAAGCAGGTAGCCCTGGACTTCGTCGATCCCCATCGCGGCCAGTACATCCACCTGCGCCTGATGCTCGACGCCCTCGGCCACGGTGAGGTAGCCCAGCTCGTGCGCAAGATGATGAATGGCAGAGACCTTGGCGCGGGCGCGCGAGCTGCTGGCGATGCCATCGATCAGTGACTTGTCCAGCTTGACGGTGTGGATGGGAAGGTCGGACAGGTAGCTGAAATTGCTGTAGCCACTGCCGAAGTCATCAATCGCCACCGTGATGCCGGCCTGTGCCATCGCCGCGATGTGGCCGATGGCCGGAGACCCCGGACGCAGCCATTCGCCTTCGGTGATCTCCAGTTCGATCATCGAGAACGGCAGCGCCCTGTGCTCAAGCTTGCTGCGGATGTCATGCCAGGCCGAGGCATTGGACAGAAAACTGCTGGACAGGTTGATCGAGACCGGAATGTCCTGCCCTTGGGCGCGCCACGCCCGGACCTGATCCAGCGCCGTGTCCAGCACCCAGTTGGTCACCTCATCGATCAGTGCGGTCCGCTCGAAGACCGGAATGAACTCGCCCGGGCTTATCGGCCCCAGGGTGGGGTGGTTCCATCGGATCAACGCTTCGGCCGAGACCGGGCGCCGACCGTCAAGGGTGAAGCGCGGCTGGTAGTCCAGATGGAAGTCGCCGTTCTGCAGGCCGCGTTCGGCATCCGAGGCCAGGCGGTAGGCGCGGTGCATCTTTTCGTCGCGCTGTGCGGAATACCAGCAGAATGGCTGCCGCGCGTCGAACGCGCCATGCATGCTCACCAGCAGCCGCCGCAGCAGGTTGTGGCTGTCTTCTTCATCCGGATCGACCGCACAGATGCCGGCATGGAAACGGGGGGACATCGGGACCGCGGCGGCCATCAGCGGACGCAACATGCGCGTTCTCAGCTCCAGCACCAGGCTCTCGACGTGGCCTGCGGTCGGCATCTCGACCACGAAGGCGAACCGGGTCACCCCGACGTGGTACACGGTCGCGACGTCCTCCAGCGCGGTGCGCAGCCGGACGCCGGCACGCCGGATCAGGGCTTCCAGCGGGCGCAGGCCCAGCACCTGGCCCACCTGGTTGGCCCGCGGAATGTCGAGGATGTCCACCGCAATGGCATACGCCGTTCCTTCGGCGCATCGCGCGAGGATGCCGGGCAGATCCGCATGGAACTGGTGCCGGCTTGGCAGGCCACTGGTCGGGTCGAGGTTGCCGGAAAGGTTGCGTAGTTCCAGTTGCGCGATCACCAGCTCGGCCAGAGTGGCCAACTGCTCCTGATCCCGCTCGTCAAAGGTGCGCGGGCGGGTGTCCATGACGCACAGCGCACCGATGGCCACGCCATTTTTAGCCACCAGCGGCGCGCCCGCATAGAAACGCAGGTGGGGACTGTGCGTCACCAGCGGGTTGTCGCGGAAACGCGGATCCTGCTCGAGGTCCGGGACGACCAGAACGCCGCCGGAGGTGACGGCGTGGGCGCAGATCGACGAGCGCATGTCGGTCTGCGCCATGGGTAGCCCGATCCGGGAAATGAAGCGCTGCTCCACATCCCCCAGGACCGAGACGAAGGCCACCGGCGCGTTGAACGTGTAGCTGGCAAGCGCGGTGATCCGGTCCAGCGCGGGCAACGACGCCACGCCGTCGACCTGCATGGCGCAAAGCACCGCGCGTCGTTCATCCAGGGGGGAGGGTGGGGGGCTCATTTCGTATCGACTGGGGGCGGGGCGCGAGCGGCCGTCTGTCCACTCTATACGCACCGAACGTGGTTCCGGATGCAGTTACCAGTCGGTCGGCGCGTAGTCCTTCAGGAACTGACCCCAGACGTGTTCGCCGGTGTTGAACCCGTGGATGATCGGATCAACGATGCGCGCGGCGCCGTCGACGATATCCAGCGGCGGATGGAAGCGTTCTTCCTTCACCTTCTTGGCCGCGATGTCCGCCGGATCCTCGTCGGTCACCCAGCCGGTGTCGACACTGTTCATGTGGATGCCGTCGTTCTGGTAATCGGCCGCCGAGGTGCGCGTCATCATGTTCAGCGCGGCCTTGGCCATGTTGGTGTGCGGGTGGCGGGTGGTCTTGAAGTTGCGGTAGAACTGCCCCTCCATCGCCGAGACGTTCACGATGTGCTTGTCACGCTCAGGCGTGCGCAGCATCAGCGGCTTCAGGCGCGCATTGATGATGAATGGCGCGATGGCGTTGACCAGCTGGGTTTCCAGCAGCTCCACCGACGGCACTTCGGCCATCAGCATGCGCCAGGAGTTGCGGCCGCGCAGATCCACCTGCTGCAGGTCCTGATCCAGCCGGCCATCCGGGAACAGATGCTGCTGGGCGACCAGCTCGTCCTCCAGCAGCGGCACCTGCGACAGCTCGGCGGCACGGGTCAGGCCATTGGCGGCGTTGAAATCACGCCCCTGGACCACCGGCAGCGCGGCCGAGGCGGTGGTGCCGAGCAGTTCGGCACTGCGCAGGCCCTCGTAATCGCCGATCAGCTTGCGCAGCGTCTCGGGTACCTCATGCAGCGCGGCGGTTTCGCCGGCCATCATGTGCGCATAGAACTGCGGCGGGCGGCGCACGGTCTGGCAGGCGTTGTTGATGATGAAATCCAGGCGCGAACGGGTGGCCAGCAGCTCGTTGCAGAAGGCCTCCACGCTCGGGGTATGGCGCAGGTCCAGGCCGTACACCTGCAGGCGGTGGCCCCACACGCCGAAGTCCGGCTCTTCGGCGTAGCGCGCGGCCGAATCCCGCGGGAAGCGCGTGGTCACGATCAGCTCGGCACCGGCCCGCAGCAGCTTCAGGCCCGCCTGGTAGCCGATCTTGACCCGGCCGCCGGTCAGCAGCGCGACGCGACCGGTGAGGTCCGCCGTCTCGGTGCGCTTGACGAAGTTCAGCTCGGCGCAGGCCGGGCACATCTGGTCATAGAAGTGGTGCAGCTGGGTGAACTTCTGCTTGCACACGTAGCAGTGGCGCAGTTCCGGGGAATGCACCGGCTCCGGCGTGGCCGCCGCATTCTCGCCATTGGAGGCGTCATGCAGGCCGGCCGCATGCGGCGGGAAGTAGTTCGGGGTGCTGAACACCGGCTTGCGGCGCAGGGCGCGGATACCGGTCTGTGCCAGCAGCGCCTCGGACTTGGCCACCTTCTCCTGATGCCGCGCCTTGGCCTGCTGCTTCAGCTTGGCCCGGCGGGCCTTGGGCTCGGGGTGATACACCTTGGCCACCACCTGGTGCAGGCGGACGCGATCAGCCTCGGGCAGCGTATCGAGCACGCTGCGGTCGGCTTCGATGGCCTCCAGCAGGTCCAGCGCGGTGCGCAGGCGGTCGGTCAGGGGCAGGTCGTCGTCGGCAAGGGGCAGGGCGGTGGTATTCAATTCGGATCCGGAAAGCAGCAGGAAGACAGGCATGGGGCGCCGCGCGACGGCCCCTGATGGGGGCATCCGCCAGCAGCCCGGGGCATACGGTGGGTGGCTATTGTCCCTGATCCTGCGCCGGGTTGCTTTATTGACGCGCCGAACCTGAATGGAGAAAGCGTGTGCGGGCCCATTTCAGGGTCCCACCGTTCCGCCTGCCCTTGGGGAGCCGCTTCATGACGGCCTACCGCTTCGGTGGCGAGTCGTGCGTGGGCTCTGCCGGTGCTTCTGCGCCATGCCCGGAATCCTGCGTTTCGGAGGCCGCCGTCCCACTGCCACCGCCGGGCACGTTGCGCGAGGACGCGTTGCCCGCCGGTGCAGGTACAGGCTGCTCGATGGTATCGGCGTGCTTGCCCTGATCGGTGGGCTCGGCCTTGTTGCAGCCCGCCAACGCCATCGCCGCAAGGGCACTGAACAACACGGTTCGCATGGCGATTCTCCGGAAGTGAACGAGCCCGGTTTGTAACGCCGATGCCGTGCGCGGTGCGTGAGTCATCACTTATCACTCCGTGATGACAGACAGGGGGAGTAGCCTTGTCGCCGTCGAAGCTTAGCCGTTCCGTGGTCTACGGGCGGGGAGCCGGCGTGTTACGGAGCAGAGTTCACATCATGAGTATTCCCGAGGGATTGGACGAGCATCGTCGGGGCCAAGGCCTCACTCGACGAGGCTTCCTTCTTGCGGTCGGTTCGGTTTCGCTGCTCGCAGCCTGCCGGGACAAAGCGCCTGCGGTGGCAGCGCCGGCTGCAACGGCGCCTGCGGCCAAGACCGATACTGCCTTCCTCGACCTCTCTCATGCCCTGACCGGCAAGACCGATCTGGACCCTGCCACGGCCGACCGGATCGAACAGGCGTTCGCCCATCTTCAGCCCGAGCTGCATGCGCAGTTCCCCACCCTGGTCGCACTGGCAGGGCAGGTGACTGGCGCGCAGGCACTGATCGCGGCGGCGGGCGACGCGAAACCCGCCGCGTTGGCCATCATCACCGCGTGGTACACGGGCACCGTTGGCAAGGGCGTGCACGCCGTGACCGTGTCCTACCGCGATGCGCTGATGCAGCGCTGCGTGGATGACGGCCTTTCACCACCGACCTACGTCCAAGGCGGCCCCGCCTGGTGGACCGCTGAGCCGCCGGCCCCGATTCGAGCACGCGCCTAAGTCCGCGCGGCCCTCTCTCTTCTGTTCCAGATCTGGATTCCTCTCATGAAAGCTCCGGTTTTCCGTGATGGCGACGCCGATGCCGACGTCGTGATCGTCGGTTCTGGCGTGGTCGGTGCGTTGATCGCCCACCAGTTGGTGCGTGCTGGCAAATCCGTGCTGGTGCTAGAAGCCGGGCCGCGCCTGAATCGCGCCGACGTTGTTGAAAACTGGCGCAACGTCAGCTTCGAGCGGCGCATCGGCAGCGATTTCCAAGGGCCGTTCCCGCAATCGAAATTCGCGACGGCGCCACTGTACTTCCCGGCCAACGATTACGTCGGCCTGACCGGCCCCGATGCCAGCAGCTTCCATCAGGGCTTCATCAAGGCGGTTGGTGGCACGACCTGGCACTGGGCGGCCTCCTGCTGGCGCCACCTTCCGGTCGACTTCAAGATGCAGTCCGCCTACGGGGTCGGACGCGATTGGCCGATCAGCTACGAGGACATCGAGCCGTACTACTGCCGCGCTGAAGAGGCCATGGGCGTCTCCGGGCCGAACGATCCCGCGCAGCAGAGCCCCTCGCAGCGCTCCAAGCCGTATCTGGCCGACATGATTCCGTGGGGCAACGGCGACACGGTGTTTGCCGAGGTGGTCAATCCACACGGCTACAACCTGGTGCCGATTCCGCAGGGGCGCATGATCAAGCCCTGGAATGATCGCCCCGCGTGCTGTGGCAACAACAACTGCCAGCCGATCTGCCCGATCGGCGCCATGTACAACGGCGTCCATACCGTCCAGGCCGCCGAAGCCCTGGGTGCCAAGGTGCTGGCCGAATCGGTGGCCTACAAGATCGACACCGACGCGCAGAACCGGGTGACCGCCATTCACTGGTATGACAGCGACAAGGTCAGCCACAAGGCCACCGGGCGCAGTTTCGTGATCGCCTGCAACGCGCTGGAAACGCCGCGTCTGCTGCTGCTGGCCGCCAACGAACAGAACCCGAACGGCATCGCCAATTCGTCCGACCAGGTCGGGCGCAACATGCTGGACCACTCCGGCTTCCACTGCTCCTTCATCGCGGACCGCCCGATCTGGCTCGGGCGTGGCCCGGCGCAGTCCAGCTGCATGGTCGGGCCACGCGATGGTGCGTTCCGGTCGGAGTATTCGGCGACCAAGATCATCCTCAACAACATCAGTCGGGTGGCGATCGCCACCGACCAGGCACTGAAGATGGGGCTGGCCGGTGAGGCGCTGGACGCGGAGATCCGACGCCGCGCGATCTACGGGGTGGACCTGTCGATCAGCCTGGAGCCGCTGCCCGACCCGAGCAACCGGCTGACGCTGTCCACGACCCGCGTCGATGGCCATGGCCTGGCCTGCCCGGACATCCATTACTCGCTGGGCGACTACGCGCGCAAGGGCTACGACAAATCCTGCGAGCAGCTGCGGCACATCGGCACGCTGTTCAACGCCGAAGAATTCGTGATCACCACGGCGCTCAATGCCAACAACCACATCATGGGCTCGACCATCATGGGGGCGGATCCGCGTGATTCCGTGGTCGGTGGCGATTGCCGCGCGCATGACCACGCGAATCTGTGGCTGCCGGGCGGCAGCGCGATGGTCTCGGCCAGCGTCGTCAACAGCACCTTGACCATGGCCGCGCTGGCCCTGCGCGCGGCCGATGCCATCGAGCGTTCCGTATGAAGGCCTTTCTGCTCATCGCATTGGGCCTGTTGGCCGGCGTCAGCCACACCGCGCGCGCCGATGACACCATCGAACGTGGGCGCTACCTGTCCGTGGCCGCGGACTGCGTGGCGTGCCACACCAGCCCGAAGCAAGGCAAGCCCTACGCCGGCGGCTACGCGATCGCCTCGCCGCTGGGTGAGATCTGGGCGAGCAACATCACCCCGTCCACGTCCCACGGCATTGGCAACTACACGGAGGCCGATTTCGCCAAGGCGGTCCGTGAGGGCGTGCGCAAAGACGGTGCCCACCTGTACCCGGCGATGCCGTACACCTCCTACGCCAAGCTGACCGACGAGGACATCCACGCGCTGTACGTCTACTTCATGCAGGCGGTCGCCCCGGTCGATGAGGAGGCACGTACCACCGAACTGCCATTCCCCTTCAGCGTGCGCTCGTCCATGGCGGTGTGGAATCTGCTGTTCCTGGACAAGACCCCGTTCAAACCGGATCCGGCACAGAGTGCGCAGTGGAATAGGGGTGCCTACCTGGTGGAAGGGTTGGCGCACTGCTCCAGCTGCCACAGTCCACGCGGGTTGATGATGCAGGAGGTGGGCGGCAAAGCCTTCGCCGGTGGTTCGCTGGGCGATTGGTATGCGCCCAACATCACTTCGCACCCGATCAGCGGGATCGGCGGGTGGACCGATGACGAACTGGCCCAGTACCTGAAGACCGGCCGGGTTGAGGGCAAGGGGCAGGCCGGTGGCGGTATGGCCGAAGCGGTGAGCAACAGCCTTTCCAAACTGCGCGACGACGACATCAGCGCGATCGTGACCTATCTGCGGACGGTGCCGGCCGTGGCTGACAAGGATGCCACCCGTGCAGCCTTCGCCTGGGGCGATACCGCCACGGCACCGGGTGAGCCCGCGATTCGCGGCACGGGCGCGCCCATCGCCTCCGGTGCGGTGCTGTATTCCGGCCTCTGCGCCAGCTGCCATGGCTCGCGCGGCGAGGGCAGCAACGACGGCTACTACCCGTCGCTGGTGCACAACAGCACCGTCGGCATGGTTCGGCCACAGAACCTGGTGGCGACCATCATCGGCGGCATCGACCGCGAGGTGGACGGTAAGCACGTAGTGATGCCGCACTTTTCGGAAGGCTCGTACGTGCAGGCGTTGAGCGATGCCGACATCGCCGCAGTCGCGAGCTACGTGCGGACCACCTTCGGGCCCGGTGACCAGGTCACGGAAGCCCAGGTCGCGCTGATCCGCGATGGCGGTGAGAAACCGCTGCTGGCCAAGATCGCGCGCCTGTGGCTGCCGCTGCTCATCCTGGGGCTTGCGGCTTTCGTGGTGGTGATCCTGCTGGTGCGACGCGCGTGGACAAGGCGCAAGCAGCGGAGGGCTTCGCCATGAAGCGCACCTCCCTCGTTGCAAGCCTCGGGTTGATGGCATTCGCAGCCGTCATGCCGGCATGGGCGGCTGAACCAGAGGCTCCCAGACCCAAGCCTGTGGACACGATTGCTCAGACTCCACTCAGCGCGGACTGGGCGGCCCGCATCTGGCTGCAGGACCGTGGCGTGACCCCGAGCGCCCGCATCGTGATTGCCACGGGCGTCAACAGCGATGGCTACAAGGGTAACGGCTGGTCCACCGCCGAGCACGTTGATTTCGGTGCCATGATCGATACCAGCAAAGCCTTCGGTTTCGACGGCACGATGCGGGTGGTGTTCTCCGACCGCTTCGGCAATGCCGTCAATGACCGCTCGACGGGCTCCTACGTGCAGAACCAGGCGTTCTATGGCCAAGGGCAGAACCTGCGCTTCAACGAGCTCTCCTACGAGCGCTGGCTGCTGGACAAGCGGTTGAGCCTGAAGGGCGGCTTCTACTCGATGGGCAACGACTTCGGCGGTTTGCCGTACACCTGCAACTTCAACAACAACGGCCAGTGTGGCCATCCGCTGGGCCCGATCTACAGCTCCGGTTGGCTGGACAATCCGACCGGCCAGTGGGGCCTGCGGGTGAAGTGGGCCGATCCCTCGGGCTGGTACGCACAGACCGGCATTTACGATGTCGTGCCGATGCGCAAGCAGGCGGGCAGTGGCTTCCGCGTGTCCGACCGTGGCAAGACCGGCCTGTTCCTGCCCGTTGAAGTGGGCTACAGCCACGGCAACACCGGGCAGCATTACGGTGGCACCTACAAGGTCGGTTATTACCTGGACACGTCCAACGCGGACGACATCGGCAATCCGGCCGCACCGCGCGCCTCGCATCGCAGCGGTTCGTACATCCAGCTGGCGCAGCGCGTGCTGAAGCCCGAAGGCGACACCGTGCGCGGTCTGTCGGTATTCGGCGTGGCCACGCGTGCGGATGCCACGACCGGCCTCATGCGGTATTCGTGGGAAGCCGGCCTGAGTTGGCGCGGTGTGGTGGCCTCACGCGAGGATGATGTGCTGAGCCTGGCGTGGACCCGGCTGGACATCTCCGACCGTCTTGCCCAGTACCAGCGCATCACCGGCAAGGACGAGCAGAGCAACGAGCAGTTCGTGGAGCTCAACTACGGTGTGCAGGTGACTCCGTGGCTGATCCTGCGGCCTGCGGTGCAGTATGTGGCCCGTCCCGGGGCGTATGAGAGCCGCCCGGACAGCTGGGTGTTCACGCTGCAGGCGCAGGCCACGCTGTGATCACGCGGCACGGTCGTCCAGTGCACGCACGCTCCACACCCGGGTGCCTAAAGTGATGCCCACACCATCGAGGCTGGCACGCGTGAACCTGCAGACGACCGTTTCCCCACCGTTTCCCCGGCGCGCGATGCCCGACAGCTGCCACTTTGACCTGCTGGACGTAAGCGCGCTGCAGGATCCCTGCAGCGGCCGCATCGTCCACCTGTACTCGATGGTGGCGCGCTGCCTGTCATGTGAGGTGATCTTCAAGGCACAGGAAGGCGCTGGCTTTGTCAGCAACGCGGCGTCACGGGTACTGCGTTGCCCGACCGGCTGCGGCGAGCAGTCGCTCAAAGCCGCCACCCTGCGCCAGTGGACACCTGAAGCCGCCTGAGCGTGTCGGCGTCACGGCATTGCCGCGACGCCACGCGATCATCAGAGCAGCAGCAACGCCGCGATCAATGCCGGTGGCATCACCAGCATGCCCAGCTTGAAGAACTGCAGCGCGCTGACGTTCTCGCCCTCCCGACGCAGCGCGACCAGCCACAGCATGGTGGCCAGTGACCCGGTCACCGACAGGTTCGGCCCCAGATCCACGCCGATGAGCAGCGCCGCGCGGGTGTGCACCGGCAGGTCCGCCATCTGCCCCAGCGAGCCGGCCACCAGCCCGATGGGCAGGTTGTTGGCCAGATTGCTCGCCACCGCTGCCGCGATCCCTGCCACCCAGCTGGCTTCCGAAGGCGAGGTCCGTGCCAGCGTTTCCAGTGCGTGCGCGGCCGTGCGGATCACCCCGGTCTGGGCAACGGCTTCGACCAGCACGAACAGGCCTGCCACCAAGGGCAGTACCCCCCAAGCAACGTGACGCAGTATCGGCAGCGGGCTGCGACGCTGGCGCAGGCGAACCGCCGCCAACGTGAGCGCGCCGGCGCAGAAGGTCGTCACGCCGAGCGGGCCGTTCATCGCCGAGGTCACCAGCAGCACGATGCCGGTGAGCCCGACACCGATGGCGCACAGGCGACCGCCCTCGGACAGAGCGCGGTGCTCGATCTGCTCCGCCAGCGGGTGCGCGATCTGACGGCGTTGAGCCAGGCGCAGCACCAGATACGTCATCGTGATCGCCGCCAGCGACGGCAGGCTGAACTGCCGCAGCCACTCCGGCAGCGAGGGCATGTGGCTGCCGAACACGACCAGGTTGGCGGGGTTGGAGATCGGCAGCACGAAGCTGGCTGCGTTGGCAATGAACGCGCAGACGAACAGGTAGGGCAGGGGATTGGCGCGGGCCGCTTTGCAGGCCGCGTACACCGCCGGTGTGAGCACCACGGCGGTGGCGTCGTTGGACAGGAAAATGGTCACCAGCGTGCCGACCAGGAAGACCAGATCAAACAGGCGCCGCCCGGATCCCTTGGCGTGCTGGACGGCATACATGGCCAGCCAGTCGAACAGGCCTTCGTGACGCGCCAGCTCGGCCAGCACCATCATGCCGATCAGGAACAGATAGACATCGCCGCCTTCAGCGACCGCCGCGATGGCCGTGGGGATGGGCACCAGCCCGGTCGCAACCAGCAGCACGGCAGCGCCCAGTGCCCAGACATACTCGGGGATCCGCCAGGGACGGAAGATGACGCCGCTGGTGGCAACGGCGGTCACTATCCAGATGATCAGGGAGGGTGTGGGGACGTGCATGGAGGGGTTGCTTGGGCACACAGCTTGGCGAACGCGACATCATACCCAGCGGACGAGGGGATCACGCCTGCGCGCCCAGATGAAGCACCCTGGATACGTCGCGTTTGCCAACGCGTTAAAATGGCCCACCGCCGACGCCGTTCCAAGGCCCATCGCAATGCCTTACGCCACCCGCGACGCGATCCAGCGTCTGCGCGACCAGATCCCCACCTTCCGCTGCATCGTGGGATGTACCGACTGTTGTGGCCCGGTCACCGCCTCAAGTGAGGAAGTGGCGCGGCTGCCGGTCAAGAGCGATGCCGAGCATGCTGCCGCGCTGGCGGACCTGAGCTGTCCCTATCTGGGCAAGCAGGGCTGTGAGGTCTACGAAGAACGCCCTTTGATCTGCCGGATGTTCGGGACGACCCCCAGCCTGCGCTGCCCCAACGGCCAGCGGCCGGTCTACATGCTGGATGAGTCGGTGGAGAAAGAAATCCATCAGTTTCTTCGCAGCACGCGGCAGGTGCTTCTCTAGCGGGCGGCGCGTCCGCAACAGCGTGAGTCAGTCAGACCTGCGGGCACCCAGCCGCCATATCGCCAGACCACCGTACAGCGCCAGCAGCGCGACCAGCGTCCAGAGCTCGTGGCTGACTTCACCCAGGCGGGCATCCATCTGATTCAACCGCACCATCAGGTTGATGCCGGGGGTGGTCGGCAGCAGGTGGGCGAGGGCCACCAGCGCGGGCGGGGAGGTGACCGCCGGCCAGGACAGGTTGGCCAGGAAGAACAACGGGATCGAGCAGGCGACGACCACCTGGAAGGCACGTTCGCGGGTCGCGAAAAAGCTGCCAATGAACAGCCCGAACGCCACCGTGGCGGCGATGAACAACGTGCCGCCCAGCAACTGTCCGAGCGGATTGCCACCGCGCGGGTAGTCCTGCACCCACGCGGTGAAACCGGCGTAATACAGCAGCCCGAGCAGGCCGATGGCACCGAAGCCCACCGCCATGCCGGCCAGTGTCGGCATGTCAAAGCGCAGGCGCCGGCCCAACGCCAAGCGTCGCGCGCCGAGCAGTACGCCGATGCCCATCAGCAGCGTCTGATGCACGATCAGCTCGGCCACGCCGGGCACGATGGCGCTGCCGTACCCTTCCCGCGTATTGAACAGCGGGCGCTGCACCAACGTGATCGGCGGTGCCTGCGGTGCCCCCATGAACGCCGCCTGGGACACGGCCGCCTCGCGCGCGAACGCGGTCAGTGCCTCGGCCACGCCGCCGAGCACCCAACTGGCGCGGCCGAGGTAGGCACCGTTGCCCATCAACACCAGATAGCCGTGGCTGCCGCGCAGAATGTCGCGTTCAAGGTTGGCCGGGATCAGCAGAATGCCTTCGGCCTTACCGGTTTCCAGCACATGGCGTGCCTGGTCGATGTTGGCCGGCTGATCAACAATGCGTACCGTGTGCAGCGCATCCACCCGCCGCAGCAGTTCTCGACTGGTGGCACTCTGGTCGTGGTCGACCACCACGATGGGCAGGTTGCTGGCCACCTGATGGCGGTAGGCCGCCGGGTAGAAGAACGAGTACAGCACTACCGCGCCGACCATCAGCACGACGGCATAGCGATCGGTAAGCACCGTGCGCAGGGTCAGGCGTAGGCTGTCGACGAAGCGGTTCATGCGCGGGTCTCGCGCGGTGCACCCGGCAGCACCGGATCGGCGTTGCGCGCGGCCGCCATCAATCGCCAGCCACCGATGCCACCGGCCACCAGCACCATCAGCAGCAGCGTGCCCAGCGGCCACAGCGAGACACTCCACGGCGCGCCGACGAACTGCTGCTGGGTCTGCAGCTTTACGTAGGCGGTCAGCGGCAGCAGGAGATTCCAGATACGGGTGAACAGCGGCGCATCGACCACCGGGAAGGTGGCGCCGGAAAACGCCAGGGCGGTGCCGATGCTCAAGCCGATCGCCGACAGTGACGTGCCCATGTCACGGGTGAGCCCGACAAACAGCAGCGCCACCGCCGCGCAGGCCAGGTAGAACAGCGGTTGCCCCAGCATCAGCAGCAGGGCACTGCCGGCGATGCCATCACCACGGAGCAGGGCAAGGTAAAGCACCCCGAGCGCACCGTAGACCGAGAACAGCAGGACGTACGGCACGACTTTGCCGGCGATTGCCGACCAAGGGGTGTCGCCCAGCCAGTCGCGCAGGTGCCCATCGCGGACCTCACGGCCCAGGCTGGCTGCAACCGCCAGTGCCAGCCCCAGGGAGAGGATCGCCGGGAACAGCAAGGGCAACAGGAACAACTCATAGCTGCGCGCGGGGTTGTGCAGGATGTCCGACTGCACGGCGATCGGCGGCGCGCGCAACTTGGTCGGGCCGACCTGCTTGCCGATGCGCTCGCCCAGCAGCCGCGCGTTCCAGGCGCTGACCGCCTCGACGATATCGCGCACCGCGGATTGGCCGGTGGTGAGGTAGGTGGCGTTGTAGTACGCGAACACCGTGCCCTGTTCGCCGCGCAGTGCCTGCCGGGTGGCATCGCGCGGCACCAGTACGACCGCAAAGACGTCCAACCGGCGCAGCTGCGATTGCGCTTCGGCCAGGCTGGACGGCTGGCTGGCCACGCTCACGCCGGGGCTGGCATCGAGCATGCGGGCCAGCTGCCGGCTTTCGGCACTGCGGTCCAGGTCGACCATGGCGATGGGGATATCGCGCATCACCGAGGCGGCAAACAACCATGCCATCAGCCCCAGCATCACGGCGGGCAGCAGCGTGATCAGCAGCAGATCGGCACGATCGCGGCGCAGGTGCTGAAGCTCGCGCTGGAACGAGGCTGCAGCGCTCGCCCACACCGGCCGGCTCATCCCTGCGGCCACCCGAACAGCACGCTCATCCCGGGCCGGAAGCCGTCCACCGGGTCGACCGGGCGCAGCCGGATCTCGAAGCTGCGCACGTCATAGCCGGACGATTGCCGGGTGGCACGCCAGGTGGCGTAGTCACCGGCGGGATTGATGAAATACACCTCGAATTCGGCGTCACGATCCAGTGCGGGCACGTTGCCGCGCAGGCGGGCACCGACCTTCAGGCCCCGCATCTGCGATTCGCGCAGGTTCACCGACACCCACATGCGGTCGATGTCGACCAGAGTGAAGACCGGGTAGCCGGCCGGCACCAGCTCGCCGATATCCGACATGCGTTTGTTGATCTCGCCAGCCATGGGCGCGCGGCCGTTGATCTCGTCGCGGGCCGCATCCACCTCGGCCACGGCACCCTGCGCTTGGCGGACCTGGCCCTGCGCGGCGCGCTTGTCCTGGTCGCGCGCGCCGGCCAGCGCCTGGTCGTACTGCGCCCGCGCGGCGTTGGAGAGCTCGCGCGAACTGCGCGCCTGGGCCAAGGCCTCGTCACGTTTCTGCCGCGTCATCACGCCTTCGTTGAACAGGTTCTGCACGCGCTGATACGTGGCATCGGCCAGGGTGGCGCCCGCCTCGGCGCGTTTCCAATTGGCTTGCGCGGCGCGGATGTCCTCGCTGCGTGCCCCTTCGTCGGCCTTGTCGGCCACCGCCCGCGCTGCCTCGAGCGCGCCTTGGGCCTGCTGCTCCTTGGCCGCCACCTCGGGGCTGTCCAGCACGAACAGCACCTGGCCGGCGGTGACCCGGTCGCCCTCGCGCACCTTCAGCTCGGCCAGCCGGGCGGTGATCTTCGCGGCCACGTTGATGGTGTCGGCGTCGGCCATGCCCTGCAGCTGTTCGGCCGGGGTGCGCCAGGCCAGCCACAGCCCGATCACCACCACGATCGCCAGCACCAGCCCGATGAGGATGCCGACCTTGCGTTTTTTCGGCGGCGGCGCGTCGGCCGGTGCCTGCAGTGTGTCATTCATGCGCGATCACCTCGTCGCCGCGGCGGCGGAATTCTTCATATCGGTCCATCTGTCCACTGATCTCCAGCAACTGTGCCAGCGCCACGTCGTATTGATACGCGGCCTGCGCGCGTTCGACCTGCGCGCCGCCCAGCCCCAGGCGCGCATCGATCACATCCAGCGAGGTGGCCTGGCCTTCGCGGAAGGCCAGCTCCTGGAGGCGCAGGTTTTCGCGGTTCTGTTCGATGCTGCTGTCCAGCAGCAGGAACTGCTGGCGGGCGGTATCCAGTTCGTACCAGGCCTTGCGCACGCCCAGCGTCACCTGGTTCTCGGCTTCGCGCAGGCCGGCTTCGGCCTGATCCTGCTGGGCGCGGGCGGCGCTGATCTGGGCGGGGCGCGAGGTGGGCGACAGGAAGGTGTACTTCAGGCCGATGCCGAACGCCCAGTCCGGGTCGGTCAACATTTCGTCGCGACGGCGGAAATCGTACTGGCCAAACAGGAATACGGTGGGTTTGAGCTTGGCCTGCTGCACGCGCACGCCTTGCTCGGCCTGGGCCACCAGGGCGCGCAGCCGGGCAATCTGGGGTTGCCGGGCCTGTGCATCGCGTTCGAAGGTGGGCAGGGCACCGATCGGCGCGCGATGCACGAACAAGGGCGACAGTGGGCGAACGTCGCCACCGCTGCGCAGCAGGGTGGCCAACGCGGCCTTCAGCGTCTGCAGATCATTCAGCGATTTCTGGTACTCGCGCTCGGCCTTGTCGCGGGCCACATTGGCCTGCAGCCGCTGGGCGCGGGTGGCGAAGCCCTCGCGTTCCAGCTTCATCGCATCATCAAGGTGACGCTGCAGCCCATCGCGCACCTCGCGGCGCACGTCCACGGCCTGCTCGGCAAGACGCTGGCCGAAATAGGCCTGGACCAGCTGCACGCTCAGCGACTGGCGCTGCGATTCGCGCTCGGCGCTGGCCTGGTCGGTCGCGCCTGCCGCGGCCTGCTGGGCGGCAGGGATCAACCCACCGGTGTACAGCGGCAACACCGCCGTGACCACCGGGCGGGTGCGCCAATCGCGCTCGGTGAACTGCAGCGGCGAGTCGATGCCGAAGGCCTCAGCGACCGGCGCCAAGGAACCCAGCGGCAGGGTGAGCGTCTTCTGGAACTGCAGCCGGCGTATTTCACCGGTGATCTCTGGAAGACGCAGCAGCCGGGTGGCGTCCTGCAGGTCCTGCTTGTTGCGCACCGACGCATCCGCTGCGGCCAAGGCATCGGAGACCTGCTCCAGCCGCTGCTGCGACTGCTGCCAATCCAACGCGGGGACCGCGGCGCCGTCCGGTGCGGGCTGGGCAACGGCAGCGCCAGTCAACAGAATCAGGGAAAGACAGGTACGTCCTTTTAACGCGCGCGTTGGCGGCCAATGCCGGCTCACGAGGGAGAAGCTCCATGGGGGTGTGACGGCAAGAGGGTAGTGTGCGCCGCGTGAAGCACGAGTCTTCACGCGGGCACCTCCTGCGGGTCACACCACCTTGCAGCGCCCGGCCAATCCGGAGAGCGCGATGCCGCTGATCATCGCGGTCGGCGCAGCGCAGCCCGCACCGATGATCGTGACGTCAATGCCCGCTGCCTCCGGCGACAGTGCCGTATGCGTGATGCAGTGCTGGGTCATCATCCCGACCAGTCGAATGGCCGAGACATTCCGGGCGGCGAGTGTTTCGCCCAGCGCAGTGCCGAGGAAGCTGTCGGCCTGATGCTTCTCGATCACTGGACAGCCCTCCAGCGCCTCGGCAATGGCCGGATGCAATGCCGCGCCCTCGGTGCCTGCGGCCATGAACGGACCATCGCTCGCTGCGATGTGCTGGATACCCACGACCAGCTCACCGGCCTGCCTGGCCTGCGCGATCGCGTGCAAGGCTGCAGCCAAGGCCTGTTCGCTGTTTTCCAGCGGGAAACGGCCGCCCGCGAAATAGTCGTTCTGGATGTCGACCACGATCAGTGCAGTTTTCATGGTGTGCTCCTTCAGAAGTTCAGGGTTTCGCCATCTTCAGGAATCAGCACGCTGTCCTGGAGTGCGTTCTCACGGACGTAGCGGCGCAGGTCCGCACGGGAGACGGTCATGTGATTCACCGCATCCATGTGGACGGCGACGATCTTCGCCGACGGCGCCAACGCATGGACACGCGAGGTGTCCTCCACGCCCATGATGATGCCGGTATCGAAGCCCTTGACCCGTGCATCGCCCGTGTTGAGCACGATGACATCCGGCGCATACCGCTTGATCGCGTCCTGTACGTCGCCGGTCCACACGGTGTCGCCAGCAAGGTAGATGGTGGGCTCACCGCTCTTCTGGAACACGAAGCCGGTCACACTGCCGAGCATCGTCGCCAGCGGCTCCACCTGGAACATGGCCGCCGAACCGTGCTGTGCGGCGACACGAGAAATCGTCACGCCCTCGAAAGTGACGTGCGCGGGCAGGATGCGGACGTCAGCGAACCCCTTGCCGCGAAGCAGGGCCGCGTCCGCTTCATGCTGGACGAACATCGGCATCTGCCTCGGGATCAGCGTTTCCGCGGCGGGGTCCCAGTGGTCGAGGTGGGTGTGCGTTAGCAGGACGGCATCCACGTCCTTGAGCACCTGGCCCACATCGAAGGGCAGTTCGACGGTCGGGTTGCGCAGCTCGCTGCGATACGTGTCCAGGAAGCCTGGATAGGCCCCCTTGGCGGCCAGCATCGGGTCCACCAGCAGCACGGTGTCGCCATAGGTGATCTTGGCCGTGGCATTGCGGATCTGCTGGATCGAAGTGGTCGCTGATGCAGGGCCTGCGGCGTGTGCGCTGGCCTGGATACCCAGGACCAACACCGTGGTAAGTGCGAGGGACAGGAGTTTCATGCGTTTCTCTCAGGGTGAGCGGATGACGCCCAGATTGACGCGCGCGCGAACCTGCGAATACTGGCCTGAGAGACCAACATCGATGGAATCGGGCCATGGCCAGCGATCGTTCACCCCCCCCTGCGGCCACGCCGCTGCAGGTCGTTGTGCTGGCCCCCGAAGGCGTCAGCGCGTTCCATCTGTCCGTGCCGTTGATGATCTTCGACATCCAGCCGGAGGATCAGGCCTTGTTCCACCTGCGCATCGCCGCAGAACGCACGGACGTCATCTTATCGGGCGGGCAGGTGGCTGTAACGCCCCACGGGGGGCTGGAACTGCTTGACCAGGCAGACGTAGTGATCGTCCCGGGGTGGGCGGATCTGCACCTCGCCCCGAGCGCGGGCCTGACCGACCGGCTGATCGCAGCACATCGCCGGGGTGCGCACGTCGTCGGTCTCTGCTATGGCGCCTATGCGCTGGCCTATGCAGGATTGCTGGACGGGCACGTGGCGGCAACGCACTGGCTGGCCGAGGCCGATTTCCACGGGCGTTTCCCACAAGTCAGCCTGGACATGAATGCCCTGTACGTCGACGAAGACCGAATCGTGACGTCGGCAGGCACCGGTGCGGCATTGGACTGCTGCATGTATCTGGCTCGCAAACTCTGTGGCGCGCGCCATGCCAACCGAATCGCCCGCATCATGGTGCTGCCTCCCCATCGCGAGGGCGGCCAGTCCCAATACATCGACCAGCCGATGCCGGCATCGCCGCAGGATGCACTGTTGAGCCGGTTGCTCGACTACATTCGCGAAGACCTGCAGCGGGATCATTCATTGGATGAACTCGCCGAAAAGGTGGCCATGAGCCGGCGGACGTTTACCCGGCGCTTCCTCAAGGCGACCGGCATGACGGTCGGTGCCTGGGTGGATGCTGAGCGCCTGCGCAGGGCCAAGGACCTGCTTGAATCCACCTCGCTGTCCATCGATCAGGTGGCGGAGCAATCCGGCTTCCGCTCGGCGGTATCGTTCCGCCAGAGCTTCAACCGGGCATTCCAGGTGAGCCCGCGCGAGTGGCGGCGGGCATTCGCGCTCACGGAGTGAGCCGGACGCTGGCCAACCACGTGATTCATGGCGCGCGCCAGCCACGGGTGGCGAGGCAATCCAGAACACCCACGACCAACAGCGACAGGCCCACCAGCGGGAACACCAGGCCGCCGATGCACAGCAGCACGAAGACACAGGCCACGCTTCGCCCGTGCCTCGGCAGTGGCGGCACGCCGATCCCACCGATGGGGCGCCGCTTCCACCACATCACCACACCGCTGAGGCAGAGCAGAAGGATCCCCGCGCACGCGACGATCAGCACCACACGGTTGACCGTGCCGTACTCGTTGCCGAGATGGACATTGATGCCCCATTCCAGTCCTCGCCCGAGCGCACCGTAATCGGCGTAGCCCATGTCCAGCAGAACCCGGCCGCTGTACTGATCCAGGTGCACCACCCGCTGACGCGACAGATCCTCCGGATAGACCGAGGCGGTGTAGACACCCATGGGCCCACGCGGCAGCGCGATGCTGTAACCCGGCGCAAGGCCGAGTGCGTTGAACCGGCGCATGGTCGCGTCGATGCCGAGCGCGCCGGGCTGCGGCGACAGGTCCCCGAGAGGGCCGCCACCATGTGCGGCATGCCCGTCATCGGCAGCGGCGTGCTGGACATGCGGCACCGCCGAGACCGGCAGCTGTGCCTGCTCCATCGACCACGCTGGCGTGGTGGTGTCGGCAAGCCGATGCGCGGACATCGGCACGTCCACACGCACCCCGGCCGGGTAACCATAGTCGTGACCGTTCGCCCAGGCATTGACCTGGTTGCCCCAGACCACCGACCACGGCATGCCGGTCACGGCCAGGAACACGAGCACACCGCCCACCCAGACGCCGGTTACCGCATGCAGGTCGCGCCAGAACAGCCGCTGTCGCGGCTGCCCGCGAACCGTGGTGATCCCACCGTTCTGCCCGCGCGGCCACCACAGGTACACGCCGGTCGCCACCAGCAGGATGGCCCAGCCGGCGGCGATCTCGATCAGGGCACTGGCGTAATCACCGAGCAGATCGAGGCTGTGCAGCTGCCGCACCACGCCCGAGAACGTTCCCTTGTCCGGCAGCTGCCCGAGCACCTGCGCGGTGCCCGGGTCGATGTAGTAGATCTGCCGTCGACCGTCGACCTCCTGGACGCCGATCTCGATGCTGCCGTCGGCGTACTCCGGCGTGGTGTAACGGAAGACAGCCCCGTGACTGACGGCGTTGACGCCCGCAAGCTGGGCGCTGGCAGGCGAGGGCGGCACCGCTGCGTTCTCCACGACCTTCAGATCGTGATGGATCCAGCGATCGATCGGCTTCTGGTAGACGTATACCGCGCCGGTCAACGCCAGCCAGGCGATGAAGGGCAGCACGAACAGACCGGCATAGAAGTGCCACCGCCACACCGCGCGGTAGAAACGCCAGCGATCCGATGCACGCGGGGTAGCGGGGGATGGCATGTCAGAGCTCCCGGGTCCAGCTCAGGTACAACGCCCGGCCGTCACCGGGTGAGTAACCCGAGGAACCGCTGTCGTACCAGGCATACACGTAGAAACGATCTGTCGCGTTCTTCAACTGCAGGGCCAGGCTGTTGCGCGCGTCCAGCCGATACGTGGCGCTCAGGTTCAACAGTGCATAGCCGCCGTAGCGTCCCAGCGTGTTGGTCCTTTCCACGAAGTAGTCGCCCTGGCCATTGCCCCAGGCGCTGAAGGCCCAGTCGGCCGTCGGGGCGTAGTCCACCCCCGCGCTGGCCAGCCAGTTCGGCACGTTCTCGATCTGCCGCCCGCGGGTCTGCGGCGCACTGGCGTCGGGCACCTCGATCACCGCCTTCTGCCGCGAGTACGCCGCCCAGGCGCGCCACTGGGCGCTGGCCTGCCACGTCAGCTGGGCGTCCCAACCGCGGCGCAGCGTCTGGCCCACGTTGCCGACCTCATTGGCCCCGACCACGCCATTGACGCCCAGGACGGTGGCGACCTCATCGCTGGCCCGCTGCTCCCAGTACGCGATGCGGGTCTGCAGCCCCTGCACGGGCGCCCATTTCATCCCGGCTTCCCAGCCTTCGTTGAGGGAGGGGGCGAGATCGTTCAGCTGCGTTCGATACGCGCCATTGCCGCTGCCGATCTGGAACGTTCGCCCCCAGTTGGCGTAGGCGACCGTTGTGGGGCTGAGATCGTAGGAGACACTCAGCTTCGGTTGTTTGATCAGGCCATAGTCGTAGACCGGTGCACGCAGGCCGGTCGCCACAGTGTGGAAGTCGCCATACACGCGATCCACCCGGTAGGCGGGCACGATCTTCAGCGCGTCCATCGGCCGGATCACTGCCTGCATGTAGGCACCCCGGGTATCGAGTGTGGAGTCCCAATCGCGCAGGGTCGCCTGGCGCTCCCGCGCGACGGTCCGGTAGCGGCGGGCCGTGTTGTCCTGCCACTGGCCATCCACGCCGGCATCGAGGACGAACTCGGCCAGCCGCGAGTCCGGGCGCCAGGTCGTATTCAAGATCAGGCCGCGATGGGTCTCGTCATTGAAACGTTCCTGTTGAGCGCCTCCCGCGGTGAACGTCACCCAGCGCTGGTTGCGATAGTCGTTCTGGTAGGCCTTGGCGTTCCAGCTCCAGTCGCTGCCCAGTGCGCCATCGATGTGCACGGCGGTCTGGACGGTCTCGCGCTCACTGCGGTCATCGCGTGCGTATGCCGGCGACTGCGTCGGATTGGCCTGCACCTCCGTATAGCTGAGGTAGCCGGCTTCCAGTGCGGCGTTCTTGTAGTAGCGGCTGGTCAGCCCTGCGCGCCACCGGCCGTCGGGGTCGGTGTAGAACCACTTGCCGGCGAAGCTGCGCTGCGTGCCATCGGCATGGTCGCGTTCGCCGTCGGACGTCCGCCAGCCGACGAAATAGTTCTGCGACCAGGCGCCGCTCTCGAACCCTTTGGCCAACTGGACATCCTGCGTGCCAAAGCTGCCGGCGGTGATGCTCAGCTGGCCGTCATTGCCGCCCTGGCGGGTCAACACATTCACGTCACCGGCAATCGCATGCAGCCCGTAGCGGGCATCGTTGGTGCCGCGCACGATCTCGAGCGCGGCGATGTCCAGCGGAAACACCGCATCCAGGTAGGGCATGCCGCCGGAATTATCATTGCTCGGAATACCGTCGATCAGCAGCTTGACCGCGTTGATGCGGCCCTCGCCGTTGAAACCCCGGAAGGAAAAACGGCCGGCGTCGGTGCCCATCTTGAACTGGGTGACCTGCACGCCCGGGGCGTTCATCAGCAGCTCCCAGCTATGGTCGACCTTCTGCGGTTGAAGGACGTCGCCGCCGATGAGATCCACCGAGGTGAAGACCGAGCGGGCCGACAGCTCGCGCTCGGCGGCCGAACGCGCCTGCACGGTGCCCAGGGTCAGCACGGTACCGTTCTGGGCGGCGACGGTGGCGGGAAGAAGAAGGGCAGCGGCAAGCACGGCCGTGATGGCCTTGGCCAAAGGTCGATACGAAAAAGAAGTTGTCATGGTCCACAGCATTCGATGCCGCGGTCAGCGTGACCGGGGCAGGGACAAGGTCCGGCGGATGGGCCGGAAAGCGCAGGGCGTTGGGCATGAACCGGCAGGGCGCAGCAAGGCTGCACCGGATCCGTGCCGGATCAGCAGACCAGAACAGGTGGGCCGCGGGCGCCGAGGGTGCCTTGAGCGGGAGCGCGACGACGCTCGACCAGACCTGACAGCGATCGAAACACGGCCGACCACTGCGTCAGCAGCAGGAGCAGCGCCACGAGCAGGCTGATGAGACGGGCCGCGATCAGGCAGTACTCGCAGTCCACGCCCATGTCATGGTTGGCGTGCGGATCGGCAGGCGCTTCGGCAGCGGGGCGGGCCTCGCCCTGATCCTTATCGTGATGCGCGTGATGGCCCGTGTGCGCGTCGGCATCCGTCATGGCGTGATGCGCCGCATGGGGATCAGGTGCCGGCGAGGCCACGATGACGGGCGCTGTCACCGGCGCCAATGCCCGGCTGACCATGGGCGCGACGATCACCAGCGCAATCGCCAGGAAGGCCCAGGCATGAAGCCAGCGATGGAGGAGGGACGCATGCACCGGCCCGATGGTAAGGCATGGTTGTCGGGATTCCCGGCGAAAATGCCCGTTTTGTGCTCGATTGCGACGGTTTGTCGCAGTCTGGCGCTGGGCGGCGTGCGCCCTGGAGCGGCTAATGGACTGGCCCCGTGCCCGCACTGCACATTGACAATTCTCCAAATAGGACGCTTATATCCTATATGGGCCTCAATCCATCCCGGTCGTTTGCGTTGGCCGGGCAGGCAGATCCCAGGATTCTCAACCGCCTGCGCCCCCTCGCAGGCTTCAGCACGCCATTGAAGAGAGCACGACATGACAGCAGTGAAGGGTTGGCGGCGGTTTCGTCGGTGGGTGAAGTGGATCGTGCTCGGTCTGCTGGCGGTCGCGATCCTGCTCACCCTCATCGGGGTGGTCTACGAGGCCTTGGCGCGCCGGAGCGCGGCGACCGATCATCCACTGCGCGGCCAGATGGTTGATGTCGGCGGACGCCAGATGCATATCGAGTGTCGTGGCAGTGGCACCCCGACCGTGATCTTCGAGTCCGGCCTCGGCACGGGCGGCACGATGGATTGGACCCGGGTGCACGACCGGATCGCCCGCTTCACCCGCGCCTGTGCTTACGACCGCGCCGGCATCATGCGCAGCGATGCCAAGGACACCCCGCAGCGTGCGTCGGCCGTGGCCGATGACCTGCACGCCCTGTTGAAAGGCGCGGGCATCACCGATCCGCTGGTGCTGGTCGGCCATTCCATCGGCGGGCCGTACACCCGGACCTATGTGGGGCGCTATGGCGAGCAGGTCGCCGGGCTGGTGATGGTCGACCCCTCGCACCCGGATCAGATCGCCCGGCTCGGCAGCGTGGTGAGCATCGATGTCCACCCGAAGAAGGTGTCGCTGTTGATGCATACCGCCACGGCACTGTCACGGACCGGCCTGGTGCGCTTCCTGTTCTCGCGCGCCGATCATGGCCCACGCCCGAAGGATGAGGCCGCGGAGATCACCGCCTTCTCCAGTGGCTCGGTCACAGGCGCGACCGCTGAGCTCGACGGCTTCGACAGCACCATGGACGATGCCCGCGCGGTCACGTCCTTTGGCGACCGCCCGGTGATCGTGCTGACCGCGTTGAAGCCGTTCAAGCCCGACGAGCTGAAGAAGATGGGCCTGACGGCAGAGGAGGGCGCCCGGTTCAAGCAGGAATGGCGCACCTTGCATGCCGAACAGGCCGCCCTGTCCAGCCGCGGGCGGCAACAGATCGTGAGCGATGCCGGTCACTACATCCAGATCGATCAGCCTGATCGCGTGGTGGATGCGGTTCGCGAGGTCGTGGATGACGTGCGTGCGCAGGCGCGCACCAACAAGGAGATGCAATGATGAAGCGCACCCTGCTGTGGGCGGGCGTATCCATGCTGTTCGCCGCCAACGCAGCCGCCGCCGACTATGACCTGGTGATCCGCGGTGGACGCGTGCTCGACGGTGCCGGCAATCCGTGGGTCCGTGCCGATGTGGCCGTCAAGGAGGGGCGCGTGGTCCAGGTGGGCCAGGTCCCCGGGCAGGGCACCCGCGAGATCGACGCGACGGGGCGCTATGTGTCGCCGGGCTTCATCGACATGATGGATCAGTCCGGCGCGGCGCTGCTCAAGGATGGCGCGGCCGAGAACAAGTTGCGGATGGGCGTGACCACGCTGATCGGCGGCGAGGGGGGACCGCCGGTGCCTGCGGCGGGGATGCCGGGCTACTTCAAGCAGCTTGAAACGCAGGGCATCGCGGTCAACTTCGGCACGTACTACTCCTCCACCCAGGCGCGCGTGCATGTCATGGGCGATGCCGCCGGTGCGCCGACGCCAAAGCAGCTGGAGGCCATGGGCGAGCAGGTGAAGATGGCGATGGAGGCCGGCGCGTTCGGTATCTCCAGCGCCTTGATCTATGCACCCAGCAGCTTCCAGAGCACCTCGGATCTGATCTCGCTGGCCAAGGTGGCCGCGCAGTGCGACGGCTTCTACGCCACGCATATGCGTGACGAGAGCGAAGGCGTGGTCAAGGCCATCGAGGAGGCCATCGAGATCGGCGAGAAGGGCGGCGTCAAGGTGGAGATTTTCCATCTCAAGGCAGCCTATGCACCGGAGTGGGGCAAGCTGATGCCGCAGGCGCTGGCGACGATCACTGCCGCCCGCGACCGCGGGGTCGATGTAGCCGCCGATCTGTATCCGTACACCGCCGGCGGCACCGGGCTGGAAATCATCGCACCGAGCTGGGTCTGGGCCGATGGGCTCGAGAAGGGCATCGAGCGCGTGCGCGATCCCAAGGTGCGCGAGCGCATGAAGAAGGAGGTGGCCGCCGGTTCGATGCCGGGCTGGTCGAACCTGGTACACGCGTCGGGTGGCTTCCAGAACGTGCGTCTGGCCAACAGTTTCAGTGAGAAGTACCGGCGCTTCCATGGCAAGACGCTGGCCGAGATCGGTGCCGAGCTGAATCTGGATCCGGCTGATGCGGCGTGGGACATCGCGCTGGAAGGGTTGCCCAATCGGGCGGTCGCGCTGTACTTCATGATCAGCGAAGCGGATGTCCAGCTCGCGCTGCGCCAGCCCTGGGTCAGCATCGGCAGTGATGCCGCAGCGGCGGTGAACTACGGCAGCGACGGCGCCATCGGCCTGCCGCACCCGCGCGCGTATGGCACCTTCCCGCGCATCCTCGCCGAGTATGTGAAGCGACGCCAGGTACTGACGCTGGAAGATGCGGTCCGCAAGATGACCAGCTGGCCCGCACAGCGGATGGGATTGAGCGATCGCGGGCTGATCCGCGAGGGGATGCGCGCCGATATCGTCCTCTTCGATCTGGACACGCTGGATGATGTGGCGAGCTGGGACGCGCCCGCCGGCGCGCCGACCGGCATCGACACCGTGATCGTCAACGGTGTGGTGAGTTTCGAGGACGGCAAACACACCGGCGCCCGGGCAGGCTCGGCGCTGCGCCACCCCTGCCGCACGCGCTGATCCACGTGCGCGCTCCAACAACCACAGGACACACCTCATGATTCGTCATTCCACCGGCGGGAGCCTTCTCGCCCTCGCGCTCGCCGCGTCCGCGCCGGCATTCGCCACCGCACCACCGATCACCAGCGCGGACGATCTGGGCACGGCGGTCTCCGCCCAGATCGCCTGCGCCGGCATTTTCGTAGCCAACCGTGCCGAGGCTGACGTGCTGCGCGACGACATCCACGCGCTGGCGCCCTTCACCAAGGCGGTGGCGCTGTCGGTGGATCGCAAGGCCGGGACGGTCACCGCGTCCGCACCTGGCGCGGCCACGCGTACTGCGCTGCATCGGCCGGCCGTCGGCTGTACGTTGACCACCGGCGAGGTGCCGTTGAAGGCGCTCGATGCCCAGGCCGCGCGGCTCTCACCGCTGCCGCAGCCGTCGGCACGCCCGTGGCCACAGGGCGACCTGCCGGCTCCGGGGCTGCAGGCGGCCGCTGAGACGAAGCTCGACCGCGCCGCACTGGATGCGGCCGTGAGTGCGGCGTTCGAGGAGCAGAACGTGGGCGGCTACCCGGACACCCGGGCGATCGTGGTGGTGCAGGGTGGGGCGATCGTCGCCGAGCGTTACGCGCCGGGGTTCAATCAGGACACCCGCATGCTCGGCTGGTCAGCCACCAAGAGCATCATGGGTACGCTGGTCGGCCTGCTGGTCGATGACGGCGTGCTTAAGCTGGATGACCCGGCACCGGTTCCCGAGTGGCAGGGCAAGGGCGACCCGCGGGGCGCCATCACGCTGCGCCAGTTGCTGACGATGTCGAGCGGGCTCACCTTCGTGGAGAGTTACAAGCCAGGCAACGAGTCGATCAAGATGCTGTTCGAGGCGGGCGACATGGCCGCGCTGGCCGCCGCGATGCCGCTTGAACACGCCCCCGGCACGCACTGGAGCTATTCCTCGGGCACGACCAACATCCTCTCGCGCATTGTCTTCGACGCAACCGGCGGCACGCTGGAAGGCATGACCCGGTTTGCGCAGACCCGGCTGTTCGAGCCGGCGGGCATGCGCAGCGCACTGATCGAGCCGGACGAATCGGGCGTACTGGTCGGCAGTTCCTATGGCTACGCCACGGCCCGCGATTGGGCGCGCTACGGGCTGCTGCACCTCAACCACGGCGAAGCGGGTGGCAAGCGCCTGCTGTCGAAACAATGGCTGGCGTTCGCTCTGACCCCCACCCCCGCATCACCGCGCCCCTCGTACGGCGCGCAGCTCTGGTTGAACCTGGCGGCGCCAGACGAAGAAGGGCGCAAGGTGCTGCAGGATGTTCCACCCGATGCCTTCATGGCGATGGGCCACAACCATCAGATCGTGGCCGTGATCCCGTCGCAGGATGCGGTGATCGTGCGGCTGGGATGGACACCGGAAGGGCAGAAGTTCGACTGGAACAAGCATGTCTCGCGGATCGCAGCCGCACTTGCCCCGGCTGCTGCCCTGGCGAAATGAGGTCGTCCTGACGCGCAGAGAGGGCGCCGACCGCGGCGCCCATTGACAGTTCTCCTTATGGAGAACTACTGTCTCAATGTGAGAAATGCTCACCTTGAGGCAGGGAAACCAGATGTGCTCGATCACGCTATTGGCAACGCCCCCGTTGAGTCGTGACCCCGCTGCAACCGGGGTGAACGCCTGATGGCCCGCCTGAAACTCGGGATCGCGGTGGACGCGCTTCGTCTGGCCGCTCCCTTCCGCATTGCCAGTCACGTCTTCGACAGCCGGCTGGCCATCCTCGTCACCCTGGATGACGGCGTGCATATCGGTCGGGGCGAGGCCACCGGCGTCTATTACCTTGGCGAAGACCTCGACAGCATGCGCACCCAGATTGAAGCGGCGCGCGATGCGATCCAGGCACACCCCACGCGCGAGGAACTGCGTTCGATTCTGCCGGCAGGCGGTGCCCGCAATGCTGTCGACGCCGCCCTGTGGGAGCTGGAATCAAAGCAGTCGGGCAGGCCCGTCTGGGCGCTTGCCGGACTCGCGGCGCCGCGACCGCTGCCGACGACCTTTACCGTGGGCGCCGATGCGCCATCGGCCATGGCGGCCGCTGCCGTGGCCTATCGGCAGGCGCGCTCGATCAAGGTCAAATTGACCGGCGATCTGGATCTGGACATTGCCCGCGTCGAGGCCATCCGCGCGGTGCGCCCGGACGTGTGGCTCGGTGTGGATGCCAATCAGGGCTACCAGATCGACGATCTCGACCGTCTGGTGACCGCCATGCTCGCCGCTGACGTATCCCTCATCGAGCAGCCGCTTGCGCGCGGGCGCGAGTCCGATCTGGACGGGTTTGCATCGCCCATTGCCTTGGCCGCTGACGAAAGCGCGCTGACCCTGGCGGACGTCGAGGGACTCAAGGGGCGCTTCAACGTGTTCAACATCAAGTTGGACAAATGCGGTGGTCTCACCGAGGCGCTGCTGATCTCCGCCGCGGCGCGGGAAGCCGGGCTGGGCGTGATGGTCGGCTGCATGGTGTGCAGCAGCCTGGGCGCTGCGCCGGGCTTCGTGGTGGGGCAGCTGTGCGACCTGGTCGATCTGGATGGCCCGACCTTCCTCAAGCAGGACCGCACGCCCGGCGTGGTCTATCGGGACGGCACGATCTGGTGTGACGAGGCCGTCTGGGGCGGCTGACAGCGGCAGTGGGAGCCGTCCTGGGGCACAGATTCATGTCGATGTTGCGACGCGGGATTGACAGTTCTCTGAACAGGACTATTGTGTCCTACATGGGCTTATAAGCATCCATCATTTCCCAGGAGCGTCACTGCCAGGCCGGCCTGATCCCTGCAACCCGGGGTGCCCTGACTGCCGCAATTCGTGCCCATTGCCGTGGGCGTCCTGTTCGCTACCGAGGTCTGACCACCATGAGTCACTGTTCGCCCCGAATCAACGCGTTGTCGCTGGCCTGCGCTGCAGGCATCCTCGCCCTGGGCTGCAGCGCCCCGGTCATGGCGCAGGTGGCCGCTGAAAAAACCAATCGTGACGACGTGCATACCTTGGGCACGGTCACCGCCACCGCGCAGAAACGCGTGGAAGTGGTGACCGATATCCCGATGTCGATCAGCGTCATCAGCGAAGAACAGCTGGACCGGCTGCAGGTCAACAACATGAACGACCTGGCCGGACTGGTGCCGGGCCTGCAGGTCACCAGCCTGGGCGCACCGGGCCGCTCGACGATCTCCATCCGCGGCATCACCCCGATGGGCAACACCGCCGCCACGTCGATCTATGTGGACGACGTGCCGCTGACCGCCAATGGCTCGCTGTCCGGCGCGACCTCGGGCATGTTTGATCTGCTGCCCTACGACGTGCAGAACGTGGAGGTGCTGCGCGGCCCGCAGGGCACGTTGTACGGCGCGAGTGCGCTGGGCGGCGTGGTCAAATACGTGACCAAGCGGCCGGACCTGGAGTACTTCGCTGGCCGTGCCGGCGCCACGATGCGCGTGGTGGACGATGGTGGTCGGGTCGGCCACTCCGAGCGCGCGGCGGTCAATGTGCCGTTGGTGAAGGGCACCCTGGCCCTGCGCGCCAGCTACGCCGAGCAGACCAGCCCCGGCTGGATCGACAACACCGTCCTGCATCGTCGCGACACCAACGATGTGCACCAGAATGCCGGCCGCGTCTCGCTGCTGTGGAAAGCCTCGGACACCGTGGACGTCCTGCTGACCGCCATGCGCCAGGAGAACAAGGGCGACAATTTCGCAACCGTGGCGCTGGATCCGGTCACCTTCAAGCCGAAGCTGCCGGGATACGCCAACGAGTATCTGTTCCTGCAGCCGAGCACGATCAAGTACGACGTCTACGGGCTGACGGTGGACTGGGATCTGGGCTGGGCGGACTTCACCTCTGCCAGCAGCTGGATGAAATCCAACTCGTGGCGCCTGCAGGACCAGTCCGTCGAGTACATTCCGCTGCTGGGCCAGCGCCCCGGCGTGGGACCGGTGATGGCGTACGCCGCGCTGGACACCGACATCGAACTCAAGAAGTGGACCCAGGAACTGCGCCTGACTTCCAAGGGCGACAGCCGCCTGCAGTGGCAGGTCGGCGCGTTCTACACCGATGAGGACGCCGCCTATATCGAAGATGGCAGCGCACTGAGCCCGGCGTTCGCCCCGGTGCTCAATCTGTTCAAGGCCTCCGTGCTGACCAGCTATAAAGAGAAGGCGCTGTTCGGCAACACCACTTGGAAGTTCACCGATCGCTTCGATCTGGCCTTGGGCGTGCGCCATGCGCGCAACGATCAGGTCTTCCGCCAGACGCTGGGCGGCCCGCTGGGCGGCGACGGCGTGCAGCGCGTCACCGAGTCGTCGGAAAGCGTGACCACCTGGAGCGCCAGCCCGCGGCTGTTCCTGGGCGAGGACACCATGGCCTACCTGCGTGTGGCCACCGGCTACCGTGCCGGCAGCCCGAACCCCATCCTGCCGGCCGCGCCGGATGTGCCCTCGCAGGTCAAGTCCGATACGTTGATCAACTACGAAGCCGGCGTGAAAAGTCACTTCTGGGATCGTCGTGCGCTGATCGAAGTGGCTGCGTTCCGGATCGACTGGGATGACATCCGCCTGAACCTGCTCACCCCGCAGGGCATTTCCTATGGCGTCAACGGCGGCAGTGCACGCAGCCAGGGCGTGGAATTCACCGGCGCGCTGATGCCCGTCGACGGCCTGCGCCTGAGTGCCAGCCTGGCCTATACCGATGCCCAGCTGACCTCGCCGATCCCGCCGGCGCGCCCGGGCGGCGCCAATCAGGCCGAATCCGGCGCGCAGCTGCCGCAGGTACCGGAGTGGGCAGGCAGCCTGCAGGCCGACTACCAGTTCCCCACCAGTGGCGATTGGGGCTGGAGTGTCGGCGGCGCGCTGCGTTATTACGGCGAGCGCGAGGCCTCGGTGGCGTCTGCGCAGTCCTTCGAGCTGCCCAGCTACACCACGGTCGATCTGACCGCCGAAGTGAGCAGCCAGAACACGACCGTGCGGTTCTTCATCACCAATCTCACCAACAAGGACATCTACGTTGCCGCCGGCAGGACCATTCCCGCTGGCACGGCGCAGAATTACCGCCGCTGGAACGCGGTGATGATGCAGCCGCGTACGGTGGGCGTGTCGCTGGACTACAGCTTCTGATCGGCGCCTGATGAAACGCGCGGCACCTTCGGGTGCCGCGCAGGGCGGGCTACTTGGAGAACTCCGCCGGCAGGAAGCCCAGCCACAGCAGCAGCAACACCAGCCACAGCCATCGCCAATGGCCCATGCCACGCCACGCGGCACGCCAGGGATCGGGGGTCTTCTGCGGGCTCATACAGCCGCCTTTCGCGCACGCGCACGCAAGGCATCGGCGGTGCGCAGGCCGTAGATGTACACGCCGGTGAAACACAGCGAGGTGAGCAGGGCACCGGCCACGAACCACAGCAGGCGGATCGGCCAGCCGCCGAAGCTTCCGAAATGGAGCGGGTCGGCCATTTCCGCGATGCGTTGGTGCATCCCGAGATCGCCGCCGTCATGGCGCCCCAGCACGGTGCCGTCCTGCAGATCCATGGCGATGTTGTTGGCCCGTTCGCGCACCAGCCAGGCCGTTGCCTCACCCACCAGGACCAGTCCGCGACCATCGCGACTCACGAGGGCGCCGGTGGGCGTGAACGCCGGCCAATGCTCCGATACATGACGCACGGCGGCATCCACCGCCGCGGGGTCCACGGGGCGCGGTGGCGCGTCGCCATCGGCCAGGTGCGTGACCGGGGCCGCCGGCGCATCGCCCCCCAGGGATTCGACCAGATACCACGCCCCGGTGATGCCGATCAGCAGCAGGAACCACATCGACCACACGCCGGCCAGGCGATGCAGATCACCCCAGAGGCGGCGCGGGCGCGCGGTATCGGGACGCTTGAAGAAGCCACGCCACCATTTCTTGTAAATGTACAGGCTGCCCAGCCAGGACAGCAGCAACGGCACCGAGAGTGCCGTCACCAACGGCACCCCATAGATGACCGGCAGCATCAGATGGCGGTGGGTGTTGCGCAGCAGGCGTTGCACATTGAACCAGCCGGTGTCGCCGGTAACCTGCGCGGTGTAGGGGTTGATCCACACGAAACGCCTGCGGCCATCGGGCAGGCGCATCTGCGCGCGGGCCGCGAACAAGCGGGTGTGCCCGGCGCTGATGCCTTCCAGCTCCCAGGCCGGCCGAGCGCGCTGCGCAGCCGAAATGATGCGTCCCCAACTGGCGGTGTTACCGCCGTCGGCCACCCGCATCGGCTTGTGCAGCAGCCAGTCGATCTCCTGCGAGAACACCGCCAGCGTGCCGGTCAGGCAGACGAAGCCCATGAACAGACACAGCTTCAGCCCGATCCAGCTGTGCAGCTCGAACCAGCGCCGACGCCCGCCACCGGTTGGGGGCGGGGCAGGCAGGGGCGCTGGCGAAGGCTGGCGCGTGGGTTGCATCAGAAGGTGTATGCCGCTTGGAGATACACACGACGCGGCTCGCCCGGGAAGTGCCCCGTGCGCCCGGTGAAGCCGCTGGCTGCGTAGACCTTGTCGAACACGTTCTTGAGATTGGCCTGGAACTGCCACTGCTGCCACTGCGTTTTCCAGCTGACGTCGAACGTGGTGTAGGGCTTCACCGTCTGCCCATCCAGGCTGACCCGCTCGTCCACATGGTCGGCACCGAAGCCCACGGCCGACTGGATGGCAGGGAAGTCATAGCGGGTCCACAGACCCAGCTTGTTGCGTGGTGCGTTGGCAAAGCGATCGCCCGACGCATTGGTGATGCCACCCGTGCCGGCATCCTTCACTACGGCATCGTTATAGGCGTAGGTGAGGTTGACCACCCAGCGGTCGGTCACATCGGCCAGCAGGTCCAGTTCCATGCCCTTGCTGCGCACCAGGCCCAGCGTCGCCAGCTGGTTCACGCCATCGATCACCGCGCCGGTGGCCTGCACGATGTTGCTGCGCTCGATGCGGTACGCGGCCATATTCAGGGTGATGCGCTCGGCCAGCAGGCTCTTCATGCCCACTTCCCACTGCCGGCTGCGCTCGGGATCGAACGGACCACCGGCGTCGGCATTCTGGTTGGCGGCCGATTGCGGAACGAAGCCGCTGGCCACGTTGGCATACACGTTCACACCATCGCGGACCACGAAGGTGCTGCCCAGGCGCCAGCTGATGTCATCGCCATCCACGCTGCTGCCGGCGATGCGGTCGTCATCCTTGAAACCATCCCAGCGCAGGCCGGCCAGCACGTGCCAGCGCGGGGTCAGGGTGATCTCGTCCTGCAGGTAGCCGCCGTAGCGCTTGCTGCGGGTGCTGGTCGCACGCCAGGGCAGGGCGGCCAGGTTGTAGTCGTGATAGGAGGTCACGCCATACACCGGGTTGAACAGGTCGATACCCGGGACAGGACCGGCACCGCGGGCGAGATCCGCACTGTTGGCGGTCTGCGCGTTGAAATCCGCGTCCATCTGGTACACGTCGGCGCCGAACAGCACCTTGTGGTCCACACTTCCGGTGCTGAGCCGCCAGACGGCGTTGCCGTTGGCCGCGAAGGCGTCGTTGGCGCGGATCTGGTTGCGCAGCTGGCGCGTCATCCACTCGGCGGTGCCGTCACGATCGCGGTCGATCAGGCCCATCGGCTCGTGATACATCTGGTGCTCGTTGTTCTCGAACCACCGCGCCGCGACGTCCAGGTCCAGGCTGGAGGTAGGCGAGAAGCGGTACTGGGCCAGCACCACCTTGGCATCCATATCGAGGAAGTCGGTGGCCTCGTTGTGGTTCCAGCGGCGATCGGTCAGGAAGGTGCCCGCATCGTTCACCGGCACGCCGCGCAGACGATTGCCGCCCAGTTTCTGCGTGATGTCGGTGTACTGCAGGACCATCTCGCCGGTCTCGCCCACGTCGAACGCAATCGACGCATCGCCGATCACGCTTTGGCTGTCGGTGTTCCAGCGCACGCCATCTTCGGTGTCGCTGTACACGCCAGCGCGGTAGCGCACGCTGCCGGTGGTGTTCAGTGCACCGGTGGCTTCGACGGAGGCGGCGCGGAAATCGTTGTTGCCGACCTGCACCTCCACCCGGCGCTCGACCTTGGCCGACGGCTTGCGGGTGACATAGTTGATGACACCGCCCGCATCGCCGCCGCCGTACAGCGCGCCCGCCGGCCCCTTGAGCACTTCCACGCGCTCGATGTTGAACAGCTGCGGCACCGAGAAGCCTGCGTACGGATCGCCGCGCAGGCCGTCATACAGCACATTCTCCTGGCGGAAACCGCGCAGGGTGACACCGGCATAGCTGAAGAAGCTGATGCCACTGATGCTGCGATACAGATCGGTGACCTGGCGTGCGGCCTGATCGTCGATCAGCTCACGGGGCAGCACCTGGATGGACTGCGGCACCAGCTCCAGCGGGGTATCCGTGCGTGTGCCCACCGCCGCGTCATTCACGCGATACAGGGTCTGCGCCCGCCCGAGCACCTGGACCTTGTCCAGCTCCTTTACGTCGGCAGCGGGATCGGCATCCGCCGCGTAGAGGGCCGGACTGACAGACAGCGCGATGGCAAGGCACAGGGCGTGGCGGGGGGAGGACGGCATCGGGAGGGGGGCAATCAGAAATGGGAATGCGACATATTACCATTTGACGCACTTTGATACGTGCCTGCGCAACGGCGGACCTGCGCTGCCCGAAAGCCAGGCAGCGCAGGGGGGAATCCGGGGCTGCCCGGCTTGCCTGGGTGCCGGCGACCGGTGACAGTACAGCGGTGCGACCCTCGATCCAAAGGACTGTGATGACCCGAATTGCATTGGCCCTGCTTGCCCTGCTCGCCCTGGCGCCCACCGCGCTGGCGGTACCTTCGTGGGGCGCGAAGACGTCCCGTCCGGCCGATACCGTGCCGGCGGCATTGCACCCCGGCGAGTGGGTCTGGGGTGGCGACGCGAAGGCGATGGGGCCGATGGCCGTGGTCGTGAGTCTCACCGAGCAGCGGGCCTACGTGTACCGCAACGGGCTGCTGGTCGCGGTCTCGACGGTGAGCACCGGGAAGCCGGGACATGAAACACCCACCGGAGTGTTCACCATTCTGCAGAAGGACAAGGATCACCGGTCGAGCAAGTACAACGACGCGCCCATGCCTTACCAGGAGCGTCTGACCTGGGATGGCGTGGCCCTGCACGCCGGCGGGTTGCCCGGCTATCCCGAATCCCATGGCTGCGTGCACCTGCCCACCGAATTCGCGCGGCGTCTGTTCGGTGCGACCGACATGGGGATGGTGGTGGTGATCGCCAAAGAAGGCGTGTCGCCGTCAGAGCTGGTCCACCCACGTGTGGCCAGTCCGATCGACCCCGGTACCGGCAAGGAAGCGCTGGTCGCACCCCTGGGCGTGCAGGAGCAGTTCCGCTGGCAGCCCGAGCTCGCGCCGACCGGCGTGCTGTCGCTGCTGCTGAGCACCACGGACGGCAGGCTGTTTGCGTATCGTGATGGCAAGGAGATCGGGCGGGCGAGGGTGGGCTTCGGCGACGGTGCGGCGCCGGCGGGAACGCGGGCCTTCATGGTCGCCGACGGCGTTGCCCCGGCAACGGCTCCCTCATGGGTGGAGATCGGTATTCCAGGACAGGAAGCAGCGAGCGGAACGGTGGTTGCCCGGGCAGACGAAGATAAGATCCTGCTGCCACCGGGTTTCCGTTCCCAACTGCAGCCACTGCTGCGCCCGGGCGTGGTGCTGCTGGTCACCGACAAGCACGTGCTTGCCGACACCACCGGCGCGTCCCTGCAGCTCCTCAACGCGGATCCACCGGAGCTGTAACGGCACTACTGTTCAACCGCTATGCTTGTACGGATACACCCCTCCACCCGTACAAGCACGGCAGGCCGCATCACGATGAACGTGAAAACAAGCACCGCAATGCGTTCGGCAGTGCTGCTGTCAGCGGCCTTGCTTGCCAGTGGCTGCACGCGAACCAAGCGTGAAACGGTGCTCTCGTCGGACACGCTGAAAGTCGTGGCGGTCACGGAAAGCAGGCTGGATATCAACGTCAGCAAGTACCAGCACTACACGACATTCGAGCTGTATGTCGATGGCGGAAAGCTCTCCGACAGCGCTTTCGCAGGACTCCTTGACGATCCTGGTGCTGCTGACGATCGCTTCGTGCATACCGATGCGGTCGTCCTGGACGACCATGCGGTGCTGCTCGCGTCACACAACCGGGACAGCCTGCGCTGCTGGACGACACGCCTGTCCACCAGCGGCGGAACGCCGAGGGTGGAGGAACTCATGAGCGGAACGGTCGACTGCTCCATCCGCCCGGCACCCGCTGGATGGAAAGCGCTTTACGAAGAACCCGGCGACCTGATCCTGATCCGTGAGCACCCCTTCCAGCGCCATCCGATTGCAGGCTACTGGTACGTGCTCTGGATCGAGGGAGACGTCGCAGCGCTGTATCAGAAAGACCGGGAGCATGAGCGGCTTGTTGTCCGGCTTGCCCGGATTTCCTCGGACACGTCCCTCGCAGAGCAGGCGCTGCCCATGCAGCAGTACGCGGAGCCTGACCTGCTGTACGCCTCGCCGGAGGCGCGCAGGCAATGGCTGTTTGATAACTTCAGGGTCTCCATGGGGAACACGCCCTCGATCCAGCTGCGTGCAGACAATCGACTGGAAACCATCACGCCGGAGGTCTGGGCGCAGTACCAGGCGAATGATCGGGAGAACCGGGAGCTGGATGCCCGCGCGCGCGCCGAAGGAGAGGCCTGGAACGACGCACAGCGCAAGGCGCTGGACGCCGGAACGGCGGAGCAATCGCCTGCCAGATAGCACCTGCTCCCGGAAAAACGCTGTCGGCTGCATCGACCCGCCTGCCGCTGGTATCGTCAGCATCCCGGGCCCCACATCACATGATCAGGACTCACATGGACGTCGTTGCACACGCTGTCTCCCCTGATCTGGGCGACCGCATCATCAAGGTCAATCATGCCGGGGAGCATGGTGCCATTGCGATCTACACCGGACAGATTCTGTTGGCCCGGCTGACCGCACCCGCACTGGTGGATGAGCTTCGTGAGTTCCGTTCGCACGAGGAACGACATCGCTCCATCTTCGGCGCGGAGCTGCAGCGACGCGGTCGTCCTCGGTGCCGAAGCTACTGGCTCTGCGGCGTGGGTGGTTTTGTCCTCGGCGTTGCGACCGGCCTGCTGGGGCGAGGGGCTGTTTCCGCAATCACGACAGCCGTAGAGCGTGTGGTGCTGCGCCACCTCCAGCACCAGATTGTGGTGCTGGGAGGTCATGACCCTGCCGCAGTGCTGGCCATCTCATCCATCATTGCGGACGAGCAACAGCATCACGATCAAGCCCTGGCGCATAGCCAGGCAGGCGCGTTCTGGCCCAAGGTGCTCGGCCCTATCGTGTCCGGCGCGACGGAAGCCGTCATCTGGCTGGGCATGCGGTTGTAGATCAGGCCCGCACCGGGTAGTCGGTGTAGCCGCGCGCTTCGCCCTGGTAGAACGTCGCCGGATCCGGCGCCGTCCACGGATTCCCGTGGCGGATGCGCTCGACCAGGTCGGGATTGGCGATGAAGGGGGTGCCGAAGGCGATCATGTCTGCCTCCCCAGCGATCAACGCCGCCTCAGCCCGATCGGCCGTATAGCCGCCGTTGGCGATGTAGGTGCCACCAAAGCGCTGTTTCAATTCAGCGAAGTCGAACGGGACGCTCGCCGCCTGGATCACATGCAGGTAGGCAAGCCCGTACTGGCTCAGCACGTCGGCCGCATGTCCAAACGTGGCCTGCGGATCGCTGTCGCTCATCGAGAAAACGTTCAGTGCCGGGGACAGCCGCACGCCAACGCGATCCGCGCCGAACACCGGGATCACGGCCTCCACCACCTCGCGCAGCAAGCGGACGCGGTTCTGCGCAGAACCACCGTAGCCATCGGTCCGGAGGTTGGCGCCATCACGAAGGAACTGGTCGATCAGGTAACCATTGGCGCCATGCAGTTCAACGCCATCGAATCCTGCCAGCTTGGCGTTCTCGGCGCCCACGCGGAACTGATCGACCACCCCGGCAATTTCATCGATGGCCAGTGCGCGCGGTGCCTCGTACGGCTTCAGTCCTTCGGATGTGTAGAGCTCCCCGTCGGGCGCCAGCGCTGACGGTGCGACCGGCCGTTCGCCGTTGGCCTGGACCAGGGGATGCGAGAGCCGGCCGACGTGCCACAACTGCAGGAACATCCGGCCCCCCTGCGCATGGACGGCATCGGTGACGGCCTTCCAGCCCGCGATCTGGGCCGCAGAGAAGATACCGGGTGTGCGGGGATAGCCCTTGCCCTGTGGCGAGACCTGCGAACCCTCGGTGACGATCAGCCCGGCACTGGCACGTTGGCGGTAATACTCGACGACCAGGGGCGTAGGAACATCACCGTCGCCGGCGCGGCTACGCGTCATCGGCGCCATGACGATGCGGTTGGGAAGGGCAAGACGGCCGATGACGGCAGGGGAGAGCAGGTGGTTGGACGGTTGCATGAGGTGATCTCGTTGTTGATGGGGAGACAGGTTCAGTTGACGTCGACGTCGCGCCGAAGCTCGCGGCCAATGCGACGGATTTCCGCTTCGCCTTGGGCAAGGGCCTGTGCACTGGTATGCACGGAGTACGTGCCGGTGATCAGATCGTGTGGATGGCTGACCGCAGAACCCAGCACGAAGGTGGTGTCGTGGATGGCGTCGACGTCGATGGCCTGTTCACTCGCGTCGAACACCACCAGTTCGCCGGCGTGGATCGGCTCGGGTGCCGCCAGCTGCCCCGTGCTCAACGCCAGCCAGGCAACGGTATGGCCCGACGGCGGGGAATAGCGCCAGCGTTCACCGGCCTTCAATGTCACGGCCAGGTAGGTCATGTTCGAGGGCGGCTCGATCACGCTGTCCGCGGCACCGAACTGGCCCAGCAGCACCCGTGCCGGGCCTTTCAGGTCGATCTGCGACGGCGCGATGTACTGGCTCTGGGCCGGGGCGTTTTCACTTTCGGCAGGCAGTGCGATCCAGAGCTGGAATCCGAGTGCATTCGCGTGACCGAGGGCCGCGCCGGTATGCCAGACACCGTTGCCCGCCCGCATCCACTCCACACCCCCGGCGGGCAGTACGCCCTGTTGGCCGGTCGAGTCTTCGTACGCGATTTCGCCGTTGATGAGATAGGTCAGGGTGGCAATGCCGGAATGCGGATGCATGCCGAAGGCTGGGGCATCCTCGCTCGCATCGAGGCGGAACAGGTCCAGGAAGACGAACGGCTTGAGCACGCGACCGAGGTCGCCGGGGCTGAACAGCCGCGTGATCGGGCCGTGGGTCCGACCGCGCGTACGGAACACGATGGGACGCGGCTCACCCGCCCGCAGTGGTTCGGGGGCGGGTTCTGCGAATGCCAGGACCGGAGCGGGGTGGCGAAGGGCGTTCATCGGTGACTCCAGAGCGGGACAGGGCGGGCAGCGGTACCTGCGGTAGCAGGTGCGCACCGTTGCCGAGCGTCCAACAATAGGCGCCGTCGAATGCTTTGATTAGACGACGCAATGGGATTGCAGTCGTCCATTTGTGGTGGTAATAAGGCGCATGCTTGATTTCAACGACATCGCGCTCTTCGTGGAAGTGGTCCGCTGCGGAAGCTTCGCCGAGGCAGGGCGCAGGATGGGAATGGCGCCCAACACCCTGAGCCGGCGTATCCAGGGCCTGGAACAGGCGCTGGGCACGCGCCTGCTGCAACGCTCCACCCGCAAGCTGGTGCTCACCGCCGCCGGCGAGCAGTTCCATGGGCGCTGCGTGGAGGCTGTGGACACGCTGGGCAGCGCAGGCGTGGATCTGTCGATGGGAAGCCAGGAGATCGCAGGGCTCGTGCGCATCGCGGCCCCTGCGGATTTCTTCCACTTCTTCGAGATGGAGTGGGTGGCCGAATTCCTCGAACAGCATCCGAAACTGCGGCTTGATTTCATTCTGAGCGATGCCAAGGCCGATCTCATTGGCGACCGGATCGACGTGGCCTTCCGTGGCGGACAGCCGCAGGACTCCGCCTATGTGGGACGGCAGATCCTGCCGTCCGGATACGGCGGTCTGTTCGCCAGCCCGGCTTACCTGGCCGCACGGGGCACCCCCGAGAGCCTGCAGCAGTTGGGACAGCACGAAGGTGTCTGTTTTTCCCAGCAGGGCGGAAGCGCCAGCTGGTCGCTGGTGGGGCCAGATGGCGTGGATGTGCGGGTGGAGGTCGCCACGCGATTCAGTGGCAACACCATTCAAGCCTTGCGCCGGGCTGCACTGGCGGGCCTGGGCATTGCACTGCTGCCCAGCGCCATCGCGCGCCACGATCTGGCGACGGGTGCGCTGCTCCCGGTCCTGCCCATGTATCGGCGCCCGGGCCGCGGCATGCATGTGCTCTACCCAAGCCGCCGACACCTGCCTCTGGCCGCCGCTGCGGTGATCGACCTGGTCACGGAGCGATTGAACGCCGCATTGCAGCGCCACGACGAATCACCACCATGACGTCGGCTCAGTGCAACCCGGCCGCCTTGCACGCGTCAACGAATGGCGCGCCCTTTTTGTCCATCAGCGTTCTCACCAATTGATTGGCTTTCATCAGCGCGGCGCTGGGCTTGGCCCATTGCGCCTCGGGCAGCGGCTGCGACCACGCCGTCACCTGCTCCGGCATCGCGGGCCGGCCCCTGCGATGGGTCCATTCCGCAAGAACGTAGGGCAGTTTCCAGAAGGTCAACACACGCCACAGGTACCAGCGGCGAAGCGGCCACCAAGAGCGCTTGTCGTAGCCGTAATGCGCCCGTTGCTCAGGCGTCAGGTCATCACCGCCATCATCAAGGGAGCCCATCGCGCGCGCATCTTCGCGCTCGATCTCAAACGTGTGCATGCCCTCATAGGGCTTCAGCCGATCCTCGGTCGGGACCAGACCCAATGCCTGGAACCAGGGGTTGGGTGCGTTGAACAACTGCCCGTCCTCCATGTAGTTCCGGATCGACGCCCACAGGCCCAGCGAGTGCGAATCACTGGGCTGTGGCAGCAGGACAAACTGCACGGTGTCCCGTTCCTCATCCTCCAGGCCCATGCCGAAGGTGTACTGGCGCGTCGCGCCATAGGGGGTGACGCCCTGTGCATTGGACACCCAGGCAACGACACTCTCCCAGGGCACGATCAGGGCGCGACCGCTGTTGCGGTCGATGTAGCACACCTCGCGACGCTGGCGGTTGAAGCGCACCGGGTAGGGCTTTGCGCCTTTGAACTCGTCGCCGAACATTCCGTAAGCGAATGCTCCCAACGGAAGGAGGCCGAGCAGCGCGCCAGCGGAGAAGACCTGGATGAACATCTTCAAATCCGCCAGCGGCGCCAGGAAGTTCTCCGGGTAGGCGAGCACCAGGTAGAGCATGATGAGCGCAGGCACGATGAACGCCAACACCAGCAGGCCGACGATGCCACCGGCCAGCATCTTGACGCCCTCTACCGTCCCCCAGTTGCTTCCGCCAAGATCCAGGAACACCTCATTGATGTCCGAGAACTGTCGACGGGAGCCCTGGACCTGACCGGTGTACACCGGCAAGGGAGACAGGAACAGCGTTTCGGTCGCGCCTTCGACGCGGATCTCTCCCGCTGAAGGGCGTTTACTCCGCACGTCGAGCGCAGCGGTCGCCGCCGCCTTCGTGCTGTTTTTCTTGAAGAATCGCTTGAACACACACGCTCGCCGCACGGCCAACGTTGCATGATTTCACAGGGGATAGTGGCTGTCACCAAACCCCGAAATGGACCCCGGGTGTAGTGATCCATCGTCGGCACCGCAAGTGACCCGCGCCACGGTGAAGGTCGCTCAGCTTTTACCAGTTCCAGCGCATGCCCACCTTGCCGTTCCAAGCGGTCTCGTCGCCGTTGAAACTCCAGCTGTAGTCGATATCGGCATACAGGTAGCCGGTCTGGGTGAGCTGCCAGGTCCCGCCGATGCCTACTTCGCCCCATGATCCGCCCATGTCCACCGCGAACGGCACGTAGCCGCTGTTGGTGGCGAACGCGGCACGGGGCGCGCCCCGGAACTCGTGCCACACGTTGGCGCGCAACCAGGCATTGCCGCTGCGTGCCTCGCCCTGCGCGGTCTCGCGCTGGCCGGTGCGATTCAATCGCGCGCCGATGCGCCCGGCCAGCGAGTCACCGTCACTGAAGTGCACCTGCGCGGTGTGATCATCGAGGTCGTCGACGTCGATCTGCTGCCAGATCACCTGCGCCTGCGGCTCCAGACGCCAACGGCCGTCCTTTCCATAGGATCCGTCGCCCTCGTTGAGGATGAACGGCCAGCCGCCTTCCAGCGACAGCGCCACCCCATCGGCATCGACAAAACTGTCGGAGCTGCGAGGGGACTGCAGGCGCATGTCATACCAGGTGTACTGGGCCACGGCGTCGATATAGGCGCCTTTGGCGGAAAACGCTGACCAGTAGCCGCCGACGGAGCCCGCCTTGAACCTGTCCGTGCCGGCATGGAAACGGTAGTCCAGGAGGTTGTGCCGCACCTCGCCCTTGCCTTTGCCATACGCCAGGTAGAAACCGGCGTGGCGGCGGCGCAGGTCATCGGCATCCACGCGCCGGTAGAGGTCGGTACCGATCTGCAATGCATCGAAGCGGTAGTCGAAGTCGGGGCCGCGATCGCCATAGATGCCGCGCCGGCCACCATCATGTTCGCCGTCGTGGCCGAGATAGCGCATCCAGGCGCCGTTGAATCCACTGCGCTCGGTATCCAGGTCGCCGCGCTGATGCAGCAGCTGCTCGTCGCCGACCCGCTCGTGCAGGGTATCGATCAGGGTGCGGCCGTACACCTGGGCCATCGCCGGTGCGGCTGCGATCAGCGACACCTCCTGGCGATAGGCCGGGGGCGGGGACGGGGTGGGCGGTGTAGGCGGTGGCTCCGGTGGTGGCTGGGGCGGCTGGGGCGGCGGGCTGGGGCAGGGGGGTGCCGGTGCGCCCGGGCTGGCGCAATCGATCACCGAGCGCAGGTACCAGCTGTTCTCCACGTCCGGGCCGGAGAGCGTGGCTGCACCGCCGCGGTACAGGAAATACTCGTAGGGGCCGGCCACGACCGGCGCGGACAACGCAAAATTGTCCGCCGTGCTGGTGGCGTTGGCTGTCTGCACCACGCGGATGCCATCGGCGAGCGTAAGGTCGCCCCGGCCGCCACTGTTGCGGATCTCCAACGCGCCGGGGCCGCTGCTGCTGCCGTCCACCACGATCAGCTGATCCGAAGGGGACGCATCGTCCCCCAGCCAGGTGTTCAGAGCGAGCGTGCCATTGCCGCTGTAGCGCGACACGGCCAGGGTTTTGTAGCTGGCCCCTTGGGCGGGATCTCCGCCAGGCACCGCGTACGCGATCCGGCTGCGATCATTGAGCAGTGTGGTGAGCGTGGAGCTGCCGGTCAGATTCCACAGCGTGTCGTGCAGCGCCACATTGGAGAGGCTGCCGGGCAGGGTGATCGCGGCGCCGGTGAGCACGCTGCCGGTCGCGGTGATGCTGGCAATGGTCGGGGTGTCGGCGGCGGACAACAGCGGCAGCTGCATGGGCATCGCCATCGGCAAGGGTGCTGCCGGATCATCGGGCGGCAGGTCTGGCGGGAGCACCGGAACCGCCGCATCGAGCCCATCGAAATCGGCGATGGCACCGACCTTCAGCCATAGATCGCGCCCGCCTACCGTCGCACCGCTCAGGTCGATCTGCGCCGCGCCGATGGCGCCTATGCCGGGGCCGTCCGCAGCGGATAGCGTGGACTGCGTAACGAAGGCTGACGCTGGGGCGGGGTCGCCCCGGACCAGCAACGCCGCTGCGCTGGGACCGGTGGTGGCGAGCGTGGTATCGGCCACGTCCACCCGGCCGCCGTTCCATGCCACCGCAGCGTGGGCCAACGCACCTCGGGTAGCCACGCGACTGCCGCCGCCCAGCAGCAGGTGCCCATTCTCGGCCCAGGCAATCAGTCCGTGCGCCTGCACGCCGGTGGTGGCGATGGTGCTTGCCGTCGCGGTCAGCAGGCTGTCGGCATACGCGGCCAGCCCGTAGCCATGCAACCCGCTGGTGGTGACGGCCATGCCGCTCGTACGGATCTGCCCGGCCCCTGCCGCGCGTGCGCCGATGGAATCGGTGCCGCGCGTGGAGACACTCACATTGGCCAAGGTCGCGATCGCATCCACGCCCTGGATGTTGAAGCCTTCGCTGGCGTTACCCAGCGTGGTGATGCTGCTGCGTGCACCGTCGGCCTGACCCGTCACTGGAGTGACGTTCATCCAGACCCGGCCGCCGGCCGTGCCCACGTATACCCCATGCCCGGAGATGCCCGAGGGAACGAATGCGGCGGGATCGGTCACCGCATGGCCGCCGGCATCCACCGGCCGCCCAAACGTCGGCAGCGCCAGATCGGTTCCCAGCAGCACGCCCGTGTGGAGAGTGTCGCCGCTGGAGATCAGCGTGCCAGCCGTGCCACCGCTGGCGTTGAGCGTCATCCCGGGGCGGCCGGCATTGATGATGGTGGAGCCGGCGCTGTCGATGGTGCCGCCCGTCGCGTTCAGGCCGATGCCCCCCGCGCCACCGCCGCCGATGTAGAGATTGCGCGCGGTGATGCGGGTGGCCGCGCCATCGGCACGGATGCCGCCGCCGCTTCCCGAGGTGGTCAGGGTACTGTCGGTGACGCTGACCTGCGCGCCGGCCTGGCCATATACGCCGTTGGCATTGAGATCCGTCGTGCGCGTGTCCAGGCGCAGCAGCGTGGCCTGCGGTCCGGTGGCGCCGGCCGTGCCCTGGACCAGCACGGCATTGGCATTGATGCCGTGCGTGGTGATCACCGTGTTGGCCGCCTGCAGCCGCGATGTCGCCGAGGCGGCCTGGGCCACGAGTACGCCGGTGCTGTTGTTGCCAAACGTTTCGATGCGCGTCGAGGTGGCCAGCGGTGACCCGTCGGCGGCCACGTCCAGGCGCAGCGTGCCGCCGCTGGACGACACCTGCGCACCATTCGCGCCGGTGGTGCCGGTGGCCACATAGGCGGCCGGATCGGTCGTGGCAGTGCCACCGGCATCCACCGGCAGGCCATAGCTGGCGGCGGAAGGATCGGTACCGAGCTGTACGCCGGTCAGCAGGGCATTGCCTTGGCTGACCACGGTACCGCCGCTGGCGGCCTGCAGGCCAACCGCCGCGTTGCCGCCGGCAATGCCGGAGGTGTAGATCGCACTGCCGCTCAGCGTGAGCGTGCCTGAGGTCAGCGCATGGCCAGCGATGGCACCGTTGAGCAGCGTTGAGAGGCGCAGCCCGTTTGCCGTGAGCGCGCTGCCACTGCCTTCGGCGCGCAGCGCATTGCCGGTCTGTCCCGCAGCGATGACGATACCCGGCGCACCTGCCAGTGTGACCGTGCTGCCGCTCCCGGCCAGCACGCCGTGCGCATTCTGCCCGGCCACGCGGATGTCCAGCCCATCAGCCTGCACCTGGGAGGTGCCGGTGGCCGACAGCCCGTGCGCGGTGATGCCGGTGGCGGTGATGGTCAGCCCGGACAAGGTGCCTTGCGCATCAGCGAACACCAGGCCGGTCGCGCCGGTGCCGTTGGTATCGATGGAAAGCTGGGATGCCTGGAGGCGCGAACCGGTGGCAAAGCGTCCGCCACTGTTGTTGTTGCCGCGGGTCACGATGTTCACCGCATGCACGTCGAACTGCGCGCCGCTGGCGCCGAGCAACCCGTGGCTGCCATTGGTTGCTCCGGCGCCGGTGCCCAGGATATGGATCGATGTGGTGCCACCCGTGGGAATGCCGGCGCTGTCCACATTCAACCGGACGGTGCCGTCAATGGCACTGATGCCGTGGGCCGCCGTTGCGGCCTTGCCCACGTAAGCGCTGGGATCGGTGACAAGATTGCCGCTGGCGTCCACCGGCAGACCGTAGGTGGCGGGGTTGCCGGGTTGCGTCCCCAGCAATATCCCGGTGGCAATGATATCGCCGCTGCCGGTGAAACCGCCGCCCGCCACTTGGATGCCTTCGCTGTTGGCCAGGGACGTGTAGAAGCGCGTGCCGTTCGAGGTCAGCGTGGTGCCTGCCTCCAGGCGGGCAGCAGGCCCTCCGGCGCCCAGTCGGCTGACGGTGGAGCCAGCCGCCAGGAAGTTGACCGCGCCCGCGTTGGTCGAGCAGACCGTGGCCGTGTTGGCGGCACTGGTGATCAACGCCACCGCGCCGGTAGCGTGGATCACGCCGGCATTGGCGGCATAGAAGGCCGGTGCACCGGCGGTGGTCGGCGCGTACGTGCCGCTTGCGATGGTCTGGACCGTACCGTTCGCGCGGACCTGCTGGGCGGGTACGGTGGCCGGCACCGTAATGCAGCTGGCGGCGTCCACGCTCTGCGCCAGTGCGGACCAGGGCGCCGCGGCAGCCAGCCCGACCACGAGCAGGCTGCCGCGAATCGATTGCGGTGACACGAACGTACCCGCACACGTCACGCCGGATGCTGCTCGGCGACCAGATCGGGAAGTGTCCACGTTTTATCCATGATGTGCTGTGTTGGTCTACATGCACGAAGTCGCCACGCATGGCGGGCACCGGGTGTCACTCGAGTCTGGCCACAGCGCTCTACGCGCTCAACCGCAATACATGCGGGATGAGGGCAGTAAAACTACCGGCACCCGCGGCGCACAGCATCCCGCAGACAGGCGACGCGGCGCTGACATCGGCCCGGGTATAGTGATCCTGACGTCACCGCAAGGATCGAAGCTATGCAGAAGGGCTCGGATCTACTGGTCAAGGCGCTGGAGAACGAAGGCGTCGACCGCATCTTTGGTGTCCCGGGCGAGGAGAATCTGGACTTCCTTGAGTCGCTCCGGACCTCGCACATCGAGCTGGTGCTTACCCGCCACGAGCAGGCGGCCGCGTTCATGGCCGCCACCCATGGCCGCCTCACGGGCAGGCCCGGCGTGTGCCTGGCCACGCTCGGCCCCGGCGCACTGAATTTCTCCACCGGCGCGGCCTATGCCCACCTCGGCGCGTGGCCGATGATTCTCATCACGGGGCAGAAGCCGGTGATGAGCGCCAAGCAGGCACGGTTCCAGATCGTGGATATCGTGGCGTCGATGAAGCCGCTCACGAAAATGACGCGTCAGATCGTCAGCCCGGCCGCGATTCCGGCCACCGTGCGCGATGCCTTCCGCGTGGCCATGGAAGAGCGCCCCGGGCCAGTGCATCTGGAGCTTCCGGAGGATGTCGCCGGCGAGGAGGTGGAGGAGATCCCCGTCATCCCGGTCCATCCGCTGGAGCGTCCGATCGCACCGTCTGCCGCGCTCGACCGCGCAGAAGCAGCCATCCTGGCCGCCAAACGACCGCTGGTGATGATCGGCGCGGCCGGAAGCCGCCCGTGGCTCACCGAAGCGCTTTCCGCGTTCGTCACGCGGACCCGCCTGCCGTTTTTCAACACGCAGATGGGCAAGGGCGCCGTCACCGGCGGCTCCAACCTGTACATGGGCACGGCTGCGCTCTCCGAAGGCGACTATGTCCACGAAGCCGTCGCCCGCGCGGACCTGATCATCGCCATCGGCCATGACACCGTCGAAAAGCCGCCCTTCCTGATGAAGAGCAGTGGTGGGCCCAAGGTCATCCATATCAGCTTCCAGTCCGCCACCGTGGAGCAGGTGTATCACCCCGATATCGAGGTGCTGGGCGACATCGGGGCTTCGGTGGATGCCCTGGCCGGGCGGCTGGAAGGCCGCTTGGCGACTGACGAAGGCATGATCGAGCTGCGCCAGAAGATCCTCGCCCGTCTCAACGACCGCGCCGAGGAGGACCGCTTCCCGATCACGCCGCAACGGGTCGTGCATGACGTGCGCGAGGCCATGCCGGAGGATGGCATCGTCTGTCTCGACAACGGCATGTACAAGATCTGGTTCGCCCGTAATTACCGCACGCATGTCGCCAATACACTGCTGCTCGACAACGCACTCGCCACGATGGGGGCCGGCCTGCCGTCGGCCATGATGGCGGCGATGCTGTACCCGAAACGCCGCGTCATGGCCGTGTGCGGTGACGGCGGCTTCATGATGAACTCGCAGGAGATGGAAACCGCCGTGCGGCTGGGACTCAACCTGGTGGTGGTGATCCTCAACGACAGCGCCTACGGCATGATCCGCTGGAAGCAGGCGGTGGATGGCTTCGAGGATTTCGGGATGCGCTTTGGCAATCCGGATTTCGTGAAGTACGCCGAGGCCTACGGCGCCAAAGGGAGCCGGGTGACCGCGGTGGGCGATCTGGTGCCCATGATCGAAGCCGCCTTCGCTGGCGGCGGCGTCCACGTGCTGGATGTGCCGATCGACTATGCCGAAAACACCCGCGTGCTGGTGGATGAGCTGCGCAACCGCACGCCGGATGTGGGCTGCGCATGATCGCCACTGCTGATCCTTCCGAGAGGAGCTCAAGATGTTGACCGTCGTACAGGCCTTTGACCGCGCGCCCATCGCCGAGATCGGGTTCGACACTGCCGCAGCGCTGGAGCGCAAGCTCGACGCCGCCGAGCGGGTCTTCAAGAACCGCGACGGCTGGCTCCATCCGCACCAGCGCATCGCCATCCTGCGCAGACTTGCCGCCTTGATGGACGCCAAGCGCGACCACCTCGCCCTGCAGATTGCACGCGAGGGTGGCAAGCCGTTGCCGGATGCCATCGTTGAAACCACGCGTGCCATCGACGGCGTCCACAACGCGGCCGACGAGCTGCGCAATTTTGCCGGCCGCGAAATCCCGATGGGGCTGTCGGCCGCGTCGGAAGCGCGCTGGGCCTTCACCACGCGCGAACCCATCGGCATCGTGGCGGCGATCTCGGCCTTCAATCACCCCCTGAACCTGATCGTCCACCAGGTGGCACCGGCCATCGCGGTCGGTTGCCCGGTCATCATCAAGCCCGCCTCCGCGACGCCGCTGTCCTGCCTGGAATTCGTGGCGATGGTGCATGAGGCCGGACTGCCCGAGCCGTGGTGCCAGAGCTTCGTGCCGGAGGGCAATGACCTGGCCGAAGCATTGGCCACCGACAAGCGCATTGCCTTCCTCAGCTTCATCGGCTCGGCCAGGGTAGGGTGGTCGCTGCACGCCAAGCTGGCACACGGCGCACGCTCGGCGCTCGAACACGGCGGGGTGGCACCCGCCATCGTCGACCGAAGTGCGGACCTGGGCAGAATCATCGAGCCGATCGTCAAGGGCGGCTACTACCACGCCGGCCAGGTGTGCGTGTCCACGCAGCGCATCTTCGTCCACCACGACATTGCCGACGACTTCACCGAGGCCCTCATCGCCCGGGTCGAGCGACTGCGAACCGGCGACCCGACCCTGAAGGACACCGAGGTGGGCCCGCTGATCCATCCGCGCGAGGCAGACCGCGTGGGCGAGTGGATTGACGAAGCGGTGAGCGGCGGTGCGCAGCTGGCTGCTGGCGGCAAGCGGCTGTCTGACACCACCCTGCAGCCCACCGTGCTGATTGATCCCCCCGGTGACGCACGCATCACCACGCAGGAGGTGTTCGGGCCGGTGGTGGCGGTCTATCGCTATGCCGACCTGGACGAGGCGATCACCCGTTCCAACGCACTGCCCACCGCGTTCCAGGCCAGCGTGTTCGCGCAGGATATCGACATCGCCATGCGCGCCGCCAACCGGCTGGATGCCTCGGCCGTGATGATCAACGACCCCACCGCGTTCCGCACCGACTGGATGCCGTTCGCCGGCCGCCGCGAGTCTGGTTATGGCACAGGGGGTATTCCGTACACGATGCGGGACATGTCGCAGGAAAAGATGATTCTGATGCGGCGGGGCTGAGTCCGGGGATGCCACCCTGTACTCCCTGATGCCTGACAGCTGTCACTTGTGATGGGTGGGTGCAACGCGAGAATGTTGCCACTCCCGCACGGCATTCCACGGCCGGCACCCCAAACATCAAGGACGTCCTGTGAGCATGCTGCAGCAACTCGTGTCGAATACCCCCGTGTGGGTCTGGGCGATCCTGATCTTCCTGGTCACGCGTGGCGTCGCGGCCATGAAGCCCGGTGAAACCTCCCTTACGAAACTGGCGATCGTGCCGGCGCTGTTCACGGCGTGGGGCCTCTGGTCGCTGGGCCATCGCTTCGGCGCGTCCTGGGAGGCTTGGGGCGAGTGGCTGGTGGGCATCGCGGCGGGCATGGGTCTGGGGTGGTTGCTGCTGCGGCGGGCAACGCTGACCCTCAATGCGGCGTCGGGGACGCTGTGGCGCAGTGCGGATTACAGCCTCCTGCCGTTGCTGCTGGTCACCTTTGCGGTGAAGTACGGCTTCGAGGTCGCGCTGTCCGTGTCCCCATCGCTCAACGTCAATGCCGGTTTCCGTGCCGCTTACCTGCTCGTGTCAGGTGCGTTCACCGGCATCTTCATCGGGAAGTACCTGCGATACCTGCGTGCCTCGCGCCAGGTGCCGGCTGCCGTGATGCCGACCGTGTAGGACGGGCGACGGATGCCCGCGTGACCAGCTGGTGCGAAAGGACCTGATTGATGGTGCCCCGCACCGAGGAGGCAGGGCGTCGGATCTCCCGCAGGAGGATGTCGATGGCGGTGTCGGCCATCTCCGCCACGGGCTGATGGATGGTGGTCAGTTCCGGCCACACCATCGTGGAGGCGGAGGTGTCATCGAAGCCCACCACGGACAGGTCACGCGGCACATCGAGGCCGCGACGATGCGCGACGGAAACCACGGCCGACGCCATGTCATCGTTGCTGGCAAAAATCGCGCTGGGCGGCAGATGAAGGGCCAACAGCCGTTCGGCCGCCTCCAGCCCCGAGCGATACGTGAAGTAACCGGGCTGGACGAGTGTGTCGTCGTAGCCGATCCCTGCATCGGCGAGCGCATCGCGGTAGCCCTGCCAGCGGTGCGCACTGGCCGTCTGGTTCGGATCGCCGGTGATGTAGCCGATGCGGGTATGCCCGTGCGCGATCAGATGCGACACCATCTCGTGGCTGGCGCGACGATCATCGATGCGCACGCAGGACAGCCTGTCGCTGAAATGGCTGGATGCGATGGAGACCACGGGAATGCCCGCGGTCACGAATTCGTCGACGATGTCGTTCGATTCGCACAGGGGCGGAGGAAGAATCACGCCCGCCACGCTGTTGGCAAGTTGCCGCGCGGCGTCGCGACGCGCCTGGGTGCCCAGCTCATCCCAGGTGGCGATCACCAGCTGCGCCGCGGCCCGGGTGGAGCCGCGCAGCGCGCCGACCAGCAGTTCGCGCAGGTAGCTGGCGCTGGGGTTGGTGTAGATCAACGCGATGCAGGTGTGTTGCGCTGCCGCCAGCGTGCTGGCCGCCAGATTGGGCCGGTAGTCCAGTTCGCGCACGCTGCGCATGACGCGCGCACGGTTGCCTTCGCGCACACCGGCGTGGCCGTTGATCACGCGCGACACCGTCATCGCCGAAACGCCTGCATGCGCGGCCACATCATCGATGGTGATGGCGCTTGCCTTGCGACGGGCCGCTTTGGGGCTGTGCTTCACGACCTGGGCTCCTTTGCTGCGCTGCATGATGACAAGCGCGACCACGGGTGATTAGTCTGCGCCCGTGACGTGATGGTAGCGCTACCACTGTGCCGGGGTAAGGCCAGCGGGTACCCCCCCTTTACCACGCGGCTGTTCTGGCAAGCCTGAAAGCGAGTGTGAGTCGCAGCACGCGCACAGCGCGCTGCGATGTTCGGTGTGGAAGACGGGCATCGCCCGTACGTGCCCCCAGGAGGGGCGGTACATCCATTCGATCGTTATGTCAGAGGGGAGAGTCATGAGCGCTTCTACGTTCCGTCGTACCCAAGGCCGGGGGGCTCGTTCATGAGCCGCACGCTGGCGAAGTTCACCTCCAGGGCCATGTTTACCTTTGTCGGTGGCGTCCTGGTCATCAATCCCGCATTTGCGCAGGACGCGCCAACGCCCGCACCCGTGGCCCAGCCGCAGGCCCAGCCCAGTCCGACACAGCTGGACACCGTGCAGGTCACCGGCATCCGCAACAGCCTCAGCCAGGCGATGGACATCAAGCGCGACTCGGCCGGCGTGGTGGATGCCATCAGTGCCGAGGACATCGGCAAGTTCCCGGACACCAACCTGGCCGAGTCGCTGCAGCGCATCACCGGCATCTCCATCGAACGCCGTGATGGTGAAGGTGCACAGGTCACCGCGCGTGGCTTTGGTCCACAGTTCAACATGGTCACGCTCAATGGGCGGCAGATGCCGGGCGCGGATGCGTTCGGCGCATCGGGGCAGGTCGCCATCGGCGGTGTGGACGGAGGTACCCGTGCCTTCAACTTCGCCCAGCTGGCCGCCGAATCCATCAATGGCATCGAGGTCTACAAGACCAGCCAGGCCAATGTCCCCAGCGGCGGTATCGGCGCCACCATCAACATCCTGACCGGACGCCCGTTCGATCATGACGGCACCGTCGCCAGCGCCGGTGCCAAGGTCGTCTCCGACCAGAGCCAGCCATTCGACAGCGACCTGACGCCCGAACTGTCCGGCATCTTCAGCTACAGCAACCCGGACAAGACCTTCGGCGTTGGCGTGAGTGCGAGCTACCAGAAGCGCAAGGGTGGCTCGGTGCAGGCCACCAACAACTACTGGAACATCCAGCCGTGGACCGGCACGATGCCCGGCAACCCGACCGTGGTCAATGCACCGGCGGTGGGCGCGCTGTACGGTCGTCCGAACGACCTTCGCTATGCGTTCTCCGAGTTCGAGCGCGAGCGCATCAATGGCCAGGCGGTGCTGCAGTTCGCACCGACCGATGCGGTGACCCTGACCCTGGACTACACCTATTCGACGAACGAGATCACCGAGAATCGTGGCGAACAGGGCATGTGGCTGCAGAACAGCAATTACACCGATGTCACGTTCGACACCAGCGGTGCGGTCGCAACCCCGGTCTATATCCGTGAAATCGCCGGCACCAAGGATTTCGGGCTTGAACAGCAGCGCAGCATGCAGAAGTACAAGCTGGGATCGCTCGGCTTCAATGCACTGTGGAACGTCACCGACCGGTTCAAGCTGACTTTCGACGCGCACAATTCAAAGAACGAAAGTCGGCCGAACGATCCGCTCACCGGTGGCGGCTCCATCTTCAGCAGCATCGCCGGCACCAACAACTGCACCACCGGGCCGCACTGCGGTGGGTCGTGGGTGCAGGAAATGAACTTCAACAACGGCCTGCCCGTGGGCACCCAGGTCTGGTACCCGAGCACGGCCGATGCCATCGCCAAGACCAACGGCGTGGTCAACCCGGGCTTCGTGCCGGGCGAGATTGGTTCGCAGGTGCTGCGCATCAATTCGCAGACCCAGGTCAGCGAGATCAAGCAGGGGCGCGTCGACGGTGAATGGAGCTTCGACCGGGGGCGCTTCCAGTTTGGCGTCGACTCCAGCAAGCAGACCACCCACCGGATCCAGGCCGCGGAGAATTACAGCACTCTGGGCGACTGGGGCGTGGCCAACGTTGACGGGGACGTGGCCAATGGGCTGATGGACCTGCTGCAGCCGGTCAACATCGTCGGCCTGTTCAACGACTTCAATGCCAACAGCTTCACCGCCTGGCGCGGCGATGCGGGCCGCCTGGCGCAATGGGCGGCGGACAACTATGGCGCCAGTCTCGGCGTGAGCCCGCAGCGCGCCGCCGACAACCTGGTGGAGGAGAAGACCAAGTCGGCTTATTTCCAGGTCGAGCTGGACGGCGAGCTGGGCGGCCTGCGCACCAATACCCGCCTGGGCGTGCGCTATGAGACCACCGATGTAGTGTCGACGTCCGTCATCGCCATCCCGGAGGCCATCGAATGGCAGTCCAACAACGACTTCCGTGTGGTGTTGTCCGATGAGCAACAGCCGTTCACCGAAAAGAACAGCTACAGCTACATCCTGCCCAACCTCGACTTCAGCATCGACCTCATGGACGACCTCAAGGCACGCGTCTCGTTCGGCAAGAGCATCGCTCGCGCGCCGATCGGCAACCTCTACGCAGGCCCGACCGCACAGCAACCGTTTGGCTCGGTGCTGATCGATCCGTCTTCGCGGGCCAGCGGCACCGCACAGAACCCGCAGCTGAAGCCGCTGGAGTCGGACAATCTCGACCTGGCGCTGGAGTGGTACTTCGCCGACGCGAGCTACGTGTCGTTGACGTACTGGAACAAGTCCGTCAACAACTTCATCGGCAACACCATCGTGCAGGAGAATCTGTATGGGCTGAGGGATCCCACCGCCGGTCCGGATGCGCAGGCCGCGTTGGCGTTCCTCAACAGCGGCGCCTGTATCACCCAGGTCGGTGCGGCCAATGCGGCGGCCTGCTCGGCCAACGATACGGCCCTGTTCACCGCGCTGGCGTTGCTGCGCAACAATCCGGCCGGACTGGGCGCCTATAACGGTACCGACGCGCAGGTTCTGGCGACCGAGGCGGCCTATGACCTGTACGGGGAGGGCGATGATCCGCTCTACCAGTTCAGCGTCAACCGTCCCATCAACCAGAACCAGGCAAAACTGCACGGTTGGGAGCTCGGTGGCCAGTACTTCTTCGGCGATACCGGCTTTGGCGTCCTCGCCAATTACACCCTGGTGGATGGCGATGTCGGCTACAACAACGGGGGCGACCCGGGCATCGACCAGTTCGCGCTGACCGGCCTCAGTGACACCGCAAACGCCGTGCTAATGTACGAAAAATATGGTTGGTCGGTGCGTTTGGCGTGGAACTGGCGTGACCAGTACCTGATCCTCGCCAACCAGGGGACCAGTCGCAATCCGTACTACGTGGAAGCGTACGAACAGTGGGATCTCAGTGTGAACTACACCCTGGATGATCACTGGTCGTTCGGTCTTGAGGCGATCAACCTGACCGGTGAGGACGTCCGTTGGCGCTCGCGCACCTCGCAGATGATCGTGAAGCTGGCGGACCAGAGCCCGCGGTACATGCTCGGCGTTCGTTACAGGTTCTGAACGGTGGGTGCCGCTGCTGAGGCAGCGGCACCTGTTCACGGCTCCTGAGGGGATTGAACAACACCATGCCGCGTTACGAAATGCTCAACAACATCGCCCATCGCGATCTGCGTGTGACCACCGGCTTCGGACCTGAATTCGGCGATGCGGTGGGCATGGTGCCGGCCTACCCGAGTGAGTTCGCCGAGCTGCAGCGCGAATATCCGCTCTTCCTCCGCAAGGACACCACGACAGGTGACTGGCAGTCGGTGGCCCTGCTGGGGTTCGAGCAACACGAGAATCTTTTCCTGCAGGACGGGCGCTGGAATGCGTCCTACCTGCCCGGGGCTGCGGCCAAGGGGCCGTTCCTCATCGGCTTCCAGGAGAACCGGATCGACGGCGAGCTTACCCAGGAGGCCGTGCTGCACGTAGACCTGGACCATCCGCGCGTCAACGCGATGCAGGGTGAGCCGGTGTTCCTGCCGCAGGGGGGCAACACGCCGTATCTGGACCATATCGCAGGCGTGCTGCGTGGCATTCACGATGGCCATGCCTTTGGTGCGCAGATGTTTGCCACGCTCGATGCACACGGGCTGATTCAACCGATCACGCTCGACGTGCAGATCGATCCGCAGCACCGGATCGGTGTCAACGGCCTGCACGCGATCGACCGTGACCGCCTGGCCCTGCTGGACGGTCCCGCGCTGGCCGAACTCAACCGCGCCGGCTACCTGGAAGGGGCTTACCTGATGCTGGCATCGCTGCACAACATGCGACGCCTGATCGCCGAAAAGCAGCGCCGCCTGCGCATGTCCGATAGTGCTGCCGCCGCGGGCAGGAACTGACCGGTGCTCGACGCCGTTGCCATGCAGATCGTGGAAGACCTGGAGCCCGGCGCGCTTCCGCTGGAGGCGCTGGTGGCCGCCGGGGAGCCGGTGGTGCTGCGCGGGATCGCCCGCGGCTGGGCACTGGTGCAGGCCGGGCTGCACTCCACGCAGCAGGCGATGGCCTATCTGCGAGGCTTCGAGGCCGGCGTGCCGGTGCCGTACTCCTTCGGCGGGCCGGAGATCGACGGACGTCCGTTCTACACCGCGGATTTCACGAAGTTGAATATCGAGGTTCGGCGCGGCCTGCTGACGCAGGTGCTGGACGAGATTGCCGCGACCCTCGATGCGCCACGGCCGCCTACCTACTATGTCGCTTCGCTGCTGATCGATCGGGCACTGCCCGGGTTCGCGCAGCACAACGATGCCGGCCTGGCCGGGCAGGGCATCGACGCCTCGGCGAGCATCTGGATCGGCAACCGCGTGACCGCGTCCTGCCATTTCGACACGCCCGACAACCTGGCGTGCTGCGCCGTCGGCCGGCGCCGGTTCACCCTGTTTCCGCCGGAGCAGATCGACAATCTGTACCCGGGCCCGCTGGACCCCACGCCCGGGGGACAGGTGGTCAGCGTGGTGGATATCGACCATCCGGATTTCACGCGCCACCCCCGGTTCCGTGATGCCCTCGCCAGCGCCCGGACCGCCGTGCTCGAGCCTGGCGATGCGATCTTCATTCCGAGCATGTGGTGGCATCACGTACGCAGCCTCGAGCCGTTCAACGTGCTGGTGAACTACTGGTGGCGCAGCTCGCCAAGTTTCCTTCCCTCACCGCTGCCAGCGCTCCAGCATGCGATGTGGGCGCTGCGCGATCTGCCGGCACGCGAGAAACAGGCGTGGGCAGCGATCTTCGATTACTACGTGTTCGGCCCGGGCGAGCGCGCAGGGCAGCACCTGCCCGACGCTGCCCGGGGGGAACTGGCACCGTTCGACGAGACGCAGGCGCGCCGCACGCGCGCGCAGTTGCTGGCTCGACTCAACCGCTGATGGGAGCATCGCATTGAACGTGGCGAACGCATCGCAAGGACGCATCCGCAAGGTCGTCATCGCCGGAGGCGGCACCGCAGGCTGGCTGGCCGGCTGTGCGCTGTCCCATCAGTTCCGCGACCAGCTGGACATCACCCTGGTGGAGTCCGAGCAGATCGGGACGGTGGGTGTCGGCGAATCCACCGTGCCGCCGATCCGGGCGTTCCATCGCTTCCTGCAGATCGATGAGCAGGAATTCCTGCAGGCCGTGGCCGGCACGTTCAAGCTGTCGATCTCGTTCGAGAACTGGCGTCGCCCCGGGGATCGCTTCATCCATCCGTTCGGTACGATCGGGCAGGGGACCTGGGCCACACCCTTCCATCATTTCTGGCTGGACAGCCTGCGCCGCGGTATGCCCTCGGACCTGGGCGACTTCTGCCTGGAAAGCGTTGCCTCGCGTGCAGACCGCTTCTCGCTGCAGACCCAGCCGCAGGTCAATTACGCGTATCACTTCGACGCCGGGCTCTATGCGAAATTCCTGCGGCGCAAGGCCGAAGCCCACGGGCTGCGCAGGGTGGAAGGCAAGATCCGCGAGGTCCGGCAACATGCCCATGACGGCGCCGTGGCGGCGCTGGTGCTGGAAGACGGACAGGTCATCGAAGGCGATCTGTTCATCGACTGCACCGGGTTCCGCGGCCTGTTGACCGAGCAGACCCTGCATACCGGCTACGAAGACTGGAATGAATGGCTGCCCAGTGATCGCGCCGTTGCGGTGCAGACCGAATCGGTCGGGCCGCCGGTTCCGTACACCCGCGCGATCGCGCACGAAGCCGGCTGGCGCTGGCATATCGCGCTCCAGCATCGGGTCGGCTGCGGGCTGGTCTTTTCCAGCCGCCACATGTCCGATGACGAGGCACAGGCCAAGCTGCTGCGCGATGTTGACGGCCCGCCCCTGCGGGACCCCTGGCTGGTGCCGTTCCGCAGTGGACGCCGCTTGAAAGCCTGGAACAAGAACGTGGTGGCACTCGGGCTTGCCAGTGGTTTCATCGAGCCGTTGGAATCGACCAGCATCCACTTGACCATCAGCGCGGTGGTGCGCCTGATCCAGCTGTTCCCGTCCGACGGCATCAGCCCGACGCTGGTGGACCTGTACAACGAGGTCAGCCGCCAGGAGATGGAACATGTGCGCGATTTCATCATCCTGCACTACCACGCCAACCAACGCGACGAGCCGATGTGGAAGGCGTGTCGCGAAATGGCGCTGCCCGAGTCGCTCGCGGTCCGGCTGCGCGCTTGGCGCGAACGTGCACACGCCTGGCAGGACCCGGGTGAGCTGTTCCGCGTGGACTCGTGGACCAGCGTACTGATGGGGCAGGGGATCCAGCCGGGAGCGCCGCATCCGCTGGCCGCGGCCATCAATGACGCGGACCTGCGCACGCTGCTGACGCGGCTCCGGCAGCCGATCGAGCAGGCGGTCGCGACGATGCCGTCGCAGGCCACCTTCATCGAACAGTACTGCAAGGCGGCGCCGCAGGTGTGGTCACGGGGCGCCGCCGTGGCGTAACCGAACACCACGCTGTCGCACAGAAATGGTAGCGCTACCTTTTTAACGAACGGAGTGCAGGACATGGATCTGGTGGCCGGAATCGATGCAGGTACGCAGAGCCTCAAGGTCGTGGTGTACGACCCTGCCGGGCGCCGTCTGGTCGCCAGCACCAGTCTGCCGCTGAGCCTGACCTCCGCCGCCGATGGCAGCCGCGAACAGCAGCCGTCGGACTGGGTCGCGGCACTGCACGCCTGCTTCCATGCCCTTGATCCATCGGTGCGATCGCGGATCGCTGCGCTGGCCGTCTCGGGCCAGCAACACGGCTTCGTCCCGCTGGATGCGGCAGGGGAGGTCCTCGCGCCGGCCAAACTATGGTGCGACACCAGCACCTCCGCCGAGTGCACGCAGATCATGGCGGCGGCGGGCGGCGTGGCGCGCACCATCGCACTGGCCGGCAACCCTGTCCTGACCGGTTACACGGCCTCCAAGCTGCCCTGGACGAAAACGCACCGCCCCGACGCCTACGCGCGGCTGGCCACCATCCTGCTGCCGCACGATTACCTCAACTTCGTACTGACCGGCCAGCGCTTCTGCGAGTACGGGGATGCTTCGGGCACCGGCTGGCTGGATGTACGCACCCGCACCTGGTCGACCGAGCTGCTGCGCGCCACCGATCCGGCGCGCGACCTGACCGCCTGCCTGCCGCGCATCGCCGCACCCGATGAGGTGTTCGACATCGACCCTGCCGCCGCGGCCGAACTGGGGCTGCCCAGCGCCGTCAAGGTCGCGGTCGGGGGCGGCGACAACATGATGGCGGCCATCGGCACCGGCTGCGTCGCGCCCGGTCGCCTGGCGATGAGCCTGGGCACCTCGGGCACCCTGTTTGCCTACGCCGATACGCCGGTGGTCGATCCGGATGGCGCCTGGGCGGCGTTCTGCTCCTCGACCGGCGGCTGGCTGCCGCTGATCTGCACGATGAACTGCACCGTGGCAACCGAACAGGTTGCTGCGGCCTTTGGCTTCAGCACCCGCGACGGCGATGCCCATCTGCGGGCCACGCCGCCCGGGGCCGACGGACTGGTGATGCTGCCGTTCCTCAATGGTGAGCGCACGCCGGACCTGCCGCTGGGCAAGGGCGTGCTGGCCGGTCTGGACACGACCAACATGACCCCGGCGCATATCTACCGCGCCGCCATGGAAGGGGCGACCTACAGCCTGAAGTACGGCTTTGACGCGTTCGTTCGCGCCGGCATGACGTTCGAGCGCATCGTGCTCACCGGCGGTGGCAGCAACAGCGCGCAGTGGCGGCAACTGGTGTCCGATGTGTTCGGCCTGCCGGTGGACGTACCGACGCAAGCCGAAGGCGCGGCGTTCGGTGCCGCGTTGCAGGCGTTATGGGCCGTGGGTCGTGCACGCGGCGATACCGCCTCGATCACCGACATCGCTGATCAGCATGTCGCGCTCGCCCCCCAGCTTTCCGCGCGCCCGGATCCGGCACGCACCCAGGCCTACCCCACGGCGTACGCCCGTTTCCTGCGCCATCTCGACGCCCTCACGCCGCTGTATCGCGGCTGATTCCTCTACGCGACCCCTCGCACAACGACAGGACACCGCACCATGAGCACGCAGCCCTTCATCGGCGCCAAGGAATACTTCCCCGGCATCGGCCGGATCCCCTTCGAAGGCCGGGGTTCGGATAACCCGCTCGCCTTCAAGGTCTACGACGCGGGCAAGATCATCGGTGGCAAGACCATGGAAGAGCATCTGCGCTTCGCGGTCTGCTACTGGCACACCTTCTGCAACGCCGGGCACGATCCGTTCGGTCCGGGCACGCGCCATTTCCCCTGGGAGGTCGGCGCGCCGCTGGCATCGGCCGAGGCGAAGGTGGACGCGGCCTTCGAGTTCTTCACCAAACTGGGTGTGCCGTACTGGTGTTTCCACGATATCGACCTGGCGCCGGACGCCGAGGATGTGGGCCAGTACGAGAAGAACCTGAAACACATGGTGGGCCTGGCCAAGGCGCGCCAGGACGCCACGGGCATCAAACTGCTGTGGGGCACGGCCAATCTGTTCTCGCATCCGCGCTACATGAACGGTGCATCGACCAATCCCGATTTCGCCGTCGTCGCGCGCGCCGCGGTACAGGTGAAAGCGGCGCTGGAAGCAACCGTTGAACTGGGCGGCGAGCATTACGTGTTCTGGGGTGGCCGCGAAGGCTATGCCTCGCTGGTGAACACCCAGATGAAGCGCGAAGTCGACCACTTCGCGCGGTTCCTGACGATGGCGCGCGACTACGGCCGCAGCATCGGCCTGACGGGCAATTTCCTGATCGAGCCCAAGCCGATGGAGCCGATGAAGCACCAGTACGACTTCGACAGCGCAACGGTGGCCGGCTTCCTGAAGGAGCATGGCCTGGACAAGGACTTCAAGCTCAACATCGAGGCCAACCACGCAACGCTTTCCGGCCACACCTTCGAACACGATCTGCAGGTGGCCTCGGACCATGGCCTGCTGGGCAGCATCGACGCCAACCGAGGCAACGCACAGAACGGCTGGGATACCGATCAGTTCCCGACCGATCTGTACGACGCGGTGGGCGCGATGCTGGTGGTGTTGCGCCAGGGCGGGCTGGAAGGCGGCTTGAACTTCGATGCCAAGGTGCGGCGCGAGTCGACCGATCTGGACGACCTGTTCATTGCCCATATCGGTGGCATGGATGCCTTCGCCCGTGGGCTGGAAGTCGCCCATGCGCTGCTTAACGACTCGCCGTGGGAGCAGTGGCGCACCGAGCGCTATGCCAGCTTCGACAGCGGTGCCGGCAAGGAGTTTGCCCGCGGCGCGCTCAGCCTCACGGATCTGGCCGCACTGGGTGCCAAGGGCGGCGAGCCTCGCCAGATCAGCGGCAGGCAGGAGCGCTACGAGAACCTGATCAACCAGTACCTGCTGCGCTGAGCGCGGCGGCAAGGAGCACCACCATGACCCACCACCACGCCACGGGCCGCACCGGAGTGCTGATGGCCGCGCTGCTGCTCGCGCTTGTCGGCTGCAAGGGCGACGACACCACTGCGGTTCCCGCCCGGACCGATGCCAATCCCTGGCCCCAGGTGGCGTGGCCGCTGCCTCCCGATCCGGCCCTGGAAAAGCGCATCACCGACCTGATGGGCACCATGACAGTGGAGGAAAAGGTCGGCCAACTGGTGCAGGGGGATATTGCCAGCATCACGCCGGACGACCTGCGCCGCTACCGGCTGGGCTCCATCCTGGCCGGCGGCAACTCCGATCCCGGTGGCCGGTACGATGCATCGCCTGCCGAATGGCTGGCGCTGGCCGATGCGTTTTATGCCGCCTCGATGGATACCACGCAGGGCGGCAAGGCGATTCCGGTGCTGTTCGGGATCGATGCGGTGCACGGGCAGAGCAACATCATCGGTGCGACCTTGTTCCCGCACAACATCGGGCTGGGCGCGACCCGCAACCCGGCGCTGCTGCGCCGGATCGGTGAGATCACCGCGCTGGAGACCCGTGCGACCGGGATGGAGTGGACGTTCGCACCGACCGTGGCGGTGCCGCAGGACGATCGCTGGGGCCGCACGTATGAGGGGTACGCCGAATCGCCCGAGGTGGTGGCCACCTATGCCGGTGCGATGGTGGAAGGCCTGCAGGGCAAGGTGGGATCGCCCAGCTTCCTTGACGGTCGTCATGTGATTGCCTCGGTGAAGCACTTCCTCGGCGATGGCGGCACCACCGATGGCAAGGACCAGGGCGATACCCGGATCAGCGAGGCCGAGCTGGTCCGCCTCCATGCGGCCGGCTACCCGCCGGCCATCGCCGCGGGCGCGCAGACCGCGATGGCCTCGTTCAACAGCGTCAACGGCGAAAAGATGCACGGTCACAAGGCCTATCTGACCGATGCACTGAAGGGACGCATGAACTTCGGTGGCTTCGTCGTCGGCGATTGGAACGGCCATGGACAGGTGAAGGGCTGCACCACCACCGATTGCCCCGCCACCATCAACGCCGGCCTGGACATGGCCATGGCCTCGGACAGCTGGAAGGGTTTCTACGACACCACCCTGGCGGCGGTGAAGGCCGGCACCATCACCCAGGCACGCCTGGATGACGCCGTGCGCCGGATCCTGCGGGTCAAGATGCGGCTGGGGTTGTTCGAGGCCGGCAAACCGTCCTCGCGCGCGGTCGGCGGCCAGTTCGCGCTGATCGGCGCACCGGCGCATCGTGCGGTGGCACGCCAGGCGGTGCGCGAGTCGCTGGTGCTGTTGAAGAACCAGGGCGGCGTGCTGCCGCTGTCGCCAAAGCAACGCATCCTGGTGGCCGGTGATGGCGCCAATGACGTCGGCAAGCAGGCCGGCGGCTGGACGCTGAACTGGCAGGGCACCGGCACGACCCGCAAGGACTTCCCGAATGCGGACACGATCTACGAAGGCATCGCGCAGCAGGCGAAGGCCGCCGGGGGCGAAGCGGTCCTTGCGGTGGATGGCCGATACGCGACAAAACCGGATGTTGCCGTGGTGGTGTTCGGCGAGAACCCGTATGCCGAGTTCCAGGGCGATCTGCCGACACTGGCCTACAAGCCGGGCGATGACACGGATCTTGCCTTGATCAAGCGGCTCAAGGCCGACGGCATTCCCGTGATCGCCGTGTTTCTCAGTGGGCGCCCGCTGTGGGTGAACCGGCAGATCAACGCCGCGGATGCCTTCGTGGCGGCGTGGTTGCCTGGCTCGGAAGGGGCAGGCGTTGCCGATGTGCTGCTGCGAAAGCCCGATGGCAGCGTGCAGCACGACTTCAAGGGCACGCTGAGCTTCAGTTGGCCGCGCACTGCGACCCAGTACGCCAACAACGTGGGCCAGAAAGATTACGACCCGCTCTTCGCCTTCGGCTTCGGCCTGACCTACGCTGACAACGGCAACCTGGCCGCGCTGCCGGAAGCCTCCGGCCTCACCGGCAATGAAGGGGCCACCGGCGTGTTCTTTACGCGTGGCGATGCCGGGGCCGGCATGGCGCTGCGACTGGAAGGCAGTACGGGGCAGGGGGTCACCGTCACCCAGGTGCCGGAATCCCTCGACGGCGATCTGCTGCACGTCACCGGCGTGGATCATCTGGCGCAGGAAGACGGCCGTCGCCTGGCCTGGTCGGGCAAGGGCGAAGCGATTGTCGCGCTGCAGTCGCATACACCGCTGGATCTGCAGCGCGAGAGCAACGGCGACCTGATGCTGCTGACCACATTGCGCGTTGATGCCGCACCCCAGGGCGAAGCGTGGTTACGGGTGGGGTGCGGTACGGGCTGCTCGGCACGTATTGCGATCGGACCGACGCTGGCAACGCTGCCGGTGGGCCAATGGACGCGCGTGGGCATACCGCTGAAGTGCCTGGCGGCGGCTGGCGCGGACATCGGCAAGCTGGATCGCCCCTGGTCACTGGCCACGGCAGGGCCGATGACGTTGTCGGTATCCCGTGTCGCGCTGGGTGTCTTGAACGAAGCGCAGACCACCCTCGCATGCCCGGGCGCGTGACCATGCGTGCTGCACGATCAACGCTTGGACGGGCTCGCGACCGAATCGCGCATCACCAGCCGGTGGGGCACGACATGGTCCGTCAGCACGCGTGCGTCGTCGGACCTGCGGCGGATGGTGCGCAGCAGGATATCGATGGCGGCATCGGCCATCGAGGCGATCGGCTGATGGAGGGTCGTGAGCTCCGGCCAGACCGTCGTGGCAGCCGAGGTGTCATCGAAGCCCACCACCGACAGATCGCGGGGCACCTCCAGGCCGCGCCGGTGCGCGACGGAGATCGCCGCAGCGCCCATGTCGTCGTTGCTGGCGAAGATCGCGGTCGGCGGCCGGCGATGGGACAGCAGCGTCTCGGCCGCGGCAAGACCCGAGCGGTAGGTGTAATCGCCCGGCTGGACCAGGTCGGGGTCGACCTCCAGCCCGGCGTCATGCAGGGCGCTGACAAACCCATCGTAGCGTCGCGCGCTCGCGCTGAGGTCGTTGCGGCCGCGGATGAAGCCGATCCGGCGGTGACCGTGCTGGATCAGGTGTTCAGCCATCTCCTTGCCCGCGTGGAAGTCGTCGATGCGGACGCAGGAGATATCGTCCCTCAGGTGCCCCGATGCGATGGCAACCACCGGGATGCCTGCCATGACCAGCTCGTTCACGGCGACCTGCGATTCGCACAGCGGGGGCGGCAGAATGACCCCGTCCACCCGACCGGCCAAGGCACGTGCGGCCTTGCGTTCGGCCTCGGGATCGAAGTTGTCCCAGTAGTGGATGACCAGCTGGATGGCGGCGTTGGCGGCAACCCGCAGCAGGCCGACCAGCAGCTCGCGCAGGTAGGCACCGCTGGGATTGGTGTAGATCAGCGCGATGCGGGTGTGCTGCGCGGCAGCCAGCGAACTGGCGGCCAGGTTGGGCGTATAGCCCAGTTCGCGCACCGCGCGCAGGACGCGCTCGCGCGTGACCTCCCGCACTTTTCCGTGGTTGATCGCGCGCGACACCGTCATCGGCGATACCCCGGCCAGGGCCGCTACCTCGTCGATCGTCACGCCACTGGTTTTGCGGCGGACCGATTTCTTCGGCTTGTCCAATACGTCTTGCCTTTGTTCTTCGTGACGCTGCCGCGAGGCGGGCACGGCCTGAGCTTACAAGGTTTAGGGGCGACGCCACGGCCCCGTTGGAATGTCGAGCGGTGTCACTGGATGCTGGTCGCTGCCGCGGTATTGCTGGCGTTCACGGGCAACGTTCGCGCGGAGGACGGCTACGCTCTCTGGATGCGCTATGCACCGCTGCCACCTGCACTCGCGGCGGACTACCGCACGCACCTCGGCGAAGTGGTGGCCCCTGATCAGACGCCGACGCAGCGGGCCGCACGCGAGGAGCTGGTGCGAGGCCTCAGCGGCTTGCTGGGTCGCGCGCCCCGGATGAACACAGCGGCGATCGCTGCCCCGGCCGTGGTGCTGGGCACGCCGCAGTCGTCGGTGTTGATCGCGCCGCTGCGCAAGGAGATGGAGGCGCTGGGTGACGAGGGCTACCTGCTCAGACATGTGCACATCGACGGGCACACGGTGCTGCTGGTCGCCGCGCCGCAGGACATCGGCGTGCTGTACGGCGTGTTCCATCTGCTGCGCCTGCTACAGACCGGCGCCTCACTGGACGCGCTTGAGGTGCGCGAATCGCCACGGCTCCGGCTGCGCCTGCTCAACCACTGGGACAACCTGGATGGGTATGTCGAACGCGGCTATGCGGGCCGCTCGCTGTGGGACTGGCAGACCCTTCCGGAATGGCGCGATCCTCGCTACACGGACTACGCGCGTGCAAATGCCTCGCTGGGCATCAACGGCACGGTGCTGAACAATGTGAATGCCAGCGCGCAGAGCCTGGCGCCGGACTATCTCGCCAAAGCGGCGGCGCTGGCGGACATTTTCCGACCCTACGGCATCCGCGTGTACCTGAGCGCGCGCTTCAGCGCACCGATCGAGCTGGGCGGGCTGACCACCGCCGATCCGCTCGACCCGGCCGTGCAGCGTTGGTGGCGCGACAAGGCCGACGAAATCTACACGCGCATTCCGGATTTCGGCGGCTTTCTGGTGAAGGCCAACTCGGAAGGGCAGCCCGGCCCGCAGGACTATGGTCGTTCGCATGCGGACGGTGCCAACCTGCTGGCCGCCGCGCTGGCACCGCACGGCGGCGTCGTGATGTGGCGGGCCTTCGTCTACGCGCACGACGTGCCGGCAGACCGCGCCACGCAGGCGTACACCGAGTTTGTTGGCCTGGACGGTGCATTCCTCCCGAACGTGATCGTGCAGGTGAAGAACGGGCCCATCGATTTCCAGCCGCGGGAGCCGTTCCATCCGCTGTTCGGCGCCATGCCACGCACGCCGCTGATGATGGAGGTCCAGATCACCAAGGAATATCTCGGCTTCGCCACACACCTGGTATATCTGGGGCCACTGTATGAGGAGGCGCTGCAGTCCGACACCCGCGTCCGCGGTGAGGGCGCTACGGTGGCGCAGCTTCTGACCGGCATTGCCGGCGTCGCCAACATCGGCAACGACCGCACCTGGAGTGGCTCGCACTTCGATCAGGCCAACTGGTATGCCTTCGGTCGTCTCGCCTGGAATCCCCGTCACCCCAGCCGCGACATCGCGGCGGACTGGGCGGCAATGACGTTCACGCCGTCTCCCGAGGTGGTGCAGCCCATCGTCGAGATGATGATGGACTCGCGCGAGGCGGCGGTGAACTACATGACGCCGCTGGGTCTGCACCACCTGATGGCGCGCGGGCACCACTACGGGCCGGGCCCGTGGGTGGACGGCGGCCCACGCGCGGACTGGACATCGGTCTACTACCACCGCGCCGATCGTCATGGCATCGGCTTCGATCGCACCGCCCACGGCAGCAATGCGGTAGGCCAGTACTCACCGGAGGTAGCCGCGGAGTACGAGGATCTGGCGCGCGTCCCGGAGCCGCTGCTGCTGTGGTTCCATCATGTGCCGTGGGATCACCGCATGGCGTCCGGACGGCCGTTGTGGGACGAACTGGTGGGGCGCTATACGCAGGGCGTACGCCAGGTGCAGGGCATGCAGGCGACGTGGGCCGGCCTGCAGGGCAGGGTGGATGCGCAACGACATGCGCAGGTCGCCGCCTTTCTCAGCCTTCAGCGCCGCGAAGCGCAGTGGTGGCGCGATGCCAGCGTGGGGTACTTCCAGTCGGTGAGCGGCAGGCCGTTGCCTGACGGCGAAACCGCACCGCCGCACCCGCTGGCCTGGTATGAGGCCCTGCAGTTTCCTTCCGCACCGGGAGATGGACGATGAGTCAGACACGCTGGAGCGACTGCCTTGCCCACGGCCGCCATCGACGCGCACCCGCGGTGCGCCTTCTGATGGTTGCGGCACTTCTGCTGCTGTCCGCAGCGCCGGCGCTGGCCGCCACGCCCGCGCCACCGGTGTACTTCGATTGGTTCGAATATGCCGGTCGCGACGCGGCCTTCGAGACGCCGCTGCCCGCCGGTCAGTACCGCAACCCGATCCTGGCCGGCTTCCATGCGGACCCGAGCATCGTCCGCGCCAATGACCGGTTCTATCTGGTCAATTCCAGCTTCACCTACTTTCCGGGCATTCCAGTGTTCGAAAGCGTTGATCTGGTGCACTGGAAACAGATCGGCAACGTAATCGACCGCCCCACGCAGCTGGATTTTGATGGCCTGAACGTCTCCCGCGGCATCTTCGCGCCGGCCATCGAGTACCACGACGGCGTGTTCTATGTGGTCACCACGGCGGTCGACAGCGGCGGCAACTTCATCGCGACCGCGCGCGATCCGGCCGGCCCCTGGTCCGATCCACACTGGCTGCCCAGCATCGAGGGCATCGACCCGTCCCTGTTCTTCGACGACGACGGGACGGTCTACCTGGTGAACAATGATGTACCGCCCGGTCCGCCACGCTACGAGGGTCACCGCGCGATCTGGATGCAGCAGCTCGATCTGGCCACATTCACGCCGGTCGGGCCGCGCAGGGTGCTGATCGACGGCGGCGTGGAGCCGGCGAAGAATCCGATCTGGATCGAAGGGCCGCACGTCTACAAGCACGACGGCTGGTACTACCTCTCCGACGCGGAGGGCGGCACCGGCCCGCAGCACTCCCAGGTGGTTCTGCGCAGCCGCCAGGTGTGGGGGCCGTACCTGCCGTATGCGGGCAACCCGATTCTCACCCAGCGCGACCTGCCCGACGACCGGCTGCTACCAATCACCAATGCCGGGCACGCCGACCTGGTGGAAGGTCCGGACGGCACCTGGTGGGCCGTGTTTCTGGCCAGCCGCAACTACCAGACACGGCACTACAACACGGGGCGTGAGACGTATCTGCTGCCCGTGCAATGGCGTGACGGCTGGCCGGTGATCCTGCCGGCCGGGCAGACCATTCCGTATGCGGTCAAGGCACCGTCATGGATGCAGGGCGATGCCGCGCAGGCACCGTCGACCGGCAACTTCATCGATCGCGACGGCTTCGATGCACCCACGCTTGGCACCGGATGGGTGCAGGTACGCGTCCCCAAACAGGCGTGGGCAGACCTCAGCCTGCGTCCGGGCGCACTGGCCGTGCATCCGCTGACGGAGAACCTGGACACGCTGCGCAATCCCGCCTTCCTTGGCCGCCGCCAGCAGCACCTGCGCTTCGAGGCCAGCACCGACATGACGCGGCCGGCCGCCGGTGTGGCGGCAGGCCTTGCCGCCTTCCAGAACGAGGCGTACTGGTACTTCCTTGGCGTGCGCAGCCTCGGCGGGGACCGCGTGGCGGTCTTCCTTGAAGCGCGCGACGGCAGCGGCGTGACCCGCACGTTGGCCACGCGTGAGGTGACCGCAGCCACGTCGTTGCGCTTGAAGATCGCCGGTGACGAGGGGCGCTATGCCTTCGCGTTCGATACGGACGACGGGCGTGGCTGGCAGACCCTCGCGGCTGACGTGGACGGAACGGTATTGAGTACGGATCGCGCAGGCGGCTTCGTCGGCGCCCTGCTGGGACCATTCGCGCGCGACGAGCGCGCTTTGAGGAGCAACTGATGGCGAGTACGTCTTCCCTCCACAGCGGCCGTCGCGGCCCCATCTTCCGCACGCTGGCGCTGTGCGCTGCCATGACAGTGGCGAGCACCGGTCACGCCGCCGAGACCCAGCCGTGGCTGGATACATCGGCCAGCTTCGAAACCCGCGCCGCCGCGCTGGTGGGGCAGATGACCTTGGAAGAAAAGGCCGCGCAGATGCAGAACGCCGCGCCCGCCATCGAGCGCCTGGGCGTTCCGGCCTACGACTGGTGGAACGAAGGCCTGCATGGCGTCGCGCGGGCAGGGCAGGCCACAGTGTTCCCGCAGGCCATCGGGCTGGCCGCCACGTTCGACGTGCCGTTGATGGGGCAGGTGGCCACCACCATCAGCGACGAGGCGCGAGCCAAGCATCACCAGTTCGTGCGCGAGGGGTCGCATGGCCGCTATCAGGGGCTGACCTACTGGTCCCCGAACATCAACATCTTCCGCGACCCGCGCTGGGGACGCGGCCAGGAAACCTACGGCGAGGACCCGTACCTCACCGCGCGCATGGGCGTCGCCTTCGTGCAGGGACTGCAGGGCGACGACCCGGTGTACCGCAAGCTGGACGCCACGGCCAAGCACCTGGCCGTGCACAGCGGCCCCGAGGCCGACCGCCACCACTTCGATGCACGCCCCAGCAAACGCGATCTGTACGACACCTACCTCCCGGCGTTCGAGGCGCTGGTGAAGGAGGGCCAGGTGGATGCGGTGATGGGGGCCTACAACCGGGTCTACGGCGAATCCGCCAGCGCCAGCCAGTTCCTGCTGCGCGACGTGCTGCGCCGTGACTGGGGGTTCAAGGGCTACGTGGTGTCGGACTGCTGGGCGATCGTGGATATCTGGAAGCATCACAACATCGTCCCCACCCGCGAGGCTGCGGCGGCACTGGCGGTCAACAACGGCACCGAGCTGGAGTGCGGCCAGGAGTACGCCACCCTGCCGGCCGCCGTACGCCACGGCCTGATCAGCGAAGCCGAGATCGACGATGCGGTGACGCGCCTGTTCACCGCACGGATGCGGCTGGGCATGTTCGATCCGCCCGAGCGCGTGCGCTGGGCGCAGATTCCGGCCTCGGTGAACCAGGCCCGGGCGCACGATGCGCTGGCCCTGAAGGCCGCACAGGCATCGCTGGTGCTGCTGAAGAACGATGGCGTGCTGCCGCTGCCACGCAACCTGAAGCGCATCGCCGTGGTCGGCCCGACCGCCGATGACACCATGGCATTGCTCGGCAACTACTTCGGCACACCGGCGGCACCGGTGACGATCCTGCAAGGCATCCGCGAGGCGGCGAAGGGCATCGAGGTGCGCTATGCGCGTGGTGTGGACCTGGTCGAAGGGCGCGACGATCCCAGCGCGACGCCGCTGATCGAGGCGGCGTATCTGCGGCCCGCGGCCGACTCCCCGGAACGTGGCCTGCGCGGTGAGTACTTCCGTACGCCCGATCTGTCAGGGACGCCGGCGCTGGTGCGCACTGATGCCCAGATCGGGTTCCGCTGGGACCGCGGCTCGCCGACCGACAACCTGTTGGCCCGCGGTGAAGCCGCACCGGGGCAGGGCATCCCCAACGATGGCTTCAGCATCCGCTGGCGTGGCCAGCTGCTGCCGCCGGTATCGGGCCGCTACCGGATCGAGGCGGCGGCCGACGACGGCTTCCGCCTCTACGTGGATGGCAAGCGGGTGCTGGACCACTGGGCCAACAGTGATCGCCTGCGCAGCGACGGGGTCGACCTGGACCTGCAGGCGGGCCGTGCCTATGAGCTGACGCTGGAGTACTACGACGCCGAGCGCGATGCCGGCGTGCGGCTGGGCTGGCGCATGCCCGGGGCGAAGCCGCCGTTCGAGGAAGCCGTCGATGCCGCCCGCAGCGCGGAGGTGGTGGTGTTCGTCGGCGGCCTGACCGGCGACGTGGAAGGCGAAGAGATGACGGTCAACTATCCGGGCTTCGCCGGCGGCGACCGCACCGACCTGCGTCTGCCCGCTACCCAGCGCGCCCTGCTGGAAGCACTGCACGCCACCGGCAAGCCGGTGGTGATGGTGCTGACGGGAGGGTCGGCGCTGGCGGTGGAGTGGGCCCAGGCGAACCTCTCCGCGATCCTGATGAGCTGGTATCCGGGTCAACGCGGCGGCACCGCCGTGGGCGCGGCGCTGTTCGGCGACGTCAACCCGGGCGGCCGGCTGCCGGTAACGTTCTACCGCGCAGACCAGGCAATGCCCGCGTTCGATGATTACGCGATGGAAGGCCGCACCTACCGCTATTTCCGCGGCACCCCGCTGTATCCCTTCGGTTACGGGCTCTCTTACACCCGGTTCGGGTACAGCAAGTTCCGCCTCGATGCGCCCCGCATTGCCGACCACGGCACGCTCAAGGTGCAGGTGGAGGTGGCCAACACCGGCAAGCGCGCGGGCGATGAAGTGGTGCAGCTGTATGTGCGGCGGCTTGCAGCGGGTGCAGGCGATGCGCAACAGACGCTGCGCGGCTTCCAACGCGTTCACCTGACGCCGGGCGAGCGGCGCACCGTGACCTTCGAGCTGGACGCGCAGCAGGCCCTGCGCGAGTACGACGACGCGCGGGGCGCCTATGTCGTGCGGCCCGGGGCATACGAAGTACGGATAGGCGGTTCAAGCGCCGATGCCCGCGTGCGGAGCCGTTTCACCGTGGAGGCGAATCGTGACTGATGCCCGCCACAGCGATACCCCCGAGCACACGCTGTCGGTCCGGGAGAAGCTGGGCTACAGCCTGGGCGACCTCGCGGCCAACCTGATCTTCCAGACGCTGATCACCTACCTGGCGTTCTTCTATACCGATGTGTACCGGTTGCCGCCCGCCACGGCGGCCACGATCATCTTCGTGATCGGCCTGCTGGGGGCCTTCGTGTTCACCCCGCTGATCGGCATTGCCGCCGACCGCACCGTCAGCCGGTGGGGAAAGTTCCGGCCCTGGATCCTGTGGACGGCGATCCCGTTCGGTGTGCTGTCGCTGCTTGCGTTCAGCACGCCGGACCTGGGCGCGCAGGGCAAGGTTCTCTATGCGCTGGTGACCTATGGCCTGCTGATGTTCGTGTACGCGGCCAACAACCTTCCGTACTCCGCGCTCAGCGGCGTGCTCACCGGCAGCATGGCCCAGCGCAACAGCCTCTCGGCCTACCGCTTCGTGGCAGTGATGATCGCGCAGTTCATCATCCAGGTCCTGCTGTTGCCGCTGGTGCTGATCCTGGGCGACGGGGATCGGGTGCAGGGCTTCGAGCGGGTGATGACGGTGTTCGCGGTGGTGGGCACGCTGTTCTTCCTGATCACCTTCGCCACCACCCGCGAGCGCATCGTGCCTGCCAAGGAGCAGACCGGCGGGGTGATGCAGGACCTGACCGACCTGCTGCACAACCGGCCGTGGAAGGTGATGCTGGCCCTGACCGTGTTGGTCTTCATCAACCTGGCCCTGAAGGGCGGCACGTACATCTACTACTTCCAGTACTACATGAGCGAGGCCGCGCTGGCGGGCTTTCTCGACACTTCCGGCTTCAACCGCTTCATCGGCGGATTGAACGCCACGCTCAACGGATGGGGCCTGTCCGGCTTTACCTGGCCGGAGGACCCGGCGACCTCGGCGTTCAGCCTGTTTAACGCCTGCGGCATTCTGTGCATGATCCTGGGCATCGGGGTCTCCCGGCGCCTGGCCGACCGCTTCGGCAAACGTGACGTGTTCGGTGGCGCACTGCTGGTGTCCACCGTGTTCCTGCTGGTGTTCTACCTGTTTCCGCCCACGGCGGTCGGTGTGGCCTTCGGCGCCTTCATGCTGCACGGGTTCTGCTACGGCATCACCATCCCGCTGCTGTGGGCGATGATCGCCGATGTGGCCGATTACTCCGAATGGAAGAACCATCGCCGCGCCACCGCGATCATCTTTTCCGCGATGCTGTGCGGGCTGAAGATCGGGCTCAGCATCGGCGGTGCGCTGGTCGCCGGCATTCTTGCACACCACGGCTATCAGGCCGGCGCGGAGCAACAGCCCCAGGCCGTGGTGGACGGCATCCGCCTGACCGTGAGTATTTACTGCTCCCTCCCGTTCCTGGTCGCTGTCGCGCTGCTCTTCTTCTACAAGATCGACAAGCGTATGGAGACGCGCATCGAGCATGACCTGCATCTGCGTCGGCAGGGAAACACCCTTGATCAGCTCGCGGCGCATGCCATCTCCCCGCCGCTGGTGACCCACATCTACACGGCCGATCCCTCGGCCCATGTGTTCGAGGGGCGCCTGTACCTCTATCCGTCGCACGACATCGACGGCGGCGCGCCCTTCGACGATGAGGGCGGGCACTTCCGCATGGAGGATTACCACGTGCTGCGGATGGACTCCCCCGAGGGTGAGGCCACCGACTGCGGCGTGGCGCTGCATGTGCGCGACGTGCCCTGGGCCGCGCAGCAGATGTGGGCACCGGATGCGGCGCACCGCGACGGCCGTTACTACCTGTACTTCCCGGCCAAGGACGCGCAGGGCATGTTCCGCATCGGCGTCGCGGTGGCAGATCACCCCGAGGGCCCGTTCACTGCGGAGCCCGAGCCGATAGAGGGCACGTACTCGATCGACCCGGCCGTGTACGAGGATGATGACGGCGCGCATTACCTCTACTTCGGCGGCATCTGGGGCGGCCAGCTGCAGAAGTACCGCGACAACCGATTTGATGCGGCATATGAGGAGCCCACCGGCGACGCACCGGCACTCGGCCCGCGGGTCGGCCGGCTGGACACGGGCATGACCCGACTGGCGGAGCCCACGCGCGAGATCGTCATCCTGGACGAGCACGGACAGCCGCTGCGGGCCGATGACCATGCGCGCCGGTTCTTTGAGGGACCATGGCTGCACAAGTACCAGGGGCGGTACTACCTGTCGTACTCCACGGGCGATACGCATCTGCTGTGCTACGCCATCGGTGACAGCCCGTACGGACCGTTCACCTATGGCGGCGTGATCCTGAAGCCCGTGGTGGGCTGGACTACGCATCACTCCATCTGCGCGTTCGGGGGACAGTGGTATCTCTTCTATCACGACGCCCTGCTATCCGGCGGCGTGACCCATCTGCGCTCGGTCAAGTGCACACCGCTGCACATGGAGCCGGACGGCAGCATCCGGACGATCGATCCGTATGGCGCTTGAAGCGGCGTCACCCAAGGATGATGCGCAGGCGCCGCTGCATGGTGGGCGCCTGTACTGGTTGCGCGCGGGCAGGCTGGAGGTCGCGCTTGCACCGGACGCCGGTGGCCGTATCGCTCAGATGCGGTACGACGAGGTGGACTGGCTGGTGGGCGAGGACGAGGGCGGGGCGGCCGCCATTGGATGGGGCTGCTATCCGATGGTGCCTTGGGCGGGGAGGATCCGGCGCGGGCGCTTTGTGTTTGATGGCAAGGCGTTTGAGCTCCCGCCGAACCTTGGGGCGCATGCCATCCATGGCGTAGGGTTCTCGCGGCCTTGGCGGATTGAAAATCTTGGGGCGGATACCGCGACGCTGTCACTGGCGCTTCCTGAGGATGGCTATTGGCCTTTCGGGGGGCGTGCGACGCAGGCGATCCATGTGCTGCCCGACCGTCTGAAGCTGAGGCTGGCCGTGCAAGCCGGCGACAAGGCGATGCCGGCAGTGCTTGGCTGGCACCCGTGGTTTCGAAAGCCCGATCAGCTGCTGTTCTCGCCAAGTGCGATGTATCCACGGGACGGGGAGGGCATCGCTACATTGCCCCGTGTTACTCCCGCGCCCGCGACTGGGGCTTGGGATGACTGCTTCATCAACCAGGCGGAGGTGGTGCTGGTGTCTGGGGCGCAGCGGCTGGAGTTGCGGGCGGATACGGATCACTGGGTGGTGTATGACGGTGCTGCGCACGCGACGTGTGTGGAGCCGCAGACTGGGCCGCCTGATGGGTTTACGTTGGCGCCGAAGCGGCTGGAGCCAGGACAGACGCTTGAGCTGAACCTCATGATTGAGTGCGCGAAAGCGTAGAAAACACGCCCCGGGTGGCCCCTCGATCTGCCAACGTAGCAGATCCATTCAATTCGCCGAACTATGCCCACATCGCTATAGTTGAACTTCAGGGTGGGGGATAGCTGATGGAGCGGATAAAGAAGCAACTATCGATCGCCGACGTCGCCGGCTGGGGGTCTGGCCTCGTAACGTTCGGGCTCGTCCAGGGCGCGCTCTATCTGCAGTCGTACTGGAGCCAGTTCGGCGTAGATCCATTCCAGTTTGTCGCCGTGAGCGAGATTGCACTGGCCGGCCTAGCGGGTATTGGAGTGGTGCTCGGCCTCATGCTTGTTGCCATTTTGTTGGGAGGATGGCTGGAGGGCAAGATAGTCAGCACCAGCCCAGATCGCAGAGTGCTCACGCGGATCGCACCAGTTGCTCTACTCATAGGGACGGGAGCGATCATCTGGTGGGCAAGCGCATGGACCATCCTGCTGGGCGGTCTGCTCACGGTTGTCTGCCTAGTTGTAGTAATGAATGCACCGGCAGTGCCCAGCTCAGTAAAAAGCTCGCCCTTGCTGACGTCCGCTGTAGCGATGCTTGTTTATGTTTCGACAGCTTCGAGCTGGTTGGGCGCTGAGCGTGCGGAAAAGATCGTGCAAGGGGACGGAAAATACGTCGCAAGCGTGACGGTCGGCCCCAAGACGCTTGATGGGCTGAATCTGATTGGCCGCCTGGGCGACACCTATGCTTTTTGGGATATGGCGCGAAAAGCGACATTACTTCTGCCAGCGAGCGACCTCAAGAGCCTAGAGATAGCACGTGGACGTGCCGCAAATGCGCCAGATCGCCCGTGACCGATTCAAAGCTGATGTAGTCTTGGCTGTGGCGCCCATCAGCTTCAGCCCCACATCACGGGAAGGTTGGATACCATATTTAGGCGGTAAGTTTCCATAACACGCCACTGGACGGCGTTGAACAGGGACGTAACGCAATGCACTCGGATCACCGCAACTATTTCAAGTTCACGTCGAAGGCCCGGCTGGACAAATCCGTCAACGCGCTCATCGGCATCGTGGAAGGTATCGTGATCGACGGCCAGATCAACGCCCTCGAGCTCGACTACCTCAACCTGTGGCTGGCCGAGCACGACACCGTGCGTGACCAGCACCCCTTCAACGAGCTCGTGCCGGTTGTCACTGCCGCGGTAGCCGACGGCGTCCTGACCGAGGAAGAGCACGCAGACATCGTGTGGCTGTGTGAACGTCTGCGCTCGACTGAATTCTACGACGACGTGACTGCCGACCTGCAGCGGTTGCACGCCATCTTGGGGGGCATCGTTGCGGACACGCATATCTCCGTGGAAGAGCTGCGCGCCCTGTCAGATTGGATGGCAGATCACGAGCACCTGAAAACATGCTGGCCCTTCGACGAGGTGGGCAGCCTGATCACAGGGGTGCTCGCCGACAAGCAGATAGACGCGAAGGAACACGCGATGCTCCAAGCTTTCTTCGCAGAGTTCACACCCCTGCTTGACGACCGCACAATCACCAGTCCGCGCGTGTTGGAAGGGCGGCAGATCGTTGGCTTATGCGCGGTGGATCCAGAGATCAGCTTCATGGAAAGGGGCTTCTGCTTTACAGGCGCATCGTCGCGCTTCACCCGCGCCGAATTCGAAGGCGTCGTTAAGAGGCTTGGCGGATCGGCCCATTCATCTCCGTCGAAGAACGTCCACTACCTGGTCATCGGTGCGGAAGGCAATCCATGCTGGGCGTTTGCATGCTACGGACGCAAGGTCGAGAAGGCCATTAAGCTGCGTAAAGCAGGATCTCGAGTTGTCATCGTCCACGAGCTCGACTTTCACGATGCGTTGGCCGATCACGGCAGCTAGTGGGCATGAGCTCCCGATAGTTCCAGCGCTCGCGACACCGCAAGGGTCGCGGCCGGCGTCACTTGAGCGGCGTGCTCAAGGGGTCCCTTGGCACCATCCGCAGCAGCTTCCCGTCCACCCCGTCGGTGAGCGCGTAGATGGAACCATCTCCAGCGACCTTGACGTCACGAATACGTTCGCCGAGTTCACCGAGCAACAGTTCTTGGCGCACTACACGGTCACCGTCGCGAACAAGGCGGCGGACACTCTGCTCACGCAACGCAGGCACCAGGAAGTCGCCCTGCCACCCCTTGAAAAGGGCACCCTGATAGACGGCCAAGCCAGAGGGTGCGATCGACGGCGACCAGATCACCTCCGGGTCGTCGAACCGCTGGTGATGCGTAAACGGGCTCACCCGGGCAAACGGGTAGTCGATACCATGACTGACCAGAGGCCAGCCGTAATTGCCGCCCGGTCGAAGCCGGTTGAGTTCATCGCCGCCGCGCGGCCCGTGTTCGCTGACATAAATGGCGCCGGTGACGGGGTCACGCACGATCCCTTGCGGATTGCGGTGCCCTGAGGTGTACACGACCGCGCCGCTGGCACCCGGGGCGAGCGAAATGCGCATCACTTTGCCCAGCGAGTTGTTTTCGCTCTGGGCGTCTTCCCGGCGCGCACTGCCGTCGCCCACCGTCATAAGCAGGGTGTGCGAGTCGAGAAAGGCCAGACGCCCGCCGTTGTTGCCGTCGCTGGGTTTTGGCGTGGATTCGAATAGAACCTCCACCTGATCTATCGACCACTCACCGCCGGCAAAGTTGAGCGCACTACGCATCAAACGGACGCCCACGCCGCGCGGATCACGGTAGCCCTGCGTCAGATAGATACGGTGGTCGTTCTCGTAGTCGGGGGAGAGGGCGATGTCCATCAGGCCGATCACGCGCTCCCGCTGATACCCCTCGGGTAGTGTGGAAAGGTCGACGTCCACAGATTCACCGACGGGGTCAATCACCTTCAGGCGGCCCGCCATTTCGGTGATGAGCAGTCTTCCGTCCGGCAGTTCCGCCAGCGACCACGGCCACTGCAGGCCGTTGGCGACGATGGTGGCTTGGTATCCCGCCGCCGCAGGGGGCTGTGACCGTTCCGGCATCGGGCGCATCAACAGGAACGACGCAAGCGGCAGCAACACGAGGCAAGCAGGCACCAGGTAAGCCGCCCGGTCGTGCCGGCGTGCTCCGTGCACGACACGTCCTGCCAGCACGTGGCTCACATACCCTCCCACCAGCCCACACAGGCTGAGCAAGACGAAGCCTGGGATCTCCCGGATCGCGGCGACCGCGGGCATCGGGATCACACTGCGTAGCAGCGCCAGCACGATGGCCAGCCCGGCCACACCGGCGAGCAGCGCGCAGGGCAGGGCGCTCAACCCCAGGCGCCGCAGGCCTGTTTGCAGACCAAGCGCGAGAACGCCGCCTGCCAGCGAAAAGCCGAACATCACAGGCCCGAACCGAGCCAGATCCTCCAACGTAACGGCAGCCCGAGCCTGCCAGCTGACCTCGAGGCCAAGTTTAGTAAGCGCATGCAGATTGATCTGGGTCTGCAGCAGGCTGGCAACAACGGCGGTAGCCAGCGCTGCCGCCAGAGTGATGGAGACTGTTCGCAACCAGGAGCGCATGTGGGGAGTTCGTCAGGGCAAGCCGAAGGCGCACTGTAGCAATGGGGCGCAGTGAACCTCCAGTGATGCCCTCCGCTGAAGAATTCACAGCGGAGGAACTGCACGGCGGCGACCCTCTATACACCTCCTTTTGAAGTGAAGAGTCTCTCTCCATGTCCAACAAGCAGCTGACCACGATCAATCCGCTGACCGAAGAAGTGCTCGCTACCTATTCCTACATGTCCGACGCCGAAGCCGCCGCGGTAGTGAAGGCAAGCCATGAAGCGTTTACGCAATGGCGTCTACGCAGTCTGGACGAGCGGGCAAACGTGATCGCGAACATCGCCAAGGCGCTTCGCGAGCGCAAGGAAGAATTCGCACAACTGATGACCGACGAGGTCGGCAAGCTCATTGAAGACAGCCGCACCGAAGTCGAGCTGTGCGCTGCTATCTGTGACTACACCGCCAAGCAGGGTCCGGTCGCCCTGGCCGATGAGGAGCGCGACGTGGAAGGTGCCACAGGCATCGTGACCCATGCGCCCATCGGCGTGGTCTACGGCATTCAGCCGTGGAACTTTCCGGCTTACCAGGCGATCCGCTATTCCATCGCCAGCCTGATGGCAGGCAATGGCGTGCTGCTGAAGCATGCCGAGAGCTGCACCGGCAGCGGGCTGCTGCTGCGTGATATCTACGAAAGTGCCGGGCTGCCCAAGGGGCTGTTCGGGGTGCTGTTGATCAGCCACGAGCAATCCAATGACATCGTGGAAAACGACCTGGTGCGCGCGGTGACACTGACCGGCAGCGAGGCAGCCGGGCGCACCGTGGCAGCCAAGGCCGGCGCGGCCCTCAAGAAGACCGTGCTTGAGCTGGGCTCCAACGACGCCTATCTGGTGCTGGACGACGCCGACCTGGACCTGGCCGTAGCGACCTGCGTCAAGGGCCGCCTGTTCAACAACGGGCAGACCTGCGTCAACGCCAAGCGTTTCATCGTGACAAAGAAGAACTATGACGCCTTCGTCAGCGGCTATGCAAAGGCGTTCGAAGCGATCCGGATGGGCGATCCGAACGCCGACGACACCCAGCTCGGCCCCATGGTCTCCAAGGCGCAGCGCGACAAGCTGCACGAACAGGTGACCAAGAGTGTCTCGCAGGGGGCGCGTCTGCTGGTGGGCGGCGAAGTGCCGGACCGCACCGGCTGGTTCTATCCGGCCACAGTGCTGGCGGATGTGGCGCCGGGGCAGGTGGCCTACGAAGATGAGCTGTTCGGTCCTGCAGCGGCCATCATCCGCGCCGAGAACGATGAGGATGCGCTGCGCATCGCCAACGACAGCCGCTATGGCCTGGGCGGCGGCATCTTCAGCCGTGACGTACAGCGTGCGCGGGAGCTGGCCAGCAAGTACTTCGACACCGGCATGGTCTTCATCAACACGTTCGACGTGGCGTCACCAGCGCTTCCGTTCGGTGGGGTGAAGGCGTCGGGGTATGGTCGCGAGCACGGCCCGGAAGGTCTGAAGGAGTTTGTGAACGTCAAGTCGATCAAGATTGCGGCGGAAACGTCGGGTTGATCTGAGCACCGATGCCTGGCCACCTGGCAAGGCTGTCCGGCGGCGAGAGCATGCCAGCATGAACACCGCCGTCGCCGTGCAGACGCCGGTGCATGAATCGATGGAGCACGCGCAGTAGATTGGCCAATCGCCACAGCAGGCAGCCCTGCTGCGGAGGGAGGAGCCTGCCCCTGCCGATGCAGGGGTCAGGCGATGGGTGGATGCCGTTCCAGTGCCTGCACCAGCTGGGTCGTCATCAGCTGTAATGACCCACCGGCCTCCTGCAGGGACAAGGCGAGATGCCTTCTCCGTGCGCGTTGTCGCCGCGAACCGTATGCACGGAACGGACGGAATGGTTGATCAGGCACTGCGCGTGGCCGTGGCCGGTTCCACGCGGCTCGCCTTCAGGGCGGGCTGGAGGATGGCCAACTGCCCAAGGGGAACCAGCACGGCCAGGCCAAGCAGCAGGTAGGCTGCGGGCAGGCGAGGCACCTCGTAGAACTGCATGAGCAACAGGTTCAGGGCCACCGCAAGCAGTGCGCCCAACAGTGATCCGCCCAGGGTCAGCAGGAGGTTCTCGGTCTGGAAATAGCGCAGGATCTGCACCCGCGTGGCGCCCAGTGCGCGGCGGATACCGATGGCGCGCGTGCGCTGCTGCACCCAGAAGCTGGCCAGGCCGACGATGCCGGCGACAGTGATGACCAGCAGAGACACGCAGATCAGCGCGAGCAGCCACGCCATCGCCTTGTCGTTGCGATAATAGCGGTCGCGCAGCGATTCAATGGACCCATTGTTGAGGCCGAAGATTCGTGGTGGACCGCTCTCGCGCAGTGCGGCGGTCGCCTGTTCCAGCACGTTGTCGCGCTGTCCGGGCTGCGTACGTACCAGGAAGTTGGCACCGGAGGTGTAGGGCACACTGACCGGGAAGATCATCGAGTACTCCATGCTGCTGGGGTCATCGGTCTCGCTTGGCCGCGTAAGCCGCTCCACCACGCCCACTACCTGGGTGGGCTGGCTGCCCCAGCTGTAGAACTGCCTGCCGACCGCGTTGCCCTGCGGGAACAGGCGGTCTGCCGTCGCCTGGGTGATGATGGCGGTGGGAATGTTGATCTCGCCCGGCGCGGTACCGGGTTGCCAGTCGATGTAGTCCTGCGCACTGAAATCACGCCCGGCGACAAGACTGAGTCCCAGCGTGGGCAGCGCCTCCGGACTGGCCAGGTACACCGATGCATCCAGCGTAGGGGCGTCCTGGTCCTGCCGCAGGTTGACGCCACTGTTGGACGAGGAATCGCCGTAAGGTATCTGGCTGACCACCGTTGCAGACTGCACGCCGGGGATGGCGCGCAGCGCGGCCAGATCGGTACGTGTCTGTGCGAGCGCGTCCTGATCGCCGCGCTTGGCGGCACTGAGCTGCAGGCGCAGGAGGCTGTCTTCGGCCAATCCGGACGGTCGCTGCACGCGTTCGATGCGCTCGGCGATGAGGAAGCCGGCGTTGCAGATCACCGCGCAGGTGAATGCGATCTCGAGCACGACCAGGCTGGCGATGATCTTGTGGCGCCGCAGCGCGGCGAGAACCAGAGAGATATCCATGAGCGGCCTTAGAGACTCTTCAGTTGGCTGGCGGGAGCCACCAGGCAGGCTCGCCAGGCAGGGAACGCCGCCGCCGCCAAGCTGGCAACCAGGGCAAGCAAGAATGTGCCGAACAGCGTGCCCGCCTCCATCCCGGCAAGCGCGGCGTAACCCACCGCCTGCTGACGAACCAGCCACAGGCCGCACCACGCCAGTAGCAGGCCGAAGGCGCCGCCCGCGATGCCGATCAGGCCGGCTTCGACCAGGCATTGCTGGAACACAGCGCTGCGCGGTGCGCCAAGCGCCCGCCGCAGGCCGATTTCCGGCGCGCGTCGCAGGAACTTCGCCAGCAGCAGGCCCGTCGTGTTGAGCAGGCAGATGAACAGGAATCCGAACGCCAGCCAGGTCTGCAGGCGGACGTCACTGGGCACTACGCGCTTGTAATCCAGCCATTGTGGAATATTGTCCAGACGCACATTGACGGGACGCTGGTAGCGGCCGTTCTGTCGCTGCTGGCTGGAATGGTTTTCCAGGTAAGCCCGGAAGTCCGCTGCGTCCTGTGCGCTGGCCAGCTCCACCCAGTACTGCACCCACGCACACGAAGAATTCAGCCCAAGCTGACCTTCTTCCTTGTCCACCTCGCCCCAGCAATCGAGGTTTCCCGCAAAGCCCATGCGCAGCGCCCGCGATGTGGAGAAGGGAAGGAACAACTGGTCCGCCTCGGCGAAGCCACCTTCACGGTTGAGGTCGTAGAAGGTCGGCTGCGGGTGCCACGGTGCAGCGACACCGATGACGCGGAACTGCTCGCCATTGATGCGGAGCAGTTTGCCCACGCTGTTGCCGCCGTTGAACACGCGCTGGTTCAGATCGGCGCCAATGACCACCACGCGTGCACGCGCCTCGTCGTCGGCTGCCGACCAGGGTTGGCCGTGCTGCAAAGGCACGCCGAACATCGGGAAGAAGTCGGACGAGGTGTAGCGGATGCGCTGGCGGAACGGCATGTCGTCGCCCTGGTCAAGCTCGATGACGCTAAAGCCGGCGTACATCATGGCCTGGCGGACGCCGCGCTTTTCTCGCAATAGCTGCTCTGCGTCGAGCCGGGTCAGCAGATCATGTGGCTCGCCGCCGGGGGCATAGCCAGACATGTCCTGTGAATCCAGTCGTGGATGGAAAACGCGCTCGCTGCGGTCCGGAAGTGGATCATTGGTGAGCACCATGAACACGGTGAGCGTGGTCATGGCCGCACCGATGCCCACGCCGATGGCAACCACCATCAGGCTGGTCAGCAGCAGGTTGCGTCGCAGGCTGGCAAGAGCCATGCGCAGGTAGTAGCCAAACAGAAGCGTGTGGGTCATGGGGGACCTCATGCCAGCGCCGACGCGTTGAGTGTCAGGGTATCGCTGACTACGGCGTCGATCTCGGAAGCAATACCGTCCAGCATCCTTATCTGCCGATGCGCCCGGGCCGCCAATGCCGTGTCATGGGTGATCAGCACCACGGTAGTGCCGGCCTGGTTGACCCCCTCCAGCATCGCCATGATCTCTTCTGCCATATGCGTATCCAGATTGCCGGTGGGCTCATCGGCAAGCAGCACGCGCGGCGAACCTGCGAGTGCGCGCGCGATGGCGACGCGCTGTTGCTGGCCACCGGATAGCTGCGTTGGAAAGTGCCGTGCGCGCGAAGCGAGACCGACACGCTCCAGCGCGGATTCAATCCGCGTGCGGCGCTCGGTTCCACCCATGCCGCGATAACGCAACGGTATGTCGCAGTTGTCGAAAATAGTGAGATCCCGCACAAGGTTGAACCCTTGGAAGACGAACCCAATCTTCTCGTTACGCAGGCGCGATCGCTCGAAATCGGACAACGTGTGGGACAGCGCGCCGTCGATCAGGTACTCGCCGGCGCTGGGCGCCTCCAGCAGGCCAAGTAGATTGAGCAGCGTCGACTTCCCGGAACCGGAAGGACCGGTGACGCTGACGAACTCACCCGGCTTCACATGAAGATCGAGGGAACGTAGCGCCGTCGTTTCCACACTTCCGGTCCGATAGATCTTGCTGACGTTGCGAAGAGCGAGCATACGAGAAAAATCCCCAACAATTGGCGTTCACGACTTTAGAAACGGCAAGGGACAGCAACCCCGCGATCAATAAAATCGCGTAGGGAGCGCAAAAAAGTGGGGGAAGAAGCGGCGGCCTGCAGCGAGGCAAGCGGGTAATGCGTTCATCCTTGAACTCATTTACGTTTCCGATCCATCGGCTGTGAGTGCCTATGATTAATACAACATGAAGTCAGTACTTTGCAACGCTCATTCGAGATGTGTGTCACAAAGTTTGTAATGCGTGTGATTGCCGTGGGCTAGATGCCCCGTTCGTCAACCCTGTAGCGTTACAACACGCTGTTCCCGTCCAGCGGAAAACCTGGTGACGTGGATGACGCACGCGTTTGCTCCATGTAGAGGCGCCGGACCGCGGCTTCGATCTCGTTTTCGTTACGCAGTGGCCGAGCAAGATTCATCATCAGGCTCAGCGCCTGTATTCTCGCTATCGCAGCGCGGCGCTGCACACGGCCAGCCATGAGTTCAAGGTGCCTAGGCGCGTTCTTCAGGGCCTGTCCGTTTACATAACGGTGATCATCTTCTTGTGGTTGGGCTGGCTCTACCTTTCCAAGCCGCGCGCCGCCAAAGTGGAGCAGGGGGCCGGTGCTTCGCTGGCGGCAAGTGCCCTGGCGCCCTTGGGAGCGGCCCTCCACTCGGGATAGATTTAGGGCATCTGGAACCACCGACAAGGACACGACCTGCACGTGCCTGACAGAGGGCACAAAGGCCAAAGTTAGGTTGCCAGTCTGTGTCGCAATCGCTCGCGATGGCTCGGCCTACAACCCCTGCAACCAGCCAGGACAGTCCGATGAAGACATTCCCAATCGAACTTGGCGCAATCGGCGGCGCAAGGTGCTGGGCGACAAGCGGAGTCAAGCATGGGAGCCGTTCCACACGCCCTAATTACTGCTGGGGAGAGGCCTATGATCACTTTCCCCGGATGCCCCTGGTGCAACGATGAAATGAGCAACTTATCCGCGGCAGACACGTGTTGGGTTCCCAAGACGGGGGGAAAGACTTGATCCACAACCAGAACAGCTTAAGACTGCCAAACTGCATCGCGCAATCTTGGTACATATGCGAGGTGTTGCCATCACTGAGCACATGCTTTACTAGAGTATTCCGGTCAATGATCGAAAAGACCCGTTGCGCTCTTGAATATGCTCAAGTGTTGCGCCCGCATTGGAAAGCCAGCGCAACACTGGGCGCCTTGGACGTAGCGCTGTGGTTGCAGCCTTTGCGAGCGGAGGACAGGAATTAAAAAGTCCGGGGCCGCCTAGACGCAGAAAGTTGCGTGCCGCAGATGGCTTGGGCCACTGAGCGCCCCGCCGTGGCCGCTGATGCGGCACCGCACTTCTACCCACGACGCCAGCCTCCGGCAAGGCCGAAAGCAATGCCCTGCCTGAGCCGCAGCCACGTGCCTATGGTGGCGCGTATGGTATACAACAACTCCCAAAGCTAGGCCTATGGTGGACCCTGTGAGCACCCGCGTGATCATCGCCGATGACCACCCGATCGTCCGCGCTGGCGCACGCGGCATCATCAGTGCCGATGTCTCGGTCATTGTCGTCGCCGAGGCCTCCACGCCTGAAGAGTTGCTGGAATGGCTGGCACGTGAGACCTGCGATGTGCTGGTCACCGACCTGACGATGCCCGGGCAGCAGCCCGACGGACTGCCAATGCTGGCTACGGTCCGCCGCAAGTACCCGGCGATAGGCATCGTGCTGTTCACCGTCAGCACCAATACACGGCTGCTCCAGCTGGCCATCGCCTCCGGCGTAAAGTGCGTGGTCAACAAAAATGCGGCGATGGATGAACTGCCGCAGGCCATCAGCGCGGCGGTGCGTGGCCGCTCGTACATCGGCCAGTCATTGCAGGCTGAGTTGAACGCGAGCCCGGCCGGCAAGCGCGTGAAGGGGGTGACCCAACTCTCCCCGCGCGAAATCGAAGTCCTTCGACTGATTGCCGCACACCGCACCGTCAGCGAAATCGCTCAGCAGCAGAACCGCAGCGTGGCCACCATCAGCCACCAGAAGATCAGCGGCATGCGCAAGCTCGGCCTGGCCACCGATGCGGAACTGCATGTGTTCCTCAGCAACAGCGATTTCATGCTGTAGGCGCGATGCCTCAGGAAGTGGCGGGGGGCGACGGCCTCAGTGCTTCCAGCAGCACGGCAAGCCGCTCGATGGCCGCCCCGCGGTTTTCCATAGGCGCCTGCTCGATGGCGGCCGCCGTGGCGGCCAGGTCCTGCATGCCGACCAGTCCCGCTGCGCCATGCAGCCGATGGGCGTAGAACACGATCCGCGCGCTATCCGCCGCCTGGATGACGGCTATCAGTTGCTGCAAGTCATCGGCAAGCAGCTGCCGCAGATCCACCGCCATCTCCGCTTCGACTTGGCGTTGTAATGCATCGGTGGCATCGGGCTGGCCAGCATTCCATCCGCCGCCGCTCCACAGGGCCAGCATGCCGCGCAGCTCGATCAGCCGCACCGGCTTCTGCAGCACGCCATTCATGCCGCTGTCCTGGCAGCGCTGCAGGTGCGGCGCATCAGTGGCGGCGGAAGTGGCGATCACGGGCAGGCGTTCGCTGCCGGCAATACCCGATGCACGGATCCGTCGGCACGCTTCGTAGCCATCCACGTCCGGCATGTAGCAATCCATCAGCACCACATCGGGCAGGGGCTGTTGCTGGTGAAGCCGTATTAGCGCCGCTTCGGCGCTGTCGGCGGTCTCGGCAGCGATGCCCAGCCGTGCCAGCTGCTCACCCAGCACCAGCCGGTTGGCGGCATTGTCATCCACCACCAGCACACGCAGGCGGGCGATACGATCACCCGCTTCGGTAGCCGTGGCCACTGGTGTCTCTTCGGCCGATTCCACCGGGACACGCACGCTGACCGTGGTGCCTTCGCCTTCCTCGCTATGCAGTTCGATATCGCCGCCCATCAGCACCACCAGTTCCCTGCTGATCGCCAGGCCCAAGCCGGTGCCGCCATAGCGGCGTGATATACTGCCGTCGGCCTGGGTGTACGGGTCGAAGATACCGGCCTGCAGCGCGGGCGGGATGCCGCAGCCGGTGTCACTGACCACCGCGTGCAGCCAGCTGCTTCCGCCTTCCTCCAGCACCTCCAGTGCCAGGGTGACGCTGCCGCGCTCGGTGAACTTGCGCGCATTGCCCAGCAGGTTCATGAGCACCTGGCGCAAGCGGGTGGGGTCGATCATCAGCCAGCGCTCTTCCTCCGGCATGCTCACGTGCAGATCGATACCGCGCTTCTCCAGGTCTGTCCTGAAGATCGAAACCACGCTGCGGCCCAGTGCGCGGATCTCGACCGGCACCTTGTCCAGCTGCATCTTGCCTTCATCCAGCTTGGACAGGTCCAGCACGTTGTCCAGCAGCCCGGTCAACGCCTCGGCGGCCTGTTCGGCGGTTTCCAGCAGGTCCCGCTGGCGCCCTTGCGGGGCCTGGTCGGCCAACACCTCGATCGCACCCAACACGGCATTGACGGGGGTGCGGATCTCATGGCTCATGGTGGCCAGGAAGCGCGCCTTCACCCGCTCGCCTTCGATGGCCGCACGTCGCGCCCGCATCGCCCAGCGGGCAACGATGGCCAAGCTCAGGACAAGGATGCCGATGGAGGCCACCCAGGGCCAGTTGTATTGAAGCACGGTCTTCAGCGTGGGCGCGCCGAAATCCTCGCTGCGCAGCCATTGTTCGCGAAGGTGCGTTTCCTCTGCCGTGGTTACCGAGGACATCGCTTTTTCGATGATGCCATGCAGTTCCGGCCAGTCCTTACGCGTGGCAAACTGTGCGGTCATCGCCATCCCGATCTGGGGGTGCGATATGTATAGCTCACTGTTGTCTTTCCGGGTGATGAAGGGCACGAACGTCAGCGACGTGCCTATTGCCGCGTCTACCTGGCCATCCATCACCATCTGGAAGGCATCCAGTGGCGTAAGCGCCGGCACCACCTTAATGTCGGGGTAGTTCATCTGCACTACTTCTGCGTACTGGCCCTGGCTGCGAGCCGCCACGCGCTTGCCGGCCAGGTCGTCCATGCTCCATACATTGGGATGGCCCGGCTTGCTCAATACCACGCTGTACGCCACCAGGTAAGGACGCGACAACTGCACTGCCTCTTCCGTGGTCTGGAAGAGGCGATCGGGCATGGCATTGACCAGCATATCTGCTTGGCGCGCGACCACGGCGGCCTGCGCCGCATCCCAGTCACGTGCCTCGTCAAACTGGAAGCGCAGCCCGGTGCGCTTGGCAATCAGGTCGAGGTAGTCGGCCGACAGGCCGCTCAGGCGACCATCGCGCATGTGCTCCACCGGGGCCAGCTGCGCATCGGAGGTCACCCGGATGACAGGGTGCGCCGCGATCCACGCCTGTTCGACCGGCGTGAGCTGCACCGGTTGCGCGATCGCGTGCCATGGCACGCAAACGATCAGCAGCGTCATGAAGACGCGCGTTGGCCAAAGGGATGCGTTGGTATTGGCGGGTAGGGTGGGCGTCATCGGTAGGGCCGGCAGGGCGACGGGCGGGATGCGTGGCAGCGGGTCTGCCTGACGATAAGGTAGCGCGATTCCAGTCCCGGCGAGTGAACTTCCATCGGCGTCCCGCTGGGCCGGAAAACCAGGCAGAACTTTGCGATTTCTCATATGGAAACCAGTGAGGCTGGCAGCGCATTCTTTTCACCTGCTTCGCCGCTCGTGCGCTCCCGGCAGAAGTTCATCGGACCGATGAAACCCGATCCGATCAAGCCGCCCACCGTTAACGTGGCGGCAGAATGGAACCCGGTGACCGGAGTTCAGCTGGGGAGCCCGGATGCCGCCGATGCCACGGCCACGGGCGGCGGGGGTGAAGGATAGCGGCGCCATCAACTATCTCAAGAGGTTCGGGCAGATGAAGACCGGCCGCACTTCGAAGTACTACGACAACGGTAGCGAGCTCTACTATGCCGCCATCCGCTACCTGCGCAGGCTGGGCAACGTTGCCGAGTTCAGTGCGCTGTCCAGCAATGCGATCACCTGCTATCGGCAGGCCGGTGGCTTTCCGGTGATCACGCGCTGGGATGACCCGATCGCCTACCAGTGCCAGAGCAACACGTTGCTCGGCATCGGCGACACCAATACCTGGAAGGAGAAAATCCTGCCGGCCGCCACCAGCGAAGCGGGTGAGGATCACGCCAAGCCCGCAGCCGTAGCCGCCGGCACGTCTTACGACGTGGTCAAGGCCATGACGAAAATCTGGCACATGCCGGCTGACGCCACCCGCCGCGCTACAGCCGCATCGTTCCATCTGCCGCAGAAGTACAACTCGGGCTACATCGCCGCGCTGGTGCATCTCGGAGACGTCACCGAACTGCACCCGGATTCTGTGGCCAACGGACTGCCAGGCAAACAGACGCTGCGCACCTGCTGGGTGGACGTGATTGAGAAGGGCGACTGTAAGGTCGCCAACAACCAGTACGTGGTGGCGGCCAAGTACGGCGGCTTCAAAGTACCGGATGGCGTCAATGCCTTCGATCCGTCGGCGCAGAGGCTGCCCGACGCCAGCCGGTGGAACGACGTCGACTTGGTCAATGGTGACAAGCGTGAGAATCGTCCGCGCACCTTCTTCGCCGCCTCCGACGCTACCCGCATGGTCGCTAGCCTGGAAGACGCCTTCCAGATGATCACACAGTCCAAACCGGGCGCGGGTGCGGCGCTGGCCAGCAATGGCGGCGCGCTGGATACGGACGGCGGGGCATTCAGTGCGACCTACCGAGCCGACAGCTGGAGCGGCGATCTGGTGGCCTATGGCGTGGATGCGACCAGCGGGGCGACCAGCACCGGGGCAGCGCAGTGGAGCGCGGCAGCGCGCCTGCATGCTCGCGAGCGGACGGGGCGCAATCTGTACACCGCCAGTGCCGGGCGGCTAATGACGCTGCAATGGTCCAATCTATCGCCCACCGCGCAGGGCATGTTGGGCGACAGGAGCGTGCTGGACTATCTGGCGAGCGACCGCAGCAGTGACACGCTGGGGCACGGCGGGCGCGGGGTGTTTGCGCTGGATGAGACCGAGCCCGCGAGCCCTAGCCTGCTTTGGGAGTACGTTGCCAGCACGATCTACGGGCTGGGCCGGTTGCTGGGAAAGCCGCTAGTCGCGCAGGTGGCCGACGGCGACTGGCGGGTAGTGCTGGGCAATGGCGTGGAGAGCAGCGGCGATGCCTCCCGGTTGATCAGCATCGGCCTTGCGGGCGGCGATGTGCGCAGTATTCTATTCGACGAGCATGTAAAAGGCGCCTCGGGGCCATGCACCTGGGATGCCGATCGCGATGGGTTCGCAGAGACCACCTACGTCGGTGACCTTGCTTGTGGCGTGTACCGCGTCAACTTGCCGGCCGCCCAGGGCGAGCACCTATTCGCCGCCCTCAGCGGCAGCCACGCGCAGCCGATCACCGCCGCCCCGTTGGCGGCGCGCAATCCGGATACAGGCGAGACGTTGGTGTTCATCGGCTCCGGCGCACTGCTGGACGTCGCCGATCTTGCCGACGCCAGCGTGCGGACGCCTGGACGACAGTTTCTTCGGCCTGGTGGGCAGGGGCCCAACGCGCCCGGTTCCCTGGGCGACTGGCTGGGCGGCTCTGGTGAGGACGGCGGCATCACCAATCCGATCGGCGACCGTGTGCGCAGGGTCAGTTGGCGCGAAGTGCGCCTGGTGGATGATGAGGAAGACTGAGATAGTCGTCCGCCACGTCCGCGGCTTTAGCCTGCTGGAGCTGATGATCACCTGCACGGTCACCGCCGTCCTTGCCGCCATCGGGATGCCGTCCTACCGGCAGCACGTGGTCAGGACATATCAGGTGCGCGCGCAGGTCTGCATGACCGACCGGGCCAACGTGCTTGAGCGGCGCTACACGCGCGCACTGAGCCATCTGGCGGCGCCGGCCGCGGCCGCGGCCTGCGCCGGCGAACTGCGCAGCTATCGCCTGCAGGTGGAGACCACCGACCCCGGCTACACCATCAGCGCCGAGCCGGTATTGCCGCAGGCCGACCATACCTGTGGCCGGGTGACGCTGGACCAGGCTGGACGCACCAGGGCCGGACGCAGCGAATGCTGGTGATCGGATGGCGCCCGCAATGCAATGCGCAATATCCCGTATCCGGCAACGAGACCGTCGCTTATGAATGCCGCCGCCGTACCGCCCGCCACGCGCGTGGTGATTGCCGATGACCATGCCCTGCTGAGAGCCGGGGTGTCGGTGATCGTGAACGAAAGCCAGTCCTTCCAGGTCGTCGGCCACGCCGAGGGCCCAAGCAGCTTGGAAACCTTGCTTGCCACCCGTAGCTGTGACCTGTTGCTAGTGGACCTGCACATGCCCCAGGAGACGCTGCCCGACGGGCTGTCCATGCTCGCCCGCCTGTGCGGGCTGTACCCCATGCTTCGTATCATCGTGCTCACTGCCGATGACGCCCCCGAACAGATCGGCTTGGCCTTCACCTGCGGCATCGATGGGTTTGTGCACAAGACCTCCAGTTCAGCGGAGCTGCTGGATGCCATGCATGGGGTGGTCGCCGGCCGCCGCTACCTGTGCCAAGCCACCCGCGCGAGCCTAGCCCAGCGCCTTCAGCCCGATGCCTCGCCACTGGATGTGCTGACCGCGTGCGAGGCCGAAGTGCTGCGGCTGCTGCGTGAAGGGCTGACGCTGACCGGCATCGCCCAATTGCGCAAGCGGACGGTGGCCACGGTCAGTCACCAGAAGATCAGCGCGATGCGGCGATTGGGGGTGTCAGGCGATGCCGAGCTTTTCGCGATGCTGGCGAGGCTGCAGCGCGAGTAACTACCTCATGCCGGCGGAACACTTACAAGCCCAGCACTTGGTGCAGTTCGTTGGTCATACGGCCATGGGCATCATTGGCTGCCTCCACGCAGGCCTGCGTTATGCAGATCTTCAGGCCCGAGCATAGTCCGACCTGGAAGTAATGGTTGCGCGCAGCGGACCGAACGGTGGAGACAAACGCCACCTCACAGGAGGCGAAGAGGTAGCCACCGGCCGACAGCAGCGACACCGGACCAGGCCTCTTCGTATTCATCCTGGCACTCTTCTCCGACCAACCGATGGCCACCAAGTCGAACTGCTGGTCGGTGGCCGGCAAGGTCTATGCTTCGGTTCCGCAACCTAGGCTGTAGGTGCGCCAGTGGACATCCAGAAGCCGAGGCACGATCGCTCCGCACCGTGTTGCATCTGCCCGTCGGGCAGATGCAACACGCGAGACAGGCCGCGGCGTTCGCCGTCGGCGCCTGGGTTGCTTGAAAGGGTGTCGACAGCAACAACGCCTATGTCCTTCTGGACGACCACATTGATGACAGACATTGCAATCCGCTTTCGTCAGAAGGGCGGCGGACTATTTCAGGGCGGATGGGCGGCTGTATTTAGTCAGGCTCGAAAAATGCAGTGCAAATGAGAGGCAGGCGCACCTTCACTGTCTTGTTCAAGCGGAAACAACTGCTGCTCAATCGATTCGCCGGTGGCCGCAACTTTGCGAATCCTATGATATGAACGGGCCCCGGTCACATCTAACATTTTACCTCGTTGGCCACACGGCCCTAACCCAGCAACGAGGCATGACCATGCGAACCCTTTCTTATCCCTGTGCGCGACACCTGTTATCCCTTTCAGTGGCGGCAGCGCTGATGGCCCCAATGATGACCCGGGCAGCACCGATCGTGGCCGACGGCGTTCACGTCGATGTCAGTGACGCGACCGCAGAAAGCAATCCGGTCGACTGGAACCATGGCCTGTCTGCCGTGAATGGAGGCACGATTTCCGCAACAGGCGTCACTGCCTCGGGCGTAGGCAATAACTCGTCCTACGGCGTGCACGCCGAGGGCGAGGGCAGTCACATCGACTTCGCCGGCGGCAGTGTCAGCGCCAGTGGTAACGCCAGCCACGGTGTGGGCGTCCGTTCCGGCGGTAGTGCGGCGATCAAGGGCGCTGTCATCAGCACCACCGGGCAATCTGGTGCAGGACTGAGCGCAACCTACAGCGGCTCGACCATTACCTTCTCTGACGTGGAAGTATCCACCAGCGGCTACGCGTCGCATGCCATCCAGGCAAGAGGCGCGCAGATCACCGGGATCGGCGCGCGCATCAACACCAGCAATGAGTTCTCCGACGGTGCATTCTCTGTTGAAGGCGGTGATTTCTCAGGTACTCAGCTGAATATCCATACCACTGGCAACACCTCGCGCGGGGTGGCGACAGGGGACGCAGGATCAAAGCTTGCTATCTCAGAAAGCCGCATTGTCACGGAGGGCACCAACTCGCACGGCGCCCGTGCGCGCGATGGCGCGGTGCTCGAGATGCGCGACACCAACGTGGCAACTCACGGCATGGGCAGCAAGGGCGTCGATCTTGAGGGCGGCATCGCGGTGATTGAAGGATCATCTTTCGAGACCGCCGGCCATGGCCTGGATGTGTGGAAAGCGGGCAACGCTTCGGTCGCCAACAGCACGTTCACCACTCATGGCGAAGCGGCGCACGGACTGGAAGCGCGCACCGGCGCACAGCTGAACGTGGCTGACACTTTGGTCTTCACGCAGGGCACTGGCGCCAATGCTGCGCGCGCCAGCGGAGGTGCCACGATCGCCTTGGCAGGCAGCGCGCTGCGCGCGGATGCCGCCGCGGCGTTGCACCTCGACAACGGCACGCTGACCGCCACCGATGGCAGCACCATTGAAGGCAACGGGACCGTGGTCGAGTTCGGCTCGGACGTGGCCAACACCCTCAGTTTCGACCGAGATGTCGTGGCGCTTGGTGACATGCGCTTTGCCGACGGTGCGCTGGATTCGGATGCCAACGGCGTCCTGGATCGTACCTCCGCGCTGTTGCTGGACAACAACAGCTACTGGAAGGGCGCCACGGATGCCATCGGCGATCTTTCGCTGGCCAATGGCAGCCGCTGGGATATCACCGGCAACTCGGAGGTGGGCACCTTGTCGCTGGTCGGCGGCAGTGTGGTGTTTGACCACAGCGATGGACAGTACAAGACGCTTACGGTGGAGGGAAACTTCCACGCCGACAACGGCCTGCTGGCGATGAATACCGACCTTGGCGATGACAGCTCGCCGACCGATCTGCTGCACGTCATGGGCGATACCTCGGGCAATGCGCAGATCGCCGTCAACAACATCGGCGGTACCGGTGCGCAGACGGAGGACGGCATCAAGCTGGTCCAGGTGGATGGCATGTCGGCCGGCGAGTACGCGCTGGCCGGTCGAGCGGTGGGTGGTGCCTACGAGTACTTCCTGTACCAAGGCGGGCACACCGATCCGAACGACGGCGACTGGTACCTACGGTCGGAGCTGTCGAATGTTGATCCGGTCATCGACCCGCCGAAGCCGCCGTCGGTGTTTCGCGCGGAAGGCGGCGCGTACCTGTCCAACCAGGCCTCGGCGCTGGGCCTGTTCAACATGGATTTGCACGAGCGCGTGGGTGAGCCGAATCTCGCTCAGCGCCAGCGCGGCGATGGCAGCCTCGGCAGCGCCTGGGCACGCATCACCACCGAGCAGCCGCGCTACCGCGTCAATGACCAGCTCGTGGGGCAGGGGCGTCAAAACGCGGTGCAGGTGGGCAGCGATCTGACCTTCTGGGGCAGCCAGGACCGCGGCGTGGTCGGCGTAATGGCCGCGAGCGGCCAAGCAACCCACCGCATCACCTCTGAGCTGACCGGCTATGGGGCCGAGGGGCGTGTGGATGGGCGTGCGCTCGGTGTTTACGGCACCTGGATGCAGGACGCCGAGGACGATGATGGCCTGTACATCGATGGCTGGGTGCAGGCGGCCCGCTTCAAGAACCGGGTTCAGGGCGATGCACTGGCCCGTGAGCAGTATCGTTCGAGCGCACTGTCGGCTTCGCTGGAAGCGGGCTACGCGGTGCGTCTGCACCAAACCGACAACAGCGGGCTCTATCTCGAGCCGCAAGCGCAGGTGATCTGGACCGACTACCGGATGAACGGTGGCCAGCATCAGGAAGTGAACGGCACCATCGTGAAGGGCGCCGAAGCGGGTGGCGTGCAGACCCGGATCGGCGCACGACTGTACGGTCACTCCACTGCCGCCACGGGTAACCGCGTGCAGCCTTTCATGGCGGTAAACTGGATCCGCAACGGCCGCGATGCCAACGCGGTGTGGATGGGCGATCAGCAGCTGCAGGGAATTGTGTCCAAGGACGTCTATGAGGCCAAGGTCGGCGCGCAGCTGCAGCTGTCGCCGCGACTGACGGGCTGGGGCGAGCTGAGCACCCAGCGCGGTGACGATGGCTTCCGTAGCGTTGGTGGCCAGATGGGCGTGAAGTACGCCTGGTAAACGCCGCTTTCCAGGTCAGGTAACTCAACGGCTCGCGATCCGAAAGGACGCGGGCCGTTTCTGTTGAGAATGCAAGCAATCTCATATCGTGCGGGGGCAGGCCTTGCAATAATCACGTTGATTCTCCCTTTCAACCCGTCGACCTCGGCCTTGCATGCCTCGTTGGGCCTTGGTCGACGGGTCCTTAATTCGAAGCCGGCGCAGCTGGACTGCGGACGTGAAAGCCGGATCTGCGCTTCTGGCCGAAAGCGAATGAAGGTCGAGCCTTGAACTGAACTGACAATTGGCAGTTGCCGATGGTCGTGCGCGCGACGAGCCATCCACAGCTTGTCCGCGACCAAGCATCGCGACATCCGCCGTCTGAACACTACACCCGCTTCCGGCGTGCATCAGGTCCAGGTCAGCCGACGGCGCAGCGACAGTGATGGTGGCCGCGATCGCAGGGCCCCGCCGGCGCCTCGACCTGAAGGGCTAGCTCGTCATCCGGAACGGGCGTTGCTTCTTGAAGGCCATCGCGAAACGGTAGCGGCGACCGTGGATGAAGTTGGGTAGATGCTAAGCCCCTCGCAGTGACGGATCGGCATTTGCCGGTCTAAGGCACGATAACCTCGCATTCCGGTCTTCGATACAGGATCGCCCTTGTACACATGTAGCCAATAAATCATCTGCAGGAGCTGGCCGTGACTGAAGGCGAGGGTATGCCCGGCACTCATTCCGGCTCCAAGCAGACAAAGGGCGTCACGCGCACGCCCGACGAGCATTGAGAATGACTCGGCACCGGGCCCATCTATGTACTTCGGATCGCAGCGGCTCCAGTAGTCCTCCACCCACTGCATCCGCTCGCTTGCAGTCGTCCCCGCGCACCGAGCCGGGCAAAGATAGGTGAACTCGTGGATGGGGAGCTCTTGGACAGTCAGCCCGTACCGCTCTGCAGTAGGGGTCGCCGTTTGAACTGCCCGCAAGTAGGGTGAGCTCCAGACTGCCCCTACTGGAGAGGGGAACGCTGATCTCGCCAATTGTTTCGCGTGCAAATGCCCCGCCGGCGTCAGAGGAATGGTCGCAGGATCATGCGTTGCAGAGCCAGCATTTGCGGTGCTTTGCGCGTGTCTAATCAGCGTGAGCATTGAGTCTCATTTGAGTTCGCTTCTCCTCTGGACGAGAGTGCGTGCGATACCAATTTTATGCGGATTTCGGGGGTTTAAGGCGACCGCGCGTACGCTTCGAACCTAGGATCAGATTTGCGTTAGCGTCCAAAAAAGCGCCCATGTCGCTGCGGCGCTGGAGAACCTTGGCCGGTATCTCCAGGTTTAACTTCCTCGCAAGCGACACGGCATAGCTTACTTGTGCGGAAGTGGGTGGCTTCAGGTCCCAGTCGAGGCAGTCTGATAGAACTGGCAAAAGGCGAGCCGCAATCCGAGCTGCAAACTCCTCACGCTCCGGGTCATGGGCCAGCCGCAGCCACTGTTCTTGTACGGACTCAAGCACACCAACTGGGGCGCCTAGGTCAAGCAGGAGGTCGTAATCGGGATCAATTAGAAGCAGCGCCATGGCTTTGCCGGCTGATACCTATAAGTAGTCTACCTTTAGGGTGGTAGCTATAGAAGTAGCTCAACGCCAATCCTGTGCCCATGCAGGAAGAGAATCTAGCGCTCCAACTTGGGGCAGCCATTCGAACAAGCCGCCTAGCCACCGGCTCGAGCCAAGAGCGCTTCGCCGACGCAATTTCAATGCATCGCGCCTACTGCAGTGCAATTGAGCGAGGCGAGAAGAACATCACTATAGGGACCCTGGTCCGGCTCGCAAATGGGCTAGGGATCAAGCCGTCCGAGCTCTTGGCTGCTGCCGGGCTTTAGGTTGGCAGGGCCATAGTGGGGACTGCGGTCGCGTTACCTTGCAGTCACAAGTGCGGGGGCTGGCCGACGGCGGCGCGGCTCAGTCACCGGGTGTGGACGAAGCTGAGGATCGGAGGTAGTCGCTGATCTGCCTAACAGCTTCGCGCGCGTAGCGGGTGACGCCGATCAGCGTGGCTGATGCAGTACCGTTCCAGTCGCCGTAGCCCAACAGCCAGACCAATGGCTCTGCGACAGAGCGAACCTTGGAGTCGTCCACATCGATCTGACCATGCGCGTTGACCAAGCCCAGCCCTTCCAAGTATGACAACGCCGGCCGGAAGCCGGTGCACCAGATCACGGCATCAATGGGGCGCTCGCTGCCATCTGGCCATTGCATACCTGTGGGGGTGAAACGGGCCGGCGGCCTTATGGAGGCAAGCACGCCGCGTTGACGCGCGTCCACCACCGGCGGGACCATGACGATGTCGCCGAAACCGCCCTGCGGCAAATTCGGCTCGCGGCCTTCCTGCTGCGCTCTCCATTTCGCTGTAGCGCGTTCGAACAGCACGCGCCCATCGACATCGTCACCCAGGAACGCCGGCTCCTGCTGGGTGATCCAAATGGCTTGGGCGACCTTGGATACCTCGGCCAGAATCTGCGCGCCGGAGTTGCCGCCTCCGATGATGGCCACGCGCAGTCCGGCAAAGGGTTCGGGGGTGAGATAGTAGGCCGAGTGCAGCTGCATACCAGCAAATGTCTTCAACCCGTCGAACACAGGTCTGTAAGGATGACGCCAGGTACCGGTGGCGCTGATTACCGCACGCGCGTGCCACTGCCGGCCTTCATCTGCCTCTACCAGCAATTGATCGCCTGAGCGGCTGATGCGCTGCACCCACACGGGGCGCAACACCGGCAGCGCGTACTTGTCTTCGTAGCGGGCCAGGTAGTCGATCACTTCCGTCTTGGCGGGGTAGGGCGCGCGGCTGACCGGCATCGGCCAGCCGGGAATCGAGCTCCAGCCCGCGGGCGAGAACAAGTGCAACGACTCCCACGCATGCTGCCAGGCACCGCCGGGAGCTGCCTCCGCATCAAGAATCACATAGGACAGCCCGCTCCGGCGCAGGAAGTAGCCGGCTGCCAAGCCGGACTGGCCACCCCCGATCACCACCACATCGATGCTGTCCATCTACGCTCCCTTCTGCCTGCGCAACAGTCAGGCGGCGCTTCTATGCTGCTGTTGATCAGAGATATTGAGCGCATCCAGGTAACGCTCGGCATCCAGCGCAGCCATGCAGCCGAAACCGGCCGAGGTGATCGCCTGGCGGTAGTGCTGGTCGGCCACGTCGCCGGCGGCGAACACGCCTTCCACCGAGGTCTGGGTGGCGTTGCCGCCCAGGCCCGAACGGATGTCCAGGTAGCCGTTGTTCATGGTCAGCTGGCCGTCGAACAGGCTGGTGTTGGGGTGGTGGCCGATGGCCACGAAGAAGCCGTGCGCCTCGATGTCGCGGGTGCTGCCGTCCAGGGTGGACTTCACCCGCACGCCGGTGACGCCGGCGTCATTGCCCAGCACTTCGTCCACCTGGTGGTGCCAGACGGTCTCGATCTTGCCGGCGGCGACCTTGGCAAACAGCTTGTCCTGCATGATCTTTTCGGCCTTGAGGGTGTCGCGGCGGTGCACCAGGTAGACCTTGCGGGCAATGTTGGACAGGTACAGCGCCTCTTCCACGGCGGTGTTGCCGCCGCCGACCACGTCCTGGTCACGGTAGAAGAAGCCGTCGCAGGTGGCACAGGCCGACACGCCGCGGCCCTTGAAGGTTTCCTCGGACGCAATGCCCAGGTACTTGGCGGTAGCGCCGGTGGCGATGATCAGCGCGTCGCAGGTGTACTCGGCGCTGTCGCCGATCAGCCGGAACGGGCGCTGGGACAGGTCGGCGGCGTGGATGTGGTCGAAGATCACCTCGGTCTCGAAGCGTTCGGCGTGGGCCTGCATGCGGCTCATCAGGTCCGGGCCCATCAGCCCATGCGCGTCGCCGGGCCAGTTGTCCACCTCGGTGGTGGTCATCAGCTGGCCGCCCTGCTGCAGACCGGTGATCACCACCGGCTTGAGGTTGGCGCGGGCGGCGTAGACCGCCGCGGTCCAGCCAGCCGGGCCAGAGCCGAGGATTAACAGCGAAAGGTGTCGTGTGCTGCTCATTGATCAGTGGCTCCTGGCATCGGCAGGAAAGTAGCGCTTGCCCAGCCGCAGGGCGACGTGCACCAGCAGGATCAGCACCGGCACTTCCACCAGCGGGCCGATGACCGCCGCGAAGGCGACCGGCGAGGCCAGGCCGAACGCCGCGATCGCCACGGCGATGGCGAGTTCGAAGTTGTTGCCCGCCGCAGTGAAGGCGATTGCGGTGGTACGCGGGTAATCCTTGGCGATGAGTTTGCCCATGAAGAAGCTGAGGATGAACTGGATGATGAAGTACAGCGTCAGCGGGATCGCGATGCGCACCGCGTCCATGGGGATGCGCAGCACGTCGCCGCCTTTCAGGCTGAACATCGCCATGATGGTGAACAGCAGCGCGGCCAGGGTGATCGGGCTGATCGCCGGCAGGAATTTCTCTTCATACCAGCGCACGCCCTTGCGCGCCTTCAGCCAGCGGCTGGTAAGGAAGCCGGCCAGGAACGGAATGCCCAGGTAGATCAGCACGGCTTCGGCGATGGTCCAGAAGCTGACAACGATCACGCTGCCCTGCAGGCCGAATACCGGCGGCAGCCAGGACAGGAAGAACCACGCGTAGACGCTGAACAGCGCGATCTGGAAGATCGAATTGAACGCCACCAGGCCGGCCACGTACTGGCTGTCACCGCGTGCCAGCTGGTTCCATACCAACACCATCGCGATGCAGCGGGCCAGGCCGATCAGGATCAGGCCGGTCATGTATTCGGGGTAGTCGCGCAGGAACAGCACGGCCAAGCCGAACATCAGGAACGGACCGACGATCCAGTTCTGCAGCAGCGAGAGCATGAGCACGCGCTTGTCGGCGAAGACCTTGGGCAGTTCTTCGTACTTCACCTTGGCCAGCGGCGGATACATCATCAGGATCAAGCCGATCGCGATCGGGATGTTGGTCGACCCGACCGACAGGCTGTTGAGCGCGGCAGGGACACCTTCGAACATCGCGCCCAAGCCGACGCCGAGGGCCATCGCCAAGAAAATCCAGAGCGTAAGGTACCGGTCCAGGAAGGACAGGCGGGGGGAATCAGTAGTCATGGCAGGTCTCGGAAAAGCGGTTAGTCGATCTGCGCGATCGGGTCGAGGCGGGCCTTCAGCGCCGCGCGGTCGTCCCAAGCGCTGTCAGGAATCTCTAGGAAGGCCTGCAGGCGTCGCTTGATGGTCTGATGGGCACGGTCAAAGGCTTCTGCCTTCTGCGCATCCGAACCTTCCACGCCGGCCGGGTCGAACAGGCCCCAATGCACGCGGATGAAGTCACCAAACACCACCGGGCATGCCTCGGCGGCCGCGCTGTCACACACGGTGACGATCAGGTCCATAGCAGCGGCATCGGCCTCGGCAAATTCGTCCCAGGACTTGCTACGCATGCCCTCGACCGGGAAGCCTTCGCGCTCCAGCTGGGCAATGACAAAGGGATTGACGCGACCGGCCGGCTGGCTGGCCGCACTGAAGGAGAGATAGCGGCCCTCGCCCCATTTTTTAAGGGTCGATTCGGCAAGCACGCTGCGGGCGGAATTGCCAGTACACAAGAACAGAACACGACGGGTCATTTGAGCGATCTCTATGACGGGAGAAGGTCAGCAGCCAGCAGGACGTTCGCAGGCTTGTTCGTTGGCGCAGCAGTTTTCGGTCAGGTAGGCCACCAGCGCTCTCATCGCCTCGAACTCGGCCCGGTAGCAGATGGTGCGACCGCGCTGCTCGGCGGTGATCAGGCCAGCGGCCAGCAACTCCTTCAGATGGAAAGAGAGGGTGGCACCGGGAAGGGAGAGGGACTGGGCGATGTCGCCGGCCAGCTTGCCGCCACTTCCGGCCTGGACCAGCAGGCGGAAGATGGAAAGCCGGGTGGCGTGACCCAGGGCGGCCAGGGCGTGAGTTGCGTTTTTATGTTCCATGATTCTAGAATAGTCGAATCGAATAGGCAGGACAACCCCCATGCAACACCTTCCCAATGTCGTCCCGGGCGCCTTGAACCCTCCGGTGGCCGAAAAGCTGAGCGAGCCGAATGCCGCGCCGCACCGGCCCCGCATCCTGATCTTGTACGGTTCCCTGCGCCCGCAGTCGTTCAGCCGCAAGCTGGCTTTGGAGGCGCAGCGGTTGCTGGAACATCTGGGCGCAGAGACCCGAGTGTTTGATCCGCATGAGCTGCCGATGCTCGATTCGGTGCCCGCCTCCCACCCCAAGGTGCAGGAGCTGCGCCAAGCCTCGTTGTGGTCCGAAGGGCACGTGTGGGTCAGCCCGGAACGGCACGGGACGCTGACTGCCGTGTTCAAGAACCAGATTGACTGGCTACCGCTGGAAGAGGGCAGCGTACGCCCGACCCAAGGTCGTACCCTGGCAGTGATGCAGGTCTGCGGCGGCTCCCAGTCCTTCAACGTGGTCAACGCGTTGCGAGTTCTCGGCCGCTGGATGCGGATGGTCACGATTCCGAACCAGTCCTCGGTGGCCAAGGCCTGGCAGGAGTTCGATGACGAAGGGCGCATGAAGCCGTCGGCCTACTACGATCGCGTCGTGGATGTGATGGAAGAACTGGTCAAGTTCACCCTCTTGGTGCGTGGCCGCAGTGACTACCTGGTAGATCGCTACAGCGAACGGAAGGGGGCAGTCGAGGCGGCCGCCCTGACCGCCGCGGCCGGCGTGGTCGAGTCCGCATTGAATGAAAAGGCGAACGCATGAACGCTGTCATTTATCACAACCCCAAGTGCGGCACCTCGCGAAACACCTTGGCGTTGATTCGCCACGCCGGCATTGAGCCTGAAGTCATTGAGTACCTGGTCAACCCACCCAGCCGCACGCGGCTTGTCGAGCTGATCGCCGCCGCCGGATTGGATGTTCGCGGTGCAATCCGCCAGAAAGGCACACCCTATCTGGAACTGGGGCTGGACGATCCCGCGTTGAGCGAGGACGCACTGCTGGATGCCATGCTGGCCAATCCTATTCTCATCAATCGCCCCTTCGTCCGGACCACCATGGGCACGCGCCTGTGCCGGCCCTCCGAGATGGTTCTGGACATCCTGCCAGCAGTGCACGAGCCCTTTACCAAGGAAGATGGCGAAGTGGTGATCGATCAGGACGGCAAGCGCGTCCGCTGAGTTGCTAAGCGGCAGGGAGAGTTCGAGCGCATTCAGAGCGCGTCCAGACCGCCGCAAAAGCTGCCCCAGCTGATCGTTGCGCTGGGAGTCCGGCCTGATCATTGCGTGTGCCAGCAGCTATTACCTGTTGGCCATTCTGGCGCTTCCCATGTCCAGAAGCACTGGCTGGTCGCTGGGGCTGTTGGTGGGAGGCTTCTCCGCTGGGCTGGTCACCGCCGGACTACTGGCTCCTCTGGCCGGTCGGACCATTGATTGACTAGACGGACATCTAGGCGCAACAAGGCGTCCGGGGCATTTGGTACATTATTGGCACAGGCGCTCACGCGGTCGTACACCGAATCCAAGAGGAAAGGCCACCCGGAGGCGGCCTTTTTCGTTACGCGTCCCACCAGCTGGCCACGTCCCGGGTGTCGTAGACCTGCCCGGTCCAGGCATTGAGTAGCCCCGCGCTGCGCTTATTGGCCAGCCGCATGCTGCAGAACGGGGCGCCTGTGCTGCCGTTCACCGATTGGCAGCAGATGCCACTGACCACAGGCGCGCTGCAGGATCCCGGGTTCACCCAGCCCGGTGTGGCGTTGTGGACAAGACAGAGGGCGTGCGCACGCAACTGGGGCGCTTCCGCAACCAGGCCCAGTACCTGGTTTGGGGCAGCAAGGGGACCATGCCGCTGGGTCGGCGGCGCGCCGGTGCTGCCTGGGGTCATCCGAGAGGCCATAAGTAAAGCAGACAAGCCTCACATACCGGCAAGCCTACCAATCTCATGCGCCATCTGGCGGGAATCTGCGATGAAGGCGGACAGATTCTTGATCCGTTCTCTGGCTCGGGCACCACTCTGGTAGCCGCGGATGCGGAAGGTTACGGTTGGACCGGTATCGAGATGAAAAGTCATCACCACGACGTCGCTCTGTGACTGCCACAGCGCTGATGAAGTTGGCGTAAGGCAAGAAGCCGCCCTCGGGCGGCTTCGGTTCCACCCTCTGGGCATCAGGTCATTTTGCCGATATGTGGAGGGAGGTTACAAGTCGTCGATGGCGCGGAGAATTCCTGATACCCGTACTCCGTTGATCGGTGACCGTTCACTGAGGATCTCGAGCGCACTACGAATTCGACGTTGTGCCACAGCAACGTGTTCACCGCCTTGGAACTGCATGCTGGTGGTAATAAAGGTCCTCGACGTTCGTCCAGGATTACGTTCAAACCAGCGAACGATGTCGTCAAGGTCCGAGCGGGAGATGGTGTGCAGTGCTTGGTCAAGAGATCCCTGTCCTCGTGCGACGGTTTCCAGTGCTTCGTTCAAATCTGGGGCGGTTGTTTCCTCTCGTTCGGCCTGATCTAAGGCTTGCAGGAACCTCGCGTCAGTAATGGGGCCGAATATCTGTGCTTCACGAAGAGAAAGCTCCTGTCGCCGCGCGCCTCGACGCGGCGTAATCCAGTCTGCGATGAAGGAGTCGGCCAGTTCTTCCTGTCCGAGTCGCCTCATTAGTGCAATCGTAGAATTGGCGTTCATTGCGTGCATGGTCGGTGCTGCAGCTGGAAACACCTGCGCGAATCCAGCAATGATGTCGCCTGAGTTGTCGTCGAATGAGTTGTGATAGGCCTCCCATGCCGACGTGAAGGCCTGCTCTACGCTGTTTGCCTGATGCGCAGACTCCAATCGATTTACCTGATTGGTGAACTCCGTAATGTCCGGGTAGCCGTCCCGAACGTATGCTGTAACCGCAAGATCAAGCTCGTCGGGGTAGAAGTCAATTTTGTTGAGAATTGCATCCCACCGCTTCTCTTCCGCGCTCTGGTCGTCGGGCTTGGTTGCAAACGCTAATCGGTGATGCGCGAGCGCTCGATCCATTGGTGGTGCGCCTTCTCCCGATGCATTGTGGCAATAGATGTAGAGAGCCAGCGTCGCGCCGATCTGAAACTTGGTTGCGCTTGACACGCTTCCAAATTGTTCGGCGAGTGGGGCGATTGCATCTTTGATGCGGGTCATTATCCGCATATTGCTTACATCCAGCTGCATTAAAACGTGGCGCGCACCTTTGTACCATTCGTTACCGTCGTTCGTTCCGAGAATGATATCGACGCACGTCTCGGTCGAGGGGCGATACGTGACCTCTGAATGGAATACTTTTTCGCGCAGCTTGTTCCAATCATTGATGCCTTCCATGGTGGTGTCATTCAGGATCAGTACCACAGCGCACTCCCTCTCTTCGTAGAGGTATGTGATCAGGCCGAGCACCTGCCCCAGGTCAAGGTCTTTGCCTTTCCTTTCGAAGTCGTCCAAACAGATCAGGCGGCCTTTTACGCGGGAAAAGGTGATCGTCCTGTAGAGCGCATTGAGGTTTCCGATCCATGGGTTCTCCAGTTGCGTCGCTGTCTCAGCCGCTGCTCGTCCTGGCATCTTTGACACCAGTCGGTCCCACCGACTCGGCTCGGCCTTTGGCGGCCCGGCGTCGATCTCCTTTTGGAAGATAGCCAGCTTCAAATCTTCCAGACTATTGACTCCGAAGAGTGAGACGTAGCTGTACTTGAGCCTAGGTTGGTTGGCGGTCGAGTCGACCAGGCGCCGCCATAGGTGCGTCTTCCCCCGGCCCCAGCTCCCGACCAAGGCTAATGCGCGGGGCTCGGGCGACATGATCAAGCGAACGAGAGCTGACTCTGCGGTCATGCGGCGGGTCCTTCCTCTGTGAGTGGCGGGATGCCATGTCGTAGGCGACTTGCCTCCGTTCAGATTAGAGCCGCCACTGGACGGACACAAGCCGGCGCGCGCACTCGTCTCCCCGCCACGCCCGCGAGGTGTAAAGCGCGCGTGGTCGATCGTGCAGCGGGTGTACAAGTGCAATCAAACACGGTACCCAGAAAATTGGAGGCAAAACCAACCCCACTTCCAGCTTGATCCATCAAATCCTAAACCCAAACAACAATGCACAGCTGCGCTGCCTCGTCCCGTACCGGAGGGTCACTGCTTCTTGCGTAGCGGCATCACGTCAACGCTCGCCTCAGGTAGCGCTCCGAGCTGAATCAATCTGTCCCTTGAATCTCGATACGACTGGTAGAACTGCGCCCATTTGCTGAATCCGCCCAACTCGCCTACCGCCCGGATCAACGCGACATGAGAAGAGGTAAGCAAGGCAACCTGAGACTCAAGCTCCGAGATAGACAGGTCACGGTCCGCAAGAGCGCTGGCAGCTGCGGCACCGGCTAACTTGGTGGGCCTGCCACGCCACCGACGAAACTCAGCCTGCCGCTGCTGGTAGCTAGATAGAAGCCTACTCCGCTCTATGCTGCGCGTAATTGATGACGCAGCTTTGATCCTAGGGTGCAGTCGTGCGACGGACCGCGCAGTGATGTCCTCATCCCGTGCCAGGAGATCATCAAGTACCAACCGCATTTCCGGGTCGTGGTCAGTGTCGCTGGGGTCAGAGCTTTCACTATTCATCCATAACTCCCTTGGGTGTAGCGAGCGAAAGGTCCGGGCCGCTTGGAAATGGCTTCTCTCCCGGCGAAGTCGCTAGAAGTGTTTGCACGCCCGCGAGCCTGGCCTTCGCGTGATTAATCTGATTGATTCGACCTACGCTATTAGAGGACCTTGCCTCTGCAGCCTCAACAGTTGCGACAAGCTTTAGCTCAAGCGTCTGCAAATGGCGTCTATTCTCAGGCAGATTGGTAGCGGAAAGATGTCTGCAGCCAGAGAAACACTCCAAGTGCTTCGGGCACGGATCTACAGTGAAGCTGTTCAAGCAATGTCCGTAGGGGGTTGCATGAAATCCATCGGCCTCCGCCTTCAAGAATTCGAACGCAGCAGCGTCACCCTCACTGACCTGAATCTGCTTGAATGCGTTCACGATTGGTCCGCTAGCTCGGCCCAGCTGAATCATTCTCGCAACGGTGGAGGCCTTTTCTCCCAGTGTCGCTTCGACCCCATCTGGAAGCTCGAGTTGATCAAGCTCTTCCGCCAAGCTCCGATGATCATACTCGTAGCTCTGAGCCAGGCTACGACGGTTAAAGCGCTTTGAGATGATTGTATCCGCGACACCAAGCCTGAAGAGCTCAGTATTCTGCAGATGACGAAGAGAGTGAGAGGTCAGAACCAGTTCCTTGTCCGTTGTCGATTGGCCGTAGCGCTCAAACAGCGTGTCGCGGGATCTTTGCTCGCCTAGGCCACGATTGACTAAGACATCGTCTGGCCTACCAACGGCAAAATAGCGACTTACATCACAAATCCCCCCGTTTCGCTCCTCGCTAAGCGATCGCTTCGGGTGCAGAAAGAGGAACTCCCATGACGCGAGCTCGCGATCTTCCAGACGAAAAGGCGCGGTATCAGGCAACTTTGAAGCCGCCGCAGCACGTAGGTGACTCTCAAGCTCGCCGATCCTTACGAATGCGGAATGTAGATCGTGCCCGGCACTGCTAAATGAGATGGCATTACCATCTTCATTCCTTAGTGAGATAGCGCCCCGGCCCCCGCTCTCAATCCCTGCCATTCTACGAAAGTACATGCCAGCGGCTGCGCTTACCTCCACTTGGGAGTGGACACTCATCTGTTCTTGCAGACGTTGTATCTCAGCGAAGATCTCCTCCGAGTACTGTCTGCGACACCTTTCTACAAGACCCTTCTTCTGGACCTCACTCAAATTCAGCCAAAACGCATTTCCCGTAAGATAGGTGTAGATCTGCGTGACTGGGACCAAGTCACTTGGCTGGAAGTCTGGAAGAAGGCGCCCTGTATCGATCTGCTTCCTCAGGGTATTCCGAAGAGGATCGGTGATTGCCACAGCCCGTCCGAGCGTCTCTGCAACGATATCCTCGAACATCTTTGGGACGTAGTGACTTCTCTCGATGAGCACGGCGCTCTTTGCGTTCTTAGCCCGCTGCTTCTCGGCAAAATGCCGAATCATCATTGAGTGCGAGTAGCCGCCCAACTCGCCGGCCGGCCGCAACCTTGAGTCGTAGTAGTGTCTTTCTGTACGCCAATCTGCGGGGAGGAGAACAGCTTCGCCAATCCTAAATCCGGTAAGAATCATTATGCGGATAGCTGCGAATCTCAGTTCGTCCATGAACGTGAGAGGCTGCTCGGTCATCACGATCCTGACCAACTCCCAAAACGCGCGGCGCTCTGGCAGCCGCTCCGCCTTCTTGCGTTCCTCAAGCCCGTGCTTGATCTCCGATTGCGATCTTAAGAAGCTGGACCTCCGATGAGCCCGGGGTTGAAGGCGGGCCGATGCCAGGGCAGGGTAGAGCGGTCCCGAATCCGTCAAGTGATTGGTATCGAGCAGATCGTTGATCAGCCCGACGATCAAGTCACCGAGCTTGCCTGAGGCCTGAATATCTCTTCCGATAGCAACCGCGAGGGCTACGTCGTCAATTGTCGCTTGCCACGGCTCAATCATCGCCAGACAGGTCGCAATCACCCGCAGGGGGCGAACCACACTGTTGGCGACGTGACCTGAAGAGTTCCTCCGAACAAACAGTTGCTGCATCACTGCGGCTTTGATGAGGTCCTGCCATGATCTGGAAAAGGTCACAGAGGGCAGGGCTGGAAGCCCATTGGAGACACGCACCCCATTTAGCGCGCTCAGCGCAGCGGGATCTGAACAAAAGTGGCGTAGGCGGTGCGTGGGTGCGACGCCGCCTGAGAGGCTTGTCAGATCCCACTCATGGCTTTTAACGGCAGTCCCAGTGGACTCAAGGGGGATGTCCCAAGTCACACCGTGCGTTGCTGCCAGCGCCATCCCGTGATGAACAAAGGCCTTGAAATGGATGTTCATGACGGCAGCCCCTCAAGCTCGAATACGACTGCCTGAACTTCGGCGATAGTTCGTTCGAGCTGCAAGTACGCAGGAGAGACGACATCCCCACGAGAAGATTCATGAAAGAATCGCGCAACCTCACGCAGATCACTCAGGACCTTCAAATGCATCGGCAGGTTCTGAATCGGCATGAATTTCATACAGCCATAGCACGACAGGATCGGATTGTAGGGGCATGCAGGCTGTCCAGAAGTGCACCCTCCAATGCCGGCAATTGCTACTCCGTGAGGCGCCCCCCCGATCTGCTGCGAATCCTTCAGTAGCGCGAGTTCGTCTGCGCTGATAAACCTATCATGGGCAATGCGAGCAATCCGCTGATAAATTTCCGATATACCGAGTGCGGAATTGACCCTCTCGGCCTGATTAGCAGAGGTTTCGTAGTAGACAAGTGCGGTTGTAGTGTCTGAGTGGCCAAGGAACTCAGCCAGCTCATCATGACTTGCGCCGGCATCAACTAGGCGCTGGGCGGCCGTATGCCGGAGGTTGACCGCCGTCGCATCCAACTCAAGTCTAGTGCGGAGCAATGCGCTGATGTGGCGACTTGCTTCAAGGGCAGATTGGACGCCAAACAATCTTCCGCCACCATCCACGCCATCCGTTCGAAGTTGACGATCGATTTGAACGACGAGCGGGGTCCATTCGCTTTTCACGCGCCTGACAAGAGGTTTGTAAGCACTCGATGTACGTTGCTTCACCATCCGAAACGTGATGTACGCGGAGGCGAAGCAATCTGTCGAACAGTGGCGAATCTTTAAGTCGCGTAGCGAGAGCAATGCGATCTGGACGGGGCGCATTCCGAACTGATACGCGCAGAGCAACATCGTCGCCTTCCGCGCATCTTCAAACGTAAGTTGCCCCTTAGTCGACTCCTCCGCTGCGTCATCCAAGAATCGAACGATCAGTGCTTCGTCCTGGGCCGAGATAAAGGCTCTGCCGGATCGAACTACCGCATACTTGTCCTTGAAGGGCAGGGGAAGGGCAGATATCACGTCTTGATAGGTTTCAGACCACTCACCAATTCGATGCTTGCACAGGAGATGCAAGATTGACTTAGCACAAGAGTACGCATCGGTCGGCAGCGCCCGAGAGAAGAAGATCGACCAAAAGGCTCCAACCTCCACTGGCACAAGCGTCAGAAGTTCCGATAGGGCAGAGTCGCCTATAGCCTTACTTCCAAGCACGTACTTTACTGCCGTTGACGGAGCCAAGCCGTGCTCCAAAATGTTCTGGAAGACGTGCTTCATCAAAATTGCAAGCTGGTCCGATAGATGATCAAATCTAACGTTGATGACGCGACCATCGACGTAGACAGCGAAGACGGGCGCTGTAGTCGGATCTTGAATCGTTCGCTGCTTTTCGTCGAACTCGTCGTAGTAACGGATCATCGGAGGTAGAGCGGGAAGCTGGCCTACTATCGAGCAAATATTACGACCGGACCTCGAACGTGCATTTGTCTTTTTCAGCATGCTTCTCTCCCGGCGAGAGGGTACTAAGGTATCGCCCTCAATACCGCAACCCTTTCATCCAATGCATCGTTCCATACGGTAGACAGCCGATCCTCAAACACTGCTCTCGCGTACCGGATGGGCATTTGAGATTCCCTGGACCAGCCAAAGAAGGCTCTTAATTTTTGAAGTGCTTCATCCATTGAGTCTCCTTGCCTCAGGAGCTGATTGAGCCTGACCACAGCGCAGGTATGACGCAGGTCGTGCGGCGTTACCGTCGATCTCCCATTCCTATCAGTCAGCTCTTTGATCACGCTAGGAGGCAGGCTAGCGGAAATTTTCGCGAACATCTTTGTGAGGGACTCCGTGGATAAAGGAGTGTTCTGCTGCGTGTTCAGAAGGAAAGGGTGGCCAGGCTTTCCCCGATAGTTCTCAACATAGCACTGCACCATTCTTGCTAGAGAAGCACTCACCGGCAATTGTCGAATCGCGTTGAAGGACTTGATGCTTGGGCGCGAGTAGCGCGAGTCGATTTCATCGTCTGCGTACTGGTTGTTGGAAACATTCAACCAGTGGCGGATCCGCTGTTGACGGTCATCGAACGCGCTATTGATCACATCGGCCGATAAGAGCATCAACTCGCCGCGGCGAAGTCCTTGGTGAAGCATCAGCATGAACGCGATGTAGGCTAGCCACCGGCCATGCTCCCTTGAGAACGGATTGGTCCGGGATTCAGGGTCAAGCATCTCGTAAAGGCCTTCGATCACTACAGCGGGAAGAGATCGAATGTGGCTGGCCTGCTTTGCTTTTCTAACGTGTAGCTGGGCGTAGAGCGCAGACAGGCGATGAAGCTGGCCATTGATACGTCGCAATTTCCCGGCGGGCAAATTCGTCTTAGAAAGCCAAGTCACGACCGCGGTCACGAACAGCAGCCCGGTCCTCCAGCGCGATTCATCGGCTGACGTTGGCTCCGTCCGATTTCGGATCGATATGTACCAGGACTCAAGTATTTCAGCGAGGCGGGCTTCGTCCAGATCTCCAAGCGCGTCATCTAAAGAACAGGCGCCGAACAGGTCATCCGCGTGGCGATAAAGGCTCTCCACGTATCTGAGCCGCTTGATTTGCGTCGACGCTGCCAATCCAGAGCTGGTCATTGATGCCCAGACCGTAGCCCAGTAGCGGGGCAAATTGTAGCGATCATCAACGATCAAAGCTCCCCGCAGAGCGCTGGGCACCTGGGAACCAGTCAACTGTCTCAGCACAAATATGTCCTGCGAGGCCAACGCCATTTGTACTATTTGTCAGGCTGCTGTTGCAGTCAAATCATGGCAAGATGCCCGCCGGACGCAACAGCCCTAGAAGTACCACTTTTTCGCATAATGTATATTATGTTAAACGTCAGCCGGTACTACGCAGGCTTGATCCGCCTGCTGCTGGCATCGCTCTTGCCTCTCCGTGGTTCCAAGGACAAAGCGAGCATTGATGCATGTGCCAGTACCTGACCGGCCCCTTCGCGGGCTGGAGCGTCAGAGGCAACTACCTAGTCAGCCCTGACGGCGACCGCATGACCCCCGAACGGATTGCCGGGCTGGCATGGCGCGATCAGATGGAACTCAGGGTGGCCGGGTTCGCCTCCCGGCGCAAGGCCGAGGCCGGACAGCAAAAAGCCGGTCAGCGCCAGATGGTCAAGGTCGTCGTCGTAGACCTGGGCGACTTCCGAGACCGGCACTTCGGGCGGTCTGCGGGCTGAGAGCGTCTCCGTAGGGGCCGTGCCCCTACACCCCCTACAATCCGGGGACCACAAGGAGATGATATGACCACGTACGCAGACGCCCAAATCACAGCCGACTATATCGACGGACTGAGCGATGCGATCGCGCTGATGACGTTCATTGCGACGGATGCCGCACAGGTGGACGCGGCAGTACGCGCCCTGACAGACCTCGCCGCTGATCCAAAGAGAAACCCGAAACGGCGTGAGCTTCTTCGGCTGCTTGCGATGAAGCTACACGACCACCGGACGCGCGACGCCGATTGGAAAGCATCCATCGGCGCTACAGAGTAGTTGTCGGGCCGGTCACTGTTTCAGACGTGTAGCCCGCCGAGCGCGGGAACACGTCGGCGCGCTTGCCTGACTCAAAACCAACGACAGTCCCGGCGTCCACAGGTGTCGCATGCCCTTGCCTTCCCGCATCGTCCTGGCGCGCGGACTGTGTATAGGGGTGATAGACGTTGATCGGCAACGGACGCTCAATGACCGACTTGCACTCAGCCTGCGTCTGATCGATCTGGTAGCCGTCACGGTTGAAACACCGGCAACCACGCTCACTGGAAACACAACCGGCCAACTGAGGAACGCTGGGCGCGGTCAGTGAATAGTACTCACCAGTGGGAGGCGATTTGTCAGTGGCTTGAACCTCCTGCGGTTGCCCGATAGCTGAAAGACGTTCCGGCGCAGTCTCCGCTACGCTGCGCTGCGCCGGAGCGTCTTTTGCGGCAGACGGGACGAGGAACAGGTACAGGCCCCACAAAACAAGCGCGATCATAGGTGCCACGATCAGCCCGTTTCGTATCTTGGCGGGCAATTTGAACTTGTGGGCATCGGTATGCAGCGATGATGACTTGTAGACGCCGTAAAGGTCTTTCGGGTAGCTCCAGATCGACTCATCAGCGCCCTTACGCGCGAGCTGGCTGTATGGGTTGAGGACGCCCCGGGTAAAGGCGCAAAGGCTGGCGGACTGCAGCCCGAATGCGCGATTGAGGTGCCAGTGTGTACCGACCAGTCGGAATAGCTCGTTATCGATCTTGTCGGGCCACTGCGTGATGAACATCAGATCAAAGCCGCGATGCCGGTGTTCGTCCATGTCCTGGACAACCTGCAACGGCGACCGCCCCTTACCTTTGTACGAAGGGAAGCGCTTGTGCGCTTCATCGTAAACAACGAGCGCGCCATCGGGCAGCGTTCGCCAGTCGTCAGGTGCAGGCTCAACACCGGGCAACGTCAGACCCTTGATATCGCTGTAGACCGCACGACCCTTCCCCACCTCTTTCTTGATGAAGTCAACGGCGTAGAGCGTTTTGCCGTTGCCCGGCATGCCCGTAATCAAATAGATCATTTCGTGGCCTTCCCGATACCCACACCAGCGGCGGAAATCGCCATGCGTGCCATGATTGCGGAGCCGATGACACTGAGCCCCTCCCCTGCCCCGGACAACAGCGCCAGGCTCGCAAGATCGGCCGGCATTCCTTGCAGTTTGGAGGCGACAAGATTAAGCGCACCAAGGACGACCGGCATGATTGCGGCCATGCTGATGACGGACAGGCCTGCGCCGCCCAGCATGCGAGCGATGGCGTCACCGAAGAGAGATTGCAACAGCGCTTTCATGACTTAGCTCCGTTTCGCAGCCCAGCCAGAATGAAGACGGCCACCAGCGAGCAGACGGTTATCAAGAAGGGTTTGAGGGTGCTGGCGAAATCGCAGGCAGGCTGCCAGTCGAACTGAGCCTGACCCTGTGCACCGACGACGGTGATAGAGAACGTCTGTGGGGCCGGGCACGTGCCGCCACCGATCCCGCTGTTCCAGCCTTGCGGATCGATCTGCAACTCCGTCTCAGGCAATTCCTTATGTGGCTCGCCGTCGCTCTTGACCCAATCAATGAACTCGCAGACCACAGACGCCCAATTGCAGAAGCCGGGCCACGTGGACTCCATACGTTCGGGCTTTGTGGGATCGTCAGTCGGCTCCAAATCTGGCGCAGGTTCAAGCCCGTTGGCCTGCTCAAGCGACTTGCGGAGCTCATTCATGGAGTTCACGAGCTCGGTCGTTCTGATGGGCGCGCCGCTCTCTGGGTCTATCAGAATGGCATTTACAATCTGTGGGGAGCGTTTCATCAGCTCGCCCAAATCGTGATCAGGAACCGGCTCATCGAACTGCGAACCGCTGCCGTGATTGAAGGTGTTAGAGGTGACTGTACGGCGCGCCAGCGCGAGGCCGTCACCGCCTTTGTTGCAAGACACCATGATGAAACTGCCTTGAAAATAGGCAGAGTTGCAGTCCTTGAACTGGACCGAGGCGATCTGCTTTGCGCCTTCAAGGGTGGTAGTGCATCGAAGCGCGCCGCCGGTGGTGGCACACCACATCTGAGTGCCTGGCGGTGAATACGTGCCGTCCGCTGGCTTGACCACCTGCTGCTGCAGCTCATTGATCGCCCAGCCTGCACCATCGATGAGGCCTTTCGCGAGGCTGTACCAGCCGTATGCTGCACCACCGCGTTTGATCGCCGATTTCGCGAGATTACCGAGCGTGCCGGAAGGTAGATGCACGGGGACATTGAACTGTTTGACGCCGTTCTTGGTGCCTGTGTATGTGCCTTCAAGCAACGCGCTTGTGCGGACGCCGGTAGGCGTAGTCGCGGCGTAGCGAATAGAGGACGCGGTAACGCGGACACTGCCGTTAGATTGCCCTGTTGCAGAGAACACGGTCAGCACCAGGGCGATGCCGACCGCAAAGCCGATCAGTCGCCGAAGAGAATGTTTAGACCCATCAGTCCGACGCATAGAACTATCCAACCTTCCATATGACCTCCAAAGAAAAGGGGGCCGAAGCCCCCTCCCGATCAAGCAGGGATCAGCCGCGGATTGCGGACTGGATCCAGCTCCACGCCTTGATCGCGGCGTTCGGCAGCATCTTTGCCGCGCCGACCAGACCAACAGCAGCCACGATCCCGCCGAAGGCGGTAACAACACCGGAGACGTCGATATCCATTGCAATTCCTTTTCATCGTTGAGTGAGTTGGCCGAGCTTCTTCCAGCCCCAGCAAACGGCGAGAACAACGAACGCCATCGCTAGAATCTGTCCCGCCTGCTCGACCGATAGCGGGGGCAAAAGAGACGGCGCAGGCAACCACGCTTGCGTGATGCACTCCTTGCTGACTGCATCGAACTCGACGCAGTAAAGGACGTGTGCTTGCTGCGCCACGGATCAGGCCTTGACCGGTGCAGCGCCCGGCGCGGGCGACGGAGTGAGGAGACGGATACGGCGACCGAACTCCAGACCACCGAACTTGCTGTTTTCCAGCGACGTGGGACACAGGTCATATACGCCCGCCTTGTACGGCTGCTGGTCTTCATCCAGCGTCATCTTGAAAGGCAGCGGGTGGTCACCCGGGCGCAGTACTGCGGCCTTCTGCTCACGGAACACGGTGGCCGCTTTGCCCTCGCGGGCGGGGAACGAACGGACGGCGATGTTTTCGCTGATGACTTCGACTTTCATAATGGGATTACCTTCCAAGCGATGGTCCGGCCGAATGCAAAGGTCACTCGCCATGGGGACGGCCAGAACTCCCCTGTGAGCTTGTCGAAATAGCCGCCCTGGCACTTACGGATGTCGGCTTCAGTGCCGAGCGCTTCACGTGCCGATACGGGGGCTTTCCACCACCGCAGTTCGCGGCGGGATTCTGTGTCGAGGCCACCGCAACCATGCGTGCGAAATCCCTTGGGGAACGCAGCAGCAATGACGCTGGTGAACTTCGATGCGTACTTGGCGAGATACCCCACCGCGTTGCGCGCTTTCTCAATCTGGCTGCTGCCGTGCGGCCACCAACCGCGGTGATCGACCTTGCCGAAATAGATGCCCTTGGGTACCCAAATTAGGAGGTGGTAGTGGGGTCGGCCACGCTGGGTAAGCTCACCGACCCATAGGTAACGGAACACCTCACCCGCGAACCGTCTGGCCCGAGCAACAATTCCATTGAAGTGCCCCCGCATGCGTTTAAGTAGCTCGCTAACGTCACGAGGGCCGCTACGGCTTCCGTCTCGGTAGGTGAGCGTGAGCATGTACCACGCCCCACGGCGCGATCCCTTCTTGGCTTCTTGGTCATGGAGTCGTGCACTCGTGATTACGGACTTGCGCAGCCGTTGCGCCCGCGCCAGCAGCGGGTCGATTTCGATGGACAGACGGCCGTGCTTCGGCCCGTTGTCACTTGTTTTGTAATGGACAAGCCCAAGGGCCAGCGCTTCGCGCTGGCCCTCCGGGGTCAACGCGATCGGAGCCGCTGCGAGGTACGATTTGAGCGAAGCACCCGATGCGCGCTTATTGCGCTGCATGGCCTCTGAGGCCATCTCGGTGCGGCGTGCAGAGGCGTGCATCACGCCGATGGCGTCATCGAACGCGGCAAGCTCAGGACGCGGCGCAGGCGTCATACCTTCCAGCTTGATGCGGGCGTTCTTGCCGGTGCAGGCAGCACAAAGACCGCCTGCGAAGAAGTAGACGGTCGGCTCGCCGCAGAAGTTGCAATGGCCGCTCATTTCTTGCGCCTTTGCAGCAAGAAGCCGACGACGAAGATCGCTACGAGGCCGACGAAGAACGGCACCATCTCTGCGGGGGTCATGATCATTCGAACGGACCCCGGCCGCTGCGGATGTACCTGTAAAGCCAGATAAGTGCCGGGACACACAGGACGAGGATGAAGATCACCGGCGCACCTCGGCTGACGCCTGGGCGACGAATGCGGCGTCACGGATTGCCTTGGTGCCCTGCTCTTCCCGGCGGTCGATACCCCACGCAACGAGACGAGCGATTCCAACGATCACGGCGAGCGCTCCCAGCAGCCCGCAGACCAACATGATTCCGTCCATGCCCCTTCCCCCTCCCCTAGCCCCTAGATTCCCCGCCACGGCCTAGGGGGGCCGGGACGGGGTGTATCCACACGCGTGGATACGGAGCACTGTATAAACGGGCGTGGATGCCAATGTCAACAGGCGTGGATATGACGACCCAAGAAAAATTGATCGAAGGGCTGCGGCAGGCCTTCCCGGCTGAGTCACAGGCGGCGCTTGCCCGGCGCGCGGGCCTGAGCGTTCAGCGGTTCAACAACTACTGCACCGGCATCAGGACGATGGACGTGGACGCGGTGATTGGATGCGCTCAGGCGCTGGGATGGGACGTGCGAAAGGCCGTCGCAGACCATGAGATCGAGACGGCCCCTACCCCGCGAGTCAAGGCGCTATGGCGCAAGCTGGCGGCAACGGCGATGGTCGTAACGATCGCTACCGGAATGGCCGCATCGCCTACTGCCGCAACGGCTTTGACGGGTTCGGCTAAGACCGGAATGTATATTATGTAAAGACACTGGCGGCCGTAGTGAGGTACCCCGTGGGCCTGCTCAAGCTACTACTGGCGTCGCTCTAGCCTCATCGAGTCTCCACGGAAAAACCAGCATTGATGCACGGGCCACGACCTGACCGGCCCCACCTTGATCGCCATAGGCGTCGCCCCTACATGCCGTTACTTGCAGGCGGCGTACACCTTGTCGTCCATCTGACGACTAAGCTCAAACGAACGCTTGATGCCAGCTGCACGGTAAACCGCGTCCCGATGATCTTTGGCCGCTTGGCAGCGATCAGGCTCTTTGTACTGGCTGACCACGACACCCCTGACACCACCACCAGACGATGCCTGGTAAGACTGCCGTTGATCACGCTGACGCATGTCCTGCCGTATACGCTCCAGGCGCAGCTGGTTTTCGTATGTGTCGTATTTCGGCGTGGCATCCCACGTCTTTTGGGGCGCGCTGTTGGCGCACGGTGCAGATTGGTAACTGGTCTTCCCACCTTCAACGCACTTATGCACCTGCTGTGCAGATGCCGGGCCGGCAGCCATAGCGGCCAGCAACAGAATAGCTCTCACGTCCATGTAGCCCCCTATAGCTGAGGGCATCATAGCTCCCGCGGCCGTCACCGGTCACATCGAGCCGAGCAGCAAGGCTGCTGCCAGGCGCTTCACAGGACGCAAGCGGTTCAAGGGCGATGATGAGTATCAGCGTGATTACATGCGTCGACTCGACCGGATCAGCCTCAACGTGCTTCAGAACCTGCTTCATTTCGCCCCACTGATAACCGCAGCCATGACCTGCGTGACGGCGTTGATCTGGGTCGTCTACCTGAATTTCTTCCTGCGCAGCTACCGCCGCCAGCAGCGTCCTTCCATCCTGATCACGTCGGGCGCGGGCAAGGACCTGGATGCGCACTGCTTCGTGACCAATCTGGGGCTTGAACCGGTCTACCTGCTGGATGTGGTCATCGACCTGATTGAGCCTACTGGGAAGGTGGTCCGCGCGATCATTCCCGAACGCACAGAGCGTTGGAGCCAAGCGATTCCCGGCGACGACGACGATGTCCGCCGTGCGACCAACGTGGGTGCGCTCAGCAGCGGCGGCGAACGAGACCTGGGGCGATTCCGGACCTTGATCGAGCGCGCCAGCATGGAGAACCCCGACATCGCCGCCGAGAACGCCTTCACCAGTCTGGAAGTCACCGTGGTGACGGTCACGGCGAGCCAGGCAGAGCTGTGTGGCGCTTCGCGCTGCTACCGCATCGAGCAACGCGCCGGTGGCAACGCTCGACTGAGGGCAAGAACCATCAAAGCACGCCAGCTGCAGGGGTACTTTGCGCGCCGTAGCCTGACTCGCCTGTTGACTGACCAGTTGAAGTCCTTGGATACAGCGTAAATCCCATTCACGCCCCTCGTTGTGGTGGGTAGTCGGCACTGCCCTGCCCTCGAACCTACAGGCCGCTGACGATTGCCGGCCGCACTGTACCGACGGCCTGAGGTTGCGCCACGGCCACCCGGGCCACCCGGGCCGCTCGACCTCTCCCCGCCTTCACAGTTACCACGCCACCCCGAATGCAACTATGCAAGGACGCGACCTGCCTCCTCGGTAACCTATGCCCCACTTTCGCCGTCTTTTTGGTCGTTGGCTCCGCCTGCGTCGTCTTGTCCGTTGGCGCTGGCGTGAGCGCCAGGCCTCGGTTCCGGCCATTGAAGCCACCGAGGTCCCCCTGCGTGCCGCGCTGTACAGCGTTGAACAGATGGAGGTGTACGGCCGCGCACTGGCGCGCCAGCATCGGGTGCGGATGCGACCTGGCGCAGAGCGCCTGCTCGATCGCCTGCAGGCCAACGAACGTGTCCTGGAAGATGCCAACACGTTGCTCAGCAACGTAGTGCGCGAACAGCGGCCGGTGACCCCGGCCGGGGAATGGCTGCTCGACAACTACTACCTGATCGAAGAACAGATCCAGACCGCGCGACGCCACCTGCCGCGCGGCTACAGCCGGCAGTTGCCTTCGCTGGTCGCCGGCCCCTCGGCCGGGTTGCCGCGCGTGTATGAGCTGTCGATGCAGGCCATCGCGCATGGCGATGGCCGCATTGACGGCGATACGCTGGGCCGCTTCATCGCCTCGTACCAGTCGCTGGCGCCGCTGAGCCTGGGCGAACTGTGGGCCGTTCCGATCATGCTGCGACTGGCCCTGCTGGAGAATCTGCGGCGCATGGCGGCGCGGGTGATGCGCGACGGGACGGACCGTGGCCTGGCTGCCCAATGGGCGGACAGCCTCAACCGCGCGGCGTCCGACACCCCGACCGATGTCGTGCTCGTGGTGGCCGACATGGCGCGCTCCGAGCCGCCCTTGACCGGCGCGTTCATCGCCGAGCTGACCCGCTCGCTGCAAGGGCGCGGCGGTGCGTGGGCCATGCCCATCGCCTGGCTGGAACAGTGGGCCGCCGCGGCTGGGCAGCGCATCGACGAACTGGTCGCCGCAGAGGGGCAGCAGCAGGCGGCCGATCAGGTCTCCATCGGCAACAGCATCGGCAGCCTGCGTTTTCTGTCCACCATGGATTGGCGCACCTTTGTCGAAGACATGAGTGTGGTCGAACAGCGGCTGCGGGAAGACCCGATGGCCGTCTATCCGCAGATGGATTTCGGCACGCGCGATGCCTATCGCCATGTCGTGGAGAAGATCGCGCGCGGCAGTCGCGTTGCGGAAGAACGCGTTGCGACCATCGCGCTGGATCTGGCACGCGCGGCTGCGCCGCACGATGGACCACGTACGCATGTGGGCTATTGGCTCGTGGGCGAAGGCGCCACGGCCACCGTTGATGCCGTGGCCGAGGCGGCACCCCGCCACCGCAAGGCCAGGCGACTGGCGCATCGCGTGCCCCTTGCCCTGTACCTGCTGCCGATCGCCCTGCTGGCGGTGGTGGCGACCGCTGGCCTGCTGGCCTCGGGCAGTGGCGCGGTGCCCGTGTGGCTGGCCGCGCTGTTCGGGCTGCTGGTATTCAGCGAGCTGGGCATCGTCCTGGTGAACTGGACGGCGACGGTACTGGTCACGCCCAGGCCGCTGCCCAAGCTCGATTTCAGCGAGGGTATTCCTGCCGCCTGCTCCACCGTGGTTGCGGTGCCGTCCATGCTCTCCAGCATCGACGGCATCGATGTCCTGACCGAAGCGCTGGAGGTCCGCTTCCTGGCCAACCGCGATCCTCAGCTGCGCTTTGTGCTGCTGACGGACTTTCTCGACGCCGCGGCCGCCGAGACGCCGACGGACGACACCCTGCTCGCGCATGCCGTGGAGCGCATCGAGGAATTGAACAGTCGTTACGCGGCCGAGCGCGGCGATCGCTTCTACCTGCTGCACCGCCCCAGGCAATGGAACCCGGGCGAAGGGGTGTGGATGGGGCACGAGCGCAAGCGCGGCAAGCTGGCAGCCCTCAATGCCCTGCTCCGCCAGGGCAATGCGGCCGCGTTCATGCGCACCGTCGGTGACACGGCGGCCCTGATCGGTGTCCGCTACGTCATCACCCTGGATTCGGACACGCAGCTTCCGCGGGATGCCGCACGCGCCTTCGTCGCCACCCTGGCGCACCCGCTCAACCGCCCGCGCTTCGATCCTGCGCTGCAACGCGTAGTGGAGGGCTACGGCATCCTGCAGCCCAGCGTCGGCACCAGTCTCGGCACGCGCCGCACCTCGCGGTTTGCCAGGATGTTCGGCAGCGAGCCCGGCATCGATCCGTACTCGCGCATGGTCTCGGATGTCTACCAAGACCTGTTCGACGAAGGTTCGTTCGTGGGCAAGGGCATTTATGACGTCGAAGCGTTCGAGCATGCGCTCGAAGGCCGCCTGCCCGAGAACCGCATCCTCAGCCACGATCTGCTGGAAGGCTGCTATGCACGCGCCGGCCTGGTCAGCGATGTGCGCCTGTACGAGGACTATCCCGAACGCTACGCCGCCGATGCCAAGCGCCGTGCGCGTTGGATCCGCGGCGACTGGCAGCTGCTGCCCTGGTTGATGCCGTGGACACCGCGCCCGGGATCGGGCTGGGAACGCAACCGGCTCAGCCTGCTGTCGCGCGGCAAGTTGCTGGACAACCTGCGCCGGAGCCTGGTGCCGATCGCTGCCTTGGCCTTGCTGGTGGCGGGTTGGCTGTATGCCGAAAGCCCGGCTGCGTGGACGGCATGGGTGCTGGCACTGTGGTTCGCGCCGCCGTTGATCGGCATGCTGCGCGATGCGCTGAGCGTTCCGGACGACACCCCGCTGGAAGCGCACTACATCATGGTCGGGCGCGGCACGCTGCAGTCGTTGCTGCGCGCGGCCACCCAGGTCGCGTGTCTGCCCTACGAAGCGTTGCTGGCCGGTGGGGCGGTGCTGCGCACGCTCTGGCGCATGACCGTCACCCGCCGCCACCTGCTGCAATGGAACCCCTCCAGCGAAGTCGAACGCCGCCTCGGCAGCGACCGCGGCGCGGAATGGCGGGTGATGGCGCCAGCATCGTTGCTGGCAATTGCGCTGGCGGCAGTGGTGGCCAGCGTGGCTCCGCAGGCGCTGCCTGTCGCCCTGCCCCTGCTGTTGGCGTGGGTCTTCGCCCCCGCCTTGATGGCGTGGCTGGGCCGGCCGCCGGCCGCAAGCGTGGCCGAACTTTCCGTGACACAGCGGGCATTCCTGGGCCGGCTGGCGCGGCGCACCTGGTCGTTCTTCCAGGCGTGGGTGCGCGAGCAGGATCATTGGCTGCCGCCGGATAACATCCAGGAGCATCCAACCCTGGTGGTGGCGCGGCGCACCTCGCCGACCAACATCGGCCTGTCACTGCTGGCCAATCTGTCGGCATGGGATTTCGGATGGCTGCAGCTGGGCGCGGTCGCGGAACGTACCGCGCTCACGTTCGATACGCTGGACCAGCTGCCGCGACACCGCGGCCACTTCCTGAACTGGTACGACACCGAAACCCTGGCGCCGCTGCAGCCGCGCTACGTCTCCACCGTGGACAGCGGCAACCTGGCCGGCCACCTGCTGACGCTGCGCCAAGGCCTCCTCGCGCTGGTGGATGCGCCAGTGCTGGCGCCACATACCTTCGACGGCCTGGCCGATACGCTCGGCGTGCTGGAAGAAGAACGGCAGCGCCATCGCCCTGCTGACGCGCCACTGGGCGAGGCACTCAACCACCTTCGCCAGCGCCTGGCCTCAACGCGTACCGACCCACCCCGTGGCACGGCGCAGCTGCTCGCCCGGTTGCAGGAGCTGGCCGGTCTGGCCGACGCCGTACTGGCGCAATGGCCGGCACCGGAGTCGCCCGAGGAAGGTGCGCTGCACTGGCCGGCCCTGTTCGCTGCCGAATGCCATGCCGCCCATGCAACACTCGCCGACCTCCCTGCCGATGCCGGCGCGGACGTCGAGGCGCCGGTGCCCAGCCTGCGCCAGCTGGCCGCCCTGCCCGGCTCCGTCGGTGCGGACGCGCGCGCGCGCATCGAGCAGCTGCAGGCGCTGGCGCACCGTGCCGGGCAGTTCTCCCTGATGGAGTACGGGTTCCTGTTCTACCGCACTCGGAACCTGCTCTCGATCGGCTACAACGTCGACGACCATCGCCTCGACAACAGCTTCTACGACCTGCTGGCTTCCGAAGCGCGGCTGTGCGCCTTCGTCGCCATCGCCCAGGGCCAGTTGTCGCAGGAAAGCTGGTTCGCGCTCGGGCGGATGCTCACCGAGGTCAACGGCACACCGACGCTGTTGTCGTGGAGTGGCTCGATGTTCGAGTACCTCATGCCGCAGCTGGTGATGCCCAGCTATCCGGACACGCTGCTCGACCAGACCGCGCGGCATGCGGTGGAGGCGCAGATCGTCTACGGCCGCACCTTGAACCTGCCGTGGGGCGTGTCCGAGTCCGGCTATAACGCTGTGGATGCCCGCCTGAACTACCAGTACCGCGCGTTCGGCGTGCCCGGGTTGGGGCTCAAGCGCGGCCTGGGCCAGGATCGGGTGATTGCGCCCTATGCCAGCATGATGGCGCTGATGGTGGCACCGGAGGCGGCGTGCCAGAACCTCCAGGCACTCGAAGGTCTCGGGTTCTCCGGGCGCTTTGGCATGTACGAAGCGATCGACTACACCCCCGCCCGGGTGCCGCCGGGGCAGGATCACGTGCTGCTGCGTTCGTTCATGGCACACCACCAGGGCATGGGCCTGCTGTCGCTGGATTACCTGTTGCGCGACCAGCCGATGCAGCGCCGTTTCGTTGCCGATACCGAGTTCCAGGCCACCTTGCTGCTGCTGCAGGAACGTATTCCGCGCATCGGCGTGTTCCATCCGCATGAGGTCGAATCCCTGGGCGAGCACTCCGCCATGGCCGAGCACGAGACCTCCCTGCGCGTCCTGCGCGACCCGGCTGGCCCGCGCCCGGAAGTGCAGCTACTCTCCAACGGGCGCTACCACGGCATGTTGACCCATGCCGGCGGCGGCTACAGCCGCCACGGCGACCTGTCACTCACCCGCTGGCGCGAAGACGGCACCACCGATGCCTGGGGCACGTTCTGCTACCTGCGCGACGTGGACAGCGGCGAGTTCTGGTCTGCCGCCTACCAGCCCACCTGCGTGGCGCTGGACCACTACGAGGCGATCTTCTCCGACGCCAAGGCCGAGTTCCGCGGTGCCCGCCGCGGCTGCGAGAGCCATCTGCAGGTCGCCATTTCCGCCGAGGATGACATCGAGCTCAGGCGCCTGCGCCTGACCAACCGCGGCCGCCGCCAGCGCACGGTGGAGATCACCACCTATGCCGAAGTGGTGCTGGCGCCCGCAGCCTCCGACGATGCGCATCCGGCCTTCAGCAACCTCTTCGTGCAGAGCGAGATCCTGGCCGCCAAGCAGGCCGTGCTCTGCACGCGCCGGCCCCGTTCGCACGACGAAGTGCCACCGTGGATGTTCCATCTGGTCGCGGTGCATGACGCGGAGGTGGTGTCGATCTCCTACGAGACCGACCGTTCGCGCTTCCTCGGGCGTGGCAACACGCCGCGCACGCCGCAGGCGTTGACCACCGATACCGACCTCTCCGGCACGGACGGTTCGGTGCTCGACCCGATCGTGGCCATCCGCGTGCGGGTGGTGCTGGAACCCGAGCAGACCGTGCAGCTGGACATGGTGTATGGCATTGGCGCGGACCGCACCGGTTGCGAGGCGATGGTCGACAAGTACCGTGATCGCCGCTTGGCGGACCGTGTCTTCGACCTGTCCTGGACACACAGCCAGGTGGTGCGCCGGCAGATCAACGCCAGCCAGGCCGAGGCGTCGCTGTACGAGCGCCTGGCCAGCCACGTGCTGTATGCCAATCCGCTGCTTCGCGCGGGCGACGCCGTCCTGCAGCAGAACCAGCGCGGACAATCCGGGCTGTGGGGCCATGCCATCTCGGGCGACCTGCCCATCGTCCTGCTCAAAGTCACCGACGCGGAGAACATAGAACTGGTCAGGCAGCTGGTGCAGGCGCATGCATATTGGCGCCAGAAGGGACTCAACACCGACCTGGTCATCTGGAACGACAGCAAGGCCGGCTATCGGCAGGAACTGCAGGACCAGATTCTGGGGATGGTGGCCGCCAGTTCGGAGACCGGCCTGCTGGATCGCCCCGGCGGCATCTTCGTGCGGCCGGTGCAGAACATGAGCCACGAGGACCGCATTCTCTTGCAGGCGGTGGCACGGGTAGTGCTCAGCGACGAGGACGGCACGCTGGCCGCCCAGGTGGGGCGTCAGCCCCTGCCCGTGAGACGCATTCCGGCCCTGGTGCCGCAGGCGGAGCAACAGGAGCTGGCCCTGGCGATGGAACAGACGCCAGGGCTTCCCGTCGTCGCCGACCCGGGCCCCGAACCCGGGCTGCCGCCGGGTGCCGAGCACGACGAAGAGGTGGACGACCCGTGGCCGTTCCTTCCGTACCGCGGCGCCGGCCGTTTCGACAACGGCACCGGCAGTTTCAGCGAGGACGGCCGCGAATACGTGGTGGTGGTGCGCGAAGGTGCCCCGACGCCGGCGCCTTGGGCCAACGTGATCGCGAACGCCCGCCTGGGCACGGTCGTCAGCGAGAGCGCACCGGGCTACACCTGGTTCGAGAATGCACACGAATTCCGCTTGACGCCCTGGCTCAACGATCCGGTGTCTGATACGGGTGGCGAAGCCTTCTACGTGCGCGACGAGGACACCGGCCGTGTCTGGTCGCCGATGCCGCTGCCGTGCCGGGGCACCGGCGCGTACCGGACGCGCCATGGATTCGGCTACACCGTCTATGAGCATATCGAGGACGGCATCGTCAGCGAGTTGTGGGTCTTCGTCGACGTCACCGCCCCGCTGAAGTTCTCGGTCCTGCGCTTGCACAACCTCTCGGGCCGGCCGCGGCGGCTGTCGGCCATCGGCTACGTTGAGTGGGTCATGGGTGACCTGCGCCCGAAATCGCGCATGCACGTGGTCACCGAACGCGACCCGCAGACCGGGGCGCTGATGGCGCGCAACAGTTACAGCACCGAGTTCGGCGGCCGGATGGCCTTCTTCGACACCGATGCCGAGGGCTGCGGCTGGACCTGCGATCGCCTGGAGTTCATCGGCCGCAACGGCGGCCTGCACGCACCGGCCGCGTTGCGTCGCGAACGTCTGGATTCGCGGGCGGGTGCAGGCCTGGATCCCTGCGCGGCGATCCAGGTGCCGCTGGAGCTGGCGCCGGGCGACCGCAGTGAAACCACGTTCCGCCTGGGCGCGGGGCGCGACCGCGAGGAAACGCTGGCGTTGGCACGAAGCCGCCAAGGCAATCAGGAAGCCATTGATGCGCTGGACGCCGTGCGCATCCACTGGCGCAATGTGCTGGCCACGGTGCAGGTACGCACGCCGGACCCGGCGTTCGATGCACTGGCCAATGGGTGGCTGGTCTACCAGACCCTGGGCTGCCGCTACCTGGCGCGCAGTGGCTACTACCAGTCAGGCGGCGCGTTCGGCTTCCGCGACCAGCTGCAGGACGCACTTGCTCTTGTACACACGCGCCCGGACCTGACCCGCGAACACCTGCTGCTCTGCGCGGCACACCAGTTCACCGAAGGCGATGTGATGCACTGGTGGCACCCGCCGCAAGGTCGCGGCGTGCGCACCCGCTGCTCGGACGATTATCTGTGGTTGCCCCAGGGCGCATGCCGCTACCTGGAGGTCACCGGCGACGCCAGCGTGCTGGACGAAGTGGTTGGCTACATCGAGGGTCGCGCGGTGACCCCGGAGGAGGAAGGCTACTACGACATGCCCACCCTTTCGGCGCAGCGCGGCACCCTGTATGCGCACTGCGTCGTCGCGCTGGAACGCGGGTGCCGGTTGCTCGGCGAACGTGGGCTTCCGTTGATGGGCAGCGGCGATTGGAACGATGGCATGAACCGCGTCGGCGACCAGCAGCGCGGTGAGAGTGTGTGGCTCGGGTTCTTCCTGCACGACACGCTTCGCCGCTTCATCGGGCTGGCCAACGCCCGTGGCGATGCCCCCCGTGCACAATGGTGCGAAGAACAGGCCGAACGCCTGCGTCAGAACCTGGAACAGCATGCCTGGGACGGGGCGTGGTATCGCCGCGCCTGGTTCGACAACGGCGCCATGTTGGGCTCGTCACAGAACCAGGAGTGCCGCATCGATTCGATCTCCCAGAGCTGGTCGGTGCTGTCCGGCGTTGCCGCGCCTGAGCGCGGCACGCAGGCCCTGGACTCGCTGTACACGCATCTGGTGCGGAAGGACGCCAAGCTGATCCAGCTTCTGGACCCGCCCTTCGACCAGACCACGGAGGACCCCGGTTACATTCGGGGCTACGTCCCGGGCGTGCGCGAGAACGGTGGCCAATACACCCACGCGGCGGTGTGGGCGGCCATGGCATTCGCACAACAGGGCGATGCGGTGCGTGCCTGGGAGCTGGCCGGCATGATCAACCCCCTCAACCACGCGCTCGACCCGGAGGCGGTCCAGACCTACCGCGTCGAACCCTATGTGTTGGCGGCCGATGTCTACGCGGTGTCGCCGCACGTCGGGCGAGGTGGCTGGACGTGGTACACAGGCTCAGCCGGCTGGATGTATCGCCTGCTGGTGGAATCCCTGCTCGGCATCCGTCGCGACGGCGATCGTCTGTCACTTGAACCGTGCCTGCCCGATCACTGGCCGTCATTCGAACTGAGCTACCGCTTCGGGCGCAGCCTGTATGAGTTCGTGGTGACCCGCACGGCGCAGGGTCGGCCGACACTGCATGTGGATGACGTCCTGCAGCCGGACCTCAGCGTCCTGCTCCGCGACGACGGCCATTACTACCGTGTCGCGCTTGATCTCGGTGCACCTCCGGGATGAACGTTCGTCCCGACATACAGGTGCAGCTCGATGCGCTGGGCGACAAGCTGGACCACTGGGTGGCGCAGGTGCGCCATCCAGCGCAGTTCTGGCCGCAGTTCGAAATGCTCGCTGGAGAGATTCTGGATCAATGCGCGCAGGCGGAGAGAGACCACGCGTGCGCGTGCATTCAAGCCATGCTCAAAGAGCATGCCCTGGAGATTCCGGCGTGGCACGAGCGTGATGACAGCGTGCCGCCGAGAGAGCCAGGTGCGTGATGACCATTGCTATCGAAAGTGGCCAGCAGCAACATCATTGCATGACTGCGGGATTTACTGCTGCCAGATGAATCCGACGATAAGAATGATCAGCACCTGGGCAAGCAGGACCATGGCGACCGGGTGTTTGCGTACGAGTGCCGCTGCGATCACACCCGCCACAACGGCGCAGGCCGCGCCGACAAGCAAAAGTAGAAGAAGCGAGCTTGATTCCCACATCGATAGCGGTTGCGCCGCCAACGTGTAGAGCACAAGAATCAGGAAAGCGCCGAATGCGGCAAGCGCAGAGCGCTTCAAGTAGTCCATCAACGCCTTCCTGGTTCTACCTGCTCCAGCAGCAGGCCATACCAATTGCTGCGAGCCTTCACCCAGGCTACCGCCAACATGCTGCCGAGTCGTACAGCGTACTATTGGCGCCGATTCCGACGCCACGTCTACGATGTGGTTACCACAGTGCACTGCGTAGTGCTTGAACGGTCCTGGGTACTCGTCGTCAGCGAAGGTGCCAGCCGCGACAAAGTCCAAAAATGTTGATTTGGAGTAGATTCGCAGTTGCTCGCCCTGCCACTCCTCTGTGTCATCCCAGCGGCAGTAAGATTCATCTCGAACCGCGTAGCTTACGTAGGTTTCCCAGATCAACTCGAAACGACGAGAATCCGTGGTCACCTCGATCGGCCGGATACCGCTGAGCGAGACGCCGTTGATTTCAATTGACTCCGTCCGATCCAGCACGAGCGCTTCGTCAACTACGATGCGAAGCGCATTCTCTTCGGGCTCTCCGATCTCGGCAAGAATGAGATGTTCGCAGGTATCCAACTGCTGAGCTGAGGTCATATCGTTCATCAGGTTAGGGAACTCAGTCTAGTACGGCCACATTGCCTGTCCAAACCCCCACGCCAACTGCGCAAGGGGTTCTTGTTACTTGCCGGGAGCGCGTTCGCCCTGAAGGGCCGACTCAAGCAGATTGACGTAAGTGTCTACTCGGGTGCGCAACCCGATCAGCAGCCAGCCCGCCGCATACAGAAGCACCATCATCCAGATGAGCAGGCCAGCCACTAAGTTCACATCGAACGCCGACGCCCAATCGCCCCATTTCCAGTTGCGGAACTGAAGATAGAGCGCGACCAGCATCGGGAAAACACCCAGGCGCTGAAAGCCGCCGTAAACAAGGCCCATCCGCTCATTCATTCGATCGCGCAATGCGCTGGCGAATCTCAGCATCTCCTTCCTCTGCGCACGCGGAAACCCACTCAGCTCTGCAACGAGCTCGCGCCAGTACGCAAAATCGAAGTCCATCTCGGCAGCATGCGCCAATCGCGGCTTGAGCAGCTGAGGCAGTTCACGCTTTGCCATGAGAATCAGGTGGGTCGCGAACCCGGCAAGCTCCACCGCCAGACAGGCGGACAAAACCCCTGCTGCCAGCTGTGGGGCAATGACACGCGGCGACAGAGCGGCAACGAGCAACCCCACGCCAGCGGCACCTACCCCGACCCAGACCGACGCACGCTCCACGCGGGATGGCTTCGGATAGCGACTATGAGCAACGTACGCTGCCACTTTATCGTGCAGCCAGGAAAAACTCAGCGCGAGCCCAGCATCCCGCTGTCCAGATGTTCGTGATTCCGCCGTGGCATCCATTCCTTATCCTTGAGGTCTCCATGCCAAGACCAGATCATAGCGCCAGAGTCGAGCGCAGGAAGAACGCCCCTCATTCCACCCAGTACACCGTCTTCAGCGCCTCCGCCAATCGCGATGCCGCCTCCTGCTGCGTGAACGGTGGCGTGCGCGGCGGATCGTAGACCTCCGGGCGCGTGCCAGCCACGACCAGGTCGATCGCATAGCAACTGCCATCGCGTACCGCGCGATAGCTCTCCGCGTTGACGTAATGGCTCATCGCCGCATCACCCACGGTGAAGTGCGTAAAAGGCACGCCGCCGATATCGACCGTGGTCGCCGCCGCTGGGCCGGTCGCTTCGGCGGGCAGCTCGAGACAGGCGTTGACCGCCGCGGCATCCTCGCTGCGCCCAATCCGCAACTCCCCGGCAGTAACACGATCCGAGCCCTCCAGCACCAGCGCCACCAGCGGTGTGCCCACGCTGTCCGGCGAAGCAAACAGCTTCCACGTGGGCGACGCCAGGTAGTCACGCTGGAAATCGTGCACCACCCGCACCCCTGCAACCGGGCCAACCGCGATGCCGGATGCCCCCTCCTGATACACAGGGGCCGGCCGCCACCCGGCTGTGGTCGCAGCGGCCGCTGGGTCTGCGGCCTTCGCCGCGCCCGGGTCCGCGGCGCTGGGCGACACGATCGGGGCGGCATCCCCCTGGCCCTGCGGCGAACAGGCGCAGAGCAGCATCGTCAAACCGACCGCGGCCAACCCTGCCTTGATGCGGATCTGGTTCTGCATGGGGGGCTCCAGTGGCAATGGTCCCAGACTGCATCGCCCACCGTTAACGGTGCGCCACGTTCTCCGTGAAAGGCGCCCGCGCCAGCGCCGGCGGGCAGGGGTCCCCTCCCCCGCCCGCCCTACTCTCCTCCGTCAGTAGTCATAGCTCACGCTGACCCGCAGCGATCGCGGCGCCTGCCGGATGGTCGCTGCGCCATACAGCGGATCGGGCTGGCCCGGATCCAGCTCGGAGTACGGCGACTTCCACAGCGCCACCTGGCGGTTGAACACGTTGAAGACGTCCAGATTGAAGCCCAGCCGCCCCTCGGCCACCGCGGGGCGGTAGGACACCCCCAGGTCCAGCTGCTTCAGCCACGGCAGGCGCCCCTGGCTGCCCGGAGGCGCCGGCTGCCCGTTGTAGAAGTGATACGCGATGCCATAGCCGGAAGGGTCTTCGAAGTCCGGTCCATACGAGCCCAGTGCACTGAACGGCGAGCCGGAGAGCACCTTGAGATTGGCCGAGACCAGCCACTCCGGCGTCAGCTGGTAATAGCCGTGCAGCTTGAACTGATGGGTGTGATCGTTGCTCTGCGGACCGTTGGTGTGCTCCATCAGCTGGGCGTAATCCCACGCCTGGGTCGTGGACACGGCGGTCTGGCCGATGCCGGAGAGCAGCTGCCCTTCGGTGGTGCCGTAGCTGCGCGACCAGGTGTAGTCGCCGCGGGCATACCAGCGGCCATCAAACGGATGTTCCAGCGAGAGGTTCACCGCGTAGTAGTTGCGCTTGAACTGCGGGAAGCCCATTTCCGCGTTGCTCAGCGGGACGGTCACGTAATTGCCGCCGGTGTCGACCAGATTGAAGGTGTTGGCGCGCCCGGGGTTGATCAGCCAGCAGCTGACCGGGTTGCTGTCCTTGGTCACGTTGTAGCCCAGGCTGCTGGCCTTGCCGAGCACCGCATCGATATCGCAGTAGTCGTCCACACCGCTGCGCAGCACGCGGTAGGTCGCCTTGGCCCCGTACACCCAGTTCTGCCCCAATGCCTTGCTGAAGCCGAGGATGAATTCGTCCTGGTAGGACGGTTCGATGCCGGAGGTGGCCACCGTCTTCGCATCGGGCAGCAGGCCGTAATTGTTGTTGGCCGACACCGCGTCGGAGAACTGGGTGAGATCGGTCGGGTAGCCGTTGCTGTCGATGCCGCCGTAGGTGTAATACGTCGAGGTGGCAAGCGTCGCACCCGCTGCATTGAAGGCCGGGTTCAGCGGCAGTGCGAGGTAGTAGCGCCCCACGTTGCCGAACACCTTGAACCGCCCATCGCCGTCGACGTCCCAGCTGAAGCCCAGGCGTGGCGCCCACTGCCCGCTGGTCTGCTTGATGTAGGCATCGCCATCGCGGTTGAAGTTGGTGAACTGATCCAGGCGCAGGCCGAGATTGAGCAGCAGGCGATCGGTCACCTGCCAGTTGTCTTCAATGTACTGCGCCCGCTGCGACGCCCGCACCGAGGCCAGCGCACTGTAGATGTACTGGCGCACGTAGTAGCCGTCTTCGCCATTGCGGATGCCGCCCGTTGCCGGCACGCCCAGGCCGGTGTTGATCGGCACATTCGGGTTGGACTGCCCGTAGATCCAGTAGTAGCCATCGGCCGACGCGACCGAGCCTCGGTTCAAGGCACGGGCGTTCTGGTTGTCGATGCCGACGGTGATGCTGTGGTCGCCCCACACGTAGTTGGCATCGAGGCGTAGGTTGTTGCTGCGGTTGCCGCGGTCCGGGTTGACCAGCAGCGAGGTGGTCTGCGCATTGGTGATCGGCGCGCCACCGGTCAGTGCCGGATTCTGCAGCGTGGGGCTGTTGATGTAGGTCAGGCTGCCGTCGTAGGCCGGGTTGCCGATGTAGTCATCCGTGCGCATTTCGCCGTACTGCGCGCTGACGGTGAGCCGGTCGGTGAGGTAGCCGGTGTATTTGGCCGTCCACAGGTCGCCACCGGTTTTGGTGGTGTCTTCCTTGCCGCGCTGGGCGCCACGGGTGAGCGTGTCGTAGTCGTAGGCGAAGATGTCGCCCCGGAAGACGTTGCGACTGGAGGCGCCGGTCACTTCGAGCAGGTGGTTGTCGGTGATGTTCCAATCCACTTTGGCGTACCAGCGGGGGCGCTCGTACGCGTAATTGGAGTACGCATTGGTGGCCTCGACATTCTTGACGTCGGTGCCTTCACGGCGCTCCAGCTCGTAGGAGCCAAAGAAGAACAGCCGGTCTTCGATCAGCGGGCCGCCGGCGTAGATGCTCTGCGTGCTGACCCACTCGCGGTCCTTGCTCTCCGGCGCATACAACGCACCGTCGCCGGGATAACGCACGTCGTCCTTGTCCGAGCGTGTGGAGGCCGGCTCCCAGGTCGCCTGGCCGCCGAAATGCCATTCGTTCGTGCCGCGCTTGCCGACCGCATTGATCACGCCGCCGTCGGAGCGGCCGTATTTGGCGCTGTAGCCGCCGGTATAGATTTCCTGCTGGTCGATGCTGCCGTAAGGCAGCGTCAGGCCGCCCAGGCCGCGCAGTGGGTCGGTGCTGTTGAAGCCGTTGATGTAGTACGCGTTCTCGGCCGCGGACGAACCGCCGAAGCTCACCAACTGCGCGCCGGTCGGGCCGGCATACGTGCCGTTGCCGCTGTTGCCGATCACGCCGGGCGCGAGCTGTGCAATCGCCTCAGCCGAGCGGCCCAGCGGCAGTCGCTGCAGCTGCTCGGCCGTGATCACGGTGCGCGAGTCCACGCTGCTGACATCGATGGCCGCCGCCGCGCGGTCGGCGCTGACCTGGACGCCATCCAACCGGGTGACATCGGCGAAGGAGACGTCGGTGCTGGTGCCGACCGTCAGTGCGACATCCTGTCGGGTCTGCACTACGTTGCCGTCGGCATCACGTGCCTCCACTGAGTAACGGCCAAGCGGCAGCTGCGGGATTGCGTAGCGGCCGCGCACATCGACCGACACTTCACGAGTGAAACCCGTGTCGCTGCGAACGAAAATGCGCTGTGCCGATGCAGGCGCCTGACCGGTGATCGCACCGGTGGTGGACTGTGCATGTACCAGGGGAGATGCGGTGGCAAGCAACACCGCCAACGCCAGCAGGTGCGGGCGCAGGGAAGAACGAGCTGTCGTCATCGTGGGGCAATCGTTGGTGGGGGAAACGATTTCATTAACCCTGCTCTTGGCCCGATCGAGAAATGCGCAGGGGTTATGTCGTGTTTGCCGATGGCGATATCGCGCGCGACCAAAACATGACATTCGTCACCGCGCGGGCTGCATCAGGACGCTACGCGGGCGAAGCGCGCAAGCGCCCCGCACCCGCCTTATCACGCCAGCGCCTGCCGTCATGAGCAATCCGCATCAGGCTGATGCAGTCGCAGGGTCCTGCGCTTCCTACAATCAATCACGCCTCCCGCTCTGCGTCCCTATCTGGATTCCTCAATGCGCTTTGCTCTGTCCCTTGGTCTGCTGGGTGTGGTCGCCCTGCTGCCGGCCTGTACGCCTGCCCCCTCCCCCGCCGCCACCGCCACGCCTGCTGCGACCGAGCAGGCGCCTGCGGAAATCGCCTGGCGCCACGGCGACGTAGACGACGCCTTTGCCGAGGCACGCGACAGCGGCAAGCCGGTGCTGCTGTACTGGGGCGCGGTATGGTGCCCGCCGTGCAACCAGCTCAAGGCGACCTTGTTCAAGGACCCGGCCTTCATCGCGCTGACGCGCCAGTACGTGCCGGTCTACCTGGATGGCGATGAGGAAGGCGCCCAGGCCTGGGGCGAACGCTTCGGTGTACGCGGCTACCCGACCCTGATCGTGCTCGATCCCCAGCGCAATGAGCTCACCCGCCTGGCCGGCGGTAGTGACAGTGAAGCACTGACCCGCGCCCTGACCCTGGCCGTCAGCCGGCGCACCGCCGTCAGCGAGGTCCTGCAGCACGCGTTGACGGCACCACAGGACGTCAGCGCGGAGGACTGGCGCGTGCTGGGTGACTACGGCTGGGAGGTGGATGCCAATCGCCTGGCCGGCGAGCGCGATGCACCCTCACTGCTGCAGCAGTTGGCCGAGGCGGCGCCCGAGCCGGCCCTGCGGCGTCGCTTCACGTTGCTGGCGCTGGGTGCAGGCACGCCGGATGCGACCGCAACGCCGGCGCAGCGCGACGCCACCCGCAGCGTGCTGGAGGCAGTGCTTGCCGCGCCCGCGGAAGTCCGTACCAACCGCGAGCTGCTCGGGTATCAAGGGCCGGCACTGGTGAAGCAGGCCAGCGCCACCCCGGCGCAGGCCCAGCAACTGGGCACGCAGCTTCTGTCCGCGCTGGATGCGGCCGACCACGCCTTGGGCGACAAAGCGGACGCGCGGCTGGGCACCGTGATCACCGAGCTGGCGCTGCAGCGCCAGCAGCATCCCGACCAGGCCATTCCGGCGGCACTGAAGACCAGGGCGCAGCAGCGCGTCGCCGCTGCCGATGCTGCCGCGACCACCCCGCACGAACGCCAGGCCACGGTCAGCACCGCGGTGTATGTGCTGCGCCAGATCAAGGACGACGCAGCGGCCGAAAAACTGCTGCTGGCCGAGCTCGACCGCAGTCAGACGCCGTACTACTACATGCCTGAACTGGCCGACCTTGCCGAGGAACGTGGCGACAAGGCCACTGCCCTCTCGTGGCTGCACAAGGCCTACCAGGGCGCGCAGGGCCCAGCTACGCGCGTGCAGTGGGGTGTGCTGTACGTCGAAGGCCTGCTCCGCCTGGCACCGGACGATGCGCCGGCCATCGAGCAGGCCACCGGCGAGGTGATTGCCGATCTCGCAGCGCAGCCGGCGGGCTACCACCAGCGCACGCGTCAGCGCTTTGAACGGCTGGGCGGCGCGCTGCAGGCATGGAGCCGCACGCATCACGGTGCGGCGAGCTTGACCCGCCTGCAGGCACAGATGACCGCAACCTGCACCAAGGCCGCCTCCTCTGCCGAGGGCACAGCAGGCTGCGAGCGCTGGCTGAAAAGCTGACCCAGCCAAATGCCTGTGATACCGCAGCCGCTACCCTTTCAGTTGCGTTTCCAGCGCATGCAGTCGCTGCAGATACGGTGCGGTCGGCACCAGTTCGGTTTCCAGCAGCGGTTTTGCCCGTGCCACCTGGCGGCGGGCCGCATCGCGCTCGCCATTGGCCAGCAGAGCCTCGGCCAATGGAACCCGCCAACGCGCAACCGACGCAGCGCCGTCACCAAACAGCGCTGCATTGCCCTCGACCACCGTGCGCCATCGGCTGGCTGCGAGGGCTGCTTCACCGGCACGCAGCGCTGCTTCGGCCTGCATCTGCTGATAGCGCAGCTGCAGCGGCGGCGACATCGACGGCACCAGCGGCGCCATCTCCAGCAGCGCAGCCTCGGCCTGGGCAGGGTCGCCGCGCTGGATCATCCATTCGATCTCACCCAAACGTGAGATGCGCAGATCCGGCGCATCGGCTGGGCTGATCCGCTGCCAGATCGGGAGGACGCGCTGGATCAGGGGGCCTGCCTGTTCGGCACGTCCGCTGCGCATCAGCAACCGTGCGAGATTCATTTCGGCGCGCAGGCTGGAGGGCTTGTCCCGCCCCAACACCTGGCGGCGGATTGCCAGCGAGCGGCGGTAGAGCTGCTCTGCGTTGGCCATGTCGCCGCGCGCCTCCTCCAGGTTGGCATAGTTGTTGAGGTTGATCGCGTGGTCGATGCTGTCTTCGCCATTGGTGAGTGCACTGATGCGCAGGCAGGTATCAAAGCCTGCCGCGCTCTCCGTATAACGGCCCAGATCCATGTGCAGCAGCGCCAGTTCGCAGTACGCCATCGCTGTGCGGGAGCTGTCCCGACCGTACAACAGCAGGCTGAGTTCGCGCGACTGCAGCAGCAGCGGCGCGGCATCATTCGGTTTGCCCCGCTCCTGCAGGGTCATCGCCAGCGCATGCAGACCGTGCTGATAATCAGCGCTGGTATCGCTGCGGCGGCGCTTGAGCGCCAGCGACTCGCGCAGCAGCTGCTCCGACTTCGCCAGGTCGCCACGGTTGCGGTACATCAGTCCCATGTTCTGCATCACGGTCGCGGTACCACCTTCCGTTCCCGGCTCGCTCAGGCTCCCGCGCATCCCCAACGACTGCTGGAATGCCGCTTCGCTTTCGGGATACCGCTCCAGCTGGTTGTACGCCAGGCCCAGGGAGTTCAGTGCGTGCGCACGCGTCCGCGGATCGTCGTCGCGGTCGAGCAGCTGAAGTGCCCGCTCCGCGAACTTCAACCCCTCTTCGCCGCGCTTGCCGTTGCTCATCTCCACCGACAGGTCGCTGTAAGTCTGGGCTGCGAGCCGGGCGCGACCGACCGACGGCGACGAAAGGCCTTCGGCGGCGCTGCGCAGCAAGGCCTCGGCCTGTTTGGGCAGGCCGATGTTCTGATAGGCGCGTCCCAATACGCTCTGCAGCCGTGCCCGCAACGCCGGCGAGTCCGCTAGTTCAGCGTCAACCTGTGCAGCGCTGGCATCCAGCACCGCACGCGCACTCACCTCCTCGGTGCCGCGCGCACCGCGCTCGCGTGGATCGGCTGCGTCGAAGGCCGCCACCAGGAATTCGCTCACCTGCTCGGCGATCGCCGCTTCTTCCTGGGCGCGCGCATTGGATTCGCTCAAACGCCAAACGAAGCCACCCGCCATGGCAGACACCGCCACGGCTACGCCCGCCGCCTGCCAGTGGCGGCGCAGCCAGCGCTGCACACGGTAGCCTGCGCGTGGGGCGCGGGCACGCACCGGGTGATGCATCCGCCACCGCTCAATGTCGTCGGCCAGCGCTTCCACCGAGCCATAGCGCTGGGATGGATCACGTGCGCAGGCCTTGCCGGCGATTGCATCCAGATCCCCGTGCAGCCGGCTGTGCCAGGGGCACGTTGGCAGCGCCCAGGCACTGGGCAGCGGCACGATCGCGCCAGGCTGTCCAGCGTCGTTGCCAAGGCGGCGGTCGCTCAGCATCTCCACCAGGATCACGCCCAGGCTGTACACGTCGGTGGTGACCCCTACGTGCTCCCCGGCGATCAGTTCAGGGCTGGCATACACCGGCGTGTAGAAGCGGTCGATGCTGGACTCGGCGGCGCCGCCCAGCCAGCGGGCGATGCCGAAATCGAGCAGCACCGGCTCGTTGTCCGCGCGCACCAGCACGTTGCTGGGCTTGAGATCGCAGTGCACGACCAGGCGCGCGTGCGCGGCCTGGACGGTGCGGCAGATCCGCACGAACAGACGCAGGCGCTCGGTCAATCCAAGCTGGTGCTCGCGGCATGCGCGGTCCAGCGGCTCGCCGTCCACGAACTCCATCACCAGATAGGGCTGGCCGGTGGCGGTGCTGCCACCGTCGTACAGCCGCGCAATGTTGGGGTGCTCCAGACCGGCCAGGATCTGCCGCTCCGCCGCGAGCCGTTGACTGAACTCGGCACTCCCCAATCCGCGCAGCAGCTTGATCGCCACGCGCTGCTGGTAGGTGTCATCGGCACGTTCGGCAAGGAACACCGCGCCCATCCCGCCGCTGGCCACGCGTCGGGTGAGCCGCCACGGGCCGATCCGCTCACCCACCTGCGCATCAGGCTCGGCGAGGTGCGTGATCAGTTCGCGCAACGGGCGATGCGCACTATCCAACGCCACGGTCTGGGCTTGAAGCAGCTCGATGACTTCATCCAGCAACGCTGGATCGTTGGTCATGCGTCCCAGTTCACTGCGCCACTCGGTAGGCGGCAGCTCGCATGCCGCATCGAACATCGTGCGCAGCTGTTGCCAGCGCTCATCCGTCATTGCCCATCCCCTGTCACGATAACGGCCCGGTTTACGCCAGGCGTTGATTGAGCCACGCCCTCGCGAAGCGAAGATCGCGATCCACTGTCGGCACCGACACCTCCAGCACGACCGCGATTTCTGCGCGGTCCATCCCGCCGAAGTACATGTACTCCACCGCACGGGCAGCCCGCGCATCGTGCCCGGCCAACTGGTTCAACGCCTGATGCAATGCCAGCACTTCGTAATCGCAGGTCGGCGCACACGGCAGATCGCGATCAGCGTGCGACAGCGTCAAGTTCAAGGCGCCTGCCCCGCGCTTGGCGGCCGCACCGTTGCGTGCGAAATCCACCAGTACGGAACGCATCTTCAGTGCTGCCAAGGCGAAGAAATGCGCGCGATCGGAGAACTCCACCTCAGACCCCATCACCCGCAACAACGCCTCATGCATCAGCGAGGTCGGCCGCAGGGTCACATCGTCACGGTGTTGGCCGATACGCGCCTGCGCCATCTCGCGCAACGCGGGATAGATCAGTTCAAACAGGTATGCCTGCGCCTGGACATCCCCGCGGCGCCACCGGTGCAGCCACTGCGTGACCTCTCCACTCATGATTCCCGCTCCATCTCACCCGGCCTCCCCGGCCAGGCGGACCTCGTCCCTGACGCTCGATCATAGCGCAAGGCTGCTGGACCGCGAGCACGCCAGGCGCCGCCGTCGGAATCATGGCTGTGCCTCTCTGATCAGCCCCGCGGATGGGCCAGCGCGAAGTCCAGCCCCGCACACACCGAGGTGACCTGCGCCGCATTGCACTCCTGGGGCGAAGTGCGCGGGCTGTCCGGGTATACCTCGGTGGTGGTGGCGTACAACGCGTCGGTAAACCCGGCGCAGGCGCCGATCGAACGCGATTCGCCCCAGACCACGCCCGGGGACTGCAGCGGCATGCCGATCAACTCGCCGTTCGCATCGGCCGGGGCAATGTGGGTAACCTTCTCAACCGCGGCGATAAGCGCCTGCTGGAAGGCCGGCTGCGGGTCTTCGCTGTTGCCGATCACATAGAAGCCGTCCGGAATGATGTCCGGTACCAGCGCGATGCCATCGCGGGCGCAGCGCGCCGGGTCGAATTCCTGCAGATCGCTGTCGGTGGTTTCGTGCAGGTCCATGTGGACCAGCAGCGTGTCGCCCCGCGCGGCCATCCAGCGCATCAGCGCGGCCGCCTCCTCGATCAGGCCCTCGCCGCGGAAGCTGCGATTGGGATCGATCGCATCCGGATTCCAGCGCTGGATGCGCTCATAGCCCCACGGGCTGACGCAGGGCGCCACGATCAGGTTGATGCGGCCGGCATAGGCTTCGGCGTGCTGATCCAGGAACTGCAGCGCGCCATGCACGCCGCTGGTTTCGTACCCATGCACACCGCCGGTGATCAGCGCGGTCGGCAGTGCAGGATTCCATTCGTGGCTGACCACCGCGAACAGCGGGTAATGATCCGGTGCATAGTCCAGCTGGCCGTACTGGACCACCTCGAAGCGCTCCTCCAGGCCCTCGAGCGCGGCCACCACATCGTCGTGGTAGCTGCGCTGGCGCTGCTGGGCGGCACGCCACTGCGCCCGCTCGGCGTCGCCCCAGGGCTGGCCGGGGGTGCCGATCGGGTAGAAATGCGTGTTGCTCATGGCCGTGCTCCAAAGAGAAATCCGGTCGCTGCGGCCGTTGGCTGCGTGCGACATTACGGGGGACATTCTAGCTGCGTGCGGGCAACCGGCGGTGTGCGCGCTGCCAACGCTGGCACGAAAAAAGAGGACCGGTTGCCCGGCCCTCTTCTCTTTCCACATTGACGATCAGGCCGTCTGCGCCGCCTCATACCCGTTCAAGCGCATGTCACTGGACGCGCGCCCCTGGGTCAGCGAACGCAGCGAGGTGGTGTAGCCACCCAGTCGCGCCAGCGGTGCATAGCCGAGCACTTCCGCCTGCCCATCCTGGTCCTCGATCGAGGCAACCCGTCCGCTGCGACGGTTGAGGTCACCCACCACATCGCCGACATTGCCCGACGGCGCGTGGATGGCGATCTCCATCACCGGCTCCAGCAGCTGCGTGCCCGCCTGGGCCAGCGCCGCTTTCACCGCCTCGCTGCCGGCGCGATGGAAGGCCATGTCCGAGGAATCCTTGACGTGGGTCTGACCGTCGACCAGCGTCACCTCGATACCGACCACCGGATGGCCCAGCGGGCCTTCGCCGAGTGCAGCGCGAACGCCCTTCTCCACCGCGTTGACGAACCCGCGCGGGATCGCACCGCCGACGGTGCGGTCGACGAAGGTCACCTCACCATCCTCGCGCGGCGTCACATCGATCAGCACCTGGGCGAACTGGCCCTGGCCGCCGGTCTGCTTGGCGACCTTGCCTTCCACCCGCTGCACCGCACGCTTCGGCGTTTCCTGATAGGCCACACGCGGCTCGCCGGTGCGGATGGTGACGCTCCACTCCGTTCGCAGGCGCTGGACCATCACCTCCAGATGCAGCTCGCCCATGCCCCAGATCAGGGTTTCACCGCTGTCCGCATCGGTCTCGACCCGGAACGACGGATCCTCCTGCGCCAGGCTGGCCAATCCTTGGCTGATGCGGATCAGGTCAGAGGCCTTCTCCGCCGTCAACCGCCATGCCAGCACCGCATGCTGCGCCTGGATCGTATCGAGCAGCAGCGGGCGCGAGGGTGCACTCAGCGTTTCACCGCTGACCGCATCCTTCCAGCCCAGCACCGCGACGATGTCACCGGCCACGGCCTGCTTGATGTCGTGGGTCTGGTCGGCCTGCACCCGCACCAGGCGACTGACCCGTCGCCCCTGCGGATGCTGCGAACTGGCCAGCGCGTCGCCCACCTTCAGCGTGCCCGAATACACCCGCACGAAGCTCAGCGCACCGTGGTTCTGGTGCGTGATCTTGAACAGCAACGCCGCAAGCGGGCCCTCCGGGTCCGGTGGCAGCAGCACCTCGCTGCCGTTCTCGGCGGCGACCACCGCCGGCTGATCCAGTGGCGAGGGCAGATAGTCGACCACCGCATCCAGCAGCGTCTCCACGCCCTTGCTCTTGAACGCCGAACCCGCCAGCACCGGGACGCCCGCACCGGCCAGGGTGCCGCGACGGATCGCCGCGCGCAGCTGTGCGTTGTCGATCACCGCGCCCTCCAGCCACGCCTGTGCCAGCACGTCGTCGGCATCGGCCACGGCCTCGATCAGCGCTTCGCGCTGCGGCAGCCACTGCGCCGCCTCATCGGTCGTCCAGGCATGACGCAGGGCGGTGCCCTTGTCATCCCAATGCACGGTGCTGCGGTCGACCAGGTCCACCCAGCCGTTGAACTGGCTTTCGGTCCCGATCGGCACGCCCAGCGCCCACGGCGTCGCACGCAGTTTCTCGCGCAGTTGGGTCAGCACGCGTTCGAAGGACGCCCCGGTGCGGTCCATCTTGTTGGCGAAGGCGATCAGCGGCACCCCGTGGCGACGGGCCTGACGCCAGACCGATTCGGACTGGGGCTGCACGCCATCCACCGCGGAGAACACCGCGACCGCGCCATCCAGCACGCGCAGGGACCGCTCTACTTCGATCGCGAAATCGATGTGGCCGGGGGTGTCGATCAGGGTCAGGTGATGGATGGGCTGGTCGCGCGGGGCCCAATGGGCCTGCACGGCGGCCGCACCGATGGTGATGCCACGCTCGCGCTCGATCGCCGAGAAATCGGTGGTCGCCGCGCCGTCGTGCACCTCGCCGACGCGATGGATTTCGCCGGTTTTCCACAGCAGTCGCTCGGTGAGTGTGGTCTTGCCGGCGTCGATGTGGGCAATGATGCCGAGGTTGCGCCGGAGGGTAAGGGTCTGGGTATGGGTGTTCATGGGATAGGTCTCGCTGCCAACATCGGGGAGCCGCACGCCGCCGTTGGCTAACGGGCGTGCGGCCAGGTTTGGGGCTCGGCGATCTGGTGCATGGCACGTTCTCCTTCAAACAGTTCTGCTGCGTGGAAACGAAAAGAGCGCCCGGTGGGCGCTCTGCGTGGGGTCCAGGGTGACCGGTGTTCCGGTCAGCAGCCTCGCACTCCGATTGGCAGACGCGCCCGTGCCGCGACATCGCGGGTCAGGGTAAAAAACGTCAGAAGCGGCATCGAAGTCATGAGGGTCACCTGGGGTGTAGCCGGCATTGTAGACCTCTGCTGGCCGGCCACAAGCCCCAATTAGAACCACCATTGCAACACTGATCGTTATTTACCCACATTTACACCATTCATGGCGGCGATGCTGGGTCGGCCTACCCCGCATGTGCGAATGTGTCGCAATTGCGAATGCGGCGACAATCCTTAAAATGGGGCCATATGCGTCGCCTTGACGACGCCCGCGAGGCTGGCGCCACCCGACCCCGGACGCCGAGCCAGCACCCGCACCCCCTTCCTCCGCGTTGTCGAGTTGTTGCCCATGCCCTGCTCCCTGACCCTGTATCCGCGCCGGTTGCGCCCCAACCTGCTGGCCCTGGCCTGTCTGGCCGCTGCGATCGTTCCCACCGCCCACGCCCAGACCGCCACCGATCTGGACGCCGTACGCGTCAATGCCTACCGGGCGGCCAACAGCACCAGCGGCGCGACCAAGACCAGCACCGCGCTGGCTGAAACCTCGCAGTCGGTCTCGGTGATCGAGCGCGCCGAGCTGGATGCCCGTGGCGTGCAGTCGCTCAACGATGCGATGCGCTATGTCGCCGGCGTCAGCCTGGAAAGCTCGGGCATCGACAACCGCGTGGACGACTTCCGCATCCGCGGGTTCGATGCCGGCAGCTGGTCCAACAATGTGACCCTGGATGGCATGCGCGCGCCGCAGGGCAGTCAGTGGAACCGCAGCATGTTCGACAGCTGGAACCTGGAGCGCGTGGAAGTGCTCAAGGGCCCCTCTGCCGTGATGTACGGCCAGGTGGCCCCGGGCGGCATGGTCAATCAGGTCAGCAAGACGCCGACGCCGGATCAGGTGCAGCAACTGCGCCTGGGCGTGGATGCGAATGGCCAGTACAGCGCTGCCTTTGACGTGGGCGCCGGCACGGCCGGTGATGATCACCTGTTCCGCCTGGTCGGCCTCTATCGCGACGGCCAGACCCAGATCAAGCGCACTGAGCAGGAGCACTGGTTCCTCGCGCCCAGCTACACCTGGCAGCTCGCCGAGCGCACCCGCCTGACCCTGCTGGGCATGTACCAGAAGGACGATGGCGGCTCGACCTACCAGTTCCTGCCGGCCGCCGGCACGCTCCATCCGACGGCGTCAGGCTACATGAAGAACAGCACCTTCATCGGCGAGCCGGACTGGAACACCTTCGACCGCACGCTGTGGACGGCCGGCTGGGTGTTCGAGCACCAGTTCAACGACCACCTCACGCTGACCCAGAGCGCGCGCCGCACGCATGTCGATTCGCTGTTCCGCAGCGTGGTCACCTTCGGCGCACTCAATGCCGATGGCCGCACCCAGAACCGTCGCGGCGTAATGGGCACCGGCGACTCCGATGGCGACACCTTCGATACCCGCCTGCAGGCCCGTTTCAGCACCGGCGCGGTGGATCACACCGTGCTGCTTGGCTGGGACTGGCAGCGTGCGGACTGGGAGGGCGTACGCAGTGCCATGAGCAGCCCGCGCCCGATCGACATCTTCAACCCGGTGTATTCGACCTACCGCCCGATGGTGAGCACGGAAACTCCGACCGCCGGCATCAACCGGCAGAGCGGCGTGTATCTGCAGGACCAGCTGGCGCTCGGCAACTGGCGGATGACGTTCGGCGGCCGCTACGACTGGACCAAGGACGACAGCAGCAGCGCCAACCGTAACATCGCCACCGGCATCTCCACGCCGGGCGGGCGCAATGTGATCAAGAGCGAGGCCTTCACCGGTCGCGCGGGCGTGCTGTATGTATTCGAGAACGGTCTGACCCCGTATGTGAGCTACGCCGAATCGTTCCAGCCGTCGACCAAATCGCCGTTGGACAGCTTCACCCAGACCGCATTCGAGCCAGTGACCGGCTCGCAGTGGGAAGCCGGCCTGAAGTATCAGCCCGCCTCGGTGGATGGCCTGGTGACACTGTCGGTGTACGACCTGCGCCAGCAGAACATGATCGTGGATGATCCAGTGGCGTCGCATCGCAACTGCGGCGCGACCGGCACCGCCACCTGCTCGATCCAGGGCGACGAGGGCCGCGTGCGCGGCATTGAACTGGAAGGCCGGATCACGCCGATCGAGGGCTTCAGCCTGATCGGCGCCGCGTCCCGAATGGACTCGGAGATGACCCGTTCGGCGCCTTACCAGGGCAAGGAACTGGCGATGGTGCCCGACTACAGCGCCTCGTTCTGGGCGGACTACACCTTCCAGGCAGGTGCGCTGCAGGGCCTGAGCCTGGCCGCGGGCGCGCGCTACAACGGCGTCAGCTACGGCGACAGCGCCAACCTGTACCGGATCCCGTCCTACACGCTGTTCGATGCGGCGATCCGCTATGACGTGGGCCAGATCGGCAGCACCCAGGTGCAGCTGGCACTCAACGCCAGCAACCTGGCTGACAAGCGTTTCGTATCGACCTGCACCGGCGTGTCGTCGTGCTACTACGGCAGCGGCCGCACCGTGATGGCGACCGCGCGCTTCGGCTGGTAATCCTTCATCGACGGGGCCGGCCACTGGCCGGCCCCGTCACACCGTCAGCGCGCCGGTCACCACCCCCAACGGAACCAAGCTGGCATGAGGCCAGTAAAGTGCCAGTTCGCCTCGCGGTTTCGGGCTGCTTACGACATCTCTTGCTCATATATCAGCAAGATCGGTATCGGCACTTTCATTGTTCTGGGCGTCCGTAATACCTGTTTCGATTCTGCGCCTACATCGGTATTTCTCAATGCCATGACGCTAAAGATCGGCGTGCCACGCAGCAGCGGGTATTAATGGGGTGTTCATTGCCAAACACAGACCTTCGAGCAACCGGGGGCTACACCCCACCCACAGAAGGAACCTGCGATGAAATCGATTGTTGTCACGCTTGCCATGTCAGCGGCGCTGGTGAGCCTTGCCGGCTGCTCGCATTTTGATGATGGCAGGCACCACGGCAGCCAGGCGTCCGAACGCGCCCGCGCGCCCGAACGCGCCAATGTGTCCGAACGCCCCCGTGTGTCCGAACGCGCCCGCGTGGGAGAAGAGGCACGCGACATTCGCAGCCGCGATGACTACCGGCAATGACGCGCTGAGCATCAGCGTCGTTGGTCGTGTCGGCCGCTCGCGGGCTCCGGCGACATCGCGATGGCGCCGGGGTAACTCCCGGCGCTACGCGTCGGTCACCACCACCAACGGGACATCGCGCTGCGGATGCCGCAGCACCAGCACCGGCTGCTGGTAGACACGCTCGATGTGCTCGCGCGTCAGCACCTCGGTCGGCGTGCCATCGGCCGCTACGCGGCCCTGTTCCAGCAACACGATCCGGTCCGCATACGCGGCGGCCAGATTCAGATCATGCAGCACCACGATCACGCAGGCGCCGGCATCGGCCAGGTCGCGGACCGCGCGCAGGGTGCGCTCCTGATGACGCAGATCCAACGCCGCCGTCGGCTCATCCAGCAGCAGCAACGGGGTGTCCTGGGTCAGCACACGAGCGAAGGTCGTGCGCGCCGCCTCGCCACCGGAGAGGTGTTCCACTTCCCGCTCGATCAACGCATGCAGGTCCGCCCGCGCCAGCGCATCGGCGATGCAGGCCGCATCTTTGACCGGATCCGGCGGATGCGGCAGCCGCCCCATCGCCACCACTTCATGCACACGGAAGGCGAACCGCACCGCGTGCTCCTGCGGCATGACCGCGCGCTCGCGTGCCAGCGGCTTGGCTTTCCAGTCCGCCAGCGCCTGCCCACGCAGCAGCACCTTGCCCTGCTCCGCTTCCAGATCGCCTGCGGCTACCGCCAGCAACGTCGACTTGCCCGCGCCGTTCGGCCCAACCAGCGCCGTGACCGTGCCCGGGACGAAATCCAGCGTGATGTCATCCAGAATGCGCCGCGCGCCGCGGCTCAACTGCACCGACTGCAACTGCAGCAGCGCGCTCATGCGCCGCTCCGGTGGCGCTGACGCATCACCAGCCACAGGAAGAACGGCGCACCCAGCGCGGCCGAGAACAGGCCCAGCGGAATCTCCGACGGCGGATCCAGCGTGCGTGCGGCGGTGTCGGCGACCACGATCAGCAACGCACCGGCGACGGCCGAGACCGGCAGCAGCCAGCGATGGCCGGGGCCGACCAGCAGACGCACAACGTGCGGCACCACCAGACCCACGAAGCCGATCGAGCCGGCAAAGGCGACGGCGGCACCGACCAGAAGCGCGCTGAAGGCAATCAACTTGAGCCGCGTGCGCTTCACATCCAGCCCCAGGTGCTGGGCCTGGCGCTCACCGAGCGCGAGCATGTCCAAGGGGGTGGCCAGACGCAGCAGCGCGATCGTGCCGAGCACGAACACCGGCGCCACCGCGACCACATCCATCCAGTCGGCCTGGGCCAACGAGCCCATCTGCCAGAACACCAGCGATTGCAGTTCGCTTTCGCTGGCGATGTAGGTCAGGAACCCGATCATCGCCGAGCAGAATGCCGCGATCGCAATGCCGACCAGCAGCAATGTCGCCGTGCCGGTGCCCTGCCCCGGCCGCGCCAGCAGATACGTCAAGGTGATCGCGCCACCGGCACCGGCGAACGCCGCCAGCGGCAGCGTCCACACACCGAAGGCGCCGGCACCCAGCACGATCGCCGAGACCGCGCCCAACGCAGCGCCCTGGGTCACGCCGACAATGCCGGGGTCGGCCAAGGGATTACCGAACAACCCCTGCAGGCTCGCACCGGCCATCGCCAGTGCGGCGCCCACCATCGCACCCAGCAAGGCACGCGGAATGCGCAGCTGCCAGACCACGGCCAGATCGCGGGTACTGACGCTGGCCGGATCGGCCAGCCCCAGCTTCACGCCGATCGCCTGCAGCACCTCCATCGGGGGCAACCGCAACGGGCCCACCGCGAACGAGGCAATGACGGCGATCAGCAGCCCCGCCGCGGCCCAGATCAACACGGTCGCGCCGCGGCGACGCGCAGGACTCAACGCCGCCATGCCTCAAGCACTCACGGGCGCGGAACGGTTGCAAATGCCGCGGCCAGCGCCACCGCACCACTGCCCGAGGCGACGCTGGCGGACTTCAACTCCACATCCGGCATCACCCACACGCGGTTGGCCGCACCAGCCGGCGTCTGCCGGAGCGTCGGATAGGCGCGCCACAGCCCGGCCTGGCCACCAAACAGGGCCAGATCATTTTCGGTCACCAGGATCACATCGGGCGCAGCGGCCACCACGCCCTCGTTGCTCAGCGCGGAGTAGTTGGCCACACCGGCTTCGTCGCCGATGTTGATGCCGCCGGCGAGCGTGATCAGCTTGCCCGAGGCGCTGTCCGAGCCTGCCACGGTCGGCGCACCGCCGGCACCGGTCGCGGACACGTGGATCACGCGCGGGTGCCATGCCAATGCGGCACCACTGGCCTTGGCCGCATCCAGCTGCGACTGCACTTTCGTGGCCAGTGCTTCACCCTGCTCGGCCATGCCAACGGCGGCGGCGACCTTGCGCACCTTGTCCGCGGCCGGCTGCAGATCGTCGACGATCACCGCCGCTTCGCCTGCACCGCGCAGCTTGGCGGCGAGATCGGAATGGCGGCGCAGGCTGTTGCCCAGGAACAGGGTGCCCTGCAGGCTCAACACGCCTTCCACACCGGTGGTGCGGTTGAACAGAAATTGTTTGGGGGCCTTGCGGCCGGACGCGGTGGCCGAGCGCAGCGGCGCGGCGTACACCTGGTCGTCCAGACCAAGCGCTTCGAGCACGGCGATGATGTCATCGCCACCGGCAATGATCTTGGAGGTATCGGTCACCGTCGTGGCCACACCATCATCGGAGGTGACCTGTGCCGGCAACTGCTGGGTGGCGCCGTCGATATCCGGCACGTCCACGCCCACCACGCGCTGCCAGCCCTCCGGCAGTGCTTCGGCGCCCTGCACGGCGGGTGCCGCGGCGGTATCGGCAGCCGGCGCGGCAGGCTCTTTCGAGCACCCGGCGATCACAGCGACCAGGGACAGCGCCAGCAGGCTGCGGCGGACAACAATCGACTTCATGGCAGTTCCTCTTCCATCAGAACGGCGGGGCTGTTCGCCCCGCCGCCAGTGCAACGCACTGCGCGAACCTCAGTTCGCGCGGGTGCTGATGCGGGTGATGCGGTCGCCCTTGGGATCCTGGGCATCACGCGACTTGTTGACGGCAAACACGTTGCCCTTGCCATCTTCACGCACATGGTTCGGGAAGGTGCCGCCATCCAGGTTGCCCACCACCTTGCCGTTGCCATCGACCACGGTCACCGTGCCGGCACCGCGATTGGTCACATAGGCCAGCTTGGACACCGGCTCGAAGGCGACGTTCAGCGCACCCGCGCCGACCGGCACGTCGTGCAGCACCTTGCCACTGGCGACATCGACGATCAGCAGGTTGTCGGTGCCCTGCGAGGCCACGTACAGGCGACCTGCCGAAGCGTCATAGGCCACGCCGGAGGCACTGATCGAGTTGCCCAGATCGATGACCTTCTCCACTTTGCCGGTGGTGGTGTCGATCACGGCCGCTTCGGGCGTGCCGATGCTGACGGTGAACAGCTTGCCGGCCGCTTCATCCAGCACCAGGCTCATCGGGACGAACTTCTTGTCGTCCACGCCCGAGGCCAGGGTGATCGGCTCCAGCGGCTGCAGGGTGCGGGCATCGAACACCGAGAGATGATCCTCACCGGCGGCCGAGGCGAACACCTTCCCATGACGGCCATCGACCACGACGTCGCGGGCATGCGGCACAGTGCCGACATCGAACTGGCGCACCAGCGACAGATCCTTCTGGCGATACACGGCCACGGTGTCCTGGCGGGTATTGGTGACCCACACGTTGCCGTTGGCATCATCCACGCCCACGCCATACACCGCGAACACCGCACCGCCCTTGCCACCCGGCACTTCCGCCGGGGTGATCTTGGCGGTGACCTTCAGCGTCTTCGGGTCCAGCTTGAGCAGCTGCGACTGGGTGACCGGCGGGCGACCGACGGCAGCGGTGACGAACACCGCATTGCTGGCCGCGCTGTACGCGGACTGGTACAGGCCCTGGACCAGCTTGGCCGAGGTCTGGTTGAAGTTCTGCTGGCCGCTCAGCGGCAGGTTCGGCGAGACGCGCAGCGACAGCACCGCGGCGGCGGACGGCTGGCTGGCGCGCACGATCACCGGCTGCTGACCGGGCACGGCGTCGGCCGGAATCGCGACCTTGCCCTTGAAGTTGCCCTCGGCATCGACCACGTACGGGGTGGCATTGAGCACCGTGTCACCGCGCAGCAGGGTGACCTGCTGGCCCGGCACGAACTGGCGGCCGATCACCTCGGCATCGCTGCCCGGCACCACGTTCTGACCACGGCTGACCACTTCACCGCGGAAGCCGTTGGCCGGCGCATCGAACACCGGCTGGGCGAACACGGTCGGGCTGGCCAGCGACAGCGCAAGGGCCAGGGTGGCGACGCGCGGGAGGGTTTTCAGGGTGTACATCAGCAGACTCCTTCTGTTGGGGGCGCGCCGGTTGGCGCGTTGTCACAGTGCTTGCCTTGGCGTGGCCGCGGTCCGTTGCGGCGGTGGCACAGGGCCACGGAACTGCCTGGGTATCGAAAAATCAGGGTGCCGGCGCGGGCGTGCCGCTGCGATCGGCGATGCCATACAACTGGCTCAGCGTGGCCTTGAGCGATGCCGGCAGCATCGGCCCGTGGCCAAGGCCGGGGAATTCGCGGTACTGCACGGTCAGGCCCGGCACCTTGGCCAGGCGGGTGGCCAGCTGCTGCGCGGCATCCGGGGTAGCCCCACCGATACGGCGCAGATGCGCGACCACGCGCGGATTGGTCATGTCACGCACACCACGGTTGCCGGTGCGCTCATCACCACCGAGCATCACCGTCACCTGCGCCGGCTGACCCTGGGTGTTGGCGATGAACTGGCGCTCCATGTCGCCCAGCGGCGCGCCCTGGCTCCACCACAGTGACGGGCTCGCCGACACGTAATGCTGGAACGCGGCCGGCCGGGTATACAGCGTGCTGACCACAAACAGACCGCCGAGCGAATGGCCCCACAGCGACTGCTGCTGCAGATCCACGCTGGCGCGGCGCTGCACTTCCGGCTTGATCCGGCGCTCGATCAGATCCAGGAACGCATACGCACCCCCGCCGCTGGACTGCGACGTGCCGTTTTCGTCATCGGCGGTATCGATCCACGCGGTGTAATCGCGGGTACGCGCCGCGGAATCGATGCGCAGGTCGTTGTCGTAGCCGATGAACACCAGCACCGGCGCGGCATGCGCGGCAAGATCGGCGAGCATGGACTGGTCGAGCACCATCGCCGCGGCGTTGCCATCCAGCATGTACAGCACCGGTGCCGGCGTGGCCGAGGCCTTGGCCGGCACGCCGATGTTCACCCGCCAGCGGCGCGCCTTGTCGGGGCTGTCGAGCACGAAGTGTTCGAAACGATAGCTCTGCGCCGGCTGATCCAGCACCGTCTCACCGACCTTCTGCTCGGGATTGCGCTGCTGCGCCGAGGCGGGCGACAACGCCGCCATGCCGATGGCGGTCGCCACGCCCAGCGTGCGCAACCACGGCGATACGGAAGAGATCAGCGACGACGAAACAATCATGACTACCCGGAGCGAGGGACGGTGCTATCGCGCCAGTGTAACTCAAATGAGAATGGGTATCACTGACGTTGCGCCACCGGCTTCAGCGCCCGCAATCGCCCGACGCCTTGCGCGCCGCACCTACCGTCGCGCCACCCTTGCCACTGGCGGACATCCAGCCCTTCAAGGACATGTCGTCCGGCACGGACGCCCCCATCGGCGATGAGGCGATCACCAGCTCGCGCGCGGTACCGACCGGCTCAAGCTCGGCCAGGCGCGCGGCCTTGTCACCGTTGGTGCTGACGATGTCATCCGGCCCCGACGATGGGGTTCTCGTCGTATTTCCCGTCTTGGCCACCCTGATCCGCAGCTCGCCGTCGACGTCGTTGTTCACCGTCACCGCGTACTGCTCCTTGCCATAGGCCCAGGAAGTCTCGCGCTCCACCGTGGAGGCCTGCCCTTCGGCCGGCAGCTCCAGCGTGTCGCCCGCGATGCCCTGCGCCATCGCCATGCCGCCCATCACCGCCATGTACAGGCCGTACGCACGCATCTGCTTCTCTTCCTGCGTCTTCGCCGCGGGCGCGCCGGGCCAGCTCGCGTCGAGATTCATATGCGCCTTGCCATTGCACAGCGTCAGCACCAGTGGCTCACCCCCACCCTCGCCGAGGCGGACCAGGCTGTCGCCATTGCGGAACTGCTGCACCCGGCCGATCAAGGGCGCGCCGCTCGCCGGGACCTGGTTCACCTCGACACTCGATGCGTTCTTCAGGCGCTCGTTCAACGACAGTGTCGCAGCGCTGGTGGGCACGGCCGCAGTGATCGCAGCGGTGAGTGCAGCAACAGTGAGAAAAGCGCGCATGGCATCCAGTCCAGAAGGGCGGGACATCATACGCGCCCGATCGCGCCCGCCCAGGGCACCGCGACATCGCTCAAGCGCGCTGCCGCACTGCGATGCTCAACCGCGCATCACCATCGCCTCGATCGTCGCGGCCAGCTCCTGCTCGGCCTGTACGGGCGTGATGTCGCCGGTGGTCGCCGCAACGGAGAGCCCTTCAGCAGCACCCAGCATGCCCCACAACCCTGCCTGCGCCAGCGCCCCCGCAGGCGCGAAGGGTGACAGCAACGCGCGGCACTGATCGAGAAACACGACGTCATAGTCGCGTTTGATGCGCGCCAGTTCAGGCGAGCCGGCCAGCGCAGCAATCACACCGGGAATCTCGCGTCCCTGCTTCATCACGCAGGCCACGTAGGCCTCGGCGATGACCTGCGCTTTCGCCGCGAGTGTCGGGCCGCTGCTGGCAAACAGCGTCTCCATCACCACCCCCTGCCGCGCATCGAAATCGCGATACAGCGCGGCCAGCAGACCCGCCCGCGTCCCGAAATGGTCATACACCACCGGCTTGGTGACCCCGGCCTGCTCAGCCAGCCGCCCCAGCGTCAGTGCGTCGGTGCCCTCTTCGCGGATCAGTCGCCAGGCCTCCTCCAGCAACTGGCGCAGGCGCTCCTCTCGCGACATGCGGCGGCGTGGCGTGGTGGGGGCGGCAGGCTTGGGCGGGCTTGACATGTCTATATACCAATCGTAACTTACAGTCAGTAACTTACCGAAAGTATACCGCCTCCCCCACTTCTGGACGCCGATGCACACCCTGATCGTTACCTCCCACCCCAATCCAGACGCACTGACCCATGCCGTCGCCCGCCACATTGCCGAGGGCATCACCTCGACAGCTGCCGGCGCAACGGCCGAACTGGCCGATCTGAGTGCCGAGGGCTTCGACCCCCGCTTCAATCAGGACGACATGCAGGGCCATCAACGCCTGGCGCCCTTTCCCGCGGATGTGCTGGCCGAACAGGCCCGCCTGGACCGCACCACTGCACTGGTGCTGGTCTTCCCTGTGTATTGGTGGAGCATGCCGGCCCTCATGAAGGGCTGGATCGACCGCGTGTTCTCCAATGGCTGGGCCTACGACGACAGCAGTGGGCAGGGGGTGGTCAAGAAACTGGGTCACCTGTCCATCCACCTGGTCGGCCTCGGCGGTGCCGACCAACGCACGTGGCAGAAGCGCGGCTATACCGACGCGATGAAGACCCAGATCGAGACCGGCATCTTCGATTACTGCGGCGCGCCGGTGCTGTCGTCCACGCTGCTGCTGGAAACGGACAACGGCGATGCACACGCCCATCTGCAGACGGCGCATGCATTGGGACAGCGCATTGCCACCCTGCCCGGCGCGGCAGCCCACTGAGCCCATCCGATGCCGCTGCCAAGCCCAGGCATTCCGCGCGCGACAACCAGGGCCCCGCAACGCGGGGCCTGCGACCTATCGCCCAGGGACATCCGGATACGGCCCCAGCGCACAATCCTGCCGCAGCCGATTGATGTTGCTGATGCGCCACTGCCCTTAACTCAACTTCACCACCTGCACATCGATGTCATTCCAGGCCGCGCCATCGGGGTAGGTCGCACGGACACGGTAGCGGACCCAGTCCTTCCGCCGCGCCACTTCGGTCGCGGGATACGCTGGCGACAGCGCCTCCTGTGAACCGGTCAACGGGTCGTAGTTGATGGTCGGGACCAGATCCGTCGGTGCGCCCGGGGCGTCCAGCGCCCGCTGGTAACGAGCGCATCGCGCCAGCAATCCGGGGCTCAGCATGGACCGCAACCCCGGAAATGCATCTGGATACGCCGGGCCGTGTGTCGCACGAAACCCATACAGCGCATCCACCACCGCGCGCGCAGGATCACCCGTTGCAGCCAACGCAGGCATTGCGATCGCCATCGCGATCCCCGCCAGCACGGAAACAACAGGAATACGCCTCAAACGTGGAGCCGCAGCAGCAAGCTTGCCCATCGTTCTACCTCCTGCTTTACCTGACCGGATCACAATTCCAGCACATCTGCGGCCTTCGGTGCGTGCAACTGTGATGGGCCGCGCTCGACAGCCGCCGAATCAGCGCTAGGCTCGACACCGATTCGGCCCGAAGTGAGATGACCCATGCCCTTTGCCAGGCTGCTTGCCCTGTTCCTGCTGGCTGCCTCACCCGCCGCCCACGCACTCACGCTGGCCAATGCACGCTGGCAGGTGGACATCGACCCGGCGACGCTTGCAGTCACCGCCACCACCCGCGACGGCGTGGAAACCGTGATCTCCTCCGCCACAGCGCGCGACACCATCCTGGACCTGGTGCAGACACCGGTGAGTGCGCAGTGGCAGCGCGGCGGCGCCACCACCATCCACGCCACACTGGAGAAGGACGCCCTGCAGCTGCGCTTTGAGCGCAGCTCCGCCGGTGTGGTGACATGGCCCACGCTGCCGACCGGTGCCGGCGCGCTGCTGCTTCCGCTGCACGAGGGCTATTACATTCCCGCCGGCGACACCGCCTGGCGCGATGAACTGCTCAGCGCCTATGGGGAGGTCAATACCACCGAAGACCTGACCCTGCCCGTGATCGGCCTCGCCTGGCCGGACCGGGTGCTGTCGATCCTGTTCGCCACGCCCTTCAACAACACCGTGCGCTTCAGCGCCGATGGGGCGACCCTCGCGTTCACCGCAGAGCACGACTTCCATCCCCTCAACCAGACCGACCCCTATGTTGTGATCGTCAACCTGGATGCCCCGGATTGGCTGGCGCCAGCCAAACGTTACCGGCAATGGCTGCAGGCGCAAGGCGGCTTCATCGCGCTCAAGGACAAACTGGCGCGTGTGCCGGACGGCGACAAACTGATCGGCGCCAGCCACCTGTACCTCTGGGGCGACCGGGTACTGGCCGAACAGGACGTGCGCGACTGGCGCCAGCTGAAAGCCCTCTTGCCGCACGCGTGGGTCGGCAAGGACAAGGAGGCACGCGAGGCAGTGACCGCCCCGCACAGCGGCCCCTATGTGCAGCAGGTGCTGGTCAGCGCCATCAACGCCGCACTGGCCGAGCAGTTCCCCGGTGAGACCGCCGACGCTCTCCAGCAGCGTCGACACGCCCTGGACGCGACGCTGGGCAAGGCCCTGCAGCCGGATGCAGCACGCGGCGACACGGCATCGCCGCGGATGATCCACGCGCTGCAGGCCGCGGGTCTGCCACGACTCTGGCTCGGGCTGCCGGACTGGACCGCCGCCTGGGCGAGCCCGGGCGCGGTGGACACGGCCGTACAGGCAGGCTATCTGGTCGCGCCCTACGATTCCTATGACACCGCCCTGCCCGACGGTAACGACAATCCTTCCTGGCTCTCAGCACAGCTGGGGCAGGACGCATTCGAACGCTGCGGGATCATGAAACCCGACGGCCAGCGCATCAAAGGCTTCCAGGGCAAGGGGGTGTACACCAATGCCGCCTGCGTCCGCCCGCTGATGGAACGCCGCGTACGCGCCCTGCGCGCTGATACCCCCTACAACAGCTGGTTCCTCGATGTCGCTGCCACCGGCATGCTGTTTGACGACAGCGACCCGGCCAAGCCCACCACGCAGGCGCAGGACGCGGCGAACCGCAGTGCCGCGCTGGCCTGGCTGGCCGATAGCGAAAAGCTGGTGGTCGGCTCGGAAGTCGGCGCAGCGGCGGTCAATCGCCACGTCGCCTTTGCCCACGGTGCGCAGACCGCCGGCTTCGGCTGGGGCGACCCGCAGATGCGCCGTGAACGCGCTTCGCCTTACTACCTCGGCGCCTGGGCGCCCGAGCACCAGCCGGCCTTCTTCTTCAAGCAGAGCCAGCTTAAACCGCGCTATCAGCAGCTCTACTTCAACCCGTCGCGACGCCTGCCGCTGCTGCAGGCGGCCTTCCACGACAGCGTGATCAGCACCCATCACTGGACCCTGGACAGCCTGAAGTTCCGCGAAAGCCGAAGCACTACCGAGCTGCTGCAGCAGCTCTACAACGTGCCGCCCCTGCTCAATCTCAGCGTGGATACCGCTACGCGGCGGATCGCCTACCTGCGCCATCTGGACGCCTTTTTCCGGCCACTGCATGAGGCCCTGTTCGACCAGGCACTGGTGGACTTCCGCTGGCGCGATGCCAATGGCCAGGTGCAGCAGACCACCTTCGCCGATGGCAGCGTGATCGTGGCCAATTTCTCCGATCAACCGCAGCAGGTCGATGCGCACGCTTTGCCCCCGCGCAGCGCGACCGCGCGCCTTGCCGACGGCCGAACGTTCACCTTCACCTCGCCGACATCGCCGTAGGCCGGCTCACTGTCCAGCCCCATGCGCGCCCACCACACCGGTGAGCGCGCCCGAAGCCACTACTCCTTCGCTTCTTCAGCCTTCCACGCCGTGACCTTCGCCTTGGTCTGCTCCAGCAGCGCATCCAGCGCTTTGCGGTCATACCCTTGGCCGCGCAGCACCACGTACTGGATGCCACGCGTGGCCTCGATGTCCTCCAATGGGTTGCGCTCCAGCAACACCAGATCGGCGGCCTTGCCCGGCGCGACCGCGCCGTAGCGATCCAACGTGCCGAACCAGGCCGGGCCTGCACGGGTGGCCGCCGAGAGTGCCTGCGCCGGGCTCAGCCCTTCCTTGACGAACAGTGACAGTTCGTCATGCAGGCCGATGCCCGGATAGTTGAACGAATTGAGGAAGCCCGCATCGGTGCCGGCCATGATCGTGACGCCGGCCTGCTGCAGCATCGGCAGCACCGCGGCGACCTGGTGGTATTGCTGATGACGGGCCTGGATCTGTGCCGGGGTTGCCTTGGCGGCGCGCTCCACACGCCAGGCGTAGGTGGCCTGGAGCTTCGGGCCGATGTAGGCCAGGTAAGGATCGTCGTGGTGATCATCCTGATCCAGGAAGTCCAGGATGCGGCCGCCATTGAGCGTGGGCGTTACGAACACGCCCTTCGCTGCGAAGCCACGGTAGGCCAGCATGGCGGTGTCGCGATCAAATCCAGCATCCAGCCGTGCGTTGGCCTGCGCGCGATCAATCCGCTTGGCCGCGAAGTCCGCCGCGATGGCCGCCTCATCCTTGACCCCGGCTTTGTAGGCGTAGTCCAGGTGCTCGATGGAACTGATACCCGCATCGACGGCCTGCTGCACGGTCAACGCCATCGGGATGTGGCCGGAGGCACGCAGCCCATTGGCGCGCGCCCCGCGCACGGCAGCCAGGAACAACTCAGGTGTCAGCGTGCTGTCGGTGATCTTGACGAAATCGACGCCGTCGCGCTTGAGGCGCACGAACGCCGCATCCAGATCCGCCTGCGAGCCCACTTCAATAGTGCCCTTCCAGACCGGCTTGATGCCTTCGATCTTGGCGCCCGAGGTGAACAGCTGCGGGCCAGCCAACTGGCCGCTGGCGATCTCACCGCGCCACTGCAGCACCTGCTCGGGCAGATCGCCGGACGCATCACGGATGGTGGTGATGCCATGGGCAATGTACAGCGGCAGCAGCGCCTTGTTCTCTTCGATGAGCGCCGGCCCGCCGCCGAAGTGCACATGCATGTCCCACAACCCGGGGATCAGATAGCGACCCTTGCCGTCCACCTGCTGTCTGGCCTGCCATGCCTTGCGCATGGCCCGGTCGGTGCCGACGGCGACGATGTCCTGACCACGGACCACGACCGTCTGGTCGGCCACCGTCGTGGCGTGCTCGACGTCGACCACGGTGGCATGCCGGATCATCAGATCCGCCTGCTCGGCCGCGAACGCGGATGGGGTCAGTGCAAGCAGCACCGGGATGGCAAGACGCAAAGACATGGAGTGCATACCGGAAAAGAGAACCGGGCCACCTTACGGTCAGGCCCGGCACATTCACCAGTTAAATTTCAGCATGAAGCACATGCATGATTGCGATGCTGCGCGCTGCAGGATCCGGCTGCGTCAATTCTCGCCCTGCATCGCCGGGCGGGCCTGCACCCGCTGCAGCCAGCCGGCCACCGCCGGATGCGCATCCACCACCGCTCCCAGATGGGTGCCGTAGCCCACCACCTGGCCTACCACCAGATCCACCAACGAGTACGCCTCACCAAGCATCCACGACTGCTGCGACAGGCGCGCCTCCAGCAGATCCAGCAGTTCGTTGGCGGCACGGATGCCCGCCGCAGCATGCTCCACGCTGCGCAGCGCATCGTCCACGGTCGCCAGCCATACCCGCCCGAGCACTGCTGCGTAGGTGACGTACGCCCACGTGCACCAGGACATCGCCTCCAGTCGAGCCGGGGTCCCCACCGCCGGCCACAGGCCCTGGCCCACCCCGTACTGCTCGCCCAACCACAGGTGGATCGCCAGACCTTCAAACAGGGGCGTGCCGTCCACCACCAGGCACGGGACCTTGCCGTTCGGATTGATCGCCAGATACGCCGGCGTGCGCTGTTCGCCGTTGCGGATGTCGATCTTGACCCGATCGTGCGGGACGGACAGCTCGGCCAGGGCGCACGCGACCGGGGTGGCGCTGGACATGGGGTGCCAATAGAAAACGAGGGACATCGAAGAACTCCTTGAGAGGGGTGGAAAGGTGCGGCGGAACCGGTGCTGCACCGTGCGCTCAAGACTAGGCAGCATTGCGGACAGAATCGGCCCGCAATGACTGCTACGCTGCCGCGCATGCTGACCGCTTCCGCCCGCCTGCTGAGCCTGCTTTCGCTGCTGCAATCCCGCCCGCACTGGGCCGGCGGCGAGCTGGCCGAGCGCATGGCCATCCATCCGCGCACGCTCCGGCGTGACATTGATCGCCTGCGCCAGCTCGACTACCCCATCCACGCCAGCACCGGCGTCGCCGGCGGCTATGCGTTCCGCCCGGGGCGTGCATTGCCGCCGCTGTTGTTGGATGACGAGGAAGCGCTGGCGGCGGCGGTTGCGCTGCGGACCGCCGTGACCGGCACCATCAGCGGCATCGAGCAGACCGCGATCACGGCGCTGGTGAAGATCGAACAGGCCATGCCACCGCGACTGCGCCCCCGGCTGGCCGCGCTGCGTTCGGCGGTTCTGCCCGCCAACCCGATCGGCCCGCAGGTGGATGCCGGGCGGCTGACCACCCTGGCCTGCGCCTGCCGCGACCAGGTCCAACTCCGTTTCGACTACACCGACCGTGAGGGCATCTCCAGTGCACGCCAGGTCGAGCCACAGGGCGTGGTGCATGCCGATCGCCGCTGGTATCTGGTCGCCTGGGATACCGGGCGCAACGACTGGCGCACCTTCCGCATCGACCGGATCGCCAGCGCACCGGTGGTGGGTGCGCACTTCGCGCCGCGCGCAGGGCCCGGAGAGGGCGATCTGCGCCAGTGGGTCGCCCGCGCGCTCTCGCTGGGCCAGCACCATGAGCCGGCACGGATCATCCTGCACGCACCGCTGTCGGTGATGCGCCAGCAGATCCCGGCATCTGCCGGAGAACTTGAGGCGGTCGATGACCGGCGCTGCCTGCTGCGCTGCGCCGCCAACCCCTTGGGCACGGTGGTGTATTGGTTGTTGGCACTGGGTCTGGATTTCGAGGTGCTGGGACCCCCTGCACTGCATCAGGCCATGCGCGAGGCGGGCGAGCGGATCAGCCGCAGCCTGGCCCGTAGCGAACCGTCGGAGGCCTCGGCAGGCACCAACAGCACCTGACCGCATGCGCGTCGGTGTTGGCGCCGACAGCCATTGCGATTCACAATGACAGCATGACCGCAAGTGAAAAACCGAATCGCACCCTGTTCGATCTGGACCTGCTGCGCGCCATGGTCATGGTCGCCGACTGCGCCAGCTTCACCACGGCCGCCGCGCGCCTGCACTCCACCCAATCCACCATCAGCCAGAAGATCCGCCGGCTGGAGGAGATGGCGGGCCATCCACTTCTGGTGCGGGGCAATCGTGATGTGCATCCCACCGATGCAGGCCAGCTCGTGCTCGGCCATGCTCGCCAACTGCTGGCACTCAACGACCAACTGCTCGAAGCGCTGGCCGGCACCACGGTGGCCGTCACTGTGCGGCTGGGCGTGCCGGAGGACTTCGTCAGCGCCGCGACCACCCAACTGCTCGGCGCCTTCAACCGCGAGCACCCCCAGGTGAAGCTCGAAGTGACCAGCGGCCTCAGCCGCGACCTGGCCAATGGCTACGATCACGGCGAGCTCGATCTGATCCTGGTCAAGCAGCGCCGCAACAGCCGCGCCGCCGTGGCCTGCTGGCCGGAGACCATGGTCTGGATCGACAGTGCCCGAAATGGCTGCATCGGCCTGGACCCGGTGCCACTGGTCACCTTTCCGCCGCGCGGGCTGTACCGCGACGACATCATCGATGCCATCGAAGCACTCGGCCGCCGCTGGCGGATCAGCTTCACCAGTTCCAGCCTGAGCGGCATCCAAGGCGCGGTCGCCGATGGCATGGGCATCAGCCTGCTGCCGGCGCGCGCCTTGAGTCGAGAGCACACCGTGCTGGGCGTCGAACAGGGTCTGCCGCCGATCGATACGTTCGAAATCGCCCTGCTCCGTCGCGCCACCGCCGACCCGCTGGTCAAAGCCCTGGCCGTGCGTCTGACGGGCCTGCTCGATCAGGAACGGGCGGGCACGCTTACTTGAGCTGCAGCGGGTAGCGCTGCCAGAGCACGTGCACCAGGAAGCCGGTCAGTTCCGGATCCTTGGCGGTGATCGAGGCGCGGATCTTGTCCAGCAGCACCATGTCGCTGCAGTTGCGCACATCGGCGTGGCCGGCCTGACCGGCACGGCGCGCACGGTATCGGGCCGCACGCTGTGCATCGGTCATCGCGTAGCCGAACGTGGGCGGACGGCCGCGCTTGCGCGGCAGCGTCAGTTCCAGTGTTCCGGGGTCTTGTTCATCGCGCATGACGGACGAGGATGCAAACGGGGGCGCGCACGATATCGTGAGACATCACTTTAATCCAGCGTTTTCCGTGGATTTCTGCGTTTGCGACGCGCGCGTCAGCGCCAACCCTCTGCCACGCGCGCGCCCGCCCACACCAGCAGCATCCCGCCGACGAGGCTCACCCCGAGGTACAGCGGCACCATCAGGCTTCGATCCGCGCGGGTGAACACCAGCGACTCCAGCATCATCGACGAAAACGTGGTCAACCCGCCCACGATCCCCACGATCAGGAATGCGCGCCAGTACACCGCGGCCGTGCCCCGACTCTGCAGCCAGATCATCACGTAACCCGCCACGAATGCACCCACCAGGTTCACCGTCAGCGTGCCCCACGGGAAGCCAGTGCCGAACTGGCGCAGCATCGCATCGCCGATCATGAAACGCAGTGCCGCGCCCAGTGCGCCACCGGCCATCACCAGCCCGAGCTGCTGCCACCACAGGCCGATGCCGTCCATCAGTCCGCGCCCTTCTCCGCACGCGCCTGTGCACGCGCTGCACGCAGCCGGTCCAGCTTCTCTTTCAGTTTGATTTCCAGCCCACGCGGCACCGGCTCGTAATACACCCGCTCGCCCATCGCATCGGGGAAACCGGTCTGATCCAGCGCAATCCCACCGTCGGCATCGTGATCGTACTGATAGGTCTTGCCGTAGCCCAGCTCCTTCATCAGCTTGGTAGGCGCGTTGCGCAGGTGCAGCGGCACCTCCTGGGTACCGGTCTCGCGCACTTCCTGCTTGGCCTTGTTGAAGGCGGCATAGCCGGCGTTCGATTTGGCGGTACTGGCCAGATACAGCACCAGCTGCGCAAACGCGAGCTCGCCCTCCGGGCTGCCCAGGCGCTCATAGAGATCCCACGCCTCCAACGCCATCGACTGCGCGCGCGGATCGGCCAACCCGATATCCTCGATCGCCATCCGGGTCAGGCGACGTGCCAGATACGACGGATCACAGCCACCATCGAGCATGCGCGTCAGCCAGTACAGCGCGGCATCCGGGTTGGAGCTGCGCACGGATTTGTGCAGCGCCGAGATCTGGTCGTAGAACTGCTCGCCGCCCTTGTCGAAGCGGCGGGTGCGATCGGCCAACACCTGCACCAGCATCTCCGGACTGATCCGCCCGCCGTCGCCAGTGGCCAGCTCGGCCGCGATCTCCAGCAGGGTCAAGGCCCGGCGCACATCGCCATCGGCGGCGGTCGCGATCTCCAGCAACGCCTCCGGCGCGACCTGCAGCTGCTCCGCGCCCAGGCCACGCTCGGTGTCCTGCAGCGCACGCTCCAGCGCCTCCACGATGTCCGCCGGAGAAACCGACTCCAGCACGTGCACGCGGCAGCGCGACAGCAGCGCCGAGTTCAGTTCGAACGAGGGGTTTTCGGTGGTGGCGCCCACGAACACGATGGTGCCGCGTTCGATATGCGGCAGGAACGCATCCTGCTGGGCCTTGTTGAAGCGGTGCACCTCGTCCACGAACAGCACCGTGCGGCGCCCCTCGGCGAAGCGCTGCGCGGCCTCGGCCAGCACCTGGCGCACCTCCGGCAACCCGGACAGCACGGCGGAGATCGCACGGAACTCGGCATCGGCGTAATGCGCCAGCAGCAGCGAGAGTGTGGTCTTGCCGCAGCCTGGCGGGCCCCACAGGATCATCGAGTGCACATGGCCGGATTCGACCGCCCGGCGCAGCGCACTGCCCGGTGCAAGCAGGCGCTTCTGGCCCACCATCTCATCCAGCGTCTGCGGGCGCATCCGCTCGGCGAGCGGACGCATGTTGTCCCGATCCACGGTCAGCAGATCGGGCTCATTGAAAGTCGTTCGGTTTCTGGCCACGTCTCTATTCTATCGCGGCCGAACGCCCGCGGCCGTTACTCGCCGATGACGTCCACACCCTTGGCCGGGGTGAAGCTGAAGGTGCCCGAGGCGAAGCTCGGGTTGCGCTTCCAGCCGGTGAAGCTGATCACCGTGCGCTGGCCCACCGCATCTACTACTTCCATGCGGGCCAGGCCCTGGCCATTGAAGCCTAATGCGGCGTACTGGAAGGCAGTGTCGGTCTCACGCTTCGGGCTCAGCGACAGCCACTGCAGGCCATCGCGCACGGCGGCCTCTTCGCTGACGTCGTACTGCTTGTCCAGCAGGGCCGGATTGATCAGCGCGGTCAGCGGGCTGTTCTGCTCTTCCTGCCCCTGCGGGCGCACGCTGGCCTGCTCCAGGTCCGGCTCGTAGACCCAGACCTTCTTGCCGTCGGCCACGATCAGCTGCTCGTGCGGCTTGATGTATTCCCAGCGGAACAGGCGCGGCGCGGACAACGCAACGCGGCCGCTGGTGGTTTCCTTGACCTTGCCCTTGCTGTCGAACACCTGCTGGCTGAACTGTCCGTCCAGGCCCTTCAGGCCCTGGGTGAAGCGGTTGAGCTCATCGCGGGCGCCTGCCCAGGCCGAAGCCGAGCCGACACTGGCCACGACCAGGGTGGCGGCAAGCAGGGAGCGGCGGAAGGTGGTGTGCATGCGAGGTATCCAGGCGAATGGGAAGGATGGGAGGCAGTGTGCCCATTCAATCCTGAATGGGCGATCAGGGGCACATTATGCGCTGGAAGCCGCTTGCCGAACGCGGTTTACGGCCCGGCCTGCACCGTCTTCAGATCCCCATACACCACCTGCCCGCGGAAGCCGCGACGGACCTGCTGGTACAGCTCACGGAAGGCGGCGTAATCCTGCGGCTGGCACAGCGCATCCGCCCCACGCACGGCCCGCTGGTGCAGCCGATGGTTCGCGGTGATCACCTGCCCCTCGCGCGTCCAGTCCACCTGGTACTCACCCGCCGCATTGGCGAAGTGCTGGCTGCGCGGGATCGCTACGATCGGCACGTTCGCCGGGAACGTCAGCTGGTAGCGCTCATCGCGCAGACTGTCGTTGCAATAGAACGGCGTGGCGTTTTCCGGCGCCGACGTGCTGGCATACAGGTCACGGAACGATTGGCTGCCCGGGGCGTCAGGCAGCACCATCCCGCCGACCACGCCAAAATCGACGTAGTCGCTGGCCAGGAAGTCATAGCGGAAGTTGAACGGCCGGGTCAGGTCCTGCGGGTCGCCCAGCAGTGTCAGTGCGCCACTGCCGTCGAAGCCGGATGCGGCCATCATCGATTCTTCGGCGCGCGCCCGGTTCTGCGCGTTGAGCCGTGCGAAAGCACCGCGCATGCCAATCTCGGTCACGCCGCTCGGGTGAAGCACGGTCTGGCCAGACAGATTGCCCGCCGGATCGAACCGGAACGCCGCCTCGATCCCGGTGCCGTTGCGCGAGGCATCGTTGGCCGGGGTGCGCGCCACCACCGCCTGGCGGGTATGCAGCACCGGCACGCCCAGATCGCCCTCGGGCAGCTGGCCAACACGCGCATAGGGCGCGGTCGAGTCCAGGTACAGGTCGAACTCGGGGATGTAGGTGATGGCGTGGTCGAAACGGCCCAGCAGCGGAATCGCCGGCAACGTCGGCCCTCCGCCGGCACCGATCAGCACCGGCGTGCTCTGGATGCCACGCGCAGCCAACAACGCCTCCAGGATCACGACATGGTCTTTGCAGTCGCCGTAGTGGTTGTCGAGGATGCTCTGCGCGGGGTTCGGCTCCAGTCCGCCGTTGCCGAGGTACACCGCCACGTAGCGGATGTTCTGCGCCACCCAGCGGTACAGCACGGCGGCCTGCTCGCGACGGTCGGTGATGCCACGGGTGAGCTCGTCGGCCAGCGCCTGGATCTGCGGCGTGACAGCGGCGGCCTCGCCACCCTTGAGCTGGTAGGCCTGCGCCACCTGCGACCAGTCACGGTACGTACTGGCCATGATGGTGGGGCTGTACTCCCACGCGGCGGCGGACCAGTTCTGCGCCTTCAGCGGATCCGTGCGCCGGTACGTCCATTCCCAGTGCGCCATGCCATTGCGCACACGCGGCACCTGGCTGCCCTGCACGCCCCGCTGTTCCACCTGCATGGGCAGATCGGCAGGCGCGCTCAGGGTCACGCGGGCATCGTCGTACTGGGTGAACACGCTGAAGGTTTCCCACAGGCCGAAGTAGCCCGGGAAGTACGGCGTGTTCTGGGTGCGCCGGGTCTGGTAGACCACGCGCGTACCGGGCGCCAGATTCGGGAACACCACCACGCGCACCTTGCGGTCGGCGTACATCGCCGCAGCCGCGCTGGAATAGCTTTCCTGCGTGTAGATGCGGTCGGCCGGCACGTCCCGACGCTGACCATCGGCGGTGAGGGTGTAGGCCTGCAGCACCTCCAGCGTTTCCATCTTCTCGCTGTAGCTCAGCCGCACCTGGCTGAACTGCTCGACCGCCGAGGTGGTCTTGAGCAGGATCTCGTACGCTTCGGTCTGCGTATTGCCCGCATCCGGGCGCACCACGTAGTCGGCGCGATAGCGCACGAAGCTGAAGTTGTTGTTGGCCTGCGCTTCAGCGCCCGCGGCCGGGCCGCTCTGCCCGCCCGGGGTGGGCGGTGCCACGGGTGTCACGGGTGCCGGCACGGGCTGGGCATCGGCCCACGCCACTACGGGCGCGAGCGTCATGGCGCCCAGCATCGTCCAGATCATCGGCTTCATTGCAGGTTCCTTGTGCTCGGCAACACCCGGGCCGCGCCCGGGTTCTACGCAGCCAGGCCGGGCCCGGCGTTACTTGGGCGGGGGCGGCGCCAGCACGCTGCGGTCGCCGTTGTGCTCGGGCGGGCTGACCACGCCAGCCGCCTCCATCGCTTCGATCAGGCGCGCGGCACGGTTGTAGCCGATCTTCAGGCGACGCTGCACGCCGGAGATGGAGGCACGACGTGTTTCGGTGACGATGCGCAGGGCCTCGTCGTACAGCGGATCGGACTCATCGCCGCCACCGCCGCCTGCCTCGGGCAGGCCACCGGGGCCGACCACGACGCCATCGCCCATCATCTGCACTTCGTCCAGCACGCCGGTGATGTAGTCGGTCGGGCCGCTGGCCTTGAGATGTTCGACCACGCGGTGCACCTCCTCATCGGAGACGAACGCACCATGCACGCGGTCCGGCAACGCGGTGCCCGGCGGCAGATACAGCATGTCGCCGTGGCCCAGCAGCGTTTCCGCGCCGGACTGATCGAGGATGGTGCGCGAATCGATCTTCGAGCTGACCTGGAAGCCGATACGGGTCGGGATGTTGGCCTTGATCAAGCCGGTGATCACGTCCACCGAGGGGCGCTGGGTGGCCAGGATCAGATGGATGCCGGCCGCACGCGCCTTCTGCGCCAGGCGCGCGATCAGCTCTTCCACCTTCTTGCCGACGATCATCATCATGTCGGCGAATTCGTCGATGAAGATGACGATGAAGGGCAGCGTCTCCAGCGGGCGCGGGGCCTCGCCGAGTTCCGGGTTGGGCTTGAACAGCGGGTCCATCATCGGCTGCCCGGCGTCCTGGGCATCCTTGACCTTCTTGTTGAAGCCGGCCAGGTTGCGCACGCCCACGGCGCTCATCAGCTTGTAGCGCCGCTCCATTTCGGCCACGCACCAGCGCAGGCCGTTGGCGGCCTCCTTCATGTCGGTGACCACCGGCGCCAGCAGATGCGGGATGCCCTGGTAGACGCTCAGTTCGAGCATCTTCGGGTCGATCATCAGCATCCGCAGGTCTTTCGGCGAGGCCTTGTACAACAGGCTCAGCACCATCGCGTTGACCGCCACGGACTTGCCCGAGCCGGTGGTGCCGGCCACCAGCAGATGCGGCATGCGCGCCAGGTCGGCCACGGTCGGGCGGCCGGCGATGTCTTTGCCCAACGCGAGCGTCAGCACGCTGGCGGACTTGTCGTATTCCTTTGAGCGCAGCAGCTCGGACAGATAGATCATCTCGCGGGTGACGTTGGGGATCTCCAGACCCACCACCGACTTGCCCGGGATCACATCGACCACGCGCACCGACTTCACCGACAGACCGCGCGCGATGTCCTTGTCCAGCGAACTGATCTGGCTGACCTTGATGCCCGGGGCCGGCTCGATTTCGAAACGGGTGATGACCGGGCCGGGATAGGCACCGACCACCTGTGCATCGATGCGGAAGTCCTTGAGCTTGAACTCGATCTGGCGCGAGAGCGTCTCCAGCGTGCCTTCGTCGTAGCCCTTGGGCTGCGGCTTGGGATCATCCAGCAGCGCCAGCGGCGGCACATCCGAGCCATCGCCGTTGACCCCGCGGAACATGGGAATCTGGGTCTCGCGCTTGGCGCGATCACTCTTCTCCAGCACCGGCTCCGGGCGCGGCTCGATCTTGACCGGCTCGCGCTTGGCGCGGACCTCGGCGTCGACCTTGCGCACTTCCTGGCGTTCCTCGCGCATCGCGCGGGTCTGCTGCCACTCGGTGGCCTGCTCTTTCTTCTTGTTGAACAGCGGCGGCAGCGCCAGCACCCAGTTGCCGATCTTCTCCATCACCACGAACCAGGAAATGCCCGTGGCCAGGGTGATCGAAGCCAGAAGCAGGACCAGTACGAAAAGGTTGGCGCCCAATGCGCCGAAACCGACGCTGAGCGAGCTGCCCACCAGCTTGCCGAGGATGCCGCCGGCATGGGCCACATCGGCCACGAACAGGCGCAGGTGCAGGAAGCCGGTGCCGGCGATCAGGAACCCGACCAGGCCGACCAGGCGCAGCGCCGGATCCAGATCATGCTCGCCCTTGGCCTCGCGCTTGAGCCCGAACATCGCGATCCAGGCCAGTGCGCCCAGCACGATCGGCAGCACGAAGGCCATGTAGCCGAACAGCTGCAGCAGGACGTCGGCGATCCAGGCACCGGCGCGACCGCCCATGTTGTGGACCGGGGCAACCACGCTGCCGGTATGCGACCAACCGGGGTCGGTGGCCGAGTAGGTGAACAGACTGGCGACCAGATACAGCAATGCCGGGGCGACCGCGATCAACCCCAGGTCGCGCCACAGGCGCTGCCGGCGCGGATTGTCCTCGCCAGCCGGTTTGCGCGGCGCTGCCTTGCTGTCGGACGCCTTGGCTCGTTCCGGGACCTGTTTCGCCACCTTAGACCACACCTTGGGAATGCACTGTTAGTGCTTGATAATAAACGACTGGGCTGCGCTTTTCAGTCCCTTCGAACACCGGGCCCCGCCATCTCCGTCAAAAACCCTGCGGCGCCGATGTCCCGATGCCCGATGGGTCGCCGCGTTCCACTGCGCGCCTTGAATCGCCCCGCCCCTGCCGCCACTCTATGACTTCGCTCGGACGCCGCGCAATCACCCTGCCAGCGTCCCGCCCTACCTTCTATTGCGAGCTTACATGAGCAACTCCAAGCACTCCCGCCTGTTGATCCTTGGTTCCGGCCCGGCCGGCTGGACCGCCGCCGTCTACGCCGCGCGCGCCAACCTCAAGCCCGTCGTGATCACCGGCCTGCAGCAGGGCGGCCAGCTGATGACCACCACCGAGGTGGACAACTGGCCTGGAGATGCGCACGGCCTGATGGGCCCGGACCTGATGACCCGCATGCAGGCGCACGCCGAACGCTTCGAGACCGAGGTCATCTTCGATCACATCCACACCGCCGATGTCTCCCAGCGCCCGTTCAAGCTGATCGGTGACAGCGCCGAATACACCTGCGACGCCCTGATCATCGCCACCGGCGCCACCGCCAAGTACCTGGGCATTCCCAGCGAAGAGGCCTTCAAGGGGCGCGGCGTGTCCGCATGCGCCACCTGCGATGGCTTCTTCTACCGTGACCAGGACGTGGTCGTGGTCGGCGGCGGCAACACCGCCGTGGAAGAGGCCCTGTACCTGTCCAACATCGCCCGCAAGGTCTACCTGGTCCACCGCCGCGACACTCTCAAGGCGGAAAAGATCATGCAGGACAAGCTGTTCGCCAAGGTCGCCGCCGGCAAGATCGAGACCGTGTGGCACCACCAGGTGGACGAAGTGCTGGGCAACGACGCCGGCGTGACCGGTGTGCGCGTCAAGTCCACGCTGGACGGCAGCACCCGTGACATCGAGGCCCATGGCTTCTTCGTGGCGATCGGCCACCACCCCAACACCAGCCTGTTCGATGGCCAGCTGACCATGAACAACGGCTACCTGGACATCCGCTCGGGCCTGGGCGGCAACGCCACCCAGACGTCGGTGGAGGGCGTGTTCGCCGCCGGCGACGTGGCCGACCAGCACTACCGCCAGGCGATCACCTCGGCCGGCTTCGGCTGCATGGCCGCGCTGGATGCCGAGCGTTATCTGGATGCGAAGGGTCAGGCGAGCTGATCTGCCGCCCGTATCGCGCAGCACACGAAGGCCGGTGAATCATTCACCGGCCTTTTTACTGACCAGTACGTTCCGCACGCCCTGCGCCCGTCCCGCCTGCTCTATCCTCTGCCCATGCCCGATCCACGTTTCCTGTATCGCCTGTCCGATGTCCCCGCCGCTGCCTGGGACGCCCTGCACGACGGCCGCCACCCCTTCCTGTCGCATGCCTTCCTGGCGGGTCTGGAAGAACACGGTTGCCTGCGCCCGGAGTGGGGCTGGCGCCCGCGCCACTTCACCCTGTGGGACGGGGACACCCTGGTCGCGGCGATCCCCGGCTACCTCAAGGACAACTCCCACGGCGAGTTCGTGTTCGATCACGCCTGGGCCCACGCTTACGCGCAGCACGGGCTGGACTACTTCCCCAAGTGGCTGGGCGGGGTGCCGTATTCGCCGGTGACAGGCCCGCGAGTGCTCGCCCGCACGACAGAAGATCGTGGCGCGCTGCTGGCGACGCTGGCGGGCGAAGTGGCGCGCCTGGGCTGGTCCTCGGCCCACATCAACTTCCACCCCGCCGACGAAGACCCCGCCTTCAGCCCGGACTGGCTGCTGCGCGAGGACATCCAATTCCAGTGGCACAACCCCGGAAGCTGGGAGACCTTCGACGACTTCCTCGGCGCGATGGACCACAAGCACCGCAAGAACATCCGCCAGGAACGGGCCAAGCTCGCGCGCAGCGGCGTCACGTATCGCATCGTGCATGGCGATGAGGCGACCGAGGCTGACCTGCGCGCCATGCACGGCTTCTACCTGCAGACCTTCGCCGAGTACGGCAACTCGCCCGCGTTGACGCTGCCGTTCCTGCAGCATCTCGCCCGCACGATGCCGCGCGCGCTGGTGATCTTCCTGGCGGTGCTCGATGGCGAGCCGGTCGCCGGTGCGCTGTGCCTGCGTGGCGCGGACACGCTCTATGGGCGCTACTGGGGCGGCGCCACCCTGCCCGGCCTGCATTTCGAGACCTGTTACTACCAGGGCATCGCCTACTGCCTGCGCGAAGGACTGGCCCGCTTCGAGCCCGGCGCCCAAGGTGAGCACAAGCTGGCGCGCGGCTTCCTGCCGCACCGGGTGCGCAGCCGGCACTGGATCGCCGAGCCGGCCTTCGCCGAGGCACTGATCGCGTGGTGCGCACAGGAACGTGCCGAGATCGCCCACTACGCACGTGTACTGGCCTCGCACAGTCCGTTCAAGGCCGACCCGGCGTGACCCGCCACCTGCCCTGGCGCCTGGACGACGCGCCCGATGCCCCGTTCCCGCCCGCCGAGACCGCCCTGCGCGATCCCGACGGCCTGCTGGCCCTCGGCGGCGACCTCTCCCCGGTGCGGCTGCTCAATGCCTATGCGGGCGGCATCTTCCCGTGGTTCTCCGAGGGCCAACCGCTGCTGTGGTGGTCGCCGGACCCGCGCATGGTGTTCCGCACCGACGGCGTGCACCTGTCCAGCCGCTTTCGTCGCTCCCTGCGCCAGAGCACCTGGGCGCTGCGCGCCGATACGTGTTTCGAGCAGGTGATCGATGCCTGCGCAGCCAGCCCGCGCCCCGGCCAGGACGGCACCTGGATCACGCGTGACATGCGCGATGCGTATGTCGACCTGCACCGGCTCGGCTTCGCGCACTCGGTGGAGGTATTCGATGGCGATGCCTTGGTCGGTGGCATCTACGGGGTGGCGATCGGGCGGATGTTTTTCGGGGAAAGCATGTTCAGTGCGGCATCGGGCGGCTCCAAGGTCGCCCTGGCCGGGTTGGCCCATCGGCTGGCCAGCTGGGGATGGCCACTGATCGATGCGCAGGTCGAAAACGACCACCTGCTGCGCATGGGGGCAGAGCACTGGCCGCGGCAGCGCTTTCTCGCGCTGGTGCGTGAACAGGTCCAACAGCCAGTCGCCGCAGGCGATTGGGTGGATTTGTTCGGCACGCTGTCCGCCGCCGAAATCGCTGATCCGGACCGGTCTTAACCAAAACTTTGCATCAAACGCCCGACGCGCGTAAAATGCCCGCTCTTCAGGCCAGCTCGGCCGGTTACAGAACTGCACAGGACTACATGTCGAAAGACGACTCCATCGAGTTCGAAGGCACCGTCAGCGAGACGCTGCCGAACACCACTTTCCGCGTACGACTGGAAAATGGGCATGAAATCATCGCCCACATCTCCGGCCGCATGCGCAAGAACTACATCCGCATCCTGACGGGCGACCGCGTCAAGGTCGAAATGACCCCGTACGACCTGACCAAGGGTCGCATCACCTACCGCATGAAATAAGCGGTCCGGGGGTTGTTCCCGCCAGAAGGCCAGCCAGGTGCTGGCCTTTTTGCGTGGGCGGCATTCAGCCGGCAGCGGCCTTACCCTGCCAAGCGGCACCCTGACCCAGTGCACCCTGACGTCGGTCAGGATGCCTTGATGCAGATTCGCCCTTGCGCGCAACGGTTCACGCTGTCCCTCGATCCAATCCGGATCCTGCCCGATGGCCCCCGCCATGAAGCGCCTGCTCTCCCTGCTCCTGCTCGCCTCCTGCGTCGCCACCGCTGCGTCGGCCCAGGCCGCCGAGCCCGCCGCACCCGCCGACTGCATCACCCTGTCCTCCGACCAGCAGGTGGTGCGCAACCGCGCCGATCGCGATGTACTGCTGCGCAACGGCGATCAGCATTACCTCGTGCGCTTTGAACGCTCCTGCACCAGCGCTGCGATGTCCCCGAAACTGACGTTCGCCACCCCCGGCCAGGACGGTCAGTTGTGCGGCGCCGGGGTGACCAAGCTCCAGACCAGTTCACAGAGCTGCGCCGTGGCTGCAGTGGAGCCCCTGAGCGCCGAAGAATTCGCCCGCAAGGCACGCATGCGCCGTTGAGCAAGCCGCAGGTCCGCGCACAAAAAAAGCCCCCTTGCGGGGGCTTTTTCGATTTCATCACCGCGGTCGAGGCCGGCGTTACACCGTGGCCGGCAGCAGACGCTCCGGCTCGGCCTCGGTCTCCACGAACAACTGGTCGTCGCGGACGTCGATGCTGACCTTGCCACCGTTGACCAGCTTGCCGAACAGCAGCTCGTCGGCCAGCGGACGCTTGATCTTGTCCTGGATCACGCGGGCCATCGGGCGCGCACCCATCAGCGGGTCGAAGCCATGGTGGGCCAGCCAGTCGCGCGCGGTCGGGGTGGCCGACAGGCTGACGTGCTTTTCCTGCAGCAGCATTTCCAGCTCGATCAGGAACTTGTCCACCACGCGCAGGATGTGCTCGAAGCCCAGCGCCTGGAACTGCACGATCGCATCCAGACGGTTGCGGAACTCCGGCGTGAAGCTCTTGCGGATGACCTCCATCGCGTCGGTGGCATGGTCCTGGCGGGTGAAGCCGATCGAACGCCGCGAGGCCTGGGCCGCGCCGGCATTGGTGGTCATCACCAGCACCACGTTCTTGAAGTTCGCCTCACGGCCGTTGGTGTCGGTCAGCACACCGCGGTCCATGACCTGCAGCAGGATGTTGAAGATGTCCGGATGGGCTTTTTCCACCTCGTCCAGCAGCAGCACGCAGTGCGGGGTCTTGACGATCTTCTCGGTCAGCAGGCCGCCCTGGTCGAACCCGACATAGCCCGGAGGAGCACCGATCAGACGGCTGATCGAATGCGACTCCATGTACTCGCTCATGTCGAAGCGGACCAGCTCGATGCCCAGCTGCAGCGCGAGCTGCTTGGTCACCTCGGTCTTGCCCACGCCGGTCGGGCCGGAGAACAGGAAGTTGCCGATCGGCTTTTCCGGATTGGCCAGGCCCGAGCGGGCCAGCTTGATCGCCGAGGACAGCGTCTCGATGGCCGGGTCCTGGCCGAAGATCACCATCTTCAGGTTGCGCTCCAGATGCTGGAGCACGTCCTTGTCGGTCGCGCTGACCTGCTTGGCCGGGATCCGCGCCATCTTGGCGACGATGGTCTCGATCTCCTCGATGTCGATCAGTTCCTTGCGCTCACCGTCCGGCAGCAGCCGTTGGCGGGCACCGGCTTCGTCGATCACATCGATCGCCTTGTCCGGCAGCAGACGGTCGTTGATGTGCTTGACCGACAGATCCACCGCGGCCTGAAGCGCGTCATCGGCGTAGGTCACGCCGTGGTGGGCTTCGTACTTGGGCTTGAGGCCCTGCAGGATTTCGTAGGTTTCGCCCACGGTCGGCTCGACGATGTCGATCTTCTGGAAGCGGCGGGCCAGCGCCCGGTCCTTCTCGAAGATGCCGCGGTATTCCTGGAAGGTGGTCGAGCCGATGCAGCGCAGCTCGCCCGAGGCCAGGGCCGGCTTGATCAGGTTGGAGGCATCCATGGTGCCACCCGACGCCGAGCCGGCACCGATGATGGTGTGGATCTCATCGATGAACAGCACTGCGTTGGGCAGCTTCTTCATCGCGGTCAGCACGCCCTTCAGGCGCTTCTCGAAATCGCCGCGGTACTTGGTCCCGGCCACCAGGGCGCCCAGGTCCAGCGAGTAGATCACCGCATCGGCGAGCACGTCCGGCACCGAGCCTTCCACGATGCGCTTGGCCAGGCCTTCGGCGATCGCGGTCTTGCCCACGCCGGCCTCACCCACGTAGAGCGGGTTGTTCTTGCGGCGGCGGCACAGGACCTGGATGGTGCGCTCGATCTCATCGGCACGGCCGACCAGCGGGTCGATCTTGCCGTTGCGGGCCTGATCGTTGAGGTTGCTGGCGAACTCGGCCAGGGCATCGCCCTTGCCTTCGCCCTCGGCCCCCTCCGCACGCCCTTCGCCATCGGCGGCAGGCGGCACTTCGCCCTCCTCACCCAGCTTGGCGATGCCATGGGAGAGGTAATTGACGATGTCCAGCCGGGTGACGTCCTGCTGGTTGAGGTAGTACACGGCGTGCGAGTCCTTCTCGCCGAAGATCGCGACCAGCACGTTGGCGCCGGTGACTTCCTTCTTGCCCGAGGACTGCACGTGGTAGACCGCGCGCTGCAGCACGCGCTGGAAGCCCAGCGTCGGCTGGGTATCGCGCCCATCATCTTCGGCCAAGCGCGAGACCGAGGCCTCGATGGCCTGCTCCAGTTCCTGGCGCAGGCGGTCGGCATCCGCGCCGCAGGCCTTGAGGACGGCTTGGGCGGACGGGTTGTCGAGCAGTGCCAGCAGCAGGTGTTCCACCGTCATGAATTCATGCCGGGCCTCACGGGCGCGCTTGTAGCACTGTCCGATGGTGTGTTCGAGGTCTTTACTGAACATGATTAACTCCGGCGGCAGTTAGGAACAATATGCGGCCAACCTTCACGATTTCCATCACCCTAGCGGATCGGTGCGTTCAGATGGCGTTAGCACTTGCCTGATCGCTCCGTCCATTCGACGAGCCTCCATCATGCACGATCTTCCGGCCACGAAATGGCAGCTTGGCCGTGATGGCACTGTCACGGTCAGCCGAGAATGTGGCGGCGGACGGGCGCTCGCGCGGAGAAGGGCGTGGCGCGGCTGCCATGGCCGGACCGCCAGGATGGGCTTCGCAGCAGGTACGGCGCAGGGACACGCCGGCCGCTGAGGGCCGGATGTCATTGTGGGTGGAACAGTGCGGATCGCGGGCGCACGCAGTGCTGGCCCGCGCCAACGGTCAGCCGCTGGTCTTTTCCATCGTGCACAGCAGCGGGTGCTGGTTCATGCGCGAGAATTCATTGACCTGGGCAACCTTGGACTCGGCGACTTCACGGGTGAACACCCCGCACACGCCGCGGCCGCGGGTATGCACGTGGAGCATCACCTGGGTGGCCTTGTCCAGATCCATCGAGAAGAAGTGCTGCAGAACCGTCACCACGAAATCCATCGGGGTGTAGTCGTCGTTCAACAGCATCACCTGGTACATCGGCGGTGGCGCGACCTCGGGGCGTGCAGGCTCAAGCAGCACGCCGTGGTCGTGATGAGTTTCGTGGGAAGTCTCGCGGGGCATCCCCACATTATAGGGCCCTGCTCCGCCGGATTGGACGTTGCCCCCCACCGCCCTTCACAATCTGCACTCTCCAACCAGACTTTCACAGGGATTTCATGAAAAGGATTGCTGCCGCACTGCTGCTGGCCATCACTGCCACCAGCGCCCATGCGGCCGAAGCGGACAAGGCTGTCGGGCGTGCTCTGGACACGCTGGAGTACACCTACGAGGTGGACGAAGACGGCGACTACAAAATGGTCTTCGACATGGATGATGGCCGCAGCCAGCTGGCTTTCGTGCGCTCCACCGTCGAGGAATTCGGCAAGCACAAGATCCGCGAGATCTGGTCGCCGGCCTACAACTCGCCGGGCAAGCAGTTCCCGGCCGCCGTGGCCAACCGCCTGCTCGAAGACTCCCAGGATGCCAAGATGGGCGCCTGGGTGAAGCAGGATCAGCTGGCGATGTTCGTGGTCAAGGTTGACGCCAACGCCACCCCCGAGGCACTCAGCGACGCCATCGATGCGGCCATCCGCACCGCCGATGCGATGGAGCTGGAGCTGACCGAGCAGGACGAATACTGAGGTGAATGACGTGCAGGAACCGCGCTGGGCGCCCCATGTCACCGTGGCCACGGTTGTGGTCCGCGACGGGCGCCTGTTGCTGGTCGAGGAAGCCATCGACGGCCGCCAGGTGCTGAACCAGCCGGCTGGGCACCTGGAGCGGAACGAGACCCTGGCCGCTGCCGCGGTCCGTGAAACGCTGGAGGAAACCGGCTGGACGGTGCGCCTGAGCGCCTTCATCGGCACCTACCAGTGGACCGCCCCGGATGGCACGCCGTTCCTGCGCTTTGCCTATGCGGCCGAGCCGCAGTCGCACGATCCCGACCGTCCGCTGGACGACGGGATCCTGCGCGCCCTGTGGCTGACACCCGCCGAACTGAGGGCCGACCCTGCCCGCCTGCGCAGCCCGCTGGTGTGGGAGGTGGTGGCCGACTATCTGGCTGGCCAGCGCCACCCGCTGTCGATCGTGCGGGAGGCCCGATGAGCACCCCACGCGTGATGGTAGGCGTCTCCGGGGGTGTGGATTCCTCGGTGGCCGCCTGGCGGCTGGTCCAGCAGGGCGAGCCGGTCGCCGGCCTGTTCATGCAGAACTGGGCCGATGACGGCAGCGGCGACTGCCGCGCCGAGGACGACCGCCGCGATGCCGTGGCGGTCTGCGGCCTGCTGGGCATTCCGTTCCACTTCCGCGATTTCTCCGGCGAGTACTGGCAGGGCGTGTTTGAACACTTCCTGGCCGAGTACGCCGCCGGGCGCACGCCCAACCCGGACGTGTTGTGCAACCGCGAAGTGAAGTTCAAGCATTTTCTCGACGCCGCGCGCGAGCTTGGCGCCGAGCGCATCGCGACCGGGCACTACGCCCGCATCGCGCAGATCGACGGACGCTGGGCCCTGCTGCGCGGCGCCGACCGCAGCAAGGACCAGAGCTATTTCCTGCACCAGCTGGGCCAGCAACAGCTGGCGGCGACCCTGTTCCCGATCGGCGACCTGCAGAAGAGCGATCTGCGCCGGATCGCCCGGGATGCGCGCCTGCCGACCCATGCCAAGAAGGACTCCACCGGCATCTGCTTCATTGGCGAACGCGACTTCCGCGAGTTCCTCGGCCGTTACCTGCCAGCCAAAAGCGGCGAGATCCGCGATCCGGATGGCGCCCTGATCGCCGAACATCCCGGCGTGTTCTACTTCACACTGGGTCAGCGCGAGGGCCTGAACATCGGTGGCGTGCGTGGTCGCCCGGCGGCGCCGTGGTACGTGGTCGGCAAGGATGTCGCCAGCAATGTGCTGTATGTCGACCAGGATCGCGAGAGTCCGTGGCTGCAGTCGACCCGGCTGCATTCCGAGACCGCCCACTGGATCGCCGGCGCACCGCCCGCGCGCCAGTTCGACTGCACCGCCCAGACCCGTTACCGCCAGCCCGACGAGCCGTGCACCGTCACCGTGCACGACGATGGCACCCTGGCGGTGCGCTTCGCCCGACCGCAGCGCGCCGTCACCCCCGGTCAATCGCTGGTGTTGTATGACGATGAGGTCTGCCTGGGTGGCGCCGTCATCGCCGCCACCGACGCTCCGCTGGAACAGCGCCTGCGCGCCACCCCTTCTCCTTTCGAGGTATCTGCTGCATGAGTTTTTCCGTCGACGACCGTGTTCTTGCTCTGGCCGGCATCGCCCAGGCCCTGCAGCAGGTGCGCCGCATCGCCGAAACCGGCCACTCCGAAGCCGCCGTGGTCCGTACCGCGGTGGACAGCGTGTTCCGCATTGACGCTGCCACCCCGCAGGAGATCTACGGCAGCGCCAGCCATGTCGCCCCCGGGCTGCGCCTGCTGCACAACTACCTGAGCAGCCAGGGCCAGGACGAGCACCTGCCGCGGCTGGCGCTGTCGGTCCTGCAGCTGGAGCGGCGCTTCGTGCGCGAGCACGAGATCGTGGCCAAGGTCAGTACCGGCATCGAGCGCGCCCAGTCCCAGGCCACCGAGCTGGGCGACAGCGCCCATCCGGACGTGCTCGCCAGCTTGGGCGGCCTGTACGCCGACACCATCAGCAATCTCAAGCCGCGCGTGATGGTCCAGGGCAACCCGCATTACCTCGGCCAGGCCGGTGTGGTGGCCGAGATCCGCGCGCTGCTGCTTTCGGCGGTCCGCTCGGCCGTGTTGTGGCGCCAGACCGGCGGCCAGTACTGGGACTTCCTGTTCTCGCGCAAGGCGATGCTGGAAGCGGTTGCCCGCCAGCTGCGCTGAGGCCAACGGCCTGGAATTCCGGTCGCCAGGCCCGTGCGCGGGCCGGCGCCGGGGCGTGCGGAGGGTTACGGGCGGACCACCGTGATGCATCAAAATTCAGCGGACGGCTAAAGCAAACCGGGGTACGGCCGATACAGCATCCGTGCACCTCCCCGAGAACGTCCATGTACTCACGCCTCTTCATCCGCTTGGCCGCCCCACTGGTCCTGACCCTTCTGCTCCCCGTTGCCATCGGCTTCGAGTGGCCAGCCGCCCTTCGCTGGGCGATCCTGACCACGATGACGCTCAGCTGGCTGGGCTTCGCCTGGTGGACGGCTCGCGCCCAGAACCAGCGGTCGCCCGAGCAGGCCCGCATCCTGCGTGAGCAGGACCAGTTGCTGAGCGAGCTGCGCTCGTTCGTCGGCAACGAAATCGAAGGCTCCCGCGGCGAAGTCGAACGCGCCCGTGACCTGATCCGCCACGCCGTCAGCGGCCTGGGTGGCAGCTTCGATGCCATGAACCGCAAGTCCCGCCAGCAGAGCCAGGCCCTGGCCCGCATCGTCGACCGCGCCGGTGAAGACGGTGGCGCCGGCGTCGACGTGGCCCGCTTCGCCCAGCACGCCAGCCACCGCATGGAACAGCTGGTGGAAGCGCTGGAACAGGTCAGCGGCCAGAGCAGCAACACCGTGCAGCACATCGATCAGATGGCGCAGCACCTGGATGGCATCTTCGCGCTGCTGGAAGACGTCAAGTCGATTGCCGACCAGACCAACCTGCTGGCCTTGAACGCCGCCATCGAAGCTGCCCGTGCCGGTGAAGCCGGTCGTGGGTTCGCGGTGGTCGCCGACGAAGTCCGCAACCTGTCCGAGCGCTCGACCACCTTCAACGAGCAGATCCGCAAGCTGGCCCACAGCTCCAAGGATGCCATCGCCAAGGTCCGCGAGACGGTTTCGCACATGGCTTCCCGCGATATGGACCGGTCCCGCGAAGCGCGCCAGGAAGCGGCGGCGATGCTCGACAACGTGGCCCAGATCAATGCCTCGCTGGGCGATGGCATGCGCGAGATTTCCGAGTGCGGCCGGGCGATCGACAGCAGCGTGGCCGAAGCGGTCCGCGCCCTGCAGTTCGAGGACATCGCCACCCAGGCCCTGGGCGGCGTGCATACCCACCTGGATCGCCTGACCGCGATCAACCGCGAAGCGGTGGCTCTGCAGGAACTGCTGCAGCGCAATGGCGGCGTGATCGACGAAGAGATCGTCACTGCCCTGCAGCGCACCGGCAACCGCCTGCGCGACATGCGCAGCGAATGGGAGCGTCCGCCGCACAAGGCCGTCGCCCAGCAGAGCATGGCCGCCGGCGCGGTCGAACTGTTCTGATCCAGCGGTACCGTGCCGCCCCCGGCACACCCTGCGGCCCCGGCTCACCCCGGGGCCGTTGCGCTTGCACTACCCGCCTCGCCTGCAGATGATCGACCCATGTTGAATGCGTCCATGTTGTCCGTTGCATCCGTAGCACCCACCGACCTGGAGCCCGTGGCGCAGATTGCCGACGGCGCCCTCCAGGCAGCCATCAAAGACCGCACTCCCCTGCAGGGCCGCGCCCTGATCGCGCATCTGGAGCAGCTTGCTCGGCAGGAGCTGGCGAAACTGGCCAGCCAACCCATTGATCCGGGCACCGCGCCCATCAATCCGGCCCTCGCCGGCCTGGCGTGGGACCTGGGCCTCAGTGGTGATGATCTGGGCGCTGCTGCGCGCTGAGCGTGGGCCGGTGGTCCGGCCAACCCGGGTATTCTTCAGCGTCACACAAGGTGAGTACGCATGAAGGAATGCCTGAAACAGGTGGCATTGCATGCCCAGGGATGGGTTCGGCCCCGCTGTTCAACCCAGGGGCCGATGGAGCCCTTAATGCCATCTCTCACCTCGGCTACGTCCAGATCGACACGCTGTCGGTCATCGAGCGCGCACATCACCACGTGCTGTGGAATCGTGTCCCGGAATACGACCCGGCGTGCTTGAACCATCTCGTCAGCGAAAAAAAGCTCTTCGAGTACTGGTTCCACGCCGCTGCCTACCTGCCGATGCGCGACTATCGCTTCGCGCTGCCCCGAATGTCGTCGATACGCACAGGGGAAAGTCGCCACTTCTGCAACGGCGATCCCTGCCTGATGAAGGTCGCAGAGCGCTGCCTGCCGGATGATCTGGACCTAAGCATCCCGGATGATCACGAGTACGCCGTCCATCTTTTCGAGACCCGCTCAGGGCACACGGCGTCTTCACCGCGAACCAGCTGCTGCTTCTCCGGAGCGGGAAGGCGCTCCGCACCGCCATGCGTGAGGTTGTCCACGATCGGATCACTGCTGGCAGCATCCAACTGGTCATCCACCGTGATCGCCTCAGCGCGCTGTTCGGCTTCGCCCTGAGGCAGCGCGCAGGTCGGTCGAGGGTGCCTCCAAAGGGCTGGCGTCACCCTTGACACCGTCTCCGCCTGGCCGGCAGTGCCATGCCAGGCCCACGGTCGCTCAGAAGGCTACGTAGGCCGTCCTCAGACGCTTTGCGTCACCGCTACATAGCTCTCCCGCGGCGGCGTCTGCAGGCCCTGCTTCAACCACAGCGCCAGATCACGCGGGGCCAGCGGACGCGAGTACAGGTAACCCTGGATCTCATCACAGCCCTGACGGCGCAGCATGGCCTCTTCCTGTTCGGTCTCCACACCCTCGGCCACGACCTTCATGCCCAGTGCATGGCCCAGATGCACGATTGCCTGGGTCACTTCGGCGGTACCGGCGTCGTGCAGCATGCCCTGGACGAAACTGCGGTCGATCTTCAGGCGGCCGACCGGGAACCGGTTGAGGTAATGCAGGTTCGAGAAGCCGGTGCCGAAGTCATCCACCGCGAGCGGGACGCCGTGACGCTCCAGCACATCGAAGCAGTGGCGCAGCACGTCGGTGTCACGGATCAGCGCCGACTCGGTCAGCTCCAGCTCCAGCCGCTGCGGCGGCCAGCCGTGCGCATGGCAGATGTCGATCACGCGTTCGGCAAAGCCGCGGTCACGCAGCTGCACGGCCGAGACATTCACGGCCACACGGTCGAACTCCAGCCCCGCTGCATCCCAGGCGGCGGCCTGGCGGCAGGCCTCGGCCAGCACCCAGTCGCCGATCCGCACAATCTCGCCGCACTTCTCGGCGATCGGGATGAACTCGGCCGGGCTGCAGTAGCCGATCCCGGGCCGATGCCAGCGCAGCAGCGCCTCGATGGCCGGCGGCTGGTCGTTCTCGGCATGCATCAGGGGCTGGTAGGCCAGGGTGAACTCTTCGCGTTCGATCGCACCGAGCAGTGCGTGTTCGATCTCCAGCTTGCGCTGGATCTTGGCCAGCGCGTCCTGGCTGTAGTACTGGTAGGTATTGCGTCCGGCTTCCTTGGCCGCGTACATCGCCGCGTCGGCGGCGCGCAGCAGCGATTCGAAATCCTGGCGGCTCTCATCCAGCATCGCAATGCCGACACTGGCGCCGACCTTGAGCGTGGTTTCACCGCGGTGCAGGGGTTCGGCCAGCGAGGCGATCAGCTTGCGTGCCACATGCCCGGCGTCTTCCGGTGCGGCCAGGTCGCGCAGCACGACGATGAATTCGTCGCCACTGAAGCGGCCGAACAGATCGTTGTTGCGCAGGCTCTGGTGCAGGCGCGAGGCAGCCGCCTTGAGCAGCGCATCGCCGGTGGCGTGGCCGAAGGTGTCGTTGATGGTCTTGAAGCCGTCCAGATCGATGAACAGCATCGCCAGCGGGCTGCCGCGATCGCGTGCTTCCTCGATCGCATCGGCGGTCTGCTCGCGCAACAACATCCGGTTGGGCAGGCCGGTGAGCAGATCGTAATGGGCCAGCAGCTCGATGCGCTCGTTGGCTTCGCGCTCGCGGGTGATGTCACGGAACAGCACTACGAAGCGTGTCGGCAGACCATCGCGACGGTCCAGCTCGATCAGCACCTGCACCCAGATGCGCAGACCGGACTGCCGGTAGAAGCACAGGTCCAGCTGCTCGGGCAGCCCCCCCTCGGCGATCCGGACCAGCGCCGCCTCAAACGCGTCGCGCGAGTCCTGGGTGTACAGGCTCAGCGCCTGGTCCAGCGTGATCGGCTCCTTGCGCAGGCCGTGGATGCGGTAGCACTCCTCGGTCCACTGCATGAGCCGGGTCGCCACCTCGATCTCGCAGCCGCCAATGCGGCCGAGCGCGGAGACGCGGTTGAGCAGCTCGGTGCGCCAGCGGATCAGCGCATCGGTCTGGTGCTGCTCGGTGATGTTCTGCACCTGACCAAGCAGGCGCTGGATGCGCCCGTCGGGGCCGACCAGCGGCTGCATCCACACCCGCAGGTACAGTGCAGCGCCTTTGCTGCGGATCAGCTCCAGTTCCAGGGTCGCTGCAGCGCCATCGCGCCACATGCGGCGCCACGCGCGACGCAGGCGCCCACGCGATTGCGGCTCCATCTGGCGCAGCCAGTGGCGGCGACCGTGCATGGGGTCATCGCCGGTCTCCAGCAGGGCCCGGAACTCGGGCGACCACCAGAACTGGCGCGCCTCCGGGTCCCACGACCAGCTGCCCATGCTGGCGATCCGCTGCGCCTCACGCAGGTGGACCTGCTGCTCAAGCAGCAGCGACTCCATCTGCTTCTGGGCCTGGATGTCGGTATGGGTACCCACCATGCGCAGCGGCTGGCCGTCGGCGGTGCGGGTGACCACGCGGCCGCGGTCCAGCACCCAGCGCCACTCGCCATCGGGGTGGCGGGCGCGGAACTGGGCGGTGTAGGCCGCACTCTCGCCACGCAGGTGCGCGTCCAGAGCGGCACGAACGGCCGCCTGGTCATCAGTGTGAACGTATTCCAGCAGCGCGCTCACGCCGGCGCGGGCGTGCGACTCCTCGATCGGCTGGCCATCCCAGCGCCGCGAGCGGCGCACACTGTCACTGGGCAGGTCCCAGTCCCACAGCCCGTGGCCCGCGTGATCCAGCGCCACTTCCCAGCGGCTGCCGGCGACGCTGGCGACCGGCTCGGGCACGCTCACGGTAAAGGCCAGCAGGTGGCCATCCGGATCGTGCACGGCGCGCATCCAGCCATCGAGTCGCCCGGCCGGGCCGCCCGGCAGCTGGCAGGGAATCAGGCCGCCATCCGCGGCGAGCAGGCGCAGGTCCTCCAACATCTCGCCGTACGCGGCAATCGTCGCCGGCAGGCCGTGTTCACGCGCGGCCGGATTGGCCGCGAGCGGGCGACCAGCACGGTCGAGGATGACCAGCGCCGACGCCAGCGGGTGCTGCAGCAGACTCGCGATAATCCCTTGATCCACGCCTGTAACTCCGATAACGCACCCGACAGCCGGGAACGCAATCGTTAGCGGCGGGTTTTGCGGATTATTGAGCGTTCCGGCCACCTGCATCCCCACCGGGGACAGGTAAGATGACGCTCGCCTTTCCCGATCGGCCCGCCCTGCCCCATGCCCACCGACCTGCCAGGCCACCCCGAACCCGCCGCCGCGACCTCGCTGGCCCGCGATCTGCGCCGTGACCGCTGGCGTGTGGTGGTGGCTTACCTGGTGCTGGCGCTGGTCTGGATCCTGTGCAGCGATGCCGCGGTCAAAGTGGTCGCCGGCGATATGCAGACCGCCGCCCAATGGCAGACCATCAAGGGCACCTTCTTCGTGCTCTCCAGTGCCGCCCTGATCTATCTGCTGCTGCGGCCGCTGGCCCAGCACGTCCTGAGCACCCATGCGCGCCTGGAATCCTCGGAGACCCGCCACCGCCAGATGTTCGAAGGCAACCCCGGGCCGATCCTGGTCTATGACCTGGACTCGCTGGCGATCCTGGACGTCAATCCCGCCGCTGCCAGTTTCTTCGGCTACAGCCGTGACGCCTTCACTGCGATGCCGATCAACGCGCTGTGGCCGCCTGGCGATGTCCCCGCGTTGGAGGTCAAGCTGGCGCAGATCCGCGAGAATCCCGACCAGCTGTGCGTGATCACCGCCGATCTGTGCCTGAGCGATGGCAGTACCCGGCGCATGGAGATGCGCAGCAACCTCATCAGTTATGGCGGCCGCCGCTCGCGACTGCTGATCGCGATCGACCGCACGCGCGAAGACCAGGCCCTGCAACGTCGCGATCAGGCGCTCGCCCGCGTCGAGGAAGCGCACGAGATGGCGCGGATCGGCGCCTGGGAAATCGATCCCGCCACCGGGCTGGGCCGTTACGCCAACCAGGTCTATCGGCTGCTTGGCCGGCGCCCGCCCGAAGCGCGTCGCTGGCATCGCTTCGATGAGCTGCTGGTACCGGCCGACCCGGCCACCGCCGCACTCAGCGAGCAGCTGCTGCAGGACATGACCTCCGGCGAGCCGGTGCAGATCGATGTCCTGCTCCCGCTGCTGGCGATGGATGGTCGTGCATTGATGGTGCACCTGCGCGCCGAGAGCGGCCAGGACGATGCCGGCCGGCCACGCGTGCTCGGCACCCTGCAGGACGTCACCGAACGCGAGCAGTCGCGGCGCCTGCTGCGTGAACGTGAGGAACAATTCCGCGAACTGGTGCGGGTGCTGCCCGATGGCGTGGTGATCCTCTCCGAAGAACATGTGCTGTACGCCAATGCCTGCGCCGCGGCGCAGTTCGGCTACGGCCAGCACACGCTGCTGGGCGAACCGCTGGCGGCCCTGGTCGCCACCGACGACCTGCCGCGGGTCCGCGGCCAGCTGTTCGCCAAGGTGCCGCAGCAGAGCGTCAGCGCCGGTGAGGTGATCGGCATGCGGCGGCTCAATGGCGAGCGTTTCCAGGCCGGGCTGGCCGTCGGTGACGTGCGGTATGGCGGGCGCAACTGCAAGCTGCTGATCGTGCGCGACCTCAGCGAGCCCGAGCGCATCCGCGAGGCACTGGAAACCAGCAACCGCGAGCTGCAGGCCATGGCCGGGCGCCTGTTCTCGCTGCAGGAAGACGAACGGCGGGCGATCTCGCGCGACCTGCACGACGATATCGGTCAGGCCATCACCGCGATGAAGTTGTCGGCCTATGCGGCGCAGGACGAGCAGGACGCCGCGCGCCGTGACGAGGACCTGGCCCAGATCATCCAGCTGGCCGACGCCACCGTGGGCAAGCTGCGCGACATCTCCACCCTGCTGCGCCCGCCACAGCTCGATGCACTGGGCCTGGAAGCAGCGCTGCGCTGGCAGGCCGGCGTGCTGTTCCGCTCGGCGGCGATCGACCTGCTGCCGGACATCCAGTCACTGCCACGGCGGCCGGCCGGTGATATCGAGCAGGCCTGTTTCCGCATCGCGCAGGAAAGCCTCACCAATGTGCTGCGCCACGCCCGCGCCAGCCAGGTCAATCTGCACCTGCGCGATGTCGACGACCACGGCCTGCACCTGCAGGTCCGCGATGACGGCGAAGGCTTCGACCCGGAAGGCCCACGCGGCCTCGGCCTGATCGTGATGCGCGAGCGCGCGCAGAGCGTGGGTGGCACCCTGCGCATTGAATCGGCGCACGGCGCCGGTACCCTGATCGACCTTTACCTGCCGTATCGCGCCTCGGGCGCGACGGCTCACGACTCTCTGGAACACTGAGCCCATGTGGAACCCTTCCCTGCCCCTGGTCAGCATCGAGGACGCGCCGCCCCGCCTGGGCGCCGGCAACCCTGAGCTGCAGGCCATGGTGACCGAGGCTGCCTCCGGCGGCACGCCGCTGATGCTGATGCACGTGGACATCGACCACTTCGCCTCGGTCAACGAGAACATGAGCGCCGAAGTGGGCGATCAGGCCCTGGTACTGGTCGCCCAGCGCCTGCAGCACCACCTGCGCGGGCGCGGCAAGCTGTGGCGCCACGGCAGCGATGAGTTCCTGCTGGCCGTCCCGCGCACGGCCGAAATGCCGCTGCCCGAAGACCTGGCCGAGGAAATCCGCCAACAGCTGGAGCTGCCGCTGTCGGTGCTGCCGTACACGCTGTTCATGACCGGCAAGCTGGGCGTGAGCCTGTGCCCGGAACACGCCACCGGCGTGTCGCGCCTGCTCGATCACGCCGAAGACGCGCTGTACCAGGCCGCCCGCGAAGGCGGCAATGCGGTGCGCATCCATGCGGTGGATACGCCCTCCAGCGCGCACAGCGAGAGCATCATCGCGCGCCAGATTGTCGACGCGATCCCCAATGGCGAGCTCAAGCTGCGCTACCAGCCGCTGGTGAGCGCCCGCGATGGCCACGTGGTCGGCATGGAGGCGCTGCTGCGCTGGCAGTCGCCCACGCTGGGCATGCTGGTGCCGGAGCGCTTCATGCGCACCGCCGAGCGGCTGGGCATCATCGTGCAGATCGGCACGTGGGTGCTGGAAGGCGCCTTGAAGCAGGCCAAGCTGTGGCGCGACCAGGGCTTCGACGATTTCACCATCGCGGTCAACGTCTCCACACTGCAGCTGCTGCGCCCGAACTTCTTCGCCGAGGTGATGTCGCTGCTGCAGGCCGCTGGCGTGCCGGCGCACATGCTCACGCTGGAGATCAACGAAAGCGCGCTGACCAACAACGTCAACTTCGTCCACGAGACGCTGGTCAACCTGCGTAACGAAGGCATCAGCCTGAGCCTGGACAACTTCGGCACCGGTGATTCCAGCCTCAGCGCGCTGGTCCGCTACCCGGTGGACAAGCTGAAGATCGACCGCAGCTTCATCAAGAGCGCGCCGGCCGGCAACCGCGAGGCCGCGATCGCCCGCGCGATCATCGCCATGGGCCACCAGCTGGGCATGACGGTGATCGCCAACGGCGTGGAGTCGCAGGCACAGCTGGGCTTCCTGCGCCGCAACGACTGCGATGTGTTCCAGGGCTATCTGTTCGGTGAGCCGATGTCGGCCGATGCCGCCGGCATGACCCTGCGCCGTCGCTACCTGCGCCCGGAAGCATTCGCCGAGACCCGCCCGGACCGCACGCTGTTGCTGCTGGATGACGAGGAGAACGTGCTGCGCTCACTGGTGCGTCTGTTCCGCCGCGACGGTTACCGCATTCTCGCTGCCGGCAACGTCCGCGATGCCTTTGATCTGCTGGCCATCAACGACGTGCAGGTGATCCTGTCCGATCAGCGCATGAGCGACATGAGCGGCACCGAGTTCCTGGGCAGGGTGAAGATGCTCTACCCGGACACGATCCGGCTGGTGCTGTCCGGCTACACGGACCTCAACACGGTCACCGACGCGATCAACCGCGGCGCGATCTACCGGTTCCTGACCAAGCCATGGAACGACGATGAGCTGCGCAAGCACATCCACCAGGCGTTCCGCACGCACGAGGAACAGCGCCGGGCCAACACCGCGCCTGCGGTGGCTGCCCCGGCAGACGACTGATCAGCGCGGCTGCTTGATCGGCAGCACCACGCGGAATTTCGACCCCACGCCCGGTGTGCTGTCCAGGTCGATGCGACCGTGGTGCTTGTTGATGATGCTGTAGGAGATCGACAGGCCCAGGCCGGTGCCGCTGCCCACCGGCTTGGTGGTGAAGAAGGGATCGAAGATGCGCTGGCGCAGATCCGGCGAGATGCCCCCGCCGGTATCTTCGAACTCCACCCAGACTGTCTCACCATCCACGCCGGTGCGCACGTTGATCGTGCCGCGGTCGGCGATGGCGTGGCCAGCGTTGAGCAGCAGGTTCATGTAGACCTGGTTCAACTCCGACGGCAGGCACTCCACCAGCGGCAGCTGGCCGAACTCGCGGTGCAGGGTCACCTTGTACTTGAGCTCGTTCCAGATGATGTTGATCGTGGATTCCAGACCGGCATGCAGGTCGACCAGCTTCCACGACTCATCGCGGCCGGAGTAAGAGAAGTCCTTCAGATCGCGCACGATGCGCGTCACCCGCTCGATGCCCTCGCGCGATTCGGCCATCAGCTGCGGCAGATCGCGGCTGATGAAATCGATGTCGAAGCGCTGACGGATGTCGTCGATCTCCGGGATCAGCGCCTTCGGATCGGGCGCACGCAGCGCACGCTCGTACGCTTCGATCACGGTGAACAGACTGCGCAGGTATTCCTGCAGGCTGCCCAGGTTGGAGTGCACGTAGCCGATCGGGTTGTTGATCTCGTGCGCCACACCGGCGGCCAGCTGGCCGATGGAGGCCATCTTTTCGGACTGCAGCAGTTTTTCCTGGGTGCCGTTGAGGCGCAGGTACGCCTGGCGCAGCTCGGCATGACGCTGCTGCAGCTCGCGCTCGTAGTCTTCCTGGCCTTCGATACGGCGGAACAGCGCCAGATAGTGCCGCTGGCCACCATCGTCGTGGTGGTAGACGTGGGCGATGACCATGCGCTCACCGACCGGCAGGCTGCCATTCCAATGGCCGTTGAGGCGTGCCTGCTCCAGCGCATCGGGCGGTAGCAGCTGGCGCAGCCATTGCGCGGGGGTCAGATCGGCATCGCGTTCGGCCTGGCCGAGAATCTCACTGACCGCGGTGTTGGCCAGCGCGACGCTGCCGTCCTCACGAAACAGCAGGACCCCTTCCTTGATCCGCTCGAACAGGGCAAGCAGAACCGGATGCGGGGGCAACGGGGCGGTGACAAGGGAGGACGTTACGGTCACGGTCACATCGGGCGGCTGGAAAACAGGCGCCCAATATACGCGGTGACGTCATCGTCGGCAGCCTGGGGCCGCCGGATCGGGCTGCTCAGGCGACCGCGAGCGGCCGCCGGGTGTGCAGCGTGTGCGACTGGCCCTTGGCGTCGTACGCCGAGGAATCCTCGCTGCGGCCGAGTTGGCGCAGCGCCCAGTTGACCTCGCGGCGGCGCCGCGACAGCAGCACGCCGTTGGCGCGATTGCGCTCGGCCAGCTCCTGCACGCGCTCGGCCTGGCCGAGCGGCAATGCGGCCTCGAGGGCCCGCAACGCCTCCAGCTTGGCACCGGTCGCGCGGATCAGGGCCTGCACGTCATGCTCGACCAATGCCTGGCGTTCGACGTCCAAGGCATCGCTGAGGCGCTGCAGCGGCTCGCTCATCGCCAGCTTCATCCCTGCAGCTGCTGGTCCAGCTCAAGCATGCGCGAGGCGATCGCGTCGGGATTGATCTTGTAGGTGCCGTTCTGCAGCGAATCACGCACGGCCTGGACGCGGTTGGCATCGATTGCCGGAGCCGTGGACAGTTCACGCTGCATGGCCTGCAGGCTGGTGGCTTCGCCAGTCAGGCGCAGGCTGTCGGCAGCCTCCACCGGGCGCGCCGGGGCATCGGTGCTGACGCTGGGCTTGTTGCCGAGCGCAACACTGCGCAGATGGGCGGTGGCCTGCAGGTTGCCGTCGATTTTCTGGCTCATGGATTTGTCCTGGAAGTACGGTTCACAAGGGATAACGGCCAGTCAGCCGCCATCTTTAGGAGAATATTGCAGGTTTTGCGGTAAAAGTGGCCCGTATTCACAATTCTGGTCAGCGCGCCACTAAAACGTCACCGCTGGCCGCGACGGTGCCCTGCACGATCTTGCGCGAAGAGAGGTTCTCGACCGAGACCCGCTCATTCTCGCCCGCGTCGGCCATGGCGCGCCCGGCGACCCGGACCTCCACCCCGCCGCGCCGGGACACCAGGGCGACACTGTCGCCGCGCCGCACCAGCCGCTGGGCGACCAGATCGTTGGCCGACAGCAAGCTGCCGGCACTCAGGGTCCTGCGTGCCACCCGGCCAACCGCTGCCGCCGGATCGGCCAGCGCAGCACCGGCGATCCGTGCCGCATCACGCTGGCCAGTGGTGATATCGGCCGCGGCCAGGGTTTCTCCAGCGGCCACCCCTCTATTGAGAATGAGCACGGTCTGGTTGCGCCGCACCTTTACCGGTACGAACAAACGCCAGCCGCCCGCGTCGGGGCAGCTCACCTCCACTGTACTGGTCCCGGTGGGCTGGGCGGCCAGCGCTTGACCACACGCCGGCAGGCGCAGTGCCGAGTCCAGGGTGGTGTCACCTTCGCTGCCGGGCGGCAACGTCCCCAGCGCCGCCTGGCGGATGCTGTCCACGGGTTGCCAGCCCCCCGCGGCCCAGGCGGGCGCGGCCAGCAACAGTGCGGCAAAGAGAACAGAACGCATGGGCACTCCACGGGCAAGGATCATGCGCAGCTCGATGCAAGGGTCATGCCGAACTCCTGCGCGCGGGGCGCTCAAGTCGCCGCCGGTGCCGCCGATACCAAGTCCATGTCCCATGACCTGCTCAACCGCATCGACCAGCGTACGCGACTGGCCGGCCACAATCGTCTGGCCCTGCTGCTGTTCCGGCTGGGTGGACGTCAGCTTTTTGGCGTGAATGTCTTCAAGGTGCAGGAAGTGCTGCGGCGCCCGGATCTGTTCCAGGTGCCAGGGCTGCCCAGCCAGTTCGCCGGTGTGGCCGATGTCCGTGGCCGCTCGGTGCCGGTGCTGGACCTGGGCCTGGCGATCGGCCACCCCGAGCGTGAGCCCGATGCCGACAAGGCGCCGGGTTACCTGGTGGTGACCGAGTTCAACCGCTCCATCCAGGGCTTCCTGGTCAGCGGTGTGGAACGCATCGTCAACATTGCCGTCGAAGACATCCATCCGCCGCCGGAACTGGGCGCCGAGTCCAGCTATCTGACCGCAGTCACCCGTTTCCAGGGCGAACTCATCCAGGTGATCGACGTGGAAAGCGTGCTGGCCGACATCGCCGAAGTCCGCGGTGAGGCCGTGCTGGATCCCTCGATGGCCCTGCCCGCCGACGCCCCGCCGATGCAGGTCCTGGTGGTGGACGACTCCCGCGTGGCCCGCCAGCAGATCCGCAGCGTGCTGGACCAGCTGGGGGTCGGGGCGACCCTGCTCTCGGACGGCAAGCAGGCGCTGGACCACCTGCTGCAGATCCACGCCTCCGGGGAGAACCCCGCCGAGCGCTACGCGATGGTGATCTCCGATATCGAGATGCCGGCGATGGACGGCTACACCCTGACGACGGAAATCCGGCGTCACCCGGGCCTGGCCGGCCTGTACGTGCTGCTGCACACCTCCCTGTCGGGCGTGTTCAACAACGCGATGGTCGAGCGGGTCGGCGCGAATGCGTTCGTGGCCAAGTACTCGCCGCATGAGCTGGCGGACTTCCTGCTGGACCGCCTGAAGAAGGTCGCGATGGCGGCGTAAGGGGCGGCCGGCCCTGGCGCCGGCGTCCTTCCCCCGGTGGGTTTACGGCATCCGTGCGTCGCGTGGATGCACACCCGGGGCATGGCTTGCTCATCCACGCATGGCGTGGATCTACCTTGGGGCTTGCCCCCCTTGCCCTGGGGTGGTGAATTCCCCGGCGTGAACATGCCGCCAGCTACCTTCGCGCCCTGCCCTCTGGCACGCCGCTTGCACTGCCCCTGGCATCGTCCCGTGGGAGTGCGCCATGCCCAATCTGATTTCCAACTATCTGGGTGTCCATGCCCAGGCCATGCCGTTGCGCGAGCAGCGGATGAAGCTGATCGCCAGCAACCTGAGCAACGCCGATACCCCCGGCTACAAGGCCCAGGACCTGGATTTCGATGCCGCGTTGCGTAATGCCCAGGGCCTGGATGCAAACGGCCTGATGAAAACCACCAACGAACAGCATTATGAGATCGGCGGCGGGCTGAACCCGTTCCAGATCGCCAAAGAAGGCGTGCAGCCGAGCATCGACGGCAACACCGTCGACCCGGATGCCGAACGCGCCGCCTACGGCCGCGCTGCGCTGGAGTACCGCGCCTCGCTGAGCTTCGTCGAATCCAAGGTGCGCTCGATGCTCACCGCGATCACGGGGCAATAAGCCATGAGCAACCTGCCCATTTTCGATATCGCCGGTTCCGCGCTGCAGGCGCAGTCCGTGCGCATGAGCACCATCGCCTCCAACCTCTCCAACGCCGACACCGTCGCCGGTTCGGCCGATGCGGTCTACAAGCCGCTGGAGCCGATCTTCCAGTCGGTCACCAGCCGCACCGACCCGAACATCACCACGGTGCAGGTCAAGGAGATCAGCCAGAGCAACGCCGCGCCGATCCAGCGCTACGAGCCGGGCCACCCGCTGGCCGATGCCGATGGCTACATCTACCAGCCCGACGTGGACCCGGTCGCGCAGATGGTCAACCTGATCTCGACCTCGCGCAACTACCAGGCCGGCGTGGAGATGCTGACCACCGCCAAGGAACTGGCGCTGGCCACGCTGACCATGGGTCGCTGACCCTCACTCCCCAGGAATCGACCCCCATGAGCACCACCAACGGCGTTGGCCAGAACAGCAGCGACATCTACACCGCGCTGGGCCTGAACGCACCCAACAGCGACACCAGCAAGAAGAAAAGCACCTTGGACCAGGCCGACTTCATGCGCCTGATGACCGAGCAGCTGCGTCACCAGGATCCGCTCAAGCCGATGGACAACACCCAGATGGTCGCGCAGATGGCGCAGCTGTCGCAGGTCCAGGGCATCACCGACCTCAACAACACGGTCAAGGGCTTCCAGGATTCGATGTCCAGCGACCAGATCCTGCGCGGCGCGGCCCTGGTGGGTCACGAAGTGCTGGTGCCCTCGGAGAAGCTCGCGCTGGAGAAGGACGGCGACGTCACCGGCATGGTCGCCGCGCCCGGCGCCGGCTTCGTGACGGTGGACATCACCGATGCCAACGGCGTGAAGGTCAACCAGATCAGCGTGGAAGCCAAGGCCTCCGGCGAAGTCACCTTCGATTGGGACGGCAAGGATGCCAACGGCAACCGCATGGCCGAAGGCACCTACACCATCGTCGCTTCGCATACCGACACCGCTGGCGCCAAGACCAAGCTCAACACCTATGTGCAGGCCCCGGTAGAGAGCGTCACGGTCGGCACGGATGGCCTGTACCTCAACCTCAAGGGTCTGGGCACGGCCCCGATCGATTACGTGCTCCGCATCAGCTGAGCCGCACCACCCGAATCCACAGGAGCAACCCATGGGCTTCAACGTCTCGTTGTCCGGCATCAACGCAGCCAATGCCGATCTGAACGTCACGGCGAACAACATCGCCAACGTCAACACCACCGGCTTCAAGCAGTCGCGCGCCGAATTCGCCGATCTGTTCTCGGCCACCAGCTACGGCCTGTCCAAGAACGCGGTCGGCTCGGGCGTACGCCTGACCAACGTCGCCCAGCAGTTCTCGCAGGGCAACAACGAACAGACCGGGCGCAGCCTGGACATGGCCATTTCCGGTGAGGGCTTCTTCACCATGACCATGAACGGTGCGCGTGTGTATTCGCGCGCCGGCAACTTCCAGACCGACCAGGCCGGCTACGTGATCAACCCGCAGGGTGCACGCCTGCAGGTGTTCGCACCCAACGCCGACGGCACCAACTTCGATGCCGGCCGCCTGACCGACCTGCAGCTGCTGACCACCGACAGCCCGCCCAAGCAGACCACCGGCGTCAACATCAGCTTCACCCTGCCGGCCAACGCCAAGACGCCGACGGTCACCGACTTTGATCCGGCCGATTCGAACAGCTACAACCATTCGACCGGTGGCATCACCGTGTACGACTCGCTGGGCGTCAGCCACACCCAGACCTCGTACTTCGTCAAGACCGCAACCACCAACCAGTGGCAGGTCTACAACTTCGTCGACGGCCAGCAGGTTGGCGCCGCAACGCCGATGGCCTTCAACGAATCCGGTGCACTGACCAACCCGGCCAACGGCAAGATCGCGTTCACCGCGTTCAGCCCGACCACCGGCGCCGGCGATCTGTCGCTGACCCTGGATATCAGCGGCTCGACCCAGTACGGCGAGAAGTTCGCCCTGCGCAACACCCAGCAGGACGGCTACGCGGCCGGCAAGCTCAACGAAATCACCGTGTCTGAAGAAGGCGTCGTCTACGCGCGCTACTCCAACGGCGATGACCGCCCGCTGGGCCAGGTCGCGCTGACCACCTTCAACAACGCGCAGGGCCTGGAAGCCAAGGGCAACAACCTGTGGGTGGAAACCTTCAACTCCGGCACCCCGCGAACCGGCGCGCCGGACAGCTCCAACCTGGGCAAGGTCCAGGCCGGTTCGCTGGAAGCCTCCACGGTCGACCTGACCGAGCAGCTGGTCAACATGATCACCGCCCAGCGCAACTTCCAGGCGAACTCGCAGATGGTCTCCACGCAGGACCAGATCACCCAGACCATCATCAACCTGCGTTGATGAGCCACTGACCGCAACACGGGACTACACCACCGATGGACAAGGCACTCTACGTCGCGATGACCGGTGCACGCGCCTCCCTGCAGGCGCAGGGCACGCTGTCGCACAACCTGGCCAACACCGATACCCCCGGCTTCAAGGAGGCGCTCGCCAATACCGAGGCCTACCCGGTGAAGGGGACCGGCTACGCCTCGCGTGTGGATGCGATGCACGTCGACGCCGGCTTCAACCGCCGGATGGGCGCACAGCAGCTCACCGGCAACCCGTTGGATCTGTCCCTGCAGGCCGGCAACTGGCTGGCCGTGCAGGCGCCCGGTGCCGACGGTGGCGAGGCGTACACCCGTGGTGCGGCACTGTCGATCACGCCCAATGGCCAGCTGGTCACCGCCGGCGGCCATCCGGTGCTTGATGAGAACGGCAATCCGCTGGCGGTGCCGCCGCACCAGGCCATGGATATCGGCAACGACGGCACGATCTCGATCATCCCGCTGGGCGAAGGCCCGCAGACCATGGCCAACATCGGCCGCATCCGCGTGGTGCAGGCCGAGGACGCCCGGCTGGAGCGCGGCCTGGACGGGCTGATGCGCAACACCGATCCGCAGCAGCCGTTCGTGCAGGCCCAGGGCAAATCGCTGGAAAGCGGGCAGCTGGAAGGCAGCAACGTCGATGCCGCCGGCGCACTGGTGCAGATGATCCAGCTGCAGCGCCAGTACGAAATGCAGGTGAAGGTGATCAAGCACGGCGACGACAACGCCCGCAGTGCCAACAGCCTGCTGCGCCTGGGCGGCTGATCGCCGCCCGTGACGTAATCCCGGCGCAGTTGTGGCACGCGCCATGCATTGCCCTTCACAAGGGCCGCACCACGCGGCCATCCGCTACAACACAGGAATCACGCCATGAACCAGGCATTGTGGATCGCCAAAACCGGACTGGATGCGCAGCAGACGCGCATGTCGGTGGTTTCCAACAACCTCGCCAACACCAACACCACCGGTTTCAAGCAGGACCGTGCCAGCTTCGAAGACCTGCTGTACCAGCAGGTCCGTCAGCCGGGTGGCGCGTCCTCCGCCCAGACGCAGCTGCCCTCGGGCCTGCAGCTGGGTACCGGTGTGCGCGTGGTCGCCACCGCCAAGAATTTCGAGCAGGGCAGCCAGCAGCAGACCGGCCGCGCGCTGGACGTGATGGTCAACGGCCGCGGCTTCTTTGAAGTGCAGATGCCGGACGGCTCCTCGGCCTACACCCGCGATGGCTCGTTCCAGCGCAACCAGGATGGCGAGCTGGTCACCAACAGCGGTTACCCGGTGCAGCCGGGCATCCAGATTCCGGAAGGCGCGCAGTCGCTGACCATCGGCACCGACGGCACCATCAGCGTGAAGATGGCCGACGACGCCGCCACCGTGGAAATCGGCGCGCTGACCCTGACCGACTTCGTCAATCCGGCCGGCCTGCAGGCCCGCGGTGAAAACCTCTTCCTGGAAACCACCGCCTCCGGCCCCGCGCAGAACGGCAATCCCGGCCTCAACGGCCTGGGCACCGTGGTCCAGGGCGCGCTGGAAGGCAGCAACGTCAACGTGGTGGAAGAGCTGGTCTCGATGATCGAAACCCAGCGCGCCTACGAAATGAATGCCAAGGCGATCTCCACCACCGACGCCATGCTCGGCTACCTCAACCAGAACGTCTGATCGGTCGAACCGGGAACCTGCCATGTCGCGTCTTGCCCCTACCCTCCGCCTGCTCGCCGCCGCCGTCCTCGTCGCCACGCTGAGTGGCTGCGTGATCGCCGGCGATGTCCGGCCGTACCCGGCCATGGCGCCGGTCATGCCGGTCATGCCGCCGTCCGCCGAAGCCACCGCCGGGGCGATCTACGCCGCCGGCCCCGGGCTGCAGCTGTACTCGGATCGCCGGGCACGCGATGTGGGCGACCTGCTCACGATCACCCTGACCGAGAACACCACCGCGCAGACCACCGCCAACACCTCCACCTCGAAAGAGTCGGAACTGAGCATCGGCACCCCGACGATCTTCGGCGCGCCGGTGACGCTGGGCGGCAAGGACATCCTCAGCGCCAGCGCCGCCGGGTCGCGCGACTTCACCGGCAAGGGCACCAGCGCGCAGAGCAACCGCCTGCAGGGCAACGTGACCGTCACCGTGATCCAGCGCCTGCCCAACGGCAACCTGGTGGTACAGGGCGCCAAGAACCTGCGCCTGAACCGCGGCGATGAGCTGGTGCAGGTGCAGGGCATCGTGCGCGCGGCGGACATCTTCCCGGACAACACCATTCCCTCCAGCCGTGTAGCCGATGCCCGCATCGTCTACGGCGGCCGTGGCCCGATCGCCCAGTCCAACGCGATGGGCTGGTTGAGCCGCTTCTTCAACTCGGCGCTGTCGCCGTACTGAGCCTGACATGACCTTCTTCCTTTCCCTCATTTGCCGTCAGCGAAGCGCCGAAGCGTGCCCAGAGGCGGCGCGGTCAGATCCGGGCGCGTGGCGACGCCTCGAGCCGACCGGCGCCCTCTGGTCATGGGGCGCGGCGTCGCTCTACACGTCGAAGCAACGAGGCGTGGTGTCGCACGGCGCGACGCGCGCGCTGCTCGCGCTGCTGGCCGTGTTCGCGCTGGTTGCACCCGCCTCCGCCGAGCGCATCAAGGATCTGGCGCAGGTTGGCGGCGTGCGCGGCAACGCGCTGGTCGGGTACGGCCTGGTGGTCGGCCTGGATGGCAGCGGCGACCGCACCAGCCAGGCCCCCTTCACCGTGCAGAGCCTGAAGAACCTGCTCGGCGAACTGGGCGTCAACGTGCCAGCCAACGTCAACCCGCAGCTGAAGAACGTGGCGGCCGTGGCGATCCACGCCGAGCTGCCGCCGTTCGCCAAGCCGGGTCAGCCGATCGACATCACCGTCTCCTCGGTGGGCAACGCGGTCTCGCTGCGCGGTGGCTCGCTGCTGATGGCGCCGCTGCGCGGTGCCGATGGGCAGGTCTACGCGATCGCCCAGGGCAACCTGATCGTCGGCGGCTTCGGCGTGCAGGGCAAGGATGGCTCGCGCGTCTCGGTCAACGTGCCCAGCGTCGGCCGCATTCCCAACGGCGCCACTGTCGAGCGTGCGCTGCCGGACGTGTTCAGCGGCGGTGGCGACATCACCTTGAACCTGCACAAGAACGACTTCACCACGGTCTCGCGGATGGTGGCGGCGTTGAACAACGCTTTCGGCGAAGGCGCTGCCCGTGCCATCGATGGCGTCACCGTCTCGGTGCAGTCGCCGTCCGATCCGGGCGCACGCATCGGTCTGTTGGCGCGTATCGAGAACCTGGAACTCACCCCCGGCAGCGCGCCGGCCAAGGTGGTGGTCAACTCGCGTACCGGCACCGTGGTGATCGGCTCCCAGGTCCGTGTGGGCGCGGCGGCGATCTCGCATGGCTCGCTGACCGTCACCATCAACGAGAACCTCAACGTCAGCCAGCCGGGCGCCTTCAGCGGCGGCCAGACGGCGGTCACACCGCAGTCGACGATCACCGCGACCGCCGATGGCAGCCGCATGTTCAAGTTCAATGGCGGGACCACCCTGGATGAAATCGTGCATGCGGTGAACGCCGTCGGCGCGGCCCCTGGCGACCTGATCGCCATCCTGGAAGCCCTCAAGCAGGCCGGCGCGCTGAGTGCCGAGCTGGAGGTGATCTGACATGCGCATTCAACCTGCGCTGGAACTCAACCCCGCCCAGCCCAACAGCCCGGCCAAGGTCGACAAGGTCGCCCGCCAGCTGGAGGGCCAGTTCGCCCAGATGCTGATCAAGAGCATGCGTGAGGCCAGCTTCGGCGATTCGCTGTTCCCCGGCGAAAACACCATGTTCCGCGAGATGTACGACCAGAAGATCGCCGACGCGATGACCCGCGGCCGCGGGCTGGGCCTGTCCAGCATGATCGCGCGCCAGCTCGGTGGCGGCGAAGGCGAGACCGCCAAGCCGGTGGATACCTCGCTCAACCCGGCCGCCGCACTGCGCGCCTATCGCCTCAATGCCCCGGCCGCCGCTGGCCTGCCGATGCCTGCGGTGACGGCGCCGGTGGTGCCCAGTGAAGTGGATCTGCTGCAGCAGCTGGGCGGCAGCGAGCCGTCGGCCGTCCTGCAGCCGATGGAGCGTGCGCTGGACCTGATCGCCGGGCGCGAGAGCAGCCAGATGCACGAGGCGATCGGCAGTCGTGATCCCTACGCCGCCGCTGCCGAGGCCGATCCAGCCAGCGCCAACTGGGCGATGGCCGACGACCGCTGGCAGGACGTCAACCGCACGGCCGCCACCGGCCCCAGCGCGGTCGACAACCTGGCCGCCTCCACCGCGGCTGCGGAACTGGGCCCGCACACGCCGGCCGGCTTCGTCGCCAGCATCTGGGGCCATGCCCAGCAGGCCGCCCGCGAACTGGGCGTGGACGCCAAGGCGCTGGTCGCCCAGGCTGCTCTGGAGACCGGCTGGGGCCGCAAGCTGGTGCGCCGCAGTGGCGGCGACAGCACGCACAATCTGTTCGGGATCAAGGCCAACGGTTGGCAGGGCGATCGCGCCACCAGTGGCACCCACGAGTACGTCAATGGCGTGCGTCGTAACGAAACCGCCAGCTTCCGCGCCTACAACTCGGTGGGCGAGAGCTTCGCCGACTACGTTCGCCTGCTGAAGACCAGCCCGCGTTACCAGAACGCCCTCCAGGCCGGCAGCGACGTCCGCAGCTTCGCGCAGGGCCTGCAGCGCGCCGGCTACGCCACCGACCCCACCTATGCCGCCAAGATCGCCGCGATCGCCGGCGGCCCGACCATCGAACGCGCCGTCGCGGCCGTGACCGATGCCGGCCAGCGCCTGGGTCGCACTTTTGCCAGCACCGCCAGCCCGACCGGGCTGGGTGTCATCCGTCGTTGAGGTAATCCATGTCCAGCGTTCTCTCCACCGGCACCAGCGCACTGCTCGCTTTCCAGCGCGCCCTGGCGACCACCAGCCATAACGTCGCCAACATCAAGACGCCGGGCTACAGCCGGCAGAAGGTGGATTTCGCCACCGCCAACCCGCAGAACTACGGGTATGGTGACGTCGGCAACGGCACCCGCATCACCGATGTGCGCCGTGTCGCCGACCAGCTGGCGATCTCGCGCCTGCTCGACGGCAGCGGTGAACTGGCGCGCCTGAAGCAGCTGTCCACCATGGCCGACCGCGTGGACGCCATGTTCTCCGACACCGCCACCAACGTCGCCGGTGTGTGGTCGAACTTCTTCGACTCCGTCAGCGGCCTGTCCTCCAATGCCTCCGGCAGCGCCGACCGCCAGAACGTGCTGGATGCCGGCAAGACCCTGTCCGGCCGCTTCCAGCAGCTCAACACCCAGCTCAACAACCTCAACGGCGAGGTCAACAACGGCCTGATCGCCGGTGCTACCGAGATCAACCGGCTGGCCAAGGAAATCGCCCAGCTCAACGGTGCGATCGGTGGCAATGCCGCCACTGCGGCGCCGGATCTGCTGGACCGCCGTGACGAACTGATCGCCAACCTGGTCGGCTACACCGGCGGCAACGCGGTGATGCAGGACGGCGGGCTGATGAACGTCTACACCGCCGGCGGACAGGCGTTGGTGGTAGGTACCACGGCCTCCAAGGTCACCACCGTCACCGACCCCTACCAGCCCGAGCGCCTGCAGCTGGCGCTGGAAAGCCAGGGCCAGAAGATCACCATCGAGCCCAAGACGCTCGGCGGCCAGATCGGCGGCCTGCTGGAGTTCCGCGACACGGTGCTGACGCCGGCCCAGGCCGAGCTCGGCAAGCTGGCGATCGGCATGGCCAGCAGCTTCAACGACGTCCACCGCCAGGGTGCCGATCTTTACGGCCAGATGGGCGGCGACTTCTTCAACATCGGCAACCCGCGCATCACCGCCAACAGCAACAATGCGGGCACCGCCCAGATGACCGCGCGCTTCGGCGATCTGGCCAAGCTGGACGGCCAGAACATCGTGATGAAGTTCGACGGCACCCAGTGGCTGGCCTCGCGCGCTGACACCGGCGCGAGCATCCCGATGACCGGCACCGGCACCGCTGCCGACCCGCTGGTGCTCAACGGCGTCGAGCTGGTCATGACCGGCACCCCGTCCACCGACGACCGCTTCCTGCTGCAGCCGACCGCGGGCGTGGCCGGCAGCATGGCAGTGGCGATCACCGACACCTCCCGCCTGGCCGCTGCCGCCCCGATCAAGGGCACCGCCGCGATGGCCAATACCGGCACCGGCAAGCTGACCGGGGTCAAGGTGACCGACGCGGACAACGCCGCGCTGCGCACGCCGGCGGCGATCGTGTTCATCAGCGCCACCGAATACACCATCGATGGCGGAGCACCCAACACCTATACCGCTGGCCAGACCATCACCGCCAACGGCTGGAGCTTCGTCCTCGACGGCGCGCCCAGGACGGGCGACACGTTCAACATCGGACCGACTCCGGCCGGCTCCTCGGACAACAGCAACGCGCTGCTGCTGGCCAAGGTCGAGCAGGCCAAGGCGTTCAACGAAGGCACGGTCACCCTCAGTGGCGCGCTGGGTGGCCTGACCACCCAGGTCGGTGCCGCCGCGCGTTCGGCCGAGTACTCCCTGATGGCCCAGCAGGTGATCACGGACCAGGCGCAGGCCGCCCGCGACTCGATCTCCGGCGTCAACCTGGATGAAGAAGCCTCGGACATGCTCCGCCTGCAGCAGGCCTACCAGGCTGCCTCGCAGCTGATCTCCACCGCCGACACCATGTTCCAGACGATCCTCGGAGCCGTACGCTCATGAACAATCGTATTTCCACCGGCATGATGTTCAATCAGTCGGTGTCGCTGATGCTCGCTTCACAGGCCAAGATGAACCACCTGGAGCGGCAGATCGCCACCGGCAGCAAGATCGTGTCCGCCAAGGACGACCCCGTCTCGGCCGGCAGCGCGGTCGGCCTGGACCGTACCCTGGCCTCGCTGGACCGCATGCAGCTCAACGCCGGCAACGTGCAGAACCGGCTGGGCATCCAGGAAAACGCCCTGGCCCAGGTCGGCGACATGATGGGCCGCATCACCGAACTGACCATCTATGCCAACAACCCGGCGCTGGCCGCGGCTGACAAGCAATCCATGGTCACGGAAATCGAGGCGATCCGCGGCAATCTGCTGGCGGTGGCCAACAGTACCGACGGCACCGGCCGCTATGTATTCGGTGGCACCGACGACGGCAGCCCGCCCTTCAGCCAGATCGATGGCCGGATCGTCTACAACGGCGACCAGAACCAGCGCCAGGTCGAGGTCGGCCCGGACACCTACGTGCTCGACGCCCTGCCCGGCAGCGAAATCTTCATGCGCATCGTCACCGGCGATGGGCATGTGGATGCCGCGGCGGCCGCCGGCAACACCGGCACCGGCGTGCTCACCAACGTCACCCGCAACGGCGATGGCAGCTGGAATGGCGAGGGCTTCAGCGTGCGCTTCACCGCCGCCGATGCCTACGAACTGGTCGATGCCGGCGGCACCGTGGTGTCCACAGGGAGCCTGAAGACCGGGGACGACATTGTGGTCAACGGCGTGCGCCTGCATATCGACGGCGTTCCAGCGGCAGGTGACACCTTCGAGGTGAGCCCGTCCTCCAGCCGCGACATCTTCGGCACCTTGGATTCGCTGATCGGGGCCTTGAAGATGGATACGGGCACCCCTGCCCAGCAGGCAGCGCAGCAGAACCTGCTGCAAAGCGGCCTGCGCGACGTGGCCCGGGCCTCGGAGCGGATGATCGACTCCCGCGCTTCCGGCGGTGCTCAGTTGAAGATGCTGGACAATGCTGCGGACATGCGCGAATCGAATGTCGTGACCCTCAAGACCACGCTCTCGCAGATGCGCGACCTGGATTACGCCGATGCGTTGAGCCAGTACCAGCTGGAAAAGACCGCCCTGCAGGCAGCACAGACCCTGTTCTCACAGATGCAGTCGATGTCGCTGTTCAACACGATCCGCTGACCCCCCTACAACCTGGGTTGGCCTGAAGGCCGCGATGCTTTGAGCATCGCGGCTTTTTTCGTTTTTGGGCCCTGGCATATCGATGATCAGGCTTGAGTAGCACTACGACGACGCCCGCGGCGCGCTAAGAATGGCCCCTAAAGCCACCCAGCCTCTTTTCACGGCGTCCCGCAACGGCTCACACGAACCGCCGGAGCTCCCGGATAGCCGTGGAGTCGTCGCCCCCCCTCCTCCCTGTAAATCCGCGTGAATCCCCTCCTAAAGGTTGTTGACAAAGCGCCGTTATTGATTTGGCAACAGCGAAGCACACAGCCAAAAACAAAAAAACGGCGGCGCTTCGTTCCTTTCACCACCAGGATTCCAATAAGGGAGACGATCCATGGCACAGGTAATCAACACCAACACGATGTCGCTCAACGCTCAGCGCAACCTGAGCACCAGCGGCAGCTCGCTCGCTACCACCATCCAGCGCCTGTCGTCGGGCCTGCGCATCAACAGCGCAAAAGACGACGCCGCTGGCCTGGCGATCTCCGAGCGCTTCGGCACCCAGATCCGCGGCACTGACGTCGCCATCCGCAATGCCAACGACGGCATTTCGTTGGCGCAGGTCGCCGAAGGTTCGCTGAACGAAGTCGGCAACAACCTGCAGCGCATCCGCGAACTGGCCGTGCAGGCCTCCAACGCGACCAACTCCGCCAGTGACCGAAAGGCACTGCAGGCCGAGGTGACCCAGCTGGTCAGCGAAATCGACCGCGTCGCCAAGCAGTCCGACTTCAACGGCACCAAGCTGCTGGACGGCAGCTTCACCAGCCAGCTGTTCCAAGTGGGCGCCAATGCGGGTCAGGCCATCGCGATCAACAGCGTGGTCAATGCCAAGGCGGATTCCCTCGGCGCAGCCACTTTCGCCAACAACTACCTCTCAGAGGGTCTGGCGGCTGACAAGGCTCCGGACGACATCGTTTACTCGCAGATGCAGATCTCGGTCACGCCCGAAGGCGGCACGGCTGCAGATGCCAAAGCGATCAACATCGGCGACATCACCATCAAGGCGGGCGAATCGATTTCCGCTGCGGTCGCTGGCGCCGTGAATGCAAAGCTGGGCGAAACCGGCGTCTACGCCGAGGTCAAGGAGAACAAGATCACCCTGAGCTCGGTGAAGGCCGGCGAGACGTTCGAGCTGGCCTTCGATGGGCCGGAGAACGATGACGCGACGGTGGCAACCGCGGCGCTCCTCGGTCTGACGGAGGAAGCTACTCCCGGTGGCGGCGGCACGCTGACCGGTGCGACCAACCAGTTCGTCAAGGATTTGTCGGTTCAGGATGTGGTCGGTGCCCAGCGCACGCTCGAAATCGTCGACAAAGCGCTGGAGTCGGTGAACAGCGTTCGCGCCGACCTCGGTGCCATCCAGAACCGTTTCACCTCGGTCGTTGCAAATCTGCAGACCTCCTCCGAAAACCTGTCGGCCTCCCGCAGCCGTATCCGCGACACCGATTTCGCCAAGGAAACCGCGGAGCTGACCCGCACCCAGATCCTGCAGCAGGCCGGGACGGCAATGCTCGCCCAGGCCAACCAGGTTCCCCAGAACGTGCTCAGCCTGCTGCAGCGCTGACATGAGACGCTCCTGAAGCACGTCAGGAGCGGCTAACCCAACTCACGTGCAACTGCTCAAGGACCTCTCCTCATGGCACAAGTCATCAACACCAACACGATGTCGTTGAATGCTCAGCGTAACCTGAGCACCAGCGGCAGCTCTCTGGCCACCACCATCCAGCGCCTGTCCTCGGGTTCGCGCATCAACAGCGCCAAGGACGACGCCGCCGGCCTGGCCATCTCCGAGCGTTTCGGCACCCAGATTCGTGGTACCGACGTCGCCATCCGCAATGCCAACGACGGCATCTCGCTGGCCCAGGTCGCCGAGGGTTCGCTGACCGAAATCGGCAACAACCTGCAGCGTATCCGCGAGCTGTCGGTACAGTCGGCCAATGCGACCAACTCTGCCAGCGACCGCAAGGCGCTGCAGGCCGAAGTCACCCAGCTGGTCAGCGAAATCGATCGCGTCGCCAAGCAGTCCGACTTCAACGGCACCAAGCTGCTGGACGGCTCGTTCTCCAGCCAGCTCTTCCAGGTTGGCGCCAATTCTGGTCAGGCCATTGCCATCGATAAGGTGGTCAACGCCAAGGCAGACTCGTTGGGTGCAGCTCAGTTCGCGACCGCCTTCGAGGGTACGACACTCGATGACGGTGACGACACCAACGGCAAGGAAGACATCGCTGCAGCGGACATCACCTACAAGCAGCTGACCTTGAAGATCACTGCCCCCGGCGGTGACCCGACGGCTGACGCGGTCAAGTTTGATGTTGGCGACTTCACCATCAAGTCCGGTGAATCGATTACTGCAGCTACTGCCGCAGCGATCAACGGAAAGATCGGCGAGACGGGCGTCTATGCTGAGGTGAAGGAAGGCGTGATCAACCTGACCTCCGTAAAGGCCGGTCAGCAGTTCTCGATCGACATCGATGGCACGGATACCGAGACTGAGGACGCGGTGACCGCCGACCTCGCAGCGCTTGGCTTGACGGAGGCGTCCACCGATGGCGGCACCATTGACACCACCAAAGCGGCAAGCGTGCTGAAGGACCTGTCTGTGACGACCGTTGCAGGTGCCCAGCAGGCGCTGGAAATCGTCGACAAGGCGCTGGAATCCATCAACAGCACCCGTGCTGACCTGGGTGCCATCCAGAACCGCTTCACTTCGGTCGTTGCAAACCTGCAGACCTCGTCGGAGAACCTGGCCTCCTCGCGCAGCCGTATCCGCGATACCGATTTCGCCAAGGAAACCGCCGAACTGACCCGCACCCAGATCCTGCAGCAGGCCGGTACGGCCATGCTGGCCCAGGCCAACCAGGTGCCGCAGAACGTGCTCAGCCTGCTGCGTTAAGCAGGCCACAAATCGCCCGCGCCGAGTCATTCGGCGCGGGTGTAGCAACCGACTCATGGTCCATCGCCAAAGGAAACCAACATGGCACAGGTAATCAACACCAACACGATGTCGTTGAATGCTCAGCGTAATCTGAGCACCAGCGGCAGCTCTCTGGCCACCACCATCCAGCGCCTGTCCTCGGGTTCGCGCATCAACAGCGCCAAGGACGACGCCGCCGGCTTGGCAATCTCCGAGCGCTTCGGCACCCAGATCCGCGGTACCGACGTTGCCATTCGCAACGCCAACGACGGTATCTCGCTGGCGCAGGTCGCCGAAGGTTCGCTAACCGAAATCGGCAACAACCTGCAGCGTATCCGCGAGCTGTCGGTACAGTCGGCCAATGCGACCAACTCCGCCAGCGACCGCAAGGCGCTGCAGGCCGAAGTCACCCAGCTGGTCAGCGAAATTGATCGCGTCGCCAAACAGTCCGACTTCAACGGCACCAAGCTGCTGGACGGTTCGTTCTCCAGTCAGCTCTTCCAGGTTGGCGCCAACGCCGGCCAGGCCATTGCCATCGACAAGGTGGTCAATGCCAAGGCCGATTCCATTGGCTCCGCGACCTTTGCAACGGAGTACAAGGGTACAGCGATCCTTGAGACTGCTGATGCCGCAGCTGACGACGTGGTGCTGTCCGAACTTGCCATCACCGTGACATCGGCGGACGGCGTTGAGTCGAAAATCGACATCGGCGACATCAGTGTGAAGAAGGGTGAATCGCTGTCGGCCGCAACCGCAGCAGCGATCAATGCGAAGATCGGCGAGACTGGCGTTTATGCTTCCCTTGACACCACCACGACCGCAGGGAGCGTTGGTATCAACCTGACCTCGGTGAAAGCCGGGCAGGAATTCGCCATCGCTGCCGATGGCACGGAATCGACCAACGAAGACGCTGAAGCGATCGCACTGGCAGACGTTGGCCTCGCAGGCGGCGGCACTGACGCCGGCACGATCACCGCTACCAGCACCGCGAGCGTATTGAAGGACCTCTCCGTGACCACGGTGGTCGGTGCACAGCAGGCGCTGGAAATCGTCGACAAGGCGTTGGAGTCCATCAACAGCACGCGTGCTGACCTGGGCGCCATCCAGAACCGCTTCACCTCGGTGGTTGCAAACCTGCAGACCTCGTCGGAAAACCTGGCCTCCTCGCGCAGCCGAATCCGCGATACCGACTTCGCCAAGGAAACTGCCGAACTGACCCGCACCCAGATCCTGCAGCAGGCCGGTACGGCCATGCTGGCCCAGGCCAACCAGGTGCCGCAGAACGTGCTCAGCCTGCTGCGCTGATCCACACCTGCATCGCTCCCGCCGCCGGCTTCGGCCGGCGGCGGGAGCAACCCGAAGCCTCGCAATCGTCACGCAGGAACGGGCCATGGCCATGAGCCGGACTCTCTCCCGGTCGCCACATCTTCGTGGCCATGGCCCGCCCCTGCGGCAGAACTGTTATCAGCGCTGTTTGTTTGACTGAACACCCCGGGTGGCTTCGTCTCCCCCCGTTTTTCAGTAGCCTGACCCCTCCTCTGCATTGGAGGAGGGTTTTTTACAGACCCTCTGGCATGAGCGCGAATCGCCGCCCTGCCCCAAGCTACCTGCAACCGCCGTGCCAAACCCGGCGCCAGATTGCTGGCACAAATCCTGCATCAACGAGAGTTCTAAAGACCCGGCGGCTACGGCCGCTAATTTCGTTGATGGCATCGCCCTGCACCAGGTCGCAGCGGCAACACACAGGAGATACAACGTGGCGGACTTCGGTTACGGCGGCATCGGTTCAGGACTCGATATTTCCGGCATGGTCAGCAGCCTGGTGGCTGCCGATCGCAAGCCGGCGGACAATGCACTGAACCTGCAGCAGTCCAAGGCCAAGATGCAGCTCTCGGCGATCGGGACGGTAAAGTCTGCGTTCGACACCCTGAACACGGCACTGAAAGCGCTGAAGGCCGACACCGCGTTCGACGCGCGAACGGTAACCGCCAGCAAATCCGGCACTGACGAGATTTTGACTGCCACCGGCACCAATGCCGCTGCAGCTGGCACCCATCTCATCAACGTGACGAAACTCGCCACGGCCAACAAGTGGATCGCTGACACGGCACTGCCGAAAACCGAGACGTTTGGCGCCGGAACCCTGACACTGACTGTCGGAGAGGGCGACAAGCAGAAGACGTTGAACATCGACGTGGCCGCGGATGACACGCTCAGCTCGATCCGCACCAAGATCGAAAAAGCGGGTCGCGCATCCGGGGTTCAGGCGACGCTTATCGCTTCAGGAGACAGTCAGTACTTGTCGCTGTCGCAGGGGAAGTCAGGCGCCGCCAATGCAATCAAGCTGACTGCAGACGCGGGCAATCCCAAGCTGGTCGCGCTCGCCGGGAGCCTGAAGGAGCATACGAAGGCAGCAGACGCAGAGTTGACCATCGATGGTGTGGCCGTCACCAGCAGCGAGAACACCGTCAGCAGCGTTGTGCCCGGCCTCACACTGAATCTGAAAAAAGAGGGCGAAAGCACCGTCACCATCACCACCGATGCCGCCGCAGCGCGCAAGGTGATGCAGGACTTCGTGACCGCCTACAACGGCGCAATCGCTGCGATCAACACCGCGACCAAGTACGACATCGAGAACAAGGAGCCCTCGTCGCTGACCGGCGATGCGCAGATGCGTGGCGCCTCCAGCCAGTTGCGCGGCCTGATGGGCGGCATCCTGAAGGATCTGTCGGCGGCCGGCTTGGATCCCAAGACGCTGGGGCTTCAGACCCGAGGCTATCCCAACGCCGATGGCAGTCTGGTACTGGACACGGCGAAGTTCGACGCGGCGCTGGTCAACCAGGGCGGTGCTGTGCGAGAGGCGCTCACTGGTGATGATGGCGCAGCAGCCAAGCTGTTTGCCATGGTGGATGGCTATGTCAGCACCGCTGTAGGCAAGGAAGGGGCGTTCGTGTCGCGCACCAAGGGTATTAACGCCACGCTGACCGACATCGACAAGCGCCGCAAAGCCCTGGACGTACGCATGGAAGGCGTGTCCGAGCGTTACAAGAAGCAGTTCCTGGCACTGGACGCGTTGATGAGCAAAATGAGCCAGTCAATGTCCAGCCTGAGCAGTCAGCTCTCCCAGCTCAGCGGCTGATCGATCAAGGCCGCGGACTCAAGTTGAACCGGTCCGCTGCCGATACCACACGCAGGACACCCCGCAGGCTCCACCCGGTGCCGACGATGTCGCGAACCTCGCGGCCCCGAACGAAGGAGACATGATTGATGTACGGTTCCAACCGTCAATTCACCGAGCAGTACCGCCAGGTCGGCGTACAGAGCGCCATCACCGATGCCGACCCGCACAAGCTGGTCGCGCTGCTGCTCGCCGGTGCCTGCGAACGACTTCGACTCGCCCTGGCCTGCCTGGAACGCGGCGACCAGGCGCGCAAGGGCAAGGCGATCGGCGAGGTCTGTGCGATCGTCGGTCACCTCAACGGCTCGCTGGACCATGAAGCTGGTGGCGAAATCGCCGGCAATCTGTCCTCGCTGTACGACTACGTGATGCAGCGCCTGACCGAAGCCAATCTGCACAACGATCCGGCCGCGCTGACCGAGGCGCTGGAACTGCTGGGCGAGATCGATGCGGCCTGGAATGCCATCCCGCACCAGCAGCGCCACGCTGAGCAGGCCACCCCATGACGTCGCTGGGCTCGCTCAACGCCCGTCTGGATGCTCTGGAGACGGCGCTGCAGGAAGAGAACTTCGATGAGGCCGGCCTGCAGCTGGATGCCCTCGATGCCGCCCAGACCACTTACCTGGCCGGCCCGTCGGCATTGTTCGACGTCCCGGGCCTATCCTCGCTGCAGGCGCGCCAGCAGCGGATCATGCTGTTCATGATGCGCCAGCGCGAAGAAGCCAGCCGGCATCTCCACAACGGCCGCCAGTCGCTTCGCGCCGCGCATGCGTACCTGACGGCAGAATCCCTGTCATGACCGACCTTCGCGCCAGCGAGATCCATCACCCCGCCGAAAGCGAGCTGTTCGATGAGACGCTGAGCTGCGAACTGGCGCTGCCGGCCGAGTTCCGCATCGGCAGCGCGGTGATCCGCCCGGGCACCGCCGAAACCCTGCTGCGCAGCGTGGCCCTGGTGGAAGATGCCCGCAGCGATGACGGGCACGATGACCGCAGCGACGCCACGCTGCAGGTGCAGCGCCTGGAAGCCAAGCTGGACCTGGTGATGGTGCTGCTGGGCCGGCTGGTCCGCCAGAGCGCCCAGGATCTGCCACTGCGTCCGCTGCGCTGGTCCCGCCGGGGCATCCGGATTGAACAGGGCATGCGTACCGGCGCCCCGGCTGGCAGCCAGGGCGTGATCCGCCTGCAGCCCTGCGATTGGCTGCCCGACCATATCGATCTGCCCGTGGTGATCGTGGCCGAGGCGGCCAACGGCGCCGGCGCGCATTATCTGTGGCTGCGCTTCGAGGGCCTGAGCGACGCGCTGGAAATGGCACTGGAGCGGCATTTGTTCCGCCTGCATCGCCGCCAGATTGCCGAAGCACGGCGTCTGCGCTGACCATACGGTACCGACTGTGACCCAGTCGGCTTGGCGCTGGCCCGCCACTCCGTTAAGGTTACCGCCTCCCCGCTCCCCTAGTAGCCTGTGCGCGTACTCATTGTCGACGATCACACCCTGGTCCGTGCCGGCCTCAGCCGCCTCCTGCAGGGCTTCACCGACGTGGACGTCGTCGCCGAGGCGAGCAATGCCGAGCAGGCCCTGCAGCTGAGCGTGCAGCATGCGCCGGACGTGGTGCTGATGGACCTCTCCCTGCCCGGCCGTACCGGGTTGGAAGCGCTGAGCGACATTCTGCTGCGTACCCCCGGCTCACGCGTGGTGATGATGACCATGCACGATGACGCCGTGCATGTGCGCGATGCACTCGACCGTGGCGCCGTCGGCTTCGTGGTCAAGGATGCCGCCCCCCAGGAACTGGAACTGGCCCTGCGCGCCGCCCATGCCGGCCAGGTGTTCCTGAGCCCGCAGATCTCGGCAAAGATGCTGGCGCCGATGCTCGGCAAGGAGAAGCCAGTGGGTGTGGCGGCCCTGTCGCCGCGTCAGCGCGAGATCCTGCGCCAGATCGGGAAAGGCGAGAGCAACAAGGAAATCGCCGCCGACCTGGGCATCAGCGTCAAGACGGTGGAGACCCACCGTGCCCGCATGATGGAGTCGCTGGGCTGCCGCCGCGCCACCGATCTGGTGCTCCTCGCCGCGCGCCACCAGCACGAGCTGGAATGATCGGCGACGGTTCAGTGGCGCTTTTCGGCCACGGGCAGGCCACCACGTCAGGATTCTGATGCGGCACACGGCCACCCGGCCGATGTTACGAGGGGGTTGCACCAGTAAATGCGTCAAAATGACGTACTGATGTAGTGGTTTTCCCTACATGCTGTCGGGGATTTGACGACCTCACTCAGGAACCCCCTGATTCCGGTGCCACCGGAACAGAAGCAAGATGTGTTCCATAACGCGCCGGGGACTCGGCGTGATCGGGGAAACGCCTTGAAAGCCTCCATGTCGACCCAGATGGGTCAGCAGCTTCACCTCACGCCGCAACTGCTGCAGTCGATCCGTCTGTTGCAGCTCGATGGCATGCAGCTGGAGCTGGAAATCCGCCGCGCACTGGAAACCAATCCGCTGCTGGAGATCGAAGAGGCACCCGAGCCGGTCGCTGCCGACACCGCCGAAGCCGTCACGGCCCAAGACGTGGCCGCCTTCGACGAACTGCCCGAGAACACCATGTGGGACGTGGCCGGTGCCGGCTGGCAGGACGGCGATGACGACCGCATGCAGCGCGTTGCGGCTGGCGAATCCACCGACCCGCAGCTGCGCGTGCTGCAGCGCCTGGCGATGGAACTGGACGACCGCGAACTGGCTGTGGCCGGTTTCTGGCTCGAACACTGCGATGACACCGGTTATCTCGACGCCCCCTTGGCGCAGCTGACCCTGCTGGCCAGCGCGCATTGCGACATTGATGCCGCCGGCGTGGAAGCAGTCCGTCAGCGCATCCTGCACGGCGACCCGGCTGGCCTGGCCGCCCAGAACCTGCACGAATGCCTGAGCGTGCAGCTGCGCACCCTGCCCGGCCGCGTGCCGGCCCGGCACCTGGCCCAGCGCGTGCTGGATGATGGGCTGGCCGCACTGGCCACGCATGACTACGCCGCGCTCGCCCAGCAGCTGGACGCCGAAGTCGCCGACATCCACGAAGCCGTCCGCCTGATCCTGTCCCTGCAGCCGCGCCCGGGCGAGAGCCTGCTGCCCGATACCAACGGTGTGGTGATCCCCGACGTGGTCGCCTGGCATGCCGATGGCCAATGGCGCGTCGCGCTGAACCCGGCCACCAGCCGCCGCCTGAGCATCAACCCGCACTACGAACAGGCCCTGGCCGAGACCAGCGAAGCGGCCCAGCCGCTGCGCGACATGCTGCAGGAAGCCCGCTGGCTGACCCGCGGCCTGTCGATGCGCTATGACACCCTGCTGCGCACCGCGCGGGTGATCATCGAGCGTCAGTCCGGCTTCCTGACCCGGGGCGAGGAAGCGATGGCGCCCCTCACGCTGAAGGAAGTGGCCGATGAAATCGGCATGCACGAATCCACCGTTTCGCGCATCACCACCGGCAAATACCTGCAGACGCCGCGCGGCACGCTGGAACTGAAGCACTTCTTCGCCGTGCGCCTGGAAGGCGCGAGCGTCTCCGGCCAGGCCGTGAAAGCCATGGTGCGTCGCCTGATCGAGTCCGAGCCGGCGGCCCGCCCGCTGGCCGATGAGGCCATCGCCGGCCTGCTTTCGCGGCAGGGGGTGAACATTGCCCGCCGGACCGTTGCAAAATACCGCGAACAACTGGACATCGCTCCGGCGCGCGAACGCCGCCGCAGCCATGCCAGCACCCCGCAATTGGCCCGGGTGGGCTGAAGGAAATGGACGACATGAACAAGCTCACCGTGCTGCTGGTCGATGACCACGAGGGTTTCATCAACGCTGCGATGCGCCACTTCCGCAAGGTCGATTGGCTCGATGTCATCGGCAGCGCCGCCAACGGCCTGGAAGCGATCGAGCGCTCCGAGTCGCTGCGCCCGCAGGTGGTGCTGATGGATCTGGCCATGCCGGAAATGGGCGGCCTGCAGGCGACCCGCCTGATCAAATCGCAGGATGACGCGCCGTACATCGTGATCGCCAGCCATTTCGATGATGCCGAACACCGCGAGCACGCCCTGCGCGCCGGGGCCGACAACTTCGTCAGCAAGCTCTCCTACATCCAGGAAGTGATGCCGATCCTGGAAGGCCTGAAGGAACCAGGCCATGAGTGAATCCCGCATCCTGGTGGTGGACAACGACGCGGTCCGGGCCGAGCGCACCGTCGCGCTGCTGGAGTTCATGGACTTCAATCCGCGCTGGGTGGCCGATGCCAACGATTTCGACGTCACCCGCCACCGCCCCAATGACTGGATGGCCGCCATCATCGGCAGCCTGGACAATTCCGACCGCAGCGATGCGTTGTTCGCGTGGCTGGGCAAGGGCGCCCTGCCCCCGCCGGTGATGTTGATCGACGGCGATACCACCGCGTTCGCGCAGCAGCATGGCCTGCACGAAGCCAACGTCTGGCCGCTCGAGGCGCCGCTGCGGCACGCGCAGATGGAAGGCCTGCTGCGCCGCGCCAGCCTCAAGCGCCTGGATGCCGAACACCAGGCCGGTGCCGTGCAGGACCAGGGCCCGACCGGCGAAGGCGTTGCGGTCACCCAGCTGCGCCGCATGATCGAGCAGGTCGCCGCGTTCGACACCACCGTGCTGGTGCTGGGCGAATCGGGCACCGGCAAGGAAGTGGTCTCGCGCTCGATCCACCAGCGCTCCCCGCGTCGTGATGGGCCGTTCGTGGCGATCAACTGCGGCGCGATCCCGCCGGACCTGCTGGAAAGCGAGTTGTTCGGTCACGAAAAAGGCGCCTTCACCGGTGCGCTGAGTGCCCGCAAGGGCCGTTTCGAAATGGCCGAAGGCGGCACTCTGCTGCTGGATGAAATCGGCGACATGAGCCTGCCGATGCAGGTCAAACTGCTGCGCGTGCTGCAGGAGCGCAGCTTCGAACGTGTGGGTGGCAACCAGACCATCCGCTGCAACGTGCGCGTGATCGCCGCGACCCATCGCGACCTGGAAACGCGCATCGCCGACGGCAAGTTCCGCGAGGATCTGTTCTATCGCCTCAACGTCTTCCCGATCGATGTGCCGGCCCTGCGTGAGCGCAGCGAAGACCTGCCGGCGCTGGTGACCACCATTGCCGGCCAGCTGGCCCGCACCGGCCGCGGTGAAGTGCGCTTCACCGGCGAGGCCCTGCAGGCGTTGGCCAGCTACGAGTGGCCGGGCAACGTGCGCGAGCTGACCAACCTGGTCGAGCGCCTGGCCGTGCTGCACCCCAGTGGCAACGTGCGCGTGCAGGATCTGCCGGCCCGCTACCGCGCTGATTTCGCCATCACAGCACCGGTGGCCGCCGCAGCGCCCGCGCCGCTGGCCGATGAACGCCTGGACCTGCGCAGCTTTTCGTTCCACACCCCGGGCAGCCAAGGCGCCACCTCGGCGGAGAACGGCAGCGCCCCGGCCAACCGCGCCCCGGCCCTGCCCGACGACGGCCTGGACCTGCGCAACCACATGGCCAACATCGAGCTGACCTTGATCAACGAAGCGCTGGAGCGCACCCAGGGCGTCGTCGCCCATGCCGCCCAGCTGCTCGGCCTGCGCCGCACCACGCTCGTGGAAAAGCTGCGCAAGTACGGCATCGAGCGCGACCAGACCGAACTGACTGGCTGAGCAGAACGACACAAGGAAACCAGACGCCCGGGCATGTCCCGGGCTTTTTTGTGGATCTGCCGGAGGGTCTCCGCCAGTCCCCATCGCGAGCGTAAGGGCCCCGCAGCGACCATCAGGCCCCTCGGCAAATGTCCCCCGGCCGCCGCCTGGCGGCGACGCCCTCCTCCTTGATTTTGCCCAGGGACCTGATGGCCGCTACGGAGCACAGGCTCACGGTATGCAAGCGGAGAAACCCAGCTTTTTCCACGGCCGCCAGCGGTCTCCACACGTGGGTCGCGATGCCCTTGTGGGCGAAGTAAAGGAGGAGGGGTCGGCCGCAGGCCGGCGCCGGGGGACATTCGCCGGCAAGGGCATCGTGGCCCACCGCCCGACCGACCCACCGGTTTCTGCCTCGAAGGATCAGACCACCCTCCGCCGGTTTTCCGGCGTCGACTCTCCGGCACGCCAGCGCGTCAAACCGCCGCTGGGCCAATCAACCGCGCCTCGCGTACACCACGGCCACCCCGCCGGAGCGGCTGACCCCGAAAACCCCCGCCCCCCTTACGAAACTGAACCACTCATCACTTTCGGCACGGCACTTGCAACGTATTCACTCGAAACCCATCCCCTGCTTCGGAACGTTCCAGATGTCGCACTCCGTCACCTCGATCCTTTCTCAGATCCGCACCTTCCAGACCCAGATGGGGCAGCCTGCCGTCAGTCCGCTGACGGAGATGCCGCGCAGCAATGCCATCCAGGGCCTGGTATCCCCCCAGGAGATCCAGGGCCCCAGCTTCACCGAAACCCTGCGTGGCGCCATTGCCGGCGTCAACGATGCGCAACAGAAATCCGGCGCCCTGGCCAAGTCCTTCGAACTGGGTGAACCCGGTGCGGACCTGGCCAAGGTCATGGTCGCCTCGCAGCAGTCCCAGATCGCCTTCCGCGCCACCGTGGAAGTCCGTAACCGTCTCGTCCAGGCTTACCAGGACGTGATGAACATGCCGCTGTAAGGATAGAAACGCATGGCCCTGTCGCTCTCCAAAGAATCGCTGAACACCGAAAAGGCTGGGCAGTGGTTCGACCGGCTGCAAAGCCTGCAGATCACCCGTCGGCTCGGCCTGATGGCGATGATCGCCGTGGCCGTGGCGGCGGGCCTGTTCGTGTTCTTCTGGTCGCAGAAGCCCGGCATGGTGCCGCTGTACACCGGGCTGGATCAGAAGGCCACGGCCGAGGCCACCGATCTGCTGCGCGCCGCGCAGATTCCGTTTGAACTGGACCAGGCCACCGGTGGCATCACCGTGCCGGAAAAGAACCTGCACGACGCCCGCCTGAAGCTGGCCAGCTCCGGGCTGACCGACAGCGGTCGTCTGGGCTTTGAGCTGATGGAGCGTGACCCGGGCTTCGGCGTCAGCCAGTTCATGGAGAACGCCCGCTACCAGCACTCGCTGGAAACCGAGCTCTCGCGCACCATCAATACGCTGCGCCCGGTCCGCGATTCGCGCGTGCACCTGGCCATTCCCAAGCCCAGCGCCTTCACCCGCCAGCGCGATGTCGCCAGCGCCTCGGTGGTGCTGGAACTGCGTGGCGGCCAGCAGCTCGAACGCGGCCAGATCGATGCCATCGTGCACATGGTCGCCGCCAGCATTCCGGATCTGGCGCCGGAGCGCGTCACCGTGGTCGACCAGAGCGGGCGCATGCTCAGCGTCTCCGACCCGAACAGCGAGGCGGCGATGAATGCCGCGCAGTTCGAGCAGGTGCGCCGCCAGGAAACCTCGTTCAACCAGCGCATCCGCGAGCTGCTCGAGCCGATGACCGGCCCCGGCCGCGTCAACCCGGAAGTGAGCGTGGACATGGATTTCTCGGTGATCGAGGAAGCCCGTGAGCTCTATAACGGCGAGCCGCAGAAGCTGCGCAGCGAGCAGATGAGCGAAAACAGCACCAACGTGCCCGGCCCGCAGGGCGTGCCCGGTGCTGCCAGCAATACCCCGCCCGGCCCCGCCGCCGCGCCGGCCACCGCGCAGGCACCGACGGAAAGCTCCAAGAACGCGACCCGCAACTACGAGCTGGACCGCACCCTGCAGCACACCCGCCAGCCAGCCGGTCGCATCAAGCGTGTCTCGGTGGCGGTGCTGGTGGACAACGTGCCGCGCGCCGGTGCCAACGGCAAGATGGCCGACCAGGCCCTCTCCGCGGCCGAACTCACCCGCGTCGAAGCGCTGGTCAAGCAGGCGGTCGGCTTCGATGCCGAGCGAGGCGACACGGTCTCGGTGATGAATGCCCCGTTCGTGCGGGAAGTCACCCCGGTCGAAGGCCCGAAATGGTGGGAGCTGCCGCAGGTCCAGGACGCACTGCGTCTGCTGCTCGGCGCGATCGTGGTGCTGGCCCTGGTGTTTGGTGTGCTGCGCCCGGCGCTGCGCTCGATCACCGGCCAGAACAAGGCCAAGGAAGAAGAGCTGGAACCCCACACGGCCGACGTGCAGCTGGTCGACGATGGCGAGGGCTTGCCCGCCCTCGGTAGCGAACGCCTGAACGCGGCTGGACATGAACCCCTGGCACTGCCGGTGGACTCTTACGAGGAACGACTGCGCATGGCGCGTGAAGCTGTAAAGACCGATTCCAAGCGCGTGGCCCAGGTGGTCAAGGGCTGGGTGGCCAATGACTGAGAACGTGCCCCTGACCGGCGTTCAACGCGCTGCCGTGCTGCTGCTGTCGCTGGGTGAACTGGATGCGGCCGAAGTGCTGCGCCACATGGAACCCAAGGAAGTGCAGAAGATCGGCATCGCCATGGCGACCATGACCGATATCACCCGCGAACAGGTCGAGCGGGTCATGGACCAGTTCGGTGCCGAACTGGGTTCCAAGACCTCGCTGGGCGTGGGCTCGGACGACTACATCCGCAACATGCTGGTGCAGGCGCTGGGCACCGAGAAGGCCGGCAACCTGATCGACCGCATCCTGCTCGGCCGCAACACCACCGGCCTGGATGCCCTGAAGTGGATGGATCCGCGCGCCGTCGCCGATCTGGTCCGCAATGAGCACCCGCAGATCATCGCCATCGTGATGGCCCATCTGGAAACCGACCAGGCCGCCGACGCGCTCAAGCTGCTGCCCGAGCGTACCCGGGTGGATGTGCTGCTGCGCATCGCGACCCTGGATGGCATTCCGCCGAACGCACTCAATGAGCTCAACGAGATCATGGAGCGCCAGTTCGCCGGCAACCAGAACCTGAAGTCCTCCAACATCGGCGGCGTGCAGTGCGCGGCCAACATCCTGAACTTCATGGACAGTGGCCAGGACCAGGCGATCCTGGGCGAGATCGCGCGCATCGATGCGCCGCTCAGCGGCCGCATCCAGGACCTGATGTTCGTGTTCGACGATCTGGTGGATCTGGACGACCGCGAACTGCAGCTGGTGCTGCGCGAAGTCAGCGGCGAGCGTCTGGGCCTGGCCCTGCGTGGCGCCGACATCAAGGTGCGCGACAAGATCACCCGCAACATGTCCCAGCGTGCGGCCGAAATCCTGCTGGAAGACATGGAAGCCCGTGGTCCGGTGCGCCTGTCGGATGTGGAAGTGGCACAACGCGAGATCCTGGCGATCGTCAAGCGCATGGCCGATGAAGGCACCGTCACCATTGGTGGCAATGCGGAGGCCATGCTGTGAACGCTGCCGTGCGCTGGCTTGCCCCCGATCTGCTGGCGGTGCCCGAGCCGGCGCCGGAAGAAGAGATCTTCGACCTCACCGAGCCGGATCCGGAGCTGGAACCGGAGCCGTTGCTGCAGCTGCCGACCCTGGAAGAAATCCAGGCGATCCAGGACAACGCCGAGAAGGATGGCTTTGACCAGGGTCACGCCGATGGCCTTGCCCAGGGCCAGGCCGAGGTGCGCCGCCTGATCGCACAGATCGAAGGCATCCTGGACAACTTCAGCCGGCCGCTGGTGCGGTTGGAAAACGAAGTGGTCGCCGCGCTCGGCGAACTGGCCGTGCGCATTGCGGGCAATCTGGTCGGCCGCGCGTATGAAGCCGAGCCGGAACTGCTGGCGCAGCTGGTCAACGAAGCCGTCGACGCCGTCGGCGGCGCCGCCCGCGAGGTCGAAGTGCGTCTGCACCCGGACGACATCGCTGCGTTGACCCCGGTATTGAGCCTGTCCCCGAACCAGCGCCTCACCCCGGATCTCAGCCTGAGCCGCGGCGACCTGCGGGTCCACGCCGAGACCGTGCGCATCGACGGCACCCTGGACGCCCGCCTGCGCGGCGCGCTCGATGCGGTCATCCGCAAGGGAGGCACCACGCCATGAACACCGATACCCTGCCCCCGCCGGCCGATTGGACCGCCGTCCGCAACCTGCGGCTGGCCTCGCGCCTGGACAACATCCGCCCGGATACCGCGCATGGCCGTGGCCTGATCCGCGAAGGCGTGCTGCGCCGCGCGGTCGGCCTGACCCTGGAAGCGGTCGGCTGCGAAGCGCCGATGGGCGCCAGCTGCAAGGTCGAAGTCGCCGACGGTGGCTGGGTGGATGCCGAAGTGGTCGGCTTTGCCGGTGAACGCACCTATCTGATGCCCAGCGCCGAACTGCATGGCCTGCTGCCCAATGCGCGGGTCGTGCCTGCGCTGGGCCGCGGCGGCGTGGAAGTGGGCGAAGGCCTGCTCGGCCGCGTCATCGACAGCGACGGTGTGCCGCTGGATGGCAAGGGCCCGATCCGCGCTGAAGGCACCGTCGGCATGGCCGGCGTGTCGATCAATCCGCTGGCCCGTGAGCCGATCACCCAGCCGCTGGACGTGGGCGTGCGCGCGATCAACGCGCTGCTGCCGATCGGCCGTGGCCAGCGTGTCGGCCTGTTTGCCGGTTCCGGTGTCGGTAAATCGACCCTGCTGGGCATGATGACCCGCTACACCGCTGCCGACGTGATCGTGGTCGGCCTGATCGGCGAACGTGGCCGCGAAGTCCGCGACTTCGTGGAAAGCACGCTGGGCGAAGAAGGCCTGCGCCGCGCGGTGGTGGTTGCCAGCCCGGCCGACCGACCGCCGCTGGCGCGCCTGCACGGCGCCTACCGTGCGACCGCGATCGCCGAATGGTTCCGCGACCAGGGCTTGAATGTCCTGCTGCTGATGGACTCGCTGACCCGCTTCGCACAGGCCCAGCGCGAGATCGGCCTGTCCGTCGGTGAGCCGCCGACCACGCGCGGCTATCCGCCGTCCGTGTTCGCCAAGCTGCCGGCCCTGGTCGAGCGCGCCGGCAATGGGGCCAAGGGCCGCGGTTCGATCACCGCGTTCTACACCGTGCTGACCGAAGGCGATGATCCGCAGGATCCGATCGCCGATGCCGCCCGCGCGATTCTCGACGGCCACATCCTGCTCTCGCGGCGCGTCGCCGACAGCGGCCTGTACCCGGCGATCGACGTGGAATCGTCGGTCAGCCGCGTGGTCACGGAAATCGCCGACGAGCCGTGGCGCCTGCGCATCCGCAAGCTCAAGCGGCTGGTCTCGGCGTACTCGGCCAACCGCGATCTGATCGCGATCGGCGCCTATCAGCGCGGCAATGACCCGGCGACCGACGAGGCGCTGGAGCGCTGGTCGGACATCGTTGAATTCCTCGGCCAGGACGTCGGCAAAGCCGCCGACCTGCCGCACAGTCAGGCCGCCCTCAAGCGGCTGGTGGAACCAGAGAGTTAAGCCATGATGCAATCCAAGCGATTCGACCCATTGCTGAAGCGCGCCCAGGACCACGAGGACGAGGTCGCCCGCGACCTCGCCGAGCGCCAGCGCTCCCTCGACACGCATGTGTCGCGGCTGGATGAGCTGCGCCGCTATGCCGACGAATATGCTGGCGCGCAGATGGCCGCGACCAGTCCGGCGCAGCTGATGAACCGGCGCGCGTTCCTGGATCGCCTGGACAGCGCGGTGGCCCAGCAGCGCCAGACCGTGGACAACAACCGCGAGAAGGTCGAGGCCGAACGCGCGCGCCTGATCCTGGCCAGCCGTGACAAGCAGGTCCTTGAACAGTTGGCGGCCAGTTACCGCGCGCAGGAGAAGGTGGTCACCGATCGCCGCGACCAACGCGAGATGGACGATCTCGGCGCACGCCGGTCGCGCCAGGCGCAACGCGAAGACAGCGAAAACGGAGGCACGCCATGACGCCCTCGGCCCTGCTCGGCGGCACCGCGCCGGCACCGTCCAGCACTGCCGGCGCCTCCGGCAGCCGTCCCGATACCTCCAGCGGCAGCGACCGTCGGGAGTTTGACGCGATGCTCAAGCCCGGCCGCGATGCGGCTCGCCCGGAGGCATCAAGCAAACCCGCCGGCCGCCGCGAGGCGCCTGCGGGCAAGGACGCCGCCACGCCGGATACCGGCAAGGACACCGCACCACGCCCCGGCAGCGCCAGCAGCAAAGACACCGCCGAGACGCCTGCCACGACCGATACCAGCACCGCGCCGCCTGCCACCGCCGACAAGCCGGTGTCCGAGGCGGCGGACGACGATGCAGCGTGGCCGCCGTTCGGCCTGGCCGGCCTGGCGTTGAACGGGCTGCCGGTTGCGGTGCCCGTGCCGGTCGCGCCCGCGCCCGTGGGCACGGCCACCGGTGCTGCGCCCACGACGGCGGCCCTGCCGACGCTGGCCACCGCCACTGCGGACACCACCGCGCCGGCAGCGGGCCCGCTGGCGCCGGCCGCACCTGCGGCGAGCGGCATCGCCCTGCCCGCCCTGGCGGCCGACGCCGCCCCAGCCGACGCCGTGCCGCTGTTGAAGACCTTCACCGAGGCGCTGAGCGCTGCCGCCAGCGATGGCCCGGACGCACCGGCCACGCCGGTGCTGCACGCCCTGCAGAGCATCGTCGACGCCAAACCGGCAGCGGCCACGCCCTTCACCGGCTCGCCGACCGCCACGCCGCAGCTGGGCGCTGGCGATTTCGATGATGCCGTCGGCGCCCGCGTCAGTTGGTTGGCGGACCAGAAGATCGGCCACGCCCATATCAAGATCACCCCGAACGACCTGGGCCCGATCGACGTGCGACTGCATCTGGACGGTGACAAGGTCCATGCGACCTTCACCAGCGCCCATGCCGACGTGCGCCATGCACTGGAAAGCAGCCTGCCGCGCCTGCGCGACATGCTCGGCGAACAGGGCTTCCAGCTCGGCCAGGCCGATGTCGGCCAGCAGCACACCGCGCAGGATGGCGGCCGTGGCGAGGGTACCCGGACCGGCATGGGCGATGACGGCGAGCCGTTGATGGCCGAGACCACGCTGTCGCCCTCGCAGTTGATCCGTCAGCGCGGGTTGGTCGACGCCTACGCGTGATCCCCGGGTGCGACGCCGCTTCGGCGGCGCCGCCAGAAATCCGACGCCCGCCCTCTTCGGCATTCAGGCACAGCCTTTGCATGTAGTCAGGAAGCAATCCTCTGGAGCTTCCTCGTGGCCGCAGCCGCCGACAAAACCAAGAAATCCGCCGACAAGGACGCCACGGCCAAGCCGCGTCGTCCGATCCTGATCACCGCCCTGGTCGCGGTGCTCGCCGCCGGTGCCGCCGGTGGCGGCGTCTGGTATTTCACCCAGTCCCAGCACGACGACAAGGCTGCCAAGCCGGCCGCCAAGGCCGCGGTGCCTGCACCGGCCCAGTACTTCGGTCTGGAGCCGCCGTTCGTGGTCAACCTCAACAGCAGCTTCGACGGCCCGCGCTACCTGCAGGTCGAAGTGCAGCTGATGAGCCGCGATCCGGCCGCCATGGAAGCGATCAAGCTCCATGCCCCGGCGATCCGCGCCAAGCTGCTCATGCTGTTCTCGCAGGTCGAGCCGACCGACATCGCTGACCGCGCGGGCAAGGAACGCCTGCAGGCCACCTCGCTGGCCGAAGTGCAGAAGCTGCTCAAGGCCGAGACCGGCAAGCCGGGTGCCGACGAATTGCTGTTCACCAGTTTCGTCACCCAGTAAGGGCCGACCATGAATGACCTGCTTTCCCAGGATGAGATCGATGCGCTGTTACACGGCGTGGACTCCGGCGCGGTCGAGACCGACGTCGATGCTGCCACGCCCGGCGAGGCGCGCTCGTATGACTTTGCCAGTCAGGACCGCATCATCCGCGGCCGCATGCCGACCCTGGAAATGGTCAACGAGCGCTTCGCGCGCCTGTGGCGCATCGGTCTGTTCAACCTGATCCGGCGCTCGGCCGAACTGTCCGTGCGCGGCATCGAACTGATCAAGTTCAATGACTACATGCACTCGCTGTACGTGCCGACCAACCTCAACCTGATCCGCTTCAAGCCGCTGCGCGGGACCGGGCTGATCGTGTTCGAGCCGACGCTGGTGTTCGCGATCGTGGACAACTTCTTCGGCGGCGACGGCCGCTACCCGACCCGCATCGAAGGCCGCGAGTTCACCGCGACGGAAATGCGCGTCATCCACCTGCTGCTCAAGCAGACCTTCGCCGATCTGCAGGAAGCCTGGGCGCCGGTGATGGATGTGGAGCTGGAGTACATCAACTCCGAAATCAATCCGCACTTCGCCAACATCGTGACGCCGCGCGAGTACGTGGTTGTCTGCCGCCTGCATGTCGAACTCGACGGCGGTGGCGGCGACATCCACGTCACCCTGCCCTACTCGATGCTCGAGCCGATCCGCGAGCTGCTCGACGCCGGCATCCAGAGCGACCGCAACGACCGCGATGCCAGCTGGGGCGTGATGCTGCGCGAACAGCTCAACATCGCCGAAGTCACGCTGTCCAGCGTGTTGGCCAGCAAGCGCATGACCCTGCGTGAACTGACCGGCCTGAAGGTCGGCGACATCCTCCCGATCGACATGCCGGCGCAGGTGCCGTTGTGCGTGGAGAACATCCCGGTGTTCACCGGCGAGTTCGGCATCGCCAACGGTTGCAACGCCGTCAAGATCACCGCCACCCATCCCCCGGGCACCCGCCCACGCGTTCCCGTACTCCAGGAAGTCTCGAAATGAACGATATCGAATCCAACGAACCGCTGTCCCCGGCGGAACCGGCACCGGCGCAGTTCACCACGCTGCAGTCCGATGAGAACCTCGGTCCCGAGCTGAACCTGGATGTGATCCTGGATGTGCCGGTGACCCTGTCGCTGGAAGTGGGCCGTGCACGCCTGCCGATCCGCAACCTGCTGCAGCTCAACCAGGGCTCGGTGGTGGAACTGGAACGCGGCGCCGGCGAATCGCTGGACGTGTTCGTCAACGGCACCCTGATCGCCCATGGCGAGGTGGTGGTGATCAACGACCGCTTCGGCGTGCGCTTGACCGATGTGGTCAGCCCGAGCGAACGGATCCGGAGACTGCGTTGAGCACCGGGCTGCTGATCGCAGCCGGCGCGTCGACCGTCAAGGTCGGCCAGCATGCCGCCGCCGCACCGGGCATGTTCGGTGCGGTACTGGCATTGCTGGGCGTGCTGGCGTTGATCGTCGGCCTGGGCTGGCTGCTCAAGCGCATGCCCGGCAGCGGCTTCCGCCCGGCCGAAGGCCTGCGGGTGGTTGCCAGCCTGACCGTCGGCGCGAAAGAGCGCGTGGTGGTGGTCGAGGTCAATGGCACCCAGCTGCTGCTGGGGGTCACCGCCGGTGGCATCAACACCCTGCATCAGCTGCCCGAACCGCTGCCGACCCCGTCGCCGGCGCGCCTTCCCGATTTCAAACACCTGCCGAATTTCGCCCAGCTGCTGCAACAGCGGCTGCGCAAGGAATCCTGAACATGCGTGGCCCCCGTACCTCCTGGACCCGTTACCTGCCGCTGTTGTTGACTGCCCTGCTGTGTGCGCTGCCGGCCCTGGCCTGGGCCGCGCCCGGCGTGCCGGGTGTGCCTGCGCTGCCGGACGTGAATGTCGGCAAGATCGGCGGCCAGCCGGTCAGCCTGCCACTGCAGACGCTGCTGCTGATGACGGCGATCACCCTGATCCCCTCGATGCTGCTGGTGCTGACCGCCTTCACCCGCATCATCATCGTGCTGGGCCTGCTGCGCCAGGCGCTGGGTACCGGCCAGACGCCGTCCAACCAGGTACTGCTCGGTCTGGCCCTGTTCCTCACTGCGATGGTGATGCTGCCGGTGTGGCAGAAGGCGTGGGGCAGCGGCATGGCGCCGTACCTCAACGGCGAGATCGATTTCCAGACCGCCTGGACGCTGACCACCCAGCCGCTGCGTGCCTTCATGCTGGCGCAGATCCGCGAGACGGATCTGATGACCTTCGCCGGCATGGCCGGTCACGGTACCTACGACAGCCCGGATGCCATCCCGTTCCCGATCCTGGTCGCCTCGTTCGTCACCAGCGAGCTGAAGACCGCCTTCGAGATCGGCTTCCTGATCTTCATCCCGTTCGTGATCATCGATCTGGTCGTGGCCAGCGTACTGATGTCGATGGGCATGATGATGCTCTCGCCGATGCTGGTCTCCGCGCCCTTCAAGATTCTCTTGTTCGTGCTGGTGGATGGCTGGGTTCTGGTGGTGGGCACCTTGGCTGCCAGTTTCAATGCGGTCTGACCGCCCCGCCCTGTTGATCGATACGGACCCGAGACTGACATGACGCCCGAACTTGCCCTGACCGAACTGCGTGGTGGCCTGATCACCGTGTTGTGGGTCGCCGGCCCGCTGCTGCTCACCGTGCTGATCGTCGGCGTGGTGGTCGGCGTGGTCCAGGCCGCGACCCAGCTCAATGAGCCCACCATCGCCTTCGTCGCCAAGGCCGCGGCCTTGACGGTAGTGTTGTTCGCGCTCGGCAGCCTGCTGATCGGCCATCTGGTCGAATACACCACGCTGCTGTTCCAGCGCATTCCCCACCTGATCGGCTGAGGCAGCCGCCGTGGATTCCGCGACCCAGATGGCCGCCGATGGCCTGCAGGCCTTCGGCATGATCGGCACGATCCTGTGGACCATGCTGCGCATCGGCGCCATGATCATGGCGATGCCACTGATCGGCACCCGCGCGGTGCCTTCGCGCGTGCGCGTGATGCTTGCCGGTGCACTGGCGATCGCGCTCTCGCCGATGCTGCCGCCGGTACCGGAATGGACCGGCTTCGATGCAGCCACCGTGCTGACCATCGCCCGCGAGCTGGCCATCGGCATCTCGATCGGCTTCCTGCTGCGGCTGGTGTTCGAAGCCGGCGCCATGGCTGGCGAACTGGTCGCACAAGGCACCGGCCTGGCCTTCGCGCAGATGAGTGATCCGATGCGCGGAGGCAGCTCCGGCGTGATCGGGCAGTGGTTCTATCTGCTGTTCGGCCTGTTGTTCTTCGCCTCCAACGGACACCTGGCGCTGATTTCATTGTTGATGGACAGCTACAAGGCATTGCCGATCGGCACCGCCCTGCCCGATCCGCATGCGTTTTTCGCCATCGCCCCCACGTTCCTGCTACAGGTGTTCCGTGGCGCGCTCACGCTGGCGCTGCCGCTCACCGTCGCGATGCTGGCCATCAATCTGGCCTTCGGCGTGCTGGCCCGCGCGGCACCTGCGCTCAACCCGATCCAGCTGGGCCTGCCGGTGGCCCTGCTGCTGGGCCTGTTCCTGCTGACCGTGCTGGCCGGCGAGATGGGGCCACCGGTGCAACGCCTGTTCGATGCCGCCTTCGACGCGGCCGACAGCGTCAGCCGCTGACCCGGGACACACCCGGGACAGCGCGGAAGTTGGCCGACAGCGGGCCATTCGTCACTTGCGGCGCCCCCCGGTCGGGTTGTTAGTCTGGGCCCTGCGTTCCGCTGCGCCGTCGCACGGCGATGACGAAACCTTCACCCGCTGTCTGCGGTGATGGCGTGGCGTTCTGTCGTATCGCTCAGGTGTTGACCAGGGAGAGAGTCATCCATGCTGATCGGCAGCTACACCCCGTGGTTGGTCGTTGTGTCGTTTCTGGTGGCCGTGCTGGCCTCCTTCACTGCGCTGGACATGGCCAGCCGGGTCACCACCGCGGCCACACGCCGCTCCACCTGGTTGTGGCTGATCGGGGGCGGAGGGGCGATGGGGCTGGGCATCTGGTCGATGCACTTCATCGGCATGCTCGCGTTCCAGCTCCCGATCCCGCTCGGCTATGCGCTGGGCCTGACCACCGTCTCGCTGTTGGCCGCCGTGGCCTCCTCCATCTTCGCGCTGTGGCTGGTCTCACGCCCGACCCTGCCGCACGGCCGCCTCGTGCTCGGCGCGGTATTGATGGGCAGCGGCATCGCATCGATGCACTACCTGGGCATGGCCGCGCTGTACATGCAGCCCGGGATCGACTATCACGCCGGCGGGGTGGCGCTGTCGCTGCTCATCGCAGTGGCTGCCTCCTGGGCCGCGCTGTACATCGCCTTCCGTCTGCGCAGCAGCCACCGGCGTCTTCGTGATCGCATCGCCCCTGCACTGGTGCTCGGCGCGGCCATCGTGGGCATGCATTACACCGGCATGGCCGCGGCACGTTTCCCCGCCGGCAGCCTCTGCGGTGCCGCCGCGGGTGACGGCCTGCAGGCACAGTGGCTGGCGCTGGTGGTACTGGTGCTCACCATCGCGATCCTGGCCATCGTGCTGATCGTTTCCTGGCTGGACCAGCGCATGGAGTCGCAGCTGCTGCGTCTGCGCAATACGGACCTGACCAGCTCACTGGATGATGCGCAGGCCGAGTTGACCCAGGCAGCCCTGCACGACCCCCTGACCCGTCTGCCCAATCGCCGGCTGCTGCAGCAGCGCATCGAACAGGCGCTGGCGGAGGCCGAGCAGCGCGGCAGCCGGTTCGCGGTGATGTTCATGGATCTGGACGGCTTCAAACAGGTCAATGATGCCTACGGACACCAGACCGGCGATGCGTTGCTGGTCGCCGTCGCCGACCGCACCCGCAAACTGCTGCGGCCGGCAGACATGCTCGCGCGCCTGGGCGGCGACGAATTCGTGCTGGTGGTGCCGATCGAGAACGATGAGGATGTCGCCACGCTGGCCAGCCGCATCATCCAGACCGTGGGCCGCGAACCATTGCTGCCGCACCAGGACCTGCAGGTGACCGCCAGCATCGGCATCGCCATCTGCCCCGACCATGCCGCCAGCGAGCGTCAGCTCATGGCCTTCGCCGATGCAGCGATGTACCAGGCCAAGGAAGCCGGCCGCAACGCCTATGTGCGCTTCGCCGACTGGATGAACGACAGCGCCGAGCAGCAGTTCCAGCTTCTCGCCGACCTGCGCCGGGCGATCGGTACCGAGCAGCTGTTCCTGCACTACCAGCCCAAGACCCGCGTGGCCGGCCAATCGGTGAGCGGGGCCGAAGCGCTGATCCGCTGGCGTCACCCGCAGCAGGGCCTGATCCCGCCGGACCGCTTCATCCGCCTGGCCGAGCGCAGCGGCGTGATCAATGACATCGGCCGCTGGGCACTCAACGAAGCCTGCCGCCAGCTGCGTGTGTGGCACGACGCCGGTCATGACGGCTGGACGGTCTCGGTGAACCTCTCGCCGATCCAGTTCGCCTCGCCCACGCTGCTGCACGAAGTGCGCGAGGCGCTCAAGACCCACCATCTCCAGCCGCGCCGGCTGATCCTGGAAATCACGGAAAGCGCCGTGATGCGTGACACCGAGGCCAGCCTGACCCTGTTGCAGGCCATGGCCGCGCTGGGCGTGGGCATTTCCATCGATGATTTCGGCACCGGGTATTCCAGCCTGCTGTACCTCAAGCGGCTGCCGGCCACCGAGATCAAGATCGACCATGCGTTCGTGCGCGATCTGGAAAACAGCTCTGAGGACGTGGTGATCGTCTCGGCCATCGTGGCGTTGGGGCATGCGCTGGATATGGACATCGTCGCCGAAGGCGTCGAGACCGCCGGCCAACGCGCTTACCTGGAGCGGTTGGGCTGCGACTACCTGCAGGGGTATCTGCTCGGCCGGCCGATGGACCCGGAGCGCTTCATGCAGCTGCATGACCTGCCCCGCCCGCGGGTGGAGGTGGCGGCAGGATGGAAGGCCCACGCGCGGCCAGGGGCCTCGGCGGGGTGATGCAGGCCCGGTGAGGTAGTGCCGGCCGCCAGCGGCCGGCACTACCTTCTTGTAGCCCGCGGAACGGTTCTTGCACGGACACCGGTATCTCCTCCCGTGTCGTGCCCTGATGTCCGAGAACGAACAAGCCGGCGAAAAGACCGAATTACCCACCGAAAAGCGCCTGCGCGATGCCCGGGAACAGGGCAACATTCCGCGCTCGCGTGAGCTGGCCACGGCGGCCGTGTTCGGTGCCGGTGTTCTGGCGCTGATGGCGTTTTCCGGCACCATCGCCCGCAACACCAAGACCTGGATGCAGTTCGCGCTGAGCCCCGAGCCGGCCCTGTGGCTGCACCCCAAGGCGTTGTTCGGGCACTTCGGCGAGCTGCTGCTGCGCCTGATGCTGGCGATGTGGCCCCTGATCGTGATCTGCCTGCTGGCCAGTTTCCTGTCACCGGTGGTGATGGGCGGGCTGCGCTGGTCGAACAAATCGATGATGCCCGACTTCAAGCGCATGAGCCCGATGGCCGGCATGAAGCGCCTGTACGGCCCGGAAGCGATCGCCGAGTTCACCAAATCCCTGCTGCGCATCGCCTTCGTCGGCACCGCGGCCGGGCTGGTGGTCTGGCACGGCATCCGGCCCCTGCGCGATCTGCTCAACCAGCCGCTGGAAACCGCGATGGTCCACGGCCTGGGCTTCACCCTGAAGCTGATGCTGGCCACCGGCGGCGCGATGATGCTGCTGGCCTTCATCGATGCCCCGTACCAGCGCTGGAACTGGATGCGCAAGCTGAAGATGACCCGTGAAGAGCTGCGCCGGGAAATGAAGGAAAGCGAGGGCAGCCCGGAGGTCAAGGGCCGCATCCGCCAGCTCCAGCAGCAGCTGGCCAACCGCCGGATGATGGAAGCGGTGCCCACCGCCGACGTGGTGGTGGTCAACCCGACCCACTACGCGGTCGCCCTGAAATACGAGGGCGGAAAGATGGGCGCCCCCACCGTGGTGGCCCTGGGCGTGGATGAAACCGCCCTGCGTATCCGTGAAGTGGCCGACGGCAACAAGGTCGCCATCGTCTCCGCCCCGCCTTTGGCACGCGCCTTGTATCGGGAAGGTCAACTTGGAAAGGAAATTCCCGTGAGACTGTATTCGGCCGTGGCCCAGGTCCTCTCCTACGTCTACCAGCTGCGCAGCTGGCACACCGGCCCGATGCCGGCCAGCCCCAGCATCGACATCGATGAATTCGGCAAGGGAGCCCGCTCATGAGCGCACAGCCCGCTGCAGGCGGCATGAACGTCCGCCGCGCCTTGGACATGATCCGCAACGGCCTCGGCGCCCCGCTGATCGTGCTGGCGCTGCTGGCCATGGTGGTCGTCCCGCTGGCCCCGCCGGTGCTCGATGCCCTGTTCACCTTCAACATCGCCATCTCGCTGATGGTGCTGCTGGCGGTGGTGTACGTGAAGCGCCCGTTGGACTTCACCATCTTCCCGATCGTGCTGCTGATCACCACCATGCTGCGGCTGGCGTTGAACGTGGCCTCCACCCGCGTGATCCTGCTGCATGGCCAGAACGGCCACGAGGCCGCGGGCAAGGTGATCGCCGCGTTCGGTGAATTCGTCATCGGCGGCAACTACGCGGTCGGCATCGTGGTCTTCGCGATCCTGACCATCATCAACTTCGTGGTGATCACCAAGGGTGCCGGCCGCGTGTCCGAAGTGACCGCGCGCTTCATCCTGGACGCCATGCCCGGCAAGCAGATGGCCATCGATGCCGACCTCAACGCCGGTTTGCTGACGCGTGAAGAGGCCAAGGCCCGCCGCGAAGAAGTCCGCGAGGAAGCCGACTTCTACGGCGCGATGGATGGCGCGAGCAAGTTCATCCGCGGTGATGCGATCGCCGGCATCCTGATCCTGTTCATCAACTTGATCGGCGGCCTGGCCGTCGGCGTGCTCCAGCACGGCATGCCGTTCGGCGATGCCGCGGCCACCTACACCCTGCTCTCCATCGGTGACGGCCTGGTGGCGCAGCTGCCGGCGCTGCTGGTGTCCTCGGCGGTGGCCATGCTGGTCACCCGCGCCTCGCGCTCGCAGGACATGGCCCAGGCCATGATGGGCCAGGTGTTCGGCCAGTACCGCGCACTCACCATCGCCGCGGCGATCATGGGCGTGGTCGGCCTGGTGCCGGGCATGCCCAACGTCGCCTTCTTGACGCTGGCGGCAATCCTCGGCTTCGTTGCCTGGAAAGCCTGGAAGAAGAGCGTCGCCGCTGCGCGCGCCGCAGAATCTCCCGCTGCCAGCCGTCCCGAAGCGCTGGGCCTGCCCGGCGCCACCCCCTCGCCCACCGCCGAACTGACCTGGGACGAACTGCGCCCGGTCGATCCGCTCGGCCTGGAAGTCGGCTATCGGCTGATCCCGCTGGTCGACAAGAACCAGGGCGGCGAGTTGATGGCGCGGATCAAGGGCGTGCGCCGCAAGCTCACCCACGACATCGGCTTCCTGATTCCCTCGGTCCACATCCGCGACAACCTCGAACTGCCCGCCACCGCCTACCGCCTGCTGATCCACGGCGTCCCGGTAGCCACGGCCGAGATCCACCCGGACCGCGAACTCGCGCTGGACCCGGGCAGCGCGCTGGGCACGCTGGAGGGCATCGCCGGCAAGGATCCCGCCTTCGGCCTGGACGCCACCTGGATCCAACCGCACCAGCGCGCCAACGCCGAAACGATGGGCTACACCGTGGTCGATCCGGCCACGGTGGTCGCCACGCATCTGTCGCACCTGATCCGCGAGCACGCCCCGGAACTGCTCGGCCATGAAGAAGTGCAGCAGCTGCTGGCCAACCTGGCCAAGAGCGCACCGAAGCTGGTCGAGGATCTGACGCCCAAGTCGTTGCCGCTCTCGGCCGTGGTGCGCGTGCTGCAGAACCTGCTGATCGAACGCATTCCGATCCGCCAGCTGCGCAAGATCGTCGAGTCGCTGGTGGAAAGCGCCCCGACCAGCCAGGACCCGGCGGTGCTGACCGCTGCCGTGCGCAACGCGCTGGGCCGTTTCATCGTGCAGGAGATCGCCGGAATGTCGGCGGAGCTGCCGGTGTTCACCCTCAACCCGCAACTGGAACGCGTCTTGCAGGAGTCCACTCAGGGCAACGGCGCCGCGCTGGAACCCGGACTCGCTGAGCGACTGCATCAAAGCCTGGCCGAATGTGTCGGCAAGCAGGAAGCGAAGAACGAGCCGGCGGTCGTGCTGGTGCCTGGCCCGGTACGTGCCGCGCTGGCACGGCTGGTACGCCACAGCGTCCCCTCGCTGTCCGTACTCGCCTACAGCGAGGTGCCCGAGGACAAACGGTTGAAGCTGGTCGGCACGATCAGTTGAGCCAGGCGCCCGACGGCACCGCGACAGAAAACAGACACCCCACTCGAATTCACCGCAGCAGGAAATAAAGGGAATCCCTGACCGTGCAGACCACCGACAACCAGCGTTTCCCTTCCACCACTCCGCCGCCCCAGTCCCGGTACCACAGCATGAAAATCAAACGCTTCGTCGCCTCCGATATGCGCTCGGCCATGAACCTGGTGCGCAAGGAACACGGTCCTGACGCAGTGATCCTGTCCAACCGCCGGATCGCCGAAGGTGTCGAGATCGTGGCGGCGGCGAACTACGACGAGGGCGCAGTGCAGCGCGCCCTGGAAGCGGCCCGCAAGGATGTCGCTCCGCCGCCGGCCCCGCGCCCGCGCAGCGCCGCCGATGCCGTGATCGCCGCCGTGACCCGTCGCAAGACCCCGGTGGCCACGCCCGAGCCGGTGGCCGCCACCACCTCGGCCGTTGCCGCCCTGGCCCGCGCCGCTGTCGGCGCGACCGGTCGCACCCTCGATACCGCCAACGAAAGCGTGCCCCAGCGCGGCAGCGATGGCTTTGCCGCTACCCTGGCCCGCGCCAGCGTCGGCCCCGCCGTCAACGAACCGTCGCTGCCGGAGCAGATCTTCGCGCCGTTCAATGTCGAGCAGGCTGCCGCAGCCTCGCCCGCCGCACCGGTGGAGGCTGTCGCGGCCCCGGCCCCGATCAACCGCGCCCGCTTCGTGATCGATCCGCCGCTGGACGACGCCGACGAACCCGCACTGTCGGCCGCCGCGGTGCTCGCCCCGGCCGCCATCGTCGCCGCTGCGGTACCGCCGGCGCTGCCGCTGCCGGTGACCACCGCGGCCGCCGCCAACGAACCGGCACCGGTCGTGGCCAGCGCGCCGGAGCTGAGCCTGATCCCGCGCGACGACGAAGAAATCCGCCAGCTGCGTCACGAAGTGGCCGGCATGCGCCACGTCATCGAGCGCGAGATGCACCGCTTCACCGACGAACGCCTGCGCGGCTCGCCGGTCCGTGCGGCTGCCTTGGACCTGATGGACGAATACGGCTTCGATGCCGGGATCAGCCGCGACGTGGCCATGCAGATCCCGCTGGACACCGACGCCCACCGCGGCCGTGGCCTGATGCTCGGCCTGCTCTCCAGGAAGTTGCCGATCGCCCCGGTCGATCCGCTGGAAGCCGGCGGTGTGATCGCCCTGGTCGGCCCGACCGGCGCCGGCAAGACCACCACCATCGCCAAGCTGGCCTCGCGGTTCGCCGAAGCCCACGCCGCCCGCGATGTCGCCCTGGTCACCACCGATACCGGCCGCATCGGCGCCCGCGAGCAGTTGTACGGCTTCGGCCGCCAGCTTGGCATCGCAGTTCACGAAGCCAGCAGCGGCAGCGACCTCAACCAGCTGCTGGAGCGCCTGAAGGACTACAAGCTGGTCCTGATCGACACCGCCGGCCTGGGCCCGCGCGACCGTGCCCTGGCCGCCCAGCTGCAGTGGCTGCGGGCCGCCGAGCAGATCCGCACCCTGCTGGTGCTGCCGGCCAACACCAGTTTCGGCGACATGGACGAGGTGGTCCGCCGCTTCAGCGCCGCCAACCCGCAGGGCGTGGTGCTGAGCAAGCTGGATGAGACCGGCCGCTTCGGTACCGCCCTGTCGGTGGCCGTCGACCACCGCCTGCCGATCACCTGGATCACCGATGGCCAGGACGTTCCTGAAGACCTGCACCGTGCCAGCGCGGCCAATCTTGTACTTCGCCTTGAAGATTTGCGCCGCGCGGCCGATATGCCCTGCAACCCGGAGTTGAACCATGCCGTCGCGTGAGTACGCCAAGCTGACCCAGACCTTCCCGTTGTCGGCTACCCGAAGCCAGCCGCTGGGCCCGGTCCGCACCATCGCCGTCACCGGCGGCAAGGGCGGCGTGGGCAAAACGAACGTTTCGGCCAATCTGGCCGTGGCGCTTGCCAGCATGGGCAAACGTACCCTGCTGCTGGATGCCGACCTGGCCCTGGCCAACGTCGATGTGATCCTGGGCCTGAAGCCGACCGTGACCCTGGCCGACCTGGTCGCCGGGCGCTGCACGCTGGAGGAGGTCATCATCGAAGGCCCCGGCGGCGTGCTGGTGGTGCCGGCGGCCTCGGGCCGCCGCAACATGGCCGAGCTGCAGCAGGCCGAGCACATCGGCCTGGTCAACGTGTTCTCCGAGCTGGAGCGCGAACTGGACATCATGGTGGTGGACACGGCCGCGGGCATCACCGACGGCGTGCTGACCTTCTGCCAGGCCGCCCAGGACACCGTGGTGGTGGTCTGCGACGAGCCGGCCTCGATCACCGATGCCTACGCCCTGATCAAAGTCCTCTCGCGCGAACGCGGCGTGGACCGGATCCAGGTGGTCGCCAACATGGTGCGCGACCCGAATGAAGGCCGGGTGCTGTACGAAAAGCTGACCCGCGTCTGCGAGAAGTTCCTGGCCGATGTGTCGCTCAACTACCTCGGCTGTGTGCCGCAGGACGACTGGCTGCGCCTGTCGGTCCAGCGCCAGCAGCCGGTGGTGAAGGCCTACCCGTCCAGCCCGTCGGCGCTGGCCTTGACCGAGATCGCACGCCGTACCGCACGCTGGCAGGCCCCGACCGAGCCGCGTGGTGGCGTCGAGTTCTTCCTGGAACGCATCCTCAAGCAACGCGGGGTGACCGCATGAAAGGCGCCGCACAATACAAAGAGGTCCAGCGGGTCGCCGCGAACGAGTGCATTGCCCAGCACTCGGACCTGGTCCGCCGCATCGCCCACCATCTGGCGGCACGTCTGCCCGCCAGCGTGGAGGTCGACGACCTGATCCAGGCCGGCATGATGGGCCTGATCGAAGCGTCGCGCAGCTATGACGCCGACCAGGGCGCCTCGTTCGAGACCTATGCCTCGATCCGCATCCGCGGCTCGATGATCGATGAGATCCGCCGTGGTGACTGGGTACCGCGCTCGGTCCATCGCCGGGCCCGCGACGCCGCCGCCACCATCCGCCGGCTCGAACAGAGCACCGGACGCGCCGCCAGCGCCACCGAAGTGGCGGCCGCGATGGACATGCCGCTGCCGGACTACCTGCGCCTGATGGAAGATGCCTCGCGCGGCCAGGTGCTGAGCCTGGAATCACGGATCGAAGACCAGGGCGAGCTGGACACCGTCGCCCAGGGCGGCCCGACCCCGCAGCAGGTGTTGGAGCGTGGCGAGTTCGGGCGCGAGCTGGGCAACGCGATCGGGCTGCTGCCCGAGCGCGAACAGCTGGTCCTGTCGCTGTATTACGAGCAGGAACTGAACCTGAAAGAGATCGGCGCCGTGTTGGGCGTCAGCGAATCGCGCGTGTGCCAGATCCATGGCCAGGCCGTGCTGCGCCTGCGTGGCCGACTGAAAATCTTCGAGGCGGCCGACGCCGGCCTCGAGAACCATTAAGACCGAGGAAAGAGCTTTGGACAAGAACATGCGTATCCTGATCGTCGACGATTTTTCGACCATGCGTCGTATCGTCAAGAACCTGCTGGGCGATCTGGGCTTCACCAACACGGCCGAAGCCGAGGACGGGCATGCCGCGCTGATGCTGTTGCAGAGCCAGCCGTTCGATTTCGTGGTCACCGACTGGAACATGCCGGTGATGACGGGCATCGACCTGCTCAAGGCCATCCGCGCCGACGCCAAGCTCAAGACGCTGCCGGTGTTGATGGTGACTGCTGAAGCCAAGCGCGAGCAGATCATCGAAGCGGCCCAGAACGGCGTCAACGGCTACATCATCAAGCCGTTCACCGCCCAGACCCTGGAAGAAAAGCTCGGCAAGATCTTCGAGCGTCTGGCGGCGAGCGCCTGATGGAAACCCTGAGCGACAAATCAGCGCTGGTGCAGCGCCTGCAGGATGCACTGGCCGCGCTGGAATCGGGTGACGAAGCCGCGTGGCGTCAGGAAATCGACGCACTCGCCGCGCTGCGCACCCAGCCGATGATGGCCGGGTTGAACCGGCTCGCCCGCGAGCTGGGCCAGGCACTGGGCGAGCTGCCCAGCCTGCCCAGCGAAGCCGGCGAACTGGACGATGCCTGCGCGCGCCTGGATCACGTGGTGGCGATGACCGAACAGGCCACCCACCGCACCCTGGACCTGGCCGAAGAATGCCGCACGCTCACCGAGCAGCTGCGCGCCAATGGCTTGACGGCCGACCAGGACCAGCAGCTGGACCGCATCCGCCACAACCTGACCGAGATCGCGCTCACCCAGAGCTACCAGGATCTCACCGGGCAGATCATCCGCCGCGTGGTGGGCATCGTGCGTCGCGTGCATGAGGGCTTCGGTGCACTCGGGCTGCCGCCGCAGGACGACACCGCGCACAAGCGTGACAACGGCCTGGCCGGCCCGGCCGTAACCGGTCTGGACCGCCACCAGGTTTCACAGGTCGACGCTGACGACCTGCTCTCCGATTTGGGACTTTAACGATCATGAGTGCTGTTCCAGACGATATCGCTGCCGACTTCATCCTCGAGGCCCAGGAGATCCTGGATCGCCTCGGCGAACAGCTGGTGTCGCTGGAGCAGGCGCCCCAGGACAGTGACCAGCTCAACGCCGTGTTCCGCGGGTTCCACACGCTCAAGGGCGGCGCGGGCTTCCTCGGCATCCAGGCGATGGTGGAGCTGTGCCACGCCGCCGAGGAAACCCTGGGCATGGCACGCTCGGGCCAGGCCACGCTGCAGGCCCATCACTTCGACGCGGCCCAGCAGTCGCTGGACTACCTGCAGTCGATGCTGGATTCGGTCTCGGCCGGCACCGAGCCGGGCTATGCCCCGCCGGAGCTGATCGCACAGTTCGACGTGAACGGCCCGGCCACCCCGGCGGCTGCCCCCAGCGCCGCGGCCGGCCCCAGCAGCGGTGAGCTGATCACCGACGATGAATTCGAAGCGCTGCTCGACCAGTTGCATGGCGGTGCCGCACCGACCGCCGTCGCCGCCAGGAAAGACGACGGCATGATCAGCGAAGACGAGTTCGAATCGCTGCTCGACCAGCTGCACGGCGGCGCGGCACCCGGTGCCAAGTCCGTGACGGCCGCACCCGCCCCGGCGCCTCGCGCGGTGGCTGCGCCCGCCGCGCCTGCCGCCAACAAGCCCGCGCCCAACAAGCCGGTCGCCGAGGCTGAGCACACCGTGCGCGTGGACACCAAGCGCCTGGATGCGATCGTCAACCTGATCGGCGAGCTGGTGCTCTCGCGCAACCGGCTCAAGACGCTGCGTGCGCGCCTGCACGATGAAGAGCTCGACCGGGCCGTCTCCACCCTGGACATCGCCACCGCCCGCCTGCAGTCCGCCGTCATGCGCACCCGCATGCAGCCGGTCGGCAAGGTGTTCTCGCGCTTCCCCAAGGTGGCGCGCGATGTCGCACGCTCGCTGAAGAAGGAAGTGGAGCTGGAACTGATCGGCGCGGAAACCGAGCTGGACCGCAACCTGGTCGAAGCGCTGGCCGATCCGCTGGTCCATCTGGTCCGCAACGCGATCGACCACGGCGTGGAAATGCCGGAGCTGCGTGAAGCACAGGGCAAGCCCCGCAGCGGCCACGTGCGCCTGTCCGCGCAGCAGGAAGGCGACTACGTCAGCATCGAAGTGCAGGACGACGGCGCGGGTATCGACCCGGAACGCCTGCGCCAGAAGGCGCGCGAGAAGGGGCTGATCGATCCGGAAGCCGCCGCCCGCCTGAGCAGCGAGGAATGCCTGCACCTGGTGTTCCTGCCGGGTTTCTCGACCAAGCAGCAGGTGACCGACATCTCCGGCCGCGGCGTGGGCATGGACGTGGTCCAGTCGCGCATCCGCGAGCTGAGTGGTCAGATCCAGATCCAGTCCGAGCTGGGCCGTGGCAGCCGCTTCATGATCCGCGTGCCGCTCACCCTGGCGATCCTGCCGACCCTGCTGGTGCAGGCCGGCGAGGACGTCTACGCCCTGCCCCTGGCCCGCGTGATGGAGGTGCTGCATGCCCCCAACACCTCCCTGGGCTGGTTCGACGGCCGTGCCGTGCTGGACCGGAAATCGCACACGCTGGCCCTGGTGGATCTGCGTCACTGGCTGGATGTGGAGCCGATGCCGTCCTCGCTGCTGACCATCGTGGTGCTGCAGGCCGGTGAAGCCCGCTTCGGCCTGGTGGTCGACCAGGTCCGCGGCCGCGAGGAAGTGGTGATCAAGCCGCTGCCCAAGGCCCTGCGCGGACTGCGTGGCTATGCCGGCGCCACCCTCATCGGTGATGGCCGCATGGCGCTGATCCTGGACGTGGACGGGCTGCGCACCAACCACGATTGACCGCGTGAAAGTGTGACCGCCGCATCACTGGATTCCTTCGGCGTCTCAAGTCCCATTCACACAAGCCGATAACGGACCCATGGACAGACTCAGCCTCATTGGACTTTTCCTCGCGCTGGCCTCACTGGTCGGCGGCAGCATCCTCAAGGGGGCCGGTCTGGCGTCGCTGTGGTCGCCGGCCGCCTTCGTGATCGTCATCGTCGGCACCATCGCCTCGATCCTGCTGCACACCTCGCCGGCCGTGTTCAAGCACGCCTTCAAGATCGTCAAGTGGGTGATTTTGCCGCCGAGCAGCGACCGCCGCCACCTGATCCAGCAGATCGTGGAGTGGAGCAACATCGCCCGCCGCCAGGGCCTGCTCGGCCTGGAAGCCCAGGTCGATGCCCAGGACGATCCGTTCCTGCGCAAGGGCCTGCAGCTGCTGGTGGACGGCGTGGAGCCGGAGACCATCCGGCACATGATGGAAATCGAGCTGAGCAGCCAGGAGAGCCAGGATCTGGCCGCCTCCAAGGTGTTCGAGGGCATGGGCATCTATGCGCCGACGCTGGGCATCATCGGCGCCGTGCTCGGCCTGATCGCGGTGATGAAGAACCTCGCCGACCCGAGCAAGCTCGGCCACGGCATCGCGGCGGCGTTCACCGCCACCATCTACGGCATCGCCTCGGCCAACCTGCTGTTCCTGCCGGTGTCGGCCAAGCTCAAGAGTGTGATCCACCACAACAGCCGCGACCGCGAGATGATCATCGAAGGGCTGATCTCCATCGCCCAGGGTGAAAACCCGCGCAACATCGAAACCAACCTGTCCGGGTTCCTGCACTGACATGGCCCGCCGCAAGCACCACGAAGAACATGCCAACCATGAGGCCTGGGCGATTCCCTACGCCGACCTCATGACGCTGCTGCTCGCCTTCTTCGTGGTGATGTACGCCATCTCCTCGCTCAACGAGGGCAAGTACCGGATCATGGCCGATGCGTTGACCACCGCCTTCGGTGGCGCGCCGCGCACCATCAACCCGGTGCAGGTCGGCAACCAGCAGGTCCAGGGCGGCGGCTGGGACAGCCCCTCGGTGATCAAGGCCGGCACCAAGGTCGGCCCGTCCGCGCCGGCGCCGAGCAACGACCCCACCCTGCTGCCGGCGATGGCCTCACAGATGCGCATGCCCGTCTCCATGCGCAACCAGGAACAGCTGCAGCGCGCCGAGCGCCAGCTCAACGGCATCGCCGACAAGCTCACTGCCACCCTGGCCCCGCTGATCGAGCGCGGCATGATCACCGTGCGCCGTACCGAGCTGTGGATCGAGGTGGAGATCAACAGCGACATCCTGTTCCCGACCGCCTCGGCGACGCTGGACGTGCACGCACGCGACACCCTCTCCACCCTCGCCCAGGTGCTGCGCGATGCGCCCAACGGCGTACGCGTGGAAGGCCACACCGACAACATTCCGATCGCCACCTCGCTGTTCCCCTCCAACTGGGAACTCTCCGCCGCGCGTGCGGCCAGCGTGGTGCATCTGTTCGCCGACCAGGGCCTGCAGCCGGCGCGGCTGGCGATGGTCGGGTACGGCCAGTTCCGCCCGCGCGAAAGCAATGCCAGCGCCGAAGGCCGCAACCGCAATCGGCGGGTGATGGTGATCATCCTCGCCGACACCGCCCCCAGCGTCGATCCGATCACCGACCGGCTCAGTGCCGATGCCGAGGCGGTCGACACCGCCGCAGCACCCAGCGCCACCCGTACCCCCCCTGTTACCCCCATCGCACCGGTGCAGTTGCCACCGGTGCCGGCCGGCAGCCGTGTTGGCGCCGCCGTTCCGTCTGCAATGAAGGAGTGAACCGCATGCGTATCTGGGCTGTTGCCAATCAGAAAGGCGGCGTGGGCAAGACCACCACGACGCTCGCGCTCGGCCGTGGTCTGGCCACGCAGGGCCACCGCGTGCTGTTGATCGATCTGGATCCGCATTCGTCGCTCACCCGGGCCTTCGGCGTGCCGCTGGATCCACCACCGCAGGGCGTACTGGAGCTGTTCGGCGCGCCGCCGGCCGAGCTGATCACCCTGGCCTATCACAGCAGCATTCCCGGCCTGGACTACGTCTGCGCGCAGGCGGCACTGGCCACGCTGGAGCGGCGCAGTGCGAACCAGCCCGGCCTCGGCCTGGCGCTGCAGAACGCGCTCGCCCGCCACCAGGGCCAGCACGACTACATCCTGCTCGACTGCGCCCCCACCCTGGGCCTGCTGATGATCAACGCGCTGGCCGCGGCCGACCGCCTGATCATCCCGACCCAGGCCGAGCCGCTGGCGCTGCACGGGCTGGACGGCATGGTCCGCACCGGTGAGATGGTCGAGCGCTCGCGCCGCCGTCCGCTGCCGATGTCGATCCTGCCGACCCTGTTCGACCGCCGCACCCGCGCCGGCAACGAGACCGTCAAGCTGATGCAGGACAAGCACGGCCAGCGTGTCTGGGAAGATGCGATCCCGGTCGACACCCGCATCTGCAATGCCGCCAGCCTGACCGTGCCGCCGCAGTCCGAGGATTACCCGGGTCGCGGCCTGGCCGCCTATCGGCGTGCGCTGGAATGGATCCTGGCCGACGACGCGCAGCAGATGGAGCGCGCGGCATGAACACTGCCGGCGTATTGGATGATTACCTGGAGCAACTGCTCGGCGACGCCGTTCCGGCACCGGCAGATGCACCAGCCCCGGTGGCGACACGCGATGCAGGCACGACGCCGGGCGCCGACGCCGACGCCGTTGTCACCGACGCGATGCCCGCTGCCGTCCTCGACGGTCTGCTCGACGAGGTCCGCAACGACCCGTCGCTCAGTGGCGCGATGACCCTGCCCGACACCGCCACCCCGGCACCGGGCTTCGACGACCTGCTCGACGAGGTACGCAATGACCCCTCACTGAGCGGCGCGATGACGCTGGCAGCGGATGAGCAACGCCCCAGTTGGGACGACCTGCCAGCGGAAGTCGTGTACGAGACCGCCCCGGTGGTCGCACCCGCCGCAATGCCCGCCCCGGGCTTCGAGGACCTGCTGGACGAAGTCCGCAACGACCCGTCGTTGAGCGGCCTGATGACCGCCGGTGAGGACGTGGTGCCGTCCGCGCCCGTGCCGCCGCCGGCTCCCGCACCCGCGCCAGCGCCCGCCCCTGCCTCCCCACCGGCTCCGACCGCCCGCGCCACGCCCGCCATGCCCGCCATGCCACTCGCCCCCAGCATCCGCGCCAAGACACCTACGTTGGCCCAGAGCCGCCCTGGCAGCTGGGAGGAGCTGCAACGGCAGGCCCGCGATCCAGCCTCCAGCCCACGCGAGAACCGGCGTGCCAGCGAGCGCACCTCGCGCTGGCTGCGCCTGCGCTGTGGCGCCCAGGCCTATGCACTGGAACTGCTGAAGGTCCAGGAAGTGGTGCTGCCGGTGCCGCTGCTGCCCTTGCGCGGGACAGCCCCGGAGATGCTCGGCATCATGAATCTGCGTGGCCAGGTCGTCCCGGTGATGGACCTGGGCATCCACCTGGGCAGCAGCGCGATCATCAACGATGCCAACACCCGCATCGTGGTGCTCGAAGAGAACGGTGAAACCATGGGCCTGCGGGTCTCGGCCGTGGAAGACGTCGCCAACCTCACCGACTCCCAGATCGAGCCGCCCGATACCGCGCGCATCTGCCAGATTTCCAACGACCTGTTCCGCGGCGTGGCACGCGTCACCGCCCAGCCGATGATCCTGCTGGATGCGACGCAGCTGTTGAACTGAGCGGCAACCGGCACCGCCCCTAAAGCTTTGTTGGTTTAGGCCGTTATAGACCTCGGAACCGTTTGTCCGGAGCAAAGATGAGCACTGTCGCACTGGGTGATGATCTCGGTATCGAGACCAGCACCGAGCTCAAAACACGTTTGGCCCCCCTGGTGGATCAGGAAGGCGATCTGACGCTGGATGCCAGCCAGGTTGGCCGTATCCATACCGCCTCGGTGCAGGTGCTGTGCGCATTCGTCGAGGCCCGCCGCAAGGCCGGGCATCCCACCGGATTCCACGGTTGCACCGCAACCTTCCGTGATGCCGCGCGTCTGCTCGGCGTCACCCAGGCCCTCGGCCTGGACGCACCCCATGACAACCTGAAATCTGTGGAGAACGCTGCATGAGCGCACGTATCTTGGTGGTGGACGATTCGGCGTCGATGCGCCAGATGGTCTCTTTCGCCCTCACCTCGGCCGGCTATTCCGTCGAGGAAGCCGAAGACGGCGCGGTCGCCCTCGGGCGTGCCAAGGGCCAACGCTTCAACGCGGTGGTCACCGACGTCAACATGCCGAACATGGACGGTATCTCGCTGATCCGTGAGCTGCGCCAGCTGGCCGAATACAAGTTCACGCCGATGCTGATGCTGACCACCGAATCGGCTGCGGACAAGAAGTCCGAAGGCAAGGCCGCCGGCGCAACGGGTTGGCTGGTGAAGCCGTTCAACCCGGAACAGCTGGTCGCCACCGTCCAGAAAGTCCTGGGCTGAGCCTCGCTCCACCCTTCCCTCCCCTCGCAACCGGACACCCCGCATCATGAGCATGGATCTGCAACGTTTCCACGCCACTTTCTTCGAAGAGAGCCGCGAGGGGCTGGACGCGATGGAAGCTGGCCTGCTGGCGCTCGAATCGGGCCAGCAGGACCCGGAAATCATCAACTCGGTGTTCCGCGCCGCGCACTCGATCAAGGGCGGCGCGGGTACCTTCGGCTTCGACGCGATCGCCTCGCTGACGCATGTGCTGGAGACGCTGCTCGACGAGCTGCGCGCCGGCAAGCGCGCACTGGAGCCGGCCGCGATCGATGCGATGCTGGCCTCGGTGGACGTGCTGCGCGCGTTGCTGCGTGAAGCCGAACACGGCCAGCCGGCGGACCCGCAGTCCGTGGCCGATATCAAGGCGCGCCTGGAAGCGGTGCTGACCGGCCAGGCCGCCACGGCCGCACCGGTGGCCGCGGCCAAGGTCGATGACACGCCGGAAGCGTGGCAGATCGGTTTCGTGCCGGCGCCGTCGCTGTTCATGAGCGGCAACGATCCGCTGCGCATCATCCGCGAGCTGGAGCACCTGGGCTCGCTGCAGGTCGCCGCCCGCATGGAGCGCCTGCCCGGCTTCGACCAGCTCGATCCGCTCGAGGCCCACCTGGCGTGGGACCTGGGCCTGGTCGGCAAAGTGCCGCGCAGCAAGATTGAAGATACCTTCGCCTGGGTCGTGGACGACTGCGAACTGGACATCCGTCCGGCCGCACCGCCGAGCCTGGCCACCAGCGCACCGGTCGAGGCCAAGCCTGCTGCTCCCGCAGCCCAGGCGGCCGGCGCCGCCGCGCCGGCCACCGCCCATGAAGCGGAAACCTCGATCCGCGTCAGCGTGGACAAGGTCGATGCACTGATCAATCTGGTCGGCGAACTGGTCATCACCCAGGCGATGCTCAAGCAGGTCTCGCATGCACTGGATCCGGCCCAGGCCGAGCAGTTGCTGACCGGCCTGGACCTGCTGGAGCGCAACACGCGCGATCTGCAGGAAGCGGTCATCGGCGTGCGCATGCTGCCGGTGGATGCGGTGTTCCGCCGTTTCCCGCGCCTGGTCCGCGATCTGTCCTCGCGCCTGGGCAAGCATGTCCGCCTGCGCACCATCGGCGAAGGCACCGAGCTGGACAAGGGCCTGATCGAGAAGATCGCCGATCCGCTCGTGCATCTGGTCCGCAACTCGATCGATCACGGCCTGGAAATGCCGGACGTGCGTCGTGAAGCCGGCAAGGACGAAACCGGTACGATCACGCTGGCGGCCTCGCACCAGGGCGGCCACATCGTCATCGAAGTCAGCGACGACGGCCGCGGCCTGAACCGCGACAAGATCCTGTCCAAGGCACTCGAACGCGGCCTGAGCGTGCCGGACAACCCCACCGATTCGCAGGTGTGGGACCTGATCTTCCAGCCGGGCTTCTCCACCGCCGATGCCGTCACGGATCTGTCCGGGCGTGGCGTCGGCATGGACGTGGTCCGCCGCAACATCCAGGCCCTGGGTGGCGAAGTCCAGCTGGAAAGCCAGGCCGGCAACGGCACCCGCGTGCTGATCCGCCTGCCGCTGACCTTGGCCATCCTGGACGGCATGACGGTGTCGGTCGCCGGTGAAACCCTGATCCTGCCCCTGGCCTATGTGCTGGAGGCCCTGCAGCCGCAGGGCGACGACATCCGCACCATGGCCGGCGAAGGCCGCGTGCTGCGGGTCCGTGGCGAGTATCTGCCGATCCTCTCGCTCAGCGATTACTACGGCTACGGCGGTCATTCCCAGGAAGAACCCCTGGTGGTGGTGGTCGAAGGCGATGGCCAGAAGATCGCGCTGGAAGTGGACGAGCTGGTCGGCCAGCAGCAGGTGGTGGTCAAGAACATCGAGAACAACTACCGCCGCATCAGCGGGGTCTCGGGCGCCACCATCCTCGGCGATGGCCGCGTCGCATTGATCGTCGACATCGGCGGACTGGTGCGCTCGCTCAAGGTGCCACAGGCGGCCTGACCGCCCCTGCCCTGCACTGCATCCACACGCCGCCGCTCCCCCGGAGTGGCGGCGTTTTTGCGCGCGCGTGCGATCGCCCGCATAGCCCAGGGAAACTGTGATCGTGGTCAGGCAGCAACCACCTCACCACCCCTTGCGCGACCGCTTCAAGCAGCCACGACCGCCAAGGCGCGCGCTTTCGATAGCGTTCACCGAAAAAATGTGAACTCAGTGTGACGAGCACTATCAAGTTGTAGCCATGCACCGCCGTTATCGGCAATAGCGACACCGATAGTTGTCGCGCAGCAGTCGCCTCACCTCGTTCCCCCCACGCCATCTCGCCCAGTTCCCCACGGCTGCGCGCCTACGCCCTGCCCGGAGTTCCCATCATGAAGTGGTTCCACGATCTACCCATCGCCCGAAAGCTCACCGTGGGGTTCGCCCTCACCACGCTGATGACCTTGGCGCTGGGCATTTTTGCCCTGGTGCGCCTGGGCGAGGCCAATGAACAGCTGCGTGCGATGAGTACCAACGACATTCCGTCGGTGCAGCACCTGGGTGAAATCCGCGCCCAGCTCGGTGAATTCCGCACCTATGAAATGGCACAGTTGACCGTGCTCGACAAGCCGGAATCGGTTGCCGACTACAACAAGCGGATGGAAACCACGGGCAAAGTGGTCCAGGACGAGATGGCCGCCTATGCCGCCCTGCCGGCCGAGCCCAAGGAACGTGAACTCTACGAGGTCGTCGCCGCACGCAATGCGGACTACTTCAAGGCGAACGCCGCGATCAAGCAGGCCATCGCCGCCGGCGACTACGCAGGCGCGCAGCAGATCTCCGATGAGCAGTCCCGCCCCGGCCGCCGTGCACTGTTCGCCGCCATGAAGGAACTGGGCGAGTACAGCAACGGCGTCATCGCACGCCGCGTGGAAAGTGCCAACGTCATCCACAAGAACAGTGTCTACGCGATCATCGCCTGCATGGTGCTGCTGGCACTGCTGGCTGCCGCCATGGGCGTGGTCATCGCGCGCGCCATCACCCGCCCGCTGGCCCAGGCCGTGCATGCGATCCAGTCGGTCTCGCGTGGCGACCTGTCGGTCAACATCCAGTCCACCAGCAAGGACGAAGCCGGCCAGATGCTGGCTGCGACCCGCGACATGACCGTGATGCTGCGCCGCTTCTCGGTGGAAACCCAGCGCATGGCCGAGATGCATGCCGGCCCGGACATGAGCCACCGCATTCCGCAGGACTTCCCGGGGGTGTACGGTGAACTGGCCGTGGGCATCAACACGATGATCTTCGAGCATCTGGACGCGATCACCGATGCCATCGCGGTGCTCAACCAGTACGCCAGCGGTGATCTCTCGCAGAACGCCCGTCGTCTGCCGGGCAGCCGCGCGATCCTGCATGAATCGATGGATGCCGCCAAGGCCAGCCTGCTGGCGATCAACACGCAGATCCAGTCGCTGGCCCAGGCCGCCGCTGCCGGTGACTTCACCCAGCGCGGTGATTCGATGCGCTTCGACCACGACTTCCGGGTCATGATCGAGCACCTGAACACCATGATGGAAGTGGCCGACGGCAACCTGACCCAGCTCTCGCACCTGCTGCAGTCCATTGCCAATGGCGATCTCACAGCACGCATGCAGGGCCAGTTCCACGGTGTGTTCGCGACCATGCGCGATGATGCCAACACCACGGTCGCGCAGCTGACCGGCATCGTCGGCAGAATCCAGCAGGCCTCCTCCAGCATCAGCACCGCGGCCGGCGAGATCGCCTCGGGCAACAACGACCTGTCGCGCCGTACCGAGCAGCAGGCCGCCAACCTGGAAGAGACCGCCGCCTCGATGGAGGAACTGACCTCCACCGTGCGCCAGAACGCCGAGCATGCCCGTCAGGCCAACCAGCTGGCCATCGGTGCGCATTCGGTGGCCTCGCAGGGCGGTGATGTGGTTGGTCGCGTGGTCAGTACCATGCACGAGATCGACGCCTCCTCGCGCCGCATCGCCGACATCATCACCGTGATCGACGGCATCGCTTTCCAGACCAACATCCTGGCACTGAACGCGGCGGTCGAAGCCGCCCGCGCCGGTGAACAGGGCCGCGGTTTCGCGGTCGTCGCCTCGGAAGTGCGCACCCTGGCCCAGCGTTCGGCCGGTGCCGCCAAGGAGATCAAGGGCCTGATCGATGAGTCCGTCGGCAAGGTCGCCGAAGGCTCGCAGCTGGTCAACCAGGCCGGTGCCACCATGGGCGAGATCGTCGCCTCGGTGCAGCGCGTGACCGACATCATGGCCGAGATCTCCGCCGCCTCGCAGGAGCAGTCCGCCGGCATCGAGCAGGTCAACCAGACCGTGGTGCAGATGGACGAAACCACCCAGCAGAACGCGGCGCTGGTGGAAGAAGCCACCGCCGCTGCCCGCGCCATGGAAGAACAGGCCGGTCATCTGACCGATGCGGTCTCTTTGTTCAAGCTCGACAGTCGCACTCCCGCGGCACCGGTCGCTGCCCGCGCACCGGTCGCACCGGCAGCACCGCGCGGTGCCACGCCGACCAAGCCGAGCGCTGCCGCACCGCGTCGGCCGATGACCCGCGAACCGGCCATGGTCAACGACGCCGAGTGGCAGGAATTCTGATCCTGCCTCACGGTCGCCATCGTTGACACGACGACACCCCGCTCCGGCGGGGTGTCGTCGTTCGAGGGTCCGGCGATCCGTGCAAAGGGCCGCCCGCGTCACATTTCTTACCGAATTCAGCACAGTGATGAGGCACAGCCATCAAGTTATCGGCGGCTCGCGCCGCTATCGGGTCTATCGAGTTGCGCAGGGACGCCAGCAGCATGACCACGGCAATGGCATCGGTTCGGCAGCACCGGCAGATCACGACGCGCCGCGCCGTGGCAGGCCTGCTCATGCTGTCACTCTGGCTCGGCTGGATACTGCCTGCGCTGATGCGTACGCTGGCCGAGACGCCACCGGCGATGACCGCCGATCAGATCCTGGCCGGCCTGGGTGGACCGTTGCCCGCCGTCGGTGCTCCAGTGCTGCTACTGGCAGCCGGCCACTGCCCGTGCGCGGCCCCGGCAACCGCAGCCCGGCCCTCGCTGCACGTCATCGACCGCCGCGACGTCGCCGCCGCAGTGCCCTATGCCTGGGTCGTGCTGGATGCCTCACGTCGCCTGGTCTACGCAGGACCCGCGCTGCTCGAGCGCGGTTGCGGCGGACTCGCATCCTCGGCCGCGCCCCTGATCCAGCAGTTGCTTGCCCATCCGCAGCCCCCGCTCATTGTTCCCTCCCCCTGCTCATGCCCACAGGAGTGACCCGCATGTCCGCCCACGCAACCACCCCCCTTTCGCTGGTGGGTCACGAGAAGGTGCCGTACCTGCAGGTCATGGCGGCCGAGGCCGATCGCCTGTTCCTGATGATGACGGCCCTGCTGTCGGTCGCCTCGCTGGTCCTGGCCGTCCACAACGCCCAGTGGACCCCCTTCCTGGCGATCACCCTGCCCAGCCTGGTGCTGGTCGCGCTGCAGACCCGCTGGCTGCCGGGCACGCGCCTCTCGCGCTGCACGGTCGCCCTGGTCTGGATGGTGCTGGCCGCCACCTTGATCCACCAGACCCACGGCATGCTGGAAACGCACTTCACGGTGATCGTATTGATCGCCTTGCTGCTGTATTACCGCGACTGGCTGCCGATCGTGGTCGCTGCCGGCGCCATCGCCGTGCATCACCTGCTGTTCTTCTATCTGCAGTCACGGGGCACACCGACGCCCGTGTTCGCTGCCGGCAGCGGCTTCGGCGTGGTCGTGCTGCACGCCACCTACGTCATCGTGGAGACCGCCCTGCTCAGCGCCATGGCGGTGCAGATGCGGCGTCAGCTGCTGCTGATCGGCCACGACCCGCGCGCGCTGGCCGCCATGGCACGCGGTGTGGTCAATGACCAACCGCTGCCGACCGGGGTACACCCCGATGACTTCCCCGTCGACTCACTGGCGCACACCCTGGTCCAGACCAGCCAGCAACTGCTGGATCGCCGCCAACGCGAACAGGCCAGCCTTGCCGACACCCTGCGTATCCGCACCGCGCTGGATGACGTCACCACCCACGTCATGATCGCCGACCGCGACCGCAACATCGTCTTCGTCAATCGCCCACTGCAACACATGCTCAGCGGTGTCGAGCAGGATCTGCGCCGCGACCTGCCGCAGTTCAACGCCCGCGATCTGATCGGGCGCAACATCGATATCTTCCACCGCCACCCCGCCCACCAGGCCAAGCTGCTCGATACGTTGGAGGGCACCTACCGCGCCCAGATCCGGATCGGCGGCCGCGTGATGCGCCTGATCGTCAACCCGATCATCGGCAGCGACGGCCAACGCCAGGGCTTCGTGGTGGAATGGGCCGACCGCACCACCGAACTGCAGGTGGAAGAGGAGCTGGGCCGCATCGTGCACGCCGCCGCCAACGGTGACTTCGCCGGCCGCGTCGAGACCGCCGGCAAGGAGGGTTTCTTCCTGCAGCTGGCCGAGCACCTCAACGGCCTGCTGGATGCCAACGCGAGCAGCATCGAACAGATCTCACAGCTCCTCTCCGCGCTGTCGCGGGGCGATCTCACCACACGCATGGAAGGCGACTTCCACGGTGTGTTCGCGCGCATCCAGGACGATGCCAATGCCACGATCGACCAGCTGACCGGCATCGTGTCCAGCATCCAATCGGCATCCAGCAGCCTCAGCGCGGCGGCGAGCGGCATGTCCGAAGGCAACGGCCGTCTCTCCAGCCGGACCGAGCAGCAGGCCGCCAGCCTGGAAGAAACCGCCGCCACGATGGAAGAACTCACCGCCACCGTGCGCCAGAATGCCGAGCATGCCCGCCAGGCGAATCGACTGGCCAGTGGTGCATCGGAGGTCGCCTCGCAGGGCGGTGAGGTGGTCGGCGAAGTCATCCGTACCATGAGCGGCATCCAGGCCTCCTCCCGCCGCATCGCCGACATCATCTCGGTGATCGACGGCATCGCGTTCCAGACCAACATCCTGGCCCTCAACGCCGCAGTGGAGGCCGCCCGCGCCGGTGAGCAGGGCCGTGGCTTCGCTGTCGTGGCCACCGAAGTGCGCACCCTGGCCCAGCGCTCGGCCGCCGCCGCCAAGGAGATCAAGACGCTGATCGACGACTCGGTCGGCAAGGTGGCCCATGGCAGCCAGCTGGTCGATCGTGCCGGGGCCACCATGGGCGACATCGTCACTGCCGTGCGCCAGGTCAACGACATCATGGGCGAGATCTCCGCCGCCTCGCAGGAGCAGTCGGTGGGCATCGAACAGGTCAACCAGAGCATCGCGCAGATGGACGTCAACACCCGCCAGAACGCTGCACTGGTGGAAGAATCCATGACGGCCACGCATGGCATGGAGCATCAGGCCGGCCTGCTGGCCGAAGGAGTGGCGCGCTTCCACCTGGACGACGGCCAGACCTCGGTACTGCAACGTATCCGCCAGATTGCCAGCGCCAATTGAGGGCCCAGGACGCACCGGCCACATGCCGGTGCGTTGGTCTCCCTGCCATCTGACCCTACATAATTGTGACCGGCTGCCGATAAACGGACTGAGCCCTGGCATCTGCGGATGTCGTCACCCGCCCAACTCAGCAGATTCCATGTCCGAAGGCAGCCTCGACGCACACGACCCCTCCCATGCCGCGCACGACGACGGCACGGACGACCGGTATCTGGTCCGCAACCCTCGCCAGATCCGGCAGTTGCTGCAGGCGCTGATCGACCAGCGTTCGTTGATCAACGCCCATCTGGGGGGGCGCGACCAGTCCTTCCCGACGGCCGTCCTGGAACTGGACGAAGACGACGATTGGCTGCTGCTCGACGGCAGCCCGTCCGAGCCCTCCAATCGCGCGGCCGAAGAAGCCGGCCACCTGCTCTGCTTCGCCCAGCTGGACCGGGTGATGGTCCGCTTCCGGCTCGATGGGCTGGAGCGTACCCAGAACGACGGCCACGTGGCCTTCCGCGTGCCGTTCCCCGACGAGCTGGTCCACCTGCAGCGCCGCGAGCTGTACCGTCTCGAGACGCCGATCACCGATTCGCCGCACCTGAAATTCCCGATCAACGAAGACCGCAGCGAGGTCCTCCACCTGCGGGTGGTGGACATCAGCGGCGGGGGTCTGGCGGTCACGGTACCGGTGGACTGCAACGTCTTCTCGCTGCAGAAGCGGTATGCCGCCCAGCTGGACATGCCGGACAGCAGCCCACTGCACATCTCGCTGGTCGTGTGCAATCAACTGGCCGTGAAGCTGCCCAATGGCGTGGAGATGAAGCGCATCGGCATGCGTTTCGATGATCTCCCGCGCGGCGGCGACAGCGCGATCCAGCGCTATATCTTCCGCATCGACCGACAGCGTAGTGCCCGGAAAAACGGGGAGATCTGACGGCCACTGAGCTCCTGTTGCTGTTGCTTCTGCCGTCGCCCCAGCCGTTGAGCCACTCAACGTAGCCTGGAGACAGATGCGCCCCCCTAAAGTCGCCCCCAACGAGGCCGATATCCAGCGTGAAGCCGGTTTTTTCGACCGCCACGCCCGACCCAGGACCCCTCGATGAACGACAAGAACTCCACCGCTGCCAGCGACGGCGGCGAATACCTCAGCTTCACCCTCGGCGCCGAGCACTACGGCGTGGACATCCTCAAAGTCCAGGAAATCCGCGGCTACGACTCCGTCACCCGCGTCCCCGATGCGCCCGACTACATCAAGGGCGTCATCAACCTGCGCGGCACCATCGTTCCCGTCATCGACCTGCGCCTGAAACTGCGCCTGGAAAACGCGACCTACGACGCCTTCACCGTCATGATCGTGCTCAACGTCGAAGACCGCGTCGTCGGCATCGTGGTGGACAGCGTCTCCGACGTCATCCCGCTGGCCGCCGACCAGATCCGCCCGACCCCCGAATTCGGCGCCGCCGTCGACACCCGCTTCATCTCGGGCATCGGCACCCAGGACGACCGTATGCTCATCCTGCTCGACATCGAAACCCTGCTCGACAGCGCCGACATGGGCCAGACCCATCTGGTCGTTGACGACGTCGCCGCCTGAGACGTCTGTCACAGAAAAGAGCGTTCCTACCCGCGTTTGCAAACGCAACGCGGGTCACGGAAAAAAAGTGCTTCAGTTCCGCGATAGCCGGCCGATAGCTGGATTCAGGACCCGGCTGCACTGGATTGCCCACGGCCGGGCCACTTGCCCATATCCCCGGAGAATTTCCCGATGAAGTCCCTGCTTGCCCTGTTCTCGGTCGCCGTGATCGCCACCTCCGCGTCCTCCGCGTTTGCCCAGTCCAACGAGATGATCCCGCCGGAAATGGCCCCGCGCTCGGTCGGCAAGGACGGCATGGTCTGTGGCAAGGTCGAAAAGGCCCGCTACGCCGAAGGCTCCGAAGGCCAGCCGACCTTCCTGTACATGGGCGGTGCGTTCCCGCGCCACACCTTCTCGGCCCGCATCGCCGGCGCCAACCGCGACAAGTTCAGCTTCCCGCTGGAGTCGTTGGAAGGCAAGACCGTCTGCGTGATCGGCAAGATCGCCCGCGATGCCTCGCGCGCTGAAATCGAAGTCAGCTCGCCGTCCAGCCTGAAGCTGGCCAACATCAAGTAATCCCCCGTACGCCCTGCCACGCCGGCACCGGCCGGCGTGGTCGCTGCAACCGGCCACCTCGGCCGGACGCGTTTGCCACTGGAGACTGCACCTGCCATGCCGTGGATCAACAACCTCAAACTGATGCCCAAGTTGATGCTGACTTTCGGCGTCCTCCTGCTGGTGATGCTGCTGCAGGGCATCGTGGCCTATCGCGGCCTCCACTCACTCAACAACGTCACCACCGAGCTGGCCGGACATCGGATGGACAGCATCCGCATGGCCGGTGAAATGCGCGGCATGGTCGGTGAGTATCGCAACTCCGCCTACCAGGGCCTCATCCGCGCCAGCGATGACGTCAAAGCCGAAGCCAAGAGCCGTGCTGCGGACCTGCGCACCCAGATCGACGCCTCGATCAAAAAATACCCCGAGCTGATCGACAATCCCCAGCAGAAGAAGCTGTTCGACACCTTCGCCAAGGATTGGGCCGATTCGCTGGCGTCCTACGACGCCGTCACCGAAATGCTCGAGCTGGACCTGCCCGACGATGCCGTGGACACCTTTGTCGGTGAAACCCGCGCCAAGCACCGCAAGGCGTCCTCCGCGCTCGAAGCGCTGATCGCCGAAGACAACCGCCTCTCGCGCGCCTCGCGCGAAGAAGCCGAATCCACCTATGCCGCCTCGGCCATGCTGACCGTCATCACCCTGCTCGGCGGCGCCGCCCTGGGCCTGGTGCTGGTGTATCTGTTCGCCCGTTCACTGGTGGGCAGCATGCGCGGCGCCGTGTCGGTCGCCAACGATGTCGCCAGCGGCAAGCTGGATGGTCACATCGATGTCAGCCGCAAGGACGAAGTCGGTGACCTGCTGCAGGCCATGCAGCGCATGCAGCGCGATCTGCGCGAGCGCACCGAGACCGACCAGGCCATCGCCCGCGAGAACCTGCGCATCCGTACCGCGCTGGACTACAGCTCGACCGGCGTGTGCCTGACCGATACCGATCTGAAGATCGTCTACACCAACCGTGCCCTGCAGCAGACGCTCACCCAGCACGCCGAGGAGCTTCAGAAGGATCTGCCGGAGCTCGACACGTCCGCCACCTTGGTCGGCAAGTCCGTGATGATCCTGGAGAAGAACCACCGGATCGACGATCGCTTCATGGGCCAGCTGGGCCAGCACGGCGTCGCACATCGCCAGTTGCAGTTCGGTGAGGCGCAGTTCGCGCAGTCGGTCACCACCATCCTCAACGAACAGGGCGAGACCGTCGGCCACGTGGCCGAATGGCGCGACCGCACCCCCGAGGCGCTGGTGGAAGCCGAAGTGGCGCGCGTCATCGCCCAGGCTGCTGCCGGTGATCTCTCCGGTCGCATCGACAGCGAAGGAAAGGACGGCTTCTTCCTGCAGCTGGCCCAGCAGATCAACGGTCTGCTGGATGCCAACTCGGCCAGCATCGAACAGGTCTCCAACCTGCTGACCGCACTGTCCAAGGGTGACCTGAGCGTGCGCATGCACGGCGACTTCCAGGGCGTGTTCGCCCGGATGCGCGACGACGCCAACGCCACTGCCGAGCAGCTCAGCGGCATCGTCACCCGGATCAAGGATTCCAGCCAGGCCATCAGTTCGGCTGCCAGCGAGATCGCCACCGGCAACAGCGACCTGTCGCGCCGGACCGAGCAGCAGGCCGCCAACCTGGAGGAGACCGCCGCTTCGATGGAGGAACTGACCTCCACCGTGCGCCAGAACGCCGAACACGCCCGCCAGGCCAACCAGCTCGCCATCGGCGCGCATACGGTCGCCAGCCAGGGCGGTGACGTGGTCGGCCAGGTCGTGACGACCATGAGCGCGATCCAGATCTCGTCCAAGAAGATCGCCGAGATCATCTCGGTCATCGACGGCATCGCCTTCCAGACCAACATCCTGGCGCTCAACGCCGCGGTCGAAGCCGCCCGTGCCGGCGAGCAGGGCCGCGGTTTCGCGGTCGTCGCCTCCGAAGTGCGCACCCTGGCCCAGCGTTCGGCCGGTGCGGCCAAGGAGATCAAGGGCCTGATCGACGATTCCGTCAGCAAGGTCAACGACGGTTCGGCACTGGTGCAGAAAGCTGGCGCCACCATGGGCGAAATCGTCGCCTCGGTGCAGCGCGTGACCGACATCATGGCCGAGATCTCCGCCGCCTCGCAGGAGCAGTCGGCCGGTATCGAACAGGTCAACCAGACCGTGGTTCAGATGGACGAAACCACCCAGCAGAACGCGGCGCTGGTGGAAGAAGCCACCGCCGCTGCCCGCGCGATGGAAGAACAGGCCGGCCACCTCACCGATGCCGTGTCCATCTTCAAGCTGGACGAGCATGCGCTGGCGCCTGCACCGGTCGTGGCGGCCGCAGCACCGCGCACCGCCCGCGCACCGGTCGCCGCCGCCCCGGCCCGTCGCCCGGCAGCGCGCCCGGTCGCTACCGAACTGGCCGACGGCGACTGGCAGGAGTTCTGATTTCCTGACGCATTGCCGTGTCACATGAAGGCCCCGGTGCTTCGGCATCGGGGCCTTTTTCATGCACAACTGCCTGCCTGAATGGCGAACGGCTAAATACTCGCCGGAATCGGCCGATAACAGCATTGCCAGACACTTCGTCGCGGCCGGCCAGGTGGGTGAACGTCACCGCGATTTCCCTGGCATCGCCACGTGCTTCCCTGCCGATCAGATGCCCTGCCCATGACTCTATTCCGCCGCTGGAACCAGTACTTCGCCAACCTCTCCGTCCGGCGCAAGCTGAACCTGCTGACGCTGCTCATCGCCCTGGGCGTGATCGCGCTGTCGGTGGTCGCGGCGCGCATGCAGTACGTGGACCTGACCGAAACGCGCAAGACCAGCCTCAAGACCCAGGTCGAGCTGACCTACGGCATCCTCGATCACTACCACGGCCTGGCGCAGAGCGGCGAGCTCAGCGAGCAGGAGGCCAAGCAGAGTGCGCTGGAAGCCTTGGCCCGCATGCGTGCGGACAACAATGCCTTCTACTACAGCGTCTACGACACCCAGTACCGCGTGATCATGCATCCGTTCCGCAAGGATCTGATCGGCCAGGACATGAAGGACTTCCGCTCCGAGGACGGCGTCCGCCTGTTCTACGACCTGGTCGGCATGGCCCGGATCGGCGGCGGCGTGGTCACTTACAAGTGGGAAAAGGCCGGCGAAAAGGGCCTGTTCGTGAAATCGGCCTACGCGGGCATGTACCAGCCGTGGCAGTGGGTCGTCAGCAGCGGCGTCTATATGGAGGACGTGCAGCAGCAGGCGCTGGTGTTCACCGGCATCATGACCGCCACCGGTGGCGGCGTGGTGCTGATCGTGCTGGCGCTGAGCTGGTTGATCGGCAACCGCATCACCCTGCCCCTGCGCCAGGCCACCAACGTGGCTGAGAGCATCGCCCGCGGCAAGCTGGACAGCCGCATTGGCGAGCAGGCCCATGACGAGCCTGGCCGCCTGCTGGAAAGCATGGCGCGCATGCAGGAACAGCTGCACGCGGTGATCAGCGGCCAGCGCGAGATGGCAACCCATCACGACGCCGGCAACACCAGCTACCGCATGGATGAGGGCGCCTTCCCGGGCGAATACGGCCTGATGGTGCATGAGACCAACACCCTGGTCGGCGCGCACGTGCAGACCATGAGCGAAGTGCTGTCCGTCGTGCAGCGCTACGCCCAGGGTGATCTGAGTGCGGATCTCACCCGCTACCCCGGCGAGAAGGCGCAGATCACCGCCACCGTCGATGCGGTCAAGCAGAACCTGGGCAACATCAACGGCGAGATCCAGCGCCTGGCATCGGCCGCCGCGGCTGGCGACTTCAGCCAGCGCGGCGATACCGCCCGCTTCAATCACGATTTCCGCCTGATGATCGCCAACCTCAACGCGATGATGCAGGTCAGCGACGAGAACCTGGGCAAGCTCTCCCAGCTGCTGTCGGCCATCGCCGAAGGCGACCTGACCGCACGCATGGACGGCGATTTCAAGGGCGTGTTCGCCACCATGCGCGACGACGCCAATGCCACCGTCGCGCAGCTGACCCAGATCGTCGGCCAGATCCAGACCGCCGCAGGCAGCATCAACCTGTCCGCGGGCGAAATCGCCACCGGCAACAGTGACCTGTCGCGCCGCACCGAGCAGCAGGCCGCCAACCTGGAAGAAACCGCCGCCTCGATGGAGGAACTGACCTCCACCGTGCGCCAGAACGCCGAACATGCCCGCCAGGCCAATCAGCTGGCCATCGGTGCGCACTCCGTTGCGTCCCAGGGCGGCAGCGTGGTGGGTGAAGTGGTCACCACCATGGCCGCGATCCAGACCTCGTCCAAGAAGATCGCCGAGATCATCTCGGTCATCGACGGCATCGCCTTCCAGACCAACATCCTGGCACTGAACGCGGCGGTCGAAGCCGCCCGCGCCGGTGAACAGGGCCGTGGCTTTGCAGTCGTCGCCTCCGAGGTGCGCACCCTGGCCCAGCGTTCGGCAGGTGCCGCCAAGGAGATCAAGGGCCTGATCGATGATTCGGTCGGCAAGGTCGCCGAGGGCTCGCAGCTGGTCAACCAGGCCGGCGCCACCATGGGCGAAATCGTCGCCTCGGTGCAGCGCGTGACCGACATCATGGCCGAGATCTCCGCCGCATCGCAGGAGCAGTCCGCCGGCATCGACCAGGTCAACCAGACCGTGGTGCAGATGGATGAAACCACCCAGCAGAACGCCGCCCTGGTGGAAGAAGCCACGGCAGCCGCCCGCTCCATGGAGGAGCAGGCCACACAGCTGGCCGATGCCGTCGCCATCTTCCGCCTGGACAACCAGGTCGCCGCGGCCGTCAGCGCGGTCACCGCGCGAGCCGGTGCGGCGTTGCCGCCAGTGCGCAGCGCCCCGCGCCCGGCGCCCGCCGCCCCCCGCCCGGTCGCAGCCGCCAAGCCCTCGCGCGCCCTGCCCGCCGATGACGGCAACTGGCAAGAGTTCTGAGTTTGCGCGGCGGTCGCACGACCGCCGCACCCCCCTTTTACTGCGAGCCTGCCCGTGTCCACGCCTCCTGCCACCGCCGCATCCTCCAATGGCCGCGAATTCGAGTTCGCCGACCGTGATTTCCGCCGTGTCTGCGAGCTGATCTACCAGCGGGTCGGCATCTCGCTGGCGCCCGCAAAGCGCGACATGGTCTATGGCCGCCTGTCGCGCCGGCTGCGTGCGCTCGGCATGCGCAGTTTCAGCGACTACCTGGACCAGCTGGAAGCCCACGGCGGCGAGGAATGGCAGGCGTTCACCAACGCGCTGACCACCAACCTCACCGCGTTTTTCCGCGAGCCGCATCACTTCGAGAAGCTCACCGACGAACTGCGCCTGCGCGGCAACGGTGGCGGCACCCTGCAGCTGTGGTCGTGCGCGGCCTCCACTGGCGAAGAGCCCTACTCGATGGCGATCACCGCCTGCGAGACCTTCGGCACGCTCAAGCCGCCGGTGCGCATCCTGGCTACCGACGTGGACACTCAGGTCTTGGCCACCGCCAGCCGTGGCGTCTATGCGATCGACCGGGTCTCCGGTCTGGATCCGGCGATCCGCAAGCGCTACTTCCAGCGCGGCACCGGCCCCAACGAAGGCCACTGCCGCGTGCACCCGGCCCTGCGCGATCTGATCGACTATCGCCCGCTCAACCTGCTCGCCAACCGCTACGACGTCGGTGGCCCGTTCGATGCGCTGTTCTGCCGCAACGTGATGATCTATTTCGACAAGCCGACCCAGCGCGGCATCCTCTCGCGCCTGATCCAGCACATGGGCGACGACGGCCTGCTCTATACCGGCCACTCCGAGAACTACCTGCACGCCGCCGATCTGATCCAGCCGTGCGGGCGCACCCTGTACAAGCGCGCGCCCGGAGCGCCGGTATGAGTCTGCCGATCCGCAACGATGAGGTGATGCGCTACTACGACAGCCGCTTCCAGGTCACCGCTGCCAAGCTGTTGCCGACCCAGTATCTGGCGGTGGACGACAACACCGCGCTGACCACCACGCTGGGCTCCTGCGTGGCCGCCTGCCTGCGCGACCCGGTGCTGAAGATCGGCGGCATGAACCACTTCCTGCTGCCCGAGGGCAACGTCGGTGATGGTGCGCCCGCGCGCTACGGCAGCTACGCCATGGAGCTGCTGATCAACGACCTGCTCAAGCGCGGCGCGCACCGCAAGCGCCTTGAGGCCAAGGTGTTCGGTGGCGCCAACGTGCTCAAGGGCTTCACCAGCAACCCGGTCGGCACCCGCAACGCCGAGTTCGTGCGCCAGTACCTGCAGGCCGAGCACATCCCGATCATTGCCGAAGACCTGTGTGGCATCCACCCGCGCAAGGTGTGGTTCTTCGCCGACACCGGCCGCGTCGTCGTGCAGCGGCTGCCGCACGCGCATGAAGCCGAAGTCGCCGCGACCGAATCGGCCGTGCGCGCCCGTCTGTCCAAAGCCCCGGTCACCGGTGGCGTGGAGCTGTTCGAATGACCCATGGTGCACCCTGCAAAGTCCTGATTGTCGACGACTCGGCGGTCGTGCGTCAGATGCTGAGCGAAATCCTCGACAGCGATCCCGGTATCGAAGTGGTCGGCACCGCCGCCGACCCGCTGCTGGCGCGCGAGAAGATCAAGCGCCTGGCCCCGGACGTGATCACGCTGGACGTGGAAATGCCGCGCATGGACGGCCTGGCCTTCCTTGAAAACCTGATGCGCCTGCATCCGCTGCCGGTCGTGATGATCTCTTCGTTGACCGAGCGTGGCGCTGACACCACGCTGCAGGCATTGGCGCTGGGCGCGGTGGACTTCGTCTCCAAGCCCAAGCTGGATGTCGCGCGTGGCCTGCAGGGCTACGCCGACGAGATCATCGCCAAGGTCAAGATGGCCGCACGCTCGCGCGTGCGTCCGTTGGCCCGCCCGAATCCGCCGCGTATCACCCTCGGCGCCGTGGCTCCCGTCGCGCCGCGCTCCATCCAGTTCCGCACCACCGACCGTCTGATCGCCATCGGCGCCTCGGCCGGCGGCACCGAAGCCCTGCGCGTGGTACTGGAAGGCATGCCCGCCGATGCACCGGCCGTGGTGATGACCCAGCACCTGCCGGCCACCTTCAGCACGCCGTTCGCCGAACGCCTGGACCGCCACTCGGCGATGTCCGTGCGCGAAGCCACCGACGGCGAAGCCGTGCTGCCCGGCCATGCGTATCTCCCCCCGGGCGGCAAGCACCTGCGGATCATCCGTGACGGTGCGCGCTGGCGCTGCCGGATCGACGATGGCCCGCCGGTCAACCGGCACAAGCCGGCCGTGGACGTGCTGTTCCGCTCGGTCGCTGAAAGCGCCGGCGCCAATGCCATTGGCGCGATCCTCACCGGCATGGGCGACGATGGCGCCCGTGGCCTGCTGGATCTGAAGAACGCGGGCGCGCCCACCTTGGTGCAGGACGAAGCGACCAGTGTGGTCTGGGGCATGCCCGGTGCGGCGTTCAAGCTGGGCGCAGCGGAGGAGATGGTGCCGCTGGAGCGGATTGCGGAGCGGTTGATGGCGTTGGCGCGGGGTTGACGCGGCTGGCCCGCGAGACCCTGCTGCCGCAGATGCTGGCGCGCTTCACCCATGTGCAGCCGGCTGAGTCGGTTAACGACATCCAGGCGACTGTACGAAGTCGCTGGGCGACCTGCAACTTCTATCCTACGTCACCGTTCCTGTCGCAGCGGCTCCTTCGGCGCTTCGTTTGAAGAACAGGGGTCGGGAAAAGGTGTCGCCGCCGGCATGCTCTCCATGGTAATCGTACCCAACGTCGAGAAGTTTCCGGACGGCGCATCGTCGTAGGTGCCTAGAACGGTTACTGGACAAGGGGATTCGTACTGCCAATCCCCCCGCCCTTTCATCCGATCCATCCTTGATCGAGCGGCGGCGAAAGCGTGGCGATCAGTCTGCACGCCAATGCCGCCTGACGCATTCTGGTAAAGAAAATAGTCCTTGCCTGGATACAGCAACAACTGCCCGAAGCCACTGACAAGGTATCCACTGATCTGCACGGTGCGACCTGCGTACTGCTGGTGGGAACCCCAAAGATCACCGAAGGAGAGCAAACAAATTTCATCGCGACCTTCTCCCACGCATTGCCGCGGCGCCGCTTCCGCCGCACCGATGCTGAGCATCAAGGCAAGCCCGCTAAGAAGTTGAGTGCTTACCCCCATTGATATCTCCGCCGTTCTTCAAGTACGACCAACCTTACATCCTGCCATCGGTCAAACCAACAAACGCCTCAATGTCCAATGGCGTCGTTCTTGATCGATTCGGCCTCCGGTACATGTCCCGCCCGGCCTTGAGGTCTGCGCTGCTGAACAAATCAGTCCCAGGTGCGTATGCGCATACCCGATGGCAGCATCCCCAAGCACTGAGGCGGAGCTGCAGAGCGTCGACACGCTTATCTGGAACTAAAAACCGTCGCTTACCGAGTACCCCAGAACCGCGCCCTTGTTCATCCCCTGAAAGATCCTGACGCCTATTTCAGATTCATACCTGATGCCCACCGGCATTACAGTGTCGAACCATGCTCTGGCGGCAGCACCAGCGGCCTTGAATTCTCTATTGCGGAGCCCGGAAGTACGCGACGTCGCGCATATTCCGCCGGCATGGCCATGAACCGCCGCGTCTGCGCATGGAATACGGCTCGGTGCAGCAACGACGCCGACAACGCTAAGGAAATCAACACGGCAGACCGCGGCGCCTGCGCGTTACGGCGACTCAGATGGAGGGTAAACGAAAACAAGCGCGAACTCGGTTGCAGCTTCGTTCGAAGGAACTTCGAATCTGTACTTCTTCAAGGTTTCCCGGGCTGCAACATCCATCGACCTGTTTTCGGAGCTTCCATCAATTCTGACATCTATGGGACGCCCGTTCACATCGATCTGGAATCCAATCCTGACACAGGCGCCGGGGTACTTTGAGCCTAGAGGATCCCTTGGGACCTTGAACGGCTGCTTGTAGACAACAAGCTCCTCTGTGTTCTCTACAACCTTATCCCAGCCCCCAGACCGGCAATCGCATCCAGATACCGCGGCAGCCGTCATCATGAAGTACGCAGTGATGCCGATCATCTTAATTCCCTCCCACCAAGGGGCCTGGCACCGGAAGTTCAGAGTAATGGGTTCTCAGTGGCATTCCCAAGCATTGCTTGTCGGGGTTCTCCAGGAATCGAACTGCGTTGAACTCGTCAGCATCAGCATTTGAGGTTGCCGCCCTGTAACCAAACGTGGCACAAGCCATAGGCGTATGACCAATCTCGTGGGTGCTGATCACCCGCGTCCTGCTGCTGGAAGACGACTGGCTCACCCTGATGTCGCGTGACCAGTTCGTGATCGAACGCCGCGCCGGCCTGCTAATCGAGATCGGCAGCGCCGGCGATGACCTCTTCCTGCATGCGAAGGCACTGGAACAGTTCGCCATGCCTAGCTGGATGAAAGTCATTTGTCCAAGCCTTGCGGTAGCTTGGGCTGCAGGTCAGCGCAGGAGCCAACAAATGGAAGCATCCTTGGGCCGCTTGCAACCATCACAGTTCCCAACGTCGCAAAGTCTCCAAACGGCTTGTCGGTATAAATGCCCTGTACGGTGATTGGACAGAGGGCCTCGTCCTGCCAGTCTCCCCCCCCAGGGATAGGACGCATCTCGGCAAGTGCGGCCTCCAACATTGCCTGGTCCATTTGCACCGCGATGCCGCCGACTGCCTTCTGGTACAGAAAATAGTCTTTTCCTGAATACAGAACCAGTTGGCCAAAACCGCGGACAAGGTATCCACTGATTTCGATCCGGCGTCCCGCGTACTGCTCGCGCGAACCCCAAAGATCACCAAAAGAAAGTGCGCAGGTCTGGTCCTTGCCCTCCCCGTAGCATTGCCGCGGCGCTGCAGCTGCTGCACCGAATGCAGACGCAAGAATGAGCCCGCCAAGGAGTGGAATACCTAACATTCGCATCAGTTTTGCCACCATTCTGCAGGGATGCCCATTCACACATCTTACCGTTCGTCAGTCCAACAAACGCTTCGAAATCCAGAGGGACGGATCAACCAGAATTCACCGCCCTATACATTGACTGGGCCATCTGGATGTCTTCACCACTGAAGAAATCCGTGCCGGGATGTGTATGAGCGTAGTCGATGGGGGCGGACTCGGATTACTGTCCGCATAGCGATACCTGCTGAACAGCTCCACGGGATTAGACGCCGCGGCCACTGGATCGACCGACAGATGGGAACCAACGTCGGAGTCGTAATAGCGCTGCTGCATGCAGGTCAGCCCAGTCGAAGGACCTGCCTCGTCGCTTTCGGCTACCGGAGAGCCTGACGCATGGCCGTTCCGTTATCCGGCGCGTGGCTGATGGCGCACGTGGGCACCTGGCGACTGCGCAACGAATCTGACCTCGGCTCTTGGCTTCACTTTGGTCCAGGCCAACCAAACCAACCCATCAGTCGTTCTCCAGGACCTTGGAAATTCTGGAGATGTACACATCCGAGAACGAGCCTACGCAAGCGCCATTCACCGCGCCCTCCTTGTACTTACCTTGAATCATCACAAAGTAAACACCGGCAGACAGGCCCGCGGCCGAATCTTCATAGGTAGCACCACGACGGTCAACGTCGACACATGCTATGAAATCGAAACGACGCAGCCCATCCGCCGCGGGTCCGATGACATCTCTGCGCCCGCCTTCATGGAGAAGATATCCAAAGGTTGCCACCGCCTTGCCATCGTAGGACTCCGGGTTCGCCAGCAAGGCGTGGATGGGTACTTGACAGTACTGCACACCCTTGTAAGCACCACTCATCGCCTGGCATCTGCCACCTTGACGCTCCGCCGCGCTGGTCGAGATGAAGCACGTCAGCCCCACAGCGGAAAGGATCGCAAGACTAAATGTCCTTTTCATACCATCCCACATAGATCACCTCATCTGGCTTTGCGTTCGAAGCTGTTTTTTTCCATGCTCGCAGGTCCAGCCATCTTGATGGGCCACTTGGCGGCACGACGTATACATCCACACTCTTCTGTAAAGCCTCCCGTTCTTACCCGACGCGCCTGCCCCTCCCGAGACCTGGTACCCCTTGATAGTCCGAGCTGTGGCGCTCTTCCATGTTGGCGGAAATTTCCCTTACTTCCCAGCCGCCTATTCCATCAATGTTGGCGTTGAAGCTGGCCGGAGTTCCTACCAGGCCACGCTCTACCCTGAATCTGTACTTGCACCTACGACATCTCCCTTTGACCTCATGTGCTCGCGCTGCCCTCAGCAAAACGACGCGTCCATGCACTTTTCGATTGCGCGAGCCTATCAATAAAAAAACCCCCGGCTTTCACCGGGGGTTTGTGTTTTCAGCCCATCGACCAACGGTCGATGGCTACCAAGGCCGGGCAGCGCCCGGCACCCGGATCAGGCAGCAACCGTACCGGCCACTTCCTGGTAGTCCTCGATCTGGTCGAAGTTCATGTAGCGGTAGATGTCCTTGCTGCTGGCATCCAACACGCCGATGTCGGCCATGTACTCTTCCTTGGTCGGGATGCGACCCAGACGCGAACAGATCGCGGCCAGTTCGGCCGAACCCAGGTACACGTTGGAGTTGCGGCCCAGACGGTTCGGGAAGTTGCGGGTCGAGGTCGAGAACACCGTCGCGCCCTCACGCACCTGCGCCTGGTTGCCCATGCACAGCGAGCAGCCCGGCATTTCCATGCGTGCGCCGGCGGTGCCGAAGGTGCCGTAATGGCCTTCCTTGGTCAGCTCCGAGGCATCCATCTTGGTCGGCGGTGCCACCCACAGCTTGGTCGGGATGTCGCGCTTGCCTTCCAGCAGCTTGGCGGCCGCGCGGAAATGACCGATGTTGGTCATGCACGAACCGATGAACACTTCGTCGATCGCCGCACCGGCCACGTCGGACAGCGTCTTGACGTCGTCCGGATCGTTCGGGCAGGCCACGATCGGCTCGTGGATGTCGGCCAGATCGATCTCGATGACGGCGGCGTACTCGGCGTCGGCATCCGGGGCCAGCAGCTCCGGGTTGGCCAGCCAGGCTTCCATCTTCTCGATGCGGCGCGCCAGCGAGCGGGCGTCCTGGTAACCCTCGGCGATCATCCACTTCAGCAGCGTGATGTTGCTGGTGAGGTACTCGATGATCGGCTCCTTGTTCAGGTGCACCGAGCAACCGGCGGCCGAACGTTCGGCCGAGGCATCGGACAGTTCGAACGCCTGCTCGACCTTCAGCTCCGGCAGACCTTCGATTTCCAGGATGCGGCCGGAGAAGATGTTCTTCTTGCCGGCCTTGGCCACGGTCAGCAGACCGGACTTGATCGCGTACAGCGGGATCGCGTTGACCAGGTCACGCAGGGTCACGCCCGGCTGCATCTTGCCCTTGAAGCGGACCAGCACCGATTCGGGCATGTCCAGCGGCATCACACCGGTGGCCGCCGCGAAGGCGACCAGGCCCGAGCCGGCCGGGAACGAAATGCCCACCGGGAAACGGGTGTGCGAGTCGCCACCGGTGCCGACGGTGTCGGGCAGCAGCATGCGGTTGAGCCAGCTGTGGATCACGCCATCGCCCGGGCGCAGCGAGATGCCGCCACGGGTGGAGATGAACTCCGGCAACGTGTGGTGGGTCTTGACGTCCACCGGCTTCGGGTACGCCGCGGTGTGGCAGAACGACTGCATCACCAGGTCGGCCGAGAAGCCCAGGCAGGCCAGATCCTTCAGCTCGTCACGGGTCATCGGGCCGGTGGTGTCCTGCGAGCCCACCGAGGTCATCTTCGGTTCGCAGTAGGTGCCCGGGCGCATGCCCTGGCCTTCCGGCAGGCCACAGGCGCGGCCGACCATCTTCTGCGCCAGCGAGAAGCCCTTGCCGGTATCCGGCGGGTCCATCGGCAGGCGGAACAGATCGGTCGGGGCCAGGCCCAGCGCTTCACGCGCCTTGGCGGTCAGACCACGGCCGATGATCAGCGGAATGCGGCCACCGGCGCGCACTTCGTCGAACAGCACGTCGGACTTGACCTTGAACTCGGCGATGACGGCGCCGTCCTTCAGGGCCTTGCCGTCGTACGGGCGCAGCTCGATCACATCGCCCATGTTCATCTGCGACACGTCGAGTTCGATCGGCAGCGCGCCGGCGTCTTCCATCGTGTTGTAGAAGATCGGCGCGATCTTCGAGCCCAGGCACACGCCGCCGAAGCGCTTGTTCGGGATGAAGGGAATATCTTCGCCGGTGAACCACAGCACCGAGTTGGTGGCCGACTTGCGGCTGGAACCGGTACCGACCACATCACCCACATAGGCAACCAGGTGGCCCTTGTCCTTCAGCGATTCCAGGAACTTGACCGGACCGCGCTTGCCGTCTTCTTCCGGCTCGATGCCATCACGCTTGTTCTTCAGCATCGCCAGGGCGTGCAGCGGGATGTCCGGGCGGGTGGTGGCATCCGGGGCCGGCGACAGGTCGTCGGTGTTGGTTTCGCCGGTCACCTTGAGCACGGTGATGGTCAGGCTCTCCGGCACCTGCGGACGGCTGGTGAACCATTCGGCATCGGCCCAGCTCTGCAGCACGCCCTGGGCGTTGGCATTGCCGGCCTTGGCCTTTTCCTGCACGTCGTGGAAGGCATCGAACACCAGCAGGGTGTTCTTCAGCGCATTGGCGGCGATGGCACCCACGGCGCTGTCGTCCAGCAGCTGGACCAGCGGCGCGACGTTGTAACCGCCGAGCATGGTGCCCAGCAGTTCGGTGGCGCGCTCGCGCGTGATCAGCGGATTGACTTCGCTGCCCAGGGCGATCGCGGCCAGGTACGAGGCCTTGACCTTGGCAGCGTCATCGACGCCGGCCGGCACGCGGTGGGTCAGCAGTTCCAGCAGGAACTCGGCTTCGCCGGCGGGCGGGTTCTTCAGCAGTTCGATGACGTCGGCCGTCTGCTGGGCGCTCAGCGGCAGCGGCGGGATGCCAAGCGCGGCGCGCTCGGCTACGTGGTGGCGGTAGGCTTCCAACATGACAACTCCCGGGTGATTCTTTGAAAGAATGCGGTTTAAAAGTATGGGCTCAGGCGTGCGGCACGATCAGCTTCAGGCCCTTGAAGTAGTCGCGGTAAAATTTGTCGTTCCAGGTGATCAGGCCGTCGCACTGCAGCAGTGCGTGCGAACCCACCATGAAGTCGTCCAGGCTGCGGCGGCCTTCGCCGCGCTGCCGGTGACGGCGCTGCATCTCGCCTGCACGCAGGGCCGATTTGGCTTCCAGCGCGTTGAAATGGACGCCCATTTCCTCCAGCGCCTCGAGCACTTCGGCACCGCCGCGCAGCGAGGCGCACAGTTCGGCCAGGGTCGCCCCGCAGACCACGACGCGGCCGCCGACCAGGTTCTGGCGCAGACAGGCCTCCACGGCGTCAGCCTGCGGGCCGTTGCTGAGCAGTTCGATCAGCACCGGCGAATCGACGGCGATCATCGCAGGCTCAGTCTTCGTCACGGACGGCCTTCACCGCGGCCTCGGACGACTCGAAGCCGTCCAGCGCGAATTTGCCGCGGGCGCGTGAGATCGCATCGTCCACACTCTTGCGCAGGATGATGCGGCCGCCTTCCAGCTCGACGGTGAGCTGGGTGCCCTTGGTCAGCCCCAACGCATCACGCACGGCCTTGGGCAGGGTGATCTGTCCGCGCTCTGCAACGGTGGCTTCCATGGGGTACGCCTCAAAAAGTATGTATGAATTGTACGTACTTTATCGTTCAGGGGCAAATCCAGGCGCTGCCTGCCTTGCGGGCGCCGTGGGCCGCGCAAGAAGGCTAGACTGGTCGGGCAGCCACCGCTGCCGCCCGGACGCGGACACTTCCCGTCACCCTGGCGACCCGCACACCCATCGATAGACAAGGACATCCCACGATGCGCGCCACCACCCTCGCCTTTGCCCTGCTGATTGCTGCCCCGCTGGCCCTCGCGGCCCCGCCGGCGCATGCCAACCCGTTTGGCGCCTACACCACCGGCACCGAGATCACCCAGCAGCAGCTGGATGCCGCCGAAGTGGGCAAGACCACCCAGGAGGATGTCCGCGGCGCCTTCGGTGCCCCCAGCCGCCGCGAACAGCTTGGCGACACGCAGGTCTGGTACTACGACTTCGTCAAGATCAAGTCGTTCGGCAAGAACGTCCAGGAAGCCACGGTGTTCGAGTTCGGCAAGACCGGCGTGTTGTCGGCCAAGTCCAAGACCAATGCCGTGGGCAAGACCGGCAATCCGCTGATCGACGCCGCCAACGGCAAGTAAGCGGCCGCCCACAAGCTACTTCCCGACGGGGCGCTCATGGCGCCCCGTCTGCATTCGGGCGCCGGGCAATGACATCGGCACTACACATGCCTGTGTAACCTTCCGTCCTGAGCCCAAGGGCTGGCACGCCCCTGCCGCTGTCGCATACTGCGACGCATCGGCGGGCGCAGCGAGCCCGACGGCAGCCGCAAGCAGGCGCGTTCCGGCGCAGCCCTTGCAAGCCATCCGCAAGAGGAGTTTCTGCAATGAGCGATTCGTTCTCCACCCGCAGCCAGCTGGACGTCGGCGGCACCACCTACGACTACTTCAGCCTGCCCAAGCTCGGACAGACGTTCGACATTTCCCACCTGCCCTACTCGATGAAGATCCTGCTGGAGAATCTGCTCCGGCACGAGGATGGCGGCGTGACCGTCGGCAAGGACCACATCCAGGCCGTGGCCCAGTGGGATCCCAAGGCCGAGCCGGACATCGAGATTGCCTTCATGCCCGCCCGCGTGGTGCTGCAGGATTTCACCGGCGTGCCGTGCGTGGTCGATCTGGCCGCGATGCGCGATGCGGTGGTCAAGCTCGGCGGACGCCCGGAGCAGATCAATCCGCAGATCCCCTCCGAGCTGGTGATCGATCACTCGGTGCAGGTTGATGTGTTCGGTACGCCCGATGCGCTGGACCTCAACGGCAAGATCGAATTCCAGCGTAATCAGGAACGCTATGGCTTCCTGCGCTGGGGCCAGAAGGCCTTCGACAACTTCAAGGTAGTGCCGCCCAACACCGGCATCGTCCACCAGGTGAATCTGGAAAACCTGGCCCGCGTCGTCATGACTGCCGGCTCTGAACAAACGCGCCAGGATGGCAAGGCGTTGGCGTACCCGGACACCGTGTTCGGGACCGACAGCCACACCACCATGATCAATGGCATCGGCGTGCTCGGCTGGGGCGTCGGCGGTATCGAAGCTGAAGCGGCCATGCTCGGCCAGCCGTCGTCGATGCTGATCCCGCAGGTGGTCGGCTTCAAGCTGACCGGCCGCATGCCCGAAGGCGCCACCGCCACCGATCTGGTGCTGACCGTCACCCAGATGCTGCGCAAGCACGGCGTGGTCGGCAAGTTCGTGGAGTTCTTCGGCGAAGGCCTGCAGCATCTGCCGCTGGCCGACCGTGCCACGATCGGCAACATGGCGCCGGAGTACGGCGCGACCTGCGGCATCTTCCCGATCGATGAGGAATCGCTGACCTACCTGCGCCTGTCCGGCCGCAGCGAGGAACAGATCGCGCTGGTGGAAGCCTATGCCAAGGCCCAGGGCCTGTGGCACGACGCCAACACCGCGCACGCCAGCTACAGCGCCACGCTGGAACTGGACATGGGCGAGGTCAAGCCGTCGCTGGCCGGCCCCAAGCGCCCGCAGGACCGCGTGCTGCTGGAAGACGTCAAGCAGAACTACCGCGAGAACCTGGTCGGCCTGACCACCAATCGCGACAAGCGCAACGATGACGTCTCCACCTTCGTCAACGAAGGTGGCGGCGCGGCGGTCGGCAACGAACAGCTGGCCAAGGGCTACAGCGATGTCGAGCTGGATGGCCGGAAATTCCGTCTGAAGGATGGCGCGGTGGTGATCGCCGCGATCACCTCGTGCACCAACACCTCCAATCCGGCGGTGATGATCGGTGCCGGCCTGCTCGCCCGCAACGCTGCAGCCAAGGGCCTGGACCGCAAGCCCTGGGTCAAGACCTCGCTCGGCCCGGGCTCGCGCGTGGTCACCGATTACCTGGAAAAAGCCGGTGTACTCACCGAGCTGGAGAAGGTCGGGTTCTATGTGGTCGGCTATGGCTGCACCACCTGCATCGGGAACTCCGGCCCCCTGCCCACCGAAGTCAGTGCCGGCATCGCCGCCGGTGACCTGGTGGTGGCCTCGGTGTTGTCGGGCAACCGCAACTTCGAAGGCCGCGTGCACCCGGAAGTGAAGATGAATTACCTGGCCAGCCCGCCGCTGGTCGTCGCCTATGCCATCGCCGGCACCACCGACATCGACCTGACCACCGAGCCGCTGGGCACGGGCAGCGATGGCCAACCGGTATACCTGCGCGATATCTGGCCGAGCAACAAGGAGATCGGCGACGTGATCGCCGCGACCATCGGGCCGGAGATGTTCAAGAAGAACTATGCCGACGTGTTCAAGGGCGACACCCGCTGGAACACCATCAAGTCGCCCGATGGCGATCTGTACGAGTGGGACGGCAGCTCGACCTACATCAAGAACCCGCCCTACTTCGAGGGCATGACGATGGACGTCGGCCACATCGACGACGTGCACGGCGCACGGGTGATGGGCCTGTTCGGCGACTCGATCACCACCGATCACATCTCCCCGGCCGGCAACATCAAGAAGGATTCCCCGGCAGGCCGCTTCCTGCAGGAGCGTGGCGTGCAACCGGCCGACTTCAACAGCTACGGCAGCCGCCGCGGCAATGATGACGTCATGGTGCGCGGCACCTTCGCCAACATCCGGATCAAGAACCTGATGTTCGGCGGCGAAGAAGGCGGCAACACGCTGTACTTCCCGAAGGATGGCGGCGAGCCGCAGAAGCTGGCGATCTATGATGCGGCCGTCAAGTACAAGGCCGAGGGCGTCCCGCTGGTGGTGTTCGCCGGCAAGGAGTACGGCACTGGCTCCTCGCGCGACTGGGCGGCCAAGGGCACCAACCTGCTGGGCGTGAAGGCGGTGATCGCCGAGAGCTTCGAGCGTATCCATCGCTCCAACCTGGTCGGCATGGGCGTGCTGCCGCTGCAGTTCAAGAACGGCGAGAACGCGCAGAGCCTGGGCCTGGACGGCTCGGAAGTGGTGGACATCACCGGCCTGGAGGATGGCGCCAGCAAGTCGGCCACCCTCACCGCCACCAAGGCCGATGGCACGAAGAAGACCTTCGAGGCGCATGTGATGCTGCTGACCCCGAAGGAAGTGGAGTACTTCAAGCACGGCGGCCTGTTGCAGTACGTGCTGCGCCAGCTGGCGGGGAAGAAGTAAGCCAGCCGCCGCGTTGCTGTGGCGTCGGGTCACGCCCCACCGGTCGTGGTCCACACGGTAGCCCACGACCGTTGGTCGTGGGCACCGACCGGGCATGTCGCAAACAACGCGTCCTGGTGACCCTCTTTGGCCTTTCTTCACGGGCCCTTCGCGTTTGCCATTCGGGACGGTATGCTGCCGAGGCATGAAACGACGGATACTCTCCGTCATCGCGTTACATCATCCACGTTTCCTGGAGGGGGAATATGAGTCTGGAACGACCCTGGCTGCAGAGTTATCCCAAAGGCGTACCCGCCGAGATCGACGTCAACGAGTTCCATTCGGTGTCGGCCGTCTTCGACACTTCGGTGGCCAAGTTCCGCGACCGCCCCGCCTACTCCAGTTTCGGCAAGGTCCTGACCTACGGGGAAACGGACGCACTGGTCGAACAGTTCGCCGCCTACCTGCTCGGTGAGCTGCAGCTCAAGAAGGGCGACCGCGTCGCCCTGATGATGCCCAACTGCCTGCAGTACCCGATCGCGACCTTTGGCGTGCTGCGTGCCGGCCTGACCGTAGTCAACGTCAACCCGCTGTACACCGCCCGCGAGCTAAAGCACCAGCTGGTGGATTCGGGCGCGGCCGTGCTGGTGGTGGTCGACAACTTCTGCGACACCGTGCAGCAGGTCATCGCCGATACCCCGATCAAGCAGGTGGTGACCACCGGCCTGGGCGACATGCTCGGCGCCAAGGGCATCGTGGTGAACTTCGTGCTGAAGTACATCAAGAAGATGGTGCCCAACTACAGCCTGCGCGGCGCGATCCGCTTCAACCAGGCACTCAAGCTGGGCAGCCGCCACACCCTGCCCAAGGTCGAGATCGATCACGACGATGTCGCCTTCCTGCAGTACACCGGCGGCACCACCGGCGTGGCCAAGGGCGCGATGCTGACCAACCGCAACCTGGTGGCCAACATGCAGCAGGCCTCGGCGTGGATTTCCGCCTCGGGGATCGAGATGGGCAAGGAGGTGATCATCACCGCCCTGCCGCTGTACCACATCTTCGCGTTGACGGCGAACGGCCTGGTCTTCATGAAGTTCGGTGGCTGCAACTACCTGATCACCAATCCGCGCGACATGAAGGGCTTCGTCAAGGAGCTCAAGGCGACCCGCTTCACCGCGATCACCGGCGTCAACACGCTGTTCAACGGCCTGCTCAACACCCCCGGCTTCGACGAGATCGACTTCTCCTCGCTGAAGGTCACCCTGGGTGGCGGCATGGCGGTGCAGCGCGCCGTCGCCGAGCGCTGGAAGAAGGTCACCGGCGTGACCCTGGTCGAGGCTTATGGCCTGACCGAGACCTCGCCAGCGGCCTGCATCAATCCGCTCAGCCTGGCCGAGTACAACGGCGCGATCGGCCTGCCGATTCCGTCCACCGACGCCTGCGTCAAGGATGACAACGGTCAGACCCTACCCGCCGGCGACGTCGGCGAGCTGTGCATCAAGGGCCCGCAGGTGATGAAGGGCTACTGGCAGCGCCCGGAAGACACCGCCGCGGCGGTCGATGCCGAAGGCTGGCTGCACACCGGCGACATGGCGCGGATGGATGAGCAGGGCTTCTTCTACATCGTGGACCGCAAGAAGGACATGATCCTGGTGTCCGGCTTCAACGTGTATCCCAACGAGGTTGAAGACGTCATCGCGATGATGCCCGGCGTGCTCGAAGTCGCTGCGGTCGGCGTGCCCGACGAGAAGTCCGGCGAAGTGGTCAAGGTGGTCATCGTCAAGAAGGACCCCAACCTCACCGCCGAGATGGTCAAGGAACACGCGCGTGCCAACCTGACCGGCTACAAGCACCCGCGCATCGTGGAGTTCCGCAAGGAGCTGCCGAAGACCAACGTCGGCAAGATCCTGCGCCGCGAACTGCGCGATACGCCCGCGCCGTAACAGTTCCCCAACGGCTGCATCTTCACAGGGCCCCTGCCGGCAACGGCGGGGGCCTTTTGCATTGCATGAGATGCCGGGGGTGTAGGATCGCGGCGTGTGGACCCGTCAGGCCCGCCGCCCACCGTCCTCCCAGCGGGCCAGCCTCCGAGGAAATCGCCATGAGCACCATTGAAAAGCTGCCCGTCAATCATCGCTACGCCACCATCCGCACCGCGACCACCGGCAACGACGATGCCCATTGGCTGTACATGCACGCCGATGCCGCCAGCGGCATCCGCCCGTGCTGCCGGAAGGACATGCTCGATGAGATGTGGAATTTCATGAGCGCCATCACCCGCACCCCGGCCGAACGCAACAGCGGCAAGCTGCGCCATTTCGTGCTGGCCTCCGATGCGAACGCCTACAACCTGGGCGGCGATCTGGACCTGTTCACCCGCCTGATCCGCGAGGGCAACCGCGACCGCCTGCTGACCTACGCGCAGCGCTGCGTGGAAGGCGTACACCACCTGCACACCGGCTTCGGTGGTGACGTGCGCTCGATCGCACTGATCCAGGGTGACGCGCTCGGCGGTGGCCTGGAAATGGCGCTGGCCTGCCATACCATCGTGGCCGAGGAAGGCTGCGGCATGGGCCTGCCGGAAGTGCTGTTCGGCCTGTTCCCGGGCATGGGCGCCTACTCGTTCCTGTGCAAGCGCGTCGCCCCGCAGCTGGCCGAGAAGATCATCCTGGACGGCCGCGTGTATTCCTCCGAAGAGATGTATGCGATGGGCGTGGTCGACGTGCTGGTGCCCAAGGGCCACGGCGTCAAGGCGGTCGAGGATCTGATCCGCCAGCATCAGCGCATTCCGCACTCGTACCTGGCGATGAATGCCGCGCGCAACCTGGCCCAAGCCGTGCGCTATGACGAGCTGCTGGAGATCACCAAGGTGTGGGTCGATTCCGCACTCGCCCTGGGCGACAAGTCGCTGCGCACCATGGACCGCCTGATCAAGGCCCAGACCCGCCGCGCCACCCTCGACGTCGCCTGAGTCCTCCCCTCCCCTGTGTTGTTCAAGCCCGGCTGCCGCCGGGCTTTTTTTCAGCGCATGTCGCCGCCGTCATCGGCCTGGCCCTGTGCCTTGCGCTGGGCACGTGCATCCAGTGCCTGGCGACCTTCCTTGATGCCGGTCTGGAGCAGGGTCATGCGCTGGCGCCACTCGCTCTTGAGCTGCCAGTCAGCCATGCGCATCAGATCGCCCGCGCGGTTCGCCACGCGGACCAGGCCCAGGTTGCTGGCCACGCCCTTGATCGCATGCGCCTGCTCGCGGAAGTGCACCCAGTCGCCGCGCTCGCCATCGGCCAGCGCCGCACCGATGCACTGTTCGGCGTCGGCCAGGCATTGGCGGATGAACTCGCGCTCGAAGCCATCGCCCATGCCCAGCGAGGCGAGCTCGTCCAGCACGCCCGGATCGAGCACGCCATCCAAGGCGGTGGCGGTACGGACGATCGGTGCGCTGGCTTTGAGCTGGCCGTTGGAAGCAATGTCGGCCAGCACGTCCAGCAGCCGCACCGCGACCACCGGCTTGGCCAGGAAGGTGTGCGCACCGGCCTGGGTGCAGCGCTGGATCGCTTCGGGCGTCACGTCGGCGCTGAGGACCAGCACCGGCGTGCGTGGCCCACCGCCAGCCTGCATCACCCGCAGCTCCTTGAGCATGTCCAGGCCGCTCATGCCGGGCATGTGCAGGTCGACAATGGCCGCATCGAAATCGCTCTCGGCCATCGCATCAAGCACCGCTTCGCCGCCATTGACGCACAACACCTTGTGGCCTGCCTTCTGCAGCAGCCGCTGCAGCACCATGCGGTTGGCCTCATGATCGTCGGCCACCAGAATGTGCATGCTGCGCACGCGCGCGCGGTGGCGCAGGAACGGATCGGCAAACGCGATCACATTACCGCTGCTGTCCGGCAGCCCATCACCGACCAGGGCCGGGGTGACGGTGCCCAGCGGCACGCGTGGCGGCGCGAACGGCACCTCGAACCAGAAATGGCTGCCCTGCGGTGGATGGTCCTCGTAGCCGATCTCTCCGCCCATCGCCTCGACCAGGCCCTTGGCGATGGTCGTGCCCAGGCCGGTGCCTTCGTGGCGACGGGCCATGCTGACATCGGCCTGCTCGAACGCCTCGAACAGACGTGGGCGCATTTCAGCGGCGACGCCGATGCCGGTGTCCAGGATATCGAAGCGCAGCCGCACGCCGCCGTTGGATTCGGCGTTGAGCACGCTCACCCGGATTTCGACCCGACCATGGTCGGTGAACTTGACCGCGTTGCCGGCCAGGTTGAGCAGGACCTGGCGCAGGTGCCCGACGTCACCGCGCAGCAGCGGCGGTACGGTCTCGGCCACCTTGACCCGGTAATCCAGCCGCTTGCCCTTCGCCTGTGGCAGCAGGATCAGGCCGATGGCCTGGATCACATCGGCCAGCGCGAAATCCTCGGCGTTGACGCGCAGCTTGCCCGCTTCAATGGCCGAGATGTCCAGCACCTCCTCCACCAGCGCCAACAGGCTGCGTGAGGAGGCCTGGATGGTGTTGACGCACTCGCGCTGCTCTTCATCCAGCTGGGTGGTGGCCAACACTTCGGTCATGCCGGACAGGCCGTTGAGCGGCGTGCGGAACTCGTGGCTCATGTTGGCCAGGAAGCGGCTCTTGGCTTCGTTGGCGCGGCGTGCCTCGGCCATGGTCCGGGTCAGCTGGCGCAGCAGCGTGGAGAAATACAGTGGCACCGCGGCCAGGCCCAGCCACAGACCGAACGCCAGGCGTGCGTTCTGCCCCCAGTACGGGGTCAGCAGCGCGGTACTGCCGAAACTCACCATGGCCATCGCCACGGCCACGTAGAGATAGTTGTTGCCGAACCGCATGCCGTTGCCGACGGTCACCCACATCACCACGATGTAGACCCAGGCCAGCGGCTCGCCCATCTGCACCATGCCGGCCGCGATCAAACCGTAGTCGGCGAGCATGCCGGCCACGCGCCGCGGGTCCGAGCGCCCCGGCCGCCACAGCAGCCAACCAAACAGGCCCAGCGACAGGGTCAGCCCGGTCAATACGATCGCCAGCACACCGTGGTACTGCGCCGGCGGCAGGTCATGGCGCGGGCCGGGCATGAGGACGTACAGCAGGATCACCGTGATCAGCGCGATCCGGACGATCGCCTGGCCATGTTCGGAATCCGGACGTTGCGCCAGACGTTGCTTCAGGCGCGGGTAAAGACGGCGCATATCACATCCCCGGGCGGGATGACGCGGTGGAGTGCTGTGCGCAGATGTCCTCAAGCTGGAGACGGCCGCGCATCAGGGCATCGACGCAGCGCGGATCGAACAACCGTCCACGCTGGGCGTACAGATAGGCCAGCGTGGCTTCCATGGTCCATGCTTCCTTGTACGGACGCGGTGAGATAAGGGCATCGAACACATCGGCCACGGCCACGATGCGCGCCTCCAGCGGAATGGCGTCACCGACCAGCCCGTCCGGGTAGCCGCTGCCGTCGTAGCGCTCGTGGTGGCGCAGCGCGATCAGCGCGCCGACCTGGATGAAACGGTTCTGGCTGCCACTCAACAGTTCATAGCCGATGCGCGGGTGCCGGCGCATGATCGCCTGCTCCTCATCGTTCAACTTGCCCTGCTTGAGCAGCACGGCGTCGGGAATGGCGATCTTGCCCATGTCGTGCAGCGGCGCGGCCATCTCGATCAGCTTGACCTCTTCCTCAGGCAACCCGAGCTGCTCGGCGATCAGGCCAGCCACGTGCGCCATGCGCTCCAGGTAGGCGCTGGTGCCGGCATCACGGAACTCGATCGCCCGCGCCAGCCGCGAGAGCGTCTCGCGCTCGCGCTCTTCCACCTCGTGCATGCTGGCCAGCAGGCGCTGCTCCAGCGACAGCGCGCGTTGCTTGACGTTCTCCGACTGCTGGCGCAGCTGCAACAGGTTGTAGCAGCGCGCGCGCAGTTCGCGCGGGCGGATCGGCTTGACCAGGAAGTCGATCACGCCGGCTTCCAGCGCGGCCTGGCGGATCGGCTCGTCGCCGACCACGGTGATCAGGATCACCGGGATGTCGCGGTGCTTGGGCAGGCGACGGAAACGGCGGGCGAACTCCAGCCCATCCATCTCCGGCATGCGGTAATCGAGCAACAGCAGATCCACGGCATGCGACTCGCACCAGGCGAGCGCCGTCAGTGGATCGCCGAAGTCGTGCACGGACAATTCCGGCGCGATGTCCTCGATGACATGGCGCAGCATGGTACGCGCGGACGTCTGATCGTCAACGATGACAATATTCAAGGCTGCTTCTGCCTTCTTCCTTGACCACACTGGAACATGCTGCGGAGAGGATACTCCGCCGCTCTGGACACTGGCACCTTGCATGGGTCCGCCTCCCGTCATGAACACCCCAGTTCATGATCGTCGTCACAGTGTGATGCCGGTGTAGGCACCTCCTGCAACCCGTCATGGTCCGTGGCCATCACGCCATAGCACCTAGCTAAGGCCACGCAGAAACCATACTCGCGCGGCCACGGGAGCGGAACCCCCATCCGGACGTGCCCCAAGCACGCCCGGACGTACGTCTCAGTTTTCGGGACGCATATACGGGAACAGCAACACGTCACGGATCGAGCTGCTGCCGGTGAGCAGCATCACCAGCCGGTCGATACCGATGCCCAGGCCGCCGGTCGGCGCCATGCCGTACTCCAGCGCGCGGATGTAATCGGCGTCGTAATGCATGGCCTCGTCATCACCGCCCTCCTTCGCCGTGACCTGGGCCTGGAAACGGGCCGCCTGGTCTTCCGGATCATTCAGCTCGGAGAAGCCGTTGGCCAGCTCCTTGCCGTTGATGAACAGCTCGAAGCGGTCGGTATAGCCCGGCTGGTCATCGTTGGCACGGGCCAGCGGCGAGACTTCCACCGGGTGGTCGGTAATGAAGGTCGGCTGGATCAAGGTGTGCTCGACCGTGGCTTCAAAGATCTCCAGCAGCAGCTTGCCCCAGCCATAGGAAGGCTTGATGCGGATCTTCAGGCGCTCGCAGTGGGCCACCAGCGCATCGCGATCGGTGCAGTCGGCCGCACTGATCTCCGGGTTGTGGTGACGCACCGCCTCGTCCATGCGCCAACGGCGGAAGGCCGGGGCCAGATCGATCGTGGCGCCATCCCACTCCACCGTGGTGGTGCCCAGCACCTTGCTGGCCACGTCACGGATCACGCCTTCGGTCAGGTCCATCACTTCGGTGTACGTGGCATAGGCCTCGTACAGCTCCATCATGGTGAATTCCGGGTTGTGGCGGGTGCTGACGCCTTCATTGCGGAAGTTGCGGTTGATCTCGTACACGCGCTCCAGCCCACCCACGACCAGGCGCTTGAGGTACAGCTCCGGGGCCACGCGCAGGTACAGGTCCAGGTCCAGCGCGTTGTGGTGGGTGGTGAACGGCTTGGCCGTGGCGCCGCCGGGGATGTAATGCATCATCGGCGTTTCGACTTCCAGGAAGTCGCGGTTGTCCAGCCAGGCGCGCATGGCGCGGATGATCCGCGAGCGCTTGATGAACACCTCGCGCGACTCCGGGGTCACGATCAGGTCGACATAGCGCTGGCGGTAGCGCTGCTCCACGTCGGCCAGGCCGTGCCACTTGTCCGGCAACGGGCGCAGCGACTTGGTCAGCAGGCGGATGCTGGTGGCCTTGACCGACAGCTCACCGGTCTTGGTCCGGGTCAGCCCACCCTCCACGGCGATGATGTCACCCACGTCCCAGCCCTTGAAGGCGGTGTAGGCGTCACCCAGGGTGCTGCCCTGCAGGAACAGCTGGATGCGGCCGGACTCGTCCTGGATCTGGGCGAAGCTGGCCTTGCCCATCACGCGCTTGGCCATCAGGCGGCCGGCCATCTTGACCTGGCGGTCACTGGCTTCCAGTGCTTCGGCGGTCCACTGGTCGGCGTCGGCGAACTCGGCCTGCAGGGTACCGGCGAAGTGCTCGCGGCGGAAATCGTTCGGGTAGGCAATGCCCTGCCCGCGCAGGGCGGTCAGTTTCGCGCGGCGCTCGGCGATGAGGCTGTTCTCGTCGACGGGGGGCTGCGGCGCGGCGGTCTGATCGTTCATGGCGTGGGTCTATGTATGTCGGGGGGAGGTACGGTCCCCGCCATCATGCCGATGGTCGGGGCGGAATGCGAAACCGGGCGTGGCCCGGGCACAACGGATCGGGGCCGCGCGTGGCGGCCCCGACGGTCAAGCGTCGGTGCGTTTGGCACCCACGGCCAGGCCAGACTTCAGGCTGGCTTCGACGAACTCGTCGAGGTCGCCATCCAGCACCTTCTGCGTATCGGAGCGTTCGATGCCGGTGCGCAGGTCCTTGATACGGCTCTGGTCGAGCACGTAGTTGCGGATCTGGCTGCCCCAGCCGATGTCGGACTTGGTGGCTTCCACCGCGTCGCGCTCGGCGTTGCGCTTCTGGATTTCCAGCTCGTAGAGCTTGGCGGCCAGCATCTTCATCGCGTTGTCGCGGTTCTGGTGCTGGCTGCGGCCGGTCTGGCAGGCCACGACCGTGTTGGTCGGGATGTGCGTGATACGCACCGCCGATTCGGTCTTGTTGACGTGCTGACCACCCGCGCCGGAGGAGCGGTACACGTCGGTACGCAGGTCGGCCGGGTTGATGTCGATTTCGATGTTGTCATCGACTTCCGGCGACACGAACACCGAGGTGAAGCTGGTGTGGCGGCGGTTGTCCGAATCGAACGGCGACTTGCGCACCAGGCGGTGCACGCCGGTTTCGGTCTTCAGCCAGCCATAGGCGTAATCGCCTTCCACGCGCAGCGTGGCCGACTTGATGCCTGCGACGTCGCCGCCGGAGACTTCCATCAGCTCGGTCTTCCAGCCACGCGATTCGCACCAGCGCAGGTACATGCGCAGCAGGATTTCGGCCCAGTCCTGGGCTTCGGTACCGCCGGCACCGGCCTGGATGTCGACGAAGGCCGCCGCGGTATCCATCTGCCCGGAGAACATGCGCTGGAATTCCAGCTGTTCGACGTGCTTCTGGTACTTGTCCAGGTCGCTGACCACGGCCAGGGCGGTTTCTTCGTCCTGTTCGCTTTCGGCCAGTTCCAGCAGTTCGCCCGACTCGGCCAGGCCGTCGAGGATCGTGGCGATGCCGCCGACGGTCTTCTCCAGATTGGCGCGTTCGCGGCCAAGGTTCTGGGCGTACTCGGCGTTGTTCCAGATATCCGGGTTTTCCAGTTCCCGGGTTACTTCTTCCAGACGCTCTTTCTTGGCGTCGTAGTCAAAGATACCCCCTGAGCGAGAGCACGCGATCGGTGAGATCGGTGATGCGCTGGCGGACAGGATTGAGCTCGATCATGTCGGCGATTAATGCGTGCGAAAAGACTGTCCATCATAGCCTATCCGGGGCTTGCCCGGCCAAGCCTGCGGGGTGCCGCCCCCCCCCCCCCGTGCACATTGATCTCACGCCGCCCCCTGCACGGCCAGCGCCTGCCGGAACGAGGGCAGCTGGCGGCGGCTGCACGGCACCCGGCCGCCATCGTCCATGTGCAGCAGGGCCTCGCCCCCGTCCAGCGGCTCGATCGAGACCAGGTGCCGCACGTTCACCAGCCAGCTGCGGTGGGCACGCACGAAGATCCCCGGATCCAGTCGCTCTTCCAGCGCCGCCATGGTGCTGCGCAGCGGGTAATCGTGCCCGCGCACCCGCAGATTGACGTAGTTGCCCGCGGCCTGGGCGTACTCGATATCACCGGTGGCGACCAGGAAGTCGCGGCCCAGCTTGCGCACCAGGAACCGCTCCGGACGCTCCACGGCGTCCACCGGCGGGGCATCGTCCGGCGCGGCCAGCAGATGCGCTTCGCCCAGCCGACGCCGCCCGAACCAGCTGAAGAAGTGCTCGATCGCCACGAAGGTGAAGAAGGCACGGACATCCTTGAGGTACTCGTACATCAAGCGTACCGGCCAGGTGGCATCGTCCTGGTAGTGGTAGCCGAGCGCGGCATAGGCGAGATGGCGCAGCCCCATCATCCCGGTGACATGCACCAGCGACCACGCCACGCTGGCCAGCAGATACAGCGGCAGCCGACGCTTCCAGGTATCGGCGTGCAAAGGCCAACGCTGGCAACCCCACCACAGGACAGGCAGCGTCAGCAGGATCATCGTGACGCTGCTCAGCTCCCAGATCATCGGTTGCCACAGGCCGAGATCGTCACCACGGCGAGCCGCGTCCATGACTTCGACCAGCGCATTGGCCATCGCACTGGTCAACAGGATCACCGACCACACCAGCATCCGCGCACCCGGCCGCCACCGCGCGGCACGTCCGTTCGCCATTGAATCATCCATTTGCAAAGGGTCGTCAGGGTGTCTCATCCCCGCATGGTAGTGCGCCCCACCCGTCCCTTGGCGACCGCCATTCGTCACTTGGCGCGGCGTCGCCTGGTAGCGCCCTCTTTTCGGACTGCGCCGGCAGACGCTATCGTTTCCGGTGACGCGGGCGGTGGCCCGGCACTGAGGAATACGGATGTTCCAGACCCATTGGCATGTGTGGCTGCAGTCGTTCTTCGATGCAGCATGGATGTTGCCGCTCATGCGCTTTGTCAGCACGCTGGGCTACGAGTGGGCGTACGTCCTGCTGATCGTGGTGTGCAGCTTCGGTGTGCGCCTGCGTGCCGGGCTGGGCGTGATGCTCGCGGTGCTGCTGATGTCGATGGCCACGCACGCGATCAAGCAGGGTGCTGCCCTGCCCCGCCCCAGCGATGTCGACATCCTCGTGCTGGACAAGGGCCGCCCTGGCCATGCGCTGGTGGCCGATGGCGCTGCCGGATCGTTCTGGTCGCTGCCGACCGATGAAGCAATTGCAGCGTTGCGTGCGCAGCCGGATCCGGACTACGGATTCATCAGTGGTCATGTGGGCGTGGCCACGGCGGCGATGACGGCGCTGGTGCTGTGCTTCGGCATCCGCAGCCGCGGCTGGCGGCTCGCGCTGCTGATCGGCTGGCCGCTGTTGATGGCGCTGTCACGCATGTACCTGGGCCGGCACTTCCTGTCCGATGTACTGGGCGGCTGGCTGGTCGGGATGGCCTTGGGCTGGTTTGCCTGGCAGTGCCTGCCCACCCCCGCGCATCACAATCGAACGCGTTACCTGCTCCTTGCCACGCTGGGCGTTGGGGTGACGGCAGCGGCGTTGACCGGCGGCCTCGCCCCGGCAGACAGAGCGGGGCGTTACCTGGGCCTGCTGCTGGTCTTCGGCTTTCTGCACTGGCGCGGCTGGCCGGTGGATCCGCACACACCGTGGCAGCGGATCGGGCGGGTGCTCGTCGTGGTCGGGCTTTATCTTGTCATCAGCCCTGTTCTGGAGGCAGTCGCCACTGTACTGGCACTGCCTGACACGGCGGTGGTGGAGGTAGTGTTCAACGCCATCGGCAACGCGGCGATCTTCATCGGCGGCATCGCCTTGGCGGGGTATTGGCCGCTCACTTCACCTCGAACTCCCCGACCAGCACCGTCTCCGCCCGGTCCTTCAACCGCAGCGTGACCTGCTGGTCGCGCTGGTCGCGGCTGCCCCACTTGGTGCTCAGGCGCAGCATCAACGTGGTGGCGCCGGTGACCAGCTGCTCCCGGCTGCCGAAGTAGTTCGCTTCGATCTTGTAGGTGCCGGGCTTGGCATCACGCAACGAGAACTGCTCCGGTCCATAGCCGCCGGTGAAGTCCTGCGACATCTGCCCGCCCTGGTAGGTCAGCCGGTTGCCGTAGTAGGCGCGCTCACCGTTGGGATCGGTGACCCACAGGTCCATGTCGCTGTTGTCGCTATCCCAGCTCAGCACCACGCGCAGGTCCAGCGGCATCGCACGGCGCAGACGCGGGTCGATGGCCGAGGCGTCGACGCGCTCACGTGCAATCAACCGGGTCAGTTCATCCAGCGCGATCAGCGAAATGCCGTCGAAGCGGCCATCCCACGGGCGCACCACCACTTCATACAGCGATGCCACCGCCGCCTGGTACTGCCCGGCCGCTTCGAGCGCCAGGCCGAGGTCACGGAAACTCTGCGGCTCCTCCTCGCCCATCACCAACACCTGGCGGAACACCGGCACGGCCAGCGCCGGCGCCTTGGCCTGCATCAGGCGGTAGCCGAGCACGCGCAGCACGTGGCGGTTTTCCAGCTGCATCTCAGCCAGGTTGGAGAGCACGCGCAGGGCCAGGTCGCGCTGTCCGCTGGCCAGCAGCAGATCGGCCACGTCCAGATAGAAGGCGCTGCTGCCAGCGTGCTGTTCGCGCTCCTGCAGATACAGCGGATACAGCTGCGCCGGCTTGGCATCGCGCAGGCGGTGTGCATAGGCCGAATCCGGTGCCCACGGTGCCAGGGTCAGGGTGATCTGCCCGCTGTTGGCCTTCGGTGCCGACTTGGCGCGACGTTCACTGGTGGCCTCTGCCTCATCGGCAACCGCCGAGGCGGTCAGCTCGACACGGTCCAGCGCCATCGGCGCCGCAGGTGCCGGCGGTGGCGCGGCCATCGCCATGGCGACTGGCGCGGCGACGGATCGGGATTCCTGCTTGGGCCGCGGTGGCGCATCCTTGGGCCAGCGGGTATTCCACCACTGCTCGCGCTCGGCGAACTGGCGGGCGATGCCATCCAGGCGGCGCTTCCGCTCGGTCGCCGCATCGGCCACCGTCAACGCATGGCGCTGGTCGTAGGCGGCGCGCAGCGGTGCCGGCGGACGGATACCGTAACGCAGGTAGTCCTCCAGCGTTTCAAGAACCAGCAGCGAGGTATCGGCGGTCACCACGCCGAACTGCTGCGACAACGCTTTGGACGCCTGCGCCCCGGCCGGGTCCGCCGCCAGTGCTGCCAACCGGGCATTCGCCCATGCGTGGACGACCAGGCCGCCTTCCACCCCACGTGCGTTCGCTACGCTGAGGGTGATCGGCTGCGGATCGCTGCCGCCACCGCGAAGAGACAGCAGCACCGTCGCATCGGGACGCAGCACGCGGCCGGTGACACGGATCCACCCCTGCGTGGCGCTGGCGGCATCCACGTTCACGTCCTCCACGCCACGTGCCACAACATCGGCCACGTCGACCGGCTGCTGTAGCAGCAGCGACATCACGCCCGGCACCTCTGCCTCACTGCTCACCTGCAGCAGCTGCCCGTGATGGGCGCCGGTCCAGGCGCGCAGGCGCGGGGTGTCGGTCTTCGCACCGGCGCTGCTCAGCGCATACAGGCGTTGATCGGGCGACAGGGTGGGCAAGGTCTGGCTGCCGTAGTTGGCCAGGCCATCGCTGACCAGCAGGTACTCGCCGATGGCGGGGTTCGGCGTCCAGTCACCCAGCGCACTGGCGCCATCGTTGGGCAGTGCCCGCAGGTACTCGCGCAGTGCTGACCAGTCGCCCTGGGTCACCGGGAACTGCTGCGGCGTTTCGCTGCGGTCACGCAGCACGGTCAACTGGACCTGACCGGTGCCGAGGGCGTTGAAGTAGCGATCCAGCACCGCCAGTTCGGCCGCGCGGTCGCGTGAACCTGACGAGCCCGACGCGTCCCAGAGCAGGCCGATGCGCCGAGGCAGGACACGCGGCGCGGTGGACGCACGCACCGGCACGCTGGCCAGCAGATAGCGCTGCCCCTCATGCAGACCGGTGACCACGTCCGTGCTGCGCGCGAGCGGAAGGCTCCACTGCAGCTGTGCAGGCAGATCCGCGCCCCGCCCCTGCCACTGCGCCGCGTAAGCGCCGGTCTTCACTGTGAATCCCAGTGGATTGGCGCCCACGGCGACCGGCTTGCCCGTCCCGCTCGCCTCGAGCTTCACCGTCACCTGCTCGGCCTGGCGTGCGAAGAACACGGGCAGTGACCACTGCAGGCCCTGCGAAACGGTCGGCAGGCTGTCGCGCAGCACCAGACGGACGCGACGCTCACCACGCGGCGGGATGGGATAGAGCCGCAGCCGGAACTGATTGCCTGCGGTCTGTTCCAGCAGCCCCGGATCCACCTGGCGGCGCTCGATCGCCTCGAACACCTGGCGGCCCTGCGCCTTGGCGACCGGCACCGCGTCGCGCAGCTCACCGTCGATATCCAGTGCGAACCCGGCCACCTGTTGGCCCGCGACCAGCGGGAACGCCAGCTGCCCTTCCAGCACCCGCGCGTTGGGATTGTGGAAGGTCAACTCGATCGTGGTCTCACCCAGCCCCGCCATGACGCGGCTGTCGATACGGGCCTCGGTCAGCCGCACCGGCACCTCGGCGCCGGCGACCTGCAGGATCGGCGGGCGTGGCGGCGGGAAACGCCGCGCCTGGGCGTGGGCGCTGGGCAGCTGCCAGCACAGCAGCGCGAGCAGACCGATACTGCGCAGTGCGAGTCCCATGTGACGCTCCTGATCCGATGACACCTCATTGAACGCACGGCGCACGAGAACGGGGTTGAGCGGCGGCAATCGCCTGTTCCGGTCATGGACGCCTCATCCGTGCTGGGCCAAGATCGCCCTCCACGGATTGATGTACCAAGGATGCCGCATGCGCCTGTTGTTGACCGCCCCGCTGTTGATGGGGCTCACCCTGCCCGGTCACGCCGCCGCCCCCATCGAGGGCGTGACGTTCACCCACCACGACTGGACGCTGGCCTGCGACAACACCCGTACCTGCCGCGCCGCCGGTTATCAGGCCGACGACAATGGCGGCGACCCGGTCTCGATCCTGCTCACCCGCGCGGGCGGGCCGGACCAGCCGGTGCAGGCTGAACTGATGCTCGGCCAATACGACGACAACACCGCCACCCAGCGGCTCAGCCTGCAGATCAACGGCACCTCGCTGGGCCCGATGCAGTTCGACGCCGCCGATGGCACCGCCACCTTTTCCGCAAAGCAGCTCGCTGTCCTGCTCGCTTCGTTGGCACGCAACAGCCGGATCGAGCTGATCGGCGACGATGGCGCGCGCTGGACGGTCTCTGATCAGGGCGCCTCGGCCGTGCTGTTGAAGATGGATGCGTTCCAAGGTCGCCTCGGCACACCCGGCGCGTTGATGCGCAAAGGCACCCTCGCCGAATCCTCGGTGCCGGCCGCACTGCCGGTGCCGGTCGTGCAGCTGGGCAAGCCGGTGGCCACCCGCCCGGCGGACACCGCGCTGGCCGCATCGCCGGCGCTGCGTGCCGCCCTCGCAGCCGTGACTTCCGCCGACGATTGCGAAGCGCTGGGACCCAGCGGCAGCCTGTCACCCGGCGAAGAACCCGAAGCGCTGACGGTGCAGCGGCTCAGCGCCGACAAGCTGCTGGTCTCGCTGAGCTGCTGGCGCGGCGCGTACAACACCGGTGACGGCTACTGGGTGATCAACGACCGCGCGCCGTACCAGCCGCGGCTGGTCACCACGGCAGCGGTCGGTGATGAGGTTCGCACCATCCAGGTGGCCCACAAGGGCCGTGGCCTCGGCGATTGCTGGTACTCCACCACCTGGGGCTGGACCGGCACGCAGTTCGTCAGAACCGCCGACAGCAGCACCGGCTTGTGCCGCCTGGTGTCCGCCGGTGGCGCCTGGGAAATGCCGACGCTGGTGACCAAGGTGCAGGAATAAACCACTCGATCGACGCGATCACCGTTGGCCCGGCGATGCTCAGTCGTCGCCGTCTTCCCAGCCGTCGAACGGGAACAGCGCGGGCAGGATCGTCTCCATGACCGCCATGCTCTGCATCACAGCGTGGTCGGCCGAGTACGGGCGCGAGAATACGGCGTGATGTGCGTGCACAGGCCTGTCCGGTGCGCTGGACAGGTGTTGGACGTAAGCGGCCAGCAGACGTTGCGCGGCCTGATGCCGATCCGCACCGTCCTGGGCCGCGCGCAGCGCTGCATGCACGGGACGCAACGAGGCGGGATCGGGCAGCTGGCAGGTATACGCCAGCGCCCCGGTCTGATCGTCGGCATCCCGGTAGTCGTCCGGGTCGTCCGAGGGCTGGTAGGCCGTGGCCACGCAGCGGGTCCTTCTCAGCCGCGCCATCACCGCGGCAACCGCGTCGGCTACTGTGATCGGACCGGTGGACGCGCCGTCTCCACCCTCGATCCGTGCGGCCAGTTCCTGCCGCAACAACCATGCCACGCTCTGGCGCGAGCCTTCCAGGTCCGGAAATTCGAAGCCTTCGCGGGCGGAGAGTTCGGCGCGGGCGGTCTCGTCACCCTGCAGCACGATGCGGCTCTGCAGATCGAAACGTTCGGTCGGCGACAGGCGCAGATCAGGCATCCGCGCAGTGCTCAACGATCAGCTGGATCGCGCCGCCTCCCCGATAGTCATCGCTGACCAGCCGGTAGGCGATATGCACCTGGTTGGCCGGCGCATTGCCGGTCCAGCCGCTGAAATGAATGGCGCTGACCGGTTCGGCACGGCCGGGCACGCGCAGACTCAGCTTCAGGTGCTTCTCTTTCAGCACCTGCCAGCGCGCGACCTGGAAGTGACCATCGAACAGCGGCTCGGGGAAGCCCTGCCCCCACGGCCCGGCCAGGCGCAGCGCCTCGGCGTGGGCGAAATCCAGTTCCTGCGGCAACAGCTCGCCATCGGTCAGCAGCAGCTGCTGCAGCGACAGCGGATCCAGCGTGCGCTCCACCACGTCCACGAAGGCCTGCTCGAACGCGGCCAACTGCGCATGAGGCAGGCTCAGGCCGGCAGCCATGGCGTGGCCACCGAACTTGTCGATCAGGCCCGGGTGCGCCGCGTTGACCAAGGCCAGCGCGTCACGGATATGGAAGCCGGGAATCGAGCGCGCCGAGCCACGCAGCGAATCGCCGCCGGGCTCTGAGGGCGCGAAGGCGATCACCGGACGATGCAGGCGGTCCTTCATCTTGGAGGCGACCAGCCCGACCACGCCCGGATGCCATTCGGCATCGAACAGGCAGGCCGCAACCGGGCGCACGCCCTCGGCACTGAGCACCGCACGGGACACTGCCAGCTCCGCGTCGTCGGTCATCAACTGCTGGACCGCACGGCGCTCGGTATTGATCGACTCCAGCGTCGTGGCGATCTCACGCGCGTGGGCGCGGTCTTCGGTGAGCAGCAGCTCGATGCCCAGCGCCATGTCTTCCAGCCGGCCAGCGGCGTTCAACCGTGGGGCGAGCGCGAAACCAATGTCACTGCCGGTGAGCCGCGAGGCGTCACGCCCACTGGCCTCGATCAGCGCCTGCAGGCCGACGCAGCCCTTGCCGCTGCGCAGCCGGCGCAGGCCGGCCGAGACCAGGGCGCGGTTGTTGTCATCCAGCGCGACCAGATCGGCAACGGTGCCCACTGCGACCAGATCCAGCAGGGTCAGCAGGTCCGGCTCTGGTACCGTGGCGTAGGCGCCCTGCTCGCGCAGGTGGCGGCGCAGCGCCATCAATACATAGAAGATCACCCCGACGCCGGCCAGTGCCTTGCTGGGGAACGCATCACCGCTGATGTTGGGGTCGACGATGGCATCGGCCGGCGGCAGATGCTCGCCCGGCAGATGGTGATCGGTGACCAGTACTTTCCAGCCCAGTGCCTTGGCCGCGTTGACGCCGGCATGGCAGGCGATGCCATGGTCGACCGTGACCAGCAGGCCGGGATTGAGCGGGGCCAGTTCGGCCACCAGCGATGGCGACAACCCATAGCCGTGCAGCATGCGGTTGGGCACCGCGTGCACCACGTCGTGTGCGCCGAGCATGCGCAGGCCGCGTACCCCGACCGCACAGGCGGTGGCGCCATCACAGTCGAAATCACCGACGATCAGGATGCGTTCGTTGGTGGCGATCGCATTGGCCAGCAGCGTTACCGCGGCCTGCATGCTGCCCAGCAGATCCGGCGCATGCAGCTGGGCCAGCTTCGGCTGGGCCTGCGCGGCATCGGTCACCCCGCGCGCGGCGTACAAGCGCTGCAGCAGCGGCAACATGGAGGACGGCCACTCGCTGACGGCGGCGGCAGGACGGCGCTGGATACGGGGTGCTTCAGACTGGGTCAAAACGGGCTCGATCAATGACGTGCGCGACCATGATACTGCCCGGTGAACGCATCCACGCATGGCGTGGATGGCGCAGCCTGCCCGCTGGAGCCAGCCACTGGCCGGCGGTCATTGCGACGCACTCAGAGGTCGTGCAGTTGCACCGGCTTCTTCCAGAACCGCCAGCGCTGGGTCTTGTCGATCTCCACGCGGGCCCCGTCCTCGAAATCCAGCACCAGCCGCTTCAATTCCCCGCGGGCGATCGCCGCCAGCAACGGGCGGATCGCCTCATTGCCCAGCTGTTCCAGCGAACGCAGCTGACGCAGGTCCACCAGGGCATCCACGGTCTGCTCGCCATCGGCCTGCAGACCCGCGGCCTTGGCCAGCGCCTGCAGCAGCGCATCGCGGCTGCGGACCTGGGCATGCGCGGTGGTCACACGCTCCGGCAGCTCGCCACCGCCCCAGAACCACAGCGAGTTGATCGCACGTTTGCCGTCGGCCACGCGCTGCTGGTTCCACTCGTGCTGGTGCAACACCACCTGCGCTTCGGTCAGCAGGGCGCGCCAACGGCGGCCCGCATCGCCTTCGGGCAGATGGGCAAACAGATCATCGCCGAGCACTTCATCAGGCTCGGCGAAGACGGGCAGCGTGGTGCCTGGCGGCAGGCGCAGGTACCAGCGCGACGGCACCGGCGCATCCAGCACGAAGCCGTAGCCGACAAACAACGGCTGCAACGCGGGCAGCAGATGCATCACATCGGCCAGATCGGGGCGCAGGGTATCCCCGTGCCCCATCAGGCGTGCGCCATGCATGTCCGGCACCACATTGGCCGGATCCGCCCGCAGCCACACGGATTGGTCGGCATCGCCGACATCCAGCTCACGGGTCAGGGCGGCCGCGGACCACGCGTCCGGCTGCGTCTGGAAATGCCGACGCAGCTGGGCGCGTTCGCCCGCCTCGGCGCTGCGGCGCTGCGCACGCCCCAGCGCCTTGGCGACGTCATCGGGCAACGGCGCCGCCGGAAACCGGCTGCGCGCCGGCAGCAACAACGTCGCCGTGGCCATCGCCGTCAGTCCAGGTACTGGACGCTGACGATTTCGTACTCGCGCTGGCCGGCCGGTGCGTCGATGGTGACCGCATCGCCTTCCAGCTTGCCGATCAAGGCACGGGCCAGCGGCGAGGAGATCGCGATCAGGCCCAGCTTGATGTCCGCTTCCAGGTCGCCAACGATCTGGTAGCGCTTCTCTTCATCATTCTCCACGTCCGACAGCTCGACCGTGGCGCCGAACACCACCTTGCTGCCGGCGTTGAGCTTGGTGATGTCGATGATCTCGGCATGCGACAGCTCACCTTCCAGCTGCTTGATGCGGCCTTCGATGAAGCCCTGCTCTTCGCGCGCGGCGTGGTACTCGGCGTTCTCCTTCAGATCGCCGTGTTCGCGTGCCTCGGCGATCGCCGCGATGACCTTCGGGCGCTTGACCGACTTCAGGTGGTCAAGCTCTTCGCGCAGACGCTGCGCGCCCTTCAGGGTGATCGGTGCTCTCATGCGTTCAACTCCTTGTGCAGTTCCTGCAGCGACCAGACGGGGCCGGTGCCGCGGAATTCCAGTGATTGCACCAGCGCCATGGCGCCGGCGATGGTGGTCGAATAGGTCACGCGATGCTGCAGCGCTTCGCGACGGATCGAGAACGAGTCATTGATCGCCGCACGACCTTCGGTCGTGTTGACGATATAGACAATCTCGCCGTTCTTGATCGAATCGACGATGTGCGGACGGCCTTCGACCACCTTGTTGACGATTTCGCAGGTCATGCCGTGCTCCTGCAGCCACGCGCCGGTGCCACGGGTAGCCACCAGGGTGTAGCCGCGCTCGACCAGTGCCTTGGCGACCGGCAGCACGCGCTTCTTGTCCGGGTCCCGGACCGACACGAACGCCTTGCCCAGCGGCGGCGCCTTGATGCCACCGGCTTCCTGCGCACGTGCGAAGGCGGCGCTGAAGCTGCGGCCCACGCCCATCACCTCACCGGTGGAGCGCATCTCCGGCCCGAGGATCGGATCGACGCCCTGGAACTTGGCGAACGGGAAGATCGCTTCCTTGACCGAGTAGTAGCCCGGCACGATTTCCTTGGTCGCGCCCTGCTCGGCCAGCGTCTTGCCGGCCATGCAGCGCGCGGCGATCTTGGCCAGCGGCATGCCGGTGGCCTTGGAGACGAACGGCACGGTGCGCGAGGCACGCGGGTTCACTTCCAGCAGGTAGACGATGTCTTCGCCGTTCTCACCGGCCTGGATCGCGAACTGGGTATTCATCAGGCCGACCACGTTCAGGGCCTTGGCCAGCTCGACCACCTGGCGACGCAGCTCGGCCTGGGTTTCAGCCGACAGCGAGTAAGGCGGCAGCGAGCAGGACGAATCGCCCGAATGCACGCCGGCTTCTTCGATGTGCTCCATCACGCCGCCGATCAGCACGTTGCCGTCCTTGTCGGCAATGATGTCCACGTCCACTTCCACGGCGTTGTCCAGGAAGCGGTCCAGCAGCACCGGCGAATCGTTGGAGACCTTCACCGCGTCGCGGACGTAGCGGGCCAGATCGGATTCACCGTAGACGATTTCCATCGCACGGCCGCCCAGCACGTAGCTCGGGCGCACCACCAGCGGGTAGCCGATCTCGCGGGCCAGCAGCAGCGCTTCCTGGTCGTTGCGGGCGATGCGGTTCGGCGGCTGCTTCAGGCCGAGCTTGTCGACCAGCTGCTGGAAGCGCTCGCGGTCTTCGGCCAGATCGATGGAGTCCGGCGAGGTGCCGATCACCGGCACGCCGTTGGCTTCCAGCGCGCGCGCCAGCTTCAGCGGGGTCTGGCCACCGTACTGCACGATCACGCCCTTCGGCTGTTCCAGCTCGACGATTTCCAGCACGTCTTCCAGCGTCAGCGGCTCGAAGTACAGGCGGTCGGAGGTGTCGTAATCGGTGGAGACGGTTTCCGGGTTGCAGTTGACCATGATGGTTTCAAAGCCATCATCGCGCAGCGCCAGCGCGGCGTGCACGCAGCAGTAGTCGAACTCGATGCCCTGGCCGATGCGGTTCGGACCGCCGCCCAGGATCATGATCTTGTCGCGGTTGCTCGGCGCCGCTTCGCACTCGTCCTCGTAGGTCGAGTACAGGTACGCGGTGCTGGTGGCGAACTCGGCGGCGCAGGAATCCACGCGCTTGTACACCGGGCGCACCTTGTGGGCACGACGCAGCGCGCGCACGGCCGCTTCGTTGGTGCCGGTCAGTTCGGCCAGGCGGGCGTCGGAGAAACCGGCGCGCTTGAGCTTGCGCAGGCGCACGGCGTCCAGCGCATCGATGCCGTCGGCGGCCACTTCGGCTTCGGCCTGGATGATTTCTTCGATCTGGTCCAGGAACCACGGGTCGATGTGCGACAGCGCGAAGACGTCTTCCACGCTGAAACCGGCGCGGAACGCATCACCCACGAAGAACAGGCGCTCCGGACCCGGGGCCTTGAGCTCGCGCTTGATGGTGGTGATGTCGTCTTCGTTGGACAGGTCCAGACCGGTCGGGTCCAGGCCGATCTTGCCGGTTTCCAGACCACGCAGCGCCTTCTGCAGCGATTCCTGGAAGGTGCGGCCCATCGCCATCACCTCGCCCACCGACTTCATCTGGGTGGTCAGGCGCGCATCGGCCGCCGGGAACTTCTCGAAGGCGAAGCGCGGGATCTTGGTGACCACGTAATCGATCGACGGCTCGAACGAGGCCGGGGTCAGGCCGCCGGTGATTTCGTTCTTCAATTCGTCCAGGGTGTAACCCACGGCCAGCTTGGCCGCGACCTTGGCGATCGGGAAGCCGGTGGCCTTGGAGGCCAGCGCCGAGGAACGCGACACGCGCGGGTTCATTTCGATCACAACCACACGGCCGGTGGTCGGGCTGATGCCGAACTGCACGTTCGAACCGCCGGTATCCACGCCGATCTTGCGCAGCACGGCGATGGAGGCATCGCGCAGGCGCTGGTATTCCTTGTCGGTCAGGGTCTGGGCCGGGGCGACGGTGATCGAGTCACCGGTGTGCACGCCCATCGGGTCCAGGTTCTCGATCGAGCAGACGATGATGCAGTTGTCGGCGGTGTCGCGCACCACCTCCATCTCGAATTCCTTCCAGCCCAACACCGACTCTTCCACCAGCACTTCGGTGGTCGGCGACAGTTCCAGGCCGCGGGTCACGATGTCGACCAGCTCTTCGCGGTTGTAGGCAATGCCACCACCGCTGCCGCCCAGAGTAAAGCTGGGGCGGATGATGGTCGGGTAGCCGACGCGGGTCTGGATGTCGATCGCTTCTTCCAGCGTGTGCGCCACCGCAGCAGACGGGCACTCCAGGCCGATCTCACCCATGGCCACGCGGAACAGCTCGCGGTCTTCAGCCATGCGGATCGCATCGCGCTTGGCGCCGATCAGTTCGACGTTGTACTTCTCCAGCACGCCGTTGTCGGCCAGGTCCAGCGCGCAGTTCAGCGCGGTCTGGCCACCCATGGTCGGCAGCAGCGCATCGGGCTTTTCCTTGGCGATGATCTTCTCGACCGTCTGCCAGTTGATCGGCTCGATGTAGACGGCGTCGGCCATCTCCGGGTCGGTCATGATGGTGGCCGGATTGCTGTTGACCAGCACCACGCGGTAACCCTCGTCGCGCAGTGCCTTGCAGGCCTGCGCGCCAGAGTAGTCGAACTCACAGGCCTGGCCGATGACGATCGGGCCAGCACCGATGATGAGGATGGTTTTAAGGTCAGTGCGCTTGGGCATTGTCTTCTCTAAGTCTGGACAGCGAGGCAGATGGGGGTGATCGCACGCTGTCGATCAGGAAATATCGTCGGGGTTCAGCGCGATCCGGCACTGGTCCTGCAGTCCTTTCGCCAGCTGCACGCCGATGTCGTCAGGCAGCTCCGACTCGATGTCGAGCGTGGCGATGAAGCGGGTGTAGGCCGGGCTGCCCAGGAACGCAGCCACCTCGGCGCGCTCCTTTTCGCTCAGGTCCACGTTGGCCTTTTCGGCGATGGTCGATGGATTCGCACCGGCGAAGGCCGAGGACAGACCCTTGCCCGCCGGGGTGGCCAGGAAGCGGGACCACTCGGCCATCACCTGGTCGCCCTCATTGCCGAGACCGGCGATCACCGAACGGCGGAACTGCGCGTCGAGCAGCGTCTGGATCGGGGCATGCGCACACTGGCGATCGGCCTCGGGCAGCGCATTGAGCGCCGGCACGTTATCGACCATCAGTTTGGCCATATCCGTGCCCAGCGTGCCCAGGCTCAGCTTCTGTACGACCGCCTGCACCTGCGCATCGGTCGCCGGCGCGGCCTGGGCCACGCCGGCAAGGCACAACAGCGAGAGCAGCAGCGCGGGGCTGCGCATCACGCCTTGGCCTCGGCCATCAGGGTCACGAAACGGTCGAACAGCGGACCGACATCGTGCGGGCCCGGCGAGGCTTCCGGGTGACCCTGGAACGAGAACGCCGGCACGTCGGTGCGGGCGATGCCCTGGTTGGTGCCATCGAACAGCGAACGGTGGGTCACGCGCAGGTTGGCCGGCAGCGAGGCCTCATCGACCGCAAAACCATGGTTCTGCGAGGTGATCATCACGCGGCCACCGTCCAGGTCCTGGACCGGGTGGTTGGCGCCGTGGTGGCCATGGCCCATCTTGACCGTCTTCGCACCGGAGGCCAGCGCCAGCAGCTGGTGGCCCAGGCAGATGCCGAAGACCGGCACCTTCTTCTCAAGGAAGGTCTTGATCGCGGCGATGGCGTAGTCGCACGGTTCCGGATCGCCCGGGCCGTTGGACAGGAACACGCCATCCGGGTTCATCGCCAGCACTTCGGCGGCCGGGGTCTGCGCCGGTACCACGGTCAGCTCGCAGCCGCGCTCGGCCAGCATGCGCAGGATGTTCAGCTTCGCGCCGAAGTCATAGGCCACCACCTTGAAGCGCGGTGCGGCGTTGACGAAGGCGTTGCTGTCCAGATCCAGCTGGCCCTCGCTCCAGGTGTAACGCTTGTCGGTGCTGACCACCTTGGCCAGATCCATGCCCTTCAGGCCCGGGAATTTGCGCGCCGCCTCCAGCGCCGTCTCCACGTTCAGCCCTTCACCGGCCATCAGCGCACCGTTCTGGGCACCGCGCTCGCGCAGGATGCGGGTCAGCTTGCGGGTATCGATGCCGGAGATGGCCACCACCCCGCGCTGGATCAGCCAATCCTGCAGCGACACCTGGCTGCGCCAGTTGCTCGGGCGGCGCGGCACATCGCGCACGATCAGGCCGGCCGACCACACCTTGGCCGCTTCATCGTCCTGGTCGGTCATGCCGGTGTTGCCGATATGCGGGTAGGTCAGCGTGACCATCTGCCGGGCGTAGGAAGGATCGGTCAACACTTCCTGATAGCCGGTCATGGCGGTGTTGAACACCACCTCACCGACGGACAGGCCGGGCGCGCCTACGGATTCGCCCTCGAATACGGTGCCGTCTTCGAGGACGAGGATTGCGGCTTGGGTCACGGAAATCTCACTTTGGCTACCGAGGGGTCACCGAAGTCACGCCTGCGCTTCACGAAAAAGCGGCTGCAAAAAAGCGCGGACTGCGGTTCTGGACCGGTCCGGCTGTCGTGATTCGGCGAGCGGGAATTGTAAAGGGAAGCCGGGTGCGACGCCAGTATCCGCGTGCAATTGCCCTGTTCAGCCTGACAGAAGGCGCAGCGCCGGTTCAGGCGCGCGCCTTCCTGCCCATTCAGACGGCGGGCGGCGGCGTAGCCCCGTCCAGCAGATCACGGACCCGGTAGCTGCCCGGCGCGCGGCCCGGCAGCTGGCTGGCGGCGAACAGGGCGCCACGGGCGAAGATGTCGCGGTTGGTGGCCCGGTGGGTCAGCTCGATGCGCTCCCCCAGCCCGGTGAACTGGACCAGGTGCTCGCCGACGATATCTCCGGCACGAAGACTGGCGTACTGCGGCTGCGTGCCCCCCTTCTCCGCCGCCGCGCCCAGGGTCAGAGCCGTGCCAGAGGGCGCGTCCTTCTTCTGGGTGTGGTGGGATTCGACGATGTCGCAGTCCCAGCCGGCCAGCGCCGCTGCCGCCCGTTCGACCAGCTCATCCAGCACCGCCACGCCCAGGCTGAAGTTCGAGGCCCAGACCAATGGAATCCGGCCGGCCGCCTGGATCAGTGCCTGGCGCTGCGCCTCGCTGATGCCGGTGGTACCGGACACGAAGCCCGCGCCCCGCTCCACGCACAGCGCCAGCACCGGGTCAAAGCCCTCGGGCAGGCTGAAATCGATGGCGACATCGAACTGGGGGGCACCGGCCAGCTCGCTGCTGGCGAAATGCGGCACGCCCTCGACCACGCGCTGGGCCGGTGAGCGGCGGTTCACTGCGGCGACAACCTGCAGAGCGGGGTTGTCGGCAGCAAGGCGGAGCAGTGCCTGGCCCATGCGGCCGGAGGCACCGTGGATGAGCAAACGTAGGGGAGTGGTAGTCATGCCCGCAGGCTAGCGGGTGGCGGCGAGGATGTACAAGGGGTTTTTGGCGCGGCTCAGTGCTGCTTCGGCGGCGTCGGCCCGCAGCTGTCACAACCATCGCACGCGCCACCGCTACCGGTCGCCGGTGGCGCGATCTTACGGCCCAGCGCCTGCAGCCAGGCGGCGCGCTGCGGCTTGACCAGCCCAAGCGCGATCGCCCCGCGTGCCTTGCGCACGGTGCCCGGGAACTGCTTCTTCATCACCACCCACGCGCTGACCACCACGGCCAGCGCGATCACGACGTACTGCAGCAGCAGCCCGGCCTCCATCAACCGCCACCCAGTGCCACGGTCACCTGGTAGGTGATCAGCGAGGCGATGTAGGCGGCAGCGAACAGGTAGAACGTGGCAAAGCCCATCTGCCTCCACGAGTTGGTCTCACGCTTGATCGTGGCCAACGTGGAAATGCACATCGGGGCATAGATGTACCAGACCAGCAGCGACAGCGCGGTGGCCAGCGACCAGCCATCGCTGATCAGCGGGGTCAGCGCCTGGCTGGCAGCGTCATCATCGGCAGCCGACAGCGCGTACACCGTGGCCAGCGAGGCCACCGCCACTTCACGCGCGGCCAGGCCAGGGATCAGCGCGATGCAGATCTGCCAGTTGAAGCCCAGCGGCGCGAAGAACACCGCCATCGCATGGCCGATCTGCCCGGCGAAGCTGTAGTCGATCGCCGGCATGGTCGCGTTCTCCGGCGCGCCCGGGAACGACAGCAGTACCCACAGCAGGATGGTCAGCGCCAGGATGATGCCGCCCACGCGCTTGAGGAAGATCATGCCGCGCTCGTACAGACCGACCGCCAGATCACGCGGATGCGGAATGCGGTAGGACGGTAGTTCCAACATCAGCGGGTGCTCGCTCTTGTCGCGGCGCCACTTCTTCATGGTCCACGACATCAGCAGCGCGCTGAGGATGCCGGCGGCATACAGCCCGAACAACACCAGGCCCTGCTGGTTGAACACGCCCCAGATCTGCTTCTGCGGGATGAAGGCGCCGATCAGCAGCGCGTACACCGGCAGGCGCGCCGAACAGGTCATCAGTGGCGCGACCAGAATGGTGGCAAGCCGGTCGCGCGGATCCTGGATGCTGCGGGTGGACATGATGCCCGGCACCGCGCAGGCGAAGCTGGACAGCAACGGGATGAACGAACGCCCGGACAGACCGGCCGCGGCCATCATGCGGTCCAGCAGGAAGGCGGCACGCGGCAGGTAGCCGGATTCCTCCAGCGCCAGGATGAAGGCGAACAGGATCAGGATCTGCGGCAGGAAGATGATCACCCCGCCCACGCCGGCGATGATGCCGTCGGTCAGCAGGCTGTTGAGCGGACCTTCCGGCAACGCCCCACCCACCCAATCGCCGAGTGCACCGGTACCGGCCTCGATCAAATCCATCACCGGGGTCGCCCAGGCGTACACGGCCTGGAAGATCAGGAACATCACCACGGCCAGGGTCAGCAGCCCGAACACCGGGTGCAGCAGCCAGCGGTCCAGCGCGTCATCGATCTTGGCCGTGCGCGTGGGCATGCTCACCGCGCTGCCAAGAATGTCGCGCACCTGGGCGTGGTAGTCGGTCTCGGCGGCGGGCACGGCCACCGGGGCCTGCAGGTGCGGCACCATCGCATCCAGGCGCTCGACCAGCTTGGCCGCGCCGTTGCGGCGCACCGCCACGGTTTCCACCACGGGCACGCCCAGCGCCTGCTCCAGCGCGGGCACATCGATCTTGATGCCGCGGCGCTCGGCCGCATCCACCATGTTCAGCGCCACGATCATCGGCTTGCCCAGCTCGCGCAGTTCCAGCGCGAAGCGCAGGTGCAGGCGCAGGTTGGTCGCATCGATCACGCACAACAGCACGTCCGGCGCGGCCTCGCCCGGGTAGAAGCCCCGGCACAGGTCGCGGGTGATCGCCTCATCCAGGCTGGCCGGCTGCAGGCTGTAGGCGCCCGGCAGATCCAGCACGGCGAACTCGCGGCCCGACGGCGCACGCAGGCGACCCTCTTTACGCTCGACGGTCACGCCGGTGTAGTTGGCCACCTTCTGGCGGCTGCCGGTGAGCTGGTTGAACAGCGCGGTCTTGCCGCTGTTGGGATTGCCCACCAGGGCGATGCGCAGCGCGTTGGTCACAGCGCTCATGCGCGGGCCTCCTGGGCCTTCAGCGCGGTCACCACGATGCGGGCCGCCTCACTGCGGCGCAGCGCGAAGCGCGTGAACCCGACCTGCACCAGCAGCGGCTCGGCGCCCACTGGACCACGGGCTACCAGACGCACCTCTTCCCCTTTGACGAAGCCAAGCTCCTTCAGTCGGCGGGCGATCGCATCGTTTGCGTGTAGTTCCTGTACGGACTCCACCAGGGCGGAGTCATACAGCGCCAGATCGGACAACGTCACGGAGCGCCTTCTCGATGATAGGAATGGTTATCAATTCTACCATCGCCGCGTCGCGTCATTGCCCGTGACCGATGGCCCGCTATGATCTGTACATGTTATGGAGCAAGCCGACCCATGAGTGATGCACTACGGATTGAACGCAGCGCCTCGGTGCTGACCCTGTGGTTGAACCGCCCCGCCCTGCACAACGCGTTCGACGCCTCGTTGATCGCCCAGTTGACGGCCGCCCTGGAGGCCGCCGGCCGCGACGACCACGTCCGGGCGGTGGTGCTGGCCGGCGAAGGTGCCTCGTTCTCGGCGGGCGCGGACATGCAGTGGATGCGCGGCATGGCGGCCGCCAGCGAGGAGGACAACCGCCAGGACTCGCTCGCCCTGGCCCGCCTGATGCGGACCCTGGACGAGCTCCCCAAGCCGACCATCGCCCGCGTGCAGGGCGCCGCCTTCGGTGGCGGGGTCGGCCTGGTGGCGTGCTGCGATATCGCCATCGCCAGCACCAGCGCCCGCTTCGGCCTGACCGAAAGCCGTCTGGGCCTGCTGCCGGCGGTGATCTCGCCTTATGTCATTGACGCGATCGGCCCGCGCCAGGCCCGCCGCTGGTTTGCCACCGGCGAGCATTTCGACGCCGAGACCGCGCTGCGCATCGGCCTGGTCCACCAGCTGATCGAGCCCGAGCGCATCGACGAGGCCGTGCAGCGCCAGCTGGGCCTGCTCGACAAGGCCGGCCCGGTGGCCTCGTCCTCGGCCAAGGATCTGGTCCGGCGCGTGGCGCTGGGTCGCGACCGCGACGCCACCGACCGTGACAATGCCGCCCTGATCGCCCGCCTGCGGGTCTCGGCCGAAGGCCAGGAGGGCCTCGGCGCCTTCCTGGACAAGCGTTCCCCCCATTGGGTCACCCAAGACTGAGGAGAGACAGGTCATGCTCGACCATGTGGGCATCCGCTGCGCCGATTTTCCGCGCAGCCTGGCGTTCTTCCAGAAGGCCCTGGGCCCGCTGGGCATCTCGGTGGTGATGCAGGTATCGGCCGCCCAGACCGGCGACCATGACCATGCCGGCTTCGGCCGCACCGGCAAGCCGGACTTCTGGATCGGCAACGCCCCGGGCGCCCATGGCGGGGTGCACATCGCGTTCAGCGCCGCCAGCCGGGCCGACGTGGATGCCTTCCACCGCGCCGCACTGGCAGCCGGGGGCACGGACAACGGTGCCCCGGGCATCCGCGAGCATTACCACCCCGACTATTACGGGGCGTTCGTGCTCGACCCGGATGGCAACAACATCGAGGCGGTCTGCCACCACCCGGGCTGACCGCCCACCGCCGCAGGGATGGCCGCTTTGCCGCCCATCCCGCGTATCCCCTTTTCGTGGCCCGCCGGGGACCGTGGGCCGCCTTTCGTCTGTCAGGAACCTCCGTGATCTCTACCCCACCCCGCTCCCTGCTGGCCGTCCGTCACTCCGTTCGCGGAGGGCTGGCGCATGGATGATTTCGTCCGCATCGTCGAGGTCGGCCCGCGCGATGGGCTGCAGAACGAAGCACGCCCGGTCGACACCGCCGACAAGATCGAGCTGATCCGCCAGCTTTCGCTGACCGGCCTGCGCACCATCGAAGCGACCAGCTTCGTCAGCCCGCGCTGGGTGCCGCAGCTGGCCGACGCCGCCGAGGTCTATACCGGCATCACCCGTGTCGCGGGCATCGCCTACCCGGTACTGGTCCCCAACGAACAGGGCTACGACCGCGCCCTCGCCGTCGGGGTGCAGGAAGTGGCGGTGTTCACCGCTGCCTCGGAGACCTTCAACCGCACCAACACCAACGCCGGCATCGATGAGTCGCTGGCGCGCTTCGCGCCCATCCTGGAACGTGCCAAGGCCGATGGGGTCAAGGTGCGTGGCTATGTGTCCACCGTGCTCGGCTGCCCCTACCAGGGCGAGGTCGCGGTGAGCGAGGTGGTCCGCGTCGCCCGCGCGCTGCATGAGATGGGCTGTTACGAAATCTCGCTCGGCGACACCATCGGCGTCGGCACGCCGCGCAAGGCGCGCGCGATGCTCAAGGCCGTCGCCAGCGAACTGCCGATGGCCGCGCTGGCCGTGCACTTCCACGACACCTATGGCCAGGCCCTGGCCAACATCGATGCCTGCCTGGAAGAAGGCGTGCGGGTGGTCGATTCGGCCGTCTCCGGCGCGGGCGGTTGCCCGTATGCCAAGGGTGCCAGCGGCAACGTGGCCAGCGAGGACGTGGTCTACATGCTGCACGGCATCGGCATGCGCACCGGCATCGATCTGCCAGCGCTGGCCACCACCGGGCGCTGGCTGGCCGCACGCCTGGGCCGCGAGACCGGCAGCAAAACCGGCAAGGCCCTGGCAGCGACATGAAACAGAGCGGCCCGCGCAAGGACGCTGCGGTCGGTGATCACCTCACCGCCCACGTCCACGCGCTGGCCGCCCTGGATCGCGCACTGGCACAGTCACCCGGCGAACTGCATGGGCTGCTCGAAGCGGCCCAGCAGGCCCTGCAGGAAGCCATGGACGAACGTCAGCTGGCCCTGCGTCGCTACACCGCGCTGTTCGATGCGGTTCCCGATCCGGTCAGCATCCTCAGCGAGGACGGCGTGGTACTGGATCTCAACAAGGCGGGGGTGCGCGCGTATGGCCGCCCGCGCGAAGAGATCATCGGCCAACCGATCGAGCTGTTGAACCCGGACCTGCCCAGCGATCATCTGGATCCGGTCTGGGAGGCGTTGCGCCAGGGCGAAACCTACGTCATCGAAGTCACCAACATGCGCGGCGACGGCAGCCGCTTTCCGGTGGAGGTGCATTCGGCCGGGTTCGAGCATCAGGGCGACCACTGCATCGTGGCCGTGGCGCGCGACCTGAGCAGCCGCTGGCAGGCCGAGTCGCGCTATCGACTGCTGATGGAGTCCATCGACAAGGGCGTGATCCTGTTCGACCGCCAGCTGCGGGTGGTTTCCGCCAACCCGGCCGCCCACCGCATCCTCGGTATCGCCGGCAACGGCGGCAGCCTGCAGGCGATGCTGGCGCCGGAAGACTGGATCAGCGTGGACGAGCACGGCCACCCGCTCACCCGCGAGCAATGGCCGGCCAGCGTCTCGCTGCAGACCGGGCGCATCGTGCGCAGCACCATCGTCGGCCTGTACCACCGCCCGCGCGGCCGGATGATCTGGATCTCCACCACCAACGTGCCGGTGTACGGCAATGGGCGCGATGCGCCGGACCACGTGTTCGGCCTGTTCAGCGACATCACCGAACTCAAGCGCAACAACACGCTGTTCGACCGCGCGCAGTCGCTGGCGCACATCGGTGGCTGGGAATGGGACCGGGGCCTGCAGCGCCTGTACCTGACCGACGAGGCGACCCGCATCCTGGGCCAGGCGTTGCCGATGCGCGACATGGCCGAGCTGCTGGAATGCCTGCGCGTGGATGACCGCGCGCAGCTGCAGCAGGCACTGCTGGATGTGATCGACAAGCAGGTCTCCTTCGAGCTGGAGCTGCAGGGCCAGCGCAGCGACGGCCACTCGTTCTGGGTGCGGATGATCGGCGAGGCCGAGGCCGGCGATGTCGATGCCGCGCGCATCGCCGGCACCGTGCAGGACATCACCGCGCGCAAACAGGCCGAAGAGACGCTGCGGATCCAGGCGCGCACCGATCCGCTCACCGGGATCATGAACCGCGACGCGGTACTCAACGATCTGGCCACGCGCATGGCCAACCCGACGCACTGCCGGGTTGCGGTGCTGTACATCGATCTGGACCGGTTCAAGATCGTCAACGACCTGCTCGGCCACAATGCCGGCGACGAACTGCTGATCGATGCCACCCGCCGCATCGCCACCGCGATCGGCACCGAAGGATTGCTGGCCCGGTTCGGCGGTGACGAGTTCCTGGTGGTCTGCGATACCCGCGACCAGGCCGACCAGCCCGAACGGCTCGCCGAAGCGATCACCCGTGCGTTCAGCACCCCGTTCCGCTTCGGCGCCGACGAGTTCCCGGTGACCACCAGCATCGGCATCGCGCGGGCGCCCCAGGACGGGTTGCGCCCGCAGCAGCTGATCCAGAACGCCGACATCGCCATGTACGACTGCAAGCGACGCACCCGCAACGGCTGGCAGGTGTTCTCGCCCGAACTGGCCCAGCGCCAGCATGACCGCCTGCAGATCGAAAGCCGCCTGCACCGCGCCCTGGACGATGACGAGTTCCATCTGGTCTACCAGCCGCAGGTCAACCTGCACAGCGGCCAGCTGGTGGCGGCCGAGGCCCTGATCCGCTGGCGCAACACCCAGCTCGGCGAGCTGCGCCCGGATATCTTCATCGCCCATGCCGAAAGCACGGGCGACATCGTCCGGATCGGCCTGTGGGTCCTGCGCGAAGCCTGCCGGCAGGTACGCCAATGGCAGGACGACGGGCTGGGTATCGTGCGGGTGGCGGTCAATGTGTCTTACCGGCAATTCGTCGGCGAAGACCTGGCCCGGCATGTGCGCGCCGTGCTGGATGAATTCCACCTGCCCGGCAGCGCACTGGAACTGGAGTTCACCGAGCGGGTGTTGATCGAGGATGCCCCGGACACCCTGCAGACCTTCGCCCGCCTGCGCGAGATGGGCGTACTGCTCACCATAGACGACTTCGGCGAAGGCTACAGCGCCCTGAACTACCTGCGTCGGCTGCCGATCCATGGGCTCAAACTGAGCCAGCTGTTCGTGGAGGGGGTACCGGGCAACCGCTCGGACGTGGCGGTCTGCGAGGCCGTCTGCGGGATCGCCCGCAGCCTCGGGCTGGGGCTGGTCGCCGAGGGCGTGGAATCGGAAGCGCAGCGCCAGTTCCTGCAGACGTTGGGGGTCTCGGTCGGCCAGGGCTTTCTGTTCGCGCCGGGGCTGGCACCGGATGAGTTCGCCCGCCGCCTGGCCCTGCGCGCAAAGGTCGCGGTGGGCAGTGCACAACGGTGATCGCGGCCGCTTCCGTTAGAATCGGCGGTTCTTGAACCAGCAGGATCGTGCAATGCAGCTGTCTTCTGTCCGCGCCGTCATCACCGGCGGTGTCTCCGGCCTCGGCCTGTCCGTGGCCCAGCACCTGGTCGCCAACGGCGCCAAGGTGGCCCTGTTCGATCTCAATGACGACAAGGGCGCGGCCGCCGTGGCCGAGCTTGGGGAGGCCAACGCGCGCTACTACAGCACCAACGTCAGCGACGAAGCCGCCGTCGCCGCGCAGATCGATGCCGCCTGCGACTTCCTCGGCGGGCTGAACACCGCGATCAACTGCGCCGGCATTCTGGGTGCCGGCCGCGTGCTCGGCAAAGAAGCGCCGATGCCGCTGGCCAACTTCCAGGGCACGGTGATGGTCAACCTGGTCGGCAGCTTCAACGTCGCCAAGGCCGCCGCCAACCGCATGCAGCACAACACCCCGGGCGAGGACGGCGAGCGCGGCGTGATCATCAACACCGCCAGCGTGGCGGCCTACGAAGGCCAGATCGGCCAGGCTGCCTATGCCGCCTCCAAGGGCGGCGTGGTCAGCATGACCCTGCCGATGGCCCGCGAACTGTCGCGCTTCGGCATCCGCGTGATGACCATCGCCCCGGGCATCTTCTGGACCCCGATGGTCGATGGCATGCCGCCGGCCGTGCAGGAATCGCTGGCCGCCTCGATCCCGTTCCCGCCCCGCCTGGGCAAGCCGGAGGATTTCGCCGGCCTGGTCGCCTATATCCTGGGCAACACCTATCTCAACGGCGAGACCATCCGCCTTGACGGCGCCGTGCGTCTGGCGCCGAAGTAAGCGAGCACGCAACCCGCTGGGTGCCCGGTTCCGGCACCCGCCACCTCCACGAACCGACCTTCATTCCCATGAAAGCCAGCGACATCAAGAAAGGCAACGTCGTCGAATTCAACAACGGCGTCTACCAGATCCGCGACATCGAACGCAGCTCCCCGCAGGGCCGCGGCGGCAATGTCCGCTTCCGTTTCATCATGTACAGCGTGCCCGGCGGCAACAAGCTCGATTCCAGCTTCGATGCCGACGACAACCTGCCCGAAGTCGAGCTGCTGCGCCGTCAGGCCACTTACTCGTACATGGATGGCGACGCCTTCGTCTTCCTCGATGACGAGGACTACACCCCGTACATGGTCGATGCGGACGTGCTCGGCGATGACGCCGGCTACATCACCGACGGCCTGACCGGCATCTATGTGCAGGTGATCGACGAGACCCCGGTGGGCGTGCAGCTGCCGACCAGCGTGGTGCTGGAAGTGGTCGAAACCCCGCCGGAACTCAAGGGCGGCACCGCCACCAAGCGCCCGAAGCCGGCCAAGCTCAGCACCGGCATCGAGATCATGGTGCCGGAGTACATCGCCAACGGCGAACGCGTGCTGGTCAACACCACCACCGGTGAATTCGCCGGCCGTGCCGACTAAGCGGTCCGTACTGATCGTCCTGCTCCTGCTGCTCGCGGCGTGCTCGCCGCGGGCAGTGGAGAGTGAGACGCTGGATGCGCCGGCTCCGGACGCGATCTCCGACAGCAGCAACGGCAATGCCCGCTGCGAAGTGCCAGCGCAGGTGTTCGTGGCCGAGGACATCCGCATGTACTGCGCGATGCCCGGCGACGTGCGGGCCTTTTTGACGCGCGAAAGCGCCTGCCAGCACTTCGCTGGCGAAGAAGCGTACGACGAGGACCGCGCCCGCGAATTGGCCTACGCGATCCACGAGAGCTGCGACGACCGTGCCCGGCGCTTCAATCAACTCCTGCAGCGCCATACCGACAACTGCCTGGTGCACACTGAGCTGATGCTGCTGGGCACCCGCAATGAACTCGTGCTTGATGTCGACAGCCGGGCGCTGCCCAACCCCTGCCCGCGCGGCATGTAACGGTTCACCGGACGCGCACGCGCGCATCCGGTGTCTTCAACTGGATCAGGGCTTGGCGGCCAACGATGGCGCGCCGGCGAAATCACCACAGCCGTGGTACTGGCGCGCGCCGACCGTGAGCATGGCCGTGGCACCGAAGGCCTGCCCACTCATCTCGTCCTGGCACACCGTGCGCTGGAAGGTCAGTTTGACCGGCGTGCCGTCGGCAGCCGTACCGGACCAGCCGTCACGGCCCTGCGTGGGGCTGGCAATCTCGAGCTTGCGCTCGCCGTAGTCCATCTCGATGTGCAGCGCCGGCGTAGCGCCCGCCGCCACCTGGGCCAGCCAGCCCGGCTCATTGCCGGTCGCGCGGAACCCGCCCGCCGCATCGGCATCCGCTGCGTCAGCCGTGGCGTTGGCCGGCGGTGCTTGGCCGCCCTGCTCGCCGGTGCCGGTGCAGGTACGGTCCGGCTCGCCACTGAGGATCAGGCTGCCTTCGGTGGTGCCCTTGGTCCAGAATTCGTTGCCCTGCCCATCGCCATACTTGGCGCCGGACGCGGCAGGCTGCGAGGACATCGGGAAGGTGCGGTCACCCACCACCACCGTTGCCGAATCCTGACCACGATAGGTGGCATGCACTTCCAGCTCGCCACAGCGGAACGCATACGCGCGCTCTTCAGCAGTGGAAGCATTGATCGGCGGGGGGGCTTCACTGCCATCGGCGGCGGGGCTGCTCTGACTGGCCGGCTGGCAGGCGGCGAGTGCGCCGGTAATGGCCAGGCTCAACAACCAGGGAGATGCGCGCATGAGGGACTCCTTGCGATAACGTCAACAACACTTGATCGTACCTGCCGCGCCGTGAGAGCAGGTGAAGCAACGCTGACCTTCCGGGCATCGCTGAACACGCGGTTCAGTGCGGTGCGACCCGTCCTTCGTCCTCTCGCGCCAGCGCACGCATGCGCGCGCCCAGCCGTGCCAGGTTGCTGTCGATCAGGGCCAGTTCGCGTTGCTGTGCCTGTGGCAGGCGGTGTTTGAGCTGCTGCTGCAGCGCCTTCCAGGCCGGTACGCCCTGGGCACTGAGCCGCGCCGCCGCCGCGCGGGCCTGCACCCGCTCGTCCGCCGAAGGCAGCCCGTAGCCGTCCCCCTGCACAAGCGCGGCCGGACTGATCAGCTGGCCGGTGTCTTCCAGCAATGCGCGCAGCGCGTCGCGCGCCGTGCCATCGGCGTTGCCCGGATCGCCCAGCAGCCGTTTCAGCACGTCGCGCGCGCGCAGTTCCTCGCGACGCAGGGCAGCCTGTTCCAGCAACAGCAGGGCGGCCGTGGCGCGCAGATCCCCCTGCTCTACCCAGCGTGCACGCTCGCTGGCCGGCTGCCGCAACCAGTGGCCGACGTCTGCCGTGCCCAGCGGCAGCTGCTGGCGCGCCGCATCGAACAACTGCTGGTAGTGATCTTCGGCAGAGGCAAAGTAATAGCCCTGTCGCGTCGCCTGCCCGCGATCGGCCAGCACACTGGCATCCGCCACGCCCAGGCGCTCCAGGCGGGCCAGCAGCCCGCGCGGCGTGATCCGGTTCAACCCGGGCGATGCCAGACGTGGCACGCCTTCCTGCAGCAGCTTGCCGGTCTCTACCGCGCAGTTGTTGCTGACGAACAGATAGCGGCCGTCATAGCTCCAGTGCACCTGCGCGACACGCTCCAGCAGGCTGGCGATGTCCGGCGCATCCAACGCCAGCGGGACCGACGAGAGCCCCCGCAGTTCCACCTGGGTGTATTCGTTGATGACCTGGTTGAGCGGCAGCACGAACAGGCGCGCAGGATAGGCGCCGGTCAGCCCGCGCCAGCTGGAGATCTGTACATCGCCGACGAAGGCGCGGTAGGACAGCACGCGGTGATGGGAAAGATCCATCCGGCACGCCGGCCCACGCGGCCGGCGCGGCGCGCAGATCACCAGCCGCAGCATGCTGTGGCCCCAGCGGCTCATCAGCTGGTCATTGCCTTCGGCGAGCAGGTAGTCCACCGCGTAGATCCGGGCCGGATCCAGTTCGAGCAGGGTCGCGGCGCCCGCGTCTTCTTCGGCCTGCATCAACGGCAGACGGCTGTCGCATCTCACGGCCTGGTCGTTCGGCCCGAGGTGCGCGGCAAACCACGCGGCGACGGCCGGACGGCGGCAGGCGTAATCCGGATCGAGCAGCAGGTGCTCGGCGTTGACGGCCAGGAACTCGGCCGGACGCGTGCGTTCGTAATCGTCCGGACTGCGCCCGCTGAAGGCGTTCGCCGTGCGGCCGAGCTTCCACGGGCGTCGCTGCCAGCCGGCCAGATCGCGCAGACGCGCATCGCGCGACCAGCCACCCTGCGGCGAACGGTCCAGCACATGGGTCAGCTCATGGATCAGCGCGGCTTCGAGCGGGCGCGGCAGCGGCTCATCATCCTGCACGGTGTCCAGCAACGCGCGCTGCAGGGTGATCGTGCCGTTGCGGGCCCGGCCATGCACGTGCGCGGGCAACGTGTCCGACCAGCGCACCTGCACCGGCTGCTGGAAGCGTGCCTGCCACGTCGGCGGCAGGCGCGAACGGACCTGCTGAAGCGCACGCTCGGCGGCCACGATCTGCGTGGCGCTCAATCCCTGCGGCTGCAACTCCAGCTGCAGCTCCGCCTGTGCCAACGGCGCGGCGAGCCACGCGATCAGGACCGCCCAACGCCAGCGGCGGACCTGACCACGCGTTCGCATCAGCGGGCCAGCAGGGTCCTGGCCAGCACCATGTCGCTGGCCTGCTGCTGCGCAACGCTCTGCTCGCGCAGGTGCAGCAGCGCTGCCTCCAGGCGTGCACCGCGGATCGCACCGTCGCTGGCCACGAAGGCCGCGGCATCATCGCGCGCATCGAGCACGATCTTGTCATCGCCCGAGCTGGACGAACCGGCCGAGGACGCGCCGGACGCGGAGCCGGCAGAGCTGCCGGCGAAACTGGAGGCCATCGCCGACAACGGCAGGGCGAGCACGGCAAGAAGCAGGATCGGACGCATCATCGGGGTGTCGTTCGCGGTGGAAAGCACAGAGCGTATAGGCTGCGTGAAATCCTGTCTTGCCTCAGACGTCAAAGACCTTGCCGGGATTCAGCAGCGCTTGGGGATCAAACGCACGTTTGACCGCTTTCATCAGCGCGATTTCCGGGGCGCTGCGCGTGCTGTCCAGGTAGCCCTTTTTGACCAGGCCGATCCCGTGTTCGGCCGAGATGCTGCCGTCAAAGCGCGCCAGCACACCAGCGAGCAGCTTGGTGACATGCTCGCATTGGGTCAGGAACTCCGCATCGGCGGTCTCGTCCGGCTTGAGCACATTGATGTGCAGGTTGCCGTCGCCGATGTGCCCGAACCAGACCACATCGAACTGCGGGTACGCCTGCCCGATCAGCGTCTGGGTTTCGGCGAGGAAGGCCGGCATCGCCGAGATCCGCACCGAGACATCGTTCTTGTAGGGTTTGTAGCGCGCCACCGCTTCGGTGATGCCCTCGCGCAGGCGCCACAGCTGCGCGGCCTGCGCATCGCTCTGGCTGACCACGCCATCGCTGACCCAGCCGTGCTCCATGCAGTCTTCAAACGCGGCCATCGCGGCGGCTTCCTGCACCTCGTCGCCGGCCGCGAATTCGGTGACCACGTAATACGGATGGACCTCGTCGAACGGTGCCTGCGCGCCATGCGCCAGGACGTGCTCGAGCGCGCGGTCGGTGAAGAATTCGAAGGCCTGCAGTTGCAACCGCTCGCGGAACGCGGCGAACACCTGCATCAGCACCTCGAACGAGGGCAGCGCCAGCAGCATCACATTGCTGGCCGGCGGCGGATCGGTGAGCTTCAAGGTGGCTTCGACGATCACGCCGAGCGTGCCTTCCGAGCCGATCAGCAGCTGGCGGAAGTCATAGCCGCTGGAATTCTTGATCAGGCCCTTGTTGAGCTCGACCAGCTCACCGGCCATGGTCACCACCTTCAGGCCGGCGATCCACTCGCGGGTGTTGCCGTATCGGATCACGCGGATGCCACCGGCATTGGTGGCGATGTTGCCGCCGATCGAGCACGAACCGCGCGCGGCGAAATCCACCGGATAGATCAGGCCGTGTTCGAGTGCAGTGTTGTGCACCGCTTCCAGCGCCATACCGGCCTGTACGGTCAGCGTGCGGTCGACCGCATCGAAGGCCAGCGGCCTGTTCATCCGCTCCAGGCTGAGCACCAGCTCGCCGTGGGCTGCCACCGCGCCACCAGAGAGGCCGGTGCGGCCACCGGAGGGCACCACGGCCACGCCCTGGGCGGTCGCCCAGCGCAGGATCGCCTGCACCTCCTCCACCGTGCTCGGCAGGGCGATCGCCAGCGGCGCCGGGGTCCAGCGCCGGGTCCAGTCGCGGCCGTAATGCTCCAGATCGGCTGGATCGGTCTTCAGGCGCAGCCCGGGGCAAGCGAGCAACAGCGAATCGAGGCGCGGATCGGTCATGGGGCGTCTGGCGGTGCCGGGGGAGCCCGCAAGCCTGCCAGCCGCTACCGGCCGCGTCCAGTAGCAGGCGCGCCTGTGACGGCCACACGCACTCACGAAAATAGGTGCATCTGAAACCGTTCGGACGTTGATTGGCGCACCGCACCATCGCCGCCCGCTTCTGGCATAGTTGGGGGCTCAACCGCCATACGTCGCACGCCGCCCATGTCGCCGAAAAAGACCTCGTTCCCGAAGCAGGATATCCGCGTACTGTTGCTCGAGGGGGTCAGCCAGACCGCGATCGACGTGTTCACGGCAGCCGGCTATTCGCAGATCGAACTGCACAGCAAGGCGCTGCCGGAAGACGAGCTGAAAGCCCGCATCGCCGAGGCCCACATCGTCGGCATCCGCTCGCGCACGCAGCTCAGCGCGGACGTGCTGGCCAACGCCAAGCGCCTGATGGCGGTCGGCTGCTTCTGCATCGGCACCAACCAGGTCGACCTGGAGGCAGCAGAACTGGCCGGCATCCCGGTGTTCAACGCGCCCTACTCCAACACCCGCAGCGTGGCCGAGCTGGTGATCGCCGAAGCGATCATGCTGACCCGCGGCATCCCGCAGAAGAACGCCGAGTGCCATCGCGGCGGCTGGTCCAAGTCGGCCGCCGGCAGCCATGAGGTGCGCGGCAAGACGCTGGGCATCATCGGTTATGGCCACATCGGCACCCAGGTCGGCGTGATGGCCGAAGCGATGGGCATGCAGGTGATCTTCCACGACGTGGAAACCAAGCTGTCGCTGGGCAATGCCCGCGCGGCGATCAGCCTGGATGACCTGCTGTCGCGCGCCGACATCGTGACCGTGCATGTGCCGGAAACCCCTGCCACGCAGTGGATGATCGGTGCCGACGAACTGGCGCGGATGCGTCCCGGGGCCCACCTGATCAACGCTGCACGCGGCACCGTGGTCGACATCGACGCCCTGGATGCGGCGCTGCGCTCAGGCCACCTCGGTGGTGCGGCGCTGGATGTGTTCCCGGTCGAGCCCAAGGGCAACGGCGATGCGTTCGTGTCACCGCTGACCGCGCACGACAACGTGATCCTGACCCCGCACGTGGGCGGCAGCACACTGGAAGCACAGGACAACATCGGTGTGGAAGTGGCGGCCAAACTGGTGCGCTACAGCGACAACGGCAGCACCCTGTCGGCGGTCAACTTCCCGGAAGTGACGTTGCCCGAGCACGCCGAGAGCCTGCGCCTGCTGCACATCCACCAGAACGTGCCGGGCGTACTGTCCAAGGTCAACGAGATCTTCTCGCGCCACAACGTCAACATCGACGGCCAGTTCCTGCGTACCGACGCCAAGGTCGGCTACGTGGTGATCGACATCACCGCCAGCGAAGCCCAGGCCGGCGCCGTGCGCGACGAACTGGCCGCCATCCCGGGCACGCTGCGCACCCGCGTTCTTTATTAACGGGGACGGGGGTAATTAATAATCACCCCCGTCCCTGTTAAATCACCGTGCCAGCCAGCGTTTGGCCATGCGCGGCAGCGAATCATCCCCATCCGGGGTCTCGATCGCCGCGTTGGCCACGTCACGGATCTCGCGCCACGCCAGCGCCAGTGACTCTTCACTGATCGCGAACTGCTCGCTGCCCAGCGCCCGCACCACGTAGCGGGCGTCGTAGTGCCAATGCCCCGGGACGTCCGTGCGTTCGGGGATCCAGTGCTTGTCGATGTCGAACAACTCGCCATCCTCCAGCACCAGCGCGGTCAGCCCGGATTCCTCCTCGGCTTCCTTCAGCGCCACCTGGGCCAGATCGCGCTCGCCATCAGCGTGCCCGCCCAGCTGCAGCCAGCGGTCCAGCTTGCGGTGGTGGGTCAGCAGCACGCGCTGCCCATCGGCACTGACCAGCCACGCGCTGCCGGTGAAGTGCCCGGCCAGGCGCTCGCGCAGGAACGGGTTCTCGGGATCGTCCAGCACTGTGCTGAATTCGTCAGCCAATGCCGCGTGCTCCGGATGTCGGCGGGCGTAATTGTCAAGCTGACTGCGCAGGGCGGCGTCAGGAATGGCAACGGATTCGGGGTTCAGCGACATGGCAGGTGCAGGCATCGTGCGGATTTGGCCGATTATCGCTCGGCCATGCTGCATTTGTGCTTGTACAGCGGCTTCAGCTTTGGCTAAGGTACAGCGGGCCCCGCACCGCTGGGGCGCCCAGTCGCCATCAGGGCGTGCGGCAATGTACCGCGCGCCTCACCTTTGTTCATTTTAGGGAAGCACTGCATGCTGAAGTCTCTGTTGAGGGTCAAGCCGGTCGAACCGGCCGGCCACGTCGATGCCGGCGAACCCATCGAAGGCAGCCTGGACGGCGAAGTCACGCTGAAACGGACCCTCACCGCCAAACATCTCATCCTGCTCGGCATTGGTGCGGTGATTGGTGCAGGCATCTTCGTGCTGACCGGCCAGGCTGCGGCCAACCATGCCGGTCCGGCCGTCATGCTCTCGTTCGTGTTCGCCGGCTTCGCCTGCGCACTGGCGGGCCTGTGCTACGCAGAATTCGCGGCGATGATGCCGGTCTCCGGCAGCGCCTACTCCTACTCCTACGCCACCCTCGGCGAAGGCATGGCCTGGTTCATCGGCTGGTGCCTGGTGCTGGAGTACCTGTTCGCCTCGGCCTCGGTCGCGGTCGGTTGGTCGGCGTACCTGATCAGCTTCATCACCACGACGCTGAACATGCCGTTCCCAGATGCGCTCAGCGCGGCGCCCATCGCCTGGACCGGCCATGAGTTCATCTCCTCCGGCAAGCTGTTCAATCTGCCGGCGGTACTGATCGTGGCGGCCGTCTCCGGCCTGCTGTACGTCGGCGTGACCCAGTCGGCCTTCGTCAACGCGATCATCGTCGCGATCAAGGTCACCGTGATCTGCCTGTTCATCGGTTTCGGCGCGGCGCACCTGGATACGGCCAACTGGACCCCCTTCATTCCGGAGAACACCGGCGTGCCGGGTGAGTTCGGCTGGAGCGGCGTGTTCCGTGCGGCAACCATCGTGTTCTTCGCCTACATCGGCTTCGATGCGGTCTCCACCGCCGCCGGCGAAACCAAGGACCCGCAGCGCAACATGCCGATCGGCCTGCTCGGCTCGCTGGCCGTGTGCACCATCGTCTACATCATCGTCTGCGCCGTGCTGACCGGCATGATGCCGTATCACCTGCTGGGCACGGACAAGCCCGTCGCGACCGCGCTGGAGCCCTACCCGACCCTGTCCTGGCTGAAGACCGCCGTGGAAATCGGTGCGATCGCCGGCCTCTCCTCGGTGGTCCTGGTGATGATGATGGGCCAGACCCGCATCGCCTACACGATCTCCCGTGACGGCCTGCTGCCGAAGATCTTCGGCAAGGTGCACAAGCGCTTCCGTACCCCGTACTGGAGCACCATCGTTGTCGGCGCCATTGCCGCCACCCTGGCCGGTACCGTGCCGCTGAACGTGCTCGGCGAGCTGGTCTCGATGGGCACCCTGCTGGCCTTCGCCACCGTCTGCATCGGCGTGCTGATCCTGCGCTACACACGGCCGGAGCTGGAACGCCCGTTCCGCGTACCGATGGTATGGGTCATCTGCCCGCTGGGCGCCCTGGCCTGCCTGTTCCTGTTCTACCAGGCGTTCGTGGTGCATTGGCACCTGTTCGTGGCCTGGACCCTGCTGGGCCTGTGCATCTACTTCGGCTACGGCATCCGCCACAGCAAGCTGAACAAGAAGAACGCCTGAGTGCTGCCGGGCCGGCCCAGTGCCGGCCCGGTCGTTTGATACGTCGCGCCTGAGAAGACATCCAAACCATGTTCAAGCAACTGTGGGCCACCAAGCATCCGCACGCCGCCCATGAAGACGCCAACGGCCTGAGCCTGCGCCGCACCCTCGGCCCGTGGGGACTGACCGCACTGGGCATCGGCGCGGTGATCGGCGGCGGCATCTTCGTGATCACCGGCCAGGCCGCGGCCAACCACGCCGGCCCGGCGATCATGCTGTCGTTCGTGCTGGCCGCGATCTGCTGCGCGTTCTGCGCGATGGCCTACGCCGAATTCGCGGCGATGGTGCCGGTCTCCGGCAGCGCCTACACCTATACCTATGCCACCTTCGGCGAGCTCTCGGCCTGGTTCATCGGCTGGATGCTGGTGCTGGAATACGGCGTCTCCGCCTCGGCCGTGGCGGTCAGCTGGACCGGCTATTTCCTGAGCCTGCTCAGTCATTTCGACATCCATCTCCCGGCCGCGCTGGTCAGTGCGCCACTGGATGGCCAGCTGCGCCCGACCGGCGCCATCGCCAACATCCCGGCCGCGGTGCTGGTGCTGCTGCTGACCTGGCTGTGCTACGTGGGCATCAGCAAATCCTCGGCCATGAACATGGCGATGGTGGTGCTCAAGACCGCGTTGATCGTGCTGGTGATCGTGGTGGGCTGGAAGTACGTGGATCCGGCCAACTGGACCCCGTTCATTCCGGAGAACGAAGGCCCGGGCAAGTACGGCTTCGATGGCGTGCTGCGCGGTGCGGCGATGGTGTTCTTCGCCTACATCGGTTTCGAAGCGGTGTCGGTGGCCGCACAGGAATCGCACAAACCGCAGCGCGACATGCCCATCGGCATGCTGCTCTCGCTGGTGATCTGCACCGTGCTGTACATCGCCATGGCGGCGGTGATGACCGGGCTGGTGCCGTACCAGCTGCTGGGCACGGATGAGCCGGTGGTGACCGCCGTGGCGGCGCATCCGCAGCTGGGCTGGTTGCGCGTGGTCGTGGAGATCGGCGCGCTGATCGGGCTGTCCTCGGTGGTGCTGGTGATGGTGATCGCGCAGCCGCGCATCTTCATGATCATGGGCCGCGACGGGCTGCTGCCGCCGCTGTTCACCAAGATCCATCCCAAGTACCGCACCCCGCACATCAACACCGTGATCACCGGCATCGGCATCGCGATGCTGGCGGCGGTGTTCCCGCTGGACGTGCTCGGTGAGCTGACCTCGATGGGGACGCTGATCGCGTTCGCGGCAGTCTGCGCGGGCGTGCTGATACTGCGCCGTACCCAGCCGGACCTGCCGCGTCCGTTCCGGATGCCGATGGCGTGGCTGATCTGCAGCCTGGGTGTGCTCAGCTGCATCGCGCTGCTGACGGCGATGACGGCCCACAACTGGATGCTGATGGGCTTCTGGACGCTGGGCGGTTTCGCGATCTACTTCTGTTATGGGTATCGCCATAGCCGCTTGCGCGGGAAGTAAGGTCTGCGCCCCAGATCAAGAGCAGAGGCCTCGGCTGTGCTGTTGCGGTCGGTTTGGCGGGGCGGTGAGGGTTCGCGGGGGACGCCGTGAATCCATCCCTGGAGGCTTATGTCGCCGCATCCCTGCGGCTCATACCCCCGCCAACCCACACCACGCCGCCTCTGACAGCGTGCGGGTGACGGTGCCCACGTCAAATGCAACGCCGAATACTCGGCCTTCGACTTCCGGTTCGGCTCCGGCTCCGGCTTCGTGCCAGCGGGCTGCTCACTGTGTGGAAGGACGGACGGGGTGGGGTTTGACGTACTTGCGGCGTCCCCCGCAAACCCCAGCCCGTCCGGCCCAGTCGACAAACCTGCTTTTAGCGTTTGACCTAGCTAAAATGACCGGCATGAACACCCCCACCTTCCCGTACGACACCGCGCGCCTGAGCGAACTGGCCCAGCTGCTGATCGACAACGTCCGTGAGCTGGCCCACGCCGGCTGGACCCCGGCCACCAGCAGCAACTTCTCACATCGCCTGGATGACCGCCACGCGGCGATCACCGTGTCCGGCAAGGACAAGGGCCGGCTGGTGGAGGACGACATCATGGTGGTGGATTTCGACGGCCAGGCCGTCGGCCGCCCGCTGCGCCCGTCCGCCGAGACGCTGCTGCACACCCAGCTGTACCGCCGGTTCCCGGAGATCGGCTGCGTGCTGCACACCCATTCACCGGTGCAGACCATCGCCTCGCGCCTGTATGCGCCGCAGGGCCATATCCGCCTGGAGGGTTACGAGCTGCTGAAGGCCTTCCACGGCAACAGCACGCACGAAATGGCGGTCGACGTGCCGGTGTTCGCCAATACCCAGGACATGGACGTGCTCTCGGCACAGGTCGATGCCCTGCTCGACACCCAGCCGCTGTGGGGCTATCTGATCGACGGCCACGGCCTGTACGCCTGGGGCCGCACCATGGCCGAGGCGCGCCGCCACATGGAAGCCTTCGAGTTCCTGCTCCACTGTGAGCTGGAACTGCGCAAGCTGCGCGGCTGATCGCGCTCAGATTCCTGAAGAGAATCTGTATTTCGCGCATCGGCATCAGTGCGTCGCCCCCACCCCGGCGCCGCACTGGTACCCTTTCCTTCCCCTCTTCGCCTCGATGCCGCCGCCATGAGCCGACTCCGTATCTTTGATGACACCGCCCCGGATGTCCCGCTGTTCGACAGCCGGGATGGCGAGGCAATCGCCGCCGAGCTGAAGCCGATCGGCGTCACGTTCGAGCGCTGGCAGGCGGCCCACGAGGTCGCGCCGGGCGCCAGCCAGGACGAGGTCTTCGCCGCCTACAAGGTCGATATCGACCGTCTGGTCGCCACGCACGGCTTCAAAAGCGTGGACGTCGCCTCGATCGCGCCGGACAACCCGAACCGCGCCGAGCTGCGCAGGAAGTTCCTGGACGAGCACTTCCACAAGGAAGACGAGGTCCGCTTCTTCGTCGCCGGGTCGGGCCTGTTCACCCTGCACGTGGACGGCAAGGTCTACGAGATCGAGTGCGTCAAGAACGACCTGATCGCCGTGCCCGATGGCATCACCCATTGGTTCGACATGGGCGAGGAACCGAGTTTCGTGGCGATCCGCTTCTTCACCGAGCCGGACGGCTGGGTCGGCCATTTCACCGGCAGCGACATCGCCCAGACCTTCCCGCGTTACCACCCCGCACAGCACCAGGCCGACTGATCCATGCCGCAACCGACCGTCATCCTCACCGATATCGAGGGCACCACCAGCAGCATTTCGTTCGTCAAGAACGTGCTGTTCCCGTATGCGCGCAAGGCGCTGCCGGCGTTCGTCGCCGCGCATGGCCAGGAGCCGCAGGTGCGCCGCTGGCTGGACGCGGTGGCGGTGGAGATCGGTGGCGCCTGCCAGGACAGCCTGATCGTGGAGACGCTGCAGGGCTGGATCGACCAGGACCGCAAGCACACCGCGCTCAAGGCGCTGCAGGGCATGATCTGGGAAGCCGGCTACCGCAACGGCGATTACAAGGCGCACTTCTATCCGGAAGTGGCCGCCGTACTGAAGGGCTGGCATGCCGAGGGCAAGCCGCTGTACGTGTATTCCTCCGGCTCGGTGCCGTCGCAGAAGCTGTTCTTCGGCTTCAGCGAAGCCGGTGACCTGACCGGGCTGATCTCGGGCTGGTTCGACACCGAAGTCGGCGGCAAGCGTGAGGCGGACAGCTACCGCCATATCGTCGAGGCGATCGATGTGCCGGCCGCGCAGATTCTGTTCCTGTCCGATGTGGTCGAAGAGCTGGACGCGGCCCGCGAGGCCGGCCTGCAGACCCGTCTGCTGGATCGTCTTGAAGATTACCCGCTGCCGCGCAGCGGTGAGGCCACCCATGGCCACGACCGCGTCGAGAACTTCCAGCAGATCACGCTGTAACCGGTGGATCCACGCCACGCGTGGATCCTTTGCGCTCGTGATTCAAGGTGGATCCACGCCATGCGTGGATGCCTTTCGCGCGATTCGGGTGCCACGCCAGCCACGCAGGGCGTGGCCCTACCTCCGGATATCTGCCAAGGAGTGCAGGCGCAACGCGCTGCGCAGTGTCGCCAGATCCGCGGCCGACGTTAGCCGGATCGTCACCGTTTCACCCGGCACCAGGTCCAGCGCATTGTCTTCCAACGCGGCGTCCAGCCCATCGAAGTCGATCCACAGCGCCCGCACCAAAGTGGGCGAGCGCAGCGTCAGCAGATAGCCGTCGCCATCGGTGCGCAGCGCACTGTCGATCTTCGCCGGTGACAGCGCCAACGCTTTGGCCGGTACGAAGTACACCACCTGCTGCGACAACAGCGTCGCACCATCGAACAACTCCACCACCGCCACGGTCCGCGCAGGATCAGCGCCTTTCAACAGGTCGGCATCGGCGAACTGCCCTACCTCCAACGCTGACAGCGGTGGCACTGCCACGGTGTGCCGTTGCTCGCTGCGCTGGGTGCCATCGAGGTCGATCACCCGCAGCCGCCACGTGGCCTGCAGGCCCTGCTGACGATCATTGAGCAGGCTCACCCGGGTCACCCCTTCATCGCGCAGTGCCGCCACCGCGTGGTCGGCGAAGAAGCGCTTGGCGTGGAAATGCAGCGCTTTCCAGCGCCCGGCGTAATCAATGCTCGACCACGACGCCCCCGGCCACACATCGTTGAGCTGCCAGTACAACGAGCCCATCGTGTACGGCCGCGAGGCCCGGTGATGGAGCGCGGCAAGCTGGATGCCATCGGCCTGCATCACCTGGCTCAGGTAAACGAACGTGGGGAAGTCACGCGGCGTACCGTACTCCTCTTCGATGTACTTGAGCAGGCGCTGGTTGCCCTCGCCGGCCATGAACTTCTGGTGCGCGCGCACCGTCGGGCTGTCCATGTGCTGCTCGGCGACGGGAATGATGCCGTCCAGCGTGCGCAGCACCGGCCAGGCCTGCAGCCCGTATTCGGACATGAAGCGCGGCGTCTCGCGCAGGTAGGCGGTCACCGGCAGCGCCGGATTACCCCACACCTGCCAGTAGTGCTTGTCGCCGCGGGTGGAATCGTTGGCCTTCTCATCCAGGTCGTTGCTCGGCGAACTCGACCAGTACGGCACGCCCAGCCCTTCCTCGGCCACCACCTGGCGCAGATCGTTGCCGAACAGGTCCACATAGCCCTGCCAGACCTTGGCAGCGAAGGCAGGATCGGCAGCGGTCAGGTCACGGCCATGGCCCCAGTCCTTCCATGCGGTCTCTTCTTCGTTGTTGCCACACCACAGCACCACGCTGGGGTGATGGCGCAGACGGCGCACATTGTCGCGCGCCTCATGCACGACGTTCGCGCGGAACGCGGGATCGTAGCCGGGCTGCATGCCGCCACCGAACATGAAGTCCTGCCAGACCAGCAGCCCCAGCTCGTCGGCGATATCGAAGAACACATCGTCTTCGTAATAGCCACCGCCCCAGTTGCGCAGCATGTTCATGTTGGCATCGCGCGCTGCGGTCAGCTCGCGCCGGATCCGCGCCGCGTCCACACGCGCCGGGAACATGTCGAACGGAATCACATTGGCACCCTTGGCGAAGATCGGCACGCCGTTGATCACGAACGCGAAGCCCTGCCCGCCGTTGCGGTCCGCTTCGCGGCGCAGCTCGACGGTGCGCAGGCCGGTGCGTTGCTCGATGTGGGTTGCGGCAACCGTGCCGGGGGCCAAGGTGGCACGCACGGTATAGCGCGCCTGCTCGCCCTGCCCGGCCGGCCACCAACGCCGCGGCTGGTGCAGCACCACCGGCACCGCGATGCGGTTGTCACCGGCCTGGAGCATCGCCTTGCGGTCGATGCGCGCCACGCGCCTGCCGTCCGGGTCCAGCACCTCGATCCGCACCGTAGCGCTGCCGACCGCCGCACTCTCGATCTCAACGGCAATCTCCAGATCCGCCCGGGTCGCATCCAGCGCACGGGTCTGCACCGCCATCGCGGTCAAGCGCTGCGCGTCCCAGCTCTCGAGCTTCACCGGCCGCCAGATGCCGGCCGTCACGTACCGCGGGCCCCAATCCCAGCCGAAGTGATAGCCCGGCTTGCGCACGAAATTGCCGACCATCGCGTCGTTGGGCTCATCGCCATAGGGCGAGGGGTAGTTGCCGGCGATCTTGTGCGGCATCGCCTGCACGTCCGGCAGCAGGGTGCGGATCGGCGAACGCAGCACGATCCGGAGTTCATTGCCGCGGGGCCGCAACCGGCCATCCACCCGCGCACGCCAGGTGCGGTGACTGTTGTTGGCCTGCAGGAGGGGCTGGCCGTTGAGCGTGACGGTGGCGAACGTGTCCAGCCCTTCGAAGGCCAGCTCGGCATGCGCGCGCGCCAGCGTGGCCGCGTCCACATCGAACCGTGCGCGATATTCCCAGTCGGCCAGACCGATCCACTGCAGGCCCGCTTCCGGCGCGCCCACATACGGATCGGCAATCAGCCCCTGCGCCAGCAGATCGGTATGCACCGCGCCGGGCACCTGCGCGGCACGCCACTGCGCCAGCTGCGGGTGGGCACGAAGCTGGGCATCGCCGGGCAACAGGCGCAATGACCACTCGGCCGCCAGCGGGGCGGCTGCCACGGGCAGTGCCCATGCTGCCAGCAGGACCAGCAACAGCCAGCAGGCCGGTGCAACGACATGGAGACGGCTGTGCGCGCGCATGGGGACCTGCCTGGCTGTGGGAGCAGCCGACCAACGGTCGGCTCTACCGGGGTTTCAGGGCAGCCGACCAGCGGTCGACTCTGCCGGATTCAACGCACGACGTTGAGCACTTCGTAGCAGGCGCCCATGGTGTGGTAATCGGTCTTGCCGGCCGGGCTCTTTTCATCGCTGTACTTGCGGTTGTCCGCATCCAGGATGCGGAACCACGCGCCGTACTGGTGATCGACCATATGCGCCCACGCATACGCCCACAGGCGGTCGTACCAGTCCCAGTACACGGCATCGCCGGTGCGCTTGGCCAGCAGTGCGGCGGTCGCCAGTGACTCGGCCTGCACCCAGAAATACTTGTCGTCATCGCAGACGCTGCCATCCGGCGCGAAGCCGTAGTACAGCCCGCCACGCTCGGCGTCCCAGCTGCGCGCCACTGCCACATCGAACAGATGCCGCGCGGTCGGCACCAGCCAGTCGGCCTGTACATGGCGATCCAGGATCAGCAGCAGCTTGGCCCACTCGGTCTGATGCCCTGGCTGGAAGCCCCAGGGGCGGAACAGGTGCTTGGGGTTGTCGCGGTTGTAGTCCCAGTCGATCTGCCAGCGGGTGTCGTAGTGCTCCCACACCAGGCCATCGCCCTGCGCGGCCTGGCGGCGGGTCATGTGGTCGGCCAGCAGCAGCGCACGATCAAGATAGCGCTGCTCGCCACTGGCCTCGAACGCGGCCAGCATCGCCTCGCACATGTGCATGTTGGCGTTCTGGCCGCGGTAGTCGCTGAAGGTCCAGTCGGCATCGGCTTCGTCCTTGTACAGGCCGAACGCCGGTTCCCAGAAGCGCGTTTCCAGCAGCTGCCAGGTCTCGTCCATCCACGAACGCGCCTCGGCAATGCCAGCCTTCAGCGCGCAGCTGTAGGCCAGCAGCACGAACGCGACGCCATAGCAGTGGTTGGTTGCATCTTCGACCACACCGTCACGCAGGGTCCAGGCGTAGCCGCCGGTGGCCGGGTTGCGATGCACGTCGCGCAGGTAACGCACGCCGTGTTCGACCGCCGCCAGATCCTCGGGCTTGCCGAACTCGCGGTAGGCCATCGCGTGGTTGAACACGAAACGCGTGCTGCTGACCAGATGACGGTGGCTGGCGTCGTACACGCTGCCATCGTCACGGTAGTAATGGAAGAAGCCGCCCTTGGGGTCGATTTCATGCGGCTGATAGAACGCCATCGTCCGCGCGATATGGGCGCGCAGGAAATCCGGCGAACGGAAATCGGGCTGGGATGCGGTGGTGGTGCTCATGCGGCGGTTTCCTGTTGTTGCTGCAGCAGTTGCTGGACTTCCCCAAGACTGGGCATCGCGGCGAACGCCCCCTTGCGGGTGACCGCCAGGGCACCGACAGCCGCGCCGAAGTGGATCGCCTCGAGCAGACCGGTCTGTTCGGCGCAGAACGCGGGGAACGCCGTGCCGTCACCGTCGCGTTCGCCGATGCCGAACAGCAGGCCGCCCACGAACGCATCGCCGGCCGCGGTGGAATCCACCGTCGTCACCTGGAAGCCCGTGAGTACGCCGTTGCCGTGGCGGGTGTGCCAGCGGATCGGCGCGGCGCCATCGGTGATCACCACCGCCTGCGCCTGCGCGCCGAGCAGGCGCTCGACCACCGCAGCGTCGCCACCGGGCACCGAGGCCGCCAGATACTCCAGTTCCTCGCGCGACAGCTTGACCAGGTCGGCCAGCGACAGCGCTTCCCACAGGCGCGGCAGCGGGTCGACACCGGTCGGCCACAGCGCCGGGCGCAGGTTGAGGTCGAGGCTGACCATCGCGCCGGCCTGCCGGGCGCGGCGCATGCCCTCCAGCGTGGCCTGCGCGATCTCGGCCTCGGTCAGGCTGTTGGAGCACACATGGAAGCTGCGCGTGCCCTCGAAGCAGTTCGGGTGGAAATGCGCGCTACGGAACAGCAGATCGGCCGCCGGCGGGCGGTAGAAGCTGAAGCTGCGCTCGCCACTGGCATCGAGTGCGACGAACGCCAGCGCGGTCTTGGCTTCATCCGTGCGCACGATGCAATCGGTCGCCACGCCGGCATTGGCCAGGCTCTCGGCGAGGAAGTCGCCGAACATGTCCTTGCCCAGCATGCCAGCGAAATGCGTGTCCGCGCCCAGGCGTGCGGCCGCCACGGCCACGTTGGCAGGCGCGCCGCCGGCGTACTGCAGGAAGGCGCGCGGGGTATCGGGAGACGCCGGAGGTTGGGCAAGTAGATCGATCAAAATCTCGCCGAAACAGACAATCTTGGACATCTTGGCCTCAATTTCCCTGGCGGATTCCAGCGGCCGGGCGCGAACCCCACAGGCCGTAGAAGATGATGTAGCCGTAGCACAGCAGCGGCAGGATGAAGGACGGCTGCAGGCCGATATGGTCGGCCAGCTTGCCCTGCAGGACCGGGATCAGCGCCCCGCCGACAATCGCCATGATCAGCAGGCTCGAGGCCTTGGTGGTCAGCGTGCCCAGACGTTCGATGCTCAGCGCGAAGATCGTCGGGAACATGATCGAGTTGAACAGGCCGATCGCCACCACCGAGTACAGCGCCACCTGGCCCTGGGTCAGCATGGTCAGGGCCAGCAGCGCCACGTTCATGCTCGCGAACAGGGTCAGCAGCAGGCGCGGCGAGAAGCGGGTCATGATGGCCGAACCGGCAAAGCGGCCGATCATCGCCATCGTCCAGTACGCCGAGACGTAATGCGTGGCCTGCTGTTCGCTGAAGCCGCCGATGTTCGGCAGCGACAAGTAGTTCACCAGCACGCTGCCTACCGCCACTTCCGCACCCACGTAGAAGAAGATGCCGAGCACGCCGAAGCGGACGTGGCGGTGACGCAGCGCCTCCATCAAGGTGTGCTTGTCGCCACCGTTCTGCTCGGTCGTCTCATTCAGTGCCGGCAGGCGGAACAGATAGACGAACACGGCAAGCAGGACCAGCGCGATCGCCAGGCCGACATACGGGCCCTGCACCGACTGGGCTTCCTGGGTGCGATAGGCCAGCTGTTCGGCCATCGGCAGCACATTGATCTCGTCCGCACTCTTGACGGTGTTGCCCAGGATGAGCAGCCCGCCGAAGATCGGCGCAATCGCGGTGCCCAGCGAGTTCAAGGCCTGCGCCAGCGTCAGGCGGCTGGAAGCCGTCTGCTCCGGGCCCAGCAGGGCGACATACGGATTGGCCGCCACCTGCAGCACGGTGATGCCCGTGGCCAGCACGAACAGCGCGCCCAGGAAGGCTTCATACACCCGCAGTTCGGCCGCCGGCCAGAAGCCGAGCGCGCCCACTGCGGCGATGGCAAGACCGGCCACGATGCCGTTCTTGTACCCCAGCCGTGCAACCAGCCGACTGGCCGGCACCGACATCAGGAAGTACGCGCCGAAGAAGGTGAACTGCACCAGCATCGCGCGGGCGTAGGTCAGGTCGAACACCGCCTTCAGATGCGGGATCAGGATGTCATTGAGGCAGGTGAGGAAGCCCCACATGAAGAAGATCGTGGTCGCCACGGCCAGCGCGACACGCGTGTTCACCACGGGCGCAGCGGAGGATGAGGACGGGAGACGGGGCGTTGGGGAAATGGGCATTCAAGTACGCGCCTCATTGCGCGAGCAGGTGAAAAGGGGCGGAATCAGGCGACAGTGCTGCCGCTGCTTTCGCGGATACGGAGTTGGACCGGTGCAACAGTACGCTGTGCCGCCGCCTCCGGGTGATCGAGTCGCTGCAGAAGCAGCTCCGCGGCCTGCCGCCCGCGCTCGCGCGGATTGACGGTCAGCGTGGTCAGCGGCGGCGATGCCACGGAGGCCTCGGAAATATCATCGAAACCGGTCACCGCGAAGTCGCGGCCCGGCTGCACCCCGCGCGAGGCCAGGCCCAGCATCAGGCCCAGCGCGACGCTGTCGTTGTAGCAGACCGCTGCGGTCGGCACCGCACCCAGCGCGAACAGCTCACCGGTGCGTGCGGCCGCATCCAGGCGGCTGGGCGAGGTCTCGATCAGCCACTCCGGCTGCACCGGCATGCCCGCCTCCACCAGCGCCTGCGCATAACCGGTACGGCGCTGATGGCACGAGCTGGACACGGCATGACCCCCATAGAATGCGATACGGCGGTGGCCCTGCTCGATCAGATGGCGCGTCGCCAGGTAGGCACCCTGCTGGTTGTCCAGCGTCAGGAAATCCCATTCGGCGCCGGGCAGTTCGCGATTGAACAGCAGCACGTTGGCATGCCCAAGCACCTGGCGCAGCTGCCCCGCATCGCTGCCTTCGGCCGGCGACAGGATCAGCCCGGCCGGCATGTGCTCCATCAGCGTGGCCAGCACGGCCTGCTGCCGCTCCGGCGATTCGCCGGTGCTGCCGAGCAGGGTCACGAAGCCCTTGCCGCCCAGCGCTTCATCCACCCCGGAGGCGAATTCGGCGAAGAACGGGTTGGACAGATCATTGATCACCAGCGCCACGCTGGAGGACGTCCGCCGGCGCAGGTTGGCCGCGCCGCGGTTGTACACATACCGCTGGCGCCGCAGTTCGGCTTCCACCTTGGCCCGGGTGTCGACGTTGACCAAGGGGCTGCCGCGCAGCACCAGCGACACGGTCGCGCGCGACACGCCGATCGCTTCGGCGATGTCGGTCACGGTGACCGCGCGCGTACCTTTGCCGGCAGGGGTGGCCTTGTCGTTCATCGGGTCGTCGGGTTCCTCAAGCAAGGTGCAAGCCTAAACGATCGCGCTGACCTGCTGCTCATTCCAGTACCGCGCCCGGGGTGGCGCAGAACGAGGCCGGCAGCGCCTCGGCCTGGGTACCCCAGCCGTTCTCCGGCGCGGTGCCGCCCAAGGCGAAGGCGATGGTGCCACCGCGCTGCAGCTGGGCCCAGTCCAGCCACACCGGCGCATGCGCGCGGCCATCGACCTGGACATTCTGCACATACTGCAGCTGGCGGCCATCCGCGCCCGGCGCCTTCAAGGTCAACGTTTTACCCTGGCCCAGATCGATCTCGGCACGGGCGAAGCGCGGCGTGTGCAGCAGGAACTCGCCGCTGCCCGGCACCGCCGGGTACAGGCCCAGTGCACTGAACAGGTACCAGGCCGACATCGTGCCCAGGTCATCGTTGCCGGTGACGCCATTGGGTGCGTTGGTGAACAGCTGCTGCGCGGCGCGCACCACGGTGGCGGTCTTCCACGGCTGGCCGATCAGCGTATACATCCACGGTGCGTGCAGGTCCGGCTCGTTGTTGGGGTTGTAGCGGAACTGGTTGTAATAGCTGTACGGCCCGACCACCCATTCCTTGCGGGCGGCGGTCAGCGGCGATGTCACGAGGGCGTCGTAAGCGAAGAAGGTATCCAGGCGGCGCGCGGTCTGTTCGCGGCCATGCATGGCCTGGACCAGGCCCGGCACGTCCTGCTGCGCCAGCCACTGGTACTGCCATGCGGTGCCTTCATGGAACCCGTGGTGTGAGCGCGGGCTGTACTTGCCATCGGCCGGCAGGTACCACGCACCATCCTCCATGCGCGGCCGCGGGAAACCGTTGAAGTCGCCCTCCTCGTCACGCACCGACGGATCCCACACCTTGTGCCAGTTGCGGCCACGCTCACGCAGCACGCCGGCATCGGTGGCATGGCCGAGGCCATCGGCCATCTGCGCCAGCGCGCAGTCGGCCAAGGCGTATTCGAGCGTTGCCGAGCCCCCGTGGTGCGGATCCACATCCATGCCCTTGGAGGGGAAGGCGCGGTCGTACTGCACGTAGCCGTTGGCCAGGTAGTTCGGGTTGCCCGAACGGCCGGCATGACGCGAGTTCATCGGCGGCACTTCGAATGCGTTCTTGCGCAGCGCGGTGTAGGCCTCACCCTCACGGCCGGCCAGTGCGCCGAAACGCCACAGGTCCACCAGGAACGGCGTGACCGGATCACCCGTCATGATGTTGGTTTCGAAGTTGGCATAGCCCCAGCGCGGCAGCCAGCCGCCCTGGGCTTCAATGGCCAGCAGCGTGCGGCCGATGTCACGCGCGACCTCCGGCTTGGTCAGCGCCAGCCACTGGTTCTGCGCACGGTAGGTATCCCACAGCGAGAAGTACTCGTAATAGGTCCAGCCATCGGCGCGATGGATGTTGTCGTCATAGCCACGGTAACGACCGTCGGCATCGCTGCCGGTCAGCGGCTGCAGCAGCGCGTGGTACAGCGCGGTGTACAGCACGGTGCGGTCGTCATTGCTGCCGCCCTGCACGCGCACGGCCGCCAGTTCCTTGCGCCACTGCTGCTGCGCCATCTGGCGCATCTGATCGAAGCCGAGCAGGCGATCACCCTGCATGCCATCGCTGCGCAGGTTGGCGCGCGCGCCTTCGGCATCCACGTGCGAAATCGCGCTGACGGCGGTCACCGCGCGGCCCTTGGCCAGATCGAAGCTGAGCCAGGCACCGCTGGGCTTGAGCTCGCCTTCCATGCCGTGGCGTGCACCGGGCAGGCCACCGCCCTCGCCCCAGGTCCCGAACGCCTTGAACGGGCGGTCGAACTCGATGCGGAACCAGGTGGTGTACTGATGCCCACCGCAGAAACTCCTGGTGACCAGCTTGCCCTCGACGGCACGGTCGCCGACCACGTCGACCACGCTGCCGATCACCGAATGGCGCTCGTTGGCCTGGCCAAGGTTGACCAGCACGTGGCCGGTGCCGGCATCGGCGGCAAAGGTGTAGCGCTCGGCGGCCGCGCGGGTCCGCGCGGTGGCCTCGGCATCGATGCCGCCGTAGTTGGTCAGGCGCACCTTGTAGTACCCGGCCTGCCCCACTTCGCCGTCGTGGGTGTAACTGGAGGCGTAGCGTTTATGGTCGAAGCTCTTGGCATCGTCGGTATTGAAATCGCCACCCGGGCCGATGCTGCCGGTCACCGGCAGGACCGAGACCTGGCCGCCCTGCTCCCAGCAGCCGGCACCGGACAGGAACGAATGCCCGAAACCGCGGATCTTGGGGTCGTCGTAGCGCCAGCCGGCGTAGTGCTCGCCGATCGGGCTGACCTGGATCAGACCAAACGGGGCCGAGGCGCCCGGGAACGTATTGCCATCATCCTTGCTGCCGATGAAGGTGTTGACCTCGCGCTCCAGCGCGGCGGGCGCAGCCTGCAGCACCAGCGGTGCACAGCTCAGCGCCAGCAGGCAGGCCAGACCAGCGAGCGGGCGGCGGCGGACCGGACGAGCGCCGGCAGTAGCAACAACAGCAACATGGTGGGAAAAGCGGGTCACGGACACGGGCTCCTTGTCGGACGTGGCGGCAGCGAGAACCAACGGCGACGGGGACCGGCGGCTCCTTGCACTGGGCGACCCAATCCACACCCCGGTGAATTTAGATCGATTTAAGTAAAGCACGGAGATTTCGCGGGATGCATTCTGCGCTGCAACATGCACGCGGCTTCCGCCCCCGCGCGCCGCGCGCCGCGCAGCGCAGAACCCCTATCGCCCGCCAAGCTGCGCAGGAAACGGCCGCAGCAGGTGCTTGCCTGCGTGGCTTAGAGGGAATCCCCCGATTCGCTGGGTCGGCGCGCACGCCCTGCGGACGGTCGCTCCTGGTCCATATTGCGGAGCAGCATGCTTCCCGGCCCCGGTCGTGTTAAAAATTCGCCGCCAATCGTTTAGATCGATCCAACTTAAAACGGTCACGATTGCCGGAAGTGGGGAGCCGGGGGACTGCCCCACGCGATGCATGCGGGACGCGCCAGGCAACTCGACGCCCGAGATGATTCGCCTTCAACATTAGATCGATTCAAAGAATTCGTATCGCCACCGTGTCAATCCAGGAGAGGGAGAGAGTGGAATGAAGATGTCACGCATGCACCGCCGCGTCAGGTTGTCCGCGGCCATTGCCAGTGCCTTGGCCACCGCTGTTGTGCCGGCCAGCGCCTTCGCGCAGCAGGCCAGCCCGGCGACCGGCACCCCTGATGCAACCACGCTCGACAGCGTGACCGTCACCGGCTACCGCTACGCCATCGAAAAGAGCCTTCAGCAGAAGCGCGATGCGAACGCCGTGGTCGAAGTGATCACCGCCGAGGACGTGGGCAAGTTCCCCGACAAGAACGTCGCCGATGCGCTGCAGCGCGTGCCCGGCGTGGTGATCACGCGCAGCGGCGGCGAAGGCAAGAGCGTCAGCGTGCGTGGTCTTGCGCCCGACCTCACCCTCACCCAGTTGAACGGCAATTACGTTGCCACCTCGGAAACCAACAACGAGGCGTCGCGTTCGTTCAATTACACCCTGCTGCCGTCGAACATGCTGTCCAGTGCGGAGCTGTTCAAATCTCCCGAAGCGCGCATCGACGAAGGCGGCATCGGCGGCACGGTGATTCTGCATACCCGTCGTCCGCTCGATATGGAAGCCAACTCGGGTTACGTGAACCTGGAAGGCACCTCGTCGGATACCAGCCACGACATCGACCCGCAGGCCTCGGCGCTGTACTCCTGGCACAGCAAGGATGAGCGCTTTGGCGTCCTGGTGGGCGTGACGCAGCAGAAGCGCACCAGCCGCACCATGGAAGCCAGTACCGAGGATTATCAGTGGTATGGCGCCGGCGACGCGCGCGATGCCAACGGCAACGTCCTGGCGCAGGATGGCATCCACTACTGGTGGGGGCAGTCCGGTTTCAACAACCAGACCGGCGGCAACTACAGCGACTTCTTCATGCCGACCTCGGTCAACTTCGCGGTGAAGGAAGAAAAGCGCGAACGCAAGGGTGGGCAGCTGACCTTCCAGTTCAAGCCGCTGGACAACCTGACCCTGACCGCCAACTACTTCCGCTTCGAGCTGCAGGGTGATTACACCCAGAACATGCTCAAGGTGCCGGAGTGGAGCATGGCGCGCTTCAACGGCGACGGTAACTGGGCCGGCGGCCGACTCCTCAACGGGCTCGATTTCGATCCCAGCGGCACCATCGTGACCGGCGCGCAGTTCGAGAAGCTGCCGGGCAAGGCCTACATCTGCAGCGAAGAACAGGCCGCAGCAGCCGGCCTTGCGCCGGGCGGCTGGGGTCCGGACGACTGCACCCTGCCCACCCCGCAGCTGACCGGCGGCTACAGCAAGGAAAAAGCGCTTTCCCAGACCGCCGATCTGGCCGTCGAGTGGGACATCAGCCCGCTGTGGAAGGCCTCGTTCACCGGTGGACGTACGTGGTCCGAAGGTGGCCCGTCGATGAACTTCCGGATGTCGGCCAAGCCGCGCCGCAAGGTCGGCCCGGACTATCTGTCGGGTAACCAGTACACCGCGTGGGACCTGACCGGCACGCCGTCGGTGCAGTTCTCGCCGGACCTGCAGGACCAGTTGATGGCCGGCATTGCCGAAGTCGACACCGGCTCGACCGACTCGTCGTGGATGCAGACCGAAGTTGAACAGAACTACTTCCAGGCCGACTTCACCAAGCTGTTCGAAGCCGGCTGGCTGGACTCGATCCAGTTCGGCACCAAGTACCGTGACGGCAAGGTCCACCGCAACACCGGCAACACCTACTGGGTCTGTCAGGGCCTGGATCCGGCCGACTACGATAACAACCGTTACCAGGCCGGCTGCGATTCCACCGCCGGTGATGCCCAGCCGGGCTTCTTCCTGTCCAGCCCGATCAGCAACATCGCCGGCGGCTTCAATGCCAACGTGTTCCCGGGCGTCAACTACCCGGCCTACATCAACTACCTCAACCAGACCTACGGCGGCTCGCACAACCGGACCGAGGAAGACTTCGTCTACGACGTCAACGAGAAGATCTACTCCGGGTACTTCCAGGCCAACTTCCGGACCGAGCGCGTCCGCGGCAACGTCGGGGTGCGCGTGGTGCGCACGCAGCAGTTCGCCCAGTCCAGCGATTCGGTGGAGCGCTTCAACGACTACTTCGTGGACAACGCCAACGGCTCGCCGATGAGCTGCGATGATCCGGCGGCCGATCCGACCCTGCGCTGCCAAGGCGGCTTCGTGCGCCTGCCGGACAACCAGGTCCGCGACAAGGTGTACACCCTCAGCTCGCTGGACAAGACCTATACGGACGTCCTGCCCAGCTTCAACATCGCCTGGGACATCACCGACAGCCTGGTGCTGCGCGGCGCGGCGTCGAAGGTGATCGCACGTCCGGGCTACACCAGCATCGCCTACCCGGGTGGCCTGAGCTACATCAGCGAGGAATACAGCAACGACCGCCGTGTCGCCGGCGGTACCGACACCCCCGGCTGGTACGGCTCGGGCAGCAACAAAAACCTGGAACCGTTCGAAGCCGTCCAGTTCGACCTGGGCCTGGAGTGGTACTTCAAGCCGGGCTCCGCCGCGGGCGTGGCCCTGTTCCGCAAGAACGTGGACAACTTCACGGTGCCGGTGGTGCGCGATCAGCAGATGACGGTCGGCGGCCAGACGGTCACCGTGCAGAAGTACGCCACGGAAGCCAACGGTCGCGATGGCGTTTCGCAGGGCGTGGAGGTGTACGGTCAGTACACGTTCGACATGGGCTTTGGTGTCCAGGCCAACTACACCTACAACGACACCAACCTCGCCTCGATCGTGCTGGATGGCGAAGAGATCGGTGCCTCGCCGCTGGTCGGCAGCGCCAAGAACCAGGCCAACGTCACGGTCTTCTACGAGAACGACAAGATCCTGGCCCGTGCCTCGTACAACCGCCGTGGCGAAGTGGTCGGTGGCCTGAACAACGGCCTGACCACCTACACCAAGCCGTACGACCAGCTCGACCTCAACGTGGCCTACAACATCACCCCGGACTGGACGGTGACCGCCTCGGTGCTCAACGCCACCAAGTCCGAGCTGCAGAGCTACATCGGCAATGACAGCCAGGCCCGCCTGCTGTCCAACATCTATGCCGGCCGCCAGCTGTACTTCGGCGTGAACTGGAAGTTCTAAGCCTCACCCGTCCCCGCCTCCGGGCGGGGCAATGCTCCTCCACGGCAGCTGCGCTTCTACAGGCGGCTGCCGTTTCTTTTAACGGGGACGGGGGTAGTTAATCGTGGTTGTGCGTCACGGATTAACTACCCCCGTCCCCGTTATCCCAGCGCCGCGCGCAGTGCGTTGACCTGCGCCACGTCGGTGGCGGTCCAGTCCGGTGACAGTCCCATCAGGGCGCGTTTAACGGGGACGGGGGTAGTTAATCGTGGTTGTGCGTCACGGATTAACTACCCCCGTCCCCGTTATCCCAGCGCCGCGCGCAGTGCGTTGACCTGCGCCACGTCGGTGGCGGTCCAGTCCGGCGACAGTCCCATCAGGGCGGGATTGTGGTGGCGCATTGCCGACCGCTGCGTCGCCTTTGCCGAGGCGTGCAGTTCGACGCACCCACTGCGTTCGGCGATCTCCACGACGTTCGCCGGGGTGATTCCCGCACCGGCCATCATCGAGATCCGATCGCCTGCCTGGGCCACCAGGGCGGCCAGAACATCGGCACCGGCCAGCGCACTGGCCTGCCCGCCCGAACTCAGGATGCGCTGGCACCCCAGCGTCACGATCTGCTCCAGCGCCACCGGCAGATCACGTGCGGCATCGAACGCGCGATGGAAGGTGATGCCCAGCGGGCCTGCGGCGGACACCAGTTCACGGCACAACGTAACGTCGATGCCACCGTCGGCATCCAGAGCGCCGATCACCACGCCGTCGCAGCCGAGCGCACGGCAGTGCGCGATGTCGCGCAGCATGATCTCGGCCTCGAGTCCGGTGTAAAGGAAATCGCCCGGTCGCGGCCGGATCAGCACGAACAACGGAATCTGCACGCGGTCCCGAGCGACCGCGATGCTGCCCTGCGACGGGGTGGTGCCGCCCTCGGCCAGGTTGTCGAACAGTTCGATCCGGTCCGCGCCCCCCTGCTGGGCGGCCAACGCGGAGGCCACCGAATTCGACGCGATCTCCAGCACCCGGCGCGGCGCGCTCACGTCTGCTCGCTCGTATAGACCGAGGCGGAATCACGCAGATCATCCTGCCGGTCGGTGTCGCAGACCGCGTAGACGAAGCCGCGATGCAGCGCGTAGGCGCCGACCTCACCGTGCTTGTTCAACGCGAGGAAACACACCTGCAGGGTCTTGCTTGCTTCCGGACGCTTGCGCACCACCCGGGCGATCGCCTCGCGGCAGGCGTCGGCAGGTGAGCGGCCCTGCCGCATCAGTTCGACCACCAGGAAGGAAGCCGCGTTGCGGATCATTTCCTCGCCGACACCCGAGGCGGTGGCCGCCCCGACCTCGTTGTCAACGTACAGGCCGGCCCCGATGATCGGGCTGTCGCCAACGCGGCCGTGCATCTTCCAGGCCATGCCACTGGTAGTGCAGGCACCCGCCAGGCGCCCCTGCGCATCGATGGCGAGCATGCCCAGTGTGTCGTGGTTACTGCTGTCGCCGGGGCGGCTGCGCCGTTCGGCATTGATCTCGGGCGTGTACTGCGCGGTCTTGAGCCACTCGCGCCAGGCTTTTTCAGCTTCCGGGGTAAGCAGCTTCCTGCGTTCGAAGCCCTGCTGCACCGCGAACTGCTGCGCGCCCTCCCCGACCAGCATCACGTGCGGGGTCTTTTCCATCACCCGTCGCGCCACCGAGACCGGATGCGCGATATCGCTCAGTGCGGCCACCGACCCACAGCGGCCATCGCCGTCCATGATGCTGGCATCCAGGCTCAGCACGCCATCACGGTCCGGATTGCCGCAGCGCCCGACCGTGGGATTGCATAGATCACTCTCGGCCCAGCGCGCACCGGCCTCGACCGCGTCAAGCGCGGAGCCACCGGCCGACAGGGTCTTCCACGCGACCTGGTTGGCACCCACGCCGAAATCCCAGGTGGACACGACCCGTGCACCGGATGCGCTCCGTGCCTGCAGCGTTGGCAATGCCAGCGCACCGGCGGCCAACGCGCTCGCCTGAAGGAATCGTCTGCGATCATTCATCGGTGCACCTCCAGAGAATCAACAACGAAGGAACTACGCAGCGGACCGGCGCTGCTCCACATGCCAGACCGCTGCCCCAAGCACGCCGAGCTCACCATGGTCCACGCGCCAGATCGGCACCTGGCGCAGCACGTCGCGCATCACCCCCTTGGCCAGGAAGCGCTCGCGGAAGCGGCCGTCGCGCAGGAAGCGGTCCACGCGCGTGGAGATGCCGCCGGCCAGATAGACCGAGCGCGCGCCGAAGGTCGTGGCCAGATCGCCGGCCAGACTGCCAAGCCAGGCACAGAACACGTCCAGCGTCTCCACCGCCACCGGATCGCCGCCCTCATGCGCGGCCGCGATCAAGGCTTCGGTGCTGGTCCAGCGCGGCGTGACGCCACGGATGTCGCACAGGCAGGGATAGAGGTTCATCAGGCCGCCGCCGGACAGCACGCGCTCATTGTCCACGTGCTCCCAGCGCTGCAGCAGGCGTGACAGCACGTCCAGCTCCAAGGGGTTGCAGGCGGTCAACGCCGCATGGCCGGCTTCGCTGGCCAGCACCGGCCGCTCGCCACCTTCAAAGCGCAGGGCCGCTCCCAGGCCGGTGCCCGGGCCCAGCACCAGCGCCGGCCAGCGCGGGGTAGCATCGGCGTCCCCGTTGAGGGCCACCAGCGTGTCCGGCGCAACATGCGGAATCGCATAGGCGACCGCTTCGAAATCGTTGATCAGCGCCAGCGACGCCAGACCCGAATCATGACGGGTCCGCGCCACCGACACCGGCCACGGCAGATTGGTGTTGACCAGATGGTCGCCGTCCAGCAGGCCGGCGATCGCGACCACCGCCGCGGTCGGCGGCGCAGGCAGCGTGCTCACGAAATCGGCCAGAATCGCGGCAAGGCTGACATGGTCGGCGCAGGCGTAGCGGCGCAGGCCATGCAACGTCGGCGCGGTGCCGGTGCGCACGGTGGCCAGGGCAACGCGGGCGAAGGTACCGCCCACATCCGCCACGATCAGCGTTTCTTTCTCAGTATCCCGGTGGGCCGCAATGGGCGACATCTCAGGTTGGGCCGGAACCGGTACCGCTGCGCTCACTCGCTTGCCTTGATTGAATCAATTGAATCCCGGCGATTCTCAGGCATCACCGGGGGATTGCAAAGCCGCGCCCGCCATACAGTGGCGTACTGAAGGGCGCGCAGGCAGATCAGGGCTTGGCGGTCTGCAGGCGGTAGCTGGTGCTGGCCGTGGCGGTCGGACCATCGCCCTGCACGGCACGCACCTCCACCTTGTGCTCGCCTACCGGCAGGTTGGTCGGCAGCGCGCCGCGCCACAGGTGCGGCGACGGCGTGGCTTCCGGCGAGCGGTCGAAACCGCGCAGGCGCTCGGCGGTGTCATCGGCGACGTTCTCCTGCAGCAGGCGCGGGTCCGGCTGCTCGACACGCTTCATCGGCTGCCAGGCACCGTCGTCCACGCGGTACTCCACCAGCGAATCGGCCTGGCCCATGAACACGTTGGCGTACACGCCCCATGCCGGGTAGGCCCCCTGGCGCAGCACCTTCGGCGCATGCAGGGCGATCTGGTAGTCGTCCGGCGCGCGCGCCACATAGTAGCGCAGGCCGTAGTCACCACCGGGCTTGACCGACAGCACCGCATAGCCGTTCGGGGTGCCATCGCTCATGGTCGCATCGGGAATGCCGTTGCTGTCCTTCACCCCCGACCAGAACGCCCCGCACGCCGCGCCCACGTTGTACTCGTGCAGCGGCTTGCTGCCCTGCCAGCCTTCGGCCGCACCGTGGTAGTAGTGCTGCTGGGTGTGGCTGTGGCCGCTGAGCACCAGCACGTTCGGGAACTCCTTGAGCAGCGCGAACAGGCGCGCGCGATCCGCATGACGGAACGTCTCCCGGCCCGGTGCAGCATCGAACAGCGGAATGTGCATGCCGAGCACGATCAAGCGATCACGCTGCAGGCCCTTCAGGTAGTTGGCCAGGAAGGTGAACTGGTCCGCGCGCAGACCGCCGACGTAGCTCGGCTTGGCCTTGGGATCGTAGACCACGTCATCGAGGAACACGAAGCTCGCCCCGCCCTCTTCCACCGCATAGGTATCCGGGCCGTACACGGCGCGCCAGCTGTCCAGCGAGTGCGCGTCGTTGCCGGCGTCCATGTCCAGATCGTGGTTGCCCGGCACATGGAACCATGGCACCTGCAGCTGCGCGGTGACCTTGTTGATGTCCGGGTACAGGCTCAGGTCGTCGTTGACGATATCGCCCAGGGTAGTGCCCAGCCGCGCCGGGTGCTTGCCGATGATCGGCTCGACGATGGCGCGCTGGTAATAACCGATGTCCTGGCGGCTGGCGGTCTGCGAGTCACTGAACACCAGCATCTCGAAACCGTTGCGTGCCGCATCGGTGCCCTTGGCCGGTTCCAGCGCGAAATCCCAGTTGCGGGTGGCGCCGCCGGTGGCGCGGATGCCGTCGTACTTCAGCTTGGGCGAACCCTGCGGCGCGTAGTGGCGCCAGTAGGAAGGCAGCCCGTTGGCGGCGGCCGGGAAGCGGTACTCGTCCGGCTTGATCACGAACACGGTCTGGCCCTCGCGCACCGGCAGGCTGTAGCTGCCATCGGCGGCGGTGCGCACGATCGTTTCCCCGTTGGAGACCTGCACACCGGCCAAGCCGGGATCGGTCGGGCCGCGCCCGGGCTTGCCGTCGCGCTCCTGATACACCTTGCCGGTGACGGTCGTTTCAGCAGCCCAGGCAGGCGAAGTCATCAACAGCAGGCAAGCCAGCCAGGCGGCAGTACGGGTCATCGGGGGCGGTCCGGTCGAGGGTGGGGAAGTGTAGCGCCGCACATCATCGCCTGCACCGCGTTTCACCGACGTTAAACGATGTGCGGCCCGCGCTTACCCCGCGTGGCGAGCCGCCAGCACCGCGACCGCATCATCCAGCGACAGCCCACGCGCACGCAGCAGCACGGTCAGATGAAACAGCAGATCGGCCGACTCGCCCAGCAGCGCGTCATCGTCCTGCACCACCCCTGCCAGCGCGGTCTCCACGCCCTCCTCGCCCACTTTCTGCGCGATGCGGCGGATGTCGCCGTCGAACAGCGACGTGGTGTAGCTACCCGCCGGGCGCTGCTGCTCGCGTTCGCGCACCACGGTATCCAGCCGGCCCAGGAAGTTGCCGGGTGCCTGCGGGAAGCAGCTCTCGCTGCCGGTGTGGCAGGTCGGCCCGGCCGGGCGCGCACTCACCAGCAGGGTGTCGTTGTCGCAGTCGATCCGCACGGCAGTCACCGCCAGCACGTTGCCGGAGGATTCGCCCTTGGTCCACAAGCGCTGCTTGCTGCGGCTGAAGAAGGTCATGTGGCCCGTGGCCAGGGTCTGCTCCAGCGACGCCGCATTGGCATAGCCGAGCATCAGCACGCGCAACGTGTCGGTGTCCTGCACCACCACCGGCAACAGGCCATCGCCCTTGCCCCAGTCCAGCTGCGCCAGCGCCTCGCGCGACGGCTGCACGTCAATGGAATTCACCTCAATAGACATCTCGAACCTCGATCTGCTGCTCGCGCAGGAACTGCTTGAGCGCGGGAATGGCAATGGCGCCACTGTGGAACACGCTGGCGGCCAGCGCACCGTCAACATCGGCCTGGTCGAACACATCGGCGAAGTGCTGCATCTCGCCAGCGCCGCCGGAGGCGATCAGTGGCACCTGGCACAGCGCACGCGCCTGGCGCAGCTGCGCCACATCGTAGCCGCGGCGCACGCCATCGCTGTCCATGCAGTTGAGCACGATCTCCCCGGCACCCCGGCGCTGTGCCTCCACCACCCAGTCCAAGGTACGTACGGCCACCGCCTGGGTCTTGTCCGGATCGCCACTGAAGCGGCGCACCCGCCATTGTCCGTCCGCCTCGCGCACCGAGTCGATACCGACCACCACGCACTGGACGCCGAAGGCATCGGCCAGCTCCTCGATCAGGTCGGGCCGTCCGAGAGCCGGCGAGTTGATCGAGATCTTGTCGGCGCCGGCATGCAGCACGCGCCGTGCGGTCTCCACATCGCTGATCCCGCCAGCCACACAGAACGGAATGTCGATCAAGCGCGCGATGCGCTCGATCCAGGCCACGTCCACCGCGCGCCCTTCCGGGCTGGCGCCGATGTCGTAGAACACGAGTTCATCCGCGCCCTGGTCGCGGTAGCGCATCGCCAGTTCGGCGATATCGCCCATGTCCACGTGATCGCGGAAGCGCACGCCCTTGACCACGCGACCATCGCGCACATCCAGGCATGGAATCAGGCGGCGGCTCAACATGCCAGCGCTCCTTCCAGGGTCATGCGCCCTTCCAGCAATGCCTTGCCGAGGATCGCCCCGCCGCAGCCGACCGCCTTGGCCTGGGCGACATCGTCCGCATCGCGCACGCCACCGGAGGCCTGCACCGCCACGCCGGGAAGCCGTGCGGCCAGATGCCGGTAGAGATCGATGTTCGGCCCGGACAGCATGCCGTCGCGGGCGATATCCGTGCACAGCAGGTGCTGCATGCCCGCCTCTGCGTAGCGCTGGGCCAACACGTCCAGCGTGTCCTCGGCGGTCTCGGTCCAGCCATGCACCGGCAACAGCCAGCGGCCGTCCTCGGCCTGGCGCGCGTCCAGCGCGATGGTCAGCCGTTCCGGACCGAACTCGCGCAGCCAGCCGATCACGGTGTCGGGCTCACGGACCGAAACCGAGCCCACCACCACGCGGGTGGCACCGGCATCGAGGATGCGCGCGACGTCATCGCGCGAGCGCACACCGCCGCCGGTCTGCACCTTCAGGCCGGTCTGCGATGCGATCGAGGACAGCAGCGGTGCCAGCGTGTAGCCACCGGCGCGGGCCGCATCCAGATCCACCAGGTGAATCCAGCTCGCGCCCGCCGCGGCAAAGGCCTGCGCGCGCGGCAGCGGGTCATCGCCGTAGGTGGTCTGCTGCGCGTAGTCCCCCTGCAGCAGCCGCACCACGCGGCCTTCGCGGATATCCAGGGCGGGATAGACGATGAAACTCATGTCGGTTCGTTCTCGATGAAATTGCGCAGGATGCGCGCGCCGGTATCGGCCGAGCGCTCCGGGTGGAACTGGGCACCACTGTGCCGGCCGCGCTGCACGACGGCCGCGAACAGCCCGCCGTGATCGCAGGCCGCGACCGTGTCTTCGCCCAGGGGCGCGGCGTAGCTGTGGACGAAGTACGCGCTGGCCCGCGCCGGCACGCCGGCCAGCAGCGCTGACTCGCGCAGGGGCAACAGCCGGTTCCAGCCCATGTGCGGCACACGGATGCCGGTGGCAGGACGCAGGTGGCGCACGACCCCGGGCAACAGGCCCAGGCATTCGACGTGGCCTTCCTCGGAGCCGTCGAACAGCAGCTGCATGCCCAGGCAGATCCCGAGCAGCGGCACCTGCAGCTCGCGCAGCGGCTGCACCAGACCCTGCGCGTGCAGACGCGCCATGCCGTGCGGGGCCGCACCAACGCCGGGCAGGATCACCCGCGAGACACCTTCCAGGCCCTGCGCATCGCGCACCAGCCGCACCTGCACGCCCAGCCGTTCCAGCGCATAGCGGACCGAGCCGAGGTTGGCGCCACCCGCATCGATCAGCGCAACCTCGGTCACAGTGCCCCCTTGGTGCTCGGCAACGCCGTGCCTTGGCGTGGCAAGGCCTGGCGCAGCGCGCGCGCCAGCGCCTTGAAGCAGGCCTCGACCTTGTGGTGGTCGTTGTCGCCGCGCACGCTCAGGTGCAGGTTCAACCCGGCCGCATCGCACAGCGAACGGAAGAAGTGCGGCACCAGCTCGGTCGGCATGTCGCCCACCCGCTCGCGCTTGAACTCGCCTTCAAAGACGAAATACGGGCGGCCACTGAAATCCAGCGCGGCACTGGCCAGGGTTTCATCCATCGGCAGGGTGAAGCCGTAGCGACCGATGCCGCGCTTGTCGCCGAGCGCCTCGCGCAGCGCCTGGCCCAGCGCCAGACCGGTATCTTCAATGGTGTGGTGCTCGTCGATGTGCAGGTCGCCCTCGGCCTGCACGCTCAGCGCGAAGCCGCCGTGCTTGCCGATCTGCTCCAGCATGTGATCGAAGAACGGCAGCCCGGTGTGGGTCTGCGGCTCGGCGGTGCGATCCAGATCGACCTCGACCCGGATCTTCGTTTCCTTGGTGTTGCGCTGCACGGTGGCGCGGCGCGGCGCATCGGCCAGCTCATGCGCGATCGAGGTCCAGTCCCAGTCGCCGCCGAACTGCTCGGTGCGCAGCTGGAAGCCACGGATCTTCATGTTCTCGGCGAACTGGATATCGGTCAGGCGGTCACCCACCATCGCCGAGCGCGACCAGTCGATGCTGCGGTCCTGCAGATACGGCAGCATCAGGCCGATACCCGGCTTGCGGGTCGGTGCGTTGTCCTGCGGCCAGGTGCCGTCGATCAGGACGTCACGGAAGGTGATGCCCTGGCTGGCGAAGATCTGCAGCATCAGGTCGTTGGGGCCATCGAAGCTGGCCTGCGGATAGCCTTCGGTGCCCAGGCCATCCTGGTTGCTGACGATCACGAACTGATAGCCCGCATCGCGCAGCTTGAGCATCGCCGGGATCACATCGCGCACGAAGCGCAGCTTCTCGTAGGCGTCGATCTGGAAATCGGCGGGCTCTTCGATGAGGGTGCCGTCGCGGTCGACGAACAGAATCGGGGTCATGCGGCAGCCCTCCGGGCCATCAGGGCGGCGAGTACGCGGTCGTTCTGGTCCGGGCTGCCGAGGGTGATGCGCAGTGCATCGCCCAGTTGCGGCGCGGCACGCTGGTCACGCACCACCACACCGGCGGCGAGCAGCGCATCGAACGCGCCCTGCGCGTCGGCAAAGCGGGCCAGCAGGTAGTTGCCCTGCGAGGGATAGACACGCACCACGCCGGGAAGCGCGACCAGGCCGGACTGCAGGCGGGTACGTTCGGCCTTGATCTTCGCGATGCGCTGGGTGGTGATGGCCAGGCTCTCGGCGCCGAGACCGGCCAACGCCAGCTCGGCACAGGGCGCGGGTACCGGGTACGGCGCCTGGCAGCGGCGCAGCACCTGGATCAGGGCAGCATCGGCGATCAGGCTGCCAATGCGCGCGGCCGCCAGCGCATGCGCCTTGGACAGCGTGCGCAGCACCGCGATGTTTTCGTAACGGCTCAACAGCGTGGTCGCGGACGGCTGCTCGGCATACTCCCCGTAGGCCTCATCCACCACCACCAGCGCCCTGCCCTGCAACGCGATGGCCACCCGCTCGATCTCGGCCAACGGGATCACGCTGCCCGCCGGATTGGACGGCGAGCACAGGAACACCAGCTTGGCGTTACCACCCAGCGCCGCGGCGATCACCGCATCGATATCGGCGACCAGCGCATCGCCCTGATCGACCAGGGGCACCTCGATCAGCGGCGCGTTCTGCAGACGGGCGCAGACGGCATACATGCCGAACACCGGTGGCGTGGTCACCACTGCATCGCGGCCCGGCTCGCACAGCGCGCGCACCAGCAGATCGATGGCCTCGTCGCTGCCACGGCCGATCAGCAGTTGTTCGGACGAGCAGCCGTACAGCTCGGCCAGCCGATCACGCAACGCCGCCGGCTGCGGGTCGGGATAGCGCCGCGCGCCGCCCGCGGCGTCGGCCGGATTGGCCCACGCCGACTCATTCGCGTTGAGCCAGACATCCCCGACCAGCGCACTGCTGCGCGCCGAGGAATACCCGGCAAACGCCTGCAGGTCGGCACGCACCAGGGACAGGAGGGAGCCAGTGCTCATGCGGCCGCCTCCATGCGCAGAGTCACCGCGTTCTCGTGAGCATCCAGGCCTTCGGCGCGTGCCAGCACACGGGCACACTCGCCGATCGCCGCGATGCCGGCGGCGGTGGCCGACTGCACGCTGATCAGGTTCTGGAAGCTGGCGACGCTGACGCCGCTGTAGGCACGCGCGGCACCGGCAGTAGGCAGCACATGGTTGGTGCCACTGCAGTAATCGCCCAGCGCTTCGGGGGTGTAATCCCCAAGGAACACCGAACCGGCGGCCTCAACGTTCTCCAACCAGGCGCGCGGCTCGCGCAGCGCCAGGATCAAGTGCTCCGGGGCATACCGGTTGCTGATCGCGAAGGCGTCGTCCAGCGACTCGACCAGGATCAAACGCGAGGACGCCAGCGCCTGCGTCGCGATTTCCGCGCGCGACAACTGCGCCAGCTGCGCTTCCACCGCAGCCTCGACCCGGTCCACCATCGCCGCGTCATCGGTCAGCAGCAGCACCTGCGAATCCGGGCCGTGCTCGGCCTGCGAGAGCAGATCGGCGGCGACGAATGCCGGAGTGGCACCGGCATCGGCAATCACCAGCACTTCGGACGGCCCGGCCGGCATGTCGATCGCTGCGGCACCGTCCTGGGCAACCTGTTGCTTGGCTTCGGTCACGTAACTATTGCCCGGGCCATACAGCTTGTCGCAGGCCGGCACGCTGTCAGTGCCATACGCCATCGCCGCGATCGCCTGGGCGCCGCCCAGCTTGAACACGCGGTGCACGCCGGTCAGGCGCGCGGCCACCAGCACGGCAGGATCGGCGCTGCCGTCCTTGCGCGGCGGCGTGCACAACACGACTTCCCGGCAGCCGGCCAGCTGTGCGGGCACGCCCAGCATCAGCGCGGTGGACGGCAACGGCGCGCTGCCGGCCGGCACATACAGACCCACCCGACCGATCGGCCGCACCACGCGTTCGCAACGCACGCCGGGCGCGGTCTCGACCGCATAGCCCTGGCTCATGCCGGCCTGGTGGAAGGTACGGATACGTGCGGCGGCATCGATCATCGCCTGGCGCAGTTCGGCCGAGACGGCCTGCTCGGCGGCGGCGAACTCCGCCTCGCTGACCTCGAAGGTCTCCGGTGCCACCCCGTCGAAGCGCAGGGTGATCTCGCGCAGTGCGGCATCACCGCCCTCGCGCACCGCTGCGATCAATGCGGCGACGGACTCACGGGTACGCGCCGCCACGGCCTGGACCGGGCGCTGCAGCGCCTGCGCCTGGGCGCCGGCATCCAATTGGGACCACGTCAAACGATTCATGCCAGCGACCGCTCCACACTCAGCACCATCAATCCCTGCGCGCCCGCGCGCTCCAGGTCCTCCAACCGCTGCCAGGTCAACGCACCGTGGCACATGGTCTGCAAACGCAGGTGGCCGCCGTCATCGGGCAGCTGCACCAGCGGATCGGCATCGGGCAGCAGGCGGGTCAACTCGGAGACGCGGTCCAGCGCGGCGCGGAACATCAGCAGCTTGCTGTCCTGCACCTTCACCACGCCATCAAGACGACGCAGCAGCATGGCCATCAGACCGGCGCGGGCATCATCGGGTGTACGGACCGGGCCGGCCAGCACCGCTTCGCTTTCCAGCAGTGTTTCGACCGGCTTGAGCTGGTTGGCGGCCAGGGTGGCGCCGCTGGAGACCAGATCGCAGATCAGATCGGCCGTGCCCAGGCGGGGGGCGATTTCGACCGAGCCGGACAGCTCGACCACCTGGGCATCCACGCCGCGCTCGGCCAACCAGTCGGCCAGGATCGCGGGGTAGCTGGTGGCGATGCGCTTGCCGGCCAGCTGCTCCACGCCGGTCCATTCCCACTCCTCCGGCACCGCCAGCATCAGCCGGCACTGGCCGAAGTTGAGCCCGCGCAGCGCCTGGTAGGCATCCGGAAGGCCGATCCGGCGGCGGGCGGCACCCTGTTCGTCGAGCTCGTTGCGGCCGACGATGCCGAAGTCGCACACGCCATCGGCGATCAGGCCGGGGATATCGTCGTCGCGGACCAGCAGCAGATCCACCGGCAGCGATTCGCCGTAGCAGAACAGCTTGTCGCGGCTCTGCCGCCAGCTCAGCCCGCAGGCGGTCAACAGGCTGCGGGCGGGCTCGGCCAGCCGCCCGTTCTTCTGGATGGCGATACGCAGCCGGTCACGTGCCGGGGCGGTCTGGGTTGCACTCATGGGGGAGGTCTCTACTCGGATTCGGGGGAGGTCGGCGTGGCGGCGATGGCGGCGGCGTAACCGCCGTGGCCGTGGTCCAGCGAGCGCGCCACGCGCCCGGTGGTGGTCACGCTGACCCCGGTCAACTCATGGATCTCGCGATACGGAACGCTTTGCTGCAGCAGCGGCACGACCTTCCAGCGGTCGGACAGCGCTTCCAGCTCGGCGGGGGTGCACAGATCGCGCAGGAACGCGGTCACCGCGACCGGATCGGACAGGGCAGCAAAGGCACGCGCCAGCGAGGCCAGATCGGCCTGGGCGTCTTTCTCGCGGGGGACGGGACGTAGTTTCATCGTATCAATGTAATAGCGTGCTATTACATTAGCGCAACTGAAGGCCTACGGTCAAACCGCCGCCGCAGGCGGACTGGGCCTGTTCAGGGTCTGGAAACGCGCAACGCCCGCATTGGCGGGCGTCGTGATGCGTATCCACAAGGAGGCGTGCCAACCCACGGTCGGCACCTACCGGCACCGGACCTCGGCACGCAGTGCGCCCCTGCGCAGGCATTCGCCGAGCAGGCTGCCCTGGCGACTGGGGAGTGACTCCACGGCCTCCAGGGGTCCGGCACCGCCGGGACACTGGTTCCCGGCCAGCGCGCGCAGGTCGTGCTCAAGCTGTTCCCGATCAATTACATGGCAGCGATCGACCGAGAGCTGGTAGTGCCCCGGGCCGATCCGCTGGCTGCGCAGCGCCGGATCACTCTGGCAGGCGGCGAGCAGGAGCACCATCAGCGCTCCTGCCCCAAGCCGCTTCATGCCATGGCCTTGGCCTGCTCCAGCTCGACCTGCAGCGCGCTGGCCAGCTCGTCGCGGGCAACCTCGAACTGCTGCTCGCGCAGCAGATCCTTGACCGCCACCACGCCACGCGCCAGCTCATCTTCACCAGCCAGCACGACGAAACGGATGCCGGCCTTGGCCGCGTACTGGAACTGCTTGCCGATCTTCTTCGGCTCCATCTGCACTTCGGCGTTGATGCCGCCCACGCGCAGGCGACGGGCGATATCCAGCGACTCGGGCAGGCCGTTGTCATCCATCAGGGCCACCAGCGCATGCACGCTGCTGTCCTCGATACCGGCGATCAGGCCGGCTTCGCGCAGCTGCCAGAACAGGCGGGTCAGGCCGATGGAGATGCCCACGCCCGGCAGCTTGGACTTGCTGTAGTGGCTGGCCAGGTCTTCATATCGGCCGCCCGAGCAGATCGAGCCGATCTGCGGGTGGTCGGTCAGCGTGGTCTCGTAGACGGTGCCGGTGTAGTAATCCAGGCCGCGTGCGATCGAGAAGTTCAGGCAGTACGCGGTTTCCGGCACGCCCAGTGCCTTGACCAGCTGCAGCACTTCGCGCAGCTCGGCCACGCCCTGCTTGAGCGTCTCGCTGGCGGCGCCGTCGACCAGCAGCGCATCCAGCTGCGCCAGTGCATCGGCATGGCTGCTCGAACGCACCGCCACGAAGGCCAGGATGCGCTCGACCTGCTCGGCCGGAATGGCAAAGCCCTCGCCCACCAGCGTCTCGCGCACGTAATCGGCGCCACGCTTGTCCAGCTTGTCCACTTCGCGCAGCACGGCCAGCTGGCGCTCGCCATCGGCCACGCCCAGGCTTTCGAAGAACCCGCGCATCAGCTTGCGGTTGTTGAGCTGCACCGAGAAATCACCGATGCGCAGTTCGGCGAACACCGCGTGGATGACCGCCAGCACTTCGGCGTCATAGCGGGTGCTCAGCGCGTCCTTGCCGATCACATCGATGTCGCACTGGTAGAACTCGCGGAAACGGCCCCGCTGGGCACGCTCACCGCGGTACACACGCTGCATCTGGTAACGGCGGAACGGGAAGGTCAGGTCGTGTTCGTGCTCAGCGACGTAGCGCGCCAGCGGCACGGTCAGATCGAAGCGCAGGGCCAGCTCGGGCAGCGCTTTCTCTTCGGCTTCGGCGGCATTGGCCAGCGCGCCGGTGGACTGCACGAAATACACCTGGCGCTCGGTCTCGCCACCGGATTTGGTCAGCAGCACATCGGACAGCTCGAACACCGGGGTTTCCACCGGCAGGAACCCGAACCGCTCGTAGTTGCGGCGGATGACGTCCAGCATGCGCTGGAACGCGATCTGCTCACGCGGCAGCAATTCCATGATGCCGGGCGGCGTACGGGGCTTGATCACTTGCGGGACTCCTGCGGAAACGGGGGGATGAGCGAGCGGCATATTCTAGCCGCAGCCAGCGCAACGAGCCGCATCCGGGCAGCGGGACCGGGCCAATGGCGGCATGACGTATCATAGGCAGGTCCCGCTTGCTGACCTGACATGACCCGGCCCCACTCCGGTACCGCGCTTTCCGCTGTTGAAGACCCCGCCGCCCCCGGTTGCTCGCCCCTGCGCGACTGCCTGCATTGCTCGGTACGGCATCTGGCGGTCTGCTCGGCACTGTCGCCGGATGAAGTGCAGGCGCTGGAACGCGTCACCGTGTCCCAGGCACTGCCGCTGGGGTCCACCCTGGCCCGTGCCGGTGAGCCACGCCAACATGTCTATACGATTACCGCCGGTGCGCTGCGCCTGGTCCGCACGTTGGCCGATGGCCGTCGCCAGATCAGCGGCTTCGTGCTGCCTGGCGACTTCCTGGGCTTGAGCGGCAGCGATCACCACCGCTACGACATCGAGGCCATCGCCGACAGCCGGGTCTGCCGCGTGGCCCTGCCGCAGATGAAGGACCTGCGCTCGCGCTTCCCGCATCTGGAACGCAAGCTGCTGCAGCGCGCCTGCCAGGAGCTGGATGCCGCGCAGGATGCCGCGATGGCGCTGGGCCGGTTGCAGCCGGCCGAGAAGGTCGCCGATTTCCTGCTGCGCCTGGCCGCGCGTGAAGCGCTGCTCGGTGAGCCGGGGCTGCGCGTGACGCTGCCGATGGGCCGTGGTGACATCGCCGACCATCTCGGCCTGACCATGGAAACCGTCAGCCGCACCTTCACCAAGCTGCGCCAGCAGGGCCTCATCGCCCTGCCCCATCTGAACACCGTCGAGATCCTGGACGAAGCCGGCCTGCAGAAGCTCTCGGCCGACGAGTCGTACTGACCCCGCCTCACCGGCGCAACAGCACCTCACGCAGCGCCCCATACGCCGGTGCACAGGCTTCGGCCTGCGCGGGCCGCTCCAGCAGCGCGGCCAAGGCCGGCGGCACGTCCAGCGCCTGCCCGATCAGCGGTTCCACCACCGACTCGAACTTGGCCGGGTGCGCCGTCGCCGCGACTGCCCAGTGCCCCTGTGCACCCGCGGCGCGCAGGTGCTCCAGGCGGGCCACCGCCGTCGCCGTATGCGGGCAGAACACCTCGCCATGCAGATCATGGCGCCGCTTGATCAGTTCGCGGATGGCCGCGTCATCGATCGCCTCCGCGCTGAATGCAGCGCGCAGTGCCACATCGTCGTCGTTGTAAAGCCAGCGCAGCCGCTCGAAGTTGCTCGGTGCGCCCACGTCCATCGCATTGGCGATAGTGGCGACGCTGGTCTGTGCCTGGTAGGCCTCGCCGTGGAAGTAGCGCGGCAACACATCATTGGCGTTGGTTGCCAGCGCGATCTGCCCCAACGGCAGGCCCATCGCCCGCGCCAGGATCGCCGCCATCGCATTGCCGAGGTTGCCGGTCGGGATCACCAGGTTGAGCACATGCCCGGTCTGTGCCTGATGGACCAGCGCGGCGTGTGCGTAGTAGCTCATCTGCGGCAGCCAGCGGCCCAGGCTGATGCTGTTGGCAGAGCTCAACGGCACCGCGTCCTGCAGCTCGCGATCACCCAGCGCCTGCTTCACCATCGCCTGGCAATCGTCGAACGATCCGGCAACGCGCAGCGTATGGATGTTGTCGCCGAAGCACCCCAGCTGATGCGCCTGACGCGGCGAAACCCGGCCGTCCGGGTACAACACCACTACCCGGATCCCCGGCTGGCGATGGAAGGCGGCAGCAACCGCCGCCCCGGTATCGCCGGAGGTGGCGACCACGATCGTCAGCGGACGCTCCCGGCCTTCCTGAAGACGGGCCAGACACGCCGCGAGGAAGCGCGCACCGAAGTCCTTGAACGCAGCCGTCGGCCCATGGAACAGCTCCAGCACATGGTCATCGGCGGTCGCCAGGGGGCGCAGTGGTGCATCGAAGTTGAAGGCCTGCTCGCAGAGTTCGGGCAGCACCTGCTCCAGGGCATCGTCATGGAAATACGGCGCCAGCACGGCTGCAGCCGTCTGCGCGAAAGAACCCTGCGCCGACCAGTGCTGAAGACGCGGGCGGTGTTCGGGGACATACAGGCCCCCATCCGGGGCAAGACCCGCGGCAAGCGCCTGGCTGAGTGAAGCGGCGGGTGCAGCGTGACGCGTGGAAACGAACTTCATCGGACATCCCAGAGTAGAAAGAGTGGACGCGTCACAGCAAGCGCGCGGCGGGCGCATTCAAGGGCGACACCCAGCCCTGGCTGTCGAAGCCGGCCTCGGCAAATGCCTGTTGCACGGCCGCCTGCGCAGCAAGGGCGGCATCACGCTGCTCGAACCAGGCAAACACGCTCGGCCCTGCGCCGGAAATACTGGCGCCCATCGCCCCGCCCGCCAGCGCCGCGTCGCGCGCGGCGGCGAACCCGGTGATCAGACCGGCACGGCGCGGTTCGACCAGCACATCACGCAGCCCGGCACGGATCAACGCGGCATCGCCGGTGTAGCAGCCACTGAGCACCAGCGCCAGATTCGCGCTCTGCGCGACGAACTCGCCCAACGCGTAATGCCCCTGCAGCGCGGCGCGCGCGCGGCGGGTCTCCAGCACCGCCTCGGGATGCACCAGCAGGCTGTGCCAGGCCGCGGGGACCGGCACCGGCACCAGCCGGTCCGCCGTACTCAGTACCAGCCCACCCAGCAGCATCGGCCCGAGGTTGTCGCCGTGGCGGCCGCCACTGGCCACGGCCTCGCCGGTCAACGCGAACGGATACAGCGCCTCGCGCGACAACGGCTGCGGCAACAGCGCATTGGCCGCGACCAGCGCCGCCACGCACGACGCGGCCGACCCGCCCATGCCCGAGCCCAGCGCGATGCCCTTGTCGATCTCCACCTCGAAGCCGAACGGCAGATCCAGCGCGGTATGCAGCGCAATCAACGCCGCACCGGCCGTGTTGTCCTCGGCCACCAATGGCAGGTCCACCGTGGTGCCGCGGATCGCCCGGATGCGCACGGTAGGCAACTCGATGCGCCGCACCGTCACGGTATCGCCAACGCCCTCGATGGCATGGCCAAGGATGTCAAACCCGACCCCCACGTTGCCGACCGAGGCCGGCGCGAACGCGCGTGCTTCCGTCATGCTGCCCTCACTCACAGACGTGCTCCTTCACCCACCGCCACGCGCAGCACATCGGCGAACACGCCGGCGGCGGTCACCTCCGGCCCCGCGCCCGGTCCCTGCACCACCAGCGGGTTGTCGCAGTAGCGACGCGTAGTGAACTGCACGACATTGTCGGTCAGGCGCAGGTTCGCGAAGGCATGCCCGACCGGCAGCGCGACCAGGCCGACTTCAGCACCGTCCGGCGTGAGGCGCGCCACATAGCGCAGCACGGCACCGTCCGCCCTGGCAGCCGCCAGGCGCTCGGCGAACACCGCATCGATCTGCGGCAGGCCGGCCATGAAGTCGTCCACGCTGGCCTGGCGCAGCGCCTCAGGCACCAGGCTTTCCACGCGCACCTGCTCCAGGCTGAGCTCACGGCCCGCCTCACGCGCCAGGATCACCAGCTTGCGCGCGACATCCACGCCGGAAAGGTCATCGCGCGGGTCCGGCTCGGTATAGCCCATGCCACGCGCCTGGCTGACCAGCTCGGAGAACGGCACCTGGCCGTCGTACTTGTTGAACAGCCACGCCAGCGTGCCGGAGAAGATGCCGTCGATCGCCAGCACCTCATCGCCGGTATCGACCAGGTCGCGCAGCGTGGTGATCACCGGCAGGCCGGCACCCACCGTGGCTTCATAGCGGAAGCGCGCGCCACTGCCGGCCGCTGCCTCGCGGATGGCGTGATAGCGCTCCAGCGGGCCGGCACCGGCCTGTTTGTTCGGGGTGACCACATGGATGCCCGCGGCCAGCCAGCCGGCATAGCGGTCGGCCACGTCCGCGCTGCCGCTGCAATCGATGATCAGCGCGTGCGGCAGATGCGCGGACAGCAGATGTTCGGTGAACGCCTCCAGATCACTCGGCTGCGCCGGGCCGGACAGCGCCGCGCGCCAGTCACCTTTCAGACCGCGCTCGTCCAGCACCATGCGCGTGCGCGAGGCGACCGCGCGCAGACGCAGGTCCACATTGGCGCGGCCGAGCAGCTGCACCTGGGCGGCCTGCAGCTGATCCAGCAGGGCCGCACCCACATTGCCCGGGCCGATCACACCGACCGAGAACGTCTGCGGCGACAGCCAGAACCCGGCATGTGCCGCGCGCAGGGCCTTGGTCGCATGGCGGCTGTCCACCGCCACCGAGATGTTGCGTTCCGACGAGCCCTGCGCGATCGCCAGAATGTTCACCTGCGCGCGGCCCAGCGACTCGAACAGGCGCGCGGCCACGCCGGGCTGGCCGGCCATGCCATCGCCAACGGCGGCCAGCACGCTCACGTTGTCGGTCAGCTGCACGCGCTGCACCTGGCCCAGGCTCAACTCATGCGCGAACGCTTGCAGCAGCGATTCGCGCGCCCGCACCGCCTCGGCCTGCTTCACGACGCAGCAGATCGAGTGCTCCGAGGAGCCCTGCGAGATCATCACTACCGACACATGCGCATTGCGCAGCGCCGCGAACACCCGCTCGGCCGTGCCGGGCACACCGATCAGGCCGGTGCCTTCCAGGTTGATCACGGCCAGGTCCGGACTCAGGGTCAGCCCCTTGATCGGACCCGAAACGGTGCGCTCGGCGGTGATGCGCGTGCCCGGATGGTCCGGATGGAAGGTGTTGCGGATGATGATCGGCAGGCCGCGCTCGATCGCCGGCGACATCGTCTGCGGGTGGACCACTTTGGCGCCGAAATAGGCCAGTTCGCAGGCTTCGTCATAGCTCAGCGCTTCCAGCTGGACCGCCTCGGGCACCACCCGCGGGTCGGCCGAGAGCACGCCGTCCACGTCGGTCCAGATGTGCAGCTCATCGGCGTTGAACAACGCGGCGAAGATCGCGCCGGAGTAGTCGCTGCCGTTGCGGCCCAGCGTGGTGATGCGGTCCTGGCGGTCGCGGGCGACAAAACCCGTTGCCACGATGCGCGTTTGCGGGTGCTGCAGGCGCCACTGGGCCAGACGCTCGGCGCTGCGCACCCAGTCCACGTCCACGCCCAGTTCGCCGCGCTCGATCACCAGCACATCGCGCGCGTCCAGCACCGCGCAGTCTTCGCCCAGCGTCTGCAGGTACTTGCCCAGCAGCTGGGCCGAGTACACCTCCCCCATGCCCTGCACGCGATCCAGCACTTCGGTGGGCAGGCCGCCGATCACCGCCAGCGCACCCAGTACCTCGGCCAACTGGTCGAAGCGCTGGTCCAGCCACTCCACCGTTGCCCCGGCGTGTTCACCCAACAAGGCAACCGCCGCACCGCGGTGGCGGGCACGCAGCGCATGCCAGTGCTCGCGCCAGGCCGACCCGTCTTCCGCCGCCAACGTCGCCACGCCGATCAGTGCATCGGTGACGCCCTTCATGGCCGAGACCACGGTGACCTGCATCGCTTCCTCGCGCGCCAGCAGCAACTGCGCGACATGGCGATAACGCTCGGCATCGGCCACCGAGGTGCCGCCGAACTTATGGACCACGGTGGTCACGCCGGCCCGCGCGGCGACGGAGACGGCGGGCTGGCCGGAGGGTGGAGCGGAAGCGGCGACAGAAGACATGCTGACCTCGATGGGAGGCCCCGCGTCACATCAGGTTTGAGAGTTTCCCCCGCCACCTGATCTGGGTGCGGGGCCGTGGTTTTCGGAAATTACGCGAAGACGACGGGCCGCACCGGGCGAGTGGTGGCGGTGGTAATGATGGTGGTACCGGTCGACACGGCCTGGCCGCCCGCGGAGGCGGGAAGGAGCAGGCTGACGTGGGCGGCGGGGGTGACCATGGGCCAAGAAAACTACGCCACCGCCCTGCTTGTCAAGTGCTGCGCTGCAAAAGATGGCGGCACGTAAACCGCTGCGATCGTCGGCCAAAAAGTTGCGAATGACACCATCCAGACAGCACAACGCCTGCCCTACCCCACATGCTCGGCCACCGCCGCGGGCGGCCGATGCGCGTGCGCGCACATCAGCACGGCCGACACCAGGCAGACGATGGCAACCGTCTCCATCAGCGTCGGCCAGCGCTGCTGCCAGGCAAAGCCGTACAACAGCGCGAACAGCGTTTCGAAAACAATCATCTGGCCGGTCAGGGTCAGCGGCAGGTTGCGGCTGGCCCGGTTCCAGCACGCGTTGCCGAGCACCGAGGCGACTACCGCCACACCCGCACTGATCAGCCAGAAATTGAGCCACTCGCCCGGCGGATGCACGGTCGCGCTGGTCAGGAACGCACTCGGCACCAGCACCAGCGCGAGCGCGCCGGTGGTGATGCCGGTCAGCAGCGACCAGTCATGGCCGGACAGATCCGGGCGGCGTGCCAGCCAGCGACTGTTGCCGATGGAGTACACCGCCCAGGACAAGAGTGCACCGACCGCGCACAGCAGCCCGAGCAAGCGGCGCCCGGCCGAGCCCTGCGCGTGTTCGGCCATCAAGGCCTCATAGCCCACCAGGGCGACCCCGAGCAGGCACAGCAGCAGCGCCGGTGCCAGTCGCCGCAGTGGCACCGCCCCCTCCTCGCGTACACCCGCCAGGGTCACCACGACCGGGATCAACCCCACGATCAGCGAGGCGGCCGCACCACCGGCCCACTGCACGGCATTGGCCAGCAGCAGGAAGTACACCAGGTTGCCGGCCAGGCTCAGCCATAACAGGCCACGCCACTCAGGCCAGCCGAGCCGATCCTTGAGCTGGCGCCAGCGCGGTGCCAGCAGCACGACAGCAATCAGGCCGTAGACCAGATAGCGCCCCGCCGAGAGCTGCACCGCATTGAAGCTGTGCAGCATCGCCGGGGCCAGGAACACCACGCCCCATAGCGCGCCGGCGGCAACGCCGTTGGCGATGCCCACTCCCATCGATCGTTTCATTGCGGCTCACGCGGTATGCATTGGCCGCGCAGTGTAGAAGCCGCGCACCGCGACGTCTTGACCGAGGCTACTGCCTGCGGAAGGCCTGCGGGGTCAACCCGGTTTCCCGGCGCAGGGCACGGGTCAGCGCACTGTGTTCGGAGTATCCGGCATCCAGCGCGATCGTGGCGATGCTGTCGGTGCTGGTGAGCAGCCGGTGCTTGGCCCAGCGCAACCGGCAGGCACTCAGCCAGGCCTGCGGTGGCACCCCGAATTCCTGGACGAAGGCCGCGTGCAGGCGACTGCCGCTGATGCCGACCAGTGCCGCCATGCGGGCCACGTTCCAGTCCGCCCCCGGATTGGCCGAGAGCCGGGTGCACAGTGCTTGCAGGCGTGCCGCGCTGCCGGCAGGCGCGTATTGCTGAAGCAGGGTCGCCAGCAGATCGTCACTGCCGTGCGCGTGCGCACCGGCCAGGCGCTGGCGCAACCCCTTCGGCAATGCCAGCCAGCGTTGGCGACGCAGGTGCTCCAGGGTGTGGTCATCAATCACGCCCGCCGGGCAATCGACGATCAACATCAGGTGATCGCCATCGCCGGTCTGCGCATGTCCTTCCCCGGGTGCAACAAACGCCCCCTGCATGACATCCAGCCGACCGCCAAACGCATCGACCTCGAAATCCAGATCGCCGCGCAGCGGCAGGACCCATTGCGCAAAGTCATGCCGGTCCACATCGCTGGACGTTCCGTAACACCGCAGGTGGCAGGCGCTGGCGTGCATGCCGATAGTCTGCGCGCAGGGCGAAGGGCGCTGCAAGCTGCGCATCCGCGTACCATGGCAGCCGACCCGTACAACATGGAGCGTTCGCCGTGGCCTGCAGCATCGTCCCCTTGAGTGATCGCCCCGACCTGTTGCCGGTCATCGCCGCATGGTATTTCCAGGAATGGGGCAGCCATGTTGCTGGACTCACCCTGCTGGACGAGCAGCAACGGTTGGAGATCTTCCTCCAGGACGATGAGCTTCCCCTGCTGCTTGTGGCACTGGAGGGCGAGGTCCCCGTCGCTGCCGCGCAGCTCAAATTCCATGAGCGCACCGAACGGCCTGAGCGGCTGCACTGGCTGGGGGGCGTCTATGTCCACCCGGATCATCGCGGCCGCGGTCTGGCCGAGACGGTCATTGCGGAACTGCTGGCGCGCGGCAGGGCCCTCGGCGTGCGGGACATCTACCTGCAGACCGAAGCCGATGATGGCGGCCTGTATCGCCGGCTGGGTTGGGCGCCGCTGGAATCGCTGCAGCATGCCGCAGGCATGCCGGTCCGGATCATGGTCCGCAGCGTGGCCGCCGACCGCATCGACTGAACAGGCGGTCGCAGGACGTTGGATCGAGAATGAATGCGATGCCGTTGAACGGCGTCAGCGGAAGCGCACCGGCTGCGGCGCCGGGCGGTCGGCCAGCGATCCCAGGGTAAAGGTGTAGCCAGCCTCTTCCAGCAGCTTGCGCATGCGCAGTTCCGCACGCTTGGGATAGGCCAGTGAAGTCGGTGCGTGCAGCGCATAGGAGGTGGACTTGCCGGGCAGCGTTTCGCGCGTCACCGAGGACTGATTGGTCTCGCACGCGTTGGCCCACAGGTCCATCAGCACCTTCGGGCCGATGGATTGATTGTTGCTGAGACGAAGCGTCAGCCAACGCATGTGTTCCATGTCAAATCCAAGCGGCTCTTTGTCCCGAGTATGCACCAAATCCCCGGTGACCGTTCGCTGCCGTCTGGATGCGATTCCGCCTAGCGCTTGCCCCGTACAAACGAACAGCCCCGGCGGGGCCGGGGCTGTTCTGTGTACCGCTTCAGGGAGCAAGGCGGCGGCGACCGTGGGGAATCGCCGCCGCCTCGCAGGTCTGAAACTCAGTGCTTCATGGCGTGCTTGCGGTCGCGCATCACGGCATGGCATTCCTGCACCTGCGGCAGCAGACGCTGGACTTCCTGGCGCGCGGCCGGCGAGGTGTCGGCGTCGGTCAGGGTGTCCTTGAACGCCTTCAGCAGGCGATCTTCGGATTCTTCCAGCTCGGCCACGTAGCCGTACTGCTTGTCGCCCAGGGTGGCGCGCACTTTGCCGTAGAACTGCTGCATGGAACCGACGAAGGTGCCATGGTCGGCCGGCTTGCCACCGGCGGCGACGACGGTGGCGCTCAGCGAGCGGACGATCTCATTCTTGACACCGGCGATACGGGTGAAGAGCGCCGCCAACTCGGCATCTTCGACCTTGCCTGCGGCCTCGGTGTAGAACTCCTGGCCATCGCGGGCGATTTCGATCAGGTCGTTCAAGTTATGCGCGGTCTTCGATTCGGTATTCACTGCGATGTACTCCTGTTGGTCCGGTTTGACCCGTGTGTTGTTGTCGGGGTGAGTCGACTTTTCCGCATCGGCCATGAAGTCGGCGTGACACTCAAATCCCTGTGTTCAGCGACCTCAACGCGCTGCGCGATAGATGTGCACGGCGCGTCGTCGAGGCGCGAAATGCGTGTTACTTCCTTCAGCGCGCCAGCAACGAAATGGGGACGATGTCGCTCACCACATCGTCCGCCACGAAGCCCACACGCTGTTCCAGGCGGCGCAGGAAATCACTGAAACCATGCGGTGCACGCGCGTGCCGGCGTGCGCTGGTCATCACGCGTGGACTGGCGAGCCGCGCCACCCGCATGCCGGCCCCGTGCATCGCCTGGATGAGCGCGACGTCCTCACCCGTGGCCAGCGGCGCGAAGCCGCCGGACTGCCGATACGCCACCGCGCTGAAGCCCATGTTCGCGCCGTGTACGTGCGGGTGCCCGTCCACCGCATGCTCGCCCTGCAGGAACTGCTCGCGCACGGCCTGCGGGTAGTCCAACCAGTCGCCCACCGCCACCACGCCACAAAAAGCGCTCGCACCACACTGCAGCTGGCGCGCAAGCCAATCCGGCGGGACCACGCTGTCTGCGTCGGTGCAGCCGATCCAGCGCGCACCCAGCGCCAACGCGCGCTCACTCGCTGCCGCGCGCGCGACGCCCACACACCCGGCGTCCACGCTGACCATCTCTACGCCCATGCGCTGGCAGATCCAGGCCGTCGCATCACTGCAGCGATCCAGCGCCACCACGATTACCACGGGCTCATCGCGCAGGGCCGGATGCAGCGCCGCCACCTGCAGCGACTGCAGGCAGGCCGCGATCAATTGTTCCTCGTTGTGCGCGGGAAGGGTCACGGCGATCATCGCAGGCCCTCGCGCTCGGCCACGGAGGTGGTCTCGGCGGACCAGCCTTCCAGCAGCATGTCCTCGTCGCGGTACGAGAACAGGCGTGGCAGGCTGTCATCAAACTGCGCGTGTACGAACGCGGCGCTGCAGCGCGCCTGCTCGAACGGCACGCGCCAATGGCAGGCGATCACTACGCCCTGCGGCGTGAGCGATTGGACCACCTGCGCCGCCAGCTGACGCATATCGTCTTGTGAGAGGTAGTAACCCATTTCTCCGAGCACGATCAGATCGAACTCGCCTGCTGGCCAGTCCTGTGGATGACGGGCCTGCTCGATGGAGACGTGCGCGTGGCGTCCGGTGATCGCGCGCGCCGCAGCGACGGCGCCTTCGCTCAGATCAGTGGCGAGCACGTGATCGCAGCGCCCGGCCAAGGCCGCTGTCAGCACACCGTTGGAACAGCCCAGCTCCCAGCCACGGGCAAAGCGCTCGCGCGGCAGACTGGCCAAGGTGAGCGCACGCTTGCGCTGCTCATACCAGCGGGTGCGGTACTGGAAGGGATCCTCTTCCTCGTACAGCGCATTGAAATAGGCGACATCGCTCATCCGATCACTACCTCGTAGTTGCGTTCGAACCGCTGCAGCACCGCGGCAGGCAGAATGGGTTCGCACTCCAAGCCCTCCACCGCACCGGTCTGGGTCACAAATTGCTGGATCGCATCACGCTTGCTGTCCACCAGTGCGTCATCCAGCGCATAGCGCCTGGCCGAGGCCCAGGCCGTCGCTGCCGCCGCCGGATCCAGCCAATGCCAGCCCCACACCGGGTATTCCTTCACGTCGGCGCCACGCGCGGTGCCGGCCTGCACGCAGGCACGCGCGACTGCTTCATGGTCCGGATGTCCATCGAAGCGCCACGGTGCCAACACCAGATCCTCCGGCTGCAGCAGGCCCGCCAACTGCTCGCCAATCCATGCCTCGCTGGCTGTCACCGCGCCATCGCCGATGTGCCAGGCGATCCGCGCGGCACTCGCCAAGCCCAGACAACGCAGCGCGTCGTCCAGCTCAGCGGCACGGGCCACACGCAGCCGCTCGGGCGACCACGCAGGGTGATCGGGATAGCACGCCTCGCCGTCCGTCACGGAGACCACCGTGACGGGCAGCCCGGCCTGGTGCGCAAGCGCCATCAGGCCGCCACAGGCCAGCACTTCATCGTCCGGGTGCGGCGACACCACCACCAGCCGCCGCGCGTCGCCGAACAGCGTCGCAGCGGACCCAAACGGCAGTGTCTGCAACCACGGCGATGCTGCCCACTGCGCTTCGGTCACGCCGCCACCTTCAATCTGACGATTCACAGCGTCCACGTACGCCCCTCGCGGTGCATCAGGTTGCCAAGATGCTGCCAATCGCGGTCCGCGTGGCTCTGGCGGATGAAGACCGTCAGGTCGGCCCAGCGCAGCGCGTGTGCCGGGTCCATGCACATGGGGCCTGGCCCCAGCGCCCTGCCCACCCGATCCAGCGTCAGGGTGGCGGCGCGCTCCACCGCGCTGCGCGCCCGCACGATCTCGCGCTGATGGGGTTCGTCGGGCTGCGCATCGATCAGCGCGGCCAACTCGCGCAGCAGGGAGGCGCACGGCGACAGCGCCAGATCAATCTCACCGAGCAGGCCGGATGCCGTGCCCGGCTCATCGGCACGCGCGCTGCGCAGCAGCGGCTCGGCCATGGCACTGGCGCCGCCAAACCAACAGGCCGCGATACCCGCGCCACCATGCCAGAAGCCGGGGCGCTGCAGATAAGCGTCCGCCGCGCCGACCTCGACGGCCGGCACCTGGTCGAAGCGTGCCGTCCCACTCGGGACCCGCCCCATGCCCGTCGCTTGCCATGTCTGCGGCAGGAAACTCACGCTGGCGCGGCGCACCGGCACCAGGAACAGCCGCGAGCGGTCGTCGTCGCGCACCGTCACCAGCGCATGGTCAACCCAGCCGGCGCCAGAGCACCACGGCTTGTCGCCGGAGAGCGTGCCGCTGGCACGATCAAAGCGCAGGGTCGCCGCCGGCCCTTCGGCCGCCCATACCGCACCCAGTCGATCACTGTCCGGCATCGCGGCGCCAAGTTCTTCCAGGATTGCCTGCGCGTCGTAATGTGCTTCCAGCACCTTGGCCAGGCAGAGATCGCGCGCTGCGATATGCGCCAGCGCCTGCCAGCGCAGCAACGTATCCCCGCTGCCGGGAGGAGGCAACGAGGGTTGGTGCTCGATCCACGCGCGGGCCTGCGCCTGCAGGTCGTCACCATTGGTCACCGGATGTTGATGTGCAACCGGGGGTGCAGCGGGAGCCACAGCGTTCATGTCAGGGCGTCAGGATCACCTTGCGGCAATCCTCCTCTTTGCGGTCGAAGATCTCGTAGCCACGCACCGCGTCCTCCAGCGACAGCCGGTGGGTCACGATCACACCGGGATCCAGCCGGCCTTCGCCGATATGGTCGAGCAACTCCGGCATCAGCTTCTGCACATGGGTCTGGCCCATCTTGAAGGTCAGGCCCTTGTCGAATGCATCGCCGAGCAGGAATCCGTGGATGAAGCCGGCGTACACCCCGGGGATGCTGACCGTGCCGCCGCGACGCGTGGCCGCGATGCACTGGCGGATCGCCACGCCGCTGCTGCCCTCCACCTTGAGCGTGGTCAGCGCCGACTCCAGCGCACTGCCCTCCGCTTCGAACCCGACAGCCTCGATCGTGGCATCCACACCACGACCGTTGGTCTGGGTGATGATGTACTCCGCTGGATCTTCCACCTTGGTGAAATCGATCGGCGTCACGCCATAGGTCTGCTGCGCGAAGGCCAGGCGATACGGCAGGTGGTCGACCATGAAGATCGTTTCCGCACCGAGCAGGCGGCAGCACGCCGCACTCATCAGCCCGACCGGACCAGCACCGAAGATCGCCACCGTGGAGCCCGGTTTGACGCCTGCATTGATCGCGGCCTGGTAGCCGGTCGGCAGGATGTCGGACAGGAACAGCACCTGCTCGTCGGCCAGCGCGTCCGGAATGCGCAACGGCCCGACGTTGGCCTTGGGCACGCGCACGAACTCCGCCTGCCCACCCGATACACCGCCATACAGATGGCTGTAACCGAACAGTGCCGCCGGCGGGCGGATGCCTTTCTGATTTACTGCCGCGCCCTTGCCGGTGTTGGTGGTCTCGCAGGCGGCGAATTCGGTGAGCCGACAGTGGAAGCACTCGCCACATGCAATCACGAAGGGAATCACCACGCGGTCGCCCGGGCGCAGATCCATCACGCCCGCGCCCACTTCCTCCACCACCCCCATGAATTCGTGGCCCAGCACGTCCCCGTTGTGCATATCCGGGATCTTGCCGCGGTACAGATGCAGGTCAGAGCCACAGATCGCCGTGGCGGTGACGCGCAGAATGATGTCGTCCGGCGCGGCCAGCGCGGGATCCGGCACGGTGTCGACCCGTACGTCCTTGCTGCCGTGGTAGGTCAGTGCGCGCATAGCCAACTCCGTGTCCAAGTACCTCTGTGGTACGTGGTACGGCGTGGCCGTGTCGTGACCGCACTGTGTGCGGGGCCTTCATCCCGCCACGTTGCGGGCTGACAGTTCCGTCACGCGGGCCCCTGGCCCTTGCATGGCAGATAAATCATTCATTCTGTCGCCGCCGTATCGAGTGCGCTGCCCTTACTCGACCGTGGGCGCAGAGGGCGTTTCCGGATCCGGCGGCAGCTCCTGTGGCGGCGATGCGGGCGCGGGATCACCCTCTGGCGGGACTTCCTGCGGCGGCTCCTGCGCCGGCGGATCGCCACGGCCGGGTTCTTCCACCGGCGGCGCGGGTGGCATGGGGTCCGGGGTCGGGTCCGGCACCTGCGCGATCACGGCACCGCGTGGGGGCATCGCTTCACTGTCCAGTGGCATGTACATCGCACGTTTTCCTGTTGTCGGGCGGCCTTCAACGCTACGCGGCGTACCGTCAACATCCAGCGAGGGCGAGACTGACCGACGGACGCTCCCGCTCAGTCATCGCCTTCGGCGCGGCGCTTGTTCACCGTGATCTCGCCGGAGGTTTCCAGCACCGCCAGCTCGACCTGCCCGAAGCCCTCACAGCCGTTGGCCCGCATCGCCACCTCCAGATCCGCGGGGCTGACGTTGCAGCGTTTGACCTGCTCCCAGTAGATCGTGCCGTGCCGCGCCAGCACCACCGGCACGCCCTCGACGATCTCATTGAGGCGCTTGCTGCGCGCCCCCAGAAAGCCGACGAACCAGTTCAGGCCGATCAGGGTGGCCGCCAGAATGAGACCGCCCGGCAACGAGGTGTCCTCACCGATCAACGAATTCTGCACGGCTGTGCCCAGCAGCACGATCACCAGGATGTCGAACGGCGTGGATTGGCCCATGGACCGCTTGCCGCTCATCCGGGTCAGCACCAGCACCACCAAATACACCGCGACCGCGCGGAACACGAACTCCCACCATTCCATCCCCAACTCGAACATCTCATGCATCGCGGCAGCCTCCGTGTGGCGAGGTCTGGACGATAGGAACTCCCAGGTGAAGCCGGTGGGAGCACCCGCCCTTCACGGCCCCCCCGCCCGTTCGTAACAGCGGCAGGGCTAGCGTCGAGTCATTACCGCACCGCCCGTTCGCGCAGGAGACACGCCATGCAGCATGACAAGACCCCGCCCGCCTCCGCCGAAGACGCCCACGCCACGCACAACTGCCCGCCGGCGGAAGGCACCCTCGACAAGGAGCGCACGTCGGAGAACCACGATGAGGCGCTGGAAGAGACCTTCCCGGCCAGTGACCCGATTTCCCCGTTCGTCGCGGCCAAGCCACCAAAGGACGACAAGGACCCGAATGATCCGGATGCGGAGCACCTGAAGACCGAGAACGAGGGCTACAACCAGCACGGACACGGCAAGGGAGGCAAAGCCGGTGAAGGTGAGCCGGACGGCGTGCGCGAGGACGACGGCATTACCCAGCCAAACTTCGGCCAGCACGGCACGGCCGGCAAACAGACGCTGGATCGCCAATCAGACGAGGAAATGTCATGACTACTGCGCCGCGAGCACCTGCTACCAAAGAAGATGACCAGCAGAAGAGCCATACCCCGGACAAGCTCAGGAACGATGACGCCCGGTGGAAGGACAGGGACATGCCAGAGGCGGAGCACGGGGCGACGCCTGAGGATTATGAGCGACCGCCAGCAACGTAGTTTGCGCGGCGCCTCCCCAGCTGGGCTGCCGATATGCTCTGGAAGGATGTCCGGCTGCAGAACCAGCCTGTTTGCCTGTATCCTTGCAGGCCGTTTTGGCCCCGTAGCTCAGCTGGATAGAGCGTCCCCCTCCTAAGGGGAAGGTCGCCCGTTCGAATCGGGCCGGGGTCACCAACATCGGATGCTTTCGCGCCATTGCCTGCCGGGTGGATTACTGCCGCCGCGGGATGTGCCGAGTTGTGCGCTGCATCGCCAGATGAGGCATTGCGCCCCTCTGTTACCATTCGGGGCTGAGCTTGCCGCCCCCCACCCTGCCAGCGGCCAGCGCCTTACAAACGCAACGCAACAGGAGTTTGCATGTCCTCTGACCTGCTCAAGGCCCTCGGCCTCGACGCGACCAACGCTGGCACCTACCTTGGCAACGGCGAGTGGTCTTCGGCCACCGATGCCGGTGTGATCACCCCGGTGAACCCGACCACCGGCGAAGCCATCGCCCAGGTCTACGCGACCACCGACGCCGACTACGAAACCATCGTGGCCCGCGCCCAGGAGGCCTTCAAGGTCTGGCGCACCACCCCGGCCCCGCGCCGTGGCGAAGCCGTGCGCCTGTGTGGCGAAGCCCTGCGCGCCAACAAGGACGCCCTGGGCTCCCTGGTCGCGCTGGAAATGGGCAAGAGCAAGCCCGAGGGCGATGGCGAAGTGCAGGAGATGATCGACATCGCCGATTTCGCCGTGGGCCAGAGCCGCATGCTCTACGGCTACACGATGCATTCCGAGCGCCCGGGCCACCGCATGTATGAGCAGTACCAGCCGCTGGGCCTGGTCGGCATCATCAGTGCGTTCAATTTCCCGGTCGCGGTGTGGGCCTGGAACTCGTTCCTGGCCACGATCTGCGGCGATATCTGCCTGTGGAAGCCGTCCAACAAGACCCCGCTGACCGCGATCGCCTCCATGCGCATCTGCAATGAAGCGCTGCGCGACGGCGGGTTCCCGGACCTGTTCTTCCTGATCAACGATGCCGGCACCGAGCTGTCGCAGAAGATGGTGGCCGACAAGCGCGTGCCGCTGATCAGCTTCACCGGCTCGACCCAGGTCGGCCGCCAGGTCGCCGAGAAGGTCGCGCACCGCCTGGGCCGCTGCCTGCTGGAACTGGGCGGCAACAACGCCATCATCCTGGATGAAACCGCTGATCTGAAGCTGGCGATCCCGGGCATCGTGTTCGGCGCCGTCGGTACCGCCGGCCAGCGCTGCACCACCACGCGCCGCCTGATCGTGCACGAATCCATCCATGACGACGTGCTGGCCACGCTGATCAAGGCGTACAAGCAGGTGGAAGGCAAGATCGGCGATCCGACCGACCCGGCCAACCTGATGGGCCCGCTCAACAGCGACGGCGCCGTGCAGCAGTTCCTGGCCTCGATCGAGAAGGCCAAGGCCAGCGGCGGCACCGTGCAGACCGGTGGCACCCGCCTCGACCGCGCCGGCAACTTCGTGCTGCCGGCCATCGTGACCGGCCTGAAGAACAGCGATGAGGTCGTCCAGCACGAGACCTTCGCCCCGATCCTGTACGTGATGAAGTACAGCACGCTGGACGAAGCGATCGACATGCAGAACGGCGTGCCGCAGGGCCTGTCCTCGTCGATCTTCACCACCAACCTGAAGACCGCCGAGCGTTTCCTCTCGGCCGCCGGTTCGGATTGCGGCATCGCCAACATCAACATCGGCACCTCGGGTGCGGAGATCGGTGGTGCGTTCGGTGGCGAGAAGGACACCGGCGGTGGCCGTGAGTCCGGCTCGGATGCCTGGAAGGTCTATATGCGCCGCCAGACCAACACCATCAACTACTCCGATTCGCTGCCGCTGGCCCAGGGCATCAAGTTCGACCTGTGATGGATCCCGCGCCCCACCTGCCGGCCGGCCCGCGCCTGGCGTTCACCGGGCGCCGAGTGCTGATTGCCGGTGGCAGCAAGGGCATCGGGCGCGCGATGGCGCTGGCGTTTGCTTCGGCAGGCGCCCGCGTCTCGGTCTGCGCACGCGGTGAGGCCGGTCTGGCCGCGCTGCGTGCGGATGCCGGGGCGCTCGGCTTGGCCGTGCACACGGCCAGTGCCGACCTCTCCCAGCTGGACGACATCGGCCGCTGGCTGGCCGATGCCGCGCAGAAGCTGGGCGGCATCGACGTGCTGGTCAACAACGCGACCGGCTACGGCATGGCCGACGACGAGGCGGGCTGGGAAGCCAGTTTGAACGTCGACCTGATGGCCGCGGTGCGGGCTTCGCGGCTGGCCCTGCCTTGGCTGCAGCAGTCCAGTGATGCCTGCATTCTCCATCTGGCCTCGATCGCTGCCCAGCAGCCGCGCCCGGGTGGCGCGCCGTATGCGGCCGCCAAGGCTGCGCTGATGCACTACACCACCTCGCAGGCCCTGGCCCTGGCGCCGCAGCGGATCCGCGTCAATGCCATTGCCCCGGGCTCGATCGAGTTCGAGGATGGCTTGTGGGCGCGCCGGCGCGAGCAGGACCCGGAGCTGTATCGAAACACCCTGGCGAAGATCCCGTTCGGCCGCTTCGGCGAGCCGTCGGCCATCGCCAACGCCGCGCTGTTCCTGTGCTCGCCGCTGGCGGGCTGGATCACCGGGCACACCTTGAATGTGGATGGTGGCCAGGTCCTGATGGGATAAACCCGCCGCTGGCCCTATCATCGAACCACCCCACCGCGACCAGGACCTGCATGAGCCTTCCGCCCCGACAAACCAGTGCCATGGCCGTGGTCAGCCTGATCATGGGCATCCTCGGCTGGACCGCCCTGCCCTTCATCGGCAGCATCGCGGCCATCGTCACCGGCCACCTGGCCCGCGCCGAGATCCGCCGCCGCCCGCTGGAGCTGGAAGGCGACGGCATGGCCCTGGCCGGCCTGATCCTGGGCTGGATCATCGTGATCGGCAGCCTGCTCGCGCTGGTGGTGATTCTGTTGTTCTTCGGCGGACTGGCCTGGTTTGCCGCTTCCCAATCGTGAGGTGCACATGAGCCGCTCGGATTCGACCGAACGCTTCAGCAGTCGGGTTGCCGACTACGTCCGCTACCGTCCCGACTATCCCCCGGCGCTGCTGGACTGGCTGCACCAGGACATCGGTGTTCCTACCGAGACCCTGGTCGCCGACATCGGCGCCGGCACCGGCATTTCCACCCGGCTGTTCCTGGCCGCGGGCCACCCGGTCATCGCGGTGGAGCCGAACGCGGCGATGCGCGAGGCCGCCGAGCAGTTGCTCGCGCCGGACTATCTGCGCCTGAAGGTTGCCGACGGCACCGCCGAAGCGACCGGCCTGGCCGACAACAGCGTGGGTCTGGTTGCTGCGGCGCAGGCCTTCCACTGGTTTGACACCGCTGCGGTGCGCCACGAATGGGCGCGGATCCTGCAGCCCGAGGGCATGGCCCTGGTGTTCTGGAACTCGCGCCTGCTCGATGCCTCCCCGTTCCTGATCGGCTACGAACAGTTGCTGCTGGAATTCGGCACCGACTACACCGAGGTGGCCGAGCGCTACCAGGACGATGACACCATGCGCGCGTGGTTCGGCGACGGCCTGCGCGGCATGGCCCGGTTGCCGAACGTGCAGCGCATGGACCTGGATGGCCTGCGTGGCCGCCTGCTCTCCTCCTCGTATGCCCCGCAGGCCGGTCACCCGCGCCACGCGCCGATGCTGGCCGCGCTGCAACAGCTGTTCGACGCCCACGCGGTGGACGGCCAGATCGCTTTTGAATACCAAACCCGTGCCTTTGTCGGCACGCTGGACTGATTGAACGCCATGTACTCGTTTGCCCGCCCCTTCCTGTTCGCCCTTGATGCAGAACGCGCCCACGGCCTTGGCCTGAGCGCGCTGGATCTGGCCTATCGCACCGGCACCACGCCGCTGATGGGCCGCCGCATCGACCCGCTGCCGACCAACGCGTTCGGAGTGAATTTCCCGAATCCGGTGGGCCTGGCCGCCGGCCTGGACAAGAACGGCGAGCACATCGATGCGCTGCTGGCGCTGGGCTTTGGCTTCGTGGAGATCGGCACGATCACCCCGCGCCCGCAGGCGGGCAACCCGAAGCCGCGTCTGTTCCGGCTGCCGGACCACCAGGCCATCATCAACCGCATGGGCTTCAACAACCTGGGCGTGGATGCGCTGGTGCGCAATGTCGAGCGTGCCAAGCGCCGCACCGGCCTGCTCGGCATCAACATCGGCAAGAACAAGGACACCCCCAACGAGCAGGCGTTCGACGATTACCAGCACTGCCTGCAGAAGGTGTATCCGCTGGCCGACTACATCACCGTCAACATCTCCTCGCCGAACACCGCCGGCCTGCGCGAACTGCAGGAAGAGACCGCGCTGCGCCAGCTGATTTCGCAGCTGCGCGAGAGCCAGGAAAGCCTGGCCGCCAAGCACGGCAAGCGGGTGCCGATGCTGGTCAAGGTCGCTCCGGACCTGAGCGACCGCGATATCGACGCCGCCGCGCGCGTGCTCGGTGAGCTCAAGGTGGACGGCGTGATCGCCACCAATACCACCATCGACCGCAGTGCCGTGGCTGGTGACCCGCGTGCGAATGAAGCCGGCGGCTTGTCCGGCGCGCCGTTGCTGGGCCAGTCGACCCTGGTGCTGCGCCGCCTGCGTGCGCGTCTGCCCGAGTCGATGCCGCTCATTGGCGTCGGCGGTATTCAATCCGGCGCGGATGCGGTGGCCAAAATGGCGGCCGGCGCCGCGCTGGTGCAATGCTACAGCGGCCTGATCTTCCGTGGCCCGGAGCTGGTGCACGAGTGCGTGGAGGCGATCCGCCGCCGCAGAGAGGCGCCGAGCCGCGGCGCGGTGGCACCGCTGTGAACGACGCCATGACTGCCTGGGCCATCACTGAAAACGCCTCGCTGAAGGCGCTCAACACCTTCCACGTCGACGCCACCGCTGCGCAGCTGCTGGAGGTGTTCGATCCTTCCGTGCTGCCGGAGGTGCTGGCGTTGCCGCGCGTCGCCGACCAGCCGCTGCTGGTGCTCGGCAGCGGCAGCAACGTGCTGATCGCCGACAACGTGGAAGGCACCGTGCTGGTGTTCGCCAACCGCGGCATCGAGATTCTGGAGCACCGCGCCGACCACACCATCGTGCGTGCCGGTGCCGGCGTGAACTGGCATGGCCTGGTGATGTGGTCGCTGCAGAACGGTTTGTCCGGGCTGGAAAACCTGGCCTTGATCCCCGGCACCGCCGGCGCCTCGCCGATCCAGAACATCGGCGCCTATGGCGCGCAGGTCGGTGAGTTCATCCAGGCCGTGGATGCCTGGGACCGACACGAAAACGACTGGGTGCGCTTCGATGCCGAAGGCTGCCAGTTCGCCTACCGCGACAGCATCTTCAAGCACGACCCGGACCGTTACCTGATCACTGCGATCGAGCTGCGCCTGCCGCTGCTGCATGGCCTGCGCCTGGGCTATGCCGGGATCGCCGAGGAAATGGAGGCGATGGGGGTGGAACTGCCGGTGGCCGCCGATGTAGCCAACGCGGTGATCAACATCCGCCGCCGCAAGCTGCCCGATCCGGAGGTGCTGGGCAATGCGGGCAGCTTCTTCAAGAACCCGATCCTGCCCTTGGAGCAGGTGGAGGTGCTGCTGCAGCACTTCCCCGAGCTGCCGGTGTTCCCGGCCGACGACGACAGTCGCCGCAAGATCTCCGCGGCCTGGATGATCGAAAGCTGCGGTTGGAAGGGCTACCGCGATGGCGATGCCGGCGTGGCGCCGAGCCATGCGCTGGTGCTGGTCAACCACGGCCAGGCCACCGGTGAAGAACTGCTCGCGCTGGCGCGGCGGATCTCCGCCTCGGTCCTGGAGAAGTTCGGCGTGCCGATTGAACCGGAGCCCAGGCTGATCGGCGCACAGTGGTGAACCCCGCCCCCGCGTTACCGGTGGCCACTCCGTTGCGGGCCGCCCTGCTGATGCTCGGCAGTACCTTGGCCTTCGGCCTGATGGCGATCGCGATCCGCTACGCCACCCGCTACGTGCCGACACAGGAAGTGGCGTTCTTCCGCAACGCCTTCGGCCTGCTGGCGCTGCTGCCGATGCTGATCCGCCCGGGCAGCGCACCGCTGAAGACACAGCAGCTGCCGCGCTACTTCCTGCGCAGTGCGATCGGGCTGGCCTCGATGCTGTGCGCGTTCTGGGCGATCGGGCATCTGCCGATCTCCCAGGCGATCTCGCTCTCCTACTCCACGCCGCTGTTCGTCACCATCGCCGCCGTGCTGTGGCTGGGCGAAACGGTGCGCATGCGCCGCTGGGCGGCGGTGATCATCGGCTTCATCGGCGTGCTGATCATCGTGCGCCCGGGCTCGACCAGCTTCACCCCCGGTACCCTGGTGGCCGTGGGCGCCGCGGTGCTGAGCTCGCTGGTGGCGATCCAGATCAAGCAGCTCACCCGCGTGGACAGCGCCGATACCGTGGTGTTTTACACCTATGTGTTCTGGGTGCCGCTGTCGCTGGTGCCCGCGCTGTTCGTGTGGGTCTGGCCGACCGGCCTTGCGTGGGTCTGGCTGGTGGCGACCGGTGTGCTCGGCACGCTGGGCCAGCTGCTGTGGACGCGCGCCCTGCGCTTGGGCGAGGTCTCGGCGTTGACCCCGATCAGCTTCATGCAGCTGCCGCTGGTGAGCGTGCTGGGCTGGCTGCTGTTCAATGAGGCGCTGGACCGCTGGACCGTGATCGGCGCCGGCATCATCCTCGGCGCCAATGCCTACATCGCCCACCGCGAAGCGGTACTGGCACGGCGGGCGAAGTCGCAGGCCGTCACCTCGGCCGCCAAGCCGGGGGAATAGACCCCGGGCATCAATCCGACCCGAACAGATCCCGCGTGTAGACCTTGTGCGCCACGCCCTCCAGCTCCGGCGTCAGCCGGTTGGCGACGATGATGTCCGCCTCGGCAAGGAACGCCGCGAAATCGTTGACCACGCGGGAGCGGTAGAAGGTCGGCTCGGTCAGCACCGGCTCGTACACGATGACCTCGATGCCCTTGGCCTTGATCCGCTTCATCACGCCCTGCACCGCCGAGGCGCGGAAATTGTCCGAGCCGGCCTTCATCACCAGCCGGTAGATGCCCACCACCTTCGGGTTGCGGGCCACGATGTCATCGGCGATGAAATCCTTGCGCGTGCGGTTGGACTCGACGATGGCGTGGATCAGGTTCTGCGGCACCTTGCTGTAATTGGCCAACAACTGCTTCGTATCCTTCGGCAGGCAGTAACCGCCGTAACCGAAGGACGGGTTGTTGTAATGGCCGCCGATGCGCGGATCCAGGCTGACGCCTTCGATCATCTGGCGCGTATCCAGCCCGTGCGAACTGGCGTAGGTATCCAGTTCGTTGAAGTACGCCACCCGCATTGCCAGGTAGGTGTTGGAGAACAGCTTGATCGCTTCGGCCTCGGTCGCATCGGTGAACAGCACCGGCACGTCCTTTTTGATCGCGCCTTCCTTCAGCAGCTCGGCAAACACCACCGCGCGCTCGGAGCGCTCACCCACGATGATCCGGCTCGGGTGCAGGTTGTCATGCAGCGCGCGGCCCTCGCGGAGGAACTCCGGCGAGAACAGAATGTTGTCGGTGTTGAACCTGGCCCGCAACGCGACCGTGCAGCCGACCGGCACGGTCGACTTGATCACGATGACGGCCGAGGGATGGATCCGCACCACATCGGCGATCACTGCCTCGACGGAGCCGGTGTTGAAGTAGTTCGACGTAGGGTCGTAATCGGTCGGCGTGGCGACGATGACGAAGTCCGCACCTTCATAGGCCTGCGCAGGATCCAGCGTGGCGGTGAGGTTCAGCGCGCGATGGGCGAGGAAGTCCTCGATCTCGGCATCCTCGATGGGCGACTGGCGGGCATTGATCATCGCCACCTTGGCCGGGTCGATGTCCAGCGCGACCACCTCGTGATGCTGCGCGAGCAGCACCGCGTTGGAGAGGCCCACGTAGCCGGTACCGGCGACGGCAATCTTCATGCGAGGTCCTTCTTCTGCAGCGCCCGGAGTTAACCGCGAATTTTAGCAAACGCGGCGGGGCGGGCGCCTGGGCAGCAGTGCTCCGTCGCGGCAGCGTCCTGGCGCACACCGCGACCTGGCCTGTGGTCTGCCGTCGCGTCTCACATGCCTGCGGCTACCCCCGCCCTGAGAAATACCGACTCGTTACGCGTCATTTTTGGCACTTTAAGGCATTAACCCTACATAACGCGCCATATATGTCTCTTTAATGAAACTCCCCTTAAATATCGTAAACCGCCATCCTTGACGCTTTAGTGCCATAGTGAGATATAAAGCGTCAGGAGGGTCACCTTATGACGATCACACATCTGATGACGGACGAGGCGGTCCTGGCTGAGCTGGGGCAACGTCTCGCCCGCGTGCGGCTTTCACAGGGCATCACCCAGGAGCAGCTGGCCGATGCGGCGGGCGTGTCCAAACGCACCGTGCAGCGTCTGGAAGACGGCACACCCGCCCAGCTGGCGAATCTGATCCGATGCCTGCGCGCCCTCGGCAGGCTGGATGCGCTGGACGTGATGCTGCCCAGCGACGGCCCCAATCCGATCGATCTGCTCGAGCGCCGCGGCCACCCGCGCCAGCGCGCGCGACCGGGGGTGGCAGAGCCCGCACCAGCCAAGCCCTGGACCTGGGGCGATGAGCAATGAGTACGACGGCCGAGGTGCGCCTGTGGGGCAGCCGGATCGGCGCGGTGACGCTGGCCGAGGGTGAGCGGATCGCGCAGTTTGCCTACGACCCGGCCTTCGCACGTTCCAGCATCGAGGTCGCGCCGCTGGCCATGCCGCTCGCGGCGGACCGGATCTACAGCTTCCCTTCTCTCAACCCGACAGGCTTCCATGGCCTGCCCGGCCTGCTCGCCGACGCCCTGCCGGACAAGTACGGCAATACCCTGATCAACGCGTGGCTGGCCACCCAGGGCCGCACGCCGGACAGCTTCAATGCGGTGGAGCGGCTCTGCTACACCGGCACGCGTGGCATGGGGGCGCTGGAGTTCTCGCCTGTGCATGGACCGCGCGTCCGCACCGCGCACAAGATCCAGATCGATGCCCTGGTCGCGCTGGCCACCGAGGTCCTGAGCAACCGCGACAACCTGCGTGCCTCGTTCGGCGATGAAGACCGTGCGGATGCGCTGCGCGACATTCTGCGCGTGGGTACCTCGGCCGGTGGCGCACGGGCCAAAGCCGTCATCGCCTGGAACGAAAGCACCGGCGAGGTCCGATCGGGCCAGGCCGCGGCGGCGCCAGGCTTCAGCTACTGGCTGCTCAAGTTCGATGGCGTCCAGAACAACCGCGACAAGGAACTGGCGGACCCCAAGGGCTACGGGGTGGTTGAGTACGCCTACGCGCTGATGGCGCGTGATGCGGGCATCCAGATCAGCGAGTGCCGACTGCTCGAGGAAGGCGGCCGCCGCCACTTCATGACCCAACGCTTCGACCGCACCGATGCAGGGGGCAAGCGCCATATGCAGTCGTTGGCGGCGATGGCCCACTTCGACTTCAATGATCCTACGGCCTACTCCTACGAGCAGGCCCTCCTGGTCATGCGCCAGTTGCGCCTGCCCATGGCGCAGCTGGAGGAACAGTTCCGGCGGATGGTGTTCAACGTGATCGCACGCAACCAGGACGACCACGTCAAGAACATCGCGTACCTGATGGACCGGCAAGGGCAGTGGTCGCTGTCCCCCGCGTTCGACATCACCTGGGCGTACAACCCGGACGGCGACTGGACGGCCCGGCACCAGATGTCGATCAACGCCAAGCGCGACGGGTTCGATCTGGCCGATCTGGCCGCCTGTGCCGCGACGGCCTCGATCAATGCCCGCCGCGCCCGGGACATCATCGAGCAGGTCCGGCAAAGCGTGCTGCGCTGGCCACACTTTGCCGACGAGGCCGGCGTCGCCGAGGTCTGGCGCGATCAGATCCGCGGCAGCCTGCGTACGGACATCCGGTGAGTTGCACGAGCAGATCGCAAATCCGTTCACCCGAGGGAACGGTCGATATTGCGATGCGTCATGTAAACGGTTACAGCCCCTGCTAGCGTGAGCTTCGCCCCGGCGTCGGGACGTTGGATCAGGAGCACGTTGATGGGGCTGCATGCTGACCGTTCGACTGTTGTGCACCGGCCGCGCCGCGCCCTGGCCGCCACCCTGCTTGTCTCCACCCTCGCGCTGGGCTTGTCCGCCGCCGCCCAGACCCTGCCGCCGCGCAGCCAGTGGCAGGCCAGCAGTTCCTCGCAGCAGGTGCCGGCGATGGCGGTCAGCCACCTGATCGATGGCGACCCGAAGACGGTGACCGGCGGCGCCTTCAGCCCCGGGCACTGGTTCCAGGTGGATCTGGGCACGCCGAGCACGCTCAGCGGCGCGCAGATCACCTGGGACGTTTCCAATCCCGAGGGCTACACCCTGCAGACCTCGCTGGACGGCCAGCAGTGGCAGCCGGCCTACACCATGCGCGATTCGCTCGGCGGTATCGAGACGCTGTTCTTTGCGCCGCGCAACGCCCGCTACCTTCGCCTGGCCAGCCCGACGCGCACCTCGGATTGGGGGGTGTCGATCTTCGAACTCGAACCACTGGACAGCACCACCAGCGCGCGCGTGGCCGGGGTGGATGCCACCCGGGCCGCAGCGCTGTGGCAAGGCGGCAGTGCGGTCCCCGTTCCTCGCGGCAGCAACGGTACGCATGTGCTTGAGATCACGCTGCCACGCGCGGTCGTCACCACCGGCCTGGCCGTGGACTGGACAGGCGCGCATGGCGCCGCACGGCTGCAGGCACGCGATGCGCAGGGCCATTGGATGGAGCTTGCGCGCGACCCGCAGGCCGACACACGGCAACAGAGCTGGCTGGCAGGCACCGCCGCCGTGACCGCCACGGCGCTGCGGCTGACGGTGGAGGGCGACGCGCCGCAGGTCGACCGCCTGCGCCTGCTCGGGCCGAAGGCGGTGATGACGCCGATGAAGCGTTACCAGATCGCCGCCAGCGGCGCGCAGCGTGCGCTATTCCCGGCGTCGCTGCACCTGCAGCAGACCTACTGGACCGCGGTCGGCATCCATGCCGGCCGGCAGAAATCGATCTTCGACGAGTACGGCAACATCGAGGCCTTCAAGGGCGCACCGCTGGTACAGCCGATCTGGCGCAATGCCGACGGGGTTGCCGCAGGCGCCGCCGACCAGCCGGTGCAGCACGCACTGCGCGACGGCTGGAAGCCGATGCCCTCGGCGACGTGGTCGCCACAGCCCGGGCTTGAACTCCAGAGCGAGGCGTTTGCGGTCGAGCTCGGTGGCCAGCCGGTGACTTTCGTGCGTCACCGCCTGCGCAACACCGGCAGCGCGCCCGTCGACGGCACCTTGACCTTGGCAGTGCGGCCGATGCAGATGAATCCGCCGTGGCAGAACGGTGGCCTGTCACCGATCCGTGAGGTCGCCATCGAGGGGCAACGCGTACGCATCAATGGTCGCGACCTGCTGCAGTCGCTGACGCCGGTGGACGCCGCCGATGCGGCATCGTTTGGCCCGGACGGCAGCAGCGATATCACCGCGGCGATCGCCAGCGGCACGTTGCCTGCCGCGATGCAGGCAAGCGACCCCGAGGGTCTCGCCTCCGCCGCACTGGCCTACCGCATCCAGCTCGCGCCGGGTGACAGCCGCTCGGTGGTGGTCGCCTTCCCGCTCGGCACCGCCGCAACAGCCAAAGACGGCTCCCTGCCGGATGCGCCCGCGCCGGATCTGTCCGGCACGCCCCATGCACCCGATGCGGCCTACGACGCACTGGCCAAACGTGCATCGGACGACTGGCAGGCACGCCTGGGCCAGGTCGGGCTGCGTCTGCCTGATCCCTCCCTCGTTGACATGCTGCGCGCGCAGGCCGCCTACATGCTGATCAACCAGACCGGCCCTGCGATGCAGCCCGGCCCGCGCAACTACAACCGCTCCTTCATCCGCGACGGCATGGCTACCTCGGCGGTGCTGCTGCGCATGGGCGAATCCAAGGTCGCGCGCGACTACCTGGCCTGGTACAGCGAGCACGGCGTGCACGCCAACGGCCTGGTCTCGCCGATCCTCAACGACGATGGCAGCGTCAACACCGGCTTCGGCTCGGATATCGAATACGACAGCCAAGGCCAGTACATCAGCCTGGTCGCCGACGTCGCGCGGCTGGATGGCGGGCCGGAGTCGGTGCGCGCGTATCTGCCCAAGGTGAAGGCCGCGATGCGCTTCCTGCAGGAACTACGCGAGCGCACGCTGGTGCCCGGCTACATGGCCGCCCAGCCCGCCCCCGAGCGCTTCGCCGGCATCCTGGCGCCGTCGATCAGCCATGAAGGCTATCCCTCGCCCACGCACAGCTACTGGGACGACTACTGGGGTCTGAAGGGCTGGCATGACGGTGCATGGCTGGCCGAGTCACTGGGCGATCACGAAACCGCTGCATGGGCACGCGGACAGTACACCGCTCTGCACGATGCGCTGGCCGCCTCGATCCGCGCCACGATGGCGTGGAAGGGCATCGACTTCATCCCCTCTTCGGCCGACCTTGGCGATGGCGATCCGACCGGTGTGTCCATCGCGCTCGACCCGACCGGCGCGCAGGATGTGCTACCGGCCCAGGCACTACGCACCACGTTCGCCCGCTATCTGGACGATGTCCGCAAGCGCAGCGCGCCGGACGCCTTGTACGCCTATACACCGTACGAAATCCGCAATGTGCTGAGCTACGTGCATCTGGACCAGCCCGAGGCGGCCGATGAACTGCTGCAGGGACTGCTGCATGACCGCCGCCCGCTGGAGTGGCAGGTGCTGGCCGAGGTCGTGCATTCCCGGCTGCGCTTCCCACGCTATCTCGGCGACATGCCGCATACCTGGATCGGTGCGGAGTACGGGCGCACGCTGTTCGGAATGCTGATGCGCGAGGACGATGACGCGCTGTCGCTGCTGCCGGGTGCCCCACCGTCATGGGTGGCCGGCGAGGGGTTGGCGGTGGATCGGCTGCCGACCGCCTACGGCACCCTGGCGATGCAGGCGATGCAGCGCGATGGCACGCTGCAGGTCACGCTGGGCAAGGGGCTGCGCAAGGACACCGCGGTGCGCGTGTGGTGGCCAAGCCGCACGCGCCCGACCGCCGTGAGGGTGGATGGGCGCAGCGTGAGTGACTACGACGCACGGGGGGTGTTGATCAAGAAGCCGTTCCGCGGGTTGGAGGCGACGTGGTGAGCGTCAGACACTCCCCTCATGCTCATGCAGGGTGATCAACGACTCCATCAAGTCCTCGTCCGCACTCGCGCATACGGCCAGCAGCACGGCTTCCTCGCAGCCGGTATCGACGATGTAGCCATGGCCCATCTGACTGTCGATATAGATGCCCTGCCCCGTCTCCAGCACCACCGGATCGTAGAACTCGGTGTGGACCTGGATGCGGCCCTCCAGCACGTGCACGTATTCCTCGCCCGGGTGGCGGACCAGTTCACCGAATTCGGCGGTGGTCTTGGCGCGCACCTTGGTCAGGATCGGAATCATCCGCTTGCGCCGCAATTCGGTGCACAGATAGTAGTAGTCGTAGTTGTCGGTCTGGACCCGCAGCGCCTTGTCCAGCGAACCGAGGCTGCGCCGGGCGGTGACCGGCTTGGGCGCGCTGTCGCTGTCCGGCTCGGAAAACAGCTCGGACATGCGCAGGTTCAAGCGCTGCGCCAGGTGCTGGAGCTTGTCGTAGGTCAAGGTCAAGCGGTCGTGCTCGATCTTGGACAGCGTGGACAGGGGAATTTCCGTGTGCTCGCTCATTTCCTTGAGCGTCCAACCCTGGCGCGTGCGCAGACCGCGCAGCAGGGTTCCGAGCGTCGGGCTTTTGGGGCTCATCGACAGGACCTTTGGGCTATTGCTGGTGAAGTAGTGGATACGATACTACGTAGAGATGAATGCAATCCTGATCAGGATGGTTTCTTGTCGCGTTCGTCTCTCATTTCGCCTTTCAAGGCACTGAAAACGTTCCCAATGGCGGGGGAACGCCGCCTGTAGGCCTCGCAATCCCCCCGATGTGCTCACAAGGCGACGGCCCCGGAAGGATCACGCGCATTTGACATTTCTCTGATCAGGAATATTGTTGTCTGATTGAGATTGTTTTGGGCCCTCTGACGCAATTGCCTCGGGTGCCCCGTCTTCCAGTTCGCAAGGGGATCGTCACATGCGTGCGTTGTCAGGCTTTGTCGCGTTGTGTTGTGGGCTGTTGCTGACTTTCCAGGCGGATGCCCAGCAGCCGCCGCCCTCTCCCCCGGCCGCGCCGGTACCGCAGGCCGATTCCGTTGCCCGGCTGACCGCCGACGATGCGACCACCTGGCTGGATGGCTTCATGCCGTATGCGATCGCACGTGGCGATATCGCCGGTGCGGTGGTCACCGTGGTCAAGGACGGCCAGATCCTGGTCCGTCGCGGCTACGGTGTCTCCGATGTGGCCAAGCAGACGCCGGTGGACCCGGACCGCACGCTGTTCCGGATGGCCTCGGTCTCCAAGTTGATGACCTGGACTGCGGTGATGCAGCTGGTGGAAGCGGGCAAGCTGGATCTGGACGCGGACATCAACCAGTACCTGGACTTCAAGGTGCCCGAACGCGGCCTGCCGATCACGCTGCGCCAGCTGATGACGCATACCGGTGGCTTCGAGGCCAACATCAAGTACATGTGGACCAGCGAGGCGGTCGCCGAAGCCGGTGGCATTGCACTGGGGCCGTACCTCAAGCGCCGCGTGCCGGCGCAGATCTTCCCGCCTGGCACCGTGCCGGCGTACTCGAACTACGGCACCAGCCTGGCCGGCTACATCGTCGAGCGCGTGTCGGGCCAGCCGTTCGCCGACTATGTCGAGCAGCACATCTTCGTACCGCTGCAGATGCAGCACGCCAGCTTCCGCCAGCCGCTGCCGCCGGCGTTGCGTGCCCTGGTCACCCAGGGCTACGCACTGGGCTCGGGCAAGCCGCGTGCGTTCGAAGTCACCCCGTCCGCCCCGGCGGGTGCACTGTCGGCCACCGGCAGCGACATGGCGCGCTTCATGATCGCGCACCTGAGCGCGGCGGGCGGTCATGACACGGCCATCCTGAAGGCGGCGACCAGCCAGCTCATGCTGACGCCGCAGACGCGCTTCGCGCCGCCGCTCAACACCATGGCGCTCGGGTTCTATGAGATCGACGTCAACGGCCAGCGCGTGGTGTCCCACGCCGGTGACACCTACTCCTTCCACTCGCAGCTGTTCCTGTTCCGCGACCACGATGTCGGCCTGTTCGTCTCGCTCAACAGCGCCGGCGCCAATGGGATCACCGGCCCGATCCGGCGTGAGCTGCTGGAGAACTTTGCCGATCGCTATTTCCCGGCCGCCGCCCCGGCCCCGGCCGTGGCCGCCGACGCCGCACTGGCCAAGCAGCAGGCACGCCTGCTGGCCGCGCCGAGCTATCTCGATTCGCGCCGTGCCGAAACCGGCATCGGCCGCACCGGCATCCTCACCCAGACGCGCCTGGAAGCCCTCGACGATGGCAGCCTGCGCCTGCCGCGCCTGAAGCAGCCCAACGGGCAGCCCACCACCTTCAAGCCGGTCGCTCCGTGGCTCTGGCAGGCGACCAACAGCGAGCTGCGCCTGGCCGCCATCCTCAAGGACGGCAAGCCGGTCGGCTTCGCGGTGGATTCGTCCTCCCCGTTCAACGTGTTCCTGGCCGCGGAAGGCTACCGCTCGGCGCTGTGGCTCAAGCCGTTGCTGACGGCTGCCGTGAGCGTGCTGGCGCTGTCCGCACTGGCCTGGCCCATCGCGGCGTTCGTGCGGCGTCGTCATGGCCGTGTGCTCGGCTGGCCGCGCAGCACCCTGCTGGCCTATCGCCTGAGCCGCGCCGCCTGCTGGTTCATGCTGCTGGTGCCGGCCGTGGCCATCGCCGTGATGGCCTGGGCGTCGGCGGATTTCGCCCGCCTGGACGATCGTCTGGATCCGGCGGTGATCGGGCTGGGCATCGCCTCGGTGATCGCCATCGTCGGCGGCATCGGCGCGACGGCCTGGAACCTGGTGCAGACCTTCCGTGCCGGGCGCAGCTGGCTGGCGCGCGTGTGGGCGGTGCTGCTGCTGATCGCCGCCTGCGTACTCGCTTACGCCCTGGTCCTGATGGGCCTGGCCGACTTCGCACTCAACTACTGACCCGTAGCCCCACCACGGGGCTGGAGACATCCTGTGAAACTGACCCTGCAGATCGACTCGCTTGCATTGCTGGCCCCGTTCCGGATCAGCGGCTACGTGTTCGAACACGCCCCGGTACTGCGCGTGGAACTGGAAGACGGCGGCCATCGCGGCCGTGGCGAAGCCAGCGGCGTGTACTACTTCGATGACACGCCCGAGCAGATGCTGGCCACCCTGGAACTGCTGCGTGCGCGGATCGAAGCCGGCATCACCCGCGCCGAGCTGCAGCAGCTGCTGCCGCGCGGTGGCGCGCGCAACGCGCTGGACTGCGCCCTGTGGGATCTGGAAGCAAGCCGCACCGGCAAGCACGCCTGGGCGCTGGCCGGCCTGTCGCAGACCCGTCCGCTGCTGACCACCTGGACGCTGGGCGCCGATGACCCGGCGACCATGCAGTCGATCGCCACCGGCCGCTATGCGCCGGCCAAGGCACTCAAGCTCAAGCTCAGTGGCGATCTGGATATCGACATCGAACGCGTGCGTGCGGTGCGCAAGGTGCGCCCGGATGTGTGGATGGGCGTGGACGCCAACCAGGGCTACAGCGTGGATGTGCTCGATGCGCTGATTCCGGTGCTGCTGGAGAACGACATCAAGCTGCTGGAGCAGCCGCTGCCGCGCGGCCGCGAGGCCGAGCTCAAGGGCTTCGCGCGACCGCTGCCCTTCGCCGCCGACGAGAGTGTGCAGGACGTTTCAGAGATCGAAGCGCTGGCGGGCCTGTTCGACGTCATCAACATCAAGCTCGACAAGGCCGGCGGGCTCACCGAAAGCCTGGCGATGGTCGGCAAGGCCCGCTCGCTGGGCATGCAGGTGATGGTCGGCAACATGATCGGCAGCAGCTGGGCGATGGGCCCGGCCTTCATCGTGGGCCAGCATTGCGACGTGGTGGATCTGGATGGCCCGCTGTTCCTGAGCGATGACCGGGTGCCGGGCCTGCGCTATGACGACGGACTGGTGCACTGCGACGATGCCGTATGGGGCAAGGGAGTGCACGCATGAGCACGTTGCGCACCTTCGCTTCCGGCCTGTTGCTGGCATCAACCGCGGCGTTCTCGCCGCTGCATGCGCAGGCACCCGTCCCCGTCGCCGCTCCGGCGGTGCCGGCGACCGCGACGGTCGAGTCGCCTGACAGCATCACACCCGCGCAGTCCCCCACCGGCACGCTGGATGCGGCGCGCGTGGACACCTTCCTCGATGGCCTGGTGCCCTACCTGATGGCGCAGGGCGATCTTGCTGGCGCCGTGGTCACGGTGGTCGAGAACGGCAAGGTCGTCACCGAGCGCGGCTTCGGCTTCTCCGATGTGGAAAAGCGCACGCCGGTGGATCCCAGGACCACCCTGTTCCGTCCCGGCTCGATCTCCAAGCTGTTCGTCTGGACCGCGGTGATGCAGCTGGTCGAACAGGGCAAGCTGGACCTGGACACCGACATCAACACCTACCTGGACATCAAGGTCCCGGCCAAGGGTGAGCCGGTCACGCTGCGTCAGATCATGACCCACACCAGCGGTCTGGAAGAGCGCATGCGCTATCTGATCGTGCTGGGTCCGGACCATCCGGCCAACCGCGACAACTACCTCAAGGACTGGGTGCCGAACCAGATCTCCGCGCCGGGCACCAAGCCGGCGTACTCCAACTACGCCACCGGCATCGCCTCGTACATCGTCGAGCGCGTCAGCGGCCAGCGCTTCGAGGATTACGCTCGCCAGCACATCCTGCAGCCGCTGGACATGCAGTACGCCAGCTTCGAACAGAAGCTGCCGGCCGAACTGCTGCCGCACGCCGCCAAGGGCTACCTGCTGGGCTCGGGCAAGAGCTACCCGGCCGAGAAGAACACCGCGCCAGGCGTGGGTGGGCTGTACGCGTCCGGCGCGGCAATGTCACGTTTCATGATGGCCGCGCTCAATCATGGCGAGCTTGATGGGCAGCGCATCATGCGTGCCGAGACCAACGCGCAGATGCTGACCCCGCAGGCCGCGATCCTGCCGCATCTGCCGCGCATGACGCTGGGCTGGATGGCCTCGGACACCGGCGGCTACGAGACCCGCTCGCACGGCGGCACGATGCTGTTCTTCTATTCGTGGCTGTGGATGATCCCGGAGCGGAACATCGGCGTGTTCGTGTCGACCAACAGCGTCGGCCGTGATGCGGCCGGCTCGGCCCTGCGTGCGCAGGTCTGGGAACGCTTCGTGGAGAACTTCCTGCCGACGTTGCCGATCGAAGCGGCGGGTCCGGGCGTGGATGCCGCTGTCGCGCGCGAACATGCCGCAGCGTTGGCCGGCGTGACCTGGCAGAGCACGCGTCGCTCGGACAGTTCGTACCTGCGCATGCTGTCGCTGTTCGCGCCGACGCGCGTGCACCCACAGGACGACGGCACGATCACCGTCGATGGCCAGAAGGGCCTGAACGGTCAACTGCTGCGCTGGCGCGAGGTGTCGCCCTGGTTGTGGCAGCAGGAAAACGGCCGCGGCCTGTTGGAAGTGAAGGTCGAGGATGGCCGGCCGGTGTACTTCTCCGGCGGCCCGTTCGCCTCGGTGTTCGGCTTCGAGCCGATTCCGGGTTGGCGTTCACCGGCGTGGCTGCGCCCTGCGTTGTTTGTCGCACTGGGGTTGCTGACGCTGTCGGCCGTGCTGCGCATCGGTGGCGTGTTCGTACGTCGTTACTACCGGGTCAGCGCACCGCTCGAGGCCCGTGGCCTGCGCTGGCTGCAGACGTTGTCGATCACCACGCAGCTGGGCACCGTGGTCGCCTGGGTGCTGTACGTGAAGTCGATCGCTGCACCTGGCGGGATTTCCGGTTACAGCAATGGTCCGCTGATCCTGATGCAGGCGCTGTCCTGGCTGAGCGTGTTCGCAGCCGTGGCCCTGGTGTGGGTGGCGGTCCGTGCGCCGGCCAGCTGGCCCCGTGTGCGCCGCTACGGTGCCTGGGTGGTCGCACTGGCCGGCGTGGTGGTGGCGTTCGTCGCCATCACCCAGCGCCTGATCAGTACCGGCCTGCAGCTCTGACCGACGGACGCCCCGCCCGATGATGATCGATGCACCGCGCAAGGCCTGGTTCGGGCAACCGCCAGGCCTGACCATCCTGTTCCTCACCGAGATGTGGGAGAAGTTCTCCTACTACGGCATGCGGGCACTGCTGGTCTATTACATGACCAAGCAGCTGCTGTTCTCGCAGGAACAGGCCTCGATGGTCTATGGCCTGTACACGGCGCTGGCCTACCTCAGCCCGGTGTTCGGCGGCATGCTCGCCGATCGCTGGCTGGGCAAGCGGCGTGCGGTGATCCTGGGCGGGGCGATCATGGCGTTCGGCCATTTCCTGATGGCCTTCGATGCGCTGCTGTATCCGGCCCTGCTGGCGATCGTGCTGGGCAACGGCCTGTTCCTGCCGACCCTGCCCGGCCAGGTCGGCGATCTGTACCAGCGCGATGATCCGCGTCGTGGCTCGGCGTTCAACGTGTACTACGTGGGCATCAATCTCGGCGCGTTTCTCGCCCCGCTGATCTGCGGCACGCTGGGTGAGGTCTACGGCTGGCATGTGGGTTTCTCCGCCGCCGGCATCGGCATGCTGCTGGGGCTGGTGATCTACATCACCGGCCGCCGCCACCTGCCGCCGGACCCGCCGCGCAGCGAGCGCGCCACACTGCCTTTCTCGGCGCTCTGGCAACCGGCCTACCGCCCGCTGCTGCAGCTGATGGCGATGATTGCCGGGCTCATCGTGGTGTTCCGGCTGGCCTACGAGCAGATTGGCAACACCATCGCGATCTGGCTCGACACCGGTGTGGACCGCGTGCTCACTGCGGACTTCACGATTCCGATGACCTGGTTCTTCTCGCTCAATCCGCTGCTGGTGTTTTTGATCACCCCGCTGCTGGTGCGCCGCTGGACGCGGCAGGCGCGCGGCGGCCGCGAGCCGGCGGCACTGACCAAGATGGCGATCGGCGCCGCGGTGGTCGGCCTGTCGTTCGTGCTGGTCGCGATCCTCGGCGGCGAACCGTCCGCCAAGGTCGGCTGGCTGTGGGCCGCGCTGTTCTTTGCGATCTTCACCTTCGGCGAGCTGTTCATCCTGCCGGTGGGGCTGGGCCTGTTCGCGCGTCTGGCCCCCGTGGGCTTCGGTGCGACGATCATCGCGTTCTGGTTCCTCGCGTCCTTCGGCGGCAACCTGCTGGCCGGCGCGGTCGGCATGCTGTGGTCGACGCTGTCCAGCACCGTGTTCTTCTCGCTGATGGGCGCGACCTGCATGCTCGTCGCGGTGCTGCTGCTGCGCCTGGAGCGACGCGCCCGACCTCTGCTCGCCGGCAATGCTGCACCTGCACCACAGAGTGCCGCCCCGGCCGACGGTGCCGTGACATCGGGGTGAGCCCGCAGCGTTGAGCATGGCCATCGGCCGCGGCGAAGATCGCGGTCGATAGCAACCGGTTTCCCGGCGTACGCCCCCCGGGAGAGATCAGAACACCCGACAACGCCATTCGGCCTCGCTGAATTGCTGCAGCGCAATAGTCCGAAATGGGATTGCGTTTTCTAATTGAGCTTGACATCAACCTGATCAAGCTAAATATTCCTTGCATAGGATTTGTAGGGATGTCGAAATGCCCGATCAGTTTCCGTACGACCCCAGCCGCCGGTATGCCCGCGCGCCCGCACTGACCGCCAGCCTCCGCGCCCATCGCGCCGCTGGCCAGCAACACGGCCTTGCACCTGCCAACGCCCGTCGTCTGCCGCTTTCTTCCCCCACGCCCCCTCCCCTTACCGGCGTGCCAACCCGTCGCGGCGTCGACAGCGCGCGCCTCCGCCCCCTCCACGGCTGTCACCGCCGTGCACGGCCGTCGTTTTTCCTGCCTGACCCCGTTCCTGATTCCGGAGAGCCCGCCACATGCGCAAGCCGATGAAACGTTCGATCCTCGCCTGTACCGTCAGCCTGTGCTGCGTGAGCCTTGCCACCGCAGCGATGGCCCAGGATGCCGACGCCGATGGCAGCCGCAGCACACCCGATGTGGTGGAGCTTGATCGCGTGGTGGCCACCGCACAGAAGCGCGCCGAGAACGTGATGGAGGTGGCCGCCGGCGTCAGCGTGATCAGCGAAGAACGTCTCGAGGCGTTCGGCGCCACCCGCCTGAACGACTTCGCCGCCTACGTGCCGGGCTTCCAGGTCGACAGCGGCGGCGCGCCCGGGCAGACCACGATGGCATTGCGCGGCGTAGCGCCTCTCGGGGGCGGCTCGATCATCGGCACCTACATCGATGACACGCCGATTGGCCCGAGCAGCAACAAACAGCGCGCGACCACCTACGCACTGGACCTGCTGCCGTATGACATCCAGAGCGTTGAAGTGCTGCGTGGCCCGCAGGGCACGCTGTACGGCGCCAGTTCGATGGGCGGGCTGTTCAAGTACATCACCAAGGCGGCCGATCCGGATGCGTTCGAGTTCCGCGCCGGTACGGATGTGAACGCGACCAAGGAAGCCGGCGATACCGGCATCGGCGTGCGCACGGCCTTCAACGTACCGCTCATTGAAGGCAAGCTGGCCATGCGCGCCAGCCTGTCGCGCCAGAGCACGCCCGGCTACGTCGACCAGCCTGACCTCACCGGGGAGGATGCCAAGGACAGCAACGGCTACTACCAACTGGCCTCACGCCTGGCCCTGACCTGGCGCATCAGCGACACCGCCAACCTGCGCGTGCAGGCGCTCTCGCAGATCGTGGATGCCGACAACTCCAGCGCGGTGGGGCTGACCTACCCCACGCTGGAGCCGATCCGCGGCCCGCTCGAAGGCATCCTGCAGCGCGCGACGCCGTACCGGATGGAAACGGACTACTACTCGGCAATCCTGGACTGGGACCTGGGCAATGTGGATTTCGTCTCCGCCACCAGCTTCTCCGAGACCCGCATGGATGAAGTGCAGGACTCGTCGCTGGTGTATGGCGTGGCCTGGCCGTATCTGACCCCCTACCCCGCCGGCCAGGCGCAGTTCGATGTCTTCCTTGGCACGCGCAAATGGACGCAGGAGTTCCGCCTCAGCTCCAAGGAAAGCGAGCGCGTCGAGTGGCTGCTCGGCACCTTCTTCACCGGCGAGAAGAACGCCAACCGCCAGCAGGTCAGCGCCTACGATGCCAACGGCATCCCGCTGCCGTTCAATCCCGGCACCGCGAGCTTGCCGGGCACCTACGACGAGCAGGCGATCTTCGCCGATGTCACCTACACGTTCAGCCCCCGCTTCGATGTCTCCGCCGGTGTGCGGCATGCGCGCAATCAGCAGGACTTCGAGCAGCACAGCATCGGCCTGCTGTACGGTCCGCGGCCGATCGATCTGGCCGATTCCGCCGATGACAGCGTCACCACCTGGAAGCTGGCCTCGCGCTGGCACCTCAACGACAGTTCGATGCTGTACGCGCGCTACGCCACCGGCTATCGCCCGGGTGGACCGAATGTATCGACCTCCGGCGTGGTGCCGATGACCAAGGCCGACACGCTGGACAACCTCGAGTTCGGCTTCAAATCGCACTTCTGGGATCGCCGCGCGATGATCGATCTGGCCTTGTTCCGGATCGACTGGGACGACATCCAGGTGCGTGTGTCCGAGAACGGCCTGAGCTGGATGGGCAACGCCGGCAGCGCGCGCAGCCAAGGGGCGGAGCTGAGCATGATGGTGCGCCCGGCCGAGCGCCTGACCGTGGGCCTCAACGCGGCCTACATCGATTCGAAGATCGGCGACGTGCCGACGTCGAGCGGCTTGGTCGCAGGTGGCCGCATGCCCATGACCCCACGCCTGAGCTGGTCGAGCACCATCGATTACGACTTCGATGTGAGCGACCAGTGGCAGGGCCGGGTCGGTGCGGGTTACCGCGTCACCGGCGAACGCGTGGCCGGCGCGTACGAGATCGACAGCTACAACGCGTTGGACCTGCATGCCGAGCTGACCAACATGACGTGGACGGTCCGCCTGTATGCCCGCAATGCCACCGATGAGCGTGCTTATGTCTCCACCGGCTCCGTCCGCGACGCGCTCAACCGCTACGTGGCGGTGACCGGCGTGCCGCTGCAGCCGCGCACCATCGGCATGTCGATCGACTACCGATACTGACCGACGCCACGGGCACGATCCCGGGAATCCCAATTAGGTTGCATATTCTCTGATTAGGACTTATACAGGTCCAACGAGGCCAACGACTGCCACCGTCGCCGTCGTGGGTGCTCACCCTCTGCCGCTCGCCTACTGGATTCCGTCATGACGTCGACCCCGACCGCTGAAGTGCTCGCACTTGCCGCTCTCCCCCAGCCCTACCTGCTGTTCCTGGGTGATACCACCGAAGCGGGCTTCGCCAAGACCGCGATCGGCCTGAAAGACTGGGCGCCGGAGGTGTGCGTCGCCGAGTGGAGCCTGCCCGGCTGCCCGATCACCACGGGCCTGCCGAGCATGACGCCGGCACAGGCGCGTGCCGCCGGTGCGCGTGCGATGGTGATCGGCGTGGCCAACGGGGGCGGCGTGATTCCTGCGCAATGGCTGCCGGCGCTGGTCGAGGCGCTGGAGGAAGGCCTGGATCTGATCAGCGGCATGCACCACAAGCTCGGTGATATCCCGGAACTGGCCGCCGCCGCCGAACGCACCGGTCGCCAGCTGATCAACGTGCGCGTGCCGCCACGTGGCATTCCGGTCGGCAATGGCCGCAAGCGCACCGGCAAGCGCGTGCTGACTGTCGGCACTGACTGTGCGCTGGGCAAGAAGTACACCGCGCTGGCCCTGGTCCGCGGTCTTCGCGAACGTGGTGTGGATGCCGACTTCCGCGCCAGCGGCCAGACCGGCATCCTGATCGCCGGCAGCGGTATTCCGATGGACGCCGTCGTCGCCGACTTCTCGGCCGGCGCCGCCGAACTGCTCAGCCCGGATGCGGCCGCCGATCACTGGGATGTCATCGAAGGCCAGGGCTCGCTGTTCCACCCTGCCTACGCGGGCGTCAGCCTCGGCCTGCTGCATGGCAGCCAGCCGGACGTGTTCGTGGTCTGCCACCAGCCGGGGCGCCAGCATGTGCTCGGTTACCCCGACTACCCGCTGCCCTCCATCGAAGACGTGATCGCGTTGACCGTGCAGCTGGGCCGCCGCACCAATCCGGATATCCGCTGTGTCGGCGTCAGCCTCAACACCCACGGCATGACCGCCGAAGCGGCATCGGCCGCCTGTGCTGAGGTCAGCGCGCGTCTTGGTCTGCCTGCGGCCGACCCGATGCGGCAAGATGGGGAATTCAATCGTCTGCTGGAGGCCTGCATCGCATGAAGATGACATCCCGTACCTTGAGCCTGTGCGTTGTGGCACTGCTGGGCCTGAGCCCGCTGGCCGCCTTCAGCGCCAGCAAGGCCAGTCCGGTTGAAACCGAAGTCGCACGGCTGGCCACGCTGGTCGACGGCAAGGTCGGTGTCTCGGCGTGGCGCCTGGATGGCAAGGGCGCGCAGGTCCATCTGAATCCGGACGAAGGCTTCCCGATGGCCAGCACGTTCAAGGTCGCCGTCGCGGCGGTGATCCTGAGCAAGGTGGATGCCGGCGAGCTGGCACTGACCACGATGGTGCCGGTGCCGAAAACGTTCTACGTCGATTCGGAAGTGATCGCGGACCGTTTCATCCATGACGGCGTCAGTCTCTCGGTGCACAACCTGCTTGAGGTCATGCTGACCCAGAGCGATAACACCGCCACCGACGTGCTGGTGGCGCAGGCTGGCGGGCCGGCCGCAGTTACCGCCTGGCTGCGCGCGCAGGGCATTGAAGGCCAGCGCCTGGATCGCAACACGCGCCAGCTGCTGAGCGACATCTTCGGCCTGGGCGATGAACCGCTGACCAAGGAGCGCGTCGCCGAGCTGACCCTCGATCCGGAGGTGGTCAAGCGCACGAAATCCGGCAATGAAGCCTTCGACAAGGATCCGCGCGACACCTCCACGCCGCGTGCGATGTCGACCCTGCTGACCCGGTTGTTCACCGGCAAGGCGCTGAGCCCGGCCAGCACCGAAGTGCTGGTGCAGATCATGGAGCGCTGCCGGACCTGCAGTGCGCGCCTGCGCGGCAGCCTGCCGCCGGGCACCAAGGTGGCCGACAAGAGCGGCACCGTGGCCGGCACCGTCAACGATGTGGGCGTGGTCACCCTGCCCGACGGCAGCCAGTTTGCGATTTCCGTGTTCGTCAAAGCCAGCAATGCCCCGCGCAGCGAACGTGAGCGGGTGATCGCCGAGATCGCGCGCACCGTGCGCGACTTCTACCTGCTGCAGCCCACGGCCGCCCGCAAGTGACCGCCGCCGCCAGCCGGTTCCAGCGGTATCTGTTGCCCGGTCTGGCGTTCAAGTCCGCCGTGATCGGCGGCGGATACGCCACCGGCCGTGAGCTGGCGGAGTTTTTCCTGCCATCGGGCCCTTGGGGCGGCCTGGCGGCGATGGTGTTGTCGATGCTGATCTGGAGCGTGATCTGCATCCTGACGTTCCTGTTGGCACGGGCGATCCGTGCCAACGACTACCGCACCTTCTTCCGGCATCTGCTCGGCCGTGGCTGGTGGACGTTCGAAGTGGCCTACCTGGCGCTGATCGTGGTGGTGCTGGCCGTGTTCGGCGCGGCCGCCGGCGAACTGGCCGCGACCATGTTCGGCTGGCCGCGGATCGTGGGCACCCTGCTGCTGGTGGCGATCATCACCGGCGTGGTGCAGGCCGGCACCAACGCCGTCGAGCGCATGTTCAAGCTGATGTCGGCCTTCATGTACCTGGTCTACGCGATTGCCGCCTGCCTGATTCTGTACCGCTTCGGCGGCGGCGCGATGGCACAGCTCTCCAACACCCATGAACTCGGCCCGGACTGGGTCCTCAACGGCGTGACCTACGCCGGCTACAACATGTTCGCCGCGGTCTCGATCCTGCTGGTCGTGCGACACCTGCTGTGCCGTCGCGATGCGGTCATCGCCGGCGCCCTGGCCGGCCCGCTGGCGATCCTGCCGGCGATCGTGTTCTACGTCTGCATGATCGCGTTCCTGCCGGACATCGCCGATGCCCCGCTGCCGTCCGACCTCATGCTCGGCCAGCTCGGCCTGCCGTGGTTCCAGTGGCTGTTCCGGCTGATGATCATGGTGGCGCTGGTGGAAACCGGGGTCACGCTGATGGCCTCGGTGGATGGCCGCATCAGCGTCAACTGGGCAGAACGCACCGGTGCCGCACCGAAGCGCGGGGTACGCGTGGCGATCATCGTGGCGATCCTGCTGATGGCCGTGTTCATGGCCGATGGCATCGGCCTGGTGGCGCTGATCGCGAAGGGCTACCGGCTGCTGGCCTATGCCATCCTGGCCACCTACGTGGTGCCGTTGCTGGCCTATTCGGCGTGGCAGTTCTGGTCACGCCGCGGGCAGGCATTCGAGGTCATCGCCACTCAGCCGCCACAGGCGAAGACCAGGAACTGATGCAGTGCGCGTGCCGGCGCGGACAGGTCTTCGTCCGGGCGCCAGACCAGGCCGACCTCCATCGGCGGCACCGCATCGGTGAGGGTGCGCACGTCGATCCGGCGCCCCTCCAGCGACCACGGCCGATAGACCATGTCCGACAGGATGCTGACCCCGAATCCGTAAGCGACCATGCCGCGCAGCGCCTCCAGCGACGAGGTCCGGAACACCACGTTGGGTTGGCGCCCGACCGAGCGCCAATAGCGCATCGCCGACTCCTGCCCTTCGTCGACCATCAGCATGATGTACGGATACGGCTCGACGTCGGCCGGGCTGATCACCGGCAGCTGCAGCAGCGGATGCGACTCGGCCAGCCACAGCTGGCGGCGCGAGCGGATCAGCACCTGGCGCCGCAGCACGTAGGGCTCGGCCATGTTGGAAATGATGCACAAGCCGAAGTCGAGGTCGCCGCTGCTGACGCCCTGCTCGATCGCGGCGCGGTCCATGTCGACCAGATCCACTTCCACCTGCGGGTAGGAGCGCTTGAAGCGCGCCAGCAGGCTCGGCAGGAAGTAGCCCAGCACCGTGTAGGACGCGCCGATCCTCACCCGCCCCGGCAGCGTGTTGGCCAGGAACATCGGCTCGCTGAGCGCGTCCTGCAACGTATCCAGGATGTGCCGCACATGCTGGTGGAAGCGATGCCCCTCCGCGGTCAGCCCGACCCCGTGTGGCATGCGGTCGAACAGCTTCAGCCCCAGCGAGGCTTCCAGCTGGGCGACCGCGGTGGTGATGACCGATTGGGAGACGTGCAGCTTGCGCGCGGCCTGCGAGAACTGCCCCAATTCGGCCGCTTCGGCAAAGTAACGCAGCTGGCGCAGGGTCATGTTGGCGGGGATTTGCATGCACGGGCTCCCACGGAACGAAGATATCTGAATAAACAATACCTCATACGCAATTAAACAAATTTACGATAAGCCGCTGTGCCTCTAGACTTCACATCGGGTGCAATGCGCCATGGCCCCAGCCGCCTTGCAAGCGCTGGTCCTTACCCGCTTCGCGACGAGATCCAGCCCGGATATCGGCGCGTCAACATCGCCATTACCGTTGCCCCCCGCCGGCGGTATGCCTGTAGCTTCATGACCCAAGCCCAGCGAGGCCCCTGACATGTCATCACCCCAGATTCCCGCCACGAGTGAACCGTTGCGTTTGCACGTGCCCGAGCCCAGCGCCCGTCCCGGCCAGGCCACCGACTTTTCCTATCTGAAGCTGAGCCCCGCCGGCGCGGTCGACAAGCCGCCCGTGGACGTGAGCGCCAGCCAGACCGCGCCGATGACCGGCCAGCTGATCCGCGTGCTGGATGACAACGGCGACGCCGTGGGCCCCTGGGCTGCCGACATCGACGACGCGGTGCTGCTGCGTGCGATGCACGCCATGCTCAAGACGCGCGCCTACGACGCCCGCCTGCTGATCGCCCAGCGCCAGAAGAAGACCTCGTTCTACATCCAGTGCCTGGGTGAAGAAGCGATCGCGGTCGGCCAGACCCTGGCGCTGCGCGATGACGATATGCAGTTCCCGACCTACCGTCAGCAGGGCATCCTGATCACCAAGCAGGTCTCGCTGGTCGACATGATCTGCCAGGTGCTGTCCAACGCGGCCGACCCGCTGAAGGGCCGCCAGCTGCCGATCATGTACTCGTACAAGGACTACGGCTTCTTCTCGATCTCCGGCAACCTGACCACCCAGTACATCCAGGCCGTGGGCTGGGCGATGGCCTCGGCGATCAAGGGCGACACCCGCATCGCCACCGCCTGGGTGGGTGATGGCGCGACCGCCGAAGGCGACTTCCACGCCGCGCTGACCTTCGCGCACGTGTACCGCGCCCCGGTCGTGCTCAACGTGGTCAACAACCAGTGGGCGATTTCCACCTTCCAGGCCATCGCCGGCGGTGAGAACACCACCTTCGCTGCCCGCGGCGTGGGCTACGGCATTCCGTCGCTGCGTGTGGACGGCAACGATCTTCTGGCCGTGTACGCCGCCTCGCGCTGGGCCGCCGAACGCGCCCGCAGCAATCTGGGCCCGACCCTGATCGAGTGGGTGACCTACCGCGCCGGCCCGCATTCGACCTCGGATGATCCGTCCAAGTACCGCCCGGCCGATGATGCCCAGCAGTTCCCGCTCGGCGATCCGATCGACCGCCTGAAGCAGCACCTGATCAAGCGCGGCCTGTGGAGCGAGCAGCAGCACGACGAACTGCGCACCGAACTGGATGCCGAGATCCTGCGTGCCCTCAAGGAAGCCGAGACCCACGGGTTGCTCGGCAGCGACAACCGTCCCGGCGCGGCCCTCATGTTCGAAGACGTCTACAAGGACATGCCCGAACACCTCCGTCGCCAGCGTCAGCAGTTGGGAGTCTGAACACATGAGCGGGATTGAACAGAACAACACCGGCGGCACGCCGATGACCATGATCCAGGCGCTGCGCTCGGCGATGGACGTGATGCTGGAACGCGACGACAACGTGGTGGTCTTCGGCCAGGACGTGGGCTACTTCGGCGGCGTGTTCCGCTGCACCGACGGCCTGCAGACCAAGTACGGCAAGCAGCGCGTGTTCGATGCGCCGATTTCCGAGAACGGCATCGCCGGCGCGGCGATCGGCATGGCCGCTTACGGCCTGCGCCCGGTCGCCGAGATCCAGTTCGCCGATTACATCTACCCGGCCTACGACCAGATCGTCTCCGAAGCGGCGCGCATGCGCTATCGCTCCGGCGGCAGCTTCACCTCCTCGCTGGTGTTCCGCACCCCGTGCGGCGGTGGCATCTACGGTGGCCAGACCCACAGCCAGAGCCCGGAGGCGATCTTCGCGCACGCCACCGGCCTGCGCACGGTCATGCCGTCCAACCCGTACGACGCCAAGGGCCTGCTGATCGCCTCGATCGAGAACGACGATCCGGTGATCTTCCTGGAGCCCAAGCGCCTGTACAACGGCCCGTTCGACGGTCACCACGACCGCCCGGTCACCGCGTGGTCCAAGTACCCGGACAACCTGGTGCCGGAGGGCTACTACAACGTGCCGCTGGACAAGGCCGCCATCGCCCGCGAAGGCAAGGCACTGACGATCATCACCTACGGCACCACCGTGTGGGTGGCCAAGGCCGCCGCCGAGGATGCCGGGATCGATGCTGAAGTGATCGACCTGCGCAGCCTGTGGCCGCTGGACCTGGACGCCATCGTCAATTCGGTCAAGAAGACCGGCCGCTGCATCGTGCTGCACGAAGCCACCCGCACCTGCGGCTTCGGCGCCGAACTGGTCGCGCTGGTGCAGGAGCACTGCTTCTACCACCTGCAGGCACCGGTGGAACGCGTTACCGGCTGGGACACCCCGTATCCGCACGCGCAGGAATGGGACTACTTCCCGGGTCCGTCCCGGGTCATCGATGCAATGCAGCGCGTGCTGGAGGACTGAACCATGGGACATCACGTCATCAAGATGCCGGACATCGGTGAAGGTATCGCCGAAGTCGAACTGATCACCTGGAAGGTCGAGGTCGGTGGCCCGGTCGCCGAAGACCAGGTCGTGGCCGAGGTCATGACCGACAAGGCCATGGTCGAGATCCCCTCGCCCGTGTCAGGCACCGTGGTCTCGCTGGGCGGCACGCCCGGCCAGATGATGGCCGTCGGCAGCGAGCTGATCCGCCTGGAAGTGGACGGCGCCGGCAATGCCAGCGCCGCCAGTGCACCGGCCGCTGTCGCGCCGGCCGAACCGGTGGCTGCGCCCAAGGCGGCTGCGCCGGCTGCTGTACCTGCGGCCGCCGCCGAGGCTGCACCAGCCGCGGCGCCCGCCAAGGTCGCCGCGGCCTCCGCCCCCGCCTGCGCCGCCAAGCAGGACGCGCGTGGCGCGGTGACCAACGGCGTGCTCAACGCCGGTGAAGCTCCCCTGGCCTCGCCGGCCGTGCGCCGCCGCGCGTGGGACCTGGGTGTCGAGCTGCGCTACGTGCCGGCTACCGGCCCGGGCGGTCGCATCCTGCAGGCCGATCTGGATGCCTACGCCGCCGCCGGTGGCAAGGCGCAGCCGGTCGGCGGCAGTGCCGGTGGCAGCAGCTACGCGCGCCGCACCGGCGAGCAGCAGGTGCCGATCATCGGCCTGCGCCGCAAGATCGCGCAGAAGATGCAGCAGTCCTGGACGACCATTCCCCACATCACCTATGTGGAAGAAATCGACGTCACGGAAGTGGAAGCCCTGCGCGCCAAGCTCAACGAGCGTTGGGCCAAGGAGCGCGGCAAGCTGACCCTGCTGCCGCTGCTGGCACGCGCGGTGGTGCTGGCCGCACGCGACTTCCCGCAGATGAACGCCCGCTTCGATGACCAGGCCAACATCGTGACCCGCTACGAGGGCGTGCAGCTGGGCATCGCGACCCAGAGCGAGGTCGGCCTGTCGGTGCCGGTGGTCGCGCATGCCGAATCGCTGGACCTGTGGCAGACCGCCACCGAGATCGCGCGCCTGGCCAACGCCGTGCGCGTGGGCAAGGCCACCCGCGAGGAGCTGTCCGGCTCCACCATCACCATCAGCAGCCTCGGTGCGGTCGGCGGTGTGGTGTCGACCCCGATCATCAACCATCCGGAAGTGGCGATCGTCGGTGTGAACCGCATCATCGAACGCCCGATGTTCCGCGAGGGCCAGGTGGTGGCGCGCAAGCTGATGAATCTGTCGTCTTCGTTCGACCATCGCATCGTCGATGGCATGGATGCGGCCGAGTTCGTGCAGGCGATCCGTACGCGCCTGGAAACCCCGGCCCTGCTGTTCGTGGAGTAAGCGATGTCCAATACCCTTCAAACCCAGCTGCTGATCATCGGCGGCGGTCCCGGCGGTTACATCGCCGGCATCCGCGCCGGCCAGCTCGGCGTCAAGACCATCGTGGTCGAGGGCGTCAATCCGGGTGGCACCTGCCTCAACATCGGCTGCATTCCGTCCAAGGCATTGATCCATGCCGCCGAGGAATTCGCCAAGGTCACCGCCTACGCGGAAGGCACCTCGCCGCTGGGCATCAGCGTGCAGGCCCCGTCGCTGGACCTGGCCAAGACCGTCGCGTGGAAGGCCGGCATCGTCAAGAAGCTGACCGGTGGCGTCAGTGCACTGCTGAAGAAGAACGGCGCGCAGCTGATCAAGGGCTGGGCCACGATCGTCGACGGCAAGACCGTCGAGATCGCCGGTGCCGCCGAAGACGGCGGCACGCTGCGCATCACCTGCGAGCACCTGCTGCTGGCGACCGGTTCGGTGCCGGTGGAACTGCCGTTCCTGCCGTTCGGCGGCAAGGTCATCTCCTCGACCGAAGCCCTCTCACCGACCTCGCTGCCGAAGCAGCTGATCGTCGTCGGTGGCGGCTACATCGGCCTGGAGCTGGGCACGGTGTACCGCAAGCTCGGCTGCGAAGTGACGGTGGTGGAGGCCCAGGAACGCATCCTGCCGGCCTACGACGCCGAACTGACCAAGCCGGTGGCCACGCACCTGGAGAAGTCCGGCGTGAAGCTGCTGACCGGCCACAGCGTGCTTGGCCTGGCCGACAACGGCCAGCTGCGCGTGCGTGACAAGGACGGTAACGAAATCTCGCTGGACGCCGACCAGATCCTGGTTGCGGTGGGCCGTCGCCCGAAGACCGACGGCTTCAATCTCGAATCGCTGCAGCTGGATCTGGCCGGCAAGGCGATCAAGATCGACGACCAGTGCAAGACCTCGATGCGCAACGTGTGGGCGATCGGCGATGTCGCCGGTGAGCCGATGCTCGCGCACCGGGCGATGGCACAGGGCGAACTGGTCGCCGAGATCGTCAGCGGCAAGAAGCGCCACTTCGTGCCGGCCGCGATTCCGGCGGTGTGCTTCACCGATCCGGAAATCGTGGTGGTCGGGCTGTCGCCGGACGAAGCCAAGGCCCAGGGCGTCGAGACCAAGGTCGCGCTGTTCCCGTTCGCGGCCAATGGCCGTGCGATGTCGCTGGAATCCACCGATGGCTTCGTGCGCGTCGTCGCACGCAGCAGTGACCACCGCATCCTCGGCTGGCAGGCCGTGGGCGTGCAGGTCTCGGAACTGTCGATCGCCTTCGTGCAGTCGATTGAGATGGGCGCCACGCTGGAGGACATCGCCGGCACGATCCACCCGCACCCGACGCTGGGCGAGGCGGTGCAGGAAGCGGCGCTGCGTGCGCTGGGGCATGCGCTGCATATCTGAGGGTGGGTGGGTTTGATGGATGACAAACGGCCCGCTTTGCGGGCCGTTCGTTTTTTGCGATCGGGCTGCGGCACGCGCGCCATCGACCTGGGCCACATGGGGCGATGACCGTCCGCAACGCCGCTACTTCTGGTGCCTGTTGGAATCCAGCGCCGAGATTTCTTCGCTCTTCAACCGCTCGACCAACCGCTGCGCCACCTCCAACGCCGTTGCCGGGTTCTGCCCAGTAATCAGCTCGCGGTCCACCACCACATGGGCGGTCCACGGCGTGGTGTTGCCTCTGAACCTCGCACCCGCCCGCTGCAGCGCGGTCTGAGGGTAGAACTTCATTTCACCGCCGCCCACCAGTGACTTGGCCTGCTCTTCTTCCTGGTTGCTGATCACCGTCATCTGGTGGCCGCTGTAGATCCACTTCGGCATCCCCGGAAAATGCGAGCGCGGTTGAGGATGGAGTTGGCTGGGGCTGTGATGCTCGCTGCTCGCTGCTCGCTGCTCGCGCCGTAGCTGAACCGATCCCTAGACTTTGAGGATTACAAATTTCCCTCTTCTAGGGTCCAGTGCGAGCTAAGGATCTTCGAGAGCGACTCGTCTTACCAAACAACTACGAAAGGCTCAAGCGCCTCCGCTTTTGCAGAGACGCTCCGGACGCGCTTTGGCTGGAGCAAATCCTATTGGAAGGCCGAGCCTAATCTTCAGTCGCCCCGCACGTCGTCAGATGTTCCTTCGCAGCCTCAACTATTTGTTTCAGGGCAGCGAGCCTGTGCACAGGAACGAAAGTGCTTCCACGATGGGTTGATAGTTTTAGAAATGCGAGCTGCCCGTCGTCACTGTGATAGAAGCCAATCTGCGCGCTATCCTTCGTTGAGTAGGTCACTTCAGTGTAGTCGCGCGCTTGGTCCTTAAGTGTCAACGCAGTGGTCGAGATGAACTCAATTGCGCCGAGTAGCTCACTCAGTTCGTCGTAGTCCAAGAAAACTGCAGAATCGAAATCGCCATCGGAGTCGGTGCGCTCTAGACGAACGCCATAGGTTGTTTCCTTCTTCACCCCCTTGATCACGTTCAGTACAACGGTCTCTGCGGACACGGAATCGCCATGTTCGCCCTTGACGCGGCCAACAGGGCGGGTCTCCTTTACGACTATTGCACCCCGATTCGCAAGAAATCTCGAGACGCTAGTCCCTCTCGTATCCTGCGTTGCATCGACAACGTCCGACATTTGCCCTCCTTACCCTTGGTCCACGCATTAGATCCAAGCTAAATCTATCAGCATCTATCACTGACTCAAAGGACGAGCCTGACTAGCAGTGGTGACACATAAGGGTAACAGGGCTGTCCCCGCGCAGCGCCGTTCGCCCCGATCCTCCTGGCGACCACACGAGAGTCAATTACCGTGATCCCGGGATATCCGTACGTGCCCCGGCATGCTTTCTGCCAACTAAACTGATGGACCATCGACTAGGCCGCTTACACCACACCACATGCGAAGTCCTTGAGATGGCGGAGAGTTGCAGGCATCGTCTCAGAAGTGCAGAGTCTGCACTCACAGACAGAGGTGGGCAATGGATAACTCGCGTTACATTTCTTGTTGTCCGCGCCTCGCCATCAACATGGCGAACAGGCCCGTAAACCATATCGCCAACAAGCGCCCTGGCGCGATTGCTACAGCCAAGTCCGAAGTGGAAATGAGCTCCATAACCTCGAATTCGCGCTCGAGCGGTCATCACTTGTGTCAGCTAGAGCACACATCCGGAAGAACCTGTTCGACACGAGGGTCCTCTCCTCTTGGAATGCAGAACGCTCGCCCCCCCTCCATTGCATTAGCACTCCAAGGGACTTAGCACCGCATGGAAAACGATGATAGATAATTCTCGCTCATCGAGACTGCTGCTCAGATATCGCACATTTGGACAAAGTCCATTGCAGCTCAATCAGCCAGAGTTTCAGTACAGTATGTATTTCCACATCGTAGCGACCAAAGTGACGCTCGCGATGAAAAGTCGATAATTGCGAGGATTTAAATGTTTGATCAAATGTTTACGGCGGATAACTTTAGAAGAATTTTTGACTCGGAGAATCGGAGGGGCATCGACATAGGCACCCGATTCTTCCCTGAACTTGAGCCTGCCACGAATGCAGTCCGGGAGAAGGTAAAAGAGATTAGAGAACTGCGACAAGTTCAGGCTTCCATGCAATCTACGGCATTTGAAGAGAAGCTGACCATACTAAGACAGACCTTGGCAGGGCTCAAAGAAACGAAAGCAAAATCAGTTTCTGCGCTAATGGAAGGACTTAGCAAAAAGGTCAGCGCCTCAGATTTCAAAATAGCAATTTCCCAAAAGGCCGGCCCAAAGGGGAAGCCAGTCTTCTGCATAGATTCGAATCCCGAAAGTTTCTTCGCGATGAAGCAACTTCAACGGAACATATCCAACCTATATGATGTAAAGCAAGCTAATCGGCATGATCTAGCGTGCCAAGTCCGTGACATTGTTGGCAGCAAGTTTCCATTCGAAATCGTGCGGACAGATATTTCATCGTTCTATGAAAACATAGATCGAAAAAAGCTCCTTGAAAAACTAGATAACGACCAACTATTGAGTGCTTCATCGAAGAAGTACATTAAACAGGTACTCGACTCCTACGGCCTGCTCTCCGGCTCCCTGAAGGGAATACCTCGCGGGATTGGTATCAGCGCATATCTAGCGGAACTCTACCTTAAGCCTGTCGACGAACTCATAAGCGAAATCCCAGGAATTGTTGTGTACTGCCGCTTCGTCGACGACATCGTTACTGCTTTCGCTCGGCCCTCTACAGGTAAAGATCTTGGACCGTTCATGGACATGCTAGTAGAGATATTTGGAAAATTCGGCCTCACACACAATCCCAACAAGACACTCGAGTTCGCTTCGGGAAAGCCATCCACCACAAAAGTTGAATACTTAGGATACCGGTACTACGTGCATAGTAGCGGACGGCTAGAAATTAGCCCGGGGGCCGCAAAACTGGGGAAGTACAGAGCCCGGATCAGGGCATCTTTCTTTGAGTACTGGAGAACGAGACCCTTAAATCCTCGAAGAGCCTTTCGACAGCTCTCTGGAAGAATTAGATTCCTGACAGGAAACACGCGACTATCAAATAACAAGTCCTGCGCAGTGACAGGCGTGTACTTCAACAATTCCTTAGCCAACAACATGTCTGGGCTAAAGCTACTAGACAAACAACTAGCGCGAGAGATAAAGAGACTGAAGAACACGAAACTACAAAATAAGCTAAAGAAAATGAAGTTCGTCTCAGGATTTGAGGAAAGGCGGTACAACCAGTTCACTACTAAACAGCTACAGATGATTGTAGGAGCATGGAAGCATGCCTAAGAAGCGAGTCACCCTTACTCATAGAAAACAGCGCCCCATACTGACGGACATGCTTCCTTTCGAAGTTCCGCCAACCTTCTCCAACAGGGGATTTTATCGCTTTTTAAGAAAACACAGTGTCGAAATTGACGGCCGCGAGGTTCGCTGGATTTGCGAATCCGACGCTATTGATCAGACGATGCGCCTACTGTTCGGCATAAAGGATTCAACCGCAATTGAATCCAATATTGTAAGCGAATGGGGCAAGAAGAAAACACGGCGAAAAGTTCAAATCTCGAAGTGCGAGATGTCAACAATTCCATTCAACTTTCGCGTAGCCCACAACTTAGACGGAAGGACGCTTAGCGTGATCCACCCGCGAAATCAGGTTGCGGTCGCAGACTTCTATGTGTCCTACAGCGCACTCATAACGCACCACACATCCGCAAGTCAATTTTCGATCCGGCGCCCCGTCTCGGTTTCTCGCTATGCGTATTATAAGGATAAATTACACGAAGAGCGGCTTGACCCAAATAGGGGTGCGGAAGAGGAGGGGAAAGAGTACGAGCAGCTCGGATCATACTTTGTCTATAGAAACTACCGAAACATTCACAGGTTCTTTGAATCTTCAGAGTATCACCAGAGTGAAAAAGAGTACGACGCGATGGTGCAGTTGGATGTAAGCAAGTGCTTTGACAGCATCTATACCCACTCACTCCCCTGGGCAATTCTGGGTAAGGATCAGACCAAGTTCAGTCTAAGCGATTCCAAATCCACGTTTGGCGGAAAGTTTGACGACTTGATGCAGAAGATGAACCACGGGGAGACGAACGGGATCGTAATAGGGCCGGAATTTTCGCGAATATTTGCCGAGATAATTCTGCAGTCAGTTGACGTTGATCTGCGGCGGCAACTTTACACAGACAGCAATCTAGCCCACAAGAAGGACTACAGAATATTCAGGTATGTTGATGATTTTTTTGTTTTCTACAACAAAGAATCTTCACAGCAGAAGATATTCGAAACACTCCAGGCAATCCTTAAGAAGAAGAAACTTAGCATCAACACATCCAAGATAAAGACTTATAAAAAGCCAATTATTACGGAGATAACGCTAGCCAAGGAACGAATTTCGACGCTTTTAAATTCAGAAATTGACCCAACTCTGGAAGAATCGGAATTAGCCGAAGACCCAAGCATTCCGAAGAAGAAGTCACTGGCTTGTTCAATCAGGACCAACCGCCTCATTGTTCGGCACAAATCCATAATTAAGGAAACAGCTGTCGCATATGGCGACCTCCTGAACTATACCTTTGCAGTACTAGAGAACAAGATCGAAAAACTCTTCAAGTGCTACGCTGCTTGCGATAAATCTGAACAAGATCAAAAACGACTGGTATCTACTTTATTCGCGATAGGAGAATTTTCATTCTTTACTTACTCGGCGAGCCCAAAGGTCAATCATACGATCAGGCTTTGCCGGATAATCTCAACCTCGGTAGGATTTCTGCATTCGCAGCGAATAGCTTATGAATTGAAGCATCTTCTATTTAAGTACATTCATGAGAATGTTCTCCAGCAGCTTGAGAAGAACACAATGAGCAATAGCAGGGAGATTGAGAGTCTCTACTTATTGACTTCTTTGTCGCAAATTGGACGAGAGTACTGGCTACCAACGTCCGTATTGCTTCGTCACTTCCTCATTGAGGAGGACAAAGCCACGGGGATTTATTCGCGCCCCGCCGGGTTCATGACTCACTTCTCAATCACCACTTTGCTTTCCTACGTCAAGGACAAGGTCAGATACGCGAAGATTAGATCTTTTGTAGAAACCCACTCTATTGCAAAATTGCAGCACATGAAGGCGCACTGTCCGAACGAGGCCGAGACGCTAATCCTACTTTTGGATCTCCTCACCTATCCGCAGCTCGCACCTGAGACGAGAACAGCAATAGGGGCTGTTTTTAGCCTGGAGCCAGCGAGCCTTGCGTCCGTTCAGGCAGCAAATGACCATTGGTTCACCGCTTGGGGCAACAAGTTTGATTTAGCAAAAGAGCTAGACGCGAAACGCAGCCGCGAGGTATATTAGTTCCGGCGCTCCGCTTTACCCATAATGGCTGTTGGCAGCCCACACACAAGCGCCTTCCCTACCCTATATCAATTGGGGAACGGGTGAAAAGGCGGCAGGAGCGGGCTGCCTTTTAGTTTTTCCCACAGCCAGCCAAGCGATGTACGTCCATGCGCCGCTGTTGGGCGGTGTCTGTGGCACTTAATTGCAGAACGGCCGCCATCGCAAACAGTTGCGACAATAAGTCCGCCACGTTCCGTCGCCGAGCAGACATCATTCGCGAGTACTTTAATATGCGCACTTACGTGTATTCATCTGAGCTGCCGAGATGTCTATCAGTTCGATGCAACAAGGGCGCCTCCCGGCGCCCTTGTTCTTCAACTCATTCCCACTCAATAGTCGCCGGCGGCTTCCCCGAGATGTCATAAACAACCCGCGACACCCCCCGCAACTCATTGATGATCCGGTTGCTCACCGTACCCAGGAAGTCATACGGCAGGTGCGCCCAATGCGCGGTCATGAAATCGATGGTCTCCACCGCACGCAGCGCGATCACCCACTCATACGCACGCGCATCACCCACCACGCCCACCGACTTCACCGGCAGGAACACCGCGAACGCCTGACTGGTCTTGTCGTACAGATCCGCCTTGCGCAGTTCGTCGATGAAGATGGCATCGGCCTTGGCCAGCAGCTCAGCGTACTCGCGCTTCACTTCACCGAGGATGCGCACGCCCAGGCCCGGGCCCGGGAACGGATGGCGGTAGACCATGCTGCGCGGCAGGCCGAGTTCGACGCCCAAGCGGCGCACTTCGTCCTTGAACAGCTCACGCAGCGGCTCGACCAGGCCCAGCTTCATGTGCTCGGGCAGGCCGCCCACGTTGTGGTGGCTCTTGATCACATGGGCCTTGCCGGTCTTGCTGCCGGCCGACTCGATCACGTCGGGGTAGATGGTGCCCTGCGCCAGCCACTTGGCGTTCTTCAGCTTGTTCGATTCTTCGTCGAAGATGTCCACGAACAGGTTGCCGATGATCTTGCGCTTGGCTTCCGGGTCGCTGACGCCTTCCAGCTTGGCGAAGTAGCGGTCCGCAGCATTCACGCGGATCACCTTGACGCCCATGTGCTCGGCGAACATCGCCATCACCTGGTCGCCTTCCTGCCAGCGCAGCAGGCCGGTATCGACGAACACGCAGGTGAGCTTGTCGCCGATCGCCTTGTGCAGCAGCGCAGCCACGACGGACGAATCCACGCCGCCGGACAGGCCCAGGATCACTTCGTCATCGCCGACCTGCTCGCGCACGCGAGCGATCTGGTCATCGATGATGTTGGCGGCGGTCCACAGGGTCTCGCAGCCGCACACATCCACCACGAAGCGGCGCAGCAGCGCCTGGCCCTGCAGGGTGTGGGTCACTTCCGGGTGGAACTGCACGCCGTACCAGCGCTTTTCTTCGTTGGCCATCGCGGCCACCGGGATGCGATCAGTCACGGCGGTGACGGTGAAGCCCGGGGGCGCGACGGAGACGTGGTCGCCGTGGCTCATCCAGACATTCAGCTTCGGCTCGCCGCCGTGGTCGCTCAGGCCCTTGAACAGTGCATCCGGGGCGACGACGTTGACTTCGGCATGGCCGAACTCACGCTGGTCGGCCGCTTCGGTGGCGCCACCGAGCTGGGCGGCCAGGGTCTGCATGCCGTAGCAGATGCCGAAGATCGGCAGGCCGCTGTCGAACACTTCCTGCGGCGCGGCAGGCGCGCCCGCCAGCGTGGTCGATTCCGGGCCACCGGACAGGATGATGCCCTTGGCGCCGAACGCGGCGATGTCAGCCGGGTTGTGGTCCCATGCCCAGATCTCGCAGTACACGCCGAGCTCGCGGATGCGGCGCGCGATCAGCTGGGTGTACTGGGCGCCGAAATCGAGGATGAGGATCTTGTCGTTATGGATGTTGGTCATGGTGCCCGGGCAATGCAGGAGTGAATACGGGAAACACAGATTCGTTACCGGCGGCGGATAGAGAAAGAGGAACGGGAATCAGCTTCCTCGTTCCTCTTTGCTCATGCCGCATCAGGCGCGGTAGTTCGGCGGCTCTTTGGTGATCTGCACGTCGTGGACGTGGCTCTCACGTTGGCCGGCGCCGCTGATCTTGACGAACTTCGGCTTGCTGCGCATGTCTTCGACGGTGCCGCAGCCCACGTAGCCCATGGTGGCGCGCAGGCCGCCCATCAGCTGGTGGATGATGCCGCCGACCGGGCCGCGATACGGCACGCGGCCTTCGATGCCTTCGGGCACCAGCTTGTCGGCGCTGGAGGCGTCCTGGAAGTAGCGGTCCTTGGACCCCTTCTCCATCGCGGCCAGCGAGCCCATGCCGCGGTAGCTCTTGTAGGAGCGGCCCTGGAACAGCTCGGTCTCGCCGGGCGATTCCTCGGTACCGGCCAGCAGGCCACCGATCATGATGGTGGAGGCACCGGCGGCGAGCGCCTTGCCGATGTCGCCGGAGTAACGGATACCACCATCCGCGATCAGCGGGATGCGGTCCTGCAGCGCCTCGGCCACCAGATCGATCGCGGTGATCTGCGGCACGCCGACACCGGCGACGACGCGCGTGGTGCAGATCGAGCCCGGGCCGATGCCGACCTTGACCGCGTCCGCGCCGCTGTCCAGCAGCGCCAGGGCGGCTTCACCGGTGCAGATGTTGCCACCGACGACCTGCACCTGCGGGAAGTGCTTCTTGACCCAGCTGACGCGGTCCAGCACGCCCTGCGAGTGGCCGTGCGCGGTGTCCACCACCAGCACGTCCACCCCGGCGGCGACCAGCGCCTCGACCCGGCGGTCGGTATCGCCACCGACGCCGACGGCCGCGCCGACCAGCAGGCGGGTGGCGGTGTCCTTGGCGGCGTTGGGGTAATCGGTGTTCTTCTGGATGTCCTTGACGGTGATCAGGCCGCGCAGGGCGAACTCATCGTTGACGACGAGGATCTTCTCGATGCGGTTGCGGTGCAGCAGCTGCAGCACTTCATCCGAGGCCGCGCCTTCCTTGACCGTGATCAGGCGATCCTTCTTGGTCATGATGTGGCGGACCGGATCGTCCAGCTCGGTCTCGAAGCGCATGTCACGGTGGGTGACGATGCCGACCAGCTGGCCGCCGCCGTCCACTACCGGCACACCGGAGATGTTGCGCGCCTGGGTCAGGGCCAGCACGTCGCGGATGGTGGTCTCCGGGCCGACCGTGATCGGGTCGCGGATGACGCCGGCCTCGAACTTCTTGACCTTGGCGACTTCGGCAGCCTGCTGCTCGACGCTCAGATTCTTGTGGATGATGCCCATGCCGCCGAGCTGGGCCATGGCGATGGCCAGGCGGGCTTCGGTGACGGTATCCATGGCAGCCGAGAGGATCGGAAGCTTCAGCCGCAGGTCGCGCGTCAGGCGCGTTTCCAGACTGACATCCTTGGGCAGGATGATGGAATGAGCGGGGACGAGGGAGACGTCGTCGTAGGTGAGAGCTTCAGCCTGGATGCGCAGCATCGGCATACCCGAGATGTGGGGAAGCGCGACATTTTACCCTGATTCGGGCGTCTTTGGCAGGGGGCGGATGCGACGCTGTGTCGCGTGGGCAAACGCCGGTTCAGGGCGGTGGAAGGCAGCCGAGAATGCCGCCAAAGCCAACCCGCGGTAGTGCCGGCCGCTGGCCGGCTCCTCATGATCCCTCGGCGGCACTAAGGGGTTGCCGGCCAGCGGCCGGCACTACCGGGCAGCTTTACGGGCTGCCGACCAGCGATCGGCACTAACCGGGTCAAAACGCCTCGGCTGCCTCAATCGTGTTCTGCATCAACGTGGCCACGGTCATCGGCCCTACCCCGCCCGGGACCGGGGTGATCCAGCTGGCGCGCTGGGCGGCGGCCTCGAAGCCGACGTCGCCGACCAGGCGGCCGTCATCCAGGCGGTTGATGCCCACGTCGATCACCACCGCGCCCGGCTTGACCCATTCACCGGGGACGATGCCCGGGCGCCCGACGGCGACCACCAGGATGTCGGCGTTGCGCACCGACTGCTCCAGCACGTCCTTGGGGGTGAACTTGTGGCAGCTGGTCACGGTGCAGCCGGCGATCAGCAGCTCCAGACCCATCGGGCGGCCGACATGGTTGCTGACACCGACGATGGTGGCGTTGCGCCCACGCACCGGCTGGTCGGTGTGGCCCAGCAGGGTCACGATGCCGCGCGGGGTGCACGGGCGCAGGCCGAACTCACGCAGGGCCAGATGGCCGACGTTTTCGGGGTGGAAGCCGTCCACGTCCTTGCGCGGGTCGATGCGGTGGATCAGGCGGTTGGCGTCCGGGATGCCCGGCAGCGGCAGCTGGACCAGGATGCCGTGAATCTTCGGATCGGCGTTGAGCTGATCGATCAACGTCAGCAGCTCGGCCTCGGTGGTCCCGGCCGGGAGATCGTAATCGAAGGCTTCGATACCCACTTTCTCCGCCGCACGGCGCTTGTTGCGCACGTACACGGTCGAGGCCGGGTCGCCACCGACCAGCACCACGGCCAGGCCCGGACGGCTGCCGCCGGCAGCCAGGCGGGCATCGACCCGGACCTTGAGGCTGTCCAGCAGGTCTTCGGCGATGCGGCGGCCGTCGAGAATGCGGGCGGAAGAAGCGGTGTCGGAAGTCGGTGAGCTCATCGAGGGCGGCAGGCGTGGGGGCGACGGTCGTCTATTGTCCCCGATTCGGCCGGCGGCGGACACCGGTAGTGCCGGCCGCTGGCCGGCACGTGGGATGGGCCCACCTGGGTGCCGGCCAGCGGCCGGCACTACAAGCCTCATTCCTCTTCCGGCACCTGGTCGGCGTTGAGCGTGCGCGCCTTGCGCTTGGGCGCGGTGAACGGCGTGGGCGTGGGCACGCCCGGCAGCGCGCTGCCGAACACCATGTGCGCACCGGCGCGCAGGTCTCCGCCCGCCATCTCCAGCTCGAAGCGTTCGGCATCGCGTTCGCGGATCTGCTCGGCGATCTCACGCGCATCATCCGGATCGGCACCCAGCTCCATCAGCGCCGCCTGGCCGAACTGCAGTGCGGATTCGAAGGTTTCTCGAATCTGGAAATCGACGCCGGCATGGATCAGGCGCAGCGAATGCTCGCGGTCGAACGACCGCACCAGCAGCTTGGCCTGCGGGAACTGGTGGGTGACCAGCTCCACGATGCGATCGGCATCCTGGTCGCTGTTGACGCACACCGCGATCGCACGGGCGGTCGCTGCGCCGGAGGCATGCAGCACATCCAGGCGGGTACCGTCGCCGTAGTAGATCTTGAACCCGAAGCGCTCGGCGTTGTGGATCATGTCCACGTCGTTGTCGATGATGGTCACATCCACATCGCGCGCCAGCAGCGATTGGCTCGCCACCTGACCGAAGCGACCGAAGCCGATCAGCAGCACACTGCCGGACAGGCCGTCGGCTTCTTCCACGCCATCGAGCGAGACTTCACGATCGGGCATCAGCTTGTCGTGCAGCAGCACGAACAGCGGCGTCAGCGCCATCGAAAGCACCACGATCGCGGTGAGGTTGGCGTTGACCTGCACGTCGATCACACCCGCCACCGCCGCAGCGGAGAACAGCACGAAGGCGAACTCGCCGCCCTGCGCCATCACCACGCCACGGTCCAGCGCCTGGCGATGATCACTGCCGAGGATGCGCGCGACCACGTAGATGCAGACCGCCTTGGCCAGCATCAGCGCGAACACGCCGGAGACGATCAGCGGCCAGTTGTTGGCGACGACGGTGAGGTCCAGCGCCATGCCGACGCTGAGGAAGAACAGGCCGAGCAGAATGCCGCGGAACGGCTCGATGTCCGCTTCGATCTGGTGGCGGAAGGTGGATTCGCTGAGCAACACGCCCGCGAGGAACGCGCCCATCGCCATCGACAGCCCACCCAGCTGCATCAGCAGTGCGGCGCCGAGCACGACCAGCAGCGCGGCGGCCGTCATCACTTCGCGTGCCTTGGCGGCGGCAAGGATGCGGAACAGCGGATTGAGCAGGAAGCGGCCGACCAGCACCAGCCCGACGATCGCACCGGCGGCGATGCCCACCGTGATCCAGCGCGATGTCTCGCCGGCATCGCTGTGCACCGGCGCCATGAACGCCACCACCGCCAGCAGCGGCACGATCAGCAGATCTTCGAACAGCAGGATCGAGACGATCTTCTGGCCGGTCGGCAGCGCGATGTCGCCGCGCTCGGCGAGCAACTGCATCACCACCGCGGTGGAGGTCAGCACGAACCCGGCGGCGCCGATGAAGGCCACCGGCAGCGGGAAGCCGAGCAGCATGCACACGCCGGTCAGCACCGCGCCGCAGACCACGATCTGCAGCGTGCCCAGACCGAAGATCTCGTTGCGCAGGCTCCACAGATGCGAGGGCCGCATCTCCAGACCGATCACGAACAGGAACATCACCACCCCGAGCTCGGCGGTATGCAGGATGGCCTGCGGATCGGAGAACCAGCCGAACCCGAACGGGCCGATGGCCAGGCCCGCGGCGAAATAGCCCAGCACCGAGCCCAACCCAAGCCGGCGGAACAGCGGCACCATGACCACTGCCGCACCCAGCAGGGCGACCACTTTCACCAGTTCACTGGCACCTGCTTCCACCGCCATGCGGTTGTTTCCCCGGACTACAAAAGATGCGTCAACGATAGGGCAAAGTGTTGAAGGGCAATAGCGCGGATGCTGCGTTTTATCGTGCTGAATTCAGAACGATATTGAACCCGGATGCCAGATCGTCCTGAAATCGCGGCCGAACCCGGCCCCCTCGCGAACGGCATCCACGCATGGCGTGGATCTACACCCTACCTCTCAGCCGCTGCAGAACGCGGCGTAATCGATGTACCCGGCGAAGTCGCGCCCGGGGGCACAGAGTGGACAGGCCGGATCCGGACGCAGCCGCGTCTCGCGGAAGCGCATGCCCAGCGCATCGAAGGTCAGCAGGCGACCGATCAGTGGCTCGCCGATGCCGAGCAGGAGCTTGAGCACTTCGGTGGCCTGCAGCAGGCCGACCATGCCCGGCAACACGCCGAGGACCCCGGCCTCCGAGCAGTTGGGCGCGAACTCGGGCGGTGGCGGTTCGGGGAACAGGCAGCGGTAGCACGGCGCGGTGCCACGCTGGCGACCGGCATCGAACACGCTGACCTGGCCGGTAAACCGCTCCACCGCGCCATACACCAGCGGGATACCGTGCTGGAGGCAGGCATCGTTGAGCAGGTAACGCAGCGGGAAGTTGTCCGAGCCATCCAGCACCACGTCGACCCCCTCGAGCAGCGCATCGATGTTGTCCGAGGTGACCCGTGCCTGCACGGCCTCCACGTCCAGCGAAGGATTGAGTGCGAGCAGGCGTGCGCGTGCCGAGAGCACCTTGGGCTCGCCGACGCTGGCGTCGGTGTGGATGATCTGCCGATGCAGGTTACTGCGGTCGACCACGTCGTCATCGGCGATGCGCAGGTGCCCTACCCCGGCCGCGGCCAGGTAGAAGCTGGCCGGTGCGCCCAGACCACCAGCGCCGAGCACCAGCACGCGTGAGGCGAGCAGCGTCTTCTGGCCTTCGACACCGACCTGCGGCAGCAGCAGATGACGCGAGTAACGCTCGTTGAAGTCACGCTCGGCGTCGCTCTGCATCGGCTGCACCAGCGCCAGGCCGTCAGCGCGCCACGCGGTGGTGCCGCCGCGGACGGAAGCGATATGCGTGTAGCCGAGGTCCGCCAGGAACACCGCCGCCTCCATCGAACGCTTGCCGCTCTGGCAGATCAGGACGACCTCGCGCTCGGCTGCCGGCAGGTGCGTGCCGGGTTCAGCCTGGAGATCGCCCTTGGCGATGCCGAGCGCGCCTTCGGCCATGCCGGTGGCACGTTCATGTGCCTCACGGACGTCGATCAGCAGCGCGCCATGGGCGAGGCGCTCGCGGGCCTGCGCCGGAGTGAGTTCGGGGATGCTCATGCGGAGGATTATCGCGCACGGGGGCGTCGGCAGCGCCAATGAAAAGAGCCGGCTTTCGCCGGCTCTTCTTTGGATCATTTGCCCTTGACGTGCTTGATCAAGCGGCGCTTGCGCTTGAGCTGACGTTCGGTGAGCACGTTCTTCTTGCCCTCGTACGGGTTCACACCCTCGCGGAAGATGAACTGCACGGGCGTGCCGACCAGCTTGAAGCGCTTGCGGAAGAAGTTCTCCAGATAGCGCTTGTACGACTCCGGCAGGTCTTTCAGACGGGTGCCGTGGACGATGAAGGTCGGCGGGTTGGAACCGCCCGGATGCACGTAACGCAGCTTGGACACGTGACCACGGATCGCCGGCGGCGGATTGGTCTCGTAGGCCGTTTCCAGCGCCTTGTTGACTTCGCTGGTGCTGAACTCATGCGTTGCCGAGGCATGCGCGGCGTGGATGCAGCGGAACAGCTCACGCAGGCCCGAGCCGTGCTTGGCCGAGATGCGCACCACTTCCGCCCACGGCACGAAGCCGAGCTTGCGCGATACCAGCGCTTCAGCCTGCTCGCGCTGGTAATCGGTCAGGCCATCCCACTTGTTGATCGCCACCACCAAGGCACGGCCGGCATCGAGCACCGCACCCAGCACGCTGGCGTCCTGATCGGTCACGCCTTCAGAGGCATCGAGCATCAGCACCGCAACCTGGCACTGCTCGATGGCCTGCAGGGTCTTGATGACGCTGAACTTCTCGACCACTTCCTCGACGCGCGCCTTGCGACGCAGGCCGGCGGTGTCGATCAGGCGGTACTCACGCCCGTCGCGCTCCATGTCCACCGCGATCGAATCACGGGTGGTACCGGGCACTTCGGAGGCGATCATGCGCTCTTCGCCGAGCAGACGATTGACCAGCGTCGACTTGCCCACGTTGGGGCGGCCGACGAAGGCGATGCGAATGCGGTTCGGATCGGTGTCCAGGGTCTCGGTGGTGCCCTCTTCCGGCAACCGTTCCACGACCTCGTCCAGCAGATCATCCAGGCCCTGACGATGCGCGGCCGAGACGGTCAGCATTTCGCTGAAGCCGTAACGGGCAAATTCCGAACGCACGGTGTCTTCGTTCATGCCGTCGATCTTGTTGATCAGCAGCAGGGTCGGACGGGCCAGTTTGCGCAGCCAGGACAGGATCTCGTCGTCCATCGGGCCCTCACGGGCATCGACCACGAACAGGATCAGATCCGCTTCCGCAGCGGCGGCGCGGGCCTGGCGAGCGGTAGCGCCGGCCAGACCTTCTTCTTCACCGGCAATACCACCGGTATCGACCACCAGGAACGGGTGATCTTCATCAAGACGACAAACACCGTAATTACGGTCCCGGGTCACGCCGGGCTGGTCATGGACCAGCGCGTCGCGCGTACGGGTAAACGCATTGAACAGCGTGGACTTGCCGACATTCGGCCGTCCAACCAGGGCGACCAAGGGCAGCATCGCGGTAACTCCTTATTGTGCCAACCGGAATGCGGTCAGCTTTCCATCAACGTTCTGCACCAGCAGAATCCCATCAGCGACCACCGGCTGTGCCAGGAGGGCGTCGCCGCCACTCTTGGCGCGCGCCGCGAACTCACCGTTATCGGTCCGCAACCAGTGCAGATACCCCTTGTAATCACCGACCACAACGTAATCGCCGTGGACGACCGGACCGGTCAGCGAACGACGGGCCAGGCCCGTCTGCGACCACATGGCCGAACCGCTGGTCTTGTCCAGGCCGAACACGCCGCCCTTGTTGTCGGTGACGAACACATTGCTCGAGGTCAGGGCCACGCCACCGGCGCCACCATGATCACGCGCCCACAGCGGACGGCCGGTCGGGCCTTCGATCGCCATGGTCTGGTTCTTGAAACTGCTGACGTACAGCGTATTGCCTTCCAGCACCGGGGCGCCGTCGATGTCGGCCATGCGCTCCAGCTCGGTGCGGCCTTCGCCGGTGCCGACCATCTGGTCCCACAGCGTGCGGCCGTCCTGCATGGCCAGCGCGGCGATCGAGCCGTCATCGTTGCCGATGAACAGCACGCCCGGGCCGGTCACGACCGGGGCATTGCCACGCACGGTCAGCGCCGGCAGCTCACGCGGGTTGAACCAGCGCTGGGTGCCGTTCTCGACATCCAGACCGGTCACGCGACCGTCGTTGCTGCGCACGAACACCATGCCCTGGCCGACGGCCGGGGCGGAAATCACTTCACCCGGCACCTTGGCGCGCCACTTTTCGGTGCCGTCCGCCGCGTTCAGGGCGATGACCTGACCGTCCAGCGTGCCGATGACGACCAGGCCTTCACCCACGCCCGGGCCACCGGACAAGCGCAGCTTCGGCTTCTTCTTTTCCTTGGCCGGCTCGTAGGTCCAGACCTTCTTGCCGGTCTGCAGGTCGATGGCGTGCACGCCACCGTAGATGGCGGCGGCATAGACGCGGCCATCGGCGACCACCGGGCCCTGACGGACGCCGATGCGCTTTTCACCCTTGCCCACATTGGCCGACCAGATGCGGTCAACCTTGGTGGTGGCATCGAACTTGACGAGTTCGGCCGGTTCCAGCGCCTTCTTGGCCGCCGCATCTTTGCCGGCGAACCAGCCCTTCATCGTGCTGCAGCCGGTCAGGGCCATGCCCAACAGGGCAACCGTGGCAACGCGCTTGATCATGACCATCTGATTCATTACACCGACTCCGCAGGATCGGTGACGGTGCCACCGGCATCCGTCAACTTGGTTTCCAGCAGGCGCCGCTGAGGCGCTGCCACGTCCAGCGTCTTGAGCGCCTTCTCATACTGTTCGCGGGCCGCATCACGCTTGCCCTGCGCCATCAGCGCATCGCCATGGATTTCCAGGCTGGCGCTGTCGGTCGCGGTGCCGAGCTGCTTGATCGCATCGTCGGTCTTGCCGGTGGCCACCAGCAGGCGCGCAACACGCTGCTCGATGACCGGCTTGAATTCGGGGTCGGCCTTGATCGCACGCAGGGTCGCCAGCGCGTCGTCATTCTTGCCGGCATCGACCTGGGCCTTGGCCAGCTGCAGCGCAGCCAGATCGGCATAGATGTTGGCCTTGCCGCTTTCCAGCTCCTTCACGCCCTTGGCAGCCTGCTCCAGGTCCTTGTCTTCCAGGCTCTTGAGCACGACCTGATACTGGACGTTGGCGCCGGCCAGGCTGTTGCTGTGCCGGGTCTGCCATTCCTTCCAGCCCCAGATGCCGCCGATCGCGATGGCGACACCGGCCAGGATGCTGACACCGTTCTTCCGCAGCCAGCCGCGGACGCGTTCACTTTGTTCGTGCTCGTCGAGCAGGTCGTCGATCGCCATGCGTACTCTCGCCCCGCCCATTAGGAGGAGCTATTTGAATTGGATTGGGGAAACGCGGCTCAGTGCGAAACTGGGGCCACGGAGCCGTCAGAGGATACCGTAAAGCGTGCCACGTTGGCTCGCTGGTACGGCGAAAGGTCGACGATAGTGCCGCCCTGCTGAACCTCGACCGCCGATGCATTGCCCAGCACCATGCGGGCCACCTGCCCCGGTGCGAAGCTGCGGGTCTCGCCCGACTTCAGCAACGCCTTCTCGACCGTCGTGCCATCCGGCGCGGTGATGTCGATCCAGCTGTCGCCATTGAACTGCAGGGTGAGACCACCGCCCACGGCCGCCGGTGCGGCGGCAGGACGCGGGACCGGCGTCAGCGACGCCAGATACGGTGCGGACGGTGCCGAAGGCTTGGCGCTTTCGGCCGTCGCTGGCGCCGGTGCGGGCGGCGTGTCGCCACCGGCCACCGGTACCGCCGCCGGGATGACATCCAGCGACGCGGTATTGGGGGTGTTGGCGGTGCCATCGAAATGGCCGCGGGTGGCAAACCAGACCGGCACGGCCAGCACGGCAGTGATACCGACATACAGCACACGGCGCCCGAGACTCTCGGCGATGCGGCGCGCTCGCGGGGTGTGCGTGTGGCTGACCAGCTGCGGCGGCACGATCGGGCCGATGTGGGACTGCTCGAGGATCTCGCCGATGTCCACCTTGAGCAGGCGGGCATAGCTGCGCAGCTGGCCGCGGACGAAGACCGGCGCGCCAAGGCGCTGCCACTGCTCTTCTTCCAGCGATTTGACCACCTGAACGGGCATATGCAGCTGCTGCCCCACCGCTTCCAGGGTCAGGCCGGCCGCTTCACGGGCCTGGCGAAGACGGGCTCCGCAACCGGCCGCAGTATCAAAAGCGTTCACAGTCTGGTCATCAATCACAGTGCTTCAACCCCGGGGATTAGGTGCCGCATCCTGCGGAAATTCATCATGAATTCGCTGCAGATAGCGACCGGATGCCACGTTGTCGCCAAGCCGCGCCTCGATTTGAGAGGCAAGTTGTAACACGGAACGTGTGGCCGGTGCAGCCGCCAGACGCCGTTGCGCAAAGGCGCGGGCCTCGAAATAGCGCCCTTGGGCGTACTCGCTGCGGGCCATCGACTCCAGTGCGTAGGCATTGACGGGATCTATCTCAAGCGCCCGGCGCAGGTCCGGCGTGGCCCGTTCGGACTGGCCCGCCTCAAGGGCGCAGCCGCCGGCATTGGCCAGCGCGGACGCCGGGGTGGTGTACCCGGGCGCCTGCAGCGCCCGGTCGAACCAGACCAGCGACTCGGCCGGCCGGCCATGAGCACATAGCCAAGCGCCATAATTATTGAGGACATCCCCCCGATCCGGGGCCAGCTCGGCGGCCTTGGCATACAGCGGGCCGGCACCGGCCTCGTTGCCACGCTGCGTGGCAATGGCCGCCAGCATCATGTATGCCTCAGGACGTCGCGCGTCGATCTTCGTGGCCGCGCGGACCCGCTTCTCGGCGGCGTCCAGTGCGCCGGCGCGCATCGACTCGCCGGCCAGGACCATCTGGTCCTGGTAGTTCACGCGCTTGCGGATCTCGGGGTTGTCACGCGCCTCGTAGGTCGGCGCGACCTCGAGCGGACCTGACGGTGGTTTGACACCTTGTTTGCCACAGCCGGCCAATGCCAGCGCGAAGAAGACAACGGCTGGCAATCGGCGATCAGGCAGCGGCATTCCGGTCTTTCCCGTCCTGCAGCGTTTTATTGAACTCGGCCTGGCGGCGTGTGCGATCCATGACCTGGCCCTTGAGCTGGCCACAGGCGGCATCGATATCGTCGCCGCGGGTACGCCGCACCATCGTCAGCACCTTGGCATCGAGCAGGATCTTCTGGAAGGCGCGGATCTCCGTTTCGCCGGAGCGCTCATAGCGCGTGCCGGGGAACGGGTTGAACGGAATCAGGTTGACCTTGCCCGAGTTCGAGGCCTGCACGGCATTGTCAAACTGGCGCATCAGCCGCGCCAGCTGGCGGGCGTGCTCGGGCTGGTCGTTGATGCCCTTCATCAGGGTGTATTCGAAGGTGACCGATTCGCGGCGCTTGTTGGCGCGCAGGTAGCGTGCGCACGAGGCCATCAGCTCGACGATCGGGTACTTCTTGTTGAGCGGGACCAGGGTCTCGCGTAGTGCATCGTTGGGCGCATGCAGCGACACCGCCAACGACACGTCGCTCTCGGTGGAGAGGCGGTCGATCTGCGGCACCAGGCCGGAGGTGGACAGCGTCACGCGCTTGTTGGCCAGGCCGTAGCCCAGATCGTCGCGCATCACGCTCATGGCGCGCACGACGTTGTCGAAATTCATCAACGGCTCGCCCATGCCCATCATCACCACGTTGGTGAGACGACGCTGCTTGTGCGGGATGTTGCCCAGATGGCGCGCCGCGACCCACACCTGGCCGATGATCTCGGCGGTGGAGAGGTTGCGGTTGAAGCCCTGGGTGGCGGTCGAACAGAACGTGCAGTTCAGCGCGCAGCCGACCTGCGAGGACACGCACAGCGTGCCGCGGTTCTTGTCCGGGATGTAGACCGCCTCGATGGCGTTCTTGCCATCGGTCCCCATCGCCAGCAGCCACTTGTGGGTGCCGTCGGCGGAGGGTTTGTCGAACACGATGTTCGGGACCAGCACCTCGGCATGCTGCTTGAGCTTGGCGCGCAGCGCCTTGCCGAGGTCGGTCATGTCATCGAAATCGGTGACGTAGTGATGGTGGATCCACTTCATCACCTGATGGGCACGGTAGCGCGCTTCGCCGAGTGTCTCGGCGAAGAAGCGCTCCAGACCCTCGCGATCGAGGTCGAGCAGGTTCTGCTTGGCCACAACCGGGCTCGACACGAGCACGGATGGGATGGCGGTTGGCTGTACGACCTCGTTCACGGCATCACTCTCAGCGCGAGACGACTTCAGTCGCGGCGAAGAAGTAGGCGATTTCGATCGCGGCATTCTCAACCGAGTCCGAGCCGTGGGCGGCATTGGCATCGATGGATTCAGCGAAGTCGGCGCGGATGGTGCCTGCGGCGGCTTCCTTCGGGTTGGTGGCGCCCAGCAGGTCGCGGTGGGCCAGCACGGCGTTCTCGCCTTCCAGGGCCTGGATCATCACCGGGCCGGAGATCATGAACTCGACCAGCGCGTTGAAGAAGGGACGCTCGCGGTGCACGGCGTAGAAGCCTTCGGCTTCGCGACGCGACAGCTGCTTGTACTTGGCGGCGACGACCTTCAGGCCGGCCTTTTCGAAGCGGGCGTAGATTTCACCGATGACGTTCTTGGCGACGGCGTCCGGCTTGATGATGGAAAGGGTGCGCTCCAGCGCCATGGGAATACTCCGTTGGGCGGGCCACTTGATCGGCCCGAGGTTAACATGAAAAAAACCCGCGTCAAAACGCGGGCTTAGCCTGATATACGTGCGCCAATTCTAACGTGTAACCCCGCCGTACGGTAGTGCCGGCCGCTGGCCGGCAACGCCCTGTGTGCCGCGGGTGATCGGCCTGTTCAGGCAATGGCGTGGTGGCCGGCCAGCGGCCGGCACTACCGGGACGGCGGATGAACGGACGCCCATTTCTGCTGCGCCGCACAATGCGATGGCGCAGCCGCAGGTCTAATATCAAACAATCGTTTGATTGAACTGCCCTGCCCCATGGCCAAACCTGCCCACTTCTCCACCAAGGACCGCATCCTCGGCGCTGCCGAGGAACTGTTCGCCCTGCACGGGTTCGCGGGCACCTCACTGCGCCAGGTCACCAGCCAGGCCGATGTGAACATCGCCGCGGTCAATTACCACTTCGGCTCCAAGGAGAACCTGGTCAACGAGGTCTTCCGCCGCCGGATGGATGAAATGACCTCGGCCCGCCTCGCCCAGCTGGAGGCCGCCCGCCGTGAGCATCCCGGTGAACTGCGCCCGGTGCTCGCCGCCTTCGTCGAACCGGCCCTGGCGATGGCCCAGGACCGCCAGACTGGCGGCGCGTTCGTGCGGGTCATCGCCCGCGCCTACGCCGAAAAGAACGACAACCTGCGCAAGTTCCTTTCCGACCATTACGGCCACGTCCTGCGCGACTTCGGCAAGGCGATCTCCGCCTGCGTGCCGGGGCTGAGCAAGGAAGAGCTGTACTGGCGCCTGGATTTCCTCGCCGGCTCGCTGACCTATGCCATGGCCGACTTCGGCCTGATCAAGCGACCCGCCGGTGTCACCGAAGCGGCGCATCGTGCCCATGCCGCCCAGGAACTGATTCATTTCGCCGAAGCCGGATTCCGCGCCAGCGCGGCCTCGAGCGCTCCGACGACCTCCCTTTCCACCCCGTAGAGCCGGGCGCTGACCGGCTTCCAGACAACAAAGGCTTATCGACATGTCCAATTCCCTGCTAGTCCGCCGTGCCGCCGTGCTGGGTGCCGGCGTCATGGGTGCCCAGATCGCCGCCCACCTGACCAACGCCGGCGTCGACACGGTGCTGTTCGACCTGCCCGCCAAGGAAGGTCCGGCCGATGGCATCGTGCTCAAAGCCATCGCCAACCTGGGCAAGCTCAGCCCTGCCCCGCTCGCCAGCAAGTCCTACGCCGAGGCGATCACGCCGGCCAACTATGAGACCGGCCTGGAGCAGTTGAAGGACTGCGACCTGATCATCGAAGCCATCGCCGAACGGATGGACTGGAAGCAGGACCTGTACAAGAAGATCGCCCCGTTCGTGGCCGATCACGCCGTGCTGGCCTCCAACACTTCGGGCCTGGGCATCAACAAGCTCGCCGACGTGCTGCCGGAGCAGCTGCGCCACCGCTTCTGCGGCGTGCACTTCTTCAATCCGCCGCGCTACATGCACCTGGCCGAGCTGATCCCGGCCACCACCACCGATGCCGCCGTGCTGGAAGGCCTGGAAGCGTTCCTGGTCACCACGCTGGGCAAGGGCGTGGTGTACGCCAAGGACACCCCGAACTTCATCGGCAACCGCATCGGCGTGTTCTCGATCCTGTCCACCATCCACCACACGCAGGCCTTCGGCCTGGGCTTCGATGAAGTCGACGGCCTGACCGGCCCGCTGGTCGGCCGCCCGAAGTCGGCGACCTACCGCACCTCCGACGTGGTCGGCCTGGACACCATGGCGCACGTCATCAAGACGATGGGCGACACCCTGCCCAACGATCCGTGGCATGAATTCTTCACCTCGCCGACGTGGCTGGACGCGCTGATTTCCAAGGGCGCGCTGGGCCAGAAGACCGGTGCCGGCATCTTCCGCAAGGTCGGCAAGGACATCATGGTGCTGGACCTGGAGAAGCAGGATTACCGCCCTGCCGACCGCGCCGCCGCGCCGGAAGTGGTCGAGATCCTCAAGATCAAGAACCCGGCCGAGAAGTTCGCCAAGCTGCGCGAGAGCCAGCACCCGCAGGCGCAGTTCCTGTGGGCGACCTTCCGCGATCTGTTCCATTACAGCGCCTACCACCTGGCCGACATCGCCGAGACCGCGCGCGACGTGGATCTGGCCATCCGCTGGGGGTATGGCTGGTCGCTGGGCCCGTTCGAAACCTGGCAGGCTGCCGGCTGGAAGCAGGTCGCCCAGTGGATCGCCGATGACATCGTCGCCGGCAAGAGCATGAGCAATGCCCCGCTGCCGGACTGGGTGTTTGATGGCCGCGACGGCGTGCACGCCGCCGAAGGCAGCTACAGCCCCTCGCGCAACGCCAAGCTGCCGCGTTCGGCCCTGCCGGTGTACCAGCGCCAGCGCTTCCCGGATCCGCTGCTGGGCGAGACCTTCAGCCCGGGCGAAACGGTGTTCGAGAACGACGGCGTGCGCATGTGGCACGACGGCGACGGCATCGCGGTGGTCAGCTTCAAGACCAAAATGAACACCGTGTCCGACCACGTGCTCAACGGCCTGCAGGAAGCGATCAAGCGCGCCGAGCAGGACTACAAGGGCCTGGTGATCTGGCAGCAGAAGGAGCCCTTCTCCGCCGGTGCCGATCTGGCCGGTGCGCTCGGCCTGCTGCAGGCCGGCAAGGTCGACCAGTTCGAAGAGATGGTGCACAACTTCCAGCGCACCAGCCAGGCGATCAAGTATTCGCTGGTACCGGTGGTGACCGCCGTGCGCGGCCTGGCCCTGGGGGGCGGCTGTGAGTTCCAGATGCACAGCGCCAAGAGCGTGGCCGCGCTGGAAAGCTACATCGGCCTGGTCGAAGCCGGCGTCGGTCTGCTGCCGGCCGGCGGTGGCCTGAAGGAACTGGCCGTGCGCGCCTCGCAGGCCGCAGGTCCGGGCGGTGACGTGTTCGCCGAGCTCAAGAAGACCTTCGAAACCGTCGCGATGGCCAAGGTCTCCAACTCCGCGGTCAACGCCAAGGAACTGGGCCTGATGCGCGCGACCGACAAGGTCGTGTTCAACAGCTTCGAGACGCTGCACATCGCCAAGGCCGAAGTGCTGGCGCTGGCCGAAGGCGGCTACCGTCCGCCGATGCCGGCCCGCCGCATCCAGGTCGCCGGTGACGTCGGCATCGCCACGTTCAAGATGATGCTGGTCAACATGCTGGAAGGCCGCTTCATCAGCCCGTACGACTACGAGATCGCCGTGCGCATCGCCACCGTGCTGTGCGGCGGCGAAGTGGATCGCGGCACGCTGGTGGACGAAGAGTGGCTGCTGACGCTGGAGCGCAAGCACTTCGTCGAACTGGCCCAGCAGGAAAAGACCCAGGCCCGCATCGCGCACATGCTCAAGACCGGCAAGCCGCTGCGTAACTGACCCTTTTAAAGAGATCACTGCAATGACCAAGCAAATCCAGGACGCCTACATCGTCGCCGCCACCCGCACCCCGGTGGGCAAGGCGCCCAAGGGCGTGTTCCGCAATACCCGTCCCGACGACATGCTGGCCCATGTGCTCCGCTCCGTGGTCGCACAGGCGCCGGGCATCGACCTCAACCGCATCGATGATGCGATCATCGGCTGCGCGATGCCGGAAGCCGAGCAGGGCATGAACGTGGCGCGCATCGGCGTGCTGCTGGCCGGCCTGCCGGACACCATCGCCGCGCAGACCGTCAATCGCTTCTGCTCCTCCGGCCTGCAGGCCGTGGCCATGGCCGCCGACCAGATCCGTCTGGGCAATTCGGACCTGATGCTGGCCGGTGGTACCGAGTCGATGTCGATGGTGCCGATGATGGGCAACAAGATCGCGATGGCGCCGAGCGTGTTCGACAACGACCACGTCGCCATTGCCTACGGCATGGGCATCACCGCCGAGAAGGTCGCCGAAGAATGGAAGGTCTCGCGCGAGGAGCAGGACGCCTTCGCCCTCGCCTCGCACCAGAAGGCCATCGCCGCGATCCAGAACGGCGAGTTCAAGGACGAGATCAGCCCGTACGACGTGCGCACCCGCCAGCCGGACCTGGCCGACGGCCGCCGCATCATCACCCGCGACAAGATCGTGGATACCGACGAAGGCCCGCGCCTGGATTCGTCCGCTGAAGGCCTGGCCAAGCTGCGCCCGGTGTTCCGCAACGGCCAGTTCGGTGGCACGGTCACGGCGGGCAACTCCTCGCAGATGAGCGATGGTGCCGGTGCGGTGCTGCTGGCCTCCGAGCAGGCGATCAAGGATTACGGTCTGACCCCGCTGGCCCGCTTCGTCAGCTTCTCGGTCGCCGGTGTGCGCCCGGAAGTGATGGGCATCGGCCCGATCGCTGCGATCCCGAAGGCACTCAAGCAGGCTGGCCTGACCCAGGACCAGCTGGACTGGATCGAGCTCAACGAAGCCTTTGCCGCACAGTCGCTCGCGGTCATCCGCGACTGCGGCCTGGACCCGTCCAAGGTCAACCCGCTGGGTGGCGCGATCGCCCTGGGCCACCCGCTGGGTGCGACCGGCGCGATCCGCACCGCGACCCTGCTGCACGGCCTGCGCCGTCGTCAGCAGAAGTACGGCATGGTGACCATGTGCATCGGCACCGGCATGGGCGCGGCGGGTATCTTCGAATCGCTGTAAGGCATTGATCGGTGCCGGCCCACGGGTCGGCACCGGTGCAGCGGTTGGCTCCAATGCAACCGATGGCACCAATGCAACGGGTAGGCACCGACCGTTGGTCGGTGCACCGTCGGAAACGAAAAGGGCAGCCTCGCGGCTGCCCTTTTCTGTTCTGTCGAGAGCCGGCCAGCGGCCGGCACTACCACCGCTGCATCGCGCGGCGGCAGCCCGTCCTCAGCCTTCGGCCAGCATCTTCTGCAGGACTTCGCGCGCCGGGCCGGCCAGCTTCTCGTTGTCGAGCGCGAAGCGGATGGTGGCTTCGACCAGACCCAGATGGGTACCGCAGTCGAAACGACGTCCTTCGAAGCGGAACGCGTCCACGCGTTCGCTCTTGAGCAGCTCGGCGATCGCATCGGTCAGCTGGATCTCACCGCCTGCACCGGTCCCGGTCGCTTCGAGCAGTTCGAAGATCTTCGGGCTCAGCACATAGCGACCGACCACCGCCAGATCGCTCGGGGCGTCTTCCGGCTTGGGCTTTTCGACGATCGCGTTGATCTTGCCCTGGCGGCCGTCGAAAGCCTCGGTGGCCACGATGCCGTAGCTGCCGGTCTTGTCGTGCGGCACATCTTCGACCGCGATGATGCTCGCGCCGGTGGCTTCGTTGGCGTCGGCCATCTGCTTCAAGGCGCCGTTGCCACGGTTCCAGATCAGATCGTCCGGCAGCAGCACGGCGAACGGCTCGTCACCGACAATGGCTTTGGCACAGAGCACCGCATGGCCCAAGCCCAGTGCTTCGGCCTGCGTCACGAACACCGCACGAACGCCATTGGGCAGGACGTGGCGAACCAGTTCAAGCTGTTCCGTCTTGCCGGCGCGCTCAAGCTTCTGCTCCAGCTCGTAGGCCTTGTCGAAGTAATCGGCAACGGCATGCTTGTAGCGGTTGGTGATGAAGATCAGGGTGTCGCAGCCCGCTTCGATCGCCTCATCAACGGCGTACTGGATCAGCGGCCGATCAATGATCGGCAGCATTTCCTTCGGAACGGTCTTGGTGGCCGGAAGGAATCGCGTGCCCAACCCTGCGACAGGAAATACCGCCTTGCGAATACGCTTGCTCATCAGAACCTGTTGGCCTCACGCGCCGGAAAGGCGAGAACTTTAGCAGAGCTGACGTGATCGTCCTGTTGCAGCGGAGAGAACTCCGGCATGGTCGAGAACAGGATGCTGTTGATCGCATCAGTGTCGTAGGTGGCGATCGCCTCACGCAGTTTCGGCACGTTGGCCAGCACCTGCTCGCGGGCGAAGGTACGCACGCCGGCTTCCAGAATCTTGGGATGCGCGGTCGGGCGGTAGTCCTCGTCCGAATAGAACAGCGTCTCGTGCAGCTTCTCGCCCGGGCGCAGGCCCGTATAGACGATCGCGATGTCCTTGTACGGCTGCTTGCCAGCCAGGCGGATCATCTGCTCGGCCAGCACGCGGATCGGCACCGGCTCGCCCATGTCCAGGGTATAGATCGCACCGTGCGAAGCCGAGGCGGCCGCCTGCAGGATCAACTGGCAGGCCTCGGGGATCGTCATGAAGTAACGGGTCACTTCCGGGTCGGTCACGGTGACCGGGCCTCCCTTGAGAATCTGCTCGCGGAACACCGGCACCACGCTGCCAGCCGAGGCCAGCACGTTGCCGAAGCGCACGGTCACGAAACGGGTGTGGCTGGTCTTCTGGTCCAGGCTCTGGCAGATCATCTCCGCGTAGCGCTTGCTGGCGCCCAGCGCATTGACCGGATCGACCGCCTTGTCGGTGGAGATGAAGACGAAGTGCTCGATCTTCGCCTCGACACAGGCGCGGGCGACGGTCTCGGTGGAGAGGATGTTGTTGCGCACCGCTTCGCGCAGCTGACGCTCCAGCACCGGCACCTGTTTGTAGGCGGCGGCATGGAAGACCGAGTCCACGCGCGACAGCGACAGCGCATGACGGATCACCGCGGGATCGCCGCAGTCGCCGAGCACGGCTTCCACTTCCAGGTCCGGAAAGCTGCGCTGCAGTTCGGCCTCGATGGTCAGCAGCAGCAGTTCGCTCATTTCGACCAGCACGATGCGCCCTGCCCCATGACGGGCACACTGGCGGCACAGTTCCGAACCGATCGAACCGCCGGCGCCAGTGACGAGCACGGTACGCCCGCCCAGCCAACCGCGGATCAGCGCCCAGTCCGGCAGGATCGGCTTGCGACCGAGCAGATCTTCGATCGCCACCTCTTTGAGCTCGCCCGGGAGCGAATGGCCGAGCAGGATGTCGTTGAGTTTGGGCACCATGCGGAACGGCACGCCGGTGCTTTCGCAGATGGCCACCACCCGCTGCATGCCGACGGCATCCAGCGACGGGATGGCAATCACCAGCAGCTTGGCGGCGGTCTCACGGACCACGGCGGGCGCATCTTCCAGCGTGCCGAGAATCGGCAGTCCCTGCAGCTTGGCGCCCTGCAGGTGCGGGGCGTCGTCGAGCAGGCCCACCGGCTCGAAATCACCGGAACGGCGAAGATCGCGGACCAGGGCTTCGGCCGCCTGGCCGGCGCCGAGGATCAGCACGCGGCGGGCGGTGACGTCCGATTGCAGTGCCTGGTAGTCCTTCCACGCGCGGTACAGCAGGCGCGGCGCGCCCAGCAGCGCCGACAGCGCGAACGGGTAGATGACCAGCACCGACATCGGCACGCCTTCGAAGCGCTTGTACGCCAAGGCCACCACGATGGCGAGCAGGCCGATGAAGCTGGCTTTGAAGATGTTGAGCAGATCGGCAACGCTGGCAAAGCGCCAGAGACCGCGATACAGGCCGACCCGCCAGAACACCACGGCCTGGATGACCAGGACCAGCGAGGTATCGATGTTCCAGAGCGGCAATGCCGGCGCATCGGCCAGCATCGAGTAGCGTCCGGCGTGCAGGAGCTGCCAGCATGCCCAGACCATGAACAGGTCGTGGGCGACGATGGCCGCTCGCGGCATCAAGCCGGTGATTCGGTCCTGCCAAGGCGTCATAAACAGCGTAATCCTTCTAGTTGCGCATTCCCTTGCGCAGGAGCAGCCAAAGGCCGGTCGCGAAGATCAACCACGCGACGGCCACGGCAGCCTCCCACCTCGGCTGCAAATTCGTGCATGCATTAAACACTGCCGCACTGAATATTCCAAAAACAAGATACACCCCGGTGACGAAAGTGTGGCTTGCACCACCTTTCACCGCGCGCTGATAGAGATGCTGCGTGTGGGGTTCCATCCAGCGCTGTCCGGACAGGATGCGCGAAAGCAATGTGAAGCCTGCGTCCACAAGAAAGGCCGAAAGCGGCACCAGCAGCAGCAACCAGTGGATATCGGTGCGCACGCTGACCAGACACACCAGGGCCGCGATGGCATAGCCCAGCGCCCCACTCCCCACGTCACCCATGAAGATGCGTGCCTGCGGGTAGTTGAACGGCAGGAAGCCCAGACAGGCCAGCCCGAGCACCACGCCGGCCAGTCCATAGGGCGGCGGCAGCACCATGGCGAACGCAATGCCGGCCAGGATCGCCTGGGTGGTGGCAATCCCGTTGATCCCATCCATGAAGTTCCAGATGTTGATCAACGAGGTTGCGAACAGCAGTGCCAGCAGCGCCTGCCAGGCGTTGCCCGTGGCATGCCAGACCAAGCCCGCCAGCAACGCGGATGCCACGACATGGACCAGCAGACGGCGAACCGCTGGCAGCGGCCGATGGTCGTCCCACCAACCGATGCCCGCGACCAGCACCAGCCCCAGCGCGAACACCGCCAGGGTGATCCCCGCCTTGGGCCAGAGGACCGCGGCCACCACGCACGCCAGCAGCAGGGTCAGCACGATCGCGATGCCGCCGCCGCGTGGCGTCGCCACCCCGTGGCTGCGGCGCTCGCCGGGCTCATCCAGCAGATTGCGCCGCAGCGCATAGGCGCGTGCGCCCCAGGTGAGGCCTGCCGATACCGCCAGCACCGCCAGCAGCCCCGCCATCCAGGCGACCATCATGGTTCAGAGCACCGCGTAGTTGAGCAGCGGCTTGACGGTGCCCCATTCCTTGCAGCTCGGGCACTGCCAGTGGTGCGTGCGCGCGCCGAAGCCACAGCGGGTGCAGCGGTAAGCCGGGTTGCGGACCAGCAACTGGTCGGTGATGTGCTTGAGGTCGTGCAGGGTCGCGGTGGAATCCGCGCCTTCGGCCAGGGTCAGGTCGATCAGGGCCGATTCGCCACGCACCGACGGGCGGTCCTTGAGTTGACGGCCGAGATAAGCGCGCGCCGGGGCGACGCCCTCCTGCTCTTCCATCAACTGGGTCAAGGCCAGCACCGGGGCGATGCCGCGATAGTGCTCGGTCATCTCCGACAGGAACGCACGCGCGCCACCGAGGTCACCAACCTTGCGGTAGTTCTGCATCAGCGACTGCAGCACTTCGGGCAGGTACTCGGGATCGTTGCGCGCGGCGCGCTCGTAGGCACGCACGGCCGCTTCGGCATTGCCGGCGTCGTTCTCCAGGCGCCCCTCGATGATGCCGGCACGCACCGACATCGCATCAGCCTGGTAGGCACGCGCGATCGCGGCGCGCGCTTCGTCGATCTTGCCGGCACCGCGGTAACGCTCGGCCAGCTCGCACTCGAACTGCCCGATCAGCTTGCCCATCGGCTCGCCGGTGACTTCTTCGAAGCGGCTGGCGTTGTCGATCGCCTTTTCCCAATCGCGCTCGGCCTGGTAGATGCCGATCAGGTGCTTGAGCGCCTGCGGGGCGCGCTGATCGATCTGCGCCAACTCGGTGAACACGGTTTCGGCGCGATCGAGCAGGCCGGACTTCATGTAGTCCTCGCCCAGCGCCAGCAGTGCCTGGACGCGCTGCTGATCGGTGAGATCGGCGCGGTTGACCAGGCCTTGGTGCAGGCGGATCGCGCGGTCGACCTCACCACGGCGGCGGAACAGGTGGCCCAGCGCGACCTGGGTCTCGAAGGTTTCCTTGTCCAGCTCGGCGATATGCAGGAACAGCTCGATCGCCTTGTCCGGCTGCTCGTTGAGCAGATAGTTCAGGCCACGGAAATACGTGCTGGACAGATGACTGACCTGGTTGTCGCCATGGCGTTGACCGCCGCGGCGCCCGATCACCCAACCAGACAGCGCGGCCAGGGGCAGGCACAGGAAGAACCAGAACCACTCAGAGACAAATTCCATCGGCGCTCAGCGTCCGTCGAATGTAGAAGAAGAAGGGGGTGCCACGACCACGGCAGGCGCGGCTTTCTGCGCGCGGCGCAGTTTGGCGTACAGCGGGATCACCATGCTGGCAAGCACGAGGCCACCGCCGATGAGCGCACCGGACAACAAGGCGATGATGATCGCCACGCCGGTGGTGGAATTGATCTGGGTGAAGCCCAGGCTGATGATGATCGGCTGCGAGTTGAGGGCGCCGATGATCAGACCCACGACCAGAACCGCCAGCAGGATCAGCAGACGTACGATGTTCATGCAGCAGCTCCAGTTCCGTAGGGCTCAAGAGTAGCGGACTAACACTCCGCTCTACCAGCCGACTCCATGGAAATCACGCATCCGCCCCTTGGCGGATGGACACTCAGGCAGGATCGCTTTCCAGCGGCACCACGGCGCTGACGCGCTCACGCAGTTCCTTGCCCGGCTTGAAGTGCGGGACATGCTTGCCCGGCAACGCGACCGATTCCCCGGTCTTGGGATTGCGCCCCAGCCGTGCAGGCCGGTAGTGCAACGAAAAACTGCCGAACCCGCGGATCTCGATGCGATCCCCGCCGGCCAGCGCCCCACCCATCATTTCCAGCAACGACTTCACGGCCAGATCGACATCGTCCGACTTCAAATGCGCCTGTCGGCGCGCCAGGATTTCGATCAGCTCGGATTTGGTCATTGCGGGCTCTTGGGGAGGAACTCAGACCCTGAAACGGCCCGGACTGATGTCCGGGCCGTCCAGGAAACTACGACAGCGACAGACCGATTACTCGGACTTGTTGCCGTTCAGCTGTGCACGCAGCAGCGCGCCGAGCTGGGTGGTGCCGCTCGAAGCCGAAGAGGACTGGTATTCCTCCAGCACTTCGCGCATTTCCGCGTCGTCCTTGGCCTTGATCGACAGCTGCAGGGTACGACCCTTGCGATCCATGCCCACGAACTTGGCTTCAACCTTGTCGCCGACCTTCAGGAACTGGGTCGCGTCGTCCACGCGCTCATTCGCAACATCGCGAGCGGCCACGTAGCCTTCGATGCCGTCAGCCAGTTCGATGGTAGCGCCCTTGGCGTCCACTTCCTTGACCACGCCTTCGACCTTGGAACCCTTCGGGTTGGCAGCCATGTACTGACCGAACGGATCCTGCTCCAGCTGCTTGACGCCCAGGCTGATGCGCTCGCGCTCCGGATCGACGGCCAGGACGACGGCGTCCAGGTTGTCGCCCTTCTTGTAGTTGCGGACCACGTCTTCGCCGGTGGTGTTCCAGCTGATGTCGGACAGGTGCACCAGGCCATCGATACCGCCGTCCAGGCCGATGAAGATGCCGAAGTCGGTGATCGACTTGATCTGGCCCGACACCTTGTCGCCCTTCTTGTGGATGGCAGCGAAGGTTTCCCACGGATTGGCGGCAACCTGCTTCATGCCCAGCGAGATGCGGCGACGCTCCTCGTCGACGTCCAGGACCATGACTTCAACTTCGTCACCGACCTGCACAACCTTGGACGGGTTGACGTTCTTGTTGGTCCAATCCATTTCGGACACGTGCACCAGACCTTCGACGCCCGGCTCGATCTCGACGAATGCGCCGTAATCGGTGACGTTGGAGACCTTGCCGAAGACGCGGCTGTTGGCCGGGTAACGACGGGCGATGTTGTCCCACGGATCCTCGCCCAGCTGCTTCAGACCCAGCGAAACGCGGTTGCGCTCGCGGTCGAACTTCAGCACGCGCACGTCCAGCTCGTCGCCGACGTTCACGACTTCGGACGGATGGCGCACGCGCTTCCAGGCCATGTCGGTGATGTGCAGCAGGCCGTCGATACCGCCCAGGTCCACGAATGCGCCGTAATCGGTCAGGTTCTTGACGACACCCTTCAGGATCGCGCCTTCCTGCAGCTTGTCCATCAGCTGCTCGCGCTCTTCCGAATGCTCGCTTTCGACGACTGCACGACGGGACACAACGACGTTGTTACGCTTGCGGTCCAGCTTGATGAGCTTGAATTCCAGCTCCTTGCCTTCCAGGTAGGCCGGGTCGCGCACGGGGCGCACATCCACCAGCGAACCGGGCAGGAACGCGCGGACATCCTTGATGTCCACGGTGAAACCACCCTTGACCTTGCCGCTGATGCGGCCGGTGATGGTTTCGTTCTTTTCCAACGCTTCTTCCAGCTCGTCCCACACCATCGCGCGCTTGGCTTTCTCACGCGACAGAACGGTTTCACCGAAGCCGTTCTCGATGGAATCGAGGGCAACCTTGACGACGTCGCCTTCAGCGACATCGATCTCGCCAGCGTCGTTACGGAACTGTTCGATCGGCACGATGCCTTCGGACTTCAGGCCGGCGTTGATCACCACGACATCGCCGCGGACTTCAACAACGACACCGCTGACGATCGAGCCCGGCTTCAGCTTGGCCAGATTGGCCTGACTGGCTTCGAACAGCTCTGCAAATGATTCGGTCATTAGATTTACTCTGTTGGACACATGGGCATTGGCCCCCGAAGGGAACCGCTTACTGCCCGCCTGTTGGTCGACCCCGGAAACGCAGGTCGTGTGTTAAGTAGGAAAACCGCCACGCATCATTGCGGGACGGAGCTTTTGTTGCCTTGCGATGGTGCGACACCGTCGATGGATTGACGGCCTCCTTTACAACGGATCAGGCACCCGAAACCGGAAGCAGATCCAATACCTTGGCAACGACAGCGTCGATGCCAATACCACTGGTGTCGATGACGACGGCATCGTCTGCCGGCTTCAGGGGCGCCACTGTGCGCTGTGCATCACGGGCGTCGCGGGCCATGATCTCGCGCAGGAGGTCGTCAAAGTTAACCGAAACACCCTTGTCTTTCAACTGCTTATGCCGCCGCTCGGCCCGTTCCTCGGCGCTGGCGGTCAAAAACACCTTGAATGGGGCGTCCGGGAAGATGACCGTGCCCATGTCCCGTCCGTCGGCGACCAGGCCCGGCTCCATCCTGAATGCGCGTTGGCGCTCTTTCAGCGCCGCCCGGACCTCCGGGATGGCAGCAATGGCCGAGGCCAGCGCCCCGGTGGTCTCCAGGCGCAGCTCGTCGGTGGCATCGGTCTCGTTGACCAGCACCCGCAGCCCGCCATCGGCCGATTCCACGAAGCGCACGTGGGTGTCGAAGGTGCAGCGCACCAGCGCCGAGGCGTCGGAGGTATCGATATCAGCCCAGCTGGCGGCCACGCCCACCGCCCGGTACAGGGCGCCCGAATCCAGGTAATGCCAGCCCAGGCGGCGTGCGACAATGCGGCTGACAGTGCCTTTGCCGGCCCCGGAAGGACCGTCGATGGTGAGCACGGATGGAAGCTGATTCATGGGTTTCCCGGTAGATGTGACCGCCCATTCTAGCCCCTGCCCGGGGCGGCTTGAGACTTTTTTGGCCCAACCACTTGAAAGGACGGGAAAAAGCCCGGTAGAATGGCGGGCTTGAACGGGCGTCACCTGCCGATTGTCATCTGCATATCGCGGCCGCGCTCCAACCGAATCCAACGTTTACGCCGAGGTATGCAATGAAAGTCCTGTCTTCCCTGAAGTCGGCCAAGACCCGTCACCGCGACTGCAAGGTCGTCCGTCGCCGCGGCAAGATCTTCGTGATCTGCAAGTCGAACCCGCGCTTCAAGGCTCGCCAGCGCTGAGCCGGCTGGCCTCACGGCCGCCACCGGTCCCTCAGCGGACCGGGTGATGAACAAAAAGCCGCCTCCGGGCGGCTTTTTGCTGCCATTTTTGGTGTAATCGCCGGGTAGCTTACGACCGTTGGTCGTGGGACCTTCCGCATTCTTGACCACTGGGGAGTAGATCGAGATGAAGCGTTACCTGACCACTTTGCCGTTGCTGGCCGTGCTGGCCGTTTCCAATGCCCACGCCGACACGCTGCTGATCGACCGCAGCCGTGAAAAGCCCGCCGTCGCCCTGCCCGTCCGCGGCCAGAGCATGCAGCAGGTCCAGGCCCAGTTCGGCGACCCGGGCGAGCGCCTGGATCCGCGCGGCGGACAGAAGCGCCAGTGGCCCACGATCAACCGCTGGGTCTACCCGCAGTTCACCGTGTACTTCGAAAAGCAGAAGGTGATCGACGTGGTCGCCAACCGCGCCGACGCCAACGAGATCGGGCCGAAACCGCCGATCCGCTGACCCCTTTCCCTTTGCCCGCCAGCCGGCGGGCCATCGCACTGAGATCATGAACGACACGCTCCGCTTTCCGGCCGAATGGGAATCCCAGTCCGCCATCCTGATCGCCTGGCCCCACGCCGACACCGACTGGGCCGACCGCCTGGGTGACGTCGAGGACACCTACATCGCGCTCGTCGCGGCCATCACCCGCTTCCAGCCGGTGGTGATCATCGTCGCCGACGACGACCTGGAGGCGTACGCCGATGCGCGCCTGCGTTCGAACCGGATCGACACGGACCGCGTGCGGTTCGTGACCGCCCAGTACGACGACACCTGGCTGCGCGACTCCGGCCCGATCACGCTCAAGCGTGCCGAGGGCGGCTTCCGCCTGCTGGACTTCCGCTTCACCGGCTGGGGCGGCAAGTTCGACGCCAGCCTGGATGATCAGCTGGTGGGCGTGCTGCACGCTGCGGGCCTGTTCAACAACGCGGAGCTGCAGAGCATTCCATTCGCGCTGGAGGGCGGCGGCATCGAGACCGACGGCGCCGGCACCCTGCTGACCACCTGGCAGTGCCTGCACGAGCGTCATCCGGACCGCAGCCGCGAATCGCTCAGCGCCGACCTGGCCACCTGGCTGGCCCAGGACCGTGTGCTGTGGCTGGACCATGGCTATCTGGAAGGCGACGACACCGACGCCCACATCGATACCCTGGCCCGCTTCGCCTCGACCGACAGCATTGTCTACCAGGCCTGCGACGACGCGGGCGATTCGCACTACGCCGAACTGCAGGCGATGGGTGCGGAGCTGGCGGCGCTGCGTACGACCGACGGCCAGCCGTACCGCCTGTTCCCGCTGCCGTGGGCACAGCCGGTGATCGACGAAGGCCGCCGCCTGGCGGCGTCGTATGCGAACTACCTGATCCTCAATGGCGCGGTGCTGATGCCGGCCTATGGCGATGCGGCCGACGAGGCTGCGCGTGCGGTGCTGGCCCAGGCTTATCCGGACCGCGAGATCGTGCCGGTGCCGTGCCGTTCGCTGATCTGGCAGAACGGCAGCCTGCACTGCATCACGATGCAGCTGCCGGCGGGGTTGCTGGCCTGACAGCAAAGCACGCGGCCTGAAGGCTGCGGAGGCTGGGCTGGCAGGGGCGGAGGTGCGGGACGCGCCGTAAACCCATCCCTGGGGGCTCGTGGGCGCCATCCATGGCGCCCTGACGGTCCCGCACCTCCGCCCCCGCCATCCCTTCGACAGTGCACTGGCGGCCAACGGAAGAGCGACAGGCCACGCCGATGCGCCTGGCCAGTGAACTGTTGCCCTGATCATCCTGCGAAGCCGGCCAGCGGCCGGCACTACCGGCGCGCGGGTGTTGCCCATTTAGCAGCCAGCACGCTGCGTGCACCCATCCGCGATAAACTGCGTTTTTCCCCTTGCAGGACCGTCTCCGGATGAGCTCACGCCACACCCTTTCCGTCGCCCTGATCCAGGAGCGCAACCACGGCGATGCCGAGGCCAATCTGGCCGTCATCGAAGCGCGCGTGGCTGAAGCGGCCGCGCAGGGTGCCAAGCTGATCCTGCTGCAGGAGCTGCACAACGGGGCGTATTTCTGCCAGCACGAATCGGTGGATGAATTCGATCTGGCCGAGCCGATCCCGGGCCCGAGCACGGAGCGCCTGGGTGCGCTGGCCAAGAAGCATGGCGTGGTGATCGTCGGGTCGCTGTTCGAGCGTCGCGCGGCCGGGCTGTACCACAACACCGCGGTGGTCTTCGAGAAAGACGGCACGCTGCTCGGCAAGTACCGCAAGATGCACATTCCGGACGATCCGGGCTTCTACGAGAAGTTCTACTTCACCCCGGGCGATCTGGGCTTCACCCCGATCAATACCTCGGTGGGTCGCCTCGGCGTGCTCGTGTGCTGGGACCAGTGGTACCCGGAAGCGGCGCGTCTGATGGCGCTGGCTGGTGCGGAGCTGCTGCTCTACCCCACCGCGATCGGCTGGGATCCGGATGACCAGCGCGACGAACAGGGCCGCCAGCGTGATGCGTGGGTGTTGAGTCACCGCGGCCATGCGGTGGCCAACGGCGTACCGGTACTGAGCTGCAACCGGGTCGGCCATGAAGCCTCGCCGATGGGTGCCTCGGGCATCCAGTTCTGGGGTAACAGCCACGTGCTGGGTCCGCAGGGCGAGTTCATCGCCGAAGCCGGTGGCGAGCCGACGGTGCTGGTCTGCGATGTGGACCTGCAGCGCAGCGAACACGTCCGCCGTATCTGGCCGTTCCTGCGTGATCGCCGCATCGATGCATACGGCGATCTGCTCAAGCGCTACATCGACTGACCGACCAGGACACCCCACCGTGACCGTGCACCTGCGCGATGCCACCGATGCCGATATCGCGGCCATCACCGCGATCTATGCGGTGGAAGTGACCGACTTCGTCAACACCTACGAGTACGAGATCCCGGAGGCGGCGGAAATGCGCCGCCGCATGCAGGACATCGTCGGCCGCGGCTTTCCGTACATCGTGGCCGAGGTCGATGGCCAGGTGGCCGGCTATGCCTACGCCAATACCTACCGCGGCCGGATCGCCTACCAGTGGACCGTGGAAAATTCGGTCTATGTGGATGCGGCGTTCCAGGGCCGCGGTGTCGGCACGGCGCTGATGCAGGGCCTGATCGATGCCTGCGTCGCGCGCGGTTACCGGCAGATGGTGGCCGTCATCGGCGAGCCCACCAACACCGCCTCCATCAAACTGCACGAGCGTTTCGGTTTCCAGACCGTCGGCGTTTTCCGCGGCCTCGGCCGCAAGCATGGCCGCTGGCTGGATACCGTCCAGATGCAGCGCGCGCTCGGCGATGGTGCCGACAGCGCCCCTTCGAATGAATGATGCAATGACCGATACCCTGATTGACGCCGGCGACACGTTGTTCGCCGGCCAGCCCGTCCGCATCGTCGAACGCGATGGCGTGCGCTACACCCTGCTGGGCACTGCACACGTCTCGCAGGCCAGCGTGGAAGCGGTGGAACGTGCGATCGAAAGTGGCCGCTTCGATGCGGTCGCGGTCGAACTGGACGCGCAGCGCCTGCAGGCGCTGACCGATCCGGATGCGCTGGCCAAGCTGGACCTGGTCGAGGTGATCCGCAAGGGCCGCGTCGCCCTGTTTGCCGCCAACCTGGCCTTGGCCGCCTACCAGCGTCGCCTGGCCGAACAGCTCGAGATCGAGCCGGGTGCCGAGCTCAAGCGCGCGGTCACCCTGGCCAACGAACGCAACCTGCCGGTGCATCTGATCGACCGCGAGGTCGGCCTGACCTTCCGGCGTGCCTCGCAGCGCCTGGGCTTCTTCGGCAAGATCAAGCTGGTGATGGGCCTGGGCGCTGGCCTGTTCGCCTCCGAGGAAGTGGGCGAAGACGAGATCGAGAAGCTCAAGCAGGGCGACATGCTCGAAGCCAGCTTCGGCGAGTTCGCCAGCGAGAGCCCTGCCCTGTACGAAACCATCATCGGCGAGCGCGACCGCTACATGGCCACGCGCCTGCGCGAAGTGCATGATCCGGCCCAGCGCGAAGTGCTGGCCGTGGTCGGTGCCGGTCATCTGGCCGGTCTGGCCAGGTACCTGGAAACCGACACCGACGCGCCGGGCCCGCTGCGCGAGTCGCTGGAAGACGTGCCGAAGAAGCGCAACATCCCGTGGATCACGCTGGCGATCCTGGCCATCGTGCTGACCGGTATCGGCGTGGGCTTCTATCGCGGTGGTCTGGGTGTCGGCAGCGAACTGCTGGCGGTCTGGGCGATGTACACCGGCGGCTTGGCCGGCCTGGGCTGCCTGTTGGCCGGCAGCCACCCGCTCAGCATCCTGACCGCGATCGTGGTCGCGCCGTTCAAGCCGTTCCGGCTGAGCATCCCGACCGGTGCGTTCTCGGCCCTGGTGGAAGCGCGCCTGCGCAAGCCGGCCTACGAAGACTTCCTGAAGCTGCGCGACGATGCGCAGAGCGTCAAGGGCTGGTACCGCAACCGGGTGACCCGCGTGGTGCTGACCTTCATGCTGACCAACCTGGGCAGCATGCTTGGGTTGTGGCTGACCGGGTTCCAGGTGTGGGGCAAGGTCGCGGGGTGATTCCCGCGCCGGCTGTGAATCAAAAGGCCACGCAATGCGTGGCCTTTTTTGTGCACGAATGTGGAGCCGCGGGTAGTGCCGGCCCCTGGCCGGCACTACCGCCATGCGTGGATGCGGTCCGCGAAAAAAGGAGGCCCGCCCAACGGACCTCCCCGCACCCTCAAACCGATTCCGCACCCGGCTCGACCACCGGAGCATCCACGCCGCGGCCACGCGCGCGCTGGATGATCCGCGACACCGCCGTACTCATGTCATCGAGCATGGCGTAGATGGTCGGCAGGAACAGCAGACTGACCACCGTGGAGAACGCCAGGCCACCGGCGATGGCGCGGGCCATCGGGTAGTACGGCGGGCCGTTGCCGAGCAGCTGGGTGTCGGTCAGGGAGATCGGGATCATCGCCAGGATCGCGGTGCCCATCGTCATCATGATCGGGCGCAGGCGCTCGCGTGAGCCCTCCACCAGGGCCTGGGTCCGCCCCATCCCACGGCGGCGCAGGTTGTTGATGTGCTCGATCATCACGATGCCGTTGTTCACCACCACGCCCATCAACACCAGGATGCCGATGAAGGACATGATCCCGAACGAGGTGCCGGTGATCCAGAACAGCCAGAACACCCCGAAGATCGAGAACAGCACGCCGCTCATGATCGCCGCCGGGAACAGCAGCGATTCGAACACGGCCGCCATCACGACGTAGATCATCACCAGCGCGATCACCAGATTGAACATCATCTGCGACATCGCCTGGTCGTCGTCGCCGTAGTCGCCACCGTCGAAGCTGAAGGTGTAGCCGGCCGGGAAACTCATCGGCTTGAGCATCTCCTCCATGGCCTTGCGCCCTTCCGGCACGGTCACCTTCTCGGCCAGGTTGGCCTTGATGGTCAGTGTCGTCTGCCGATTGGTGCGACCGATCTGCGTGGCCGAGGGCTTGATCGCCACATCCACCAGGCTCAGCAGCGGCACCGAACGACCGTCACCGGTGCGCACGGTGTAGCTGGCCAGATCTTCCGGGCTGCTCTGCTCGGCACCGGCGAAACGTACCCATACCGGCACTTCGCTGTCACCGCGGCGGAACTCGCGCAGCGGCGCGCCACGCAGGGCCAGGCCGACGAAGCTGGCGACCTGCTCGGCATTGAAGCCGAAGGCGGCCGCGCGCTCGCGGTCCACATGGATGGACAGCTCGCTGCCCTTCTCGCCGTTGTCGATGCGCACATCGCGCAGTTCCTTGCGCTGGGCCAGCAACGGCACGACTTCCTCGCCGATCTCCTGCAGCATCTTGGTCGAGTCACCGACCAGCTGCACCTGCACCTGGTTGTTGCCACCGCCGCTGCCGCCGCCGTCGCCCGAGTTGCCGACCACGTAATCGGCACGCGCCGAGCGCGGCAGCCCCTTGCGCAGTGCTTCCTGCACGGCCGGCATGTTCTTGGCATGTGCGGTATCGAAGGTCACGATCGTGCTGCTGCCTTCCTGCTCGCTGTACCAGGAATACACCTGGCTGATGTGCAGGGCCTGGCGGTTGTCGTCCAGGTAGCGTTCGACGCGCGCCACTTCCTCGGACATCTGGCCGAAGGTGTAAGCCCCCTTCCAGTTGTAGCCGATGAACACCTCGTGGCCGCCCTCGCCACCGAACATGTCGATCTTGGTCAGCTTCATGGGCACCAGGCTGATCAGCACCACCATCACGATGCCGAACACGCTCCAGCCACGGTGCTCCAGCGTCCACTGCAGGACCTTGGCATAGCGGCGCTGCAGGCGGGCGATCACGCCCGTCTCCGAATGCACCAGCTTGGGCGTCTGCATGCGCGCCGACAGCATCGGGATCAGGCTCACCGCGACCAGCCAGGAGGCCAGCAGCGAGACCGAGATCGTGATCGCGATCTGCGCCATGAAGATGCTGATGTTGTTGGTCTCACCGAACAGGTTCGGCACGAACACGATGCAGTGGCACAGGGTGCCGGCGCTCAGCGCGATGGCCACGTTGCGGGTGCCGATGATCGAGGCCAGCCGCGGCTGGTCGGGCATGCGCTCGCGTTCCTGGTAGATGCTTTCCACCACCACCACGGCATTGTCCACCAGCATGCCGACCGCCAGCAGCAGGCCCATCATGGTCAGGATGTTGAGGGTGACACCAGCGAAGTACATGAAGCCCAGCGTGATCACGAAACAGATCGGGATCGCCAGGGTCACCATCAGCGTGGACGGCCAGTGGCGCAGGAAGAAGAACAGCACCGTGACCGACAACAGCAGGCCCACCGCACCGGCCTCGGCCAGCTCCAGCAGCGAGGACGTGACCATCTTGCCCTGGTTGTCGATCACTTTGATCTGCACATCACGCATCGAAGGCTGCTTGCGGATCGCCTCCACCTCAGCCAGCGCGGCACGCGAGACTTCCACCAGGTTGGCGCTGCGCTCCTTGAAGATATCCAGGCCCACGGCCGGGTTGCCGTCCAGGCGGCGGCCGTAGTTCATGCGGGTGGGCTTGAGCCGGATCTCGGCGATGTCACCCAGCCGCAGGCCCTTCGTATCGATCACCAGATCGCGCAGTTCCTGCAGGTCGGTGATCTCGCCCACCGGCTGGATCCGCACGCGTTGGCCGTTGTCGTCGATCTGTCCGGCCGAGATCGAGAAGTTCAGGGTACGCAGGCGGTCGCTGAGCTCGTTGATGCTCAGGTTGTGCGCGGTCAACCGGTCCGGGCTGATCGCGATCTCGACCTCGTTCGGTGGCGCGCCGGAGATGTTGACCCGCGCCACGCCCGGGATGCGCTCGATGCGCCGCTTGAACTCGCGGTCGAGCATGTCGTACGCACCGGTCAGGTCGGTGGCACTGGCCAGGCGCACCTTCAGCACCGGGTCGTCGCTGCTGGACCACTTGAACACGTTGTAACGCTGCAGGTCGTCAGGCAGGTCGCTGCGGATCGCATCGATGCGCTCGCGGGCATCCGACGCCGCGATGGCGATGTCGCGATCCCAGTCGGTGAACTCGATGAAGATGCTGGCGCCTTCGGAGGTGGCCGAGGAGCGCATGCGCTTGATCCCGGTCATTGTCGCCAGCGCTTCTTCGGTCGGCCGGATGATGTTGCGCTCGACCTCCTCCGGGGTGGACCCGGTATACGGCACCTGCACGAACAGGAACGGCGCGGAGATGTCCGGCAACGCCTCCAACGGCAGCCGGAACGAGGCGATCAGGCCCACCACCGCCAACGATACAAAACACATGATCGTGGTGATGGGCCGGCGGATGGAGAACTCGGCAATGCTCATGCCGGCTCCTGTGCAGCGTCAGGGTCCGTCCCGGACACGCGCGTCTTGAGGTGGCGCCCGCGCTCGCGGTAGTAGGCATCGCCACGACGATCCAACAGGTCGTACACCACCGGGATCACCACCAGCGTCAGCAGCGTGGAGACCAGCAGGCCGCCGATCACGGTGATCGCCATCGGCGCGCGCACTTCGGCGCCCTCGCCCATGGCCACCGCCAGCGGCAGGAAGCCGAACAGCGTGCACAGCGTGGTCATGATGATCGGGCGCAGACGGGAACGTGCGCCTTCCACCAGTGCCTCGCGCTTGGGCACACCGGCCTCGCGCAGCTGGTTGACCTTGTCGATCAGGATGATCGCGTTCTTGGTCACCAACCCCACCAGCAGAATCAACCCGATGAACACCACCACCGAAATCGGCTTGCCGGTCAGCATCAGCGCCAGGATCGCGCCGACCAGGGCCAGCGGGATGGTGAACAGGATGACGAACGGGTGCAGCAGCGATTCGAACTGCGAGGCCATGACCAGGTAGACCAGGAAGATCGCCAGGCCGAAGGCGAAGATCAGCGAGCGCGCCGAATCGGCCAGCTCCTCACCCTGCCCGCCGATGTGCATGCCCACACCCGCACCCAGCGGCTGCTTGGCGACCATGTCCTGCACTTCACGCACGGCACCGCCCAGGTCGATGTCGCGCAGGTTGGCCGAGACCACCGCCACGCGGGTCTGGTCGGCGCGATGGATCTCGCTCGGGCCGTTGGTGGCCACCACCTCGGCCACCGAATCCAGCGTCACCGGCCGGTTGCTGCCCGGATTGACGATCAGGCGGCGGATGCTGTCCACGCTGGCCCGGTCACCTTCCTGGGCCCGCACCAGCACGTCGATCTTGCGGTCGCGGAAGCTGTAGCGCGTGGCCACGTCACCGCGCACCTTCTTGACCACTACATCGGCGATCTGGCGCGTGGTCAGGCCCAAGGCACCGGCGCGCTCCTGGTCGAAGCGGATCTGGATCTCCGGGAAGCCCTCTTCCACCGTGGATTTGACGTCGGCGTAGTGCGGGTTGTTGCGCAGCATCGCAGCCAGCGCCTTGCCGGCCGTTTCCAGCGTGGCCATGTCCTGGCCGCGCAGTTCCACTTCCAGCGGGGTGGAGAAGCTGAAGAGCGCCGGGCGGGCGAAATCGACCTGCACGCCAGGGTGCTGCTGCATCGACTCACGCAGACGCTCGGTGATCGCCGCTTCGGTGCGGGCGTTGCCGCCACCGGCCATCACCACGGTCAGCTTGCCGATGTTCTCGCCACTCTCGGTCGGGCTGGCATCCAGGCGGGTGCCGCTGCCACTGACGCCGTACAGCGAGGCGATGCTGTCGTCCTTGGCATGGGCCAGCTGCATCTCGCGGACCAGCGCATCGGTCTGCTTCAGCGGCGTGCCGGCCGGCAGCTTGGCGGTCATTTCGAAGCGGTCCTGGGCCAGCTGCGGGATCAGATCCGCACCCAGCATCGGCACCAGCGCCATCGTCCCGACGAACGCCAGCGCGGCCAGACCCAGCACTTTGCCCGGGTGATGCAGCGCGCCCGGCAGCAGCTTCAGGTAACCGCGCTCGGCACCGGCGTACGGCTTCATCGCCACATCGCTGGCTTTGCGCATCACTGGGCCGACCACGGCCACCAGACCGCGCCAGACGCGGATCACCGACCAGGCCATCCCGAAGCAGATCCAGCGCACCAGCGTGCCCACGCCGCGACGGCTGCCGGCGACCGGCTTCAGCCAGCGGCTGTCCGGCTGCCACGGCTGATGCGCGGGTTCTTCCGGGAAGGCCAGCGGCGGGCGGCCCTTGAGCGAGCTCAGCATCGGAATCAGGGTCATCGCGACCAGCAGCGAGATGGCGATCGCGATCGCCACGGTCAGCGCCTGGTCGCGGAACAGCTGGCCGGCGATGCCGTCCACGAACACCAGCGGCAGGAACACCGCGATGGTGGTCAGGGTCGAGGCGACCACGGCCATGCTCACTTCACGGGTGCCTTCAATCGCGGCCTGCAGAACGCTCAGGCCACGCTCGCGCGCCTTGGCGATGCTCTCCAGAACCACGATCGAGTCATCCACCACCAGGCCGGTAGCCAGCGCCAGACCGCCCAGCGACATCACGTTCAAGCTCAGGCCGAGTTGGCCCATGAAGAAGAACGTGGTGATGATCGAGACCGGCAGCGACAGGCTGATCACGAACGTGCTCCAGCCGTCGCGCAGGAACAAGAAGATGATCAGGATGGCGAGGATGCCGCCGATCACCGCGTCTTTCTTGACGTCGCTGATGGCATGTTCGATGAAGCGCGACTGGTCTTCGATCGTGGTCAGTTCGGCATCGCCAGGCACTTGGCTCTTGATCTGCTCCAGACGCGCACGCAGCGCCTCGGCGGTCGAGACCGTGTTGGCATCGCCCTCCTTGTAGATCGCCAGCTCGACCGCTTCCTTGCCGCCCAGACGGATGATCGCTTCGCGTTCCTTGTACCCCTGGCGCACGGTGGCGACATCTTTCAGCCGTACCGGCACGCCATTGGCGATGTTGGTGGAGCTGCTGCTGGACGCGCTCTGCGCAGCAGAGGCGGCCGCGATGGCGGCATCCGAGCCGGTTGACGCGGCGATGGCGAACATCTGCTGCATCGCTGCATCGGCGGCACTGCCGTTGCTGCTCTGGGTGGTCACCAGCAGGTTGCGGATGTCCTCCAGATCAGCGAACTGGTTGACGGTACGCACCAGGTAACGCTGCGAGCCCTCCTCCAGGCGACCGCCGGAGATGTTGATGTTCTCTTCCTTGAGCCGCTTGATGACGGTGTCGATCGGCAGGTTGAGCTGGGCCAGCTTCTGCTGGTCGATGTCGACCTGGATTTCATCCTCCAGACCGCCGCCCACCTTGACCGCCGCCACGCCGGTGACCGGCTCCAGTTTCTTCTTCAGGTCTTCATCGGCGTAGCGGCGCAGCTCGGTGAGCTGGCGCACGGCCTCGGCATCGCTGGAAGGATCGGTTTTGGCCGAGATCACCAGGCGCATGATCGGTTCGGTGGACGGATTGAAGCGCAGCAGCACGGGCGATTTCGCCTCCAGCGGCAGGTTCAGCGCTTCCATCTTGTCGCGCACCTCCAGGCTGGCCTGGTCCATGTTGGTGCCCCAGGCGAACTCGAGCACGACATCGCTCTGGCCGGTACGCGAGATCGATTTGAGCTTGCGCAGGTTCTTGACCACGCCGACGGCTTCTTCAACCGGTTCGGTGATCAGCGTTTCGATTTCCGCCGGCGCTGCACCGGTGTATTCGGTGCGCACGGTCAGGGTCGGGTAGCTCAGGTCGGGCAACAGATTGACCTTGAGATTGCCCAACGCGATGAACCCGAACAGCATCAGCGTGACGGTGAACATCGCGATGGTGACGCGGCGGCGGGTGGCGAATTCCACCAGGCCGCCGCCATGGGCACCCGGGCGCTCGCCCTGGTGCGGATCCTTGCCGTGGTCGTTGCCGTCCGCTGTCATTGACGGCTCTCCGCCTTGGCCGGCACCGGTTTGGCGACGGCAGTGGCGGCCGGCTTGGCGCCGATCACCTGCACCGCGGTGCCGTCACGCAGCGCCACCTTGCCGGCAGTGACCACCTGGTCACCGGCGGCCAAGCCCTCGCGGATTTCCACCCACGGGCCTTCGGCATAGCCGAGCTTGACCGGCACGCGCGCGGCCTTGCCCTCGCGCACGCGGAACACCGCCGGCTCGCCATCGTCGAGCAATGCGATGCGCGGCACCACCAGAGCATCGGCACGCTGGTCGTAGTCGATGCGGATGCGGCCGAACATGCCCGGCTGCAGGCCTTCAGCATCTTCGCCGAACCCGCTGACCACGCGGAACGTACCGCTGCCGGCATCGACCACCGGCGAGATGCGATCCACCGTGCCCGGGAAAGTCTTGCCCGGCAGCGCGTCGGCGATCAGCGTGACCGGCTGGCCGGGACGCAGCGTGGCCAGCTCGCGCTCGGGGACATTGAGCGTGGCTTCCAGGCGCGAGTTGTCGACAATGCGGAAGATCGGCGTGTTGATCTGCACGAAGTTGCCGGTCTTGATCGAGCGCGAGGCGATCACCCCCGAGATCGGTGCGATCACCGTGGTGTAGGAAAGCTCCAGCGTGGCCAGGCGGTACTGCGCGCGGGCGTTCTCCAGGTCGTACTTGATCTGGTCGACGTCCGAGGCACTGACCATCTGCTGGCCAATCAGCTTCTGGGCGCGCTGGTAATTGTTCTCCAGCTTGCGCATCTGCGCTTCGCTCTGGGCAACGGCCAGGCGCGCACGGTCCGGATCCAGCCGCACCAGCGGCTGCCCCGCACGCACCTGCTGGCCCTCTTCGACCAGCACCGCCAGCGCGACGCCGGAGGTCTTGGCGACCACCTGCGACTCCCCCCGCGGCTCCAGTGCGGCCGTGCCGGTGTAGCTGGCGGCGACGGCGCGATGGCTGGCGGCAACGGCTTCGACCGGTACCGCATCGACCTTCTTCTCGGCCTTGCCGTCCTTTTCAGCGGCGTTGGCTTCGGCGGGGCCGGCGCCACCGCAGCCGCTCAGCAGCAGGGTGGAGGTGATCAGCAATGCAGCGGCACAGCGTCCGGTGCGGCCGAGCAGGAAAGAATGTCGCGACATCGTCGTGTCCCTAAGGATGCGTGGGCAGGTGTGGTAGCAAAGTAATGCACCACGTCACGACTACACCATATCCCAAAGGTCATGGTGACCTGCGGCGATGGCTTCCCGCCCGGTTTCAGCTAGATGAAATGGCAGGCTATACTCGGCCCAGTTCCGTACCCCACGCCGGAACGACCAGACCCGTTTATCGGAAAAGGACATCATGCGCCCGCAGCCGCTCGCCGCTTGTCTCGTTCTGGCCGTCCTCCTGCCCCTCGGGGCCGCCGCACAGGCCGCAACACCTGCTCCAGCAGTGCCCGTCCCCACCGCTCCGGCCGCCACCGCGCCGGCGCCCGCCGCCGTCACCGGCCGGTTCGACAATGGCCGGGTCCTGGCCTACACGTGCCAGGGGTGCCACGGCATCACCGGGTACAAGAACGCCTACCCCAGCTACAAAGTGCCCAAGATCGGCGGGCAGACCCGTGAGTACCTCAGCCAGGCGCTGACCGAGTACCGCCACGGCAAGCGCAAGCATCCGACGATGCAGGCGCAGTCGATGAGTTTCAGCGAACAGGAGATCGCCGATCTCGCTGTTTACCTGTCCACCGTCAAATAAGCGCGCTCATGTCGAAAGCCACGCCACTCCAGCGTTACGCCATCGCCCTGTCCGTTGCCCTGCTGATGACTGCGTGTTCGCAGTCACAGGTGGAGAACAGCGCAGATTCCGCCGCCGATCCGGGCCACGCCAGTGGTGAACACGGGTCCGGCTCCTCCGCCGGCCTGCCGGCCGGCCGCATCGCCGCCGGTGAGGCGCGTGCCCAGGTCAAGGGCAAAGCCACCGGCCAGAGCTGCATCGACTGCCACGGGGCGGACGGCAACAAGCCGATCGACCCGACCTATCCGAAACTGGGTGGGCAGTACGGGGATTACCTGGCGCACAGCCTGCAGGCCTACCGCGCGGGGGATCGCCAGCACGCGCTGATGACCCCGCAGGCGACCGACCTGAGCGATCAGGACATCGCCGATCTGGCTGCGTATTTCGGCTCACGGCCGACCCAGCTGCGGGATCTGCACGGCTTGAAGTGACGGCGGTAGAGCCGACCGTTGGTCGGCTGCCATCAGCCACGCATGGCGTGGCTCTACCGTTTGCCGCGGTGTTCGGGGGTAGAGCCACGCCATGCGTGGCTGCCCCTGCCCGATCGCTGGATCAGGCGTCCAGCTCTTCCCAGCGCGCGTACGCGGCATCCAGCTCGGCCTGCACCTTGGCGAGCTTCGCATTGTGCGCGGCCATGTCGGGCGCACTGCGCTGATAGAACGCCGGGTCGTTCATCGCGGCGGTGAGGCCTTCGACGTCCTTCTCCAGCGTTTCGATCTTCAGCGGCAGCTGTTCCAGCTCGCGCGCGTCCTTGTAGCTCAGCTTGCGCTTGGGCTCGGCCGGCGCGGCAGCGGCCGCAGCAACCGGCTTGGCGGACACCACGGGCGCGGACGCCGCCGCGGCGGCCACGCGTGCGGCGTGGCGCTGCCAATCGGTATAGCCGCCCACGTACTCGCCGACCACGCCATCGCCTTCCATCACCATCGTGGAGGTCACCACGTTGTCCAGGAAGTCACGGTCATGGCTGACCAGCAGCAAGGTGCCGGTGTAATCGCTCAGCAGCTCTTCGAGCAGCTCGAGGGTTTCCACGTCCAGATCGTTGGTCGGCTCATCCATCACCAGCAGGTTGGACGGCTGCGCGAACAGCTTGGCCAGCAGCAGGCGGTTGCGCTCACCACCGGACAAACGGGTGATCGGCGCGCGGGCGCGCTCGGGCGAGAACAGGAAGTCCTGCAGGTAGGCATGCACGTGCTTGCGCTTGCCGTTGAACTCGATGAAATCGCGGCCCTCGGCCACGTTTTCGATCGCGGTCCAGTCTTCGCGCAGCACCGCACGGTACTGGTCGAAATACGCGATCTGCAGGTTGGTACCGGCGCGCACTTCGCCGCTCTGCGGCTGCAGGTCGCCCAGCAGCAGCTTGAGCAGCGTGGTCTTGCCGCTGCCGTTCGGCCCGATCAGGCCGATGCGGTCGCCGCGCAGGATCACGGTACTGAAATCCTTGACCATCACGCGCTCGCCGAAGGCGAACGAGATGTCCTTGACGTCGATGACCTTCTTGCCGGAGTTCTCCGCCTGCGCCGCTTCCATGCGCACGTTGCCGCCGAGTTCGCGGCGCTGCGAGCGATCGTTGCGCATGGCCTTGAGGCGGCGCACACGGCCTTCGTCGCGGGTGCGGCGGGCCTTGATGCCCTGGCGGATCCAGATTTCTTCCTGCGCGAGCAGTTTGTCGAAGCGCGCGTTTTCCTGCGCCTGCGCGTTCATGCGCTCTTCGCGGCGGCGTTCGTAGTTGGCCCAGTCGCCCGGCCAGCTGGTGACCTGGCCGCGGTCGATCTCGACGATGCGAGTGGCCAGTGCACGCAGGAAGCGACGGTCATGGGTGACGAACACCACGCTGCCGTTCCAGTTCTTGAGGAACATTTCGAGCCAGTCGATGGCTTCGATGTCCAGGTGGTTGGTCGGTTCGTCGAGCAGCAGCAGATCCGGCGAGGACACCAGCGCGCGGCCGAGCAGCACGCGGCGCTTCATGCCGCCGGACAGGCGCGCGAATTCGGCATCGCCATCCAGGTCGAGCTTGGTCAGGGTTTCGCTGACGCGCTGATCCAGGCCCCAGCCGTTGGCGGCATCGATCTTGGCCTGCACGGCCGAGAGCGCATCGCCGTCGAAATCCTCGGCCATGCTCAGGTGGTGGAACTCGGCCAGCCACTGACCCAGTTCGCCCAGGCCATCGGCGACCACGTCGAACACGCTGCCGGCGGCACCGTGCGGGACCTCCTGTTCCAGGCGGGTGATGCGCACCCCCTGCTGCACGCGGACTTCGCCGTCATCGGGCTTGTGATCGCCGGACAGCAGTTTGAGCAGGGTCGATTTGCCGGCGCCGTTGCGCCCGATCAGGGCGATACGCTCGCCCGGCTCGATCGACAGTTCGGCTTTTTCCAGCAACAGGGGGCCGCCGACGCTGAAGTCGACGTTTTGCAGAGTAATCAGAGGCATCCGACCATTGTACGGTCTGGCGGTGCGCGGCGTCGCTTACTCCTGACCGAACGCCTCCGCAGGCAGCCCCAGCAGCGCCCACAGCGCCGCGGGCACCCGTTTGCCCGGATGGCGTACCACCCACAGCTGGCGCGACATCGGCGGCACCGGCGTTTCCACGACGCTCAAGCTGCCCAGCGCGAGCAGGTCGGCCACCGCATGCCGCGACAGGCAGGCCAGGCCCAGCCCGGCCGCCGCGGCCTGTTTGATCGCCTCGGTGCTGCCCAGCTGCATGGCGCGGGCAAAGTGATGCAGGTGCGGCAGCAGCGCCTGCTCGACCGCCTCGCGGGTGCCCGAACCCGGTTCACGCAGCAGCCAGCGGGCCTGCGCCAGCGCCGCGACATCCATGCTCGTGGGCGTCGTTCCCGGCGCGGCCACGATGACCAGATCATCGCGCTGCCACGGCAGCACCTGCAGGCCGCTTTCATGGCACGGGCCTTCAATCAGGCCCAGATCGACCTCCAGGCGCTGTACGGCCGCGACCACGTCCGCGCTGTTGCCGATCCGCAGGTCCACCTGCGCCTGCGGGTTATCGGCCAGCAGCGCGGCAACGCGGGATGGCAGCAGGTAGTTGCCGATCGTGGTGCTGGCCCCGAGCCGCAGCAGCAGAGGCAAGACGCCGGCGTTGGACTGCCCGACGCCGGCCAGCCGCTCCAGATCGGCGGCGGCGACCAGCAGCGCGCGGGCCGGATCCAGCAGCGCCCGCCCCTGCGGGTTGAGCACCAGCCGGCGCCCGATCCGGTCGAACAGCGGGCTGGCCAGCTGGCTTTCCAGTTCGTTGAGCGCGGCGCTGGTGGCCGACTGCGACAACGCCAGCTGCGCGCCCGCCGCGGCCGTGGTGCCTTCGTCGGCAATCGACACGAAAACCTGCCATTGGCGGAGGGTGAGGTGCATGACGCCAATTAACGCACTAAACAGGTCGAATTGACACGAACAATGCGTTTTACAGGTTCATCAGCGACGCGCAGGCTACGGCCGTGCTTTGACTGGAGACCCTTGTGAACACCTCTGCCGCCGCCCAGCCCTCACCCACGACCGCGCAGCGCTGGCGCGGCCGCCTGCCCGGGCTGCTGCTGACCGGCGCCGTTGCGGCCGCGGCCATGGGACTGGCGCCGCTGCCGTGGCTGCAGGCACACGGCATCAGCGCGCTGACCCTGGCCATCGTGCTCGGCATCGCGGTGGGCAATATCGTTTACCTGCGGCTGGCGGCCCATGCCAGCGCCGGGGTCGGCTTTTCCAAGCACTGGCTGCTGCGGGCGGGCATCGTGCTGTACGGCCTGCGCCTGACCTTTCAGGATATCGGCCAGGTCGGTGTCGGCGGGGTGCTGATCGATGCGCTGGTGCTGACCAGCACCTTCGCGTTGGCCTGGTGGGCCGGCACGCGGTGGTTCGGCCTCGACAAGGAGAGCGCCCTGCTGATCGGCGCGGGCAGCTCGATCTGCGGTGCGGCGGCGGTGATGGCGGCCGAGCCGGTGGTGCGCGGGCGCGCCGAACAGGTGACCGTGGCCGTGTCCACTGTCGTAGTGTTCGGCACCCTCGCGATGTTCCTGTACCCGCTGCTGTACCAGCTCAACCTCGCGCACGGGTGGCTCCCGATGACCGCACAGGCCTACGGCGTGTTCACCGGCTCGACGGTGCACGAGGTCGCCCAGGTAGTCGCCGCCGGCCGCGCCGTGAGCGAGTCTGCCGCCGACACCGCCGTGATCGCCAAGATGGTGCGGGTGATGATGCTGGCACCGTTCCTGATCGGGCTGTCGATGCTGCTGGCACGCGGTGGTACGCCGGGGGCGCCCGGCCAGCGCGCCAGGATCGTGGTGCCCTGGTTCGCGTTCGGCTTCGTCGCGGTGGCCGGGCTCAATTCGCTGCAGGTGCTGCCGGCCGCCATCGTCAGTGCGGCGATCGATCTGGACACCGTGCTGCTGGCGATGGCGATGGCCGCGCTCGGTCTGACCACGCATGCCTCGGCGCTGCGCAGGGCCGGGATGAAGCCGCTGTTGCTGGCGCTGCTGCTGTTCGGCTGGCTGTTGGCAGGCGGGTTGGGGATCAACCTGGGCGTGCACGCGCTGCTCGGCTGAGGCACGCCGGGCGGACTTCTGCGACACTACCGCATGTCTGAATTCTCCTCCCTGCCGCTGAAACCAGCGCTGCTGCCCGGCATCGATGCCATGGGCTATACCTCGCTCACCCCCGTGCAGGCCCAGAGCCTGCCGGCCATCCTCGAGCGCCGCGATGTCATCGCACAGGCCCCGACCGGCAGCGGCAAGACCGCCGCGTTCGGCCTGGGCCTGCTGCAGGCGCTGGACCCATCGGTGACCCGCGCCCAGGCGCTGGTGCTGTGCCCGACCCGCGAGCTGGCCGACCAGGTCGGCAAGCAGATCCGCAAGCTGGCCACCGGCATTCCGAACCTGAAACTGCTGGTGCTGACCGGCGGCATGCCGCTGGGCCCGCAGTTGGCCTCGCTGGAAGCACACGACCCGCAGGTCGTGGTCGGCACCCCCGGGCGCATCCAGGAACTGGGCCGCAAGCGCGTGCTGCACCTGGGCGGTGTGACCACCCTGGTGCTGGACGAAGCCGACCGCATGCTGGACATGGGCTTTGAAGAGCCGATCCGCGAGATCGCCGGGCGCACCAGCAAGGACCGCCAGACGCTGCTGTTCTCGGCCACCTTCCCGGATGAGATCCGCGAGATCGCCCGCGTGCTGCTGCGTGACCCGGTGGAAGTGACCGTGGAAGGCGCCGATCACGCGCCGGCGATCCGCCACCTGTTCTGCGAGACCGAGCTGGCACTGAAGCAGAAGGCGCTGGCCGGCCTGCTGCTCAAGTACACGCCGGAATCGGCCGTGGTGTTCTGCAACACCCGCCGCGATGTCGACGATGTCGCCATTTCGCTGCAGCAGTTCGGGTTCTCTGCGCTGCCGCTGCACGGCGAGATGGAACAGCGCGACCGCGACGAAGTGCTGGTGCGCTTCGCCAACCGCAGCTGCAACGTACTGGTCGCCAGCGACGTGGCCGCGCGTGGCCTGGATGTGCAGGATCTGGCTGCGGTGATCAATTACGAGCTGCCGACCGATATCGAAACCTATGAGCATCGCGTTGGCCGTACCGGCCGCGCCGGTGCCACGGGCCTGGCCATCAGCCTGGTGACGCACCGCGAGCGCAACCGCGCCGATGCGCTGGAACTGGCACAGGGCAAGCCGCTGGACTGGCAGAAGACGCCGCTGGCCACCGCACGCCCGCCGGTGCTGCCGCAGGCCGCGATGACCACGCTGCGCATCGATGGCGGCAAGACCGACAAGCTGCGCCCGGGCGACATCCTCGGCGCACTGACCGGCGATGCCGGGCTGGCGGCCAAGTACATCGGCAAGATCGACATCTACGCCACGCGTTCGTATGTGGCCATTGCGCGCGAACATGCCGGCCGGGCGATCGCCCAGCTGGAAGCGGGCAAGATCAAGGGCCGCCGGTTCCGCGTCCGCAAGATGGATGTCTGAGCGGTAGAGCCGACCGTTGGTCGGCTGCACGTTCGTCGCGGCGTTTGAGGTGCCGGCCAGCGGCCGGCACTACCGGGGGCGGTAGGCCCGCGCGGATTCCCGGGTCAATAGACCAGATTGGCCAGCAGCGGGACGTCACTCGTCCAGCGGTCGCGGCCACCGAGGCCGGCCAGTTCCACCAGCACGGCCGCACCGACCACCTCGACCTGCAGTTGGCGGGCCAGCGACAACGCCGCCAGCAGGGTACCGCCCGTGGCGAGCACATCATCGATCACCAGCACGCGTGCGCCGGCCGGCAAGGCATCGGCGTGCACTTCGATGCTGTCGGTGCGGTATTCCAGGGTGTAATCCTGGCGCAGCACTTTGCCCGGCAGCTTGCCCGGCTTGCGCACCGGCACGAAGCCCACGCCCAGCACCCGCGCCATGGCCGCGCCGAGGATGAAGCCGCGCGACTCGATCCCCATCACCGCCTGCAGATCGGCATCGCGCCAGGGCGCGACCATCGCATCGATGGCGGCCGCGAAATCCGGGCCGTCGGCGAGCAGCGGCATGATGTCCTTGAACAGGATGCCCGGCTTGGGGAAATCGGCGATGTCGCGCAGGCGGCCGGCCCAGGCGGGCGTGGCGGAAGACTCGGTCATGGGTCTGGGAACGAACGGGGTGGCATAGGGTAACCGAGGCGCTTACGAGCTGCAGGACAGCATCGAGCAGCCGGCCTTCACCCGCGCCCACTCGGGTCGCTTGGCCGCGAAGTGTTCGCGCCCCGGCTGCGCTTCATACGGCCGCCGCAGCACCTCCAGCAGCGTATGCACGCCGCTCAGGTCGCCCTGCTCCGCCTGTTCGATGGCCTCTTGGGCGAGCCAGTTGCGCAGCACGTAGACCGGATTGGCGCGGCCCATCTGCTGCTGACGCGCCTGTGCACTCAGGCCATCGCCGCGCAGGCGCAGCGCGTACTGCTGCAGCCATGCCTGCAGCGACGGCAGCACTGCGTCGCGACGGGCCGGGCTGTAGAACGCCTCCTCCAGCACCACCACGGAAGGCGATGCAGGATCGAGCGCCATCAGCCCACGGAAGGCCAGGGTCATGTCCATCTCGCCCTCGTGCAGAATCTCCAGCCACGCCGCCATCAACGCCACATCGTCATCGCGGCAGGTGTCCAGCCCCAGTTTCGCAGCGATATCGGCGCGCTCGCAGTCCGCGTGCACCTGCTGGAAACGCGCCAGCCCGTCATGCAGCGGGGTGACATCCTCGAACAGCGGTGCCAAGGCCTGCGCCAGCCGGGTGAGATTCCAGTACGCCACCTGCGGCTGCGTGCCGAAACGATAGCGTCGGCCCTGCGCGTCGGTGGTGTTGGGGGTCCACTCGGGATCGTAATCCTCGACCCAGCCATATGGACCGTAATCGATGGTGAGCCCGAGAATGGAGAGGTTGTCGGTGTTCATCACCCCGTGCACGAAGCCGACGCGCATCCAGTGCGCAACCAGCACCGCGGTGCGTTCGCAGATCTCGGCGAACCAGCGTGCATGGCGCGCCTCGCCCGCCTCTGCCAGCGCAGGAAAATCGCGCGCGATGCAGACATCGGCCAACTGCCGCAGCAACGTCGTGTCACCGCGCGAGGCCGGCAGTTCGAAGCTGCCGAAGCGGATGAACGACGGCGCGACGCGACACACGATCGCGCCGGGTTCGGCCTCGGGGTGACCGTCGTAGAACATGTCGCGCACGACGGCATCACCGGTGCCGACCAGACTCAGCGCGCGCGTGGTCGGCACGCCAAGGTGATGCATCGCTTCACTGCACAGGAACTCGCGGATGGACGAGCGCAGCACCGCACGCCCGTCGGCGCCCCGCGAGTACGGTGTGCGCCCGGCGCCCTTCAACTGCAGCTCCCAGTGCGCCCCGTCCGGGGTGAGCAGCTCGCCCAGCGAGATCGCACGGCCATCGCCGAGCTGCCCCGCCCAATGGCCGAACTGATGGCCACCGTAGTTGGCCGCCCACGGTGCCATCCCGGCATACAGCGCATTGCCGCCGAACACCCGCGCGAAATCCTCGCTCTCGATCAGGTCCTCGCCCATGCCCAGCAGCGTGGCCACCTCAGGTGAGTACGCCAGCAGCTGTGGCGCGGCGACCGGCGTCGGCATCACCGAGGACCACGCGGCCTCGCGCACCTCCCGCACGCGCGGGCCGGTTTCCGGGTCGCCGGGCAGGTCACGGATGAAACGGTTGTCGAAACGCAGGGGCTGGGTATTCATAGGCATGAAATGGGGGCAGACCGGCTGCCCCGCAAGTTCAGCGCGAACCGCCGCCGAGGTTCAACGGGCCGCCGCGCTCCACCGCACGCTGGTACGCCGGGCGCTGCTCGATCCGGGCCAGGTACGCCTGCAGCCGTGGGTAGGCGGCCATGTCGCCACCGCGCGCGGCGGCGGCCTGGATCGGGAAACTCATCTGGATATCGGCCGCGGTGAAGCGTTCACCGGCAAACCACGGCGCCTGGCCGAGCTCGCGTTCCATCCAGTCCATGTGCAGCTTCACCTGAGGACGCACGAAGCCGTTCAGCGCCTTGTCGGCAATGGAGCGCGCGATCGGCTTGGCGAAGAACGGCATCGGCGCGTTGCGCAGCCGCGAAAACACCAGGGTCATCACCAGCGGCGGCATCGCCGAGCCTTCGGCATAGTGCATCCAGTAGCGGTAACGCACGCGTTCGGGCGCCTGGGCCGGCATCGGCTCGGGGGAGAGCTGGCGGCCGCTGTCGTAGCGGTCGGCGAGGTATTCCAGGATCGCGCCGGATTCGGCCAGGACCAGCGCGTCGTCCTGCAGCACCGGCGACTTGCCCAGCGGGTGCACGTCGCGCAGCGCTTGCGGTGCCAGCCAGGTCTTCGGATCGCGCTGGTAGTTGACGACCTGGTACGGCAGGCCCAGTTCTTCGAGCATCCACAACACGCGCAGCGAGCGCGAGTGGTCCAGATGGTGCACCTTGATCATCGAGGGTTCCGCAGGGTCAAAGCGGCATCGTAACCGGGCTACCGGCACGATGACGTCTTCAACGTGTGCTGCGGTGGCGATGGCCGAATGCCGCCCAATAAAAAACGCCGGAAGCTTTCGCTTCCGGCGTTTTAGGCGACCTTACGGTTGCGGGGGGTCGATTAGACCGCCTGCACCTGGTCAGCCTGCATACCCTTCTGGCCCTGCACGGCGACGAACGTCACCTTCTGGCCTTCCTGCAGCGACTTGAAGCCGGTGCCCTGGATCGCGCGGAAATGCACGAAGAGGTCCGGGCCGCTTTCCGGGGTGATGAAGCCGAAGCCCTTGGCGTCGTTGAACCACTTCACGGTGCCCTGCTGACGATCAGACATGTACTAACTCCTGAAACAATAGTTGAAATAATCGCGGCCGCCGCGTATCGGAGCCGAGACTGAGTTGCAGGCGTTGGTAAAGCGGATCGATGAGCAGATCGTGAGATCAACTGCACCAGGCCACGATTCACGGTGACCCTAGCAAACACAGTGTGGGTGACGATACTCGTGTTTTACCGAAAAAGCGATAGCTGGTTTATTCAGCCATCCCCCCTTCCCGCCTGACAGGACAAGGGGTCGGGCGATCCTACACGAAATTGCGGCCCCTATTCAGATTTTTCCTACCTTAAGATCAGCCAAATGACTGACGTACCGACCCCTAAAGTTCACATCTGGGTGGACGCCGACGCCTGTCCGGCCGTCATCAAGGAGATCCTGTTCCGGGCCGCCGAGCGCGCCGGAATCGGGATGACCCTGGTCGCGAACCACTGGCTGCGGACCCCTCCGTCCCGTTTCATCCGCGCGATCCAGGTCCCACCGGGCCTGGATGTGGCCGACAGCGTGATCGTCGAACGGGTCCAGCCAGGCGATCTGGTCGTCACGCAGGACATCCCGCTGGCGGCCTTGGTGTTGGACAAGAAGGCCGTCGCATTGAACCCGCGCGGCGACCTGTACACCCCGAACAACATGGCCGAGCGGCTGTCGATGCGCAATTTCATGGAGGAATTGCGCGGCTCCGGTATCCAGACGGGTGGCCCTGCGCCGCTGCATGCGCGCGACAAGCAGGCCTTCGCCGCGCAGCTGGACCGTTGGCTGGCCAACCGTTCGGCAAGATGAACGGACGGATGGCCGGTCGAGGGTCCGGCGTGGCGGAGAGTCGCGGCCCGGTAGTGCCGGCCGCCGGCCGGCTCCTCCGTAGCGCTTGGTGACCACCACTCACCCCGGCAGCCGGCCAGCGGCCGGCCCTACAGGTGAAGCGACAACCCGCTGGTGAACGTGCGCCGCTCCCCGGTCAACGGGTCATCGAACGCCAATTCCTTGGCCAGCAGCTGCAGCGGCGCGTCCGCCGGCGCATCCGCGTGCAGCTCCGGGTACAGATCGTCGCCCAGGATCGGCGCGCCCAGCCCCGCCATGTGCACGCGCAGCTGGTGCTTGCGGCCGGTCACCGGGTGCAGTCGGTAGCGCCAGACCGGTCCGGTGCCGCCGATCACCTCGATGCGGGTCCGCGCATTGGGCTCGCCGGCCGCCTCGGCCATGCGGAAGAACGGCTCTCCCGGGACCAAGCGGGTCTGCCGCTCCAATGGGAACGGCAGTTCGGGCAGTCCCGGCGCCAGCGCTTCGTACACCTTCTCAATGCGCCGCTCGCGGAACAGGCGCTGGTAGGCATCGCGGCTGTCTGGCCGGGTGGAGAACAGCACCAGCCCGGCGGTCAGCCGGTCCAGGCGGTGCAGCGGCACCAGGTCGCGGTTGCCAGTGCGCGCCACCAGCCGCGCCAGCAGCGTCTCGCGCACGTAATCGCCGGCGGGCGTGACCGGCAGGAAGTGCGGCTTGTCGGCCACCAGCAGGTGCGCGTCCTGGTGGACGATGGCCTCGGCGAAGGGAATCACCGGCTCATCGGCCACTTCACGGAAATACACGATCTCCAGCCCCACCTGCCAGGCCTGATCCGGCGCGAGCGCCCTGCCCTGCGCGTCCTGCACCCGCCCCCGGGCGAAGCGGTCTGCCCACTGCGCGCGGTTGATGCGCGGAAAGCGCGCGCACAGCCCGTCCAGCAGGCTCGGCCAGTCGCCGGGGGGCAACTGCAGGCGGCTGGGTGCGGGGGCAGCGAGGATCGGATCGGACGGGCTCATGGCGAACCATTATCATGGCGCTCTTTGTTTCAGGTATCCCCATGGCCCTCACCGCCACCATCCGCAAGGCCGAACTGCAGATCAGCGACATGGATCGCGGCTATTACGCCAGCCATACGCTGACGCTGGCCCAGCACCCGTCCGAGACCGACGACCGCCTGATGGTGCGCCTGCTCACCTTCGCCCTGAACGCCGATGACCGGCTGGAGTTCGGCCGCGGCCTGAGCGTGGACGACGAGCCGGACCTGTGGCGCCGCGATTACACCGGTGACGTCGAGCTGTGGATCGAACTGGGCCAGCCCGACGAGTCGCGCCTGCGCAAGGCCGCCGGCCGCGCGCGTGCGGTGCAGCTGGTCACCTACGGCGGCCGCGCCGCCGATATCTGGTGGGACCGCAACGCCTCCGCGCTGAAGAAGCTGTCCACGCTGGAGGTCATGGACCTGCCGGGCGAGTTCGTCACCGAATGGGGAGCGCAGATCGAACGCACGATGCAGTGGGACGTGCAGATCCAGGACGGCGAAGTGCAGTTGACGTCGGACAAGGCGCAGCTCAGCGTCATCCCCACCTGGCGCAAGCAGAAGCCGCAGGCGTGAGTGTGATCCGCTGTGATGTGCTGGTCATCGGGGCCGGCGCTGCCGGACTGATGTGTGCGATGACCGCCGGCAGGCGCGGGCGCCTGGTGCAGGTGATCGACCATGCCAACAAGGTGGGCAAGAAGATCCTGATGTCCGGCGGCGGGCGCTGCAACTTCACCAACACCGGCACCACGGCGGCCAACTTCCTGTCGGCCAATCCGCACTTCTGCAAATCCGCGCTGGCCCGCTATACGCCGTGGCATTTCATCGAGATGGTGGAGCGGCACGGCATCGCGTATCACGAGAAAGAGCTGGGCCAGCTGTTCTGCGACATCTCCTCCAAGCAGATCGTGAAGATGCTGGTGGACGAATGCCAGGCCGCCGGGGTGCAGATCCGCACCGACTGCGGGGTGCAGAAGGTGGAGCGCGGCGCGGACGGCTTCCACGTGCACACCGCGCAGGGGCACTTCCATGCCGCCTCGCTGGTGGTGGCCACGGGTGGCCTGTCGATCCCGAGCATGGGCGCGACCGGCTTCGGCTACGAGCTGGCCCGCCAGTTCGGCCATGAGGTCCTGCCGACCCGCGCCGGGTTGGTGCCGCTCACCCTGAGCGGCACGCACCAGGAGCGCTTCAACGATCTCAGCGGGGTGGCGCTGCCGATCACGGCGCGCTGCAACGAGGTCGAGTTCCGTAATTCCATGCTGATCACCCACCGCGGCATCAGCGGCCCGGCGATCCTGCAGATCTCCTCCTTCTGGCAGCCCGGCGATGAGCTGCGGCTGGACCTGCTGCCGGGCCAGGACGCGCTGGAGTGGCTGCGCCGGATGAAGGCCGAGCGCGGTGCCGCCGAGCTGCGCACGGTGCTCTCGGAGGTGCTGCCGCGCCGGTTGGCGCTGCGCCTGTGCGAGCACTGGCTGCCGGACCGGCTGGTGCGCCAGATCGACGAGCCCCAGCTGCGCCAGGCCGCGGAACTGCTGCAGAATTTCCCGCTGGTGGCCAGTGGCACCGAGGGCTACCGTACCGCCGAGGTGACGCTGGGCGGGGTCGACACCCGCAAGGTGTCCTCCAGTACCTTTGAATCGCAACTGGTTCCCGGCCTGCACTTCATTGGGGAGGTGCTGGACGTGACCGGCTGGCTGGGGGGCTACAACTTCCAGTGGGCGTGGGCCTGTGGCCATGCCGCAGGCAGCGTGGCCTGAGCCGGAACCAGCGTTCCGTGATCGGCTACCGTTTGCCGCATGGACGTAGTCACACGCATCGTGTATCAAGTTTGCAGTCCGGGGAGTAGTGAATGCAGAACGCGAATGACATGACGGTCCGCCTGCTGATCGTGGACGACAGCGGCGAGAACGCCGAGACCATCGTCAGCACGCTGCGCAACAGCGGCATCGCGGTGCGCCCGATGCGCCCGCAGCACAGCGAGGAACTGGCCCAGGCACTGGGTACCCAGCCGATCGACCTGGTGCTGGTCGCCGCCGCGCAGAGCATCCCGCTGCTGCAGGTGACCCAGCAGATCGCGGCCAGCGGCAAGGACATCCCGATGATCCTGCTGGCCGAATCGATCGATGAGAACGAGTGGGTCGAGGCCGGCGCCAACGGCATCCGCGCCATCGCCCTGCGCCACCGCCCCGAGCACCTGCTGGCGGTGGTCCGCAACGAATGGATCGATCTGCACGCGCGCCGCGGGCTGCGCCGGATCGAGGCGCAGATGCGCGAGACCGAGCGCCGCTGCGATGCGCTGATCTCGTCCTCGCGCGACCCGATCGCCTACATCCACGAAGGCATGCACATCCGGGCCAACGAGGCCTACCTGGAGATGTTCGGCTACGAGACCTTCGACGATGTGGAAGGCATCTCGCTGCTGGACATGGTCGCCCCCCAGCACGTGGACGGTTTCAAGCAGCTGCTCAAATCCATGAGCAAGGGCGATGCGCCGCCGCCGCAGTACCAGGTGGATGCGCGCAACCAGGACGGCGCCGTGTTCGCCGCGACCATGGAGTTCACCCAGGCCAGCTACGAGGGCGAATCCTGCCTGCAGGTGGTGTTCCGCCGGCGCATGGAGTTCGATCCGGAACTGGCGCGCGAGGTCGAGGATCTGCGCCAGCGCGATCAGGTCACCGGCCTGCTCAACCGCCCGACCTTCATGCTGCATGTCGAAAACGCGGTGGCCCAGGCCGGCCGCAGCGAGGGCCAGTTCGGCCTGCTGCTGATCGAGCCGGACCATTACGCGCGCCTGCTGCCGGAGATCGGGCTGGACTCGGCCGATGCGCTGATCGGCGCCCTCGCCCGCGTGCTGGCCCAATCGGTTGGCGACACCGCACAGGTGGCCCGCTTCGGCGAGCACAGCTTTGCCGTGCTGACCGAGGCCCCCTACGCGCAGACCGTCGCCCTGGCCGACCATATCCGTGAGGCCTTCGCCGCGCAGGTGTTCAGCATCGGAGAGCGCTCGGCCACCGTGACCGTCAGCGTGGGCGGTGTGCAGGTGGGCGAGAAGATCGCGAGCATCGGTCAGGTGTTGGCGCGCGCGACCGAGTGCACCCAGGCCGCACTGGAACTGGGCAACACCACCCGCGTGTTCGATCCGGCCGCGGTGGACCGCGTGGAAGAAGAGCGCATCCAGCACTGGGTGACCCGCATCCGGCAGGCACTGGACGGCGATGGCTTCCAGCTGCACTACCAGCCGGTGCTCAGCCTGCAGGGCGAGGCGCTGGAGTTGTACGAGGCCTACCTGCGCCTGGACCACAACGGTGAGCTGCTCAGCCCGAACGCGTTCCTGGGTATCGCCGAGGACCATGGCCTGCTGGCCGACATCAACCGCTGGGTGGTCACGCACGCGATCGGCATGCTCGCCGCGCGCAAGCGCGAGGGCCATGTCACCCACATGATGGTCAAGATCACCCCGGAGTCGTTCAACGACCCGCAGATGATCGCCACGCTCCGCCGCGAACTCGAGGCGCAGGGCGTACCGGGCGAACAGCTGTGGCTGCACGCGCCGGAGGCCAAGGTGTTCACCCACCTGCGCAATGCCCAGCAGTTCCTGGCCGCGGTCGCCCCGTTGGGCTGCCGGATCGGTCTGGAGCAGTTCGGCTCAGGACTGGATTCGTTCCAGCTGCTGGCGCACTTCCAGCCGCAGTTCCTCAAGCTGGACCGCGACTTCACGTCCGACTTCGCCCGCACCCGCGAGCACAGCGAGAAGATCAGCGAGATCACCGCGCGTGCGCAGGCCGCCGACATCCGGACCATCGCCGAATTCGTCGCCGATGCCAACTCGATGAGCCTGCTCTTCAGCGCCGGCGTGGATTACGTGCAGGGTGAGTTCGTCGGCCCGGCCGGCCCGGTGATGAACTTCGATTTCAGCTGAGGGGAAGCGTCACGACCCACGGTCGTGACCTGCCGTCTCCCGCGCATCAGGGGCCGCACCGCCCGGGCATCAACGGACGCGCCGCGCGGCCATCCGGGCACGCACCGCACCGGTGGATGCCGACCGTTGGTCGGCATCCCTCCTTCCGGTCAGGCCATCTCGACCAGGTTCGGAATCTTCACGTCGGTGGCAACATCGGCGTCGTAATCCACGCCTTCCACGCCGAACCCGAACAGACGCAGGAAGTCGGCCTTGTAGCCGGCCAGATCGCTGATCTCGTACAGGTTCTCGTTGGTCACCTGCGGCCACAGCGCGACCACTTCGCTCTGCACCTCCGGCGCCATTTCCTTGTAGTCCGCGCGCAGGCGGCCGGCATCATCGATCAGCTCGACCTTGCGGCCGCCATCGGTGACCAGATCGTGGCGCAGGCGCTCGGTTGCGATGCCTGCGTCCTTGCCGCCATAGAGGATGTCGTACAGCGTATCGAGCTGCTCGATGCAGCCTTCATGCGTGCCCTTGGCCTTCATCACCTTGAACAACAGCGACAGGTACAGCGGCATGGTCGGAATCGCCGAGCTGGCCTGGGTGACCACCGCCTTGAGCACCGACACGCGCGCATCGCCACCGATCGGGGCCAGCTTCTGGCGCAGGCCGACGACCTTCTCGTCCAGATCCTTCTTGGCCGCGCCGATGGAGCCGTTCCAGTAGATCGCCTGGGTGATTTCCTCACCCACGTACGTGAAGGCCGTGGTGGTCGCGCCCTCGGCCAGCACACCGGCCTCGAGCAGCGCATCGATCCACATCTGCCAGTCTTCGCCACCCATCACGGCAACGGTGCCGGCGATCTCTTCCGGGCTGGCCGGCTCGATCGTGGTCTCGGTGATCACTTCCTTGTCGGTATCCAGGCCGCGCAGCGTGATCGGCGCACCGATCGGCTTGAGCGTGGAGCTGATCACTTCACCGGTCTTGGGATGCTTGCGGCGCGGCGCGGCCAGGCTGTACACCACCTGGTCGACCTGGCCGAGGTCCTGCTTGATCAGCTCGATGACCTTGGCCTTGACCTCATCGGAGAAGGCATCGCCATTGACGCTCTTGGCGTACAGGCCGGCCTGCTCGGCGTACTTGTGGAACGCGGCGGTGTTGTACCAGCCGGCGGTGCCGGGCTTGGTCTCGGTGCCCGGACGCTCGAAGAACACGCCCAGCGTGGCGGCATCACTGCCGAAGGCGGCGGTGATGCGCGCCGCCAGCCCGTAGCCGGTGGAGGCGCCAAGCACCAGCACCTTCTTCGGGCCGTTGGCGATCTTCGGCTTGGACTGGATGTAATCGATCTGCTGCTTGACGGCCGCATCGCAGCCGACGGGATGGGTGGTGACGCAGATGAAGCCGCGCACACGCGGTTTGATGACCATGTAAACCTCGAGGGGGACTGGCGCAGGGCGGACCGGCGCGATGAAAAGGGAGGTCGCGCGCCACCGGAGCGGCTGCGCGGAACGCAAGGGATCGTAGTGCGCAGCGCTGCGGAGTACAACCGACGGGGGTGTATGTTCCTTGTGGCCTGGGACCAGTGAGGGCAGGACGGGACGCGCCGTAAATCCGTCCGTGGAGGCTCGACACCCGCATCCATGCGGGTGACGGTCCCGCCCTGCCCTCACCGGCCCCTGCCTGACACACGGCCGCTGCGGACGGGAGAGCCGCCACGCATGGCGTGGCTCTACACGGAACACCTGGCGTCATGACGAGTGCATTGGATGCTGAATCCTGGAGATTGGCCGACTGTCGCCGAACCAGGATCGCGCGTGCAGAGAGTCAGCAATGCCAAGACCGATTCTTGCCCCACGTGGATCCACGCCAGCGCGGGTGCCGTTGCTTTGCTTTGCTTTGCTTTGCTTTGCTTTGCTTTGCTTTGCTTTGCCTTGCTTCGCTCTGCCCTACCAACCGTCATCCAGCCCCCTGCCTGGAGGGTGACGGATAGCGATGTGCAGGACCGTTGGAGCGCCATGGATGGCGCTCACGAGCCCCCAGGGATGGGTTTACGGCGGGTCCAGCACAGCGCTATCCGTCGCCCTCCAACAGTGAGCACCCAAGGCGCCGCTCTGGCTCTGGCTCTGACCCCGAACAAAAAGAAAGGCCGCGCAATGCGCGGCCTCCCGGATGTTTCAAACCACCAGAAACCTTACGGACGACGCTCCAACGCTTCCACGTCCTTCGCCTTCGGCAGCAGATCCTGCTTGGTCACCGCCAGCGCGCCCATCGTCAGCAGCGGGCAGGCAATGAAGATCGACGACAGCGTACCGATCACCGCACCGATCATCTGGCTCAGCGCCAACCCTTCCAGCGAACCACCGCCGTACAGATACAGCGCCAGCACCGACAGGAAGAACACCAGCGAAGTGATGATCGTGCGCGACAGCGTCTGGTTGATCGACCGGTTCATCACTTCCAGCGGCTCCACACGCAGGCTGCGGAAGTTCTCACGCACACGGTCGAACACCACGATGGTGTCGTTGATCGAGAAGCCCATCACCGACAGCAGACCTGCCAGCACGGTCAGATCGAACTCACGGCCGCTCAGCGAGAAGTAACCCGCCACCACCAGCACGTCGAACAGCGTGGTGATGATCGCCACCATCGCGAACTTCCACTCGAAGCGGAAACCGATGTAGATCAGGAAGCCGATCAGCACGAACAGCGCCGCGTACAGGCCGTTCAGCGCCAGCTCTTTACCGACCTGCGGGCCGACGAACTCGGCGCCCACGATGGCGGCCTGGTTGCCCTCCATCGAGATCGCCTTCTGCACGGCCTCTGCGGTGCGGTTGTTGGCCTCACCGGCGTTCTCGCCTTCGGCCATTTCCTGCGGCTGCAGACGGATCAGCAGGTTGCTGCCGCTGCCGAAGCTCTGCACCTGGGCACCGGCATAACCGGCGCCTTCCAGATGCTCGCGCACGGCATCGACGTCAGCGGGCTTGTCGAAGCGGACTTCGACCACGGTGCCGCCGGTGAAGTCCAGCGCGTAGTTGAAGCCCTTGAAGGCAATGCAGCCGATGGCGGCAATGAACACCAGCGCCGCCAGACCGATGGCCACCCAGCGGGTGCGCATGAAGTCGAACTTGGTGTCGTTCGGGATCAGATGCAACGGGAAAAGTTTCATGGTTTCTATTCGCTTCCCGTCAAATGGCCAGGGTCTTGAGCTTCTTGCGGCGGCTGTAGACCAGCACGGCAAGGGCACGCGAGACGGTGATTGCAGTGAACATGGAGGCCAGGATGCCGACGATCATCGTCACGGCGAAGCCCTTCAACGGACCGGTACCGAACGCATACAACGCCACACCCGCCAGGATGCCGGTGAGGTTGGCGTCCAGGATGGTCCCGGAAGCCTTCTCGTAACCGGCCACGATGGCCGTCTTGGGCGGCATGCCGGCCCGCAGCTCTTCACGGATACGTTCGTTGATCAGCACGTTGGCGTCGACCGACAGGCCGATCGACAGCGCCAGACCGGCGAAGCCGGGCAGCGTCATCGTCGCGCCGAACAGCGACATCACCGCCACCACGATCAGCAGGTTGAACAGCATGGCCACCGAGGTGATCACGCCGAACATGCGGTAGTACACGGTGAAGAAGACCAGGGTGAACAGGAACGCGAAGCCGACCGCGGTCACGCCGCGCTCGACGTTCTCCGCACCCAGGCTCGGGCCGACGATGCGTTCTTCAACGAAGTCCATCGGTGCAGCCAGCGAACCGGATTTCAGCAGTTTGGCCAGATTTTCCGCCTCGGTCTTCTCAAGGCCGGTGGTCTGGAAGTTCTTGCCGAACACGCCGTTGATATTGGCGACCGAGATCACTTCTTCCTTGACGCGGAAGCTGCGCACTTCCTTGCCATCGACCACGTTCACGGTCGGGATGCGCTCGGTGTAGACCACCGCCATCGGCTTGTTGACGTTGGCGCTGGTGAAATCAAACATGCGCTGGCCGCCGACATTGTTCAGCGTCACGCTCACCGCCGCGGCGCCGTTCTGGTCGGTGGTGGCCTGTGCGGCGACCATCTGGTCACCGGTCACGATCACGCGCTTGTTGAGCAGGATCGGGCCGCGATTGTCACGCTGCTGGTAGACCTTGGCCTCCGGCGGGATACGGCCGCTGGTGATCGCGTCCTGGGCATTGCCCTCGACCACGGCGCGGTACTCCAGCGTCGCGGTCGCACCGATCATGCGCTTGGCTTCGGCGGTGTCCTGCACGCCCGGCAGCTGCACGACCACGCGGTCGGCGCCCTGGCGCTGGATGATCGGCTCGGCCACGCCAAGCTGATTGACACGGTTGCGCAGCGTGTTGACGTTCTGCTCGATAGCGCCGTTGGCGATCGCGGTCAGTTCCGCCTCCGGCATGCTCACGGTGATGCGGTTGCCCGCCACCTCGTAGCCCAGCGTCGGCTGCGCCTTGACCATCACTTCGCGGGCACGCGTGGCGGCATCGGCACCGGCGGACGGGCTGATGCTCGCCACGATGGTGTTGTCGCCACGGCGTTCGACCGACTGGTAGGCAATGCGGGCATCGCGCAGGCTGGTGCGCACGTCTTCGGCGTAGGCGTCCAGACGCTTGTCCAGTGCGGCCTTCTGGTCGACCTGCAGCACGAAGTGCACGCCGCCCTGCAGATCCAGGCCCAGCACCATCGGCTTGGCGCCGAGGTCGCTCAGCCACTCCGGCACGGTGGAGGCCAGGTTCAGGGCAACCACGTAGTCCTCGCCCATCTCGTCGCGCAGGGCGTCGTTGGCGGCGGTCTGCGCCTGCAGCGTCGGCAGGCGCACGATCAGGCTGTCGCCTTCCTTGGCCACCGACAACGGCTCCACGCCGGCCTGCTTGAGGTCACCCAGCACGCGGTCGCGCAGGGCGTCGTCGATCTGCCCGCCACGGTTGGCGGTGATCTGCACGGCAGGGTCCTTCTGGTAGATGTTGGGCAGTGCGTACAACGCACTGACCGCCAGCACGATCAGGATGAGGAAATACTTCCAGCGTGGAAATTCGAGCATTGCTTGGGTCCCGCGCGGTGCCCGTCCCGGCACCGCGGTTGAACGGAAAGGGAGTGGATCAGTTGGCCGACTTCAGCGTGCCGGTCGGCAGCACATTGCCCACGGCGCCCTTCTGCACGCGGATGCGCACGTTCTCGGCCACTTCGATGGTGATGAAGTTGTCGCCGATGTCGGTGACCACGCCGGCGATGCCGCCGTTGGTCAGCACTTCGTCACCGCGCTTGACCTTCTCCAGCATGGCCTTGTGTTCCTTCTGGCGCTTCATCTGCGGGCGGATCATCAGGAAGTACATGATCGCGATCAGGATGATCGGGAACAGCAGGGTGGTCAGACCCATGCCCTGCGGCTGGCCACCGGCGGCCTGGGCGTTGGCGGTGGGAATGAGGAAGGCGAGCAGGTTCATAGTGTGTCCTTGGGTTGGGAGGCGCCCTGCCCCTTGAAGGGTCAGGGAGTCGCCGCGAAACGGGGGTCAGCCTCGAAGTATGCCATGGCCCCGGGAGTTCGTCCTTGGGCCGTTTGGCAGGGTCGGCGCGCCGGATCGGCCGGCGGGGGTCACTTTACAGCGCAGGCGTGACCGCTCCACGAGCCGCGTAGAAAGACTCGCGGAAGGCGGTAAAGGTTCCCGCCGCGATCGCGGCACGCATGTCGGCCATCAACGTCTCGTAGTAATAGAGGTTGTGTATGGTGCCCAGCATCGGTGCCAGCATCTCGTTGCAGCGGTCCAGATGGCGCAGGTAGGAGCGCGTGTAGCCGCTGGTGCAGGCATGGCAGCCGCAGCCCGGCTCGATGGTGTCCATGTCGCGCTCGTAGCGGGCGTTGCGGATGCGTACCGTGCCGAACGAGGTGAAATAGTGGCCGTTGCGGGCATTGCGGGTCGGCATCACGCAATCGAACATGTCCACGCCGCGGGCGACGCCTTCGACCAGGTCTTCCGGTCGCCCGACGCCCATCAGATAGCGCGGGCGATCGGCCGGCAGGATCGGGTGCATGTGGTCGAGCATGGCGTTGCGTTCGTGCTCGGGCTCGCCCACGGCCAGGCCGCCGATGGCGTAGCCGTCGAAGCCGATCTGCTGCAGGCCCTCGGCCGAGCGGCTGCGCAGGTCGTGATGGACGCCGCCCTGGACGATGCCGAACAGCGCCGCGTCATTGCCCAGTTCATCGTGCGCGTTGCGGCTGCGCTGCGCCCAGCGCAGGCTCAGTTCCATCGAGGTGCGCGCGACCGGCTCGGTGGCCGGGTACGGGGTGCACTCGTCGAAGATCATCACCACGTCCGAATCGAGCACCTTCTGGATGCGCATGCTCTCTTCCGGGCCCAGGAACACGCGGGCGCCGTCGGTCGGCGAGGAGAAGGTCACCCCCTGCTCGGTGATCTTGCGGCGGTGGGCCAGCGAGAACACCTGGAAGCCGCCGGAGTCGGTCAGGATCGGGCCGTTCCAGCGCGCGAAGCCATGCAGGCCGCCGTGGTCGGCGATCACGTCCAGGCCCGGGCGCAGGTAAAGATGGAAGGTGTTGCCCAGGATGATTTCCGCACCCAGCGCGCGGATCTGCTCCGGCAGGATGCCCTTCACCGAGCCATAGGTGCCCACCGGCATGAAGGCCGGGGTTTCCACGGTCCCGCGCGGGAAGGTCAGGCGGCCGCGGCGGGCGCGACCGTCGGTGGTCTGGAGCTGGAACTGGAGTCGGGACATGGAGCGGTCATTCGGGCAGATAGTCTGCCATTGTCGCCGAAAACGGCCGCGCCTGCCCCGCTGCCCTCATTCCCCCTGCGGGAACAGCAGCATCGCATCGCCATAGCTGAAGAAGCGGTACTTCTCCGCGATCGCGGCCTGGTAGGCCTCAAACACCCGGGCCTGGCCGGCAAACGCGGAGATCATCATCAGCAGCGTGCTTTCCGGCAGATGGAAGTTGGTCACCATCGCGTCCACGCTGCGGATCCGGTAGCCCGGGGTGATGAAGATCTGGGTTTCCCCGGCATACGGCAGCAGTTCGCCCTCGCGCATGGCGCTTTCCAGTGCACGCACCACGGTGGTCCCGACGCCGATCACCCGTCCGCCGGCAGCCCGGGTGCGGCGCACCTGCTGGACCAGCTCGGCGCCGACGTTCAGCCATTCGCGGTGCATCACGTGTTCTTTCAGATCGTCCACGCGGACCGGCTGGAAGGTGCCCGCGCCCACGTGCAGTGTCACGTGACCGAAGTCGACGCCCTTGTCCTTCAACGTGGCCAGCAGGGCCTCATCGAAGTGCAGGCCGGCGGTCGGGGCGGCCACCGCGCCGATCTCGCGCGCGAACACGGTCTGGTAGCGCTCGCGGTCATCCACGCCCGGCTCGCGCTGGATGTAGGGCGGCAGCGGCAGCCGGCCGGCATGCAGCAACCATTGCTCCAGGGCCTCGGGCACGTGGAACTGCAACACATAAAACTCGCCGTCGCGGCCCAGCACCTCGGCCTCGCCACCGCCGTCGAGCGCGATGCGGCTGCCCGGCTTGGGCGATTTACTCGCGCCGACCTGGGCACGCGCCTGCTGGCCACCGAGCAGGCGCTCGATCAGGATCTCGACACGGCCGCCGCTGGCCTTCTGGCCGAACAGACGGGCCGGGATCACGCGGGTGTCGTTGAAGACCAGCAGGTCGCCTGCGCGCAGCAGATCAGGCAGATCGCGCACCTGCCGGTGTTCGAAGGCAGCCGGGGCCGGCGGCACCACCATCAGGCGGCTGGCCGAGCGTTCGGCAAGCGGCGCCTGGGCAATCAGTTCAGGCGGGAGGTCGTAGTTGAAATCGGACTTCTTCAAGGCAGCGCACGGCAACGTGTAGGCAATGTCGGCCATTGTACGACTGGCCCTCGGTGGCAACGCAGAATTCGGCAAACGTCGCGCAAAATGCTGCTATGCAACAGCGTTTTGCGGGGTTATCGCGCGAAAAACCGCGTGCTAGCATCGAACCGGAAGTCTGATGCACGAGCAGGAATGCCCGAAGCGCGCGCGAATAAACGCGCGTTTTGCTTTTCCGCCGTGCCGCCAATCGTTTCAGGAGATCTGCAATGAGCTTCATCGAACGCCTCGCCCCCCTTCGCGCCCAGCCCGGCACCCGCCTGACCACCGGCCTGGATGACGCCACCCTTGAACGCCTGGCCGCCGGCCACCCCGCCCTGGTCGCTGCCATTGAGGCTGCCGCTGCGGAGTTCGACCGCGTGCGCGCCGAGCTGGGCGATCTGCTGGCCCTGGACGAACGCGCCCAGATCGAGGCGATGCAGGACGGTTTCGTCAATTTCTATGCCGATGATGCGGTCACCCCGTACGTCGCCCTCGCCGCCCGTGGCGCGTGGGTGGTCACCTTGAAGGGTGCGGTGCTGTACGACGCCGGCGGCTACGGCATGCTGGGCTTCGGCCATACCCCCGAGGCGGTGATGGAGGCGATGGCCGCGCCGCAGGTCATGGCCAATGTGATGACCCCCAGCCTCTCCCAGCAGCGCTTCATCCAGGCCCTGCGCAAGGAAATCGGCCACCGCCGTGGCGGTTGCCCGTACAGCCACTTCATGTGCCTGAATTCTGGTTCGGAAGCCGTGGGCCTGGCCGCCCGCATCGCCGACGTCAACGCCAAGCTGCAGACCGATCCGGGCGCCCGCCACGCCGGTGCGAAGATCAAACGGGTGGTGGTGAAGGGCAGCTTCCACGGCCGCACCGACCGCCCGGGCCTGTATTCCGATTCCAGCCGCAAGACCTACATGCAGCACCTGGCCAGCTACCGTGGCGAGGACACGGTCATCGCGATCGCCCCGTATGACGAAGACGCGCTCAAGCGGGTGTTCGCCGAGGCCGAGCAGAACCACTGGTTCATCGAGGCGGTGTTCCTGGAGCCGGTGATGGGCGAAGGCGACCCGGGCCGCTCGGTGCCGCCCTCGTTCTATGCGCTGGCCCGCGAACTGACCCGCCAGCACGGCAGCCTGTTGCTGCTGGATTCGATCCAGGCCGGCCTGCGCGCGCACGGCGTGCTCTCGATCGTGGATTACCCGGGCTTCGAAGGCCTGGACGTGCCGGACATGGAGACCTATTCCAAGGCGCTCAATGCGGCCCAGTTCCCGCTCTCGGTGCTGGCCGTGACCGAACATGCCGCGCAGCTGTACCGCAAGGGCATCTACGGCAACACCATGACCTCCAACCCGCGGGCGCTGGACGTGGCCTGCGCCACGCTGTCGCTGCTGACCCCGCAGGTGCGCGAGAACATCCGCGTGCGCGGCGAGGAAGCCGTGCGCAAGCTGGAACAGCTCAAGACCGAGCTGGGCGGGCTGATCACCAAGGTCCAGGGCACCGGTCTGCTGTTCTCCTGCGAGCTGGCCCCGCAGTTCAAGTGCTACGGCACCGGCTCCACCGAAGAGTGGCTGCGCAACCACGGCATCAACGTGATCCATGGCGGCGAGAACTCGCTGCGCTTCACCCCGCATTTCGGGATGGACGGTGAGGAACTGGACCTGCTGGTCGGCCTGGTCGGCCGCGCGTTGAAGGAAGGTCCGCGCCGGGAGCAGTCGCAGGCGGCCTGAGTTTGGCCTCCGTGCGGGCCTGAACCCGCACGGAGGGCACCGGCGCCCGATTGGCCCCCGCGCCCGAAACGCGCGATAATCCGCCACCGCACCTGCGGAACGACACCCCGTCACGAGACCAGCGCACCGGTCATCGGCGGGGCTTTTTCGTTTCCGGTCGCTACAGATTCGGACAACAGGAAGATCCAATGAAGTCGATTTGCGTTTACTGTGGTTCCAACCCCGGCAGCAAGCCGGTCTACACCGAGCGCGCCATCGCGCTGGGTGACCGCATCGCCCGCGACGGCCTGCGCCTGGTCTACGGCGGCGGCAACGTCGGCCTGATGGGCACCGTGGCCAATGCCGTACTTGAAGGCGGCGGTGAAGTCACCGGCGTGATCCCGCAGCAGCTGGCGGACTGGGAAGTGGCCCACCGCGGCCTGACCGAGCTGGAAATCGTCGGTTCGATGCACGAGCGCAAGTCGCGGATGTTTGATCTGTCCGATGCGTTTGTCGCCCTGCCCGGCGGCTTCGGCACCATGGAAGAAATCTTCGAGATGCTGACCTGGCGCCAGCTGGGCATCGGCAACAAGCCGTGCGCGTTCCTGGATGTGGACGGCTTCTACGCCCCGCTGATCGGCATGATCGATCGCATGGTCGAAGAGCGCTTCCTGCACCCGGCCCAGCGCGCGGACCTGTGGTACGGCTCGGACATCGACGAGATGCTGGCCTGGATGCGCGCCTACGAGCCGGCGCAGGCCTCCAAGTGGATCGACGAAAAGCGCGCCAACGCGCTGCGCTGATCCACCCGCTGCCGTAGCGGTTCAGGCCGCTGCGGCAGCGTCCATCGGGGCCGGACGGCCGAGCAGATAGCCCTGGCCGTAATCGCAGCCGAGCTGCAGCAGCGTGTCGTGCTGGGCCTGGGTCTCGATGCCCTCGCCGATTGTTTCGATGCCCAGCGTGCGCGCCAGCGACAGCACGCCCTGCACCAGTGCGTGCGTGCTCTGCATGTCCTGCCCGTGCAGACCGGCAATGAAGGACTGGTCGATCTTCAACGTCGAAATCGGGAACCGGTGCAGGTAGGACAGCGCCGAGAAGCCCGTGCCGAAATCATCCAGCTGCACCAGCACCCCGCGCTCGCGCAGCGTCTGCAGGATGCGCAGCGTGCGTGGACCATCGTCCAGCAACGCCACCTCGGTGATTTCCAGCCGCAACCGGTGCGGGTCGGCACCGGCCGCCTCGATCAGCCCGAACAGCCGCGTGCTGAAATCGGCCGAGCGGAAGTGCCGTGGCGACACATTGACCGAGAGGTAGCCGCGGCCGCCACGGGCCAACTGGGTGATGACCTGCTCGTACAGCAGCCAGTCCACCTGCTCGATCAGGCCACTTTCTTCGCCCAGATCGAGAAACGCACTCGGCAGCAGCAGCCCGCGGCGTTCGTGCTGCCAGCGCAGCAGCGCCTCGTGGCCGACCAGCTCACCGTCGCTGAGCCGCATGATCGGCTGGTAGTACGGCACGAAATCCCGGTTGATGATGGCCCGGCGCAGGTCCGCCTCCAGATCCAGGCTGCGCAGCGCCTGCTCACGCATGGCCTCATCGAACACCGCACAGCGTTCATTGCCCTGCGCCTTGGCGCGGTACATCGCCGCATCCGCGTCTCGCACCAGCTCTTCGCCATTGCGGTAGCGCGGGTTCCACATCGCAATGCCCAGGCTGCCGGAGGGGAACAGTTCGCGCCCTTTCACCCACATCGATTCTTCCAGCGCGACCAACATGCGTTGTGAGAACTCCAGCGCCGACGCCAGGCCATCGCCACACTGGAGCAGGATCGCGAACTCATCACCGCCCAGCCGCGCGACCACGTCCTGCGCGGACATCATCGACACGATGCGCTTGGCCACCTCCACCAGCATCTGATCGCCCGCAGCATGTCCGATGCTGTCGTTGACCAGTTTGAAGCGGTCCAGATCCAGGAACAGCACCGCGAAACCGTGACCCTCGCTGCCACGCGCGCGCGCGATCGCATCTTCCAGCCGATCCAGCAGGTGCAGCCGGTTGGGCAACCCGGTCAGCGCATCGTGCATGGCCTGGTGGGTCAGGCGCTGCTCCGCACGCAGGCGTTCGCCGATCTGGCCCAGCAGCTTGTCGTTGACGTCGGCCAGCTCGCGGGTGCGCTCGTCCACGCGCTTTTCCAGGTCGGCATGCGCGTTGCGCAGCTGCTCCTGGTCGCGCTGGCGCGCCAGGCCGTTGCCGATGTTCTGTGCGACGAACGTCAGCAGGCGCTGATCGTGTGCAGTGAACACCACCTCCGGCGAGTAACTCTGCACCACGATCACGCCCACCACATCGTCATCGCTCAACAGCGGCACGCCGAGCCAGCACTGCGAACGCGCACCGAACTCGCGGACAACACCACTGTCGCGCAGCGCATCGATGCGCTCACGATTGGCAAGCAGCGGCTGGCGGTTGCGCACGATGAACTCGGTCAGCCCCTCGCTGAACGGTCGTGGCGCGCGCGAGGGGTTGTATTCGTCCACGGAGTAGACGAACTCCAGCCCATCGCCGTTCTCGTTGACCAGCGCGATATAGAAATTGCGCGCGTCCAGCAGCGTGCCGACCACGCCATGCACCTGACCGTAGTACTGCGACAGCGACGCGGCGCTCATCGCCAGCTCGGCGATGTTGAACAGGGCCATCTGCAGCTTTTCGGCGCGGCGACGTTCGACCACTTCGTCCTGCAGGTTACGATTGGCGCGCTGCAGCTCCAGCGTGCGCCTTTCTACCTGACGCTCCAGCTGGACCTGCGCCTGGCGCCGGTCCATCGCAGTAAGGATGTGCTGGGCGACATAGCCCAGCAACGTGCGATCGGCCTCGCCATAGCGCGCGCGGTGCTCATAGCTCTGCACCACGATCGCACCGCAGACGCGGCCGTCGCGGAGCATCGGCACGCCCAGCCAGTCCAGGCTTTCCGGCCCGCGCTGCCCCTGCTCACCCTCCATTTCGGCCAGCAGCTCACTGGACGGACCGCTCAACGGCTCGCCATGCCGCAGCAGCGCGAAGGTCAGGCTGCGCGGCATTTCGTGTTCTTCGTAACTGCGGTCCGGATCGGCGACGAAGTCGTCCTTCTGGTCGGCGAAGTACAGGAACCGCACCCGATGCCGGATATCGTCGTACTCGACGATGAAACAGTTCTGCGCGTACATCAGGGAATTGAGCACGCGATGGAAATGCCGCAGCATCTCGGCCATTTCCAGATCCGCACCGGCCAGATCGGCGATTTCGTACAGGGCCTGCTGCAGGCGTTTGGATTCCTCCAGCGAGGCGATTTCGCGGCGCTGCCGGGCCAGCGACAACGTGCCCTGGAACAGACTGCGCGCGGCCGCCCACCAGCTGTCGGCAGGCGCGTCGCCGCAGGGCAGTGTCACGCTCAGCGTCAACTCGGCGCCGATATGCGTCCAGGATTGCTGCGAGGCCATCGCGGCAGCGGGCTCATGCCGGCGTGCCGGGGCCGGGTCTGCGCCGTGGCGATCCCCGTCTGGATGGCATTGGGTGCCCTCGCCGAGGACCGGATCCGACCAGGCCAGCGCGACCACGGCGCCACCGGGCAGCAGGGCGCACAACGCCCTGGCGACGGCGGCAGGGATCACCGCATCACCATCGCATTGCACTGCAGAGGTCATCATCTGACTGGACACGTTGCTCATCCCTACGGGTACCGGCTGCACGGCACCTCCCCTGCCTGCGAGCATAACGCGCCGACCGGGGGGAAATGGAAGCGCATCAACCCCATCGGCCGCCGATGGACGTTGTTCCTGTTGTCTCCCAGGCCATCCCCATGCCCCCCAGCAACCTCGCCCGGCTGCCCATCGACTATGCGAACACCCCCGCAGCGCTTACTCTGTGCGGCGTGGACGCCCTTGCCCTGCCGACCGATGAAGCACTGATGCTGGCCTGGGCCGGTGGCGACCTGCGTGCGTTCGAGGCGCTGTACGGCCGGCACCGCAGCCGCCTGTACAGCTTCCTGCTGCGCCAACTGCGCGATGGTGCGCTGGCAGATGAGATGTTCCAGGATGTCTGGCAACGCGTGATTGCCGCCCGTGCCGGCTGGCAGCCCGAAGCCGCTTTCACGACCTGGTTGTTCCGGATCGCCCACAACCGCCTCAACGACCATTGGCGCGCCGCACGGCACCGGCCGTCGGCCCCGATCGACGCCGATGAACGTGTCGCGGCGATCACCGATGCGCGGACGCCGGAAACCCAGCTGTCCGAGTTCGAGCAACGCCGTCAGCTGCAGTTGGCGATGGAACAGCTGCCGCCGGAGCAGCGCGAGGTCCTGCAGTTGCGCCTGGAACAGGAACTGAGCCTGGAAGAGATCGCCGAGATTACCGGCGTCGGCCGTGAGACGGTCAAATCGCGACTGCGCTATGCCATGGACAAACTACGTGCGGGGTTGAGCGGATGAACCGCCCGGATTCGCTGACCCCGGAAGAACGCGAACTGGCCCGGCTGCTGGGTCGGCCGAGCGCGACCGGTCCCGCACCTGCGATCGACGAGGCCGTGCTCGCAGCCGCGCGAACGGCCGTGGAAGCACCGGCCGCCGACGCGGCGACCTGGAAGCTGCCGTCGGCTGCGCCGGTGCGGGCAACGCGCCCGCGTTCGCGTCTGCCGGCGGTGTTCGGCCTCGCCGCCTCGGTGATCTTCGCGGTCGGCATCGCCTGGCAGCTCAAGCCCGAGGATCCGCCAGCACCACCGCTGGCCGAACCGGTTGCCGCACCCGTGCCGGGCGCCGCCGCATCGAGCACCGCAAGGACGGAGGCTGCGCCGGCACTGGACGCCGCACCGCCACCGGCCCCGGTCGCTGCACCGCCCGTGGTCCAGCAAGAGCGCATTGCGAAAGACCCAGCGGCCGCCACCGCGCCAACCTCGGCGCCTGCGCCCGAGCGTGCGCAAGCGGTCGCCCCGCCCCGCCCGGAAGTGATCGCCGTCCCTGCGCCGCCTGCCCCCGCGCCCGCACCGGCGCCGATGATGTCCGCCCCGGCACCCGAAGCGGCCTCGGCCCATGCCATGGACGCGAGCGAGCCCGCGCTGGACAGCGTGGTGGTGACCGGCTCCTCGATCGACCGCGCAGCACCGCGTGGGTCGCTAAAAAGCGCCGCGCCGGCCAAGCCTGCACCCGGTGCACCCGGCGTGATGCGCCGCGCCGCCGCGCCGATGGCGGCCCCCGCCTCGGCAGACGACGCCGTACGCGCGTTGCATCAGGCGGTCGCTGCCGATGCCAGCCTGCCGCGCAAGCAATGGCTCAAGCGCATCCGCGAGCGACGCGATGCCGGCGATGTGGATACCGCACGTGCCAGCCTGGAGCGTTATCTGCAGCAGTACCCGGAAGTGCGCATCCCGCGCGATCTCCGCCAGCTGCTCGAGAACTGACGCGGCGCGTACGGTGATCAGGCATCCCCACTAGAATGGTGGGAATGCCCGATACGCTCGCCACCCCCGTCAGCCACAGCCTGGAGATCAAGCACAGCCGCTTCATCGCCCATGCCGCGCCGATCCAAAATGCGGCGGCCGCGCTGGAGTTCCTGCAGCAGGTCGCCGTCGCCGATGCCACCCACAACTGCTGGGCCTACCGCTACGGCAACGACTACCGCTCCAGCGACGATGGCGAGCCGTCCGGCACCGCCGGGCGCCCGATCCTGGCCGCCATCGATGGCCAGGGCTTCGACCGGGTGATGGTGGTGGTGACACGCTGGTACGGGGGCATCAAGCTGGGTGCCGGTGGCCTGGTCCGCGCGTATGGCGGGACCGCCGCCGAGTGCCTGCGGGTGGCCCCGCGGGTGCCCCTGATCGCCATGGCCGAGCTGGACGTGCAGGCCGGCTTCGAGGATCTGGGCCCGCTGCATGCCGCCCTGGGCGCCCATCTGGCCGAGAAAGTGGACGAAGCGTTCACCGCCGACGGCGTGAACCTGCACCTGCGCTTGCCGGCCGATCAGGTCGAACCGTTGAAAAACCGCCTCCGCGACGCCACTCGTGATCGTGTCCGTATTGAATCCCGCATCGAACCAGGCCCATCGAATGACTGACGCACCCGTTCCGAACGACACGCCGATGCGCCGATTGGGCAGCTTGAACACCTTGTGGCCGTTCGTGCGCCGGCACGTCGGACTGTTCAGTGCCTGGCTGGTGGCCTTGGCAGTGTCCTCGGTGGCCACCCTGAGCCTGCCGGTCGCGGTGCGCCAGATGATCGACCACGGCTTCACCAGCGGCGGCCAGATCAACAAGGCGTTCGCGCTGCTGTTCCTGGTCGCGGTGGTGCTGGCGCTGGCCACCGCCGCGCGCTTCTTCTTCGTCTCGCTGCTGGGCGAAAAGGTGGTCGCCGATCTGCGCAGCCGTCTGTATGCCCATCTGATCACGCTCGGCGCCGGCTTCCACGACCGCAGCCGCAGCGGCGAGCTGGTCTCGCGCCTGACTGCCGACAGCGAACTGCTGCGCAGCGTGATCGGCTCGACCATGTCGGTGGCCCTGCGCAGCAGCGTGACCGTGGTCGGCAGCCTGGTGATGCTGTTCGTCACCAGCCCGCATCTGGCGGCATGGTCGCTGGTCGGCATTCCGCTGGCGGTGTTGCCGATCATCATCGGCGCCCGCCGCCTGCGCAACATCGCGCGCGCCAGTCAGGACCGCATCGCCGATGCCAACAGCCTGGCCTCGGAAACGCTGGGCGCGGTACGTACCGTGCAGGCCCATGCGCGCGAGCCGTATGAACGCGGCCGCTTCAATGCGGCGCTGGGCGATGCGATCGGTGCCGCGCGCCGTCGCATCCGCGCCCAGTCGATCGTCACGGCGAGCGCGATCGTGCTGGTGTTCGGCGCCATCGTCGGCGTGCTGTGGCTCGGTGCGCACGAGGTGATCGACGGCAACATGAGCGCCGGTACGCTGGGCCAGTTCGTGCTGTATGCGCTGATCGGTGGCGGCTCGGTCGGTGCGTTGGCCGAGGTCTGGAACGAACTCCAGCGTGCGTCGGGCGGCATGGGCCGCATTGCCGAGCTGCTGCAGGAAGACGTGGAGATCACCGCCCCGGCCCATCCCACCCCGTTGCCGCAGCCACTGCGCGGCGAAATCCGTTTCGAGGATGTGGTGTTCCACTACCCGCAGCGCCCGGATACCGCCGCGCTGGACCATGTGGACCTGCACGTGCGTCCGGGTGAAACGGTCGCGCTGGTCGGCCCGTCCGGCGCCGGCAAGAGCACCATCCTGTCGATGCTGCTGCGCTTCCACGATCCGGCGGCCGGTCGCATCCTGGTCGATGGCGTGGATCTGCGCGAGGTCGATCCGGCGCAGCTGCGCGAACAGCTGGCACTGGTGCCGCAGCAGCCGACCCTGTTCGCCAGCAGTGCGTTCGAGAACATCCGCTACGGCCGCCTTGAAGCGACCGACGAAGAAGTGCAGCGCGCGGCCGAAGCCGCCGAGGCCGATGAATTCCTGCAGGCCCTGCCCGAAGGCTATGCCAGCGAGCTGGGCGAGCGCGGCGCGCGCCTGTCCGGCGGCCAGCAGCAGCGCATCGCGATCGCGCGCGCCCTGCTCAAGAACGCACCGATCCTGCTGCTCGATGAAGCCACCAGTGCACTGGACGCACAAAGCGAGCGCGCGGTGCAGCAGGCGCTGGAGCGGTTGATGGCCGGCCGCACCACCTTGGTGATCGCGCACCGCCTGGCCACCGTGCTGAAGGCTGACCGCATCGTGGTGATGGACCACGGCCGCATCGTCGCCCAGGGCACGCATGCCGAGCTGCTGGCCGAGGGCGGTCTCTACGCGGAACTGGCGCGCCTGCAATTCATCGATTGATGACGGCCCGGTAACACCGGCCATCGCATCCTGCAGCCCTCACTGGACGCGCTGCAGGAGGTGTTTCATGTCGTTCCGACAGTTCCCCGCCACCGACGCCAATGGCGACGATTACGTCATCATCGAGTTCAAGGATGAGCAGGCCGATGCCGCTGCAGGCACCGGCGAGAGTGCGCGCTATGAGCTGGCCGATGGCCGCCGTCTGATCCGCGACGGCCGCGAGTTCCGCACGGCGGGCGGCGAGCTGACCCTCGTCACCTGAGGCGTTGAAAAAAAGTGACGCGGATGTTGGTCAATTTTTGACCAAGCATCTTGACAGCCTTTTACTGCAAGGCGCGTACGCACTTATCCACACGTTTGTGCGCAGATCATCCACACCCCCTGTGGATGAATGCTGCAGCGCACCGTGTCAGCGCACCAGCACGCGGCCGATACCGGAGGCATCGATCTCGATGGCCGCGGCCTGCAGCGCGAGGGCATCGCTGCCTGCCACGAAGCCCACCCGGAAGTGCACCTCACCGGCCGGCGTACGCGAGGAATGGATCGAGGCCAGGCTGACCCGGTGCCGTTCGAACACATGCAGCAACTCGCGCAACGAGCCGGGCCGGTCTTCGGGCAGGTGCACACTGATCGCGTTGCGTTCGGTGAGATCGGCCAGCAGGTAGCCGACCCGCTCGAAGGTGTAATTGCCGTCGGCCAGCACCTCCGCGCCCAGGCTGTCGCGGTTGTCCAGCAGCAACTGCTGGCGGAACGCCGCGCGCGCCGCGTCATCGCCCTGCTCCAGCTGCGATCGCAGCTGCTGCAACTGGGCCAGCAACCGGTCCAGCATCGGCGCCACGTGCGGGTTGCCGAACTGGATGTCTTCGTAGATCGCCGGATTGAGCGAGAGGATGCGCGCGATGATCGCGGTATCCAGCTCGAACGAGGCCGAGCGATACGGCATCAACGCCGGCAAGGCACCGAGGATCGGCGCGTATTCGCGCAGCACACCGGCCTGGGCCAGATGCGTGGCATGCACCATCGCCTGCACCAGTGCCATGACCTGGTCGTGATGCTCCGGCGTGGCGCGTACGCACTCCGCTTCCAGTGCCTCGCACAGCTGCTGCACGAACGGCTGCCACCGCGACAGGCGCGCCTCGCAGACCACCATCACCCTGCCCTTCAGCGTCGGCGCCTTGGGCGGGGCCGTCATCGGATGCAGGCCCACCACCTCCGCCTGCGAGGCAAGCATCGCCTCCACCGGGGCCGATTTCACCGAGGTGACATCCAGCCACAGGCGACCGGCTTCACGACCGGCCGAGCGGGCCACGTAGTCGGCGATCAGCGCGGGCGTGTGCCGGATCGGTGCCGAGAAGATCAACACCTCGGCGCGATCAAGCAGCGTTTCCGGATTGTCCGACGATGCGTCGGCCGGGTCATGGCCGATCACCTCCAGACCCAGACGCTGCTCCAGGAAGCCGCGCAGCCAGCGCCCGTAGGCACCGTCGCTGCCGACGATGCCCACCACCGGCGTCAGACTCACGCCAGACGCTCGGCGACGAAGCGATCCGGCAGTGCCAGCGCCGCCGGCGCCGCGGCCAGCACATCGAACTCTTCGTGGCCGTTGGCCAGCGTGGTCTCCAGTGCGACGTGCACGCCGGCGATGGCACGCGAGATCGCCTGTTCGAAGGTTTCCCCCCGCAGCAGGAAGGCGACCAGCAGCGACATCAGCACGTCACCCGTGCCCGCCACATCCACTGGCAGGTGCGGTGAGGACCAGCGCCAGATCGCGTCGCGGCTCACTGCAAGCGTGACCAGTTGGCCCGGATCGCCGCCGACGCTGTGCGCCAGCACCCACTTCGGCCCACGCGCCAGCAGCGCCTGCGATGCGGCGATCGCATCGTCCTGGGCCAGGCTTGGCATGCCGGTCAGGCGGCCGAGTTCAAACGCATTCGGCGTCACCAGCCAGGCATGCGGCAGCAGCCGTTCGGCGAAGACCTTTTCCAGGCCCGGCTCGACATAAGGGCCGGTGTGGGTGTCGCCAATGACCGGGTCCAGGCAGTAGCGCAGCTGCGGCGAGGACGGCAGCACCGCATCGAGCCAGTCGGCGAAGGCTGCACCGTTGCCGACGCTGCCGAAGTAGCCGGACACCAGCATCCGCGCCCGCTGTGGCAGGCCGCGCTCACCGGCGCCGAGCAGCAGGTCGGCAAACCAGTCCGAAGGCAGCACGCGGCCGCGCGTGGTCTCATAGAACGGCGCGTTGCTGAGCAGCGTGGTGGGGATTTCGGCCACGCGCACGCCGAGCGCACGCAGCGGCGGCACGGCCGCGCTGTTGCCGGCATAGCCGTAGACCAGCTGGGACTGCACCGAGATGACGTCGACCGGCGACGGACCGTCCGGGCGCTGGCGGCGGCCGTGGACCAGGTGGCTTTCGAGGGATTCGTTCATGCCGACATTTTACGCCTGCGAGTCGCTCCAGGCGCGGCGGAAGGTGGGTCGAGCGGTGGACCGTGTCGAGAGCACCGGCGGCCCAGAGAGGCCCGTTTTTCCGCGCGCGGACCACACACGTACGGCCGCGCACAAAAAAGGCCCCCTGTCGCCAGGGGGCCTTCGGTAGTTCACGGCAACACGTGACGCTTACGACGTCATGCGATCCCAGAAGCCCTTCACCCCATCGATGAACGTCGCCGACTTCGGCGAATGCTTGCGCGCTTCCTCACCGGTGAAGGTGGTTTCGAACTGTTCCAGCAGCTTGCGCTGCTCCGGGGTGAGGTTGACCGGGGTCTCCACCACCACGCGGCAGTACAGGTCGCCTTCGCTGCGGCTGCGCACCGAACGCACGCCCTTGCCACGCATGCGGAACAGTTTGCCGGTCTGGGTCTCGGCCGGGATGCGGATTTCGGCGTAGCCGCCCAGCGTGGCCACACGGACGGTATCGCCCAGGGCCGCCTGCGAGATGCGGATCGGCACTTCGCAGTGCAGGTCGTCGCCATCGCGCTGGAAGATCGCGTGCTCACGCACCCGCACTTCCACGTACAGATCGCCTGCCGGGGTGCCGGCCGGACCGGCCTCGCCTTCACCGGACAGACGGATGCGGTCGCCGGTGTCGACGCCCGCAGGCACCTTGACCGACAACACCTTGTCTTCCTCGACACGGCCATTGCCGTGACAGGTCTTGCAGGGGTTCTGGATGATCTGGCCACGGCCGTTGCAGTGGTGGCAGGCCTGCTGCATCGCGAAGATGCCGCGCTGGATGCGCACCTGGCCCTGGCCACGGCAGACCGAGCAGGTCTCGACCTTGCCATCTTCCGAGCCGCTGGCGTTGCAGTCATCACACTCGACCAGACTCGGAATCTCGATGCGGCGTTCCACGCCCATCACCGCTTCTTCCAGGTCCAGCTCCATCACGTAACCGATGTCGGCACCGCGACGGGCCTGGCGCGGACCACCACCGCCGGCGCCACCGCCGAAGATGTTGCCGAAGATGTCCCCGAAGATATCGCCCATGTCCGGGCCACCCGGACCACCGCCACCGCCGCCCATGCCGTGCTCGAACGCGGCGTGGCCGTGGGCATCGTACATCCGGCGCTTGTTGCCATCGGACAGGGTTTCGTAGGCTTCCTTGCATTCCTTGAAGGCGGCCTCGGCCTCGTTGTCACCCGGATTGCGGTCCGGATGGAACTTCATCGCGCAACGGCGATAGGCCTTCTTCAGTTCTTCATCGCTGGCGGTGCGGGACACGCTCAGCACTTCGTAGTAATCGCGCTTGCTCATAACTTGAATCGGGTTCCGGAAGTCGGGATTCGTCAAAACGGAAGAGCGGCACCAGGTCCGCTCTTTCGCCGGGCGCCCCGACAGGCCGGGATACGGCTGTCAGGACCAGAAGGGGGATATGACAACGGGACGTTGCCTGCGCAACGTCCCGTGTCATGGCCGGATCAGGACTTCTTGTCGTCCTTGACTTCGGTGAACTCGGCGTCGACCACATCGTCGTGCGCGCCGCTGTTGCCACCGGCATCCGGGCCCGGTGCCGCGCCGCCCTGCTCGGCTGCCGCGGAGGCCGCGAACAGGGCCTGGCCGGCTTCTTCCAGCACCTTCGACTTGGCTTCGATCTGGGCCTTGTCGTCGCTCTTCATCGCGGTTTCCAGATCGGCCAGGGCCGACTCCACCTTGCCGATCACATCGCCACCGACCTTGCTGCCGTGCTCGGTGATCGCGGTACGGGTACCGTGGATCAGCGCGTCAGCCTGGTTGCGGGCCTGGACCAGCTCATGGAACTTCTTGTCTTCTTCGCGGTTGGCTTCCGCGTCGGCGACCATGCGTGCGATCTCGTCCTCGGACAGACCCGAACCGGCCTTGATCTCGACCTTCTGTTCCTTGTTGGTCTTCTTGTCCTTGGCCGACACGTGCAGGATGCCGTTGGCGTCGATGTCGAAGGACACTTCCACCTGCGGCAGGCCGCGCGGCGACGGCTCGATGCCGGAGAGGTCGAACTTGGCCAGCGACTTGTTGAAGCGGGCCTGCTCGCGCTCACCCTGCAGCACGTGCACGGTCACGGCCGACTGGTTGTCCTCGGCGGTGGAGAACACCTGCGAGGCCTTGGTCGGGATGGTGGTGTTCTTCTCGATGATCTTGGTGAACACGCCACCCAGGGTCTCGATGCCCAGCGACAGCGGGGTCACGTCCAGCAGCAGCACGTCCTTGACGTCGCCACCCAGCACGCCGCCCTGGATCGCAGCACCCAGTGCCACGGCTTCGTCCGGGTTGACGTCCTTGCGCGGTTCCTTGCCGAAGAACTCGGTCACCGCCTGCTGCACCTTCGGCATGCGGGTCTGACCGCCGACCAGGATCACTTCACCGATGTCGCTCGACCGCAGGCCGGCATCGTTCAGCGCGATGCGGCACGGCTCGATCGACTTCTTGATCAGGTCTTCCACCAGCGCTTCCAGCTTGGCGCGGGTCAGCTTGATGTTCAGGTGCTTCGGGCCCGACGCGTCAGCGGTGACGTACGGCAGGTTCACTTCGGTCTGCTGGCTGGTGGACAGCTCGATCTTGGCACGCTCGGCGGCATCCTTCAGGCGCTGCAGGGCAAGCGGATCCTTGCGCAGGTCGATGCCCTGGTCCTTGTTGAACTCGTCGACGAGGTATTCGATGACGCGGTTGTCGAAATCTTCGCCGCCCAGGAAGGTGTCACCGTTGGTGGCCAGCACTTCGAACTGCTTCTCACCGTCGACGTTGGCGATCTCGATGATCGACACGTCGAAGGTGCCGCCGCCCAGATCGTACACAACGATCTTGCGGTCACGGCCGTCACCCTTGTCCAGGCCATAGGCCAGGGCAGCAGCGGTCGGCTCGTTGATGATGCGCTTGACTTCCAGACCGGCGATGCGGCCGGCGTCCTTGGTGGCCTGGCGCTGGCTGTCGTTGAAGTAGGCCGGCACGGTGATCACGGCCTCGGTGACGGTCTCACCCAGGAACGCTTCGGCGGTCTTCTTCATCTTCTCCAGCACGCGGGCGGAGATTTCCTGCGGGGCCATCTTCTTGCCGTCGCTGGTCTGCACCCAGGCATCGCCATTGTCATGGGCCAGGATGCCGTAGGGCACGTGCGCGATGTCCTTCTGGACTTCAGCGTCGGTGAACTTGCGGCCGATCAGGCGCTTGACGGCGTAGAAGGTGTTCTTGGGGTTGGTTACGGCCTGGCGCTTGGCCGAGGCGCCGACCAGGACTTCGCCGTCCTTGGTGTAGGCAACGATGGAGGGCGTGGTGCGATCGCCTTCCGCGTTTTCGATGACGCGGGCCTTGCCGCCGTCCATGATCGCCACACACGAGTTGGTGGTGCCGAGGTCGATACCAATGATCTTGCCCATGAGGGAGACTCCTGAAAGTTCTGGGTACATCCGGCAGCTGCCGGGTTATGAATGGGATGTGTGGGACGCTGCGGACACTTTCAAGCCGTCCATCAAACACAGTGTCCGATGGCGACCCAACGCGTTCAGCGTCCGGCCGAGCCGCCGGGCCTGGCCCGGCGGACCGACCTGTGGATCAGTCGCGGGCGACCACGACCAGCGCCGGCCGCAGCAGGCGGTCGTTGAGCAGGTAGCCCTTCTGGAACACCTGGACCACGCTGCCGGGCGCCGCGCCGGGCGCGTCGACCTGGCTGATGGCCTGGTGGTGGTCCGGGTTGAAGGTCTGGCCGGTCGGGTCGAGCAGGGTCAGGCCATTGTCGGCGGCGACCTTGAGCAGCTGCTTGTAGGTCAGTTCGAGACCTTCGCGCAGCGGGCTCGGCTCGCTGCCGGCGGCATTGAGGCCGGCGTCGAGGCTGTCGAACACCGGCAGCAGTTCGCCGAGCAGCTTCTCATTGGCGAAGCGGCGCGCCTGTTCCACGTCGCGGGCAACGCGTTTGCGCTGGTTGTCCAGGTCGGCGCGTTCGCGCAGCGACTCCGAACGCAGCAGGGCCAGCTCGTTGTGCAGGCTGTCCAGCTGCTGCTGCAGGGACGGCTCAGCGGCCGGCTCGCCGGCGGGATTCTGGGATGCGATATCGGGCTGATCTTGGTTCATTTCCGGATCCTTGGCGGTGACTCTCCGCCTCCACCCACCCCTATGTGGGCGCGGCTACGGGATTCAAGAGTCCAGGGCCGCTTTATGCGCGATCGCGGGACAATCCGCCGCCAGCAGGCGAGCCCAGCGCGGCCCCCAGCACCTGGGCGGTGGCTTCCACGAGCGGGATCATGCGGTCGTAGGCCATCCGCTTCGGGCCGATCACCCCCAGCACCCCCAGCACCTGGCCGTCGGCCGAGTACGGGGCGGTGACCAGCGAGACGCTTTCCAGCGGCATCACCCCGGTCTCCTCGCCTATGAAGATGCGCACCCCCGGGGCCTGGATGGTGCGCTCGAGCAGCTGCAGGATCTCGCGCTTGCTGGCGAACACATCGAACAGCTCGCGCAGGCGCTCCAGATCGGACAGGTCCTGCACGCCCATCAGGCGGGTCTGCCCGGCCAGCACCATGTCATCGGCCGGCGGCACCATCGCCTGCTCGGCCAGCTCGATGCTGTGCGCCAGCAACTGCTCCATTTCCGACTGCGCATCGCGCAGCTCCAGCAGCAGCCGGGCCCGGATCTCAGCCAGCGGCCGACCGGCGCAGTTGGCATTGAGGTAGTTGGCGACCTGCTCCAGCTCGCCGGGATTGAAGCCGCGGCGCGGCTCGATCACCCGGTTCTGCACCTCGTTGTCGGCAAACACCAGGATCGCCAGCACCCGGCGCGCGTCCAGCGCCACGAAATCGATATGCCGGAACGCGAACTGCTCCCGGCGCGGGGCGCTGACCACCCCGACGAAATGGCTCATCGCCGAGAGCAGCTCCGAGGCACTGCCGAGCAGGGCCTGGGTGCCGGTGCCGGTGGCCAGCTCGGTGCGCAGGCGGCTGAGCTCGCCCTCGCCCGGCGGCTGCATCTTGACCAGGCTGTCCACGAACACCCGGTAGCCGTGCGCGGTCGGCACCCGGCCGGCCGAGGTATGCGGCGAGCTGAGCAGGCCCAGGTCTTCGAGGTCGCCCAGGATGTTGCGGATCGTGGCCGGGCTGACATCCAGGCCAGCATGCCGGGCAAGGGTCTGCGAGCCGACCGGTTCGCCATCCTGGATGTGGCGCGCGATCAGCGTCCGCAGCAGATGGCGGGCACGCGGGGCGAGATGGGACGCGGAAGGATGCATGGAATCAGCCTGTGAGACGCCCACTTAGATAATGGCTGCACGGGGCGTTGGCAAGTCATTGGAGACGCCCCCCGCCCATGCTAGCGTGCGCGGCTTGGAGACGCCCCTCGTGTACAACGTAGACCATGCTTAGACATCTATCGATCAAGGATTTCGCGGTCGTCCGCGCCACCGAGCTGGAATTCGGCGCCGGCATGACCGTGGTCTCAGGTGAAACCGGCGCGGGCAAGTCGCTGATGGTGGACGCGCTGGGCTTTTTGTCCGGGCTGCGCGCCGACAGCGGCGTGGTCCGCCACGGCGCTGCGCGCGCCGAGCTCTCGGCCGAATTCGCGCCGCTGGCCGACGCCCCTGCCCGCCAGTGGCTGCGTGACAACGAGCTGGACGACGAAGAACAGTGTCAGTTGCGACGGGTGATCCGCGCCGACGGTGGCTCGCGCGCCTTCATCAACGGCCGCCCGGTGACGCTGACCCAGCTGACCGAGCTGGCCAGCATGCTGGTCGAGATCCACGGCCAGCACGAACAGCAGGCCCTGCTCTCGCGCCCCTCGCAGCTCTCGCTGCTGGATGCCTTCGCCCGCAACGATGCCGAGCGCGCCCAGGTCCGGCAGACCGCGGCACGCTGGCAGACGCTGGTCGATGAAGCCGAGGCGCTGTCGCGCCAGGGCGACGTGAGCGACCGGATCGGCTATCTGGAACACCAGCTCAGCGAGCTCAAGCGCGAAGACCTGGACCCGGCCTCGATCGCCACCCTGGGCAGCAGCCACCGCCGCCAGGCCCATGCCAGCGCGCTGATCGGCGCCTGCGACGTGGCGGTGAGCCGCCTCAACGGCGATGACGAGGTCTCGGTCCTGCAGCTGCTGCAGCAGACCCGGCATGATCTGGCCCGCGTGGCCGAACACGACAGCCGGCTCGGCGAGGTCGATGCCCTGCTCGACAGCGCCGCCATCCAGCTGGACGAAGCGTTGTCCCTGCTCGACCGCGTCCATGACGACCTGGATGCCGACCCGGAGCAGTTCGAGGATATCGAGCGCCGTCTCGGCCGCCTGCACGACCTCGCGCGCAAGCACCGCGTGCCGATGGAAGCGCTGGGCGAGCACCGCGACGCCATGGAGGCCGAAGTCGAGCAGCTGCGCGGTGCCGACGAGCGCCTGCAGGCCCTGGCCGGCGAGATAGACCGTGCCGCCGGCCAGTGGAAGACCGTGGCCGAGGTGCTCAGCGCCAGCCGCCGGAAGGCCGCCAAGGCCCTGTCGGACACCACCACCACCCTGATCGGCGAGCTGGGCATGGGCGGCGGTCAGTTCCTGATCGATATCGAGCCGCAGACCGTGGTCAAGCCGGACCCGAACGGGGCCGAACGGGTCGAGTTCCTGGTCGCCGCCAACGCCGGCCAGCCGCCGCGCGCCCTGCGCAAGGTCGCCTCGGGCGGTGAACTGTCCCGTATCTCGCTGGCGATCGAAGTCGCCGCGCTGGGCCTGGATGCGGTGCCGACCATGGTCTTCGACGAGGTCGATTCGGGCATCGGTGGCGCCGTGGCCGACATCGTCGGGCAGAAGCTGCGCGCCTTGGGCGAGAAGCGTCAGGTGCTGTGCGTCACCCATCTGCCGCAGGTCGCCTCCAAGGGCCACGCCCACTACCGGGTCAGCAAGGCGCCGGTGGACGGCATGACCCAGAGCGCGGTCGAAAAGCTCGATACCAAGGCCCGCGAGGAAGAGCTGGCCCGGATGCTGGGCGGCGTGGAAGTCAGCAAGGAAGCCCGGGCCGCGGCGCGCAAGCTGCTCCAGGCCTGAGGCCCCCGTGATCGGTAGTGCCGGCCGCTGGCCGGCGCCCCGCCGGAACCGGCGCCTCACCCTGAAAACGAAAACCCCGGGCATGCCCGGGGTTTTTTGATCGCATCCGGGCAGCCTGCAGGCCGTTACCGACGCTTCTTGCGGACGTACAGCACCAGCGAGTGCTCTTCCAGCTCGTAGCCGTGGTCGGCCGCGATCTTGCGCTGCAGTTCCTCGATCTCGTGGCTTTCGAACTCGATGATCTTGCCGCTGTCCACATCGACCATGTGGTCGTGGTGACCGCCGCGGTCCAGCTCGTAGACGGCCTGACCGCCTTCGAAGTTGTGCTTCAGCACCAGGCCGGCGGCCTCGAACTGGGTCAGCACCCGGTACACCGTGGCCAGGCCGATCTCGTCGCCGTGCTCCAGGAGCTGGCGGTAGATGTCTTCGGCTGTCATGTGGTGGCTGGCATTGCGCTGCTCGAGCAGCGCCAGGATCCGCATACGCGGATGGGTCACCTTGAGGCCGACTTTGCGCAGGTCGTGGGTTTCCATACTTCTCCGTTCATTGGCGATTTAGCGCCAGCTGCCTCGGATTGGGTCGCGGCGACACGTCAGGAGTGTATCATCGACTCGATTTCCCCAAACGCCATTCCCCGATGCGCAATCTCCTGCTGGTCGCCGCCGTTGCCCTGTCCACCACGGGCTGCGGCATCATTTACAAGCAACCCATCTATCAGGGCAACCTGATCCGGGAGCAGGCCGTCGGTCAGCTGCAGGTGGGCCAGAGCAAGCAGCAGGTTGGTGCCCTGCTTGGTACGCCCTCCATCGCGGACCCGTTCCACGCCCAGCGCTGGGACTACACCGCCAGCCAGCGCGTCAACCGCGTGGGCAAGACGGAAGTGAAGAACTTCACCGTCTACTTCGAAAACGACGCGGTCACCCGTTGGGACGGCGAGTACTTCGCCAGCGACGACGCCGAGCTGGCCCGCAGCACGCTGCGCCAGTTCGGCCGCAACCTGCCCAAGGACAAGAAGAAGCGCGGCCGCTGAGGCCCGCCTTCTTCACTCAGCTGCCGGCGCGTGCGCGCCGGCGGCGGTTGTCTTTCGGGTCGGCCAGCAGCGGACGCAGCAGCTCGACCCGGTCGCCCTCGCGCAACGTCTGATCCGGCCTGGCCAGCAGGCCATGCACGGCCACGGCCGGGCATTGCGCGCTGCCGTCGATGCCCGCGGCTTCTATGGCATCGGCGACAGTGACCCCCTCAGGCAGGGTCAACCTCCTCGCGTCGACGCGATCAGGCCAGGCCAGCACCACCTCGACCGTGATCACGACTCAGTCCTGGGCGTCGGCGACGCGGACGAAATCATTCACCATGCGGTCGGCCAGCCCCTGGAAACCCAGCGCCAAGGCCGGACCCAGCAGGCGTGAGGTCGGTTCGAACTCCAGCGTCAGCGTGACCTTGCAGGCGTCCTCGGCCAGCGCGTGGAACTCCCAGCGCCCGTGCAGGCGCTTGAACGGCCCGTCCTTGAGCTGCATATCAATGCTGTGCGGGCGCTGCAGCGTGTTCTCGGTCATGAACCAGGTCGAGAACGACCCAAAGCCCAGGTCCAGGCGCGCGACCAGTCGGTCCGGGCCGGACTCCAGGATCTGCGAGGCCGAACACCAGCGGAAGCGGCGCGGATAGGCGTCAATATCATTGACCAGGTCGAACATACGGGCAGCCGAATGTTCGACCAGGGCACTACGTCGGATAGTTGGCATGCGATACAGATGTCGGATGAATCGACCGGGCGTGCCCGAATCGGAGACAATAGGGAAATGAGCAAGAACAGCGGCAAGGATAAAGCAAAGGGCGCGACGGCCAACAAAACCATCGCGCTCAACAAGCGTGCCCGTCACGAGTACCACATCGAGGATCGCTTCGAAGCCGGCCTGGCCCTGCAGGGCTGGGAGGTCAAGTCGATCCGCGCCGGGCGCGGCAACATCATCGATGCCTACGCCTACGTGCGCGATGGCGAGATTTTCCTGATCGGGGCGCAGATCACCCCGTTGATCCAGGCCTCCTCCCACATGGTGGCCAACGACCGTCGCGAGCGGAAGCTGCTCCTGCATCGCAGCGAGATCGACAAGCTGATCGGCAAGGTGCAGCGCGATGGCTACACGATCGTGCCCACCGCGATGTACTGGAGCAAGAACAACATCAAGCTCGAGATCGCGCTGGCCAAGGGCAAGCAGACCCACGACAAGCGCGATGCCGAGAAGGACCGCGACTGGGCGCGCGAGAAGTCGCGCACCATGCGCCGGCACAACCGCGACGCGTGATGACGCGCGTGGCGGGCCTGTATCTGCGCAAGCGGCGATGATGCCCTGCCCCGCGCGGTCAGCGCTGGGTATCGTCCGGATCCACCTGATACGGGCGCATCTCCACCGGCGGCGGGTCCACACCGTGCTTCTGGCGATACAGCGCATTTAGATGCAGATTCAGGTGCAGCGCCTCGGCCTCGGCCAACAGGCGCTGCTCGCTGGTCAGTCGTCCCCCCAGCATCATTTCCCGGTGCAGCGCCGTGGTGAGGTCGCCGCGCATCTCGGCCACCCGGGATATCGCGTAGGCCTCGGGGATCCCTGCCGCATTGGCGCCCGCCTTCCAGGACGACAGCAGGCTCAGCGCGAACAGGTCGCCCTCCGCGCCGGAAGCCAGCAAACGGCTTTCAGCCGTCGGATCGGCGCCCAGCCGCCGCGCATCGAGCATCGTGGCCGCCACCGTGTCGCCTGCCCGTACCGCTTGGTCGAGCTCGGCGTCGGAGGCCTGCTGATAGCGGGTCCATTGCGCGCCATTGGGGAAGCCGTGCTGGTCGAGCCAGCGCCGCTCCTCTGGGTGACCGCTGCTGAAGGGGTCCTGGGCGATATCCAGGCTCTCCCGTGTGCGGGCGAGATCGGGAAAGGGGTGCGGCGGTCTGGTCGAGGCGGTCGGCGCCGCTTCAACCGAAGGCGTGGCCGCCTGTCCGCTCGGTGTCGACGCCTGCCCTGCCCAGCCCGGCGCCTGCGCACCCGACGTCGACCGCCAAACGCTGGCTGCCCCGAGCATTGCCGCCGCCAGCATCGCCATTGCGATCCACACCTGCCTCTTCAACGCGCCGTCCTTGTCTGTAACCACTCTTCTGGGGCCGGATTGTAGTCCGCCGGTGCGCCAGGGCGCCCGCCCCACCTGACCCGCGGACGCCAGCGGGACAACGATCTTTCCCCGCCAACCCCGCACAGCTGTCAGAATCCCCGCATTGATACGGAAAGGATCCGCGCGTGACTCTCGAAACTACCCCGGCACCCGCACTGGCGGCGGACGAACTGACCACCCTGCGCGCCGACGTGGCGGCGCTGGAGTTCATCTTTGACGAACTCGCCCGCGCCATGGACCCGGCCGCGCTGCTCAAGGTGCTGACCTACCTGATCCGCAACGCCAAGCGCGTCGCCTCGGAAACCCAGAGCTACGACAGCCTGGAGCACCGCCGCCTGGTGGCCCAGGTGGAATCGCTGATGGCCCGGGTCGAACCGCAGGCCAAGAAGCAGGCGATGACCGTGCGCAACGAGCACAACCGCCTGAAGAAGGAAAAGGCCCGCCACAAGGCCGACAGCCGCCGCCAGCTGCAGAAGTAAGTCCTTGGCGGGCAAGGTGACTGTTCAGCTGGATTGGAGTAGCATCCAACCCGTCAAGTAGAGTTCCGGTGCTGTTTTCCGGATGACGTGCGGTTCTTGAAGAAACCGGGGGTGCATTGGTTTCGACGGGGGTTGTGAAGTTACTTGGTGCATGCCGAGGGGGCAGCTTTCCTCGTTAATCCAGCAGCAAACTTTTAGTTGCCAACGACGACAACTACGGTTCGAACGACTTCGCAATCGCTGCCTAAAAACAGCTTTAGCGTTTAGTTCTACAGCCGCCTTAGGCGAACCCCCGAACCTACTTGTGCCCGTGCTCGTAGATGTAGGGTCATTATCACGGAACCGGTTGTGATGGCTGCCTGTCAGTCACGACTTAACTAAAGCAGGCTGGTCCTGGGGTGCGCTTTGCACACCGTGCTGCCACAGGATGAGATTTAACGGTGAGCTAAGCATGTAGTACCGGGGATGGAGTGCCTTCGGACGGCGGTTCAATTCCGCCCACCTCCACCATTAGACGGTCCCGCAAGGACCACAGAAAGCCGGAACCTCCCGTCAAACAAGGGGTTCCGGCTTTTTTGTTGTCTGTCGTCAGGCCCTGCTCATGGCAAAGCAGGCGCCGGCGCCGGAAACATCGCGCGCAACGCCTGCAGGGCCGCCGGGTGATAGATCGTGGCGTGGGTCTCGTCCGGCATCGGCTGGTACTTCACCAGCAGCGAGGGCGAGGCCTGCTGCAACAGTGCCGAGAACTGCGGCGTGCTGGCCGCCAGTTGCGGCTGGCCACTGCTGGCCAGGAACACCCGGGGCTGCGCCTGGCGGGCGGCCGCCAGTTGCTTCGGCGCATCGGCCAGCAACTGCCCCCGGTTCCACCACAGGCTGGGGTCGAGCGCGATATAGCTGTTGAACAGCGTGGGTTCCTGCAGCAGCGTCTCCACCACGAACAGCCCCGCCAGCGATTCTCCGATCAACGCACGCTCGTTGGTGGTCGCATAGCGCTTGCGCACCTCCGGCATCAGCTCATCGCGCAGGAACGCCCGGTACGCCGCCGACCCACCGATGCGTGGTGCGATCTTCCGATCCTCTGGATCATTACTGGGGCCGGTCATATCGCGGCGACGCTCAGTGTTTTCGATGCCGACCAGCAGGAAGGGACGTATGCTGCCGTTGCCGGACAACACCTGCACCAGCCCCGCCACGTGCAGGAAATCCTCGTCGATGCCGCCGTCGGGCATGTACAGCACCGGTAGCGGCGCGGCCGCGTCCAGCCCCCATGGCCGTGGGCGGTACACGTTGATCCGGCGGGTCTCCCCCAGGACCGTCGACTGCATGGTGAATGTTTCGCCAATGACCAGCGGTGAACTGGGTGCGGACGGCATGGACGGCGCCAGCTCGGCAGCCAGCGAGGGTGCGACGGACGTAGCAAGCAACAACAGGGGCAGCACGAACATGCGCATGACGCGATCCATCACTGTGTATCAGCGAGCATAGCCGCCGGAGTACCGCAATCGGAAATGCCGGATCGGCAGCTGGAACGGCAGCCCCTCACGGCAACGTAAACTTCCGCGCCATCCGCAGCGGCCACACCGAAGTGAACTGCGCACCACCCACCAGCCGGTACGCCGCCGACACATTGTGCAGCACGCCCATCCCCTCCAGCACATCCTTGGTCTTCCGGAACGTCGGGCGCGGATCCGCAGTGAACATGAAAAGGTTGATCTCTTTCGCGCTGACGTCGTAGCCGTCCAGCGTGGCCGCCTTGCCAAGCGCCGTGGTCAGCTCGGCCTCCAGCGTGGCCAGAAAGGCCTCGTCGTCCAGCGACTTTCGCCAGAACTTGATCACAAGCTGGTAATCCATCAGGCGTTCCCGTCGTTCAAGAAGTGAACCGCCAAGGGTACCCGCATGGCAGGCATCACGCTGTCTTTGAGGCGGCCGCGATCGTCTGCGCCAGCCGGTCGGCGATGGCCTGCCGCACCTCCGGCGCCAGCCGCGAGCGCGATAGCGCTTCGAACACCCACATGCCGTCGGCGGCGAGCTTGGCGATGAACAGGTCCAGCGCGGCCGGGTCGCTCAGGTCCTTCGGCGTGGGCGGCGACCAACGCTCCACCACCGTGGTCCAGGGCTGCATGTTCTCGTCGGTGGCGGCTGCATCGAACATCAGCTGCAGCTCGGCCCGGCTCGCGGTCTGGGCACAGGTGAGTGCGTAGGCCTGGTAGCGTTCAGTCGCAGCCGCGGCCTCGCCCGGTTTGCCGGCCGCATCGATCATGCTCGCCTCCCACACGCCGGCCAGGTGCTGGTGGATGCCCTGCAGCAGCGCATCGCGCGAGGGGAAGTGGTACAGCAACCCGCCCCGGGCGATGCCGGATTCGGTGGCGACCGCTTCGAAAGTGAGCGCGGTGATGCCGTCGCGTTCGATCACGCGGACGGCGGCATCCAGGATGTTGGTTCGGTTGCTCGGGCGCATGGGCTCAGTGGGCGTGGGAGACGGTGGTGGCCGTGCCGGGGCCATGGCGGCGCAGCAGTACGCCGGTGGTGACGGTGCCGACCAGCAGCACCCCGGCAATCACATACAGTACCCAAACGTAGCTGGCGTCGTACGCGGTGCTGGCCGCTGACAGCCACCCGGCGTCGCCGCCAGGTTGTGCGGCCAGTGCAAGCGCCTGCTGGATGCTCTGGCCCGCACCGGCGTCCACGCCGTCCGGCAGCGTCACGGTGGCCGAGTACAGCGCGGCGATCAGGCTGCCCAGCAGGGACACCGCGAACAGGCTGCCGAACTCATAGGACACCTCCTCCACCGAGGAGGCCATGCCAGCGCGGTGCGGGGGCACGTTGCCGATGATCGCGGTGGAAGCCACGGAGATGGTGGCGCCCATGCCCAGCCCGGTCAGCAGCAGCCCGGCGAGGGTCCAGCCGAGGTGGCCGCCAAAGGTGGCCGCGACCAGCACCACACCGGCGGTGCCCACGCCCAGCCCACCGGTGATCAGCGGCAACAGCCCGACGCGGTGCAGGAACATGCCGCCGAAAATGGCGCTGGGCAGGCACCCGATCGCCACCACGGACACCAGCAGGCCAGCCTGCAAGGGGGTGTAGTCGGCGACCAGCTGGAAGCGCTGGGTGGTCAGCAGCTGCAGGCCGGCAATGGCAAACATCGCGAACGCGGCCGAGAGCACGCCGGCCAGGAACGGCGCGTTACGGAAGATGGCCACGTCGAGCATGGGGTATGGCAGACGACGCTGGCGGCGCAGGAACAGCACCAGGCCGACAACAAAGATCAGCGCGGCCCCACCGGCCAGTGGCCCGTTCGGCGGCGCGTGCGCGACCTCCTTGATCGCCACCACCAGCCCGGACAAGGCGACCAGGCTGAGCAGCGAGGAGATCAGATCCCAGGGCTTGCCTGCATCGGGCGTGCCGTGCGGCGCGAACAGCACCGCCCCGACCATGGCCAGCAGCACGATCGGCACATTGATCAGGAACACCGCGCCCCACCAGAAGTGGGCCAGCAGCACGCCGCCAACGATCGGGCCGATGGCGCTGCCGATGATGGAGATACAGCCCCACACCGCGATCGCCAGATTGCGCTCGCGCTCGTCTTCGAAGGTCAGGCTGATGAGCGCCAAGGTGGCGGGCATCATCGCCGCCGCGCCCACGGCCAACAGCGCGCGGGCGGCGATCAGCAGATTGGCATCCGGCGCGAACGCGGCCAGCAGCGAGGCGATACCGAAGATCGCCAGGCCGATCAGGAACATGCGGCGGTGCCCCAGGCGATCGCCCAGCGTACCGGCACCCAGCAGCAGGCCAGCCATCACCAGGGGATAAGCGTTGATGATCCACAGACCCTGCAGCGGGGTCGCGCCCAGTTCCTTGGTCAGCGTGGGCAAGGCGGTGTAGAGCACCGAGTTGTCGAGGGTGATCAGCAACAGGCCGGCGGCTACGGTGAGCAGCAGGCTCCAGCGCTGGGTCTTGGTCGGGGTCATGGGGCGTCAGGAGGGGCAACGGAATCGTAACTATACAGGACGTCCTGTTTTGTTTGGCCCGTGTACCGCCGACGCGTTCAGCCTGCGGCGACGCACCGTGTGCGCACTGCGCGCTGGCCGCTGCGCCGCCCCAACTGCGTTTACCTCATTGCAGGGGGCTCACCCGGGCAGGCGGGCGCCTGTCCGGTATGGACTGTGTTCGGGGAACGCTATGGACGGACAGAAAGAGGCTTTTCGGCTGGCGCAGGCCGAGTTGGCGCAGTGCTGGGCAGGCGGGATGTCAGCCGCTAAGCGCTGGGCGGTGTATGACGCGATCCACGATCGACTGATCGCGCAATGGCCTGCCGAGGCCCATCGCATCGTCGGCATGATGGTGATGTGGGTGACCGAGATCCGCGGCTCCTGCCCGGCTCCGTATCGCACGGCAGATGCGGGCATGAGTGACAGCGCGCTGCTGCGCGCGTGCCGTATCGATTCGTGAGGGGCTACGGCGCCGTCGGCTGGAACGGATCGGTGTGGCCGGCCACTTCCATGTTGATGGCATTGATCAGGGCCGACACGGCGGTCGCCAGGCGGCGGCTGTCCGAGATGGAGCCGAAGAACAGAATCGAGGTGCCGTCGAGTTCGACACCGGCCAGCCCGAGTTCGCCCTTCAGCGCGGCCACCCGTTCGTCGAACAGCTTCAACCAGTGGGCATCGGGAACAACATCGAGCATGGCCACAATGGCCTCGTCCGCGCCGTGATCGACAATGGTCTGCAATGTCGGGACGTCAAAACCCAGCAGGCGCGGCACGCTGCTATCTGGTACGGGGATGCTCATGCGGGCATGGTAGCCGGTCAGCCGGGCCAGTGTTGGAAGACGTTCAGTCACACGCGCTTGACCCGTCGGCGGTGAACCGCGCAGCCTCGACAATTCCTTGATCGGGTCGCGCTCATGCTCAATACGAAACGCCCCTGTCGGGGACCACCAAGGACATGCCATGACGCCGCTCCGCTCGCTGCTGCTGACCACCCTGCTCGCCCTGACGCCGATCCTGGCCACCGCAGCGGACAAGGTCACCACCACGCCCGTGCACTTCACCAAGGGCGCCAGCAGCGCCACCCTGCGCGGCACGTTGTCCGGCTATGACACCGTTCGGTACACGATCGCCGCACGGGCCGGCCAGACCATGGCGGTGACGATCGACGGCAGTCCCAACGCCAACTTCAATGTGTTTGCCCCCGGCGTGACGCCCGGCCAGGGTGAGGCACTGGGCAGCAACGACGAGAAGCGACGCTGGAGCGGCACCCTGCCGACCACCGGCACCTATGTCGTGCAGGTCTACCAGATGCGTGCCCAGGCGCGTCGCAACGAAAAGGCACCGCACAGCCTGACGGTTGCGATCCGCTGAGCCCTCTCCCGGGTATCCTCGGCGGTGCTGGCTTCCCCCTCGCAAGGACCCCGGGATGGATTTCCTCAAACTGCTGCGGTCGCTGGAAGAGTTCCTCTACGAGCTGTGCACCTGGTTCCTGTTTTTCCCACGCACGCTGTACCGCGTGATCGTGTATCCACGGCGGATGGCCCAGTACGTGGATACCGAGCTGAAGGAAAAACTGGACCGCCAGTTCGACGATGCGATCAGCCCGCCCATGTTCCTGATGCTGGCGGTGCTGGTCGCGCACGGGGTGGAGCTGATGCTGCACCAGCAGGTGGTCGGCACCGGGGCGCTGTCGCGCTCGATCTTCGGCAATGAAGAGAGCCTGCTGCTGTACCGCTCGATCACGTTCGCGATCTGGCCGCTGGTGACCACCACGCACCTGTTGCGGCGCAAGCACGTGCCGATGACCCGCGAGTCGCTGCGCCGCCCGTTTTTCATGCAGTGCTACCTGACCGCACCGTTCGCGGTGGCCCTGTCCACCAGCATGGTGTTCGTGCGGCTGCCGGGCCAGCTGTCGACCACGCTGGGCATCGCGGTCGGTGTGCTCGCCGCGCTGTGGTATGCGGTGGTCCAGGCCGGGTGGCTGAAGGTCGCGCTGCAGCGCTCGTGGCTCAACACGATCCTCTCGACCCTGTGGGTACTGGTACTCGGCGCTGCGATCAACATGACGATCGGCGTGATCCTGCTGTCGAATTGAGTGCGTCGGTGGGCGCCTCCGGAAGACACGAATAGAGGTCGAAATCGCGCGACACGCCCGCGACCAGACGGTACCGGCGAAGCCGCCCCTCATGCTCGAAGCCACAGCGGCGAAGTACACCCGCCGAGGCGACATTGGTATCCAGTACCGAAGCCTGGATCCGATGCCAGCCGAACTGCCTCCACGCCCACGCTACCACTTCGTTGCACACGGCACTGGCGATACCGCGTCGCCAGTACTGCGGCGCAAGCTCGTAAGCTATCTCGGCCGTTCCATGCTGAGCATTGATACTGTGGAAACCGATGCTGCCTGCCAGCACACCCTGGGCGTCAAGGATGCCTAAGCGGACCTGAGATGCGGATGCATCGTCGCCGCAGGCCTCCAGGATCGGCATCAGATCCTCGGCCGAGGACAGCGACCAGCTGGTCTGGGCGGTCACCTCAGGCAAGCGCAACACCGCATACCACGCATGGGCGTCTTCGGGCCGTAACCAGCGCAGGGAGACGCCGGGCAGACCAATGGAGGGCAAGGCAACAGGCGACGGGGTCACAGCGTTCTCCAGCGAGGCATGGCACCATTCAAGCGAACAGCAGCGCCGTGTACAAGCGTACAGGCGCACACTTCATGACGCCGGACCCGGCCTGTTCCCCCGACCAACCGCCATGTCCCGCATATCCTTCCCCCGCCCTTCCATGCGACCCTTTGGGAACGTTTTCATGGAATGGAGGGATTCCACATGCTGTCTCGTTTCCATCGGCCCGCGCTGCTGGCCCTGATGATGCTCGCGGCCCCGCTGGGTACCGCCTGGGCGCAGGCACCGGCTGCGTTGAAGGTGATGTCCTTCAACGTCCGCACACCGGCCGACACCGATCCGGGCAAGCGCTGGGAAGACCGCCGCGATGCGATGGTCACGCTGATCCGCGAGCAGAAGCCCGAGGTCATCGGCACCCAGGAACTGGTCAAAAAACAGGGCGACTATCTGGTCTCGCACCTGCCCGGCTATACCCTGTTCGGCAGGGACCGGCGCGGCGGCAGTGGCGATGAACACATGGGCGTGCTGTACGACAACACGCGCCTGAAGGTGATCGAGTCAGGCGACTTCTGGCTCTCCGATACACCGGACGTGCCGGGCAGCATCACCTGGGGCAACCTGTTCCCGCGCATGGTGACCTGGGCGCTGTTCCAGCGTCAGGCCGACGGCCAGCGTTTCTATCTGTTCAACACCCACCTGCCCTACCGCGATGAGGATGAGCCACGCCGCGTGCTCGGTGCCAAGCTGATCGTCTCCCGTCTGGCTGCACTGCCCAAGGACATCCCGGTGGTCGTCACGGGCGATTTCAATAGCGAGCCGGGCAGCGACACCTACACAGCCTTTACCGCCGCGTTGGGCGATGCTCGCAAACTCGCTGCGAAGGTCGATGGCCCGCGCCTGACCTTCCATGATTTCACCGGCAAGCCCACGGTAGAGCTGGACTGGATCCTGGTGCGCGGCTTCAGCGTGGACAGCTTCAGCACGCTGGACCAGAAGCCCGGTGGCGTATTGCCGTCGGATCATTACCCGGTGCAGGCGGAACTCCGGTTCCCCGCGGGCACGACGACGGGCAAGTAAGGAAACGCGCGATGGGCGGTCACAGCACCGTCCATCGGCTTCAGCATGGCCGCCCGGCGGCCATGCGCGTCCATCACCGCATCATGTCTGCCGCTCATCGATCTGCTGCAGCAGCCGATACAGGGCCTGATGCTGCTCACGTGCCTGGCAGATCCGCGCGCCGATGGCGATGAACACACCGGTGGCGATCAGGCCGATCTCGAACAACCCTTCGGTCAGGCAACAGAATCCCATGACCACCGCAACGATCGCCACCACCAACAGCGCGATCACGCCACGGGAAAGTCCCGCGCCGGATGCAGGTCCCGGGTCGTGCAGATGCAGGCGGACAGGACGCCACGGATTGGGTTGCATGCGGGCCACTCCAGAAAACGACCCACGCTTTTAGCACCGTGCGCAGAAACCGTGCAGAGGCAAAGCCGTCAACCGCGACGCACTGCGCAGCGGAAGTGACGGCTGTTGCTCATTCCTTCCCCGGGACGGCGCCCTCGCCGCCCCGAGACCCACGCGGCGGTCAGCGTTGCGTGACCGCCACCGGGGCGTTGGCCGCATCCTGCTGCTGGCCCCAACCACCCAAGGCCTTGTAGACACCGACCACGCTGACGTTGACCGTGGATTCGGCCTCGGCGAGCGCATCATTTGCGGCCAGCTGCGTGCGCTGTGCATCCAACAGGGTCAGGAAGTCTTCCGAGCCCTCGCGGAAGCGGATCTGCGCCAGCTCCTCGGCGCGGCCTGCCGCCTGGGCCTGCTCGGCGACAATCGCCAGGCGGGCCTGCTGCTTGGCGTAACGCGTCAGCGCGTTCTCGGTGTCTTCCAGTGCCAGCAGCACGGCCTTTTCGTACTCGGCCGCAGCGCCGTCAGCCTGCGCCTTGCTCGCGCGCAGACGTGCCTTCACCGTGCCGAAATCGAACGCGGCCCAGCTGATCGACGGGGTCACCGACCAGGCTTTGTTGCTGCCGTTGACCAGCCCGCTGGCATCGCCGGAGAGGAAGCCGACAAAGCCGCTCAGGCTGATCCGCGGGAACAGGTCAGCCGTGGCCACGCCAACGCGCGCGGTCGCCGCAGCCAGCCGACGCTCGGCCACGCGCACATCGGCGCGCTGACGCAGCAGATCGGTGGTGTCACCGAGCGGCAACGCCTTGGCGTACGGCCGCATCTCGCGCGGCTGCAGCAGGCTGTCCAGTGCATCCGGGCGCTGGCCCAGCAGCACCGCCAAGCGATGACGCGACTGCACTTCGGCCACTTCCAGCAGCGGGATGTCGGCCTCGATCGCCTTCAGACGCGCGCGGCTGCTCTGCACATCCAGCTCGCTGCCGGCGCCCAGTTCCCACCGGGTTTCGGTGAGCTTCTGGGTGTCGCGCAGGTTGACCAGCGTGCGTTTTGCCACCGCGATGCGCTTCTGGGTACCACGCAGTTCGAAGTAGTTGCGGGCCACTTCGGCAGCGACGGTGACCTGTGCATCGGCGAGGTTGTCCTGCTCGGCGCCCAGGTCCGCGCGCGCTGCTTCGGCGGCACGGCGCTGGCGGCCGAACAGATCCAGTTCCCAGCCGGCATCGAAGCCGAGCTGATAACTTTCGCTGAAGACACGCTCGCCACCCACCGTTGCATCGGGCTGCTTGCGACGGTCGTAGCTGCCGCCGCTGGTCACGTGGGGCAACTGGTCCAGGCGCTGCTCGACAAACACCGCGCGGGCCTCACGCACGCGCGACATCGCGATGCGCAGGTCCAGGTTGGTGCCCAGTGCTTCATGTACCAGCTGCTCCAGCACCGGGTCGTCGAACTGGGCCCACCAGCTCGCCACCGGCGAGGTGGTGGTGAACACCGGCGCGGCGGCGCCCTGCAGGGTCACCGGCTCGGCCGGCGGCGCCTGGTAGTTGGGGCCGACGCTGACGCAGCCGGCCAGCAGCGCGCTGGTCACGGCCACGGTCAACAGGCGGATCACCATGGCAGCACCTCGCCGAGGTAGGTGAAGCTGCCGTTCGGGCCATCGGCATCGATCAGTGCCATACCGACGCTGGAACGCGCGCCGTCGCTGATCTCGATCTCACCCTCGCCACCGTTCATGTCGGTTTTGACGTAGCCCGGATGCACGGTGTTGACCTTGGTGGTGCTCTCGCGCAGCTCATAGGCCAGCTGCACGGTCCAAGCGTTCACCGCGCTCTTGGAGGCGTTGTAGGCCGGCACCGCGAAGCCGTAGATCGGCGAGCCCGGTTGGCTGTGCAGGGTCAGCGAACCCAGGATGCTGGACACGTTGACGATGCGACCGGCCGACGAGGCGTTGAGCAGCGGCAGGAACGCCTGGGTGACAGCGATCACCGCGAACACGTTGGTGTCGAAGGTATCGCGCCAGGTCTGCAGGGTCTGCGCCGAGGGGGCCAGCTTGATGTCGTCGAGCAGGATGCCGGCGTTGTTGACCAGGATGTCCAGACGGCCGTGACGCTCGGTCACGGTCTGCACGGCGGCGGCGATGCTGGCGGCATCACCGACGTCGAGCTGGATCGCTTCCACCGGCAGGCCCTCGGCCTGCAGCTTCAGCGCCTCGGCCACGGCGACGTCGCGCTTGCGCCCGGCCAGCAGCGTATGCACGCCGGCCTGGGCCAGCTGACGGACGGTTTCCAGGCCGATGCCGCGGGTGGCGCCGGTGACCAGGGCGATCTTTTGGGTAGCGGTATTCATAGGAAAAACCTCGCGGGGGAAGGAATCAGTGGTGGATGGTCGGTTCGCCGTGGGTCACCAGCTGCCCGCCGCCATTACGGCTGACGAACTTGCGCAGGGCCACGTAGAACACCGGGGTCAGGAACAGGCCGAACAGGGTGACGCCCAACATGCCGGCGAACACCGTGATACCGGTCACCGAGCGGACTTCCGCACCGGCGCCATGCGAGATCACCAGCGGAATGGTGCCGGCGATGAACGCGATGGAGGTCATCACGATCGGGCGCAGACGCAGGCGGCACGCTTCCAGTGCAGCCTCCACGATGCCCTTGCCGCCCATTTCCAGTTCTCGGGCGAACTCGACGATCAGGATGGCGTTCTTGCATGCCAGGCCCATCAGCACCACCAGGCCGACCTGCACGAACACGTTGTTGTCACCGCCCGTCATCCATACGCCGAACAACGCAGACAGCAGGGTCATGGGGACAATCAGGATCACCGCCAGCGGCAGCGACCAGCTTTCATACAGCGCAGCCAGCACCAGGAACGCCAGCAGGATCGCTACCGGGAACACGATGAAGGCGGCCTTGCCCTGGGTGGCCTGCTGGTAGCTCAGGTCGGTCCACTCGGTCTGCATGCCCACCGGCAGCACCTGCCCGGCAATCTCGGTCAGCTTGGCCATGGCCTCGGCCGAGGACAGCATGCGCGGATCGGCTTCGCCGGCCAGATCGGCCGCCGGGTAACCGTTGAAGCGCAGCACCGGATCCGGACCGTAGGTTTCCTTCACGGTGACCATCGAGCCGATCGGCACCATCTCGCCACGGTTGTTGCGGGTACGCAGGCGACCGATGTCTTCCACGCTGTCACGGAACTGGCCGTCGGCCTGGGCAATCACCTGCCAGGTACGACCGAACTGGTTGAAGTCATTTACGTACGACGAGCCCAGGTAGGTCTGCAGGGTGTCGAACAACTCGGTCAGTTCCACCCCCTGGGCCTTGGCCTTGACGCGGTCCACTTCGGCATCCAGCTGCGGCACGTTGGCCTGGTAACTGGTGATCGGGAACGCCATGCCCGGGGTCTGCGCGACGGCACCCTGCATCGTGCTCACCGCGGTCTGCAGTGCGCCGTAACCGAGGTTGCCACGGTCCTGGATGAACATCTGATAGCCGTTGCCGTTGCCCAGACCGAGGATCGGCGGCGGCATCATGGAGAACGCGAAGCCCTCCTGCAGCCCGGCGATCTTGGCGTTGATCTCGGCATTGATCTGCGCGGCGGTGCGGCCCTTGCGCTCACTGAACGGCTTGAGCGGAACAAACGCCACACCGGTGTTGGGCGTATTGGTGAACTGCAGCGCGTTCAGACCCGGGAACTGGATCGTGTGCGCCACGCCATCGGTGTTGCGCGCGATCTCGGCGACCTTGGCCAGCATGGCGTCGGTCCGTGCGATCGAGGAGCCTTCCGGCAGCTTCACACCGGCGATCAGGTACAGCTTGTCCTGGGTCGGGATGAAGCCGGCCGGCACCGCCTTGAACATCAGACCGGTGGCCAGCAGCAGGCCCGCGTAGACCACGAATACCAGGCCACGGCGGCCCAGCAGGCGGCCGACCGAACCGTGGTACTTCTCCGAGCTGGTCTTGAAGAAGCGGTTGAACGGACGGAAGATCCAGCCGAACAGACGATCGATCAGACGGGTCAGGCCATCCTTCGGTGCACCGTGCGGCTTGAGCAGGCGTGCGGCCAGCGCCGGCGACAGGGTCAGCGAGTTGATCGCCGAGATCACGGTCGAGATCGCGATGGTGACGGCGAACTGCTTGTAGAACGCACCGGTCACGCCCGACAGGAACGCCATCGGCACGAACACCGCGCACAGCACCAGCGCGATCGCCACGATCGGCCCGGACACTTCTCGCATCGCCTGGTGCGCCGCGGCCAGAGGGGTCAGGCCTTCTTCGATGTTGCGCTCGACGTTCTCCACTACCACGATCGCGTCATCGACCACGATGCCGATCGCCAGCACCAGCCCGAACAGGGTCAAGGTGTTGATCGAGAAGCCCAGCACGTACAGCGCCGCGAACGTACCCACGATGGACACCGGCACGGCGATCAACGGAATGATCGAGGCGCGCCAGGTCTGCAGGAACAGGATGACCACCAGCACCACCAGCGCGATCGCTTCCAGCAGCGTGGAGACCACCGCCTTGACCGAGTCACGCACGAAGATGGTGGTGTCATACACCGCTTCGTACTTCACGCCGGCCGGGAACTGCTTGGTCAGCTCGTCCATCGTATGGATCACCGAGTCACGGATCTCCAGCGCGTTGGCACCCGGGGCCTGGAAGATACCGATGCCGACCGCGTTCTTGCCGTCCAGCTGCGAGCGCAGCGTGTAGTCACCGGCGCCCAGTTCCAGGCGGGCGACATCGGACAGGCGCACCACTTCACCGTCGTCACCGGCCTTGAGCACGATGTCGCGGAACTCCTGCTCGCTGCGCAGGCGACCCTGGGCGTTGATCAGGGTCAGGAAGTCGCTGCTGGGCATCGGTTCGGCGCCGAGCTGGCCGGCCGAGACCTGCACGTTCTGTTCGCGCATCGCACGCACCACATCGCTGGCGGTCAGGCCACGGGCGGCGATCTTGTCCGGGTCCAGCCACGCACGCATCGCGTAATCACCGCCGCCGAACATCTGCGCATCGCCGACGCCCTGCAGGCGTGCCAGCGAATCCTTGACGTGCAGGCGCGCGTAGTTGCGCAGGTACAGCGAGTCGTACTTGCCGTCCGGCGAGGTCAGGTGGACCACCATCAGGAAGGTCGGCGACTGCTTCTGGGTGGACACACCCTGGCGGCGCACGTCTTCAGGCAGGCGCGCCTGCGCCTGGGCCACACGGTTCTGCACCTTGACCGCGGCTTCATCCGGGTCGGTGCCGGGGCGGAAGGTCACGGTCATCTGCAGCACGCCGTCGGAGCCGGCGACGGACTTGATGTACATCATGTCCTCCACGCCGTTGATCGCTTCTTCCAGTGGCGTGGCCACGGTTTCAGCAATCACCTTGGGGTTGGCGCCCGGGTACACCGTGCGCACCACCACCGAGGGCGGCACCACTTCGGGGTATTCGCTGATCGGCAGCATCGGAATCGCGATCAGGCCGGCGGCGAAGATCACGATCGACAGCACCGCCGCGAAGATCGGCCTGTCAATGAAAAAACGGGAAAAGTCCATGGGTGGATTCCTGGGGTTTCACCAGCGCCGGCGTGCACGACCCCGGCCGCTGTCGCAGGCGACAGCGGTGGCGGGTTCCCCTGCACGGGGCGATGGCAGTCACGGTAGAGCCGACCGTTGGTCGGCTGCTATGTAGAACCGACGGTCAGTCGGCTGCCCTTCAATTCTTTGCAACAGCCGGCGCGGCTACCGGTGCGCCAGCCGGCTGCATCGCAACCGCCTTGGCCTGGACCGGCATGCCGGGCATGAAGACTTTCTGCACGCCGTCGATGATCACGCGGTCACCGGCCTTCAGGCCCTGCTCGACGATCCGCAGGCCGTCGGCCGTACGGCCGAGTTGGATATCGCGGCGCTGTGCCTTGTTGTCCTTGTCGACCACGTAGACGAACTTGCGGTCCTGGTCGGTCAGCACGGCCTTGTCATCGATCAGCATGGCCTGGAACTGGCCGCTGCCGAGCAGCTGCACGCGGGCGAACAGGCCCGGGGTGAAGGCACGGTCGGCATTGTCCAGCAGCGCGCGGACCCGGATGGTGCCGGTGCTGCGGGTCACCTGGTTGTCCAGGAAGTCGACCTTGCCTTCGTGCGGGAAGCCCTCTTCACCGGACAGGCCGACCTTCACCGGCAGTTCGCTGTCGCGCTCGCTCGGGCGTTCACCCTTGCGCGCCATCTGGGCGTAGCGCAGGAAGGTGCCTTCATCGGCATCGAAGTACACATGCACCTTGTCCAGCGAAACCAGCGTGGTCAGCACGCTGGCGCTGTCGCCGGCGGTGACCAGGTTGCCGGCGGTCACCATCGCGCGGCCGGCGCGGCCGTTGATGGGTGCGCGCACCTGGGTGAACTCCATGTTCAAGCGCGCTGCATCGACGGCGGCCTGAGCAGCCTGCACCTGCGCCAGGGCCTGCTCGGACACGGCACGGCGCTGTTCCCAGGTCTCGGTGGAGATGGCCTGCTGGTCGGACAGGCGGCGGGCACGGTCGGCTTCGCTGCGGCTCACCTGGGCCTGGGTGCGGGCGCGGTTGAGCTCGGCAGTGGCGCGGTCCAGCTCGGCGCGGTAGCTGCGGGCATCGATGGTGAACAGCACATCGCCCTTCTTGACCTCCTGGCCTTCGACATAGTTGACCTTGTCGATGTAGCCGGAGACACGCGGGCGCAGTTCAACGCTTTCGACCGCTTCAACGCGGCCACTGAAATCGTCCCACTGGCTGACCTGCTTGACCAGCACCGGGGCGGCACTGACCGAGGGCGGCGGCGGCATGCCGGCTTCTTCAGCATGGCTGCCGCTGCAGGCGGTCAGCACCGCGGCGGCAAGAATCGACACGCCGGCCAAGGCCAGCCGTCGGGTGAAACGGTGCGGGGTGGAAGAGGAAGAAGTCATGACATGCATCCGTACGTAGGGGTGGTGATACAGGGAAATCGAAGAGACGGGGCGACGTGGGGGCGTAGCCTGGGACCTGAACCTAGGTGAAGGTCAAGCGGTGCCGGCGGTGTTGCGCGACAGCGAGGGAGGCCAATCCAGATGCAGCAGTCCGCGCGGCAGTTCGGCATCGCGCGCGTCGCAGCGGACGATGGCGCGGTTGTCGGCGCAGTTGTCGAGCAGGGAAACCACGCGACGGCCGACCAGCAGCGCGCTCGGCCATTCGATGCAGGCTTTGGCTGCATTGGCGGGAGTGCAGACCGGGTCGGACACTTCCAGCATCTGCGCGCGCACGCCCAGCGCCTGGGCTTCCTGGTGAAGCACCTGCGCGTACATGCGCGTGGCCGACATGGTGATGGAGGACTCACCGTGCCCGGCCCACGGCTTGAACCCGGCCGGACCGCCGACGAGCACATAGCGGCGGGTCTGCGCGCCACCGCGCAGCAGCGGCAGCAGATGCCGACCGGCGTGCACATGTGGCATCACATCGGCCTGCAGCGCCTGCAGCAGCGCATCGCCGCTGCGGTCGGTCACGCGGCCGCGGTTGTACGGGCCGCCCATCGCATCGACCACAGCCGCCAGCGTGCGCCGACGCCCGGCCAGGCGCTGGGCCACGGTGCGCGCCGAGCCGTCATCGCCCAACGAGCCGAGCAGCACTTCCAGCCCCGGCTCATCGGCGAACTGCTCCTGCAGCGCGGTCAGCCGTGCGGGATCGCGGCCGACCACCAGCACGGGGCTTCCGGCCTCCAGCAGCGCAGCCACGATGCCCTGGCCCACGCTGCCGGTGCCACCGAGCACCAGCACCTCGGGGGCCAATGTCCCATTCATGGGACTTTCACTCCCGTCGCCGGGATAATCCCAATTCGCCCCAGTCGGTCACCGCCGCGGGCGCCAAGGCGAATGCTGCCACCACGCTGCATGTTGGCAGGCGGCGTGAATTCCCGGAAAGCCTTGCGGGACAGGGATTCCAAGCGGGGTTCCACGGTCAGCGCCAGGTCCAGCGGGGCGTTTGGGCCGCTACGCAGGCGGCCAAGAATGTTTCGCAACCACATGGTTGTCGTCCTTCATATCTGGAATGGCGCCAGATTAGTCCTCAAACTCCCCCTTGATTAGTCCGGATTTAGGGGAATAATCATCCCGTGCCCGGCACAATCATTTGCGGCACTCTCTCCTCCCCCGACCTTGGATCCCGTCATGGCCCACGATCTCAACGACACGCTGATCTTCGTCAAAGTGGTCGAGCAAGGCAGCTTCATTGCCGCCGCCACTGCACTGGGGCTGCCCAAGACGACGGTCAGCCGCAAAGTGCAGGAACTGGAAACGCGTCTTGGCGCACGCCTGCTGCACCGGACCACCCGCCGCCTCGGGCTTACCGAAGCGGGCTCGGTGTATCACGAGCACTGCCAGCGCATCGCGCGCGAACTGGAAGAAGCCGAAGGCGCGGTCAACCAGCTGCAGTCCGGCCCGCGTGGCTGGCTGCGCTTCACCGTGCCCTACTCGATCGGCATCACCTGGATCGCGCCGCTGCTCGGCCAGTTCCATGCGCAGTACCCCGAAATCCAGCTGGACATGCACCTGGGCAACGAGAAGCTCGACCTGATTGCCGGTGAAGCGGATCTGGCGCTGCGCGTGGGCACCCTGCCCGACTCCAACCTGGTGGCGCGCAAGCTGGGCAGCCTGCGCACGCAGGTATTCGCCAGCCCGGCCTACATCGAACGCTACGGCGAGCCGCTGCATCCGGATGAGCTGCAGTTCCACCGCATCCTGGCGATGCGCAAGGCGCGCAACCTCAACAACAACCGCTTCTTCTGGCAGTTGGGTGAGAATGGGGGCGAGCTGCTCGATTTCCCGGTGAATCCGCTGCTGGTGGCCAATGATCCGTCCGCGTTGAACGGTGCACTGGTGTGCGGCGAAGGGTTGCTGTTGACCGGTGACGTGATGGCCAAGCCGTTCGTCGAATCGGGCATGGTGCGCCGTGTACTGGCCGGCTGGACCGGGCCGGAAGTGGACTTCAACGCCGTGTTCGCCGGCGGCAGGCTGGTCTCGCCGAAGGTGCGCGCCTTCGTTGATTTCCTGGTCGAGAAGATGAACTTCGACGCCAACTACATGCTGGCCCAGTGCCCGGCCGCGAAGCTGGCCAAGCAGCAGCAGACCCAGGTGGAAACGGAGCTGCAGGCGGCCGGGAAGCGGATTCTGGAGACGGTGACGGCGGGGTGATGCTGGCGATGCTTCATCAGCGCAGTGCCGTATGAACGACAACGCCGCCCTTGGGCGGCGTTGTCGTTTCGGCGGTGCGGTCGTTTGGGCGGTGCGGTCGTGTGGGTGTGCGAGCGGACGGCGTTGTTCCGGGCGTACCAGAAAACGTCCGGTACCTACAAAAAATGCCGCCTGTAAGGGCGGCATTTTTGTGTTGCAGACCTGCGGCTCGCAACACGCAGTAACAGCGCGCTGGCGCGCTGTTACTGCTGCAACGGAATCACACGGATCTCGACGCGGCGGTTCTGCGCGCGGCCGGCATCGGTGTTGTTGTCGGCAATCGGGTAGGCCTTGCCGGCACCCAGGGTCTCAATGCGGGCGCGCTGCACACCTTGGCCGGCCAGGTAGGCGGCGACGGAGTCGGCGCGTTCCTTGGACAGGCGGTTGTTGACCGCGTCGCTGCCGATGCTGTCGGTGTGGCCGACCACTTCGATGATGGTCTGGTTGTACTCGGCCAGCGTGCTGGCCACGCCGTTGAGCGAACCGTAGAACTGCGGCTTCAGCGTGGACTTGCCGAAATCGAAGGTGATGCCGTCCGGCAGGTTCAGGACCAGGTTGTCGCCATTACGGGAGACGTCGATACCGGTGTTGGCGGTACGTTCGCGCAGCGCGCGTTCCTGACGGTCCTGGTACTGGCCCACGGCCGCACCGCTGAGTGCGCCGATACCGGCACCGATCATGGCGTGCTGGCGGCGCTCGGTGGCGCTGTTGCCGCTGAGCAGGCCGGCGGCGACGCCGACCGCGGTGCCGATCAACGCGTTGCGGCCGGTGCGGTTCTGCTGTTCAACGGGGTTGCCGTACTGGTCACTCTGCACGTAGGAGCCACCGGTGGCGCAGGCCGTCAGGGCGGCAGCAGTCATCAGGGCCAGGGCCACGTTGCGGGTTGCGGGTCGAATCATGAGGTTTCTCCTTGGTTACCGGACGGCGCCGGCGTGCGGGCCGTGAAGAGCATAAACAGCCCAACGCGATGCCGGCATGATGAATGGCACGCCCGGCAGCTCCCTGTTCAGGTAAACGGTTACGGCGAAAGCGACCTTTCCGGGACGCCGGTCACGCCCCGCCGGTATGCCGATACGCTGCCAACGCGGCATCCCGACCCTCGCTCAGATCCACCAGTGGCAATGCCGGGTAGCCCGGCGCGAGCTCGGCCAGCAGCTGCGGCGATTGCCACGGTGCGAAGCGGGCCTTCAACGGAAGCGCTTCCAGTTCCGGCACCCAGCGGGTGATGTAGCGCGCCTGCGGGTCGAACTTCTGCGACTGCGTGACCGGGTTGAAAATCCGGAAGTACGGCGCCGCGTCCGCACCGGTGCCGGCAACCCACTGCCAGCCCATGGTGTTGTTGGCCAGGTCTGCATCGACCAGCGTGTCCCAGAACCAGCGCGCACCTTCGCGCCAATGCTGGCGCATGTGCTTGCACAGGTAGCTGGCGACGATCATGCGCACGCGGTTGTGCATGTAGCCGGTGGCCCACAGCTCGCGCAGGCCGGCATCGACGATCGGGATGCCGGTGCGGCCCTGCTGCCACGCCTGCAATGCCGCCGGGTCCGGTGTGGCCCACTGGAACTGATCGAAGCGTGGGTTGAGATTGTGGTCCGGGGTCTGCGGGAAGTGATGCAGCAGGTGGTAGGAGAACTCGCGCCAGCCCAGCTCGCGGATGTAGCCATCGATATCGGCATCGCGGCTGGCACTGCGCTCGCCCTGCAGCCGGCGCGCGATCTGCCACGGGGTGATCTCGCCAAAATGCAGGTGCGGCGACAGCAGCGAGGTGCCGACCCGGTCCGGTAGATCACGCTGCTCGCGATAGCCGTTGAGCGCCCCATCGATGAAGACGGTCAGCGCCTCGTGCGCGCCCGCCTCGCCCGGTTGCCAATGGTCCCAGAACTGTCGATCCCACGGAATCGACGGTGCCAGGCCGAGCGTGTCGAGGCTCTCGCCGCTGGCGCTGTGCGCGGGCAGCCGATCCGGCAATCGGGTCGGAGCCGGCAACTGCAGACGGGTCAGCGCATTGCGCCAGAATGGAGTGAACACCTTGTACGGCCCGCCCTGCTGGGTCGCCACATCCCACGGTTCGAACATCAGGCTGCCGTTGTGGCTTTCGGCCTCGATACCCTGCTCGCGCAGTTCCCGCTTGATCTTCGCGTCGCGGGGCTGCGTGGCCGGCTCGTACTTGCGGTTCCAGTACACCGCGACTGCACCGGTCTGCTCGATCAGCTGCTGCAGCTGTGCCTGGCTGTCGCCCTGGCGCAGCACCAGCGACGAGCCGCGCGCACGGAGGTCCGTGTCGAGCGCGGCCAACGAGCGGTGCAACCAGGTGTTCGACGCGCCACCGGGCGCCCAGTCGCCTTCTTCGTGTGGCGCATGGATGTAGACCGGCACCGGCACATGGCCGGCATCCAGAGCGGCCTGCAGGGCCGGGTTGTCCTGCAACCGCAGGTCACGGCGAAACCACACCAGCGCTACCGACACGAGACTACCCCGGAAGATTCTTGAGGCAATGATAGCCAGTGCAGGTGAAGGACAGGCAGCGATCGCGCGGAATGGCCCGTACTGTTCCACATCGCCGCGCTTGACCTCAATCACGCTTGAGGTCCTATCGTGGCGTCCTCCCTCCCGCTTCCCCTCTGGAGATGCACATGGCCTACACCCTCCCCGCCCTGCCCTACGCTTACGACGCGCTCGAACCGCACTTCGATGCACGCACGATGGAAATCCATCATGCCAAGCACCACCAGACCTACATCACCAACCTCAATGCCGCGCTCGCCGATGCCGGGATCCAGAGCACGGATATCGATGCACTGATCGCCGATATCGGCTCTCTGCCCGAGGGGGTGCGCAACGCCGTCCGCAACAACGGCGGCGGGCATGCCAATCACAGCCTGTTCTGGACGGTGCTGACCGCCAACGGGAGCACGCCGGAAGGCACGGTGGCTCAGGCGATCGAGCGCGATCTCGGCGGCTACGCCGCGTTCAAGGAGGCCTTCACCAAGGCCGCGCAGACCCGCTTCGGCAGTGGCTGGGCGTGGTTGACGTTGAACCGGGACGGCACACTGCAGGTGGAAAGCAGCCCGAACCAGGACAGCCCGTTGATGGGCGAGTTCGCGGGCCTCTCGGGCGGCACCCCGATCCTCGGGCTGGATGTGTGGGAACACGCGTACTACCTGAACTACCAGAACCGCCGCCCGGACTACATCGCCGCCTTCTTCGAGCTGATCGACTGGGCCGAAGTGGCACGCCGTTACCAGGCCGCCGGCGGGCGTTGATGGGCGCCGGTACTGCACAGTAGAGACATCGATGGATATCCCCGCACTGCAACGTCTGCTCGAGCGTGGTCGCGACAGCGCCCTGCTCCGCTTCGGCCTGGGCAAGGCCCTGCTCGACGCGGGCGACACCGCGGAGGCAGTCATCCACCTGCAGCGCTGTGTGGCGCAGGATCCGGGCTACTCGGCGGGCTGGAAATGGTTGGGCAAAGCGCATCTGGCGGCCGGCGACATCGACGCGGCGGCACAGGCGTGGCACCAAGGCAGTACGGTCGCCGGGGCCAACGGCGACAAGCAGGCAGTCAAGGAGATGGCCGTGTTCCTGCGGCGGCTGCAGAAGGCGACTGCGGGCCGGGCGTGATCGCCCGGCATCGCACGTGGCTGATCAATCGCCCTTCGCGCGCCGCTGCTGCGCATCGAAGCGTTGCATGGACGCACGGATCAGCGCCTTGGCCTCGGCGGCATTGCCCCAGCCGTTGAGCTGGACCGGATTGCGGCCGGCCGGCAGGTCTTTGTAAACCCGGAAGAAGGCTTCGATGCGCTGCCGTTCGATCAGCGGCAGGTCGTCCAGATCGCGGATGTTGGCGTAGGTCGGGTCGATCTTGTCGGTCGGTACACCGATGACCTTTTCATCCTGCTCGCCGTCATCGACCATCTTCAGGTAGCCGATCGGACGGAACCGCACGATCACGCCGGGATGCAGTGGCTCGCGGGTCAACACCAGTGCGTCCAGCGGATCGTTGTCGCCGGCCAGGGTGCGCGGCATCGAGCCGTAGTTTGTCGGGTATGCCACCGGCATCGACTGGAAGCGGTCCACATGGACCAGACCGTCGTCCTTGATCTCGTACTTGGTGAAGCTGCCGGCCGGGATCTCCACGGCCAGATGCACTTCGTCCGGCGCGTTCTTCGGCTGCGCGGCGAGGAAGGGGTGCAGGACTGCATTGCCGGCCACGCTGGCACCGGCGAGCAGCAGCAGCGAGGTGGCCAAGGCGGCCCGCGCAATGGAACGGCGATGGATCATCTCGATCTCCACAGAAGGCCGGGCGCGCCGCAGCGGCCCGGCCGGTCGGTCATTCCCAGCAACGGTCGGCGCGGCCCTTCAGGGTCTGGGCGCGCGTGCAGTCACGGGGGGCGATGCGTCCCTGCGTCAGTTCGGCTTTCTGTTTGCGGCCATCGGTGCCGCGTGTCAACTCGAAGCCGTCGTACAGGCGGCCGGTGACGGTGCGCGCCTCGTAACGCAGGTGGCTCGGATCGATCTTCAACACCTGGAACAGCTGCGTGTCCTCACCCACCGGTGCCATGGTGGCACGGGCTTCATCCGAAAGCCGGTACTGCTTCGGCCCGGCGACGGTCACCACAAACTGCGGCGTCGCACCCTGCCCTTCGCCACGGCGGCCATAGGTATGGTCATGCCCCTGCAGGACCAGATCGACCTGGTGGCGACGCACCACGGGCAGCAGCACATCGCGCAGTTCGGTGTTCTCGCGGCCTTCGCGCGGGGAGTAGAACGGCTGGTGCAGCAGCACGATGCTCCACGGGTGCGGATTATCGGCCAGCACCGTGTCCAGCCAGGCGGCCTGCGCCTTGGCGGTGCCGAGATCGAGCGCGGAGGTGCCGTCGAGCACGGCGATGCGCACGCCCTGGTAGTCGAACCAGTAGGTGCTGGTATCCGCGGCGTCCACACCATTACGAGGCAACGCGAACGTCACCGGCCAGTGACGGCCGAGCACGCGGCGCTCCTGCGGCGTGTCTTCGAACTCCTCGAAGTACTCATGGTTGCCGATTGCCGGGGCGACTGCGGTTTCCTGCGGCAGCCAGCCGGCGGCGGCGAACCACTCGCCCCACTCGCTGTCGTCCTGCCCGTCGCCACCGCTGACCAGGTCACCGGCGAACAGGCTCAGGCGTGCATCCGGGGCGGCCTTGATGCCGGCCCGCATGACGCGCGAAACATGGCTGAGGTTCTTGTTCTGGGTGTCACCGAAGTACAACAGCGTGAGCGGCTGGTCGGCACGGCCGGCGGTGCGCAGCTGGTTCCAGGCACTCCAGGTGTTCTGACCCTGCACGCGCCACAGGTACAGCGTGTCCGGCTGCAGGCCGGTGATGTCGGCACGATGATGATGGGACGCGCCCAGTTCGGTGGTCAGCGCCTGCGTGGTGGCGGTGATGCGGGTGGGCGTCCCCACATCCGGCGAATCACCGGCCAGTACCCATTCCAGCACCGGCGCCTTGACCGAGGTGTCGGTCCGCCACGCAACCGAGAAGCCGCGGGCAGCGTCCTGCGCCGGCGAAGCGACCAGGCGATCCGGGAAGCCGGTCCCCGCGTAGTGACGGCTGCCGGCCGGCACCTGGGTGTTGGGCTCGGCACCCGTCTCGGCGTCCTTCTTTGCCCAGGCGCTGCCACTGCACAGCAGCAGCGCCATCGTCAGCGCGGTCAGGGCGGCAGGAACGCGGCTCACGCGCCACACTCCAGCGGCAGCGACAACTGCTTGGCGATGCTCGCCCAGTCGAACGCCACCACGCCCTGGTCATCGTGCACGGCGTAGAGCGCGCCATGCGGGAAGCGCGCGGACGGTGCCTGCGTCGACCAGATGCCGTCGGTGTTGGCCACCGTATTGCCCTGGAATGCACCGACATGCTTCAGGCTGTGCCGGTCGAACAGATGGAACACGCTGCGCTGCTTGCCCTGCTCGGTGGTGATCCACCAGCCGTCCTTGCCACAGGTGCGCAGCATCACGCCTTCGGCCTGGGCCTGGAAGGCATCGCGGCCGAACGTGGTGCCGCTGAAGCGGCCTTCCAGCGTATAGACCTTGAACTCGCTGGCGTACGTTTCGTCTTCTTCAGCGATCAGCAGGCGGTCGTTGGCCGGGTCGCCCCAGATCGATTCGACCACCCGCAGCGCGCCGGCCTCGGTGGTGTCACCGAAACTGGCCGTCAACGTAGCCTGCGCCTTGCCGCCCTGCACGGTAAGCGCGTAACGGCGCACGCGCTTGTCCAGCTCAGCCAGCGGCGGCAGCACGTCGTTGCCCTGCGCATCTTCGCCCGCATCGTAGGAATCGGTGACGTACACGTCGTAGCCGTTGCCCTGCTTGTTCACCCACAGCCCGTACGGTTTGCGGAGGTCATCGGCGGCGAACACACCCAGCGGGGTGAAGTCCGGCAGCTGCAGGACCTGCACGCGGTGGTTGTCGCGCTCCACGATCAGCACCAGGTCATCGACCACGACGATGCCGTTGGGGCGATCGAACTGACCCGGGGCGGTGCCGAGGCTGCCGACGTCACGCAGCTTCGCCCCGGTCTGCCCGTCGTAGACCACCAGCTTGTCGGTGGCCTTGGCGGTGGCGATCAGCCAGACCTGGCCGTCGGGCGTGGTCCAGCTGGCCGGCGAGTCGATGTTGTCGTCCGGGGTCATCGGAGTGAGGAACGCTTCGGCGACGGTGGCCACATTACGTGCCGTGGAGGCGTCGGTGCCGGTCTGTGCGACCACCGGGGCCGGCGCCGCTGCGTTGGGCGCGGCTGCCGGCCTGCAGGCAGTCAGCAACGCCAGTGCGAGCAGGCTCAGACCATGGGACGCGCGCATCACAGGGCCACCTTCAGGCCGAGGGCGTAGGTGCGACCATATTCTTCGTTCTGCAGGGTGCGCGAACGCACGCCCTGGTACAGCTCCAGCGGCTTGTCGAGCAGGTTCTGCGCTTCGACGTAGACGCTGACGTTCGAGGTGATCTTGTAGTCCATGCTGAAATCGAGCTGGGTGTTGGGCGCCACATAGATGTCATAAGCGCGGCTGTCGCCGAGTGAATCCAGGTACTCGCTGCGGTAGACCGCGGCCACGCGGGTGCTGAAGCCGGCCTTTTCATAGCCGATGTGCGCGCTGTACACGTGCTTGGAGGCACGCGGCAGCATGAAGTCGTCGCGCTCGCGGCCTGCCACACCGGGGTCGAAATCGGTATCCAGCCAGGTACCGCTGGCACCCACCAGCAGGCCATCCCAGCCGGCCGGCAGGAAGGCGAGCTGCTGCTGCCAGTTGAACTCGGCGCCCTTGACCGTGGCCTTGTTGCCGTTGATCACCCGGGTGACCTCGAAGTCCGGATACGCCGGATCGTTGTTGCTCACCGTGTTGACGATGTAGCCGTCGATCGACTTGTGGAACACGCCCAGCGAGACGATGCCGGTGCTGCCGATGTACTTTTCGAGCGACAGGTCGATGTTCCTGGATTCATACGGATCCAGCTGCGGATTGCCGATCCGGACTTCCTCGTCACCCCGGCTCAAGCCGACCCGCGGCGCCACATCGCCGAACGACGGGCGCGAGACGGTCTTGTTGGCGGCCGCACGCAGCACCCAGTCATCCCCCGCGTCGTAACGCAGGTGCAAGCCGGGCAGCACGTTGGTGTAGCTGCGGCTCACGCTCAACGGGGTTACCGTGAAGCTGCGGCCGTTACCGGCCACCTCGACGCTGTTGCCGGTGGCGCTGAACTGGGTGTTCTCCACGCGGACACCGCCGATGATGCGCAGCGCGCCGACATCCCAGGTGCCCATCGCATAGCTGGCGAAGATGTCTTCGCTGGCGGTGTAGTCCTCTTCCAGCGAGGTCAGCGCATTGCCGCCGGCATCCTGGGGGCGGGCGCTGTACTGACCACCAGACTGCGCCCAGTAGCGGCGCATGGCATCCGAGCTCATGCCCTGGCCGAGGCTGCCGCCGCGGTGATCGGGGGTGGAGGTGGTCCAGTCGGACAACGCCACGTCCGGGCCGACGCGCAGTTCGCGCTCATCGACATTGACGTCGCGGTCGCGCCAGCGGCCGAGCAGGCCAAACTTGATGCTGGAGGAATCGCCATCGAAGCGCACGTTGATCTGCGCACTGCGTTCGCTGTCGTTGACCTGCTTGGGCGAGACCACGAAGCGATCGAAATCGTAGTTGCCGTTATCCATCCACTCCGCGCTGGTCAGGCTGTAGCGCGGGATGCCACTGTTCTGATCGACGCGGGCGCCGAGGTCGTCGCCGTTGTACTCGAAGCGCGCCTCCATCTCATCGTTGACGCGCTCTTCGGTACGCGTGTAACCGACCTTGTAATCGACCACCGCATTGGTCAGGCGGTTCTCGCCGCCGGCGCTGGTGGTGAAGGTGTTTTCCTTCTTGGTGCGGTAGCGCATGCGCTTCTGGATGGCATCGGCCGGCAGGTCATCGACACGGTACTGATTGCTGCCCAGCGCGGTGACGTCGCCATCGCCGAAATTGAAGATCGTGCGCTGGCGGGTCTCGGCATCATCGAACTGGCTGTACAGCGTGCGCAGGTAGTAGCGGCTGTCGTCATCCGGGTGCCAATCCAGATTGAGGTTCGCACCGATGCGCTTGCGCTCGATCTCGTACTTGCGCTGCTGCAGGCTGTTGGCGAAGAGGTCGTCCTCGGCGCCGCCGTCGAACTCGCCGTACTCCACTTCGGTGTTGTCCGATTCGAACTTGCGGTTCTGGTAGTTCACCCCCAGCGCCACGCCGAAGGTATCGGCGAAGACTTCGCTGTAGTTGATCGCGGCCTTCGGGCTGGTGTTGCCGGAGAGCTGCTGATGGCTGGCTTCGATCTTGCCGCGCAGGTTGCGGCCTTCGCGGTCGAACGCCGAGGCGGACTCGACCAGGATCGCACCGCCGATGGCGTCGCCTGGCATGTCCGGGGTGGGCGACTTGACCACGCGCAGGCGCTCGGTCGAGTCGGAGGGAATCACGTCCAGCGGGGCCGCGCGGCTGGAGTCTTCCGGGGTACCAATCGCGATGCCATCGACGCTGACGCTGTTGAGATTGGCATCCAGGCCACGGATGACCACGAAGCGCCCCTCGCCCTGGTCACGGGTAACGCTGACGCCCGGCAGGCGCTGCAGCGACTCGGCCACGTTCTGGTCCGGGTAGACGCCCATGGCATCGGAGGACACCGCATCTTCAATCGCATCGCTGCTGCGCTTGAGGTCGACCGCGCGGGTCTGCGACTCCAGCTGCGGGCGGACTTCGACCCGGTCCAGATCGATGGCGGCGGCACTGGCAGCGGCGCTGCCGGCCACCGTGCCGCCATCGGGCGTATCGGCAGCATGGGCCGACGGGGTGATCACCGCCAGCAACGAAAGGCTGATCGCCAGGCCCAACGGACGCTTCTTCTGCACTGCCTTCCCCAATCTGTGTAAAGAATGGGTCAGCACGGTATGTCCGGGAGGTTGCATGGGGATGACACCGGGGACATCGAACGGTCGGTGCGGCGTCGGCTTTTGGCTTCGGTGGGGTGTTGCGGCACACTATCGGCCTCTCGTTTGCCAGTCATTCCCCCCATGAAAATCGTCGAAGTGCGCCATCCGCTGGTGCAGCACAAGATCGGCCTGATGCGCGATGCGTCCCTGAGCACCAAGGACTTCCGCGAGTTGGCCAACGAGCTCGGTGGGCTGCTGGCCTACGAGGCCACCGCCGATCTGGAGACAGAGGCCCACACCATGGCCGGCTGGGCAGGCCCGGCGACGGTGCAGCGCATCGCCGGCGCCAAGATCACCGTGGTGCCGATCCTGCGCGCCGGCCTGGGCATGCTCAGTGGCGTGCTCTCGCTGATCCCCGCCGCGCGCGTCAGCGTGGTCGGCCTGCAGCGCGATGAGGAAACCCTGCAGCCGGTGCCCTACTTCGAGCGCCTGACCGGCCGCCTGGAAGAGCGCGATGCGCTGATCCTGGACCCGATGCTGGCCACCGGTGGCACCCTGATCGCCACCATCGACATGCTCAAGCGCGCTGGCGCACGCCGGATCAAGGGCATCTTCCTGGTCGCCGCACCGGAAGGCATCGCGGCCGTGCAGGCTGTGCACCCGGATGTGGAGATCTTCACTGCGGCCATCGATGCCCAGCTCAATGAGAAGGGCTACATCCTGCCGGGCCTGGGCGACGCCGGCGACCGGATTTTCGGGACCCGCGTGGTCGGTTGATTCCGACATTGCGACCGGCGGCCCTCAACGGCCGTCGGTGCTTCACATGGCCTGGCCATGCCCGGGCGTCGCACCGGCTTCATGCCCGGTAGAGAGGGACACCGTGGGTGCCGTGCCGACCAACGGTCGGCGCCTACCGGTGCGGTTGCGCAGGCGGCAGTGCCGGGCGGTGCGCGGCCGGGCCAAGCCTGGCGTTACGCCAGCGCGCGGGCCTTCAGTTCGCCCTGTTCGTGCACGGTGCCGAAGCGGCCCTTTTCATCGCGTGACACCTGCGCCAGCGCGCACTGCGGGTCGTGGGTGAAAAACAGATGGACGTTGCGGGCCAGTTTGTCTTCCAGAAAGCTGCGCTTCTCGTCGATCAGCAGTTCGGCATTGCGGTCGTAACCCATGGTGATCGGCACATGCACCCACGACCGGCCCGGGATCAGGTCCGCGCAGAACACCACGCCACCCCGCGTCTGGCCGTCTACTGTTTCCGGCCCGATGATCTCGGCCAGCATCAGGCCCGGGGTATGCCCGTCGCTGAAGCTGAAACGCACACTGTCACCCAGGGTGGTCGAGTACGGGCCGTCGACGATTTCCAGCCGCCCACTCGCCTCCAGCAGGCCGGGAAGCTCCGGAATGAAACTGGCCCGGTCGCGCGGGTGCGGATGCAGCGCACGCGCCCAGTGTTCGGCACCGACCAGGAAGGTTGCATTCGGGAACAACAGTTCCGGCGAGCGCCCTTCGCTCCACGGTGCCAGCAGGCCGCCGGCATGATCGAAGTGCAGGTGGCTCAGCACCACCACGTCGATGTCTTCGTGCTCGAACCCCGCCTCGCGCAGGGATTCGATCAGCACGTGGCTGGGTTCCTGCACGCCATAACGGTCCCGCAGTTTCGGCTCGAAGAACGCGCCGATACCGGTTTCGAACAGCACCGTCTTGCCGGCCAGCGGGCTGGCAAGCAATGCACGACACGCCAGTTCGATCCGGTTGAGATCGTCCGGTGCCGCCCATTTTTCCCAGACCGCGCGCGGCGCATTGCCGAACATCGCGCCGCCGTCGAGTTTCTGGGAGTTACCGCGGATGGACCATAGTTTCATTCGCAAATTATCCGGCGGCGTACGTTAAATATTCGCTAGCCGTCGCCCATGAAAAAACCCCGCCACTGGGACGGGGTTTCTCGTTGCTGCGATCAATCAGTGCGCTTGGCTGACCGCGGCGCTGCCGACCGGGTTGCGCGGGTCGCTGCCACCGCTGAGGACATTGCTGCGGCGGTCCCATTCCACCGTCTGCAGGTTGCCCCAGACATGGCTGGAGCCGCGACCGCCCGCGGCGGTATCGCCGGGCAGATCGATCTTGTGGCCCATCGCCTGCAGCTGCTTGATGGTGTCTGTATCGAAGGTACCGTCCTCGGCCTCGATGCGGTCGGGCAGCCACTGGTGGTGGTAGCGCGGCAGCGCGGCGACCTGCTGCGCGGTCAGGCCGTCGTCGTAGCCGAGGATGCCCAGCAGCGCCATGGTGATGATGCGGCTGCCACCGGGCGTACCGAGCACCACGACCTTGTCGGCGGACTCCATGAACGTCGGGGTCATCGAGCTGAGCATGCGCTTGCCCGGCTTCGGCGCATTGGCCGCATAGCCCATCACGCCGAAGGCGTTGGGGGTGCCCGGCTTCAGCGCGAAATCGTCCATTTCGTTGTTCAGCAGCACGCCGGTACCCGACGGAATCAGGCCCGAGCCGTACAGCAGGTTCACGGTCTGGGTGGCGCCGACGCGGTTGCCCTCGCGGTCGATGATCGAGAAATGCGTGGTCTCGTCATCTTCCAGCGGCGTCGGATTGCCCGACAACAGGTCGCTCGGGGTGGCCTTTTCCGGATGGATGGTGGCGCGCAGGCCCTGCGCGTAATCCTTGCTGGTCAGCACTTTCTGCGGGATATCCACGAAGTCCGGATCCCCCAGGAAGAAGGTGCGGTCGCGGTAGGCACGGCGCATCGCTTCCACTACCAGGTGGGTGCGGTGGGCCTGGTCCATCGACTTCAGATCCCAGCCTTCCAGGATCTGCAGCATGGCCGCCAGTGCGATGCCGCCGGAAGACGGCGGCGAGGCGGTGGTGATGGTCCAGTCGCGGTACTTGAAGGCGATCGGCTCGCGCAGCTTGACCCGGTAGCCGGCCAGTTCCTCGGCGGTCCACTGGCCGCCGGCCTGCTTCACGCCCTTGAGCAGCAGCTTGCCGGTCTCGCCACGGTAGAAGCCATCAAAGCCCTGGTCGGCCAGGCGCTCCATGGTCCTGGCCAGTTCCGGCTGGCGAAACACGTCGCCTTCGGCGATCGGCTTGCCGTTGCGCTCATACACCTCGCGCGTGCCAGGGTAGCGCTGCATCACCTCACGCCGGGACTGATAGCCCTTGGCCATGCGTGCATACACCGGGAAGCCCTCGCGCGCGATGCGCATGGCCGGTTCCAGCGAGGTCTTCAGCGGCAGCTTGCCGTGCTTGGAGGACAGCTCCACCAGTGCTGCCGGCAGGCCCGGAATACCGGCCGACCAGGCACCATTGACCGAACGGTCGCGGTCCAGCTCGCCTTTCTTGTCGAGGAACGCTTCGGGGGTGGCGGACTGCGGCGCGGTTTCGCGCGCGTCCAGCATCACGTCCTTGCCGGTGGCCGCATCGTGCAGCAGGAAGAAGCCGCCGCCGCCAAGGCCGGAACTGATCGGCTCGACCACCGCCAGCGTGGCCGAAACCGCGACGGCCGCATCGAACGCGTTGCCGCCCTTGGCCAGGATTTCCATGCCGGCTTCGGTGGCCAGGTGATGGCCACTGGCGACGGCGGCACCGTCAGGATGTTTGGCCAGGGCCGCGTGCGCGGGTTCCGCGGCCCAGGCACCCGGGGCCACCAGCAGGACAAGCAGCAACCAGCGACGCGACAGCGTTCTCATTTGGGCACAAACTCCGTGACATACAATTCGGGATGATCGCGCTGCAGCCCATGCAATTTGGCCAGCAGAGCGTCCTGGGTTTCCGGAATGTCCGGATCGGGATCGATGCATTCGACCGGGCAGACGACCACGCACTGGGGTTCGTCGAAATGCCCCACGCACTCTGTGCAGCGGGCCGGATCGATCACGTAGATGGTTTCACCCATCGAAATGGCCTGATTGGGACAGGCCGGCTCACAGACGTCACAATTGACGCAGAGCTCATTGATTTTCAGCGACATGGCGTTACTCCACGCCCGCGCCGGCGGATGAGAACCGGCCCACGCGGGCGCGCGGGCCGGTCATCGGTGACGCCCCTGCGGGCGCCACCCGGGCCGCGCACGAGGCGCAGCCGCCACTGCACGGGTTACTTGGCTTCGACGAAGATGTACTCGGCGCCGGTCGGTTGGATGATCGACTGGACGCGGGCGTTGTCGGCAGCCTTGCCGATGAACACCACGCGCACACCCTTCATCGAGTCCGGCGAGACGTCCTTGAACACGGCCTGGATCATGTCGGCCATCTTGGCCGAGGCCGAGGAACCGAAGGCCAGCATGTTGCCCGGCTGCACGCCACGGCCCACGGCCTGGGTGGCGCTTTCGACCTGACGCTCATACTTGGCCGCGAACTCCGGATCCGATTCCGGGGCGAGGTAGTACAGGTACGGGCTGTTGCTGATGTTGCCCATGTTCTGCACGGCCACGGCCTGCAGATACTTCTTCCAGCCGGCATCGTCATCGGCAGCCGGGGCGACCAGCGCCTGCTGGGCTTCGACGACCGGCGCGGCCTCTTCCTTCTTGCAGGCGGTGAAGGCCAGCGCGAACGACGCGATCAACATGGCACGCATGGTGTTGTTCATGGAATTCCTCCCTTGGTGATTCTTGGTATGTATGGGTCTTGCAGGTACTACGCTTGGGCCGACTTCGCTTCACGGACCTTGCGCAGCGCCTCAAGCACAGCGGACGGCACAAAGCCGGACACGTCGCCGCCCAGACGGGCGATCTCGCGGACCAGCGAAGACGAAATGAAGCTGTGTTGCTCGGCCGGGGTCAGGAACAGGGTCTCGACCTCCGGGATCAGATGGCGGTTCATGCTCGCCATCTGGAATTCGTACTCGAAATCGGACACCGCGCGCAGGCCGCGCAGCAGGATGCCGCCCTGCACCGAACGCACGAAATGCGCCAGCAGGGTATCGAAACCACGCACTTCCACGTTGCGGTTGTGGCCCAGCGCATCGCGGGCCAGCTGCACGCGCTGCTCAAGCGGCAGGGTCGGCCCCTTGGACGGGCTCTGCGCCACGCCCACCACCACCTTCTCGAACAGGGGTGCAGCGCGGTTCACCAGATCGATGTGACCATTGGTGATCGGATCGAAGGTGCCCGGGTAGACAGCAATGCGGCGGTTGGCCACGGTCATACGTCAGCTACGCGTGTTGGTCTGGTGAAAGTGTAGCAGTGGCGCGCCGATACAGGGCAAAACGGACCTCCCGGGTGCCCCCCTCACGGTGCAGCAGCCACGGCGCGGGCATCTTCGGCGCCTGATCGGCCGGGGACTCCACGTACAGCCAGGCATCGGCGGCCAGATGCGACGGCAGCCCGGCGATCACCGCCTCCCACAGCCCATCGGCGAACGGCGGATCGATGAACACGATATCCGCCAGCGCCCCGGCCGGCTGCCGCAGCCACTGCAGCGCATCGGCCTGCACCACCGCGATCTGGTCCTGCGCCCCCAGCTTGGCGACCGACTCACGCAGCTGCCGGGACAACGCGACATCGCGCTCCACCAGCGTCGCCTGCGCCGCCCCCCGCGACACCGCCTCCAGCCCCAGCGCCCCGCTCCCGGCGAACAGATCCAGCACCCGCGCCCCACCCAGCCGCGGCATCAACCAATTGAACAGCGTCTCGCGCACCCGGTCACTGCTGGGCCGCAGCCCCGGTGACAGCGGCACCGGCAGCTTCGTATTGCGCCACTTGCCGCCGATGATCCGCACCTGGCCCACGGCGCCCGCCGGCTGACGCGGCGTCATGCGTGGCTCCGGCGACAGACGGAAACGGGATGGGCGAACGGGCGGAAGAGAGTCATGGGCACGGATGGCAGGCGGTTCAGGACGACATTCTAGGTTGTAGCGGTAAGAGCCGCCTCGTCCTCGGACCAAATCATGTGCCGGGGCAACGACGTCCATGTACCGCACGGATCCAACCGCACCACACGCGCCCCCTGACAGGAGGGTGGCGGGTACGGGGGGCCGGGACCGTTGGGCAGCATGGATGCTGCCCACGAGGCCCCATGGAGGGGTTCACGCCGCGTCCCGGCACCCCGTACCCGCCGCCCTCCCCACGCAGACAGACAGGCGCCGTGCCGGACCGCGCGGCCTTGAATTCGGGACAATCCACCCCTACCCCTTGAGCCAGCCGCCGCGCCGGGCGCGGCAATGCCCCAAGGAGCAACACGACCCATGACCGTGCAGACCCCAAAAGAAACCCTGGGCTTCCAGACCGAAGTCAAACAGCTGCTGCAGCTGATGATCCACTCGCTGTACTCCAACAAGGAAATCTTCCTTCGCGAGCTCATCTCCAACGCCGCCGACGCCTCGGACAAACTGCGCTTCGAAGCGCTGACCCAGCCGGCCCTGCTCGAGAACGACGGCGACCTGCGCATCCGCGTCAGCTTCGACGCCACCGCCAACACCCTGACCATCGACGACAACGGCATCGGCATGAGCCGTGACGAGGCGATCGCGCACCTGGGCACCATCGCCAAGTCCGGCACCGGCGACTTCCTGCGCCAGCTCTCCGGTGACCAGAAGAAGGACTCGCAGCTGATCGGCCAGTTCGGCGTCGGCTTCTACAGCGCCTTCATCGTCGCCGACCAGGTGGACGTGTATTCCCGTCGCGCCGGCCTGCCCGCCAGCGAGGGCGTGCACTGGTCTTCGCGCGGCGAAGGCGAGTTCGACGTGGAAAGCATCGACAAGCCCGAGCGCGGCACCCGCATCGTGCTGCACCTGAAGGACGACCAGCGCGACTTCGCCGATGGCTGGCGCCTGCGCGGCATCATCAAGAAGTACTCCGACCACATCGGCCTGCCGATCCAGATGGTCAAGGAACACCACGGCGAAGACGCCCCGGCCGAGATCGAATGGGAAACCGTCAACCGTGCCAGCGCGCTGTGGACCCGCCCGCGCACCGAGATCACCGACGCCGAGTACCAGGAGTTCTACAAGCACGCTGCGCACGATCATCAGGATCCGCTGGCGTGGAGCCACAACAAGGTCGAAGGCAAGCTCGAGTACACCTCGCTGCTGTACGTCCCCGGCCATGCCCCGTTCGATCTGTACCACCGCGACGCGCCCAAGGGCCTGAAGCTGTACGTGCAGCGCGTGTTCGTGATGGACCAGGCCGAGCAGTTCCTGCCGCTGTACCTGCGTTTCATCAAGGGTGTGGTGGATTCCAACGATCTGTCGTTGAACGTCTCGCGCGAAATCCTGCAGTCCGGCCCGGTCATCGATTCGATGAAGTCGGCGCTGACCAAGCGCTCGCTGGACATGCTGGAAAAGCTGGCCAAGGACAAGCCGGAGATCTATGCCGGCTTCTGGAAGCAGTTCGGCCAGGTGCTCAAGGAAGGTCCGGCCGAAGACTTCAACAACCGCGAAAAGATCGCCGGCCTGCTGCGCTTCGCCTCGACCCATGATGCCAGTGGCGAGCCCAGCGTCTCGCTGGCCGACTACGTGGGCCGCATGATCGAGGGCCAGGACAAGATCTACTTCCTGACCGGCGACAGCCACACCCAGGTCAAGGACAGCCCGCACCTGGAAGTCTTCCGCAAGAAGGGCATCGAAGTGCTGCTGCTCACCGACCGCATCGACGAATGGCTGATGGGGTACCTGACCGAATTCGACGGCAAGTCGTTCGTCGATGTCGCGCGTGGCGATCTGGACCTGGGCGCGCTGGAAAGCGCCGAAGACAAGCAGGCGCAGGAAGCCGTCGCCAAGGACAAGCAGGCGCTGGTGGACCGCATCAAGTCCGCACTGGGTGAGGACGTCGCCGACGTGCGCGTCTCGCACCGCCTGACCGATTCCCCGGCGATCCTGGCGATCGGCGAGCAGGATCTGGGCCTGCAGATGCGCCAGATCCTGGAAGCCAGTGGGCAGAAGGTGCCGGACAGCAAGCCGGTGTTCGAGTTCAACCCGGCCCATCCGCTGATCGGCAAGCTGGACCAGGAAGGCGATGCCGCGCGCTTCGACGACCTGAGCCGCGTTCTGTTCGATCAGGCCGCGCTGGCCGCGGGCGACACGCTGAAGGACCCGGCCGCGTATGTGCGCCGGCTCAACAAGCTGCTGCTGGAGCTGTCGGCGTAAGTCGTGCGGCAGAGGGGTGCCGGCCACGGGTCGGCGCCCACCGCGGTTGATGATGCATGGCGCCGCGCGGCGGTCAGCGCGCGCGCTTGGCTCAGGCCCAGCGGTCGAGCAAGGTGCCCAGCATCTCGTCCTGACGCCGGACCACGGTCGCGTTGGCGGCAAACGCCAGCGCAGCCTGCTTGGCCGTGAGCATATCCGCGATCGGCGCGTTGGCATCGTCGGGGGCGGCGACCACGGTGGCGGTAACTCCGCCGCCTGCCGTTGCGGCCTGCGCCACACCCAGGCGTGTGGAATCAGCCACCGGCAATCGCGCCACGTTGGAGGCGGCCGCCTGTATGCCCAGCGAAGCGGCACGCATGCCGGCGCTGGCAATGGACATCACGTTCATCGTTCACCGTTTCCCGTTTCGCTGTCCCGGCCGCGCCCGCATGGCGCAGCCCTTCACAACCGGTAACGGCCGCATCGGCCATTACTTGAGTCCCGCCCCACCGCACCTGCACGCCCATGGGCATTCGGGGCGCAGTGGTAGCATAGCCCTCTGATTTCAGCGTCTTTTGCCAATGCTCAGCTTCTTCCGTCGCAAAAAGCCCCAGGACGCCCCGCAAGAGGCGGCCAAGACCCAGCATTACTCCGCGGAGGAGCTGGCTGCCGCGTTCCCGCAGGCCAAGACCGAGCCTGCTGCACCGCCTGCGCCTGCGCCGCTGCCGCCCGTGGTGGATGCTCCGCTGCCTGCTGCCGAGCCGGTCGCACCGGTAGAGCGCGTCATCGCGCCGCCCCCGGTGGTTGCTGCGCCGGTTGTGCCTGCGCCTGTGGTGCCTGCTCCGGTGACCCCGGCGCCAGCAGCCCCTGCACCTGCGGTGGCCGCGCCAGTTGTTCAGGAGCCTATCGGCCCCGTCCCGACGGTGGCTGCACCGGCTCAAGAGCCGCCGCTGGAGGCCCGTGTCGCGCCCGCCGCGCCCACCCCGATTCCGGCCGCTCCGGTGAGCGCACCGGCGCCAGCCGTCATTGCGCCGTCGGTTGTTCCAGCTCCAATCGCTCCCGCTGCCCCGGTTGCCCCGGTCGCCCCCACCATCGTCACCGAGCGCCCGTCCTCCCAGGACATGGCCCCCGCCGCCGCCGGCAAGAGCGGCTGGCGCGAGCGCCTGCGCAACAGCGTGATCGCACGCAGCTTTGGCGGCCTGTTCTCGCGCAACCCCAAGCTCGATGACGACCTGCTCGACGAACTGGAAACCGCGCTGATCACCGCCGACGTCGGCGTCGGCGCGACCACCGCGCTGGTCGAAGGCCTGCGCAAGCGCATGAAGGCGCGCGAGTTCACCGATGCCAACGCGCTGCTCACCGCGCTGCGCGCCGAGCTGATCGCGATCCTGCAGCCGGTGGCCAAGCCGCTGGTGATCGACCGCACCGCCAAGCCCTTCGTGGTGCTCACCGTCGGCGTCAACGGCGTCGGCAAGACCACCACCATCGGCAAGCTCGCCAAGCGCTTCAAGGACGACGGCCACAGCCTGATGCTGGCCGCCGGCGATACCTTCCGCGCCGCTGCCGTCGCGCAGTTGCAGGCCTGGGGCGAGCGCAACGGCGTGGCCGTGGTCGCGCAGGGCCAGAATGCGGATGCGGCCTCGGTCGCCTTCGATGCACTGCAGGCCGGCAAGGCCCGCGGTACCGAGGTACTGATCGCCGATACCGCAGGCCGCCTGCATACCCAGGCCGGCCTGATGAACGAGCTCGGCAAGATCCGCCGCGTGCTTGGCAAGATCGACGCCGATGCGCCGCATGAAGTGCTGATGGTCATCGATGGCACCACCGGCCAGAACGCGCTCTCGCAGCTGCGTCAGTTCCATGCCGCGGTCAACGTGACCGGCCTGGTGGTGACCAAGCTGGACGGCACCGCCAAGGGCGGCGTGGTGTTCGCGCTGGCGCGAGAATTCGGCATTCCGATCCGCTTCTGCGGCATCGGCGAGCGCCCCGAAGATCTGCGCGTGTTCGATCCGGAAGCCTTCGTTGGCGCGTTGCTTCCGGAAGCACTCGGCGCCTGATCACCGCCGGGCCAGGCAGCGGCGTCACTTGTAGAGCCACCCCATGGGTGGCTGCTTCATCTCCGTGACCAGCACCCCCGGCTGCCGATGCAGCCACGCATGGCGTGGCTCCCCACTCCCTCCGGAACCTGCATGACCCGCCAGCCTCCCGCCAGCGCCCCGTTGCCAACCGACGATGTCTTTGTCACGCGGCTGCTGTACTGGTTCGATGACCACGGCCGGCATGACCTGCCGTGGCAGCACCCGCGCTCGCCGTACCGGGTGTGGCTGTCGGAGATCATGCTGCAGCAGACCCAGGTCAGCACGGTCATCCCGTACTTCCTGAAGTTTCTCGCAGTGTTCCCGACCCTGCCCGACCTGGCCGCCGCCAGCAACGATGCGGTCATGGCGCAGTGGGCTGGATTGGGGTACTACGCTCGTGCACGCAACCTGCATGCCGCCGCGCAGCGCTGCGTGGAACGGCATGGCGGCGAGCTGCCGCGCGATTTCGATGCATTGCATGCGCTGCCGGGCATCGGCCGCAGCACCGCCGGCGCGATCCTCAGCCAGGTCTGGAATGATCGGTTCGCGATCCTGGATGGCAACGTCAAACGCGTGCTGACGCGCTACCACGGCATCGAGGGCTTCCCCGGCCTGCCGGTGATCGAAAAACAGCTGTGGGCGGTGGCCGAGGCCCACGCCGACCATGTGCCTGACACGCGCATGGTCGATTACACCCAGGCACAGATGGACCTCGGTGCCAGTGTCTGCAGCCGCAGCAAGCCGGCCTGCGTGATCTGTCCGCTGCAGGCCACCTGCGTCGCCCGTCGCGAGGGGCGTACCGATCAGCTGCCGACGCCCAAACCGGGCAAGACCTTGCCCGAGCGCGAGGCGGTCGCGCTGCTGCTGCGCGATGCGCGCGGCCGTGTGCTGCTGCAGAAGCGGCCGGACACCGGCATCTGGGCGCAGCTGTGGACCCTGCCCCAGGCCGACAGCGGAATCGCGTTGCAGGACTGGTTCGATGCGCACATCGACGGCTCGCTGGACGATGCCGAGTCGTTGCCGGTGTTGGAGCACACCTTCAGCCACTACCGGCTGCATCTGCAGGTGCTGAAGGCAACGGTACAGGGGCTGCGTGACGAGAGGGCGGACCTGCGTTGGGTCGCTGCCGAGGCGCTGGCCACGCTGGGCCTGCCTGCACCGATCCGCAAGTTGCTGGAGACCGGTGCACCGCCCGCTCAGCCCAAGCGCCGTACAATGCGGCGCGCAGCATCATCCCAAGACATCGAGTAACGCTATGCCCCGCACCGTTTTCTGCCAGTACGAACAACGCGACGCCGAAGGCCTGGACTTCGTGCCCTACCCCGGCGAACTGGGCCAGCGCATCTTCAACCACATCGGCAAGCCGGCGTGGGCCGCGTGGTTGGCGCATCAAACCATGCTGATCAACGAAAACCGGCTGTCGCCGCGCGATCCCAAGCACCGCGCGTTCCTGGAAGAGGAGCTGGTGAAGTACTTGTTCAGCGGTGGCGCGGAGAAGCCGGCCGGGTTCGTACCGGAGGCCTGATCGCCTGTGATACCGACCAACGGTCGGTATCTACCGCGAGGATGTGGCGACCGGCAGATCGCGGTGCCATCGTCGATACGCCTTGGCCGGCCAGCGGCCGGCACTACCGGGTTGGCGACTGCTGGCCTTCTTCGCGCTCCTGCAGCTGCGCCTGGCGCAGCGCCTGTTCCGAGCTGCGCAGGGCCTTGGTGTCCAGCTTGCGGATGCTGCTGATGAAGCACGGCATGTTCATCGGCCCGGGCGTGGGATCGCGCACAAGCACCTTGTCGAAGCGCGCCGAGACACGGCCGACGCGGCTGGTCAGGCCGATCGCCGGGGCGTAGTCCAGCCCCTGGCATGGGCCGGCCAGCTCCAGCAGATAGCCTTCGCTCGGGCGTGTCCACACCGCCAGCGCGCTGTCGCCCAGCTCGGTCCAGCCGGACAACGAGCCGTACAGCGGCATGTCCTGCTGCGGCGGCCCGGCGTGGGCGCGGTAGAGATCGAGCTTCTGCGCGGTGGACAACCGGCCGGTACTGGCACACGCGGCCAGGCCGAGGCACAGGGTCGCGATGGCAAGGGTCTGCTTCATGACGCCTCCTGCTGGGGACTGTGTGGCGATCATGCGCCGCCCGGCGTGGTCCCGGCGAGAGGACCCCGCCGGGTGTTCAGCGATCAGGCGGCAGCGACGCCCGCTCAGACCTCGCTGTGCGCGAGGCTGTGCAGCCGCCCTTCGCGCAGCTCCAGCACGCGGTCCAGCTTGCGTGCCAGGGAGCGGTCATGGGTCACCAGCACCAGGCTGGTGTGGTGCGCGCGGTTGAGCTCAAGCATCAGCTCGAACACGGTCGCGGCAGTCTTGTCGTCCAGGTTGCCGGTCGGCTCATCACCGAGCACGCAGGCCGGGCGGTTGACCAAGGCGCGGGCTACGGCCGCACGCTGGCGCTCACCGCCGGACAGCTCGCCCGGCTTGTGGTCCAGGCGATGGCCCAGGCCGACCGATTCCAGCAGCGCCTGCGCACGGGTGCGCGCGTCGACCACTTCTTCGCCACCGAGCAGCACCGGCATCATCACGTTTTCCAGCGCGGTGAATTCGGGCAGCAGGTGATGGAACTGGTACACGAAGCCGAGCGCGCGGTTGCGCAGCTGGCCGCGCTGGCTGTCGGACAGGCCGGACATGCGCTGGCCGGCCACGTAGACCTCGCCCGCCGTCGGCGTATCCAGCCCACCGAGCAGGTGCAGCAGGGTGCTCTTGCCGGCGCCGGAGGCGCCGATGATGGCCACGGTCTCGCCGGCCGCTACGCGCAGGTCCAGCCCGTTGAACACGGGGGTCTGCATGCGGCCTTCGGCATAGGTCTTGGCCAGGGCTTCGGCGCGGATGACTTCCTGGCCCAGGGTGAGTGCTTCATTCATAACGCAGGGCCTCCGCCGGCTGGGTACGTGCCGCGCGCCAGGCGGGATACAGGGTGGCAAGGAAGCTCATGACCAGCGCCACGGCGGTGATCACGATGATGTCCGGGGTCTGCATGTCGGTCGGCAGGCCGGTGATGTAGTACACGTCCTCCGGCAGCAGCTTGACGTTGAACAGCGTCTCGATCGCGCCGAGGATGCGCTCCAGGTTCAAGGTCAGGGTGATGCCACCGATCACGCCGAGCACGGTGCCGAAGATGCCGATCAGCGAGCCCTGCACCATGAACACCTGCATGACGCCGCCCGGGGTCAGGCCCAGGGTGCGCAGGATCGCGATGTCGGCCTGCTTGTCGGTGACCAGCATCACCTGCGAGGAGACCAGGTTGAACGCGCCCATGGCGATGATCAGCGAGAGCAGGATGCCCATCACCACTTTTTCCATGCGCAGCGAGTGATACAGGTTCGCGTTCTGCTGGGTCCAGTCGCTGACCCGGTAGGCACCGGTCAGGTTGTGGGCCAGATCGACGCCGACATCCAGCGCCTTGTCCATGTCATGCAGTTTCAGGCGCACACCGGTGACGCCATCGATGCGCAGTACTTTTTCCAGATCGGCCATGTTGGCGTAGGCCACGCCGCGGTCGACCTCGTTGTAACCGGCTTCGAAGATGCCGCTCACGGTGAAGCGTTTCATGCGCGGGATCGCGCCGATCGGCGTGCCCTGCACTTCGGCCAACGTGACCAGCACGGTATCGCCGACGCCGACACCCAGGTAGATCGCCAGTTCCTGGCCGACCAGCAGGTTGTAGCTGCCTGCGGTCAGGCTGTCGAAGCTGCCTTTCTTGACCTTCTGGTTGATCACCGAGACGTTCGGCTCCAGCGCGGGGTCGATGCCCTGCACGATGGCGCCCTGCACGCGGGGACCGCTGAGCATGGCCTGGATTTCGATGTACGGCGCCGCGCCGGCAACCCGCGGATCCTTCTTGGCCACCTCCACCGCATGCGCCCAATCGGCCATGGGGGCGCCGTCGGTGGTGATGGTGGTATGCGCGGTCATCTGCAGCAGGCGATCGCGGATTTCCTTCTGGAAACCGCTCATGACCGCCAGCGTGGTGATCAGCACGGTCACGCCCAGGGCAATGCCGAGGATCGAGGCCATGGAGATGAAGGAGATGAAGCCGTTGCGGCGTTTGGCGCGCAGGTAACGCAGGCCAATCGAGACAGGTATGGGTTTGAACATGCAGGTACGCCGGACAATTCAGGCTATGGTGCCACTGCAGGGGGTGAACGGGAAATGCAGTGTGCCCGGACGGCTAGTCGCAGTTCACGTGCCTGCGCCGGCGGAAGGGTATCGGGCCAGAACAAGCGCCAATGGCGGCGGCCTTCCCGGCGCCACCCCAGCTGCACCAGCGGCCCGCGGCGCCGCATCTGCAGCGCCTCCACCGGCTCGCCATCCACCTGCGCCGGGTCTTCGTCCGCGGGGATCACGAAGACGCAGCCCGGGCGGCGCGCATATCGCCAGGCCTCCCACCAGGTGCCGGCCATCGCCACCATGCCCAGCGCCAGGCCCCACGGCGCGGGCAGATCGGTCGCCCACAATGCCCAGGGCATCACAGCGCCCATGGCGATCAGTGCGCGGCACTGCCAGCGCGAGGGAGACCACTCACGCTGGAAGGGCGCGGATCCTGGCGATGAGGGCGGCGGGCGCGGCATGCGGGCACTCCTCGTAACCCATGAACCAGCGCCACAACTTATCGTCCTCGCTCTCGAGCAGGAACAGGAAAACCTCGCGCTCGTCTGTCGGTGCCTGCAGCCAGCAACGGTCCAGGTAACGGCCGAACAGCTGGTCCAGCTCGCGCATGCCGCGGCGGCAACGCCAGCGCAGCTTTTTCAGTTCGGTTGCTTCGTCCATTTTTCTGCGTTTCCAGATAAGGCAAAGCCACGCATGGCGTGGCTCTACTGTTTCGATCATTTTCTGCGAAGCCACGCATGGCGTCGCTCTACCGTTTCGATCCTTTGTTGCAGGGCCACGCATGGCGTGGCGCTGCAGGACGCGTCTGGATCAGGCGCGACGCGCCATCATCAGCTTCTTGATCTCGGCAATCGCCAGCGCCGGGTTCAGGCCCTTCGGGCAGGTCCGCGAGCAGTTCATGATGGTGTGGCAGCGGTACAGCTTGAACGGGTCTTCCAGCTCGTCCAGGCGCGCACCGGTGTCCTCATCGCGCGAGTCGATGATCCAGCGGTAGGCCTGCAGCAGGATGGCCGGACCCAGGTAACGCTCGCCGTTCCACCAGTAGCTCGGGCAGCTGGTCGAGCAGCAGGCGCACAGGATGCACTCGTACAGGCCATCGAGCTTCTTGCGGTCTTCCGGCGACTGCAGGCGCTCGCGATCCGGCGGCGGCGGGGTCTGGGTACGGATCCACGGCTTGATCGAGGCGTACTGCGCGTAGAAGTGGGTCAGGTCCGGCACCAGATCCTTGACCACGCTCATGTGCGGCAGCGGGTAGATCGGCACCTCGGCCTTGCCGCAATCGGCAATCGCGCGAGTGCAGGCCAGCGTGTTGGTGCCATCGATGTTCATCGCGCACGAACCGCAGATGCCCTCGCGGCACGAACGACGGAAGGTCAGGGTCGGATCGATCTCGTTCTTGATCTTGATCAGCGCGTCCAGGACCATCGGGCCGCAGGCGTCCAGATCGATCTCATACGTATCGGTGCGCGGATTGCTGTCGTCGTCGGGACTCCAGCGGTAGATCTTGAAGGTGCGGGTGTTCTTCGCACCGGTCTGGGCGGGGAAGTGCTTGCCCTTTCCGATCTTGGAATTCTTGGGGAGGGAAAACTCGGCCATGGCTGTTCTCGTTGGCTCAGGCGGCTCGCGCTGCAACGCAGGCGCGGGTAGCACGGAAGATGAGGAAGTCGACACCACCGGCCCGCGGCGCACGCACCACCCCACCCGTGCGGGAGGTGGCGGTGGCGAGCGCTGCGTGGACGGAGGTCATGCCGCAGGTCTCTTAGTAAACGCGCGGCTTGGGCGGGACGACGTCCACGTCCTTGCTCAGCGTGTACATGTGGACCGGACGGTAGTCGAACTCGCACTTGCCGTTCTCGTCGACGTTGACCAGCGTGTGCTTCTGCCAGTTGACGTCGTCGCGGTCCGGGAAGTCCTCATGCGCATGCGCGCCGCGGCTTTCCTTGCGCTGTTCGGCCGAGTTGATCGTCGCCACCGCGTTGAGCAGCAGGTTGTTCAGCTCGTAGGTTTCGATCAGGTCCGAGTTCCACACCAGCGAACGGTCGGAGACCTTGACGTCCTGGAAGGAGTCGAAGATCTCGGCCATCTTGGTGCAGCCCTCTTCCAGCGTCTTGCTGGTACGGAACACCGCCGCGTCGTTCTGCATGGTGCGCTGCATGCGATCGCGGATGACCGAGGTCGGGGTGTCGCCGTTGGCGTAACGCAGCTTGTCGAGCAGGCCCAGGGCCTTGTCGCAGGCATCGGACGGCAGGGTCTTGTGCGGTGCGCCGGACTTGATGGTGTCGGCGCAGCGGTTGGCCACCGCACGGCCGAACACGACCAGATCCAGCAGCGAGTTCGAGCCCAGGCGGTTGGCGCCGTGCACGGACACGCAGGCCGCTTCGCCGATGGCGTACAGGCCCGGCACGACCGCATCGGGGTTGTCACCGACCTTGCGCACGACTTCGCCGTGGTAGTTGGTCGGGATGCCGCCCATGTTGTAGTGCACGGTCGGGATGACCGGGATCGGCTGCTTGTGCACGTCCACGCCGGCGAAGATGCGGGCGCTTTCCGCGATGCCCGGCAGCTTGTCGTCGATGACGCCCGGGCCGAGGTGGGTCAGGTCGAGCAGGATGTGATCCTTGTGCTCGCCGACGCCGCGGCCTTCGCGGATCTCGATGGTCATCGAACGCGACACCACGTCGCGCGAGGCCAGATCCTTGTAATGCGGTGCATAGCGCTCCATGAAGCGCTCGCCGTTGCTGTTGCGCAGGATGCCGCCTTCGCCACGCACGCCTTCGGTGATCAGGCAGCCCGCGCCGTAGATACCGGTCGGGTGGAACTGCACGAACTCCATGTCCTGCATCGGCAGGCCGGCACGCATGACCAGACCGCCGCCGTCGCCGGTGCAGGTGTGGGCCGAGGTGGCGCTGAAGTAGGCGCGGCCGTAGCCGCCGGTGGCCAGCACCACGCCATGGGCGCGGAACAGGTGCAGCGAGCCGTCGGCCATGTCCAGCGCGAGCACGCCGCGGCAGACGCCTTCGTCATCGAAGATCAGGTCGAGGGCGAAGTACTCGATCATGAAGCGCGCGTTGTGCGCCAGCGACTGCTGGTACAGCGTGTGCAGCATGGCGTGGCCGGTACGGTCGGCGGCGGCGCAGGTGCGCTGCGCGGACGGGCCTTCGCCGTACTTGGTGGTCATGCCGCCGAACGGGCGCTGGTAGATCTTGCCTTCTTCGGTACGGCTGAACGGCACACCGTAGTGTTCCAGTTCGATGATGGCCGGAATCGCTTCGCGGCACATGTACTCGATGGCGTCCTGGTCACCCAGCCAATCCGAGCCCTTGATGGTGTCGAAGAAGTGGTAGCGCCAGTCGTCTTCACCCATGTTGCCCAGCGCGGCGGAAATACCGCCCTGCGCGGCCACGGTGTGCGAACGGGTCGGGAAGACCTTGGTCAGGCAGACCGTCTGCAGGCCCTTGGCGGCAAGACCGAACGTAGCGCGCAGGCCAGCACCGCCGGCGCCGACCACGACCATGTCGTACTTGTGTTCCGTAATCTTGTAAGCGGACATCTAATCTGGATTCCTGTCTTGGTGCCTGGACTCAGGCAACGCCGAGCGTAATGCGGGCGACCGCAAACACACTGACGATCGCGCCGAGCACGGCGATGAACTTCACCGTCGTCTGCAGCGCCAGGGCCAGCAGCGAATTGTGGATGTAGTCTTCCAGCACGACCTGCAGGCCGAGCTGGGCATGCCAGAACATCGCGACCAGGAAGCCGACCAGCAGCACCGCATTCCACGGCTTGGACACCGCGTCGGTGGCGGTCACGTAATCGGCGCCGATCAGGCTCAGCACGAACACCAGGAACCAGATGGTCAGGCCGACCAGCGCGGTGGCGGTCAGGCGCTGCATCACGAAGTGTTCGGTGCCGGTCTTGGCGGCGCCCAGGCCACGCACGTTCTTCAGCGGGGTACGGTACTTGTTCATGCGGCCGCTCCCATGAAGACATAGGCCCAGATCAGGGCGGTGATCACCAGGCTGGCGAAGACCGAGACCCAGCTGCTGCGCACGAAGGCGGGAATGGAGAAGCCGATCGCGAAGTCCTGCACGATATGGCGGATGCCATTGCACAGGTGGTAGGCGAAGGACCAGGTCCAGGCGAACAGGAAGAGCTTGCCGTACCAGCTACCGGCGTGGCCGGTGAAGCAGTTCCAGGATTCAGGACCCATCATCAGGGCGAGCAGGCCGCCGGCAATGATCAGGGCTCCAACAGACAGAAAGATGCCGGTCGCTCGATGCAGGATCGAGGTGGCCATCTGAATCTGCCAGCGATACACCTGAAGGTGCGGGGAAAGGGGACGTTCTCTGGCGGCCATTCGCTGGGCTCGTTATCTCGGCTGGGCGGCGCAATGCCGCGTTGGCTCAATGCTGATCAAAAATCGATGCAGCGTCCGTTTTTTTCCCAATCTCCGTACCGCACCGGATCAAGTCCGCCGCGGCCGCCGATTTCCAAAGGCACTGCCGGCGTCTCGGGGAGCGGCTGCTCCTCCGGTACCAGCGTGCCTTCAGCTTCAGAATCTGGAGTGGGGGTTGTTTGGCCTATCATGGGTGTTCTCGCAACGCACAAATTTTAGACCCCGTTCACGTGCCTGACAACCTGCCCTCCGATTTCGCCGGCTTTTCGCGCCTCCCCGGTCACCAGCTGCTCAGTCTCAGCGGTGCCGACGCGGCTGCGTTCGCCCATGCCCAATTCTCCAGCGACGTCACCGCCCTGCCCCTGCGGCATTGGCAGTGGAGCGCCTGGCTGACGGCCAAGGGCCGCACCATTGCTGTGTTCCAGCTGTTGCGGCTGGAGGAGGAGCGCATCGTGCTGGTGCTCGCCGACGGCGATGCCGATGCGATTGCGTCGCAATTGCAGCGTTTCGTGTTCCGCCGCAAGGTCCGGATCGAGCTGCGAAACGATCTGGCGGTGGTGGCGAGCTTCACCGCGCCGGAATCGGCCTCCGGGGCCGCGATTGCGCAACTTGCCGGCGAAAACCTCGAACTGGACCTGGGCAGCGATGCGCTTCCGCGCAGCCTGCGGATCGGTGCGGTCGATGCCGTGGCCGCTGCGGCCGACAGCGCGGATATCGCGCTCGCCTGGCGTCAGTCCGACCTGCGCTACGGCCTGCCGCGCCTGGATGCCGATCAGCGCGAGCAGTGGACGCCGCAGCAGCTCGGGCTGGACCGCCTGAACGGGTACAGCGTCAAGAAGGGCTGCTACCCGGGCCAGGAAATCGTGGCCCGCACCCATTTCCTCGGCAAGGCCAAGCGCGCCCTGCAGCTGCTGCGGGTCGTGGAGGGCACGACCAGCGGCACGCAGGTGCACCAGAACGCGGCGGCGATCGGCACGGTGGCCTCGGTGGCCGGTGACCTGGCCCTGGCCGTGCTGCCGCTGGAGATCGCGCCGGAGCCGTTGACGGTGGGCGGGGTTGAAGCCGCCCACCTGCCGTTGCTGGACGGTCTGGCGCGGTAAGCATCGCGGTCACGACCAGCGGTCGTGACCTGCCCCCCGGGTAGGCGCCGACCGTTGGTCGGCGAACCCCGTCACCCGTCCGCGCCTTACGCGTCGTTCAAGCGCTCGCCGGTGTCTGCGTCGAAGAAGTGCAGACCCTGCGGCTGGATCGCCACCCGGATCGGCTCACCGACGGACGGCAACGCCTGCGGCGCCACGCGCATCACCAACGGCTGGCCGCCACTGGTCATGTTGACGAAGATCTCGTTGCCGACCGGCTCGATGCCGTCGATCATCGCCTCGAACGCGGTCGCATCACCGGCAGCGGCAGGCTGCAGATGCTCCGGGCGCACGCCCACGGCAATCGCCTTGCCGACCCAGTCCTGCGCGATACGCGCCTGGCCCAGCGGCGCGGTCAGCGCCGTGTCCTGCACCGCAAACCCGTTCCCGGTGCGCTGCAGAGTGCCACGCAGCACGTTCATCGCCGGGCTGCCGAGGAAGCCGGCCACGAACAGGTTGGCCGGACGGTCGTACAGCGCCATCGGGGTATCGATCTGCTGGATGACGCCATCCTTGAGCACCACGATGCGCTGGCCCAGGGTCATGGCTTCGACCTGGTCGTGCGTCACGTAGATCATGGTGGTGCCCAGCTTGCGGTGCAGCTGCGCGATTTCCGTGCGCACGCTGTGGCGCAGTTTGGCATCCAGGTTGGACAGCGGCTCATCGAGCAGGAACACCGCCGGCTCACGCACCAGGGCGCGCCCCAGCGCAACGCGCTGACGCTGGCCACCGGACATCGCCTTGGGCAGCTTGTCGAGCATGTCGGTCAGGCCCAGCGTTTCGGCCGCCTCGCTGACCCGCTTGCTGATCGTCGCCTTGTCGTGGCCGCGCAGCTTCAGACCGAACGCCAGGTTCTCGGCCACGGTCATGTGCGGGTACAGCGCGTAGCTCTGGAACACCATCGCGATGTCGCGATCCTTGGGCGCCACGTCGTTGACCACGCGGTCGCCGATCGTCAGCGTGCCGCCACTGATCTCTTCCAGCCCGGCCACCATGCGCAGCAGTGTGGACTTGCCACACCCCGACGGCCCCACCAGCACCATCAACTCACCATCGGCCACTTCGAAGGTTGCGCCCTGCACGGCCACCTGACCGTTGTCATAGACCTTGCGAACGCCCTGCAGCTGCACTTTTGCCATATCACCATTCCAGTCCGCCCGGTCTCCGGGCTGTTATGCGGAACTGCCTTCGGCCCTCCCGATGGCAGGTCGATGGCGTGGTGCCGCATGACGGCGACCACTGCAATCGAATACAGTCTGCGCATTCTGCCATGTAAACGTTTTCACGTGGCACTATCCGATGGTCGGCCGTGACCTGATTGCCGGGGAGGATGCGAAATCTCTCCCGCCACCGGGTCGGCAGGCCATCATGTCGGGCAGACAAGCTACCCCGCCCGACCCCCGAGAACATAGACGAGAAGCGATTGACAACGATGTCACCCGGATCTGAAACTCGAGCGATGCACGACACCCTTTTCCTGTTTGGCGCCACAGGTGACCTGGCCCAGCGCTATCTGTTCCCCTCGCTGCTGCGATTGCTCGGCGACGGTCTGCTCCCCGAAGACTTCAAGGTCCGTGCGCTGGCATTGTCGCCGCACGACACCGAGGCCTTCCGCGAGATCCTGCGGCCGCGCCTGCAGCAGGCCATGCCGATGGCCAGCCAGGACGACATCCACTCGCTGCTGCAGCGCATCGACTACCGCTCGGTGGACCTGCGCAATCCCGAGTCCGTGGCCGAATCGGTGCATGACCTGGTCGACCGCCACTGCGTGAGCTACCTGGCGATTCCGCCGGGCCTGTACATCTCCACCTGCGAAGGCCTGGCCAAGGGCGGCGCACTGGCCGCACCGCACCGGCTGATGCTGGAAAAGCCGATCGGCAGCGACAGCGCCAGCGCCGAGGAGATCATCTCCACCATCGGCCAGTGGATCGACGAAGACCGCGTGTTCCGCCTGGATCACTACCTGGGCAAGGCCGCGGTGCAGAACCTGATCGCGCTGCGCTTCGGCAACACGCTGCTCGAGGCGGTCTGGAACCGCAACTACATCGAATCGGTGCACATCCTGGTCGCCGAGAGCGAGGGTGTGGATGGCCGTGACGCGTACTACGCCCGCTCCGGCGCACTGCGCGACATGGTCCAGAGCCACATCCTGCAGCTGCTGTGCCTGGTCGCGATGGAACCGCCAGCTTCGCTGGAAGCCGACCGCATCCGCGATGAAAAGGTCAAAGTGCTGCGCGCCCTGCGCCCGCTGGACGCCAAGCACGCCGCACGTGACAGCGTGCGCGGCCGCTACACCGCCGGCACCATCAACGGCCAGCCTGCGCAGGCCTACCAGCCGCCGGAAGGCAGCGACGTGGAAACCTTCGCCGGTGTCACCGCGCATATCGACAACTGGCGCTGGAGCGGTGTGCCATTCCACCTCGTCACCGGCAAGCGCCTGGCCGAGCGCACCACGCGCGTGGTGGTCAACCTCAAGCCGGTCACGCATTGGCTGTTCGAGCGCCCGGCCCGCGGCAACGCCACGCCGAACCGCATCACCTTCCAGCTGCAGCCGCAGGAGAACATCGAGCTGGGCCTGATGAGCTCGCTGGCGGGCCCGGAATGGGGCGCGCTGGAACTGCACCCGCTGGAACTGGAGCTGTCCGTACCCACCGGCCTGCACCGCCGTATCGCCTATGAACGCCTGTTCCTGGATGCCTTCAACGGCAACCATGCGCTGTTCGTGCGCGATGACGAAGTGCGCGCCGCCTGGGCCTGGATCGACAGCGTCAGCGATGCCTGGAAAGCAGCCAGCCTGCCGCTGCAGCCCTACCCGGCTGGCGAATGGGGTCCGCAGGAAGCCGCTGGCTTCCTGCCGGCCGATGTGGATGCCGAGGCCGGCCGCGGTGGCCAGGCATGACGCTGGTGTCCCAACCGGTCCTCGTGGCGGACATCGGGGGTACCAACGCACGCTTCGCGCTTGCCGATACCTCACTCGATGCCCCGCTGCAGCAGGACAGCATCCGCGAGTTCCGCGTCGCCGAGTTCCCCTCGCTGGGTGAAGCGGCACGCCATTACCTGGAAGAGATCGGCGCGCAGGCCAAGCGCGGCGTGTTCGCCGTGGCCGGCCGCGTGGACGGCGACGAGGCGCGCATCACCAACCACCCGTGGGTGATTTCGCGCATGCGCACCGCGCACATGCTCGGCTTCGACGAACTGCACCTGATCAACGACTTCGCCGCGCAGGCGATGGCCATCTCGCTGCTGCAGCCGCAGGACGTGATCCAGGTCGGCGGCGCAGCATGGGTGCCGGGCAAGCCCGGCCAGCCGCGCAACTATGCGGTGATCGGTCCGGGCACCGGGCTGGGCGTGGGCGGGTTGATCCTGCGCCACGGCCGCTGCTATCCGCTGGAAACCGAGGGTGGCCACGTCAGCTTCCCGCCCGGGACGCCGGAAGAGATCCGCATCCTGGAGATCCTCTCCGAGCAGTTCGGCCGTGTCTCCAACGAGCGCCTGATCTGCGGCCCGGGCCTGGTCAACATCCATCGCGCCGTGTGCGAGATGGCCGACATCGACCCGGGCCAACTGCAGCCGGTGGACGTCACCGCGCGTGCGCTGCATGGCGACCCGCAGGCGATGCGGACCGTGGATGTGTTCTGCGCGGTGTTCGGCGCGATCGCCGGTGACCTGGTGCTGATGCAGGGTGCCTGGGATGGCGTATTCCTGACCGGCGGCCTGGTGCCGAAGATGCTCGATTCACTGCAGCATTCCGGCTTCCGCCAGCGCTTTGAACACAAGGGCCGCTTCTCTTCGATCATGTCCAAGGTGCCGTCACTGGCCGTGATGCACCCCAGCCCGGGCCTGCTCGGCGCGGCCGCGTATGCGGCGGATGTGGAACGCGATCTGCCGGGAGGCACCGCATGAATACCCTGGATACGTCCGACCGTTTCACCTTGATCCGTCACGGCGATGCCGATGGCTGGATCGAGGCCGTGGCCGCCGAAATGGCCGCCGAGCTCAACCGCGACATCGCCGAGTTCGGCCGGGCGCGCATGTTGCTCTCCGGCGGCACCACGCCGGCGCCGATCTACCAGGCACTGGCCGAGCTGGATGTTCAATGGGACCGGGTGGAAGTGAGCCTGGTCGATGAGCGCTGGCTGTCACCGCAGGATCGCGACAGCAATGCCTGGCTGGTGCGGGAGAGCTTCCTCACCCGTGCCGAAGGCGCGCATTTCGATCCGCTGGTGCGGGTCGGCAAGCCGCTGCCCGAATGCGTCTACAGCGCCAACCTGCAGGCCCAGCACAGCCAGCGGCCGTGCCTGAGCGTGATCGGCATGGGCAACGACGGCCACACCGCCTCGCTGTTCCCGGGTTCGAAGGATCTGACCCGCGCCCTGGAAAGCACCCTGCCCTACGCGGCGCTGGATGCCACCGGCTGCCCCGGTGCCAATCAGTGGCCGCTGCGCATCACCCTTACGCCGCATGGCTTGAAGCAGAGCCGCCAGCGCCTGTTGCTGCTGCGTGGCAAGCAGAAGCTGGAAGTGCTCAAGCACGCGCTGGAAAGCAACAATCCGCAGCTGTATCCCATCCTCAATGCGATCGATCTCGACGGCGCGAAACTGCGCGTCCACTGGTGTGACTGAGTTGCCCCGGTGTTGTTCCGTTCGCCTTCTCATAGCCGGTAGCCAATGAGCCTGCATCCCAAACTCCATGCCATCACCGAGCGCATCGTCCAGCGCAGCGTCGCCTCCCGCGCCGCTTACCTGGCCGGTGTCGACGCGGCACTGCGCGACGGTCCGTTCCGTTCGCGCCTGAGCTGCGGCAACCTCGCCCACGGGTTCGCCGCGTGCGGCCCGACCGACAAGTCCCGCCTGCGCGGCGGGGTGACGCCCAACCTCGGCATCATCACCGCGTACAACGACATGCTCTCGGCACACCAGCCGTTCGAGCACTACCCGGAGATCCTGCGCGAGACCGCGCGCGAACTCGGTGCGACCGCACAGGTTGCCGGTGGCGTGCCGGCGATGTGCGACGGTGTCACCCAGGGCCGCGGCGGCATGGAACTGTCGCTGTTCTCGCGCGATGTGATCGCCCAGTCGACCGCAATCGGCCTGAGCCATGACATGTTCGACGCCAGCGTTTACCTCGGCGTCTGCGACAAGATCGTGCCCGGCCTGCTGATCGGCGCGCTGGCCTTCGGCCATCTGCCGGCGATCTTCCTGCCGGCCGGCCCGATGACCCCGGGCATCCCGAACAAGCAGAAGGCCGAAGTGCGCGAGCGCTATGCGGCCGGCCAGGCGACCCGCGAGGAACTGCTGGAAGCCGAAGCCGCTTCGTACCATGGCGCCGGCACCTGCACCTTCTACGGCACCGCCAATTCCAACCAGACCCTGCTCGAGGCGATGGGCGTGCAGATGCCGGGCGCCTCGTTCGTCAATCCGGATACACCGCTGCGCGACGCACTGACCCGCCACGCGGCCGTGCGTGCGCTGGAGATCAGTGCCCTGGGCGACGACTTCCGTCCGCTCGGCCGTCTGATCGACGAACGCGCGATCGTCAACGCCGTGGTCACGCTCATGGCCACCGGCGGTTCGACCAACCACACCATCCACTGGATCGCCGTGGCGCGTGCGGCCGGCATCGTGCTGACCTGGGACGACATGGACCAGCTCTCGCAGCTGATCCCGCTGCTGGCCCGGGTCTATCCGAACGGCGAAGCGGACGTGAACCGCTTCGCCGCGGCCGGCGGCACCGCGTTCGTGTTCCGCGAGCTGATGGAGGCCGGCCTGATGCATGCCGACCTGCAGACCGTGGCCGAGGGCGGCATGCACCAGTACGGCCAGGAGCCGGCGCTTCGCGACGGCAAGCTGACCTACATCGATGGCGTGCGCGAGAGTGCCGATCCGGATGTGGTGCGTGGCGTGGCCAATCCGTTCGAGTCGCAGGGCGGCCTGCGCCTGCTGCGTGGCAACCTCGGCCGCTCGCTGATCAAGCTGTCGGCGGTGAAGCCGGAGTTCCGCACGATCGAAGCACCGGCGGTGGTCGTCGATGCGCCACAGGTGCTGAACAAGCTGCACGCCGCCGGTGTGCTGCCGCACGATTTCGTGGCGGTGGTCCGTTACCAGGGCCCGCGCTCCAATGGCATGCCGGAGCTGCATTCGCTGGCGCCGCTGCTGGGCCTGCTGCAGAACCAGGGGCGCCGGGTGGCGCTGGTCACCGATGGTCGTCTGTCCGGTGCCTCGGGCAAGTTCCCAGCGGCAATCCATATGACGCCGGAAGCCTCGCGTGGCGGTCCGCTGGCACGGGTGCGCGAGGGCGACATCATCCGTCTGGATGGTGAGGCCGGCACGCTGGAGCTGTTGGTGGATGCGGCGGAATTCGCGGCACGTGAGCCGGCGCCGAACACCGCACCGGCGGCGCATGATCTGGGCCGCAATCTGTTCGCGATGAGCCGCCGTCTGGTGGGTCCGGCCGATCAGGGGGCGATGTCGATTTCGTGTGGGCCGGCGGCCGATGACGGCAGCATCTGGAATTACGATGCGGAATACGAGCTTGGGCATGATGCGGCGGCTGCGGAAGCGCCGCATGAGGGTAAGGACGCGTGAGCTGACGCAAAAGCGGCGGCCGGGTGTTCTGGTTGAGGCAGCGGGATGGCCCCAACCAGGACGCGCCGTGAACCCATACATGGGGGCTCGTTAAGCGGCATCCATGCCGCTTGACGGTCCTGGTTGGGGCCATCCCGCTGCCTCCGGACACTTTTCGGCGCGTTGTTGGCGTCGTACTTTTTGGAATAAGGATTGAAAACGCATGAGCATCGCCGAACATCAGAAACGCGCTGAAACCCTGTTGAAGGCTGCCGGCATTCTGCCGGTGGTGACGGTGCATACGCTGGATCAGGCCCGTGCGGTCAGTGCGGCGTTGTTGGAGGGCGGGCTGCCGGCGATCGAGCTGACGCTGCGTACGCCGGTGGCGATGGAGGCACTCGCCATGCTCAAGCGAGAGCTGCCGGATGTGGTGGTGGGTGCGGGCACGGTGTTGACCGTGGAGCAGATGCAGCAGTCCATCGATGCGGGTGCGGATTTCCTGGTCACGCCGGGTACGCCGGCGCACATGGCCGATGCGTTGGCGCAGGCACCGCTGCCGGTGGTACCGGGTGCGGCCTCGCCGACGGAAATGCTGGCGCTGTATGCGCGCGGCTTCCGGGTCTGCAAGTTGTTCCCGGCCTCGGCCGTGGGCGGGCTGGCGATGATCAAGGGTCTGGCCGGTCCGATTCCGGATCTGAAGCTGTGCCCGACCGGTGGCATCACCGAAGATACGGCGGCCGAGTACCTGGAGCAGAAGAACGTGGTCTGCATCGGCGGTTCGTGGATGGTGCCGGGCGGTTGGATCGAGCGCGGCGAGTGGGACAAGGTGCGCGAGAGTGCGGCCCAGGCCGCGAAGATCGTGGCGCGGGTCCGCGCGCACTGAACGAAAACGCCCGGGCATGCCCGGGCGTTTTTTTCATCCGCCGCCAGAACGCGGGTTACATCGGGCGTGCCGGATCCACCAGGCCGTACTGGCTGGCCATGCGCGCGAGCGCGATGTTGTCGTTGATGCCCATCTTCTCGAACAGGCGGGCCTTGTGCGTATTGACGGTCTTCGCGCTCAGGCTCAGGCGCTTGGCGATGTCTTCCTGGCGCAGGCCTTGGGTGAGCAGCAGCGCCACTTCCAGTTCGCGCGGGGACAGGGTGTCGAACGGCGAATGGTTACCTTCCACGTTCGACAGCGCCAGGTTCTGCGCGATGCTGTTGCCCAGGTAACGGCGGCCGAGTGCGGCATCACGCACCGCGCGCAGCAGTTCCTGTGCATCGCAGGCCTTGCCGATGTAACCGGACGCGCCGGCTTCGAGCAGGCGCTTGGGCATCGGGCCATCTTCAAGCACGGAGACGATCACCACGCGGGTGCCGTGATCGCCACGGACCACGCGCTCGGTGACTTCCATGCCACTCACGCCCGGCAGGTGCAGATCGCACAGCACGACGTCGGGCCGCAGACGGCGGATATCCGGCAGCGCATCTTCACCGCTCTCCGCCTCACCGACGACCTCGATGTCGGTCTCGTTGGAGAGGATCATCTTCATGCCCGTACGCACCAGAGCATGATCGTCCACCAGATACACTCGAATCGTCATCCGCCAACCTCGTCAAACACTGTGAACGGGGGCAAGCCTAGCCGCGGGATGTGGCGATCACAAGGAACCGGGTTCCCCATCATCGCGTTCTGGTCCGCGCATCACAGACGTGCTGTCCTGCCCCTCCCCCTACGCCTCTCATCCTAGCCTGTTCCAAAGGGACGGCCTATCGATGCGGCCGGCCTTCATGCCGTTTTCGGCCAGTTTACCGCCGTAATGCCCTCAGTGGCGGTGCCGCCACGGATGCCGGCGGCGGAACATGACCAGGAAGCACCCGACCACCCACACCAGGGCGGCACACCAGCCGGCCAGGATGTCGGAGGGGTAATGCACCCCCAGGTACATGCGCGAGATGCTCACCAGGACCGCAAAGGTAAGTGCAGCAAGGGCCACCGGCCAGCGCCAGCGGGTGTTCCAGGCCAGCAGCACCAGCGTGACGGCCAAGGTCATCGAGCCCATGGCGTGGCCGCTGGGGAAACTGAAGGTGCTCTCCGGGGCGATGGACTCCCACAGGCTGGGCCGGTCGCGCTGGAAGAAGCGCTTGCTGCCCAGATTCAACAGGGCCGAGCCGGCAAAGCAGATTGCGACGAAACTAGCCTCGCGCCAGCGTTTGCGCCACGCAAGCAGGCCCACGATCAGCACGTCGGCCGGAATCAGGAACCACTCGTAGCCCAGCTTTGAGAGCAGCACGAAGAACCGGTCCAGGCCCGGCGAATGCAGGGCGTGCAGCTTCCACAACAGCAGGTCGTCGAAGTAGATCGCTTCCAGCTCGTGCACTTCATCGGCCAGGGCCACGAAGCCCGCCAATGGCAGCAGCACGCCGACGAACAGCAGCACGAAGCGCCAGGCGTTGCGGCCCATCCAGTGGCGGACGCCGGCGGCCGGCTCCGCTGCGGCCAGCACCGCCGGCTTATCCAACGCGTCGGACATAGGTGCGTTCGACGTACTCATCGATCAGCGTGACGAAGTCCTGGGCGATGTTCTCTCCACGCAGGGTGACCGTCTTTTCGCCATCCACGAACACCGGCGCGGCCGGCGTTTCACCCGTGCCCGGCAGCGAGATGCCGATGTTGGCGTGGCGCGATTCGCCCGGGCCGTTCACGATGCAGCCCATGACGGCCAGGGTCATGTTCTCCGCACCCGGGTGGCTCACCTTCCAGACCGGCATTTTCTCGCGCACGTGGTTCTGCACGACCTTGGCCAGCTCCTGGAAGAACTCCGAGGTGGTCCGGCCGCAGCCGGGACAGGCCGTGACCAGCGGGGTGAAGGCCCGCTGCCCGGTGGTCTGCAGCAGCTCCTGGGCAACGATCACTTCGGCCGTGCGCGACTGGCCCGGTTCGGGCGTCAGCGAGATACGGATGGTGTCGCCGATGCCTTCCTGCAGCAGCACGGCCAGCGCCGCCGAGGAGGCAACGATGCCCTTGCTGCCGATACCGGCTTCGGTCAGGCCCAGATGCAGCGCGAAATCCGAGCGCTGGGCCAGGTCGCGGTACACCGCGATCAGCTCCTGCACACCACTGACCTTGGCCGAGAGCACGATGCGGTCGCGCGGCAGGCCCAGCTCTACGGCGGTCTCCGCCGAATCCAGCGCCGAGCGGATCAGCGCTTCGCGCAGTACCCGACCGGCATCCCAGGGCTGCGCGCGCTTGCTGTTCTCGTCCATCAGGCGCGCGGCCAGGGACTGGTCCAGCGAGCCCCAGTTGGCGCCGATGCGGACCGGCTTGTTGTAGCGGATCGCAAACTCGATCAGCTGCGCGAACTGGGTGTCTTTCTTCTTGCCGAAGCCGACGTTGCCCGGATTGATCCGGTACTTGGCCAAGGCTTCGGCGCAGGCCGGTTCCTGGGTCAACAGCTGATGACCGTTGTAGTGGAAGTCGCCGATCAGGGGGACATCGATCCCCATCATCTGCAGCTTCTCCACGATCCGCGGGATGGCCGCGGCCGACTCGGGATTGTTGACGGTCAACCGCACCATCTCCGAGCCTGCCCGCCACAGTTCGGCCACCTGCTTCACGCTGGAGGCGACATCGGCGGTGTCGGTGTTGGTCATGGACTGCACCACCACGGGATGGCCCCCACCCACGACCACGCCGCCGATACGGACGGGCTGGGTCTGGCGGCGGGCCCACACGGCGGAGTCGGCGGGTTGGGTCGGTCGGGTCACGGCGTCATGCATCCGCCTATTTTAGCGCGCCCAGCGCGCGGGTAGGTGCCCGCCGTTGCTTGGCACTCATGTTCCGTACCGCCCGCGCGCCGCGCGCCCCCGATGCGGCCGATTGTCGCAGGCAGGTCCGGTCCGGAGCGCATACGATGTGCGGACATGACCGGTACCGACGCCCCCTTTCTCCGCACCCTGTGCAGCCTGCGCTGGCTGGCCGTGGCTGGCCAGGCCGCCACCATCCTGGTCGCTACCTGGGTGCTGGGCCTGGAGTTGCCGCAGCTGCCGCTCTGGGCCGGCGTCGCCGCGCTGACCCTGTTCAACCTGTACGCGCAGCTGCGCGTGCAGGACCCGGACACCGCACCGATCACCGCCTTCGGCCACATCCTGGTGGATGTCATCGTACTGACCTGGATGGTCGGCTGGAGCGGCGGCGTCGCCAATCCTTTCGGTTCCTTGTTCCTGATCCTGATCGCACTGGCCGCACTCGCCCTGCCCCTGCGCTGGACCCTCGCCGTGGCGGCCGCCTGCCTGATCGGCTATGCGGCAAGCGGGGTGTTCGGCCTGCCGCTGCCGAGCGGCTATTTCACCGGCGCGCAGATGCAGCAGTGGGGCGTGGTCTGCAACTTCCTGCTGTCGGCCACGGTGGTGCTGGTGTTCGCAACGCGGCTGGCGATCGCCCTGCGCCAGCGCGAACACGAGCTGGCCATGCTGCGCGAGCGCTTCGTGCGCAACGAGGGCATCGTCGCGCTGGCCACCCACGCCGCCTCGGTGGCGCATGAACTCAATACCCCGCTGGCGACCATGACCCTGCTCGCCGACGATATCGCCGACCAGACTGAAAGCAGCGAGGTCCGCGATGACGTGGAAACCCTGCGCGAGCTGCTGGTGCAGTGCCGGGAACGCGTACTCGCCCTCGCCCGCCCGGCCGCCGGCGACGCCCCCGGCCGCGATGCGGTGACCTTGCCGCAGGTGCTGGAACAGTGGCGGCTGGTGCGTCCGACCATCGCGCTGAAGCGCAATGAGGACGCCCCGCTCACCCTGCCGCTGGACCCGGGTATCGGGCACCTGCTGATGGTGCTGCTCAACAATGCCGCCGACGCCGGCGAGAAAGCCGACCGCCCGCAGGTGGATCTGTCGCTGCGTATCGAAGGCGATGACCTGATCGGCGAAGTGCGCGATTACGGCCACGGCTTCGATGCCCGCCAGGCCGTACTGCCCGGCACCTTGTTCAACAGTGGCAAGACCGACGGCATGGGGGTCGGCCTGGCCCTGTCCCACGCCACCATCGAACGCCTGGACGGCGAACTGTGGATGCGCCCGGCCAATGGCGCCGGCACGCGCGTCGGCTTCCGCCTGCCCTTGTCCCCACGGGAGACTTCCGCATGACCGCTTTCACCCCCGCGCCCGGCCAGGCCAGTCACGGCCTGCTGGTCGATGACGACGAACTGTACCTGCGCACGCTGCAGCGCAGCCTGGCCCGTAAAGGGCTGGAAACCGTCACCGCCAGCGACACCGCCTCGGCCCTGCTGCTGGCCCGGCAGCAACCGCCGGCCTACGCGCTGATCGACCTCAAGCTCGGTACCGAATCCGGCCTTGCGCTGATCCAGCCGCTGCGCGCCCTGCGCGAAGACATGCGGATCCTGCTGGTGACCGGCTATGCCAGCATCGCCACCGCGGTGGAAGCGATCAAGCTTGGCGCCGATGACTACCTGCCCAAGCCGGCCACGGTGCCGATGATCCTGCGCGCGCTCGGCGAAGAAGACGATGGCCCGGCCGACGATGGCGACATGGAACCGCCGGATGCGATGACCCCGATCAGTCGGCTGCAGTGGGAGCACATCCAGCAGGCGATGCATGAAACCGGCGGCAACGTGTCCGCTGCGGCGCGGCTGCTCGGCATGCACCGGCGCTCGCTGCAGCGCAAGTTGGCCAAGCGGCCGAGCCCGGAGCGCGATCCGAGCCGGTGACGCCTCGCTCGCACCACGCGGCATGAAACAGAAACGGCGACCGGAAGGTCGCCGTTTTCGTTTACCACAGGTGGGCGACCGCGGTTACCAGAACACCGTGTACAGCGCGATCAGAATCGCGATGACCGCGGCACCGCCGATGTTGAAACTCATCGGCGTGGCATAGCGCACGTCATCGGTACGGATCAGATCCTGCCCGGTACGCGCCGGCTTCCACAGCGAGATCAGCACGGCCAGCACCAGCGCCAGCAGGAACACCAGGCCGACACGGTCGATGAAGGGCAGCGACGGCCACGCCAGTTTCAGCACGATCGACAAGGCGAACGAGCCGATCGCCGCGGCCAGTGCACCGGCTTCGCTGGCCTTCTTCCAGAACAGGCCCAACAGGAAGATCACCGTGATGCCCGGGGTGAAGAAGCCGGTGAACTCCTGGATGTACTGGAAGCCCTGGTCGAAGCTGCCCAGCAAGGGGCGCGCCGTGGCGATCGCCACCAGCACCGCCACCGTTGCTGCGATGCGTCCCACGCGCACCAGCGTGGTCTGGCTGCTCTGCGGGCGCGCCTTGGCGTAGAAGTCCAGGGTGAAGATGGTCGCCACCGAATTGATCTTCGACGCCAGCGACGCCACGATCGCCGCCACCAGCGCGGCGAAGACCAGACCGAGAATGCCGCTGGGCAACAGACTCATCATGGCCGGGTAGGCGCGGTCCGGCTTGCCCAGATCCGGCGCCAGCACCACCGCCGCGATACCGGGCACCACGACCACCAGCGGCACCAGCAGTTTCAGGAAGGCCGCGAACAGCACGCCCTTCTGCGCTTCGCCGATGTCCTTGGCCGCCAGGGCGCGCTGGATGATGTACTGGTTGAAGCCCCAGTAGCTCAGATTCATGATCCACAGCCCGCCGATCAGCACGCTCAGGCCCGGCAGGTCTTTGTAGAACGGATTGTCGGGGTGCAGGATCATCTGGAAGTGCTCCGGATGCTGATCCCACAGTTTCTGGAAGCCGCCGAGAATGCCAGCGTCGCCCCCCACCGCGTTGAGGGTGAGCGCGGTCACCAGCAGGCCGCCGAGGATCAGCAGCGAGACCTGCACGATGTCGGTCAGCGCCACCGCCTTCAGCCCGCCGTATAGCTGGTAGAGCAGCGCGAACACGCCGATCAGCACCAGCGCCAGCATCTGGTCCATGCCGGTGACCTCGGTCACCGCGATCGAACCCAGCCACAGGATCGAAGTCAGGTTGACGAAGACATACAGCCCCAGCCAGAACACCGCCATCAGCGTGCGGATGCGGTTGCCGTACCGCTGCTGCAGGAACTGGGGCATTGTGTAGATGCCATTGCGCAGGAAGATCGGCAGGAAGTACTTGCCGACGATCAGCAGGGTAAGCGCGGCCATCCATTCGTAGGAGGCGATGGCCAGGCCGATCGCGTAGCCGGAGCCGGACATGCCGATGATCTGTTCGGCCGAGATGTTGGCCGCGATCAGCGAGGCACCGATGGCCCACCACGGCAGCGAGCGCCCGGCCAGGAAGTAGTCTTCGGCACTTTTGCTGTGCCCGGCCTTCTCGCGCGAGACCCATTGCGCCAGCACGAAGATGCCGGCCAGGTACACCAGCACGATTGCCACATCGAGTGTTGCCAATCCCACGTCATGCTCCTTATGCAACGTTGCACCGCCCCGCCTGCCGGCAAACGCGGCGCGCGGTGGTGATCAGCCCCTGCCGCGGCGGCAGGGGCCCGTGTGGCTCATCGGGTCGCGCAGGCGACCACGGTCTTGGCGTCGTTGCCGGTGCCCAGCGCGATCCGCGACACCGACAGGTCCAGCGCAGTGGCAGACTCCAGCACCGGCAGGCGCTCGATCTTCGACAGGTCCGCGCCGGCCGTGGCGAAACACTTCAACGGCACGCCGATCGTCTGCCATTCGCCCTCGCCGATCCCGCCCAGCGTGGGGGCCAGATCGACCCTGCCTTCGCAGCCCTGGCCGCAGCCGATTGCCAGCCCCACCGGCCCGGCGATCGCGCCGGTGCGACGCACGGTCAGCAGCAGCTGCACATCGCCATTGCTCTCGCGGGTGAGGTCCAGCGGGCGCGTGGACAGCAGCGCCATGTTCGCCTTGCCACTGCCCGACCACTGCAGGCGACGCGCATCTTCCTGCGCCTTGTGATCGATCGCGGACACCTTGAGGCTGGCATCGCTGAGCACGGCCGGGAACGTCACTGCCGGCAGTTCCGACTGCTTGACCCCGCTCAGGCGCATCGCCAGCCCGGCGGTCGGCTTGCCCTTGTTGAAGTACACACCGGCATCGCCCTGCTCACCGGTGATGCCCGAGACCTCCGGCAGCGCGGCGAGGTTGCCGTTGTCGGCATAGCGCAGGCCGAAGCCGAAGGCGAACTGCGGGTCGTAGTCCTTCTGGCCGACATTGTTCTGGTACTGCACGGCGGTGCGCGGCCAGGAGAAGCTGAGCGTGCCCTTGAAGTCGTGCTGCACGCTGCCGTCGGGCCTGCGCAGCAGCACATCGGCGATGCCGGCACCTTCCGAGCCCGGCAGCCATGCGGCAACGAAGGCATCGGACGCATTGATCTCACGGTTCACCCACAGCGGGCGGCCGCTGAGGAACACCGTAACCACCTTGATGCCCTCGCTCCTGAGCCGCTTGATCAGCTGCAGATCGCTGTCATCGCCCGGCTTGTAGGCCAGCGTGGCGATGTCGCCCTGGAATTCGGCGTACGGGTTCTCGCCGACCACCACCACCGCGACATCCGGCTTGGTGCGGTACCTGCCGTCGATCGCCAGCTCGGCACTGCCACCGGCGGCGGTGACCTGCTGCTTCAGCCCGTCCCAGATGCTGTCCGCATTCGGGTAGTCGGCACGCTTGGTGCCGGTGCCCTGCCAATTGAGCGTCCAACCACCGGACTGCTTGCCCAGATCATCGGCACCGTCACCGGCGACCAGCACGCGCTGCTTCGGCGCCAGCGGCAGGACGCCGTCCTGGTTCTTCAGCAGCACCAGCGATTCGCGCACGGCCTGGCGCGCGATCGCGCGATGTCCGGGCGCGCCAAGCAGCTCGAACTTGCCACCGAGCGGGCGCGTGGACGGCTTGCCGGCCTCGAACAGGCCCAGCCGCAGCTTGACCCGCAGGATGCGACGCACCGCTTCATCCAAGCGTTCCATGCTGATCACGCCGGACTTCACCGCGGCGACATTGCTCTCATAGATGCCCTTCCAGCTGTCGGGCGCCATCAGCATGTCCACCCCGGCGTTGAACGAGGCCGGGCAGGTGTCGTTGGTGCAGCCGGCCACTTTGCCGTGGCCGTTCCAGTCGCCGACCACGAAGCCGCCGAAGTGCATGCGCCCCTTCAACACGTCGGTCAGCATCGGCTTGTGGCCGTGCATGGAGACGCCATTGAAGCTGTTGAACGAGGCCATCACGGTCTGCGCACCGGCCTGGATGGCAGGCGGATACCCGGCGGCGTGCACATCGCGCATGACTGCTTCGCTGACCTGGGTGTCACCCTGGTCCTTGCCGTGCGTGGTGCCACCGTCGCCGGCGTAATGCTTGACCGAGGCGATCACGTGGTGGCCGTCGAGAAAGCCCGGCTGGCCCGGCACACCCTGCAGGCCTTCCACGACCTTGCCGGCGAAGCTGGCTACCACCTCCGGCGATTCGGAATAGCCTTCGTAGGTGCGGCCCCAACGATCATCCTGCGGCACCGCCACGGTGGGCGCGAAGGTCCACTCCATGCCGGTGGTGCGCGTTTCGACCGCGGTGACCTGGCCGATCTGCCGCATCAGGTCGGGATTGCGGGTCGCGCCCAGACCGATGTTGTGCGGGAACAGCGTGGCGCCGACGATGTTGCTCTGGCCGTGCACCGCATCGATACCGAAGATGATCGGGATGCCGGGGCCGCCGCTGGCGGGATCCATCGAGGCCGCGTAGTAGGCATCGGCAAGCTTCAGCCATGCCGATGGCGGCGCATCGTACTTGCCATCCGGATCCGAGTTGCCGCCGGCCAGCACCGAGCCGATGTGATACCGGCGCACGTCATCGGGGGTCATGCTGGCGATGTCGCCCTGCACGGTCTGGCCGACTTTCTGTTCCACGCTCATGCCGGCCATCAACGCATCGATGCGCTTTTCCAGCGCCGGGTCATCGGCCAGTGGCCAGGTCAGTTCCGGCCAGTCCTGCGGATGGATCGCGTTGGCATCGGCCTTGGCGGCCGGCGCCGGTGCCTGCGCAGTCGTGGCAGGCGTAGTGCCGCCGCAGCCGGCCAGCAGCAACACCGTGGCCGAGGTGGCCAGCGCAAGGGCGTGGCGGATCGACCGCCGGTTGGAACGAAGCGAAAGCAACGGCATGTACCCTCCCAGGTATTGCACAGGCAGCAGACGGATGGCACGACTCCCCGCGCCATGACGGCCTACCTTTGGCGTTGCGCGCCACGCTGTCAATCCACCGCGCGGCTATGCCGTCGGCGCAGGCTGGTATGGGATTGGGCTATAGCCAAACCGATGCCCCACCCTGCAATCACGGTGGTTTACGGCATACCTGGGCCGAGCGCCACGGCGATCCGTGTTGCGTTGCAGTATCCGGTGCCGCGCGCACTGCGCAGAACGCATTGCGGTCCGAAGGCCACAACGCAGAACCGCCGGACAGGCCGGCGGTTCGTGATGGCACAGCCTGCGCCGATGCTCAGCCCTTGAGCCGGCCCAGCAGCTCCAGCGTCACCGGATCGGTGATCGCATGCGCCTGGCCCTGCAGCGCGGGCAGCAACTGGCTGGCCAGCTGCTTGCCCAGCTCCACGCCGAACTGGTCGAAGGCGTTGATGTTCCAGATCAGCGACTGCACGTACACGGCGTGTTCGTACATGGCGATCAGCGCGCCGAGCGACTGCGGGGTCAGCGCGTCGAGCAGGATCAGGGTGCTCGGACGGCCACCGGGATACTCGCGATGGGGATCCTCGCTGCCCTGGCCATTGGCCAGCGCCTCGGTCTGCGCCAGCAGGTTGGCCATCAGCGCCTGGTGGTTGACCACGTAGGGATCATCGTTGTGCACGCAGCCGATGAAATCGGCCGGGATCACGCTGGTGCCCTGGTGCAGCGCCTGGAAGAAACTGTGCTGCACATCGGTGCCTGCCCCGCCCCACCACACCGGCACGGTGTCGCTGGCGACCGGGCTGCCATCGAGCTGCACGCGCTTGCCCAGGCTTTCCATCACCAGCTGCTGCAGGTAGGCCGGCAGCAGCGCCAGGCGCTGGTCATAGGTCATCACCGCATGCGTGGCATGGCCGAGCAGGTTGCGGTTCCAGATATCGGTCAGTGCATGCAGCACCGGCAGGTTCTGCGCCAGCGGTGCGGTCAGGGCGTGTTCGTCCATCTGCGCCGCGCCCTCGAGCAGCTGCTCGAAACGCGTGAAGCCGATCGCCAACGCGATCGGGAAACCGACTGCCGACCACAGCGAGTAGCGCCCGCCCACCCAGTCCCACATCGGCAGCACGCGGCCGGCGGCGATCGAGAAGGCCTTGGCCGCACGCTCCGGGTTGGCACTGACCGCATACAGACGCTCGCTGCCGCCCAGCCAGTCGTGCAGGATCTGCCCGTTGAGCAGGGTTTCCTGGGTGCCGAAGGTCTTGGAGATCAGGATGCCGGCCGTGGTCGCCGGGTCCAGCGTGGCGAGCGTGCGCTGCATCGCGGCACCGTCCACGTTGGACACGAAATGCACGCGGAAGCGCGCCCCGGAGACCGGACGCAGCGCATCGGCGACCAGCCGCGGACCCAGGTCCGAGCCGCCGATGCCGACGCTGACGATATCGGTGATGTTGGTTGCTTCCAGCGCGGCGATCAGCTCGCCCATCTGCTGGCGCACCTGCGCGGCGGTGGCGAAGGCCTCACCGGCCACCGGCGCGCCGCTGGCATCGCCGCGCAGCGCGGTGTGCAGCGCCGCACGGCCTTCGGTCACGTTGACCGTTTCACCACGGAACAACCGCTGGAAACCGCCGGCGACATCGCGCTCGGCGGCCAGCTGCAGCAGTGCGTCCAACGCCGCGCGGTCGTATTTCTGCCGCGCGAAATTGACGTACAACGGACCGACCCGCAGCCCCAGCGATTGTGCGCGGCCCGGTTCGGCGGCGATCAACGAAGGGATGCTCGCGCCACGCAGGCGCTGGGCATGGGAATGAAGCGGGTCGAATCCGTTGTGCTGTGTCATGCGGCCTGTGTCGGGATCGTGTCGTTGGTGTGGGAGATCTGGTTCTTGCCGTCCACATATACCAACTTCGGCTTGAAGCTGTCAGCTTCTTCTTCGCTCATGCTGGCGAAGGCGGCGATGATGATGATGTCGCCCACCTGCACGTGACGCGCGGCGCCACCGTTGAGCGAGACCACCCCGCTGCCGGCTTCGGCGCGGATGGCATAGGTCGAGAAACGCGCACCGTTGGTGACGTCCCAGATGTGCACCTGTTCGAACTCACGGATGCCGGTCGCAGCCAGCAGGTTGTCATCGATGGCGATGGAACCTTCGTAGTTCAGCTCGGAATGCGTAACGGTGGCGCGGTGGATCTTGGTCTTCAGCAGGGACAGATGCATGGCAACGGGACAACGGTAAAGGAAAGGGAAATTCTAGCACCCGGGGGGCGGACGGCAGCGGCTGGCGCGCGCGCCCACGCCGGGGGCTGCCAGCGGTTCAGCATCGTCACGACCCCACCCGGCCCGGCGTAGAGCAACCCCATGGGGGGCTGCACGTCCGGCATCGCCCAGCAGCCACCCATGGGGTGGCCCTACCCGGCGGGGCGCAGCCCTCAGAACTCCAGGTTGTCGATCAACCGGGTGTTGCCGATCCGGGCGGCGATCAGCGCCACGCGGGTGCCGTCATTGGCATCGGCCGGCTCGGACAGGTCCGGCAGGCGGACCACGGCGTAGTCCACCTGGAAGCCGGCGGCCTGCAGCGCGGCGGCCGCTTCGGCCTCGATCAGGCTGCGGGTCTTGCCGGCGATGAAGCCTTCGCGCATGCCCAGCAGCACCTGGTGGATGGTGGTCGAGACGCTGCGCTGCTCGGCGTTGAGGTACTGGTTGCGCGAGCTCATCGCCAGGCCGTCGTCTTCGCGCACGATATCGCCGCCGACGATCTGGATCGGGAAGGCCAGGTCTTCCACCATCTGGCGGATCACCGCCAGCTGCTGGAAGTCCTTCTTGCCGAAGGCTGCCACGTCCGGCTGGACCTGGTTGAACAGGCGCGACACCACGGTGCAGACGCCATCGAAATGGCCCGGGCGGTGTGCGCCTTCGAGCAGACCGCTGATGCCCGGCACGTTGACGCTGGCCGCCAGCTCCACGCCGAACGGGTACATCGATTCAACGGTGGGCAGCCACAGCACATCGCAGCCGGCCTGCTCCAACCCGGTGGTGTCGGCTTCGGGCGTGCGCGGGTAACGGGTGAAATCCTCGTTCGGCCCGAACTGGGTCGGATTGACGAAGACGCTGGAGACCACGCGGTCGGCGTACCGCCGCGCCAGCGTGACCAGCGAGTAGTGCCCGGCGTGCAGGTTGCCCATGGTCGGGACCAGCGCAACGCGCAGCCCCTCCCGCTTCCAGCCATTGACGACAGCGCGCAGGCGGGACAGTTCGGTGACGGTATCGATCATGAGGCGTAGGCGTGTTCTGCGTCGGGGAAGGAGCCGTCGCGCACGGCGTCGGCGTAGGCACGGACCGCACCGGCAACCGACCCGCCTTCGGCAAGGAAATCCTTGACGAACTTGGGACGGCGATGGCCGCTGTCCAGACCGAGGAAATCATGCAGCACCAGCACCTGGCCATCGCACTGCGGGCCGGCACCGATGCCGATGGTGGGCACGCTGATGTCCGCGGTGACCTGGGCAGCCACCGGCGTAGGCACGCATTCGAGCACGACCAGGCTGGCGCCGGCGGCGACCGCGGCCTTGGCGTCATCGCGCAGCTGCTGGGCGGCATCGCCACGACCCTGCACGCGATAACCGCCCAGGCGAAGCACCGACTGCGGGGTCAGGCCCAGGTGCGAGCAGACCGGAATCTCGCGCTCGACCAGGTAACGGATGATGTCCAGCTTGAAGCCGGCACCTTCGATCTTGACCATCTCGGCACCGGCCTGGAGCAGCCGCAGCGAGGCATCCAGTGCGCGCTCCGGGGTGGCATCGGCGCCGAACGGCAGATCGGCCACCAGCAGCGCACGCTCCAGCACCCGGGCCACGGCGCGGGTGTGATAGACCATGTCGTCGGTGGTCACCGGCAGGGTCGAATCGTGCCCCTGCACCACCATGCCCAGCGAGTCGCCGATCAGGATCAGGTCCACGCCGTTGGCATCGAAGCTGCGGGCGAACCCGGCATCGTAGGCGGTCAACATCACCAGCTTCCGCCCCGTGCGCTTGGCCTCCGCCAATGCGGGGACGGTCCAGGGCTTGCTGTCTGCGTGGGTACTCATGAGCTGATAACCGGTGGCGATAAGCCCCCCATTATCCTCCTATTGGCGAGATCCCGCAGGGGTCGACCCGCATCACAGCATCCCGCACGCGACCATGGCCGGGAATCGTGGCCTCCGGCGCGATCTCGGCCAGGGGCAGCAACGCGAACGCACGTGCATGCAGATACGGGTGCGGCACCTGCAGCTGCGGCAGATCGATCACCTCTTCGCCATACAGCAGCACGTCCAGATCGAGTGCACGCGGCCCCCAGTGCACGGCCGGATCGCGTACGCGGCCGAAACGGCGCTCGATCTCCAGCAGGGCCTCCAACAGCGCGGGGCCGGGCAGCGCAGTCTCCAGCACGGCGGCGGCGTTGACGAACGCCGGCTGGTCTTCGTTGCCCCAGGCCGGCGTGCTGTACAGCTGCGAGCGGGCCCGCAGCGTGGTCTGCGGCAGGGCCGCCAGCGCCTGGAACGCCTCACGCAGGGTCTGCGCGGCGTCCCCCAGATTGGCGCCCAATCCGATACAGGCCAGGGTCACGGCTTACTCGCCTGCCACTCCACCGGGACGACGGCGGCGGCGACGACGCTTGCGCGGTGCACCGTCTTCGCCCTCACCGTCGGCCTGGGCGGCATCCAGCGCCGAATCCAGCTCGGTGCCGGACTGCAGCTGGGCCTCGCGCCAGAACGCCACGTCGGCTTCATGCTCGCTGGAGGCGACCTGGCGCAGGACCAGGAAGTCGTAGGCGGCGCGGAAGCGCGGATGGGTCAGGGTCCGGATCACGCGCTTGCGCTGGCGCGAGCTGAAGCGGCCCTGCAACAGCCAGATTTCCTGCATCGGCAGCGAGAAGCGGCGCGGCAGGGCGATCGTGCTCAACTGGTGCAGGGTCACGCGGTCCGCGGCGCGGCGCTGCGCCTCTTCCAGTGCGACGCCCTGCTTCTGCAGGCTGGCCAGGGCGCGGCAGAAGGCCGGCCACAGCAGCAGCGCGAACAGGAACGACGGCGACACCGGTTCATCATTGGCTACACGCAGATCGGTATTGTGCAGGCCTTCGATGACCATGCGGCGCAACGCGCCACTGCGATTGCTGCGCAGAGCGGCGGCGCTCTCGGGGAACATGACGTCGAGCAGGCCATACCGCTCCAGGCCCTCGAAGCTGGCCACGCCGTGCCCGGACAGGAACAGCTTGAGCACTTCCTCGAACAGGCGCGCCGGGGCAGCCTCGGCCAGCAGATTGGCCAGGCGCGGCAGCGGTTCGGCGGTCGCGTCTTCGATCTGGAAGCCCAGCTTGGCCGCCAGGCGCACCGCGCGCAGCATGCGCACCGGGTCTTCGCGGTAGCGCTGTTCGGGTTCACCGATCAGCTTCATCAGGCGCGCCTGCACATCTTCAAAGCCACCGGTGTAATCGCGGACCGAGAAATCCTCGATCGCGTAGTACAGGGCGTTGCAGGTGAAGTCGCGGCGGATCGCGTCGTCTTCGATGCTGCCGTACACGTTGTCGCGCACGAGCATGCCGTTTTCCATCTCACGGTCGCCGCTGCCATCGTCGATATTGGCGCGGAAGGTGGCGACCTCGATGATCTCGCGGCCGAACACCACGTGCGCCAGGCGGAAGCGGCGGCCGATCAGCCGGCAGTTGCGGAACAACTGCTTGACCTGCTCGGGCGTCGCGTCGGTGGCGACGTCGAAATCCTTGGGGTGGCCGTTCACCAGCAGATCGCGGACGGCGCCGCCGACCAGGTAACCGGCAAACCCGGAATCACGCAGCCGGTACAGAACGCGCAGGGCGTTGGGGCTGATGTCCTTGCGGGAGATGTTGTGCTGATCGCGCGGGATCACGCGCAGGCTGAACGGTGATGTAGCAGAGGAATTGATGTTGGCGCTTCCGGTTGAGTTTTCGGGATTGCCCAATGGCATCTAGGTCCATATACTAGCGCGCTGCGCAGTTCGCGACAAAGTCTGCTCCCTTCGTCTAATGGTTAGGACGTGGCCCTCTCAAGGCTAAAACAGGGGTTCGAGTCCCCTAGGGAGCACCAGTCGCGGTGCAGAAAGCCAAAAACCCCGCCACGGCGGGGTTTTTTGCGTTCAGGGCCCAGGGGCTGCGGCGCCTGTCCTGCCAGGCCCGGACCGGGGAGCGCACTCCCCGACCCGGCCCCTGCCCTGCGCGCAGGGCCATCCGGAGCGGCTCAGCCCTCCATCTGCTCCAGTTCCTTGCCCTTGGTCTCCTTGACGAAGCGCAGCACGAAGAACACCGAGATCACCGCCGCCACCGTATAGATGCCGTAGGCACCGGCCAGGCCGATGCTCCCCAGCAGGATCGGGAAGGACACGGTGATGGCGAAGTTGGAGGTCCACTGCGCCGCGCCGGCCACCGCCAGCCCCGAACCGCGGATCTGGTTGGGGAACATCTCGCCCAGCATCACCCACATCACCGGACCCCAGGACATGTTGAAGAAGATCACGTAGACGTTGGCCGCCACCAGCGCCAGCACGCCCATGTTGTCGGTGAGCTGAAGCTTCCCGGCGGTATCCAGCGAGCCACTGGCGAAGGCAATGGTGACCAGCGCCAGCGAGATCGCCATGCCGACCGAGCCGACCCACAGCAGCGGCTTGCGGCCGATGCGGTCGATCAGCACCACGGTGATCAGGCACGCACCGATGCTCAGCGCGCCGGACAGCACGTTGATCAGCAGCGCGTCGTTCTCCGAGAAGCCGACCGCCTGCCACAGCACCGCGCCGTAATAGAAAACGACGTTGATGCCGACCAGCTGCTGGAACACCGCCAGGCCGATGCCGATCCAGACGATCGGGCGCAGCTTGCCGGTGGTCTTGCTGATCAGATCCGAGAAGGTCGGGCGGTGCTGGTCCTGGGACAGCGAGCCTTCGATTTCGGTGATCTTGGCCTGCGCCTCGGCCGGGCCGTACAGACGGGTCAGCACCGCCAGGGCCTGGTCACGGCGCCCCTTGACCACCAGGAAGCGCGGGCTCTCCGGGATCACCAGCAGCAGGCACAGGAACAGCAGCGAGGGAATGGCCTGCATCCAGAACATCCAGCGCCATGCCGCCTGCCCCAGCCACAGTTCCTGGGTGGAGGCACCGGCCGCCTTGGCCAGCAGGTAGTTGCTGAGGAAGGCGCAGAACAGGCCGCTGATGATCGCGATCTGCTGCACCGTCGCCAGCCGGCCGCGGTAGCGGGCCGAGGCCACCTCGGCGATATAGGCCGGCGACATCACGCTGGCCGCACCGACCGCGAAGCCACCGATCACCCGGGCGATGATGAACACCGTGGAGCTGTGTGCCGCCCCTGCCCCCAGGGCGGAGAACAGGAACATCACCGCGGCGATGATCAGCACGCCGCGACGGCCGAGCCGGTCACCGAGGCGGCCGGCGAAGAACGCACCGATCGCGCAGCCGAGCAGCATCGAGGCGACCTCGAAGCCGATCCCGGCCGAACTGGACTGGAAGGTGTCCTTCAGGCCGTCGACGGTGCCGTTGATCACGCCGCTGTCGAAGCCGAACAGGAAGCCACCGATGGTGGCCACGCAGCTGATCAGGACGATGAAGCCGGTGTTCTCGCCGCTGCCGGCGCGGGTACTGCTGAGCGAAGCACTGGACATGGGAACCCCTGGGTTGAAGGGAAGCTGCGGATCAGCGCAGCAGGTACTGGTTGATCAGGTTCTCATACCTTTCCTGGCGGCCGCTGCGCTGCTGCGGCTCGCCCTGGGCAAGGGCCAGGCTGCGCAGGGCCTCCAGGCTGCTGCGACCGGCGGCGAACTCGGCACCGGCGCCACTGCTGAAGCTGGCATAGCGGTCCTGGCGCCAGCCTTCCAGCGGCGAGGACTCGATCAGGGCATGGGCCACTTCCAGGCCGCGCGCGAACGCGTCCATGCCGCCGATGTGGGCCTCGAACAGGTCTTCCGGCGCGGAGGACTCGCGACGCACCTTGGCATCGAAGTTGAACCCGCCCGGGGCCAGGCCGCCCTGGCGCAGCACCACCAGCATCGCCCCGACCGTGTCGTACAGGTCGGTCGGGAACTGATCGGTGTCCCAGCCGTTCTGCGGGTTGCCGCGGTTGGCATCGATGCTGCCGAGCAGGCCGGCATCGGAGGCCACCTGCAGGTCATGGGCAAAGGTGTGCCCGGACAGCGTGGCGTGGTTGGCCTCGATGTTGAGCTTGAAGTCCTTGTCCAGGCCGTGCTCGCGCAGGAAGCCGACCACGGTGGCGCTGTCGAAATCGTACTGGTGGTTCATCGGCTCCATCGGCTTGGGCTCGATCAGGAAGTTGCCCTTGAAGCCGATGCTGCGCCCATGGTCGCGGGCCAGCGTGAGGAAGCGCGCCATGTTGTCCTTCTCGCGCTTCATGTCGGTGTTGTACAGGCAGGCATAGCCCTCGCGGCCGCCCCAGAACACGTAATTCTCGCCGCCCAGGGCCACGGTGGCCTCCAGCGCGGCCTTGACCTGCACCGCGGCGCGGGCGACCACGGCGAAGTCCGGGTTGGTCGAGGCACCGTTCATGTAGCGCGGGTGCGAGAACAGGTTGGCGGTGCCCCACAGCAGCTTGACCCCGGTGGCCTTCTGGCGCTCGCCGGCGATGCCGACCATGTGCTGCAGGTTGGCCTCGTACTCGGCGATGTCGTCGGCGTCCGGCGCCAGATCGATGTCATGGAAGCAGTAATACGGCACGCCCAGCTTGGTGATGAACTCGAACGCGGCATCGGCCTTGGCCTCGGCACGCGCCAGCGGCGTGTTGCCGGCATCCCACGGGTACACCCGGGTGCCCGGGCCGAACGGATCGTGGCCGGTCGCGCAGAAGCTGTGCCAGTAAGCCACCGCGAAACGCAGGTGCTCGGCCATGGTCTTACCGCCGACGCGCTTGTCTGCGTCATAGACCTTGTAGGCCAGCGGATTGTCCGAGTCGCGCCCCTCGAACGGGATGCGGCCGATGCCGGGGAAGTATTCCTTTGCGCCGATGTAAACGGAGGTGCTCATTGCTCGGATCCTTGCGGTGGTGACGGGGCGGTGCGCAGCAGCGGACCGACCTCGGAAAGATGGTGGAGGAAACGCCGGTACTGTTCTGCGTAGCGCGGCACAGTGCGGCGATCGGGCGTAGCCGACAGCGCGTCATCGAAGCGCACGTGCGCATCGACTGTAGCCGCCAGGCATTGCTCACCGCCCTGCCCGCGCTGCGCGGCCCACAGCGTCTGCAGGGCGGCGCCGAACGCCGCACCTTCGGCCTGGGTGGGCACCTTGACCGGCAGATCGAAGACGTCGGCAATCAATTGCCGCCACGCGGCACTGTTGCTGCCGCCGCCGGTAAGCAACACGGTGTCGAACGACAGGCCGGCACTGGTGAAGGCGTCGTAGCCGTTGCGCAGGCTGTACGTGGCGCCTTCCATCGCGGCCCGATAGAAGTGCGCCGGGGTGGTGTTGTGCAGGTCCATGCCGTGCAGGCAGGCACGCGCGTCGGGCAGGTCGGGGGTGCGCTCGCCATTGAAGTACGGCAGCATCACCAGGCCGCCCGCGCCTGGCTCGGTCTGCGCCATCAGCGCCTCGCCACCGCCGCGCGGGATGTTGAACAGCGCGGCCATGCGCTCGGTGGCGACGGTGCAGTTCATGGTGCAGATCAGCGGCAGCCAGCCGCCACTGGAGGAACAGAACGCGGCCCAGCGGCCGTCGTCGTCCACCACCGGGTGATCGGCATACGCGAACAGCGTGCCGGACGTGCCCAGGCTCATGGTCAGCCGCCCTGCGGCCACGTTGCCAGTGCCCAGCGCGGCCATCATGTTGTCACCGCCGCCGGTGGAGACCTGCACGTCGGTCGGCAGATCCAGCAGCGCGGCGATCCGGGGGTCCAGGGTGAAGGTCGCTTCCAGCGGTACCAGCGGCGGCAGCAGCGCGGCCAGGTCGCGTTGCGGGTCGATTGCCTGCAGCAGCTCCCGCGACCAGCAGCGGTTGCGCACGTCCAGCCAGCCGGTGCCGGAGGCATCGCCGTACTCGGCGTAGCGCTGACCGGTCAGCCAGAAGTTGATGTAGTCATGCGGCAGCAGGATGCCGTCCAGCTCCGCGTACGCCTGCGCGCGATGGCGGCGCGTCCACGGCAGTTTGGAGGCGGTGTAGCCGGCGAGGATGGGATTTCCGGCCAGTGCGATGCAGGCGGCAGCGCCACCCACCGCGGCCATGATCGGCGCACAGTCGGCGGCGGTGCTGGTATCGCACCACAGTTTCACCGGTGCGATCACCTCACCGCGCGCGTTGATCGGCACGAAACCGTGCTGCTGGCCGGAGACGCCGATCGCACGGATGCGGCCGCGCAGCGCCGGGCCCAGTTCGGCGAAGCAGGCGACGATGCCATCGATCCACCACTGCGCCTCCTGCTCCCGGGTGCCATCGTCGTGGCTGACCAGCTGCATCGGCCGGGCGATCGTGGCCACCACTTCGCCGAGCGACGGGTCATAGGCCAGCAGCTTGACGCTTTGCGTCCCGACATCCAGCCCTACGTACAGACTCATTGCTTCACCAGTTGATTGCCGCGCAGGCCGATGCGCTGCTGGCCGCCAGCGCGCAGCGCCACGGTCAGCGTGCTGTGGCCATGCACGAGTTGATAGGTGCCCCCGCGCTCACTGCGCAGCAGGGCCGAGTGCAGCTGGCCATCGCGCCATTGCAGGTCCACGCCGGCGGCATTGCGTACGCGCAGGCCGCGTACCGCGCCGTCAGGCCAGGCCGACGGCAACGCCGGCAACAGGAAGATCGACCCGCCCCAGCTCTGCAGCAGCATCTCGGTGATGCCGGCGGTGCCGCCGAAGTTGCCATCGATCTGGAACGGCGGATGCGCGTCGAACAGGTTCGGATACGTGCGCTCGGGCGAGAGCAGCATCTTCAGGATCTGCAGCGCATGCTCGCCGTCGCCCAGCCGCGCCCACAGGTTCAGCCGCCAGCCGATACCCCAGCCGGTGGCTTCATCACCGCGGATCTGCAGCGAGCGTTTGGCGGCCGCCGCCAGTGCGGGAGTATCGCGGCGGTTGATCTGGCTGGAGGGGTGCAGCGCATACAGATGCGAGACGTGTCGGTGGTGCATTTCCGGCGCCTCCATGTCCCAGTCCTGCTGCCACTCCTGCAACTGCCCGGCCTTGCCGATCCGGTCCGGTGGCAGTTGCGCGCGCAGCGTCTTCAACTGCGCGGCAAACGCAGTATCAACGCCGAGCGCTGCGCTGATCTGGATGCACTGCGCGAACAGATCGCGCAGCAGCTGCGAGTCCATCGCCGGCCCGGCGCAGACCGCCGCACCGAACGGATGCTGGTTCTCCGGCGAGATCGAGGGGTTGGTGACCATCGCGCCGGTGGTCGGGTCGCGCTGCAGGGTGGCCACGAAAAACTCGGCCGCCCCCTTGAACAGCGGATGGATACGGCGCAGATACGCCGGATCGCGGCCATAGTCCCAGCGGTCCCACAGCTGCTGCAGGAGCCAGACACCGCCCATCGGCCACAGGCTCCACTGCGCGCCGTCGATCGGCCCGGCCTGCCGCCAGAGGTCGGTGTTGTTGTGTACCACCCACCCTGGCGCATCGTAGATCCGCCGCGCGGTGACCGCGCCGGTACGGGCCAGATCGAACAGCATGTCTTCCAGCGGCTGCACGCATTCGTGCAGCGCATTGGCCTCGCTGGGCCAGTAGTTCATCTCGGTGTTGATGTTGATCGTGTACTTGCTCTCCCACGGCGGGGCCATGAGGTCGTTCCACACGCCCTGCAGGTTGGCCGGCTGCGAGCCGGGCCGCGAACTGCAGATCAACAGGTAGCGCCCGTACTGGTGATACAGCGCCGCCAGCGCCGGATCGTTGCCGCTGGCGAAAGCGTGCACGCGTTGATCGGTGGGCAGCTGCGCGGCCGGCGTGCTGCCGAGATCGATCGACACACGACGGAACAGCGTCTGGTGCGCGGCCAGATGGCGCGCCAGCAGCGCCGGATAATCGTGGGCATCGGCCTGCGCCTGGTGCGCCGCGGTGAGCGCCTGCGGATCCCCACTGACATCATCGAAGCGGCGGAAACTGGTGGCGGCCGTCAACACCAGCACCAGCTCGTCGGCACCGTCAACATGCAGGCGATCACGCGCCACCCGCAGCGTGCCACCGCGCAGTCGCGGCTGCACCCGCAGCGCGAAGCGGAGCTTGCCCTCGATACCGGCGAAATCCGCGTTGCGCCCGTCGAACAACAGCCCGTTCGCGTCCGCCTGCACCGTCCCCTGCTGCGGGCTGTCCACGCCCAGCCGCAGCGAGACGCGGCCCGGCAGGTCGGCACTGAGCCGCACCACGATGCACTGGTCCGGTTCGGACACGAACACCTCGCGGCGGTGCCAGGCGCCGCCGCTGCGGAATTCGGTGGTCGCCACGGCCGTGTCCAGATCCAGCGACCGGCGGTACCCGTCGATGTGATCGGCGCGGTCGAAATCCAGCAGCAGATCGGCCAGCGGCTGGTACGGCATCTGCTTGGCCGGCCGCGACAGCAGCTTAGCGTCGGCCAGCGCTTCGGCCTCGGCGTAGCGTCCAGCGAAGATCAGCGCGCGCACTTGCGGCAGTGCCGTCAGCGCGTCCGGACTGGTGGGGTCATACGGCCCCCCGGCATACAGGGTGTCTTCGTTGAGGCCGATCCGTTCGTGCGCGACCCCGCCCCAGACCATCGCGCCCAACCGGCCATTGCCGGTCGGCAGGGCCTGTACCCACTCGGTGGCGGGCGCGCGGTACCAGAGCTGCAGGGCGTCCCCCGGCGCCGCGGCGGCGTCGCCCCGCCCTGCAGCGGCTGGCACCGCAGCGGCCTGCGACGACCAGCCGGTGGCGGAGAGGGTCAGCCCCGCCCCAAGTGCCTTGAACAGCCCGCGACGGCTCAGCTCCACGGCATTCCCCTGCGCTGCATTGGCCTGCCTGTGCTGCCTGCTGCCACGTCAACGCCCTCCAAGGCGAAATGTCCACCGGTAGTCATCTTCATCCTAGGCGATCAGCGCGCGGCTGCCATCTTGCGCTGCGGCACGACCACCGCCTTGCCGTCGTAGCGCACGGTCTGATCGATGGCCGGGGCCAGCGCACCGGCGTCGGCACGCGGTCCCTCCACGAAGCGGACCTGGATCGTGCGCTGCGCCTGCATGCCCTTCCACTGACCGTCGCGCTTGCCGATGCGCAGTTCACGCGTGGCCTCGTTCCACTGCAGCGGGATGCGGCTGAACTGCCCCTTCTCATAGCCGTAGCTGCGGCCGTCGTCCTCGTACAGCGAGAACGCACCGTCCGCGCCGGTGTAGACCACCACGGTCAACGGCGCGTCCGGCTGTTCATCCACGTACTGCTGGACCGGTCCGGTCGGGATGATCGCGCCGGCCCGCACGTACAGCGGGATGCGTTCCAGCGGCGCGGCGGCATCGATGGTCTGGCCACCCTGCAGGCGCTGGCCGGTGTAGTAATCCAGCCAGGTGGTACCGGACGGCAGGTACACCTTGCGCGAGGTCGCGCCGAACGTGGTGACCGGGGCGACCAGCAGCGAGGGGCCGAACAGGTACTGGTCGTTGATGTCACGGACCGCCGGATCGGATGGGAAGTCCATCGGCAGGCCGCGCATGATGCTGCCGTCGTGGTGCCAGGTGTCGGCGGCCAGGGTGTAGATGTAGGGCAGCAGCGTGTAACGCAGGCGGCTGTAATACACCATGCTGTCGTAGTAAGGCGTGCCTTCCGGGGCGATGTTCCAGATCTCGCGGAACGGGTACTGCCCGTGCGAGCGGAACAGCGGTACGAACGCACCGAACTGGAACCAGCGGGTGTTGAGTTCACGCCACTCGGGCAGGTGCGCCGGATCTTCTTCGGAATAGCGCTTCTCGGTGGAGAAGCCGCCGATGTCGAAGGTCCAGTTGGGCAGGCCGGACATGGCGGTGTTCACGCCGGCCGAGATCTGCTCGAGCATGTCATCCCACCGCGACACGATGTCGCCGCTCCACACCGCCACCGCATTACGCTGGGTGCCGGCATAGCCTTTGCGCGAGAGAATGAAGACACGCTGGCCATCGGCCGCGCGATCGCCCTCGTACACCCCCTGGGTGTGCGGCAGCGGATACGAATTGAAGAACTCGGTGGACGGGCCCAGTGCGGTCGGCGTGGTACGTGCCTTGCGCTCGCCGATATCCAGGTTGGAGTGCACGTCCGGCTCGTCGGCGTCCATCCACCAGGCATCGAAGCCTTTACTGTTCAGCTTCTCGTTGATCTGGCGCCAGTAGATCTGCTGCGCTTTTGCCGCGTAGGGATCGTAGAAGGAGTTTTTATAGCCCTTGCCGATCCAGTCCAGCTCGCCCACCTCGACGTTGCGCTGGTACATGAAGCCGGCCGCGTCCAGTTCCTTGTAGTTGGCCGTGGTCGGGTAGAACTTCGGCCACACCGAAATCATGACCTGCGCGTGCTGGTCATGAATGTGCTTGACCATGCCGTCCGGATCGGGGAAGTGGGTGGGATCGAAGTCGTGCGAGCCCCAGGCATCTTCGGGCCAGTACGACCAGTCCAGCACGATGTTGTCGATCGGCAGCTTGCGGCGGCGGTACTCGTCCAGCACGCCGAGCAGCTCATCCTGGCTCTTGTAACGCTCGCGGCTCTGCCAGAAACCGTAGGCCCACTTGGGCAGCATCACCGCCTTGCCAGTGAGCTCGCGATAGCCGGCGATCACCTCATCGGCATTGCCCCCGGCGACCACGTAATAGTCCACCATCTGCCCGGCTTCGGACCACAGCGAGAGATCGGCGGCTTCGGCCTGCGGCAGCGGATCACGGTGCAGCAGCGCGATGTAGCTGGGGTCGATCAGGTCCCACTCGACCTTGATCTGGTGGCGGGTGCCGGGCGTCAGCTCCAGCGCGAATTCGTGATGCCACGGGTTCCAGTTCTGGCGCCAGCGGTCGATCACCAGCTTGCCGTCCACATACAGCTTGATGTATTCGCTGCCGTACAGGGAGAAGGTATGGCGACCGGCGGTCTTCGCCTCGATCGCGCCTTCCCAGACCACCTGCGAGCGCCCCCCTTCAGCTCCGTTCTTGCCCTTGGCCGGGAACGCGGTGAGATCCTTGATGTACTGGTAGTTCACTTCCAGCTCGCGGCGCTCGACGCGGGTCTTGCCATCGACGATGTAGCGGGCGGTCAACGCGCCGGCCTTGCCCTTGGCATCGAACACCTGCAGCGAGGCCTGCAGCGGCTGCAGCCCGCGCGGGTCGCCCAAGCGGGTGATCGCGTTGTTGTCCCAGAGCAGACCGTAATTGCGGCTGGAGACGATGAACGGCACCGCCATGTCGATGTTGCCCTGGAGCAGCTCGACGTCGCGGCCCTTCTGGTTCATCCAGCCCTGCTGATGCTGACCGAACCCGTAGATCGCTTCATCGCCGGGCGACTCGAAGCGCTGGCGCACGCTGTAGTACGCCTTGCCCTCCACGGTGAGCGGGCTGAAGCTGCGGCCACCGGCGCGCTCGGCCAGCAGCGGCTTGCCTTGGGCGTCACGGAAGCTGACCTGGCCATCGGCTTCGGAGATCTCTGCGCTGATGCCGGCCGCGACCAGCCGCACGTTGCCACCGCCCTGCTCCACCGTGAAGCGCGGCTTGCCCTGTACGGGGACGCGCATCAGGCTCGGGGTGCGCGTGAAGTCGCCGTCGGGGTCGGCGCTGACCCGCACGATGTTGTCGTCCACCAGTTCCAGCCGGACCTGGGCCGCGCCGGCCTGGGCCGGCACCACCACCACACCGTTGTCCAGCACGCGGTGGCTCTGGGCCATCGCCGGTGACGCCAGCAATGCCAGCAGCGGCACGCTCAGTACGCTCATGTAACGCATTCAGTGCTCCCTTCTCATTCGTTGCGCGGGTGCGGACACCCCCGGTTCAATACGTCGCCAGCGTGACCTTGAGCAGCTGCGGCGCAGTGGTGAAGTTCAAGCCGTAGTCGGTCTGGTCGCCGTTCCAGTTGCGCTGGAACTGCCACTGGCCGTCCTTGTAGAACCCCTCTTCGACACGATCGAGCACCATGTTCGCGGTGGCCTCGCCGGCCGGGTGCAGGGTGACCCGCGCGTGCTGGGCGGTGATCAGGAATTCGTCCGGGCCAAGCTCGGCGATCAGCGCGCTGCCGATCGGCTCGGGGTTGCCCGGCGGCTGGCCCTGGAACCAGAACTGCGGCACCCCATAGGTGACGGTGGCGCGCCAGCGCGCGTTGAGCGGCACGTCCTGCACGGCCTGGCCGGCCTCTTCGGCCACGCCATGCAGCTTGCCTTCGGACGAGGCCTTGGCGAACGGGCGCATGCCCAGGCTGACCAGCTGGAAACCGGTGGCGAACGGCGCCAGCGTTTCCGCGTCCACCTTTTTCGCGCCCAGCGGGTAGTTGCTGTAATGGCTGAAATCGATGCCGAACGTGGACCAGCCGATGCCGTCGTGCCCCAGCGTCGGGAACAGGTAACGCGCATACGGCGGTGCGTTGCCGGTCTCGGCGACGAACAGCGCGTTGTCCGGCCGCGCATAGCGCTCCAGCACCGTGGTGTACATGCGGTACTCGGGCATGTAGATGTCCGGCGCCAGGAAATCGATGTGTGGGCCTGCGGCCTTCCACACATCCAGCACGTTGTCGGTCGGGCCACCACTGGCGTACTGGCCCGGCTGCCCGGGATTGAACGGCCCGCGCAGCGCGCCGTTGACGTACATCGGCAGCGGGTACACCGCCTTGCCTGCTTCAATGACCTGGTCGATGAAGCGCCCGATCGACCAGGCGTGGAAGAACTCATCGGCATCGGCACCGAACACCTGTGCCCAGGTGCCGGGTGACTTGCCGAGTTTCTGCAGCAGTTCGGCCGGCACCGGGCCGTCGAACAGTTGCTGCGCCATCGGCGAGAAATCGCGGACGCTGCCATAGGTGCCCGGTTCGTTCTCCGGCTGCACCATGATCACCGTGCGCTGGGGGTCAGCCGCTTTGAGGTGCTGCATGAAGGCAACGAAGGCCTTGCGGTCCGCCTCCAGCGTGGCCGGGGCATGCGGCGACAGCGAGCCGATGCTGCGTCCGTCGCGGGTCACCACCCGCGGGAAGCGGGTGTTGTCGGTCTTCACCCAGCGCGGCGCGTAGGCCGGACCGTTGTTCTTCCAGGTCGCGAACCACAGCAGCACCAGCCGCACGTCATGCTCGCGCGCCTGCTGGAGCAGCGTATCGACGAAGGAAAAATCAAACCTGCCCTCTTCCGGCTCGATCTGCTCCCAGGCGATCGGCACCTGCACGGTGTTGGCACCGATGATCTTCACCGCCGGCCACACCGCCTCCAGCGCGGCCGCGTAGTTGCTGGAGTTGTTGACCTGCGCGCCCAGCACCAGGAACGGCTCGCCATCCACCAGCAGCGCGTGCTTGCCGTCCTTGCTGGTGAACTGCGGGATCGGTGCCTGCCTGGCGGCGTCGGGCGTCGCCGGTTTGCCTGCCGCGGCCGTAGCGGGCGGCGTGGAGCCCTCGGCCGGTCTCGGTGTCGGTGCCTGCTCACACGCAGCCAGCAGACAGAGCAAGGCGGCCGGCAGCAGCAGGCGGCGCGGGAACAGCGGAAGCGGGTATGTGGTCGGAGACATGCACGGGGTCCTTGTGGTCACCAGGTATCGCTGCGGAACGGCGAGGCCGGCAGCTGTTGCGAATTGATCAGGTCGGCGTCGGCCGGGTTCTCGCGCCAGGCATAGCGCACGGCGACCGGCGTGGCGACCGCCTCGCTGTGGGCGATCACGCGATCACCGTCGATCCGCGCCTGTGCCGGATGGAAGCGGCGGTCGGCACCGGCCACGGTGAAGCCCTGTACCTGGGTGCCACCGCCCCGTACCGCCAGCGTGCTGCCCATCCGGTCGAAGGTGATGACGGCCTGACCGCGATCGAAGCGGACGGCGCGCTGCACCGGGCCGCTGTAGTCCAGCGTTTCACCATACGCCGCGTGCCGGGCGGCCAGCGCCAGCCGTGCGCCGACATCGCGCTTGTTGCGCGGATGGATGTCCGTCGCATTGCCCAGGTCGATGCTGACCGCCTGCGCGGTGTGCGGCAGCGACAGCGCCGCCGATTGCGACTCGCGCAGCAACGCCCACGGGCTCTGGTCACCGTGATCGGCGCCCGCGCCGAAGCTGGCCAACTGTACCCAGACAAACGGCAGCGCCGGTGCGTTCCAGTCCTGACGCCACTGCTGGATCAACGCCTTGAACTGATCGCGGTAAGCCAACGCCCCGGTATCGGTCGCATTGCTCTCGCCCTGGTACCAGATCACCCCCTTGATCGGGAACGGCGGCAGCGGGTGGATCATGCGGTTGTACAGCAGCGTCGGGGTCTGGTTCTTGTCATCGTCCAGTGCGACCGTGACCGCGGCGGGGCGGAACCGCCACCGCTGCAGCGGCAGCTGGCTGCCATCGGCCAGGCGGACGAACAGCTCGGCCGCCTCGCCGTGGATACCGCCGCCACCGCCCAGGTCCTCGACCCGCACCGCCACCACGTTGCGACCGGCATGCAGCTGGCCGGCCGCCAGCGGATACACCCGGGGCGTGTTCCAGCCCATGGTCGTCGCGCCGACCTGCACGCCATTGACGAAGGTGCGGTCCGAATCATCGATCCGCCCGACCCCGAGGCTGCCGGACTGCGCTGCCTGCGCGGCACTCAGGGTGAACTCGGCGCGGTACCAGCCGATGCCGTCCATGCCGGCATAGCCGCCGGTTTCCCACAGGCCGGGAAGTGTGGCGGCCTCCCAGTCCTTGTCATCGAACTGCACCGCCGACCACTGCGGCTGCTCATCGAATGTGGTCCAGTGGGCAAGGCGCTGCCGTACCTGCACCAGCGTGCGGGCATCGCGCTCACGCTGCGCCTGCATCCGCGTGGCCAGCGTGGCGGCGTCGATGCCCTGGATCCCCGCCGGCATCCAGGCCTCGATGGCGCTGCCGCCCCAGCTGCTGTCGATGATGCCGATCGGCACCCCGGTGTGCTGCCGCAGCTCGCGCGCGAAGTAGTAGGCGACCGCGGAGAAGTTGCCCGCGTTGGCGGGGGTCGCCGGCAGCCAGTGGCCACCGGCCAGCGCCGCCTCCGGTTGCCCGGACCAGGATTTGGGAATCTTGAAATGCCGCAGCTGCGCGTCGTTCGCAGCGGCGATGGCCGCCGCGGCGTCCTGCGTATCGTGCAGCGGCCACTCCATGTTGGATTGACCGCTGGCCAGCCAGACATCGCCGAACAGGACGTCGCGCACCTGCAGCGCGCGCCCGTCGCCCGTGACCTCCAGCTGGAACGGGCCGCCGGCCGCGTGCGGCGGCAACATGACGTTCCAGCTGCCGTCCGTACCGACCGTGGTACTGGCGCGCAGGCCGTCGATGCCGACCTGCAGGCGTGCGCCGGGCGTGGCCGTGCCCCACACCGGCAGCGGCTGGTCGCGCTGCAGCACCATACCATCGGCAAACAACCGCGGCAGGACCGGCTCGGCCTGCACGGCCACGGTGAACATCGACAGCGATACCGCCAGCGCACACGCTCGTTTCATTGTGGATCTCCATAGACGATGCCGCGTCCACCGGTCGCGAAGTAGACACGCCCATGCAGGCGCGGATCACCGGTGACGCGTTGAATCTGACCGAACTGGTGCGCGGCGTCATCGATGCGCAGCCACCGGGCACCGCCGTCATCGGAACGGAACAGTCCCTGGATGCCCTCGACGGTGCCCGCAACGAACACGCTGGCAACGTCACGACCGGGGGCTCCTTTGCCGACGCCAAGGCTGTGAACCACGTCCACCCCTGCCACGCGTTGCAGCTCACCTTCGCGCCAGCGCAGCAGCCCCTGCGGACCGGCACCGATATACAGCAGCCCGGGCTGCTGTGGATCGGCGCGCAACTCAGGCGTCAGCGCCGGGGCCGGCGCCAGGCGTACGCGGTCGACCACGAACGAGGCGCCCCCATCGTCGCTGCGCAGCAATGCGCCGCTGGCGGCGTCGTATGCAAACCAGTGCGCAGGCGAGCGGGTGTCCGCGACCACCACGGCACTGTCGGGCAGGCCGCGCACGGCCTGCCAGTGTCGGCCGTGGTCATCGGTGTACCAATGGCTGCCGCGCAGCGTGTGCCACAGCACCCGGCCGCCATCGCTGGCGATGCGGATGCGGCCGGCGCCCTCGCCGTCCGGCGGTTCACTCACGAACGTCTGCCACGTACGTCCGCCATCGTCCGACCAGGCCGCACGGACCTCGTTGTGCAGGCGATGCCGCACGGTGCCGCTGCGCACCACGTGGGACGGTGCCTGCGCCGCAGCGTCGATGCTCTCGCTGTTGGTCAGGCGCGGACCGGCGTACTGCAATGGCGACACGGTCAGGTCATCGTGGCGGAACCCATCGATGTCGCCCAGTGCGCTGAGCAGGTGCGCGCCCTGTACCGGGCTGACCAGATCCAACGGCACCGTTTCCTCCAGCCCATCATTCTGGAACCACCACTGCACCGGCCGGGCATCGTCGGCGGCGCGGATATCGCGGCTCGCCCAGAGTCCGTAACCAGTGACGAACAGCACCCGACGCGGGTCGAACGGATCGATCTGCACATCGGCGATCCAGTGCGGGGAGGCGTGCGCGGTCCAGGGCGCGTTGTCGTGTTCGAACGTCGCCCCTGCGATGACCGGCGCCCAGCTGCGGCCACCATCGGTACTGCGGAAGATATCGTCGTGCGGGCCGAAGCGATTGAAGGTGCTGGCCATCACCACGTCCGGATTGCCGGCCTCCACGCTGACGCCGCCCCAGCCGAAGCCATCGCCCTGGGTGTCACTGGACTGTGGCACCGGACTGATGTCCTGCCAGCGCCCCTGCGCGGGATCGAACCGCCACAGCGCGCCGTTGCCCATGCTGTCCGGGCCCGGCAGATCCGCATAGGCGATATACAGGCGTCCGTCACTGCCCTGCGCCATGCGTGTCGGGCGCAGGCCACGCGGCTGCCCAGGCAGTGGCTGCCAGGTCTTCCCCGCATCATCGGAGCGGTACAGCGCGGGGCCGGTCGTGGTCGACACACCGGCATGGATCACCGGCGTGGCATGTCCGGCACGGCCGCTGCGCGCATCGAACTGCACGAATACGATGCCGATCTGCTGCGTGCCGTTCCAGGCCGACGCACTGGCCTGCGCACTGCGCGCGAGCGCCGGGAAGCTCGTCACTTCCTGCCAGTGCGCGCCATGGTCGTCGCTGCGCCACAGGCCGTTGCTGCGCGTGCCTAGCAGCAGGATGCGGCCTTGATGCGGATCCACCGCCAACCGCTCGCCATTGCCGCGTGAGAGCTCGTTGCCACCGAGCTTGAACGGAAGATCGGTGCGGGTGAAGGTGGCCCCGCGGTCGGACGAGCGCAGGAGCGCGCCGTCGCCCACGCGGGGGTTGGTATAGGTGCCTGCGGCCAGATAGACGCGCTGCGGGTCGCTGGCGTCCACGGCCAGGCTCTCGATGCCGGTCAGGTTGGCATCGTCGCGGCCCAGCCAGTCGGTCAACGGGACCCAGCGGCCGGTAGTCTGATCCCACCGGTAGGCACCACCGACATCGGTGCGTGCGTAAAGCAGATTCGGTTGGGCTGGATGGAACACCAGCCCGGTCACAAAGCCACCGCCACCGATCGCCACGTTGTGCCATTGGTAAGGCGCAGCTGCGGCAACGCTCGGAAACACGGCCAGCAGCAGCACCAGCCACACTGCCCGGCAGCGGCCAGCGCGGGCCGATGCACGCAACGTCCAGATCAGGCAATCGGCGGGGGTCATGCACGGGCCTCCCGGTGGAGCGGCGTGCGGCATCGCGGCCGCACGCCTGGAGCAGGAACTGCGGCCCTGCCCGCTTCGTGGTGGAGAGGAAGGTCCACGAAGCAGGAAGGCCGACAGACGATCACGCGCGTTACAGGCTCGCGCGCAGGGTGATGCCGTAGCGACGGTCGTTGATCACGAAATCGCGGTAGCGCGTGGTGTAGCCCAGGTAGCTCTCGTTGCGGGTATCGAGCAGGTTCATGCCGTCCAGCGACACCGACCACACGTCGTTGATGTTGAACCGCAGCGAGGCATCCAGCTGGCCGAAGCCCTTGTTGTAGACCGGCAGATTGCCGGTCCCGTTGCCGGCCGTGGTGATCAACCAGTCACTGCGCCAGTTGTAGGCCACACGCGCCTGGAACCGCGGCACTTCGTAGCTGAGGATGACGTTGTAGCTGTTCTTGGACAGCCCCTCCAGCGGCACCACCAGCTGGCTGCCGTTGGTATCGGTGGCGTTCGGGCTGGGCGCCTTGGAGTCGACGTAGGTGTAGTTGGTCTGCAGGCCGAAATGGCTCATCCAACCCGGCAGGAAGTCGAAGAACTGGGTGTAGCCCACTTCCACGCCCTTGATCTTGCCGTCATCGCCATTGACCGGGCGGGTGATCTCCCAGTTCTCGCCGGCGTAGACCTCGTTGAACACGGCATTGGCGATGAAGCCGTCCACCTTCTTGTAGAACGCGGTGCCGTACATCATCGAGCCTTGGCCGAAGTACCACTCCAGCGAGGTGTCGAACTGGGTGGCTTCCATCGGCTTGAGGTTGGGGTTGCCCGCCGAACCGGTCCGCCGGGTCACCCCGCCACCGGCATCGGCCGCGCTCAGGCTCAGGTTCGGGTTGAGCTTGTCGAAGCCCGGGCGCGAAATGCCCTTGGACGCGGCGAAGCGCAGCTGCAGCTGATCGGTGAACATCCAACGCAGATTGAGGCTGGGCAGCACGTCGGTATAGGACTGCTCCACATTCACCGGCAGCAGGCCGCCACCTTCGATGTCGGTGCCGGTGCGCACGCCGTCGGAGGTGACCTCGGTGCGCACCACGCGCACGCCGACGTTGCCATCGAACGGCACGCCCCAGTCGTCCGCGCCGAAGCGCAGCACGCCATACGCCGCGTAGGTCTTCTCGCGCTGGTTGTTGATGTTGTTCGGCGAGAATTCCAGCGGATCAGCGCCGAACGCCGCCAGGGTCTGCTCGTAGTTCTCCACCGCCGCGTCGGCCGCACTCAGGGTGGGGCCGAAGGTATAGCTCTTGCCACGGAAGAAATCGGTGATCGGGTTCGGCACCAGGCCCACGTTCGGGAAGTCGGCGAACGGCGCGCCGAGCCACATGAAGCGCCACACGTTGCCCTGGTTCTCGGCCTTGCGATCGGTGTAACGCACGCCGGCCTTGAAGCTGCGGGCGAAGCCATCATCGAACGCCAGATCCATGTCCGAACGCCAGGCGAACTCGGTGCCCTTGTTGTCGTCCTTGTTGTCCAGATGGAACTTCCAGCCGACGTAGTTGGCCGGATCGGTCAGGTACCCCTGGTTGCCCGCGGCATCGGTCACGGCCAGGTACGGCAGGTCGCCACTCAGGTCGATCGTGTAGAAGGGCGTGGCATTCATGCCGGTGCCCACGATGTAACGCGTGCCCTTGGTGGTGGCATCGACGTACTGGACATCGGTGCTCAAGGTCAGGTTCGGGGTCACCGTCCACTTGGCGCCCAACGAGTAGTCGGTGGTGATCGACTTGCGCTGGGTGAGGCTGGTGTTGGAATCAGCCGGGGTGTTCTGGAACACGCCGCTGACCAGTTCGTTGCGATCGTTGACCACGATGTCGCGCGCGCCCTGCATGGCATCGCCGCCGCTGTAGGCGAAGAACGAGTAATCCTGCCAGCGGAAATCGTAGTCCGAGCGCAGCACCTGCGCCTGCACTTCGATGTCGTCGCGCGGGCGCCACTGCAGCGCCACCGCCCCGGTGCGACGCTTGCGCTCACCCACCGTGGTATTGATGCCGGCGCCGTGCGGCACGAACACCTCAGTGCCTTCAAAACCGGGCAGATCGGTCTGTGAGTACCAGGGCTCCAGCGAAATCGTGTCTTGGCGGAACGGGCTGGTCTGCTGCGAGTAGTTCACCAGCAGGCCGATCTCACCGATCCCGGTCTGCCAGCGGTCGCTGAACATGCCCGAGAAGGCCGGCTTGCTGTCATCGGCCAGATCGTAGTGGTTGTACTGCAGGCTGCCGGCGATCTTGCGGCCGTCATAGTCGAACGGCAGGCGTGTGCGCAGATCGACGGTGCCGCCGAGGCCACCTTCGATCATCTCCGCCGAGGGATTCTTGTACACGTTGACGCCACCGAGCAGCTCGGCCGACACGTCTTCGAAGCTCAGCCCGCGGCCGTCATTGGCGGTGAAGATGTCACGCCCATTGAGCTCGGTGCGCACCTGGGTCAGGCCACGGATGGCGATGGTGCTGCCTTCGCCGTAGTTGCGCGTGATCTGGATGCCGGAGATGCGCTGCAGCGCTTCGGCGACGTTGTTGTCGGGCAGTTTGCCGATGTCCTCAGCCACGATCGAATCGACGATCTGCTCGGCATTCTGTTTGATCTGCTGGGCACGGGTCACGCTGCTGCGGGTACCCGTCACCTGGACGGTGTCCAGCTGGGTCGCGGCATTCGTGTCCTGGATATCGCTCTGCTGGGCCATCACCTGCCCGGCGACCAGCATCGAAACGCAGACCGCCAGCGCACGGCGGCGCAACGCGGTGGGGGTACGTGCAGGCACGGATGCGCCTGTCGCCCCACGGCAACAACGTACTGACATGATGTTTCCCTCCCAGGACACATGTGCTGACGGTGGACGACGCCGTTCGGCGCCGCCTGTAACAATCAGGTTGTAAGGTCATGCCCACCACCGGGATTCCGGGGCGGGGTACAACGCGGCCGGTCGTTTCCGGTCGGCTGGCGGGCAGCTTAGGCAGCGGCAGCCATTCCATGCCAATAAAATATTGGGCTGGATGTATTCCTTCGGAGAATACCATTCACGCCGCCTATACCAGCCGTGGCCCGGCCCGCTTCAGCCGCTGCCGCGCAGCCCCGGATACAGCCAGCGCGCGGTCGTTCGAAGCGCCAGCAGCATGCGCTCGGCGGCCGGCGGCAACACGTGGCCGCGCCGGTAGATGATCCCGAACGACTCCATGCGCACGCCCACATCGATGGGCAGCACGGTCAGCAGCTTGGCCTGGATGTAGGGCGCCACCGATTCCACCGGCAACGCGGCCAGCAGATCACTGCCGCGCAGCAGGCTGGTCATCACCGGCAGCGAGCTGGTCTCGATGATGTTCTGCGGAATCGGCAGGCCCTGCTCCAGGAACAGCGCATCCAGCCGCGCGCGCAGCACACTGTCGGCCGGCGGCAGGATCCAGCCATGCCTGGCCAGATCGGCATAGTGCAGATCGTCGCGGCTGGCCAGCGGATGGCCGGCGCGGGCGATCACCGAATGCGGCTCGTCCGCCAGCGCTTCAAAGGTGAGGTCCGCCGCACCCTCGGGCCCCAGGATGCGGCCGATCACCAGATCCAGCTGACCATCCAGCAGCCGCGCCACCAGCGGCCGGCTGTAGTCCATCTCGACCCGGATCAGGATGTCCGGAAACTCCCGCTTCACCTCGGCGATCGCCTGCGGCACCAGGTTGGTACCCGGGTTGACCACGGTACCGATCGAGACCTGCCCCATATGCCCGCTGCGCAGCGCGGCGATTTCTTCGGTCGCCCGGCCGATCTCCGACATCGCCGAGCGCGCGCGCCGGATCAGCACCTGCCCGTACCAGGTCGGCTCCACGCCCCGGGCGTGCCGCTCGAACAGCTTCACCCCGAGCATGTCCTCCATTTCCGCCAGCAACTTGGAGGCGGCCGGCTGGGTCATGGCGGCGGCTTCGGCGGCGCGCAGCACCGAGCCGTGTTCGTGCAGGTGCAACAACAACATCAAATGCCGGGTCTTGAGCCGGGAGGCATTCGTCCAAGGGCCAGGTGCGGTCGTCATCACACATCCGTTCTGCGTTGATCGCCGCATTGAATCACGGTATTCGTCGGGGGAATAGATATCCCGAAAAATTTCATTTGATAAGAATACCTTCGCACGCAACCCTGACCGTATGGCTGCGCCGCCCCCGGCTGCCAGCCCGCCAGCGCCCCCCGCGCCCGCCGATTTCTGGAGCCTGCTTTGTCCGCATCCGCTTTGCCGTACCGTCTGCCGTTGGCTCCGTCCCTGGACACACTGTTCGATGAGTAAACGACTGCAGGACAAGATCGCGCTGGTCACCGGCGCGGCCAGCGGCATCGGCGCGGCCACCGCTGCGCTGTTCGCCGCGCATGGCGCCCGGGTGATCGGGCTGGATCTGAACCCACCGCTCGCCCCGGATGCACGGATCGACCATCGCCTGGCAGACATCACCGATGCGGCCGCGGTGCGCGCCCTGGTGGAGGACGTTCGCGCCGAGCATGGCCGCGTGGATGTGCTGGTCAACAACGCCGGCGCCGATGTCTTCGCCGACCCGCTGCAGCTGGAAGATGCGCAGTGGGAACGCTGCCTGGATCTCAATCTCAAGGGCGCCTGGAACGTGTGCCGGGCGGTGCTGCCGGCGATGCTGGCGCAGCAGGCCGGTTCCATCGTCAACATCGCCTCGGTGCATGGCCACCGGATCATCCCGCATGCCTTCCCCTACCCGGTCGCCAAGCATGGCCTGATCGGGCTGAGCAAAGCACTCGGCATCGAGTACGCCGCGCAGGGCATCCGGGTGAACTCGATTTCGCCCGGGCTGATCCTGGTCCCCCGGATCGAGGCCTGGTTCGCCAACAGCGCCGATCCGGCCGCCACGCGCCACGCGCAGGAGCAGCTGCTGCCCTGCAAGCGTATCGGTGAGCCCAGCGAAGTGGCGCATACCGCGCTGTTCCTGGCCAGCGACGAAGCCCGCTTCATCAATGCCACCGACATCCTGATCGACGGTGGCCGTTCCCAGCTTTACCACGAGTGATCATGAGCGCCCCGATCTTCCAACTGCCCCTCGTCGCGATCCTGCGCGGCATCACCCCCGATGACACCCTCGCCCATGTCGGCGCGCTGGTGGAGACCGGCTTCGATGCAATCGAAGTGCCGCTGAATTCGCCGCGCTGGGAAGACAGCATCGCCCGCGCGCAGCAGGCCTTCGGTGCGCGCGCCTGGATCGGCGGCGGCACGGTGTTGCGCGAGCAGCAGGTGGATGCCCTGGTGGAGATCGGTGCGCGCTTCATCGTCACCCCCAACACCCGGCCCGCACTGATCCGCCACGCGGTGGATCGCGGCCTGCAGGTGATGGCCGGATTCGCCACCGCCAGCGAAGCGATCGACGCGATCGACGCCGGCGCGCAGATGCTCAAGCTGTTCCCCGCCGCCACTTATGGTCCGGGCCACGTGCGCGCCCTGCGCTCGGTGCTGCCGCGCGAGCTGCCGTTGTACGTGGTCGGCGGCGTGACCCCGGATTCCCTCGCCAGCTACCTCGCCGCCGGTGCGGTCGGTGCCGGCATCGGGGGTGATCTCTATCAACCCGCCCAGCCGCTGCAGCGTACCCGCGAGCAGGCCCAGGCGTTCCTCCAGGCCTACCGGACTACGCACGGATGAAGATCACCCGACTGGTTACCTATCACGCCGCACCGCGCTGGCTGTTCCTGAAGATCGAGACCGACGAGGGCATCACCGGCTGGGGCGAGCCGGTCATCGAGGGCCGCGCGCGCACCGTGGACGCGGCCGTGCATGAACTGTCGGAGTATCTGATCGGGCAGGACCCGACCCGGATCAACGACCTGTGGCAGACGATGTATCGCGGCAGCTTCTACCGCGGCGGCGCGATCCTGATGAGTGCCATCGCCGGGATCGACCAGGCACTGTGGGACATCAAGGGCAAAGCGCTCGGCGTGCCGGTGTACCAGTTGCTCGGCGGTCTGGTGCGCGACCGCATGAAGACCTACCGCTGGGTCGGCGGCGACCGCCCGGCCGATCTGGTCGAGCAGGTGCATCGCTACCGCGAACTCGGCTTTGATACGTTCAAGTTCAACGGCACCGAAGAAATGCAGCTGCTGGACAGCCCACGCCGCGTGGATGCCGCCATCGCCAAGGTGGCCGCGCTGCGCGATGCGTTCGGCGACAGCATCGATTTCGGCGTGGATTTCCACGGCCGGGTCGGCGCGCCGATGGCACGTGTGCTGCTCAAGGAGCTGGAGCCCTACCGGCCCTTGTTCGTGGAAGAGCCGGTGCTGCCCGAACAGGCCGAGTACTACCCGCGCCTGGCCGCGGCCACCTCGATTCCGCTGGCGGCCGGTGAGCGCATGTACTCGCGCTTCGAATTCAAGCAGGTGCTCGCCAACGGGGGGCTGTCGCTGCTGCAGCCGGATCTGTCGCATGCCGGCGGCCTCACCGAGTGCCTGAAGATCGCCGCGATGGCCGAGGCCTACGATGTCGCGCTCGCACCGCACTGCCCGCTCGGCCCGGTCGCGCTCGCCGCCTGCCTGCAGCTGGATTTCGTCTCGCACAACGCGGTGCTGCAGGAACAGAGCATCGGCATCCACTACAACCAGGGCGCCGATCTGCTCGATTACGTGTTGAACAAGGACGACTTCCACTGCGACCATGGCAGCATCGCCGCCCTGCCCAAACCCGGGCTGGGCGTGGAAATCGACGAGGAGCGCCTGCGCCATGCCCATGAGAATCCGCCTGACTGGCGCAACCCTGTCTGGCGCCACGCCGACGGCTCCGTTGCCGAGTGGTGAGCCGCGATGAGCGTTGAACTGGCCGCGGCCACGCTGGCGGTGGACAGCCGCTGCACCCATGGCGAAGGCGTGCTCTGGTGCGAACAGCGGCAGAGCGTGCTGTGGATCGACATCGCCGAACGCCGGCTGTGGGAACACCATCCCGAGCGTGGCACCACGAGGCACTGGAATCTTCCCGATCGGCCCGGCTGCATCGGCCTGTTCGAGGATGGCACGCTGCTGGTGGCGCTGGTGAGTTCACTGCACCGCGCCGATCTGGCCACCGCCACAGACGATACCCTGGCGCTGCAGTGGCTGGCCGACGTGGATCCGCTCAACGCGTACACGCGCAGCAACGATGGCCGCGCCGACCGCGACGGCAACTTCGTGTTCGGCACCATGAACGAGCACCCCGGACGCGCTGCCGATGGCCGCTTCTACCAGTACTCCACCCGCCATGGCCTGCGCGAGCTGCCACTGCCGGGCATCGTGATTTCCAACGCGATCAGCTTCAGCCTCGATGGCCGCACGATGTACTGGTGCGACTCGGTATCGCCGCGGATCATGGCCTGCGATTACGACCCCGAGCAGGCCAGCACCACCAACGTGCGCGAATTCACCGCGCTGGCCAATACCGCCGCCGAACCCGATGGCTCGGCCGTGGATGCCGCTGGACGGGTCTGGAACGCGCAATGGCGCGCACGCCAGGTGAGCTGCTATGCACCCGATGGCACGCTGCTGCAGGTGCAGCCGGTACCGGTCAAACACCCCACCTGCGTCGCGTTTGGCGGCAGCGATCTGCGCACGCTGTATGTGATCAGCTCACGGCTGGACCACACGCCGGAGGAACTGGCGGCAAGCACGCACGCCGGCAGCCTGTTCAGCGCACGACAGGCGCAGCCGGGCCTTCCCGAGAGCCGGATCCGCGGATGATCGCGGTCGACTGGGGCAGCAGCAGCCTGCGCGGCTATTGGCTGGATGATGCCGGCGCGATCATCGAGCAACGCACCAGCGGGCGCGGCATCCTGCACTGCGAGGGCAACTTCGCCGACGTGCTGGCCGAGCTGATGGATGGCTGGCCGGACCGTACGATCCTGCTCAGCGGCATGATCGGCAGCCGCAGCGGTTGGATCGAGCAGGCCTACCTGCCCTGCCCGGCCAGACTCGCCGATCTCGCTGCGGCCCTGCACCTGCATCACGACGAACGGCTGCCCGGCCGCGATATCTGGTTCGTGCCGGGCGCGGCCGTCCAAGGTGCTGGCGAAACGCCGGATGTGATGCGCGGCGAAGAGACGCAGTTGGTCGGTCTGGACGCCGGTGCCGGCGCGGCGCAGGTCTGCCTGCCTGGTACCCACAGCAAGTGGGCAATGCTGCACGATGGAGCGATCACCGGTTTTGCGACCGCCATGACCGGCGAGCTGTTCGCCCTGCTGCGCCAGCACAGCCTGCTTGGCCGCCTGATGGACGACAGCGACACCTTCGACGCCACCGCCTTCGCGCAGGGCGTGCAGCGCAGCGGGGACGCCGGGGGCCTGCTGCACCATCTGTTCGGCGTGCGTGCGCTGGGCCTGTTTGAACGGTTGCCCGCCCTCGCAGCGCCTTCTTACCTCTCCGGGGTGCTGCTCGGCCATGAAATCCGTGCGCTCGCCGATACCAGCGCCAAGGTCCACCTGGCGGGCAGTGCCGCGCTGACGGCGCGCTATGGCCACGCCCTCCAGCTGCTCGGCATCACCCCGGTGAATGCCCCTGAAAACCTTGCAGCACGGGGCCTGTACCGCCTTGCGCAGCAGCGCGGCCTGCTTGGCTGAGCGCATCGCCCCAGCATTCAGGCACAACCTGTTCTAGAATTACGCGGCTTAACGCCGGATTTCCCCATGCCTTTCGTCGTCACCGAAAACTGCATCAAGTGCAAACACACCGATTGCGTGGAAGTGTGCCCCGTGGATTGCTTCCACGAAGGCCCCAACTTCCTGGTGATCGACCCGGATGAATGCATCGACTGCACCCTGTGCGAACCGGAGTGCCCGGTCAACGCGATCTTCCCCGAAGACGACGTGCCCGCCGGGCAGGAAGCATTCGTCGCCCTGAACGCCGAGCTGGCCCAGGCCTGGCCGGTGCTCACCGTGCGCAAGGACCCGCCCGCCGATGCCGGCGAATGGGACGGCAAACCGGACAAGCTGAAGCTTCTGGAACGCTGAGCCTCCCGGCTCTGGCAGCAACGAAAAAGGGCGCCGAGGGCGCCCTTTTCGTTTCTCTGACCCGTCCCGGTTACGGGGCCAGCTTCGCCTTCAGCTCACCCAGCAGCTTGGTCGGGGCGGCGGCGGTGGCCGGCATGCCACGCGGATCCACGGCCGAGACGTAGGCGCCCGCATCGACGGCAACCACGCGGACCAGGAAGTCGCTGCCTTCGAAGGCCACGTCGTAGGAACCCAGCAGCTGGGCCTTGCTGGCGATCTTCACGCCTTCAACAGTCTCCAGGGCGGTGCCGACCTTGGCGAACACCTCGTCCTTGGTGCCCGGCACGGTGAAGCCGGCGTTGTTGGCGGCGGCCGGATTCGCGGCCGGGGCCGGACGCGCGGCCTGCGAGGCCAGCGTCGAACTGGCGACGGCGGCGGTGGCAGCGGCCTGGCCAGCCGGGACGTTCAGATCCGGCGGCACTTCCAGCGGACGCACTTCCGGGGCCAGGGCATAGTCGCCCTTGGCGCCACGCTTGAAGCAACCGGTGGTGCCGACGAGGGTGGCGGTGGCCAGGATCGCGAAGGACAGCACGCGGAAGGCGGAAACGGATTGACGCATGGGAATCTCCTGAGTGACCACTGTGATCAGTGGTTGGATAGTGCTTCCAGCGCACCGATATCGGTGGCCAGGTGTTCGGCAGCGGCGTGATGGGCCGCAGACAAGGGCAGCAGCGGCAGGCGCAGGCCGTCACCAATGCCGATCCGGCGCAGCAGGTCCTTCACCGGAATCGGATTGGACTCCACGCCGCAGAATTCATGGAACGGTTCCAGGCGCGCATCCCACGCCTCGGTCGCCTCGCGCTCACCGGCCGCCGCCAGGTCGCACATCCGGCGATACGCGCCCGGCAGGGCGTTGGAGCCCACCGAGATCAGGCCATCCACGCCGGACAGGATCGAGCGCGCGGCCGTACCATCGTCACCGCTGAGGATGGCGAAGTCCGGCGAACGCAGCGCCAGCAGGGCGTTGACGCGGCCCACATCGCCGACCGCCTCCTTGATGCCCACGATGTTCGGGTGCCGGGCCAGTTCGGCCACGGTCTCGGGCAGCATGTCGCAGCCGGTGCGGCCGGGCACGTTGTACAGGATGACCGGCAGGCCGCCCTGGTCGGCCACCGCGCGGTAATGCGCGATCAGGCCGGCCTGGGTCGGACGCACGTACGGCGGGGTCACCACCAGCGCATGGGTCGCGCCGTTGGCGGCCGCACGACGGGTCTGTTCGATGGTTTTGGCCGTCCCCGACAGGCCGGTCCCGGCCAGCACCGGGATGCGCCCGGCGACGGTTTTGACCGCACTGCGCAGCAGCTGATCGTATTCGTCGTCGGACAGGGCCGCGGCTTCACCGGTCGAACCGGCCACCACCACCCCGTGAACACCACCCTCCAGTTGCAGGTGCAGCAGGCGCTGCCAACCGTCGGGATCCAATGCGCCGTTCGCCTGGAAGGGCGTCGCCAGCGCGGTGATGAGACCGGAAAGGGACAAGGACATCGTGCTCGGAAGAAAGGGGGCACCCCGCCTGCGTAAACGCCGGCCAGATGTACGTTGCATGTTACTTGCGGGTCGAAAGCGCGGGCAAGTATGCTGGACTCCGGCGAACGTGCCGTCGTCCGGCCGTTCAGACTCACCTTGCATCACCCGGAACCATCTTGACCGACACCACGCCGCGGCCTGCGCCGACCGAAAACCACCTCCTGATCAACGCCTATACGACGCATCCGGAGTCCCCCCTGCTGCCTGTGACCCGGCGTATCGCCGACAGTGGCTGCAATCTGGTCGATGCCCGCCTGGCCACGGTCGGTCGCGACGTGTCCGTCACCGCCCTGGCCACCGGCTCGTGGGACTCGGTGGCCAAGCTGGAAGCGATGCTGACCCGGCTGGAGCGTGAGGAAGGCCTGAAGCTGGTCTGGTACCGCACCGGTGCCAAGCAGGCCCAATCCAACCTGCTGCCCTACATCGTGGAAGTGATCGCGGCCGACAAGCCGGGGATCCTGTTCCAGCTGGCCGATTTCTTCGACCGCCAGGGCATCACCATCGAAAACCTGCAGAGCACGCGTTACCGCGCGATGCAGACCGGTGCGGAAATGTTCTCCGCGCAGGTCACGATCGGAGTGCCGGCGAACATGCACATTGCCGCGCTGCGCGATGATTTCCTCGAGTTCTGCGATCACCTGAACCTCGATGCGATCATGGACCCGATGAAATTCTGATGTTTCGCGCGTTCGTCACAGGCGCGCGGGGTTTCATGCAGTTGTAGTAGATCTACCCCAGGATCCGGAAAGGAACCCATGAACGACGGCGACACCCTGGACAGCACCACCCTCGCACTGCCGCTGGCGTTGTCCGGCGGCGAGACCACCACCCTCGGCGATCTGGCCGGCCAGTGGCTGGTGCTGTACTTCTACCCCAAGGACAGCACCCCGGGCTGCACCACCGAGGGCATCGATTTCAACGCACTGCTCCCGCAGTTCACCCAGGCCGGCGCCCGCGTCTTCGGCGTCTCCCGCGATTCGGTCAAATCCCACGACAATTTCTGCGCCAAGCAGGGCTTCGCCTTTCCGCTGATCAGCGATGGCGATGAAGCGCTGTGCACCGCGTTCGACGTGATCAAGCTGAAGAACATGTACGGCAAGCAGGTGCGTGGCATCGAGCGCAGCACCTTCCTCATTTCGCCGGACAGTCGTATCGTGCAGGTGTGGCGCAAGGTCAAAGTGGCCGGCCACGCAGACACCGTCCTTGAAGCCCTGAAGGCCGCGAAAACCCAGTGATCAACCCGGCACCCCCAATGGCCATCACCCTGCCCCGCAGGTCGTGATGGCTTGTCCCTGTTCTGCCACCAGGAATTGACGATGACCCGAGGCAAGCGCATCTACGTACTGGATACCAACGTGCTGATGCACGATCCGACCGCGCTGTTCAAGTTCGAGGAGCATGATGTCTACCTGCCGATGCAGGTGATCGAAGAGCTGGACAACGGCAAGAAGGGCACCACCGAGGCGAGCCGCAATGCGCGCCAGGTCAGCCGCTTCCTCAATGAGCTGGTGCAGGCCTCGGGCCTGGACAACCTGGCCGATGGCATCCCGCTGCAGCGTCCCAACGGGCTGCAGCTGCGCGGCAAGCAGAGCGTGGGCCTGCTGCGTTTCCAGACCAGTCATTTCGATGCGGGCAAGAGCTTCGGCGCGGTGATTCCGGACAACGCCATCCTCGGCGCGATCCTGGCGCTGAAGGAACAGGTGCCGGAGATTCCGGTGGTGTTCGTGTCCAAGGACATCAACCTGCGGATCAAGGCGGCGATTGCCGGCATCGTCTCCGAGGATTACGAGAACGACCGCGCGCTGGACGATTTCAGCCTGCTCTACACCGGCGCCACCGAGCTGCCGGAAGACTTCTGGAAAAAGCACACCGACAGCCTGCGCAGCTGGAGCGACAAGGGCCGCACCAGTTACGAAATCATCGCCAGCGAAGACGAGAACTGGCACCCCAACCAGTACGCCTACCTGCCGGGCGACGACGAAGTCGAACTGCGCGTGGCCAAGGTGGACGGCGACAAGATCACCCTGTCGCTGGTCAACGATTTCCGCCACGGCAGCCACGCGGTGTGGGGCATCAGCGCGCGCAACCGCGAGCAGAACTTCGCGCTCAATGCGTTGATGGACCCGGAGATCGATTTCGTCACCCTGCTCGGCACCGCCGGCACCGGCAAGACGCTGCTCGCGCTGGCCGCCGGCCTGGCCCAGACCATGGACCAGCAGCGCTACCGCGAGATCATCATGACCCGTGCGACGGTCAGCGTTGGCGAGGACATCGGCTTCCTGCCCGGTACCGAAGAAGAAAAGATGACGCCGTGGATGGGCGCGCTGACCGACAACCTGGAAGTGCTCACGCATACCCAGGAAGGCGGCGCGTGGGGGCGTGCAGCCACCAACGACCTGATCGCCAGCCGGATCAAGATCCGCTCGCTGAACTTCATGCGTGGCCGCACCTTCCTGTCGCGTTATCTGATCCTGGATGAAGCGCAGAATCTCACCCCCAAGCAGATGAAAACCCTGATCACCCGTGCCGGCCCGGGCACCAAGATCGTCTGCCTGGGCAACGTCGAACAGATCGACACCCCCTACCTGACCGAGACCACCTCGGGGCTGACCTACGCGGTGGACCGCTTCAAGAACTGGCCGCACAGTGCGCACATCACACTGCGCCGTGGCGAGCGTTCGCGCCTGGCCGATTACGCTTCGGAGGTGTTGTGAGCCGTTCCCTGTCCCGTGCCGTCCTGCCGCTGGCGCTTGCTGCGCTGGCGGCGGCCTGCACGCCTGCCAATACGCGGCCGGGCGCCAGCGTCCCGACCGCGATCAAGACCGGCCAGTCCTGGGTGGTGACGCGACCGATCGTCGCCGCCCAGGTCCTCGATACCTGCTCGCGCGACAGTCCCGGCCGCGAGGCCGGACGGGTCACCGGTTACTGGGCGCCCAGCCGCAAGGATGTCGAGCAGCTCGAAGCCGCCTTGCCGACGCTGGAGGCGCAGGTGCCCAAGGCCGCCGATTTCGATCGCCAGTACGTCGGCATCGAGATGAACGCGCGCAAGCTGATCTACCTCAACGCCTTCCATCTGCCTGACGATGCCGACATCGATCCCGCGCGCGATGCGATCCGGGTCTGCGATGGCGGCGCGCAGTTCTGGGGCGCGGTGTTCGATCCGGCCAGCGGCGGTTTTTCGGATGTGCAGTTCAACGGCCCGCCCGCGGGTCGTTGATCGTGCCGTGACCATCACCGCGCACGCCGGATGAGCATCCGGCTGCCCACCTGGGTCTGGATCGGGGCGATCGCCCTGTCCTGCGTGGCCGGGATGGTCAACGTGGTCGGCTTCCTGGGCTTCGAACACCAGGCGGTCAGCCACATGACCGGCACCACCAGCCAGCTCGGGATGGCCCTGGCCCAGCGCGACTGGCGCGTGGTCGGGCACCTGTGGGGACTGCTGATCGCGTTCTGCGTGGGCGCGACGCTCAGCGGCGTGATCATCCAGGACAGCGGCCTGCAGCTGGGCCGTCGCTATGGCGTGGTGCTGGCGCTGGAATCGCTGTTGCTGCTGGTCGCGATTCCGCTGTTCAAACAGCAGCAGATCTGGGGCGCACTGGCCGCGGCGATGGCCTGCGGCCTGCAGAACGCAATGGCCACCACCTTCAGTGGCGCCGTGGTGCGCACCACCCACCTCAGCGGCATGTTCACCGACCTGGGGATCGGCCTGGGCCACCTGCTGCGCGGGCTGCCACTGCCGATCCGACGGCTGACCCTGAGCGGCTTGATCGTCAGCGGCTTCCTGGCTGGCGGCGTGATCGGCGCCCTGCTGTTCCTGCGCTTCGGCTACGACGCCCTGCTCGCCCCCGCGCTGCTGACCGGCGGCACCGGGCTGGGCTACGTGCTGTACCGGCAGTGTGCACTGCTGCGGTCGCGCTGACGGCGCGGCAGCACTGCCGCGACAAACATTGCACAATCGGCGTATGACGCCCTCCAGCCCCGTTTCCGCCCTGACCATCGCCGGCTCCGATTCCGGCGGTGGCGCCGGCATCCAGGCCGATCTGAAGGCCTTTGCCGCCCATCGCGTGCATGGCCTGTCCGCGATCGCCGCGCTGACCGCGCAGAACACCCGCGGCGTTACCGCCGTGCACGTGCCGCCGCTGGACTTCCTGCAGGCGCAGGTCGATGCCTGCTTCGCCGATTTCGATATCCATGCGGTGAAGCTGGGCATGCTGGCCAACGCCGAGGTGATCGCACTGGTGGCCGACGCGCTGGAAAAGCACCGCCCACCCCACGTGGTGCTGGATCCGGTGATGGTCGCCACCAGCGGCGCCAGGCTGCTCGAAGCCAGCGCACTGGAGGCGATGCGCACGCGCCTGATCCCGCTGGCCACGCTGCTGACGCCCAACACACCCGAAGCCGAACTGCTGCTCGGCCGCCGCATCCTCACCGCCGAAGATGCCGAAGATGCCGCCGACGCGTTGCTTGAACTGGGCGCCGGCGCGGTACTGCTCAAGGGCGGGCATCTGGACGAAGGCAGCCGCGTGATCGATCGTTACTTCGACGGCGTCACCCGCGAAGAGTTCATCCATACCCGGCTGCCAGTGGATGCGCACGGCACCGGCTGCACGCTGGCCTCGGCGATCGCTGCACAGCTGTGCCAGGGGCTGTCATTGCCCAATGCCTGCGAAGCGGCCATCGACTACGTCGCGCGTGGCCTGCAGAGCGGTTATTACCCGGGCCGCAGCGAGGTACTGGTGATCGACCACTTCGGCGCGGCACGCCCGGCGTGATCGACGCCTCGCCCCTGCCCGTGCAGACCGGCGATGGCCATCGCGTCGAGCTGCTGGCGCGCGTGCCCACACAGCCGCGCGCACGTCTGCTGTGGCTGCCTGCGCTGGGCGTGGCCGCGCGCCATTACCTGCCGTTCGCCGAGGCGCTCGCTGCGCGTGGCATCGCGGTGTACCTGCACGAGTGGCGTGGCAACGGCAGCAGCAGCCTGCGCCCGTCGCGCACGCAGGACTGGGGCTATCGCGAAATCCTCGCGCAGGACCTGCCAGCGAGCCTGGCAAACGTGCCCGGAGATGCTGACACACCGTTGATCATCGGCGGCCACAGTCTCGGCGGTCAGCTGGCCTGCTGCTTCGCCGGGCTGCATCCGCAGCGCTTCGCCCGCGTGTGGCTGGTCGCCAGCGGCACGCCGTACTGGCGCACCTTCCCGGCCCCGCGTGGCTGGACCCTGCCGCTGGTGTATCGCTTCCTGCCCTGGTTGGCCCAGCGCCAAGGGGTCCTGCACGGCAGGAAGCTTGGCTTCGGTGGCACCGAGGCGCGCGGGCTGATCCGCGACTGGTCGCGCGTGGGCCTCAACAACCACTACGCGGCCGCTGGCATGGCGACCGATCTGGAGGCCGGGATGCGCGAACTACGCGGCCAGGCGACCGCCGTGGTGATGGACCACGACTGGTTGGCACCGACGGGCTCGATGCAGGGCCTGCTGGCCAAGATGCCGGGCATGCGTGCGCAGCTCAGCGTAGTCAGTGCGCAGATGCTGGGTGCGCGTGCCGATCACTTCGCCTGGATGAAAACGCCGGAAGCCGTGGTGGAGCAGCTTCTTCGTTCATTTGAATGAAGACCTTCACAAAAACCGTTGACGAATGCGACGCCGATCCGCATAATTCCGCTCCTGTTGACGCGCCCGTAGCTCAGTTGGATAGAGTACCTGGCTACGAACCAGGCGGTCGGGAGTTCGAATCTCTCCGGGCGCACCATCAACAGGGTATCGATTTCGCCGTCGGTATCAGTAATGAAAATTCGATGTAAATGCGCCCGTAGCTCAGTTGGATAGAGTACCTGGCTACGAACCAGGCGGTCGGGAGTTCGAATCTCTCCGGGCGCACCATTACATCGAACGGCAAGCCTGCTTGCCTTCCCGTCGAACGTGGCAACACGCGCGGCAGGACACACAACCAGACAATGCAAATGCGCCCGTAGCTCAGTTGGATAGAGTACCTGGCTACGAACCAGGCGGTCGGGAGTTCGAATCTCTCCGGGCGCACCATTGCATAGACGAAGACAGCAACCCTCGGTTGCTGTTTTTTTTTGCGTTGGCGCTGGCTGTCACCAGGTAGTGCCGGCCGCTGGCCGGCTCTCATGGATGCTGGACGATCGCGTGGCGCCGGCCAGCGGCCGGCACTACCGGGAGGTCACCCCTGCGGTGCGTGCGCCTGCGCCGCCTGCATCGCCATCAGATCGGCTTCACCCGGCAGTTCCGGCGCCGGGCAGTCGCCACCGGCATGGGCGTCATCGGCCAACCAGTCATCCACCACGCCGCCCAGCAGATCCACGCGCAGCGGCAGGGTGATGTGGTCTTCGCCACGCATTTCGATGTAGTGCACACGCGGGCTGGCGGCAGCCAGACGACGGCCCTGCCCGACCGGCACATGCTGATCGTCCTGGCCATGCAGCAGCAGTACGCAGGTACGGCTGTCGGCCAGCGCGCGGGTGACATCGACACGGTCCAGGTCCAGATCCAGACGCTGGCTGGCGGCGGCGATCACCTGGTCGATATCCTGCCCACCGTAGCGCCAGCGCCCATAGGCGGCCATGGCCTGCGCCTTCCAGGCGGTCGGCTGCAGCGACATCAGGTGCGGGATCATGCTGCGGATCGCATCACCGGCATTGGCGAAGGATTCCATCGCCACCACGCCGGTGACCTGGTCGCCGAGCTTGTCGGCGGTGAACAGCGCAGTGGCCGCACCGTAGGAAACGCCGAACAGATACAACGGCCCGACCACCTCCCCGCGTGCCTTCAGCGCAGCGATGACATCGACCACGTCATCCGATTCGAATGTCCCGTAACCGGATGGGCCGGCGCCGGAATGACCGTGATTGCGCAGGTCGATGGTGACCACGCGGTAGCCCGACTGCGCCAATTGCAGCGACCACGGCAGCATCGCGTCACCGTTCATCATCCAGCCGTGCAGCAGCACCACCGTGCCGCGCGGCGCCTGCGGCTGGAACGGATGCGGCAGGTCCAGCGCCATGCCGGTGCGCAGCGGCTCGCCGTTGTCGTGCTGCTGGGGCAGATACTCATAGCGCACCCCGTACTGGCCCGGGTCGAAGGCCCGCCAGAAGATCGGCACGCCCGCGCGGCCGGTCACCCGCCCATGCCGGTTGGGGACGCTGTCCACCGCGTCGGCGATGCGCGGCATGTCCAGCAGGGTGGACACACCACCGGGCGCGATCAGCCGATCGCTCAACGAGGTCGAGGCAGCCGTGGAGGTCAAGGAGGAGCAGGCAGCCAGCCACAGGCCAGCCCCGGCCAGCAGCAACAGCAGCAAGCGCTTCATGGGCAGAGTCGGAAAAACCAATCGAGTCGGGCAGGTTACCGATCCGCTCCGCGCCGCTCTATCGCATCCGTATGACCATCCGATGACAGCGAGGCCAGGATTCAGGTTGGCCCCGGCGGCTGGCTACCCCAGCCAGCCCTCCATCGTCGGCCACCAGCCCGCCAGCACCGCCGGCCGCTGCATGCGCTCGCGCCACCAGCGCAGCGCTGCACCCTCCTCGCCTGTGCGCCAGGCCAGCCAGAACGTCTCGTCCGGCTTGGGCTCTTCAACCTGCTTGATCACCAGCCGGCCCTGCGCCACCGCCCGCTGTACGTAGGGCTCGGGCAGGAAACCGAAGCCCAGCCCGGCGCACTGCAGGCGGAATTTGCTGACCATGTCCGGCACGGTGACGGTCTCCTGCCCCATCAGCAGCCCGACCGTGCGCGGCAGCAGTCGCCGGGCCGAATCGGCCACGGCGATCGCGCAGTGGGCGGCCAACTGTTCACGACCCAGCGGTTCGGGCGCGGCCGCCAGCGGATGCGAGGGCGCCACCGCGAACACGAAACGCACCACGCCCATCGGCTCGACCACGTAGCCCCCGCCACTGGGGCCCTCACCCGCCGCGCCGACCAGCAGGTCCGCGCGGCGGTCCAGCAGCGCCTCCCAGGTGCCCGACAGCGATTCACTGATCAGCCGCATCCGGGTCTGTTCGGCCACTGCATTGAAGGCGCGCACGTCCTCGGCCAGCAGCGCCGGCACGAACATCGAGTCGACCGCCACGGTCAGCTCGGCCTCCCATCCCGAGGCCACCCGCCGCACCCGCATCTCCAGCTCCCGCGCCGCCCGCAACAGATGGCGCCCCTCCTCCAGCAACGCTTCCCCGGCCGGGGTCAGGTGCGCGCGCGGGCCGACCCGATCGAACAGCTGCACGCCCAGGTCCTCTTCCAGCTTGGAGACGGTATAGGAGATGGTCGAAGGCACCTTGTGCAGGGCCTTGCCGGCCGCGGCGAACGAACCGCGGCGGTCGATGGCATCCAGGATCTGCAGGGCGTCGAGGCTGAGCTTGAGCATTCGAATTTTTCGATGATGGCTAGCGAAACTATCCGTTTTTCAACGCGCCGGAGCAAGCGGATACTGGCCGCAACAGGAAAGGGAACGGCAGCGACCGCCCGGACCGCCATCGAAACCATCGAACACCGAGGAGATTCACCATGCTGCAGATCCGCAAGAGCAACACCCGTGGCAAGGCCGACCATGGCTGGCTGAACTCCATGCACACCTTCTCCTTCGCCAATTACTACGACCCGCGCTACACCAGCTTCGGACCGCTGCGCGTGATCAACGAAGACCGCGTGCAGGGCGGCCAGGGTTTCGGCACACACAGCCACAGCAACATGGAGATCATCTCCTACGTGCTCGGCGGCGCGCTGGAGCACAAGGACTCGATGGGCACCGGTTCGGTGCTGCGCTACGGCGATGTGCAGCGGATGAGCGCCGGCAGCGGCGTCAGCCACAGCGAGTTCAACCACTCGGCCGACGAGGCGGTGCACTTCCTGCAGATCTGGCTGTTCCCCGACCAGGAGAACATCACCCCGAGCTACCAGGAAACCCACTTCGCCCCGGAGACCAAGCGCGGCCAGCTGCGCCTGATCGCCTCGCGCGATGGCCGTGACGGTTCGCTGCTGATCCACCAGGACGCCAATATCTACGCCACGATCCTGGACGGTGACGACCGCGTCCACCTGCCACTGGCTCCGCGTCGCGGCGCCTATGTACAGGTGGCCCGCGGGCAGCTGCAGGTCAACGGCATCACCCTGGAGACCGGCGATGCGTTGCAGGTCACCGACGAGGCGCAGCTGACGCTGGAGAACGGCAACGACGCCGAAGTCATCGTGTTCGAGCTGGCCCTGTAACCCCCCGGCCTCAAACGCAGACACCCCGGTTGCCCGGGGTGTCGTTCGTTGCGTGGATCAGAACCGGTAGTTCAGCGTCAGCCGCACGTTGCGCGGCTCGCCCCAGGTGTAGGTGCTGTACCAGCTGAAGATCGTGTAGTAGTGCTTGTCCAGCAGGTTGTTGACGTTGAGCGTCGCCGAGAGCTGGTCGTTGAACTGGTAACGCGCCATGGCATCGAGCAGCCAGTAGGGCTCGGTGCGGTGGATCTGGCTTCCGCCAGTGGCCGGATTGGTGATGGTGCCGAACGTGCTGCCCTGCCAGCGTGCGCCGCCGCCGACGCTCCAGCCGTCAGCCGCACCGGTGAGGCGGTAGCTGGTGTGCACGCTGAACTGATCTTCCGGTTCCAGCGTGGAGACCTTGGTGGACTGCTGCCGCGCGATCTTGTGCGCGTAGCCACCCTGGATCTGCCAGCCCGGCGCAAGCTGACCGGACACTTCCAGCTCATAGCCCTTGGTGCGCACGCCCATCAGGCCTTCATAGGCGATCCCGCCGCTGGGCGTCCTGCCGCCGGTCGGCTGGGCGTAGTTGTCCTGCTCCAGCTGGAACACCGCCGCACTGGCGTTGAGGCGACCCTCGTAGAACTCCGCCTTCAGGCCCGCTTCGTAGCTGCGCCCTTCCAGCGGATCCAGCACGCGACCCTGCTCGTCCTGGTTGCCCTGCGGTTTGAAGATGGTGCTGTAGCTGGCGAACACCGAGACATTGCGGTTGAGGTCGTACACCAGGCCGGCGTATGGCACGACCACGCCGCTCTCGTCGGTATCCGGAGATGTATAGTTGGCGATGCGGCTGCCGACGATCAGCTTGAGCGGATCGGCGAGGTCGAAACGGCCCACCACATAGGCACCGCTTTCGCGCGTGACCTGGTTGTCACCGTAGCCCCACTGCCAGTCCGGCTCGGGCACATTACCCGTCCAGGTGTAATAGTCGGCCACGCTGCTCACGTAGCCCGGCTGCGGCGAGTAGCCGTTATTGATCCAGCGCTTGCGCGACACGCTGCCACCGACCACCAGCTCGTGCTGGCGGCCGAACCACTCGAACTTGCCGCTGACGTACAGATCGGCCGCGTTGCTGGTGGTCTTGCCGATGTACTGGCCCAGCCACATGCTCACGCCTTCACCGGTCACCGGATCCGGATTGCCACCGGCCGCCGCGCCCAGCGAGGCGTCATAGCCGTTGACCTGGTGGTTGAGCTGCAGCTTGGCGACCCAGTCATTGGCGAAGGTGTGCTCCAGCGTGGCGAAGCCGGTGCGGGCGTACTGGCCCCAGCGGCTCCAGCGCGCGCCGTTGTTGAACGAGCGCGGCATGTCGTTGAAGTTGCCTGCACTGTCCAGCAACGGGATGCCGCCCCAACTGGAGCCTTCCGGATCGCTGTCCTGATGATCGGCACCGACGGTCAGCAGCGTGCTCTCGCCGAGGTCGGCTTCGAGGATGCCGTAGAACACCTCATTGCTGCGCTGGTAGTGGTCGGCATTGGAATGCTTGTCCTGATAGGCGCCGACCACGCGGCCGCGCACGCGGCCACTCTCAGTCAGCGGCCCGCCGACATCGACCTCGGCGCGGTAGCTGTCCCACGAACCGACACCCAGCGTGGCGCTGCCGGCCAGCTCCCGGGTAGGCTTCTTGCGCACCAGGTTGATGGTCGCGCCCGGGTCGCCCATGCCGGTCAGCAGGCCGGTGGCCCCCTTGAGCACTTCCACACGATCGTAGATGGCCATGTCGCTGAGCGTGTTGCCGGCCGAGTACGCCGAATCACGCGCCATCGGGATGCCGTCGTACTGGAAGTTCTGCACCGCGAAGCCGCGCGCGTAGTACTCGGTGCGCTCGCTGTCGTAGGTGACGATGCTCACGCCGGGCGTGACTTTCATGACGTCATCGATGCCGTTGAGGCCGAAGTCGTTCATTTCCTGCCGGGTGATCACGCTGATCGACTGCGGCGTCTGGCGCGGGCTGAGCACCAGGCGGGTAGCCGTGGCGATCGTGCCGGGCGTATAGGAATCACTGCCTTCGGTCACGGTGCCGAGCTGGTTGGCGGTGACCTGCACGGTCTGCAGGGTCTGTGCGCCGTCCTTGGCAGGTGCGTCACCCGCCGGCGCCTCTTCGGCCTGCACCGCCGAGGCGGACAGCGCAAGGCCCAGCACGCAGGCCATCGCCTGCATCAACGGAGAGAACGCGGGAACAGCACGACGGCGACCCGAATGGATCGGGGCAACACGGAACGGAACGACGGACACGGCAATGCCTCCAGGCAGGAAGGGACTCCTCTGGCGGCGGCTGGAGGGAACGAATGGGCGGCATGATGCCGCATCCTGGGCTATAGCGAAAGACTATCGCGGCAGGCGACCGGGTGGAGAGCACTGCAGACAGGCGACGCTCCGGCCGCAGCCGGGGCGCCGCAGGTCATTGGCCGGTGGCGATCAGGTCAGGTGATCCGCCGGTCCACCGACCGGATCAACCACGCGGCACCGGTGCATCCGAGGCAATCAGCTTCTCCTGCTTGAGCTCGGCCCAGAAGGCCCCCGGCACCGCCACCGACATCGACGCGACGTTGGCCAGGACCTGTTCGGGCGTGCGCGCGCCCGGAATGACCGCCGATACCACCTCGGGTGCATCGGCGAACTGCAGCGCCGCCGTGCGCAGGTCCACACCATGGCGATCGCAGATGGCCTGCACCCTGGCGCGCTTTTCCGGCGCCCAGGACGGCACCTTGCCGTCATAGAGATACCGGTCCCGCCCGGCCAGGTAGCCCGCCAACAGCGGCGACCCGACCACGACCGACGCGCCATGCGCGGCGATCTTCGGGAAGGTGTCATGCAAGGCCTGCTCGTGATCCAGCAGCGAGTACTGGCACGCCAGCAGGAAGATGTCCGGGTCGGACTCGGCCACCGCACGCAGCGCCGGCTCGGGTCGATTGACGCCGAACCCCCAAGCTTTGATAAGCCCCTCCTCACGCATGCGTGTCAGCGCCGGCATCGCGCCCTTCGCGGCCTCGGCGAAGCGCTGCTCCCACGGCATCCCGAGGTCTTTTTCGTTGTCCGGCGACAGATCATGAATGAAGACCACGTCCAGCTGCGATACGCCGAGCCGGTTGAGGCTGTCCTCCACCGACCGCCGCGTGCCGTCGGCGGAGTAGTCGTAGCGGTAATGGAACGGCGACGGGTCCTTCCACATCACGTCCTGCAGCTCACCGGCGGTCGCCGTCAGCAGGCGGCCGACCTTGGTCGACAGCGTGTACTCACGCGCGGGATGGTTGTGCAGATGGTGGCCGTAACGGCGCTCGCTCAGGCCAAGCCCGTACCACGGCGACGTATCGAAACAGCGCACCCCGGCCGCATAGGCGGCGGCGAGGGTGGCTTCGCTCTGCGCATCGGTCGCGGCCGCGAAACCATTGCCGATCGCGACACCGCCCAGGCCCAGACGCGTCTGCGGACGATAGCGCCTGCCCTGCTGTGCGGGGTTGCCCGGCAAGGGCTTCGCCGAGGCCTGGCCGCGGGTGGGCAGGACACTGCCCGGGCCAGCCGACTGCGCCATCAACGGCGAGGCGGCGAAAGCGGCGGTACCGGCGGCGGCAACGGAGAGGAAGTGGCGACGTGTGTTCACGGCGACTCCTGTGTCTTCGGGGGAAGCGCACACCTTCGCAGAGGGGCGGTGCAGAGCATGCCTGTGGCGCGTCAAGGCGGCGGCAACATTGCCCTTTCCCACCCCGCGGCTGCTCAGCCCTGCCCAGCGCCTGCGGCAAGAAGCAGCGTCTCGATCTCGCGGTAACCGCGCTGGCGTGCATGCTGCAGCGGGCTGACGCCTTCGCCGTCAGGCAGGGTCACGTCGGCCCCGGCCGCGATGAGCTGACGGACGATCTCCACATGTCGTGGGCCACCATCGGCCAGGATGATCGCCTCCAACAGCGCGGTCCATTGCAGGTTGTTGACGTGATCCACATCGACACCCGCGGCAATGAGTGTCGCCACAGTCTCCACGTGCCCGCGTTCGGCCGCTGGAATGAGTGCGGTGCCACCGTAGCGGTTGGTGCTCTTCAGGTCCGCGCCGGCAGCCAGCGTCGCGCGCAGGATCTCGAGATGCCCGCGGGCACCGGCGTAGAGATACGGGCTGTCCTGGATCGCATCCTTGGCATTGACGTCGGCACCGGCCTGGATGAGCGCAAGTGCGGCCTCCACATGGTTGTGGTGGGTCGCGGCCAGCAAGGGCGTCACCTTGGCCGCATCGCGCGCATCCACCTGTGCGCCCTGCCCCAGCAGCGCACGCACCACGCTGGCATCGCCCTTTTCCGCCGCCCGATGCAGGCGCTCATCCAACGACGCCGCACTGACCGGCATGACCATGCCCATCAGCATGCTCATGACCACCCAACCACGGACCGACCTCCGTCCCATCGACATGTTCCTGCTCCTTACACGGATGGCGCCCGGTGGGACGCCGCTGGACAACGACCGTAGCCGAGCTGCCGCGTCGGCACCAATGAAGATTGGGGATCGACTGCATGCGCCATCCGAATGCGTCGGCCGGCGCGCCGTCCGCCTGTTTCATGCGACGCTGCGCGCCACATTCCCAACGGAAGCGCACCACCATGCTGCATCACCTTTCACTGGGCGTGCGCGATCTCGCGCGTGCCGCCACCTTCCACGATGCCGCGCTCGGTGCGCTGGGCATGCGTCGCGTCTTCGAAGACGACGAGGCGATCGGATATGGCTATGTCGAAGATGAGGATCTGCTGTGCCTGAAGCTGCGGGCCGATGCCTCGCCCCCGGGCGCGGGTTTCCACCTGGCCTTCGGCGCACCTTCCCGTGAGGCAGTCGATGCGTTCCACCGCGATGCACTGGCGGTTGGCGGCACCTGCAACGGGGCGCCGGGGCTGCGCGAGGACTATGGCGATCACTACTACGCCGCCTTCCTGATTGATCCGGATGGGCATCGGATCGAAGCGGTCTGCAAGTCGATCATTTGACCCGGATCGCACAAGCGGATCGCACAAAGAAAAAGGCCTCCGTACTTGCGTACGAAGGCCTTTTCTACAACTGGCGGAGCGGGAGGGATTCGAACCCTCGATAGAGTTTTAAGCCCTATACTCCCTTAGCAGGGGAGCCCCTTCAGCCACTCGGGCACCGCTCCAGTGTTCTTGGTCCGCCGCTGCGATGAATCATCTCAGCGGGGGCGCGAATAATAACGTTTTCCGCGCCCTCAGGTAAAGCCTTAATCCGAAGAATTTTCACTTCCGGATGCATTCGGCTCATCGCCGCGCTGGATCCGCTGGTAAATCTCTTCGCGGTGCACGGCCACGTCCTTCGGAGCGGTGATACCGATACGCACCTGGTTGCCCTTGACGCCGAGCACGGTCACGCTGACCGAGTCACCGATCATCAGGGTTTCGCCTACACGGCGAGTCAGGATCAACATTTGTTCAAGTCTCCAGGGGAACCGGTGGTGGCATTTCCCCACCGGCTTGGCGCCCCGGCAAGAGCGCCCCACGACAACGGGAAAAGATTCGCCATAGTACCGTCAGGCCTCCCGACCCATCAAGGAGCAGGAGGCTTCAGGCTGTTCAGATACGGGGGGTGACCCAGTCGACGACGGCGGCCAGTGCAGAAGCAAGGGCGGGCCCGTCCTCACCACCACCCTGGGCGAGGTCCGGGCGGCCGCCGCCCTTGCCCCCGATCTGACTGGCGATATGGGCCAACAGTTCCCCGGCCTTTACCTTGCCCATTGCGCTGCCGTTCACGCCTGCGACCAGGGCCGCCTTGCCGTCCTGGGTGCCGGCCAGCACGATCACCGCATCGCCAAGCTGCTGCTTGAGTCGGTCGATCGCATCGCGCAGCGCCTTGGCATCGAAGCCTTCCAGGCGCGCGGCCAGGATCTTGATGCCGTTGACCTCGACCGCGGCGCCACCGAGATCGGCGGTCGCACCGGCAGCCTGCTTGGCCTTGAGCGCCTCGAGCTCGCGCTCCAGCTTCTTCTGCCGCTCGCCGAGCTGGCGGATCTTGTCGACCACGTCGCCGGCATTGCCGCCAAGCAGTGCCGCCGCTTCGCTCAGCTGGGCTTCTTCATGGGCCACGTAATCCAACGCGCCCTGCCCGGTGACTGCTTCGATACGACGCACGCCCGAAGACACACCGCCTTCGGCAGTGATCTTGAACAGGCCGATGTCGCCGGTGCGCGACACATGCGTACCGCCACACAGTTCGGTGGAGTAGTCGCCCATCTTCAGCACGCGCACGTGCTCGCCGTACTTCTCGCCGAACAGCGCCATCGCGCCGAAGTCGAGCGCTTCCTGCATGCCCATGTTGTGGACTTCAGCGGCGTTGTTGGCGCGCACCTGCTCGTTGACCTTGCGCTCGATGATCGCCAGGTCTTCGGCGCTGATCGGCGCGAAGTGCGAGAAATCGAAGCGCAGGCGATCAGGCGCGACCAGCGAGCCCTTCTGCTGCACATGGGTGCCCAGCACTTCGCGCAGGGCGGCATGCAGCAGGTGGGTGGCCGAGTGGTTGAGGATGGTCGCGCCACGGCGCTGGCCATCGACCTGACCGGACAGCACATCGCCGAGCTTCAGGCTGCCCGCGGTGAGCTTGCCCACGTGGCCGTGGAACTGGCCCGCGAACTTCTGGGTGTCGCTGACCTCTACCTGGACGCCGGCGCCGGTCAGGGTGCCGTTGTCGCCGACCTGGCCACCGGACTCGGCGTAGAACGGGGTCTGGTTGGTCAGCACGATGACGTCATCGCCAGCCTGCGCGCTCTCCACCGGGCGGCCGTCCTTCAGGATGGCGACCACGGTGAGGTCGTCGGCCTGCAGGCGGTCATACCCCAGGAACACGGTCGGCTTGAGCGTGGCGACCAGATCGGCCGACAGGGTCACGCCGCCGCCGAACTTGCCGGCCGCGCGCGCGGTCTCGCGCTGGGTGTCCATCGCGGCGTTGAAGGCGACCATGTCCACCGTCATATCGCGCTCGCGGGCGATATCGGCCGTCAGATCGACCGGGAAGCCGTAGGTGTCGTACAGGCGGAACGCATCAACGCCCGGGATCACGCCGTCGCTGACCTTGGCCGCGACGTCGTCGAAAATCTTCATGCCCGAATCCAGCGTTTCCGCGAAACGCTCTTCTTCGGCCTGCAGGGCGCGCACTACGGTGTCGACCTGCGCCGGCAGTTCCGGATAGGCCACGCCCATCTGCTCGACCAGCGTCGGCACCAGCTTGCTGAAGAACGGCTGGCGCACACCGAGCATCCAGCCATGGCGCAGGGCGCGGCGGATGATCCGGCGCAGCACGTAGCCGCGGCCTTCGTTGGACGGCAGTACGCCATCAACGATCAGGAACGAGCAGGCACGGATGTGATCGGCGATCACGCGCAGCGACTTGTTCTCCAGATCAGCCATGCCGGTCAGCTCGCTGGCCTTGCGGATCAGCGCCTGGAACAGGTCGATTTCGTAATTGGTGTGGACGTGCTGCAGGATCGCCGCCAGACGCTCCAGGCCCATGCCGGTATCCACGCACGGGGCCGGCAGCGGCACCAGGGTGCCGTCGGGCTGGCGGTCGAACTGCATGAAGACCAGGTTCCAGATCTCGATGAAGCGGTCGCCGTCTTCATCCGGCGAACCCGGGGGGCCACCGGCGATGTGGTCGCCATGGTCATAGAAGATTTCGGTACACGGGCCGCACGGGCCGGTTTCGGCCATCTGCCAGAAATTGTCCGACGCGAACGGCGCACCCTTGTTGTCGCCGATGCGCACGATCCGCTCTTCCGGGATACCGACCATGTCGCGCCACAGCGCGTAGGCCTCGTCATCGGTCTGGTACACGGTGACCAGCAGGCGCTCGGCCGGCAGCTTCCAGACCTGGGTCAGCAGCTCCCAGGCCCAGGCGATGGCGTCCTTCTTGAAGTAATCGCCGAACGACCAGTTGCCCAGCATCTCGAAGAAGGTGTGGTGGCGCGCGGTGTAGCCGACCTGGTCCAGATCGTTGTGCTTGCCACCGGCGCGCAGGCAGCGCTGGACGTCGGCCGCGCGCACGTAGCTGCGCTTCTCGGCGCCAAGGAACACGTCCTTGAACTGCACCATGCCGGAGTTGGTGAACAGCAGGGTCGGATCATTGCCCGGCACCAGGGGCGCCGACGGCACGATCGTGTGGCCTTTGCCCTTGAAGAACTCAAGGAAATCGCTGCGGATCTGGGAGGTAGTGAATTTGACGGATGCGTTCATGGGGGGCTGGCTTTGTGCGGGCCGGTCAGTCCCTGGCACGCAGCCCCAATGGCCGGGTGTCAACTGCAGGACCGCCGAAACCACAAAGGGTATCAGGCCCGGGCCGCTCAGTCCTCAGGGTCGTAACGGGTGGCCTGGCGGATGCTGTCGCCGGGGAACCCCCGGCGGGCCAGAAGATCGGCGGCTTTGCGCCGTGCAGGCAGTTCCTGCGGGCCAGCCTCGCCAAAACGGCGGCAGACCAGGTCGCGGGCATTCTCGGTCCAATCGCCTTCGAAGGTGTCCATGGCCGCAGCGATCTGGTCGCTGTCCAGGCCATGCGTGCCCAGTTCGGCGCGGATGTGGATCGGTCCATAGCCGGTATTGGCCCGGATCCGGACCAGATTCTCGGCAAAGCGGGTGTCATCCTGCCAGCCGGCCTCGGCCAGCTTGCTTACCGCAGCTTCGGCGGCTTCGTTCTCGATGCCGCGGGCCTGCAGTTTGCGGGTCAGCTCTTTACGCGAATGTTCGCGGCGCACCAGCAGCCCCAACGCCCGCTGGACCGGCGTCTGTTCCTGGACACGGCGCTTGCGCCGGGGTGCGGGGGCTTCGGAGTCTTGCATGGCAGCGGTCCATTACAGTGCGCCGTCCTTGGCGCCATCCCGTCGGGGATTCTTGAAACTGCAGGCCAGGGCGAGCGTCACTGACGGCGCTGCCCTGCCCCGCAGGAAACTCACTCGGCGTCGTCTTCAGCCTCGTCGCCGCCTTCACGCACGGCTTCTTCCGGCTGGAACTTCTCGCGCAGCTCGGCTTCCAGACGCTGGGCGATCTGCGGGTTGTCGCGCAGATAGCCGCGGGCGTTGTCCTTGCCCTGGCCGATCCGCTCTTCGCCGTAGCTGTACCAGGCGCCTGCCTTCTCGACCAGCTTGGCTTCCACGCCCATGTCGATCAGTTCGCCTTCGCGGCTGATGCCTTCGCCGTACAGGATCTCGGTGATGACCTGCTTGAACGGGGGCGCCAGCTTGTTCTTGACGACCTTGATCTTGGTCTGGTTGCCGATGATCTCGTCGCCCTTCTTGATCGCGCCAATACGGCGGATGTCCAGGCGGACCGAGGCGTAGAACTTCAGCGCGTTGCCGCCGGTGGTCACTTCCGGGCTCTGGCCCGGCATCATGACACCGATCTTGTGCCGCAGCTGGTTGATGAAGACCACCAGGGTGTTGGAGCGCTTGATGTTGCCGGTCAGCTTGCGCAGCGCCTGGCTCATCAGACGGGCCTGCAGGCCCGGCAGCTGGTCGCCCATTTCGCCTTCGATTTCGGCCTTGGGGGTCAGCGCGGCGACCGAGTCGACCACCACGATGTCCACCGAGCTGGAGCGCACCAGCATGTCGGCGATTTCCAGCGCCTGCTCACCGGTATCGGGCTGCGAGAGCAGCAGGTCGTCCACGTTGACGCCCAGCTTGGCGGCGTAGATCGGATCCAGCGCGTGCTCGGCATCGATGAAGGCCGCAGTACCGCCCTTCTTCTGGCATTCGGCGATCGCCTGCAGGGTCAGGGTGGTCTTGCCCGAGGATTCCGGACCGTAGATCTCCACGACACGCCCCTTGGGCAGGCCACCGATACCGAGAGCGATATCCAGCATCAGCGAACCGGTGGGGATGACCTCGACCGCTTCGACGACGCGGTCGCCCATGCGCATCACGGCGCCCTTGCCGAACTGCTTTTCGATCTGGCTCAGCGCGGCGGTGAGGGCGCGCTTTTTGTTTTCGTCCATCGGAGTGGTCCTTGCAGAGGTCGTATCGGTGGAGGTGCTGTCTTTGGAAGTCTTCTTGGCCATGGGTTCACTTTAAGGCTGGCGTATCGCACGGGCTGAGATTCTGCCCGGCGTTCGGAAAAAAATTATCGGACATCCGTACCAACCTCAGCAAAACCAGAGATGTGCCACAAAAGACCGCGCGTGATTCAAGGGGAAACAGGGTCAGCGGTTGGGCCGCAGCAACCCGCAATAGAGGCCTTCGATGGCGAAGTCCTGGTCGGGCAGCACTTCGATCGGCTTGTAATCGGGATTGCGCGGCAGCAGGCGGATCCGGTCCTTGCCCATCTTCAGCAGCTTGACCGTGATCTCGTCATCGATGCGGGCCACCACGATCTGGCCGGAGCGGGCGTCGCGGGTGCGGTGCACACCGATCAGGTCGCCGTCGAAGATGCCTTCGTCGATCATCGAGTCGCCCTGCACTTTCAGCAGGTAGTCCGGCGCGGGCGAGAAGAACACCCGGTCCAGCACCACGAAGTCATCCGAGCCGATATCCGCGCCGATCGGCAGACCGGCCGCGACCCGGCCCAGCACCGGCAGGCGCAGGACGTGATCCGGCAACGCCGAGGCGGGCAGCGATTCGGGCAGGCCGTTCTGCAGCGCCGGTGCCTGAACCAGCCGGATGCCGCGGGCCTGGCCCGGGATGCGACGGATCGCCCCGGCCTGCTCCAGCGCTTCCAGATGGTATTGGGCTGCGCGGACGCCCTTGAAGCCGAACGCACGGGCGATTTCCGTCTGCGACGGCGGTGCGCCATCGGTCTCTATACGCTCGGCGATCAACTGCAGGATCGCCTGCTGGGTATCGGTCAGGTCCATGGTTAGTAGTATTACTACTAACGATGCAGGCACGCAAGTGCCCGCAGAGAAAGAGCCCATAAAGGAAGGGCTGTCCGGCAGCGGTCGAAGCCTCCAGCAATGCCTGTCGCCACCGACCGTTGGTCGGTGACCGCGCGAACGCGCGGCAATGGCGTCCGACCAACGGTCGGACCTACACGTAATCCCCCACTTACGCGGGAAGTTCCGGGGATCCTTCCGATCCCAGCGGTTAGAACCCTACGGGTTCTTACCGCTGCGCCAGATCGAGAACAGGATCCACACGCCACAGAAGCCGGCACCGATGAAGCCGGCCACGCCGAGCGCAAGCAACCAGCGGCTGGAGATGCCGCCGACGCTGTGCATGACGATCGAGGAGCCGATGATCAGCGCGGCGGTCACGATACCCATGACCAGCCGGTTGGCGGCACGGTTGACCTGGTCGCCGAAGCCCTGCAGCGCGGTGGTTTCGATCTTGAGCTGGAGCCGGCCGCGGCGCGCCATCTGCAGCAGCCTGCGCACGTCGCGCGGCAGGTCGCCGACCAGGTCCATCACCCCGACCAGGCTGCGCTTGCCGCGCTTGAGCATCGCGCCGGGCGAGTAGCGCTGCCACATCACCCGCTCCAGATACGGGCGCGCGGCGCTGGCCATGTCGAACTGCGGGTCGAGCTGGCGGCCCATGCCTTCCAGGGTGAGGAAGGTCTTGATCATCAGCGCCAGATCGGCCGGCAGGGTCAGCGCGTACTGGCGCAGCAACTGGGTGATGTTGCCCAGCATCAGGCCCATGTGCAGGTCTTTCAGCGGCACCCCGCGGTACTGGTCCACGAAGGTGCTGATGTCCTGCTGCAGCCGGGACTCGTCCACCTCCACGCCACCTGCCCAGTCCAGCAGCACGTCGGCCACCTGCTCCGGCTCCTGGGTGACCAGGCCGTGCAGGAGCTGGGCGACCTGGAAGCGGCGCTGCTCGGAGATCGCGCCGACCATGCCGAAATCGATCACGCCGATACGGCCGTCACGCAGGTAGATGATGTTGCCCGGGTGCGGGTCGGCGTGGAAACAACCATCCTCCAGCACCATCTTCAGCACGATGCGCGCACCGGTACGGGCCAGCTGCACGCGGTCCAGACCGGCCGCATCGACCCCGGCCAGATCACGGCCGGGAATGCCGTCGACGAAGTCCTGCACGTTGAGGCTCTCGCACGTCCACTGCCAGTGCACGTTGGGAATCAGGATGTCGTCGCGGCCCTGGAAGTTGCGCGCGATACGCTCGGCATTGCGGCATTCGGCGGCAAAATCCAACTCCCGACGCAGTGACACCTGGAACTGCTGTACCACCTCGGCCGGGCGGTAGCGCTGCATGTCGGGCAAGCGCGCTTCCACGATTTCAGCCAGCCGCGCCAGCAGCCGCAGGTCGGCTTCGATCACCTCGCGGATGCCCGGACGACGGATCTTCAGCACCACGGCGGTGCCGTCATGCAGCGTTGCGCGATGCGCCTGTGCCAGCGAGGCCGCCGCCATGGGCGTTTCATCGAGCCACGCGAACACCTCGGTCGCCGGTGCGCCCAGATCGCGTTCGAGCTGATCACGCACCTGTGCGTACGGCAGCGCAGGCACGGCATTCTGCAGTTCGGAGAATTCGGCGATCCAATCCGGCGGGAACAGATCCACACGGGTGGCCAGCACCTGGCCCAGTTTGACGAAGGTGGGGCCCAGGTCTTCCATCGCCCGGCGCACGCGCACCGGCGCCGTCATCCGCAGCATCTGCTGGGTGTCGTTCCAGTGCAGCAGCCGGCCGGCACGCTCGAGCACATCGGCCAGGCCGATCCGGCGCACGAGGTCGCCGAAGCCATAGCGGATCAGGACCGACGCGATTTCCTGCAATCGCCCCAGGTCACGCACGGTACCCAGCGTTTCCCACATCGGCCCACTCTCCTGTCAGCACACCCGGTCAGGATGTCACAACAGCGGGAAGATTCCCGTCAGCGCCTGCTGCACGGTCTGGCGCCGTATGGCTTCGCGGTCGCCATCGAACTGAAACAGCTGCGCACGGGCATAGCCGCCCCGCCCCTTCCAGCCGATCCACACGCTGCCCACCGGCTTGTCCTCGCTGCCACCGCCCGGCCCGGCAATGCCGGTTACCGCCACGGCGATGCCGGCGCCGGAATTGATCAGCGCACCGGAGACCATTTCCAGCACGGTCTCGCGGCTGACCGCGCCGAACTGTTCCAGCGTCTGTGCGCGCACGCCGAGCAGGCGTTGTTTGGCTTCGTAGCTGTAGACCACCATGCCGCAATCGAAGAACGCCGAGGAGCCGGCGATATCCGTCATCGCCTTGGCGATCCAGCCGCCACTGCAGCTTTCGGCGGTCACCAGCTGCAGCGAGGCCTGCTGCAGGCGCTGGCCCACGTCACTGGCAAGGGCGCCCAGCTCGGCGTCGGAAGGAACGGTCATGGGGAATCCTGGATCAACGGGGGGACGAACGCCCCCCTGTTTTAGCCGAAATCGTGGCTGATGTCGTGTGTTGCCGGCACACCCCTCACCACTCCGGAAGCTTCTCCGGCAGCATCGCGCGGATCGGTTCCCCGCCCTCGCCGGCCGCCAGCTTCTCGGCCTCGGCGATCGGGATCTCGACCTGCAGCAGCCAGCCGTCTTCGTCGGTGGCTTCACTGCGCACGACCTCCAGCTGATGCAGGCGCGAACGCAGGCGACCGGCACTCGGCGGCAGCCGCAGCTCACCACTGACGTGCTGCAGTCCCAGGCGCTTGCCCAGGACGGACTGCAGCAGCGGCAGGCCGACATTGTCGCGGGCGGAAATCCAGACCCGCTCGCGGCGCGCGTTGTCCGGGATGCCGTCCTGGCCATCGTGACGTACTTCGGCCCCGTCGATGCGGTCGATCTTGTTGAACACCAGCAACTGCGGCAGATCACCCGCGCCGATGGCGGTCAGCACTTCATCCACCTGTGCGATGCGCTCCTCGCGGTGCGGATCGGCAGCATCGACCAGATGCAGCAGGAAGTCCGCTTCGCGGGCTTCGGACAATGTGGAACGGAACGCGGCCACCAGATCATGCGGCAGGTCGCGGACGAAGCCGACGGTGTCAGCGAGCACGACGCTGCCGCCCGGCAGTGCGATGCGGCGCACGGTCGGGTCCAGCGTGGCGAACAACTGGTCCGCGGCGTAGGCCTCGGCACCGGTCAACGCATTGAACAGGGTCGACTTGCCGGCATTGGTATAGCCCACCAGCGCCACGCGCGGCAGCTCGCTGCGCAGGCGGGCACGACGCATCTGGGTGCGCTGCACTTCCACCTTTTCCAGCTTCTTCTGCAGCTGCTCCACGCGCTTCTGCAGCAGACGGCGATCGGTTTCCAGCTGGGTTTCACCCGGGCCGCGCAGGCCGATGGAACCGCCGCGCTGGCGCTCCAGATGGGTCCAGCCGCGGATCAGCCGCGTGGACATGTGGCGCAACTGCGCCAGTTCCACCTGCAGCTTGCCTTCGTGGCTGCGCGCGCGTTGGGCGAAGATGTCCAGGATCAGCCCGGTACGGTCGATTACACGCCGCTCCAGGAACCGTTCCAGGTTGCGCTCCTGCCCCGGCGACAGCGCATGGTTGACCAGGATCAGGTCGGCGCCGGTGGCGTCGGCCGCGGCCTTGACCTCATCCAGCTTGCCGCTGCCGATCAGGATCGACGGATTGGGCCGATCGATGCGCGCGGTCAGTGTGGCCGCGATGCTGGCCCCGGCGGAGCGGGCCAGATCGGTGAACTCTTCCAGCACATCGTCTTCGAGCCGGCCGGCATGCGGCTGGATCAGGAGTGCGTGTTCGCCTCGCTTGGAACGGTCAAACACGCAGTTCTCCAGAATTTTTCACGCGATCACTCAACGTCGTCATCACCTTGGACGCCATCGGCGCCATCGTTGGATTGCACATAGCCACCCCCGGGCCCGACCTTCACGTTGCGTGCCGGCACCACGGTCGAGATGGCGTGCTTGTACACCATCTGGCTCACCGTATTGCGCAGCAGCACCACGAACTGGTCGAACGATTCAATCGTCCCCTGCAGCTTGATGCCATTGACCAGATACACCGACACCGGCACACGTTCGCGCCGAAGTGCATTCAGAAACGGATCCTGCAGCGATTGCCCCTTGGACATTGCACACTCCTGATTATTGTTTTTATGGTCTTCCGGCAGTTGCCACGGCCCCCGCCGCCCGCCGGAACCCTTGATGGTACACGGGGTGGGTGCGTGAAGGCGTGGACTCAGCGTGCGACGAAGGTCGACACCGCATCCGCCAGGGAAGCCCTGTCTAGATGGGGATCGAACCAGCGCGCATCAAGCTCCCCACGCAGCCAGGTCAGCTGGCGCTTGGCCAGCTGGCGGGTGGCCTGGATGCCGCGCTCACGGAAGGCCTCGGCCGTGCCCTGCCCGTCCAGATACTCCCAGGCCTGCCGGTAACCCACCGCCCGCACGGCCGGCAGATCCAGCGGCGCGGCCACCTCGGCCATCGCCGGCAGGGCCCGCAGGGCGCGGACTTCATCCAGGAAGCCGTGATCCAGCATCGCGTCGAAACGGGTTTCGATGCGCTGGTGCAGCACCGTGCGCTCGCGCGGAGCGAGGATCAGTTTGAGCGCCCGCACCGGCAGCCGGTCCACACCGGGCAGCTTCTGCCATTCGCTGATCGGGGTGCCGGTCAGCCGATGGACTTCCAGCGCCCGCTGGATACGCTGCGGGTCGGTGGCATGAATACGCTTTGCCGCTGCCGGATCGATGCCGGCGAGCTGGGCATGCATCGCCGCCCAGCCCTGCTCGGCCGCCTCGGCCGCGATCTGCGCGCGCACCGCCGGATCGGCTTCAGGCATCGGCGAGAGGCCCTGCAGCAGGGCGCGGAAATACAGCCCGGTGCCACCGGCCAGAATCGGCATGCGCCCGCGCGCGATGATGTCGCGGACGGCGCGCGCCGCGTCGCTGGCGAACTCCGCCGCCGAATAGGTCTGCCACGGGTCGCGCACATCGAGCAGATGGTGTGGCGCCTGCGCGCGCTCGGCCGCATCGGGCTTGGCCGACCCGATATCCAGCCCGCGGTAGACCAGCGCCGAATCGACGCTGACGATCTCACCGTTCAGCTGCTGGGCCAGCGCGATCGCGGTGGCGGTCTTGCCCGAGGCGGTCGGGCCCATCACCGCGATCGCCAGTGGGCGCTGATCGACGGCCATCAGTCCTCGTCCGGCCAGCGCGGCATCGCCGGGGCCGCCGACACCCGCGGCATCGGCACGGCATCGACCGCCGCCCATACCTTCAAGGCGTCGACTGTGGCCGCGACATCGTGCACACGCAGCAGCATCGCGCCACGCTGGGCGGCGATCAGGTGCGCGGCGACGGAACCGGCCACGCGGTCACGCGGCTGCTCACGACCGGTCAGCTCACCGATGCTGCGCTTGCGCGACAGGCCGGCCAGCATCGGCACACCCAGCTCGAGGAAGCGGTCCGAGCGCGCCAGCAGGATCATGTTGTGTTCGGTGGTCTTGCCGAAGCCGAAGCCCAGATCGATGATCAGGTGCTTCTTGGCGACGCCGGCCATCTCGGCCTGGAACATGCGCTCGGTCAGGAAGCGATGCACCTCGGCGACCACGTCATCGTAGTGCGGGGTGTCCTGCATGCTGCCCGGCTCGCCCTGCATGTGCATCAACACCACCGGCACGCCGAGGTCGGCCGCGGCGTCCAGCGCACCGGGCTGGCGCAATGCCTGGATGTCATTGATCAGGCCGGCACCGGCCGCGACGGCGGCACGCATCACCTCGGGCTTGAAGGTGTCGATGCTGATCGGCACGGTGGTGTCGCGTGCCAGGCGCTCGATCACCGGGATGACCCGGCGCAGTTCTTCATCCAGCGGCACCGGCGCACTGCCTGGCCGGGTCGATTCGCCGCCGATGTCGAGCAGGTCCGCGCCCTCGGCCACCAGTTGCAGGCCGTGCGCGACCGCGGCCTCCACACTGTCGTGGTCACCGCCGTCGGAAAACGAATCCGGGGTGACGTTGACGATGCCCATGACCCGCGGGCGATCCAGCCGCAGCAGGCGGCCGCCGCAATCGAGCTGGGGGGAGATATCGAACATGGGCAGATCCACGAAGTACGCCAGCGCGTAGTTTACGCTGGCGCACCGGACCGGCCGTCAGAGGTCGCCGAGGCGGGCCCCATCGACCGGCTTGGCCAGCCAGATCGCCAGATCGTTGCCGATCGCATTGACCGTGCGCTCGAGCACATCGCACGAGCCCTTGAAGCCGGCAAACGCGCCACCGCGCGACACGCGGCGTGCGGTGACGGTGGCCACCTGCTGGCCGTTCTCGAACAGCACGCCGCGCACGGCAGCCGACTTGAAGTGACCGGTGAATGCATTGCCTGCGCTCTGCGCCTCCACCAGCTCCAGCTTCAACGCGTGTCCGCTGCCGGTGTTCACCGGATCACTGCTGAAGACGAGGGTGTTGCCATGGGCCGGGGCATTCTTGCCCAGCGCGGTTGCCAGCTGCGCGCCCATCCGGCACTCGGCCTTGATGTTCTCGGCGATGATCGCCGATTCATTGAACGGCACCGGATCCTGCACGTGGATCTCGGCCGCCATGACCGGCGTGGCACAGCACAGCAGCGCAGCAACGGCTGCGCGCATCGAATGACGCATGAAAGTCCCCCTGGAAAGTGTGTCGGCCGATCCCCCGGCCATGCCCGACCGCGGCATGCGGCGCGGGCAAGCGCATCGTGCCCACTGCCGGCCGCGCGCGCAAGCACTCAGCGCTGGCGGCGCTTGCGCTCCACGTAGACGGTCTTGGCGATGCTCATCAGCACACCTACCGCGATGCCGATGCCGGCGCCGAGCAGGAAGTTGTCGCGGGTCAGGCCGATGGCCACGCCAATCATCGTGGCAATCACCATTTCGGTGGTGTGCGAGATCGGCTGCGGTGGGGGTGCGGACATGGCGACTCCAGAACGGGAACGAAAACAGAGCGACATTATGACCCGTCGGAAACGACGAAGGCCGGGTTTCCCCGGCCTTCGTCACTTACGTGGGCAACCCTCAGATCTGCTCGGCGGGACCGGCGATCGGCGACACGGGACGGGCATCGCCGCCCTTGTCGTTGTTGTTGCCGCCATCCTTGTTGCTGGGGGACTTGTCCCAGCCTGCCGGCGGCGGCGGATCGCGGCCTTCCATCACGGCGTTGATCTGCGGCGCATCGATGGTCTCGTACTGCAGCAGCAGCTGGGACATCGTGTGCAGCTTGTCGAGGTTGGCCGTCAGCAGCTCGGTGGTACGGGCATAGGCCTTGTCCAGGATGCTGCGGACCACTTCATCGATGCGGCGGGCAGTGTCATCGGACACACTCTTGTGCTGCGTCACCGAACGACCGAGGAACACTTCATCGTCCTCTTCGCCGTACGCGATCGGGCCGAGCTCATCGGACAGGCCCCACTTGGTGACCATGTTGCGGGCCATCTTGGTGGCGCGCTCGATGTCGTTGGAGGCACCCGTGGTCACCTTGTCGGTGCCGAAGATCAGCTCTTCGGCAACACGGCCGCCGTACAGCGAGCACAGCTGCGATTCGATCGCCACGCGGTTCATCGAGTACTTGTCGCCTTCCGGCAGGTACATCGTCACGCCCAGCGCACGGCCGCGCGGAATGATGGTGACCTTGTAGACCGGATCGTGCTCGGGCACCAGGCGGCCGACGATGGCGTGACCGGCTTCGTGATACGCGGTGAGCGTCTTTTCTTCTTCGCTCATCGCCATCGAACGGCGCTCGGCACCCATCAGGATCTTGTCGCGGGCACGATCGAAGTGGTCCATGCGGACTTCCTTCTCACCGCCACGCGCCGCGAACAGCGCCGCTTCGTTGGCCAGGTTGGCCAGATCCGCACCGGAGAAACCCGGGGTACCGCGCGCGATCACCATCGGCTCGACATCGTCGGCCAGCGGCAGCTTGCGCATGTGCACCTTGAGGATCTGCTCGCGGCCCTTGACGTCCGGCAGGCCGACCACGACCTGGCGGTCGAAACGGCCCGGGCGCAGCAGCGCCGGATCCAGCACGTCCGGACGGTTGGTGGCGGCGATGACGATCACGCCCTCGCCTCCCTCGAAGCCGTCCATTTCAACCAGCAGCTGGTTCAGGGTCTGCTCGCGCTCGTCATGACCGCCGCCGAGACCGGCGCCACGGTGACGACCGACGGCGTCGATCTCATCGATGAAGATGATGCACGGCGCCTGCTTCTTGGCCTGCTCGAACATGTCGCGCACGCGGCTGGCGCCGACGCCGACGAACATTTCCACGAAGTCCGAACCGGAGATCGAGAAGAACGGGACCTTGGCTTCACCGGCGATCGCACGGGCCAGCAGGGTCTTGCCGGTACCCGGCGGGCCGACCATCAGCACGCCGCGCGGAATCTTGCCGCCGAGCTTGGTGAACTTGGTCGGGTCGCGCAGGAAGTCGACCAGTTCGCCGACTTCTTCCTTGGCTTCGTCGCACCCGGCGACGTCGGCGAAGGTGACCTTGATCTGGTCCTCGCCCTGCAGCTTGGCGCGCGACTTGCCGAAGGACATCGCGCCCTTGGCGCCGCCGCCACCGCCCTGCATCTGGCGCATGATGAAGATCCAGAAGCCGATGATCAGGATCACCGGGAGGAAGTTCATCAGGATCGCGCCCAGCGAGATGCCGCTGGACGGAGGTGCCTGCTCGAATTCCACTTTCTTGCCACGCAGCACATTGATCAGGTCGCGGTCGTAGGGCGCGGTGATGGTGCTGGTCTGGCCGCTGCGGGTGGTATAGGTCACATCATTGGCACCGCCGCGCATTTCGCCCAGCACTACTTTCTGGATGTTCCCGCTGTCCACCTGGTCCAGGAACTGCGAGTACGTCGCGCCCTGCGCGCCGGCTCCGCTGCTCTTTGGCGAGAAGCTCTGGAAGACCACCATCAGCACGACGGCGACGACCACCCATAGCAGGAGGTTCTTGGTCAAGTCGTTCATCCTCATTGGCTCCGGTGTTCCTCTAATTCCTGACGCGATTCGTATGGTTGAGCTTACTTGATCTGCGCGCGTTTTCCCTGCCCCAAGGCATACACCTCGGGCGAGCGCTTGCGGGACGCTTCAGGCTTGCGGATCACCACTTTGTCGTACCGGCGGCGCATTTCGCGCACGTAGTCGTCAAAGCCCACGCCCTGGAACAGCTTGATCAGGAACGCGCCACCGGGCTTGAGATGGTTGTCGGCAAAATCCAACGCCAACTCCGCCAGGTGCATCATCCGCGGTTGGTCCACCGCGTCCATTCCACTCTTATTGGGGGCCATATCCGAGAGCACAAGGTCTACCGGCTGATCCCCCAGCATGGCTTCGAACTCCGATAGGACGGTTTGCTCCCTGAAGTCACCGTGAAGGAACTCCACGCCGGCCAGCGGCGGCATCTCCAGGATGTCCAGGGCCAGCACCCGGCCGGTATCGCCGATCTGGCGGCGGACCTGCTGGGACCAGCCGCCCGGGGCAGCGCCCAGGTCGACCACGACCATGTGCGGCTTCAGCAGCCGATCGCGCTGCAGCAACTCCTCCAGCTTGTAGGCCGCGCGCGAGCGCATGCCCTCGGCCTGGGCCTTCTTCACGAAGGGGTCGGCGAAGTGCTCTTTCAACCAGCGTTGACTGCTTTTGCTACGGGTTGCCATTGAGATGCGGGTCGGATGGGGAGGTCATGATACCCTGATCGCCCCAGTTAACCGCTTGTTCCTGAATGGCTATCGCCCTGACTTCTTCCCAAACCCGTTTCCTCCGCGGCCACGCGCATGATCTGAAAGCCCTGCTCCAGATCGGCGGCAAGGGGGTGACACCGGCCTTCCTGGCTGAACTGGAAGAGGTGCTGGAGCGCCACGAGCTGATCAAAGTCAAGGTTGCCGCCGAAGACCGCGAGGCCCGTGACGCCCTGATCGCCGAGCTGGTCAGTGCCAGCGAGAGCGCGCTGGTGCAGCGTATCGGCCACGTGGCCGTGCTGTACCGCCCGAGCAAGGAACAGCGCCAGATCGTCCTGCCGCGCGGCTGATCCCGGAACGCCCATGCAGCTGAGCCACGAAATCCCGGACTACGCCTACGCCCTGCGTGCCGCCGATGGCCGCAGCGCGAAAGTGAATGACCGGACCCTGGCCGCCAGTTTCATCCTGGCCCCGGACACGCTGATCGAAGCCTGGCCGGTGGCCGATATCGCCCAGCTGACCCCGGAAGACCTGCAGCCGGTGCTGGCGCTGAATCCGGCGCTGGTGGTGCTGGGCACGGGCGACACCCAGGTGTTCCCGCCGGCGGCGGTCATGGCCGCGTGCCTGACCCGCGGGATCGGCCTGGAAGTGATGAACAACCCGGCGGCCGCGCGGACCTTCAACATTCTCGCCAGCGAGGGTCGCAAGGTGGCGGCGGCGTTCATCCTGAAGGGGTGAGATCCGGATTGCCGTTCAGAAAAGGCCGCCCTTGAGGCGGCCTTTTTCGTTCTTACTTCGGCGGCAGGTACAGCAGCGGGTCGACCGGCTTGCCGTTGTAGCGGATCTCGAAGTGCAGCATGTCGCGTGCGGCGCCGGTGCGGCCCATCTCCGCGATCTGCTCGCCCGCCTTCACGCTCTGACCTTCGTTGACCAGACGCTTGCGGTTGTGGCCATACGCCGACAACCACTGGTCGCTGTGCTTGATGATGATCAACTCACCGAAACCGACCAGGCCGGCACCGGAGTACACCACCACGCCGGCGGCCGTCGCGCGGACCGGCTGACCACTGGCACCGGCGATGTCCACGCCCTGCTTGGTCGCTTCACCGGCGACGAAACGGCCGACGATCGCGCCGTCCGCCGGCCAGCGCCAGCTGATGTTGCTCTTGATCGCCGTGGTCGGCGACGGGGTTGCGGCCGGCGCGGTGCTGCCCGGCCGCGGCGCGGTGACCACGGTGGTCGGCGCGCGGGCCGGACTGCCACCACTGCCGCCCGGGAACAGCCGCAGCGACTGCCCCGGATAGATCGTGTACGGCTCGGCCAGCCCGTTCCAGGCGGCCAGATCGCGCGGGGTGATGTTGTGGATGCGCGCGAGTGCATACAACGTGTCGCCACGGCGGACGACAGCGGTCTGGCCGGGCTTGGCCACCGAGGTCTGCGGGGTGCTGTGGGCCACACTGCCGCCCGAACCCGAAGGCCGCACCACGGTGGCGGTGCCACAGGCGCTCAGCGCCGACACCACCAGCAGCAGCGCGCCGGTGCGCACTCCCTTGCTCAAACGATCAGCACTCATGCGAACTTCGCTCTCCATACAAGCCAGGCCACCAGCACGACCACCAGCGCGGTCGCGATCCAGCCCAGCGGTTCAATCCAACGGCGCAGCGCAGCTTCCGCGCGCGGCCCGCCAATACGAATGACCGCCGCCAGCACGTACACGCGCTTGCCACGGCCGATCAACATGCTCAGGAAATACTGCGGCAACGGCACGCCGACGATACCCGATGCCCATGTGAAGACCTTCATCGGGATCGGCATGAAGCCGCCCAGCACCAGGAAGGTGAACACCGCCCACGGCGACTCGGCCATCTTGGCCTGCACGATGGCGATGCCGCCTTCGATGCTGCCCAGCATGCCCAGCGCGGCAAACACCGGCTTGAGCGCTTCGAAGGCGAAGTGGCCCAGCGCATAACCCACCAGCGCACCGGCCATCGAGCCGGTCAGGCTGAGGGTGGCGAACCACCAGCCGCGTCTGGGCTGGGCAACGCACATCGGCGCCAGCATCACCTCGGGCATCACCGGGAAGATGATCGCCTCGATGAAACTCAACACGGTGAGATAGGTGGGGGCGCGTTCGTGCGCGGCCCACTTCATTGCCCGCTCGTACAGCGGACCAAAAATCTTCATGACGCAACGCTCCTTGGAATCAGTCCAGCATGCCAGACAGCAGCGGCACGAACGTGACCGGTGCCAATACCTGCTGTTCAACACTGCCGTCTTCGCGACGGGTCAACTGGATCAGCGACTGCGCGCCGGGGCCACCGACCGGGGCGACCAGGCGGCCGCCGACGGCGAGCTGTTCGACCAGCGCATCGACCAGCGCCGGTGCGGCCGCGGTCACCACGATCGCATCGTAAGGACCGTGCTCGGCCCAGCCGACACGCCCATCGTCATGCTTGCTGCGGATGTTCATGCCCAACGCGCGGAAGCGCTTGCGCGCCTGGCGCAGCAGATCGCCGATGCGCTCGACCGTGTAGACCTCCAGTCCGATCGCGCCCAGCACGGCGGCCTGGTAGCCGGAGCCGGTGCCCACTTCCAGCACCGTCTTCGGCGCGGACTGCAGCACCGCTTCGGTCATGCGCGCCACCACCCACGGTTGCGAAATGGTCTGGCCGTGGCCGATCGGCAGCGCGGTGTCTTCATAAGCGCGCGAGGCCAGCGCTTCATCGATGAACAGATGACGCGGCACCACACGGATCGCATTGAGGGTGGCTTCGTCGGTGATCCCGGCGTCGCGCAGGCGGTCGACCAGACGATCGCGGACACGCTGGGAGGTCATGCCGATGCCGACGGCTTCGGGCTGCAGGCGCAGGCGTGGGCTCATGCCGGTCGATCCAGTGCGGCGGTCAGCCCCCCGACCCAGCTGGCCACCTTCTCCAGCGCCTGGTAGCGGGTGAGGTCGACCTGGATCGGGGTGATCGAGATGTAGCCGTTGCGCACGGCATGGAAATCCGTGCCGGGGCCCGAATCCTGCTCGCGCCCGGCAGGGCCGATCCAGAACACCTGGTTGCCGCGCGGGTCGCGCTGGGCGATGCAGCCTTCGGCGCGATGCCGGTTGCCCAAACGGGTCACTTCAAAACCACGCACCTCGCTCCACGGCAGGTCCGGCACGTTGACGTTGAGAATGGTGTCGGCGGGCAGCGGATCGGCCTTGAGGCGCGACACGATCTCGACCGCGGCGCGCGCGGCGGTCTCGAAATGGCGCGGCTCGTGGTTGTGCGTGACCAGCGAGATCGCCACGGCCGGCAGCCCGAGGAAACGTCCTTCCATCGCCGCCGAAACGGTGCCGGAGTAGATGACGTCGTCGCCGAGGTTGGCCGCGTTGTTGATGCCTGACACCACCATGTCCGGCTCGTACTCGAGCATGCCGGTCAAGGCCAGATGCACGCAGTCGGTGGGCGTGCCGGCCACCGAGCAGGTGTAGTGATCGATGCGCTTCATGCGGATCGGCAGGTCCAGGGTCAGCGAATTGCTGGCACCGGAGCGATCACGATCCGGCGCGACCACGGTCACTTCATGACCGGCGTCACGCAATACCGTGGCGAGCATCTTGATGCCCGGTGCATCGACACCGTCGTCGTTGCTGACCAGAATCCGCATCTGCGATTTAACCGCTTGATTTTTCAAGACTTCGATTCCATCACTTCCCACTGTTGGCGGCGGTGGCCCTGCCCCTTCCGGAGTATGACGACCGCGCAAGTGCGTCAGCTATTGTGCCGCAAGCGGACAGATCGTCCTACCCCGATAACGGTAGGCATCCCCCCTCGCGCCCATTAGGCTGTACGCATGTCACATCCTGAAGACGAAGATCCCGCTGCCCTGTTCCGGGCCGCCATCGGTGAGGTCACGCCGCTGCGCAAGGTGGTCACGCCGCCGCCGGCCACGCCGCGGCCGAAGCCGCGCGCGCGGATGACCGAGCAGGATGAACAGGAGGCGCGCGGGGAGTTCGCCCGGCTGCTGCGCGACAGCAGCCCCCTGGAGGCCGGTGATACGGCGAGCTACCGGCGTGAGAATCTGCCGCCGCGGATGTTCCAGCGGCTCAAGCGCGGCCAGTATTCCGTGCAGGACGAACTGGACCTGCATGGTGCAACCGTGGCCCAGGCCGAGGCGCTGGTCCGGCAGTTCCTGGTCGAAGCGCATGCCCATGAGTACGGCTGCGTGCGCATCATTCACGGCAAGGGGCTGCAGTCCGATGGTGGCGCACCGGTGCTGAAGAATCTGGTGGATCGCCTGCTGCGGCTGCGCAACGACGTGCTGGCGTTTCATTCCGCGCCCGCCGGCCAAGGCGGGACGGGCGCGGTACTGGTGCTGCTGGCGAACCGGTAGCCACCCGCACGCCCGCATGGCGTGGCTCTACGCCTCCGGTGTGGCCTGGCTGGCGTCGTCCACCGGACCCAGCTCGTGCAGCACCGCCGTGGCATAGCAGCCCGGCGGCAGCGCGAAGCTCAGTTCCAGCACGTCCGGGGCCAGCCACTGGTGCTGCAGCATGGCCGGGCGCAGACGCAGCGCGCGGCGTTCCTGCTTCAGGCGGGCGCTTTCCAGGCCGGCACGCAGTGCAAGCGACTGTTCATCGGCGACAGCGCCCAGCTCCAGCTCCGCGGCGGCACCGGTGCTGCGCAGCTCACCCTCGCCCCACAACGGGCCGCTGGGGTGGATATCGAAGCGGCCAAGGCGATCGGCGAGCAGATCCGTCCACGGCTCCGGGCCGAAGACACTGCGGCTGCCATCCAGCATCCAGACCTCGCCGTCCAGCGGGGTGTCCCAGTTGCCCTGCTCCACGCGCGCCGCCAGCACCTGGTTGAACAGTGCCGAACGCGCCGCTGAGAGCAGCAGCGAGCGTTGATCGGGTCGCATGCGGCGGCCACCGAACATCGCCAGCGCGGCCGGCACGTTGCCACCATCGCGACCGAAGCGCTGTTCACCGAACCAGTTCGGCAGACCGCGCGAGGCGATATGGGACAGGCGCTCTTCGATGGCCGCGGCATCGCCGCGCACATCGCGCAGCACCAGCTTGAAGCGGTTGCCAGCCAGCGCACCGCGCTGCAGCTTGCGGTTGTGCCAGGTCGACTCGACCACCTCGATCTCGTCCGAGGCCAGCAGCGCCGGATCCGGCGCCACGCGCTTGGGCAGGTGCACGCTGAAGCGCTGCGTGGTGACCGCGTGGCGATCCTTCATGCCGGCGTAGCTGACCGCCATGTCCGGCAGGCCGGCCCACTTGGCCAGCACCTTGGCCACGTGCACCGTGTTCGCCCCGCGCTTGCGGATCGTCAGCAGCAGGTGCTCGCCCTCGCCGCTCGGCTCGAACGCCGGCAGTTCGTCCACCTGGAAATCCTCGGGCGTGGTGCGGATCTTCGCGCTGAGCAGCGGCGCGCCGAACGCCAGCGGCAACGGAATCACAGCGCCACCAACAGCACGCTGGCCTGGGCGGCGATGCCCTCGCTGCGGCCGGTGAAGCCCAGCTTCTCGGACGTGGTGGCTTTCACGCTCACGCAGTCCAATGCAATGCCGAGCACGGCAGCGATGCGCTCACGCATGGCCAGCGCGTGCGGACCGACCTTGGGCCGCTCGCAGATCACGGTGATGTCGGTGTTGCCGACCTGCCAGCCGCGCTCGCGCAGCAGCCCGTTGCAATGATCCAGCAGGTGCGCACTGTCCGCGCCTTTCCAGCGCATGTCGGTCGGCGGGAAATGCACACCGATGTCGCCCAGTGCCAGCGCACCGAGCATCGCATCGCACAGCGCATGCAGGATCACATCGCCGTCGCTGTGCGCGAGCACGCCACTGCTGTGCGCGACGCGGATACCGCCGAGCATGACGTGGTCGCCCTCGCCGAAGGCATGGACGTCGTAGCCCTGTCCGATACGGAAGGGAGGAAACTGGGGCGTGGTCATTGCGAAAAACCTGCGGTTGGGTGCGGCGCGTGCGGACGTCAGGGGTCGCGACGCGACAACACGAATTCGAAACGGGACAGATCAGCCGGCGTGGTGACCTTGAAGTTGTCTTCGCTGCCTTCCACCAGCAGCGGGCGCAGCCCCTGGCGCTCCATGGCCATGGCCTCGTCGGTGACCTCCACGCCGGCGTCGGCCGCCTCCTGCAGCGCGCGCGCCAACTGGTAGCGGCGGAACAGCTGCGGGGTCAGCGCACGCCACAGCCGTTCACGCGGCTCGGTGGCATCGATACCGCCGTCATCGCCGGCACGCTTGAGCGTGTCGCGCACGGGCGCGGCCAGGATCGCCCCGACCGGGTCGGCACGGCCGACTTCCAGCAGGCGACCAAGATCGGCAGCGGCCAGGTTCGGACGTGCGGCGTCGTGCACCAGCACGAAATCGTCCGCGCGCACGTCATCGGGCAACGCCTGCAGGCCGGCCAGCACCGAGCCGGCGCGGGTCGCCCCGCCGATGCAGGTCAGGATGGGTTTGTCCGCCAGTGACTGCCAGCCCGGCCAGTCGGCGTCGTTCTCGGCGACCACCACCATCACCCCGGTCACGACCGGGTGCGAGAGCAGCGCCTCCAGGGTATGGGCCAGCAACACGCGGTCGCCGGCCAGCAGATACTGCTTGGGTGTGGGCCCGCCGAAGCGGGTGCCACGGCCGGCAGCAGGCACCACCGCCCAGATGCCCGCCATCAGGGCACATCCTGGTGCGGCGCATCCGGATCGGTGACGGCCGTCGGCGCACGCGGCGGCGGCACCGGCGCGTCTTCGACCACGCGGTAGAACTTCTCGCCGGGCTTGATCATGCCCAGCTCACTGCGCGCGCGTTCTTCGATGGCGGCCTCGCCTTCCTTGAGGTCCTTGACCTCGGCAGCGAGCGCATCATTGCGCTGCTGCAGGCCGGCGTTGTCCCGCTTCTGGTTCTCGACCTGGGCCTCGAGCGTCATCACTTCGCCCGAGTTGCCCGGTCCAAACCAGAAGCGGTACTGCAGCCATGCGAGCAGCAGCGCGAGCACCAGCAGCAGCCAGCGCCAGTTGCGCATGGGATCAGCGCTTCAGCGACACGAACGCGTCACGACCGGCGTAACGCGCGCCGGCACCGAGGGCTTCCTCGATACGCAGCAACTGGTTGTACTTGGCCACGCGATCGCTGCGGCACAGCGAGCCGGTCTTGATCTGGGTGGCGGTGGTGGCCACGGCGATGTCGGCGATGGTGGTGTCTTCGGTTTCGCCCGAACGGTGCGAGACGATCGAGGCATAGTTGGCCGCGTGCGCCATGGCGATCGCTTCCAGGGTCTCGGTCAGGGTGCCGATCTGGTTGACCTTGATCAGGATCGCATTGGCGGTGCCGGACTCGATGCCTTCCTTGAAGATCTTCGGGTTGGTGACGAACAGATCGTCACCCACCAGCTGCACCTTGCTGCCGATGCGGTCGGTCAGCAGCTTCCAGCCGGCCCAGTCGTTCTCGGCCAGGCCGTCTTCGATGGTCACGATCGGGTACTGCGCGGCCCAGTCGGCCAGGAAGTCGACGAACTGCTCGGAGGTCAGGCGCTTGTTCTCGCCGACCAGGTTGTACTTGCCGTTCTCGTAGAACTCGCTGGAGGCCACGTCCAGGCCCAGCAGCACGTCTTCACCGGCGGTGTAGCCGGCCTTGCCGATGGCTTCCAGGATGGTGTCCAGTGCCTCGACGTTGCTGCGGAAGTCCGGCGCGAAGCCGCCTTCGTCGCCCACCGCCGTGCTCAGGCCGTGGCCCTTGAGCACCGACTTGAGCGAATGGAAGATTTCGGTACCGGCACGCAGCGACTCGGAGAACGAGGTGAAGCCGACCGGCAGCACCATGAATTCCTGGAAGTCGACGTTGTTGTCGGCATGCGCGCCGCCGTTGATGATGTTCATCATCGGCACCGGAAGGGTGACGTCGCGGCCGTTGGCCAGGTGCTGCCACAGCGCCTGCTTCTTCGAGGCGGCCACGGCGTGGGCATTGGCCAGCGAAACCCCCAGCAGCGCGTTCGCGCCCAGGCGGCCCTTGTTCTCGGTGCCGTCCAGATCGATCAGGCGGCGGTCGAGGCCTTCCTGGTCGGCGGCATCGAAGCCCTTCAGCGCGGTCGCGATGGTGGTGTTGACGTTGGACACGGCGTTGCGCACGCCCTTGCCCAGGTAACGGGTCTTGTCGCCGTCACGCAGCTCCACGGCTTCCTTGGTGCCGGTCGAGGCGCCCGAGGGCACGGCGGCACGACCGAAGGAGCCGTCCTCGAGGATGACTTCGGCTTCCAGCGTGGGGTTGCCACGGCTGTCGAGGATTTCACGGGCGTGGATGCTGCGGATCGTGGTCATAGCGGGCCGGTTACCAGTCAGAGAGGGAAGGCGCCGCCAATGCAGCGCCGAATAAAACATGCCGCGTGATTATCCCTGCACACCCGTCACTTGCCAAATCGGCGTGGGCGCGGACAGCCTGCCAACCACACTGGAGGTGCTCGGAACCAGCGACGGGATCACCAGCACCACCAGCAACAACGCCAGCAATGCCAGCGCCACGCCGCCACCGGCCGGTTGCCGGCGCAGCCGGAACGCCAGCACGCTGGCGATCACACAGGACAGCGCGGCGGTGCCGGTCAGCGACAGCGTCACCAGCAGCATCGGCATCACCGAGCGCAATGCGTTGTCGCCATCGCCGGGCGAACCGACGCTGGCGAACATCAGCACGACCTGCAGGAACACCCCGCACCAGACCGCGATCGCCGCGCCCAGCGCGATCCAGCCCCAGGCCCAGCCACGCCAGCCGCGGCGCACCGCGGGTGACGCCGGAACGTCACCCGTCATGCGAAGCGCGAGAACCCGTGCTTCTTGGTGACCGCGTCGAGCTCCATCAGGGTTTCGAGCAGCTCTTCCATGCGGTCCAGCGGCCATGCGTTGGGCCCATCGGACAGCGCCTTGGACGGATCCGGGTGGGTCTCGGCGAACAGGCCCGACACACCGACAGCGACCGCCGCACGCGCCAGCACCGGCACGAACTCGCGCTGGCCACCGGAGCTGTTGCCCTGCCCGCCCGGCAGCTGCACCGAATGGGTGGCATCGAACACGACCGGGCAGCCGGTATCGCGCATCACCGACAGCGAGCGCATGTCGCTGACCAGATTGTTGTAGCCGAAGCTGGCACCGCGCTCGCAGACCATGATGTCCTGGTTGCCGGTGGCTTTGGCCTTCTCCACGACAGGCTTCATGTCCCACGGGGACAGGAACTGACCCTTCTTGATGTTCACCGGCTTGCCGGTGGCGCACACCTTGGTGATGAAATCGGTCTGGCGCACCAGGAACGCCGGGGTCTGCAACACGTCCACCACCGAGGCCACTTCATCCATCGGGGTGTATTCGTGCACGTCGGTCAGCACCGGCACGCCGATCTGCTTCTTCACTTCGGCCAGGACCTTCAGGCCTTCTTCCATGCCCGGACCGCGGAAGGCGGTGCCGGAGGTGCGGTTGGCCTTGTCGAAGCTCGACTTGAAGATGAAGTTGATGCCGAGGCGATCGGTGATCTCCTTCAACTTGCCCGCCACGTCCAGCTGCAGCTGCATCGACTCGATCACACACGGGCCGGCGATCAGGAACAGGGGCTGGTCCAGCCCGACGTCGAATCCACACAGTTTCATGGCATTTCCTTGTTGTCCGGCAAACGCTGGCCAGGCCAGCCGCCGAGGGTGATTAATGAGGCCGCGATCAGGCCGCTGCATCCTGCGCCAGCTTGCCACCGGCCTTGCGCTCGCGCGCGGCACGGATGAAGCCGATGAACAGCGGGTGGCCCTCGCGCGGCGTGGACAGGAACTCCGGGTGCGCCTGGCAGGCCAGGAACCACGGGTGCTGGTCGCGCGGCAGTTCGATGACTTCCACCAGAGTGTCATCCATCGATTTGCCGGCGATCACCAGGCCCGCATCTTCCAGCTGGGTGCGGTAGCGGTTGTTGAACTCGTAGCGGTGGCGGTGACGCTCGGACACCACGTCCTTGCCGTACAGCTCGCGGGCCAGCGTGCCCGGCTTCAGGCGCTGCTCCTGCAGGCCCAGGCGCATGGTGCCGCCCAGATCGCTCTTGTCGTCGCGCTTCTCGACATCGCCGGTGGCGGTGCGCCATTCGGTGATCAGGCCGATCACCGGGTTGGGCGACTGGCGGTCGTTCTCGGTGCTGTTGGCGCCCTCCAGGCCGGCCACGTGGCGGGCGAAATCGACCACCGCGGCCTGCATGCCGTAGCAGATGCCGAAGTACGGCACGTTCTGCTCGCGGGCGAACTGCGAGCTCAACACCTTGCCTTCGAAGCCACGGTCGCCGAAGCCGCCCGGCACCAGGATGCCGTCGACGTCCTTGAGTGCGGCCAGGTCGCTGTCTTCCAGCTCCTGTGCTTCGAGCCACTTCAGGTTGACCTTGGTGCGCTGGCGCAGGCCACCGTGCTTGAGCGCCTCGCCGACCGACTTGTAGGCGTCCTGGTGATCGACATACTTGCCGACCACCGCGATGGTGACCTCGTCCAGCGGGTGCAGCGTGGCATCCACCGCCGCTTCCCACTCGGCCAGATCGACCGGGCCGGCCTTGTCGCCGAGCTTGAGCTGGTTGACGACGATGTCGTCCAGACCCTGCGCGTGCAGGCCCATCGGGATGCGGTACAGCACGTCCACGTCCGGCACGCTGATCACGGCGCGCTCGGAGACGTTGGTGAACTGGGCGATCTTGCGGCGCTCCGAATCCGGCACGACCTGCTCGGAACGGCACAGCAGCACGTCCGGCTGGATGCCGATCGAGCGCAGTTCCTTGACCGAGTGCTGGGTCGGCTTGGTCTTCAGCTCACCGGCAGCGGCGATGTACGGCACCAGGGTCAGGTGCATGAACAGCGCCTTCTCCGGGCCGCGCTCGGTGCGTACCTGGCGGATCGCTTCCAGGAACGGCAGCGACTCGATGTCGCCCACGGTGCCGCCGATCTCCACCAGCGCCACGTCGAAGCCTTCGGTGGCCTCGTCCATGCAGCGGCGGATTTCATCGGTGATGTGCGGGATGACCTGCACGGTGGCGCCGAGGTAGTCGCCGCGGCGCTCCTTGCGGATCACGTTCTCGTAGATGCGGCCGGTGGTGACCGAGTTCTTGCGGCTCAGGCGGGTGCGCACGAAGCGCTCGTAATGGCCCAGATCCAGGTCGGTCTCGGCGCCGTCATCGGTGACGTAGACCTCACCGTGCTGGAACGGGCTCATGGTGCCCGGGTCGACGTTGATGTACGGATCGAGCTTCATCATCGTCACCCGCAGGCCGCGGGCCTCGAGGATGGCGGCAAGCGACGCGGCGGCAATGCCTTTGCCGAGCGAGGACACTACGCCGCCGGTTACGAAGATCAAGGGAGTCATGGCTGGGGGTGTCCTGTCAGGAAGGGGGAAACGGCGCCGGCGCGCGGGGCGACGGACGACGTAAAGGGGGAAATCGAGAGGATCCGGCTGGCGGCGGCGTCTTCACGCGCCAGGACCGGGATCAGGGGGGATACGGTGCGGGAGTGGGTCAGCGACGTCGGGTCAGCCGTGCCGGCCGCTGTCTGGACCGTCACCTCCTGCCTACCCTGCTGGCGATCGCGCACGATCAGGCCAGTCCATTCGCTGATGGATGACACGCACTACTCCCGGAAAGCCATAGTTTACAGATTGACGGCCTCCAGCCCAAGGGGCGGAGGACGGTCTTCACATAAAAAGAAGAGCCCCGGCGCGATACCGGGGCTCATGTTGGATACTTTTTCAGCTCCCCAGGTCTCTCTGGTGGAGAGCCCCCTTGGAGTTCAAGGGGGCGCGCCGACAGGCGCGGGGATGTGGAGGAGGGGGTGAGCGGGGCCCACGGTTTGCCGCGCAAACCGTGGGGAAGCGTCAGCGCGAAGCGCTTATCGCTTCTTCCGCGCTTCTTCCTCTTCCTCCTTCTGCGGGGCCTGCTCGCCCTTGGCCTTCATTTCGGCCGTGGCGGCGGCGCGGCGCTTGGCCTTGGCGTCCGCCTCGGCCTGCGCTTTGTCGGCCTGTTCGCCCTGCTGCGGCGTGGGCTGGCCCTGTCCGGCGTTCTGGGCCAGTGCCATGGGCACGGCCACGACGGCGGCGGCGATGGCAACGATGGTCAGCAACTTCTTCATGGGGTGCTCCTCGCGGTATGGCATGGAATGGGGCGCCGGAGGCTCCGGTTTCCCATCCAGCACAGTCTATCGCGCCCCGGTCGGCCGCCCCCTGAACGTGTGGCGTGCAAAAAACCCGTCCAGACCGCAAACTTCGCCGTCGCATTGCGCTTTATGAAGACAGATGAACGCCCGCTATAACGCCGCCGATATTGAAGTCCTGTCCGGCCTGGACCCGGTCAAGCGCCGCCCCGGCATGTACACCGACACCGCGCGCCCGAACCATCTGGCGCAGGAAGTCATCGACAATGCCGTCGACGAAGCCTTGGCCGGACACGCCCACACGGTCGACGTCACGCTGTTCAAGGACGGCAGCTGCGAAGTCAGCGATGACGGCCGTGGCATGCCCGTGGACATCCACCCCGAGGAGAAGATCCCCGGCGTCGAACTGATCCTGACCCGCCTGCACGCGGGCGGCAAGTTCAACAACAAGAACTACACCTTCTCCGGCGGCCTGCATGGCGTTGGCGTCAGCGTAGTCAACGCGTTGTCCACCCTGGTGGAAGTGCACATCAAGCGCGAGGGGAGCGAACACCGCATCACCTTCCGCAACGGCGACCGCGCCACCCCGCTGGAAGTGGTCGGCAGCGTCGGCAAGAAGAACACCGGTACCCGCGTGCGCTTCTGGGCCGACCCGAAGTACTTCGACACGCCCAAGTACAACCTGCGTGGGCTGCGCCACCTGCTGCGCGCCAAGGCCGTGCTGTGCCCGGGCCTGACCGTGAAGCTTCTCGATGAAGCCACCGGCGAGCAGGACACCTGGTACTACGAGGATGGCCTGAGCGATTACCTCAAGGCCGAACTCGGCGAGCGCGAGATGCTGCCCGCCGACCTGTTCGTGGGTCACCTCAAGAAAGAAAACGAGATCGTGGACTGGGCCCTGGCCTGGATCCCCGAGGGCGAACTGGTCCAGGAAAGCTACGTCAACCTGATCCCGACCGCCCAGCACGGCACCCACGCCAACGGCCTGCGCACCGGCCTGACCGAGGCGCTGCGCGAGTTCTGCGACTTCCGCAACCTGCTGCCGCGTGGCGTCAAGCTGGCCCCGGAAGATGTCTGGGACCGCGTGTCGTTCGTGCTGTCGCTGAAGATGACCGACCCGCAGTTCAGCGGCCAGACCAAGGAACGCCTGTCCTCGCGCCAGGCCGCGGGCTTCGTCGAGGGCGCCGCGCACGATGCCTTCAGCCTGCTGCTCAACCAGAACGTCGCATTGGGCGAGCAGATCGCGCAGCTGGCGATCGAGCGCGCCAGTGCGCGTTTGAAGACCGAGAAGCTGGTGACCCGCAAGAAGGTCACCCAGGGCCCCGCCCTGCCCGGCAAGCTGGCCGACTGCATCAGCCAGGACCTGTCGCGTACCGAGCTGTTCCTGGTCGAAGGCGACTCCGCCGGTGGCAGCGCCAAGCAGGCCCGTGACAAGGACTTCCAGGCGATCCTGCCGCTGCGCGGCAAGATCCTCAACACCTGGGAAGTGTCCTCGGGCAGCGTGCTGGCCTCCGAAGAAGTCCACAACCTGGCCATCGCGATCGGCTGCGACCCGGGCAAGGACGACATCGCCGGGCTGCGCTACGGCAAGGTTGTCATCCTGGCCGACGCCGACTCGGACGGCCTGCACATCGCCACTCTGCTGACCGCGCTGTTCCTCAAGCACTTCCCGGCGCTGGTCGATGCCGGCCACGTGTTCGTGGCGATGCCGCCGCTGTTCCGTGTCGACGTGGGCAAGCAGGTGTTCTACGCCCTGGACGAGGAAGAGAAGCGCACGATGCTGGACAAGATCGAGCGCGAGAAGATCAAGGGCCAGATCAGCGTGACCCGCTTCAAGGGCCTGGGTGAAATGAATCCGCAGCAGCTGCGTGAGTCCACCATCCATCCCGACACGCGCCGCCTGGTGCAGCTGACCATCGATGACGGCGAGCAGACCCATTCGCTGATGGACATGCTGCTGGCCAAGAAACGCGCCAGCGACCGCAAGGGCTGGCTGGAAAAGAAGGGCGATCTGGCTTCACTGGAGGTCTGATCGGCCGCTTGTGATCCTGAAAAAACCCGCCTTCCGGCGGGTTTTTTCTTGACGCGGAAGCACCCCCGGCATGGATGCACGCGGTAGGAGCGGCTACCTTGGCCGCATCACGATCACAGGAACCCGCATGCCGTTCGACCCGACCCTGCAGCTGGACAGCGAACGCTTGGTGCTGACGCCGATCCGCGCGACAGACGCCCAGGCGCTGTTTGCGATCCAGTCCGACCGTGCGGTGATGCGCTACTGGAACCATCCGGCGTGGACCGACCTGAAACAGGCCTACGTGCAGATCCTCGACGATCTGGCCGCGATCGATGCCGGCACGCAGCTCAAACTGGCGATCCGTGAACGTGCGGACGGGCCGCTGCTGGGGGTCGTGGTGGTGTTCGCGATCGACGAAACGTCCAGGCGCGCGGAGATCGGGTATCACCTTGCCCCGTCGGCACAGGGCAAGGGCTACATGCACGAGGCGCTGTCACGGTTCGTGGCGTATCTGTTCGATGTGCTGCACCTGCGGCGCCTGGAGGCGGAGATCGATCCGCGCAACGGGCCCTCGGCGAAGGTGCTGGAGCGGCTCGGCTTCCTGCGCGAAGGGCTGCTGCGGGAACGCTGGCGGGTCGCCGGCGAGGTATCCGATTCAGCCCTCTACGGCCTGCTGGTACGCGAGTGGCAGGATCGGGCCGACCCAGCGCCGCGTTAGAACCGGCGCGACGCCATCCTGCGTGTACCGGCCTCACCCCGCCCGGTCCGGCACGCTCACTCCCACGAAAAAGCCCGCCTTCCGGCGGGCTTTTCGATGTTCAACCGTGCGGACCGATCAGGCCCAGCCGAACAGTTCGAACAGACGCAGGATCAGGTACGCACACCCGCCGGCAGCCGGGATGGTCAGGATCCACGCCCACACGATCCGCTCGATCACGCCGAAGCGCAGCGAACGCGGGTTCTTGGCGAAGCCCACGCCCATGATCGCGGTGGAGATGCTGTGGGTGGTCGAGACCGGCATGCCGAAGTGCGCCGCCACGGTCAGGATCGTGGCCGAGCTCGTTTCCGCGGCGAAGCCGTGGATCGGATGCAGCTTGACCATCTTGTGGCCCAGCGTCTTGATGATCTTCCAGCCGCCCGAGGCGGTACCGGCGGCCATCACCACGGCGCAGGTCAGCACGATCCACATCGCGATGCCGTCACCGGCGCTCGCGTCCGGGTGCATGAAGGCCAGCCAGGACGGCAGGTCGTTCAGCGCACCGGTTGCCTCGGCACCGATCAGGGTCATGGCGATGATGCCCATGGTCTTCTGCGCATCGTTGTGGCCGTGGGCGAAGCCCATGTAGGCCGCCGACACGATCTGCGCCTTGCCGAAGAACGCATTGACGATGCGCGGGCGGGCCAGACGGCCCAGGAAGCCACCGATCTTCGCCATGCCCGCGATCATGCCCCACAGCAGCAGCATCACCGCGATGCCGAGCAGGAAGCCGGCGATCGGCGAGGTGATCATCGGCAGGAACACCTTCCACAGCAGGCCCTTGTTCTGGGCCCAGGTGCCGATGCGCTCGGACCAGATCAGGGCATCCCAGTTGTTGTGGGCAGCGGCCAGGCCAGCGCCGCACAGGCCGCCGATCAGGGCGTGCGATGACGAGGACGGCAGCCCCTTCCACCACGTGATCAGGTTCCAGATGATGCCGCCCAGCAGCGCACACAGGATCACCTGCGGGGTCACATCGACCACGTTGGTGTTGAGCAGGCCCGAGGCGATGGTCAGCGCGACGGCGGTGCCGGTCAGCGCGCCGATCAAGTTCATGAATGCGGCGAGCATCACCGCCCAGCCGGGCGAGAGCACTTTGGTCGCCACCACGGTGGCGATGGAGTTGGCGGTGTCGTGGAAGCCGTTGATGAACTCGAAAACGAGTGCGGCCAGGATCACCACCAGGACAAGGGTCAGCATGCTGTGGCGTCCGTCAGCTGTTCTTCAAGACGATCTGGTACGCCACCACGCCGGCCTCGCGGCAACGATCGATGGCCTTTTCCAGGATCTCGAAGAATTCCTTGAGCAGGAACATCTGCAGGCTGTCCAGGCGGCCGGAGTAGATGTCGCGGTACAGCTCGAGCATCAGGCGGTCGGCTTCGTTTTCCAGCGAACGCAGCTTCTCGTTGAGCGCGGTCATCCGGTCCAGGTTCATGTGGCGCAGGTCGTTGACCATTTCCACCACCACGCTGGCCGCCTGTTCCAGCATCGCCGCGCGCGGCGCGAAATCGATGTGTTCCAGATGCTGGGTGGCCAGCGAATAGCGATCGGCGAACTTCTCGATCTGCTTGGGAATCTTGTACAGCGCCGAGCCCAGCGCTTCGATGTCTTCGCGCTCGATCGGGGTCATGAAGCTGTCGACCAGCGCCTGGCTGATCTTGTCCGAGGCCGCGCGCTCGCGCAGGCGGGCCAGCTTGAAGGCGTCCAGCGCCGGCTGGCGGTCCGCTTCGCGCAGCATGGAGTGCAGCGCCTTGGAACTGTCCTGGGCGGCCTGGGCAGCCTCGTCCAGCAGGGTATAGAACTGTTTGCCGGAGCCAAAAATGGTCTGCAGAGAGAACATTGAGAAACCTATTCGCCGTCGAGGAAGGACGGCACCGGGCGGAATTATGACGGTTTGATGTCTGTTCCGGGTACTCCCCCCCTTCTTCACGCCGGGACGGCCCCGTCTGAACGACTCTGTTTGCACCCCTGCCCCGGCCTTTTGTTAAGATGCGCGGGCACCTTCGGGTGCACTCTATGGACGACGACCCTTACCCCCCGCCGCACCGCCGCGCTTACGCGCCCTCCGGTAGCCGACATCGCTTGAACACGCCCTCCCTGCCACCAACCGGGGAAGTCGCCCGTGTTTGAACTGATTATTGTCCTCGCCCTGATCCTGCTCAACGGCTTCTTCGCCATGTCCGAGATGTCGGTCATGACCTCGCGCAAGAGCCGGCTGAAGCAGATGGCAGGGTCCAGCAAGCGCGCCGAGCGCGCCCTCGCCCTGTCCGAGAAGCCGGAGAGCTTCCTGTCCACGGTCCAGATCGGCATCACCCTGATCGGCATCCTGACCGGTGTGTTCGGCGGTGAGGCGATCGGCCTGGCCATCGCCGAGTGGCTGCACGGCATCGTGCCGGCCTTCGCCTATTCCGCGGAAGTCGGCAAGGCGCTTGCGGTCGCCCTGATCACCTTCCTGACGCTGATCTTCGGCGAACTGGTCCCCAAACGCCTGGCGATCACCCGTTCGGAGGATATTGCCGGGCTGGTGGCATGGCCGATGGGCTGGCTGTCACGTATCGCCTTCCCGGCGGTGTGGCTGCTCTCGCACAGCACCCGACTGGTGCTGCGCGTGCTGGGCCTGGGCAAGGACGAGGCCGCCTCGGTCACCGAAGAGGAAATCCGCATGCTGGTGGCCGAAAGCCACGAGGCCGGCGTGATCGATGCCCATGAGCGCGACATGATGAACCGCGTCATGCGCCTGGGCGACCGCACCGCCGATAGCCTGATGACCCCCCGCAACCGGATTGCCTGGCTGGATACGCAGGCCGATCCGGAGAAGAACATCGCGACCATGCGCGAGAACGAGTTCTCGCGTTACCCGGTGTTCCGCGACAACGACCAGGACATCGTCGGCGTGCTGGAGGTCAAGAGCCTGGTGACGCGCCTGGTGCGCGATGACCATTCGCTGTTCCAGAACCTGCGCGAGCCGCTGTACGTCTCCGAGTCCACCCATGCGATGAAGCTGCTGGAGATTTTCCGCGAGGAACAGCAGTCGATGGCGCTGGTGGTGGACGAGTACGGCGAGATCCAGGGCCTGGTCACCATCAGCGACCTGATGGGCGCGGTGGTCGGCCGCCTGCAGTCGGTGGAGAACGTGGACGAGGACGCGCTGGTCGTGACCCGTGAGGACGGCTCGTTCCTGGTCGATGGCTCGCTCTCGATCGAAGACCTGCGCGAACTGATGGGCAACGCCGAGCTGCCCGATGCCGACGATGGCGACTACTACACGCTGGCCGGCATGTGCATCCACTATTTCGGCCGCATCCCGCATGCGGGCGAGTACTTCGATTGGGCCGGCTGGCGCATCGAGATCGTCGATCTCGACGGTGCCCGTGTCGACAAGCTGTTGCTGCGCACCCTGAGCGAAGACGAGACCGATGACATCACCGGCTGAGCCGACGCCGCCGGACCCGACGCGGCCCCAGTACCGCAACGAGGGTATCCGTACCCTGCTGGCGATGTTCGACCACGGTGACCCGGAGGAACGGCTGCTGCTCGGCCAGATCCTGCAGGATCTGCAGCAGAGCGCGTTCGGTGTGTTCCTGTTCGTGGCGATCCTCCCGGCCTTCATCCCGATCCCCGGGCTGGGCGGCGCGGTCAGTGGACCGCTGGTGGTGCTGATCGGCGCGCAGATGCTGTGCGGCATGCGCCGGCCCTGGCTGCCCGGCTTCATCCGCAACCGCGGACCCAAGCGCGGCACCATGCATCGGTTCCTGGAGCGCATCGACCGTCCACTGCGGCGGCTGGACCGCCTGCTCAAGCCGCGGATGCGCGGCCTGCTGGTACCGCTGCCCGCACATGCCTTCAGCGGCCTGCTGCTGATACTGATCGGCGTGCTGCTGTCGCTGCCGATCCCGCTCACCAATTATCTGTTCGGCTTCCAGCTGCTGCTGTTCGCGCTCGCATTGCTGGAACGCGATGGCGTGCTGATGCTGCTCAACTGGATCGGCGCGGTCGCCGCCGTGTTGTTCTTCGGCGTCAGTTCGGGGCAGCTGGTGGGCTATACGGTGGATCTGTTCCAGCGCTGGTTTGGCTGAGCAGGCGGGGCCGCGTCGAGCGCGGGGCTCGGCTGACCGAGCGAAGCAAGGCAAGAGACCACGTCAACAAAAACGGCGCTGCCCCTTTTCGGGGTAAGCGCCGTTCTTGCGGAGCGAACAGCATCCGGCGCGTGGCCGATGCGTTGAACCTGCTTAAACGCCGGGCTTGAGATCCACCGTACCGGTGTCGGACATGGCGCCCGGATCATCGGTGACCGCCGACAGCACGAAGTACAGTGCCTTGCCGAGCAGGCCACCGGGGCCATCCCAGTACTCGGCCGATTCGGCGCTGACATGGATCAGGCGCAGGTTCGGGTCGTCCTTGCCGCCGGGGAAGAAGATCTTCATCGCCGGGGACCAGAGCTCATCGATCTTGGCGCGGTCATGGACCACGCGCGCGGTGCCCGAGACGGACACATAGGTGTTGCCCGACGGCGAGGCATAGGCCACGTTGACGCGCGGGTTGGCGGTGATCTCCGCGATCTTCGGGCTGTCGGCCCCGGTGGCGAACCACAGGTCGCCATCGAATTCGACTTCCTGCGTGCCCAGCGGACGGCTGAACAAGCGCCCGTCCGCGCCGACCGTGGTGAACATCGCGATGTCCACATCGCGGATCAGTTCAGCCAGTTGTTTGATGTGCTGCTGGCGGTCGAGTTCGGCCATGAGGTGGCTCCTGTAAGGGGAGCCCCATCACAGCCGATCGGCAGCTACGGCGACGTGAACCGCGCGGTCACGCCTTCTTCGCACGCCGCGCCGATGTCACACCTGCAGCGCGCGCCATGCCTGCATCGCCAGACCGAACGAGCGCTTGCGCGCGGCGTGATCGTAGATGTTGGCGGTGACCAGCACTTCATCCGGCTTGTGTCGTGCCACGAATGCGGCGAGGCCTTCCTGCACCTGCTGCACGTCGCCGACCACGGCACAGGCCAGCGCGTTCTGGACGCCGGCCTTTTCGTGCGGCTGCCAGAACGCTTCGATGTCGTCGATCGGCGGCGGGATCAGACCCGGCAGGCCACGGCGAAGATTGACGAAGCTCTGCTGCTGGGTGGTGAACAAGCGCTTGGCCTCGGCTTCGGAATCGCTGGCGACCACGTTCAAGCCCAGCACCGCGTACGGCGCCTGCAGATACTGCGAGGCACGGAACTCGCGGCGGTAGACCGCCAGCGCTTCATCCATCGCGTCCGGGGCGAAGTGCGAGGCGAAGGCGAACGGCAGGCCCATCGCCGCCGACAGCCGCGCACTGAACAGACTGGAGCCGAGCAGCCACACCGGCACCGGGATGCCCGCACCGGGCACGGCGCGCACGGCCTGGCCCTTCTGGGCCGGCTCGAAGTAATGCAGCAGCTCACGCACGTCCTGCGGGAACTGGTCGGCACTGTCGAAGTAGCGGCGCAATGCGCGGGCGGTCGGCTGGTCGGTGCCGGGCGCGCGGCCCAGGCCGAGGTCGATGCGGTCCGGGTACAGCGAGGCCAGCGTGCCGAACTGCTCGGCCACCTGCAGCGGCGAGTGATTGGGCAGCATGATGCCGCCGGCACCAACGCGGATGCGCTTCGTGCCCCCGGCCACATGGCCGATCAGTACGGCGGTCGCGGCGCTGGCGATGCCGGGCATGTTGTGGTGCTCGGCCAGCCAATAGCGGTGGAAGCCCCACCCTTCGGCGTGCTGGGCCAGGTCCAGCATGTTGGCGAAGGCCTGCGTGGTGTCGCTGCCTTCGCAGACCGGCGCCAGATCAAGAATCGACAGCTGCATCATGAATGCTCGTTCCAACCAGGAGATATCCCACTGAGATGGGGCTGTCCGGCCGGTTTGCCACCGCCCACAAGGCGCAGGTGGCAAGACGCTGATTTCCGTCTCGCGACGATTCAGGACAATCAAGGCCGTGAAGACGGCTCAGGCGGCGTCGGCGTCCTGGTCGACCAGCGGCTGCAGGGCCGCATCCAGCGCCACGCGCTCATCGAAGACGAAGCAGCGGCCGTCATAGCCCTCACCACCCACGGCCTCGAAATAGCCCAGGATGCCGCCGTCCAGCTGCAGGACGTTGTCCATGCCATCGTTGCGCATCCACAGCGCCGCCTTCTCGCAGCGGATGCCGCCGGTGCAGAAGCTGACCACGGTGCTGTCCTTGAGCGCCTCGCGATGCGGGGCCAGGGCCTCGGGCAGATCGGTGAACTTGGTGATCGGCAGCACCAGTGCGTCCTGGAAGGTGCCGAATTCGATTTCCTGGGTGTTGCGGGTGTCCAGCATCACCACCGGCTTGCCGGCGTCGTCGTGCCCCTGGCGCAGCCAGCGCTGCACCGTGGCCGGATCGACCGAAGGCGCGCGCGGGTACGCCAGCGGCTGACCGTCGTCGATGCGGAAACTGATGATCTCCGGCTTGACCTTGGCCTTGAGCCGGGCGAACGGCTGCATCTGGCTGTAGCTGGTCTTCACGCGCAGCCCGGCAAACCGCGCATCGGCGCGCAGGGCGGCGTAGAAGCCGTCGATCTGCGGCTCGGCGCCGGCCAGGAACAGGTTGATGCCCTCGCCCGCCACCAGGATCGTGCCGCGCAGCTGCGCGGCGGTCGCCCGCTCCAGCAGGGTCGCGCACAGCGCGTCCGGGTCGGCGACGGGGGTGAAGTGGTAGGCGGCGGTATTGGCGATCATCCCGCCATTTTAGCCGCAGGGCAGGCGCTGCGCCTGACCCGCCCAGGAATCAGCCGCGCAGCAGCACGAACGGCAGCAGCACCAGCGCGGTCGCGACGGCCATGCCGAGCAGCACCGCCACCACGAACACCGGGCGCCGCCGGATCAGGCTGCCGAAGGTCTCGGCGGTGCCGTCGCGCAGCGCGGCCTCACGCTCACCGCGGACGCGCTCGCCGCGTGCCTGCTGGTACTCGCCCATCAGGACCTTGGCCCGAGGGTGATCGGCGTCGTCACGGATCCAGATCCCGCCAAAGGAGATCCCCCAAGGGCTGGGCTCGGTGCGGTAATGGACAATGCCCGCCTTGTCCAACAGGGCGGTGACATCCTGGATTTCATCGTCTGCGACATTGCGCAGGTTGAGCAGCAGTTTCGACATGCACCCATGATAGCGCCCGACGATGCGCTACCCTTGCGTCCCCGTTTTTTGGATCCGGAGCCCGCCCATGCGCCGTCTGCCGCGTTACCTGCTCGCCCCCCTGATGTTGTCGCTGCTGGCCGCCTGCACCCCGCCCGGCCCGCCGCCCGGTGGCAGCATCGCGCAGTTCGAGAAGATCGATACCCAGCCGGGCACCGGCGCGGAGGCCACACCCGGCAGCAAGGTCACCGTGCATTACACCGGGTGGATCTACGACGAGCGCACTGCCGATAAGCATGGCGACAAGTTCGACAGCTCGGTCGACCGCGGCGAGCCCTTCACCTTCAACCTCGGCCAGGGCCAGGTCATCAAGGGCTGGGACGACGGCTTTGCCGGCATGAAGGTGGGCGGCAAGCGCACACTGATGATTCCGGCCGAGTACGGCTATGGCGCGCGTGGCGCAGGGCCGATCGCACCGAATTCCTCGCTGGTGTTCGATGTCGAACTGCTCGACGTCAAGCCGCGTTGATCCTGCCTGCATGAGCATTGCCCTGAACACCCCACCACGCCGGGTCGCGATCATCGGCGGCGGCCCCGCTGGCCTGATGGCGGCGGAGACCGTGCGCGCTGCCGGCCACACCGTCGATCTGTACGAAGCCAAGGGGTCGCCCGGCCGCAAGTTCCTGATCGCCGGCAAAGGCGGCCTCAACCTCACCCACTCCGATGCGCGTGAGGTGTTCGTCTCGCGCTACCGCGAGCGCGCGCAGGCAGTGGGTGGCTGGTTGGCCGATTTCGATGGCGAGGCGCTGCGTGCCTGGGCGCTGGCGTTCGGCGTGGACACCTATGTGGGCAGTTCGGGACGTGTCTTCCCGGTCGACCGCAAGGCCGCCCCGCTGCTGCGCGGCTGGGTGCGCCGACTCAAGGAACAGGGGGTGCGTTTCCACGTACAGCACCGCTGGACCGGCTGGGATGACGCGGGCGCGCTGCGCTTCGAAACGCCCGAGGGCACGACCACGATCACGGCCGATGCGGTGGTGTTCGCGCTCGGCGGTGGCAGCTGGCCGGAGCTCGGCTCGGACGGTGCGTGGGTGGCACCGATGACCGCCAGCGGCATCGACATTGCTCCGCTGAAGCCGGCCAACTGTGGCTTCGACATCGGCTGGACGCCCTACTTCAGCGAGCGACAGGCGGGTGCCCCGCTCAAGCCGGTGGTGGCGCACTGGACCGATCTGCAGGGTGAGCCGCGCTCACTGCAGGGCGAATGCGTGATCACCGCGACCGGCATCGAAGGCAGCCTGATCTATGCGCTGTCGGCCGATCTGCGCGACAGCCTGGCCCGCGACGGCCAGGTGACCCTGCAGCTGGACCTGCTGCCGGGCCAGACCGAAGCGCAGGTAGCGGAGAAACTGCAGAAGCCACGCCAGGGCCGCAGTTTCGGCGAGGTCCTGCGCCGCCAGCTGGGCCTGGGTGGCGTGAAGTCGGCCCTGCTGTTCGAGGTGATGGGTCGCGAGGCCGGGCAATTGCCGCTGGACCAGATCGCGCATGGGCTCAAGCGGCTGCCGTTGGCTCTGCAGCGAGCCCGTCCTATCGATGAAGTGATCAGCACCGCCGGTGGCGTGCGGCTGGAGGCGATGGACGCGCAGTTGATGCTGCGCGAGCGCCCCGGCACGTTCTGCGCCGGCGAGATGCTGGACTGGGAAGCGCCGACCGGCGGCTACCTGCTGACGGCCTGCTATGCCAGCGGGCTGCGCGCCGGGCGTGGCGTGGTGGCGTGGCTGGCGCAAGCGTGAATCGAGAGGTGCCGGCCAGCGGCCGGCACTACCGAGGTAGTGCGCACCGTGGCGTGCCGGACCGCCTGTCAGGACATGCAATCGGTAGTGCCGGCCGCTGGCCGGCATCAGCGCCTGCGCTGCATCCGCACCGAGGCGAGCGACACGCCGCTGGGGTGCGGATAGCTTTCCTCGCGCAACGCTTCAAAGCCACAGCGACGATAGAACGGGACCGCATTGAGCGAGGCCGAGAGCACCAGCGGCCGCGCCGGATCCGCCATCGCCTGCATGGCCTGCATCAAGGTCAGGCCAATGCCACGGCCGCCACAGTCGGGATCGACGAACAACGCATCGATTTCGTTGCCGGCCAGATCGATCACGCCATAGCCCAACAGCACGCCGTCAGTGTCTTCGGCAATCACACAGCCACCGGCCGCCAACAGCGCACGGTAATGTCCCGGCGGCGGTGAGGCCGACCACGGCGCGATCACCTCCGGCGGATAGGCCACGCTGCACAGCTCACGAACGCACCGCGTGCGCAGCTCCCACAGTCTGTCCGCCTCCTCGGCACGGCCAACGCGCAAGCGCACGTCGCGCGCTGCGGTCATCGCGACTTGCTTGTCCGCAGCGCCTGGATGCGCGCTGGCGGCTGGAACGAATCACTGCGCGCATCGGCCCAGTAGTCGTGAAAGACCGCGTGGTCCGGCACTTTGCGCAGCAGCTCGCCCGGGGCCAGATAGCGGTATAGCGAGGCCAGTGAGCGGATCTCCACCGGCGAGACGCGGCGCAGGATGTGCTCCGGGCCCAGCTCGGAGGGATCGTTCAAGCCGGCCGCACACAGCAGGTCGCGCAGCGCGCGCAGGGTGTTCTCGTGGTAACTGTGCACGCGCGTGGCCTTGTCGGCCGCGTCCAGGTGACGCCAGCGATGCGGGTTCTGCGTGGCAATGCCGGTCGGGCATTTATCACTGTGGCAGCTCAGCGATTGGATGCAGCCCAGCGCGAACATGAAGCCACGCCCGGCATTGCACCAGTCCGCGCCCAGCGCGATGGTGCGTGCGATCTCGAAGGCACTGGTGACCTTGCCCGCCGCGCCCACGCGGATGCGATCGCGCAGGTCCAGTCCGACCAGGGTGTTGTGCACCAGCAACAGCGCTTCGTGCATCGGCACACCCACGTGATCGATGAATTCGGCCGGCGCCGCACCGGTACCGCCCTCGGCACCATCGACGACGATGAAATCCGGCAGCAGCCCGGTTTCCTGCATCGCCTTGGCGATACCGAACCACTCCCAGGGATGGCCGATGGCCAGCTTGAACCCGACCGGCTTGCCGCCGGACAGCTCCCGCAGCCGCGCGACGAACTGCAGCAGTTCCACCGGCGTGTTGAACGCGCTGTGCTTGGACGGCGATACGCAATCCACGCCCATCGGCACGCCACGGGTGATCGAGATCTCTTCGCTCACTTTCGCCGCCGGCAGCACCCCGCCATGGCCGGGCTTGGCGCCCTGCGAGAGCTTGATCTCGATCATCTTGACCTGATCATGGGTGGCGTTGGCGACGAACGTCTCTTCGCTGAAACCGCCGGCATCGTCACGGCACCCGAAGTAGCCCGAGCCGATTTCCCAAACCAGGTCGCCGCCCATTTCGCGGTGATACGGCGAGATCGAGCCTTCGCCGGTGTCGTGATAGAAGCTGCCACGGCGCGCGCCTTCGTTGAGGGCGCGGATCGCGTTCGCCGACAACGAGCCGAAGCTCATCGCGGAGATGTTGAACACACTGGCCGAATACGGCTTGGCGCAGTTCGGGCCGATCTGGATGCGGAAATCGTGGTGGCCGATCTCGGTCGGCGCCAGCGAATGGTTGATCCACTCGTAGTCCACCGCATAGGTGCTGCGCAGCGTGCCGAACGGCACCACGTCCATTTCATTCTTGGAACGCTGGTAGATCAGCGCACGCTGCTGGCGCGAGAACGGCACATCCTCCAGATCGCTCTGCACGAAGTATTGGCGGATCTCCGGTCCGATCGATTCCAGCCCGTAGCGGAAGTGCGCCATCACCGGATAATTGCGTCGCAGCGTGCTGCGCTTCTGCAGCAGATCCCAGGTGCCCAGCACCACCAGCAACGCCGTCACGCCGACGCCCCAGTACCAGGCGGGCCAGATCGTGGCCAACCACAGGCAGACCGGGAACAACAGGATGGCGAGCAGATACGCGAGATAGCGATGCATGGCTTTCCTCAATCAATAGCTGCCCCCGAGTCTACAGGCGGTCGTCCACCACTTCCCGGGGCCACACGGATTTGACGTCGTACACCACACCCTGCGGCTTGAGCAGCGCGCGCACCTGCGCCGCATCGAAGGCGCGGAAACGATCATGCGCCACCGCCAGCACCACGGCGTCATAGCCATCCGGATCGGGCGAGGCGACCCACCGTACATCGGCATCGGCAAGCGCCGCCGGCCCGACCCACGGATCCTGCACGTCCACCTGCGCCCCGGTGGCCTGCAGGCGCTGCGCCAGCTCCAGCGCGCGGCTGTTGCGCAGGTCCGGGCAGTTCTCCTTGAAGGTCACGCCCAGCACCAGGACGCGTGCCTGGGCGACGGCGATGTTGCGCGATGCCAGCAGCGCCAGCACGCGTTGTGCGACGTGCTCCCCCACCCGGTTGTTGACCTGGCGCGCGGTGTGGATGAGATCGGGGTGATACCCCATGCTCTCGGACTTGTGCAGCAGGTAGTACGGATCCACCCCGATGCAGTGGCCGCCGACGAGGCCGGGGCGGAACGGCAGAAAGTTCCACTTGCTGCCCGCCGCAGCCAACACGTCCTGGGTATCGATGCCAAGCCGATCGAAGATCAGCGCGAGTTCGTTGACCAAGGCAATGTTGACGTCGCGCTGGATGTTCTCGATCACCTTGGCCGCTTCGGCCACGCGGATCGACGGCGCCGGCCAGGTCCCGGCGGTGATGATGCGTTGGTACAGCGCATCCACCACCGCCGCCGCCTCGGGCGTCGAGCCGGAGGTGATCTTGCGGATGTCCGGCAGCCGGCGCTCGCGGTCACCCGGGTTGATCCGCTCCGGGCTGTAACCGCAGTAGAAATCTTCGTTGAAGCGCAGCCCCGATCCAGCCTCCAGCAAGGGCACGCAGACTTCCTCGGTGGTGCCGGGGTACACGGTGGATTCGTAGATCACCAGGTCGCCCGGCGCCAGCAGTCCGGCGATCAGCGTGCTTGCACTGCGCAGCGGCCCCAGATCGGGCTGCTCATGCGCATCGATCGGCGTCGGCACGGTCACGATGTAGACGTTGCACTCGGCCAGATCCGAGGGGTCGGCGCTGTAGCGCGCATGCACGGCGGCAGCCAGTTCGTCTGCATCCAGCTCGAGCGTGTGGTCATGGCCGCGCTGCAGCTCGGCGACGCGCGTGTGGTCGATGTCATACCCCAGGGTCGGCTGCTGCTGACCAAAGGTCACCGTCAATGGCAGCCCGACGTACCCCAGCCCGATCACACCGATGCGCGGCGTTGCCGATGCGGAAATGGCGCGCGTCATCGCTGCGCTCCACGCAGCGGAACCGGGCCGGCGATCAGCCGGGGCGTCATCAGGGAGGGCTTCATGCGATACAGGCGCCGGGGATACAGGTGTTGCAAGCCTAACGCGCCGGGCGCCGCCCCACAAAGAACAAAGCCGCCGCCCGCGGAGAGTACGGACGACGGCCAAAGGAATGATGGTCCAGCTGCGGTTACTACCCTTTCAGACAGCCTCCAAGGGCAAACCCCGCAAGACTGGTCACAGCTGGTAGGCAAAGGATAGGCGCACAACCGTGATCATTGTGTTACGGCCAACGGTGTTTTGCGTTACGAACCCAACGTGACTGCCGCCGGTTCCAACTCGCCGGAGACACCGGTCCACGCATCCAGCAGCGCCGCAAATCCGGTGGGCGACGTACCGTCCACCGACAACCGCAAGGCGAAGCCTTCCCACGGCAGGTCGATCAGTCGCGCCAGCGCGTCCGGTTCAACGGCGGCTGACGCCATCGTCCAGCGTGCGAAGTGCCGCACCTCCACCTTATCGCGGGCCAGCTCACGCAGCCCCTGATGGATGCGCGCATTGAGCACGCGCTGGAACACCGAATCCACGCCGTCTTCCGGGCCTTCGAAGTACTGCAGGAAACGACGCCCGTCGAACATCAACACGCCGGTCACGCCGGCCACTTTGTTGAAGCCCATTGCCGCACGCAGAATCTGATCAATGTCAGACGTCTCGATTCCTTCGATAGCGTCGCTGACGTAAGCGACCGCATGCAGCGGCATGGAGGCTTTCCATAGTGAACCGGAACTGACTATGCCATGAAGGCATCGCAGTGGGTAGCCGTGGCGTCAGGCTGCAGTGCCTACCGCCGTCTAGTGCCACTCACTGCTCAATCAGGCGCCTGCACCTCATAGCCCCGCGCGCGCAGCTGCTCCAGGTAGCCGCCTGGAGAGACGAGGGATGACACAGGCACGGTAGCGAACGTCACTGCATTGCGCCCGAGTGCATCGCTGGCCATGCCCAACCACTTTCGCTGCGCCTGGGCATCCACGTCGGTCAGTCCACGGCGGCGACCGAAGTCGCTGTTGGCAACGGCATCCACACAGGCCACGTATTGCCCTTCCACGGCCAGGCGCTGCAACGCCTCCACATCCCCCACCGACCAGGCGTTAGCGCGTTCGGCCAGCAGCGGCAGCCCGTGCTCGACCACGTCCAACGTGCGGCGGAAGCACTCCAGGTCCTGCAGTGCCGTACCGCGCACTTCCTTGAGCGCTTGCCGGGGGTCGGCGATCTTGATCTCGACCCGGGTCGGCACCGGCTTCAGCCCCCGCGCTTTGGCGGCCTTCTCCACCACCTTGGACACCGGCGAGGAACGGCCCAGGCCGACATCCTTCAGTGCGGCGGCATACAGCTGTGTGGCCGCCACCAGCGGGCGATCCTTCTCGATACCGCCATCGCGACCGATGTGGCGCTGTTTGAGCCGCTCCCAGCGCGCGTACAGATCCGGCGGCAGCACCTCGCGCAGTGTTCGCCCGTCCGGATCGCGGGCAGCCTTCAACGCCGAAGGCACCAGCGTCAGCCGACCGAAGAAGCCGACATCAGCATCGAAGCCCCACCCGGGTGAGCCAAGCACCTGCTGGGCACTGCCGATCACCGCCTGCACTTCGTCGGCCCGCCACTCCAGCTTGGCCGGCAGCGGCGACACCGTGCCCAGAATCCACAGCGTGTGGCCGGCGCTGTTGCGGACCTGCCACATGCCCGGGCCGGGCTGCTCGCCAGAGACCACCACCGGAGCCAGATCGATCACGTCCCCCGCCGCGGGCGTCGGCGTCGGCGCCTGCGCCTGTGCCGCGCCGCTCAGCAGCAGCGCCAGGCTCACCATCAGTGCTGTCCGTGCACGTACCGAGTTCGCCATGTCACTTGTCTTTGTCCGGGATGGTGCGCAGCGTAGGGCGGCGCGCAAAGAAATGCGTAAAGTTTGCGTTGCCCGGATCGCCGCTCCGGCAGCGACAACGAACGAGGGCAGCCCCATGGCTGCCCCCGTCTCATCGCCGCACGCCTTGATCAGGCGAGTTGCCTGCTCAGAACTCGCGCCAGTCACCGTCCACCGTGGCCGCCGGCACCTGCCGCAGCGGGGTCACCGTACCGCTGCCGGAACGCGGCTTGGCGGCGGCGGGCATTGATGTCAGTGGCGAGGCGGCACCACGCGGTGCGGCCATCGGCTGCGTCTGCACGCCGCTCTGGGTTGCCAGGCGGAAGCGCGCCACCGCACCGGTCAGGGCCATGGCCTGCTCCTCCATCGAGCGCGCCGCAGCCGTTGCCTCTTCCACCAGCGCCGCGTTCTGCTGGGTGGTTTCGTCCAGCTGCACCACTGTCTGGCTGACCTGCTCGATGCCGGCCGACTGCTCCTGCGATGCCGACGAAATCTCGGCCATGATGTCGGTGACCTTCTGCACCGAGGTGACGATCTCGGTCATGGTCACGCCGGCCTTGTCGACCAGACCCGCACCGATGGCCACTTTGTCCACCGAGTCCTCGATCAGCTCTTTGATCTCCTTGGCCGCACCGGCCGAGCGCTGCGCCAGCGTGCGCACTTCACTGGCGACCACCGCAAAGCCCCTGCCCTGCTCCCCGGCGCGTGCCGCTTCCACGGCCGCGTTCAAGGCCAGGATATTGGTCTGGAACGCGATGCCGTCGATCACCGTGATGATGTCGGCGATCTTCTTGGACGAGGCTTCGATGCCGCGCATCGTGACGACCACGTCCTGCACCACCTGGCCGCCTTCGGAGGCCACCGCACCGGCACCGATCGCCAGCTGGTTGGCCTGGCGCGCGTGCTCGGCGTTCTGCCGCACGGTGGAGGTCAGCTCCTCCATCGAAGCCGCCGTCTCCTCAAGGTTGGCAGCCTGCTGCTCGGTACGCCGCGACAGGTCATTGTTGCCGCTGGCGATTTCCACCGCCGCGGTGTTGATGCTGCCCGCCGCGACCTGGATGCTGCCGATGATGCCGGTCAACTGGCCGACCGTGGTATTGGCATCGTCGCGCATCCGGGCAAACACGCCCTGGAACTCGCCTTCCATGCGCACGGTGAGGTCGCCCGAGGCAATCGCCTTGAGCAGTTCCGAAAGCTGGCGAAGATTCTCGTCGCTGATCTGCATCATCGTGTTCAGGCGCTCGATCATCACCTTGAACTCGTGATCGAAGGCACCCGCATCGCCTCGCTGGCTGAAATCACCTGCCGCAGCCGCAGAGGCCAACCGGTGGATCTGGCCGTTGATCGCCGCCAGATTCTGCTTGGTGATGGCCATCGCCTCGGTGAAGCGCGCCTTGTCACCCGGCAGCGCTTCCAGATCCTCGGCCAGATCGCCGACCGCATAGTTGCGCACCACATCGATGATCTTCTGGGTCAGCGCGATGCTGCTGCCGACCAGTGCATTGGTGCCCGCAGCGATGCGACCGAAATCACCGGGGAATGCCGATGCATCGATACGGTAGGCCAGTTCACCCAGATCATGACGGTGCGCCATGTCCTGCTGTGCAGCGGAGAAGGACCGCAGGCGCGCGCCCATCTGATCCATGCTAGCCAGAAGCTGGCCGGTCTCATCACGGCTGGGGCGTCCCACGCTGGTGTCGAAGCGGCCGTCGGCAATCGCGCGCGAGACGTCCATGGCCCGGCGCAACGGGCCCACCAGGCTGCGCGTGATCAACCAGGCCAGCAACCCGCCGGCCACCAAGGCCAGCAGCGCGAACCCGATCAACAGCGTCCGCGAGGTCCGGATCGATGCATCGATCATGGCCGCGCTCTCTGCATTACGCCGTTCCTGCAGCGACACCGCGGCCTGGAGTGCCACAGCGCGCGCGTCCATCAGCGGCTCGGCTTCGCCGTACAGCAGGCCGATGGCGGCCGTGTCGTCGTTGGCGGTCGCATGCTCGATGATCCGGTTGTGCGTGGCCACCGAGGCGGCCTGCGCATCGGCAATAGCCTGCAGGGCCTGCTTGCCTTCCGCATTGCTGGGAAGCGCGTCCAGCGCCGCACGCGCTTCGGCGTAGCCAGCACGCGTCTTCTGGATCCGCTCCAGGATCAGGGGGCCGTTGTCAGTTCCATCCAGGATCAGATCGCGCAGATTCCGCTCGTTCTGGAAATTGGACCCCCGCATCGTCGTCAACAACGACAGCTTTTTGCCATTGGATTCGATCTCCGCCACCTGCCGACCAATCGCAGACGCCTGATACAACGCCAGCGAGGATGAGCCGATCAGCAGCACCAGAAGAATCCCGAAGCCCACGCCGAGCTTCGAACCGACGTTCATGTTTCTGACGTATTCCATTTCATTACATCCGCTATATCGTCACGTTGTGACACCGGAACCCAATGACGGCGGCATGATCGATTGCTTGAGTCAATAGCTTGCGGTATCGACTGAGCAAATACGTGACCCAGTTCGCTGCGAAACGCGAGAGGCAAGGTACTGAGCAGCAGCCCGCGCCAAACTTCCGGCGGCTGACACAGGGCACCCCTTTTTTGCTGCGGCGCAGCAAGATGTCCACCGGCGACAGAAACCGTCAGCGAACCGACACTGTGACGACCGTCCACGCTCACTTCCGAGACATTTTTCTCACTGACATCTCAGTTATGTGACCCAGTTCAAGATTCCAGGCCGTAGCGCCATGCGCCTGCGTACGTGCGTCTCCGCCGCGGAGACAATCGCCAGCGCATCGGAAAAGACGTGTGCGCAACGCTACCCACCCTCACCGGCATGAACGGCAACGACCAGCGTAGGGAATCGCGTGGGCGGCCACGCGTGCGCGTCCTGCGGGTTACGCAGCGGCGTCGATGCGATCAGCAGTCCCGCCTGACCATGTGCACTGCACAGACACTGCACAGGCCACTTCCTGTGCAGGAGGGATGACAGGCTGAACGCCTTGGTGCCCGGGGCCGGAATCGAACCGGCATGGGGTTGCCCCCGGCGGATTTTAAGTCCGATGCGTCTACCAGTTTCGCCACCCGGGCAACGGCGGGCATAGGGTGCCTGATCGCGCTCGAATTTGGAATGCGCACGCACCGCGCGCGCCGCTCAGATCGCTCTGGAGTAGCGCACCGGCTGGTCAGGACGGGCCAGGTACCGATCAAAGCACATCGCCAACAGGCGCAGCAGCGGCCGCCCGTGCGAACTCGCGCGCACCACACCGTGTTCGTATTCGGCCAGGCCATCGGCCTGCAGTGCCGCCAACGCCGGCAACGCGTCGGCAAAGTAGTGCTCGAACTCCACACCGTGGCGCGCAGCCAATGCGGCAGCGTCCACTTCGCCCTGGCACATCAACTGGCCGATCAACTCGGCGCGCAGCACATCATCCTCGTCCAGTTGCAGACCCCGCCAGACCGGCAACCGGCCGGCATCCACCGCCGCTTCCCACGCGGGCAGTTCGCGTGGATTCTGGCTGTAGGTGCTCCCGATATGGCTGATCGCACTGGCACCGAGGCCGACCAGATCGGTGTCGGCGTGGGTGGTGTATCCCATGAAGTTGCGGTGCAGCTGCCCGGCACGCTGCGCGCGCGACAGGTCCTCTTCGGGCAGGGCGAAATGGTCCATGCCGATGTACTGATACCCCGCATCGGACAGGCGCTGCACCGCCAGACCCAGCAGCGCCAGTTTCTGCTCGGGGCTGGGCAGCTCCGCATCGGCGATCTGGCGCTGCGCGCGGAACAGATGCGGCAGATGCGCATAGCCATACACCGCCAGGCGATCCGGCCGCTCGCGCAGCACCGTCTCCAGCGTCTGCGCGAACCCGGCGAGCGTCTGCCTGGGCAGGCCATAGATCAGATCGACATTGACCGACCGCAGCCCGTACTCGCGGCACGCACGCAGGATGTCCAGCGTCGCTTCCACGCCCTGCTCGCGGTTGATCGCTTTCTGTACGTCCGGATCAAAGTCCTGCACGCCGAGGCTGGCGCGGTTGAAGCCGAGCTCGGCGAGCACGGCGATGTCCGCGCGCGTGACAAAGCGCGGATCCAGCTCGATCGAGAAATCGCGCGAGGCGGCCGTGCTGAAATGGAAGCGCTGGCGCAGCCCATCGATCAGCTCGCGCATCTGCGCCGGGGCGAGGAAATTCGGTGTACCGCCGCCGAGGTGCAGCTGGATCACCTCGCGCGCCGGATCAAACAGCGGGGCCATCAGGTCGGCCTCGCTCAGCACCCGTGCCACGTAACCGATGCCCTTGCTGTGGTCGCGGGTGATGACCCGGTTGCAGCCGCAGTAGAAACACGGGCTGCTGCAGTAGGGCACATGCACGTACAGCGACAGCGGACGGCCCACCTCATTGCTGTCCGCAATCGCCTGGCGCAGCGCAGGCTCACCGTAGCCGTCATGGAAGTGCGGCGCGGTGGGATAGGAGGTGTAGCGCGGGCCGGGTCGGTCGTGCCGACGCAGCAGCTCGGGATCGAAGTGCCAGGCGAGCCCGGCGGCGGCAGGCGAGAAGGTATCCATGACGCCAGCTTGCGCGTGCATGCGTGCGCGCGCATTGCGTCAGATCAATTCAGGCCCGGGCGCCCCGCCATCGGCAGGCTCGGCCAGCGAAGCATCTGGAAGCGACGCCAGAAGGTATCGGCGATCCGCTCGGCGACATCATCGGCCAGCCGCTGCATCGGTACGTTGCCGCCCTCGGCCGTGGTCTGCCGGAACAACGCCAGCCAGCGGTCGAACAGGTCCCGGTCCAGCTCGTCCATGGCCATGTGCTTGGGCATCGGCGCACCTTTGAAGCGCCGCGTGCCGCGCAGCATCGCCGACCAGAAGTCGACCAGCTGTGCCAGATGCGCCTCCCAGTCGTGGATCCGTGCCGTGAACACCGGTCCCAGCCGCGGCTCCTCGCGCACCCGCGCGTAGAAGTCGTGCACCAGCCGGGTGACCTCGTCTTCGCTGCACAGGTCAGGCGCAGGGAGCGGAAGCGCGTTGTCGGTGGGATCGGGCATGAACATCCTCGGGCGGCAATGCCCAGCATCGGCGGCAGCGCCTGCCGCTGCCTTGATCAGGATCAATGAAGCCGGTGGCGAAGCCTTCTAGTCTGGGCGCTCGACAGGACGTGCGCACCCGCGATTCCGGCCCCCGGTCGGCGCGAAGTATAGCCGCGCCCTGCCCCTCCCTCCTGACCGTGGCCGCAATGAACGACCTGCACGACCCGCCCGACGGCAGCCGCCGACGGCTGATCCAGCAATGGGGCGCCATTCTGTGGCCCAGCTTCGTCGCGGCCGGTCTGGCCAGCGTGGTGTTCTTCGCGTTCGTCGATCCACTGCGCCTGCGCGACATCAGCTTCCCGCAGCATGCGATCAGTCGCGAGCTCGGCTATACGCTCGGCTTCTTCATGTTCTGGGGCGTCACCGCCGCCGCCAGCACCATCACCTGGTATCTGCTGCGCCCGATGCCCGGTGATGATGACGATGTGCCATTGGGCTGAGCATGGCGGATCGTCTGTCACTGCATCTGGTCCCACCACCGCCTCCGCAGCCTGCCCGGCAGCGACGCGTGCTGCGTTGGCGAGCGTGGCTGTCCGCCATGCTGCTGGCCAGCTTCTATCTGCTGCCGTGGCTGCGCTGGGACGGCCGCCAGGCATTGCTGTTCGATCTGTCGGCACGCCGCTTCGATCTGTTCGGCTGGACGCTGTGGCCGCAGGATGTGGGCGTGCTGCTGGGCTTGATCGCCGTGCTGGCCACCGCGCTGGTGCTGCTGACCAACCTCGCCGGCCGGGTGTGGTGCGGGTATGGTTGCCCGCAGACGCTATGGAGCCGGCTGTTCCGCTGGATTGAGCAAGGCACTACGCGCTGGCTGCCCTCGCCCGGTGCCGCCCGGCTCGCCAGGCACGCGCTGTGGGCACTCGTGGCGGGATGGACCGGCATCACGTTCGTCGGGTTCTTCAGCCCGATGCACGGCCTGGTCGGCAACCTCTGGCCCCTGGCCTGGAGCGGCGGGGAAACGTTCTGGATCGTGTTCTATGCGGCAGCCACCTGGGGCAATGCCGGCTTCCTGCGCGAGCAGGTGTGCCGCGATCTCTGTCCGTATGCGCGCATCCACGGCGCGTTCTGCGACAGCGATACGCCGCGCATGCAGTACCACGCCCGGCGCGGCGAGCCGCGCGGTCCGCGCGTGGCCGGCCTCGGCGGGATCGATGCGCGGGGGCGTGGCCTGCTCGACCCGACCAGTGCGAGCGACTACGCCTTCCGGGCCGCGCACGAAGACATCGCCGGGCCGATGCCGCACTTCAGCGCTGATCGCCTCGGCGATTGCCTGGACTGTGGCGCATGCGCCAGCGCGTGCCCGATGGGCCTGGACGTGCGCGCAGGGCCGTACCCGGACTGCATCGGCTGCGGTGCCTGCGTGGAGGCCTGCGATGCGCGCCTGCAGGCCTGGCAGTTCCCGACGGGGCTGCTGCGCTACGCCAGCGACAACGCCCTGCAGCAGCGCCCCCGGCGCTGGCTGCGGCCGCGCACACTCGCAGCCGCCGGCACCCTGCTGGTGCTGCTGGGTATCGGTGTTCATCACATCGTGTAATGCCGTTACCCCAACGGCGCCCTGCCGCTACCCGATCCCCCCGACCGGTCTCAGCGCATGCGGGTGCGCGCACTCCTGGGCGGCACCAACTGCGCACGCCGCACGATGCCGAGCTGTTCGATGACCAGGGCCAACTCATTGGTGACACGCGTTCGCGCGGTGCCTTGAGCAGGCGGTACCAATCGCTCGAGCACACGCTGGTAAGTGGACCAGAATTCCGGGCCGCAGCCATGCTTCACGTAACTGGCTTCCAGCTCGGTTCGCACTCCGTCAGCCAAGTCATGTTCGCCGTATTCCATACGACCTCCGTGGGACTTGCTCTGCTTCAGGGACGACAGACACCCTCGGCGATAATGATTCACTTCGGGTTCACTTAAAATTTGCACGGTCGTCGCAGTAAGTCAATTACTGAAACAACCCGCATTCACCTAATGCTGAATGGTTCAGCAAACCCCTGCACATTCAATCGCATCATGCGATCGCACTGATGACAGCACCATGTCAGGCGTTATGTCAGGCGTTCGGTGGCATCGCCTGCACTGATCGAAGGCTGATGTGGCGCGACAAATCGCAGCAGTCGCTCCATGCCGCCGTGCGGGGGGGGCCCGCCCTGCACCGGATCGGCAAATGCCTGCCAATCGCCGGACGCCAATTGTTCGATCGTTGCAGGCTCCACGCCCAGCCAGCGCATGCTCCAATAGGGGAAATACCGTTTGGGCACGCGCGCGTGACCCAACGCCACAATGGCTCTGTGGCTGCGTGCCTGCAGCACCCGCTCGTGCACCGCCGATACGCCGTCATCAGGCCCTTCGAAGTACTGCAGGAAGCGGCCACCATCGAAGAGAAGCACGCCGGTGACACCCGCCAGGCTGTTGAATCTCACCGCATCATCGACCAGTGCATCGAGTTGTTCGGCGGACAGCGGGCCCGCAACGTCGCTGACATACGCGACTGCGCAGAGGGGCATGGGACAAACTCCAACGGGTGCAAAGTGAATATGCTGGCACTTTCAGGTATATAAATAAAATCTGTTGCCTGAAGCGTTCAGAACATCACGGGCAATCGCAAGGAACCGTGCCGCTTTCTTTCGTCTGCGTGCGCCAAGACTCGCCCCGGGATTACGGCCGCGACGCTGCCATGGCACTGCGTACCGCCTCGCTGAAGGCATCCAGCAGGAAGGGTTTGGCGATCATCGCCATGCCATTGTCGAGGAAGGCCGACCGCTCCTGGGCTTTCTCCGCATAGCCGGTCATGAACAGCACCGGCAACGTCGGGCGGGATTGACGCGCGATCTCTGCCAACTGGCGGCCATTGAGCCCCGGCAGCCCGACGTCGGTGATCAACAGATCGATCTTCTTCGATGAAGCAAGGATGGGAATGGCGCCATCGGCATCCTCCACCACCTCGGCGGTGTAACCCAGGTCTTCAAGCACCACCGTGACCAGCATCCGCACCTGCTCATCGTCCTCCACCACCAGGATCGACTGACCCGCACCCAGCGATACCGGCTGCACAGCGGGGACCTCTTCATCGGTGGCGGCGTCATGCACCACGGGCATATACAGCGACACCGTGGTGCCCTGCCCCGGCGTGGAATCCACGGTGATGTGGCCGCCGGACTGCTGCATGAAGCCGTAGATCATCGACATGCCCAACCCGGTTCCCTTGCCGATCGGCTTGGTGGTGAAGAACGGCTCGAAGATCCGTTCCACCACTTCGGGCGGCATGCCGGTGCCGGAATCGGACACGGCGACGACGGCATACTCACCCGCCGGCACCGCAAGAATCTGGTGTTCTGCAACGTGCACCTGCGAGGTCCGCAGGATCAGCTCGCCGCCATCGGGCATCGCGTCGCGTGCATTGATGGCCAGGTTGAGCAGCGCGCTCTCGAACTGGTTGCTGTCCAGGTTGGCGCGCAACGGCGTGTCGCTGAGTGCGGTGCGGATGCGGATCGTCTCGCCCAGCGTGCTGCGCAGCAGATGCTGTGTCGAGCCGACCAGCTCGTTGAGATCGACCGTCCTGGAATCCAACGACTGCCGGCGGGAGAACGCCAGCAGCCGCTGGGTCAAGGCCGCTGCACGCTGGCTGGAGGCGGTGGCCGCATCCAGAAAACGCTCCAGGCCATCCATCCGTCCCATCTCCAGGCGCATGCGCACGATATCCAGCGAGGACAGGATGCCGGTCAACATGTTGTTGAAGTCGTGCGCGATTCCGCCGGTGAGTTGTCCGATCGCGTCCATTTTCTGCGACTGACGCAGGGCCGCTTCGCTGGCTTCGCGGGCGGCCATCTGGCGCTCCAACTCGGCGGTGCGCTCGGCCACCATCGCTTCCAGATCCTGCGCGCGCTGCTGGCTGGTCTCCAGGGCGAGTTTGGACGCGGTGATATCGGTCACGAACACATGGAAGCCGTCGGGCTCGCCTGCGGTGTTGAAGCGCGGCGAGTAGCGGATTTCACTGTCGCGCCGGCGGCCGTCACTGAAGGGCCAATTGACCTCGAAGACGACGTGTTCACCCGCCATTGCACGCTCGATCATCGGCCGGCGCGTCGCCCATACGTCTTCTCCGAATACCTCCGGCACGCGCTTGCCGATCACCTCCGAGACGGGACGCTCGAACCAGGATTCATACGCTTTGTTCGCAAAGCGATACTGGAGATCACGGTCGATGAAAGCGATCAGGACTGGCATCGCGTCGGCGACCAGGCGCAGCTCGGCGTCGCTGCGCTCCAGGGCTGCACGGCTGTCGGCCAGCGCCCGCATCTGATCACGGACCAGGAACTGCTTGTCGCGCGCACGCAGTGCACTGAGCACGGAACTGAGCAGCGAACTGCGACCCAGCGGGCGATCCAGCTCGATGGTGTTGATCGCCAGTTGCAGGTCGGGGTCGGCCAGCGGCCGCTTTTTCGAGCGGGGCGACCGCAGCAGGATGAACGGTATGTCCGACCAGGACGGCTGCCGGGCCAGTGGCTCCAGCAATGCACCTGCGCCCTTGGCGACCGCCTCCTCGGTCATCACCACCGCGCCCACGTCATCATCGAGCGCATCGGCCAACCGCGACAGGCTGTCCTGGATCGTGGTCCTCAGGCCGGAGGCGTTGAGCACGGTGGCGATGCTCTGCGCATCACGACCAAACGGCGCAAAGATGTGGACCACGCCGGAAACCGAGTCACTGCGCACTGGTGTGGCCCAGCAGGTGCGCCGTGTTGCCGACGAACTCTGGCGTGCCGGTCAGGATTCCCTTGAACTCATTGAGTGGCGCACTGAGCGAAATGCCCTTGCCGTCGATCTTCAGCTCGCGGATCGTGTTCTCGTGCGCACCGCCGCGATTCTTGATGACCGAGATCGCCTTGCGGATGCGCCCCTGCGATTCGAAGAAGCGGAACAGCACGACCGAATCGGCGATGTAGGAAACGTTGAGGTTGCCGGTCGACATGGTGCCGACCAACCCGTGTTGCGGATTGATCAGGATGGTCGCCACGCCCTTCTGGTTGAGATAGGACAGCATCTCGTGCAGCTGGAGCATGAGCTGCTTCTCCTGCGGCATCGCCGTGACGTAGCCGTTGAGGCTGTCGATCACCAGCAGCCGGCACTGACGCTCCTCGACCGCACGCCGCATGTTCCAGGCGAACTCACCTGGCGAAATTTCGGCCGGATCGACCTGCTGGATTTCCAGCAGACCCGACGCCAGGTGTTTGCTGAGATCGATGTCCAGCGATTCCGCGCGCGCCAGCAGGGTACCGATGCGCTCATCGAACTCGAAGATGCAGCAGTGCTCACCGCGCTCGCAGGCGGCCCAGACATACTGAAGCGCCACGTTGGTCTTGCCACTGCCGGCGGGGCCGGTGAGCAGGGTGCTGGTGCCCCGCAGCGGGCCTCCGCCGAGCAGGCTGTCGATCTCGGCCACCCCGCTGCTGATGGGCGCACCGACGAACTTGGCATGGTGGTCCGAGGCAATCAACCGCGGGAAGACCTCCAGGCCGCCTTCGCGGATGGTCATGTCGTGATAGCCGGCGGTGAAGTTCACCCCACGCAGTTTCTGCACATGCATGCGGCGGCGCGCGGGACCGAAATCCAGCGTCAGGCGTTCCAGTGACACCACGCCGTGGCAGAGGCTGTGCAACTGGCCATCGCGCTCTTCACCGGTGGCGGTCATATCGTCCACCAGTACGACCGTTGCACTCTTCGGGGCGAAGAACTGCTTGAGCGACAGAATCTGGCGACGGTACCGAAGCGGATCCTGCGACAGCAGCCGCAGTTCGGACAGCGAATCGAACACCACCCGATGCGGCTTGATGCGTTCCACCTCGCCCAGGATCAGCTTCACCGTCTCGTCCAGCTCCACCTCCCAGGAGTGCAGCACGGACTGCATCCGTCCGTCGCCCAGCGCTTCCTCGGCCGAGGCCAGCTCGAACAGGTCCAGCCCATCCAGGGACCAGCCGTGCGCATTGGCAACTTCGCGCAGCTCGTCAGCCGTCTCGGAGAGCGTGATGTACAGGCAGCGCTCCCCCTTGCTCAGGCCATGCAGCAGAAACTGCAGGGACAGCGTGGTCTTGCCCGATCCCGGCGGCCCCTCGAGCAGGTAAAGCCGCCCCTGGGGAAAGCCTCCGCCAAGAATGCTGTCGAGCCCTTCGATCCCGGTTGCTACGCGCGCTTTTTGTGTCTGCATAAGGCTGCCAAAGTGGACGGCCGCAGCATACGAAGCGCGTTGTGTAGGTCCTGTCGGCTATGGCCTCCGAAACTGAATGGAGGCCCACAACGCACAAAGCCCGCTTTCGCGGGCTCTGGGCTACTTTCTATTTGGAGGCCTGGGTCGGAATTGAACCGGCGTACGCGGATTTGCAGTCCGCTGCATGACCACTCTGCCACCAGGCCGGTGACCCTACGATCATCGAAGGCGTGTTGCGTGCCCCGATAAAACAAGACCCCGAGAACGGGGCCTGGTAAGGATTTGGAGCGGGAAACGAGACTCGAACTCGCGACCTCAACCTTGGCAAGGTTGCGCTCTACCAACTGAGCTATTCCCGCAAAATCAAGCGTGTATGTTACCGAAACCACTCGAAACACACCAGCTTTTTCACACTTTTTTTCACATCCCGGCCGATGCGTCCGGACCGGATGCCCGCGTGCCACCGCGGAGAAAAACAAGGCCCCAAGGGGGCCCTGTCGAAATCTGGAGCGGGAAACGAGACTCGAACTCGCGACCTCAACCTTGGCAAGGTTGCGCTCTACCAACTGAGCTATTCCCGCAGACTTTCGCTTGCCCCGACGGCACCGCACCCTGAGGCGCTGGAGGCTGTCGGCCCCTCGACCTGCGTCGAAGGAGCGCTATTCTGTCGGAATTCCTTCACGTCGTCAACATCCTTTTCGCCGCAGCGTGGTGTGGTTTCCCACCGGGCGGGCACGGCGGCCTCCGACATCTTCCCCCGTTCACCTCCCGCACAAAGTCCCCATGTCCGGCTTGCCAGACGTTGACGCGCCGAAGCGCCCCCCGCACTTGCACGTCCAGTGCAGCGCAACGCCCTCGCGCAGCCGGCGCCCGTCGAATACCCCCTTCACCCTGTCCTGGGCGAAGGACGGGTGCAGCTGCAGGCCCCCTCCACTGGCGCGCAGCTGACCGGCGAGCGCCACAGCAGGTTCGGCGTTTGGTTGCACGTTTCCAACAAGTTGTATTGTCAAAGGGAGTGCAACGCCGTCTGATGCATGCAATGCAGCGGACCCCACACCTGAAGACTCCGACACCCATGGCACACACCTCTGGCAGCAGCACCAGGCTGATGCTGTCTGCACTCCATTACATTCAATGGTGCCCTGCGCGCATGGCCGCCACCTGTACGGGGCTGCTATTGAGCGCGTCGGCGATAGCCGCCCCCGTGACACTCGTATTCCCGCTGCCCGATGGCCACCACCTGAGCATCTCGGCCAGCGACAAGCACGTACACGCGCAGCGGATGTCGGGGAGACGTCGGGCCATTTCCGTGGATGACGACCTGCGACGGGTGCTGATGCAGGCAGATACCGTGTTTCCGATCAACCGCAGCGCCTTCATGCTGGAGGGTGGTCCGGGCGTAACGCTGTTCGTACGCACGCCATCCAATCCCGCCCATCCGATGGCCTACTGCGGTTCGGGGCGGGAAGACCAGGTGCTGCTGATCGAAGTCCGCGCGAACCGACTGGCCTTGCTCGACCGACTGCTGCTCGACAGCTGCTTACGTTCCATTGCAGTGATCGCAGACCTGGGCGACTGGCCACAGGAAGCCGTGGAACCAATGGCACATCCGTGGGTGGCTCGATTTCAGGCGCTCAACATGGATGGCCCTTATCCCCGCTGCGTTCGCATCGCACAACAACGACTCTGGGTAGACGACTCCTGCGAGACACGCGAGCGGCCTCAGCCTGAGTAGTCGCCCGGCCCGTCATGGCCGACCGCGCTGCGGTGCTGACGGAGTGAACCCATGATGCAGATGCATGCGCGAGGCACGGCACACAAACGAAAAAAGCGACCGGAAGGTCGCTTTCTTCGTTGCATCGCATCGGGACGAATCACGATGGAATGCGGTATCTGGAGCGGGAAACGAGACTCGAACTCGCGACCTCAACCTTGGCAAGGTTGCGCTCTACCAACTGAGCTATTCCCGCTTGGGAGGCGAAATTCTACAGCCAAATGCATCCCTGTCAACAGCCCTCACGCATTCTTTTTTGCTTTGGCATTCTCACGCGCGAGGCGCTCGTCTTCGCGCAGGCTCGGCCACGCGGCGTGCAGGTATTGCAGGCCCGACCACAGCGTCAGGATCGAGGCGATCGCCAGGGTCCAGTCGCCGATGTGGAAGACCTCTGTGCCCATCCAGATGTCCTGCATCGGGGTGTGCGGTGCGACCGAATACAGCAGGCACAGCAGCGCGACCATCTGCGCGGTGGTTTTCACCTTGCCGATCACGGCCACACGCACCTTGGCACGCTGGCCGATTTCCGCCATCCATTCGCGCAGTGCCGACACGGCGATTTCACGGCCGACGATCACGGCCGCCCAGACCGCCATCCACGCGGTGGGATGGCCCTGCACGATCAGGAACAGAGCAACGGCCACCATCAGCTTGTCCGCGACCGGGTCGAGGAAGGCGCCGAATGCGGACTGCAGGTCGTAGCGGCGGGCGATCCAGCCGTCGAGCCAGTCGGTGAGCGCAGCCAGGCCGAAGATCGCCGCCGAGGCGAAATTGGTCCACTTGTAGGGGAGATAGAACACCAGCACCAGGACCGGGATCATCACGATCCGCAGCAGGGTCAGCCAGGTGGGGAGGGTCAACTTCATTGCGTCTCTCTACTCGCCCGCCGCGTCGGGCGTGGGCAGTCCATGAAGGTTAGCGTAGATACGCGCAGCGAGGGCGTCATTGATGCCGTCCACTTTCGCGATTTCCGCTTCGCCGGCGGCTTTCAGGCCGACCAGGCCGCCGAAATGTTTGAGCAGGCTGGCGCGCCGGCGCGGGCCGATGCCAGGAATATCTTCGAGTTTGCTGGTCATCCGGGCCTTCTGGCGGCGCCCGCGGTGGCCGGTGATGGCGAAGCGGTGGGCCTCGTCACGCACCTGCTGGATGAACTGCAGCGCCGGTGAGGCTGCGCCCGGGCGCAGCTCGCGGCCGTCCGGCATGACCAGGGCTTCATGCCCTGCCCTGCGCTCCACGCCCTTGGCCACGCCGACCAGCATCACCCCTTCCACGCCCAGATCGGCCAGCGCGGACTGCGCCTGGGCCAGCTGGCCGGCGCCGCCGTCGATCAGCAGCAGATCCGGCAGTACGCCGTCCTCTTCCACCGCGCGGCGGAAGCGCCGCTCGATCGCCTGGTGCATGGCCGCGTAGTCATCGCCGGGCTCGATGCCGCTGATATTGAAACGGCGGTACTGGCTGCGCACCGGGCCCGCCGCATCGAACACCACGCACGAGGCCACGGTGGCCTCACCCATGGTGTGGCTGATGTCGAAACACTCCACGCGCTTGACCTGCTCGGTCAGGCCGAGCATCTGCCGCAGGTCTTCGCTGCGCGCGTGCTGCGCGGTGCGGCTGCCCAGTTCGGTCACCAGGGTGATCTGCGCGTTGCGCGCGGCCAGTTCCACATACCCGGCGCGCTCACCGCGCACGTTCCAGCGCAGCTGTACCTTGTGCTCGGCCGAGGCACTCAAGGCCGATTCGATCAGGCTGGCATCGGGAATCTCGCGGTCGAGCAGGATCTCGCGCGGCGGCGCGTGCTCGGCGTAGTACTGGGACACGAACGCGCCCAGCACTTCATCGGCACTCTCTTCGCCATTGGTGCGTGGGAAGAATGGGCGCGTGCCCATGTTGCGGCCATCACGGAACGCCAGCAGCAGCACGCAGGCACTGGCGCCCTGGGTCGCGCAGGCGAGCACGTCCAGATCCGCCGCGCGGCCATCCACGTATTGGCGGGTCTGCATGCTGCGCAGCGAGGCGATCAGATCACGCAGGCGCGCGGCCTGCTCGAATTCCAGTGCTTCGCTGGCGGTCTGCATCTGGGTGCCGAGCTCGCGCGCAAGCTGGTCGCTCTTGCCTTCCAGAAACATCGAGGCGCGGCGTACCGACTCGGCGTAATCGTCCGGCGCCACCAGCTCCACGCACGGCGCGCTGCAGCGGCCGATCTGATACTGCAGGCAGGGCCGCGAGCGGTTGCGGAACACGCTGTCTTCGCAGCTGCGCAGCTTGAACAGCTTGTGCATCAGGTTGAGCGTTTCACGCACGGCGGTGACGCCCGGGTACGGCCCGAAGTACCGCCCGGGCACCGCACGCGGGCCGCGGTGCAGCGCGATGCGCGGCCATTGCTCGCGGGTCAGCAGCACGTGCGGGTAGGTCTTGTCGTCGCGCAGGGAGACGTTGTAGCGCGGCGAGAGCGACTTGATCAGCTGGTTTTCCAGCAGCAGCGCCTCGGCCTCCGAGCGGGTCACGGTCACGTCCATGCGCGCGACCTGCGACAGCATCGACATGATCCGCGTGGTCTTGGGCGTGCCGTTGAAATAGCTCCCCACGCGGTTGCGCAGCGCACGCGCCTTGCCGACGTACAGCAGGGTGTCGTCGGCCGCGTACATGCGGTACACGCCGGGGGCGGTGCTCAGGTGGGCCGCAAATGCCTTGCCATCGAAGGCGGGGGCGGAAGAAACAGTCATTCGTTGATCGGCACGTCGCTCAGGACACCACTGACGGGGTCGAAGCGCAGCACGGCGTGGGCATCGGTCTCGGCAATCCAGACCGCGCCGCCGCCCAGCGCCAGGCCAGCCGGGCCATGCAGGCGGCGCGGCAACTCCAGCGTGCTCAGCTCGCCGCCGCCCAGGCGCAGCGTGCGCAGGCGGCCGTTGCCGGCATCGGCGATCCACAGCAGCGGCGCATCCGGACTCAGCGCGATCGCCTGCGGGTACTGCAGCAGCGCAGACGCGCGTGCGCCGTCCTGCTCGCCAAAGGTCCACAGACCCTGCCCGACCAGCGTCTGCACCAGATCGCCACGCAGCTGCATGGCCCGGATCGACGAGCCCAGCGCATCGCAGACGTACAGCACCTGCTGGACCGCGGCGACCGAGCACGGTTGCGCGAACGCGGCCATGTGCCCACTGCCGTCGCGCTCGTCGATCGCCCCACTGCCGGCGCGCCACTGCAGGCTGCGCTGGCCGAGGTGATAGCTCCAGATGCGGTTGTCGCCGGCCATCGCGATGTGGATCTGGTTGTCGGCGACCGCCAGCCCCTGCGGATGGTTGAGCGCGGTACGACGCGGGTCGGCGACCGGCCCTTCGATGGGCTCACCGGGGCGGCCGGTGCCGCACAGCGTGTCGACCTGGCCGGAGAGCAGATGGATGCGGCGCAGGGCATGGTTGCCGGTGTCGGCCACGTAGAGCCATTCGCGCTCCAGCGCGAGGCCCTGGGGATGGTGGAAGGCCGCCTGGGCCTGGTCCCCATCCATGAAATCGGCGGTGCCCATACCGAACTGGCGCAGCACGCGGCCACCATGACTGCACTCCAGCACGCGGTGATGGCCGGTGTCGGCGATGTACAGGCGCTCGGTGGTCACCGCCAACCCGGTCGGGAAGCGCAGCGGCAGGCGCGGCTCGGGGCTCAGCTCACGGGCGCCGTGCAGGTCCTCATCGGACGGCCGCGAGCTGCCTTCGCACAGCGCAGCAAGGGAGCGTTCCAGTTCCCCGCCGAGACCGACCAGACGCTCGCGCTCGCGCCCTTGGGCATCGAGCAGGACCAGGGTCGGCCATGCGGTCACGCCGAAGCGTCGCCAGCCATCCCATTCCGCGTCCAACAGGGCCGGTGCGTTCAGCCCCTGGCGGCGCAGCAGCTTGAGGGACTGATCGGGATCGCGCTCGCCATCAAAACGTGGCACCTGCAGCACCAGCAGCTGCAGCTTGCCCGGGTGGCGCGACTGCCACTGGGCCAGCTCGGCCAGCCGCTGCGCGCACCATACCGAGGCGGCGTTGACGAAGGCCAGCACGACCGGCCGACCCTGCAACTCGGCCAGGGTGGTCGGTTTGGCGTTGAGCCAGGTGGCGAATTCGGGAAGATCCTGGACGGGCTGGACGTTCATGCCCCGATTATGCCGGACTCGGCGTCATGCAACCGTCGTGCCACGGTCACGGGTGTGCTGCCCACCAGGCCTCGGCACGCGCCAGATCGTCCGGGGTGTCGATGCCGGGCGGGAACTCGGCCGGGGTCAGCGCCACGCTGATGCGGTGCCCCGCTTCGAGCACACGCAGCTGCTCCAGCGACTCCAGCTGCTCCAAGGTGCCGGCCGGCAACGCGGCGAACTGGCGCAGGAAGCCGGCGCGGTAACCGTAGATGCCGATATGGCGCAGCCAGTGCGGGCCGGACAGCGTGTCGCGCGAGCGCGCGAAGGCATCGCGGTGCCACGGAATCGGCGCGCGGCTGAAATACAAGGCATCCAAATTCTGCTTGCGCACCACTTTGACCACGTTCGGGTCGAACAGGGTTTCAGCGTCTTCCACCGGCGTAGCCAGCGTGGACATCTCCGCACCGCTGTAGACCAGGGCTTCGGCCACCGCGCGGATCCCTTCGGCCGGGGCGAAGGGCTCATCGCCCTGCAGGTTCACCACCAGGGTGTCATCGGACCAGCCGGCCTGTGCGGCGCACTCGGCCAGCCGATCGGTGCCGGAGGCGTGCTCGGTGGAGGTCATCGCCACGCGCACTTCGGCCAGGCCCTGCAGGGCCTCGGCGATGCGCTGATCGTCGGTGGCGACCCACACCTCGCGCGCGCCGGCGAGCAGCGCGCGTTGCGCCACGCGCAGCACCAGCGGCTCGCCGCCGAGCAGGCGCAGCGGCTTGCCCGGCAGCCGCGAAGCGGCATAACGGGCGGGAATGGCGACGACGAACTCGACGGAAGCGCTCATGGGGAATGACCTGTACGAAAGGGATGCAGTCCGGGCGTCAGTGTGCCGCAACCGGCACCAGGCCCGTCAACGCTTGCCGAGCTTCTCGACGCGGTCCAGCAGGCTGATCCAGAACGCCGCCGGCAACTCGGCCGACAGCGGCACGGCGAAGTGCCATTCGGTCGCGAAGGCCTTGCACTTGACCGCGTCCTTCTCGGTCATCAGCACCGGCAGTTCACTGCCGAAGCGCAGATCCGCTGGCTGGTAGGCATGGTGATCGGCGAAGGCATGCGGCACCACACCGATGCGATGCGCGCGCAGCATGTCGAAGAAGCGCTGCGGATTGGCGATACCGGCCACGGCATGTACGCGCTGGCCCTGGAAATGCGAGAGGCGCCGCGCGCGGCCGCCCTGCAGCGGCTGTGCGCTGTCGATACGCAGCGGCATGGGCCATTCGCCGAAGCCGCAGGCGGTCTGCGCTTCGGTGCCGTCGCTGGCCTGGCCCATGTTGACCACGCGGAAATCGCAGTCGCGCGCACGGCTGGCCGGCTCGCGCAGTGGGCCGGCGGGAATCAGCCGACCGTTGCCGTAGCGGCGCTGTGCGTCGACCACTTCAATTTCGATGTCGCGCGCCAGCCGGTAGTGCTGCAGGCCGTCGTCGCAGACGATGATGTCGCAGCCCGCATCGACCAGCGCCTTGCCGGCCGCCACACGGTCCGCATCCACCCGCACCGGCACGCCGGTTTTCCAGGCGATCAGCACCGGCTCGTCGCCGCCGACGGCGGTATCGGTACTGGCCAGCACCCAGCGCGGGGTGCCCGCATCGTCGCGACCATAGCCACGGCTGGCGACCCCCGGCTTCCAGCCCGCTTCGCGCAGGCGGTTGACCAGCGCGATCGTCAGCGGGGTCTTCCCAGTGCCACCGGCGGTGACATTGCCGACCACCACCACCGGCACCGGCAGCGAATGCCGTTTCAGCCAGCGACGCCGATACGCCATCCGGCGCAGCGCGACCGCCGCACCGTACAGCGGTGACGCCAGGCGTGCCAGGAACGGAATGGCGCTGCCGTCATACCAGTACGACGGCGTGTGGGTGCCCTTGCCTGCCATCAAGGCTGCCTTTCGCGGAACTGCATCTTGTGCAGGTGCTCGTACAAGCCACCCAGCGCCAGCAGTTCGTTGTGCGTGCCACGCTCGACGATGCGGCCATGGTCCATCACCAATACCTGATCGGCATGTTCGATGGTGGACAGACGGTGCGCGATCACCAGCGTGGTGCGCTCGGGCATCAGCCGCTGCAACGCATCCTGCACCAGACGCTCGGACTCGTTATCGAGCGCGGCGGTGGCTTCATCCAGGATCAGGATCGGCGCATCGCGCAGGATCGCGCGGGCGATCGCCAGGCGCTGACGCTGACCGCCCGAGAGCAGCGCACCGTTCTCGCCGACGGGGGTCTGCAGCTGCTGCGGCATGCGCGCGATGAACTCCCACGCATTGGCCGCTTCGGCCGCAGCGCGGATCTGCGCTTCGGTCGCATCCATGCCGTAGGCGATGTTGGCGCCCACGGTGTCATCGAACAGCATGACCTTCTGCCCGACCATCGCCACCTGGCGACGCAGGTCGGCCAGCGGGTAATCATCCAGCGCCACGCCATCCAGCGTGATGCGGCCACCGCTGGGTTCGTAGAAGCGCGGGACCAGCCGGATCAGGCTGGTCTTGCCGCTGCCGGAACGGCCGACAATCGCCGTCACCGTGCCGGGTTTGGCCACGAAACTGATGTCGTCCAGCGCGATGCCGGTGTCTTCGCGATAGCGCAGCATCACGTGCTCGAACGCAAGCTCGCCACGTGCACGGCCGATCCGCTGGATGCCTTGATCCCGCTCGACCGGCATATCGAGAATCCCGAACAGGCGCTCGGCCGCGGCCACCCCGCGCGAGATCGAGGTCTGCACACTGGTCAGGCGACGCAGCGACGGAATGATCGCCATCATCGAGGTCATCAGGCCCATGAACTGGCCTGCGTTGAGCTTGCCGGCCAGCGCCTCGCGGGTGGACACCCACACGATCACCGCCAGCGCCAGGGCCGCCAGGAACTGCACCGTGCTGGAGGCCAGCGCGCGCGTGGTTTCGACCTTCATGTTCAGGCCGAGCATGCGGTTGGCGAGCTTGGAATAGCGCGAAATCTCGTGCGCCTGGGTGCCATGCACTTTCACTTCCTGCTGCGCAGCCAGGGACTGTTCGGCGGTCTGCGCCATGCCGCCCATGCCGTCCTGGATGCCGCGGCTGATCCGGCGGTAGCGCTTGCCCACGATCGAGACGATCACGCCGATCAGCGGCACCACCACCAGCATCGCCATGGTGACCTTGACGCTCATCTGCAGCATCACCACCAGCATCGCAATGATGGTGAGGGTATCGGCCACCAGGGTCTTGAGCGCATCGGCGCTGGCCTGGGTGACCTGCTCGGTATCGAAGTTCAGGCGGCTGACCATCACCGGCGTGGCCTCGGCATCGAAATGCGAGGACGGCAGATGCAGGTACTTTTCCAGCACCTGCTCACGCAGATCGCGCACCACGCTGCGCCCGGTGCGGGCCAGCGCGTAATCACTGACCAGGGTCGCCAGGCTGCGCATCATGAACAACCCGAGGATGGTCAGCGGCAGGATCACCGCCATGCGCGGCTCCGGGTTGACGAAGCCCCGGTTGACCAGCGGCTCCATCAGCTTGGTGAAGCTGTAACCGGCCAGGGCCTCGACCACCATCGCGACCACGGCAGCGACCATGAACACCCAATAGGCACCGGTATACCCGAGCAGGCGCTTGTAGATCGGCCAGACGGGGGAATGTTTCTTGCTCATGGACGCACCTCCGGCGCGGTAGCGATGGCGATGCGGCGGAAGCCCAGCTGGCCCAGAGCATCCTGGGCCGTGACGACAGCCTGGTAAGGCGTGCGCGCGTCGGCGCGCAACAGTACGGTCTGTTCCCGATCGCTGCCGGCGACGGCGGCAATGGTCTGCTTGACCGACTCGACGTCGGTGCGCAGCACTTCCTGGTCGTTGATGAAGTAACGCCCTTCGGCATTGACCAGCACGCTCAGCGAGCGCGGCGGCTCGGTGGTGTCCTGCTGGCTGGCGGTCGGCAACTGCAGCTGCAGCGTGGAGCGCGCATCGAAGGTGGTGGTGACCACGAAGAAGATGATCAGGACGAGGATCACATCGATCAGGGGAACCAGATCGATATGCGGCTCGTCCTGGATCCGGTCATTGCGGATGCGCATCCGTCAGCCCTTGACCGTGACCGGTGCCGCACCCGCCTGCGCACCCGCACCGCGCGGCGCGTTGTTCATCACGCCGGGGCGACCATCAAGCGCATCCAGCAGCGCCGACGCCTCCTGTTCCATCTCGATCACGTAGCCGGCGATGCGGCCTTTGAAATAGCGATGGAACATCAGCGCCGGAATCGCCACGATCATGCCGGTGGCGGTGCAGACCAGCGCCTTGCCGATACCGCCGGCCAACTGGTTCACATCGCCCACGCCGTGGTCGAGGATGCCCATGAACATCTGGATCATGCCGACCACCGTGCCGAGCAGGCCGAGCAGCGGGCCGGCCGAGGCGATCGTGCCGAGGGCATTCAGGAACCGCTCCATGCGGTGAACCAGATGCCGGCCGGCATCTTCGATGCGCTCGCGGATCTGATCGCGCGGACGGTTGCGCGCTTCCAGCGCCGTCGCCAACAGTGCGCCCAGCGGCGAGTTGCCGCGCAGCGATTGGATATGACTTGGGTCGAGCTTGCCGCGCGCGGCCCAGTTGCGCACTTCCTGACCCAGCCCGGGGGGCAGGACTTCATTGCGCCGCAGGGTCCAGAAACGCTCCAGGACGATTGCCAAAGCCAGTACGCCCAACAGCAGCAGCGGCAGCATCGGCCAGCCACCGGCCTTGACCAGTTCCCACACGTTTCAATCCTCCGGCCCAGCGGCCGCCTGTTTGATCGCCGATAGGATAGCAGCCGGCCGGCTCCGCTCCGCGGCATCCCACCAACGCCGCTCGAAAACCCGTTGTTCACGCACCTGCAGGCCTTCACGCCCGAGCCAGACGCGAACCGCGCCGCTCTCGGCCGTGTTGAGCACTTCGGCGCCCACGGCCTGCCAGCGCTCCACCACCTCGGCACGCGGATGGCCGAACCGGTTGCGATGACCTGCCGAGACGATCGCCAGCCGCGGCGCGACCGCCGCCACCCAGGCTGGCGTGGACGAACTGGCACTGCCATGGTGCGGAACCACGACCGCCTGGGCCGCCAGCAGCGCGCCTGCGTGCCGGACCAGCAGGGCCTCGCTGCGCTTCTCGATGTCCCCGGCCAGCAGAATCGCCCCCTGGTTGGTTTCCAGCCGCAGCACGCAGCTGCTGTCGTTGGTCGGCTGCGGCACGTCACGCGGGGGATGCAGCACCCGGAACGTCACGCCATCCCACTGCCAGGCTTGCCCGGCATGGCAGGCCGATGCGCGGCCACGCAGGGCGCCGGGCGGCGCCTGCAGCGTCGCGCCGGGAAAGCTGCGACGCACGCCGCGCAGTCCCCCGGTGTGGTCGCGATGGTCATGGCTGATCATGATCCGGTCCAGCCGCCCCTGCCCCAGCGCACGCAGGGTGGGTACCACGATCCGCTCGCCCGCGTCGAAGCCATCGTCGGCACCGGGGCCGGTGTCGTACAGCAGCGTGTGGCGGCGCGTGCGCACTGCTACCGCCAGGCCCTGCCCCACATCCATCACAAGGAGTTCCACCTCGCCCTCAGCCGGCCCATGCCGCGCCGGCCACAGCAGCGGCAGGCACAGCAGCAGTGCGGGGACCCGGCCACCACTGCCACGCGGCAGCAGCAGCCAGAACACGCCGAACACGGCCGAGATCAGCGCCCAGCGGTTGGACTGCGGCAGCCACCACAGCGACAGCTCGCTGCGCGCGGCATACCCGAACAGCCACCAGCTCGCCTCGAAACACCACGCGGCCAGCTGCCACGGCCAGCGTCCGGCGCCATCGATCAGCGCCTCCAATGCAGTGCCCAGCAGGGCCAGCGGCACGACCACCATCGTCCACCAGGGAATCGCCACCAGGTTCACCAGCGGCCCCGCACGCGAGGCCTGCCCGAACAGCGCCACGGTCAACGGCAGCAGCGCCACGGTCGCCACGCCCTGCGCGCTCAGGAACCCCCGCAACCAGCCCTGCTCACGCCCTGGCAGGCACCAGATCAGCCACAGCACGCCGGCGAAGCTCAGCCAGAAGCCGGGTGCAAGGACGGCGAGCGGGTCGAACAGCAGCATGGCCAGCGCCGCCAGGGAGAGCGACTGCGCCACGGTTGCCCGCCGCCGGTTGCAGCGCGCGGCAGCCACCACCGCGATCATCAGCACCGTGCGCACCGTCGGCAGCGCGAAACCGGCCGCTGCGGCGTACAGCGCCGCGCCTGCGACGGCCGCCACCGCGGCCCCCATCGGACGCGGTACGTACAGGCCGAGCATCGGCAGGCACCGCCAGACCCCGCCCGCCAACAGAGCAGCGACGCCGGCCACCACGCCGACATGGAAGCCGGAGATCGCCACCAGGTGGGTCACCCCCAGCGCGCGCAGGTCGTCCCAGTCGGCCTGGCTCAGGCCGCGGGTATCGCCCAGTGCCAGCGCCTGGACGAAGCGACGACCATCGCTCTGGACCGCCCTGGCGATCGCGTGGGCCATCCGCTCGCGCCATGCGGGCAATCCGGTCGGCTCACCCAGCGGATGCGCCTGGGCAGGCTCCCGTACGTGCCCGCTGCCAGCCAGCCGTTGCCGCAACGCATAGCCCTCGGCATCGAACCCGCCGGGGTTTATCCGCCCGCGCGGTGGCCGGGCACGGACCGTGAGCGACCAGCGCTCACCGGCCCGGAGGGTGCGCCTTCGATCATCGGCTGCGCCGCGAAAACCGTCATACCAACCCAGTGCCAGGTCACGGCCGCGGAGCTCGGCGGGCATCGCCGGAGCATCATCCACCCGGAAGTGGAAGCGGGTACCGCCGGGGCCGTGGTGAGGCAGGCTGATCACGCGCCCGTGCAGCGCATGGTCCACCGGCGGACCACCGGGGGGCAGCTGCTGCGCCAGCCCGGCGTGGGCATGCACGGCGGCCCAGCCGAGACCGACGAGGGCAGCGCCGAGGAGGCGGAGGCGGGAGGGCAGGATCCAGAACAGGAAACCGGACGCTGCCGCGGCAACGCCCCACCCCAGTGGCAGCAGCCGGGGCGAGAAGACAATCGTGCAGATGCCTGCCAGCAGCGCGACGACACACGCCTTGCCGAAGATCGGCAGAGACGCGTGTGCAGCCACGTTGCCGGTGTGTCGCACTCGTCGCATGGGCAGCACCCAGGAAACCCTGAGTGTCGACGGCGGACACAGTGCGGGGTATCAGTGCGGCATGCAGGCCGTTGTCAGGAAACGCACATAGCAAAAAAGCCAACCCGAGGGCTGGCTTTTCTGTTGTGCCACGACAGTCTCCGGGACTGAAGTGGTGGGCGGTACAGGGTTCGAACCTGTGACCCCTACCATGTCAAGGTAGTGCTCTACCGCTGAGCTAACCGCCCGTTTTGCTTTCCTGCCCCGCTGCGAATGCGTCGGTGCAGGCCGCGTATATTACGGACGCCCCCTGGAAAGCGCAACACTTTTGTGAAGATATTTCACAACGGGGTGTTCAGCCCAGACTGGCCTCCTTCAACTGGCGAATCTGATCGCGCACGCGGGCCGCATCTTCGAACTCCAGATCGCGGGCGTGCTGGTACATCTGCTGCTCCAGGGCCTGCAGGCGCTTGGCGATCTGGGCCGGCTCCATCGTGCGGTAGTCGGTGGACTCTTCGGCCACGCGCCCGCCCTTGCCTTTGCCCTTCCCTTTGCCGCGCGACTCTTTCTCCGCCGCTTCCGAACGCGCACCTTCGAGCACATCGGTGATCGGACGCAGCACCGACTTGGGCACGATGCCGTGCAGTTCGTTGTATTCGACCTGCTTGGCGCGGCGGCGGTCGGTCTCGTCGATCGCGGCCTGCATCGAGCGGGTCATCTTGTCCGCATAGAGGATCGCCTTGCCGCGCAGGTTGCGCGCGGCGCGGCCGATGGTCTGGATCAGCGACCCGGTCGAACGCAGGAACCCTTCCTTGTCGGCGTCGAGGATCGCCACCAGCGATACCTCCGGCATGTCCAGGCCTTCGCGCAGCAGGTTGATGCCGACCAGCACATCGAACTTGCCCAGGCGCAGATCGCGGATGATCTCCACACGCTCGACAGTGTCGATATCCGAGTGCAGGTAACGCACGCGGATGCCGTGTTCGGTCAGGTACTCGGTGAGGTTTTCGGCCATGCGCTTGGTCAACGTGGTGACCAGCACGCGGTCGCCGAGCTTGATGCGCTCGTTGACCTCGGACATCAAGTCATCGACCTGGGTGCCGACCGGACGGATCTCGACCACCGGATCGATCAGGCCGGTCGGGCGCACCACCAGCTCGGTGATCTCGCCTTCGGTTTCGCGCAGCTCGTACGGCCCCGGCGTGGCCGAGACATAGATGCTGCGCGGGCAACGCTCTTCCCACTCTTCGAAACGCAGCGGGCGGTTGTCCAATGCCGACGGCAGGCGGAAACCGAACTCGACCAGGGTTTCCTTGCGCGAGCGGTCGCCTTTGAACATCGCGCCGATCTGCGGAATGGTCACGTGCGATTCGTCGATCACCAGCAGCGCGTCCGGCGGCAGGTAGTCGAACAGCGTTGGCGGCGGATCGCCGGCGTTCTTGCCGGTGAGATGGCGCGAGTAGTTCTCGATGCCGTTGCAGTAGCCGACCTCGGCCATCATCTCCAGATCGAACTGGGTACGCTGCGCCAGGCGCTGCGCTTCCACCAGTTTGTTCTGCTCATACAACTGCTCAAGGCGGACCTTCAACTCGGCCTTGATCGTGTCCACCGCCGACAACACGCGCTCGCGGGTGGTCGCGTAGTGGGTCTTGGGATAAATCGTGTAGCGCATCATCTTGCGCAGGCTTTCGCCGGTCAGCGGATCGAACATGCTGATCTGCTCGACTTCGCCCTCGAAGAGTTCGATGCGCACTGCTTCACTGTCCGATTCGGCCGGGAACACATCGATCACTTCGCCGCGCACGCGGAAGGTGCCACGGTGCAGCTCGAACTCGTTGCGGGTGTACTGCAGCTGGGTCAGGTGCTTGATCAGATCGCGCTGGTCGATCCGCTCACCGGTGGAGAGGATCAGGCGCATCGACAGATAGTCTTCGGGCGCGCCCAGGCCGTAGATCGCCGACACCGTGGCCACCACGATCGCATCCGGGCGCGACAGCAGTGTCTTCGTCGCCGCCAGGCGCATCTGCTCGATGTGCTCGTTGATCGAACTGTCCTTCTCGATGAAGGTGTCCGACGAAGGCACATACGCCTCGGGCTGGTAGTAATCGTAGTAGCTGACGAAATACTCGACCGCGTTGTGCGGGAAGAACGATTTGAACTCACCGTACAGCTGCGCCGCCAGCGTCTTGTTCGGCGCCATCACCAGGGTGGGTTTCTGCACCCGCTGGATCACGTTGGCGACCGTGTAGGTCTTGCCGGAACCGGTGACGCCGAGCAGGGTCTGCTTGGCGATGCCCGCCTCGAAGTTGGCGGTCAGTTTCTCAATGGCCGCCGGTTGGTCGCCCGCCGGCGAATACGGGGATTCAAGTTGGAAACGATCGCTCATGGTGCCGCCACTGCCGGGAAGCCTCCAGTATAACGGCCGGGTTGGTGACGGCCGGTTGAGGGGAGTGCCGACAGCAAAACGCGGCATGAACCGGCGGCGAGCAGGCCTCCGGACCGCCAGAGTGAAGATCGCCCGCACCCCGGACCGTCACCGTGGAACACGCCCGCCCCCTGCCCCGTCCGGCCGCCTGCGCCGGCGTGACGCTGATCCAGTCACTGATCGCCATGGCGATCCTGGCCATCCTCACCGGCATGGCCCTGCCGGCCATGCAGCAGACCCGGGACCGCCTGCAGGCCGACAGCCTGCGCATGCAGCTTGCCTCGGCCTTGGCGACCGCGCGCAACACGGCGATCACCGAACGGCGCCGGATCGCAGTGTGCCCGACCGACGACGGCGTCCATTGCGGCCGGGACTGGAGCCGCGGCTGGATGCCGTATCGGCATGGTGAGCCAGCCGCAGGCCAGACCCTGCCACCCGCGCCGATTCTGGTTCATCAGCACACGCGCACTCGGCTGAGCGCCTTTGGCAGCACCCATAAACCCACGATCCAGTTCCGACCGGATGGTCAATTGAACGGCAGCAACCAGTCGGTCATTTTCTGCCTGGAAGGCCTGTCCCAGGGCAAGGTCGTGGTCAGTCGGACGGGCCGGGTGCGGAGCGAGCGTCCGCGGCGGCCCACGGCCTGTTGAATCCACCCCGGACCTGGGATCCGCATCCTGGAAAAAACAAAAGCCGCGATTGCTCGCGGCTTTTGCAGATCTGGCGCCCGAAGTTGGACTCGAACCAACGACCCCCTGATTAACAGTCAAGTGCTCTAACCGGCTGAGCTATTCGGGCGGGGTGCGCATTCTAGCCAGCATCGGCGGTGGGATGCAAGTAGTCCACGACGCGCGCTCGCCGAGAGACGTCACCAGCAACCTGACACCACCGTTTCAGCCGGTGTCTTGCGCCCCGCCTGATCCAGCGACAACGTGCCGCACTTGTCGTTGGCCTGGCTGCCGCCCTCGACCGGAACAGCCTGGATACCGAACGTGCTGGCCGTGGGATCCTTGTCGAAACCCAGCGTGTAACGTGCCGTGCCTTCGCGCGGCGACTGGGCAAACGCAAGCGTGGCGGCGGCGTAGGTATTCTGCACCGTGTGATAGCGCTCCAGGTTCTGGGCCAGTTCGACCAGATCGGCCTTGGCCTGCGCCCGCCGCGACTTGCGCACGGAGTCCTGGTACGCCGGTAGCGCCACGGTCGCCAGGATGGCCACCACGGCCACCGTGATCATCAGTTCGATCAGGGTGAAGCCGGTGACACGGCGGCGGTAGGCTGTCTGCATGGGTGCTCTCGTCATGAAGGTCATCAGCGCACCTGCCGCCAGGACTGGCGTCCGCAAGGGCGCGGCATGTACAACGGATCGGCACTGCCCGTACGCAGCACGTAGGTGCAGATGTCGGATTTGAGCAGGTCATCCAGACCACAGGCCGGATCGGCCGGGTCGCATGCCTGCAGCTTGTTGTTCGGCAGGAAAATGTTGTTGTCGCGCATCGGCGGCCCATTGCTGTCCTTGCCGCCACTGGTCAGCTTCGCGCCACCGCAGTTGCCGGTGCACAGCGGATCTCCTCCGGGCGTGTCACTGAGCCCGCCGAGTGCACCAGCACCGGTAAGCAGGCTCAGCGAATAGCGCCAGTTGATGCCGCCACCGCCACCGCAGACCGCCTGACCGGGTACGTAGCTGTTGAAGAACACCGCACCGCTCTGAATGCGCGGATTGCCGATGAAGCGCTCGCCATCAACGACGCCTCCAACGATCAGGTCGACGTACCAGCCCCGCTTGCTCACGTAACTGACCGCGTTGGCGCTGACGTAACGGTAGCCATCATCCGCCAGGCTGATCTGCTGCGCGACAAGATCGTCGCGACTGCCGACGGTGGTGGCCAGGTTGTCCCATACGCTGTACAGGGACTGGACGGGAGAGTTGGAGCTGACCGCATTGTCGTCGCTGGCGAAATACTGCCCCGTGCCAAACAGAATGTTGTAGCCACGACCGGCGGCGCGGGTGACCTCAAACCCACCGGTAATCGGCTGGGCCACGCCATTGCGGCTCGCGGTGAACAACGGCGCGCCGCTGTAGGCGACCGCCCAGTTAGCCGGGTCGGGATCGCGTAGATCGAACTTCCAGAGATTACCCTGCATGTCACCACCGTAGACCGTATCGGCGATGCGGTTGTTGTTGCTGGCCGCCACCGCCACGACGTTCATCAGACCGTTGCGCAGCGCGTAGCCCCCACCGCTTGGCGAAAGACGGTTGAGCACCTGACCGGTCTGGATATCGACCACGAACAATACCGGCTTGCCACTGGAGGAGTTGATGCCGTTACCGAAGATCGCCACGAAACGCGGTGCGGCATTGGCATCCGCCCCGCTGACCGGAACGATGATCGGCTTACCCAGTGCGAAGCCCATATCCGAATCGGTTTTGCCGGACAGCTCCCACAGCACATTGTCCTTGGTGAATCCGGTGGGGTTGCTCACGTTCAGCGCGAACATCGACCCGTTGCCCACTGCGGCCGCATTCGGCGCGCGGTTGGCGCCGCCGGCACCGGTCGAACCGACCAGCACGGTGTGCCAGGCATCGCCGTAATAGACATCCGAGGAGGTCAGCGCGCCATCCACGTAGTACCGGTGGGAGTAGCTGGGGTTGGCCAGTTCCGCCATGTGCTGCAGCGACGACGACGGGATGAAGGCCAACACCTCACTGCCTGCACTGGCGCCCGTGGACGCGTCGAAGCCGTGCAACATGCCGTCATTGGCGCCAACGTACAGCATCGTCGGCGGCCCCCCCGCGGCCTTCTTGGCCGCGAGGTATGCGCGGTAGCGACTGCCCAGCGTGGCCTTCCACGTCGGTGTGGCCGTCCAGGATCCGTAGCCGAAATTATCGGCCGTGGAGACGATTTCGGTGGTGGAATTGACGATGTCGCCGAGAATGGCGCTTCGCGAACGGAAGCCACTGATGGCCGAGCCCTTCAGGTAGTTCACCAGATCGGCCACGGTATGCGAGCCGAACCAGCTGGGCACGGAACTGCTGAAGCCCAGGTTGCCCAACTGCGCTGCTCGATCGGCGCCGGGGATGTTGTTGGCCTCGAACGGGGCCGCCGCCACCGGCACCAGCGTGCCACTGCCACTGACCGTGGTCGGCGCGGTGGACATGACGATGTTGCGGCCACTGGAACTCATCTTGGTCGACGCGCGCCACAGCACATCGCCATCGGCACCCAGCGCGCCCACCTTGGTGGCCACTACATCACCGGTCCAGTCGTTGGTTCCCGAGGGAACCTTGTAGCTGGCCGATACCGTGAACGAGCCGGTGCTGATGCGCGAACCGGTGCCACCACCGCCGACCGGGGCGTCACCCTCGGCGGCGCTTTCAAAGATCGCCTCCAGCGCCGCCTTCAGCTTGGCCGGGTTGCGGGCCAGGAAGTAATTGTCCGGCACGCCGGCCTCCCGGGTGTCCCATTTGCCACTGGGCACGCCGTACTTGGCCGCGTACCACAACGGACTCTGCAACTGGTTGGCCTGGGCGCCGCTGAGCTTGTAGCGGACCACCGAAGGCTTGGTCCAGTCATTGGGGGGATTCTCGGTGGAGCTGATCACAGACCCGTTGCTGTTGCCGGGACGCAGCAGCAGGCGCTGCACGTTGCTGGCCGCGTTGGAGCCGACGATGGTGTAGCCGGTCAGCATCGCATTGCCCGCATACGCCGACAGATTCTCAAGGCGGACAAGTACCTCGTCCTCACCGATGGTCGCATTCAACAACTGGTTGGAGCAGACCGCGTTGTTGGGTGAACGCCAGCACATGTCGGCGATGCCGGCCTTGTCGCCACACGCCGCGCCGACGCAGTAGCTCATCATCGTCACGACGTCATTGTCATGATCGTTGCCCCACAGCGAATCCTCCCAGACCAGCGAGAAGCTGCCGGACTTGCCATCGGCACGGTACGGGCGGCCATAGATGTGTTTGGGCGCCACCGACGCTTCCTTGGTGCCGATGCCGACCGAGCCAAGGAAACAGCTTCGCCACCCGGCATCGGCCGCCTTGGCGCCACCGGTGTTGTTGGCCTGGCACAGCGGCGACAGCGAGATGGTGCCGCCGGCAACGCTGATGTCGAACTTGGGCAGGTTCTCGGCCATGGCCACGGTGTACGTGGTCGCAGTGACCTTGTAGTCCGCCGGCTTGCCGGCCAGGCCCGGACGCAGATCAGTTTCCGCCGCCGCCTTGGACAGACCGGCGAGGAGGTAGCTGCCCTCCGTGGACGGAATGTCCGGGCAGATGCCGCGGACCAGACTGAGCTGGTTGACGGTCAGCGCCTGACAGATGTCTTCGTGGGTATTGATGGAGGCATAGCGGGCGGTGGCGCCGACGCGACCGGCCAGATAGCTTTTCCCATTGATGCCCTCCGCCGCGCCCAGCGCATCGGTGGCCGACTCCGCCGTAGCAAGGTGGGGCACGGCTCCGACGTTGTCGCTGTCGAAGGACGGCAGGCCCGACGACATCACCAGAATGTTGCAGGTTGCACAGTACGAGTTGCCACCCTGGGCAGGGCTGCGGTAGGGATCCTTCCATTCCACGCCCACCGGCAGCCCGGACAGATCGCCGGTATCGCCGTACACCTTGGTGCCGGCACCCACGTAGCGGAGCGCTTCGGCGTACATCTCGGCCAGCGGGTTACCCCAGGCGCTGCACTTTTTCGCCTTGTCACCCGATGCACCGGGATCCAGCAGATTGCCGCGGTCGCCGAAGCCCTGGCGATTGAGAATGCTGTAGTCGTTGCAGTCGTTCCAGTTATTGCTCCAGTTCCACTGATCAATGCGGAAATTGGACATCGTATTGATGATGCCCTCGGTGCCGCTGTTGCGCGCCAGACACAACTGACCCGTGGCGAGATTGATTTCATCACCGGTATCGCACAGCTTGGCGCCATTGCCGGCGATCTTGCCGATGTTCCGGCGCAGGACGCCGCCATCGCGCGGGCTGGAGTAGGTGCCGCTCACCAGGCCGAAGCGCAGGCGACCACTTTCACCATAGGTCTGCAGCAATCCACTGGGCTTGTAATGATCGGTGGTGCCGTCGTTGTACTTGCGGCAGAAGCTCTCACGATGGCTGTTCTGGCCGGGATCGCAGACTTCCACGCGCACGGTGTAATCCACCACGGCCTTGGGCGTATCCGCGCTACCCTCGCCACTGCGGTTGACACCACACTGATACGACGCCGTCGACGCCCATTCGGACCAGTTGCCGCCGGCCACACGCATCAATGGAGCCCCACCGGCACTGATGCTGGCGTTGCAGAACGAGGCGCTCGCGGTCAGCGGCGTGAACTTGCCGATGTCCGAACCGGTGTAGACCTTGACCCACGCATGCAGGTCATTGGGGATCTGCGCACGCTCGATCACGGTCTTGTTGGCGTCGTCGGTGGAACGCTGTCCGCCATAAAGCACGTAGCGCATGACGTCCAGCCGGCTCATCGTGACCCAGTTGAGGAAGTTCCCCGACCACGCACCACCGCACTCATGCTTGTTGGTACCCGTCGCTTCACCCGACGCCTTGAACACGCTGCTCGCGTAGCCGTAGCAGAGGTTCGAGTCGAAGTAACCGGAATAGGAGAACTTGTCCTGGTAGGTGGTATCGATGATCTTGTCATCGTCCAGATCGCTGTAGTCGCTGTAGGCCTTGTTGAACAGCTGCTCGTCGCGCGACATCACCATCATCATCAACGGCGGCTGGCTCTGCTTGGTGTAGAGCGGCTCCTGCGCAATGTCGTAATCACCGAGCGCGGCGCGCAAGGGCACCACGCGGCTGAGCAGGAAGCCCACCGCGAGCACGACGAAGCCGATGCGCAATCCGTTGATGGCGCGCTTGCTGAGAGGGAAGCGGTCAGAGGTCATGGGATATAGATCGTGTCGACGACCGCACTGGCCGAGGGATTGTCCGGGTCATCACTGGCCAGCGCCGTGATCTGATAGATGTTGCCGGTGTCTTCGTTCTCGCGACCGCCGAGGCCGCCGCCACTGCCCGCGGTTACGCATTTGTCCATGCGTCGGGTATAGCTGGCCTGCGCATCGGTAGTGCCGTCGGCCCAGGTCAGCGGATCGAAAATCGGGCTGCACTCTTCCTGATCGGCGCTGTAGGTTCCACCTGCCGCCAGTTGCGTCTCGATCGTGCTTTCCATCGAGCGCGCATCCGCTTCGGCATTCTGGAAGGCCAGGTTGGTACGCAGATAGTTGGCGGCCATGCGCTCCTGCATGCCGGTCACCTGCATCCCGGCAATCCCGAGCAGGGCCAGCAGGATCAGGATGATCAGGGCCACGTACAGCACGGCGCCGTTCTGACGACGAGGTGCGGTGAAAGGCTTGCGACGCGATGCCATGATGACCTCAGTTGCCATAGAGGCGGTTACGTACCGCGATCGTGGTCTGGTAAACCGTACGGAACCTGCCGTCCCTGGGGGTCGTGAACGTCACGCCCACCGCGGTGAGCGCCGCATCGGCCGTGGCCTGCGCAGCCGCCGACGGGTCCGGGCTTTCCAGCAACAGCCCCAGCTGCACCGCACCGACGCGGCGCCAGGCTGCATCCGCTGGCGCGAGCGAATCCTGCACGTCCGCTGCGGTGCCCTGACGGTCGATGAAGCCGCTGGGCGCCGCCGTGGCACTCAGCGAGTGATCCTGACCATAGAGCAGCTGCATGTTGCGCACGCCCTCAACCAACGCTTCCGGCGCCTCTGCAACCAGTGCAGCACCCGGCTTGGCACTGAAGCGCACCCGATACAGCGAACTCTGCCGCGTCGTCGCATCGTATCCAATGTAATAGACCACGCTCTCGGCCCGATACAGAACGGCCTGGCCGGCCGTATAGATCGAGGTGAAGCTGGTGGTGTTGTTGGGCGCGGTGTTGAAGGTGACCGAGCCGCCGGTGCCGCTCACGGCACTGGCCTGGAACAACGTGGCCGACGTACAGTCGGCGACACCAAACAGCCCCGGCTCCTTCACTCCGCTCTGCAGAACGGCCCACCGCGTACTGTCGAAGGAGAACCCGGGCTTGTCATCGGTACCGGTGATCGCAGTCACCGGCACACCATCGGGAACGAGGAAACGCAACGCAACGATGTCGCTGCCGTCGACACGGTTGGTGAGCGCGTCGGCATATTCGGACGGCAGTGCAGGGCTGTAATCCACGCTGCCGGTCGTCGGTGTCGCGGTCAGCGTCAGCGGGTCGCCCGGTTTGGTATCGATGGCCTCGAATCCCTGGATGGACTGCGCGAAGTCCAGCGCCGGGTGCCCCGCCGCGGCAAATGTCGTGTGCAACGAGCCGGGATTCCGGGTGTTGTGACTCTGGTCATTCACGCAGCCGAAATGGCCGGCCATGCGCAGATCGCGCTGCAGGAAATCCATGGCGAAGCGCCCGTTCTCCTGCACGCGCGCCAGGCCTTCGGACAGGCGCGAAGCGGTGCGCGACGCAGCGAATACCTGCATCAGCCCCAGCAACAACACCAGACCGATGACCATGGCGATCATCAGTTCAACCAGCGACAGACCCACGCTGGTACGTTGAAAAGCAGGCGGGCGCATCACAGCCGGGTCCTCGCCGAGAAGGTGGTATCGGCTGCATCGAGCCAACGCTCGTCACCCCAGCTCACGTTGACCGTGATCTCGTCGCCATCGCGGGTCACGCTGGCACTGGCCTCATCGCCGAGCGCCTTCCCCAGCCGGCAACGCCAATCGGTCATGTACATGTCCTTGGTGATGTCCGCACCGGTGGGCGACACGCAATCGGCGGCCTTGGTCGTTGCCGCGTAGGTGCCTACGAAGCCGTCGGCGGTGATCCGGTTGATGCGGATTTGATCCAGCAGCTCGTAACTGAGGTTGGTTGCCTGGGTGCGGAAATTCGCGCTCTGCACGAACCGCACGTTCATGGTCTGCAGCAGTGCAAACCCGAGCAGGCCGATGCTCATCACCACGATCGCGATCAACACCTCGATCATGGTGAAACCGCCCTGCCCCGCGCGCGGTGCCCGAAGAAGTCTTCCCGTCACTTGCAACTCTCCCGCTCTACGCGAACCTGCCCGATGGCCGACAGCCGCAGCGTGCGCTGCAGGGGCTGGTCGCCGCATTCGTCGGGCTTGAGGGTGATGTCCAGCGCCGTCGCGGCGCGGTTGCGACCGCGGCCATCGAAGGCCACCGTCAGGTTGTCCTCGCTGCCCAGCATCTTGGGCGAACCGGCTGAATAGCGCAGGACCGGCTCCTCGGCGTCGAAGGTGCCGCTGCCATCGGCATCGGACCAGACCATCCAGCCGGCGCCCCAACTGTCGCCATTGCATGCACTGCCGTCGGAGGAGGCGCATACCCCGGCGCCGCGGGTGTTTTTCAACGCCTCGCTACGCGCCAGCGCCAGCGAAGCCATCAGTTCATTGGTCGTGGTGGCGGCGCGGTTTGAGCGCAGCACCCCCTGGAAGCTCGGCATGCCAAGCGTGATCAGGATGGCAAGCACCGCGATGGTGACCATCAACTCGATCAGTGTGAAGCCGTTGGACCGGCGCAAAGACATGAAACGCTCCCCAGCGTTGATGACACAGACGATGAACGCCCTGCCGCCGGTCAGCAAGCAGCGGCAGGACGAACGGTCGCCCGGAGGCGACAGGCGTCAATCCGTTGACACAGAACACGGCCGGCGGCAGGCCCCCTGCCCGCCGCCAGCCCGGTCAGGGCCTCAGGCCATGACCTTGTAGCAGGGCTGGTACTCGCCCGAGATCTTCATGCGGCGCTGCTCCACGAAGGCGCGCAGCAGCTCATCCAGGGCCTGCATCATGTCCGCATCGCCATGGATCTCGAACGGGCCGAACTGCTCGATGCGGCGCATGCCGTCTTCCTTCACGTTGCCGGCCACGATGCCGGAGAACGCGCGCCGCAGGTCCGCGGCCAGGGCATGCGGCGGACGGCCGTGGTGCAGATCCAACGCGGCCATCGCCTCGTGGGTCGGCACGAACGGCTGCTGGTACTCCCACGGAATCTCGATGGACCAGTTGAAGAAGAACGAGTCCTTCTGCGCCAGGCGGTGCTCGCGCACGCGCTTGATCCCCTGGGCCATCTTGCGGGCGACGTTGACCGGGTCGCCGATGATGATCTCGTAGCGGCTGGCCGCCTCTTCACCCAGCGTGAGCCGGATGAAACGGTCGATCTGCTCGAAGTACGGCGCCGCCACGGTCGGGCCGGTCAGGATCAGCGGGAACGGCAGATCCTTGTTCTCCTCGCGCAGCAGGATGCCCAGCAGATACAGGATCTCCTCGGCGGTGCCGACGCCACCGGCGAACACGATGATGCCGTGGCCGATGCGCACGAACGCTTCGAGACGCTTCTCGATGTCCGGCATGATCACCAGGTGGTTCACGATCGGGTTCGGCGACTCGGCGGCGATGATGCCCGGCTCGGTCAGGCCGATGTAGCGCGTGGTCGTCTTGCGCTGCTTGGCATGGGCGATGGTGGCGCCCTTCATCGGGCCCTTCATCGCGCCCGGGCCGCAGCCGGTGCAGATGTCCAGCCCGCGCAGGCCCAGCTCGTAGCCGACCTGCTTGGTGTACAGATACTCATCGCGGCCGATCGAGTGGCCGCCCCAGCAGACGACCAGGTTCGGGTCGCCCGGGTTGAGGATGCGCGCGTTGCGCAGCAGCCCGAACACCGCGTTGGTGATGCCCTCGGACGACTCCAGCTCCGCCGCGTACGCAGGGCCCATCTCGATGGCCATGTAGGCCAGGTCGCGGACCACCGCGAACAGCAGCTCGGCCACGCCGCGGATGATCTCGCCATCCACGAAGGCCATCGCCGGGGCGTTGACCAGGTCGATGCGGACACCGCGGTCCTGCTGGGCCACCTGGATATCGAAATCCGGATACAGATCGCGCGCCGCGCGCGGATCGTCCGAGGCGCTGCCACTGGTCAGCACGGCCAGCGCGCACCGGCGCAGCAGCTCGTGCATGCCACCACCGGAGGCATCGCGCAGGCGCGCCACTTCCGCGCGCGACAACACATCCAGCCCACCGCGCGGGTAGATCCGCGCGTCCTGCACCGGCAGCGTCCGCGCCGGCTTTTCGTTGATCGTCATGTCCATCTTGTTCGCTTTCCTCAAGGTTACCGACTGTACCGCTGCCCCCTTAAAAAGCAAAACGGCCGGGAAACCCGACCGTTTGGATATGTGGTGCCCCCGGCGCCACATCGGGGCTGCCGCAGTTGCATGTTTTTCGCGCAACCGGCTGATGATAGGCGTATTGCCTGGGTCGAGCAAGCACCCCGTCACAGGTCCCGCCCTGGCGCCGCCGTCTCGCGGACAGCAGAACGGCCAGGTTGCCCTGGCCGTTCCGGGTGTAACGCGGGTCGTTACCTCAGTTCATCAGAACTGGTAACGGAAGCCCAGCTGCAGCGACCACTGCGACACACCGACGTCGAAGCCGTCGGCGTCCGCGTTGGCAACGGTCGGGGCATCGGCGTTGCGGTAGTTGTACACGTACTTGCCCTGGTACATGCCCTGCAGGGTGGCCACACGAGCGTCGGCGAAGAAGCCGTAGTCGTAGATGTTGCCCCACTTCTTGTTCAGCATGTTGCCGACGTTCTGCACGTCCAGCCAGATTTCCGACTTGTGCCCCTTCATGAAGCCCGGCAGCTGCTGGCTGATACGGATGTCGAAGGTGTTGATCCAGCCAGTGCGGAATTCATTGGCACCCGGGGTGCTGCCAGCGTACTTGGCCAGTTCCGGGTTGGCAGCCAGCCAATCGAAGAAGCTCTTCTCCATGGCCGCATCGGCAGTGAACCCACCGGTGGCGGAGAGCGTGCCGAACAGCACATCGCCAGGGCCCTTCGGCACGTAGAACAGGTCGTTGGCGCTGCGGTTGTCGCCGTTGGCGTCGTTGACGTAGACATAGCTGTACGGACGGCCGCTGCGGCCTTCGTACACCAGACCGAGCTTGGTTTCGTAGTCACCGAAGAACTTGTGCTTCCAGTTCAGCGAGCCCGACACGCGGTCGCGGATCTGGTAGCGCGAGGTGTTCTCGACCGGGGTGTTGGCGTCGAAGGCGTACTGGTAACCCCAACCCGAGCTGGCGGTGGAGCTGGTCAGCGAACCGACTTCGGTGGCATCGGTATAGGTGTAGCCGATGTTCCAGGACCAGTCGCTGGCATCGCTCCACGGCTTGGACAGCGACGCGGTGAACTGCGAGGTGCGGCCCTTGTCGGTGTTGTCGATCAGGTAGACGTTGTTGTAAGCCTGGTTGCGCGCGACACGGCTGTCGTTGTCGGTCCAGGCGCCAACCTTGGAGGCGCTGTAGAAAATATCGCGACCATCCGGACCCTGGTACTGGATCGGACCCAGGTTGAGGTTCTGGTAGTACAGGCCATCCTTGACCTTGGTGACCAGCAGCTCGGCCGAAGCCACGATGCCGTACCACGGGGTTTCATGGTCCAGGGCCAGATTGGCCTTGTAGATCGACGGCAGCTTGAAGTCGTTGCCGACGAAGTTGACGTTCTGGACCGCCGAGCCCGGCGCGGTCGGGATCGGCTGGGTGTCCTTGTTCGGGTTGAACTTCAGCGCATCGGTGTAACGAGCGCTGTTGAGGCTGTAGACGTTGGTGTTGAAACCGGTCGCCGAGTAGCTGTTGCTCAGCCACACCTGCGGCGAGTCACCCTGGAACAGGCCCACGCCACCACGCAGCTGGGTCGGGCGGTCGGTGTCGAAGGTGTAGTTGAAGCCGAAGCGCGGCTGGATCAGGAACTTGCTGTCGATCACCTTGCTGTTGTTATAGCCGAAGACGTTCGAGGCAGGTGCGTTGTAAGCCGGCGCCGGGGTGGTGTCCGGACGGTCCGCACGCAGGCCCAGCGTCAGGGTCAGGTTGTTGTTCACATACCAGGTGTCCTGCACGAACAGGGCCAGGTTGCTGTACTTGTAATCAGCGGGGATCGAGCCAGGCGTACGCTCCGGGGCGTAGTTGTAGCTGCTCCAGCGGCCGGCGGCAAAATTTTCCAGGCCGTAGAAGGTGTAGGTGCCAAACGAGTTGGCGCCGAAGTAGTTGTAGATATCGTTGGTATCGTACGACGCACCGAACTTGACGTCGTGGTCACCCAGGGTCCAGGTGCCGGCGGCGTAGTAGTTCCACGCCTTGGTCTGCAGGACGTTGTTCTGCGAGTTGGCTTCGGTACCCAGGTACAGCGAGTCGCCGGACGGCGCGCCCACGTTGCCACCGAAGTAGATGCGCACGCTCGGGGCATTGGTGCTCACGTTACGGATGGCCGAGTACTCGCGGTACGACGCCTTCAGTTCGGTGGAGAAGTTGTCCGACCAGTCGCTGAACAGCTGGGCGACGTAGCTCTCGTTGGTCTTGTCGTGCTGGTACCAGTACGAGCTCAGCGATGCAGCGCTGGTGGTCATGCCGTTGATGCGCAGCTTGCTCTGGTCGATCTTGCTGTAGCGGATGCTGGCACGCTGGTTGTCGCTGATGTTCCAGTCCAGCTTCAGCGCGTACTCTTCCATCGAGGTGTCGCCGTTGCTTTCCATGCCACCGGCTTCGATGCCGTAGCCCTGCGCGATCTGCTGGGCGCGGGTCACGTCCGCCAGGTTGAACTGGCCGTTGGCCTTGCCCAGCGGGGTGGTCGCCAGGTCGGCGCCCGGGGCGGCCTGCTTGAACTTTTCGTAGTTGGCGAAGAAGAACAGCTTGTCCTTGATGATCGGACCGCCCACGGTCACGCCGTAGGTTTCTTCCTTGGTGAAGCCGTTGAACGGCTGGCCTTCCGGGTTGTCGCCGAACCAGTCGCCGTCACGGTAGGTGCCGTAGACCGAACCGTGGAATTCATTGGTACCGGACTTGGTCACCGCGTTGACGGTGGCACCGGCGGCGGCAGCGATGCTGACGTCGTAGTTGGACAGGTTGATGTCCAGTGCTTCGATGGCCTCCATGGCGACCGGCTGGCGACGGGTCGGCATGTTGTTGCCTTCCAGGCCGAACGTATCGCTGGCGGACACGCCGTCGATGCTGATCGAGTTGTAGCGCGGATTCTGGCCACCGGCCGAGATCGAGCCGGAGGCGCGATCGATGAAGGTCACGCGCGGATCCAGACGCATCAGATCCTGGATGTTGCCGCCGATGGACGGCGCAATTTCGATCTGCTGCTGGCTGATGTTGGTGCCCGAGCCCATCTTGGTGGTGCTGAACACTTCCGAGCCGCCGGCGACGGCCACGACCTGCACTGCCTCCAGGTTGGTCGCCGCCAGGTCACCGGTCAGTGCCGCGTTGACGGTACCGGTCTGGTTGACGCCCAGGTACACACCCTCTTCCGTCTTGGTGCCTTCACCGGACTTGTTGATGGTGATGGTGTACGGACCACCCACGCGCAGGCCGCGCGCGTTGTAACGACCCGCCGCATCGGTGGTCGCACGGCTGACCGTGCCCGACTCGGTGTGCGTGATGGTGACTTCGGCACCGGCAACAGGCGAGCCTGAGGCGGACGTGACCTGACCGCCGACACCGGCAGAGGTGCTCTGGGCGAAGGCGGGAGCGGCGGCAAGTGCAGCCACGAGACCAAGCGTCAGCTTGGACATCCGGAGACAACGGGAGTGGGTCATTGGGGAGTAGCCTCGATGCGAGATTGGCGATGGCGGAGAAAAAAACGCGCCCAAGCAGCCTTGCTGGCGGCTGACTGGACTTTTATCTGGGTTCCCTAGCCGCGAGCTGGTTTCAGCCGCAACGGTTAACACTAGATTAACACGGTAACCTCGGATTGTGACGGTTTGGCGACAAAACACACGCCATCACAACGGGATCGTGACGCTATCTTCACATTTGATTGTGACCGGCTGAATGCGGGCCATTTGACGCCGCCAGCGGCTTCGGGAGGGTCCCCGCGGGGTTTTCAAGGTGCACTGGGGAGCCGGCCAGCGGCCGGCACTACCTGACAGCCGTGGGACGGCCCTGGGCACGGTCGCCCTGGGCACGGTCGCCCTGGGCACGGTCACCCAACGGTGACGCCCTTCCCGCCCTCAGGCCTCGAGAATCTGGCCGCGATGGGCAGCGCCGGCAGCGGACAGCAGCAGCACCGCCGCCGCGGCGCACTCGGCCGGGTCACGGGCGCTGCGGTCCTCATCCAGCGAAAAGGCACGGGCGCGCAGCGCGGTACGCATCGGGCCCGGCTGCAGGCCACTGACCCGGACCGGGCTGCGGCCGAGTTCGTCGTGCAGGGAGGCGATCAGGCCGCGCAGGCCGTGCTGGGCTGCACCGTAGCCGCCCCAATATGCCTGCCCCACCCGCGCCGGGTCATCCACGGTGAACACCAGGGCGGCATCCTCGGATTGGCGCAGCAGCGGGAGGCAGGCTTGGGCCAGCCAGGCCGGGGCGGTCAGGTTCACGTGGACTGCGCGGGCGAAGGCGGCCGGGTCGGCCAGTTCGAACGGGGTCAGCCCGGCGAAATCAGCTGCGCAATAGAGAACACCATCGAGATGGCCGAGCTCGGAGTGCAGGCGCTCGGCCAGGGTGGCGTAGTCGTCGGGGGTGGCCCCCTCCAGATCCAGCGGATACAGCAGCGGCTCGGGGCCGGCAGCCTCGACGGCAGCGTAGACCCGGTCCAGCCGGCGGGGTTTGCGCCCCAGCAGGACCACGGTTGCCCCGGCCTGTGCGCAGGCGACAGCGGCGGCGCTGCCAAAGCCTCCCCCGGCTCCGGCGATGAGAATGACGCGATCGGCGAGCGATCCGGTCCCGGCCACCACGGACGGGACCGCACTCACGGCTGGGACGCCTCTTCGACGATGCGCTTGAGCTCGCCCGATTCGAACAGCTCCAGCACGATATCGCAGCCGCCGATCAGCTCGCCGTGGATGAACAGCTGCGGGAACGTCGGCAGGTTGGAGAAGCGCGGCAGATTGGCGCGGATCTCGGGTTCTTCCAGCACGTTGACCGTGCGCAGCGCGATCGCGCCGGCGGCCATCAATGCCTGGATGGCACGGCTTGAAAAGCCGCACATGGGGTATTGCGGGGTGCCCTTCATGAACAACACGAGGGGGTAACGTTCGACTTCGGACTGGATCTGCTGCATCACCGCCACAACGACTCTCCCTCCAATGGGACAACCCGGCCTCACCGGTCGGATAGACTTCCCTGGCCGCCATTGTATGCCCTACCTTCGCGTGGTGGGCACCCTGCCATCCGCCACACTGATGACAATCCGCCATGGATCGGCGCTCTTCCTTCCCAATCTGTCGTGCCCATGCCCCTCGAACTGCCTCGCCTTCCCTACGACCGCGCCGCCCTTCAGCCTCACCTCTCTGCGGAGACGCTGGACCTGCACCACGGGAGGCACTTGCGTGGCTACCTGGACACGGTCAACGCGCGTATTGAAGGCACGGAGCTGGCCGAGCTGCCACTGGAGGAGATCGTCCGCCAAAGCCAGGGCAGCCTGTTCGACGCGGCCGCGCAGGCGTGGAACCACCAGTTCTATTTCCAGTGCCTGCACCCGCGCGCCGGGGGCGATCCGCAGGGCCGGCTGGGTGAACTGGTCACCCGTCACTTCGGCGATGCCAAGCGCCTGCGTGACACCTTCGACCGTGCGGCGCTGAGCCTGTTCGGCTCGGGCTGGGTGTGGCTGGTACAGCACCCCAATGGCGCGCTGGCGATCCAGGTCACGCGCAACGCGGGCACGCCGTTGACCGGCGAGAGCACCCCGCTGCTGGCCTGCGATGTGTGGGAACACGCGTATTACATCGACCACCAGAACGAGCGCGCGCGCTATCTGGAGGCGTTCTGGAAGCTGGTGAACTGGGACTTCGTTACCGCGCAATTGCGCGATTGAGGTCCGGTAGCGCACGACCGTTGGTCGTGCATCCAGGGAGTGCCGGCCGCTGGCCGGCACTCCTCGCCGTCAACCGCGCAGGATCTTGATGACCGGCGCGACCTGGTCGGCGCGATCCAGCTGCGCACCGACGTTTTCCAATGCACCGGCAAGCGCCGCCGCATCATCATCGCGCAGCGTGGCATGGCCGACCTTGCGGCCGTCCCGCGCCTGCTTGCCGTAATCGTGCCAGTGGCCACTGGCCTGGCCGAGCACGGCGCTGGCATCGGGCATCTGGCCGATCCAGTTGAGCATGCAGGCATGGCCCAGCATGCGCGTGTCGCCCAGCGGCAGGCCAAGCACGGCACGCAGATGATTCTCGAACTGCGAGGTCTCGCTGCCTTCGATGGTCCAGTGGCCGGAGTTGTGCACGCGCGGCGCCATCTCGTTGGCCAGCAGCTCATCGCCGCGGCAGAACAGTTCGAGCGCGAACACGCCGACATAGTCCAGACGCTCGGCCAGCGTCCGTGCATAGCCGATGGCCGCCTCGTGCTGGGCCGCCGGCAGCTGCGCCGGGGCCAGGCTGGCCGAGAGCACGCCGTCGACGTGCCAGTTGCCGGTGATCGGCCAGGCGCGGAACTCGCCATCCTGCCCGCGGACCGCCACCACGCTGACTTCGCGATCAAAGGCGACGAAGCCTTCCAGAATCAGCCCGGTCTTGTCGACCTGGCTGCCGAGGGTGTCCCAGGCCGCGTCGATGTCGGTCGCGCTGCGGATCCGGAACTGGCCCTTGCCGTCATAGCCCAGCCGGCGGGTCTTGACGATGCAGGGCATGCCGAACTCGGCGGCCCTGGCCGCCAGTTCGTCGCGGCTGCGGATATCGGCGAAGGCCGGCAGCGGAATGCCCAGCGACTGGAACAGAGCCTTCTCGCTGAGCCGATCCTGGGCCACGGCCAGCGCATCCGGATTGGGATACACCGGCACGCGCTCGGCCAGGAACTTCGCGCTGCGTGCCGGCACGTTCTCGAAGTCGAAGGTCACCACATCCACGCGCGCGGCGAAGGCCGCCAGGGCCGCCTCGTCCTCGAATGCGGCCACCTGCAGCGGTGCCACCTGGGCACCACAGGCATCGGCAGCCGGGTCGAACAGCTCGAAGCGCAGCCCCATCGGCGCACCGGCCAGGACCATCATGCGGGCGAGCTGACCGCCGCCCAGAATGCCAACGGTCCTGGTCATTGACGCGGGTCGTCGTGGGCCATGACATCTTCGGTCTGGCGGGCGCGGAAGGCGTCCAGCGCTTCACCGATCGCCGGCTGGTCGGAGGCCAGCATGGCGGCTGCGAACAACGCCGCGTTGGAGGCGCCGGCGTTGCCGATGGCGAAGGTGGCGACCGGAATCCCGGCCGGCATCTGCACGATGGAGAGCAGCGAATCCATGCCGTTCAGCGCCTTGGACTGCACCGGCACGCCCAGCACCGGCACGGCGGTCTTGGCGGCGATCATGCCCGGCAGGTGCGCTGCCCCGCCGGCACCGGCGATGATCGCGCGCAGGCCACGCTGGCCCGCCTGCTCGGCGTAGGTGAACAGCACGTCCGGCGTGCGATGCGCCGAAACCACTTTCACTTCATAGGGAACGCCCAGCGAATCCAGCTTCTGGGCGGCGTGCTGCATGGTTTCCCAATCCGAGCGGGATCCCATGACGATGCCGACGAGCGGCGCGGTTTGGTTGAGGGTCATTGGCCGTCACCTGCCTTAAAGACGTATTCTAGCCGTCTTCCACGCAAGACGAAGAATCCATGGATCGCAAGCTGCTCGACCTCCTGTGCTCGCCCGATACGCGCCAGCCCCTGTCCCTGCTCGACGCCACCGGCCTGGACGCGCTCAACCGCGCGATCGGTGCCGGTGCCGTGCTCAAGGCCGATGGCAGCCCGCAGGCACAGACGCTGCGCGAGGCCCTGCTGACCCGCGACCGCAAGCAGGTGTTCCGCGTGGACGACGGCATCCCGGTGCTGCTGGCCGAAGAGGCCATCGCCACCGCCCAGATCGCCGATTTCCCGGAAAAATGAGCCACCTCCCCGTGCCGGCCCCCGAGGCCGCCCTGGTGGCCGCCGATGTGGCCCGTGCACTGGCCGAGGACATCGGCAGCGGTGATGTCACCGCCGCCCTGCTCCCCGACCGCCCCGACAGCGCCTACCTGCTGTGCAAGCAGGACGCGGTGATCGCCGGTCGCCCCTGGTTCGATGCGACCCATCGGGCGCTCGATCCGGACGTCCGGATCGAGTGGCGGGTAGCCGAGGGCGACCGCGTCGCCGCCGGCACCGTGCTGGCGCTGCTGCAGGGCCGCAACCGCAGCCTGGTGAGCGCGGAACGGACCTCGTTGAACTTCCTGCAGACACTGTCCGGCACGGCCACCACCACCGCGCAGTACGTCGCGGCGGTGGCCGGTACCGGCGCGCGGATCCTGGACACCCGCAAGACCCTGCCCGGGCTGCGTGTCGCGCAGAAGTACGCGGTGCGCTGCGGCGGCGGCGACAACCATCGCCTGGGCTTGTTCGACACGGTGATGCTCAAGGAAAACCACATCCGTGCGGCCGGCTCGCTGACCGCTGCGGTGCTGGCGGCGCGTGCGCAGTGGCCGGCGTTGCCGCTGGTGGTCGAGGTCGAAGACCTGGACCAGCTGCGCGAGGCGCTGGCGGTGCGCTGCACCCGCATCCTCATCGACGATTTCGACGCCGCCACGCGGCGCGAGGCCGTGCGCATCGCGGCCGGGCGGATTCCGCTGGAAGTGTCCGGCAGTGTCGGTCTGGACGGCCTGCGCGCGATCGCCGAGGACGGCGTGGACTGCATCTCCATCGGCGGGCTGACCAAGCATGTGCAGGCAATCGACCTGTCATTGAAACTGGGCCCGCCGCCACAGGGCTGATGCCGCTTTCACGGTATGGGCAGATGCGGTCTGCGAGGCTGCGTCTGCCCCCACCTGGAATGCACGCATGCGCTGCCTGCCGCTTCTCGCCTGCCTGTCTCCCCTGCTCGCGCTGCTGCCGCTGCAGGCGTCCGCCGCCGAGGTCTGCGATGTACCCCCGCGGTTCGGGCTGAGCCCGCTGGCCGTGGCCATCGTGCAGACCGCCTGCAACGAACACCGCCTCTGGTATCGGCCCTTCATCGATCGTGATGGCCGCGCAGCCAGCCTGAGTGTCACCGAAGCCGAGGACGTCCACCTGGCCGACAACGGCCTGGTCGCCTGGCAGCGCGTGGTCGGCTACTGGCGGCAGAGCGGCACCTTGTCGCCGATGGGCAGCCAGCCCGGCGCATCGAGCTGCATGGCCCCGCCGGGCACGCGCTACACCGACACCGACTGCCGCGCGTTCCTGGTGGACAACCCGTGGTCAGCCGCCTTCATTTCCTGGGTGATGACCCGTGCCTCGGTGCCCGGCTTTACCCGGTCGCCCCGGCACATCGACTACATCCGCGCCGCGTACCAGAACAGCGGGCCGTACCGGATGACCGATCCGGCGCAGGAGAAACCCGCGCCCGGCGACCTGCTGTGCTACCTGCGCGACCGCCGCGAGACTCTGAGCTACAGCGGGCTGATGCAGTCGCTGGGCAGCGGCGCGGTGACGCATTGGAAATCGCACTGCGAAGTGGTGATCGCGGCCAACATGGGCGGCGACCGCACGCTGTATCTGATCGGCGGCAACGTCATGAACACCGTGGCGTTGCGCAAGCTGTCGCTGGACCGCAGCGGTCGCATCGAGCTGCCGCCCGCAAAGGCCAGCGCGGGCGATGGGGTGGATCTGGGCTGCACCCCGGGCCGCGAAGAGGAATGCAGCTTCAATCGCCAGGACTGGGCCGCACTGCTGAAGCTGGCGGCCACCGCGCCGGCCACGGTGCCGATGGACGCGCCCGCTCCGAACGGCATGCCGGGGCCCGGCACGGAGACACCGCCCCCACCGCCACCGCGCACGCCCTGATCGCGATCGCGCGGATGGCTTGATCCGCGCCGCATTCGTCGCCATCTTGGAGAGACCGACCTCCCTGACCGCGCCGAGTCACCGATGCCCAGTTTGATCCTGTTGATGATTGCCGGCGCGTTCGCCTACGCCTTCTGGAATTCCTCGCGTGCCGCCGCCGAGCGTGCCGGCGTGCTCGGGCGCAATGCCTGCCGCGCTGCCGATGTGCAGTGGCTGGACCAGAGCGTGCACGCCACCGGCCTGCGCGTGTGCCGCAAGGACAACGGCTGGCTGGGCTGGGAGCGCACCTTCAAGTTCGAGTACTCGCACGATGGCGTGGACCGGCACAGCGGGCGCATGGTGCTGCGCGGTGATCAGCTGATCACGTTCGTGGGACCGTCGGCGGCGCGGATCAGTGAGATCCGCCGCGATATCGATACGCGCGATGCCGAGGACGTCTGATGAAATGGCCGCCTTGCGGCGGCCATTGAGTCTTACTTGACCACCCGCAGATGCGGGCGACCGCTGGGCTTGGGCGGTGCATCGTCCGGCGGGGTCGGTGAATCGTCCGGCGGCAGCTCGTCGTCCGGACCCGGCTCATGGCCCGGGATGTCATCCGGCAGCGCCATGCCCTGCCCGGTCTCGCGGGCATACACGGCCAGCACGGCCGAGATCGGCACCTGCACCGGGTAGCTGGTGCCGGAGAAGCGGGCCGAGAAGCTCACGCTGTCATTATCGATATGCAGGCGCACCACGGCGCGCTCGGCGATGTTCAGGACGACGCGGCCGTCCTTGACCGCGCTCTGCGGCACCTGCACGCCAGGCAGACCGGCGTCGACCAGGATATGCGGCGTCAGGTCGTTGTCATTGATCCATTCCACCAGGGCCCGCAACAGGTACGGACGGTGGCTGGTCATGCGAAAAGTGTCTTCAGTCATGTGGTAGAGCCGAGCCGTGCTCGGCTGCTCTTGATCCGGATTGCCTGGTGCAAGTGTACGCGCCCGCCTACCCGCAGGTCAGCCATGGCGCGTACCGGCACCGCGATTTCGTTCAGTCCACCGGTGCCGCACGCGGCACACCTCCCGCCGATCAGACCGGCAGATCGCGCAGCTTCTTTTCCTGGTCGGTCAGGCTGCGGATGAAGCCGGGGTGCCGGAAAATGCGGTTGCCATAATCCTCGATCGACTTGCCATCCTTCGGCAGCGGCACGTCCAGCGCCTGCAGCCGCCAGATGATCGGCGCCATCGCGCAATCGGCCAGGCTCATTTCCGGGTTGAGGAAGAATTTGCTGGCCTTGAACAGCGGCACCGCGCTGGTCAGCAGTTCCTTGAGCCGCTTGCGGCCCGCCTCGGCCTGGGTCTTGTTGCCCAGCTGGATGGCCTGCACCTGCGGTACCCAATCGTGTTCGATGCGCAGCATCGCCAGACGGATGCGGGCCCGCGAGAGCGGATCGACCGGCATCAATGGCGGGTGCGGATAGCGCTCGTCCAGATACTCACTGACCACCGATGCCGCGTACAGCACCAGCTCGCGCTCCACCAGGGTGGGCACGGAGTGGTACGGGTTGAGATCGATGAGATCTTCGGGCGGGTTCTGCGGATCGACCGGCACCGAGTCATAGGTGACGCCCTTGGCCGCCAGTACCAGCCGCACGCGATGGCACAGCACATCGTCGTTCGAGGAAAACAGCGTCAGGGTATTCCGCATGCGTACGCTCGCCGCCATCAAAGGCTCTCCAACGTCCGGTAACCGCCGGTCGTATCGGCGCCGCCAGCCCATTGCCGACGGTCGTCACAGTACCCGAGTGTGCAACCGCACATCACAAAAGCCAATAGGGCGATGGTCCCACGCGTGGAACGATCGCCACTGGACGGCGCCCGACGGCTCAGTGGACGTCCTTCCAGTATTCCTTCTTGAGCAGATAGGCCAGGAAGGTCAGCAGCGCCAGGAACAGGATCACCCACACGCCCAGCTTCTGGCGTTTGAGCGCAGCCGGCTCGCCGGCGTACTCCAGGAAATTGGTGATGTCGCGCACCGCCTGATCGTACTGGCCGGGATCCATGTTGCCCGGCTGCTCGATCTTCAGGCCGACCACCGGCGGATCTTCACCCGGGTTCTCCGGCTTGCCGTGCACCGCATGCTGCAGCCCCTGCATCTCCCACAGGGGATTGGGCATGGAGGCATTGGGGAACACGGTGTTGTTCCAGCCCAGCGGCCGCGTGGGATCCAGGTAGAACGACTTGAGATAGGTGTAGACCCAGTCGCTGCCCCGCACGCGCGAAATCAGGCTCAGGTCCGGCGGCATCTTGCCGAACCACTTCTCGGCCTGCGCCTTGGGCATCGTCACCGGGATCGGCTCACCCACCGGGGTGCCGGTGAAGTTGAGGTTGTTCATGACCTCCTCTTCGCTCAGCCCAAGATCGGCGGCCATGCGCGAGTAGCGCAGGTATTTCAGCGCGTGGCAGCCGGAGCAGTAGTTCATGTAGAGCTGTGCGCCACGCTGCAGCGAAGCACGATCGCTCAGGTCATTACCGGCCTGCAGGGTCTTGGCACCTTCGGCGGCATCGGCCACCGCTACGCCAAACATCAGGGCCGCTGCGCAGGCCAGCCGGACAATCCAGTGGTCAGTCATGCGTGGTCACCCGGTCCGGTACCGGCTTGGTCCTGTCCAGCTTGGTCCATAGCGGCATGGTGATGAAGAAGGCGAAATACAGGAAGGTCAGCACGCGCCCGATGTAAGTCTCGTGCGCATCCGTACCCGGGCCGGAGCCGATCACGCCCAGCCACACGAAGCACACCGCGAACATGCCCAGCAGGCCGCGCGAGAGCAGGCCACGGTAGCGATAGGACTTCACGCGCGCCCGGTCCAGCCACGGCACCAGGAACAGGATGGCGATCGCCGAGAACATCACGATCACGCCGCCGAGCTTGTTGGGCACCACGCGCAACATCGCGTAGTACGGGGTGTAGTACCAGACCGGCTTGATGTGCTCGGGTGTGACCAGGCGGTTGGCCTCGGTGAAGTTGTCGTGTTCGAGGAACAGCCCGCCGAAGGCCGGGGCGAAGAAGATGATGAAGGCAGCGATGATCAGCAGGAAGCCGGCGCCCACCGCATCCTTGAGCGTGTAGTACGGATGGAAGGGAATGCCGTCGGTAGGCGCGGTGGCCGACCAGCGGTTGCCCTTCGGGCCCTTCTTGATCTCCACGCCGTCCGGGTTGTTGGAGCCCACTTCATGCAGCGCGCCCAGGTGCAGCACCACCAGCAGCAACAGCACCAGCGGCAGCGCGATCACATGCAGCGCGAAGAAGCGGTTGAGGGTGGCGTCGCTGGGCAGGTAATCGCCCATGATCCATTCGGTCAGGCCGGTGCCGATCACCGGGATCGCGCCGAACAGCGAGATGATCACCTTGGCGCCCCAGAACGACATCTGGCCCCATGGCAGCACGTAGCCCATGAAGGCTTCGGCCATCAGTACCAGGTAGATCAGCATGCCCAGGATCCAGACCAGTTCGCGCGGCTTCTGGTAACTGCCGTAGAGCAGGCCGCGGAACATGTGCAGGTAGACCACGATGAAGAACAGCGAGGCACCGGTGGAGTGCATGTAGCGGATCAGCCAGCCCCACTCCACGTCCCGCATGATGTATTCGATGGAAGCGAACGCTTCGGCCGCGTTCGTCTTGTAGTGCATCGTCAGGAAGATGCCGGTGACGATCTGGTTGACCAGGATCAGCAGCGCCAGCGAACCGAAGTAGTACCAGATGTTGAAGTTCTTCGGCGCGTAATACTCGCTGACGTGCTTGCGGTAGACCGGCATCAGCCCGGGCGCGCGCGCGTTGACCCAGTCGGCCAGGCCGGTGGCGGTGCGGGAAAGGATATTGGCCATGATCAAGCCGCCCCCTGCGGATCAACGCCGATGATGATGGTGTTGTCGTCCTGGTAATGGTGCGGCGGCACCAGCAGGTTGATCGGTGCCGGAACATCCTTGAACACGCGACCGGACATATCGAAGCGCGACTTGTGGCAGGGGCAGAAATAGCCGCCTTTCCACTGCGGGTCGTAGGGCTCGGGGCGGATCTCGGCGACCATTTCCGGCGAACAGCCCAGATGGGTGCACAGCCCGACCAGCACCGAGACCTCGGCCTTGATCGAACGGAATTCGGGATTCTGCTTGAGCACGTACTCAGGCTGCTGTTCTTTCTCGCCCGAGCCGGGATCCTTGAGGCGGCCGTCCAGCCCGTGCAGCGCATCGAGGATGGCCTTGGAGCGCTTGACGATCCAGATCGGCTGTCCACGCCACTCCATGACCAGACGCTGGCCTTCCTGGAGCGCACTGATGTCGGCAATCACCGGGGCACCGGCCAATTTGGCGCGGGCGCTGGGATTCCAGGACTTGATGAACGGTACCGCTGCAAATCCGACGCCGACCGCTCCGACCACCGCAGTGGTTGCTGAGAGAAACCGTCGACGTCCAGTATTGACTGGATCGTTTACCCCATCGTTGGCCATCCGGCACTCCGATATTGATTTAGGTAGCTTGAGGCTGCCAGCAGACCGGTGGGGGCCAGTCCACATTGAATCAGCCGCGAGTGTAGCTGAACCGAAGTCGGCCACACAACGCGGTACTACGGAACGACATTACCCCGACAGTACGGCATCAGGTACTCCCGGCGCCATCGGTTATTGCTGGGTGGCGACCGCACTTCGATAGCGGTCGGCCAATACGGCCACCCGCTTCACGTAATACTGGGTCTCGCTGTAAGGGGGCACGCCGCCATGGCGGGCTACCGCACCCTCGCCCGCGTTGTAGCCCGCGGCGGCGAGGGTCAGGTCGCCATTGAAGCGCTTGAGCAGCCAGGACAGGTATTGCACGCCGCCGCGGATGTTCTGCGAAGCATCATAGGAATCACTGACCCCGAAGCGACGCGCGGTGGGCGGCATCAGCTGCATCAGGCCCTGCGCGCCGGCCCGGCTCAGCGCCAGCGGGTTGTAGGCGGACTCGGCATGGATGATCGCGCGCACGATCGCTTCTTCCACCCCGAACTCCCGGGCGGCGGCGGCGATCTCGCTCTGATAGGCCGTGGTGTTGAGGCGGACCGAGCCGAAGTTGACCGAGGGGTTCGCGCCACAGGCATAGCAGCGTTCGATGAAGGTGTAATGGATGGTGCGGACCTGCCCGAGGCTGGCCATCTGGGCCGGACGTGCGCTGGTGTAATGGCGCACGCCGTCCTTCATATACGAATAGAGCTGACCGCTGCGGACCTGCCCAGCCTTGCCCGCTGAAGGCGCCCGGGTGGGCGGCGCGGTCAGCACGGTGGCCGGAACCGGAACCGGAGCGGGCGTGATCGCGGTGGCGACCGTGGCGGTATCGGCCCGGGCCGGCGCGGCGGTGCCCCCCGCTGCAGGTGTGGCGCTGGCGATCTGGGCGACCGGGGGCGGCGCGGGCGGCGCAGTCGGGGCCCGGCGGGGCGCGCTGCGGTCGGGCCGGTAGCTGCTGATCACGCTGCAGCTGGCCCCGCCCACGCGCTTGCTCACATAGCTGGGAATGCCGTCGGCACCAACGCACTTGTACAGCGTGCCCGCACTGGCCGGCATAGCGGTCAGCGCAGCCAAGGCCAGCGCAGCGATCCCCAACATCCCCTTCATGAGCGGGAGTGTCCCCAATTCGCCGGGGATTGCCAAGGGGGGAGCCCGACCCGGCTACAATGGCCTGCTCACCGCAGCCATCCGGCTGCCTGCCCGCCCACCCGACTGGAATAAGCGCCATGACCGGGACGCCAGCTTCGACCGCGCCGACTTCGGCCGGTTCTGCCTTGCCTGCCTCTGCTCCGCCCAGCTCCGCCCCCCGCCCCGATCTGCTCCCCCTGCCCGGCGCCAAGCCGCAGGTGACCGGTCCGGTGCGCGGCAAGCTGTACATCAAGACCCACGGTTGCCAGATGAACGAGTATGACTCGACCAAGATGGCCGCCGTGCTCGCCGCCTCGGAAGGGCTGGAACTCACCGACGACCCGGCCGAGGCCGACGTGTTGTTGATGAACACCTGCTCGATCCGCGAGAAGGCCCAGGAGAAGGTGTTCAGCCAGCTGGGCTACTGGAAGGCGCTGAAGAACAACGGCCGCGGGGTCATCATCGGCGTCGGCGGCTGCGTGGCCTCACAGGAAGGTGAGGCGATCATCAAGCGCGCGCCGCACGTGGATCTGGTGTTCGGCCCACAGACCCTGCACCGCCTGCCGGAGCTGATCCGCCAGCGCCGTGAATCGGGCAAATCGCAGGTGGACATCAGCTTCCCGGAAATCGAGAAGTTCGACGCCCTGCCCGAGCCGCGCGCCGAGGGTGCCTCCGCGTTCGTCTCGATCATGGAAGGCTGCTCGAAGTACTGCTCGTTCTGCGTGGTGCCCTACACCCGCGGCACCGAAGTCAGCCGCCCGTTCGAGGACGTGGTGGTGGAGGTGGCGCAGCTGGCCGCCCAGGGCGTGCTGGAGATCAACCTGCTCGGCCAGAACGTCAACGCCTACCGCGGCCCGTATGGCGACGGCGAGTTCGCCGACCTCGGGCTGCTGATCCGGACCATCGCCGAGATCGACGGCGTCGGCCGGATCCGCTTCACCACCTCGCACCCGCTGGAGTTCAGCGATTCGCTGATCGATGCCTACCGCGATGTGCCGCAGCTGGCCAACTTCCTGCACCTGCCCGTGCAGGCGGGCAGCGACCGCGTGCTCTCGGCGATGAAGCGTGGCTACACCGCGTTGGAATTCAAATCCAAGATCCGCAAGCTGCGTGCGGTGCGCCCGGACATCTCGATCAGCTCGGATTTCATCGTCGGTTTTCCCGGCGAGACCGACGCCGAGTTCGAGAAGACCATGAAGCTGATCGAGGACGTAGGCTTCGACCAGAGCTTCTCCTTCATCTATTCACGGCGCCCGGGCACGCCCGCCGCCGATCTGGAAGACACCACCCCCGATGCGGAAAAGCACGCGCGCCTGTCGCGCCTGCAGGCCCGGATCAACGAGCAGGCTGCAGCCATCTCGGAAAAGATGGTCGGCACCGTCCAGACCGTGCTGGTGGAAGGCCCGTCCAAGCGCAACCCGAACGAGCTGACCGGCAAGAGCGAGAACATGCGCTCGGTGAATTTCCCGGGGCACCCGCGCCTGGTCGGCCAGTTCGTGGATGTGGTGATCACCGAGGCGTACAGCAACTCGCTGCGCGCGCGGATGGTGACGGCAGACTGAGCGGGATGGCCGGACCACGGTGCGGCCATCGTTGACGCTTTTTTGACCACGCAATTGAACCCTTTGCCGCAGTAGGGCTGGCGCCACCTATCCACAGGTTGCTGCACCGGCGCTGCACAGCCCCTGTGGAAAACCACTTTCCGCCGGTGCTGTAGCGGCGACCCCGCACCCGCGCTACCCTGTTCTCCCTTTCCCTGCTTGCGGCCCGGTCGGCTGGACCGGCGGCCGCCGGACGCAATGACCGCACTCGCACAACGCGACTTCACCCTCACCCCGGAAGACAACGAGCGCCTGGCCAACATGGCCGGTCCGTTCGATGAACATCTCCGCCAGGTGGAACTCAACCTCGGCGTGGAAATCGCCAACCGTGGCCACGTGTTCCGCGTGACCGGCCCCAAGGCCGTGGTGGCCGATGCGCAGGCCCTGATCGAAGCGCTGTACGCCGAAGCCGGCGACGTGGTGTTCGACAGCCATGCCATCCACCTGCGGCTGAACCAGGCCAACGTGGAGCATGTGGTCGAGCGCGCCTACGAGGCCCAGGAAGTGGCGATCAAGGTCAAGCGCGGCACCGTGCGCGGCCGCGGCGCCAACCAGGCCCGCTACCTGCACCAGATCACCACCCACGACATCAACTTCGGCATCGGCCCGGCCGGTACCGGCAAGACCTTCCTGGCCGTGGCCAGCGCCGTGGAAGCACTCAATGAAGCGCGCGTGCAGCGCCTGATCCTGGTGCGCCCGGCGGTGGAGGCCGGCGAGAAGCTGGGCTTCCTGCCCGGCGATCTGAGCCAGAAGGTGGACCCGTACCTGCGCCCGCTGTACGACGCGCTGTACGAAATGCTCGGCGTGGAGAAGGTGCTCAAGCTGCTGGAAAAGAACGTCATCGAGATCGCGCCGCTGGCCTACATGCGCGGCCGCACGCTCAACGATGCGTACGTGATCCTGGACGAAGCGCAGAACACCACGGTCGAGCAGATGAAAATGTTCCTGACCCGCCTGGGCTTCGGCTCCACGGCCGTGGTCACCGGCGACCTCACCCAGACCGATCTGCCCAAGCACGTGAAGTCCGGCCTGCGCGATGCGATCGATGTGCTGCGTGATGTCGAGGGCGTGAGCTTCACCTTCTTCGAAGCACGCGACGTGGTCCGTCACCCGCTGGTGGCCCGCATCGTCAGCGCCTACGACCGCCGCGATCTGCAGCAGGTCCAACCCGGAGCGACCCCATGACCCGTGGTCCCGTGCGACTGGACGTCGCGATCAGCTACGCTCTGCCCCGCGCCGGGCTGCCCTCGGCGGTGAGCTTCCGCAAGTGGGTGGCCGCCGCCCTGAAGGGCCGCATCCGCGAGGCCGACCTGGCGATCCGTCTGGTCGATGCCAAGGAAGGCCAGTCGTTGAACCGGCATTACCGCGGCAAGGATTACGCGACCAACGTGCTCAGCTTCCCGGCCGAACTGCCGGAGGGCCTGCCCAAGGGCGTGAAGTTCCCGCTGCTGGGCGATCTGGTGATCTGCGCCCCGGTGGTCGCCCGCGAGGCGGACGAACAGGGCAAGGCACTCAACGCCCACTACGCGCACCTGACCGTGCACGGCGTGCTGCACCTGCTCGGCTGGGACCATGAAGACGAGAAGGAAGCCGATGCCATGGAACAGCTCGAGCGTGACATCCTGGCCGAACTGGGCATTGCCGATCCGTATGCCGGCGAGCGCTGAGCGCTACTCTCGCAACCTGTGTTGATTGCCCTGCCATACAAGGACGTATGCCGCCATGCCGATTCCTGATCGTCGTTCCGCACTGGGCCCCGTGCTGCTTGCAGTGTCCTGGGTGGGGTTTTTGTACACCGCGATCGGAGCCCCCGGCCTCACCGCGCTGACGCCGGCCGGCGGTGACCCCGGCGCACTGCAGCTGGGCATGCTCGGGCTGTCTGCCGTCATCGCAGCGCTCTCGTTGGCGCCCGCGCGAAGCTGGTGGGCGGCGCGGCAGCAGCGCGCGCCCCTGTCTGCGGCGTGGGCCGGGCGGCTGTCCGGCCTGGCCGCCGGGGTGTTCGTAGTGGGCATCCTGACCTGCGTGCTGGCGGGCCTGATCCTGCCTCGTCTGCTGGCCGGTTCTGGCGAAGCGACCCTCAGCGCGGCCGGCTTGAGCGTGGTGATCTGGTCGGGACTTGCGGCCGCGCTGGCGGCCCCGCTGGGCTGGCGCACGCTGTACCGCTGGTCACGTCGCGATGGGGCCTCGCCGGCACAGTCATCGACCTTCCACGCACGGCCGGTGCAGGTCGCGCTGCTGTTCGTCCTTGCCGCGGCGTTTGCCTTGGTATTCGGGCGCGCGCTGCTGGTGGCCTCCGCCGACGGACCGGGCGCGCTGCATCTGGGCGCCGCTGCACTGGTGCTGTGGGCGGCCGGAATCGCCGTGGTCACCTTCACCACCACCCTGCGCTGGCTGTTCCGCCGCCGGTGACACCCTGCCACGGCCGACCGGCGCCCGCTATGATCGTCACCGTGTCCGTGCGCTGCACGCCCCCGTTGATGGATCTGCTTCGATGACCCCGTTGCGACTTGCCTGCCTTGGCCTGCTGGGCCTGCTGGGCCTGCTGCCCGCCCCTGCCTTTGCCGACGCCCCTGCACGTCCGCTGGATCTGACCGCCCTGATCGAATGCCGCCAGAGCGTTGGTGACTACGATGCGGTCGCCCCGGTGGTGGCCGACCCGCTCAAGGCGGTCGCCAACGGCCTGCAACCGCTGCCGCAGATCAACCCGTTCATGACCGAGTTCCGCCTGGCCGCCCCGATCACGGTGTTCGGCGAGCGCGCCGAGTACATCACGGTGGCCGGGGCCAGCATCATGGCCATCCTGGACTTGGCCGACCCGCGTCCGCTGGCCAAGCGCCTGGCGCTGGAGGACGGCGTGGATACGCCGGAGAAATTCATGGCCGGGCGCGAGCTGGTCAGCCGCGACGTCACCGACCCGCGTACCGGCGAGGCCCTGATCGAATCGGTGATCCTGAGCCTGTCCACGGTCAAGACCCACCCCGGCAAGACCCTGGCCGGCTGTACCTACAGCCTGGACCTGCCGCCGGAGGAAGACACCCCGCCGCCGGGCGCCGCCCCCACCCCCTTGCCGGGCGTGAATCCGCCCTCGGCAGGGCGCTGACAGGCGCCCGCATCCTGATAGACTAAATCCAACGCCCGGCACGCCGGGTGCCTTTTTTTCCAGAGATGTCTGAAGACGACAGTAGTAGCTCCACCCAGGAGCACAATGAAAAGAAGCGCAGCTGGCTCGAACGCCTGACCGCTGCCTTCTCCGGCGAACCCCACACCCGCGACGAGCTGGTGGCGGTCCTGCACACCGCGCACGAAGACGGCCTCATTGCCGCTGACACGCTGCGGATGATGGAAGGCGCCATTTCGGTGGCCGAGCTCACCGTCGGCGACGTGATGATCTCGCGCTCGCAGATGGTCTCCCTGCCGGTCGAAGCCGCCTTCCTTGAACTGATGAAGCAGGTGGTCGAATCCGGCCATTCGCGCTTCCCGGTGCACGGCGACAACAAAGACGACATCCTCGGCATCCTGCTGGCCAAGGACCTGCTGCGCGGCGTGGTCGCCGACAACGGGCCGGCCAACATCCGTGAGCTGCTGCGCCCGGCGGTACTGATCCCCGAAGCCAAGAAGCTCAACGTGCTGCTGAAGGAGTTCCGGCTCTCGCGCAACCACATGGCCATCGTGGTCGATGAGTACGGCGGTGTCGCCGGCCTGGTCACCATCGAAGACGTGCTGGAACAGATCGTCGGCGAGATCGACGACGAGCACGACGAGGCCGAGGACCACACCTCGCAGATCGCGATCCAGGCCGACGGCCAGTACGTGGTCGATGCGTTGACCGCGATCGAGGATTTCAACGAGCGCTTCGGCGCGACGTTCCCCGACGACGATTACGACACCATCGGTGGCCTGGTCACCGAAGCGATCGGGCACCTGCCGGAAACCGGCGACGAACTCACCCTGGACCGCTTCGTGTTCCGGGTGGCGCGTGCCGATGCCCGCCGTGTGCAGGCGTTCCATGTGACCGTGCTGCCGCCCGACACCCACAACGAGGATTGACCCACGCCATGCGGCCCCCTTTGAATCGGTGGTCGCTGTGCCGCCTGTTGTTCGTGTTGTCGCTGCTTGCGATGGCCAGCCTGCCCTTCGGGGCGCTGGCCGCGCAGGATGCCGCGCCCGCTGTTGATGCGCCCACGTCCACCGTCGCCGATGCACCGCGCATCGGCGTCGTCACCATGCAGCCGGGCGAGATCTTCTTCGAGCGCTTCGGGCATGACGCGCTGGTGGTGGTTGATCCGGTCACCGGCGACGCCACCTCCTACAACTTCGGTTACTTCGACCCGAGCGAGTCCGATTTCATCGGCAACTTCGTGCGCGGCGACATGATGTATTACCTGGTCGCGCTGCCGCTCGGGCAGGACCTGTCGTACTACCAGGAGAGCGGCCGCGGTGCGAGCGTGCAGTGGCTGGACCTGACGCCCGCGCAGGCGCGCACCCTGGCCGCGTCACTGGCCGAGCGCGCCAAGCCCGAGAACGCGCGTTATCACTACGATTACTACACCGCCAACTGCGCCACCATGGTCCGCGATGCGATCGATGGCGCGTTGGGCGGCGGGCTGCATTCGCAGCTCTCCGGGCGCTCGCGCGGCAACACCTACCGCAGTGAATCGGTGCGCCTGGCCTCGCCTTCGCCGTGGATGTGGCTGGGCTTCGATATCGGTCTGGGCCCGTTCGCCGACCAGCCGCTGTCGCGCTGGCAGGAAGCGTTCGTGCCGATGCGCCTGGCCGATGCGCTGCGCCAGGTGCGCAACAGCGAAGGCCGCCCGCTGGTGCAGGCCGAGCAGGAACTGCTGCCGCACCGGATCGCCCCGGAGCCGACCGAGTCCCCGCGCAGCTGGTGGCCGTGGCTGCTGTGCGGCCTGATCGCCGCTGCGGGTGTGGTTGCACTGCGCCGCCGACGCCGCCTGCTGGGTGGCCTGGCACTGCCGTTCTGGCTGTTCTGCGGCATGGGTGGCGCCCTGCTGACCTACCTGTGGGGCTTCAGTGCGCACCAGGCTGCCTGGGCCAACCGCAACCTGCTGCAGCTCTCGCCGCTGTGCCTGCTGCTCGTTCCCGCTGCGATCACCCTGCTGCGCGGCCGCGCGCCGCGCGCGTGGTTCCGGATCGTGCTGTGGGCGGTCGTCGGCGTGTCGCTGCTCGGGCTGGTGCTGCATTGGCTGACCTTGCAGGCGCAGTACAACCTGCAGTGGATCGTGCTGTTGCTGCCCATCCACGTAGCGCTGGCATGGGTGCTGGGCCGCCGTGACCTGCCCGTCACGGGCCGCTGACGCACGATGCCCGCCATGGAGACCGTCACACCTGAAAACCCCGCCTGCGTCATCAACTGCGTTCACTACGATGACCAGGGCAAACGCCACGACATCAGCCTGGATGCGATCAGCGATGTGATCGCCAGCGACAACGGCTTCGTGTGGGTGGGGCTGTACGAACCCCAGGACAGCGTGCTGCTGAAGCTGCAGGAAGAATTCGGCCTGCATTCGCTGGCCATCGAAGACGCGCGCAACGCCCATCAACGGCCCAAGGTCGAGGCCTACGGCAACTCGCTGTTCGTGGTGGTGACCACCGCGCAGATGGTGGACGAGCGCATCCAGTACGGCGAGACGCACGCCTTCCTCGGGCCGCGCTTCCTGGTCACGGTGCGCCATGGCGCCTCGTTGTCCTACGCCGCGCCGCGCGCCCGCGTGGAGCGCGAGCCGGAGCTGCTGCGCACGATGGGCCCGTCGTACTGCCTGTATGCGGTGCTGGATTTCGTGGTCGACAACTACCTGCCGATCACCCAGCGCTACCGCGACACGCTGGAGCTGCTGGAGAAGGACATCTTCTCCGACAACTACAAGCGCCACACCGTGGTGCGGCTGTACGAGCTCAAGCGCGAACTCAACAAAATGCGCATGGCGGTCGCGCCGCTGCAGGACATGCTCTCGCAGATCAAGCGTTACCAGGGTGACCTGGTGCCGGACGAAGTGAAGCTGTATCTGCGCGACGTGCATGACCACGCGGTGCGGATCAGCGATGTGATCGATACCCTGCGCGAGATGCTGGGGACCGCGCTGAGCGTGAACCTGTCGCTGGTGACCCTGGCCCAGGGTGAGACGGTGAAGCGCCTGGGCGCCTGGGCGGCGCTGCTGGCCGCCCCGACCTTGATCACCAGCTGGTACGGCATGAACTTCACCCACATGCCCGAGCTGGACAAGCCGTGGGCTTACCCGGCGATGATCATCGGCGTGGGTGCGGTGTGCGTGGGGCTGTACCGCTTGTTCAAGCGCGCGCGCTGGTTGTAGGTGTAGGTAGGACCGTTGCTCGCTACGGCGGGCGACGGCTGGCCACGACGGTGGGTAGTGCCGGCCGCTGGCCGGCTCCTCCGGTGGCATGACCCTCATCTGATGTTCGCGGCCGTCCGGGGCATGGGCGTGAGCCGGCCAGCGGCCGGCACTACCCGGTTCATGGCATCAGGCCACGTAAACGGTCTTGATGTTCATGAACTCATGGATGCCATGCTCGGCCAGCTCACGACCGAAGCCGGAGCGCTTGCTGCCGCCGAAGGGGAGGCGTACGTCGCTTTTGACGATGGCGTTGACGAAGGCGGCACCGCACTCAAGCTGCTGGGCGATGGCTTCGCCGCGCGCCGCATCGCTCGTCCACACGCTGCCCCCCAGGCCGAAGGTGGTGTCATTGGCCACGCGCAGCGCTTCGGCGTCGTCGCTGACGCGCAGGATCGCGGCGGCCGGGCCGAACAGTTCTTCGTCATAGGCCGGCATGCCGGGCGTCACGTTGTCCAGGATGGTGGCCGGGTAACCCGCGTGCGAGCCGGCCACCGGCTCACCGCCGAGCAGCAGCGTGGCGCCCTTGGCGATGCTGTCCTGCACCTGCTTGTGCAGCTCGTCGCGCAGGTCCGCGCGCGCCATCGGCGCGAGCGTGGTCTTCTCGTCCTGCGGATCGCCGTAGACGCGCTTGCCGGCGGCGGCGACGAACTTCTCCACGAACGCATCGGCGATCGCATCGACCACGATGAAACGCTTGGCCGCGATGCACGTCTGGCCACTGTTGTCGAAGCGCGACTTCACCGCTGCGGCCACCGTCTTGTCGAGATCGGCATCGTCCAGCACGACGAAGGCATCGCTGCCGCCCAGTTCCATCACGCACTTCTTGAGCTGGTCACCGGCATTGGCCGCAATCGACCGCCCGGCGCGCTCGCTGCCGGTCAGCGTGACCGCCTTGACCCGCTTGTCGCGCAGCACCTCGGCGGCCTGGTCGTTGTCGATGTGCAGCACATCGAACACGCCCTCGGGCAGGCCGCCATCGCGGCACACCGCCAGGATCAGGTCAGCGCATTGCGGCACGTTGCTGGCGTGCTTGAGCAGGGCCACATTGCCGGCCATGAACGCGGGCGCGAGGAAACGGAACACCTGCCAGATCGGGAAGTTCCATGGCATCACCGCAAACACGCAGCCGATCGGCTCGTAGCGCACGTAGCTGCGCTGGGCCTCGGTGTCGATCAGCTGCGGCTTCAGATAATCGGCCGCGTGGTCGGCATAGAACTCGCAGGCCTCGGCGCATTTGTCGATCTCGCCCAGCGCTTCCCCCTTGAGCTTGCCCATCTCGGTGGTCATCGCCTGCTGGATGTCACCCCTGCGCTGGCGCAGTTGGGCCGCGATGGCGCGCAGGATCGCCCCGCGCTCCTGCAGCGAACGCGCTGACCAGGCCGGGAACGCCTCGGCGGCAGCGGCCAGGCGCTGCTCGACCTCCGTGGCGGTGAGCAGTTCATGGCGATACGTGACCTGGCCGGTCGCGGGATTGATGATGTCAGCGGTCATCGCGGGTCTCCAAAAGTCAGACCCGCAGTGTGCGCCCGGCCCCGTGATCCGGATGTTGCCGGATCGGGATGACGTTCAGCTGGGGTCCTGCAGCGCCATCTGCATGTCGCGCTGGCGGCGTTTCTCGGCGCGGGAGGTGATGTACCAGCCCACCACCGCCGCGATAGACACCGCCAGCACCATCAAGGTGGCCAAGGCATTGATCTCCGGCTTGATGCCCATCCGCACGGAGGAGAACACCTTCATCGGCAGGGTGGTCGAGTTCGGGCCGGCCACGAAGCTGGCGATCACCACGTCATCCAGCGACAGCGTGAACGCCAGCAGCCAGCCGGCCACCAGCGCCGGGGCGATGATCGGCAGGGTGATCTGGAAGAACACCTTCAATCGGCTCGCGCCGAGGTCCATCGCGGCCTCTTCCAGCGAGCGGTCCAGCTCCTGCAGGCGCGAGGACACCACCACCGTCACGAAGGACAGGGTGAAAGTGACATGCGCGATCCAGATGCTGGTCACGCCGCGGCTGGGGAAACCGGGAATGCCGCCCATCGCCACCAGCAGGGTCATCAGCGAGAAGCCCAGGATCACTTCGGGCATCACCAGCGGCGCGGTGATCAACGCACCGAACACGGTCTTGCCCGGGAAGCGGCGCATGCGGGTCATCACCATCGCCGCCATCGTGCCGAGCACGGTGGCCGCGCAGGCCGTCCAGAACGCGACCTTGAGGCTGATCCACAGCGCATCCAGGATCTGCCGGTTGTTGAACAGCTCGCCGTACCAGCGCGTGGAGAAGCCCGACCATACCGTGGCCAGCTTGGAGGCGTTGAACGAGTACACCATCAACAACAGGATCGGCAGGTACAGGAAGGCGAAGCCCAGCCCGAGCAGGCTCCAGCCCAGCCAGCGGTTGCTGCGCACCATGCTCATGCCAGCTTTCCTTCCAGCTCGCGCTGCTGCATGCGGTTGAACAGCAGGATCGGCACCAGCAGCAGGGCCAGCATCACGATCGCCACCGCCGAGGCCGTGGGCCAGTCACGGTTGTTGAAGAACTCGCCCCACAGCACGCGGCCGATCATCAACGTATCCGGCCCGCCGAGCATTTCCGGAATCACGAACTCACCCACGGCCGGGATCATCACGAGCATGCAGCCGGCGATGATGCCGGTGCGCGAGAGCGGCAGTGTGATCCGCACGAAGGCCTGCCACGGCTTGGCGCCGAGGTCGTAGGCGGCTTCGAGCAGGCGGTTGTCCAGCTTGACCAGATTGGCGTACAGCGGCAGCACCATGAACGGCAGGTAGCAGTACACGATGCCGATGTAGGCGGCGGTCGGGGTGTACAGGATCTGCAGCGGCGCATCGATCAGGCCGAGCTTGAGCAGCAGCTGGTTGAGCAGGCCGTTGCGGTCCAGGATGCCGATCCAGGCATACACGCGGATCAGGAAGGAGGTCCACGAGGGCAGCACCACCAGCATCATCGCCACGTTGCGCGCGGCCGGGCTCATCCGCGAGATCACGTAGGCCATCGGGTAGCCGATCAGCAGCGTGAGCAGGGTCGAGATGACCGCGATCTTGATCGAGCTCAGGTACGCCAGCGCGTACTGGTTGTCCTTGACCAGGGCCGCGTAGCTGCCGAGGTTGAGCTTGAGCGAGAAGGCGCCATCCACGTACTCCAGCAGCCAGGTGTACGGCGGCGAGCCGACCTGGGTGCGCGCGAAGGAGATCATCAGGATGATCACGAACGGCACCGCGAAGAACAGCAGCAGCCACAGGTACGGCGCGGCGATCACGCCGGCGCGCGTGCCCGGGAGCCAGCGCTTCCAGCCGGTCGCGGTCATGAGGTCAGCACCACGCCATCGTTGTCGCGCCAGTGCACCCAGACGGTGTCACCCCAGGTCAGGCCATCGCTGGCCCAGCGCTGCGAATTGGCGAAGTTGGACAGCACCTTGGCCCCGCTCGGCAGGCGCACATGGAATACCGAGTGGCTGCCGAAGTAGGCGATCTCCTCGATCACGCCCTGGGCCTTGTTGGTGTCCCCGGCCGGCTCGTCCTTGCCGATCATCACCTTCTCCGGGCGCAGCGCGAACGCCACCGGTTGGCCTTCGTAACCGGTGATGCCGTGGGCGACGTAGATCGGTGCGGGGAACAGTGGCGTGCGCACGGTGACGTACTCGGGCAGGTCCTCATCGAGCACGCCATCGAACAGGTTCACCGAGCCGATGAACTCGGCCACGAAGCGGTTGGCCGGCTGCTCGTAGATTTCATCCGGCTTGCCGACCTGCTGGATCCAGCCAGCATCCATGACCGCGATCCGGGTCGCCATGGTCATGGCTTCTTCCTGATCGTGGGTGACCATCACGCAGGTCACCCCGGTGGTCTCGATGATATTGACCAACTCCAGCTGCATCTGCGAGCGCAGCTTCTTGTCCAGCGCGCCCATCGGCTCGTCCAGCAACAGCAGTTTCGGCCCCTTGGCCAGCGACCGCGCCAGCGCGACGCGCTGCTGCTGGCCACCAGAGAGCTGATGCGGCTTGCGCTTGGCCAGCTTGCCCAGCTGCACCAGCTCCAGCATTTCGCCGACCCGGCGGTTGATCGCATCGCGCGCCATGCCGTCCTGCTTGAGGCCGAAGGCGATGTTCTGCTCCACCGTCATGTGCGGGAACAGCGCATAGGACTGGAACATCATGTTGATCGGGCGCTGGTACGGGGGCAGTGCGTTGATGCGCTGGCCGTCCAGATCGATGGTGCCCTGGGTGGGGGTCTCGAAGCCGCCCAGGCAGCGCAGCAGCGTCGATTTGCCGCTGCCCGAGCCACCGAGCAGGGCGAAGATCTCGCCCTTGCGCACGTCCAGGGTGACGTCGTCGAGCGCGACGAAGCCGTCGAACTCCTTGCGCAGCGCGCGGATGGACAGGTAGCCCGGTTCCAGGACCGGGAGCACCGCGCCTTCCGGCTTGGCTTCAAATGGCATGGTCAGCGGCTCCGGGAGCGGCGGCGGGACGGGGGGAGAATGCCATTTTACCGGTGGTGGCCGCGTCATGTCCTACCCCCTGAAACGACGACGCCGGCACGAGGCCGGCGTCGCAGAGGCGGTCAGCGCCCGGTTTTCACCTCGGTCCACAGCCGGGTGTAGAGCTTGTCCACCTCGGGCGTGTTGATCGAGTAAGTGAACATCTTCGCCGCCACATCGGTCGGCGGGTAGATGGTCGGGTCGGTGCGGATCGCCTCGTCCACCAGCGGCGTGGCCGTGGTCACCGGGTTGGCGTAGTGGATGAAGTTGGTGTTGGCCGCGGCGACCTTCGGCTCCAGCAGGTAGTTGATGAAGGCGTAGGCCGCCTCCGGGTGCTTGGCATCCTTGGGGATGGCCAGCATGTCGAACCACTGCGGGGCGCCTTCGCGCGGGATCGAGTACGCCACGGTCACGCCGTTGGACGCCTCGGCCGCGCGGTCGCGGGCCTGGATGATGTCACCGGACCAGCCCACCACCAGGCAGGTACCGCCGTTGGCCAGCGAGCCTACGTACTGCGAGGAGTGGAAGTTCTGCACGTACGGGCGGATGGTCTTGAGCAGCGCGGCGGCCTTCTCCAGCGTGGCCGGGTCCTGGCTGTGCGGATCTTCGCCCAGGTAATGCAGCGCGATCGGGATCATGTCCGAAGGCGTATCCAGGATCGTGATCCCGCAGTCCTTCATCTTGGCGATGTTTTCGGGCTTGAAGATCAGATCCCAGCTGTTGGCGATGTCGGTGCTGCCACCAAAGCGCTGCTTGAGCAGCTCCACGTTGTAGCCGATGCCGGTGGTGCCGATCATGTACGGCACACCGTATTCGTTGCCCGGGTCCTGCTGTGCGATGCGCTGCATCACGCTCGGGTCGAGATTGGCCAGGTTCGGGATCTTGCTCTTGTCCAGCGGCAGGAACACACCGGCCTTGATCTGGCGCCCGAAGAAGTTCAGCGTCGGCACGACCACGTCGTAGCCGCTGTTGCCGGCCAGCAGCTTTGTCTCCACCATCTCATCGCTGTCGAACACGTCGTAGGTCACCTTGGTGCCGGTGGCCTTTTCGAAGTTCGGGAGGGTGTCTTCGGCGATGTAATCGCTGTAGTTGTAGACGTTCAGCACCTTGGCGTCGTCCTGCTTGTCACCGCCGCCACAGGCGGTCAGCACGGATACGGCAATGCCGAGGGTGAGGATTCGCAGCTTCATCGGACTCTCCACAGGTCAGGTGCGAGTTGGGGGAACCGGCCGGACCGGCACAACGGGTGCCAGCCTACCGGGCATGCCCTCATTTTCCCACACATGGCCCTCACGGCCACGCCGGGCGTGGCGCCCGGGGTCAGACGTTGAGCAGCAGGAACTCGCGCTCCCAGGAGCTGATCACCCGGAAGAAGGTCTCGTATTCCTTGCGCTTGACCGACACATAGGCACGGCAGAAGCGCTCGCCCAGCATCTCGCGCAGTTCCGGGCAGGCTTCCAGCCCGTCCAGCGCCTCACCGAGCGAGCGTGGCAGGTCATAACCGAGCTCCTTGGCGCTGCCGCTGATCGGCGCAGTCGGGGAGCCCTGCTCGCGGATGCCGAGCAGCCCGGCCGCCAGGGTCGCGGCGATCGCCAGATAGGGATTGGCATCGGAGCCGGCGAACCGGCTTTCCACCCGCATGTTCTCCGGCGTATCCAGCGGCACGCGCAGGCCGCAGGTGCGGTTGTCGAAGCCCCAGTGCACGTTGCTCGGGGAGACCTCGCCGAACATCAGCCGGCGGTAGGAGTTCACGTTCGGCGCAAAGAACGCCATCGCCGCCGGCACGTACTTCTGCAGACCGGCCAGGTAATGCCCGAACAACGGGCTGAAATCCTCGCCGCCGTGCTCACCGGTGAACACATTGCTGCCGTCGCTGATCCGCAGCAGGCTCTGGTGGATGTGCATCGCACTGCCCGGCTCGTTCTCCATCGGCTTGGCCAGGAAGGTGGCGTAGATGCCGTGGCGCATCGCCGACTCACGCATGGTGCGCTTGAACAGGAACACCTGGTCGGCCAGATCCATCGCATTGGCGTGGGTGAAGTTGACCTCCAGCTGCGCCGCGCCGGATTCATGGATCAGCGTATCCACGTCCAGCTTCATCGCATCGCAGTAGTCGTACATCAGATCGAGGATCGGATCGAACTCGTTGACCGCATCGATCGAGTACGACTGGCGCGCGGTTTCAGGACGCCCGGAGCGGCCGGCCGGGGGCAGCAGCGGGAAGTCCGGATCCGTGTTCTTCTGGACCAGGAAGAACTCCAGCTCCGGTGCCACCACCGGGCGCAGGCCCAGTTCGGCGTAGGCATTGAGGACGCGCCGCAGCACATTGCGCGGGGCCAGCTCATGCGGCTCGCCGGTTTTGGTGAAACAGTCATGGATGACCTGCGCGGTCGGATCGGTCGCCCAGGGCACCATGCGGACGGTGTCGGCATCCGGGCGCAGGATCATGTCCGAATCCGACGGTGAGGTCAGCTCGTAGTAGTCGTCCGGGAATTCGCCGGTGACCGTGGTGGCGAATATCCCCTCTGGCAGGCGCGTGCCGTAATCGTGCGAGAACTTGTCGGCCGGAATGATCTTGCCGCGCGCGTTGCCGGTGATGTCCGGCACCAGGCACTCCACCTCGGTAATGCGCCGGTCCTTGAGCCAGCGCAGCAGCGTGCTCTCCTGGGGAACAGGCTTGGGGGCGGCGGCTTTGCGCGAACGCGTTCGGGTGGTCATGACCGGTCTGCTGTAAGAGAGTTGCGGCGACAAGCATCGCCGAAAGCGTGAAAAATGCTGTGATAGAACGGATTGTCGGCCACCCGCCACTCCGGATGCCACTGCACGCCGAGCACGAAACGATGCGCGGTGCTGCGGGCGGCTTCGATCAGGCCATGCGGTTCGATGTTGCTCACCGCCCCGGTCAGCAGGAGGCCCTGCAGGCGGTCCAACCAAGGCGCTGCCGGCAACGGCGGCGGCAGACTGGGCAGCAGCACCGGGGTGACACCGGCCGCCTCGACCAGCGCATGAATGTACTTTTCACCCGCCGCCGCAAAGCGGTGATGGCCCAGCATCGTGCTGTCGGTGGGCAGACCGACCCAAGGGGGCGGGACCATGCGTCATGCTCGGATGACCTGCAGCCACGTTACCCCTCCGCGCAGACGTCGCGCAACACGGCGCCACATCGGCCGCGCGTGCCCCTCACACGCAGGCGGCAGTCGCTGCGACAGACTGCCCCCTGTCCCGCGCGCCGGTTGCTGGCATGCTCTGTCCATGATTGTTGTCCTCCCCTCCCTCTGCCGGTGCCCGGCATGACCGCTGCCGGCGAAGCGCATGCGCCCAGCTGGTATGCCGACAGCGTGCCAGCGGTCGCTCTGCGCCAGCCACTGACCGGTGACACGACCGCCGACATCTGCGTGCTCGGCGCCGGGTACACCGGCCTTTCCGCCGCACTGCCCCTGGCCGAGCGTGGCTATCGCGTCGTGCTGCTGGAGGCCAACCGGGTCGGCTGGGGCGCCTCCGGTCGCAACGGGGGCCAGGCCATCGTCGGCTATGGCTGCGAAGTGGACACGCTCGAACATCTGGTCGGCGCCGAGGACGCGAGGGCGCTGTTCGAGTTTTCGCGCGACGGCATGCGCCTGCTGCGCGACCGCATCGCCCGGCATCAGATCGACTGCGATTGGCGCGACGGCCACGCCAGCGTGCCGATCAAACCGCGCCAGGAGCGCATGCTGCGCGCCGGGCTGATCGATCTGGCCCAGCGCTACGACTATCCGCTGCAATGGTGGGACCGCACGCAGCTGCGCGGGCAGCTGGACAGCCCCCGCTATCGCGGGGCGATGTTCGATCCCCACAGCGGCCATCTGCATCCGCTGGCCTACGCGCAGGGGCTGGCCCGTGCCGCGGAGGCGGCCGGCGCGGTGATCCACGAGCAGTCGCCGGTCCTGCAGCTGATCCGCGGGCCCCGGCCGCAGCTGCGTACCGCACACGGCACGGTCAGCGCCGACCACGTGGTGATCGCCGGCAATGCCTGGCTGGAGGGCATCGCGCCGGAGCTGGAATCGCGGATCATGCCGGTCGGCACCTATATCGGTGCCAGTGCGGTCCTTGGGCAAGCACGGGCGCAATCGCTGATCCGTAACGACATGGCCGTGGCCGACGTCAGTTGGGCACTGGACTACTTCCGCCTCAGCCGCGACCACCGCCTGCTCTTCGGCGGCCAAGCCAGCTACTCCGCCCTGCCCCCGCCTGGCCTGCGCGGTGTGATGACCCGGCGCATGCGCGCGGTGTTCCCGCAGCTGGCCGATGTGGAGCTGGAGTACGTCTGGGGCGGCTACGTGGACATTACCCGCAATCGCGCCCCGCACTGGGGCCGGCTGACCCCGAATGTCTATTTCGCGCAGGGCTTCTCGGGCCACGGTGTTGCCGCGGCGGGCCTGGCGGGCCAAGTGCTGGCCGAAGCCATCGCCGGCCAGGCGGAGCGCCTGGATGTATTCGAACGCATTCCGCACCGGCCGTTCCCCGGCGGGCGCATGCTGCGGACCCCGCTGCTGGTGGCGGCGATGTCCTGGTACAAACTGCGGGACGCGTTGTGGTAACTCGCGCTGCAACAACCATCCCGACGACCGAAAGCAGGTAGTGGGCCAAGGTCAGCCACAAAAACGAGATGAACATCACTATTTCACAGTGATGGCTGGCGCGTCGCTCATTTGACGGTTGGCGTGGGAGCAAACCACCTCGTTACCCGTGCGATTGCATACGCCGGAGTCTGCGGATACTGTCCCAGCTGACGGGGTCCCTGGCCTGGGGATGCCGCCTAACGACCCAAAGCAGGGGGACGTGCATTTGGATTGGTGGAGAAATGGACTTCAGGTGAATCTGCGGATCCGGCCGATCGGACTTGTCATCGCGGCGGTGTATGCCATCGTCTGCTGGGCCGGGCGCCAAGTGTCGCTGGATCAGTTCTACCTGCCGGCTGGTGTCCGTGTTGCCGCATTGCTGCTGTGCCCGCCACGCCTGTGGCCGTACTTGATTCTTGGCGAGTATGCGTACTTTGCCCAGATGCGCTACCCGATGGTGGAAAAGTACGGGCTGGCATGGGTCGTTCTGGGTTCGGCCTGCCTGATGCCTGCCGTTGCCATGGTCGTGCGCCTGCATCGAAAAGTGATGTCCGCCACGACAGACTTATGGCTTCTTTCCGTCGCAGCAACCTCTGCCATCGTCGCCACCGTGTTGAAGCTGGGCCTGTCTCACCTGCTGTGGCCAACGCCCCCCACGACACCGGTAGTGTCGAGCGCGGCACGATTCCTGCTTGGCGATTACATCGGCATATTGAGCATTGCGCCCCTCGCGCTGCTCTGGCTGAAGCGGAACGCCCACTACGATTGGCGTGCCTGGTGCCTGCCCCCGACGGTTGCATCGCTGGTATCTCTGCTGCTCCTGGGCGTGACCACCCTGCTGATGCCCGACGAATCCGCAACGGTTACAAACAGCCTGCAACTGTTGATGGTCCTCCCGGTCACGGTACTGACCTGCTTGCACGGCTGGCGGGGTGCGGCTGTCGGGGTGCCACTGCTTACCTTGCTCATCAGCGTAGCGATACCTGCCACGGGACTCCCCGGTTCGTTCGATCCGCGCGCATTTACTACACAGCAGCTCATTGCGCTGGCGGGGACGGCTTTGCTTGCACTGGGGTCGCGGATAACCCATTTTTACCATCAGTACGCCAGCCGGGACCGTGACCGGACGCAGGCTGTCACCTTGTCCCGAGCTGCGCATATCGCCAGCGAGATGGATCTGCGGGAACGCGCATTGGACCTTCGCCGGATCGCCGATGGCATCGAGTATTCCATCATCGATGCCGTTGAGCTGATGAAGGCAAGCGGCCATCACGAAGCAGCGAACAGACTGTTGCATTCGTCGATGACCCATTCCCGCCAGTTCCGCGAGCAGGCCAGCATGGTGTATCCCACCGCCTTGGAACAGGTCGGCCTCTACCTCGCCCTGCAACTGGGCGGTGTGCGTGATGCGTGGGATGCCACCAATCGGATGGGCCACCCACGCTTGGAGGGCGACCCCTGCCAGCTGAGCGTGGGTCTCCAGCTGGCCGCCTATCGGACGCTCACCGAGGCGGCATCGCTGCTGCTGAAGAACGAGCACGGACAAGTTCGTACGCGTGCACGATGCGGGCTGTTCCGCCAGCAGCGTGGCATCGTGGTGATCGTGGCGTTGCTCGACCGCGACCGCCAGCTCTCCGAACAGACCATGACACTGGCAGTGGAGCGACTGACCGCGCGAACCCTGACCTATGGCGGCACAGTGCAGTGCCGGCGCAATCGCATCAGGATGCTGCTTGTAGAAATGCCCGGAAGCACCGCTCATTGCGCCCTGCCGGCCCCTCTGGAACTGAGTACGACGCCCCGTTGAGCACGGATCTGCAGGTGGCCGAGGCCACCTGCAGAAAGTCCAGCACACGTCAGTGAGAGCACGGAAAACACGCAGACCTCAATGCATCTGCGCGTGGCGTAGTGAGAGACGTCACTCCGTTCTCCTCACCCTCCATTCCCAGGCAGTTCCACAGACCAGATCGCGTCGGCGCCGTCGCCGTACACCACGAGCGAGAACTCTGGTCGCCGGTAGACCTCGTGCCGGACTGCGTTGGCAGGCAGTGCCAACCGCTGTGATGGCAACGAGGTCCTTACGGCTGCCTTGCCCGCTGGCAAGGTGAAGAACTGATCTTCGATTCGGCCCAGAATCACGCGCACCTGTCCGGTCAGATCATTTACCTGGTAATACCGGATTCCATCACGCTCGAATCCAAAGACGAGCCAGTTCGGGTCTTGGCTGAGATTGGCTGCAACGGGGTTGGAATCCCCCATGCCGCTTTTTGCCATGGTCACCCCGTTACCGTCACTGGGACAGCAACCCGCAGCTGCCACCAGCGGCATCGATGATAAAGCCACGACCAACACCACACCTCGAACGCGGGAAATTCGCACAGGCACCTCCAGAGTGGAAAGAATGGACTGCTTCCAAGCGATTCAACCTTCGGTGCACCTGCCCATACTGAAGGGTTCTGCTGCATCAGCACAGAAAATGCATCAACACGCAGCAACGTTCACATGCCCCCGGAGATGAATCGCCGGACCAGCATATTGGCCGATATTGATCGGCGCCACGTGCCGAGCGATAGGGGCGACTCTGCGCCCCTCCGTTCAAACGGCGATAGCCCCCCTAAAGTTGCGTGTGAAACCGCCGCTATCTGTCCCGACCCCCTCGGAACCGAGCGTACGCCTCATGCCGGCACTGTTGCAGGGCGCTGTTCTCAGCGACCCCGGTGATGCCCTGCCCCAGCGGATCCTGCTGGTGGAAAACTCGCGGACGTTCACCAGCATGCTGCGCGAGGCGATCGAGCAACGGCTGGAGCTGCCGGTCTCGGTGGCGACCAGCCTGGCCGAGGCGGGTCGCCTGCTGGATGAGGAACAGGGCTGGTTCCTGGTCCTGACCGGGCTGGTGCTGGCCGATGGCGACCGCGATACCGTGGTGGACTACTTCCTCTCGCGCGGGCTGCCCACCGTGGTGGTCAGCGGCGTGTATGACGAGGATCTGCGCAAGCGCGTGCTGCAGCAGCAGATCATCGATTACGTGCTCAAGAACACCCCTGGCAGCATCGACTATCTGGTGTGGCTGGTGCAGCGACTGGAGCGCAACCGGCGCATCGCCGCGCTGGTCGTGGATGATTCGATGTCGGCGCGGATGTACGCAGCCTCGCTGCTGCGCATGTACGGCCATGATGTCTACGAGGCCGCCGACGGCGCCGAGGGACTCAAGGCGATCGAAGCGCACCCGGCCATCCGGCTGGCGGTGGTCGACCAGGAAATGCCCGGCATGGAGGGCGTGGAGTTCACCCGTCGCCTGCGTACGATGCGGTCGCGCGACAAACTCGCCGTGATCGGGATTTCCGGCAACTCCGATCCGTCGCTGATCCCGCGCTTCCTCAAGAACGGTGCCAATGACTTCCTGCGCAAGCCCTTCTCACGCGAGGAGTTCTTCTGCCGGGTATCGCAGAACGTGGACCAGCTGGAGCTGATCGGTACGCTGCAGGACCTGGCCACACGCGATTTCCTGACCGGCCTGCCCAACCGGCGCTGCTTCCTGGAGCAGAGCCAGCGCCAGCTGCCGCAGCTGCAGCTGGACGGCGAGCTGGTGGCGGTGGCGATGATCGACATCGACCACTTCAAGCACATCAACGATACCCACGGCCACGAAGCCGGCGACGATGCGCTGCGTGCGGTGGCCGCTGCCGTGGCTGCGCATGCGCGCCATGAGGATCTGATCGCGCGCTTCGGCGGCGAGGAGTTCTGCCTGTTGGTGCCCGGCCTGGACGAGGGCCGCGCAGTGGCGTACTTCGAACAACTGCGCCAGGCCATCGCGGCGCTGGAGGTCGACGTGGGCCATGCCACACTGCGCATGACGGTCAGCATCGGGCTGTGTTGCCTGCGCCCGCAGCACGACTCGCTGCACCGCCTGATCTCCGAAGCCGACCGTCAGCTGTATCTTGCCAAGGCTGGCGGCCGCAACCGGGTCCACTGCGCGACCGTCGCTACGAGCGCGCTCACCCGCGAGCCCGAACCGGTGCTTTGATCCAGATCAACGCGGCTGCCGGATCGAGTGCCTAGAGTCGCCCCCAGTTGAACAGCGCGGGGAACGCACCATGGCACTTCTGGTCTGGCAGGACGATCTGAACATCGGTATCGATGTCATCGATCACCAGCACATGCGCATCGTGGAGATGCTCAACCACCTGCACGTCGCCCAGAAGAGCCTGGAGCGCCTGGCGGTGGCCGAAGTGATCGACGAGCTGGTGGACTACACCATGTCCCATTTCGCCTTCGAAGAAGAGCTGATGGAGGAGGCTGGCTATCCATTCTGCTCGGCGCACAAGCGCGTGCACGAGATTTTCGGCAAGCGCGTAAGCGAGTACCGGCTGCGCTTCCAGGCGGGCGAAGACATCACCGAAGAGCTGCGCACGATGCTGTCGCGCTGGCTGTTCAACCATATCCGGGGCGATGACAAGGCGTACGCGCCGCAGGTCAAACAGCACCTCAACCAGTTCGCGCGCGAGCATCAGCAGGGGAGCTGGCTGGGCCGCACGCTCAAGCGCTTCTTCCGCTGATCAGCGTCCGCGCCGCCCCATCGCCAGCAAAGCGACGATGGTGACCAGTGCGGTCACGCACAGGTAGTAGCCGACCGCGACCAGGCCGTAGCGTTCGGCCAGCCAGGTCGCCACATAGGGCGCCGGTGCGGCACCGAGAATGCCGGCCAGGTTGAACGACAAGGAGGCGCCGGTATAGCGCACCTGCACCGGGTAGATCTCGGCCAGGAAGGTACCGCACGGGCCGTAGGTCAGGCCCATCAGGAACAGCCCCAGCGCCAGGAACCCGAGCACCAGCCACGGGCTGCCGGCCTGGAACAGCGGCGCGAACACCACGCCGAAGGCGAGGATCAGGCCGCTGGCCACGATCATCGTGCGGCGCGTGCCCCAGCGGTCGCCGTACAGCGCGGAAATGGGAATGCCGGCGGCGAAGAACAGAATGCCGACCATCTGCAGCAGCAGGAACTGCTCGCGCGAATAGCCCAGCACGGTGGTGCCATGGCCGAGCGTGAACACGGTCATCAAGTAGAACAGCACGAAGGTGGCGAAGGCCCCCAAGGTGCCCAGCACCAGGGTCAGCGGGTGCTCGCGCAGCACCGTCCACATCGGCAGCTTGACCCGCTCGTTGCGGTCCAGCGCTGCCTGGAACTGCGGGGTCTCGTGGATGTTCAAACGCACCCACAGCCCGATACCGACCAGCAGCGAACTGGCCAGGAACGGCACGCGCCAGCCCCACTGCAGGAAATCGGCCTCACTCATCGCGCGGCCCAGCAGCAGGAAGATGCCGGCCGAAAGCAGGAAGCCCAGCGGTGCGCCCAACTGCGGGAACATGCCGTACCAGGCGCGCTTGCCGGGGGGCGCATTCTCGGTGGCCAGCAGCACAGCGCCGCCCCACTCCCCACCCAGCCCCAGGCCTTGGCCGAAGCGGCACAGCGCCAACAGGGCCGGCGCCACCAGCCCGATGCTGGCATGCGTGGGCAGCAGACCGATCGCCACGGTGGAGATGCCCATCGTGAGCAGCGCAGCAACCAGCGTCGCCTTGCGCCCGATGCGGTCACCGTAGTGACCGAACACCGCCGAGCCGACCGGCCGCGCGATGAAGGCCACCGCGAAGGTCGCCAGTGACTGCAGCATCGCCGCCCCATCGCTGCTCTCCGGGAAGAACAGGTGCGGGAACACCAGCACCGCCGCGGTGGCGTAGATGTAGAAATCGAAGAACTCGATGGTGGTGCCGATCAGGCTCGCCAGCAGGATACGGCGGGGAGAGTTCACGACAGGGGCGACAGCAGGTCTGGACATCGGGTACGCAGAAAAGGGCAGCTGCCGGATTCTGCCATGCCCACCCCATGGCTGCCGCGATGGTTGCAGACGAGACTGTCAGCCTGTGATCCGGTCGGGGGCCTGCGCATCCGACACGAACTTCCTCTGCACCGCAAGGTCTCAACGCGGTCACCCCACCAGGACGGTCCCGGATGTCAGCCTCATGGAAGAGTGCCACCGCCTCGCGCTGGGCGCAGCCCGCCGCCGTCGCCGTGGTGATCGTTGTACACGGGCTGATGCTGGGCGTGCTGCTGCGTTCACCGGCCCCCAACGGCACCGCCGAGGAAACCCGCTTGGCGGTGTACTGGCTGCCGCGGCCGCTGCCTGCGCCGGCTCCCCCACCCTCGGTGACTCTCTCGCTACCCGCACCGCAGCCCCCGGCGTCGCCGCGCCTGCCTGCGCCACGCGTGGCAACGCCCACCATCGCATCGACTGCTGCGGCGGTGGATCCGCAGGCACCACGCGCCGCACTGGATCTGAGCGTGCCGGGCTCGCTGGCGGGCAGCGGTATCGATGCCGCCTCGCTGGTTCCGCGCGTGCTGGGCGACCGCGAGGTGCACCCGGCATTCCAGCCCAGACCCAAGCGCTTCCGCATGAAGGCCGGGATGACCCCGGAGCAGATCGTGCACGGCATCTTCCAGCTGATCGGCGCATGGCCACCGGGCTATACGGTGGACCAGTGCCGCCTGACCCGGCAGCAGATCGACTACCTGCGCAACGCCGTGGATGAGATGGACCGCGACCTGCTGCGCGAGTCACTGATCCGTCAAGACCAGGACTGCTGACCGGCGTTACCCGCCCAGATGGATCCAGGTCGCCTTGAGCTCGGTGTACTTGTCGAAGGCATGCAGGGATTTGTCGCGGCCGATACCGGACTGCTTGTAGCCCCCGAACGGCGCGGTCATGTCGCCACCATCCCATTGATTGACCCATACACTGCCCGCGCGCAGCCCGCGTGCCACGCGATGTGCGCGACCCAGATCGCGTGTCCACACCCCGGCGGCCAAGCCGTAGATGGAATCGTTGGCCATGCGCAGTGCGTCGTCTTCGTGATCGAAGGTGAGCACCGACAGCACCGGCCCGAAGATTTCCTCGCGGGCGATGGTGTGCTGCGGATCGACCTCGTCGAACACCGTCGGCTCCACGTAGCTGCCGCCGGGCACCACTTCCAGCCGCTTGCCGCCCAGCAGCAGGCGCGCACCATCGGCCTCGCCGCGTGCCACGTAATCCAGCACGCGGCCTGCATGCACCTCATCGACCAGTGCGCCCATCGCGGCGTCCGGCTCGAACGGGTGCTGCGGCTGCATACGCCGGCCATGCGCCAGCACCCGGGCCACGAAGGCGTCCTTGATCGAGCGCTGCACCAGTAAACGCGAGCCAGCCGTACACACCTCGCCCTGGTTGTAGAAGATCGCGGTGGCTGCCGCCTGCGCAGCCTTGTCCAGATCGGGCGCGTCCGCGAACACCAGGTTCGGGCTCTTGCCGCCGCACTCCAACCAGGTGCGCTTGAGATTCGATTTCCCGGCGCATTGCAGCAACCGGCGGCCCACGGCGGTAGACCCGGTGAACGCCAGCGCATCCACATCCATGTGCAGCGCCAACGGTTCGCCGGTGCGCTCACCATGGCCCGGCAGCACGTTGAACACACCATCAGGCACCCCCGCCTCCGCCACCAGCGCAGCCAGACGAATCGCGCTCAGTGGCGAGCGCTCGGAGGGTTTGAGCACCACCGAATTGCCCGCCGCCAAGGCCGGCGCGATCTTCCACGAGGCCATCAGCAGCGGGAAGTTCCACGGCACGATCACCGCCACCACGCCCACCGGCTCGCGGGTGATCAGGCCCAACGTGTCGAGCGCGGTCGGGGCGACTTCGCCATACACCTTGTCCACCGCCTCGGCGGTCCAGCGCAGGCAACGCAGAACGCCGGCCAGATCACCTTGGCGTGCGTCCCGCACCGGCTTGCCCATGTCCAGGGTTTCCAGCAACGCAAGCTCATCGGCATGCTGTTCAACCAGATCGGCCAGCCGCAGCAGCACCTGCTTGCGGTGCGAGGGTGCGGCCCGCGACCAGTGGCCCGCGTCGAAGCTGCGCCGCGCCGCCGCGACCGCACGGTCGACGTCCGCCATATCGGCATCGGCCACCTGCACCAGCACGCGTCCGTCGATCGGGCTGATGCAGTCGTAGCGTGCGCCGCTGGCCGCATCGACGTAGCGCCCATCGATGAACGCCTGGCCTTGGAAGGTCAGTGCATCGGTCTGGCGCTGCCAGTCGTCACGGGTGCGTGCGGTGGTCATCGGCGTCGTCCTCATCCACTCAGTGGGTAAGGCGGTTATACCCGTCGCCGTCACGGGATGACGTGAGGCGAGTGCGATAAAGTCGTGACCATCGCGCCCTTGCGGAGTGCCTCATGCCTCGTCCCGAACCGTCGTTGTCGACCCTGGCCAGCCAGGTACCCGCAGACCTGGATGCCTACTGGATGCCGTTCACCGCCAACCGCCAGTTCAAGGCTGCCCCGCGCCTGCTGGTGCGCGCCGAGGGCATGTACTACCACGACGTCGACGACCGCCCGATCCTGGATGGCGCGGCGGGCCTATGGTGCTGCAACGCCGGCCATGCGCGGCCGCGGATCGTGCAGGCGATCCAGCAGCAGGCGGCCACGCTGGATTTCGCGCCGCCCTTCCAGATGGGCTCGCCATTGCCGTTCGTGCTGGCCCAGCGCCTCGCTGCGCTGGCACCGGCGAGCTTGAACCACGTGTTCTTCACCAACTCCGGCTCCGAAGCGGTCGACACCGCCATGAAGATCGCCCTGGCCTACCACCGCCTGCGGGGCGAGGGCCAGCGCACCCGCTTCATCGGCCGCGAAAAGGCCTATCACGGCGTCGGCTTCGGCGGCCTGTCGATCGGCGGCCTGCCCAACAACCGCAAGACGTTCGGGCCGTTGTTGGCCGGCAGCGATTTCCTTCGCCACACGCTCGATCTGGAGCGCAATGCCTTCAGCCCCGGCCTGCCGCGCCACGGCGCCGAACTCGCAGACGACCTGGAACGCCTGATCGCGCTGCACGATGCGTCCACGATCGCGGCGGTGTTCGTCGAGCCGATCGCGGGCTCGGCGGGGGTGATCCTGCCTGCACCGGGCTATCTGCAGCGCCTGCGCGAGATCTGCGACCAGCACGGCATCCTGCTGGTGTTCGATGAGGTGATCACTGGTTTCGGCCGGGTCGGCAACGCCTTCGCCGCGCAGCGCTTCGGCGTCACCCCGGACCTGATGACCCTGGCCAAGGGGCTGACCAACGGCGCGGTGCCGATGGGCGCGGTGCTGGCCAGCGACGCGCTCCACGGCGCCTTCATGCAGGGACCACCAGCCGCGATCGAGTTCTTCCACGGCTATACCTATTCCGGCCACCCGCTGGCCTGCGCAGCGGCCCTGGCGGCGCTGGATACCTACGCCGAGGAGCATCTGTTCGAGCGCGCCCTCGAGCTGGGCGACTACTGGCAGGAGCGGCTGCACAGCCTGCGCGGGCTGCCGCATGTGGTCGACATCCGCAATTTCGGGCTGATCGGCGCGGTCGAGCTGATGCCGCGCAAGGACGCCCCCGGCGCGCGTGGCTACGAGGTGTTCGAGCGCTGCTTCCGCGATGGCCAGTTGCTGGTGCGCTGCACCGGCGATGTGATCGCCCTGTCGCCCCCGCTGATCCTGGCGCGCAGCCACATCGACCGGATCGTGGACGTGCTGGGCGAGATGATCCGCGCCACCGGCTGAGCCTGAATCCACCGGCGACGACGGCGACCGCCGCGATCCTTACAATGGTCGATCACGTTTTGCTCGCGTACCGGATTGCATGGACATTGTCGTCAAAGAAGAACTCAAGGCCTACATCGACCCGCTGACGCAGGACGAGCACGACGCGCTGGAGCGCAGCATCCTGGCCGAAGGCTGCCGCGATGCGCTGGTGCTGTGGGGCGAGGTGCTGGTGGACGGTCACAACCGCTACGGCATCTGCCAGAAGCACGGCCTGCCGTTCCAGACGATCCAGAACACCCGCTTCCAGTCGATGGACGACGTCCACCTGTGGATGATCGAACAGCACCTGGGCCGCCGCAGCGTCTCCGATTTCCAGCGAGGCGTGCTGGCGCTGCGCAAGCGCGACATCCTGGCCGAGCGCCACCGCGCCGATCAGGCCCAGCTGCAGAAAGAAAGCGACGGCGAGATCAGCGGCCCGGCCGATGCCGGTGACGAGGACAGCCCGCCGTGGGCGGCCGCGCCGAAGGTCAGCCGCGCCGACATGGCCCGCGAAGCCCGCTTGAGCAGCAGCCAGGTGACGATGATCGAGCGCATCCACAAGCAGGCCGCGCCCGAACTGGTGGAAGCGGTCAAGACCGGGGTGATCTCGATCAGCGCCGCGGCCGCCGTGGCCGACCTGCCCGAAGACGAACAGCGCGCCGCGGCCGCCGCCGGCAAGGACGAGCTCAAGCAGGCCGCCAAGCGCGTGCGCGAGTCCAAGCGCAAGCCGCGCAAGCCGGTCCAGGAGGTGCTGCACAGTGCCGATGGCGACGCCGAGATCGACCCCAGCCGCGCCGCCGAGATCGCCGATGCGCTCAGCGCACTGGGCGAAGGGCCGGCCGAGCTGCGCCAGCGCATCATCGCGCTGACCCTGGAAAACGACACCCTGCGCCAGCAGCTGGCCGCGCTGCGCAAGCAGGTGGCGGACAGCGGGATGGCCGACGCCTGATCCGCTGTAGTGCCGGCCGCTGGCCGGCACTACCTGTTGCTCATGCCGGGGTCGTTAAACTGCCGCAATGACGCCCACCTCCCCTCCCGACCCGCGCCGCGCCCAGCTGCGTCGGCTCAAACTGATCGCCCTGGCCATGCTGGTGGCGATGCTGGCCGGCTTCGCGGTCAGCCACTGGCACGGCGAACGCGGCATCTGGGCCTGGGTCTCGGCCTTCTGCGAGGCTGCCGCAGTCGGCGCGCTGGCCGACTGGTTCGCGGTGGTGGCCCTGTTCCGTCGGCCGCTCGGCCTGCCCATCCCGCATACCGCGATCATCCCGCGCAGCAAGGACCGCATTGCCGACAGCCTGGCGCTGTTCGTGCGCGACCAGTTCCTGGAACCGCAGGCGCTGCTGGCCCGGCTGCAGGTGTTCGATCCGGCCAGCCGCCTGGGCAGCTGGCTGGCTGAACCCGCCCGGGCCCGCATGCTGGCCGACATGGCGCGCGGTTGGGCGCTGCAGGCGCTGGACTTCCTGGATGAGGCTGCCGTCCGGCGCAGCATCCAGGGCTTTGTGATCCAGCAGCTGCGGCAGTGGAATGCGGCGGCCACCGCGGGGGAATTGCTCGGCCTGCTCACCGCCGACAACCGCCACCAGCGCGTGCTGGACGAAGGCCTGACCCGGATCAGCGAATGGCTGGGCAACGAGAAGGTCAAAGATCGCGCGTCCACGTTGATCGTGGGCTACATCCAGCGCGAGTGGCCCAAGCTGGCCAGCACGGTCAACTGGGTCAAACCGATCGATGAGATCGGCGACACCCTCGCCGAGCGCCTGGCGCATGCGGTGCTGGAGGAACTGCAGCAGATCCTCGCCCAGCCCGAGCATCCGCTGCGGCGCGATTACGAAACCTGGCTGAGCGATTACATCCAGCGGCTGCGCGAAGACCCGGCCCTGGCCGAGAAGGTGGAACAGCTCAAGCAGCAGGTGATCGACCACCCGGCCGTGCAGGAGTACGTGCAGGGCTTGTGGGCACGCATCCACGCCAGCCTGCGTGCCGACCTGGCCAGTGAGGACTCCGCGCTGGCCGGCCATCTGCGCCGCAGTCTCGCCTCCGTAGGCGAGGCGCTGCAGGCCGACCCGTCACTGCGCGAAGCGCTCAACCAGCACCTGATGGACGGTGCCGAGCGCCTGACCACGCGGCTGCGCAGCGGCGTGACCGAGCACATCGCACAGACCGTCAAAAGCTGGGACGAACGCCATCTGGTCGAGCAGCTGGAACTGAGCGTTGGCCGCGACCTGCAGTTCATCCGCTTCAACGGCACGCTGGTCGGTGGCCTGATCGGCGTGATCCTGCACGCGCTGACGGTGTGGTTCCACTGGTAGCGCGATAACCGCTGGCATCGACTGGCGACGCTGGCGGAAACACCGCCAGCGTCGTTGGGTACGTCAGCCGGCGACCGCGCGTACCGCCGCCACCAGTGCGTCCATCTGCGCCGGCGTGCTGAAGATGCCCGGCGTCACCCGCAGGCAGGCGCCCGAGGCCAGCCCTTCGCGCGGCACCACGAACACGCCGGACTGCTTCACCATCCGCTGCGAGGTGGCGGTGTTGTCGCGCATCGTGGTCTGCCCACGCAGCCGGAACGAGGTGATCGCACTGGACAGGCGCGGGTCGTCCGAGCCGAGCAGCTGGATGCGCGCGTCGCCGCGCAACGCGTCCATCCATTGATTGCGCAGGCGCAGCAGGCGCGCCCGCTTGTTGGCCACGCCGATACGCTCGTGCAGCTCCAGTGCGGCCGGCAGCGCCATGTAAGCGGCGAAATTGACCGTGCCGGTGTGCACGCGGGTGCGGATGTCGTCGTGGTCCTGCTCACCCATGTACGGATCCAGGTCACGCACCCGCCCGCGGCGGACATATACCGCCCCGACACCGACCGGCGCGCCGATCCACTTGTGCAGGTTGATCCCGATGAAATCCACGCCCAACGCGCGCAGCGGCGTGTCCACCTGGCCGATGCCGTGCGCGGCGTCGAGTACCACCTCCACGCCGGCCGCCCTGGCCAGCGCGGCGATCTCGGCCACCGGCAGCAGCATGCCGTTGCGGTGGTTGACGTGGGTCAGCAGGAGCAGGCGTACGCGCGGGTTGGCCGCCAGCGCGCGGCGGTACGTCTCCACGATGCTGTCATGGTCGAATGGCTCAGGCAGCGTGATCGCCACCGGCTGCACACCGCGCCGCGCCTGCAGCCACTGCATCGCGCTGATCATGCTGTCGTAGTCGGTGTCGGCGTACATCACCGCATCGCCCGGCGACAGCCCGCGGTAGCTGCCGATCAGCACCTGCATCGCCTCGGTGGCACCGCGGGTGAGCACGATCTCGTCGGTCTCCACGCCCAGCACCTGCGCCAGACGGACGCGGGCCTGTTCAAACAGCGGTGGAAACGCGAGCCGCCCGAACCAGGCGTTGCCGGCATTCACCGTGGCGGTGGCCCGCTGGTAGGCCTGCAGCACCGGGCGCGCCATCGCGCCCCAGTAGCCGTTGTCCAGCATCACGACCTCGTCGGTGAGGTCGTACAGCGCGCGGATTTGTGCCCACCAGCCTTCGTCGGCCGCAAGCTCGGCCGGCGTGCGCGTGCCCACTGCCGGCAGCGTCATCGGCTCAGCGCCCATGGCAGTCGCACCGGACAGTGCCGCGGCGACTGGCAGGGCCAGTGCGCCACGCAGAAGAGAGCGTCGTTGCCGGTCCATCAGTAACGGATCCGGTATTCGGCGTAGAGGTTGCGCCCGTCGGTGTCATACGGCGCGTTCCGCGAATAGATCAGGCCACGGCTGGCCTGGAAGCTGGCCTCGTCCGGATAGCGGTTGAACAGGTTGTCCGAGCCGATCCGCAGCGTCTGCTGCTCGGTGACGTTCCAGCTCACCGCCAGATCGACGAAGCTCATCGCCCCGAAGCGCTGGAAGATATCGCCGGTGGCATTGCCCGAAGAGTCTGTCCATGCCCCGTAGTATCGCAGCTTGCCGAGTACGCTGAAGCGACCCCACGCATACGTGCTGCTCAGCGTCGCCTTCTGCCGCGGCAGGCGCTCTTCGAAGATGCGGCGCTGGCTGTCATTGGTGGCCACACCGGTCGCGCCACTGTCCACCTGGGTCTGGTTGTAGTTGTAGCCCAGCGTGGTGCTCAGGCGGCCCGCGCCGAGTGCGGTGGTGTGGCTGGCCACCACATCCACACCGCGCGTGGTGGTGTCGAAATCGTTGGTGTAGAAGCTCACCGAGGTATACGCCAGCGGATTGGGCACGCCGGCCGGCACCGCGAACGAGGCCGACTGGCTGAAGCGGTCGGTGACCTTGATGTCGTACAGGTCCACCGAGCCGGAGAAGCCCAGGTCGTTCTTCCAGGTCAGGCCGAGCGAGGCGGTGCGCGATTGCTCCGGCTTGAGCGGTTGGGCGCCGAGCTGGATCGCCAGCGGATCGCTGGGCGCGAGGCGGCCAGTGGTGAACACCTGCAAGGTCACGGTATCCAGGCCCTGCTGGGTGCTCTGCGTGTACAGCTGACCCGGCGTGGGCGCACGGAAGCCGGTGGAAAGCGAACCGCGCACGGCTAGGTCCGGAGTGAACTCGAAGCGGCTGGAGAGCTTGCCGTCCACGCTCTCGCCGAAGGCAGAGAAGTGCTCGTAGCGGGTGGCCGCACCGACGGTCCAGCGGGCGGTCAACGGCGCTTCGACATCGATGTACGCCGCGCGGCTGCGCTGGCTCCAGCGACCGGCATTGGCCGCACTGAAGCCCGGCGCACCGTTGGCGCCCCCGGCCAGGCCGGTCACCGCCCCCGGGCCGATCGCATACGACGCCGGATCGCCGGCATCCACGCCGTAGGTTTCCTCGCGCGTTTCCGCACCGAAGGCGATGTTGATCGGTGCGGCCAGCGCGCTGACCGGCAGCGAGTAGACGATATCCGCGTTGAGGTTCTTCTCTTCCTGCGAGAGGCGGCCGAGGTAGAACGAGGTGGGGCTGTCCGGGCCGAGCGAGGCATTGATCGAGTTGCCCAGCGTGTAGTCGATGCGGTTGCGCCCGTAGGAGCCGCTCACATCCCAGCGCCAGCGTTCGCCCCAGTAGCCGCGCAGACCGAGTACGCCCTGCAGGTCGTCCTGTTCGTTGCCGTATTTCGGGCTGAAACCGGTCGGGTACAGGCCGCGCGCGTCCCAGCCGGGGAACACACGGCTGCGGTTGTAGACCGAGGCCGTGCCATCGGGATTACGCCAGTTGAAATCACTGACGCCCTCGCTGTGACCGTACAGACCGAAACCGTAGAGATCGACGCTGTCGTTCAAGGCCAGGTTGAGGTTGAAGCCGAAATGGCGGTTTTCCAGGTCCGGCTGGCCCCAGCGCTGCACCGGATCGGGCACGACCAGATCCGGGTGGGCGTTCTGGAAGGCGATCGCATCGGCGCGCTGGCGGCTGCGCGAGGTCGCATCGGATCTGTCCCAGTCGGCGAACAGCGACAGACTGCCCTTGTCACCCAGCGCGAAGCCGTGGCGGCCGCCGATCTTGCGACCGGTCCCATCGCCTTCGCTGTATTCGGACAGGCCCAGCGACAGTTCCCCGCCGACGCGGTCATCCAGAATGATGTTGATCACCCCGGCGATGGCGTCCGAGCCGTACTGCGCCGACGCGCCATCGCGCAGCACTTCGATGCGCTGGATCGCATGCACCGGAATCTGCGCCAGGTCCGGGCCCTGCGCACCGCGCGCGCCCAACAGGGCCGAACGATGGAAGCGGCGGCCGTTGACCAGGACCAGGGTCTGGTCCGGCGAAAGGCCGCGCAGCGTGGCCGGCCGCACGAACACCAGCCCGTCGTTCATGGGCATGCGCTGGACCACGAAGGAAGGCACCAGCTGGGCCAGCACGTCGTTGAGGTCGGAGGATTCGATCGCCTGGATCTCTTCCTGCGAGAACACGTCCACCGGGGCCAGCGTGTCGAACTGCGTGCGGTTGCTGCCGCGCGTGCCGGTGACGATCATCGTGTCCAGGGTGGCGGGGGCCGCGGCAGTCCCTGCCGGGGCGGCCTCGGCACGCGCATCGGCGGCCGTGGCGAAGGTAAGGACGGACAACACCGCTACAGCAAGCACACAACGATTCACTGACGACTCCGCAAACGAACAGATGGGGGATGCCGTGACGGCGTGTCACGACATCCTCACAGTTTGTTGACGCGATATTGCCCGGCAGTGACACGCAGGCGACGGTCTTATCGCCCGCCCCACATACGCCAGCGCACGGCGTTTACCCGCTGCGGACACCGACCTGACGCTTGTCTAACGAAATGATAATGACTATCATTCACTGATCGGCTGTACGCCTAGCCAACCGGCGCCCGGATGCACCACGCCTTCCCCGCGCAACGCCCCGTGTACACCCCCTGATCCGCTCCGCTTTGCCTGCCCTGCTGCCTCTGGCAGCGTCGCTGCGCGTGCGTGCTGCCGTTATCTCACACTGGAAGTGTTGCCATGTCCCGTTCGTCCGCGTCACCGTTGTCCCGGCCATCGTTGTTGGCCATCGCGCTTGTCGCCGCCCTCGCCGGGCCAGCACTGCCCGCCTTCGCCGAGGCCGCGCCGAATGATGCGACCACGCTGGACACGATCAAGGTGACCGCCGATGGCGAGATTCCCAACTCGTATACCGTCAAGCAGGCCAGCACCGCCACCAAGTTGAACCTGTCGCTGCGCCACACCCCGCAGTCGGTCACCGTGCTGACCCGCCAGCGCCTGGACGATATGGGGCTGTACGCGTTGTCCGATGTGATGGGCCAGGTCACCGGCGTGCATGTATCGGTCACCGATTCGGAGCGCATCAACTACATCTCACGCGGCTACAGCATCACCAATTTCCAGATCGACGGGATGCTCAACACGTTTGGTGGCTCGCTCAAGACCAACACCGACAGCGCGATCTACGAGCGCATCGAAGTGGTCCGCGGCGCGACCGGCCTGACCACCGGTGCCGGTGACCCGTCGGGCACCATCAACATGGTCCGCAAGCGCCCGACCCAGGAGATGGCGATGAGCGCCGGCCTGACCGTGGGCCGCTGGGGCAACCAGCGCCTGGAAGCGGACATCGGCGGCCCGGTCGCACTGGATGGCCGCGTGCGCGCGCGCTTCGTCGCCGCCAAACAGCAGAGCGATTCCTTCCGCGATGTGTACCGTCTGGACAAGGATGTGTTCTACGGCATCGTGCAGGCCGACCTGACCGACAGCACCCTGTTCGAAGTCGGCTATGACTACCAGTCACCGGAAACCAAGGGCGTGACCTGGGGCGTCGTGCCGTACTGGGGCCCGGACGGCACGCCGGCCAACCTGCCGCGCTCGACCAACCTGTCGGCAAGCTGGAGCAGCTGGCCGATCGTGGAAAAGACCACCTTCATGCGTCTGGAGCAGCAGCTCGGCAATGGCTGGTCGTTGAAGGCCAGCGCGACCCAAGCCAAGCGCAACACCGATGGTGACGTCTGGTACGGCGCGCAGGGCTATCCGGCGCCGGATGGTACCGGTGTGCGCGCCTACCTCTCGCATTTCGCCGAACGCAGCGAAATGAACGTGTTCGACCTCAACGCCAGCGGCTCGTTCCAGCTGTTCGGCCGCGAGCATGAACTGGTATTCGGCCTCGGTCAGTCGGTTCGCAAGGGCGAATCGCCTGCCTCGGAGTTCACGCAGCCGCCGGGCTACGACGTGGTACCGGACTGGCGCACCTGGACCGGTGACGTCGCCCCGTTGCCGCTCACCCGGCATGATTGGCTGGCCTCGGAGAACGAGCTGACGCAGAAAGCCGCCTACGTGGCCGCCCGCCTGCAGCTGGCCGATCCGTTGCTGGCCGTGCTCGGCGCGCGCTATGGCAGCTGGGAGACCCGCAGCTGGCGCTACACCAACGATGCGGCCGGCAACCGCACCGGCACCACCCGCGGCGGCTACAAGCCGGACGATTCGCTGACGCCCTATTTCGGCCTGGTCTACGACTTCAGCAGGCAGTTCAGCGCCTACGCCAGCTACACCGACATCTTCCAGCCGCAGGACTACCGCGACAAGAACAACGACTACCTGGAGCCGGTGGTCGGCGACATGTGGGAGGCCGGTCTGAAGGGTGAATTCTTCGGTGGCCGCCTGAACACCTCCGCCGCCGTGTTCAAGGGCGAGAAGGACAATGTCGCCGAGCTCGACGATTCAGTGCCGGCCGCCTCGCTGCCCGATGGCGGCAGCGCCTACCGGTCCACCGGCAAGGGCAACAAGGTCAAGGGCTGGGAACTGGAAGCCCAGGGCAGCCTGACCGAGAACTGGAACCTGTCGGCCGGGTTCGCGCACACCACCATCCGCAACCAGGCTGGCGTGGTGCAGAACACCGCCAACCCGGTGGACACGTTCCGCCTCAACACCAGCTGGCGCCCGAGCGGTGAGTGGAACCGCCTCTCGCTGGGCGGCGGCGTGACCTGGCAGAGCCGGATCTACCGCAACAGCACCAAGCCGCGCGCCGATTACGCGACCAGCGGCCGTACCGAATCGGCGGTGATGAGCCAAGACGCGTTCTACCTGGTCAATGTGTTCGCCGGTTACCGCTTCAATGACAATTTCTCCGCGCAGCTCAACGTCAACAACCTGCTCGACAAGAAGTACTTCAGCAACGTCGGTTTCTACAACGGCGTGTATTGGGGTGAACCGCGCAATGTGATGTTGAACCTGCGCTGGAAGCTCTGACACCGGCTCCAAGGGACCACTGCGACGCGCAGTGAACACGGCCAGGGATGGCCACTATCCTTCATCACCGGCTGCGGCCGGTGATGCCCGTTTCCCCGATCGATCAGCAGGTTTCCGTGGACAGCACGCCGCACGCCAGCGCCAGGTTCAACCGTCTTGGTTCCTTCTTCACCCGCCCCTGGCTGGGTGTCCTGTCACGCTCGCTCGCCGCGATCTTCGGCGGCTACGCGCTGGCCGCGACCTGCTCGATGTTCTTCGCGGTCGCGCTGCCGATCGCGCGCGGGCAAGCGGTGCTGACCGGCATGCTGGTGGCGATCGTGCTGTGCGCCTGCGCGGCGCTGTGGGCGTTCGCTACCCGTACCGCGCTGCGCGCGTGGGTCGGCATCCTGATCCCGACCGCGCTGTTCTGGATCGGCACCCGCCTGCTGCAGGGGGTCGCATGAAGAACGGATTCCGCCAGTCGATGGCCTGGCTGCACACCTGGACCGGCCTGCTGGTCGGCTGGCTGCTGCTGCTGATTTTCATGGCCGGCACGGCCAGCTATTACCGCGAGGAAATCAGCCGCTGGATGCGCCCGGAGCTGCCGCGCAGCAGCGTGACCGCCGACGTGGCGGCCGAGCGCGCCCTGACCTTCCTGCAGCACAAGGCGCCGCAGGCCGAGAGCTGGAACGTCACCCTGCCCGACCCGCGCAACCCGGCGATGCGCATGTTCTGGCGCAACCCCGAATCGATGGTCAAGCCGCCGGTGGAAGGCGAGCGCCGTCGGCGCGGCGGTGGCCGCTTCGGCGATGCCACCGTCGATCCGAACACCGGCGAGGAAATCGCCGCGCGCGAAACCCGCGGCGGTGACTTCTTCTATCGCCTGCATTTCGACCTGCACTACATCCCGGTGTACTGGGCGCGCTATCTGGTCGGCTTCTGCGCGATGTTCATGCTGGTGGCGATCATCACCGGCGTGATCACGCACAAGAAGATCTTCAAGGACTTCTTCACCTTCCGCCCGGAGAAGGGCCTGAGGTCGTGGCTGGACTTCCACAACGTCAGCGCGGTGATGGCACTGCCGTACCACGCGATGATCACCTACACCGGCATCGTCACGTTGATGTTCATGTACCTGCCATGGGGCGTGAGCGTGGCCTATCCCAAGGATGAGGAGGCGTTCTTCAGCGAGGCCTTCGCTCGCCTGGCCGAGATCGAGACCCCGGCTGAAGGACGCGCCACGCCGCTGCCGATCCAGCAGTTGCTCGACAGCGCGCGCGCCGAATGGAAGGGTGCGGATGTGGCTGGCTTCACCCTGTACCACCCGGGCGCGGCGAACGCGATCGTGGACATCACCCAGCGCGATGGAAAGCGCCTGTCGGTGGATACCCCGTCGCTGCGCTTCAACGCCATCACCGGCCAGTTGCTCGAGGCCAGCCCGGCCTCGGGCGGCGCCACCCAGACCCGCGGCGTGATGTACGGCCTGCACCTGGCGCGGTTCGCCGATTGGGGCCTGCGTGCGCTGTTCTTCCTGTCCGGCCTGATCGGCTGCCTGATGGTCGCCAGCGGCGTGGTGCTGTGGGCGGTGAAGGAACGGCCCAAGCACGCCAAGTCCGGCAAGACCGGCTTCGGCCTGCGCTTGGTCGACGCGCTCAACATCGGCGCGGTGGCTGGCCTGCCGATCGCCTTCGCCACCTACTTCCTGGCCAATCGTCTGCTGCCGGTACAGATGGCCGAGCGCTCCAACGCCGAGGTCAATGCGTTCTTCTATGCATGGGCCGCCGCATTGCTGGCCGGTTTCCTCTGGCCCAAGCGGATCATGTGGACGTGGCAGCTGTACCTGGGCGGCGCGCTGTTTGCGTTGATTCCCGTGGTCAATGCAGTCACCACGCATGCGCATCTGGGCGTCACCCTGCGCACCGGTGACTGGGTGCTGGCCGGGTTCGATCTGACCATGCTCGCCTTCGGCGCGATGCTGGCCTACTGCGGTCATCGCATGCAGCGCTGGCAGCCACCGCTGAGTGCGGCCGAGAAGAAGCGCCGCCAGCAGGCCGCTGCTGCGGGGGCGACGGCATGATGCTGCTCGCAATCACGCTGACCTTCTCCGCGTTCACGGCGTTGTCGCTGGCCATGGACAAGCACCAGCTGGACCTGCACGGCAAAGCCGGCGCCAGCGCATCGCGCATGCGGGTGTGGCGCTGGGTGGGGTGGACGTTGCTGACCGTCACGTTCGCGCTGTGCGTGATGGACCACGGCTGGGCGATCGGCCCGGTGCTGTGGCTGGGCGCGCTGACGATCAGCGGGGTGGTGATCGCGTTTGGGCTGTACCCGTACCGCCCGCGCTGGATCGCGCCGCTGGCGTGGGCGTTGCCGGTGATGGGGATGGCGGTGGCGCTGGTCGCGCGCTGAGGGAGCAGCCACGCGCAGCCGCACCGCGATCGCCGATCAGGGCACCAGTGAAAACATATGCGCGGCGACAGGACGGCCGTCGATGACCAATCGGTTGCGCGCCACGCCTTCACGCAGGGCGCCGGCCTTCACCGCCACCCGTTCGCTGGCCTCATTGCCCACGGCCACGACGATCTCCACCCGATGCAGGCCCAGCGGCCCGAATGCCTGGGCAGCCAGCGCCCGGACGACGCGGGGCGCCACGCCTTGGCCACGGCACGACGGCCGCACCCAGTAGCCCAGGTTGCAGAACCGGGGGTCGTGATGGATCTTGTTCAATCCCGCGCCGCCGACGAAGGCGGCCGTGTCCTGGTCGAAGATTCCGTATTCGCAGGCCGTGCCTGCCGCCCAGCCGTCCCGGCAGGCCTGGAACCATTGCAGCGCCTGCTCGACGCGGTAGTCGACCGAGCTCCAGGGCATCCAGCGCCGCATGCCCTCGGCCGATTCACGCACCGCCGCCGCAAAGGAGGCGGCGTCGACATCCTCGAACGGCCGCAGCAGCAGCCCGTCGGCGTGGAGCGGGCTGTCGTCCATGTCAGCCCCCGTCCGGTCAGGCGCCGTAGCGGCGCAGTTCCCACGCGCGGTGGATGCGCGGGTTGCGTTCGAAGTCCGCCCCGATGGTCTCGGGCGAAATCTCCTTGCACTCCGCGAATTCCTTGATCGCTTCGTCGTCCAGCTTGAAGCGGCGGAAGTTGTTGGAGAAATACAGCACGCCTTCCGGGCTCAAGCGCGCCACGGCCGCACGCAGCAGGCGCACGTGTTCGCGCTGGATGTCGAAGTCATCGGCGCGGGCGGAGTTGGAGAAGGTCGGCGGATCGCAGAAGATCACGTCGAAGCGGTGACGCTCGGCTTCCAGCCACGCCAGCGCATCGGCCTGGATCAGCTGGTGCTGGCTGCCGCCCTTGCCGTTCAACGCGAGGTTGTCGGCGCACCACTGCAGATAGGTGCCGGACAGATCCACGCTGGTGGTGGTCGCGGCACCGGCCACGGCGGCCTGCACCGAGGCGACGCCGGTGTAGCAGAACAGGTTGAGGAAGCGCTTGCCCTGGGCTTCCTGCGCCATGTGCCAGCGCAGCGGACGGTGATCCAGGAACAGGCCGGTGTCCAGATAATCGAACAGGTTCACGCGCAGCAGCGCATCGTTCTCGCGCACCAGCACGAACTCGCCGCGCTGCTCGAAACGACCGTACTTGCTGCCGCCCTTGCCACGCTCTCGCGACTTCAGCGCGACCTGCTCGGCCGGCACCTGGAAGACCTCGCGCGCAGCCGAGAGCAGCTCGTTGCGGCGGCGACGCACATCCACGTCCGGAATGGTCGCCGGGGCCGCGTATTCCTGCACATGCAGGAACGTGCGGCGGGCACCGCCGTCTTCTTCATAGACATCGATGGCGGCTGCGTACTCGGGCAGATCGGCATCGTAAACGCGGTAGCAGGTGATGCTCTCGCGCGTCCGCCACGTCTTGAACTTCTTGATGTTCTTGCGCAGGCGGTTGGCCACCATCTGCGCGCCCTCGCTCAGCTCGCGCGGCTGGCCGGTGTTCTCGCGCTGCGGCACTGCGATCGGGTCGCAGACGATCAGCGCACACTCGATGGCACCGTTGAACAGCTGGTACTTCTTGTTGGCGCGCAGGCCGGTGGCGAAAGCCAGGTCGGCGCTGCCGCACAGCAGGCTGGCACGCCACTGCGGCACCGCGCGCTTGAGCGCGTCGCCAAGTTGGCGGTACAGCACCGCGTCGGCGGCCAGGCGCTCGTCATAGGGCGGGTTGCAGACCACGCAGCCGGTCTCCTGCGGGGGGACCTGCACATCGGTGATGTCGCGCACGCCGAACCAGATGGCATGGCCCACACCGGCCGTTTCGGCGTTCTGCTTGGCCGCATGGATGGCGTGCGGATCCACGTCGCTGCCGTGGATCACCTGCTTGAGTGCGCTGCGGCCGACGGTTTCGCGGGCGCGCGCTTCTTCCATCAGGCTGTTCCAAGCGTCGCGGTCGAAGCCCAGCCAGCGGCTCGGCGGAATGCTGCCGTGGCGCTGCAGGCCCGGGGCCACGTCGGCGGCCATCAAGGCGCCTTCGATCAGCAGCGTGCCGCTGCCGCACATCGGGTCGAGCAGGCCACCGCCTTCGCTGTGGATCTTCGGCCAGTTGGCGCGCAGCAGCACCGCGGCGGCCAGGTTTTCTTTCAGCGGCGCATCGTTCTGCGCCATGCGCCAGCCGCGACGGTGCATCGGGCCACCGCCCAGGTCGATCGAGATCGTGGCCCGGCCCTTGCGCAGCGACAGGTTGATGCGCACGTCCGGGAAGTCGGTGTTGACCGACGGCCGCTCCAGGCCCTGCGCGCGCAGGCTGTCGACCACGCCGTCCTTGACCCGCTGCGCGGCGAAGCGCGCGTGCGTGATCTCGGTACCGGACACATGCGCGTCCACCGAGAGGGTCAGCTCGGGGCTGATGTGCTGCTCCCACGCCATCGCCGAGACGCCCTGGTAGAGCGATCCCTCGTCCGGGCACTCGAACTCGGCCAGCGGCCACAGCACCCGGCTGGCCAGGCGCGACCACAGCACCACACGCTGCGCCTGCGCCAGCTCGCCCTCGGCGTTGACACCGGAAATGGTGGCGGTGGCCTTGTCCAGGCCGAGCGCCAACAGTTCGTCGGCGAGCAGATACTCCAGGCCCTTGGCGCAGGAAACAAAGAATTTCACGGAATCGGTATCGCAGGTCAGCGGAGAGGGGGTGCCCACGGGCACGGCAAGCAGCCGGGCACGGGGTCCGGGGGGCCATTGTACGTGAGGTGGGCTGGAACGCCCGGTTACAGCGAGGCCAGCAGTTCCTCGAAGGCCCGGCTCGAGGCCTCCACGTGATCGGTCAGGCGGTGGCCGTCGTCCACCATCAGCAGGCGGGCCGAGCGGGCCTGGGCCCAGGCGATCACCTCGGCCGGCGGGATCAGCTCGTCGTGCCAGGCATGCACCACGCTGGTCGGCACGCGGGCGGCATCCAGCGCCGGCATCGGCCCCATCCGGGTCGGCGGCACCATCAGGAACAGGCCCTGGACCGGCACCTGCAGCGAGGCGATGGCCGAGATGTACGAGCCCAGGCTGGAACCGGCCAGCACCACCGGGCCCTGCGCGGCACGGGCGGTGGCCAGGGTGACCAGGCGCTGCAGGCGGGCACGAACATCGCCCAGGCTGCTGACCTCGCGCTGGGCGTCCAGGTCGGTGTAATCCGGGCGCTCGTGGGTCCAGCCCAGGCGCTCGGCCACCTCGGCCAGGGCGGTCACTTTGATGGCGTCCGGGCCGCTTTCAAAGCCATGGGAGAGGATGCAGTGGCCGCGGCTCATGCGCATACCGCGCGGGAATCGATAGGAGCGTTCATGCCCGAATGCTAGCATCGCCGCATGCCCGACCGCGCCCCGCCCGCCATCGATGCACAGCCCCTGCCCTACCAGGACAGGCTGCTGCCCCGCACGCACGACGAGATCGATCTGGTGGTCATCCACTGCACCGAACTGCCGGACCTGGCGATGGCACGCGAGTACGGCGAGCGCGTACTGTATGACAGCGGCACCGGCAACAGTGGCCATTACTACATCGACCGCGATGGGCGCATCGTGCAGTACGTGTCATTGGACCGCGTCGCGCATCAGGTCAGTGGCTATAACCCGCGCTCGATCGGCATCGAACTGGTCAACACCGGGCGCTACCCACACTGGTGGGATTCCCGCCACCAGGCGATGGACGAGCCCTACCCGGATGCGCAGATCGCGGCGCTGATCGACCTGCTGCAACACCTGTGCGGGAGGCTGCCCGCGTTGGCACATATCGCCGGGCATGAGTGGCTGGATACGCGCGAGGAAGTGGCCAGCGATGATCCGGAGCGGCGGGTGCCGCGCAAGCGCGATCCCGGTCCGATGTTCCCGTGGCCACGCGTGCTGGCGGCGGTGCCGTTGCAGGAACTGCGTGGGTGATGATCAGCCGGTTGCGACAGGACGCGAAGCGTCGCTGACCCAGCCGCTCCACGAATCCGCATAGATCCGCGCCCCTTCCAGCCCGGCGGCTTCCATCGCCAGCAGCAGATGGCACGCGGTCACCCCCGAGCCGCACATCAGCACGACCTCGTCCGGTGCGTGCGTGCCGATCAGCGGCTGCAGCGCGGCGCGCAGATCCTCCGCAGGGCGCAACCGTCCCTCATGCACGTTCAACGCGAACGGCCGATTCACCGCGCCAGGCACGTGGCCGGCGACCGGATCCAAGGGTTCCACTTCGCCCCGGAAACGCTCGCCCGCCCGCGCATCGATCAGCCAGCCCGGCGCGTGCTTGAGACGCGCCTGTACCTCCTCGACGGAGGCGATCTGACTGCGGTCGAACTGCCCCGGGTACGGCGGCAATGCCGTCACCTGCGGCAGCGCTGCGGTGACCGGCAGACCGGCGGCCTGCCACGCCGCAAATCCGCCATCGAGAACGCGTACCTGTGCATGCCCGATCAGCCGCAGCAGCCACCACAGCCGCGCGGCCGCCATGCTGCCGTCGCCGGCGTCGTGGATCACGACATCGGTCTGCGGCCCGATGCCCCACGCACCCAGGCGCGCGGCGAACGCATCGCTGTCCGGCAGCGGATGACGGCCATGCCCAGTGCTGCCAAGATCGGACAGATCCCGGTTGAGATCGGCGTACAGCGCACCGGGCAGATGGCCCTGCGCATACAACGCCGCACCGGACTGCGGATCGGCCAACGAGAAGCGCGCATCCACCACCCGTAGCGTGGGGACGGCACTGGCCGTCGCACGTGCATCCATGAGGCGCGTCGCGCCGTCGTCCAACGCCTGTGCGAGGGTGGTGACATCGATCAACGGCGTGGTCATGCGGTCTGCTCCAGGCGGCGACGCAGGTTGTAGAGAATGGCGGCGGTCGCACCCCAGATCCGCTGCCCGGGCCAGCCGTATTCGAGCACGTGGCGGATGCGACCGCGGTGGTCGATCTCGACGTGGTGCAGGTTGGCCGGATCCATCAGGTAGGACAACGGCACTTCGAACACTTCCGCGACCTCGCCCGGCTCGGGCACGGCCACGAAGGCGGGATCGATCACGGCCACCACCGGCATGACCCGATAACCGGTAATCGTCACGAACGGATCCAGATACCCCAATACCTGCACCTGGTCCGGTTTGAGAGCGATTTCCTCATCGCTCTCGCGGATCGCGGCCGCGACGGCATCGCGGTCCTCCGGCTCCATGCGGCCACCGGGAAAACCGACCTGCCCACCGTGATGGCGCAACGTGTCGGTGCGCCGGGTCAGCAGCACCTGGGCGCCGCCCTCGCGCGGAATGATGCCGGCCAGCACGGCCGCTTCAACCGGCGGACCGGGCGGTAACAGATCGATCAGTTCGCTGCGGTTCCAGCCATCACCGGGCGGCGGCTGGTCCAGCGGATGCAGCGCGCGCAGCAGGCGCTCGTGTTCGGCCAGCGAGCCGCGCAGCGATTGCCGCAGTTGTTCGCGCAGGGGCAGCGTGTGCTGCATGACGTGATGTTGTTCGGGTCGGCTCATGGTTCGCCAGCGGGTGATTTCATCCACGGTGCGCAGGCAACCCGTGCAGACACCGGCGCGGTCCAGCGCGCAGATTCCGATGCAGGGAGTGGGCACGGCATGCGGGGAGTGTTCCATCGATTGCACCGGTCAACAGTACCGCGATTGCACGGAAACAAAAAACGCGCCGGTGTTTCCACCGGCGCGTTCTTGATGTTGCAGAAATTACTTGACGCTGACGAGCTTGATTTCGAACTGCACCGCGACGTTCGGCGGGAACGGCGTGCGCGGATCGGCACCATAGGCCTGATCCGGCGGCAGCGTCACTTCCCACTTGGAGCCCGCCGGCATCTGCAGCAGGGCTTCACGCATGGCCTTCATTTCGACTTCGCTGACCTTGATGCCCGGGATCTGCTGGGCCGGACGTGCTTCAGCCGGACGGGTGCCGAACGGGTACGGACCCGCCACTTCCAGCTGCACGGTGCTGGCCTGGGTCGGCTTGGCGCCCTTGCCGGCTTCGATCACGCGGTACTGCACGCCGCTCGGAAGCGACTGCACGCCGGCCTTGGCCTTGTTGGCGGCCAGGAACTGGGTGCTCTTGGTCTTGTTTTCGGCGGCAGCCTTGTCGTACTCAGCCTTGGCGGCCTGCGCACGACCCTGCTCACGCTTCTGGAAGGCTTCGACGGCGGGCTTCAACTGCTCGGCCGTGATCGACGGCTGCTTCTTGGCGTAGGCATCCTGCAGGCCCTTCACCACCGAGTTGATGTCCAGCTGCTCGCCGCGTGCGGTGAGTTCAGCCAGGTTGTTACCGTAGTCGTAACCGAAGTAATAGCTCAGCTTGCCCTTTTCGGACGAGGTGTCCTGGGCGAAGGCATTGCCCGTCAGGGCCAGGGCCGCGACGGCGACCGCGATAGAACGCAACTTCATCAAACTTTTCTCCAGGGGTGGTAACTCAGGACGCGTTGGGCCGCCCTGAGGCGACGGGTTAGGATAGCCGCCGCAACGTTGAACCGCCACTAACGACGCAGGCTCTGACCTGACTTCGTTTCAAGAGTTCAACAATCACTTTTTTTTAACGTTTTCAGGAGTCCTGCCGTGGCCGACGCCCTTATCTCGATTATGGACGATGCAGCCGTGCGCACCGTGACGGTCAACCGCCCGGACAAACTCAACGCCCTCAACCGGGCGACCCTGGAAGCCCTTGATACCGCGTTCTCCGCAGCAGCCGCCGACCCGGCCGTGCGGGTGGTTGTGCTGACCGGCGCAGGCCCCAGAGCCTTCGTGGCCGGGGCGGACATCGCCGAAATGAACGGCCTCAGCGCGGTTCAGGGTCGTGATTTCTCGTTGCTGGGCCAGCGCTTGATGCGCCGCATCGAGCGCATGCCCAAGCCGGTGATCGGCAAGATCAACGGTTTTGCGCTGGGCGGCGGGCTGGAGCTGGCCATGGCCTGCCACCTGCGGGTGGCCTCCGAGACCGCCAAGGTGGGGCAACCGGAGATCAATCTGGGCCTGATGCCCGGCTTCGGTGGCAGCCAGCGGCTGCTGCGCCTGTGCGGCCGCGCCGCCGCGCTGGAGCTGTGCCTGCTGGGCACCCCGATCACTGCCGCGCGTGCCGCGCAGTTGGGCATCGTCACTGAGGTGGTCCCGGCTGCGGAGCTGGATGCCCGCGTCCAGGCACTGGCGTCGCAATTGGCCTCGGCCGCGCCTCTCGCGCTGCGCGGCATCCTCGATGCGATCCATATCGGCGGCGAGTGTCCGCTCGGCGAGGGGCTGGAGTACGAGAGCGTGCAGTTCGGCCTGTTGTTTGCCACCGAGGACATGCGCGAAGGCACCAGCGCGTTCCTGGCGCGCCGGCCGCCGGTGTTCCAGAACCGCTGAGCCATGTCGCCTTCCGATACCGCTTCGCCGGCACAGTTGCTGGCACTCGTCCTCGACGATCAATGGGAAGCTGCGCTGGCGGCCGGGTTGATGGACTACGTGCCGCAGCCGGGCGATGAAGCGCTGCGTCCCGATCATCCCGATCTTCCACAGCGGCTGCAGCACGCACAGCAGCAATTGCAACGCGCCTGGGCCGCACGCGAGCGCTACCGCCAGCGCCAGCAACGCCTCGCGCGCCGCGCCGCCGAGCGCGATGCACGCCGCGCACCGCCCCCCACACCCGAGATCCAGAAACCCGCCCTGCCCTCGGCCGCTGCCGCGATCCTCGCGCGCGCCAAGGCCAAGGCCAAGGCCGCGGGCCGTACATCCTGATGGCCACGATGAAGAAAACCGCCGCACGCACCGCGCGCATGCCCAAGGCCGACGTGATCGAAATGTTCACGCGCCTGCGCGAACTCAACCCGCACCCCAGGACCGAACTGGAGTACAGCTCGCCGTTCGAGCTGCTGGTGGCGGTCACGTTGTCGGCGCAGGCCACGGATGTCGGCGTCAACAAGGCCACGCGCAAACTGTTCCCGGTCGCCAATACCCCGCAGGCGATCCTTGGGCTCGGTGAAGACGGCTTGAAGAAGTACATCGCCACCATCGGCCTGTACAACGCGAAAGCGAAGAACGTGATTGCGGCCTGCGCGATGCTGGTGGAACAGCACGGCGGCGAGGTGCCGCGTGATCGTGCGGCACTCGAGGCGCTGCCCGGTGTCGGCCGCAAGACTGCCAATGTCGTGCTCAACACGGCCTTCGGCGAGCCGGTGATGGCGGTGGACACGCACATCTTCCGCGTCTCCAACCGCACCGGTCTGGCGCCGGGCAAGGATGTGCGTGCGGTGGAGGATCTGCTGATCAAGGTGATCCCGGCCGAGTTCCTGCTCGACGCGCATCACTGGCTGATCCTGCATGGCCGTTACGTGTGCAAGGCACGCAAGCCGGACTGCCCGCAATGCGTCATCCGCGACCTGTGCCGTTTCAAGGAAAAGACCGCCGCCTGAACGGGGGCCGCGACTGCCATATGGACGCAACCCGGCGGTCATCTGCGCCGGGCATCAATAGCAGCCCCTGACGCCGCTTGGGATACGGGCGATGACGGTTTGTCCGAAACTGTCACATTTACGCAATCTTCACTAATTAGCCTGCGCAGCATCTTCCCACCTGCCTGCAAGGCTCCTTCCATGAAACTGCATCGCCAACTTCTTACTGCGGCCGTGGCGGCTGCGCTGTTCGTTCCGGCCGCTCACGCTGAAGTGGCCATCGATGTGATCGGCGGTTCGGAAATCACGTTCGAAGGCCTGGTCCAGGCTGACGGCAACTGGTTCGACAACGACGTGGCCGACCTCAACGGCGGTGACGCCGGCAACGGCAAGAACAGCGAATTCGAGCTGCGCCGCGCCGAGTTGGTGCTCAAGGGCAAGGGCCCGGGCAATGTGGAATGGGTGGTGGGCTACGACGCCAAGGCCGACAAGTTCCTGGACACCAACCTGAAGTACAAGCTGGCCGGCAACGCCAACCACTTCGTGCAGTTCGGCCAGTTCAAGCAGCCCAACAGCCTGGAAGAACTGTCCAGCACCAAGAACAACGACTTCATCTCCAAGGCTACGGTCACCAACACCTACGCCGTGGCCCGCCGCCTCGGTGGTGCGTACAGCATCGGTGACAACAACTGGTCCGTGACCGCCAGCGCCTTCGGCCGCGAGCTGACCCGCAACCTCGCCCACGGCAGCGGCTACGGCGCCCGTGGCACCTGGGCCCCGATCAATGAGAAGGGCCAGGTACTGCACTTCGGCCTGAGCTACGTCGACTACGACACCGACGCCGACACCCTGCGCGTGCGTGCCCGTCCGAATGCGGATCTGGCCACCGTGCGCCTTGTCGACAGCGGCAACCTGGTCGATACCGACCGCGTCAGCACGATCGGTGCCGAAGCGATGTACATCGGCGGCCCGTTCAAGGCCCAGGCCGAGTACTACACCAGCAAGGCCAAGCGTTACTCGCATGACAACTACAGCAGCGACGGTTACTACGTCAGCGGCCTGTGGAACATCACCGGCGAAACCTGGGGCTACAAGGGCGGCACCCCGACCACCGGCCTGCCGGACGAGCCGGGCCGCGGCATGTGGCAGCTGGGTGCGCGTTACGACCACATGGACCTCAACGACGGCAACCTGTCGGCGAACCCGGTGGCCGGTCGCCCGCCGATCGTCGATGGCGTGCTGGGCGGCAAGATGGACATCTGGACCGTGGGCGTGAACTACTACTGGCGCTCCAACACCAAGTTCGCGCTGAACTACGTGATGGTGAACAGCAAGAAGTACAGCTCCACCGCCCGTACCTTCGTCAACGACGACCCGAACATCCTCGAAGCGCGCCTGCAGTTCTTCTGGTAAGCCCTGCAACACGCGTGTGACACAAAGGCGCAGCTTCGGCTGCGCCTTTTTTCGTGCCCGCGCGCCGGTATGCTGTGCGCCCTTTGCCCCATGGATGGAACCCGATGCGTATCGCACTCTCGCTGTTGCTGGCCGTCGCGTGCAGTGCCGCTGCCCTGCCCGCCCAGGCGCAGGACTGCCATGACGCCCAGGCGGCGGCGCAGGAGGCGTACACGGTCCGAGCGCCCGACGTGCTGCCCGACCGCGCCGGCTACACCCGCGACACCGCCGCCAGCGTCTGCCGTCGATGGCCGGCACGCCCCGAGCTGACCCTGGTGGCCACGCCGGTCTGGCGCGACGACGGCGACAACGACGCCCGCGATGGCGACTTGGAGGTGCTGGTGATCGATACCGACACCCTCGCAACGCGCGCATGGACGGTGTTGTCCGGCGCACTCGACAGCGATGCGATCTTCTTCGACGGCATGCACCTGGATACCGCGCGCTACCAGCTTGCGCCGGACACCCTCGCCTTCGGCCTGCGTCTGCAGCGGCGCAATGGCTCCGGGCCCAATCCGTTCAGCGAAGAACAGTTGCATCTGCTGGCGGTGCAGGCAGGCACGCTGCGCACGCTCGGCCCACCGATGGTGCTGCGTCGTTTCCAGGCCGAGTGGGATACCCGCTGCGCGGGTGAATCCACCGACGTAACGCGCACCGTCGCCGTTGGATCCAAGGGCAGACACGGCTTGGCCGACCTCATCCTGCGCGAACGCCGGGTCACCACGCACAGCTGGATGGACGGCGACACCTGCCGCGACCAGGACACGCCGGTGGACGGCGAGCGCCGTGTGCTGCGCTTCGACGGCCGCCGCTACGCGGTCCCGGAGGCGCTGCAGCCGCTGTGACACCGTGCCTAGAAAGCGTGTCACGAGGTGGTCATATGACAGTCGCTGCGCTGTCATCGAACCGTTATGGAATGAGCACCGGGCGGGACACCCCGCACCTTCATCCATCCCAGGAGCCACCCCGTGATCCACGCCTTCAAGTCGCGCGCCGCCGTTGCCGTCCTCGCCGCGTCGTCCGTGTTCGCCGCCAATGCCGCCGATGTGACCGGCGCGGGCGCCTCGTTCATCTACCCGGTCATGTCCAAGTGGTCGGCCGACTACAGCACCGCGACCGGCAAGAAGGTCAACTACCAGTCCATCGGTTCCGGTGGTGGTATCGCCCAGATCAAGGCCGCGACCGTTGATTTCGGCTCCTCCGATGCCCCGCTGAAGCCGGAAGAACTGGCTGCGGCCGGTCTGGCGCAGTTCCCGTCGGTCATCGGCGGCGTGGTCCCGGTGATCAACGTGGCCGGCATCGCCCCGGGCGCGCTGAAGCTCGATGGCCCGACCCTGGGCAACATCTTCCTCGGCAAGATCAAGACCTGGAACGACCCGGCGATCGCCGCGCTGAACCCGGGCGTGAAGCTGCCGGACGGCAAGATCACCGTCGTGCACCGCTCGGACGGTTCGGGCACCACCTTCAACTTCGTCAACTACCTCTCCAAGGTCAACCCGGAGTGGAAGACCAAGGTCGGTGAAGGCACCTCGGTCCAGTGGCCGGTCGGCATCGGCGGCAAGGGCAACGAAGGCGTTGCCGCCTACGTGAAGCAGATCAAGGGCGGCATCGGCTACGTCGAACTGTCCTACGCGCTGCAGAACAAGATGTCCTACGCTGCGATGAAGAACGCTTCGGGCAAGATCGTGCTGCCGAGCGATACCTCCTTCGCCGCCGCTGCCGCCAGCGCCGACTGGGCCAGCTCGAAGGACTTCTACCTGGTCATGACCAACGCCCCGGGCGCCGATGCGTGGCCGATCACCGCCACCAACTTCATTCTGGTCCGCAAGCAGCCCAAGAACGTCGCCAACGCCAAGGCCACCCAGGAGTTCTTCCGCTGGATCTACAAGAGCGGCGATGCCCAGGCCAAGCAGCTCGATTACGTTCCGCTGCCGGACACCCTGGTCAAGCAGATCGAGACCTACTGGTCGCAGAACCTGAAGTACTGATCCACCGCACAACGAGGCAATGGCGCCGGAGGGACCTCTCTCCCCCTTCGGCGCCATCGGGCGCGGACCGCAAGGTTCCGCGCCTTTTTGTTGCCTGCCGCAGAATGCCCGGCCCTTGTGCCGCAAGGCTTTGCGTGCGCTCGGTCACGGCGTCATCAAGCTGTAACAAAAACATCATTTCATAGTCGCGTCGCCGGAAAGCCCGGCCCTTATCCCGCTATGGAGTGACGCATGAAACTGCACACGGCCAGCATCGCCGCCCTTTCCCTGGCCATCGCGCTGGGTCTTTCCGCCTGCAAGCCGGGCGCTGAAGGCCAGGCCGCCGCGCCGGCCACCGACGCGCCTGCCGCTGCCCCGGCCGCTGGCGACCGCCTGACCGCCGAGATTTCCGGCGCCGGTGCGTCCTTCATCTTCCCGCTGGTGTCCAAGTGGTCGGCCGACTACAACACCGCCACCGGCGCCAAGATCAACTACCAGTCGATCGGTTCGGGTGGCGGCATCGCCCAGATCAAGGCCGGCACCGTTGACTTCGGTTCCTCAGACAAGCCGCTGAGCAGCGAAGAGCTGGCCCAGGCCGGCCTCGGCCAGTTCCCGTCGGCGATCGGCGGCGTGGTGCCGGTGGTCAACATCGACGGCCTGGAAGCCGGCAAGCTGCGCCTGAGCGGCGCGCTGCTGGCCGATATCTTCCTGGGCAAGGTCAAGACCTGGAACGACCCGGCCATCGTCGCCGCCAACCCGGGCGTCACACTTCCGGACGGCAAGATCACCCTGGTCCACCGTTCGGACGGCTCGGGCACCACCTTCAACTTCTCCAACTACCTGTCCAAGGTCAGCCCGGACTGGAAGAGCAAGGTCGGCGAAGGCACCTCGGTGCAGTGGCCGGACGGCGTGGGTGGCAAGGGCAATGAAGGCGTGGCGTCGTACGTGAAGCAGATCAAGGGCTCGATCGGCTACGTCGAATTGGCTTACGCGCTGCAGAACGGCATGCCGTACGCCTCGATGCAGAACGCCGCCGGCAACTGGGTGCAGCCGAGCGCGGAAACCTTCGCCGCTGCAGCCGCCAGCGCCGACTGGGCCAGCGCCAAGGACTTCAACCTGGTCATCACCAATGCCCCGGGCGACCAGGCATGGCCGATCACCGCCACCAACTTCATGCTGATGCACAAGCAGCCCAAGGATGCGCAGCGCAGCAAGGACACCCTGGCGTTCTTCAAGTGGGCCTTCGAGAAGGGCCAGACCCAGGCCAACGAACTGCACTACGTGCCGCTGCCGGCCGAGCTGGTCACCCAGATCGAAGCCTACTGGACCAGCGAGTTCAAGTAAGCCAGACAGCGGGCCTGTGCACAGCGCAGGCCCGCTGTCCTCGCCGCACCACCCTGCCGAACCACCACTCGGGCCCCCGCCTCAGCCATGAATGCCATCGCCCAGCCTGTTCCCGCACCGTCCCTCCGCGACCTGCGTGATGCCCGCAACGACAAACTGTTCCGCTGGGTCCTGATCGCCACCGTCATCCTGGTGCTGGTCGCCCTGGCCTGCGCCGCGCTCTCGATGCTGTGGGGCGGCCGCCATGCCCTGCAGGAGCAGGGCCTGAGCTTCTTCTACTCCTCCGAATGGAATCCGGTGGAGAACAAGTTCGGTGCACTCGCACCGATCTACGGCACCCTGGTCACCGCCCTGATCGCGATGGTCATCGCGGTGCCGGTGAGCTTCGGTATCGCCTTCTTCCTGACCGAGGTCGCCCCGCGCTGGCTGCGTGGCCCGGTCGGTACCGCCATCGAACTGCTGGCCGGTATCCCCTCGATCATCTACGGCATGTGGGGCCTGTTCGTCCTGGTGCCGGTGATGACCGAGTACGTCACCCCGTTCCTCAACGATCACCTGGGCACGCTGCCCATCATCGGCCCGCTGTTCCAGGGTCCGCCGCTGGGCATCGGCGTGCTCACCGCCGGCTTCGTGCTGGCGATCATGGTGATCCCCTTCATCTCCTCGGTGATGCGCGAAGTGTTCCTGACCGTGCCGACCCGCCTGAAGGAATCGGCGTATGCGCTGGGTTCCACCAAGTGGGAAGTGAGCTGGGACATCGTGCTGCCCTACACCCGCTCGGCGGTGATCGGCGGCATCTTCCTCGGCCTCGGCCGCGCCCTGGGTGAAACCATGGCGGTGGCCTTCGTGATCGGCAACAGCGTGCGCCTGTCCCCGTCGCTGCTTGAACCGGGCACCACCATTGCCGCCCTGATCGCCAACGACTTCGGCGAAGCCACCGAAACCTACCGCTCGGCGCTGCTGCTGCTCGGCTTCGTGCTGTTCCTGGTGACCTTCGTGGTGTTGGCGATCGCCCGCCTGATGCTGATGCGCCTGGCCCGCAAGGAGGGCAACTGATGTCCACCGCCAACGCCCAACCGCTGTACCTGCGCCGCCGCATCGTCAACGTGGTCGCGCTGCTGATGTCCTGCCTGACCGCACTGTTCGGCCTGTTCTTCCTCGGCTGGATCCTGTGGACGCTGGCCTCCAAGGGCCTGGCCGGCATCAATCTGGATCTGTTCACCAAGATGACCCCGCCGCCGATGCAGGACGGTGGCCTGGCCAATGCCTTCTTCGGCAGCGCGGTGATGTGTGGCCTGGCCATCGCCATCGGGACGCCGCTCGGCGTGCTGGCCGGCACCTGGCTGGCCGAGTACGGCAACTTCCGCAAGACCGGCACGGTAGTCCGCTTCGTCAACGACATCCTGCTCTCGGCGCCGTCGATCGTACTGGGCCTGTTCGTCTACACCCTGTATGTGATGCAGACCGGTGGCCAGTTCTCGGCCTTCGCCGGTGCGCTCTCGCTGGCCTTCATCGTGCTGCCGGTGGTGGTGCGTACCACCGATGAAATGCTGCGCCTGGTGCCTTCGCAGATGCGTGAAGCGGCCCTGTCGCTGGGCATCCCGCAGTGGAAAGTGACGGTGCAGGTGCTGTACCGCAGCGCCGCCGCCGGCATCGTGACCGGCATCCTGCTGGCGCTGGCCCGCATCTCCGGTGAAACCGCCCCGCTGCTGTTCACCGCCTTCGGCAACCAGTACTGGAACAGCAACGTGTTCCAGCCGATGGCGTCGGTGCCGGTGGTGATGAACCAGTTCGCCGGCAGCCCGTACGAATCCTGGCAGGTGCTGGCCTGGGCCGGCGCGCTGGTGCTGACCGTGTTCGTGCTGCTGGTCAGCCTTTCCGCGCGCGGCATCCTGCTGCGCAACCGTATCTCCCATGACTGACCTTTCCACGGACATCGCCATGAACGATCTCTCCAACGCCGTGCCGATGCAGCGCATCGTGGTCCCGGCCTCGCATGAAAGCCTGCAGACCCCGGCGCCGATCAAGCTGGCCGCACGTGGGCTGGATTTCTACTACGACAAGTTCCACGCGCTGAAGGGCATCGACCTGGAGATTCCCGAAAAGCGTGTCACCGCGCTGATCGGTCCCTCCGGCTGCGGCAAGTCCACGCTGCTGCGCATCTTCAATCGCATCTACGCGCTGTACCCCAAGCTGGAAGCGCGCGGTGAAGTGATGCTGGACGGCGAGAACATCCTCTCGCCGAAGTACCCGATGAACCGCCTGCGCAGCAAGGTCGGCATGGTGTTCCAGAAGCCGGTGCCGTTCCCGATGACCATCTTCGAGAACGTGGCCTACGGCATCCGCCACCACGAGAAGCTCTCCAAGTCGGAGATGACCGATCGCGTCGAGCAGGCCCTGCGCCAGGGCGCGCTGTGGGACGAGGTGAAGGACAAGCTCAACCAGAGCGCGCTGGGCCTGTCCGGTGGCCAGCAGCAGCGCCTGTGCATCGCGCGCGCCGTGGCCCTGCGCCCGGACGTGCTGCTGCTCGACGAACCGACCTCCGCGCTGGACCCGATCTCCACCAGCCGCATCGAGCAGCTGGTCGAGGAGCTCAAGCACGATTACACCATCGTCATCGTGACCCACAACATGCAGCAGGCCGCGCGCGTGTCCGACTACACCGCCTTCATGTATCTGGGCGACCTGATCGAACACGACCGCACCGAAGTGATCTTCTCGCAGCCCAACAAGCAGCAGACCGAAGACTACATCACCGGCCGCTTCGGCTGATTCCGGCCCACGAACCCTGGATAGAACCGCATGAGCATTCCCAACGACCACATCGTCAAGAGCTACGACGAAGAACAGCAGCGCCTGGTGGCCGAGATCGTGCGCATGGGCGAGATGGCGGTCGCGCAGCTGGAGGCGTCCATGGACGTCATCGAGAAGCGCGACGAGAACGCCGCCCAGCGCATCATCGCCAACGATGAAGCCATCGATCAGCTTGAGCAGCACATCAGCCACGACGTGATGCGCCTGGCGCTGCGCGGGCCGATGGCACGCGACCTGCGCGAGATCCTGGCCGGCCTGCGCATCCCGGCCGATATCGAACGCATTGGCGATTACGCGGCCAACGTGGCCAAGCGCTCGATCGCGCTGAGCAAGGTGCCGCCGCTGCCGCAGATCCAAGGCCTGCGGGCGCTGGGCCGGCTGGCCGCGCAGCAGGTGCGCCGTGCGATCGAGGCCTACCGCGACAACGACGCCGCCGCAGCGCTGGAGCTGCGCGACGATGACGCCCGCCTGGACGCGCAGTACACCGCGCTGTTCCGCGAGCTGCTGACGTACATGATGGAAGACCCGCGCAACATCACCCCGTGCACCCACCTGCTGTTCATGGCCAAGAACCTGGAGCGCGTGGGCGACCATGCGACCAACATCGCCGAGAACGTGTGGTTCCTGGTGCATGGCGAGCAGGCGCTGCCGCCGCGCGAGAAGCGCGACGAGACGAGCAGTACCGATCACGTCTGAGCGCGTGCTTCAATAACGGAAAGCAAACGCCGCTGCCTTCGGGTGGCGGTTTTCTTTTGGTGGCTGGAAAGTCCTGGCGCGGTGAGGGCGCTGCAGGTGTCTCCGTTCGAGCCTTGGCGCGAGCGTTAGCGCCCCGAAGCGACCGGCAGGCCCCTCGGCAAATGTCCCCCGGCCGACGCCGGGGGACATTCGCCGGCAAGGGCATCGCGGCCCAGCGCCCGACCCGTCCACCGCTGTTGAATCACGCAACGCACTGCTCTGCACTTCACGAAACGTTGAATCCTGTGTGAGGATTCGATGCGCCGGGCCGGGCCACCATGGCCGCACCTGCCCACGCAGCCATAACCGGCACCCGCCCATTTCAAGGAGATCCACACGATGAGCACACCCACCCGATCGCTGTCGTTGTTGGCGGCCACCGCGCTGGCCGCGGGCCTGGGCGTCACCGCCTCGGCGTCCGCATTGAGCATGACCGAGCTGGCCCAGGGCTACCTGGTGGCCGGCCAGGCGGCGACCAAGGCCGCCGAGGGCAAGTGTGGCGAAGGCAAGTGCGGTGCGCATGGCGACAAGGCCGGCACGAAGGCGGGCGACAAGGCCGCGACCGCCGGTGCCAAGGCCGCCGAAGGCAAGTGTGGGGAAGGCAAGTGCGGCGCCGACAAGGGCAATGCTGCTGGCGCCAAGGCAACGACCGCTGGCGACAAGAAGACGGCGGAAGGCAAATGCGGCGAAGGCAAGTGCGGTGCCAAGCACTGACGCGCTCGCCGCTGGCCTGGGCCGGTCGCCGTTGCCTGCGGCGGCGACCGGACTGGGTTTGCGCCGCGCCCTGCTGCAGGACCTGCGCGACGCGCCCACCGGCGATATCGACTTCCTCGAATGCGCGCCGGAAAACTGGATCGGTATCGGTGGGCCGGCCGGCGACGCACTCGCCGAACTGGCCGCGCGCCACCCGCTCACCTGCCATGGGCTGTCGCTCTCGCTGGGCAGCACCGCGCCGCTGGATCCCGTGCTGCTGGAACAGGTACGGCGCTTCCTGGCGCGGCACCACGTGCCGCTGTACAGCGAACACCTGAGCTACTGCAGCGATGAAGGTCACCTCTACGATCTCCTGCCGATTCCCTTCACCGACGAGGCCGTACGCCATACCGCATCACGCATCGCCCGCGTGCAGGACCTGCTGGGCCGGCGCATCGCAGTGGAGAACGTGTCCTACTACCTCGCCCCGGAACCGGCCATGGACGAGCTGGCCTTCACCAACGCCGTGCTGGCAGAGGCCGATTGCGATCTGCTGCTGGACGTCAACAATGTCTACGTCAACGCCTGTAACCACGGCTACGACGCCGATGCGTTCATCGCCGGGCTGCCGGCCGCGCGCATCGTGTGCCTGCATGTGGCCGGCCATCTGGACGAGGCGCCCGATCTGAAGATCGACACCCACGGCAGCGCGGTGATCGATCCGGTCTGGGACCTGCTCGCCCGCACCTATGCGCGCATCGGTGCGCGCCCCACGCTGCTGGAACGTGATTTCAATTTCCCGCCGTATGCCGAGCTGCGCGGCGAACTGCAGCACATCCGCCAGCTGATGGCCGCTCATGCCGGGAACGGACATGACTGAGGTCCCAGCGCGCCTGCACGCACAGCAGAGAGCGTTCACCGCGCATCTGCGCGACCCGGACCATATCGCCGCACCCGATGGCATGGACCCACGCCGGCTGGGCATCTACCAGCGGTTGGTGTTCAACAACGTGCTCGGGCTGCTCTGCAACGGCTTCCCGGTCTGCGTGCGCCTGCTTGGCGAGGCAGCGTGGTCTGCGCTCATCCGGCGGTTCTTGGCAGCGCACCCGGCGCAGACCCCGTTGTTCACCGAACTGGCCGCCGAGTTCGTGCAGTGGCTGCAGCACCAGGCCACGCTGCCGCATCCGGCGCTGGCCGAACTGGCCCATTACGAGTGGGTGGAAACGGCCCTCTACCAGTTGGACGCGTCCCCCCTGCCGCCCTCGCCCAGCCTGGACCCGATGCACGCAGCGCTGCAGCGCTCCCCCCTGGCCTGGCCACTGCTCTATCACTGGCCGGTGCATCGGCTCGGCACCGATGACGCGCCCTCGCAGCCTGCCCCGGAGCCGACCGGGCTGCTGGTCCGGCGCGACCCTGATGGGCAGGTCCGCTTCGCCGCGATCAGCCCGATGGCCGCGCAGTTGCTGGATCTGATCGGCCAGCACCCCGGCAGTACCGGGGCCGCTTACCTGCAGCAGCTTGCGCAGGCGCACGGCATGGCGGCCGATGCCTTGCGCCTGCCCGGCGCCGCCCTGCTGCGCCAGTTCCACGACAACGGCGTGATCGGGCCCACCGCGCCCGCGACCTGACCGCGCGACCTGACAGCGGGGGCGTACAGGTCGCTCTGCTAAACTGGGGCGATGACTGACGACCTCCCCCGCTCCGACGCGCCGGCTGCTGCCGACGCACTGCCCGCTGCTGCCCAGCGCTTGATGGCAACACGCTTCCGCGGTTTTCTGCCGGTGGCGGTGGACGTGGAGACCGGTGGATTCGATTCTGATCGCCACGCCCTGCTGGAGATCGCCGCCGTTCCGATCGAGATGGACGAGAACGGCCTGCTCTATCCCGGCCAGACCGCCAGCGCCCACGTGGTGCCGGCCGAAGGTCTGGAGATCGATCCGAAATCGCTGGAGATCACGGGGATCATCCTGGATCACCCGTTCCGGCTGGCCAAGGTCGAGCGCGATGCGCTGGACCACATCTTCACCCCGATCCGGGCGGCGATGAAAAAGTACGGTTGCCAGCGCGCGATCCTGGTCGGGCACAACGCCCACTTCGACCTGGGCTTCGTCAATGCCGTGGTCAATCGCACCGGCCACAAGCGCAACCCGTTCCACCCCTTCAGTGTCTTCGACACCGTCACCTTGGGCGGCATCGCCTATGGGCAGACCGTTCTGGCACGCGCCGCCACCGCCGCCGGGCTGGGCTGGGATGCCGATGAAGCGCACAGCGCGGTGTACGACACCGAGCAGACCGCAAAGCTGTTCTGCAAGGTCGCCAACAGCTGGCCGCGCCCCTGAGGGGCATCACCCGATAGCGGTTCTATCACGCCCTTCGCTCTTGGCGCGGTACAGCGCGCGATCGGCGCGCTGGTAGAGCAGCATCGGGGTGCGGTCAGCAGCGTCCAGTTCGACCAGACCGGCACTGAAGGTGACCTTCAGGTCGGGGATACCGGCCCAGTCGGGATGATCATGGAACAGCCCGCGCAGCCGCGCGCAGACCTGGGCCGCTTCATCCAGGCGGGTATCGTTGAGCAGCAGCGCGAACTCTTCGCCGCCTGTACGTGCGGGCATGTCCGAGTCGCGGCAGGCCGAGGCCAGCAGCCGCGCTACCTCCACCAGCACCACATCGCCCACCGAATGGCTGTGCTGGTCGTTCACTTCCTTGAAGTGATCGATGTCCAGCACCACCAGGCACAACGGGTGGCGGCTGCGCTGCGAACGGGCGAAATCGCGCGCCAACGCTTCATCGAAGGCACGTCGGTTCGGCAGCCCGGTCAGCGCGTCTTCGCGGGCCTGGCGCTCGAACGCCTCGGCCTGCACCGCCAGGCGATCGGCCAGTTCGGTCTTTTCCTGATTCAGTGCCTGCAGGTTGACCGTCTGGGTCTGCAGATCCAGCGTGGCTTCCTGCACCAGGCGCGCCAGGCGCACGTTGCTGGCCTTGTAGCGGTTGATCAGATACCGGTACAGCGCGACCAGCCCGGCCAGCAACAGCAGCGCGGCGATCAGCTGCACGCTGTGTCGTTGCCACAGGAACGGCTCCACTGTGAACGCCCAGACCGCCTCGCTGTCGCTCCAGGCGCCACCGGGATGGGCGGCCGACACATGCAGGGTGTACTCGCCCGGCGGCAGGCCGATGAACTCAACACTGCGCTGCTGCCCCCGCTCGACCCAGCCCTTGTCCAGCCCTTCCAGGCGGGTGCGGTAGCGGATGCGCTCGGAGAGCAGGTAGCTCAGCCCCACATAGCTCACGCTCAGGCGTCGCCCGCCCGGGATGGTGTTGTGGTTGCTGCCCTGCCAGTGCAGCGGGGCGCCATCGACAAGCACGGTCTCGATCACCGCCGGTGGTGCCAGGCGCTCACGGAAACGCTGCAGGCGCAGTGGATCGACCGTGCTCAGCCCGCCGGCCGTGACCACCCAGAAGGTGCCATCCTGGCGCAGGATCGCCGAGGGGCCGGAACTGCCGTTGGCCTGTGAGTTGGCCATGCCGTCGATCTCGTTGTAATGCTCGACCTCGACCCGTGCGGCACGCCCGTCGGCGACGGCGTTGAGCATGGCCATGTCGGTCCGCAGTACGCCGCGGTTGCTGCTGATCCAGACGTTGCCCACGCGATCGGGAATCAGCTGGAAGACCGTATCCACCGGCATGCCCTGCTCCAGGCCGACCCGTGCCAGCTTGCCTTCCTGGTAGCGGTACAGGCCGCGATCGGTGCTGACCCACATCGCATCGCCGATCTGCTGGAACCCGAACACGCTGCGGCCACCCCCCAGTGCCTCCAGATCGATCGCCTGCACGCGGTTGCCACGCAACACGCGGATGCCCTCGATGGTGCCGATCCACAGGGCGCCCTCGGCATCGTGCGCCAGCGCGGTGGTCAGCCCGGTGGGCATGCCGGGAAAGGCCACCGGCTCGGCCCTGTCGGCGACGATGCGGACCACGCCCTTCTGGGTGCCCGCCCAGATCACTCCGTCACGGTCGATGCTGATCGCGCGGATGTTGCCGCCGAGCAGGCCGTCGGCGCTGCCGTACGTCCGCCGCGGTTGCCCGTTCTCGCCGACCCGGAAGATGCCATCGCCGAAGGTGCCGACCCACAGATCACCGTCGCGGTCCTGGGCCAGGCTCAGCACCGAGGGGCTCTTGCCGACGTTGTTGCGCAGCGGCACCGGACTGACGTTTCCCTGGGCATCGCGGCGATCCAGCCCGCGCGCACTGCCGATCCACAGCTGCCGTTGGCGATCCTCGAAGACCGTGCGGACGTAATCGCCACTGAGCCCGTCGCGTTCGGTGTAGCTGCTGAACAGGGTTTCGCGCAGGCGATACAGGCCGCCGTTGGCGCCCACCCAGATGCTGCCTTCGGCATCTTCGCGCAGGCTGACCACGCGCCCGCCGGGCAAGGACAGCCCGGCCGGCAGCCGCTCCAGCCCGTGCCGCGACAGCCGCAGCAGGCCCTGGTTTTCGGTCCCCAGCCACAGGTCGCCGTGGCGGTCCTGCAGCATGGCGGTGATGTGGGTCGCGCCGGGCAGGCGATGCTGCAGCAACGGCACGCCATCCTGCATGCGGTAGATGCGCTCGCTGGCCACCACCCACATCACGCCATCCGGCGCACGATAGGGCCAGACCAGCCCACGGCCCAGCCCGAAGCTTTCCGGCGCCCGGCGCAGGACCCCATCGCTGTCGCGCACCACCAGGCCATCCAGGGTGCCGACCCAGACCCGGTCCTGGGCATCCACGACCAGCTTGGTGAAGCTCATCGCCAACGGTACGTCGGCCGGTGGCGCCTGGTAGTCGAAGGTGCCGTCCGGGCCCAGACTCGCAATCCCCTTGCCTTCGTACAGCAGCCACAGGCGCCCATGGCTGTCCATCTGCATGGCCTGGATCAGCACCTGCGGTGTGTCGGCGCGGTGTTCCCACACCTGCCAGCGGCCATCCGCACTCCGGCGGGTCACGTTGCCGCGCGAATCACTGATCCACAAGCCGCCACTGCGGTCCACCAGCAACGCCCCGACCCCGTTGTCGCGCAGGCCCGGGGTGGTGCTGCGGTCGAACACGGTGAAGTCCAGGCCGTTGTAGCGGACCAGCCCCTCCCAGGTGGCAAACCACAGGTGGCCCTCCGGGGTCTGCGCGATATCGCGCAGGGAGTTGTGCGGCAGCCCGTTGCGCGAGGTCCACACATCGATGGCGTAATCGCGCAGCGGCGGCGGGCCATCCTGCGCCGCCAGCGACCACGGCAGCGCGCACAGCAGCAACAGCCACAGCGCTAGCGCCTGCAGGGTTGGCATGCCGAAGTCGTTCAGTTGTACCGGCCGCCACCGGATCCTGCCCCCCCGCTCGCTCATCCGTGTGGAGCAGCCTTGGGCAGGCGCCGTGCGCATGGGGGGAACGGCCGTGCACCAGCGCGATGGCTGGCAGAGTCGTACGCTCTCATGGGGGAGACGCTGGAAAGAGACGCCCATAGTAGGCAAAACCGGGCGTCTTGGGGGGCTGGACTCAGCCCCCGCGCGGCCCCGCCGCGGCGCGTGCCGGTGAGGACCAGCGCACGATCGCCTCCAGCCCCCCGTGGGGATGGTTGCGCAGGTGCAGCGTCGCCCCGTCCTTTTCGGCCAGCGCCCGGGCGATGGTCAGCCCCAGCCCGGCACCGCCGGTCTGGCGCGAGCGCGAGGTCTCCAGCCGCACGAACGGGTCGAACACCGCTTCGAGCTCGTCCTCGGCCAAGCCGGGGCCGCTGTCGCGGATACGTACCTCCACATCCTGACCAGCCTGCTCGACCCGGACCCGGGCGGTCTGCCCGTACATCACCGCGTTGTCGACGAGGTTGGAGAACAGGCGATGCATGGCCAGCGGCCGCAACATCAGCACCGCACCGCTGGGCTGCTCGAAGTGGACATCGGCACCGGCCTCGGCGGCATCTTCGACGATGCTCTCCAGCAGCGAATCCAGGTCCAGCGCGGCGCGCTGCTCGGCGCTCTCGGCGCTGCGGGCCAGCTCCAGACCTTCGCGGATCAACGCCTGCATCGCACCGAGGTCACCGATCAAGCGCTCACGCAGGGCCTCATCGGTGACGTTCTCCAGCCGCAGCCGCAGCCGGGTGACCGGGGTCTGCAGATCATGGGTGATCGCCGCCAGCATCTGGGTGCGCTCGCCGAGGTGGCGCTGCAGGCGTTTCTGCATGGCGTTGAACGCCTCGGCAGCGCGGCGTACTTCCAGCGGACCGGTCACCGGCATCGGCGCACCCTGCAGGTCATCGCCCAGCGCCGCGGCGGCATCGGCCAACCGCTGCAACGGCGCGCTGGCCATGCGCGCCACGATATACGCCAGGATCGCGATCGCGATCACCAGCAGGGTCAGGAACAGCGGGTCGACGGCGAGCACACCGTTGTGCGCCACCGCAGGGGAATCCAGCGCCAGCCGCAGCGGCGTGCCGTCGGTCAGCTGCAGAGTCACCACGCGGCACTTGGGCGGGATGAAGGCCGGGTCGCGTTCGCGCGGCGGATGCCGCATTTTGTCTTTGTCGCGCGGGGGCGGCGGCAGCAGCTCCGGCAGGCGCGGCAGGCAGGACCGGAACGAGGTGAAGGCGACCTGGCTGCTGGCGACGGGGCCAGGGCGGTCATCGAGGATTTCCATCAACGCCGCATCCGGTCGCCCGATCCGCGCGCCTTCCGGCAACTGGCGCACGCTCGGCCCGCCGCTGCTGAGCAGGCGCTCGCGCAGTTCCGGATTGCCGTCGAGCAGGTTCACGAAGCCCTGCAGGCGATCAGCGATGCGGTTGAGGTTCTGCCGTTCGAACTCCTGCTGGCGCTTGGTGCTGGCCAGCATGGTCGCACCGACCGCGGCCACGCTCATGCCCAGCAGCAGAATGACGAACAGCCGCCCCACCATCGAGGAAAAGAAGTGGCGCAGGCGTTTCATTCCAAGGTCACTGCCGCAGCAAGCACATAGCCTTCGTTGCGCACGGTTTTGATCAGGCCATCGCTGCCGCCATCATCGGCCAGCTTGTTGCGCAGGCGGCTGACCTGCAGATCGATGGCGCGATCCTGCGATTCGTAGTTGCGGCCGCTGCTCAGCGAGACCAGCTGCTCGCGCGACAGCACCTTGTTGGCGTGCCCGACGAACACCCGCAGCAGCCGGAACTCGGCGCCGGACAACACCACCACGCGCCCATCGGGATCGACCAGGTGGCGGTGTTCGAGATCGAAGATCCAGCTGGAGAAGCGTGCACGCCGGATCGCCAGCGGCTCCAGGTTGGCCGGCAGCGCCTCGGTGCGACGCAGCACGTTGCGGATGCGGGCGAGGAGCTCGCGCGGTTCGAACGGCTTGGCCAGGTAGTCGTCGGCGCCCATTTCCAGGCCCAGCACGCGATCGATCGGCTCGCTGCGCGCGGTCAACATGATCACCGGCGTGCTCGAGCGCGCGCGCAGGTCGCGGCACAGGGTCAGGCCGTCTTCGCGCGGCAGGTTGAGGTCGAGCACGATCAGGTCGACGTGTTCGCGCTCCAGCAGCTGGCGCATGCCATTGCCGTCGCTGGCCGTGCTCACCAGGTAACCGGCGCGGCCAAGCTGCTCGGCGAGCAGCTGGCGGATATCGTTGTCGTCATCGACGATCAGCAGTCTGTGCATGCTGTTGGCAGTCTCCATGCGGTGATCATCCCCTGTCGGGAGCTGAACCGCATCTCCTGGTTTGCGTACGTCTGTTTCAAAGGGTGATGCAGATACACAACGAAACGTGTTGAGCACCGCAGGGATACATCTTGGTACACGGCGAGCATTGAGCCGGCAGTGAACGATCTTCACAATGCTGACAACGCCGATGCACCGGCCTGCCGAGTTGACGATCATCGTGAAGCCCCGTTTGCCCAGAACCCGCCGTGCTCGCCTCCTGCTGTTGCTTGTGGTGCTCGTCCTGATCGCCGCGATTGTGGCATGGATGCTGCGCAAGCCGGCCGCGCCCACCCTGGCGACCACGCCGGTCAGCCGCGGCGACATCGAACAGACGGTGGAAGCCACCGGCGTGATCGACGCCTACAAGCTGGTCAGCGTCGGTGCGCAGGCTTCCGGCCAGGTCACGTCGCTGAAGGTCCAACTCGGCGATACCGTCAAAGAGGGCGATCTGATCGCTGAGATCGACGCCACCACCCAGCAGAACCAGGTGCTCAATGCCCAGGCCTCGCTGGACCAGGTCAAGGCGCAGCGCGCGGTCCAGCAGGCCAGCCTGCGCGAAGCCGAGCTCGAGTTCGCACGCCAGCAGCAGATGCTGGCGGCCGAAGCAACCTCGCGCGCCGAGTTCGATGCAGCCGATGCCAAGCTCAAGACCGCGCGCGCCCAGATCCAGTCCTTCGACGCACAGATCAAGGGGCGCGAAACCGAATTGGGCACCGCCCGCGCCAATCTCGCCTATACCCGCATCATCGCGCCGATGGACGGCACCGTGGTCGCGGTGGTCACCGAAGAAGGGCGCACCGTCAACGCCAACCAGACCGCACCGACCATCGTGATGCTCGCCCGCCTTGATCTGGTCACGGTCAATGCCGATGTGTCCGAAGCAGACGTGGTCAAGATCCGGGCGGGCATGCCGGTGTACTTCACCACGCTGGGCGATCCAGACCGCAAATATCACGCCACGCTGCGCCAGATCAACCCGGCCCCGGCCACCATCGTCAAGAAGGATTCCACCAGCAGCGACTCCTCCACCACCACCGCGGTGTACTACAACGCGCTGTTCGATGTGGAAAACCCGGACGGCACCCTGCGCATCGACATGACCGCCCAGGTCTCGATGATGCTCAAGCAGGCCAAGGATGTGCTGCTCATTCCCGCCGTGGCGCTCGGCCCGAAGAGTCGCGATGGGCAGTATCTGGTGCGCGTGGCCGGTGCCGACGGTATGCCGGCCCCGCGCAAGGTCAAGATCGGCATCAACAACGGTGCCAACGCCGAAGTCCTGTCCGGCCTGGAAGAGGGTGACAAGGTCATCGTCGGCGAAGGCGGTGGTGCACAGGGCGCAGGCGGCGGCAGCCGCGGTGGCGCCGTGCGGATCAGCGGCCCCGGCATGGGCGGACCGCGCCGATGAGCGCGGCCTCGACGGGCACGCCGCTGCTGCGGCTGCGCGACCTGCGCAGGGAATTCCCGGCGGGCGATGACACCATCGCGGTGCTGCGCGACGTCAATCTGGACATCGCTGCCGGTGAGATGGTCGCCATCGTCGGCCAGTCCGGCTCGGGCAAGTCCACCTTGATGAACATCCTCGGCTGCCTGGACCGGCCGACGCGCGGCAGTTACCAGGTGGCCGGCCGCGAGACCGGCCGCATGGAACCGGATGACCTGGCCGAGCTGCGTCGTGAACATTTCGGTTTCATCTTCCAGCGCTACCACCTGCTCGGCGATCTGGATGCGCGCGGCAATGTCGCGGTACCGGCGGTGTATGCCGGCAGTCCCGGCCCGGTGCGCACCGCGCGTGCCGAAGAGCTGCTGCAGCGGCTTGGTCTGGGCGACCGCATGAACCACACCCCCGGCCAGCTCTCCGGCGGCCAGCAGCAACGTGTCTCGATCGCACGGGCGCTGATGAACGGTGGCGAGGTGATCCTTGCCGATGAGCCGACCGGTGCACTGGACACGAAATCCGGCGAAGAAGTGATGGGCATCCTGGGCGAGCTGCATGCCGAAGGCCACACCATCATCATCGTCACCCACGACATGAGCGTGGCCCAGCACGCCCAGCGCATCATCGAAATCCGCGATGGCGAGATCATCGCCGACCGCGCCAATCCAGCGGCGCCGAGCTATCGCGCACAGCGCCAGCCAACCGTGGCCGCGAGCAAGGGCCACAGCTGGCGTGCCGCCCGCGACCGCTTCACCGAAGCGTTCCGGATGGCCCTGCTGGCCATGAATGCCCATCGCCTGCGCACCTTCCTGACCATGCTCGGCATCATCATCGGCATCGCCTCGGTGGTCTCGGTGGTGGCGTTGGGTAACGGCTCGCAGCAGCAGATCCTGCAGACCATCGGCTCGCTCGGCACCAACACGATCGATGTGTATTCCGGTCGCGGATTCGGCGACATGCGTTCGGCTCGCGTGCAGACCCTCAAGGCCAGTGATGCCGATGCGCTGGCCAACCAGAGTTACGTCGACAGCGCGACACCCAGCGTCTCCTCCTCGGTGACCGCCCGCTACCGCAACCAGTCGGCCACGGCCCAGGTGAGCGGCGTCGGCGAGCAGTTCTTCCGGGTCAAGGGCGTCAAGCTGCTCGCCGGCAGCTTCTTCGACCGCGACGCGGTCACGCGGCTGGCACAGGTGGCACTGATCGACGAGAACACCCGCACCCAGTTTTTCCCCAATGGCGAAGATCCAATCGGCCAGGTGATCCTGCTCGGGAATGTTCCGGTACGCGTGATCGGCGTCGCCCAGCGGCCAGGATTTGGATTTGGCGGCAGCACCAGCCTGGGCGTGTGGGTGCCTTACACCACCGTGATGTCGCGCATGCTCGGCCAGAGTCACGTGTCCGGCATCACGGTGCGGGTGGATGATGCGACCCCGATGGATGCTGCCGAAGCAGCCATTTCCAAGCTGTTGATCATGCGCCACGGCACCGAGGATTTCTTCCTCAGCAACAGCGCTGAAATCCGCCAGACCATTGAACAGACCACTCGCAGCATGACCCTGCTGATCAGCGCCATCGCCGCGATCGCGCTGCTGGTCGGCGGCATCGGCGTGATGAACATCATGCTGGTCTCGGTGACCGAGCGCACCCGCGAAATCGGCGTGCGCATGGCCGTGGGCGCGCGGCAGAGCGATATACGCCAGCAGTTCCTGATCGAGGCGGTGCTGGTCTGCCTGCTCGGCGGCCTGCTCGGCGTCGGCCTGTCGCTGGTGGTCGGCTGGCTGTTCGGCAGATTCGCGCCGGACTTCCAGATGCTGTTCTCGACCGCGTCCATCGTGGCCGCCTTTGCCTGCTCCAGCCTGATCGGCGTGGCGTTTGGTTTCCTGCCGGCCCGCAATGCCGCCCAACTTGATCCCGTGGAGGCGCTGGCGCGCGAATGAAGATTTCTCCTGCTCTCCCACACCCCGCTTCGCTGCGTCCGCTGGCCCTGGCCTGCGTGACTGCACTGGCCCTGTCGGCCTGCGTCAGCACCGGTCGCTACCAGGTCGAGGCGCCGGCAGTACCGGCCACCTATGGTCGTGGCGATGCCACCTTGAACACGCCCACCGAGGCAGTGAGCGAGCAGCCGCAGGCGGCTGCCGCCGATGTCCGCAGCGATGCCTGGTGGACCCAGTTCGGCGACACCGGGCTGGACCGCGTGATCGATCGCGCCCTGGCCGCCAACACCGACCTGGTCTCGGCCGGGTTGGCGGTGCAGCGCGCGCGCCTTCAGGCCGGTCTGGCCGACAACGCGCTGTGGCCGCAGCCCTCGGGCAGCATCAGCAGCAGCGGCAACCGCCCCATCGACCAGCGCGCGGACTGGAACCGCGGCAGCTCGGCCGGCGTGTCCCTGCAGTGGGAGATCGATCTGTGGGGCCGCCTGCGCACGCAGCGTGACATCGCCCAGTGGGAAGCCCAGGCCAGCCAGGAAGACCTGCAGAACACCGCCCTGCTGGTGATCAGCGACGTGGCCACGCAGTACTGGACGCTGGCCTTCCTCAACCAGTCCATCGCCGCCGGCCAGGCCAATCTGCAGCGCCTGGAGCGCACCCGCGAGCTGGTCCAGGCGCGCTTCGACGCCGGTGCGGTCTCGCGCCTGGAAGTGCGCCAGGCCGTCCAGAGCCTGGAGGCACAGCGTGCCGCGCAGAGTGCACTGGAGCAGCAGCGTGTCGCCGCGCGCAATGCACTGACGGTGCTGCTGGATGGGCAGCCGCTGGCACTGGCCGAGGAGCCGCAGCAGCTGCAGCGCGCGGGCAGCCCGCTCGTGGCCGAAGGCCTGCCGGCCGATCTGCTCGGCCGCCGCCCGGACCTGCGCGCCGCCGAGCTGCGCCTGCGCAACAGCCTGAAGACCATCAAGGTTACCGCCACCCAGTACTACCCGGCGCTGAGCCTGACCGGCAGCGTCGGCACCGGCGCCACCTCGCTCTCGGACGTGCTGAAGAATCCGGTCGCCACCTTGGGTGCGGGGCTGTCGCTGCCGTTCCTCAATGTGCGCCAGGCCCAGTTGAACACCCGCCTGGCCGGCACCGATTACCAGATCGCGGCCAACGGGTTCCGCCGCACGCTGTACACCGCGCTGTCGGAAGTGGACAACGCCTTGTCGGCGCGCACCCAGTTCGCCACGCAGGTGGCGGCCTCGCAGGCGTCCTACGACGAAGCGGTGGAGATCGAGCGGATGTACGAAGTGCGCTACCGGGTCGGTGCCACCGACCTGCGCACCTGGCTGGAAGCGCAGCAGACCCGGCGCGATGCCGAGCTGTCACTGGCCTCCGTGCGCCAGCGGCAGTTGATCAACGATGTGACGTTGTTCAAGGCGCTGGGCGGCAGCGCGGGGTGATCCCCCGCGCCAGGCGCATCACAGGTAGAGCGCGCGGCTTACAGCCCGCGCTGACGCACGGCTTCGAACAGGCTCACGCCGGTGGCGACGGAGACGTTCAGGCTCTCGATATCGCCCGGCATCGGAATCTTGACCAGACCATCGCAGTTTTCGCGGGTCAGGCGGCGCAGGCCGTCGGCTTCGCCGCCCAGCACCAGCGCCACGTTGCCCTTGAGGTCGATCGCATACAGCGACTCGGTGGCTTCACCGGCCAGGCCGTAGATCCACACGCCCAGCTTCTGCAGGTCCTTCAGGCAGCGCGAGAGGTTGGTCACCTGCACCACCGGGATACGGTCGGCCGCGCCGGCCGAGGTCTTGCGCACGGTCGCATTGACCGAGGCCGACTTGTCCTTGGGAATGATCACCGCCGTGGCACCGGCTGCCGCCGCGCTGCGCAGGCAGGCGCCGAGGTTGTGCGGGTCCTGGACCTCGTCGAGGATCAGCAGCAGAGCCTTGCCCTCTGCCGCTTCGACCAGCCCTTCCAGCTCGTTCTCGCCCCAGGTCCGTGCGGCCTGGTAGCGCGCCGCCACGCCCTGGTGACGCACCGAACCGCCCACACCGTCCAGCGCCTGGGTGTTCACCTTGCGCACGTCGATGCCCTTGCGGCGTGCGTTTTCCTCGATCTCGGTCAGACGCGGGTTCTTCGCACCGGCCTCGATGAGGACCTCGCGGACGTTCTCGGCATCATTCTCGATCGAAGAGGCGACGGCGTTGACGCCGACGATCCACTGGCTTTGCTTGCTCATTGCGGGGGGCGGGACCGGTAAAGGGGTTGGTAATGGTAGAGCATCAAGGCCCACCCTGCCCTGCCGGGCGTTCACGGGGGGCGTTCACTGGCCGCCTTCAGTCCGGTGGCCACTCCGCGGTGTCGTGGTCCGGGTGCTGGTGGGAGAGGATATGCAGCAGGAAGTCGCCAGCCTCGGCGTCCTCTTCGCTGCGCAGCGCGCTGAGCGACCCCAGGGCATCCACGAACGGGAGCTTGGCCTCGATCCCGTACTGGATCGTCGGTGGCAGGCGGGCCGGTTCGTCGAAGGCGCCGGCCGCGACCGCCACGCCATCCGGAGCTTCGTAGGTCAACGGGGTGCCACAGTCAGCGCAGAAGCCGCGCTTGACCCTGTTGGAGGATTGGAAACGTCGGGGCTCGCCGCGGGTCCAGCGGAACTCGCTGCCACGGACCGAGACCAAGGGGGCGTAGTAAGCGCCGAAGGCCTTCTGGCACATCCGGCAATGGCAGATCGAGCTGTGGGTCAGCGCACCGACCACGTGGAAGCGGATTGCGCCGCACTGGCAACCACCGCTGTATTCGGGGAGGGCCTGCATGGGATCGCTCCGGTGGAATCCGTGTGCCCACCAACGGTGGGCGGGTAGACAGCGTGCCGACCAACGGTCGGCACCTGCCGCTTACCGGCCGTGGGCCGGTAAGCGATGATCAGTACTTCTGCTTCTGGCGCTTGGCCGGCTGGCCGCGCGGCGGCAGCTCGGGCAGCGAATCGTCCTTCTCTTCCACCAGGCGGAAGTCGATCTTGCGCTCTTCCATGCTGGCCTTGAGCACCAGGATCCGCACCCGGTCACCGAGGCGGTAGATCTTGCCGCGGCGTTCGCCGTTGAGCGTTTTGCGCACCGCATCGAACTGGTAATAGTCGTGCGGCAGCTGAGTGACGTGGACCAGGCCATTGACCTTGGATTCGTCCAGTTCCACGAACAGGCCGAAGCTGGTCACGCCACTGATCACGCCCTCGAACTGGCCACCGACGTGCTTTTCCATCCATGCGGCGCGGTAACGCTCGTCCACTTCACGCTCGGCTTCATCGGCACGGCGCGCCCGCTCGGAGCACTGCAGGGCCAGCGCAGCCATCTCACGCGGCGAATAGGTGAACTTCTCCGGCGCGGCTCCGCTGAGCGCGTGCTTGATCGCACGGTGCACCAGCAGATCGGGGTAGCGACGGATCGGCGAGGTGAAGTGGGCGTACGCATCCAGCGCCAGGCCGAAGTGGCCCAGGTTGTCCGGCGAGTACACCGCCAGGCTCTGGCTGCGCAGCAGCACCGATTCCAGCAGCGCTGCGTCCGGGCGATCGCGCACTTTCTTCAGCAGCTTGGTGAAATCGGCCGGCTGCACCTTCGACCACGGCGGCAGGCTCAGCTTGAATTCCTTCAGGAACTCGAGCAGATCGGCGTACTTGGATTCCGGCGGACGCTCATGGTCACGGAACGGCGCCGGCACCTGCTTGGCCAGCAGGTAGCGCGCAGCCTGCACATTGGCCGCGATCATGCATTCTTCGATCAGCTTGTGCGCATCGTTGCGCACCATCATCCCGGCCTGGGTGACTTCGCCGGTGTTGTCCAGCACGAAACGCACTTCGGAGGTTTCAAACTCGATCGCACCGCGGCGGTTACGCGCCTTGGCCAGCACGTGATACAGCTGGTACAGGCGATCCACCTGCGGCATCAGCGGACCGATCGCCTTGCGCGCGGCCGGGTCGTTCTCGCCGACCGCTTCCCAGACCTGGTTGTAGGTCAGGCGCGCGTGCGAGTTCATCACCGCTTCGTAGAAGCGCGAATGGATGACCTCGCCTTCGCGGTTCACCTGCATGTCGCAGACGAAGCACATGCGGTCGACCTTGGGCATCAGCGAGCAGATGCCGTTGGACAGCGTCTCCGGCAGCATCGGCACCACGAACCCGGGGAAGTAGACCGAGGTCGCGCGCTTCTGCGCTTCATTGTCCAGCGGCGTACCGGGACGCACGTAATTGGAGACGTCGGCGATCGCCACGACCAGGCGGAAGCCTTCGGCATTGGGTTCGCAGTAGACCGCGTCGTCGAAGTCCTTGGCGTCCTCACCATCGATGGTGACCAGCGGCGTATTGCGCAGGTCTTCGCGGTGGCCGATCTGTTCGGGTGTGACCACCATCGGCACGGCGGTGGCTTCCGCCAACACTTCAGCCGGGAACTCGAACGGCAGCTCATGGCCGTGGATGGCGGTTTCCACCACCAGCGAGGCCGTCAGCTTGTCGCCGAGTACGGCGATGATGCGGCCGATCGGCGGGCGGCGGGTGTCCGGCGCCTGGGTCAGCTCGCAGACCACCAGCTGGCCATCGCGGGCATCGCCGGTCTGGTCGGGCGGAATCTGCACGTTGCGCTGCACGCGCTTGTCGTCGGGCACCACGTAGTTGATGCCGAACTCGACGCTGAAGCGGCCGATCAGGCGGCTCATGCCACGCTCGAGCACACGCGAGATGCTCGCCTCGCGACGGCCACGACGATCGATGCCGGTCACGTTGACCAGTACGCGGTCACCATGCAGCACCTTGCGCATTTCGAACGGCGGCAGGAACAGATCGTCGCCACCTTCGACCGGGCGCAGGAAGCCGAACCCTTCCGGGTTGGCGATCACCACGCCGGTGATCAGGTTGACCGCCTGCAGCGGCGCGAAACCGCCACGGCGGTTCTGCACCAGCTGGCCGTCACGGCACATCGCGCCCAGGCGCTTGCCCAGGGCATCGGCACGGTCCGGCTCGGTCAGGCCGAGGTGGATGGCGATCTCTTCGGCGGTCTGCGGGCCATCGCAGCGGTCAAGCAGCTGCAGAATCGCCTCACGGCTGGCGATCGGCTGCGCATAGCGCTCGGCCTCGCGGGCGGCGAAGGGGTCGACCTGGACCTCACCGTCGAGCGGGGTCGGATGCGGGCGGCGGCGGGTCGGGATCGGCCCGGCATGCGCAGGCTTTGGGCCGCGCTTGTTGCCACGCGGCGGCTCAGCGGTGTTCAGGGATTCGGGCATCCAGGGTGGCAGCTTGCCGGCTTTCTTGGCGGCAGCGCGGGGCTTGCCCGACGGACCGGCTGCCTTCTTGGGCGCCGGGGACTTGGGGGCTTTCGCGCCCTGGGTCGGTTTCTTTGATTTCATTGACCTCAATAGTAACCGCTGCGCGTGTGCAGAACCGGTCAGCGGCGCTCCTGTGCAGGATTGTGAAGAAATTTCACAAAACCGTTGACAACCCGCCGGGACATGCCCAGAATTCGCCCCCTGAGTCGCCCAGGTGGCGGAATTGGTAGACGCACTAGCTTCAGGTGCTAGCGGGGGCAACTTCGTGGAGGTTCGAGTCCTCTCCTGGGCACCATGACTCGGAAAATGATCAAACCCGCGCAAGCGGGTTTTTTCGTTTCTGGCGCCCTGCATCCGCCACGCACGATTCGCGCGTCACCGTGGGCGATGACGCTGCATCGAGCGACGAACAAAAATTCCTGCGACATCCTGTTGACACATTCGCGGTTCTCCCGCAGAATTCTCCTCCTGAGTCGCCCAGGTGGCGGAATTGGTAGACGCACTAGCTTCAGGTGCTAGCGGGGGCAACTTCGTGGAGGTTCGAGTCCTCTCCTGGGCACCATGACTCAGAAAATGATCAAACCCGCGCAAGCGGGTTTTTTCGTTTCTGCGGTTCGTCAATGCGCGGCTCTGCCCTGCGTAGTGCGTAACGCACGAGGTGCGTGGCATCAACACGACGATGACGCGGCGACTGACGACTGACGTAAAATTTCCCACGCGATCCTGTTGACACGATCACCGTTCTCCCGCAGAATTCTCCTCCTGAGTCGCCCAGGTGGCGGAATTGGTAGACGCACTAGCTTCAGGTGCTAGCGGGGGCAACTTCGTGGAGGTTCGAGTCCTCTCCTGGGCACCATGACTCAGAAAATGATCAAACCCGCGCAAGCGGGTTTTTTCGTTTCCGGGCATCGGAAAAAAACCCCGCCTTTCAGCGGGGTTTTTTCGTTTCAGCTCACCGCAAGCACGTCAATGCCCACCGGCCGAGGCAGCGCCCGCCCCTGCACCGAACGGCGGCTTGGCCAGCCACAGGAAGGCGATGATGGCCAGGAAGATCCAGCCCAGCAGGAAGAAGATGTCGTTGAAGCCCATCTGCGAGGCCTGGTGGTTGATCATGTTGTTGAGCGCCGCCGCGCCATGCTGCAGGTCGCCCTGCCCCATCGCGGTCACCTGGTCCTGCATGCCCGGGGTGTAGCCGGAGATGTGCTCGGTCAGATGCGCGTGGTGCTCCTGGGTACGGCGTGCCCACAACCACGTGGTCAGCGAGGCGGCGAAGCTGCCGCCCAGCGTCCGCAGGAAGGTGGCAAGACCGGAACCGGCTGCGATCTCGCGACCGTCCAGATCCGACAGCAGGATCTGCAGCACCGGCATGAAGAACAACGCCACGCCGATACCCATGATCAGCTGGATGCCGGCCACATGGCCGAAGTCCACCTGCAGGTTGAAGCCCGAGCGCAGGAAGCTGGTGAAGGACAGGAAGATGAAGGCGATCGTGGCCAGCATGCGCATGTCGAACCGCGAGGCGTACTTGCCCACGAACGGCGTCATGATCACCGGCAACACACCGATCGGTGCGGTCGCCAGACCGGCCCAGATCGCGGTGTAGCCCATGTCACGCTGCAGCCATTGCGGAATCAGCAGCGCCACGCTGAAGAACGCCGCGTAGGCCACCACCATCGCCAGCGTCCCGGCACGGAAGTTGCGGTGCCGGAACAGGCGCAGATCGACGATGGGATCCTTGTCGGTCAGTTCCCAGATCAGGAACACCGCCAGCGCCACCACCGACACACAGGCCAGCACGACGATCTTGGTCGAACTGAACCAGTCTTCGTCGTTGCCCAGATCGAGCACCAGCTGCAGCGCGCCCACGCCGATCACCAGGGTGATCAGGCCGACGTAATCCATCTTCGGCTTTTCGATCTGTTCCGGGCGCCCCTTGAGCTGGTTGCCCACCACCAGCGCGGCGAAGATGCCCAGTGGCACGTTGATCAGGAAGATCCATTCCCAACTGTAGTTGTCGGTGATCCAGCCACCGAGGATCGGGCCGGCGATCGGCGCGACCACGGTGATCATGGCCAGCAACGCCAGCGCTTGGCCGCGCTTCTCACGCGGATAGAGCGAGACCAGCAGGCTCTGCGTGATCGGGTACATCGGGCCGGCAACGAAACCCTGGATCGCACGTGAGACGACCAGCATGCCCATGCTCTGGGCCAGGCCGCACAGCAGCGAGGCCAATGTAAAGGCCAACGTGGCCCACACGAACAGCTTGGTCTCGCCGAAGCGCCGGCTGAGGTAGCCGGTCAGTGGCAGCGCGATGGCGGTGCTGACCGCGAACGAGGTGATGACCCAGGTGGCCTGCTGCGAACTGGCGCCGAGATTACCGGCGATGGTCGGCAAGGAGACGTTGGCGATGGTGGTGTCCAGGACCTGCATGAACGAGGCCATCGCCAGGCCTGCGGTGCACAGGGCGACGTTGGCCGGCCGGAAGGCCGTGCCCGGGGCCGCGGGGGCGCCCGGTGCGGCGGGAGCTTGTGCGGACATGGTCGCCTCAGCTCGCCTTGCCCTGCTGCGGCAGGTTGCGCTGGATGATCTGGTGGATCACATCGTCAGCGCTGTGCAGCTGCTTGGCGTAGACGTCGGTATCGAACACCTGGCCCTTGGCGATGTCGGTCGGCAGCACGGTGCCCTTCTGGTCACGCAGGCTCACTTCGGCCTTGATCGACAGACCGATGCGCAGCGGATGCTCGGCCAGCTGCTTGGCATCGATGGCGATACGCACCGGCACGCGCTGCACGATCTTGATCCAGTTGCCGCTGGCGTTCTGCGCCGGCAGCAGCGAGAACGCCGAACCGGTGCCCAGGCCGAGGCTGTCGATGCGGCCCTTGTAGGTCACATCGCCACCGTACAGGTCCGAACGCAGCTCCACTTCCTGGCCCAGGCGCATGTGGCGCAGCTGGGTTTCCTTGAAGTTCGCTTCCACCCACATCTGCTCGGTCGGCACCACGGCCATCAGGGCATTGCCCGGCTGCACGCGCTGGCCGACCTGCACCGAACGACGCGCCACGTAACCGGTGACCGGCGCGACGATGCCGGCACGGGCATTGTTGAGGTAGGCCTGGCGCAGCTGCGCGGCAGCGGCCTGCACGTCCGGCTGGGTCGCGATCACGGTGTCATCGACCAGCGCGTTGCTCTGCTCGAAGGTCTCGCGCGAACCGGCCACGGCGGCTTCGGCAGCCGCCAGTTCGGTGCGGGCGTGCGCCAGTTCTTCATTGGAGATCGCGCCGCTGCTGGCCAGATCCTTACGGCGGTTGAAGTCCTCGCGCACGCGCTTGAGGGTGACCTGGCGCGCGTTCAATTCGGCCTGGGCACCTTCCACGCTGCGGTACAGACCGCGCACCTGGCGGACCGTCTTGGCGAGGTTGGCTTCGGCCTGCTGCAAGGCCACTTCGGTGTCGGCCGGGTCCAGCTGGACCAGCAACTGGCCGCGCTCGACGCGCATGCCGTCATCGGCGTTGATCCCGACCACGGTGCCGCTGATCAGCGGGGTGATCTGGACCTGGTTGCCCTGCACGTAGGCATCGTCGGTTTCTTCGAACCAGCGGCCGAACATGAAGTACCACAGGGCCAGCGCGGCCAGCAGCAGCACCACGATGACCAGCAGGCCGCGCAGCAGCTTGCCACGACGGGAGGGAGCTGCCTTCTCGGCAGCGGGGGCGGAGGTCTGACTCATGGGGATGACTCTCAGGAATGCGAGGATTCGGGGGTGGCGGCGACCGTGGCGGCATCGCTGGTCGGGGTGAAGCCACCGCCCAACGCCTGGCTCAGGCGGACCGAAACAAGGATCTGACGCGATTGCAGTTCGGCCAGCCGCTGCTGGGAGACCAGCAACTGCTCTTCGACGCTGAGCACGTCCAGGTAGCTGCCGATGCCGGCGCGGTAGCGCTGCTCGGCCAGGTCATGGGCGGCACGTGCGGTGCTGACGGCCTGGGCCTGGGCACTGGCCTGGTCGGCCAGCGAGCGCACCGCGTTGACCTGGTCGGCGACATCGCGCAGTGCGTTGAGCACGGACTGGTTGTAATCGGCCACGGCCAGGTCGTACTGCGCGTCGGTCTTGCCCAGGTTGGCGCGCAGGCGGCCACCGTCGAAGATCGGCAGGCTCAGTGCCGGGCCGAGGAAAGCGAACGTCGAGCCACTCTTGAGCAGCTGGTCCACTTCACTGGAGACCACGCCGCCGAGGGCGGTCAGATTGAGGCTGGGGTAGAACGCGGCCTTGGCCGCGTGGATCTCGCGGTTGGCCGCTTCCACGCGCCAGCGCGCGGCGACGATGTCCGGGCGGCGGCCGAGCAGCTCGCTCGGCAGTACGCCGGGCAGCTGCAGGGCCAGCGGGTTCAACACCTGCGGGCGCGCGATCTGCAGGCCCCGGTCCGGGCCCTGCCCGACCAGCGCAGCGAGCGCGGTACGGGCTTCGTCGATCTGCTGCTGCGCGGCCTGCCGTTGCTGCTGCGCGGCCGGAATACGGGCTTCGGCCTGACGGGTCTGCAGGTCGCTGTCGATGCCGGCGGCACGCCGCTGACGGGTCAGCTCCAGCGTCTTCTGCGAGCGGGCCAGTTCTTCGCTGGCCACGTCATGCAGCGTCCACGCGTAACCGAGCTGCGCATACGCCTCGGCGATGGCAGCCGAGAGATTCAGGCGTGCGGCCTGGGCGTCCACTTCGGCGGCGTGGCCGCTGTCCACCGCTGCTTCCCAGGCGGCGCGCTTGCCACCCCACAGGTCGATGCCGTAGCTGAAGCTCAGGTAGGCCTGGCCGCTGCCGGCGTAGCTGCCGCCGAGTTCGTCGCCGACCATCGATTCGGGCAGGCGTACGCCGGTGTAGCCACCGGAGGCGGAGACGCTGGGCAGGCGGTCGGCGCGGGCGGTGCCGATCTGGGCACGCGCCTGGCGCAGGCGTGCATCGGCCGCGTCCAGCCCCGGATTGCGCTGCAGGCCTTCGGCGATCAGCGCGTCCAGCTGGGGATCGCCCAGCGCGCGCCACCAGTCCGTGGCCGGCCAGCCGGGCTGGCTCAGGCCATTGGCGGCCAGGGTGCGCTGGGCCTGCAGGCTGTCGGCATCGAGCAGGCGGCCCTGCGGCTCCAGGCCGCGGCTGCTGGCACACGCGGCCAGCGCAAGCGCCAGCGCTGAGATCAGCACCGGCCGCAGCGGGCGCAGTGAGTAAGAACGTTCAAACATGGAAGTCATGGCGTTACCAGTGAGTCGCGTACACGGGTCATGAGGGAAAGCAGCTGCGCGCGTTCGTCCGCAGACAGATCACGCATGGCGTCGTCGATGGTCTGGTCGCCCCGCTGTTTGAGGCGGGCCCACAACTGGCGGCCCGGCTCGGTCAGCACGATCTGCAGCGCCCGCCGGTCCTGGGCATGCGGCTCGCGCCGCACGCATTCCAGGGCTTCCAGCTTGTCCAGCAGGCGGGTGACCGCGCTGGGCACCTGGTCCAGGGCCTGGGCCAACTCGTTGGCGGTGCACGGGGCACGCGCCGCGAGCACCTTCAGGCCGAGATAGTGGGTAAAGCCAATACCGAGGTTTTCCTCGGCCATCGACGTGTCTAGCTGACGGACCAGGCCATCGCGCACTTGGCGCAGCAGCAGTCCGAAGCTGGGGGGATGGGCATCAGGGCAGATCATGGGTGAGCATTCTCTTCCAAAAAATATATTTCTCAATAGAAATATTCAATCTGGAACCAAATGCTGTGTTGCAGCAATCAGAACAATGGGGAGGTCGTTACCTTAATGGCGCCCGCCACTGGCCGGGTATTACAATTTGGACAATGGATGACACTTTCAGGCCAGCGCTGGAGACCGACGCCACCCAGATGATCCGCAACCAGGTTCTGGACTGGTTCGAGCGGGATGACGGGCTGGGCGTGCTCGGCTTCCGCATCGAGAGCCCCAAGGGGCTGGAACGCGAGATCGACTGGCACCAGCACCGGCGCGCCCAGCTGATCTGCGTGGAGGCTGGGCTGCTGACCACCCGCACCCGCCACGGCACCTGGTCGCTGCCACCGGGCTGTGCCGGCTGGATGCCACCGGGCGAGCCGCATACGGTGGATATCTGCGGGCCGCTGCGTGGCTGGGGCGTGATCGTGAGCGCGCCGATGGCCTGTGATCTGCCCGACGAACCCTGCGTGCTGGCCATTTCCGATCTCCTGCAGGCGCTCGCGCTGCGCGTCACCGCGTGGGTGCCCGCGGCCGAGCCGAGCCTGCGCCAGCAGCACATGATCGAGGTCCTGCTGGACGAGATCCGCAATGCGCCGCGCCAGCGCATGCACCTGCCGATGCCGCAGGACCGGCGCCTGCTGCGGATCGCTTCGCAGCTGATCGCCGACCCGGCCGACGGCCGCAGCCTGGAGCAATGGGCCCAGTGGGCCGGGCTGTCGCCGCGTACACTGACCCGACACTTCCGCGATGAAACCACGCTCAGCTTCGCCCAATGGCGCCAGCAGGCCCGGCTGGCCGAGGGGCTGCGCCGGCTGTCCGATGGCCAGAGCGTGTCCGATATCGCGCACGAACTGGGGTTCAGCAGCCCCAGCGCCTTCGTCACCGTGTTCCGCCGCCACTTCGGCAGCCCGCCCGGGCGCTATCTGGCGCGCAGCGGACACCCCCTGAACCCATCACGCGGCTTGGCATCCCCGGCCGCATCCGGATAATCATCCGCCTGCGAGGGCGACAGCCGTCGCCGTCCCTTGCCACAGGTAACAATCCCGCATGACCGATCTTGCCCGCCCCGCGTTCCACGGCTTTGAACAGCTGCCCCTGCGCGAGTACGCCGAACGGGCGTACCTGGACTATTCGATGTACGTGGTGCTCGACCGCGCACTGCCGTTCCTCGGCGACGGCCTCAAGCCGGTGCAGCGCCGCATCATCTACGCGATGAGCGAGCTGGGTCTGAACGCGTCCTCCAAGCCGAAGAAGTCCGCGCGTACCGTCGGTGACGTGATCGGCAAGTACCACCCGCATGGCGACAGCGCCTGCTACGAAGCGCTGGTGCTGATGGCCCAGCCGTTCTCGTACCGCTACCCGCTGATCGAAGGCCAGGGCAACTTCGGCTCGACCGATGATCCCAAGTCGTTCGCGGCCATGCGTTACACCGAGTCCAAGCTGACCCCGATCGCCGAAGTGCTGCTGGGCGAGATCAACCAGGGCACCACCGACTGGACCCCGAACTTCGACGGCACGCTGGAAGAGCCGACCTGGATGCCGGCGCGCCTGCCGCACCTGTTGCTCAACGGCACCACCGGCATCGCCGTGGGCATGGCCACCGACGTGCCGCCGCACAACCTCAACGAGATCGTCAGCGCCCTGCTGCACCTGCTCGACGACCCCGATGCGACGGTCACCGACCTGTGCGAGCACGTGAAAGGCCCGGACTACCCGAGCTTCGCCGAGATCATCACCCCGATCGCCGATCTGCGCACCATGTACGAAACCGGCTACGGCAGCGTGCGGGCGCGTTCCACCTTCCTGAAGGAGAACGGCAACATCGTGGTCAACGCGCTGCCGTTCCAGGTGTCGCCGTCGAAGGTGATCGAGCAGATCGCCGCGCAGATGCGCGCCAAGAAGCTGCCGTGGCTGGAGGACATCCGCGATGAGTCCGACCACGCCAACCCGGTACGCGTGGTGCTGGTACCGCGCTCCAACCGCGTGGACGCCGAGCAGCTGATGGGCCACCTGTTCGCCACCACCGATCTGGAGCGCAGCTACCGGGTCAATCTCAATGTGATCGGCCTGGACGGCCGCCCGCAGGTCAAGAACCTCAAGACCCTGCTCAGCGAGTGGCTGCAGTTCCGCAGCACCACCGTGACCCGCCGCCTCAACCATCGCCTGCAGAAGGTCGAGCGCCGCCTGCACATGTTGGATGGCTTGCTGATCGCCTTCCTAAACCTGGATGAAGTGATCCACATCATCCGCACCGAGGACGAAGCCAAGCCGGCGCTGATCGCGCGCTTCGCGCTGAGCGAGGAACAGGCCGAGTACATCCTGGAAACCAAGCTGAAGCAGCTGGCCCGCCTGGAAGAGATGAAGATCCGCGGTGAGCAGGACGAGCTGGCCAAGGAGCGCGACAAGATCGTCGGCATCCTGGAGAGCAAGGCCAAGCTGAAGAAGCTGATCCGCGATGAGCTGGTGGCCGATGCCAAGAAGTTCGGCGATGACCGTCGCTCGCCGCTGGTGCAGCGTGGCGCGGCGCAGGCCATCGATGAAACCGAGCTGGTGCCGAGCGAGCCGATGACGGTGGTGCTCTCGGAGAAGGGCTGGATCCGTGCGGCCAAGGGCCACGATATGGACCCGTCCACCCTGTCCTACCGTGATGGCGATGCGCTGCTCGGTTCGGTGCGCGCACGCAGCACGCAGCAGGTGGCGTTCCTGGACAGCGAGGGCCGCGCCTATTCGACCCTGATCCACACCCTGCCCTCGGCCCGTGGCAACGGCGAACCGCTGACCGGTCGCTTCTCGCCGGCGCCGGGCAGCGCCTTCATGACCCTGGCCAGCGGCGAGAACAACACGCGCTTCGTGCTGGCCTCCACGCACGGCTATGGCTTCGTGACCCGCTTCGAGAACCTCACCGGCCGCAACAAGGCCGGCAAGGCGATGCTCAACCTGACCTCCGGCTCCAAGGTGCTGACCCCGGCCGTGGTCGCCAATCCGGAGACGGACCGCATCGTGGCCGTGACCAGCTCGGGCAACCTGCTGGCGATCGCGGCCAGCGACCTGCCGGAACTGGACAAGGGCAAGGGCAACAAGATCATCGACATCCCCAAGGCCAAGCTCGCCACCGAGCGCGTGGTCGCGGTGGTGTCGGTGGCCCCGGGCAACACCCTGCTGGTGCGCAGCGGCCAGCGCACGATGAACCTGTCGTTCAAGGATCTGGACACCTACCTGGGCACCCGCGCCACCCGTGGCCATCTGCTGCCGCGTGGCTGGCAAAAGGTGGAAGGGCTGGCGGTGGAGTAAGCGCCGCGGTGTTGACGTGAATCGGAACGGCCGGGGAAACCCGGCCGTTTTTTGTTGCGCCCACAGAAAAGGCCGGGTTTCCCCGGCCTCTCTGTTCGAATCAACGTCGGCTGGCTGGCAGAGGCTGGCGGGCGGACGGGGGTTCAGCAGCTGGCGGGCGAAGGCTGGCTGGCGTGCGGAACCCGATGCCGCACTCAGTGCGCAGCGGTACCCTTCGCATCCATCTTGCTGGTCTGGTACAGCGCCAGGCCGATGCGCTTGATCAGGCCCAGCTGCTGCTCCAGCCACCAGGCGTGGTCTTCTTCGGTGTCCTTCAACTGCACCAGCAGCATGTCGCGGCTGACATAGTCCTGGTGCTGTTCGCACAGCTTCATGCCGGCGGCCAGGTTGTCGCGGACGCTGTACTCGGTCTCCAGGTCCTTCTGCAGCATCTCTTCCACGGTCACGCCGGGCTCGAACACATGCGGGCGCATGTCCGGGTCGCCGCCGAGGAAGAGGATGCGGCGCAGCAGCGCATCGGCGTGCTGCGTCTCTTCTTCCATCTCGTGGTTGAGGCGCTCATAGAGCGCGAACAGGCCCTGGTCTTCGTAGCGGCGCGAATGGATGAAGTACTGGTCGCGCGCGGCCAACTCGCCGCGCAGCAGTTCCTTCAAGCAGGCGATGACGTCCGGGTTGCCTTTCATGGGGGTGCTCCTGATGAATCAATGCGCGCATGGTGCCCTATCTGGAATTCCGGTGATCTAATCGGAATCAGTTGCAGTTGCGCTTCGTTCGGCGTGCACAGGGCGTTCACGCCTCCCTACAATCGAACCACACCTACAGGGGGACGCGCGGGATGCGGCATTGGCTGAAGCGGTTGGTCTGGGGAGTGCTGGTACTGACGCTGGCGACGGTCTTCATGGTCTGGTGTCTGCTGCGTGGCAGCCTGCCCCGCCTGGAAGGCGAACAGGCCATGACCGGCCTGGCGGCGCCGGTGAGCATCACCCGTGACGCATTGGGCGTGGTCACCATCGAGGCCGAAACCCAAGCCGATGCGATGCGGGCGCTCGGCCTGGTGCATGCGCAGGAGCGCTACTTCGAGATGGACCTGATGCGTCGTACTGCCGCTGGCGAGCTCGCCGAGCTGTTCGGCCCGGCGGCGATCGAGATGGACAAGCGCATGCGCGTGCACCGGCTGCGGGCGCGCACCAGGGCCCATCTGGAGGTTGCCACGGGCAGCAGCGCCGCTGCCCTGCAGGCCTATGTGGACGGCATCAACCAAGGCGTCGCGGAGCTTCGGGTACGGCCTTGGCCCTATCTGCTGCTGCGCCAGACGCCCGCACCGTGGCGGACCGAAGACAGCGTGCTGACCGGGCTGGCGATGTATGCCGACCTGCAGGACCCCACCAATCAGAACGAACTGGCGATGGCGCGGATCCGCGCGGTGGTGCCACCGGCGCTCTATGCGTTGCTCAGCCACGAGGGCAGCGAATGGGATGCCCCCCTGTTTGGCGGGGCGCGCGGCAACGCACCGCTACCGGACGCCACGGCGCTCGATCTCCGACGGCTCGATGCGGCGCAGGCAACCGGTGCCGCCGCCGGTCATCTGGACCCGGACGTACTGGGCAGCAACAACTTCGCCGTGTCCGGTGCACTGACCACGGACGGCCGCGCCATCGTCGCCGACGACATGCACCTGGGACTGCGCGCGCCAAATCTCTGGTTCCGGGTACGGCTGCGCTATCCCGATCCGCAGGCGCCCGACGGGCGCGTCGATGTCAGCGGCTTCTCGCTGCCCGGCCTGCCGGCCATCGTCGTCGGCAGCAACGGACACGTTGCCTGGGGCTTCACCAACAGTTACATCGACACCGCCGATTTCCGCAGCGTACCCGCCGATGCCCAAGGCATCACCACGCATGAAGAGCGTATCCGCGTCGCCGGTCAAGCGCCGGTGACGCTGCGCGTGCGCGAGACCGCCTGGGGTCCGGTACTCCACGAACGGCCGGACGGCAGTGGCGAGGCACTGCGCTGGACGGCGCAGCTTCCCGGTGCGGTCCGTCTGGACTTTGCCGAGATGGCGCGCGCAAGGGATCTTGACCAGGCGTTCCAGGTCGCCGACCGCAGCGGTATTCCCGCACAGAATCTGGTCATCGCCGACCGTAACGGACGCATCGCCTGGCGGTTGATCGGCACACGCCCGGACCGCGCTGCGGGCTGCCCGCCAGACGGCAACACGATCACGGCGCCCGCGAGCTGCACGCCGTGGGCGATCCGCAGCGATGGCGCGCCCGCATTGATCGATCCACCCACGCATCGGCTGTGGACCGCCAACGGCCGCGTGCTCGAAGGGGACGCGCTGGCCATCGCCGGGAACGGGGGCTACGACCTGGGTGCGCGCGGCCGGCAGATCCGCGATGGCCTGATGGCGAAGGAGCGCTTCACCGAAGCCGACCTGCTGGCGATCCAGCTCGACGATCGCGCCCTGTTGCTCACGCGCTGGTGGCACCTGCTGCGCGAGGTGGTCACCGCCAGCGACGACCCTGCCCTGCAGCGGCTTGAGGTCGCAACCCGGCAATGGGAAGGCCATGCGGCCGTCGATTCGGTCAGCTACCGGATCACCCGCGGTTTCCGCGGCATGTTGATCGACCGCGTTGGCGAAGGCCTGCTCGCGCCAGCGAAAGCACAGCTCGGCGAGGCCTATCTGGAGCCGCGACTGGGGCAGTTCGAGGGCGTGTTGTGGCCATTGGTGAGCGAACGGCCGGCGCATCTGCTGCCACCCCCGTATGCCAGCTGGACGGCGCTGTTGACCGATACCGCCAAGGCGCTGGAGGCAGACCTGAGCAGTCAGGGACCGCTGGAGGCGCGTACGTGGGGCGAGCGCAACACCGCCGCGATCTGTCACCCGGTCAGTCGCGCCCTGCCCAACGTCGCCCGACGATGGCTGTGCATGCCTGGCGATCCGTTGCCCGGCGACCGCGACATGCCCCGCGTGCAGGGGCCTGCGTTCGGGGCGTCGCAGCGGATGGTGGTCTCGCCCGGCCACGAAGCCGAGGGATGGATCCACATGCCCGGTGGGCAGAGCGGTCACCCGTTGTCACCGTTCTGGGGCGCCGGACACGACGCCTGGGTGAAAGGAACACCCACCCCGTTCCTGCCGGGCAAGACCGCGTACACGCTGACGCTGGTCCCCGTGGAATGATCACGGGCGGTGGCCGAGCCTACGGCTACCGCCTCTTCCACCGCTCCATCGCGTTGAGCAGCGGCCCGGTCATGGCCGTGGTCACCAGGGCCATGATCACCAGCACGGCAAACAGGCGGTCGCCGAGGAAGCCCAGCTCGTAGCCCAGGTTGAGCACGATCAGCTCCATCAGGCCGCGGGTGTTCATCAGGGCACCGAGCTTCCACGCCTCATGGCTGCCCATGCCGGCACTGCGCGCTGCGCTCCAGGTGCCGATCAGCTTGCCCAGCGTGGCCACCACGATCACGATCAGGCACAGCACCAGGTCGCTGGCCTGCAGGGCATCGGCGCGCATGCGCAGGCCGGTCATGGCGAAGAACAGCGGCAGCAGCAAGGTGACCGCGAACGGCTCGACGCGCTCGGCCACGGTATGCCGCAGGGTGGCGTTGCCGGAGACCGCCACGCCGGCCGCGAAGGCACCGAACAGGGCGTGGATGCCCAGCATCTCGGTAACCAGCGCGCAGCCCAGCGCCATCAACAGCATGATCAGCAGCCAGCGCCCTTCCTGGCCGGGGGCGATCACCAAGCGCGAAAACCACGGACGCACCACGCCCAGCATCAGCGCGACGAAGGCGACCACACAGACCAGGTTGATCGTCGCGGGCACCCAGCCCTGCGATTGCGCAGCCGCCACGATCAGGGCCAGCAGGCACCATGCGGTGGCATCACCGAGCGCGGCACAGGCGATCGCGGTCTGGCCCAGCGGCGTGCCGGTCATGCCCCGGTCGGCCAGAATGCGCAGCAGCACCGGGAAGGCGGTGATGCTCAATGAAATACCCACGAACAACGCGAAGCCGGTGAAGCCCACGCCCGGCGGTGCGTGCGCGCCGTAGAGCCAGATCGCCAGCCCCACGCCCAGCACGAACGGCACCGCGATGCCGGCATGGCTGACCACGAAGGCAAAACGACGTCGCCCCCGCAGCCCGCCCAGATCCAGCTCCGCCCCGGCCACCAGCAGGAACATCAGCACGCCGAGCTGGCTGAGCAGACCGAGCGAGCCAAGCGAGGCTGCGGGGAACAGCACGCCATGCACCTGCGGCAACACGGCGCCCAGCACCAGCGGCCCCATCATCAGGCCAGCCGCCATCTCACCGATCACCCCCGGCTGGCCCAGCCGGCGGAACACCCAGCCCGCGCCCTTGGCGACCATCAGCAACACCAGCAACTGCAGCAGGAACAGACCGAGCGGCGCATGCAGATGCGCGGCCCAGTCGGCCCCCAGCGACGACTCGGCACGGGCCACCTGTGCGGTTACGGCCGGGCCGGCAAACCGCGCCAGGCCCAGGCCGATCAGCAGCGGCAGCGCCACCCAGCCCAGATAGCGCCAGGCCAGCCCGCTGCGGCGCATGCCGGTGGTGTCAGAGTCCATGACCGATCCCCATCGATTGAAGGGGCGATTCTACGGGCTGCACGCGTCGCCACACCACCGCGGACGACGCGGCGGTGTGGCGCATCCGATCAGGCCAGTGCCTGTTCGTGTACGCCGGCGATGGCGCGCCCGGAGGGATCGGCCATCGCGGCAAAGCTGGCGTCCCACGCGATCGCCGCTGGCGAGGAGCATGCGATGGATTTGCCACCCGGTACGGTCTCCGCCGCGGCCTGGGTGGGGAAGTACTGCTCGAACACGTGACGGTAGAAGTAGGCTTCCTTGGTCTGCGGCGGGTTGTGCACGAAGCGCTTGTCCGCCGCGGCCATCACCCGGTCACTGACCTGCGCTTCGGCGTGTGCCTTGAGCCCGTCGATCCAGCCATAGCCGACGCCATCGCTGAACTGCTCCTTCTGGCGCCACAGGATCGAGTCCGGCAGGTAGCCTTCGAAGGCTTCGCGCAGCACCGCCTTCTCGATACGTCGCGTACCGGCAGGGCCCTGCCCGACCATCTTGTGCTTGGCATCGATGCGCATGGCCACATCGAGGAACTCGCGATCCAGGAACGGCACGCGCGGCTCCACGCCCCAGGCCATCATCGACTTGTTGGCGCGCAGGCAATCGTAGTTGTTGAGTGCGTCGAGCTTGCGCACCAGCTCCTCATGGAACTCGCGCGCGTTCGGCGCCTTGTGGAAGTACAGGTAGCCACCGAAGATCTCATCGCTGCCTTCGCCGGACAGCACCATTTTCACGCCCATCGCCTTGATCCGGCGCGCCAGCAGGAACATCGGCGTAGAGGCGCGGATGGTGGTGACATCGTAGGTTTCCACGTGGCGGATCACTTCCGGCAGCGCATCCAGCCCCTCTTCGAAGGTGTACTCGAAACCGTGATGCACGGTGCCCAGGGCTTCGGCCGCGATGGCGGCGGCCGCCAGATCGGGCGAGCCCTTCAGGCCGATCGCGAAGGAGTGCAGGCGCGGCCACCAGGCTTCACTCTGATCGCCATCTTCGACACGGTGGCGGGCATAGCGCGCGGCGACGGCTGCGACCAGCGACGAATCCAGCCCCCCGGAGAGCAGCACGCCGTAGGGCACGTCGGTCATCAGCTGGCGGTGCACCGCACGCTCGAACGCCTCACGCAGTTCGACGCGGTCCGCCTCCACGCCTTCGACTGCGTCGTAGTCGCGCCACGGGCGCTCGTAGTAACGGGTGAGCGTGTCGGTGGCGCTGTCGTACCAATGCCCCGGCGGGAACTGCGCGGCGTCGGCGCAGATGTCCACCAGCGACTTCAGTTCGGAGGCCACCACCAGGCGGCCGTCCTTGTCGTGGCCCCAGTACAGCGGCACCACGCCGATCGGATCACGGGCGATCAGCACGCGCTGCTCGGCGCGGTCCCACAGCGCGAAGGCGAAGATGCCGTTGAGGCGGTTCAGGAACGAGGCCGGGCTGTCTTCGCGGTAGAGGGCGTTGATCACCTCGCAGTCCGAGCCGGTCTGGAAGGCGTACGGCTGGGCCAGCTCGGCCTTCAGCTCGCGGTGGTTGTAGATCTCACCGTTGACCGCCAGCGCCAGGCCGCCGTCTTCGGAGAGCAGTGGCTGTGAACCACCGGCGGGATCGACGATGGCCAGGCGCTCGTGGACCAGGATGGCGCCGTCATCGACGTACACCCCGCTCCAGTCCGGGCCGCGATGGCGCTGGCGCTGCGAGAGGTCCAGCGCGTGGCGGCGCAATGCGGCGAGGTCGTCGCCCGCCTGGAGGCCGAAAATACCGAAAATCGAACACATGGGAACAGCTCCTGATGATGGGGGAATACACGTATTGCAGGCATTCGACCGGCCACCCAGGCCCGGAAGGGGTAAACCCGGGCCACAAAAAAACCCGCATCGGTCGATGCGGGTTTTCTGGGGTCCGGGCGTGTTGCTTGTACTAGCCCTGGTCGCAGTCCCGCATCGGCCGCGCACGATTATTCGCGCGCAGATTAGTGCGGTTGGTATTGCTGACAGCGGTGGCCGGGAACGAGGACATGGACCGACCGTAACCGGGTTTGGGCGGCGGTGCAACTGTTGCGATGGCAACCAAACCGACCGCCGCGGACAACCCCGCGCTTCGAGGCCGGGCGATAATCGCGGTCCTTCTGCACCCACTGGCTGGCATGACCCCTCGCATCGGACGCATCGCTACACGCCTGGGCGGCATCGCGCTGACCCTTTCCCTCATCGCCTGCACCAGCGCCCCATCACGGACGCCTGCGAGCATCGTGAAGTCGGTCGAAACCAAGGCGGCCGATGGCAGCTTCGACAGTGCCTGGGAGGCCGCCAGGACCTACGAGACCTTCAACGACCCGCGCGCCGTGACCTGGTACGAGCGTGCCGCCGCGGTCACACCGTGGACCTTCCACAACCCCCAGGCCGAAGAGGCGCTGGGCCGGATCTGGACCCACGGTGAGCTGCTGCATGGCACCGGCCCGAACATCCTCCAGGGCACTGCACTGCGCGCGTCACCGCGCAAAGCAGAGCGCTGGTACCGCGCTGCCGCCGAGCACGGCAACCCGATGGCGATGCTGATGCTGGCCAAGTTCCATCGCGAACGCGGTGACACGGCCAGCGCGCTGCGCTGGGACCTGCGCGCGACGATCTACCACCACATGCCGTCCGAATCCTCGCGGCTGCCGCAGGCGATCGCCGCGCAGCCGGATGGCACTCTGCATCCGCTGGTCGTCGACATCCAGCGGCGTGCGCAACGGGGCGATGCCGATGCCCAGGTGGATCTGGGTGCGATGTACGAACTGGGCATGGGCCTGCCGCGCGATGGTATCGAGGCGCTGCGCTGGTATCGGCGTTCGGCCGACCAGGGCAACGTGTATGGCCAGTATTTCAGCGGTCTGCTGCTCGGCCGCGGCCGCGCCGGTGTGACGCGTGATCTGGACGCGGCCGCGGGTTGGTTTGCCAAGGCCTATGCGCAGAAGTTCTACCTGGCTGGCGAAACCTATTGGCGCGAGCGGATCACAGCGCCGTTCTGGACGTTCGGATAGTGCCGGGCATTGGCGTCGATCCGTTTTGTACACATTCTGCAGCGACCTTCAAGTCTGCCCCTGGTCCGGCCCATCACCCAGAATGGACGCATGAACACTGTCACCTTCCGCGATGAAATCCTCACCCGCGAGCGCATGCAGGCCATCATCGCCGCGCACCCGCGGGCGGCCGTCTTCGAGAGCTGCACGTTCGATCACGGCGACTTCTCGCGGCTGGACATGGATGGGTTCCAGTTCAACCAGTGTTCGGTCACCGGCACGAGCTGGTTGGCGGCCTCGCTGGAAGAAAGCCAGTGGACGAAGTGCCGCGGCAGCCAGTGCGATTTCAGTTCGGCCCTGCTCAGCGATGCACGCTTCTCGCACTGCGATCTCAACAACAGCCACTGGCGCCGCGCGACGCTGTCCTCGGTGCAGTTCCAGGACTGCAAGCTGACCGGCGCGCACCTGCAGGAAGTGACCGGCTGGGCGCTGGAATTCCGCGATTGCCTGCTGGTCAGTGCGGACCTGCGCGGGATGTCGTTCCGCAAAGCGCAGCTGGAGGGCATGGATTTCTCCGAGGCCGAGCTGTCCGGCTGCGATTTCCGCGATGCGGTGTTCAACGGCGGAAGCCTGCGCAACGCACAGACGCGGCTGACGCGGTTTGAAGGCGCCGACCTGCGCGGCACCGACATCAGCGGGCTCAACGTGATGGACGCCAAGCTGTTCAAGAAGGCAGTGATTTCACAGCGCCAGGCAGCGGCCGCCTTGGCGTCGTTCGGGTTGATCGTGGCGTAAGGGCGAACCGACCGACGGTCGGTTCCTACCCGACGCGGTAGGCGAGCAAACGCTCGATCAACCGCTGGTACAACGCCGGCAGCGCTTCCAGATCCGCGACGCGTACGTTCTCGTCGACCTGGTGGATGCTCGCATTGACCGGCCCCACTTCGATGCACTGCGCACCCAGTGGCGCGATGAAGCGCGCATCGGAGGTGCCACCGCCGGTGCTCTCTTCCGGCGGCGCACCGGCAAACTCACCGAGCACGTCACGCGCGACACGGCGCAGCGTGCCTTCCGGGGTGTAGAACGGCTCGCCACTGCGATGCCACTTGAGCGTGTACTCGAGCGCATGACGCTGCAGCAGCGCGGCGATCTCCTGCTCCAGCGCCGGCGCATTCCAGTGCGGGTTGTAGCGCAGATTGAACAACACCTGCAGCTCGCCGGGAATCACATTGTTGGCACCGGTGCCGGCATGGATGTTGGAGACCTGCAGGCTGGTCGGCGGGAAGCTCTCAAAACCGTCATCCCAGTGCCGCGCGGTCAATTCGGCCAGCGCGGCGGCCGCCAGATGGATCGGATTGCGCGCCTTGTCCGGATACGCGACATGGCCCTGCACGCCCTTCACCGTCAGCGTGGCCGAGAGGCTGCCGCGGCGACCGACGCGCAGCAGATCACCGAGCACGGCCGTGGAGGACGGCTCACCGGTGATGCACCAGTCGATGGCCTGGCCGCGCTCGCGGAAGATATCGGCGACGCGACGCACACCGTCGATGGCATCGCCTTCCTCGTCACTGGTCAGCAGCACGGCCAAGGTGCCGGGATGGTCCGGATGGGCGGCCACGAACTGCTCGGCGGCCACCACGAAGGCAGCCACACTGCCTTTCATATCGGCCGCGCCACGCCCGTACAGCACGCCATCACGGATCTGCGGATCGAACGGATCACTGGTCCATGCCGAGACCGGGCCGGTCGGCACCACATCGGTATGCCCGAGCAGCACCAGCACCGGCGCGCCCTGCCCGTGTGTGGCCCACAGGTTGTCGACCTCGCCCAGGCGCAGGTGTTCGCAGTGGAAGCCCGCACGCTCGAGACGGCCGGCCAGCAGTGCCTGGCAGCCGGCATCCTCGGGCGTGACCGACGCACGCGCGATCAGGTCGCAGGTCAAGGCAACGACGTCGTTCACGCGCTCACTCCGAACCGCTGCTTGAAGCCGTTGTCCGAGAAGCCCTGCGTCATCACGCCATCGGCGCTCACCACCACCGGGCGCTTGATCAGCTGCGGGTACTCGCGCAGCAGCAGCTTCCATTCGGCCTCGGAGTCGGCCGCTTTGCGGTTCTCCGGCAGTTGCCGCCACGTGGTGGAGGATCTGTTGATCAACGCAGGAAAGCCACCGGCCTGGCCGGCCCAGTCGATCAGGGTCTCCGGCGTCGGCGTGTGGTCGCGGTAGTCGACGAAGGTGTACGGCACCTGGAAACGGTCCAGCCACTTGGTGGCTTTCCTGCAGGTGTCGCAGTTCTTCAATCCGTAAACGGTCGTGGTCATCGCAGGACTCAGTCGGCCAGGCCGCGCAGCAGCTCGTTGACGCTGGTCTTGCTGCGGGTCTTGGCATCGACCTGCTTGACGATCACGGCGCAGTACAGCGAGTGCGAGCCGTCCTTGGACGGCAGCTGGCCGGACACCACCACGCTGTACGGCGGTACCGAACCGTAGCTGATCTCGCCGGTGGCGCGGTTGTACACGCGCGTGCTCTGGCCAAGGAACACGCCCATGCCGATCACGCTGTGATGGCCGACCACGAAGCCTTCCACCACTTCCGAACGCGCACCGATGAAGCAATGGTCTTCAATGATGGTCGGGCTGGCCTGCAGCGGCTCCAGCACGCCACCGATACCGGCGCCGCCGGACAGGTGGCAGTGCTTGCCGATCTGCGCGCACGAACCCACCGTGGCCCAGGTGTCGACCATGGTGCCCTCGCCCACGTAGGCGCCGATGTTGGTGAAGCTCGGCATCAGCACCACGTCCTTGCCGAAGTAGCTGCCACGACGCGCGATCGCACCGGGCACCACGCGCACGCCGGCGCGACGGAACTTGGCTTCATCGAAGCCGGCAAAACGCGATTCGACTTTGTCCCAGAACGGCGCCGGGCGCGCATCGACCACGGCCATGTCGTTGACGCGGAAGTACAACAGCACGGCCTTCTTCAGCCATTCGTTGACCTTCCAGCCACCGTGGCCATCGGGCTCGGCAACGCGGAATTCACCGGTTTCCAGGCCGTCGATGACGCGGCCGACCAGCGGCTTGGTCGAGCCTTCGATCTCATGCAGGGTCAGCGTGGCACGGCGCTCGAACGCGCTCTCGATGCCGAACTTGAGTTCTTCCACACCCGGCGTGGCCGGCTTGCGCAGCGACTTGCGCGCGATGGTGGCATCCCGGCTGGCACTGCGCTTGGCGGCGCTCTCGGCCGGGGTGGCTGCCACCTTGCGGGCCGGTGCCTTTTTCACGGCGGCCTTCTTCACTGCGGGTGCCGACTTTTTCGCTGCGGCAGCGGTCTTCTTCGCCGCAGGCGCGGCAGCAGGGGTCTTGGCCGCCGCGGTCTTCGCGGCGGTCTTCTTGGCAGGCTTGGTGGCCATCAGTGGGGGTCTCCGGCGTTTCGATCAGGGTCCAGGCAGGCAAGCATCGCGTCTTGCAGCTGCTGCCTGGCGGATTCGGTCAGGGCGTGATCATGCTCATCGCTGATCACGAACATGTCTTCGGCGCGCTCGCCGAAGGTGGCGATGCGCGCATCATGCACGCGCAGCCGCTGGTTGCGCAGCACGAACGCCACGTCGGCCAACAGGCCGGGGCGGTCGGGGGCGACGAGGCTGAAACGGGTGCTGGTGGTGTCACCATCGGTGACATCGCGGAACTCGATGCGCGGGGCGAAACGGAAGTGCCGCAGCTGGCGCGGAATGACGCGGCGCGACGGGCGCAGCCGGGTCAGATCGCCGGCCAGCGCCTCACGCAGGCCGGCCTCCAAGCGCAGCGCATCGCCATCGGCGAAGCTGTCGGCCGGGGTCACTTCAAACGTATCGAAGATGGTATCGACCGGGCCGTCCAGCACGCGCGCGCGATGGATGCCGTAGCCCTTGCGGTCCAGCGTCATCACGATCGCGGCGAACAGGCCATCGCGATCCGGCGAGTGCACGAACACTTCCAGCGCGTGGTCGTCCGGGGTGATCCGGCGCACCTTGACCAGGGTCTTGCCCTGCTTGATCGGCACCAGCGCGGCGGCCTGCCAGGCAAGCTGTTCGGGCCGCAGCCGGATGAAGCTCTCATCGGGCATCACGGTGAACTGGCGCTCGATCGTCGCGTCGTCGTAGCCGCGCTCGCGCACCAGCTGGCGCACCGATTCGCGCGCTTCGGCGACACGCTCGGCGGCCGGCATCTGGTTCTCCAGCCCGTCGCGCAGCGCGCGCCGCGCGGCGAAATACAGGTCGGCCAGCAAACGGTCCTTCCACGCATTCCACAGCTTGGGGCTGGTCCCGGCGATGTCGGCGCAGGTCAGCAGATAGAGGTAGTCGAGCCGGTCGCGGCTGGCCACCAGGGTGGCGAAGCGATGGATCACGTCCGGATCGGAGATGTCCTGCTTCTGCGCAGTGACCGACATGCGCAGATGCTGCTCGACCAGCCAGGCCACCAGCTCCGTATCGGAACTGCTCAGCGCCAGCGCCTGGCAGAATTGGCGGGCGTCCACCGCACCAAGTTCGGAGTGATCGCCGCCGCGGCCCTTGGCGATGTCATGGAACAGGCCTGCCAGCAGCAGTAGTTCCGGCTTGCGCAGGCGCGGCCAGACTTCATGCGCGATCGAGAAGCGCTCATCGGCGCGGCTGCTGGCGAACAGGCCGATGTTCCGCAGCACCATCAGCGTGTGCTGGTCCACGGTGTAGACATGGAACAGATCGAACTGCATGCGCCCGGAGACCTGCGCGAACGCGGGGATCCACTGGCCGAGCACGCCCAGGCGTGCCATCCGCGCCAGGGTATCGACCGCGCGCGGGCTGCGCAGCAGCGCCAGAAACTGCTCACGCGCCGCAGCGCTGGCGGCGGTGTACGCCGCCAGCTCCGGCAGCGATTCGGCCAGCGCGCGCGCGGTCAGCGAGTGCAGGCCGCGCACATCCGGGTTGTAGGCCCAGCTGGAGAACAGCGCGAACACCTGTTCGATATCACCCTGGGGCCAAGCCGGATCGTTGGCAGCCAGATAGCCACGGCGCAGCGAGAAACCGACGCTGACCGGTTCTGGGACTGCTTCGCCATCAAACTGTTCTTCAAAGCGCTGCAGCAGGCGGTCGCTGATCCGCCGCACCACGGTGGCGCTGCGGTAGAACCCCTGCATCATCTTTTCCACGGCCAGGCTTTCGATGTCGTCTTCGAACCCCAAGCGGGCGGCCAGTGTCTTCTGGTAATCGAACCGCAGGCGTTCTTCCGGCCGGTTGGCGACCAGGTGCAGGCCGAAACGCAGCCGCGCCAGCGCACACCGTTCGCGTTTGAGCGCGGCCGCTTCATCCGGGCCGAGATGGCCGAGGCCGACCAGCGCTTCCAGGTCGCGCACGCCGAACGCCCGCAGCGCCATCCAGCCCAGCGTATTGAGATCGCGCAGCCCGCCGGGGCCGTCCTTGATGTCCGGCTCAAGATTGTCGGCGGTGTCGCCAAAACGCTGATGGCGGGCCAGCAGCTCTTCGCGCTTGGCGAGGAAGAATTCGCGTGGCGGCCACAGGCCCTCCACGTTCACCGCCGCCTTCAGTGCCTGACGCGCGGCGTCATCGGCGACCACCGGGCGCGACTCGATCAGCGCGGTGAGCACCGTCTGGTCGGCGCTGGCCTGGGTGCATTCGGCCGGCGAACGCACCGCGTGGCTGACCGGCAGGCCGCAATCCCAGAGCAGGGCGAAGAAACGCGCCAGCCCGGACTCGTGCCGGCGCTGCTGCTCGGGCGTGCCCAGCACCAGCACGTCGATATCCGAGCGCGGGAACAACTCACCGCGCCCGTAGCCGCCCACCGCGAACAGCGCCATCCCCGAACCGGCGGGCAGGCAGCGCTGCCAGGCCAGCCGGATCAGGTGATCGGCCGCCCGCGCGCGCAGGGCGAGCAGGCGTTCGATATTGTCGTTCTGGTCGAAGCGGCGGTACAGCCGCGCGTCGGTCTGTTGCAGCGACTGGCGCGCCAACGCCGCCCAGTCCGGGTCGGCGACGGAATCGGCCGGCGCGTCCAGCATCGGGCTCGCCGGCAGCATGCTCAGACCTGCGATTCGCCGGGCGAGAGGGTCAGCACGTCGACGCCGGTCTCGGTGACCGCGACCATGTGCTCCCACTGCGCCGACAACTTGCGGTCTTTGGTGACCACGGTCCAGCCGTCCGGAAGCACCTTGTTGTAGCGGGTGCCCTCGTTGATCATCGGCTCGATGGTGAAGGTCATGCCGGGCTGCAGCACCAGGCCTTGGCCGGGGCGGCCGTAATGCACCACCTGCGGTTCGTCGTGGTAGACCTTGCCGATGCCATGGCCGCAGTACTCGCGTACCACGCTGAAGCGCTCGGCTTCGGCATAGCTCTGGATCGCATGGCCGATATCGCCCAGCGTCGCGCCCGGCTTGACCGCGCGGATGCCCCGCCACATGGCTTCGTAGGTCGCATCGACCAGGCGCTTGGCCATGACCGACGGCGTGCCGACGTAGTACATGCGGCTGGTATCGCCGTGCCAGCCGTCCTTGATCACGGTCACATCGATGTTGACGATGTCGCCGTCCTTGAGGACCTTGGCTTCGCTGGGGATGCCGTGGCAGATCACGTTGTTGACCGACGTGCAGACCGTCTTCGGGAAGCCGCGGTAACCGACATTGGCCGGCGTCGCCTTCTGCACATTGATGATGTGGTCGTGGCAGATGCGGTCCAGCTCTTCGGTCGTCACGCCCGGTTTGACGTGGGGGGTGACGACGTCGAGCACTTCGCTGGCCAGACGGCCTGCGATGCGCATCAGTTCGATTTCCTCGGGGGTTTTCAGATTCACGCTCATGGGAGTCATTATCGCCGATCCGGGGCCAATCTGAACGGGATCGGGTGGAACGCTGACAGCCGCGGTTTGGGCGGGCTCCCACAGTCAGGTCCCTGAACAACTGCGACCAACGTCTCAGAACGCGACTTTGTGCCGAAAACGGCCATTGATTCCGTCAAATCTCACGGCCTCCAAACAAGACCGAACCTATAAAAGAGTGAAGACGATTTCACTGTCCGGCAGCATCGTGTTGTTCAGCAAGGACTTTTGTCCAAGGAGGATGCCCATGCGATTTTTCCGCCCTTCCCTGCTCACCTTGGCCCTGACCGGCCTCGCCACCCCGGCCTTCGCGGCTGATACCACGACCTTCAATGTGAAGGTGATCATCACCAAGGCCTGCACGATCACTGCGGCCGCCGCGACCGACGTGGACTTCGGCTCGGCGCTGTCTACCGCGACTACCCCGTCCAATGCGCAGGGCACGATCACCGCGCAGTGCTCCGCCCTGACCCCCTACACGGTGGCACTCAATGCCGGCTCCAACGCGGGCACCGCCAATGACGTGACCACCCGGCGCATGAAGAACACCGACGCCAGCGTGACGGCCAACAATTTCGTGGGCTATCAGCTCTATCGCGATGCGGGGCACACCGATGTGTGGGGGGCCACCGCTGGCACCAATACGACGGCCGGCATCGGCACCGGCCTGGCACAGACATTGAATGTCTATGGCCAGATCGCCAACCCCAGCGTCAACAACGCCGCTGCGGGCAACTATCAGGACACGATCACCGCCACCATCACCTATTGAGGACCGCCATGCCGATTTCCGCAGGGCGTCGCCCTGGGCGGCTCGGGTGTGCGGTGCTGGGTTGGCTGTGGTTGCTGATGGGGAGCGCCACCGCCGCGAGTCTGCAGGTCGCCCCGACCTCACTGCAGCTGACGCCGCGGCAGAATGCCGATGCGCTCTGGCTGACCAACAGCGGCACCACGCCCGTACAGGTGCAGGTGCGGGTCTTCGAGTGGCGCCAGGACGCCGGCCAGGACCAACTGCTGCCCACCACCGATCTCCAGGTGAGCCCCCCGATGCAGTCGCTGGCTGCCGGCCAGCAGCAGCTGATCCGGGTGGTCCGCAGCGAACCGACCCCGCCCGCCTCGCAACGCGCCTACCGGGTGATCGTCGATGAGCTGCCCACGGTGGATCCGCGCCGTAGTGGCATGCAGTTCGTGCTGCGCTATTCGATGCCGGTGTTCGTACAACCCGATAAGGATGCCCCGCTCCAACACACCCTGCAGGCGCGCCTGACACGCCTGGATGACGGGCGACCGGCCCTGGAAGTGCACAACAGCGGCAGCAGTTACGCGCAGCTGGCCGATATCGGCCTGGGCCCGGCCAACCGCCCGCAGATCATCCATCCCGGCCTGCTCGGTTACGTCCTTGGCGGACAGACCATGCGCTGGCCACTGGACGTTCCGGCCGCCCGCCTGGCGGGCGCCACGTTCTCGGCAAAGATCAATGGCGAGTCGGCCCAGACGCCACTGCCCGCCGCGCCGCCGGCTCGCTGAGGCCTGCATGCGGATGCTGCTTACCGCGACGCTGACCCCGTGCGCCGCGATGGCAGCCGATGCGGACATTGGCGCCTCGGGCGATGCGATGCTGCCGCCGCCGACGCCACTGACCGCCGCGCAGACCCTGCATCTGGAGGTGACGCTCAACCAGACGCCGCGCGGACTGCTGCCCTTCACCGAACTGCAGGGCCGGCTGATGGCCTCCGGCACCACGCTGCGCCAACTCGGCTTTTCGGCCCGCGGCGAGGAGCCGGTCGCGCTGGAGCACCTCAGCGGGGTGGTCGTGCGCTATGACGCGGCGCTGCAGACGCTGGCCCTGGAGGTGCCGCTGGAGCAGTTGTCGCTGCCCACCACCCGGCTCGAACGGGAGGCCGACACTGCACCGGCAGCGGCCGCCTCGCCCGGCATGGTGCTCAACTATGACGTCTACGGCAGCCACAACGAGGGCGGCGGCAACCTTGCCCTGACCAACGAACTGCGTCTGTTCGGGCTGGGCGAAGGCGTCCTGGAGACCAGCTCGCTGCTGCGTACCTACCAGGATCCCGCCGATCGGCAGTGGCGCGGGGAGAGCGTGCGTCTGGACACCGCGTGGCGCCTGGATTTTCCGGCATCGGCCGTGTCGCTGACCGTGGGCGATTTCTACAGTGGCTTTGTCGACTGGAGTCGGCCGGTCCGCATGGGCGGTGTGCAGATCGGCCGCAACTATGCCCTGCAGCCTTACCGCGTCCTGACCCCCACCCCCACCTTCCTGGGCGAAGCGGTCGTCCCGTCCAACGTGGAGCTGTATGTGGACGGCCTGCGCCAGTACAACGGCGAGGTGCCGATCGGCCCCTTCCAATTGGCCGCACAGCCCGGCATCAACGGCACCGGCAACGCACAGGTGGTGATCACCGATGCGTTCGGCCGGATGCAGACACTGGACTTTGCCTTCTACGGCACCCAGCAGCTGCTGGCCAAGGGCCTGTCCGACTGGTCGGCCGGCGTGGGCCGGATGCGGAAGGACTACGGCCTGCGCTCGTTCGCCTACGAAACGCCGGTGATCGGCAGCGCCACCTGGCGCTATGGCGCCAGCGACCGGTTCACCGCCGAGGCACACGTGGAAGGCGGTGGCGGCGTGATCAATGGCGGCGCGGGGGGCTGGTGGTTGCTGGGCGGCGCCGGGGTGGTCAACGCCGCCTATGCGCACAGCCGGGTCGATGGTCTGCAGGGAGGCCAATACGCTGTGGGCTACAGCTGGAACAACCGCCGCTTCAACATCAACCTGCTGACCCGGCGGACCCATGGCACCTACCGTGACCTGGGCGCACTGCAGGACACCCTGCCTCCGGACATCAGCGAACAGGCCACGTTGGGCATGAACCTGCAGCGCGCCGGCTCGCTCAGCGCCAGCTATCTGCGGCTGCGCTACCCGGACGGCGAGGACAACCGCTACGCCAGCCTGTTCTGGTCGCGCAGCTTCGGCGACCGCTGGTCGGCCTACCTGTCGTTCAACCAGAACCTGACCGACAGCGAAGACCGCAGCGTCTATCTGTCGGTCTCGGCCGCCCTGGGGCGCAACCGGCAGAGCAGCCTGTCAGCGCAGCGCAACGGCGAGCGGCTGACGTATGTCGCCGATCTGTCCCAGCCCGTGCCGGGCGACGGCAGCCAAGGCGGCTATGGTTGGCGGGTGCAGGCGCGCGGCGGTGACGACGGTGCCGGCGGACTGGCCGAACTCGGCTGGCTCAACCGGGTCGGGCGCTACTCGATGGGGTACGCGCGCCAGGGTGATCTCGATTACGGGTACGCCAGCGCCAGTGGCAGCGTGGTCTGGATGGGTGGACACGTATTTGCCGCACGCGAGGTACCCGATGCCTTCGCCGTGGTCTCCACCGATGGGTACGCTGGCATTCCGGTACGCCTGGAAAACCGGCTGATCGGCAGCACCGACAAGAACGGCCTGCTGCTGGTGACCCCCTTGCTGTCCTGGCAGCGCAACCGGCTCTCCATCGATACGCTGGATCTGCCGGCGGACATGCGCGCCGACCGCGTGGATACCTGGGTGACGCCACGACAGAGCGCCGGCACCGGGGTCAGCTTCGGGCTGCGCCGCACCCGGGCGCTGAACGTGATCCTGCACGATGGGCAGGATCGCCCGGTCGCAGTGGGCAGCAACGTGCATCTGCCCGACGGACGCAAGGTCACTGTCGGCTACGACGGCCAGGCCTACATGGAGGATGTGGCCAACGGCAGCCAACTGCAGGTGGACACCCCCCAGGGCCGCTGCAGCGTCACCCTCAGCATGCAGCGCGTGAACAGCACCGGCCCGCAGCGCATTGGGCCACTGCGCTGCCTGCCAGGTACCGGCCGATGAGCCTGCGCGCACTCCTGTCGGCGGGTCTGTTTCTGATCGCGCTGCTGGGCAGCGACGTCGCACGCGCGGACACCACCTGCACGGCCAGCGCACCGACCACATTGCCCTTTGGCACCATCACCAACGGTGCAACCGGCGTCACCGATGCCAGCATCACCATCACCATCACCTGTTCCACCGCCGCGCTGAGCCTGTTGGCCACCGCATCGGTACGCATGTGCATCGGGCTGGGGACCGGCACCACCGGCACCACCCTGCTGCCGAGCCGGAGCATGGCGATCAGCGCCGCGCCACCACAAGGCAACGGTGACACGCTGGCCTACCAGCTCTACAGCAATCCCAACCGCACCACGCCATGGGGCCTGGCACCGGCGGGGACCCCGGCTGCAGTGGTGGCGGATCTGACCTACGCGGTCCCCTTGCTGGGCGGCTCGGGAAGCACCACCGTGACCCTGTATGGACGCATCCCGGCCGCCCAGACCTTGTCGGCGGGTACGTTTTCCAGCAGCTACGCCGGCGCCAACGTCATCCTTCAGTACGCCTACAACGAGCGATTGGCCCTGAACTCGCCAACACCGGCGACCTGCAATGCCGCCAGCGGCGTTACGGGCACCAAAAGCGCCACCAATGCGTTCACCTTCACCACCAGCGCCACCGTGCTGCCCCAGTGCAGCACCTACGTCACCACCGACATGGATTTCGGCAGCAACGCCGGCGCGATCACCGCCAACCTCGATCGCACCTCGACGATCCGCCTGACCTGCATCAACCGCACCGCCTACAACATCGGCCTGAGCAACGGACAGAACGCGCTGGGCAACGTCCGGCGCATGCGCTTCACCGCGCCGGACAGCAGCGCGTACTACATCCCCTACGAGTTGTACCGCGACGCAGCGCGCTCGCAGCGCTGGGGCAACGCAATCAACACCGACACCCAGGCCGGCACCGGCACCGGGAGCGCGCAGACGCTCACCGTCTACGGCCGGGCCCCGCCGACGACCGGGGCGATTCCTGCCCAAGGCAGCTACAGCGACCTGATCACGGTGACCATCACCTATTGAGGGGCCGGGCACTCAAGAGCCCACCCTCCTGGCCGCTAACGGTCGCATCCCCTGCCGTCCGATGTTCGATGCCCGCGCGACCGCCCGCTCTCGTCCTCGCCTGCCTGCTGGCTTCCTGCGCCACGGCGCCCGCTGCCGCTCGGCCGGGCACCGGCACCGGCGCCCTGCGCATCGGCGTACGGATAATGGCCGATTGCCACGCTGCCGGAGCGCGCGACGCCGCCTGTCAACCGGCCCGGCAGCGCAGCGATGGCGACCATCCCGTGCCTGCACACGTCGCGGCGCTGAGCCCGCCAATCGGCGGTGCCACTGGAGCACCGTCGGCCACCATCACCGTGACCTACTGATGCGCCGGCTGCTGGCTGCCCTGTTGGCAGGCATGTGCACCTTCCCCGCACACGCGCTGGATATCCGGCCGGTCAGTGTCTCCGTTCCGGCCGGCCCGGCGCATGCAGCGCTGTGGCTGGACAATCCCGAGCCGACCGCGTGGACGGGACAGGCCCGCCTGTATCGCTGGACCCAGCAGGGCGACGAAGAGCACCTGCTGCCAGCCACCGAGGTAGCGGTCAGTCCGGCGCACCTGGCTATCCCAGCTGGCCGGCGCCAGCGCCTGCGGGTCGTCCGGCTGGGCGCGGCACCGCACGATGCCCAGCAGGGCTACCGACTGATCCTCACCCCCGCGCCCGGCGCGGCCCCAGCACAGCCCCGCTACTCACTGCCGGTCTTCCTGGAGGCGGCCACCGGCACGCCCCCGACCTCCCGCCTGCGCGTCATTGCTGAAGGCAGCCCGGCCCTTCCCCGGCTGCGCCTCTATAATGACGGTGACGCCCACGCGCACCTGGCTGACCTGGTGTTCGTGGATGAGCAGGGGCGGCGCCAGCCCTTGATCGATGGGCTGGCGGGCTACGTCCTTCCCCACAGCCACCGCAGCTGGGCCCTGCCGTCCCGCCCGGATGGTTATGCCGGCGGCCGTTTCAGGGCCCGCCTGGACCACGCAGCAGAGGCTGCCCTGCCCGCCGCCGCGCCCGAGATTGCAGCCCCGGCCCAGGCCGGGCTATAATCGACCGGATCTCCTGCCTCATCGAAGCAGGGAACACGTCAACACCGGACGTCACCGGTGAATCCACACCTGCCGCCCATATCCGTGCCGGGGTGCTCCGCAAGGAGTTCGGTCACGGAAGCGACAGGGAAGCCAAACCCCGGAACCACCCGCCTTGCGGCGGACCGCCCAACTATTACCCGTGGCGGCCGGTTCCCTATCAGGAGTTACTGCAATGCCCCAGGTCACCATGCGTCAGATGCTGGAAGCCGGCGTCCATTTCGGCCACCAGACCCGTTACTGGAACCCCAAGATGGGCCAGTACATCTTCGGCGCCCGCGGCAAGATCCACATCATCAACCTGGAAAAGACCGTTCCGCTCTTCAATGACGCGATGAACTTCATTTCCAGCGTTGCGCAGAAGCGCGGCACCATCCTGTTCCTGGGCACCAAGCGCAGCGCCCGCGAGTCGATCCGTGAAGAAGCCGAGCGTTGCGGCATGCCCTTCATGAACCAGCGGTGGCTGGGCGGCACCCTGACCAACTTCCGTACCGTGAAGCAGTCGGTTGCCCGCCTGAAGGAACTGGAAGCCGGTGAGACCGACGGCAGCTTCGACAAGCTGGTCAAGCACGAAGTGCTGGGCCTGCGTCGCGAGCGCGACAAGCTGGAAGCCTCGCTGGGCGGCATCAAGGACATGAACCGTCTGCCCGACGCGATCTTCGTCATCGATATCGGCCACGAAGACATCGCCATCAAGGAAGCCAAGAAGCTCGGCATCCCGGTGATCGCGGTCGTCGATACCAACTACAACCCGGAACTGGTCGATTACGCGATCCCGGGCAACGACGACGCCATCCGCGCTGTGCAGCTGTACGCCCGCGCCGCTGCCGACGCCGTGCTGGAAGGCAAGGCGGCTGCTCCGCACGCTGCCACCGTCCGTGAAGAAGAGTTCGCCGACGCTGCTGCCACCGAAGAAGCCAAGCCGGCCCGCCGCGCTCCGGCCAAGAAGGCTGCTGCTCCGGCTGCTGCCGCTCCGGCCGCTGAAGCCCCGGCTGCCGATGCTCCGGCCGCTGGCGAAGCCCAGGCCTGATCCAGGCCCACGGTGGGCGCAGCGCGCCCACCGTTCCTGTCCGCTGCCGATGGCGCGACGACAGGACACCTGTCACACGGGCCGGCCACCATGCCGGCCCAACCCCTTTCTTTCGTGAGGAAATCCCGTGGAAATCACTGCTTCCCTGGTCAAGGAACTGCGCGAGCGCACTGGCGCCGGCATGATGGAGTGCAAGAAGGCACTCGTCGAAAACGGCGGCAACATCGACGCCTCGGCCGAATGGCTGCGCAAGTCCGGCCTGGCCAAGGCCGACAAGAAGGCTGACCGCGTGGCTGCCGAAGGCATCATCGTGGCGGCCCAGGACGGCGGCAAGGCCGTGCTGGTCGAAGTCAACTCCGAAACCGACTTCGTCGCCAAGGACAGCAACTTCCTGGACTTCACCAAGGCCGTTGCTGCCACCGCGCTGAGCTCGGGCGCTGCCGACATCGACACCCTGAAGGCCGCCAAGCTGCCGTCCGGCGAGACGATCGAAGAAGCCCGCGCTGCCGTCATCGCCAAGGTCGGCGAGAAGGTCGACGTGCGTCGCATCGTGCGCCTGGAATCGACCAACAACGTCGCTGCCTACGTGCACGGCGGCCGCATCGGCGTGCTGGTCGAGCTGGCCGGTGGCAACGAAGAGCTGGCCCGTGGCCTGGCCATGCACGTGGCTGCCATGAACCCGCCGCACAACAAGGCCGCCGATGTGCCGGCCGAGTTCGTTGCCAAGGAAAAGGAAATCGAACTGGCCAAGATGTCCGACAAGGACAAGTCCAAGCCGGCCGATATCCTGGAAAAGATCATCAGCGGCAAGATCGCCAAGATCGTCAACGAAGTGACCCTGTACGGCCAGCCGTACGTGCTGGACACCAACCAGTCGGTCGAGCAGGTCCTGAAGGCCGCCGGTGCCGACGTGGTCGGCTTCCAGCGCCTGGCGGTCGGCGAAGGCATCGAGAAGGTGGTGGAAGACTACGCCGCCGAAGTGATGAAGCAGGCCGGCCTGGCCTGATCCTCACCGCTCGAATGTGGTACGAAAGAAGCCGCGGATTCCGCGGCTTCTTTTTTTTGCCCGCTGGCTTTGCTTTGTGTGCCGGATCAGCGCAATACTCCCAAACCGATCTGCCGCTTCGACGCAAGAAATCAGGGACAAAACTGTGATGCGCCTCAGGTATTCTTGCCTCAACATACTGAAAGCCCCGCCATGCCTCCCGAGCTGACAGCCGCCCTGGCGCTCTGCCGCAACCTGCCCTCCCCGCCCGGTATTGCCCTGCGCATCATCGAACTGGCGCAGGACCCGGAAACGGACATCACCACCGCCGCCGACATCATCGCCATCGACATGGCGCTGAGTGCCCGCATGCTGCGCATCGCCAATTCGCCGCTGTACGCCAGCCGTCGACGCATCGAGAACCTCGGCCAGGCGTTGACCATGCTCGGCCTCAACGCCACCGTGACGCTCGCCCTGGGCTTTACCGTGACCCAGGGACTGACCGCCGCCGGCGATGGCCAGGACCTGCGCGAGCGTGCATGGCGTCGCAGCATTCTCAGCGCACTGGCCGCCAGCCTGCTCGGCCAGGCCCGCGGCCTGCGCAAGGCCGAAGAGCTGATGCTGGCCGGCCTGCTGCAGGACATCGGCATCCTCGCTCTCGCCCAGACCCAACCGGACACGTATCTGCCCTTGCTGCGCCAGGCGGCCGACAACGACGCCCTGGTGGCGCTGGAGCGCGAACAGCTGCAGTGCACGCATGCCGATGTCGGCGCATGGATCACCGAAGAGTGGGGCCTGCCGCGCTACCTGGTGGACAGCATCGCGCGCAGTGAATCGCCGGTTGATGGCGAAGACAGCTTCCAGGCCTGCGTCGCCCTGTCCGGCGCCGTGGCCGATATCTGGCTCAGCGCCGATGCCGACGCCGCGCGCGAACACGCGCTGCAGCAGGTGCACGCCACCCTCGGGCTGGACAGTGCCCAGTTCGACCAGGTACTGACCCGGATCGGCGAGTCCCTGCCGGACATCAGCGCCCTGTTCGAGACCCCGTTGTTCTCGCCCTCGCGCGTCCAGCAGCTGATCGATCACGCCCAGGAACTGGCGACCCTGCGCAACCTGCGCGAGGTGCAGGACGCCGCCCTGGCCCGCCAGCGCGCCGATGAGTTCGAGGCGCGCGCCAACCGGCTGGCCGAACAGGCGCACCGCGACGCCCTGACCGGCGTGCTCAACCGCCGCCAGCTGGAAGCCGTACTCGAGCAGGAATTCCTGCGCGCCACCCGGCATGGCTGGCCGCTGTCGGTCGCCTTCATCGATCTGGATGACTTCAAGAAGATCAACGACGCGCACGGCCATCTGATGGGCGACCAGGTCCTGCGCATGTTCGCCAGCAAGTTGCAGGAACAGCTGCGCAACAGCGACACGGTGGCCCGCTTCGGTGGCGAGGAATTCATCGCACTGCTGCCCAACACCACCGAGCCGGTGGCGCTGGAAGTGGTGCGCCGGGTACTGGCCAACATCGTCAATACCCCGATGGCCGAAGTGCCCAGCGGCCCCCTGTTCGTGACCTTCTCGGCCGGTGTGGCGACCCAGGGCGGCTACGAGCGTTTCGCCGATGTTCAGGACCTGCTGAAGGCCGCTGACGACGTGCTGTACCGCTCCAAGAACCTGGGCCGCAACCGTGTCATCGCGCGCTCTCCGGGCACTGCGCCAGCCTGATCGCAGGCCCCGGTGGCGCCCCCGGCCCACCACGCGATCCGGGCGGCCATTCGCCGCAGCGCAGCAAATTTATGCTGCCCGATCACCCGGCTTCCAGTAGAATCCGGGCGTTTTCCACGCATCCAGAGATCGCCATGTCAAAGCTCGCCTATCGCCGCATCCTGTTGAAAGTTTCCGGGGAGGCGCTGATGGGAGACGAGGACTACGGCATCGACCCCAAGGTCATCCACCGTCTCGCCCGTGAGGTGATGGAGGCGCAGGCCGCCGGTGCCGAAGTGGCCCTGGTGATCGGCGGTGGCAACATCTTCCGCGGTGCCGGCCTGGCCGCAGGCGGCATGGACCGGGTCACCGGCGACCAGATGGGCATGCTGGCCACCGTGATCAACGCGCTGGCCATGCAGGATGCCCTGGAGAAGCTGGGCGCCAAGGCCCGCGTCATGAGCGCGATCAAGATCAACGATGTCTGCGAGGATTACATCCGTCGCCGCGCGATCCGTCATCTGGAAAAGGGCCGTCTGGTCATCTTCGCCGCCGGCGTCGGCAGCCCGTTCTTCACCACCGATTCCGGCGCCGCACTGCGTGCGATCGAGATCGGCGCGGACCTTCTGCTGAAGGCCACCAAGGTCGACGGCGTGTACGACAAGGATCCGAACAAGTACAGCGATGCGGTCCGTTTCGACAGCCTGACCTATGACGAAGTCATCCGCCGCGGCCTGGAAGTGATGGACACCGCCGCCTTCGCGCTGGCCCGAGACAGCGATCTGCCGCTGCGCGTGTTCGACATGGGCCAGCCGGGCGAACTGCTCAAGATCCTGCATGGCGACAACATCGGCACCCTGGTGCAGGGCCGCGACAACAGCTGAGCCTGAGCGCAGGCCCACGGCTGCGCCCTGAACGGCCCGGCGAAGACCCTTCTTCGCCTATAATCGCCCGATTCCCAGTGACATCCAGGATTCGGGCGATGCTCAACGAAATCAAGCAGGACGCGCAGACGCGCATGGCAAAGAGCATCGATGCTCTGAAGCACACCCTCACCTCCATCCGCACCGGCCGTGCTTCCCCGGCCCTGCTGGACCGCATCACCGTCAAGGCCTACGGGACCGACACCCCCCTGAACCAGGTCGCCTCGATCAGCGTTTCCGAAGGCCATTCGCTGGTCATCACGCTGTTCGACAAGGGCATGATCAAGGACGTCGAGAAGGCAATCTACGCCTCCGACCTCGGTCTGACCCCTAACGTGGCCGGTACCGTCATCCGCCTGAACCTGCCGCCGCCGACCGAAGAGCGCCGCAAGGAGCTGGGCAAGCAGGTGCAGAAGGAAGGCGAAGGCGCCAAGATCGCCATCCGCAACATCCGCCAGGACGCCAACAAGGCGATCGCCAGCCTGATCAAGGACAAGGCGATCAGCGAAGACGACAAGAAGCGTGGCGAAGACGACATCCAGAAGCTGACCGACAAGTCCATCAAGGACGTCGATAGTGTTGTCGCCGAGAAAGAAAAGGAACTGATGGCGGTCTGAGCCCTATGTCCCAGGCCCCGACCAGCAGTTCTGACGCGCCCATCCCGCGCCACGTTGCCATCATCATGGATGGCAACGGGCGTTGGGCGCAGAAGCGCCGTCGCCCGCGCGTGATCGGCCATCGTGCCGGCGCGCGCGCGGTCAACCGCACCATCGATTTCTGCCTCGACCACGGCATCGCCGCGCTGACCCTGTTCGCCTTCTCCAGTGAAAACTGGGGCCGGCCGAGCGATGAGGTCGACGCGCTGATGAAGCTGTTCCTCAATGCGCTCGACCGCGAAGTGGACGAGCTGCATCGCCGTGGCGTGCGCGTACGTTTCATCGGCGAGCGTGAGCGCTTCGGCGCCGGGCTGGTCAGCCGCATGCAACTGGCCGAACAACGCACCGCCGGCAACCGTGCGATGACCCTGAGCATCGCTGCCAGCTACGGCGGCCGCCAGGACATCGCCCGCGCCGCACGCGAGCTCGCCGCCGAGGTTGCGGCCGGTCGCCTGCTCCCCGAGCAGATCGACGAAGCAATGCTGAGCAGCCGGGTAGCGCTGGCCGACCTGCCGCCGCCGGACCTGTTCATCCGCACCGGCGGCGATACCCGCATCAGCAATTTCCTGCTGTGGCAGCTGGCTTACACCGAACTGTGGTTCACCGACGTACTGTGGCCCGAGTTCGATGCCACCGTCCTGCAGGAGGCGATCGATGCCTATGCTTCGCGTGAACGCCGTTTCGGCCTGACCAGCGCCCAGATCGCCGCCTTGGCCACCGAGACCTCTTCCCCATGACCAAGACCCGAGTCATCGCCGCGCTGATCATGGCGCCGGTCGCCATCCTCGCCATCCTCATGCTGCCGACCCAGTGGCTGGCCGCCGCCGCCGCCGCCGTGTTCCTGATCGGGCTGTGGGAATGGCTGAAGCTGGCCGACGTCGAAGACACCCTCGCCCGCACCGTCCTGCTGGTGCTGAACCTGGTGCTGATGGTGCTGATCGTGTGGGCCGATGCAGGCTCGCTGGTGCTGTACCAGATCGCCGCACTGGTCGGCATCGGGTGGTGGCTGCTGGCGCTGCTGTGGCTGCGCTTCTTCAACTTCGGCGCCAGCCCGAGCAGCCCGGCGCGTGCGCTCAAGCTGCTGGCCGGCACGCTGGCGATCGTTCCGGCCTGGGCCTCGCTGGTGCTCATCCATGCCAGCGGTGACAACGGCCACCTGTGGCTGCTGACCGCGCTGGCCGTGGTCTGGGCCGCCGATTCGGGCGCCTACTTTGCCGGCCGCACCTTCGGCCGCACCAAGCTGGCCCCGCGCATCAGCCCCAACAAGACCTGGGAAGGCCTGGGTGGCGGCATGGTCGCCGGCCTGATCGTGGCGCTGGGCTTCGGCTGGCTGGCCGGCATCGACAGCGGTCACCTGGTCGGCCTGGTCATCACCGCCGTGGTCACCGTGTTCGCCTCGGTGCTGGGCGATCTGTACGAGAGCCTGATCAAGCGCCACGCCGGTGCCAAGGATTCGGGCCATATCATTCCGGGCCATGGCGGCGTGCTCGATCGTATCGACGGCGTGCTCGCCGCCCTGCCGGTGTTCGCACTCGGCAAGGAAATTTTCGGGTTCTAACCATGTCCAGCGCTTCCGCCCCCCGCCAGGTCGCCGTGTTCGGCGCCACCGGTTCCATCGGCGCATCCGCGCTGGATGTGATCGCGCGTCATCCGGACCGCTACCAGGTCACCGTGCTCGCGGCTGGCCGGCAGGTGGACGCGCTGGTCGCGCTGTGCGCCACGCACCGCCCGGCCCATGCGGTGATCGCCGACGCGTCGTTGTACGCCGCTCTGCGCGACGGCCTGCGCGGCGCCGGCCTGGCCACCCAGGCCCACGCCGGCGCCGCGGCGCTGGATCAGCTGGCCGCCAGCGACGCGTGCGACACGCTCGTCGCGGCCATCGTCGGCGCCGCCGGACTGTCCTCGACCCTGGCCGCCGCCGCCGCCGGCAAGCGCATCCTGCTGGCCAACAAGGAATCGCTGGTGCTCGCCGGCGAACTGCTGATGCGCCAGGCCGCTGCCGCCGGTGCCGAGATCATCCCGATCGACAGCGAGCACAGCGCGATCTTCCAGTGCCTGCGCTCGCGCGATGCCAGCCTGGACGGGGCCGGTGTACGCCGGATCATCCTGACCGCCTCGGGCGGTCCCTTCCGTGGCCGCAGCCGTGCGCAGCTCGCCCAGGTCACCCCGGCCCAGGCCGTTGCCCACCCGAAGTGGTCCATGGGCCCGAAGATCTCGGTCGATTCGGCGACGTTGATGAACAAAGGCCTGGAAGTGATCGAGGCCCACCACCTGTTCAACGTGCCCGGCGAGCGCATCGACGTGCTGGTTCATCCCCAGAGCCTGGTGCATTCCCTGGTCGAGTTCGTCGACGGCTCGACCCTGGCCCAGATGGGCCTGCCGGACATGCGCACCACGCTGGCCGTCGGCCTGGGCTGGCCGCAGCGGATCGAATCGGGGGTCGGCGGGCTGGATCTGCTCACCCAGGGCCGGCTGGATTTCGAAGCGCCGGATACCGACGCCTTCCCCTGCCTGAAGCTTGCCTGGCAGGCCATGGCCGCCGGCGGCACCGCCCCGGCGATCCTCAATGCGGCCAATGAAGTCGCTGTTTCAGCGTTTCTTCAGGGGCGGGCAGCTTTCCTTGCCATTCCAACGCTGGTCGCTAACGCTCTGTCAACACTGTCGACCGAGTCCGCCGATACACTGGAGGGCCTGCTGACCGCCGATCAGCGCGCCCGCCAGATCACCCAAGCCGCTATCGACCACGCCTGAATGCCCGACACGTCCCTTAACAGCGCTGATCACCATGGGTGATTTCATCGGATCCGTCTGGTGGATGATCGTCAGCCTTGGCGTGCTGGTGACCTTCCACGAATTCGGTCATTACTGGGTCGCCCGCCGTTGCGGGGTCAAGGTGCTGCGCTTCTCTGTCGGGTTCGGCAAGCCGCTGTGGTCGCGCCGCAACCGCGCCGGCACCGAATTCGCGATCGCCGCCATCCCGCTCGGCGGCTACGTGAAGATGCTGGATGAGCGCGAGGTGGAGGTGCACCCGGCCGAGCGCGGCCAGGCCTTCAACCACAAGACCGTCTGGCAGCGTATCGCCGTGGTCGCCGCCGGTCCGGCCGCCAACCTGATCCTGTGCATCGCCCTGCTGTGGGCGATGTTCGTGATCGGCAAACAGGATTATTCGGCCACCATCGGACGCACCACCGGCATGGCCCAGACGTCCGGGCTGCAGGCCGGCGACCGCGTGGTGAAGGTCGACGGCCGCAGCGTGGCCACCGCCGGTGAGGCCAGCATGGCGCTGACCACGGCGGCCATGGACCGCCAGGATGCGAAGGTCGAGGTGCTGGATGGCCTGGATCAACCCCGCACCCGGACCGTGCCGCTGTCGCAGCTGCCCGCCGGCTTCGATGAACGCCGCGTGCCGCAGCTGGCCGGCCTGAGCTGGCAGTTCTGGCTGCAGCCGGCCCTGGTGGACAAAGTGCTGCCCGATGGCGCCGCCCAAGGCGTGCTTGTTCCGGGTGACCTGATCGTAGCCGTGGACGGCCAGCGCATCGAAGGCGCCGACCAGGTACCGGCCCAGGTCGCCGCATTGGGCCAGCGTGGCGGCCCCGGGATGATCGACGTCCTGCGCGGCGGCGAACGGCTGGCGCTGGAAATCACCCCCCGCCAGGGCGTGGATGGCCACGGCCAGGCCACCTGGCAGATCGGCATCGGCTTCCCCGAGACCCATGCCCCCGCGTATGACGCCGAACTCAAGTTCGGGCCGTTTGCGGCAGTCCCGGTCGCCCTGCGTGAAACCGCCCGCATGGCCGGCGATTCGCTGGGCATGATGCGACGCATTGTCACCGGCAATGCCTCGCTGCAGAACATTTCCGGGCCGGTCACGATCGCCCGGGTCGCCAATGTCTCGGCCAAGCGCGGCCTGGACTGGTTCCTGTATTTCCTGGCTTTGCTGTCCCTGAGCCTGTGCATCATCAACCTGTTGCCCATCCCCATCTTGGACGGCGGGCACCTGCTGTATTACCTTATCGAGTTGGTCAAGGGCAGCCCGCTGAGCGAGCGTGCCATGGCCGCCGGACAGTATGTCGGCCTGGCCCTGCTGGCCGGACTGATGGGATTGGCGTTCTACAACGACATCCTTGGTCTGGTCCCGCGATGAACTTTTATCCTTTTGTCGTCGTCTTATGCGCCGGCATCCCGCAATGTTGAAATCGACTCCAACCGGACGTGACATGACGCGACTCCCCAATCGCCGCCTGCTGGCCCTCGCACTCGTTGCCGGTTTCGGCGCGCCCGCCCTGGCGCAGGCAGCCGAGCCCTTCACCGTCAGCGACATCCGCGTGGATGGTCTGCAGCGCATCACCTCCGGTACCGTGTTCACCTACCTGCCGGTGGAACGTGGCGACACCATCACCGACAACAAGGTCGGTGAAACCATCCGTGCGCTGTACAAGACCGGCTTCTTCGAAGACGTCCAGCTCGACCGCCAGGGCGACATCCTCGTGGTCACGGTCAAGGAACGCCCGGCGATCAACAAGTTGACCGTCACCGGCAACAAGGACATCAAGAGCGACCAGCTCCTCAAGGGCCTGAGCGACATCGGCCTGACCGAGGGCGGCACCTTCGATCGCCTGAGCCTGGACCGCGTGACGCAGGAACTGCGCCGCCAGTACAACGACCGTGGCAAATACAACGTGGACATCACCCCGACGGTGAGCCCGCTGGACCGCAACCGCGTGGACATCGCCATTGCGATCAAGGAAGGCAAGGCCGCCAAGATCCAGCACGTCAACCTGGTCGGCACCGAGAAGTTCGCCTCCGAAGACATCCTGGAAACCTGGGAATCGAAGGAGCACAACTGGGCGTCGTGGTACCGCCGCGATGACCAGTACTCCAAGGAAAAGCTGTCCGGCGATCTGGAAAAGCTGAACTCCTGGTACCTGGACCGCGGCTACGTGGATTTCAGCATCGATTCCACCCAGGTCTCGATCAGCCCCGACAAGCGCGACATGTTCATCACCGCCGGCGTGACCGAGGGTGAGCAGTACAAGATCTCCGAGATCAAGGTCACCGGCGACACCATCCTCCCGCAGGAAGATGTCGAGCGCATGGTGATCCAGAAGTCCGGCGATACGTTCTCGCGTGCGCTGCTGGAATTCAGCTCGGACCAGATCACCAATTCGCTGTCCAACATCGGTTACGCCTTCGCCAAGGTGAACCCGATTCCGACCAGCAACCGTGCCGACCGCACGGTGGCCATCAACATGCAGGTCGTTCCCGGCCCGCGCGTGTCGGTGCGCCGCATCACCTTCAAGGGCAACACCCGCACCTCCGACGAAGTGCTGCGTCGTGAAATGCGCCAGTTCGAGAACAGCTGGTACTCGCAGGCCGCGATCGACCGTTCCAAGATCCGTCTGCAGCGCCTGGGCTACTTCGAATCGGTCGACGTGGAAACGCCGCCGGTCACCGGCAGCAACGATCTGGTCGACGTGGTCTACAACGTCAAGGAAACCACCTCGGGCAGCTTCGTGTTCGGCCTGGGCTATTCGCAGTCCTACGGCATGACCACCTCGGTGCAGCTGTCGCAGAACAACTTCCTGGGCGGCGGCAACCGCGTGTCGGTCGAAGCCTCGCGCAGCAGCTACCTGCAGCGTTACGGCTTCAGCTACACCAACCCGTACTTCACCGATGACGGCGTCTCGCTGGGCTACAACCTGTCCTGGCGCGAACTGGATTACTCCGACTTCAACACCGCGCAGTACAACAGCACCAACGGTGCCGCGCAGGTGGTCTTCGGCGTGCCGATCACCGAGAACGACACCGTCTCGCTGATGGTGGGCATCGACAGCAACCAGATCACCACTTACCAGGGCTCGACCCCGCAGGCGATCATCGATTACATCGATGCCATCGGCCAGCGCACGTTCCACTCCTGGCGCAGTGAGCTGGGCTGGGCGCGTGATACCCGTAACGATTACTTCATGCCGACCCGCGGTACCTACCAGCGCGTCGGTCTGGAGACCACGCTGCCGGGTTCGACCGTCGAGTACTACAAGCTGAACTACCAGTTCTCCAAGTACTGGCCGATCATCCCGCAGCTGGTCATCAACACCCGCGCCGAAGTCGGCTACGGCGACAGCTACGGCAATGACACCTCCCGTGTGATCACCAACCCGGATGGAAGCACCCGCGTCGTGACCGCCTCGGGCCTGCCGTTCTACGAGAACTTCTACGCCGGTGGTACCAACTCGGTGCGTGGTTTCGAAGACAACACCCTGGGCCCGCGCTCGGAACCGACCTTGAGCTACAACCGCGGCCAGCCGCTGGGTGGCTCGCTCAAGACCGTCGGTTCGGTCGAAGCCTACTTCCCGCGCCTGTTCGACAGCCCGTCGGCCCGCATCTCGGCCTTCGTGGACTTCGGCAACGTCTATACCGGCGTGGACAACTTCAAGGCCAACGAACTGCGCGTGTCCACCGGTGTGGCCCTGCTGTGGCGCGCCCCGGTCGGCCCGATCTCGATCAGCTACGCCTTCCCGCTCAAGAAGGAAGATGGCGACGAGGTGGAGCGTCTGCAATTCACCTTTGGCGGTCAGTTCTGACCGCCTAAGGTGAATTGCCCAAGGTTTGCGCAGCAAACCTTGGGGCCCAACGATTCCTCCTATCCCCCGCGCCGTCGGCGCGGCCCCCTTAACAGAAGGGGGCCTCTCCACCAGACGCGGTACGCATTCGCCGGGCTTTGCCCGGCGTTTTCGTTTTGGGACCCGGAGCGATCATGCGTCCGTTCCGATTTGGGTTCGAACCAATCATTGGTCGATGCCGCTTTGGGTTGGGACTTATCGTTCGATGCCGCTTTGGGTAGGTGCCGACCGTTGGTCGGTACGAACCTCCGGGATCATCGAGAGCCGGCCAGCGGCCGGCACTAACCTGCCGCGCTCGCGCTGAACCGTCGGGGGTCGTGGCGGGCAGCCCTGGCCAGGACCGTTGGGCCGCATGGATGCGGCCCACGAGCCCCCAAGGATGGGTTTACGGCGCGTCCTGGCCAGGGCTGCCCGTCACGACCCCGCGCGATGGCAACCAAGGCGCCGGAGCCACAGCAAACCGACACACCCACCCCAAAACCCCCGCCCCGCATGACCGTTTCGGCAGCACACGGTAAACTCCCCCGGTGAACACTCCTACCTATACCGCCCAGCAACTCGCCGAGCAGTTTGGCCTGCAGGTCCATGGTGATGGCAGCACCGCCATCCATGGCGTGGCTACGCTCGCCCATGCCGGCCCTGGCCAGCTCACCTTCCTGGCCAATCCGCGCTACCGCGTGCAGCTGGCCGACAGCCAAGCGGCCATCGTCGTGCTGCGCGCCGAGGATGCCGAGGCCGCGCCCGGCGCCGCCCTGGTCGCCAAGGACCCGTATACCACGTTCGCCAAGATCGCCGCCCTGTTCGACATCGCACCGCCGCGCGCCCCGGGGATCCACCCCAGCGCCTGCATCGATCCGGACGCCCAGGTCGCTGCCAGTGCCCACATCGGCCCGTTCGTCACCATCGGCGCCCGTAGCGTTGTCGGTGAGAACTGCATCGTCGGCCCCGGCAGCATCATCGGCGAAGACTGCACCCTGGAGACCGGCTGCGAACTGATCGCCCGCGTCACCCTGGTCACCCGCGTCAAGCTCGGCAAGCGCGTGCGCATCCATCCCGGCGCCGTGCTCGGTGCCGATGGCTTCGGCCTGGCCATGGACGCCGGCCACTGGATCAAGGTGCCCCAGCTCGGCGGCGTGCGCATCGGCGACGACTGCGAAATCGGCGCCAATACCTGCGTTGATCGCGGCGCGCTGGAAGACACCGTGCTCGAAAACGACGTGCGCCTGGACAACCTCGTGCAGGTCGCCCACAACGTCCAGATCGGCGCCCACTCGGCCATCGCCGGCTGCACCGGCATCGCCGGCAGCGCCAAGATCGGCCGCTACTGCCTGCTGGGCGGCGCCGTCGGCGTCGTCGGTCACCTCGAAATCTGCGACAAGGTCGTCATCACCGGCAAATCGGTGGTGCGCAACTCCATTCATGAGCCGGGCGAGTATTCCTCCGGCACCCCACTGACCGACAACCGCACGTGGCGTAAAAATGCCGCGCGCTTCAAGCAGCTCGATGCGCTCGCCCGGCGCATCCTGTCTGTGAGCAAGGAGAAGGAATGAGCAACAACCAGAATCTGCCGGACATCAACCAGATCCAGCAGTTGATCCCGCACCGCTATCCGTTCCTGCTGGTGGACAAGGTGATCTCGCTCGATTTCGAGAACCGGAAGATCGTCGCCACCAAGAACGTCAGCATCAACGAGCCGTTCTTCCAGGGCCACTTCCCGGGCCAGCCGATCATGCCCGGCGTGCTGATCATCGAAGCCATGGCCCAGGCCGGTGGCGTACTGACCCAGCTCACCCTGGGCCGCGATGCGCAGTCCAAGCTGTTCTACATGGTCAAGGTCGACAAGGCGCGCTTCAGCAAGCAGGTCGTGCCCGGCGACGTGCTGGAAATGCACGTGGAGATCAAGCGCGTGATCCGCAACATGGCGGTGTACGACTGCGTGGCGAAGGTCGATGGCGAAATCGTCGCCTGCGCCGAAGTGCTGTGCGCCGGCACCCGCGAATGATCCAGGCAGGAGATCTGCAATGAGTGACAACGCCCCTCTCATCCACCCCACCGCGGTCATCGACCCGTCGGCGTCGCTGGCTGCGGATGTGCGCGTGGGTGCGTTCTGCCTGATCGGCGCGGACGTGGAAATCGGTGCCGGCACCGAGATCGGTCCGCACTGCTCGATCCACGGCCCGACCCGGATCGGCCGCAACAACCGTTTCATCGGCCATGCCGCGATCGGTGGCGAGCCGCAGGACAAAAAGTACAAGGCCGAACGCACGGAACTGGTGATCGGCGATGACAACGTCATCCGCGAATTCGTCACCATCAACCGCGGCACCGCCGGTGGCGGCGGCATCACCACGGTCGGCAACGACAACTGGATGCTGGCCTACACCCACGTGGCACATGACTGCCACGTCGGCAGCCACTGCGTGTTCTCCAACAACACCACGCTGGCCGGCCACGTCACCGTGGGCGACTACGTGATCATCAGCGGCTTCGCCGGTGCCCACCAGTTCTGCCGCATCGGGGCCCACGCCTTCCTCGGCATGGGCGCGTTGACCAATGGCGACGTTCCGCCGTTCACCATGGTCGGCAGCGACAGTCTGGGCCGCCCGCGCGGCATCAACAGCGAAGGCCTCAAACGCCGTGGCTTCGATGCCGAACGCATCGCCAGCATCAAGCGCGCTTACCGCACCCTGTACGTGGCCGGCCTGCCGCTGGCCGAAGCCAAGGTGCAGCTGGCCGAACAGGCCAGCCACAGCGCCGACGTGAAGGACCTGCTGGACTTCATCGAAAGCGCCGAGAGGCCCTTGCTGCGATGACGGGTCCAGGCGGGCAGACCCCGGGCATCACGACCGCCGAGATCATCCCGCTCGCTGCGATGGCGACCAGCGTCGAACAGACGCTGGCGCTGCGCACCTCCGAGCGCCCGGTGCGCATCGCCCTGGTCGCCGGCGAAGCCTCCGGCGATCTGCTCGGTGCCGGCCTGGTCCGCGAACTGCGCCTGCGCTTCCCGAACGCCGAATTCGCCGGCATCGGCGGCGATGCCATGCGCAGCGCCGGCTGCCAGACGTGGTTCGATGCCAGCGAACTGGCGGTGATGGGCCTGACCGAAATCCTGCGCCACCTGCCGCGCCTGCTCAAACTGCGCCGCGAGTTCCGCGCGCGTGCGCTGGAGTGGCAGCCGGACGTGTTCATCGGCATCGACGCGCCCGACTTCAACCTCGGCGTCGAGCGCTGGCTGAAAGAACGTGGCGTCCGCACCGTCCATTACGTCAGCCCCTCGGTCTGGGCCTGGCGCGAAAAACGTGCCGAGAAGATCGGGGCCAGCGCCGACCTGGTGCTGTGCCTGTTCCCGATGGAACCACCGATCTATGCCAAGCACGGCATCGACGCCCGCTTCGTCGGCCACCCGATGGCCGACGACATCCCTCTGCACAACGACCGCGAACAGGCGCGTGCCGAGCTCGGCCTGCCCTCCAACGCGAAGGTGCTGGCGGTACTGCCCGGCAGCCGCCTGGGGGAAATCAGCAAGCTCGGCGAACCGTTCTTCGAAGCGGCCTGGCAGGTCTCCGAACGCATTCCCGGCCTGCACGTGGTGGTCCCGGCCGCCAACGCCGCCTGCCGCCAGTTGATCAGCGAGCAACTCTCCGCCTCGGCGCTGCCGGTCGCGCATTCGCACCTGCTCGACGGCAACGCCCGTACCGCGATGATCGCCGCCGACGTGGTTGTGCTCGCCTCCGGCACCGCGACGCTGGAGACGATGCTGGTCAAACGCCCGATGGTGGTCGGCTACCGCGTGGCCGAACTCACCTACCGCATCGTCAAAGCGCTGGGCCTGCTCAAGGTCGACCGCTTCGCCCTGCCCAACATCCTCGCCGGCAAGGACCTCGCTCCGGAGCTGATGCAGCACGACTGCATCCCGGACAAACTGGCCGCCGCCATCCTGCAGTGGTTCGACCACCCCCAGCGCGTGATCGACCTGCAGGACACGTACGAGCACCTGCATCTGCAACTGCGTCGCGACGCCTCGGCGCGCGCCGCCGACGCCGTCACCGAGCTGCTCGAACGCGGCCCCAACCGCGACCGCACCGCATGAGCCGCCGCCACGCCGCCGCCGCTTCACTGGCCCTGTTCGACGGCGCCGCCCTGGCCACCGTCGCCCCGCGCTACGTGGCCGGCGTGGATGAAGCCGGACGCGGCCCGCTGGCCGGGCCCGTCGCGGTCGCCGCCGTGGTGTTCTGCCCCGACCGACCGCGCCTCAACGGCCTGGACGACTCCAAGCAGCTCACCGCGGCACGCCGTGACCAGCTCTACGACAAGATCCTCGACCGCGCCCTGGCCTGGCACGTGGTGATGGTGGACGTCGGCGAAATCGACGCCCTCAACATCTACCAGGCCACGATGCTCGGCATGCGCCGCGCCGTCGAAGGCGTCGCCCACGTCGCCCAGTTCGCCCGCATCGACGGCAACGTCGTCCCCAAAGGCCTGCCCTGCCCGGCCCAGGCCCTGATCGGCGGCGACACCCTCGACCGCGCCATCATGGCCGCCTCGATCCTTGCCAAAGTCAGCCGCGACCGCTTCATGCAGACCCTGCACGACGCCCACCCCGAATACGGCTTCGACCAGCACAAAGGCTACGGCACCCCCGCCCACCTCGCCGCCCTGCGCAACCACGGCCCCTGCCCCCAGCACCGCCGCAGCTTCGCCCCCGTCCGCGCATGCCTGGAACCCGACCGCAGCAGCCTCCCCGCCTGAGCGCGGCAACGGCTGGGCGCCGCCCGGCACGGCATGACACCCCTCAGCACACGGCGATTGTCAGCTCGTCCGCATCAACGATGTCGAAAGCTTGGCGGTTGCTCGCTCCCGTGTATCAGATGTCTCTCGAAGGATGACGGTTGCCTGCCTCTGCGCACCAGCACCCTCTCGAAGGATCGGCTGTTGCTCACCCCAACGAACCGGCCATCTGTCGAAGGAGCGCTGTCGCCTGCCCCAACGCACCGGCTATCTGTCGAAGGAGCGCTGTCGCCTGCCCCAACGCACCGGCCATCTGTCGAAGGGGTGGCGGGGGTAGAGGCGCGGGACCGTCAGGCAGCATGGATGCTGCCTACGAGCTTACAGGGACGTATTCACAGCGCGTCCCGCGACTCTGCCCCCGCCGCCCCAGCCCGCAGCACCACAGAGCCCACCGCTCCTGCACTTGCTTCACCAACGCCAAACCCCGCAACCGCTGCAACCGCTGCAACCGCCGAAGCAAACCTGAACCCCACCGCCAACCCGCGCCCCCGCAACACCCCTGTCAAGCCTTGTTAGCGACCACCGCCACCGCTACCCTGACCGGGCATCACATTGGTTCGGCATGTCCACTTCCCGTTTCGTACATCTCCACGTCCACACCGAATTTTCGCTGGCGGATTCGACCATCCGTGTCCCGGCGAAGCCGGATCAGGCTGACCCGAAAAAAGCAAAGCAGGCCAACCTGCTCAGCCGCGCGGTCGAACTGAAGCTGCCCGCACTGGCAGTGACGGATCTCAACAACCTGTTCGCGCTGGTCAAGTTCTACAAAGCCGCCGAAACCGTGGGCATCAAACCCATCGCCGGCGCGGACATCATGATCGCCGAAGAAGGCATGACGCCCTGGCGCATGACCCTGCTCTGCCGCGACCGCGAAGGCTACCTCAGCCTCTCCAGGCTGCTGACCCGCGCCTGGATGGAAGGCCATCGCCCCGAAGGCGGCGTCGCCGTCCACCCGGACTGGCTCAAAGCCGGCTGCCACAACCTGTTCGCACTGGCCGGCCGCGACAGCCTCGCCGGCCGCCTCGCCGGCGACGGCCGCCACGATCTGGCCGAGCAACAGCTCGCCGACTGGCAGCGCGTGTTCGGCGACGGCCTGCATCTGGAGCTGACCCGCACCGGCCGCGATGGCGAAGAAGCCTTCAACCAGTTCGCCCTGCAGGCCGCCGGCCAGCGTGGCCTGCCGGTGATCGCCAGCAACGATGTGCGCTTCCTGCAGCCGGAAGACTTCAGCGCCCACGAAGCGCGCGTCTGCATTTCCTCCGGCCGCGTGCTGGACGATCCCAAACGCCCGCGCGACTACAGCGACCAGCAGTACCTCAAGTCCGCCGAGGACATGTGCGCGCTGTTCGCCGACATCCCCGACGCGATCGACAACACCCTGGCGCTGGCCGAACGCTGCAACATCGAGATGCGCCTCGGCACCTACTTCCTGCCCAACTATCCGGTCCCCGAAGAGGAAACCCTCGACAGCTGGATCTGCAGCGAATCGCGCAAGGGCCTGGAAGCGCGCCTCGAAAAGAATCCGCTGGCGCCGGGCAAGACCCGCGCCGACTATTTCGAGCGTCTCGAATTCGAACTGGCCACCATCATCAAGATGGGCTTCCCCGGCTACTTCCTGATCGTGGCCGACTTCATCCAGTGGGGAAAGAACCAGGGCATTCCGATCGGCCCCGGGCGCGGTTCCGGTGCCGGCTCGCTGGTGGCCTGGGCGCTGCAGATCACCGATCTGGATCCGATCCCGTACAACCTGCTGTTCGAGCGGTTCCTCAACCCCGAACGCGTGTCGATGCCCGACTTCGACATCGACTTCTGCATGGACCGCCGCGACGAGGTCATCGACTACGTCGCGCGCAAGTACGGTCGCGACCGCGTCAGCCAGATCATCACCTACGGCACCATGGCGGCCAAGGCCGTGGTGCGCGATTCCGGTCGCGTGCTCGGCTTCCCGTACGGTCTGGTCGACGGCGTCTCCAAGCTGATTCCCAACATCCTGGGCATCTCGCTCAAGGATGCGATGGGCGAAGGCAAGGATTCGGAAATGGCGTCGCCGGAGTTGATCCAGCGCTACCAGAACGAAGACGATGTCCGCGACCTGATCGACCTGGCGCGCCAGCTCGAAGACCTCACCCGCAACGCCGGCAAGCACGCCGGTGGCGTGGTGATCGCACCGGAACCGCTGGCCGAATTCTGCCCGCTGTTCGCCGAACATGACGAAGGCGGCCGCGGCCGCAACCCGGTCACCCAGTTCGACAAGAACGACGTCGAAGAAATCGGCCTGGTGAAGTTCGACTTCCTGGGCCTGCGCACGCTGACGATCATCGACTGGGCGGTCAAGGCGATCAACAAGCGGCACGAGCGCGCCGGCATTCCGCCGGTGGACATCACCGCGCTGCCGCTGGATGACGTGCCTACCTACAAGGACATCTTCGCCAACGGCAATACCGGCGCGGTGTTCCAGTTCGAATCCTCGGGCATGCGCCGCCTGCTGAAAGACGCGCGTCCTGACCGCTTCGAAGATCTCATCGCGCTGGTGTCGCTGTACCGACCCGGCCCGATGGACCTGATTCCCTCCTTCAACGCGCGTAAGCACGGGCAGGAAGAAATCATCTATCCCGATCCGCGCACCGAAGCGATCCTGAAAGACACCTACGGCATCATGGTGTACCAGGAGCAGGTGATGCAGATGGCGCAGATCGTCGGCGGTTACTCGCTGGGCGGCGCCGATCTGCTGCGCCGTGCGATGGGCAAGAAGGTGCCGGCCGAAATGGCCAAGCACCGCGAGATCTTCCGCGAAGGTGCGGCCAAGGACGGTGTCGTCGAAGCCAAGGCCGACGCGATCTTCGACCTGATGGAGAAGTTCGCCGGCTACGGCTTCAACAAGTCGCACGCCGCCGCCTACGCACTGGTGAGTTACCAGACCGCCTGGCTCAAGCGTCATTACCCGGCCGAATTCATGGCCGCGACGCTGTCCTCGGACATGGACAACACCGACAAGGTGGTCGGCTTCCTCGCCGAAGTGCGCAACCTCGGCCTGACCGTGCTGCCGCCGCGCGTGAACGAATCGGCGTACATGTTCGAAGCCTCCAGCGCCGACACCATCGTGTACGGCCTGGGTGCGATCAAGGGCGTCGGCCAGGGTGCCTGCGAAGCGATCGTGGAAGAGCGCCAGCGTGGCGGCCGCTATGCGTCGCTGCTGGATTTCTGCATGCGCGCCGAATCGGGCAAGCTCAACCGCCGCACGCTGGAAGCGATGATCAACTGCGGCGCGATGGACGGGCTCGGCAAGAACCGCGCCTCGCTGATGCTGCAGCTGCCCGAAGTCCTCAAGGCCACCGACCAGATGGCGCGCGAGAAGGCCTCCGGGCAGAACTCGCTGTTCGGCGCGCCCGATCCGGTCAGCACCGCGATGCAGCTGGAGCTGCCGGAAGCCAACGAGTGGGCGCTGGGCCAGTTGCTGGACGGCGAGCGCGAAACGCTGGGCTTCTACCTCAGTGGCCACCCGTTCGATCCCTACGCCGATGACGTCAAGGAACTGGTCGGCACCGACCTGGGCAAGCTGGAAAAGCTGATCCCGCCGGCCCGCCCGAGCAAGGACGGCGAGAAGCGTGCCTGGCGCCAGGAAACGCCGGTGATCCTGGCCGGCCTGGTGGTCGGCGTGCGCCGCAAGGGCGAAAGCCAGATCTTCATGCAGCTCGAAGACGGCAAGGGCCGCGTGGAATGCAGCGCCTTCACCGATGGTCTGGCCGAGTTCGGCCACCTGATGACCAAGGACCGCATCCTGGTGGTCAAGGGCGGCCTGCGCGAAGACGAGTTCAACGGCGGCTATGCGCTGCGCATCCGTCAGGTCTGGGATTACGAAGACATCTGCGCCAACTACGCCACGCGGCTGTCGCTGCGGGTGGATCTGCGCCAGGACGGTGCGGTGTGGAACCGCGTCAACGCCCTGCTCGACCGGCATCGCCCCGGCCGTACACCGCTGCGCCTGGACCTGCTGCTTGGCTCGGAACAGGGCCCGGTGGCCGGCATGCTGGATGTCGCCGGTGACATCGCCGTGCGCGTGGACAGCCACCTGGTCGATGCGTTGCGCGCCGATCCCGCGGTCCGCACGGTGAAGGTGCGCTACAGCCCGCCCTGGGCGAACTGATTTTTTTCTGTTGCAACACAGGTATTTTGTTTTGATCAAGCGTTTTGCCGTGCTGCTGAGTGCAGCCGTCGCCATCACCGGCTGTTCCAGCCCCGCCCAGACCTTCGAGATCGACAACCCGGGCGCCACACCGCTGACCCTGCGCATCGATGGCAATGAACTGCCGATCGCCGCGCACGCCTCGTGCCCGGTCAAGCTCAAGCCGGGTGAACATCATCTGCAGACCGACCAGCTCGGCGATGTGCGTTTCATCGTCTACGCCAGCGGCAAGGGTGGCTTGATCAACCCGACCCTGGCCGAGTACGTGATCGCCAATGAGATCTACGTCACCGGTGAAGACAAGCTGCAGCACTTCGGCAGCCTGAAGAACCAGATCGAGCTGGGCGGCGTGACGTTCGAAGGCCCGTACCAGACCACCCATGACCTGTTCATCGACCAGGCCTGGAGCTTCGGCGTCCGCGAGCCGTTCCCGGAGGTCCAGACCGTGGCCCATGTGGACGCCAGCGGCGGCCGGATCAACGCCAAGATCTTCACTGCCCCGGATTTCATCGCCTACGTCGAAGCAGGCACGGGCCAGCCCGGTGCTTACGCACGCCAGCAGCCCCAGGGCTACGTGGCACCCGCCTACACGCTGGAGGCAGCCCCGACCGCCCTGCCGCCGCTGGATCCGGCCTTCGAGGTCCATGCCGGCCCGCTGCGCGAGCTGTACACCCGCTACCTGCACGCCACCTCTGCCGATGCGCAGCTGCAGCTCCAGCAGGAGGCCTTCCAGGCGCAGATGGCGTTCACCGCAGCGACCGCCCGACTGGGCTCGGGCCTGCCCAAGGAGGCCAACGAGGGCTACAACACCTTCGTGAAGACCCGCAGCACGCTGATGGGCAGCGCGGCGCTGGTCGTCCCCTGACCTGCTGGCGCCCTTCGCCCCGCTGCGCTACCGTCGGTTTCCAGACGACGGCGTACGGGGCTTTTCGGCGCATTCGGCTACACTTTCCCTCTTTTCTTCACGACGGTTTCCGATGAATCCGAACTACCTCGACTTCGAGCAACCCATCGCTGATCTGGAGGCGAAGATCCAGGAACTGCGCAGCGCCAGCGCCGGACCTGCGGTCAATGTCGAGGCCGAGGTGCATGCCCTGCGGGACAAGCTGCGGGTGCGCACCGCGCAGATCTTCCGCAACCTGACCTCCTGGCAGGTGCTGCAGCTGGCCCGGCATCCTTCCCGCCCGTACACCGAGGACTACATCCGCATCATCTGCGATGAGTTCCAGGAACTGGCCGGCGACCGCGCCTTCGCCGACGACAAGGCGATCATCGGCGGTCTGGCCCGCATCGGTGGCCGCTCGGTGATGCTGATCGGCCATCAGAAGGGCCGCGACACCAAGGAAAAGATCAAGCGCAACTTCGGCATGCCCAAGCCGGAGGGCTACCGCAAGGCGCTGCGCCTGATGAAGATGGCCGAGCGTTTCGGCCTGCCGGTGCTGACGCTGATCGACACCGCCGGCGCCTGGCCGGGCATCGATGCCGAATCGCGCGGCCAGTCCGAAGCGATCGCACGCAACCTGATGGAAATGGCCGAACTGAAGGTGCCGGTGGTCTGCACGGTGATCGGTGAAGGCGGCTCGGGTGGCGCACTGGCCCTGGGCGTGGGCGACCGCACCGTGATGCTGGAGTACAGCGTGTACTCGACCATCAGCCCGGAAGGCTGCGCCTCGATCCTGTGGAAGGACCCGGCCAAGGCCAAGGACGCCGCCGAACAGCTCGGCCTGACCGCCCCGCGCCTGAAGGGCCTGGGCCTGGTGGACAAGGTGGTGCGTGAGCCGACCGGTGGCGCCCACCGCAACCCGAACCAGATGGCCAAACGCCTCAAGGCCGTGCTGCTCAACGAGCTGGACGTGCTGGAGAAGCTGCCGGTCGATGAGCTGCTGCAGAAGCGTTACGAGCGCCTGCGCAGCTACGGGACCTACGAAGTGGCCTGATCAGGCTGCGGCGCAGACGAAAAAGCCGGACGCGCAAGCGCCCGGCTTTTTTTTCAGAACGGCTTGGCGATCACCAGCCAGACCACGCCGATGAACAGCACCAGCGGCAGTTCGTTGAACCAGCGCAGCGCGCGCGAGGACGGCAACGGCTTGCCGCGTACCGCGCCCTTCAACAGGCGCCCGGTCCACGAGTAATACACCAGCAGCAGCACCACCAGGCCGAGCTTGGCATGCAGCCAGCCCGCCGCACCGGGCGCGACCATGGTCGGGAAATCGGGAATCACGCGGTAGCCCAGCCACAGCACCACGCCCAGGATCAGCGCGAGGCCGAACATCATGTGGCCAAACTTGTACAGGCGCAGGCCCATCAGCTGCAGCCGCTCGGTCACCGGCAGCTGGCCGGCGGTCTCGCTGAGGTTGACCAGGATCCGGGGCAGATAGAACACCGCCGCCATCCACGCCACCACGAACAACAGATGGAAGGTCTTGACCCAGTAATAGGACTGCATGTGCTTGCTCCGGCGGCTGGCATGGGTTGGCCGCCATTCTCGCATGCCCGGTAGAGCCGCCCCATGGGGGCAGGCGCGACCCATCGCCACACCTCCACTACGCATCCGCGCGCGCCACGCCGTACGATAAGCGCCGCTTTCACCCACGTGCACATCTTCCATGGACAAAACCTACGACGCCGCCTACTTCCAGCGCTGGTACCAGCCTGACCAGACCGGTGGCGCCGCGCGCCTGGCGCGCAAGGTGGCGCTCGCCGTGGCCAGCGCCGAGTACTACCTGGAACGCCCGATCCGCAGCGTGCTGGATATCGGCTGTGGCGAAGGCGCCTGGCGTGCGCCGCTGCTCAAGCTGCGCCCCCGCGTGCAGTACCTGGGCTTCGACAGCAGCGATTACGCCGTGCACCGCTACGGCCGCAGCCGCAACCTGCACCCGGCCAAGGTCGGCGATTTCGCCTGGCTGCGCCCGTGCGCACCGGTCGATCTGCTGATCTGCTCGGACGTAATGCACTACGTGCCCAGCCGCGAGCTGCGCCCGGCACTGGAGGGCTTTGCCGAACTGACCGCCGGCGTGGCCTTCCTGGAGGCATTCACGGCCGAGGATGACTTCGATGGCGACCACGAAGGTTTCCAGCCGCGACCGGCGCGCTGGTACCGCAGCCAGCTCAAGCGGGTCGGCTTCACTGCCTTGGGCTCGCACTGCTGGTTGTCTCCCGCACTGGCAGGTCACGCGGCTGCCCTGGAACGCGGCGCGCCCTGAGTCTCGATAACAACTGAGACAGGCCCCGCATTAACGCGCCCGCCCGACGGGTGCGCTATGCTGCGCGGCAACATAAGACCATACATATTGGACGTCATGCTATATCAGCTGCATGAGTTGACCCGCAACCTGCTCGCCCCGTGGGTGCACCAGGCCCAGGCCAACGCGAAGTTCTTCGCCAATCAAGGTCATTGGTGGTCGCAGATGCCCGGCGCGGATCGCCTGGCCGCTGTGAACGAGCTGTTCCACCGCATCGGCAAGGATTACGAGAAGCCCGAATGGGGCATCAATGAAATCGACGTCGAGGGCGAGCGCGTGCCGATCGTCGTCCACGAAGAAATCAGCAAGCCGTTCTGCAAACTGCTGCGCTTCAAGCGCCACAGCAATGAAGCCGACCAGCTGCACACCATGCTCAACCAGCCGTTCGTGCTGGTGGTAGCGCCCTTGTCCGGCCACCACGCCACGCTGCTGCGCGATACCGTACGTACCCTGCTGCGCGATCACCGCGTGTATGTGACCGACTGGGTCGATGCGCGCATGGTGCCGGGCAGCGAAGGCGAGTTCGGGCTGGATGACTACATCGCCTATGTGCAGGAATTCATCCGCCACCTCGGTGCGGAAAAGCTGCACGTGATCAGCGTTTGCCAGCCGACCGTGCCGGTGCTTGCCGCCGTCTCGCTGATGGCCAGCCGTGGCGAAACCACGCCGCGGTCGCTGGTGATGATGGGTGGCCCGATCGATGCGCGCTGCAGCCCGACCGCGGTCAACAACCTGGCCACGCAGAACCCGATGTCGTGGTTCGAGAACAATGTCATCCACACCGTGCCGGCCACCTTCCCCGGCGCCGGCCGCCGCGTGTACCCGGGCTTCCTGCAGCACGCCGGGTTCCTGTCGATGAACCCGAGCCGCCACTTCAGTTCGCACTGGGATTTCTATGCCGACCTGGTCAAGGGCGACATGGAAGATGCCGACGCGCACCGTCGTTTCTACGATGAGTACAACGCGGTGCTCGACATGCCGGCCAAGTACTACCTGGACACGATCCGCGTGGTCTTCCAGGAGTTCCTGCTGCCGCGCGGCGAGTGGTACGTGCAGGGTGAACGCGTGGATCCCAGCGCGATCACCGGCACCGCACTGCTGAGCATCGAAGGCGAGCTGGACGATATCGCCGGCCTCGGCCAGACCGAAGCGGCGCAGGACCTGTGCACCGGCATTCCGGCCGCGCATCGCGAGCATTTCATCGTCGAAGGTGCCGGCCACTACGGCATCTTCAGCGGCCGCCGCTGGCGCGAAACGGTCTACCCCAAGGTGCGCGATTTCTTCGCGGCCCATGCGCAGACCGTGGCCAGCAAGCCGAAAAAAGCCGCGAAAATCGCGAGCAACGTGACCCCGTTGCGCCGTAACGCGGGCTGACGAGCGCTTGGCGTAAGCCCCCCGACCAGGGGGCTTACGCTGTGGGTAGTGCCGGCCGCCGGCCGGCCGCGCTTTCATCCAGCAGCTTGGGGAGCCGGCCAGCGGCCGGCACTACCGGATCCTCGGGTTCCAACCTGTGGCCGTGGGTTACAGCCGCACCAGCAGATGCTTGGCCATCATCCCGTGCAGGTGACCGATGCCGCGGGCCAGGTGCAGCGTCGCGAACAGCAGCAGCACGCCGATGATCGCCAGCAGCGGTGTGACCCAGATCGGCAGCATCTGGATGCCGTCGATGTGGATGCCCACGTAGTCACTGGAGAACAGCGCCGCCACGGGTGCCCAGATGAAGCCGATGGAGGTCGACAACAGCGTGGTGGCGATCGTGAAGTAGACGATGCCCAGCGGCAGCATCAGCACGAAGTACAGCAGGGTCAGCCAGGTGCGGCCATCGGTGAACATGTCACCGATGCGCTGCAGCCAGCTGCGGCTGCGGTCGGAATACGTCGGCCGGCGCGGCATGCGCTCGCCCAGCAGGGCCTCCACCAGTCGTCCTTCCAGCAGCGACAGACCGCGCACCGAACCGAAGAACAGCACCGCCACCGGAATGCCGATGATCAGCACCATCAGGCCCAGCGACAGCGACAGGCCGGTGACCACCCAGGTAAAGAAGAAGATACCGGTGGCCAGCGAGAGCAGCATGTAGAACAGCGCGCCATAGGTGCGTGCCTCCAGCGCGACGCCGAAGAAGCGGGCCAAGGCCGAGCGTGGCTTGGGCGGCGCCTGCGGCGGTGGTACCGAGGCGATGCCGGGGCTGGTGGCCGCTGCACGCCGGATCGGTGCAGCACCCGCGCTCGGCGTGCGCAGCGCACGGTTCACGGTGATTTCCGTTTCGCGGTAGATCTCGGCCACTTCTTCCGGCGCACCGTAGCTGCCGGCCACATCGGCGATCACCTCGGCCTCGCTGCGGCCCGGCTGGGCGGCCAGCTCCGAGCGCAGGTATTCCTCGGCGTCGTACAGGGCGTCCTGCACCATCGCCGGATCGGCGTCGTGCAGCGCCGCGCGCAGCTGTGCCAGATACGCCGGGATGGTGGTCGGCAAGGCCCGACCGGCCACGGATTCGATGTTCATGCGGTTACCCCTTCCAGGACGGAATCGACGGAATCACGGGTGGCACGCCACGCGGCGGTCCATTGACTGAGCACTTCACGCCCCGTGTCATTGATGCGGTAGTAGCGACGCGGCGGACCAGCCACCGACGGTTCAACATGGCTTTCCAGCAACCCGGCCCCTTCCAGGTTGCGCAGCACCGGGTACAGCGCGCTCTGCTTGCCGCTCAGCACGCCCTCGCCGACCCGCTCCAGCTCCTTGGCGATCAGGTAGCCATACAGCGGCTCACCGGCCTTGGCCAGCACCGCCAGCAAGGCCAGGGATACCGTGCCGGAGCTGAGCTCTTTCTGGAACTTCTTGAGGTGGACTTCGTCTTCGGACATGACCGGCCCTCCACTACGTTGAAGTCAACAGTAGTGCGAAGTCCGCTATAGCGAATGTGTCGTTAGTCACTCTGCCGGTTGGCGAGGGCCGGCTGACAACCAGGTCGGCGGACCCATTGGCTTGCTTGCCCCTCTGCGAGCCGCGGCATACTGTCGCCTTCCAATATCGCAGTGGCTGATCCAGCTGCCGCAGGCACGACGATCCCGGGAATATTCACTTATGACTGAACTTCACTATTGCGACTTCTGGTTTTCCGCAAAGAAGTCCGCGCGAAACATAATCAATGAATCCGAGGCCAAGTCGAGACACGAAAACCACGCTCGCTATACCGTTCTCGTTGGCTCCACCACCACTCCATCAGCGATTGTCGATGTGCTATTGGGCAAAGATATGATTGGCGTCGACTTTCTGGATGAACATCTAAGGGAGCGTCTGACGTATCAGTTCCAACGGGTGGCATCGGACAAGCTGTTCTTGAGCATGGTGGTGCATAGGGAATTCACTGGAAAGAGCGACAACGTTGCTAAAGGAACTTGCTATATATTCAACGAAGATGGTCGGCTCACCATAATCAAGGAAGCTTTTTCGCCCCATCATCTGGAAGAGTGTTCGACTACGCACGACCCCATAGGCAACTACGAACCTGTTCCTGTCTTCGGCCATTACTCCGGTCTAATTGCAGAAGAAAGATAGATGTTGATGCCAGACCGATTGGATCGTCCAAGAGGCGGCGCGCAGGCTGACGCGATTGCCCCGTTGTCTGCCCTCGTCGGCCTCTCTCTTACACCGCAGTTCCGTGCGGCCTTCGTCAAGCAGCAGCGTGCATGATTCAGGCCCCACGTACCGACGCGAGCACCTGCGCGGCGACTGATTCCGGCAGGGTGTGCCTGCCCTCTTCAAGACGGCTGCTCAATGCCTGCCGGCGGGGAGCCCCCAACGGTGAGTAGTGGTGGCTCACCCGAAGCCAGTTCTCCACCAACCGCAGGTGCCAGGCTTGCTCATCGGCGCGCTGCGGCACCGCGTCCAGCAGTAGATCGAGGTGCTGCCAAAGGGGCAACCTGATCAACTGACTCAGCAGGCCTACCTGTGCCACGGCAGAAGGACCATCGTGGCAGAACGCCATCAGCCGGACCGGATCCAGCTCCGCGGCCCACAGTGCTGTCGCGCGGGCCCGCAGCGTGCTCACGGTCCGCCCTTGCTCCTCCAGTGCGGCTCGCAGCCAGTCCAGGCTGGCACCGTCCTCGGCCCGCAGCCAGCCGCGCAGGCAGTTGCGTCGATGGCGCGCCGATACCTGGGGCAGCAGGGTGCGCAATCCATGCACATCGCCAGCCTCGGCATGATCGCCAAGAGCCTCCAATGCCTCGCGCCAGCGCCCGCGTGTACGGTGCTTGAGCTCGTCGCGCCACAATTGGATTGCAGGGGTAGCCTGACGCTGTTGAAGCAACCACGCCGCCAACCTACGCACGCTGCGCGAACGGTCGAACGCAGCAGCGTCGATGTACACGTCGAGGCCAGGCGCTTCGCGTTCGACCAGCGCACGCAGTGCCGCGCCACGTACCCTGCTCGAGGGGGCGGACAATGCGAGGACGCATTGCGCTTCGACCTGTGCGGGCTCGCCGTGTTCCAGAAGATGGTCAAGCGCCAGATGCGAGACATGTGGATCACTGTCCAGCAGCGCGTGTGCGCGCAGTTCCGCCTGGTCCGGATGGATCTGCAGAGCGATGGCATAGGCCGCCAGCCGGGTTCGTGCATCTGGATGACCCAGCAGCCCTTCCAGCACGGCCTGAGCGGAGGGCAATGACAGCCAAGCATACAGGCTGCCCTCGAGCCAATCGCGTTGCGCGCGCTGTGTGTCCCGCAAGCGGACGGCAATCGGCCAGGCAGTCAGCACGTCATGCACCAGGCATTGCCCGAGCAGGGACATCACCACTTCCTGCGCTACCACACGCACTTCGGCTACCCAGTCATTGCAGCGGAGCAAGGCACAGGACAAGGTGAGATGGCTGGGCACCGAGGGCATCATCCGCAACGCGGCTTCGCGCGTGTGACCATTACCATCCGAGCCCGCCAGGAACAGTGCCACTGCCTGTACTTCAACCGGGGCATCCGGACAAGCCTGCAGGCAAGCGAGCAGTCCATCATCGTTGGGGGCCCACCAACTGCGTCGACGCTCATCAAGATCGAACAGGCCCCGTGGCGGCAACGCCTGCAGCCAGCACACGCGGTCCACACCTTCATCGACGACCCCCTTCAGGATCGGGTCGATCATCACGCGCAGTGCGGCTTCGGGCGCTTCCAGGTGCGACATCACCATCGCGTGCTTCCATGGGGAGGATGACCATCGTGCCGCACACGCATCGATCGGGCCAGCACGCCACCGTGGCGCAGGCGCGCACTCTCGCGCAGAATCAGGACATCGTTCATGTTCCGGGGATCCCATGCCACAGCATCGCCGCCTTGCCCTGACCGCCCTCGCCCTCGCCTGCCTGCTGCCCGCAGTAGCCAGCGCGGCCACGCCCTACCGCAGCCCGCAGCAGATTCTGGATGCCTCCCCGGCCAGCGATTGGCGCACGCCGGACCCGGCCAATGTGCTGTACATGAATCTGCCGGCCGGGCGCGTCACGATCGAACTCGCCCCGGCGTTCGCGCCCCAGCACGTGGCCAACATCCAGACGCTGGCGCACGAACATTTCTGGGATGGCGAGAGCATCTACCGGGCGCAGGACAATTTCGTGGTGCAGTTCGGCGACGCCGATGCCGACGATGCGGCCAAGGCCAAGCCCCTGGGCAGTGCCAAGCGCACGCTCCCGGCCGAGTTCCAGCGCGACAGCAAGGGGTTGAAGGTGAGCGCGCTGCCCGACCGTGACGGCTGGGCCGATCAGACCGGCTTCGTCGATGGCTTCCCGGTGGGCCAGGACCGGCAGGACGGGAAGACCTGGCTGGCGCATTGCTACGGCGCGCTGGGTGCCGGCCGCAGCAACGAGGAAGACAGCAGCATCGGGGCGGAGCTGTACGTGGTGACGGGGCAGTCGCCGCGCCAGTTGGACCGCAACATCACGGTGGTGGGACGGGTGCTGCAGGGCATGGAGCTGCTGAGTGCGCTGCCGCGTGGGCCGGCGCCGATGGGGTTCTATGCCGAGGCCGCGCAGCGCACGGCGATTCAGTCGATCCAGCGCGCCAGCGATGTGCCGGCGGCGCAACGGCCGAAGCTGGAGGTGCTGCGCACCGAGTCGAAGACGTTCGCCGATGTGGTGGAGGCACGCCGCAACCGGGTGGATGATTTCTACAAGCGCCCGGCCGGGCACATCGACCTGTGCAACATCGCGGTGCCGGTGCGGTAACGGCACACGCGTTGGCGTTTTGATTGTCTGCGCGCACGGTCGGGTAGAGCCGACCGTTGGTCGGCTGCTCCTCGCCGCGACCGCACAACCTACCGCTTCTGCGACGCGGCCACGCTGCCCAGGATCAACGCACCGGCAACCACCATCGCCCCGGTCACCGCTTCGCCCAGGAACAACCACGCAAACAGCGCGCCGAACATCGGGACCAGGTAGGTGACGGTCGAGGCGCGGGCCGGGCCGATGCGGGCGATGAGGCGGTAGAACATCAGGAACGCCAGGCCGGTACACACCACGCCCAGGGCAATGGCGCAGGCCCAGGACACGGTCGGGATCGGGCCGGTGGGCCAGTGGGTAAGCGCCATCGGCAACAACGCGATGGCAGCGCACCCGAGGGTGGCCCCCGCGGATGCGGCCGGCGGCAAGCCGGTCATGTGCCGCTTCACCAGGTTCACCCCCAGGCCGTACAGCAGCGCGGCCAATGCGCCGGCGATCACCGCCGCGCCGATGCTCAGCCCCGACACCTTGGCGGTGGCCAGCACCACCACGCCGGCAAAGCCGACCAGCAGCGCGATGGCGCGGCGCATGCCGATCTTTTCGCCGAAGAACAGGAAGGCAATCAGCGCGGCGAACAGCACGGTCATGGCATTGCAGATCGCCCCGATCGCAGCCGGGGCGTGTTGCGCGGCCCAGGCGAACAGCACGAACGGGATCGCGGAGTTGATCACGCCGATCGGCGCCAACCACAGCCAGCGCCGCGCCGGGAACTGCGCGCGGGCTTGCCACAGGAACGGCAGCAGCACGAGCGCGCCCAGCAGCAGCCGCACCTCCACCAGCGCATAGGGGCCGAAGCTGGGCACCGCCACGCGCATGAACAGGAACGAGCAGCCCCAGATCGCGCCCAACACGGTCAGCTCCAGCGGGGTGCGCCAGTCGCGTTCGACCACGGCGCTGGCCAGCGGTGCGCCGCTCATGGCCGCACCCCGGACAACAGGCAGATGCGTGGCTGAATGGCGGTCGCGGACGGCAACATGGGGGCGGCTCCAGGGGACAGGGGCACAGCATCCGCCTACCGGAACGGGCCTACAAGCGCGTAGTATCCGGGCAAGCCACAAATCTCATTTGGGTCTCGCCCATGATCCTGCGCCCTGCCCTGCTGCCCGCGCTGGGGGTCTTCGCGGTCGCCGCGCGCCACCAGAATTTCGCCCATGCCGCCGAAGAGCTGCACCTGACCGCCAGTGCGGTCAGCCACCACGTGCGCAAGCTGGAAGTAGTGCTGGGCACGGTCCTGTTCCAGCGCCACGCGCGCGGGGTGCGGTTGACCGCCGAGGGCCGCCAGCTGGCCGATGCCGCCGCCGCGGCGTTGAGCGATCTCAATGCGGTGGCCGGCAACCTGCATCCCCAGGCCGACATCGTGCCGCTGCGGGTGACCACCATCCGTTCGCTGTCGTACTGCTGGCTGGTGCCCCGGTTGGCCCGCTTCACCGCCCAGTACCCGCAGGTGCGCATCGAACTGCAGACCAGTACCGAGCTGGTGCGTTTCGACGAGGCCGGGCCGGAACTGGGCATCCGCTACGGGCTGGGGCAATGGCCCGGCCTGCGCGCGCATCACCTGATGGACGACGCGCTGTGCCCGGTCGCGTCGCCCGCGTTGGCAGGCGTGGCGGCCCTGCGCGAACCAGCGCAGATCGCGGCGTTGCCCCTGATCAGCGACATGTCACCGCAGGGCTGGCGCGACTGGTTCCGCGCCGCCGGGGTGCGCGGCCTGGAACTGCCCTCAGTGCATTCGTTCAGCGACAGCACCGACGCGATGCGCGCGGCGGTGTATGGCATCGGCGCGGTGCTGGCGCGCAAGCACATCGCCCAGCCGTATCTGCAACGCTATGAACTGGTGCGGTTGCCGGGCCCGGCCCTGAAGGCGCGCTATGCCTATTACGTGGTGCATGCCGAACACCGCCCGCTCAGCCCGACCGCAGTGGCCTTCATGGATTGGCTCAAACGCGAAGCGCTGGATGAGCGCACGCCGATACCGGCGCTGCCGGACGAATTGCTGGGCCGGCCCGCATTGTCCGGTGCGCGGTAGTGCCCATCCTCACCCGGCCTTGTCCACGCGCTGGCTAGGCTGGAGTTCCTTTCCCCCAAGGCGTGTTCCATGGCCCTGTTGCGACTCAGAATTACCGGCAGCGATGACGACGCGCGTGCCATCACCGACCTGCTGCAGAGCATCGAAGGCATCGAGCATGTCGAGGAAACCGACGACCTGATGCCGCACATGGACGATGACGATTCCAGTTCGGCGGGCCTGTCCGACGACATCGGCCCGGGCATCCACGAGCTGGAAGTGGAGGTGGGCAATGCGCTCGCCGCCCAGCGCGTGCGCGATGCGGTGCAGGAACTGGCGCTGGAGCTGGACGTGTTCGTGGAATACGAGCACGACGAAGGCTGATGGCTGCGCGGTGCCGGCCTTGACCGGCACCGCGCCTTGCCGCGTCAGCTGGCCCGTGCGGCCAGGCGGCGTTTGCGGCGGCGCCACAGCACGCTGCCGATCCAGGCGAACACCCAGGCCACCACGGCCCACGGCAGCAACGCCGACAGCGCGCGGATCAGGAAGGCCACGCTGGTGGTCAGCACGGCACCGGACTCGCTCAGCGCTTCACCGATCTGGCTGCGGCTGCGCTGCCCGGACGGGGTGTGGAACTGCATCGTCACCAGCTGCGTGTCGATACGGCGGTGCTGCTGGGCCGCCTCCTTGTTGGCCTGCTCCACCCCGGCCTCGATTTCCGAGAGGCGCTGGGTGATGGTGAGCAGGTCGGCCAGCTTGATGTCCTTGCTGTCCTGGTAGGCCAGCAGCCGCTCGTGCTCCTTCTGCAGGCGCGCCTTGGTGAGCGCGGTGTCGGCCACCTGCTGGGCGAGGTCTTCGGCATGGGTGTTGCGCGAGGCCACCTCACCGCCCTGCCCGGCCAGCCCGATCAGTGGCTCGACCCCCTTGGGCGCGATCCGCACCTTGACCGAACCGCTGGGGTATTCGCCGCCCTGCTGGCCCACCTGCAGGACCGCGCAGTCACCGAACCGCGCGGACTGGCACGCCTCGGCGATCTGCTTCACGCGCGGGGCGATGCCGGCCGCGTCCAGGGTGATGTCCAGATCGTGTTCGTAGGCCAGCATCGCCCCCTCCGGCGATGCCAGTGCACCGGCGCCCGCGTCGGCGGCCGCTTCGCCGTGCTTCTGGGCCGCACAGCCGGCCAGCCCGAGCACCAGCATCCCTGCCCATGCACCCTTGGGGTGCCACATCGTCCGTTTCATCTATTTGCTTGCTCCGTCGAAGCGATTGATCGTAAGCCCGTCCAGGTCCACCCCGGGCAGGCAACGTACGTTCACCGCCACCATTTTGCTTCCACTGCGGGGGTCCACGCCCTCGCTGAACGGGGCGGTGCCACAGGTGCGGCAATGGTGGTGGTCCAGGTGGTGCTGGTTGAACTGGTAGGTGGCCACGTCGGCCGGATCGGTGGTCAGCCGCAGCGCCTCGCGCGGGCCGAACCACAGCAGGCCACCGCGGCGGCGGCACAGCGAACAGTTGCAGTCCAGGGCCTCGGTGATCGGCTCGGCCGCCTCGACCACGAACGCGATCTGCCCGCAATGGCAGCTCCCTTCGTACTGCATGGCGCACCCTCCGGCTGGGAAAGGGCCATGGTAATCCAATGGCACGGGCGCGGCCGGGCGCGGGGGCCTATGCTCGGCGATTGACCACAGCACAGGATCGCCGATGCGCCAGCATCTTCTCGCCCTCGCCCTGATCGCCGCCCTCGGCGGCTGCCAGCAGGCCGACGCCCCGACCGCCGCACCCGGTACGCCGGCCGCCGCTGCACCTGCCGGCGACGCCGCCGTGGACGCCGCCTTCGCCGACCTGTCCAAGCGCGCCCTGGACACCTGGATGCAGCTGTCCCCGATCAGCGCCACCCAGATCGGCGATCACCGCTACGACAGCGAGATCGACGACCTGAGCGCGGCCGGCCAGCAGAAAGTGCTGACCGCGTACAAGGCACTGCTGGGCGATCTGGACAAGATCGACGTCAGCAAGCTCTCGCGCGAGAACCAGGTGGACGCGGCGATCCTGCGCAACCAGCTGCAGTCCGAAGTCTGGACCGCGGAAGTGCTGCAGTCGCCCAAGTGGGACCCGCAGATGTACAACGGCATGGCCGGCAGCGCGCTCTATGGCCTGATGGCGCGTGAGTTCGCGCCGCTGCCCGACCGCCTGAAGTCGGCGACCGCGCGCATGGAGAAGCTGCCGCAGATCTTCGCCCAGGCCCGCGAGAACCTGGACCCGGCCCGCGTGCCGAAGATCCACGCCGAAACCGTGGCCAAGCAGAACCGCGGCATCCTGAGCATCGTCGATACCTTCATCACCCCGCACATCGGTGAGTTGCCGGCCGAAGACCAGACGCGCCTGCAGGCTGCGATCGAGGGCCTGAAGAAGGCCGTCGACGAACAGCAGACCTGGCTGGACAAGACCCTGGTGCCGAACGCCAAGGGTGACTTCCGCATCGGTGCGGAGCTGTACGACCAGAAGCTGAAGTTCGCGCTGAACGCCTCGCTCTCGCGCGCCGAGATCGGCGAGCGCGCGCGTGCCGAACTCAAGCGCGTGCGCCAGGACATGTATGGCATCGCGCAGACCGTGCTCAAGGACAAGCCCGGCGCCCCGGCGCTGCCGGCCAACCCGAGCGACGAGCAGCAGCAGGCCGCGATCGAAGCCGCGCTGGAGCTGGCCTATGCCGACAAGCCGGCACGCGACAAGGTCGTTGAAGACGCCAAGGCCGCGCTGGAGCAGTCCACCGAATTCGTGCGCAAGCATGACCTGATGACCCTGCCCGATTCGCCGGTCGACATCATCCTGATGCCGGAATTCCAGCGTGGCGTGGCCGTGGCCTACTGCGATTCGCCGGGCCCGCTCGACAAGAACCTGAAGACCTTCTATGCGGTCTCGCCGATCCCGGACGACTGGACCGACAAGCAGGTCGATTCGTTCCTGCGCGAATACAACAGCCGCATGATCCACCTGCTGAGCATTCACGAAGGCACCCCGGGCCATTACCTGGAAGGCTGGCACTCGGGCAAGTTCCCCTCCACGCTGCGCGCGGTGCTGCGTTCGGGCCTGTTCGCCGAAGGCTGGGCGGTCTACACCGAGCGGATGATGCAGGAGCAGGGTTACCTGGACAACGATCCGCTCTTCCACCTGGTGCAGCTGAAGTTCTACCTGCGCACCATCTCCAACGCGATCCTGGATCAGGGCGTGCACGTGGACAACTGGACGCGTGAGCAGGCGATGCACCTGATGACCCACGACGCCTTCCAGCAGGAAAGCGAAGCCTCGGGCAAGTGGGTGCGTGCGCAGCTGACCTCTGCGCAGCTGCCGACTTACTTCGTCGGCGCGCAGGAACACTTCGATACCCGCAAGGCCGTGCAGGACAAGCAGGGCGCGAAGTTCAACCTGAAGGCGTACCACGATCAGATGCTGTCCTACGGCGCCCCGCCGGTGCGCTTCGCGCGCCAGCTGATGCTGGATCAGCCGATCGAGTAAGCACTGCCTCGTTCCTCGTCAGACAGGCAAACGGCCCGGGGTGACCCGGGCCGTTCTCTTTTCTGCGTGGCGGGCATGACGCGCCTTACGCGTCGGCAGCCACGAAGCCCCCGGTCTGCCGCGCCCACAGCCGCGCATACAATCCGCCGGCCGTGATCAGCTCGGCGTGCGTGCCGGTTTCCACGATGCGGCCCTGATCCATCACTACCAGCCGGTCCATGCGCGCGATGGTGGACAGGCGGTGCGCGATCGCGATCACCGTCTTGCCGGTCATCAATTCATCCAGGTTGTCCTGGATCGCCGCTTCCACTTCCGAATCCAGTGCCGATGTTGCCTCGTCCAGCACCAGGATCGGGGCGTCCTTGAGCAGCACCCGCGCGATCGCGATGCGCTGGCGCTGGCCACCGGACAGCTTCACCCCGCGCTCGCCGACATGCGCGTCGTAACCACGACGCCCTTCCCCATCGACCAGCGTATCGATGAAGGCCGAGGCGCGCGCCTTGGCCACCGCGGCGTGCAGCTGCGCTTCGGTTGCATCCGGACGCCCGTACAGCAGGTTGTCGCGGATCGAACGGTGCAGCAGCGAGGTGTCCTGGGTGACCACGCCGATCTGCCGGCGCAGGCTTTCCTGGGTGACCCGGGCGATGTCCTGGCCATCGATGCGGATCTGCCCGCTTTCCAGGTCGTACAGCCGCAGCAGCACATTGACCAGGGTCGACTTGCCGGCACCCGAGGGACCCACCAGACCGATCTTCTCACCGGGCTTCACCTGCAGGTCCAACCCGGCGATCACACCCCCGCGTTTTCCGTAATGGAAATGGATGTGATCGAAATGCACGCCGCCCTGGCTCACGACCAAGGGCACGGCATCGGCGCGGTCCTGCACGGTCAGCGGCTGGGAGATGGTGGTGATCCCGTCCTGCACCGTGCCGATATCTTCGAAGATGCCGTTGATCGTCCACATGATCCAGCCGGACATGTTGTGGATGCGGATCACCAGGCCGGTGGCCAGTGTGATCGCACCGACGCTGATGTGCCCGCCGTTCCACAGCCACAGCGCAAGGCCGCAGGTGCCCACGATCAGGAAGCCGTTGACGATGGCGATGGTGACTTCCAGCCCGGTGGTGACCCGGGTCTGGCCGCGGTGCTTGGTGGCCAGTTCGTCGATCGCCTCGGCCACGTAGGCCTGCTCGCGCCCGCCATGGGCGAACAGCTTCAGCGTGGGCACGTTGGTGTAACCATCCACGATGCGGCCCATCGCTTTGGAGCGCGCTTCGGAGGCGATCCACGCACGCTCTTTCGCCCGCGGCACGAAGTACCACATGATCACCGCATAGCCGGCCATCCACAGCCCCAGCGGGATCATCAGCCGCCAGTCCGCCTGCGCGAACAGGTACAGCGCGGTGCCGGTGTAGACGATGATGTACCAGAGCGAATCGACCATCTGCACGGCCGATTCGCGCAGCGAGGTGCCGGTCTGCATGACCCGGTTGGCCATGCTGCCGGCGAAATCGTTCTGGAAGAAGCTCAGGCTCTGCCGCACCACATAGTTGTGCATCAACCAGCGCGAGCGGTTGCTCAGCCCCGGCACGATCGCCTGGTTCACCAGCAGGCTGTGCAGCGACACCAGCAGCGGCCGCGCGATCAGGGTGATGCCGGCCATCCACATCAATGTATTCGCATGCCGGGCGAAGAAATCGCTGCCGGGCTGCTCGGCGACCATGTCCACGATGCGGCCAAGGAAATCGAACATCGCCACTTCGACCAGCGCCAGCAGCAGGCCGGCGATCAGCGTGGCCAGCAGCACCGGCCACACCGGGCGCAGATAGTGGATATAGAACGGCACCACCGTGCGCGGTGGCATGCGCGCATCGATCGGCGGGAAAACCGGAATCAGCGATTCGAACCAGCGGAACATCGCAGTGCACCGAAAATAAAACAGGCCGCGATTATCCCACCGCGGCCTGCTGTTTTACTCTCACCTCCATCACACGCCGGCGACGGGGTTCAGCCCTTGGCCTCCGGCGCGATCGGTGTCAGCAGCAGGTCCTGGAAATCGAAACTGAAATCGGTCAGCGAGGACACCGCCTGCAGGCGGACCTCGCGGACCTTGCCGTCCGGATCGAGACTGAAATTCACGAAGGCATCGGCGTTGAGCGAGCGGTCGTCCCAGCGCACCAGGAAGGTATCGTGCTGCCAATGCTCCAGCGTGCCGATCAACTGTGCGGTCTTGCCGAAGCGCAGGCGCAGCTTGCCGCCCTGCTGCTCAACGAATACATCGCCGTACCATGCGTCGCGGTAGCCTCCTGCGTAGCGCGCCAGCGGCAGCGACGGCTTGGACCTCGCATCACGTGCGGCCTGGTGCTTGGCCCAGCCCTCGTCCGCCTTCTCCTGCGATTTGGCCACGGCGGCCGCATAGGCGGCGACCCAGTCGGTGGCCGGTGCCTGCAGATAGGCATCCAGCGCTTCCATCGTGATCGCGTTGAAGGCCGCGCCCACTTCCTGGTTGGTCAACACCACGATGCCCAGCTTCTGCGCCGGTACCAGGGTCACGCGCGAGACCATGCCCGGCCAGCCGCCGGTATGCCAGACCAGTTTCTGGCCCCGGTAATCGCTCAGGCTCCAGCCCTCGCCATAGCCGGCGAAGTTCGGCCGTGCCGCCGCCAGCTGCGGCACGCTCGGCTCGGGCACCACCTGCGGGGTGATCATCTGCCACATCGCCTGCTGGGTCTTGGCGGTGAACAGCGGCTGCCCGTTCTCCAGCGTGCCCTGGGCCAGCTGCACGTTCATCCAGCGCGCCATGTCGTGCACGCTGGAATAGATGCCGCCGGCGCCGGCGTTGTTGGACCAGGTCAGCGGCGCGACGGTACGCAACTGGCTGAAATCATACTTGGCGTGCCCCACTGCAGCGTTGTCGCCGGGCTGCAGATGATCGGCGTTGTAGCGGGTGCCTTGCATGCCCACCGGGGTGAAGATGTGCTGCTGCAGGAAGTCCGCATAGGTCTGCCCGGACACCTGCTCGATCACCTGCTGGGCGACCGCGTAGAGAATGTTGTCGTAGGCATAGCGATCACGGAAGCCGGCCTTCAACGGCACCTTGCCCAGCCGCTGCACCACCTCTTTGTTGCTGTAGGAGGTGGTCGGCCAGAACAGCAGGTCGCCCGCGCCCAGGCTCAGGCCACTGCGGTGCGACAGCAGGTCGCGGATGCGCATTTCCCCGGTCACGTACGGATCGGACATGCGGAAGCCAGGCAGATGATCGATCACGCGATCATCCATCTTCAGCTTGCCCTGCTCGGCCAGCAGATTCAGCGAGGTGGCGGTGAACGCCTTGGTATTGGAGGCGATCGCAAACAGCGTATCGGCCTGCACCGGGTCCGGCTTGCCCAGCTCGCGCACCCCGTAGCCGCGCTCCATCACCACCTTGCCATCCTTGACCACCGCCACGGCGATGCCGGGGATGTCGAACTCGCTGCGGGCGCGTTCGATGGTGGCGTCCAGCCGCTGCAGTTCGGCCGGCACGGCGGCCGATGCCAAGGGTGCGCATGCCAGCAGCACGGCGCCTCCGATCCAGGATGTATTCAAGCAGTGTCTCCGGTTGCGTGTGGCGGGGGCGTCGAGGGTGCCGATGCCCCGGTTTCGCACGATGGTAACGCGGCCCGGATCAGGCTCGCCTGTGCCAGAAGGAGGCCCGCCATGACCGCGCCCGCTGAGACCGTCGCCACCCTCATTCCCTGCCTGCGCTACCGCGATGCGCACGCCGCCATTGCCTGGCTGCAGCGCGCGTTCGGCTTCCAGAAACAGGCGGTCTACGCCGATGGCGATACCGTTCACCACGCCCAGCTTGTCTACGGCCACGGCATGATCATGCTGGGCTCGGTCGACAACGGCAGTGAGTGGGGCCGCTACAGCGTCCACCCGGACGAGGTCGGCGGTCGCCAGACCCAGAGCGCCTGCGTGATCGTCGCCGATCCGGATGCGCATCATGCGCGCGCCGTTGCCGCCGGCGCGCAGATCGTCATGGACATCGCCGACCAGCCCTATGGCGGCCGCGGCTATGCCTGCCGCGATCTGGAAGGCTACCTGTGGTGGTTCGGCAGCTACGACCCATGGGTCGACCACGCGGACGGCGCATGAGCGCTGCGGCCGGCTCCATCCGCACGGGTATCGGTGGCTGGGTCTTCCCGGCGTGGCGGGGCGGCACGTTCTATCCGGCTGGATTGCCGCAGCGCGAAGAGCTGGCCCACGCCAGCCAACACCTGGGCTGCATCGAGATCAACAGCACGTTCTACCGTGCGCAGAAGCCAGCCATCTATGCGCAGTGGCGCGCGCAGACCCCCGAGGGCTTCCGCTTCTCGGCCAAGGCACCGCGAACCATCACCCAGACCCATGACCTGACCACCGTCGGCGAACGTGCGGAGCGCTTCATCAACGGCATCAGCGCGCTGGAGGACCGGCTGGGTCCATTGATCTGGCAGTTCGGCGACAGCCATCCCGCCGGTGCAGCCGAATTCGATCGGTTCCTGGGCATGCTGCCGCGCAAGGTCGACGGCCACCGCCTGCAGCACGCACTGGAGGTGCGCAACCCCGCGGCATGGACGCCGGCGCTGCTGACCGCTGCCCGTGCGCACGGTGCCGCACTGGTGTTCAGTGGCTCGGATGAGTACCCCAGTTTCGCCGACCCCACTGCCGACTTCATCTATGCGCGATTGATGCACTCACGCGCGAACCTGCGTGCCGGCTACCCGGCACGGGCGCTGGAACAGTGGTGCCTGCGTGCGATGCGCTGGGCCCGCGGCGAAGACAACCCGGACCTGCCCCACCTCGCTGCCGAGGCGCCCGCAGGGACACCGCGGCAGGTCTACGTGCTGTTCATCGGCGCGGCCAAACACCGTAATCCTTGCGCGGCGATGGCCCTGCGCGACCAGCTGCTGCAGCTCGGCGACGGGTGAGTCCTCAGCCGCGCCGGCGGCGGGCGGCCAGCGTGCCATCCAGCCACCACAACAGCGCGCCGCTCACCATGAACAATACGGCCACGCCCAGCACGTTGCGCAGGACCAGCGCCGCGCCCAGCGCGCTCGGATCCAGAAACGGGTACGGGTACTGACCGCTGAGGCGGCCGACCAGCAGCGCCCAGCCCAGATAGACCGTCGGGAACGCCAGGGCGGCGAGCAGCCCACGCCGGTGCAGGCCGCCATGCGGTCCGGCCAGCCAGCCGACCAGGTACATCACCGGCACGGCGTAATGCAGGCCGGTATCGGCCCACCACTGTGCGCCCTGCGGGTCCCACAACGGCGCCAGGAGGGTCACGTAGATCAGCCCGGTGATGCCGATGAACAACGCCACCGCCGCGCGCGGTACCGGACCGGCCAGCCCTGTCCGGCGGCCGCAGGCCAGCGCCACGCAGACCGTAGCCACCCCGATGTTGCTGAGGATGGTGAAGTAGCCCAGATAGCGCAGCGTCGCGTCCGCCACCGCCAGGCCAGGCGTGCGCAGCAGCAGGGCGTACTGCAGCAGCAGGGACGCCACCGCCACCGCGGCGGTGAGACCGGCCCAGCCGCGCAGCGCCGGTGACAGGACGGAGGCAAGCGTTTCGATGTGATGGCGTGTCATCAGCGCAGGATGCCACGGCCCTGTAGAGGATCGCGTGGAAGGCATCGCTACGGGCGCGGCTTGCCGCACAATATGCAGATGCCGATGACCGATACCCGCAGAGCCCTGCTGCAAATCCATTTCTGTGTGCTGCTGTGGGGCGTCACTGCCATCCTCGGCAAGCTGATCACCCTGCCCGCTCTGCCGCTGGTGTGGTGGCGCATGCTGCTGGTGGTGGCAATGCTGGCGCTGGTCCCGCGCGTGTGGCGTGGGCTGCGCCAGCTGTCGCCGCGCCTGGTCGCCGGCTACTGCGGTGTGGGCGCCCTGGTCGCGCTGCACTGGCTGACCTTCTATGGCGCAGTGAAACTCGCCAATGCCTCGGTGGCCGCCACCTGCATCGCGCTGGCGCCGGTGTTCACCGCCGTGATCGAACCGTGGGTGGCCAAGCGCCCGTTCCAGTTCCGCGAACTGGCCTTCGGCATTCTGGTCTTGCCGGGCGTGGCGCTGGTCGTGGGTGGCGTGCCCGATGGCATGCGCCTGGGCGTGCTGATCGGCGCGCTGTCGGCGCTGCTGGTGGCGATCTTCGGCTCACTCAACAAGCGCCTGGTCAGCCACGCCGACCCGCTCACCGTGACCGCGCTGGAACTCGGCGCGGGCACGCTCACCCTGACCCTGCTGGCGCCGGTACTGCCCTTCCTGCTGCCCGCCCTGGCCAGCGACCTGTGGGTTATCCCGGACCTGCACGACGGCCTGCTGCTGTTGGCCTTGGCGGGGCTGTGCACGCTGCTGCCATTCGCGCTGGCGCTGGTGGCGTTGCGCCACATCAGCGCCTACACCTCGCAGCTGGTCACCAACCTGGAGCCGGTCTACGCGATCCTGCTGGCGATGGTGCTGCTCAGCGAGCAGCGCGAACTGACCCCGTTGTTCTATGCGGGTGTGGCGATCATCGTTGGCGCGGTGTTCCTGCACCCGCTGCTCAACCGCCGCAGGAAGGTCCAGCATCCGGAACTGATGGCGACCTCCGAAGCGCGCAACATCGCCGATTGAGCGGGCCAACACGGTCCACACAGCTCAGTCGGCGCGGATCACCCGATTGCGGCCCTCGCCCTTGGCCCGGTACAGCGCCGCATCGGCGCGGGCCAGGGTCTGCTCGATCGCATCGCCATGGCGGTGCGCGGCCACCCCGATGCTGATCGTCAGCGGCAGGCCCAACGGCAGATCAGTCACCGCCATGCGCAGGAAATCGCACTGCAGTTCGGCCGTGGCCAGCGGCGTGTCGGGCATCAGCACCACGAACTCCTCGCCGCCATACCGCGCGGCCAGGCCGTGCCCGGCGAAATGGGCGCGCAGCAGCCGGGCCAGTTCGGACAGCACATGGTCACCGGTGGCATGCCCGTACAGATCATTGACGGTCTTGAAGTGATCGATGTCCAGCAACGCCACGGCGGTCGCGCGCGGTTGGCCATCGGCATCGCGTACCGCCGCTTCCAGCGCCGCACTCATCGCGCGGCGGTTGGGCAGGCCGGTCAGCGGATCGGTCCGGCTCTGTTCGGCCAGGTCCGCGTTCTGCTGCTCCAGCAGTTCGTTGTATTCGGCCAGCCGCTGTTCGTACCAGGCACGGTCGGTCATGTGCTGCTGGATTTCATGCGCATAGCGGCGCAGTTCCATCACCAGCGAGACCTGCCGGGACAGCGCGGTGAGCGCCAGCAACTGGCTGCTGTCCAGATGCCCCGGGGCCGCATCGAACACGCACAGTGTGCCCAGCGGCAAGCCTTCGACACTGAGCAGCGGCGCGCCGGCGTAGAAGCGCACGTGCGGGTCGTCCACCACCACCGGGTTGTCCGAGAAACGTGGATCGCTGCGCGCGTCCTCGACCACCATCACCTGGTCCGGGGTCAGGATGGCGTGGGCACAGAAGGAGAGGTCGCGATGGGTCTCACAGGCGTCCAACTGCTGGCGCGCCTTGAACCACTGGCGGTCCTGGTCGACCAGGGTCACTGCCCCCATCCGGGTGCCGCACAGGGCGGTGGCGATCGTCACCAGATCGTCGAACGAGCGTTCCTGGGGGGTATCGAGAATCTGGTAGCGCTGCAGCGCCAACAGGCGCTGCGCTTCATTGTCCGGCTTGGAAGGCTTGATCATCGCGGCGGGCATCGACAGTACCCGCGCAGTCTATCCCTAGCGCGGCGTTACCAGTCCAGCTGCTTGGGCAGCAGGCCCTTCAGCTCGGCGTCGGTCAGGTTGCGCCATTGACCGGGCTTGAGCGCGCCCAGCTTGATGTTGTCGATGCGCACCCGGCGCAGCTGGGTGACGCGGAAACCGAACGCGGCGGCCATCAGGCGGATCTGCCGGTTCAGACCCTGCTGCAGGGTGATCCGGAAGCCGAACTTGGCCAGCTTGCTGGTCCGGCACGGCAGCGTGACTTCGTCGCGGATGCGCACGCCGCGCGCCATGCCCCGCAGGAACTCATCGGTGACCGCCTTGTTCACCGCCACCATGTACTCCTTCTGGTGGCCATTCTCGGCACGCAGGATCTGGTTGACGATGTTGCCGTTGCTGGTCAGCAGGATCAGGCCTTCGGAATCCTTGTCCAGGCGCCCGATCGGGAAAATGCGCTGTTCGTGGCCGACGAACTCCACGATGTTGCCCTTGACCGAGCTTTCGGTGGTGCAGGTGATGCCCACCGGCTTGTTCAGCGCGATATAGACGTGTTTGCGGCCGCCGGCCTTCTTCGCCTCGCGGGCGCGCAGCGGCTGGCCATCGACCAGTACCACGTCCTGCTCGCCAACCACCGCGCCGGTACCGGCGGGATGCCCATTGACGGTGACGCGGCGCTCGCCGATCAGGCGGTCGGCTTCGCGCCGGGAACAGAAGCCGGTATCGGCGATGTGCTTGTTGAGTCGGATTGTCATGCGCCCATTATCGGGCAAAAGCCGCGTCCCGCTGCGGATTTCGCACGCGCCGCCGTTTCAGGCCGGCAACGGATCGCCGGCCGTGGTGGTGCGTTCCCCATCATGGATCTGGTTGCGGCCGTTGCGTTTGGCGCAGTACATGGCGTGGTCGGCCCGGCGCAGCAGGCCGGCCAGGTCATCACTGCCGGGTTTGAGCACGGCCAGGCCGATGCTGGCTGACACCCGCAGCCCGTGAATGCCCAGGCCCTGCGCGACGGTGGCGACCTGTTGGCGGACGGTCTCCAGCCGGGCGACCGCGGCGGCGTGGCCAGCCCCCGGCAGCAGCACCAGGAACTCCTCCCCGCCCATCCGGATCACGTTGTCCTGGTTGCGTACGGCCCCCCGCAGGGCGCGGGCCACGGCCACCAGCACCTGATCCCCCCGCTCATGCCCGAACTGGTCGTTGATGTCCTTGAACAGGTCGATGTCCAGAAAGCCGATCGACAACGGCATCGGATCACGGCGCGCCTGCTCCAGATACTCGGCGAGCAGGCGCAGGCCTGCGCGACGATTGGGCAGGCCGGTCAGCATGTCGGTGTCGGCCAACTGGCGCATTTCATCGCGCTGACGGCGCAGGCGGCCCAGGCGCAGATTGAGCGCGTAGGCGGCCATCATCAGGAACCAGGTCGTGGACAGCTGCAGCGCTTCGATCCGATATGCCACCAGCCACTGCGCGTTGAACGCGTCGGCCACGATCATGATCCACCACGGTGCCAGCGCCAGCAGGCCCCGCAGTGCATACGCGTCGCGCCGCGACAGTCCCCACAGGCCCGCGCCGAGGCACAGTACGCAGCCGGCCATGAAGAACCACTCGAGCAGCTCGGAGACCACGGCCAGACCGTCCGGCCCCCACAACGGTACGGTCAGCCCCATGGCCATCAGGCCCCACAGCACGGCGTACTGGGCCGGGCGGGAACGCGGCCAGCGACGATCGCCGCCGTTGAGGCGCCACAGGATCGGCAGCAGCAGCGCTTCGCTGCAGGCACTCAGCGCCACCAGCCACCACGAGGCGTGCTCGTGCACGGGCAGCCACGGCTCGGGATAGCCGCTCAAGCCCCCCAGCACCGCCTGCCACAGCACGAACACCACGCACGCGCCGACATACACGAGGAACGAGCGGTCGCGGGTGGTGACCCACCCCATCAATGCCGACAGTGCCAGCGCGATCGCCACCGCGATGCAGGCCGCGCGCATCAGCAGCCGTGCCGTGTCGTTCTGCTGCACCGGACTCGGTGCCCCCAACTGGATGGTCGGCACCCAGCGCGGCTTGAGCGGGCGCGTCCAGGAGACCACGATCGGCTCGTGGTTGCCGGCCTCGGGCACCACCACCAGCCCGACCCCGGCACGGAACCGGGAATCGCGCGTGCGGGCGTCGTGCATGCTGCCGCAGATTTCGCGGTCGCCATGACTGATGCGGACCTCACCGGTGAGCACGCCGAACACATCCACGGCCTGCGGTTTCCCCGACCAGCCCTGCTGCGGAGACGGAATCGACAGGACCTCCTGGTGGCGGGCCAAAACATCCGGCGCACAGGCACGCTGGGGCGTCACCTCATCGGTGGCCCCGCCGAGCAACAGAAAATCCTGCCCCATCGTCGGCGATGCGGCCTGCGCGCTCCATGGCAACAGCCACAGCAGCAGCATCAGCACCACACCCCCGCTTGAAAACCCGCCCCCGTTGCTCACACCTGTGCCCCGCCCGCCCATGGTCGTCAGTGGACACCCCGCCCGCTGCCGTCTTCCACGATTATCGCATCATGGCGTGCCACGCCATGCATCCGATGACACACCGGCACGGGCCGGCCGCAGGGCTGGCTGGGTCATGCGTTCCAACGGAATCGGCCGCTCGATCGCGTACCCCTGCAGACCTTCCACCCCCATCTGCGCCAGTTGATCGGCCACCACCGCCGATTCCACCCACTCGGCGACCACCAGCATGTGCAGTTCGCGCCCGACTTCAGTGATCGCGCGCACCGCGGCGCGGTTGACCGGATCCAGGTTCATGTCGCGCACGAATACGCCATCGATCTTGAGCATGTCCGCCGGCAACTGACGGAGGTAGCCGAACGAGGACAGCCCCGAACCGAAATCGTCCAGCGCCATCCGGCAGCCGCGGGCCTTCACCGCATCGATGAAGGTGCGCGCCTGGTCGATGTTGCTGACCGCTGCGGTTTCGGTGATCTCAAAGCACAGCTTGCGGGCCAGGCCACGGTTGCGCTCCAGCAGATCGGTGACGAAGGCCAGGAAACTGGGCTCGGCGATCGACTGCGCGGACACGTTGACGTTGCACAGGCCAAGCTGCTGCACGTGCGCAGGGCACACCTGCAGGTGCCTGAACAACAGCGACAGCACGTGCCGATCCAGCGCCATGCCCATGCCGTAGCGCTCGACCGCCCCCATGAATTCCCCCGGCCCCTGCAGTACGCCTTCCGGGCTGCGCATGCGCACCAGTACTTCGTAATGCAGGAAGTCCGGATCGCCGACCCGCTCGATGCGCTGGGCGTACAGCAGCATGCGGTTTTCGGCGATCGCGCTGGAGACATTGGCCAACCGCTCCGCTTCGCGCCGACGCTCGTCCAGCGCCATGCGGCTTTCGTTGTAGCAATGCACGCGGTTGCGACCGGCCTCCTTGGCCGCGTAGCACGCACTGTCGGCTGCACTCATGAGCCAGTTCACATCCGGCGCTTCCGCGGTGACCTCGACCACGCCGATGCTGCAGCTCACCTTGGGAGCCCCGTCGCCATGCTGGAAACTCACCTGCCCCAACGTGCGGATTACCCGCTGCAGCACCTGCTTGGCCTCGTCCTGGCTGGCGTTGGCCAGGAACAAAGCAAACTCGTCACCGCCCAGGCGGCCCACCCAGTCGCCATCGCGCACGGCACCCACCAGGTAGTCGGCGAAGCTGCGCAGCAACTGGTCGCCTGCCGCGTGGCCGAGACCATCATTGACCAGCTTGAAGTAATCCAGGTCGATGTAGCACAGCGCGTGAGTACCGCCCTCGGCACACACCGTCGTCAGCGCGTGATCGAGCAGCCGCTCGATTTCACGGCGGTTTATCAGACCGGTCAGCGGATCGTGGCTGGCGTGGTGTTCCACCTCCCGCGCCAGCGCATGGTTCTGCGAAACATCCTCGACCAGCGCGAACACCGTCGGCGCCCGTGCCCGGGTGCGCACCACGGTGCCGCTCCAGCGGCCCCACATCAGGCTGCCGTCGGCACGCAGGAAGCGCAGCTCACCGGGGCGCAGCTGCCGCGGCCAGTCGATCCGGCCATGCTCGTCCAGTACCAGCTCGCCTTCCACCAGAACATCGGCCAGCGACAGGCTCAGCAAGGCCTCACGCCGGTGGTCGAGGATGTCGGCCATCGCCTGGTTGGCCTCGACGATCCCGCCTTCCTCGTCCAGTTTGAGCATGCCCACCGTGGCCTGATAGAACGCCGCCCGGAACCGGCTTTCCTGTTCGGTCAGGTCGTTGCGCACGCGCCGCGCCAGCAGCACGGCGATCAACGTGATCGCCAGCACGGACAACCCGCCGACGATGAAGGTGGTCATCCGTACCATCGCTGCGGTGTGCAACAACGCACCCGAGAACGCGCGGGCCTGGTTCTGCATGCCGACATCCAATGCCTGCACCTGGCGCAGCAGTCCCTGCTGGACGTCGGGCGTCAGGCCGCCAGTGGCATGCCCGGCCTGCACGCGATCGGTGATGGCCACCAACTGCAGCAGATCGTCATCGGTATCGCGCCACAGGCGGACCGCGTCGCGGAAATACGGCTGATCGCGCAGGTAGCGGTACGACAGGATCAGGCGGTTGATATCGCCGCGTGCGTTGCCGCCTTCGATGAAGCCCTGGCGCGCCGCGGCGATGTCCGGGTCGGCCTGCTCAAGGGCGCGGCGCGCGGAAAGATCGCCCAACGGCACCCGCAGCGCCTGCCGTGTCGCCGTCAGATCGTGCGACTCGCCGGAGGTGATGTAACGCGAGAGCGCGTGCGTGGCCTGTTGTTGGCCGCGTGACCAGTGACTCTGGCCCATGATCCAGGCCGTGGACGCGGCCTGCAGTTCCTGGATCAACGCGGAAATGCCGACCAGGCCAATGGCCATGCCGGTCAACAGTGCGAACCGCAGGGTCAGGCCCCGCGTGGAATACGGTACTGCGGTAACGCCACCATCCTTGCGACTTCCAACCATCGCCGATCCCCCCTGGGGCTGCGTGTGTGGAAACTCATTCCATTCGGACCTTGTCCAAACCGCAGGCTAGAGCCCCGGATGTTGAAACGGTGCGAAACCGGACCCCTTGGCAGGATGCCCTGTCGGAAACGACAACGCCAGCCCGGAGGCTGGCGTTGAGGCAATCACCCGGGGGTGATCAGAAGTTGCGCGGGCCGCGCGGCTTGAAGCCGTCGCGACGCGGCGGGCGGTCGTTGCCGCCCGGGCCGCTGCGCGGGCCACCCGGACCACGCGGCTTGCCCTGGCCGAACTTCGGCTTGAACGGCGGACGCGCCGACGGGGTCAGGTCTTCACCCGGCTCGACCTTGCGCATCTGAAGCTGCTGGCCCGAGACCCACACCTTCTTCAGGTGGGTCAGCAGGTCCTGCGGCATTTCGGCCGGCAGGTCCAGCACCGAGAAGTCGTCATGGATGTCGATGCGGCCGATGAAACGGCTTTCCAGGCCGGCTTCGTTGGCGATGGCGCCGACGATGTTGCCCGGCTTCACGCCGTGGACATGGCCCACTTCGATGCGGAAGGTTTCCATGCCCGGCTCGGCGGCACCGCGCGGGGCGATGTCACGGCGCGGCGCGCGCTCGGCGCCGCCTTCGCTGTTGCCGAAGTCGCCTTCCGGACGCGGCGGACGCGGGCCACGGTCGTCTTCACGGCGCGGACCACGCTCGAAGCGCGGCTCGAAACGGGCCGGGCGCTCGCCACGGTCGTTGCTGCGCTCGTTGCGCTGATGCGGGGCACGCTCTTCACGGGCACCACGGACCGGCGGGGTCAGCAGGAACGGCGAATCGCCCTGCAGCAGCTTGGCCAGCGCGGCGGCGATCTCGATCGCCGGCACGTTCTTCTCGCCTTCCAGGCGCTGCAGCAGGTCGCGGTAGAACTCGGTGCCACCGGCATCGAGCACATCGCTGATGCGGCTCATGAACTTGGTGATGCGGGTGTCGTTGACCGCGTCCACGCTCGGCAGCTGCATCTCTTCGATGGGCTGGCGGGTGGCGCGCTCGATCGCACGCAGCATGCCCTTCTCGCGCGGGGTGGCGAACAGGATCGCATCACCGGTGCGGCCGGCACGGCCGGTACGGCCGATGCGGTGCACATAGCTTTCGGTGTCGTACGGGATGTCGTAGTTCAACACGTGGCTGATGCGCTCCACGTCCAGACCACGGGCGGCCACGTCGGTGGCGACCAGGATGTCCAGCTTGCCTTCCTTCAGCATCCCGATGGTGCGCTCGCGCTGGGCCTGCTGCATGTCGCCGTTGATGGCGGCGGCGGCCAGGCCGCGCGCCTGCAGCTTCTCGGCCAGCTCTTCAGTGGCTGCCTTGGTACGCGAGAAGATGATCATCGCGTCGAACGGTTCCACTTCCAGGATGCGGGTCAGCGCGTCCAGCTTGTGCATGCCGCTCACCCACCAGTAACGCTGGCGGATGTTGGCCGAGGTCGTCGTCTTGCTGACGATGGTGACTTCGGCCGGGTTCTTCAGGTAGGTCTGCGCGATGCGGCGGATCTGCGACGGCATGGTGGCCGAGAACAGGGCGACCTGACGGGTCTCCGGCAGCTTCTTCAGCACCGCTTCGACGTCGTCGATGAAGCCCATGCGCAGCATTTCATCGGCTTCGTCGAGCACCAGCGTCTTCAGCTCGGACAGGTCCAGGGTGCCGCGCTCGAGGTGATCGATCACGCGGCCCGGGGTGCCGACGATGACGTGCACGCCACGGCGCAGGGCCTGCAGCTGCTGGCCGTAAGGCTGGCCGCCGTACACCGGCAGCACGCGGAAGCCGGGAATGCCGGAGGAATAGGTCTGGAACGCCTCGGCGACCTGGATGGCCAGTTCGCGGGTCGGCGCCAGCACCAGCACCTGCGGCTTGGTCTGGTTGAAATCGAGGTTGGACAGCACCGGCAGCGCGAAGGCGGCGGTCTTGCCGGTACCGGTCTGGGCCTGGCCCAGCACATCACGGCCTTCCAGCATCGCCGGAATGGTCGCTGCCTGGATCGGCGACGGGGTTTCGTAACCGACAGTGGCGACGGCCTGCATCACAGCGTCGGACAGGCCGAGATCTGCGAACAGCAGCGGCGCGGGGGATTCTTGGGACATGGGAAACTCCGAAACACCGCCGTTTTGGATGGCAGTGAGATAAAAAAGGGGGATGGTCCGCGCTTTGGGCGCCCTTTCTTATCGCGTGCCCTGGCGCTGCTCGGTCGGAGGAGAATTCACTCACTCAGGGGGCGATGATACCGCATCGTTCCTGAACAACGTATACAGATTCCAGGATGGATGCCGTTGCGCCGCCGGCTGGCGCACAATACGCGCCCTTTCCCGGCCCGGCCCCACGTCCGCGCCTCTTCCCAGGATACCCGCTCCATGCAGACCCTCGAATTTGAACTGGACCGCGACTACGTCGAGCTCAAGCAGCTGCTCAAGCTGGCCGACCTGGTCACCAGCGGCGGCGAGGCCAAGACCGTGATCGGCGACGGCCAGGTCCTGGTCGACGGTGAGGTCGAGCTGCGCAAGGCCTGCAAGATCCGCGCGGGCCAGCAGGTGCAGTTCGCCGATACGGTCATCCACGTGATCGCCGACAGCGACGCGCCCTGACCGTTCCGGCCGGACTCAGCGCAGTGTATCGCGCTGGGTCAGATGGGCGGTGATCAGCTGGCGGAACGGGGCCACGCCGTGCGCCAGCCGCAGCCCGGCCCGGCGCAGCAGCCGCGCCGGCAGACGGTCATCGGTATACAGCGAAGCGATCGCATTGGTCGCCTCATAAAGCGGGCGCGAGGCCAGCCGATGGCCACGCTCGTATGCGGCCAGCCCTGAGCGCGCGGCGATATCACGCCCCTGCCCGGCGGCCGTGCGCAGGATGCCGGCCAATCGATGCTGGCTCTGCAACCCCAGATTGAAGCCATGCGCGGTGACCGGATGCATGCCGACGGCGGCATCGCCGATCAACGCACAGCGATCGCCTGCGAACGCGTTGGCATACACCCCCACCAGGGGATACGCCACCGGGGTGGCCACCGGCCGCATCGCGCCCAGCCGGTGCTCGAAGAAGCCACTGATGCTGCGCCCGAAATCGGCCTCGTCCTGGGCCATCAAGGCCGCGATCTGACGCGGCGGCAGCGTGATGACGGCCGAGGCCTGGTCGCCATTGAGTGGCAGCAGGGCCATCGTGCGGCCATAGCCGAACCACTCCCAGGCGGTGTGCCGGTGCGGCACCTCGATCTGCATGCGGCAGACCAGCATCGATTTGCCGAAGTCACGCAGCTGTGCGCCGATCCCCAGCAGGCGGCGGGTGGAGGAGAAGCGGCTGTCGGCAGCGACCACCAGCCGCGCGGCAAGCTGGCGACCATCGGCCAGGGTCACCACGCTGTGAGCCGGGCCCGGGCTCACGGCCGCGACGCTGGCCTGGTCCAGGATCTCCAGACCGGCCTGACCTTGCACGCTCTGCCAGGCGGCGCGGCGGATCAGATGGTTGGGCACCAGCCAGCCCAGGTCGTCACCGGTGCGCTGGTGAGCGGCGAAGGTCAGCGCGAACGGCGAACCGCCGTCCATCACTTTGGCATCGCGCAGCGGGGAAATCTCGGCCGGATCCAGCTGCGCCCACAGGCCCAGCGATGCCAGGATCTGGCGGGAGGCATGGGTCAGCGCGATCTCGCGGCCGTCGAACGCCGCCTCGGCCAGTGCCGCGCGCGGCTGCTGTTCGATCAGGGTGACGCTCAGGCCGGTATCGGCCAGCGCGCGTGCGAAGCACAGCCCGGTCGGGCCAGCGCCCACCACCACCACATCCACTGACTGCATGATTCCATCCTGCCGTTGCGTGTCCGCTGCAGCTTAACGCCGCAGCACCGGCACCGTCCTTGATCTGGATCAGGCGCGCCAGCGCCGGTTCACAGCAACGCCCACAGCAGCATGACGATCCCGAGCAGGGAGACCAGCCAGACCAGGCTGCGCACGTAAGGCACGCCGGCCGCGTACAGCGGCAGATAGACCAGCCGCGCCCAGAAGTACAGCTGCACGGCCACGGCGGTCATCCCGTCCTGGCGCTGGGTCAGCACCACCGCCAGCACCGCGGCGGCGAAGAAGGGGAAGGTCTCCATGAAGTTGCTCTGCGCCCGCTGCAGGCGCCCGGCCAGTGGACTCGGCGCCGGCATCGGCTGGTCACGTGCGGACGCATTCCAGCCAAGCCCTCGCTCACGGGTGATCAGCGTGGACGGCGCGAACACATGCACGATGCCCAGCAACATCGACCACACCAGCATCTGGATCTCGATACTCATCTGTGCAGGCTCCGGCAATCAGGGGGTAGCGGCGCGTACGCTGTAACCGGCCAGACGCCAGATGCGGTCTTCATCGAACCGGAAGGAGACCAGTTCACGCACCGGCTGGGCACTGTTGGCAAAGCGCGTGGGGAAGCTGACGTTGATGTACAGGCCTTCCGGGACGGTCGCCCCGGCGGCGTACTTGACCCGGGTCACCACCGGCTGGCCGCGTGAGGCCAACGCACCAAGGCGCTGGCGATCGGCGGTGAGCTGGCTGACGAAGGCCTGCTCGGTCACCGATTTCTTCGCCACTGCCGAGGCGCCTTTCCAGGCTTCACCCGCGCGGTTGGCGTCGATCAAGTGGGCAATCTGCAGCGCTGCGGCGCTGATCTCCGCGTCCTGTTTCTGCACCTGGGCCTGCTGTGCCGGGCTCAGTGCCGGGCGTGCCGAAGGAGCGGCGGCGGGCGCGGGGCGCGCCGGGGCCGGTGCAGGCGTGGTCGGCGGCGGAGGCGTCTGGGCCAGCGCGGCGAAAGGCAGCAGAGCGGACAACAGCAGCAGCGGAACACGCATCAGGACACCGTTGGCTGGGAGGAACTGCCTGCCAGTCTACGGGATGGACGTGAGTCCTCCGTCAGTTGCGCTCGGCCGCCTCGGCCGGTGCCGGGCGCGCATCGCCCAGGGTCTGCTCCACGGCGTCCGGCTGACCCGGCGCTGTCGTATCCGGCAGCAGCGTGGAGACATCGATCTCCGACAGCGGGCTCTCGTCCGGGCACGTTTCATCCGGGAAACCGAAGCGCTGCTTCAGTGCCTGGCCACAGCTGTTGACGGCCTCCAGCTCACTGCCTTCGCGCTTGCACTCCTGATCGAAAGCGACCAGGAACGCGTCCTTGCGACGGACGAACGCATCGCCACACTTGCGCATCTGCTTGATCCGTTCCAGATCGTCCTGCACCGCGTTGGTGCCATCCAGCCCGAACTGACGCAGCTCCTCGGCGGTGAGCAGCCGCAGGCTGCGGTTGGGCACCGTCATCATCAGGTCGGCCACGCCCACGGCGACGCCGTTGCGCTGCAGGTAGTCCTTGACGTTGTCGTACACCTCATGGAGTTCGCGGTTGAGCTCGGCGCGCGAGGTGGCCTTGGAGCTGATCCGCATCATGCGGTGGATGCCGACCTTGCCCGATACCAACCGGTTGTCGCCGGCAGCCAGCACGAACACGCAGGCGCTGTGGCAGACCGAGCCTTCGCGCACCCAGATGGTCCAGTTGGATTCGCCGATGCGATCCCCCGCCACGATGGCGGCTTCGACCTGGCCACCACTGGAATCCAGATCGAGGATGCGCCGGGAAATACGCTGCGCATCGGCGACCACGGCCAGCCGCGCGACCAGCTCTGAGAAACCGGGATTGATCTTGCCCACGTAGCGCACACGCAGCAGGCCACGTTCGGCGCAGGGCTGCAGGGCGGCATCGATACTGGCCCTGTCCAATGCCTCCAGCGGCGCACCATCGCCCGCGTCGCCGGCATAGTCGGTATCGCAGCTGATCCACGCCTTGCCGTTTTCCAGGGCTGCTTCGGGCCAGTTCATATCACCGCGCTTGGGCGCAGGCGGCGGCGGTGGCGGCGCATCGGCGGCGTTGATCGAGACCATGTGGTCGCCATCGGCGGTCTGTGCCCGCACGGCCTTGTCGGCGGCAGTGACATTGCCCGGGTTTTCCAGCTGGCTGCAACCGGCCAGACCCAGACACAACAACGGCAACCACCACGACTTGAGCAACATGGACAACCCGGAATCCTTGCAAGGGGGAATGCGCGGAAAAACCAGCGCAGATGCACAGTCTAGTGCGCGACCGGCGCGGCGCGGCAACCTGTCCTGAACCGGGCGACCCGGGGTTGGCATTGGCGTCCGTAAATGGCGAGCCAGGCCCGCTTGCCGGGCATAGACTGGCCCCCATGGAGACCGCCCTGCCCCTGGACCACGCCGCCTGCGAAAGCGCCCGCCTTGCCCGCGATGCGCGCTTTGACGGGGTGTTCTTCACTGCCGTGCGCAGTACCGGCATCTACTGCCGACCGGTCTGCCCGGCACCTGCGCCGAAACCCTCCAACGTGACCTACTACCCCACCGCAGCCGCCGCCGCGGCCGCGGGTTTTCGTCCCTGCCTGCGCTGCCGCCCCGAGTTGGCCCCCGAGGCGCAGGACGCACTCCACAATGAGACGCTGCAGCGCGCGCTCGCCCTGATCCACGATGGCTACCTGCAGGACCAGCCGGTGGCCGATCTGGCCACGCACGTCGGCTTGAGCGCCCGCCAGCTGCAGCGCCTGTTCGTGGCCCGGCTCGGTGCGGCGCCGGCGCAGATCCACGCCACCCGCCGGCTGTTGTTGGCCAAGCAACTGCTCACCGAAACCGCATTGCCGGTCACCGATGTCGCGATGGCCTCGGGCTACAACAGCCTGCGCCGTTTCAACGCGGCCTTTCTGGACGGCTGCGGCATGCCACCGACCGCGATCCGCCGCCAGCGTGGCGCGCTGACCGAGGGCGCGCTGACCCTGCGCCTGGGCTACCGGCCGCCGCTGGATTTCACCGCGATGCTGGGCTTCCTTCGCCGCCGTGCGATCCCCGGCATCGAGCAGATCGACACGGACAGCTACCAGCGCGTGATCGGGCCGCCCGAGCACCCCTCACTGCTGCGCGTGACCGCCGACCCGCGGCGTCCGGAGCTGTTGCTGCACCTGGGCCAGGTCGATCCGCGTGCAATTCCGGGGATCGTGCGCCGGGTGCGCCGCATCTTCGATCTCGATGCCGACCTGCGCATGGTCCATGCGACGCTGGCGCAGGAACCACTGCTGGCGACGGGTATCGCACAACGCCCCGGGCTGCGCGTACCCGGCGGCTGGGATGGGTTTGAAGTGGCCGTGCGCGCCGTGCTCGGCCAACAGGTCAGCGTCGCGGCCGCCGCCACACTGGCGCGCCGGGTGGTGGATCGCTTCGGCGCCACCCTCGAAGGCATGCCGGCAGGACTGGACCGTCAGTTCCCCTCGCCGGAAGCGCTGGCACAGGCACCGCTGGAAACCATCGGGCTGCCGCGCACCCGCGCGGCCACCGTGCGTGCGGTTGCGCAGGCGGTGGTCGATGGCCGGCTCGATTTCCGTGCCGGCCAGTCGCTGGCCGGCTTCGTGGCGCGCTGCGTCACCTTGCCCGGGATCGGCCCGTGGACCGCGCATTACATGGCGCTGCGCGCCTTGGCGCTGCCCGACGCCTTTCCGGCCGGCGACCTGGTCCTGCAGCAGGTCCTCGGTGGTGGTACGCGATTGAGCGAACGCGCCGCCGAGGCCCGCTCGCAGCCGTGGCGACCGTGGCGTGCCTACGCCGTTCTGCATCTGTGGCATCTGGCCACACCGTCTTCGGGAGTTACCTCATGACCCTGCTCTACGACACCTTCGACAGCCCGATCGGCGCGCTCACCGTGGCCGGTGACAGCCAGGGCATCCACCACATCCTGTTCGAGAACAACCGTTACGACGCGAAAGGGCGCGACCACTGGAAACGCGACGCCCATGCGTTACGCGGTGCACGCGGGCAGCTGCTGGAGTACCTGCGCGGGGAGCGGGTGCGCTTCGATCTTCCGCTCGCGCCCCACGGCACGCCGTTCCAGCTGCGGGTGTGGAAGGCGCTGGCCGACATTCCGTTCGGCCAGACCTGGAGCTATGTCGAGCTGGCGCGGCATATCGACCATCCGACGGCCAGCCGCGCGGTCGGTGCCGCCAATGGCCGCAATCCGTTGCCGATCGTGCTGCCTTGCCACCGCGTGATCGGCAGCAGTGGTGCGCTCACTGGCTTCGGCGGCGGACTGGAGACCAAGGCCGCCCTGCTGCAGCTGGAAGCACGGCGCGATTCGCTGTTCGCGTAGTACGTCACGCCTGGTGGATGGCGTGTGCCATCGGTTGTCTTCGACGCGTCACCGCCACGCACTATCATGTCGCGATGATTTCCGTCCGCCTTCCGCTGGCGCTTGCCGCCGCTCTCTCGCTGGCCGCCTGCGCCACCGCACCGCCTTCCCCGCCTGTCACGTCTGCTGCGACCGTCGCCCGGAGCGCCCCGGCGCAGCAGCAGAAGCTGCTGCTGATCTCCATCGACGGCCTGCGGGCGGACATGCTCGACCGTGGCATCACCCCGAACATCCGCCGGCTCGTTGACGAGGGGGTGCGCGCGCAATGGATGACGCCTTCCTATCCCTCGCTGACATTTCCCAACCACTACACGATCGTGACGGGCCTGCGCCCGGACCACCACGGCATCATCCATAACAGCATGCACGAGGACGCTCTGGGCAGATTCCAGCTTCACGTGCGCGAATCGGTGGCCGATTCACGCTGGTGGGGCGGTGAGCCGATCTGGGTCGGTGCGGAAAAGGCCGGCGTGCGCACGGCCGTGTGGTCGTGGCCGGGCAGTGAAGCGGCAATCCAGGGCATCCGCCCCAGCCAGATGCATGGCTACGATGAGACGGTGTCCCTGCCCGATCGCGTGGACCAGGTACTGGGCTGGCTGGACCAGCACGGCCCGCAGGCGCCGCGCCTGGTGACGCTGTACATGGAGCAGGTGGACAAGGCCGGCCACAATCACGGCCCAGAATCGCACGAGTACGCCGCCGCGGTGACACTGGCCGACAGTGCCGTCGGTCGTCTGCTGGACGGTCTGCAGGCACGTGGCCTGGACGAGGCCACCAACGTGATCCTGGTCTCCGATCACGGGATGGCCAGCGTGCCGGAAGGACAGGTGGTGGCGACGGAAGACATGATCGACCCGGCCATTGCCGAGGACATCTCGGTCGGCCAGTCGATCGGGTTCGCCCCGTTGCCGGGCAAGCAGGCGCAGGCCGAGCAGATCCTGCTGGGCGCGCATGCCCAGTACGACTGCTGGACGCGCCAGACCCTGCCGGCACGCTGGAAGTACGGCAGCAACCCGCGCATTCCGCCGATCGTCTGCCAGATGCACGAAGGCTGGGATGCCCTGACCAGCGAGCGCATCGCCAAACGCGGGCCGGGCGATCGCGGCTCGCACGGGTATGACAATGCGCTGCCGTCCATGCGCGCGGTGTTCGTCGCGCGCGGCCCTGCGTTCAACCACGGGCAGACGCTTCCCGCTATCGACAATGTGGATGTGTATCCGCTGTTGAGCCGTCTGCTGGGGATTCCAGCGGCGCCCAACGATGGCGACGCCGGACGACTGCTGCCTGCGCTGCGCTGAGCGCGCAGCGGTTTCGGCCGGAACGCGGGCAAAAAAAAACGCGGCGCAAGCGCCGCGTTTTTCATGACCCGCCTGGCTGGATCAGCCGGCCTTGGCCACCGCTTTCTTGGCAACGGCCTTCTTGGCCGGCGCCTTCGTCACGGTCTTCTTGGCAACCGGCGCAGCTGCGCCCACGGCCGCCTTGCTCACGACGTGCGAACGCGAATTGCCGTAGCTGGCATTGAAGCGCTTGCCCTTGGCGGTCTTGCGGTCACCCTTACCCATGTCGTAACTCCTTAGTCTGAATGCTGCGAAATCTGATTACCCCGTACTGACACGGGTTCGGCGGGGCCGCCCTCTCAGGCGCCCCCGCGCACGATCGGGAAGCCTACCATGCGCGCTCTCAATGAGCACAGCTGGCGTCATGCACGTGGCCGTGGTTCAGCCGCAGATTCACCAGATGGGCCACGCCCACCAGCACGCCGCCCAAGGTCATCACCACCGCATGCGGCACCGCCGAGTGGTGCAGCGGGCCGTACAACAGCCCCGCCCACAACGCGGTCAGACCCGGAATCAGGAAGCCCAGCGCGCGCAGGGCGCCATGACGGCGCCAGCCCCAGACCAGGCTGAACAGCCCCAGCAGGGTGACGAAGCTCACCAACGCCAGCTCCACGCCGTCACTCATCCAGACCGACAGGCCCAGTGACGGCGCAGCGGCCAGCAGCACCGGGAGCACAGCGCAGTGCACGGCGCACAGCAGCGAGCCGGTGGCACCGAAACGATCCAGCAGATGGCGAACACGAGCGAACAGGGGCATGACTTCCAGCAGGGTCGGCGAAGCGTTATGGAATAATATAACATCAATCCTGACGCGCACCCTTGCCTCCCCTTACTTCCCTTCCCCCGTCCCGTTACGGGATTCGCGCGCCCCACCATTGATATATTGTAACAATTGACCGAAGGCCCTTGCCCTATGCGCTCCAGCTCCCTCCTGCTCACACCCCACGCCCTGTCCCTGGCCCTTGCCGCCGCGATGCTGCCCTCGCTGGCGATCGCCGCTGACACCACCGGCACTCACCGCGACGGCCACCTGACCGAACTGTCCACCGTGAAGGTCACCGCCTCGCCGCTGCAGGGCGATGCCGAATCGCTGGCGCGCCCGGTGGATGTGCTGGCCGGTGAACGGCTGGACGAGCAGAAGGCCGGCACCCTCGGCGACACCGTGGCCAAGCTGCCCGGCGTGCAGAGCACCTTCTTCGGCCCCGGCGTCGGCCGCCCGATCATCCGCGGCCAGGAAGGCCCGCGCGTGGCAGTACTGTCCAACGGCATGGGCAACATGGATGCCTCCACCGTCAGCGCCGACCATGCCACCAGCATCGAGCCGTTCCTGGCCGATCAGATCGAGGTCCTGAAGGGCCCGGCCACCCTGCTGTTCGGCAGCGGCGCGATCGGCGGCGCGGTCAACGTGGTCGACGGTCGCATCGCCCGCGAACTGCCGGACCGTCCGCTCAGCGGCCGCGCCGAACTGCGCGGCAATTCGGTCAACGACGAGCGCAGCGGCATGTTCCGCCTGGACGGTGTCAGCGGCAACGTCGTGCTGCACGTGGACGGCCTGGTCCGCAACGGCGATGACTACCGCATTCCCGGCTACGCGGTGATCGATGGCCTGGAAGATCACAGCGGCCACGACCATGAGGAAGGCGACACCGACGAACCGCGCCGCGGCCGCCTGGACAACAGTTCGATCCGCACCCGCGCCGGCGGCGTCGGCGCCACGTGGCTGGGTGAGGAGGGCTACTTCGGCGTGTCCGCCAGCACCTACCGCACCAACTACGGCATTCCCAACGGCGCGCACGTGCATGCCGACGACGACCATGATCATGACCACGATCACGACCATGGCGACGAGGAAGAGGGCGACGAGCATGACGTCCGCATCGACATGGTGCAGAACCGCTTCGAAGCCAAGGGCGGCATCTACCAGCCGACCTCGTTCCTGAAGAACATCAGTCTGCGTACCGCTTACACCGACTACGAGCACACCGAACTGGAAGCAGGCACGCCGGCCACGCGCTTCACCAACCGCGGCATCGAAGGCCGCCTGGAAGCCGTGCAGGAACAGATCGGTGGCTGGGACGGCGCCTTCGGCCTGCAGTTCGGCAACAGCGACTTCGGCGCCAAGGGCGAGGAAGCGTTCGTGCCGGATACCGCGACGAAGAACATCGGCCTGTTCGTGCTGCAGGAAAAGCAGTTCGGCCCGTTCAAGCTGGAGCTCGGCGGCCGCCATGACCAGGTCAAGCTGGACCCGACCGGTGATTACCGTGCCCGCAAGTTCGACGCCACCAATCTCTCCGCCGCCGGCATCTGGACGCTCAACGACGCCGTCGACCTGCGCTTCGGCATCGACAGCTCCGAGCGCGCCCCGACCAACGAAGAGCTCTACGCCGCGGGCGCGCACATTGCCACCCGCTCGCTGGAAATCGGTGATGCGAACCTGAAGACCGAACGCGGCCAGCGCGTCGAACTGGGCATCCACACCCACAGCGACCGCGTCGACTTCTCCGCCTCCATCTACCAGACCAAGTTCAAGGACTTCATCTACCTGGCCGACACCGGCGTGGTCGAATCGCTGCCGGTCCGCCTGTGGACCCAGCAGGACGCGACCTTCAAGGGGGCCGAAGCCGAAGCCCTGTTCCATCTCTTCGAAGGCAACGCAGGCGACTGGGACCTGCGCGTGTTCGGTGATTACGTCAACGCCGAACTGGATGGCAGCGGCAGCCGCAGCGTCGACATCGCCGTCCCGCACGGCGACCACAACCACAACTACACGGTGGATCTGGCCAACACCGGCTACCTGCCACGCATCGCCCCGGGCCGGGTCGGCGCGGACCTGCGCTGGGCCAAGGATGGCTGGCGCGCCTCGGTCGGTGCCGTGCGCTACAGCAGCCAGAAGGACGTCGCCCAGAACGAAGAGCCGAGCAACGGCTACACCCTGGTCGATGCCCACCTCGCCTACCGCTGGGACCGTACCGACAGCAACAGCTACGAAGTCTTCCTGGACGGCAGCAACCTGACCAACCGCGAGGTCCGCCCGCACACCTCCCTGCTGCGCGACTACTCCCCGCTGCCGGGCCGCGGCGTGGCATTCGGGATCCGCGCGTACTTCTGATCGATTCACTGGGTGGTTGCTTGACCCGAGGGGGCCGGAAGGCCCCCTTTTTTGTGCTTGACGAACTGCGTGTATATGCACGTATCATCCAGCCACCCACCCCGGCACACGCCCATGGACCCGCTGACCCAGAGCCCCTGCACCTGCTTCCGCCTGCGTCGCGCGGCACGCCGGCTCTCGCAGATCTATGACGCCCACCTTGCCCCCGCCGGGCTCAGCCTCAACGCTTACTCCATCCTGCGTCGCGCCCCCGCACCGCGGCAGCTGGGCGATCTGGCCGAGGCGCTTGGCATGGACCGCACCACGCTCACCCGCAACCTCAAACCGCTGCTCACCGCCGGCTGGCTTGAACAACGCCGCGGTGATGACGCCCGGCAACGCCTGATCGTCATCACCGCTGCCGGCAAGGCCTGCCTGCGCCGCGCCCGCCCCCTCTGGCAACGGGCGCAGAACGAAGTGGAAACCACCTTCGGCCCCACCCCGACCGCCCGGCTCAACGCCCTGCTCGACCAACTCGACCACGCCCTGCCCACCGGAGCCGACGCATGAGCACGTCAACCACTGCCACCCCCGCCCCCGCCATGCACTGGGGCCTGCTGGTCGCGGCCTCCGCCATCCTCATGGTCACCATGGGCGTGCGCCAGACCTCCGGCCTCTACGTCGACCCGATCCACCGCGGCACCGGCGTCAGCATCGTCGAGATCAGTTTCGCGCTGGCCATCGGGCAATTCGTCTGGGGCGCAGTGCAACCCGTGTTCGGTGCCGTCGCCGATCAGCGCGGCGCGTTGCCCGTGCTCATCTTCGGTGCCCTGCTGCTGGCCGCCGGGCTGCTGCTCGCACCGCTGCTGACCAGCCCGCTTGGCATGACGTTCACCCTCGGTCTGCTGATGGCCGCCGGTGCCGGTGCCGGCAGTTTCTCCGTGCTGATCGGCGCGACCGCCCACCGCCTGCCGGCCGAAAAGCGCTCGTTCGCGGCCGGCCTCATCAATGCCGGCGGCTCGCTGGGCCAGTTCGTGTTCGCGCCGCTGGTCCAATGGATCATCGGTACCGCCGGCTGGGCCCGCGCCATGATCACGATGGCCGTCATCACCCTGCTCTCGGTGCCCTTGGCCTGGCCGCTGCGACGTCGTGCCGGCGACCACGCGCCCGCCGCCGGCACCACCGATGACGGCGGTCTGCCCGCACAACTGCGCATCGCCGCACGCGATCGTAGCTACTGGTACCTGCATCTGGGCTTCTTCACCTGCGGCCTGCACATCGCCTTCCTGGTCACCCACCTCCCCGGCGAAATCGCGCTGTGCGGGCTCTCGCCCACCGTTGCCTCGTCCTCCATCGCCCTGATCGGCCTGTTCAACGTCGCCGGCAGCCTGATCGTCGGCGCCCTCGGCCAACGCTACCGCATGAAGTACCTGCTGTTCTGGATGTACGCCAGCCGGGCCGTGATGATCGGCGTCTACCTCGTTGCGCCGCCCACCCCGCTCACCTTCTACGTGTTCTCCGCCGCGCTCGGCTTCACCTGGCTGGCGACCGTTCCGCCCACCGCCGGCCTGGTCGGCAAGCTGTTCGGCCCCCGCTACCTCGGCACCCTGTTCGGCCTGACCCTGCTGTCGCACCAGCTGGGCGGTTTCTTCGGTGCCTGGCTCGGCGGCCTGGCGCTGGCCCACACCGGCAACTACCTGTGGATGTGGTACGCAGACATGGGCCTGGCCGTCCTTGCCGCACTGATCAACCTGCCGATCCGTGAAGCCCGGATGGGCGGCTGTCACGGCGTGCCCGCCCCGCGCTGAGCTCACCTGCCGTCCACATTGCCAAGCGCACGCCAACCAAGGCGCGCGGCAAACGACATATCCCCTTCCGCCCCGGACAGTTCTGTCCGATGATGGCGCATGCCTACCCAACGTGCCGACGCGGCCGCCCGCCGCGCCCAGATTCTCGACGCTGCCGATGCGGTCTTCGGCCAGCACGGTGTTACCGCCCCGCTGGACCTGGTGGTCGAGCGCGCCCAGGTGGGCCGCGCCACCCTCTACCGCAACTTCCCCGACCGCACCGCACTGGTCGAAGCACTGCTCCAGCGCACGGTCAATCGCATCGCGCGGCAGGTGCAAACCCTCGGCGACCGCGACGACGCACTGTTCGACGTCCTCGAAGGCATGGCCAACCGCATCGTCCAATCGCCGGCGCTCTCCGATTACTGGCGCGCGGTCGATCCCGATCAGATCCCGATCCGGGCCGCGCGCGAAACCATCTTCGAACTGCTGCGCGAACCGATCGCCCGCGCGATATCCGCCGGCCTGTGCCGCCCCGATCTGGAAACGACGGACATTTCACTCATCTCGGGCATGCTGGGAGCCGCGCTGCGTGGCAAGACGCGTGACGAACGCGCCCGGTTGGCCACGCGCGCCCTGCAATTGCTGCGTGGCGGATTGCGGGGGCCTGCCGACGGGGAGGGATGATGCCGCAGTACCTCAAGCCGGTTCCGGATTGGGAGGAGCACGAAAAACCGACCCTGCCGGGCTCGGCGTCGATGCCATGGCATCCGCCGCACCGCCGCCTGGCCTATGCGCTGGTCGCCCTGCTGGTCGGCATCACCGGTGGCCTGGGCAATGCGCTGGTCAGCGCCAACCTGCCGTTCCTCCAGGGCCAGCTCGGGCTCACCCCGGCGCAGGGCAGCTGGCTGATGGCCGCCTATGCCATGGTCAACGTCACCGCCAACCTGCTCGCCTTCAAGTTCCGCCAGCAATACGGCATCCGCCTGTTCGCCGAGATCGGGCTGGGCCTGTATGCCGCGCTGGCGGTGCTGCATCTGTTCGTCGGTACCTTTGAAACGACCGTGCTGATGCGCGCGGCCAGCGGCTTCGCCGGCGCAGCCTGCACCACCTTGAGCACGCTGTACATGCTGCAGTCGCTGCCGCGCAAATACACCGGCAACCTGCTGGTGATCGGCGTGGGCATCTCACAACTCGCGGTGCCGATCGCCTGGCTGGTCTCGCCCGGTCTTGTCGACACCGGGCAGTGGCACAACCTGTACCTGTTCGAAGCCGGGCTGGCGCTGTGTGCGTTCGCTGCCGTGGTGGTACTCAAGCTGCCGCCGGGGGCGCAGATCAAGGCGTTCGAACCGATGGATTTCCTCACCTTCGCGCTGCTCGCCCCAGCCGTCGGCCTGCTGGTCGTCGTCCTCGCGCAGGGCTACACCCGCTGGTGGCTGGATACGCCGTGGCTGGGCTGGGCGCTGGTCGCCTCGATCGCGCTGTCCACCACCGCCTTCATCATCGAGCACTACCGCCGCAACCCGTTGCTGCAGACGCGCTGGCTGGCCAGCCTGCCGGTCATCCACTTCATCATCGGTGCGTTCCTGATCCGCTTCCTGACCACCGAGCAGTCCTATGGCGTGGTCGGCCTGATGCGCACGCTCGGGATGGGCCCGGACCAGATGCGCCCGTTGTTCGCGGTGATCCTGGCAGGCGTGATCACCGGCATCGCGGCCAGCTCGCTGACCTTCGGGCCGAAGCGGCTTATTCCGCAGCTGCTGATGGCCATCCTGCTGCTGGGCAGCGCGGCCCTGCTCGACCAGAGCCGCACCAGCCTGGATCGCCCGCACGACTTCTTCGCCAGCCAGTTCCTGGCCTCGGTCGGCGCCGGCATGTTCATGGGGCCGCTGATCATGCTCGGCATCACCCAGGCGTTGAAGCAGGGCGTGGACCACATGATCACTTTCCTGGTCACGCTCTCCATCACCCAGACCCTCGGTGGTCTGGCCGGCTCGGCCGTGCTGGGCACCTATCAACTGCACCGCGAGCAGGTGTACTCCGGCGCGCTGGTGAGCCAGCTGGATCCGGCCGACAGCGTCGTCGCCCAACGCCTGAAACAGCAACAGCAGCTCTACGCCAGGCTGATCACCGACCCGGTGCAGCGCAGCGCGCAGGGCACCGCGCAGCTGGCGCAGATCACCCGCCGCGAAGCCAATGTGCGCGCCTTCAATGACGTGTTCGCACTCAGCGGCCGCGTGGCGCTGATCTTCCTTGGCTGGCTGCTGCTGCTGGCGGTGCGCACCGCCGTGCTCAAACAATGGCGCAAACGCCACACGCCGACACCCAACCTTTCCGCGCCGACGCCTGGCAGCGTCGCGCCCCGATGAGCCCGCCCATGTCGACCCAACCCCCGCACGACGATACCGCCCCGGAAAACGTCAACCCACCGCCGCCGACCGACGCCGCGCCCGCCCCTGCGCCGGCAGCGGCCATTACACCGTCTGGCGCGCCCAAGTACCTCAAGCCGAGCCTGCGTGCCGTGATCATCATGATCGCGATCGCCCTGATCGGCATCGCGCTGATCCTGCGCGCGTGGTCACTGTGGCCGTTCGAGACGTCCCGGGTGACCACCGACAACGCCTACGTGCGCGGCCAGATCACCGTGCTCGCCCCGCAGGTCAACGGCTATGTCACCGAGGTGCTGGTCAAGGACTTCCAGCACGTCAAACAAGGCGAACCGCTGCTGCGCATCGACGACCGCATCTACCGCGAGAAGGTCGTCCAGGCCGAAGCCGACCTGGACAGCGCCAAGGCCGCGCTGGCCAACTCCGACCAATCCCAGGCGCAGAACCGCGCGCAGATCCAGGCCGCGCAGGCCAACCTGTCTGCTGGCCAGGCCGAGCTCTCGCGCTCGCGTACCGAACTCAAGCGCTACGAAGAACTCGCCGACCAGCAACTGGTCGCCCTCAACGACCGCGACAAGTTCCGCACCACCACGCAATCGGCGCAGGCCAGCGTGCTGCAGTCGCAGGCCCAGATCCGCATCGCCGAAGAAACCCTGACCTCCACCCAGGTCGCCCGCAAAGGCCTGGAAGCCCGCGTCGAGACCGCCCAGGCGCAGCTGGAACTGGCGAAGATCGACCTCGCCAACACGGTGATCCAGGCGCCGCGCGACGGTCAGGTCAGCGAAGCCTCGGTGCGCCTGGGCCAATACGTCACCGCCGGTTCGCAGCTGCTGTTCCTGGTGCCCGATGCCCTGTGGGTGATCGCCAACTTCAAGGAAGGCCAGACCTGGAAGATGCGCATCGGCCAACCGGCCACCTTCTCCGTGGATGCCTTCGATGGCCAGAAGCTGCACGGCCACATCGAACAGATCGCCCCGGCGACCGGCTCGGAGTTCAGTGTCCTGCGTCCGGACAACGCCAGTGGCAACTTCACCAAGGTCGTCCAGCGCCTGCCGATCCGCATTTCCATCGACCCCGATCAGCCGCTGGCACCGCGTCTGCGTCCGGGCATGTCGGTGATCGTCAAAGTGGATACCGCTGCGGAAGGGCGCGAATCGGCCGAGGCGAAACCGTAACGCGCCCGCGCGCAGAACGCCAACGCCTTTCCCCACCCCAGTCCGAAACCGTCGGGAAGCGAGTTGGGCAGCCTGGAACGGGACCGTTGGAGCGGCATGGATGCCGCTCACGAGCCCCCACGGATGGGTTTACGGCGCGTCCCGCTCCAGGTTGCCCGGCTCGCTTCCGCAGCGGGAAACAGAGTGGCTGCTTCACATCTGCTCTCGCGCAGAAACGAAAAAGCCGCGCATATGCGCGGCTTTTCGACGTCAACAGCGTACCGACCGACGGTCGGTACCTACCCCGCACAGCGCGCGCACAGGCCATGCACTTCCAGCGTCTGCGCCTGCGGCTGGAACCCCAGCTCCTTCGCCCGCTTCTCCAGCTGGCTGACAATCTCCTTGTCCTCCAGCTCCACCGCGCTGTGGCAGCTGTTGCAGATCAGGAACGGCACCGAATGCTGCGCACTGCTCGGATGGTGGCACGCCACGAACGCATTCACCGATTCCAGCTTGTGCACGAAGCCGTTGGCCATCAGGAAATCCAACGCGCGGTATACCGTCGGCGGAGCGTCGGCACCGACGCCCTTGCCGTTGCGCACCCACTCCAGCAACTCATACGCCTTGACCGGCTTGCCGGCCTCGGCGATCAGGCGCAGTACGTTCGCGCGGATCGGCGTCAGCCGCAGCCCGCGTTCCGAGCACACGCGTTCGACCACCTTCACGAAGTCGGAGGCGTCGTGAACGTGATGGTGCGGAGCGGTACAAGCGGTCTTTGCGGACATGCGCGGTCTCCTGTGGTCAGGCCGTCGGTACTTTAGTGAGTGCGACCTCGATGCGTTTCAAGGCCTCTTCACGCCCGGCCAGGAACACGGTCTGCGAGATGTCCGGGCTGACCTGGGTGCCGGTGATGGCCACGCGCAGCGGCTGCGCCACCTTGCCCATGCCGATCTCCAGCGCCGTGGCCACGTCGTGCAGTGCCGCCGAGACGCTCTCCACCGTCCATTCCCCGGCCGCGCCCAACAGCTCGCGGGCCTTGCCCAGCGCCAGTTCCGCGCCCGGCTTGAAGTGCTTGGCCACCGCGGCTTCGTCGTACTCGGTCAACGGCTGATACCAGACCACCGCCTTCTCGGCCATTTCCTTCAGCGTCTGCACACGATCGCGCAGCGCCACCACCACGTCCGCCGGCGCCGGACCGGCGTTCAGATCCAGGCTCAGCTTGTTCAGCTGGTAGACCAGATGCGGGGCGATGTCGGCCGGCGCTTCAGTCTTCAGGAAGTGCTGGTTGACCCAGCCCAGCTTGGCCATATCCAGGCGCGCGGCCTTGGAGTTGCAGTTGGTCACATCAAACAGATCGATCAGCTCCTGGCGGCTGAACAGCTCCTGGTCGCCATGCGACCAGCCCAGGCGGGCCAGATAGCTCAGCAGCGCGTCGGGCAGGTAGCCGGCGTCCTTGTACTGCATCACGTCGGCCGCGCCGGTGCGCTTGGACAGCTTGGCGCCCTGCTCGTCCAGGATCATCGGCATATGGCCGAACTTCGGCACGGGGGCGCCGATGCCCTCGTACAGATTGATCTGGCGCGGAGTGTTGTTGATGTGGTCGTCGCCGCGGATGACCTCGCTGATGCGCATGTCCCAATCGTCCACCACCACCGCGAAGTTGTAGGTGGGGAAACCATCTGGGCGGAAGATCACCATGTCGTCCAGCTCGCTGTTGGCGATCTCGATGCGGCCCTTGATCAGGTCATCGAACACGACCGTGCCCTCGAGCGGATTCTTGAAGCGGATCACGCGGTTCGGGTCGTCCTTGTACGGCAGGCCCAGGTCACGCGCAGCGCCGTTGTAACGCGGCTTTTCCTGCTTGGCCATGGCGGCCTCGCGCATCGCGTCCAGCTCTTCCCTGGTTTCGTAGGCGTAGTAGGCCTTGCCCTGCGCGACCAGCTGCTCGGCCACTTCCAGGTAACGGGCCACGCGCTGGGTCTGGTAGATCGGGCCTTCGTCATAGCCCAGGCCCAGCCACTCCATCGCCTCCAGGATCGCGTCGATCGCGCCCTGTGTGCTGCGCTCGCGGTCGGTGTCTTCAATGCGCAGCACGAATTCGCCGCCACGGTGACGGGCCTCCAGCCAGCAGTACAGCGCCGTGCGGGCGCCACCAATGTGCAGGTAGCCGGTGGGACTGGGGGCAAAACGGGTGCGGCAGGTCATGGAGGGCTCAGGGCGGGAAACGGAATCCCGGCAATTTTACCTGTCCGGGCCGGACCCTGCCTAAATCGGAGAATCCCTACAGTCTGCTGGGCGTGGACATGGTCTGATGGTGGGATTGTCCGCTTTTCATCCATCGACCATGACAACTGCCCGCTTTGAGCCGCCGTCACTGCGACATGCCGCTACCCGCGCCGCCACCGCCCTGATCCTGCTCGCCGCACTGGGGGCGTGTTCTGCACCGGGCACCGACGGCGCGGCGGCTGCTTCGGTGGCCACAAACCCACCCGCCCAGCAGGCGCTACCGGCGGACGTGGGGCCCAGCGCATCCGCGCTGCCGCCCGGCACGTCCCCTTCGGGCACACTCGCTGGCGTACAGACGCCAGCCGTCAACGCCTCGGCGGCAGCCGGCGACACGGAACGGGCGCTCGGCCTGGCCGATGGCCTGTCTTCGGATGCGCTGCGGCAGTTGCTCAATGACGGCCCGCGCTTCGACCAGGCCATGGCGGCACTGGACCGCGCCTACGCCACCGATGGGGACGCGCAGGACGTTCGCAGCAGCTATCAGCACGCCTTGCAGCAACGGCTGGGCACCGGCCCCGACGCGCCGCGACTGAGCCGCCTGCAATGCGGCATTTCCCATTGTCTGGGCGAGGTCACCGGCACGCTGGAGAATCCGTCCGTGCTGTTCGGGGCACCCCGTGATGCGGTAGGCCGCCAGTTGCCGGTCAACGAAGCGATGGTGCGCAGCATTCTCTCCGCAGAAGGCGGGCCCACAGGCTACCGCCTCGCCTTCTCGCTCGATCCCACGCCCCGCACCGGGCCGTCGACGGCCCGGTAGACCCTGCCTCAGGGCGTCAGCAACGGCTTGCGCGGCAACTTTTCCTCGCGCATCGCCGCGTTGTAGACGAACGAGGCCACGATCGCGGCGGCCTGCTTCAGGTCCTCCGGCTCGGCGTGGTCCCAGGTGTCCAGGTTGCTGTGGTGGACGTTGGTGAAGTAGTCCAGCCGATCCTGGATGAACTGGAACCCGGGCAGGCCGACGCGATCGAAGGCGATGTGGTCGGTGCTGCCGGTGTTGCGGGTCGCCACGGTGGTGGCGCCCACGTCATGGAACGGGGCCAGCCACGCTTCGAAGATCGGCACCGCGGCCAGATTCTCCTGCGCGTAGATGCCGCGGAAACGGCCCGAGCCGTTGTCCATGTTGAAGTACGCCGAGAACTTGTCGTAATCGCGCTGGCGCTGCAGGGCGCCGGTGGGTTCACGCATCGAGGCCGGCAACGTGAGCTGCGCCGGGTCGGTCGGCTCGGGGTAGCGCGCGAAATGCTTGGACACGTAGTCCTGCGAACCGATCAGCCCCTGCTCCTCGCCACTCCACAGCGCCACGCGGATGGTGCGCTTGGGCTTGGCACCCACCGCCTTGAGGATGCGCATGGCCTCCATCATCACCGCCACGCCGGCCGCGTTGTCGGCCGCACCGGTGCCGGTGTGCCAGGAATCCATGTGCGCGCCGAGCATCACGATCTCATCGGCCTTGCCACTGCCGCGGATCTCGGCCAGCGTGTTGTAGCCCGGCTGGTCCTGCGTATCGGTGAAACGGGCCTGGACATTCACCCGCAGCTTGACCGCCTGTTTCTGGTCCACTGCACGCACCAGCTGGTTGTAGTGCTCGGCCATCATCGCCAATTCGGGCACGCCGACCGGTTCGCCGGCCTTGCGCGAGCCACCGCCACCCACACGGATGATGCCGTTGTCCCAGCCGCTGATGCTGATCGTGGCCAGCACGCCCTGCTCGGCGAAGAACGCATTGGTGGCGCGGATCAGTTCCTGCTTCTCCAGGTATTCCTTGGCCTTCTTGGCACGGTCTGCCTTGGCATCGGCAACGTCCTTGGGCACCGCGAACACCTGCAGCTCGGCCAGGCCGGCGTCATCGTGGCGGTGCGAATCAGACTTGGTGGCCCGTTCGTAATCGCGCGCATCGTTGAGCAGCAGGATCCTGCCGGCGATCTTGCCCTTGTACTGATCCAGATCGGCGAGCTTCTTGATCTCGACCTTGATCACCTCACCCTCGACCGGGCCGTTGGTGCCCGGCGTCCAGGCCTTCGGCAGCGCATACAGCGGCGCCACGCGCGGGCTGAGCAGTTCCACGCTGGCGTTGCTGAACTCCCAGCCGCGACCGAACGCATCGAAGGCCTCGTCATGCACGTTGACCAGGCCCCACTCGTTGAACTTGCTGCGGGTCCAGGTGTTGGCCTCGCCCATCGCGGGCGAATTGGTCAGGCGCGGGCCGATCTGCTCGGTCAGATGGCTGAAGGTCGCCATCACCTGCGACCGGTGGAAGGCTTCCTGGCGGATCCGGCTGACCATGTCCAGGTCCACCGTTTCCTTCGTCTGTGCATCGGCGACGCCGCTCAATGCCAATGCCACGCTCAACATGCCCCACTTGAACACGATTACCCCCGCCCTTCGGACAGACCACGAACAATCCCCGAGTCTATCGAGGGTGGCCCGCGCGCCCCCGGGCCAAGAGTCATGGTCATTCCATCCAGCCGTACCAGAGCTGGCCACGGGAAGGCAGTACCAGCAGCCAGCGGCTGCGGTCTTCCGAGGCGCTGGCGTAGACCGCTGCATGCGCCGGCCAGCCCGCAGGCAACCCGCGGATGCCGACCTCACGCAACGCCTGTGCACCCTGACGCCACGGCCGATAGTCGCCACACCAGTGCGGCAGCGGCAGGCGCCCGCGCGCCTGCCGTGCCTGTTCCAGAAAGCGCAGCCCGTGCACGGTGATCGCCTCGCAGGTGGCCGGTGCCAAGCCGAAACGCAGCAGCCCCGGCGCTGCCGGCACCCCAGGCAGTGCCCTCAGCGGTGACGGCCATCCCGAGGCCTCGCCCTCCAGCAGCGAGGCCACCTCCAGCCGGGCGGGCAGCGCCCGGCGCACACGTTCGTGCAGACAGCGGTGCAAGCTCATGTCCGTTCCTCAGCTCAGCCGCGCGCCGAGTTCGTACCAATCGACCCGGCGGGTCACCCACATCACCGCGGCCAGCACGCCGAACAGCAGCAGCGAGCCCATCAGCAGCGCGTTGTTCTCCGAGATCAGCAGCCCATACAGCGCGCCATACAGGGCACTGAGCATCACCGCAAAGCCCAGGCCGCGTTTCCAGCTCTTCAATACGCCGGACAGATACACGGTCTGGATGCCGATGCACGCCAGTGCCGAGAGCGCATAGGCCTGCCAGAACGCGATGTGCTCGGAGAGGCTGAGCAGCAACAGGAAGAAGATCGCCAGCGCCAGGCCGACCATCAGGTACTGCAGCGGGTGGATGCGCAGCTGCTTGATCAGTTCGAACAGGATGAAGCCGACGAAGGTGAGCAGGATGAAGAGGATGCCGTACTTGCTGGCGCGGTCGGCCTGGGTATAGACATCGACCGGATTGACCAGCTCCACGCTCACCGCTTCGGCGTCGATGTCCGGGCGGTTGCGCAGCTGGTGCTGGGCACGCGAGGCCAGCGAGGACACCGCCCACTGGGCGTCGAAACCCTGCGCGTCCACCTTGCGTTCGTTGGGCAGGAAGCTGCCGCCGAACAGCGGGTGCGGCCACGGCGAGCGCAGCGCGATGCGGCTGTCATCGCCCACCGGCACCACCGACAGCGACCGGGTGCCATCCAGCACCAGCTCCAGTTCGACCTTGCTGCCCTTGAGCACGCCACCCCGTTCATCCGCCAGGCCCGGCAAGCCGACATGCAGGCCGGTGCCGATGCCACTGACGCCGCCGGCATCGGGCAACAGCGTCACCGCGTTGCCATCCACGCGCAGGTTCGGCGAACCGACCAGGCCGCGCACATCGGCGATGCCCACGGTCAGGAAGGGCGTGCCATACACGCGGCCTGCTTTCACCGGGTAGTCGTCATCGGCGAACGCGGCGCTGATCGTGGCCTTCCAGCTATAGACCGGCACGCGGAACAGGCCGACACGGCGCTCGTCCGGCTGCATCACGCCGTCCACCGTGAGCGTGGCCGGCATCTGCAGCCACTGGCCCTGCTCGACCTGCTTTTCCTTCTTCTTGGTGCCGGCCGCATCCACCACCTCGACCTCGCGGGTCTCGGTCCACGGCACCACCCGGATCGGGCCGGTCAGAATCTGCGCGCCGGCGCGGCTCTGCGCGACGCGCTGGTAGGCCTCGTCGCGGTACGCCTCACGCTCGCGGATCACGCCCTTGATCAGGCTCAGTGGAATCAGCAGCAACAGGATCAGCCCGCCGACAATGGCGAACCGCAACAGCATCTTCAGGGATTTCATGACCCGTCCTCGGTTGGGAGGGGGCCAGCTTCCCGCGCGCCGGTGTGCGGGGTTTGTGCCGAATTTGAAGTCTGTGTGAAGTGCGGCAGCGATCAGCGCCGCGGCGGTACCGAGGGCAGGCGCGACGGCAGCCACAACACCGCCTGTGCACCGCCGTCATCGCGGTTGCGCAGGCTCACACGGCCGCCGTGCAGGCGGGCCACTTCCTGCACGAACGACAGGCCGAGGCCGGAGCTGCGCTGGCCGGTGCCCGGTCGCGCCAGGGAATAGAAGCGCTCGAACACGCGATCAAGCGCGTAGTCCGGCACGCCACTGCCGCGGTCGGCCACGGTCAGTGCGATGCCCTCGCCTTCCGCACCGGCACCGAGCGTGATGGTGCTGCCGGCCGGTGAGAAGGCCACGGCATTCTCCAGCAGATTGTTGAGTGCCTGGCCCAGCAGATAGCCATCGCCCTGCACGCTCTCGGCCTGCGCCTCCACCGCGATCGTGACCCCGGCGGCCTGCGCACGCACCGCCACCGCGTCGGTGGCGGACTGCAGCAACGCCGCCAGTGCAAGCCGCTCGTGCTTCTGCAGCCAGCCGTACTGCTCCACCTCGGCCAGCGCCAACAGCTTGTCGATGGTTTCAGTGAGGCGCTGCGCCTGGCCTTCGATACTGCGGGCGAAATGCGCCCGATCCGCGTCCGGCAACGGCTCCTGCAGCAGTTCGGCCGCGCCGCGGATCGCGGCCAGCGGGCTCTTCATTTCATGGGTCAGCGATTGAACGTACTGCTCGACGTAGGCCTTGCCTTCCAGCTTGCGGCGCATGGTTTCCAGCGCCTGGCCCAGGTCACCTATCTCATCGCGGCGCGGCTTCGGCGGCGGCACCGGTTCACCGGCGCTGACCGCCTTGGCATAGCGGTTGAGACGGTTCACGCCGTGCATGAGCCACGCGGTCATCAGCAGGCCGATCAGCGCTGAAAGGCCGATCAACCACGCACCACGCTTCATGATGGCGCGCTGGCTGGCCGCGATGAACGGATCGATGCTCCGATTGGGCTGGGCCAGGCTGAGCACACCGATCAAGCGGCGCCCGTCGGCCGGATCGAAGATCGGCGCGGCCACGTGCATCACCGAGTGGGTGTCGTCGCCGGGCGTCTCCGGGCTGGAGCGCGCGCCGTACTCGCCGCGCAGCGTCCGGTAGACATCGTTCCAGCGTGAGTTGTCGCGCCCCACATCGCGGCCGGTCGAGTCGTACACCACGATGCCCTTGGCATCGGTGATGGTGACCTGGTAATCCAGCGTACGCTTGGGAAAACGCCACACCATCGCCTTCGGGTCGCGGCGCTTGGCGCGCGCCAGATCGGCGACGAAGCGGCCGTCGCGGATGTGCCCGGCCTTGAGGTCGGCCGCGGCCATTTCCGCCAGCACGTTGGCTGCATCGACCAACGTGGACTCCATCGCCTGGCGCACGCCGGGCTTCACTTCGTTGACGAAAATGCGCATCACGAAGAACGCGGCGATACCCACGATCAGGAAGAAGCCCAGGAACAGTTTCAGGCCCAGCCGCATGCCTACACCTCCAGTGCGTAGCCCAGGCCACGGTGGGTGCGGATCGGGTCGGTCTCGGCGCCCGCGGCACGCAGCTTGGCGCGCAGGGTTTTGACGTGGGTATCCACCGTGCGGTCGGCGCTGTCGGCGTCGCTGTCCCAGCCGCGGTCCATCAGCTGGGCGCGGCTGAGGATCGCGCCGGGGCGCTGCAGCAGGGCCGCCATCAGTGCGTATTCGTAGCGGGTCAGATCCAGCGGCTGGTCACCGAAGCGGATCCGGCTGCCCTCGCGGTCGATCGAGAAGCGGCCAAGCTGCTGCCAGCCGGTGGTGTCGGCAGGGGCCGCGGACCGGCGCAGGCGCGCGCGCACCCGCGCCACCAGCTCGCGCGGCGAGAACGGCTTGGCCATGTAGTCGTCCGCCCCCAGTTCCAGGCCGAGCACCCGGTCGAACTCGTCATTGCGGGCGGTCAGGAAGATCACCGGCACCTCGCTGAAGGTGCGCAGCGTGCTACAGACCTCGAAACCGCTCATGTCCGGCAGGCCGACATCCAGCACCACCACATCGAAGGCGTGCTGGCGCAGCCGGGTCAGCGCCTCACCGCCCAGCAGGCAATGCTGGGCGCCGTAGCCTTCACTGCGCAGTGCATACAGAACGGTATCGGCGATGGCGGTTTCGTCCTCGACCACCAGGACGTTGTGCAGGGGGTGGCTCATGCGCGCAGCATAGCCGCTGGGCCCGCCGCCCCGTACACTGCGCCGATGAATTACCGCCACGCCTTCCATGCCGGCAACCATGCCGATGTGCTCAAGCACATCGTGCAGCTTGCCCTGCTCGACACCTTCAAGCGCAAGGACAGCCCGTTCTTCGTGCTGGACACCCACGGCGGCGCAGGCCGCTACCTGCTGGCCAGCGAGGAAAGCCGCAAGACGCTGGAGGCCGAAGACGGCGTGATGCGCCTGATGGCCCAGCCGCAGCTGCCCGCGGTGGTGGAGCGCTACCTCAAGGCGGTCCAGGCCGACAACCCGGTCGGGGCGATGATCAGCTACCCCGGCTCGCCGCTGCTGACCGCCCAGACCCTGCGCGAGCAGGACCGCATGGCCGTCTGCGAAGTGCAGGATGCCGAAGCCACGGCGCTGAAGGCACTGTTCGCCCATGACAGCCGGGTGGCCGTGTATCACGCCGATGGCTATGCCCAGAACAAGAAGCTGCTGCCGCCCAAGGCCAACGGCGTGAAGATCGGCCGTGGGCTGGTCCTGATCGACCCGCCCTACGAGGGGCAGGACGCCGAGTACCAGGCCATCCTGGCCTCGGTGACCGAGATCCTGGGCCGTTGGCCGCAGGCCAGCTTTGCGATCTGGTTCCCGATCAAGCAGCGCCGGACCATCCTGCATTTCCTGCGCAAGGCCTGTGCCCTGCCGGTGAAATCGGTGCTGACCGCCGAGCTGCTGATCCGCCCGGACGACTCCCCGCTGCGGCTCAATGGCAGCGGCATGCTGCTGCTGAACCCGCCGTGGCAGTTCGACCAGGTCCTGGCCCCGGCCATGCCGGCGCTCAAGCAGCACCTGGGCGAGGCCGGCGCCTCGACCCGCCTGCAGTGGCTCAAGCAGGCCGAATGACCCCCTTCAGGCCAGGCCGGGATCCCGGCCTGGCCGACTCCTCCCGGCCGGATCGACGTGAGTGATCCGTTCACGGAACGCTGCACCCGGGATGCGAGAATCCTGAGACCACCAAGGAATCACCGGTATGGCTACCCGTAACCGCATGCCGCCCTGGCACGAAATTTTCAAGGCACCCAGTGGCCACGAGCTGCTGATCCGCCCCATCCGGCCGGAAGACGGCCCGCCGCTGCATGCCGCCTTCAGCCTGTTCGGGCCGGAGGAGATCCGCGACCGTTTCCTGCAGTCGGTGACCGAGCTGTCGCCGGAAACCACGCAGCGCCTGACCCACCCCAATCCCAAGAGCGAAATCACCCTGGTCGCGGCCGAGTCGCTGCCCGCCGGTGAAGCCGTGGTGGGTGCGGTCGCGCGTGCCTCGATCATCCCCGGCACCCGCGAGGCCGAATACGCGATCCTGGTCAGCCGCTTCCTGGTCGGCCAGGGCCTGGGCCGGCAGCTGATGCGCAAGCTGGTCAAATGGGCGCGCGGCAAGTACCTGGATCGTCTGTACGGTGATGTTGCCGAAGAGAACGAGCCGATGAAGCAGCTGGCCGCCTCGCTGGGCTTCCAGCCGATCCCGCACCCGAACGGTACGCCGGGCCTGGTGCGCATGGTGCTCGAACTCGACAGCTGATGACGGGCGGCCGGGCACTGCCCGGCCGCTGCCGGATGACGCGGCCGCCACGCTGCGGTCTGCTAAAATCGACGGTTCATGTCACGCACCTCCTATCCCGTTCCGCCGCTGCCACGTCCTGGACAGCTCCGCGCCTGGTGGCGCGCTCCCGCTTCGGCGACAGCGCTGGCGTGGTACATCGCCCGCGCGGCACAGTCGCACGACGGGCCGTTGCTGGTGGTCGCGCGCGACAACCACGGCGCGAACCAGATCGAAGCGGATCTGCACACCCTGCTGGGCAGTGCCGGCGACGTGCCGATCGTGGCCTTCCCGGATTGGGAAACCCTGCCCTACGACGCCTTCAGCCCGCACCCGGACATCATTTCCCAGCGCCTGGCGGCGCTGCATGCCCTGCCGGCGCTGAAGCGCGGCATCGTGGTGGTGCCGGTGCAGACGCTGCTGCAGCAGTTGGCCCCGCTCAAGTACGTCATCGGCGGAAGCTTCGACCTCACCGTGGGCCAGCGCCTGGATCTGGACGCGGAAAAGCGCCGCCTGGAATCGGCCGGCTACCGCAACGTGCCGCAGGTGATGGACCCGGGTGATTTCGCCGTACGTGGCGGCCTGCTCGATGTCTACCCGATGGGGGCCGAGGCGCCGCTGCGGGTGGAACTGCTCGATGAAGACATCGATTCGATCCGCGCGTTCGATCCGGAATCGCAGCGCTCGCTGGACAAGGTCGAGGCGGTGCACATGCTGCCCGGCCGTGAAGTGCCGCTGGATGATCTCAGCGTCTCGCGCGTGCTCAACACGCTGCGCGAGCGCTTCGATGTGGATACCCGGCGCAGCGCGCTGTACCAGGATCTCAAGGCCGGTATCGCGCCGGCCGGCATCGAGTACTACCTGCCGCTGTTCTTCGACAAGACCGCGACCCTGCTCGATTACCTGCAGCCCAACGTGCTGCCGGTGCTGGCGCCGAACGTGTTCGATGCTGCGGCCGCCTTCTGGGCGCAGACGCAGAACCGCTACGAGCAGCGCCGCCACGATGTCGAGCGCCCGCTGCTGGCGCCGGAAGAGCTGTATGCCAGCCCCGAGCAACTGCGCGCCACGCTCAACGGCCTGGCCCGCGTCGAAGTCTGGCCGCTGGATCACGACCGCATCGGCGATGCACAGCCGCTGGGCGACCAGCCCCTGCCGCCGCTGCCAGTGGCCGCACGCGATGCCCCGGCTGCCGAGGCACTGAAATCCTTCATCGGTCATTATCCGGGCCGCGTGCTGATCGCCGCCGATTCCGCCGGCCGCCGCGAAGCCCTGCTGGAAGTGCTGCTCGCCGCCGAGCTGAAGCCGCCGGTGGTCGCCGATCTGCCCGGCTTCCTGGCCGACGACAGCGTCCGCTTCGGCATTACCGTGGCGCCGCTGGAAGACGGTTTCGCGCTGGAAAGCCCGCCGATCGCGGTGCTGACCGAACGTCAGCTGTTCCCCGAACGCGCCGGCCAGCAGCGCCGCAGCCGCCGGGCCGGGCGCGAGCCCGAAGCGATCATCCGCGACCTCGGCGAGCTCAGCGAAGGCTCGCCGATCGTGCATGAAGACCACGGTGTCGGCCGCTACCGCGGCCTGATCGTTCTCGATGCCGGCGGCATGCCCGGCGAGTTCCTGGAAATCGAATACGCCAAGGGCGACCGCCTGTATGTGCCGGTCGCCCAGCTGCACCTGATCAGCCGCTATTCCGGTGCCTCGCCGGAAACCGCCCCGCTGCATTCGCTCGGTGGCGAGCAGTGGACCAAGGCCAAGCGCAAGGCGGCCGAAAAGGTCCGCGACGTTGCCGCCGAGCTGCTGGAAATCCAGGCGCGTCGTCGTGCCCGTGCCGGCCTGGCGCTGCATGTGGACCGTGCGATGTACGAGCCGTTCGCGGCCGGGTTCCCGTTCGAGGAAACGCCTGATCAGCTGGCCGCGATCGACGCGACGCTGCGCGATCTGGCCAGCAGCCAGCCGATGGACCGGGTGGTCTGCGGTGACGTCGGCTTCGGCAAGACCGAGGTCGCCGTGCGCGCCGCGTTCGCCGCCGCCAGCGCCGGCAAGCAGGTTGCCGTGCTGGTGCCAACCACCCTGCTGGCCGAACAGCACTACCGCAACTTCCGCGATCGCTTCGCCGATTGGCCGCTCAAGGTGGAGGTGCTGTCGCGCTTCAAATCCACCAAGGAGATCAAGGCCGAACTGGAGAAGGTCGCCGCCGGCACCATCGACGTCATCATCGGTACCCATCGCCTGCTGCAGCCGGACGTGAAGTTCAAGGACCTCGGTCTGGTCGTGGTCGATGAGGAGCAGCGCTTCGGTGTGCGCCAGAAGGAAGCGCTCAAGGCGATGCGCGCCAACGTGCATCTGCTCACCCTGACCGCCACGCCGATTCCCCGCACGCTCAACATGGCCATGGCCGGGCTGCGTGATCTGTCGATCATCGCCACGCCGCCGCCGAACCGGCTGGCGGTCAAGACGTTCATCACCGCCTGGGACAACGCGCTGCTGCGCGAAGCCTTCCAGCGCGAACTGGCCCGTGGTGGCCAGCTGTACTTCCTGCACAACGATGTGGAGAGCATCGGCCGCATGCAGCGCGAGCTGGCCGAGCTGGTGCCCGAAGCACGCATCGGCATCGCCCATGGGCAGATGCCCGAGCGCGAGCTGGAGCGGGTGATGCTGGACTTCCAGAAGCAGCGCTTCAACGTGCTGTTGTCGACCACGATCATCGAATCGGGCATCGACATCCCCAACGCCAATACCATCATCATCAACCGCGCCGACCGCTTCGGCCTGGCCCAGCTGCACCAGCTGCGTGGCCGCGTGGGTCGCTCGCACCACCGGGCGTACGCCTACCTGGTGGTGCCGGACAAGCGCGCGATGACGCCTGATGCCGAGAAGCGCCTGGAGGCGATCGCCTCGATGGACGAACTCGGTGCCGGCTTCACCCTGGCCACCCACGATCTGGAAATCCGCGGTGCCGGCGAGCTGCTCGGCGAGGACCAGAGCGGCCAGATGGCCGAGGTCGGCTTCAGCCTCTACACCGAGCTGCTGGAACGTGCGGTGCGCAGCATCCGCCTGGGCAAGCTGCCGGATCTGGATGCGGGCGAAGAAGCACGCGGTGCCGAGGTCGAGCTGCATGTGCCCGCCTTGATCCCCGACGCCTACCTGCCCGACGTGCACACCCGCCTGACCCTATACAAGCGCATCAGCAGCGCGCGCGACAGCGCTGAGCTGCGCGAACTGCAGGTGGAGATGATCGATCGCTTCGGCCTGCTGCCGGATGCGGCCAAGCACCTGTTCGCGATCGCCGAGCTCAAGCTGCAGGCCAATGTGCTGGGCATCCGCAAACTGGAGCTGGGCGAAAACGGCGGGCGCATCGTGTTCAACGCCAAGCCGGAGATCGACCCGATGGCGGTCATCCAGCTGATCCAGAAGCAGCCCAAGCTGTACACGATGGATGGGCCGGACAAGCTGCGCATCAAGCACCCTTTGCCGCTGCCGGAAGACCGCTTCAGCGCCGCCAAGGCCTTGTTGCTGACCCTCTCCCCGCGCTGATTTCACGCCTGGCGCCGGTCGCCAGGCGCTATCGTTCGATGGGCAGGCGCCACGTGGCCGCCTGCCCGACCCCGGCACTGACGGCCGGCCATCCGACCCCACGTGACCGCCCCCATGTTCGACGATGCCCCTTCGCAGGTCTGCTCCATCGATGCGCTGTCGATGTCGTTGCAGATGCGCGACCAGTACACCCGTTTCCACTGCGACCGGGTCGGCCTGCTCGGCGATCAGCTGGGGCGCCTGTGCGATCTGGACGACACGCAGCGCGCGCATCTGGCGCTGGCGGCCCGCTTCCATGACATCGGCAAGATCGGCATTCCGGACAACGTGCTGTTGTATCCCGCGCGCCTGGACGACGCGCAGCGCGCGATCATGCGTACCCACCCCGAGCGCGGTGAGCGCATTTTCGCCACCACCGGGCGCAGCGACGCGGCCGAGGTGGCGCGGCTGATCCGCAGCCATCACGAGGCGTTCGATGGCAGTGGTTATCCGGATGGCCTGAAAGGCAGCGACATTCCGCTGGGCGCGCGCGTGCTCACCATCGTCGATGGCTACGATGCCATGACCACCACCCGCCCCTACCGCGGCCCGATGCCGCATGCCAAGGCGATGGGCATCCTTGCCGAGCAGCAGGGTGGCCTGGTGGATCCGGAGGTGTTCGGCCTGTTCACCCGGATGATGGCCGCCACTACGTAGTCTCCGCTGGGGTTTGCCGCGAGCGTGCTGGAAAAGAAAAACCCGGCGTTCGCCGGGTTTTCCGTATCACTCAACCGCGTGCGATCACCAGATCACAACGCGCTTGTCGTCGGCCCGCACCATCGCATCGCCGGCCTTGCACTCGAACGCCTGCGCGTACGCCGGCATGTTCGACGGCGCGCCGTTGGCACGGAAGTTCGCCGGGGCGTGCGGATCGGTGTTCAGACGCACGCGCAGCTCGCCTTCATTGAAGTTGCGGCGCCACACGGTGGCCCAGTTCATGAAGAAGCGCTGGTCCTGCGAATAACCGTCCACCTCGACGTTGGCCTTCGGGTCTTCCTTCAGCGCCATCTGCAGCGCGTCGTAGGCCACGGTCAGGCCACCGAGGTCGCCGATGTTCTCGCCCAGGGTCAGCTTGCCCTTCACGTTCACGCCGGGCAGCGACTCATAGCCATCGAACTGCGCGACCAGCTGGTCAGTACGCTGGGTGAAGGCGGCACGGTCGCTGTCGGTCCACCAGTTGTCGAAGTTGCCGTTGGCGGCGAACTGGCTGCCCGAGTCGTCGTAGCCGTGCATCATCTCGTGGCCGATGACCGCACCGATGCCGCCGTAGTTGAGCGCCGGATCTGCCTTGGCGTCGAAGAACGGCGCCTGCAGGATCGCCGCCGGGAACACGATCTCGTTCTTGGTGGCGTTGTAGTAGGCGTTGACGGTCTGCGGGGTCATGCCCCACTCGGTCTTGTCGACCGGCTTGCCGATCTTGTTGAGCATGAAGCGGTAGTTGAACGTGCGCGCGGCCTGCATGTTGCCCAGGTAGCTGTCGCCGTTGGTTTCCAGGCCCGACCAGTCACGCCACTTGTCCGGGTAGCCGATCTTCGGGGTGAAGCTGGCCCACTTCTCCAGTGCCTTCTTGCGGGTGTCTTCGCTCATCCACTCCAGCTTCTCCAAGCGCGCCTTCAGCGCCACCGAGAGGTTCTCCACCAGGTGCTGCATCTGCACTTTGGAGTCGGCCGGGAACACGGCGTCGACATACATCTGGCCCAGGCCTTCACCGATGGCGCCGTTGACCGACTCCAGCACGCGCTTCCAGCGCGGCTGCATTTCCTTCTGGCCACGCAGGGTGGTGCTGTAGAAATCGAAGTTGGCCTTTTCGAAGGCGCTGCTCAGGTACGGCGAGGCGTCATCGATGGTGTGGAAGCGCAGGTAGGCCTGCCAGGTGGCGGCCGGTACGTCGGCCAGCATCTTGTCCACTTCACCGAAGAAGCCCGGCTGGGCCATCGAGAACTTCTGCGCGGCCGGCACCTTCAGGGTGTCGAACAGGGCGGTCCAGCTGAAGTTCGGGGTCAGCTTGTCTGCGTCCGCCGCGCTGACCGGGTTGTAACGCTTGGCGGGGTCACGCATTTCGATGCGCGACATCGAGGCCTTGGCCAGACGCGTTTCGAAGTCCATCACGGCCTTGGCCTGGGTCTTGGCCAGCTCGGCATCGACGCCGGACAGGGTCAGCACCTGGGCGATGTAGGCAACGTACGCGTCGCGGATCTTGGCCTGCGAATCGTCGAAGTAATAGCCCTTCTCCGGCAGGCCGAGGCCGCCCTGGCCGACATAGGCGATGACGTTGGCCGAATCCTTGTAATCAGCATTGGCGAACAGCGAGAACAGCACGCCCTGGCCCACCGCCTGGCTGTCGCGCAGGTACTGGGTGATGGCGGCGGTGTCGGTCAGCGCGGCGATCTTGTCCAGCTGCGGCTGCAGCGGGGTGATGCCGGCGGCGTCGATCTTGGCCTCGTCCGAACCGGTCTTCCAGATGTCACCGATCTTGGCTTCCACCGTGCCGGCCTTGGCCTGGCTGGCGGCGGCCTGCTGCACCAGCGCGTGCTGCACTTCCAGCGAGCGCTCGCGCAGGATTTCGAAGCTGCCCCAGGTGGTCTGGTCGTTCGGGACCGGGTTGGCCTTGAGCCACTTGCTGTTCACGAACCCGTTGAGGTCGGTACAGGCGGCGATGGCGGTGTCCAGATCGGCAGTGTTGAGCGAGATCAGCGCGGTCTTGATCTGCGACTGATCAAACGCCGGCTTGGCATCGGCGGTGGCGGCAGGCGCGGTATCGGTCTTGCCGCAGGAGGCCAGCGACACGGCGATGGCGGCGGTCAGGCCCAGCGGGACCAGCTTGGAAAACTTCATTCGACTCTCCGGCTACAGATGGATGCATCACCCGGATCACGGGCAATCGGTCAGCGTAGCGCGGGAGGGGACCGGGCGGACCGGCCAAAGGTCACACCATCGCGCAGCGGCAGAGCCACCCCATGGGTGGCTGCAGGAAGCCGGCGTCGCGTGCAGCCACCCATGGGGTGGCCCTACCCGCGGGGGTAAAGAAAAGGCCGGCTTGCGCCGGCCTTTCGTTGTTATTTCGCCTTGCCTTGGTTCGCCACGGCCTCAGCGGCCTTGCGTGCCGCTTCCGGGTCGCCCAGGTAGCGGAACGACTGCACCGTCAGGTCGTCGTTGAGTTCGAACAGGAGCGGGATGCCGGTCGGGATGTTGAGTTCCAGGATGGCCTCCTGCGAAACATGGTTGAGGTACTTGTACAGCGCGCGCAGCGAGTTGCCGTGGGCGGTGACCAGCACGGTCTTGCCGTCCTTGAGCTGCGGGGCGATCGAATCGAACCAGTACGGCAGCACGCGGTCCAGCGTGGTGGCCAGCGATTCGGTGCCCGGCAGGGCATTGCGGTCCAGGCCGGCATAGCGGCGGTCGTGGATCGGGTGGCCCGGGTCCTCGATGTCCATCGCCGGCGGCGGGATATCGTAGGAACGGCGCCAGATCTTGACCTGGTCCTCGCCGTGCTTGGCGGCGGTCTCGGCCTTGTCCAGGCCCTGCAGGCCACCGTAATGGCGCTCGTTCAAGCGCCAGCTTTTGCTGACCGGCAGCCAGTCCTGGTCCAGCTCGGCCAGGGCACCCTGCAGGGTGTGGATGGCGCGCTTGAGCACCGAGGTGTGGGCGACATCGAACTGCAGGCCTTCTTCACGCATCAGGCGGCCGGCGGCGGCAGCCTCGCGGCGGCCCTGTTCGGTCAGTTCCACGTCCACCCAGCCGGTGAAGCGGTTGTCCAGGTTCCACTGGCTCTGGCCGTGGCGCAACAGTACGAGTTTCCGGGTCACTGCAGTATCTCCGACAGATGGCAAGGCAGACCCGCATTGTAGCGGCAACCCTGCCCTGCCCGTCCGCGGTGGGGCCGCCGGTAGACCTCAGGGATGCGGATGCCCGTGATGACCCTGCGCGTCCGGCGCGGCGCGGCGGCTGTCGTTGCTGTGGTGCGCATGGCCGGCATGATCATGGGCGGCGTGGTCGTGCCCGACATGGTCATCGGCATGCCGGTCGCGCGGGCTGCCCACGCTGCAGGGATCGCCGCAGTGATCCGTCTCGATCTGCAGGGTCACATGGTCGATGCCGTACTGCTCGTGCAACCGGGTGCCCAGCTCGCGACGCAGGCGATCGGCATCCACGCCGGTGCCCATCACCACGTGCGCGGTCAGTGCCGGGGTGCTGGAAGCCAGCGCCCATACGTGCAGGTCATGCACGTCCAGCACGCCATCGTGTGCGCACAGGGTGCCGCGTACCGCCGCGACATCCATGCCCTTGGGCACGCCCTCCAGCAACACGTTGATCGCCTCGCGCATCAATACCCACGTGCGCGGCAGCACCCACAGGCCGATCAGCACGGCCAGGATCGGATCGATCGGCTTCCAGCCTGTCCAGCGGATCAGTAGTGCGCCCACGATCACGGCGACCGAGCCGAGCATGTCCGCCCAGACTTCCAGATACGCACCTTTGACGTTGAGGCTCTCGCCGCTGCCGGCGCGTAGCAGGCGCATCGAGATCAGGTTGATGACCAGCCCGAACACCGCGATCGCCAGCATGCCGCTGGAGGCAATCTCCTGTGGCGCGCGGAAACGCTGCACCGCCTCCCACAGAATGTAGCCGGCCACCAGGAACAGCATGCCGCCATTGATCATCGCACCGAGCGCTTCCAGCCGCGCGTAGCCGTAGGTGCGCTTGGCATCGGGCGGGCGCCGGCTGAGCCGGACCGCGACCAACGCGATCATCAGCGCGAGCGTGTCGGTGGCCATGTGCGCGGCATCGGACAGCAGCGCCAGGCTGTTGGTCCAGAACGCACCGATGACCTCCACCAGCAGGAAGGTCGTGGTCAGGCCCAGCGCCCACCACAGCGGTTTCTCGTGGCGGATCTCGCTGGGCAGATGGTCGTGGTCGTGACCCATGAAAGCTCTCCTGGACAATGCCGGCAGGGTAAGCAGCGCCTCGCGCGGAGACTATTACACTTGGCGCGGCGTTCAGTGCGCCGTTCACCCGCTGACCAATGGCGCATGTCCGCAGCGGCACGTGCGGCGTAGCATCGCGGCACTGCCGTCCGTTACAGGAACACCCCGATGTCGATCTGCCGCGCCTTGACCCGCCCTGCCCTGCTGCTGTTCCAGTCGGCATTGCTGATGACGCCGTTGTTGGCCACTGCGCGCGAGGTGGCTGCGCCGGCCGAGCAGGTGGATGCGGATGGGCCCTACGTGTTCCGTACCGCCACCGGGCTGGAGGCGGCCTGGGTGTGCAAGGACCATGTGATCCGCCGCGCGCTGCCGGCGCGCGACGGGGGCACGGTGGTCGCCCCCGAATGCGGCTACCCGCACGCGCTGACCGTGCTGCCACCGCGCACGGCGGAGGTCGCCCGGTTCCCGGCAGCGCCGCGGATCGTCGCGTTGTCGGACATCCACGGGCAGTACGGGCTGCTGGTGAAACTACTGCGCGCCCACCACGTGATCGGCAGTGACGACCGCTGGTCGCTGGGCGACGCCACGCTGGTGGTGGCCGGCGATGTCTTCGACCGCGGGCCGCAGGTCACAGAGGCGTTCTGGCTGCTGTACAGCCTGCAGCAGCAGGCTACGGCCGCGGGCGGCGCGGTGCACTTCGTGCTCGGCAATCACGAGACGATGGTGCTCTACAACGATCTGCGCTACGTCAACCCGAAGTACCTCAGGAGCGCGCAGCTGCTCGGCCGTTCCTACCCCGCGCTGTACGGGCCGGACTCGACCCTCGGGCAGTGGCTGCGCACCCGCCCGGTGCTGCTGCGCATCGGGGACACCCTGTTCCTGCATGGTGGCATCGCACCGGAGAATCTGGATCTGGTGCGCGAGATGGATGCCACCAATGCCGGGTATCAGGCCGCGGTCGGGCTGCCCAAGGAGCAGGTCAAGGCCGCGCCGGACACCGCGCGCCTGTTCGACGGCAAGACCAGTCCGATCTGGTACCGCGGCTACTTCGATGGCCGCATGGACACCGCCCAGGTCCAGACCCTGCTCAAGCAGCTGGACCTCGCCCGCATCGTCGTCGGCCACACCTCGATGCCGCATGTCAGCAGCTTCCATGGCGACCGCATCATCGCCATCGACAGCAGCATCAAGAACGGTGAGAACGGCGAGCTGCTGTTCATCGAGAACGGCACGCTCAGCCGTGGCCTGCTCGATGGCTCGCGGGTGCCGCTGGCCGAAGGCCGGATCGGCGAGAGCGACTGACCGGATTCAACGCGGCGTGTAGATGCGCGAGACCATCCAGCCGCCATGGCTGCGGAAGCGGCCGCTGTCACCGGTCAATGCGAACCGCAGTCCCACGATCCAGGCGCGCCCGGGCGAGCAGTGCCAGTCGCGCGCCTTGCGGTAGGCCTTGCTGAAGGAACGCAGCGGCCCGCGTGACGCATCAGTGGCCGGCTCGGCCCCCGCGTCAGTGGCAGCGTAGTCTGGCGCGCCAGCGGCGCGGGCATCGGGATGGAGATGGTTTGACATGGTGTCCCTTCAATCAATGAGGCCCGGGATCGGCCTCCTGATCGATAAACCGTGAAAACCGTCACCGAACTATCGTCCCCCGGTGTGGCCCTGCCCGTGAGTGGCCAGGCGCTGCTCCAGCGCATTGATACGGCTCAGAAATTCCGATGAGGGAGCCAGCTCCTGCAGGTGTGGACGGGCCCGGGCAATCTGCGCGCGGGCGCCGGCGGCATCACCGTTGTCGAGCAGTGCCTCGGCCAGCGGCACCCGCCACTTGGCGGTGGCGGTGGAATCGGCGCCATAGAAACCGGTGAAGGTCTCCACCAGCTGCGCCGACAGCGGCACCGCCGCCGGGTCGGCACGGCGCTGGGCCAGCAGCGCCTGCTGCATCTGCATGCGCAGCGCCAGCCACGGCGGCAGGGTGGGATGGGCCTGGCCGAACGCCGCCAGCGCCCGGCCGGCCTGGGCATGCTGGCCTGCCCGGATCAGCCATTCGATCTCGACCAGCCGCAGCACCAGCAACTGCGGTGAATCGGCGGGCAGATCGCGCCGCCACAGGGTCGCGACCTGCTGCAGCGGCACCTGCGCCTCGGCCGTCCGGTGGGTACGCAGCAGCAGCCGGGCCAGCACCATCTCCACATCGAGGGTATCGGCGTGCTCGGGGCCGAGAAGGCGCCGATAGCGCGTCAGTGCAGCGCGGTAGTTCTGCTCGGCCTGAGCGTAGTCGCCGCGGGCTTCCTCCATGAGGCCGTGGGCGTACTGCTTGACCGTATAGGCCCGGCTGTCCACGCCATCAACGGCGGCACTGGTCTGCAGGCTGTTGCGGAAGTGCTGATCGGCGGCCTGATAGCGGCCAAGGTCGAGGTACTGGCCCGCCAGCCCGGCCTCGGCCGATGCGGTATAGCTGCTGTTCGCGCCAAACATCTGCCGGGTCAGCGCGAAGCTGCGTTCGGCCAACGCCAGCGCTTCATCGATGCGCCCCTGGTTGAGCAGCGTCGCGGAGAGTGCACGCAGCGCGCGCTGATATTCGGCCCCTTGCACACCGTGCTCGCGCGATGCCTCGGCCAGCGCCTCGCGCAGGATCGCCTCGGCCTTGTCGAGTTCTCCCTGGCTTCGGTAGAGATCGCCGAGGTTGGCCATCGCGGCCATACCGCCACGCTGCAGTGGGGCGCCGTTGCTGCCTCGGCTCAGTGCCAGTGCGGCGCGGAACGCCTGCTCGGCAGACGCGTGTTCTTCCAGCTGCGCATACGCCAGGCCCTGTGCGTTGAGGGCCTTCATCCTGACTGTCGGCACGTCGTCCTTATCAAGCAACGCCAAGGCGCGCTCGGCACTGATCAGCGCGTCCTTGTCACGGCCGGCGCTGAGCTGCTGGGCCGACACGCTGGCCCAGGCATCGGCGATCTCGTGCGCCGCCGCACCGGTACGCACCAGCCCGGCCACACTGTCGCGCAGCAGGGTCTCGGCATCCTGGGGTTGGCCCAGGTTCTGGTAGGCCCGCCCCAGCGCAGCCTGCATGCGTGCGCGCAGCGCGGGCGACACGCTACTGTCATGCTCGATGCGGCGTGCGCCCAGATCGAGCACCTCACGGGCGGTCATCGGGGTGCCGTTGCGCAGGCCGGGGTCGGCCGCATCGAAGGCGGCCACCAGGACATCGGCAATGCCAGCGGCAGCCAAAGCGTTCTGCTCGGCCTGGCGGCGGGCCTCGCTCAGGCGCAGCACGAACACCACCACCATCGCCGCCACCAGCGCAGCGACCAGGCCGACGCGCCACTGCCGTCGCAGCAGCAGGCGTGCGCGATGCCAACGGCTGGGGCGACGCGCGCGTACCGGGCGATGCGCCAGATACCGTTCCAGGTCTTCAGCCAGCGCCTCGGCAGAGGCATAGCGTTCGACCGGGTCGGCCGCGCGCGCCTTCGCCGCGATAGCGCGCAGGTCGGCCGGCACCGCGCGGCCATGGCCCTGGGCGCGACCGCTGAGCAGGGCATCCAGCATCACGCCCAGGCCGTAGACATCGCCGGCGATGCTGGCCGGTCGCCCGGCCAGCCGTTCCGGACTGGCGTAGGCCGGCGTGAGGTAGTCCACGGCATCACCGGCGTCACCCAGCAGATGGGCGATGCCGAAATCCAGCAGCACCGGCTGCCCATCGGGCCGCACCAGCACGTTGGCCGGCTTGAGGTCGCAGTGCACCACCGATTGCGAATGCGCAGCCTGCACCGCGCGGCAGATCTGCGAGAACAGCTGCAGGCGCGCCGCCAGCGGCAGGCCGAGAGTGCTGCAGGCCACGTCCAGCGGCTCGCCCTGCACGTACTCCATCACCAGATACGGCTGACCTCCCTCGGCCACGCCGACGTCGTACAACCGGGCGATATGCGGGTGCTGCAGGTCCGCCAGGATCTGGCTTTCACTGGCCAGCCGCGTGGCCAGCACCGGATCGTACGTGCGGCGCATCAGCTTGATGGCGACCTCACGCCGGTACAGCGCGTCGGCGCGCTCGGCCAGGAACACCACCCCCATCCCGCCGACCGCCAGCAACCGGCTCAGTCGCCACGGCCCGAGCCGCTGCCCGACCAAGGCGGACGGGTCGTCCATATCGGCCATGACCGCCGCGAGCGCCTGTTCGATCCGCCCCAGATCCCCGGTCTGCGCGTGCAGCAGTTGCAGCGTCTCGTCGATCGCAGCCGGGTCATCGCACAGGTCGCGCAGCGCCGGGCGCCAGCGCGCCTCGGGCAGATCACAGACTGCATCGAACAGTCCTCGCACCGTCTGCCAGCGGGCAGCGTCGGTCATGCGCGGGTCGCCGGCCCGGCCAGGTGTCGGTTCAACCACGCTTTGGCAAAGCGCAGATCGCGGTCGACCGTGGGCACCGACACGTCCAGCGCCATGGCGATCTCTTCGCGACCCATGCCGCCGAAGTACATCCATTCCACCGTCCGCGCCGCGCGCGGATCCAGCGCGGTCAGTTCCTCCAACGCCCGGTTCAAGGCCAGCACCTCGAAGGCATCGTGGTCGGGGCTGACCTCCAGGTCGGCGGAGGACAGGGTCAGATTGACCACACCACCGCCGCGCTTGGAGGCGGCCATCGCACGGGCATGATCGACCAGCACGCTGCGCATCTTCAGGGCCGCCAAGGATAGGAAGTGCACGCGGTCGCGGTAAGCGACCTCACCGTCGATCATCCGCATCAGCGCTTCGTGCACGAGCACCGTCGGTTGCAGTACGCCATCCCGGGGATTGCCCAGCCGCGCCACGGCCATGCCGCGCAACTGCGTATAGAGCAACGCAAGCAGTTGATCGCGGGCGGCAATGTCCTGCTGCTCGCTCCAGCGGCGCAACAGGCAGGTGACCTCCTGGCGCTCGGCAACAGGAGGTGTCGCATCAAAAGACATGGAGGACGTTATCCGTGCGTCACAGCAGGCATCGAACACGCAGTATCGGCGACGGCCCTCTTGCACGCAATGCGACACATGTCGCACACTTGCGACACCTCGCCACACCGGGATCGCCATGTCCGTGCCACCTACCCCTTCCAATGCCGAACTGGAGCTGCTCAAAGCGTTGTGGCGCCAAGGAGCCTGCAGTGCGCGCGAAGTCCATAACGGGGCCGCCGACGCGCTCGACTGGTCCTACTCCTCCACCCGCAAGACGCTTGAGCGCATGGTCGACAAGGGTCTGGTGGAGGAAACCGTCGAGCATGGGTTGAACATGTACCGCGCGAAGGTGGGCAAGGTCGCCACGCTGGCTGCGCTCAGCACCGACTTCGCCCGCCGGGTGCTGGAGATCGATGGCGCGTTGCCGGCACAGGCGTTCGCCGACAGCCGCCTGCTCAGCGAGCAGGAGCTGCAGCAGTTGGATGCGCTGCTGCGCGCGCCCGCCAAGGACGACCCGGAATGAGCCTGCCGACCCTGGGGTTCTGGGTGGTGCACGCCGCTGGCGCCCTGGCCGGTGGCGGGTTGGCCTGGGCAGCCGGCCAGCGCCTGCATCGGTGGTTGGGCCTCTCCCACGCCGCGTATGGCTACTGGATGGGGTTGTGGCTGTTGGCGGTGATGCCGGTACTGCTGTCCGCGGCAGTAGCGCTGTGGGCGCCCGCCCCGCTGGTGGCGTTGCCAGCGGCCTTGATCATGCCGCTGCCGGTCGCGCTGGACCTGGGCGATGCCGGTGCGGCAGGCGTTGCAGACGTTGCCGCCGCGTGGGCACCTCCGTCCGCCGCCACGTGGCTGGCTGTGCTCTATGCCATCGGTGCCGGTGTCGCACTGCTGCGCGTGCTGGTCGGCACGCGGCGCACCGGCCAGCTGTGCCGTGCGACCACGCCGATCACAACGGCGGCGTGGCCGGGTCCACGCAGCCGTGCTGCAGCACGGCGTCTGCTGGCGGCGGGCATCACGTGCCGGGGCAGTGTGCTGCCGGTGAGCCCGTTCGCGGTGCGCTGGCCACAGCCCTTGATCGTGCTCCCTGCCTCGGCATTGGATCAACTGGACGATCGTGCGCTGTGCCTGATCCTCGGCCATGAAGCGGCCCATCTTGCGCGCCGCGATCCGCAGCGCGCCGGACTGATGGCGGTGTTCAATGCGCTGCTGTGGTTCAACCCGTTCCTGCTTCGGATCAGCGCACGCGTGCAGTTGGCGACCGAGCTGCGCTGTGACGCACATGCGCTCGCCGAAGATGTACACGGTGGGCGCGACTTCGCCGCGGCGTATGTCCGCACGCTGCGGCTGACCGCAGCGACCCACACGCCATCCACTGCACTGACCCACCGCGACCTGGCCGGACATGAAGTCCGCATCCGCCACATGTTGCACGGCGACGGCGCACGACCGCTGTCGGGACCACGCCGCGTCCTGCTGCTGGGCAGTGCGCTGCTGACCGGCGGCCTGCTGCTGGTGATGCAGGCCAGTACCGCACGTCCGCTGCGGGAGGCTGCTGTCGGTGCCGACCCGATCCGCGTTGCAACGACGGTTACCGCACTGCCGCTGCCGCCGGTACGCGACACCCCTGCCGGGGTCCGGTTCCAGGCCCCGTTGGCCGCACCCCGCATCACCAGCCCGTTCGGCGATACCGGCAGCATCCGGCAACGTGCGCACCGCGGCACCGATTTCGGTTCTCGCCCAGGCACGCCGGTACTGGCCCCTGCGGATGGTCGCGTTGTCGCTGCCACGACCGCCTACCCGGACGGTCCCCAGTACGGCACCGTGGTGGTGATCGACCATGGCCAAGGCTGGCAGACGTTGTATGCGCACCTGCAGGGCGTGGACGTGGCGGTTGGCCAGCAGGTGCACACCGGCGAGCAGATCGCACGGGTCGGCAGCACCGGACGCGTGACCGGCCCACATCTGCATCTGGAGATGCTGCGCGATGGTGAGCGCGTCGATCCGCAGGCATACCTGCCATGACCCGCTAAGCCGCTCCCCGAACCACCGCTGCATTTCGTTTTCCTGGCCACAGGAGGGGCGCGTATTGCCCGGCGAAATGCGAACTCTGCCCTTCTGCACGGATCGCCCATGACTCCTTCGTTCCGCATCGTCCTGGCCCTGGCCCCGCTATGCACCGCGTTCTCGAGCGCTGCGCAGTCACTGCCTGCGCCAGCGGCCCCGCCGACCACCGCGCTGGACACCGTGCAGGTGCAGGCGCAGGCCTACGACATCCGCCGCGATGACACCGCCACCCGGATCGTGGTCGGCAGCGAAACACTGCGCCAGTACGGCGACCTCGGCCTGGTCGATGCGCTCAAGCGTCTGCCTGGCATCACCGTCGGCACCGGCGCCCCCGGCCGCACCGGCGCGCTGTCGCTGCGCGGGTTGGGCGCGGGCTACACGCAGATCCTGCTCAATGGCCAGAAGGCGCCCACCGGCTTCGATCTGGATTCACTCACCCCGGAGATGGTCGAGCGGGTGGAGATCCTTCGTGCGCCAACGGCCGACCAGCGTGGCGAGGCGATCGCCGGTTCGATCAACATCGTGCTGGCCGCTGGGGCACGCAAGGATACCGAGCAGCTATCGTTGGCCTGGGGCAACAGCCAGGGACGGAACACGCCGTCGATCAGCTGGCAGCGCAACCGGCGCGCCGGCCATCGCAGCAGCGCGATCACCGCGACCGCATCGCGCCGCGCGTTCCTCGTTGAAGAAACCGGCACCGAACGTGCGTGGGACCCACAGGGGACGCCGACGGTGTTGCGCGACACCGCCCTGCGTGCCAGCGGAACGCGCGATGTGCTTTCGCTGGCCCCCAGCCTGGAAACCACGCTGGAGAACGGCGACACCCTTGCATTGCAGGCGGTGGTCGATGCCAGCCGCTTCGACCGCGTCACCGACATCGACTGGATGACCTCGCTCGGTGCCCCGCTGCGCACGACGCGGTACCAGCAACGCACGCGCATCGACGTCGCACAGGCCAACGGCAGCGCAACGTGGACACGTGCGTTCGAGCTGGGCGGCACGTTCACCACCAAGCTGCGCCTGGGCGGCAACCGCGAGCGCTATACCTACCGCGAGCAGGGCTACGCACTGGAGGGGCAACAGAACCTGCAGGACCATACCGATGCGCGACTGACCGTGCGCGACCTCAACAGCACCGGCAAGTACACCCTGCCAGCCAGCGGACGACATGCACTACAGTTGGGTTGGGAAGGCAGCGAGGACCGTCGTGATGAGTCACGGATGCAGCGCCTGCTGCCGGTCGGCGATGAAGCGGCGTGGTTCAGTGACCTGGCCTTCGACGCCCGCATCCGGCGGCTGGCGCTGTACGCGCAGGACGACATCACCCTCAGCGAGCGCTGGTCGGTCTATGCCGGGGCGCGCTGGGAGCAGATCACGACGCGCAGTGAGGGCAGCGGGTTCAGCGGCATCCACCGACGTGAGCAGGTGCTTTCGCCGGTGCTGCAGTCGCTCTGGAAACTCCCCGGCACCCCAGGCGATCAGCTGCGCATCGCGCTGACCCGCACCTACCGCTCACCCACGCTGGCCTCGCTGATCCCGCGTCCGTACACCTCCACCAACAACCGCCCACTCAATCCCGACGAGCGCGGCAACCCGGCGCTGCGCCCGGAGTTGGCGACCGGGATGGACCTGTCCTATGAGACCTACGGCAAGGACGGCACGCAGCTCAGCCTGGGGGGCTATGTCCGCCGTATCACCCATGTGATCCGTACCGAAACCCACCTGCAGGACGGGCGCTGGGTGGCCTCACCGGTGAACGGCGGCACGGCGATGACCTGGGGCGTGGAGATGGATACTGCGTTGCGCCTGCCGCAGCTGATCGCCGGCGCACCGGATGTAGCGCTCCGCTTCAATGCGACCGCCAACGATTCGCGCGTGGAGGATGTGCCCGGCCCCGACAACCGCCTCGATGAGCAGGTGCGCTTCAGCAGCACGCTCGGGGCGGACCGTCAGATCCGCTCGGGGTGGACCGTGGGCGGCAGTTACACCTACCGTACCGGCGGCACGGTACAGATCAGCCCGGGCCAATTCGAGATCGCCAGCTATGGGCGCGAGCTGGACCTCTACTCGCTGTGGACGCTGGGCACACGCGGCAAACTGCGGTTGAGCCTCAGTAATGCGCTGCACCGGACATTGCATACCGGGCAATCGCGGGTCAGCGACGATGGCACCGAGCAGCTGCGACGCCAGCGCAAGGCGTCACCGCTGTGGCGCCTGCAACTGGAGCTGCCGCTCTGATCAACCCGGCTGGCGGCTGGCCTCGGTCATCGCCGGCAGCGCGCGCACACGGCCCGGCTTGCTCGGGAAGGCATGGCGCACGATCCGCCACATCACCTGGCCGAACTGGCGCGGCAGCGACCCGGTGTTGTAGTGCTGGCCGTAGCGCGCGCAGATCTCCTTCACCTCGACCGCGATCGCCGCGTAGCGGTTGGCCGGAATGTCCGGGTAGAAGTGGTGCTCGATCTGGTGGCTGAGGTTGCCCGACAGGACGTTCATCAGCTTGCCACCGGTCAGGTTGGACGAACCGCGCAGCTGGCGCAGATACCAGTGGCCGCGACTCTCATCGCGCACGCATTCCTTCGGGAACGTCTCGGCCTCGGCGGTGAAATGACCACAGAAGATGATCACGTAGGTCCACACGTTGCGGATCAGGTTGGCGACCACATTGCCCAGCAGCACCGGCAGGAAGAACGGACCGGCCAGTGCCGGGAACAGCAGGTAGTCCTTGAACATCTGCTTGCCCATCTTGCGGCCGACCGGACGGAACTGCTTGCCCAGCTGCTTGAGCGTCATCTTGCCGGCAAACACACGGCCCAGGCGCAGGTCCTGGATCGCGATGCCCCATTCGAACAGCAGCGCGAACACCACCGCGACGACCGGCTGCATCAGGTAGAACGGGCGCCACCGCTGCTCGGGGAAAATGCGCAGCAGCCCATAACCGATATCGTCGTCCAGCCCGCGCACATTGGTGTAGGTGTGGTGGCGGAAGTTGTGGGTCTTGCGCCAGGCGTCGGCGGTGCCGACGATATCCCACTCGTACGTGCTGCCCTGCAACTGCGGATCGCCCATCCAGTCGTACTGGCCATGGATGACGTTGTGCGCCAGCTCCATGTTTTCCAGGATCTTGGACAGCGCCAGCATCACCACACCGGCAATCCACGCCGGGATCAGCACGCTGTGCACGAAGGCACCGAGGAACAGCAGCGCGCGGCCGGCCACGCCGGTCCAGCGCACCGCGGCAACGACGCGACGGATGTAGCGCGCATCGCGCGCACCGAGCGTGGCCAGCTGGCGCGCGCGCAGTGCATCGAGTTCATCGCCGAAGGCCTGCAGTTCGGCCGGGGACAGCGCGCGGTTGTGCACGGAAGACATGGTCACAGCTCCAGGATCAGGTCGGTGCTGGCGCTGTTCACGCACAGCTTTACTTGCGTGGCCGGTTCGGCCGCGTGTTCGCCGGTCAAGGTATGGCGGGTGACGCCGGATACCTTGCCGCAGACACAGGTATTGCAGATGCCCATGCGGCAGCCACTGGCCGGGCGCAGCCCTTCGGCCTCCAGCGCCTGCAGCAGCGAGGTGCCGCGCGGCAGCGAGAGCGTGCGGCCACTGCGACGCAGTTCGACCTGCACCGTGCCCGTTTCCACCTCCGGCAGCACCGGTGGGGTGAAGGCCTCGGACTGCAGCGACGCAACCTGGCCCTGCAGCCGCGCCTGCGCTGCATCGACGAAGCCACCCGGGCCGCACACCAGGGTGCAGGCGGTGCTCAGATCGCCCAGTGCGTCGAAGGCGAAGGCATCCACGCGCGACGCCGGGGCAGCGGGGTCGCGGGTCAGCGCGATATGCAGGTCGAACGACGGATGGCGTTCTGCCATCGCGGCGAGCTCCTCGGCGAAGCAGAGTTCTTCGCGGCGGCGTGCCCAGTACACCAGATCCACCTTGCCCTGCATGCCGGCGCCATCGAGCTGGCGCAGCAGTGCGCGCATCGGGGTGATGCCGCTGCCGGCGGCCAGCAACAGCAGGCGCTCAGCGGAGGCTGCGGGCAGGGTCATCTCACCGAACGCCTGGCCCAGTTCGAATACCTCACCCGTTACCGCGGCATGGGCCAGATGCTGGCTGACCGCACCGCCGGCGATCGCTTTGACGGTGATCGCCAAGCGTCCGTCGGCCAGCACGGTCGGGCTGTAACTGCGCGACAGGCGGCGGCCATCGACTTCTACACCGAGGGTGACGTGCTGGCCCGGCAGCAGACCGCGGAAATGACGGTTGGGCTTGAGGACCAGCGTCACGGCATCGGCGCTTTCGGCGGTGCGCGACGCCAGGCGGGCCAACGGGCGACGCAGCGTCCACAGCGGATGCAGGCGGGTACCCCAGAAGTCGAACAGCTCCTCGGAGACCCAGCGGCGGGGGCTGGCGGCGTGACGGCGGGCGGCAATGCGCGGGACGGTGCTCATGCTGCGCACTATACGGCCGAGCATACGACTGTGTATACAGTTGTATATTGCTGGGACGGGCTATGATTCAGGGACTTGACTGCCCTGCCCCCGATGACCTCCCCAGACCTGCCCCTGTCCGCCTCCGACGACGCCCATCCCGCGCGCAAAGCCTCCATCTCGCGTGAGGATCTGCTGGCCGCGGCATTGGCCCTCATCGGGCCGCACCGCAGCGTCTCCACGCTGAGCCTGCGCGAGGTCGCGCGTGAAGCCGGGATCGCCCCGAACTCGTTCTACCGTCAGTTCCGCGACATGGACGAACTCACCGTGGCGCTGATCGACCTGGCCGGGCGCTCGCTGCGCACGATCATCGGCGAGGCCCGCCAGCGCGCGGCCTCCTCGGACCGCAGCGTGATCCGGCTGTCGGTGGAGACCTTCATGGAGCAGCTGCGTGCCGATGACCGCCTGCTGCATGTGCTGCTGCGTGAAGGCACGGCCGGCTCGGATGCGTTCAAGCACGCGGTTGATCGCGAACTGAATTACTTCGAAGACGAACTGCGGGTCGACCTGATCCGCCTGGCGGCCGCCGACGGCGCGCGCCTGCACGAGCCGGCACTGGCCTCCAAGGCCATCACCCGGCTGGTCTTTGCCATGGGCGCCACCGCGGTGGACCTGCCGCCGGAAAAAGACCCTGAACTGATCGATCAGCTGACACAGATGCTGCGGATGATCATCACCGGGGCGCGCACCCTGGCCGGCAGTCCGCCGCTGCGCTGACGCCGCGCAGTAGACCAACGTCCCCGTTTTACGAGGTGCCGGAGCGCAGGCCACACCCTTCGCGGTGCGACGCTGCGCCGCACCAATTTCGATTGACACCGGGTGTCAGGCGCTAATAAAGTGTGAAACTCCTCACAAACGTAACTCCGTCACTGTCTGCCGGCTGCGTCTCGGGAATTGGGGTCCTGAGCGCATCCAGGCGTACCAGGGACACCCGCCTGCAGGCCGTGCGCCTGTCGTGCCGCGTGTCGCAGTGACGGCTCCAGGCCCCAGGGAAGGCAGGCGTTGATGGATACCGTAGTGGCACCTCGTTCGCGGCGCGGCATGCGCGGCTTCACGCTGCTTGAGCTGATGGTGGTGGTGGCGATCGTCGCCATCCTGGCCGCGATTGCCCTGCCTGCGTACTCCCGCTATGTGATTCGCTCGAAGATCCGGCTGGCGCAGAGCGACCTGCTGGCCCTCTCGGCCAACGCCGAGAACTTCCGCCAGCGCACCCTCAGCTATCCCGGCAGCGCGGAGGTTGCCCAGCGCGGCTGGACGCCGGCCGCCAGTGCAGCCGATTTCAGCTTCGACTACACGGCCAAGACGGGAGGCTACACCCTGACCGCCACGGCCGGCTCAACCTTGGGCAAAGCGAGCGGGTGCGTGCTCAGCCTGGACGATGCCAACTCCCGCAGCGTCGGCAGCGAATGCGCCGCTGTCGGCATCAGCAGCTGGTAACCGCGGTGCGTCCCTCCCGCGCGCGCGGCGTCACCCTGATCGAACTGATGATCGGGTTGTTCATCATGGCGATGCTCCTGATGGCGGCGATGCCGTTTGGCGCCCATTGGGTCAACAGCAACCGGCAGATGGAGGCACGCAGCCTGCTGTGGGAGGGCGTTTCGCAGGCCCGCGCGATGGCGCTGCGCAATCCATCAGCCCGCCGCGCCACCGAACCGGCCGCGATGCTCCGGTTGCGCGCGGGCACGCTGGAAGTGATGGTCACCGGCGCGGATGCCCCGTCATGGTCTGCGCCGGTCCGGACCGGCGTGTGCTTCAAACTCACCGATCTGGATGGCTTTGCGGATGCCGATGCGCTGGCCGGCAGTGGCAATCCAGACTTTGACTGCGTCACCTTCGATTCCCGTGGCGTACGTCTGCCTGGCGCCGACGGCTGCACCGATAGCGACGTCGCACTGGGCCGGATCGCGGTCGGTCTCTCCAGCCAGGATCCGCTCTATGTCGATATGCTCTAAGCCGCCCCGCGGCCCTCGCTTCCAGCGCGGCGACATGCTGCTTGAGGCCCTGGTGGCGGTGCTGATCACCTCGTTGATCGCCGGGGGCCTGGCCCACGTCCAGTCACGACTGATGGCCAACCAACGCGCGACCAAGGTCGAACGCCTGGTGGTCGGTCAACTGCGTGAGCAGTTGCAGAATGGCGGTACCGGTCTGTGCGGCAGCGGGACGATAGCGCTCGCACTGTCCAGTGATCTCACCCGCCAGGCCCAGGTGGAATGCGGTACCGCGCCGCAGATCAACGTGGCATTGGCCGGCACCGTGATGCCGGTGGAAGCCCCCCGCGAAGTGGGGCTGAGCGTGCGCGCGGCCGATCTGGAGCTGGAGGGCGACGATGCCGGCGAGCACGCCGCCGATCTGCTGGTGTCCAGTCGCCAATGAACGGACACATGACACGGCGCCGCCAACGCGGCCAAAGCCTGATCAGCATGATGGTCGGCCTGGTGATCTCGCTGCTGACCATCGCGGCGATGCTGGTGCTCTACAAGAACATGATCGAAGCGTCGGGCAATGCATCGCGCTCGGCGCTGCGCGATGGCCAGGTCGCCTCGGCGCTGCTGGCCGCGCAGATCGAACTGCAGGAAGCTGGCTTCGGCATTCCCGCCGAGGACACCTTGGCCAGTCGCCTGACGATCAGCGCTGAAGGCAAGCAGATCGCGTGGCGCTTCAAGCACGAGCTGAATCAGGCCGACCAATGCGCCGGGCTGCGGCTGGTCGATACTGCGGCCGACGGCGCACCTGCGCGCGGCTTTTACCGGCTGCCGCCGAAACTCTGCAGCAGTGCAACGGCCGCGACCTGGAGCGATGCAGAGTGGCAACCCGTCGCCGCCGAAGCCGCCTTCTTCGAGCCAAGCCAGAAAGATGGCAGTGCATTTGCCAGCGATGAACGCGAAATCGGCGCGTTGACACTGCGCGGTGCCAGCGGCGGTGACGGCTATCAATTTGTCGCCGTACCCGATGCCTGCCTGCCGTTCAAACAGCAGGACACCATCGAGCGCACCGGCCAGCGCGTGATCCTGCGCCAGGCCAGCGACGACGTGCTGTTCTCCGTGTGCCTGCCCAACCTCACCGTGCCCCCCGCCGCATGACCAGGATGTCCGCGATGAATCATCTCTCCCGGCGCACACGCGCCCGCAGGAGCTGTGCGCCTGGCCCTGCACGCCAAAAGGGCATGGCCACGTTGTGGATCGTCCTGATGGTCGGCCTCGCCGTCTCGGTGACGGTGGCCGCATCGATCTACTCACTGCGTGGCAACCAGCAGCGCCAGATCACCACCCACTCGGTCACCTCGGCACAGGCCGCCGCCTGGCGCGGCGTGGAAGTCGTGCGCCGCTACCTGCTGGCCGTGGATCCGGCGACGATGGCCGGTTGGGCCAGCGGCAGCGGTGGGCTTGCGATGCCGGCCACCATCAGTGGCATGGCATCCATCGGCATTCCCGACGGCAATGCACAGATCACCGCGCTCAGTGGCGCCAGCGGCAACTATCAGATCGCCGCCACGATCACCGCACTGGCCGGCAGCGGCTCCACCACCACCAGCGCCACGGTCGAAGTGCTGTATGACGTGACCCCGGGTGGGAGCAGCACGCCCAGCTCGCCGGTCTGCGCGACCATCCCCGCCGCACCGATGGTGTTCAACGGCGACCTCAACATCACCGGTGGCTCGCTCGGCGTGACCAATCCGGCGGGCTTTGAGAACATCGCCGTCGCTGGAAGCATCAACCTCACCGGCGCCAGCCAGGCCACCATCTCCGGTTGCGCCAAGGGCGATGTGACGCTCTCCGGTGGCGGCATTCTGAGCGGGGGCCACCTGCATTCACAGGGCACCATCCGTATCAATCAGATGGGCAATCCGACCGACACCACGTTGTGGGCTCGCAACGTCACGATCGGCAGTGGCGTCAGTGGCGGCCGCTATGCAGCCATCAGGGCCGGCGCCTTCACCGCCAATGTGTACGAAGGTGGGACGCTGGTCGGCACCACGGAGGTCGGCGGCACGTTGCTCCCCACGACCGTGATCGGCGGATTGCCGTGGTCGGTCGGGACAGTGATCCCGGCCAGTAGTGGCCGCATCGTCATCACGCTGACCAGCGGCGACACCTGGCTGCTGGATCTCTCACGCGTCACGATCGATGCCGGCAGCGGCGTCATCAGCGGTGCGTCCTCGGCCCAGCACCTGAGCGGCAGCTCCACCACCCCGCTGCCGGACCAGCTCGGCTTCCGTTCGACGTCCATCGCCGGTGGCACGATCAGCCTGGCAACACTCACCATCGATCAGCTCTGGGGCCACTACCTGTCCATCAGTGGCTGGGGCGGGCGTTACACCACGATACTGGCCAATGGCGATGTGGATATCGTCACCGGCACCATCGGTACGCTGGTCGGCGGCCGTGACATCACGGCGACGCAGGCCGGCCTGTACTGGAGTTTTCCAACCGTCAGCACCGGTAACGTGGCCGGCGATCTGAAGTATGGCGGCGCGCGGCAGACCGTGCCCGATACAGGCATGGCGATGCAGGGGCTGCGCACGCGCCAGACCGGCACCAGCCCAGGCCTACCGGGCATCCCCTTCTGCGACACCCGCGTGGATGCGATCGATGTCAGCACCTACCGCGATGGTGCCAACTACATCTTCGAATGGCTGGAAGGCGCTCCGCATCTGACCATCCGCAATGTGCGCAACCGGGCCGGCCAGTCGATGGATGGCACCTACAACCTGGCCACCCAGGACGTCCGCCGGCTGCCCGCCAACGGTGCGCAGTTCCTGACCTGCAACTGGAACCAGGCCGAGAACGGCGCCGCGCACTGCTTCCGCGACAAGACCGCGACCAGTGCATGGACCATCACCGGGCTGACCCACCTGCCGCGCGGCGTGTTCTGGTTCGACAACGCGCTCAAGATCGACGGTACCCAGTTGCGTGATGCCGATGGCAACCGCGATCTGCTCACCACCTTGATTGCGAAGGACTACGTCACGCTGACCCAATCCGGTCATGACAAGCTGATCGCCCCCAACTTCTCCACGCCGGCACTGATCTGCGACGGCGACTACTACCCGGGCAACCTGTGCGACAAGACCGGGGCTGCATCGCAGTTCACCGAATGGACCGATGCCGCCGGCGTATCCCATCGCGGCCTGCCGATCGGGAATGTCGCGTTGGTGACGGAAAGCGGCGCGCAGTTGTCCGGGTGGCAGATCCACGGCAACGTCATCCTCGGCTCCACCTTGGCGACCGCCGCGCAGACCACGGTGATCCACGGCAGCCTGACGGTCGGCACCAACAACCCCGGCAGCGCCACCACAGTGCAGCAGGGGGGCGCCGAGGTCATCGTGCCGCAGGACCGCGACAATCACTACAACCCGGGGATCTGTGAAGCGCCGGCGGTCACGCCCGGCGGCCCGGCAGCGGCGACCGTGCGCTGGAGCCGGTATCGCTGACCTCGATACCCGTTCATGGAAAAGGCGACCCGAGGGTCGCCTTTTCCGTAAAGCGCCGACAGATCGGCGCGACGTTATGACCGGGCATCGCTATCAGCGATATTGACGCTCGCAGCGACGCTCGACCACGCGATCGCCGTTCTTGGACTGCTGATTGCCCTGGATCTGACGGCCTGCGGCACCACCGGCCACGGCACCGGCAACCGTCGCCAGCTTCTTGCCGTTGCCGCCACCCACCTGGTTACCTAGCAGACCACCCACGACCGCACCGGTGGCGGTGCCGGTGATGCGGTTGGGATCCTTGGAATTACGCTGGACCTCGACGTTGTGGCACACCACTTTGCTGCCGTCGTTGAAGCGGCGTCCTTCGTCCTTCGGGCCATAGGTCTGGGCCCCGGCGACGGCCGATACGGCGAGCAGACTGCCCAAGCACAACACGCGGATGCTCGTCTTCATGGTCGATCCCTGTTTATGGAACATGGGCCGAGTGTCTGCCTGCCGGCGGCAAGCCCGGGTGAATTTGCGTCCACGCCGCGTCAACGCCGTCGGCGGTGTTCAGGCCGCAGCCATCCAACCGCCAGCGCTTACAACCGCTCGCGGATCGTCTGCCGCAACGCCTCCAGATCCTTGGCGAACGCATCGATACCACTCGCCAGCTTCTCCGTGGCCATCGGATCGGCCGCCAGATCCGCCGCAAACCGCGCCCCATCGATCGGCGTCACCTGCACAGGCTCGGCCGCACCGGCCACCAGCCTGCGCGGCAGCGCACCGTGATCGGCGTCCAGCTTTTCCAGCAGATCCGGCGAAATCGTCAGACGATCGCAGCCCGCCAGCGCCTCGATCTGCGCCGTCGAACGGAACGACGCGCCCATCACCACCGTCGGCGAACCGCGGCGCTTGAACTCGGCATACACGCCGCGCACGAACACCACACCCGAGTCTTCATCGATGGTGGCCGGCGCCTGCCCGTTGGCCACGTACCAATCCAGGATGCGGCCCACGAACGGCGAAATCAGGAACGCCCCGGCCTCGCTGCACGCCAAGGCCTGGGTCGGATTGAAGATCAGCGTCAGGTTGCAGTCGATCCCCTCGGCCTGCAGCTGACGCGCCGCGTCCACGCCTTCCCAGGTCGCCGCGATCTTGATCAGCACCTTGCTGCGCGGCACACCGGCCGCCTCGTACATCGCGATGAACTGGCGCGCCTTGGCAACCGTCGCCGCCGTATCGTGGGCCTGGTCCGCATCGACCTCGGTCGAGACACGGCCCGGCACCAGCGTACTGAGCAGCGTGCCCACGCCCACGGTCAGCCGATCGGCCACCGCGTGCACGATGGTCTCGCGCTCACCCGCCTGCTCACGACCCCAGGCCAGCGCGTTCTCGATCAGATCGGCGTACACCGGCAGATCCAGCGCCTTCTTCACCAAGGTGGGATTGGTCGTGCAATCGACCGGCTTCAATCGCTTGATCGCCTCGACATCGCCGGTATCGGCGACCACCACGGACAGATCACGCAGCTGGGCGAGTTTGGACAGCGAAGACATGGAGAGGTCCTTGGCATCAATCATCAGAGGAAGCGTCAAGCAGCGCGCTGATCGCCGCCGTGTCCTGGTCGAACACCGGCGCGGCGAACGGCTCCGGGCCGGGTGTGCGGCCGAACACGATCGGCCGGGTGATGCCGCGGTAGCTGCCCAGCAGCGGGTGCGGCAGCGACGTGACCATCTGCTCGGCCTGCACCTGTGGATGGTCGAACATGTCCTCAACCTGGCGCGCCGCCGCGCACGGCACCTCTTCGCCGAACAACGCCTCCCACGCCAGCGCACTGCGCGTGGCCAGCGCGGCGTGCAGCTGCGGCAGCAATATCTCGGCCTCCGCAGCCCGCTTGCGTACGGTGTCGTACCGCGCGTCGGCCGCCAGTTCCGGCAGCCCGATCCGCTCGCACAATGCCTGCCAGAAGCGCGGGGTATTGGCCGAGACGTACAGGTATCCGTCCGCGGTGGGATGGATGCCGGTGACACCGCCCGAGCGCATATCGCGGCCCACTGCCGCCGGCTCGCCCTCGGCCCAGACCATCCGCGCCGACTGCATCGTCAGCGCACTGCGCAGCAGCGACACGCCCACGAACTGGCCTTCGCCGCTGCGTTCGCGCTCGTAAAGCGCCGATGACACACCGGCCGCCACCAGCGCGGCAGCGTAGTAATCGACCACCGAACCGTACAGGATCTCCGGGGCGCCGCCCGTCTTGCCCTGCATCGTGCACATACCGGTCATGGTCTGCAGCACCTGGTCGTACCCTGCCTTCTCCTTCAACGGCCCCTGCTCGCCATAGCCGGTGACCGAGCAATACACCAGGCGCGGGTTGAGCTTGTGCAGGCTCTCGAAATCGATGCCCAGGCGCACCGGCACGCTCGGCCGGAAGTTGTGCACCAGCACGTCCGCCTCGCGCACCAGGCGCATCAGCACCGCACGCTGGTCAGGCTGCTTCAGGTCCAGCACCACGCCGCGCTTGGAGCGGTTCACACCGAGGAATGCGCGGCTCTCGGCCTCCAGCGTGGAGGGATAGCGCCGCAGGTTGTCGCCGACCGGCGGCTCCACCTTGATCACCTCCGCGCCCTGATCGGCCAGCAGCGTGCAGCCGTAGGGACCGGCAATGTAGGCACTCAGGTCCAGCACACGAATGCCGCTCAACGGTCCGGTGGCACCTTCCCGCTGGGCGATGGCGAATGGAGAACTGGGGTTGCTTCCGGTCATGGTCAATACACTCGATACCTTGATGGAAGTTTCCTCCTGGCCAGCGGGAAGAAACAGATCGTGTGGGTATGTTCTGGGTGGACAAAAAGCACGCTGCGGCGTCGGCGGCGCCACCGCCGCCGAACACCGCCGAGACGTCAGCCCGAAGGCGCCAGCGACAGCCAGCTCAATCGCCAGCTGCCGTGATCGCGTCCACCACACCGGTAGTACGGCTCGAAGGTCAGCGGGCCGCGGCACTCCAGCTGCACGGTGATCGGTGCGCCCTCGCCCGTGTCTTCGCCCACCTGCAGCCATTGCGAGGGGGGCCGGTCCGGCAAGCGCACCGTCTCATCGGTTTTGTACCCGTCGATCAGGCCGGTGGCATACACCAGCGGCCCGTAGCTGAGCCCCACGTACTCCCAGCGCAGGACCTCCTGCGCCACCGGCGAGCCATCCGGCGCGCGCGATTCCTGCACGTTGATGTTGGCCGCCCGGTGCAGGCGTGGCTGCATCGGCAGTTGCACGCAGAGCGTGTCGCCGGACTGCCAGGTGCGCTGCACGTGCACGAACCCGTCCGCGCCCGCCTCGGCCGCCTCGGGCTGCCCATTGACCTCGATCCGTGCACCTGTCGCCCAGCCCGGAATGCGCACGCCGATACTGAACTCGGCGACGCATTCGGGCAGCACGGTGATCGTCACCGTACCGTCGAAGGGGAATCGGGTCGCCTGCAGCAGGGTCACCGCACCGGCCTGCGCGTGCAGCAGCGTGGCCTCGCCCGGCCCGTACAGGTTGACCCGCAGCCCACCATCGGCCGCGATGCCATAGGCCACCTGTGGCAGCTCTTCCACGGCCATCGCGCCGCTGGATTTGCAGCAGCGCCAGTAGGTGGTGTGCACGCGCCGGCCGTTGGGATAGGTGTAGTAGCACCAGTCCTCACCATTGGCGGCCATCGCCGCCAGCAGGTCGTTGTAGGCGGTGCGCTCCAGTTCGTCGGCATAGCGTGCGTGGCCGGTGATGGCCAGCAGCTCACGGTTGAGCTGCATCCACGCCAGTACCGAGCAGGTTTCCACATAGGCCTGCGGGAAGAAAGTGCGTGGCGCGTTGAATACCTCGCGCGACCGGTGCGCCACCCCACCCCACGGCCCGCCGCCCAGCGTGAGGTGCTGCTCGCGGATGTTGTGCCAGAGATGATCGAGCGCCTGGCGATGGTCGTCATGCCCGGTGGCCTTGTACAGCTTGGCCAGCCCGACCAGGTTCCAGCTGAGCTGATACGCCTTGCCGGTCGCGATGAAGGCCGCATCCTCGCCGGCCAGTGCCTTGTCCAGCAGCGCCAACCTCGGGTTGCTGTTGGCCTGCGCCAGGATGCACTCGGCCAGCGCCAGAAAGCGCGGCTCGCCGGTGACCAGATAGAGATCGGCGGCTGGATCCAGCAGTACCGTGGCGGACATGCCGTGGTGGTTGCCCAGCGTGGTGATGTCGATGCCCGATTGCAGCGCCTGCCAGCACAGGTCGGCGATCCTGCACGCGGCCTGCAGGTAGGCCGCGTTGCCAAGCGCGCGCCACGTTTCCAGGAACCCAAGGATCAGATAGCTGTGCGTCCAGATGTCCCAGGTGCGCAGCGCCGGCTCGCCGTTCCAGCTCTCCGGCTTGGGCGGCTGCGGCACGGTGAAGCGGCGCTCAGGCGCATAGTTGCCCAGGTAGCCGTCATCGTCCTGCTGGCTGATCAACCAGTCGGCGACGCGGCGCAACGAGGTCTCGAGCTGCGGCTGCCCGCCCTGCGCCACCGCGCGCGCCGTGGCCGAGAGCCACTTGCCGGCGTGCTCGCCATACCAGTCGCCCTCGTGGTTCTGGTGCTTGTGCGCCTGGCTGAAGATGCTGATCGGCGCGCTGTGCTCATCGACGACGAAGGTGCTCAGGCGCCCACTGCGGTTGGCTGCCAGGGCATCGCCCAGCACACCCTGCAAGGTGACCTGTTGCGGCGGGACCAGCGTCATGCCGCGGGCGGCGGAATGCAGACGGTTCATGTCGCATCCACCACGCAACGGAAGCCGACCGTGCCGGCGCGATCCTTGGACGGGCCCATCAGCAGGTACTTGCCGTGCTGGTCCAGGCGGTAGGCCTGCGGGAAATACCAGTGCGAGGTCTGCGGCTGATAGCTGCTGCCGCCACGCAGTACGGCCGCGCGGGTGTGCGCATCGCTGAATTCATCGGTCCACTGCCACACATTGCCGACCAGATCCTCCACCCCGAACGGGCTGGCTCCCTGCGGATGCGCATCCACATCCGCCGGCGGGGTGAGCCGACGGCCACGATTGACCCGCGGCACGCATGTGGCATCCCACGCGTTGCCCCACGGGTACAGGCGCTCATCGGTGCCCTGCGCGGCGTACTGCCATTCCCACGCATGCGGCAGCCGCTTGCCGGCCCACGCCGCGTACGCGCGCGCGTCCTCGATGGAGACCCAGGTGACGGGCTTGTTGTTCCAGCCCGCACGCGGCGCGCCGTCCTTCCAGTCCACCAGGAAGTTGTGGTCATCGGCCGGCCGGTAGCCGCTGACATCGAGGAAGCGCTTGAACGCGGCGTTGGTGACCGGGTGGCGATCGATGTGGAACGCAGGCAGCGCCATGCGCCGGCGATGGTGACGGCGCGCGCAGTCTTCCCACGGGTACTGCACATCCAGGCCGGCCCAGGTGAAGCCTTCGATCTCGATACCGCCCACCTGGAACAGGAACTCGCCGGCCGGGATCGTGACCATGCCAGCCGGCGCCTCGGCCTGCGGGGGCGTGCTTGCCATCGCCAGCAGCTCCTGCGGAGCGGCCTTCCACGCGGCGGAGTAGCTGTTGAGGGGCTGCTGTGTACGCTCGGCGGTCGCGGCCAGGAAATCGTCCAGACCCTCGACTGCGGTATCGGCAGCCACACTCAGGATCGCGCCGAAGCCGCGCGCTTCCATCGGCAGCGCGATGTACGCCGCGCCGTCAATGATCCGCGGCGTCAACACGCGCCCATGCCACGCATCGTAGTAACGCGTGCCTTGCGCATGCGCCAGCGCGATCTGCTCGCCGTCCACGGCGTACTCGTTGCGGTTGATCAACGTGTGCAGCGCTACCCCCTCGCCCGGGAACCGGCTGGCGAAGATGCCGCCCTGCAGGCAGACCTGGTACGGCTCCCAGTCCATCGAGACCACCAGCTGCGGGAACTGCCGGTACAGGGTGGCAATCCGGCGCAGCGCTTCACCGTCGCGCGGGGTGAACTGGTTCCAGACGCCCCAGATGTTCTCCCAGGCGTTGTAGCCGATGCCGTTGAAGAAGCAGTACTGCAGGTCGTGATTGCGGTTTCGACCCCAGCGGTTCTCGTAGTTGACCATATGGCGGGGCTCCAGCCACTTCCACTTGGACACCGGCGGCACCGGGCCATCGGGCGCCTTCTTGCCCCAGCTCTGCACGTTCCAGATCAACTGCTCTTCGGAACTGATGGTGGATTCGGGCTGCACCACCACTGGATTGCCGCGTGCATCGCAGGCATCGAAGAACGCCCGCGGCACACCGTTGAAGGTGTCACCGTTGATACCATCGGCACCGACCGCCTTGACGATCTCGGCCAGCCCATCCCAGTGCGTCACGCCCGGGTCGCGGGTGCCGTGGTCCCACGGCTTGGCCGGCAGGAACACTTTGACGCCACGCTTCTGGAACGCCTGCACCGCAGTCTTCAATCCCGCCAGGCCGCCGGGCAGGTCATGCGCCAGATCGAACTGGTTGCGGTCATCGATGCCGATGTTGGGGTAGATGTACCAGATCAACACCGAATCCAGCCCGCCGAACCGTGCGGTCAGATCGTCCAGATACCGATCAACGGTGTACTGCCCGGTGGCCGCATCGAAGAAGTAGCGGTCTTCGACCATCATCTGCGCATGTACGAAGTTGCGCTGCGCCCACTGCAGCTCTGGACGACGGTAGTTCACATCCGTGTAGCCGATCCGGACCAGGTGCTCGCGGCGCCAGTCCTTGAGTTCTTCCAGCCAATCACCCGCGCTGGCATTGGCATCGATCATCCAGCTGCCGATATCGGCGAAGGGCCACGCCGGCGCCTTGCCGGGCGTCGGCAGGTAACGCCCGGTGGTCACGTGCGAGAACTTGTACTCGGTGCGGATCGCCTCACGCCCGTAGTCGGCTGCATCGGCGTCGTAGTCGGGGCTCTGATACGGCGTGGTCATGGGCAAGGCATCCAGCAGGAAACGGAAAGGAGGTACATCACTGCGCGCACCCGACTGCCAGCGCGGCATGGGCGGCGGCATCGGGAACGCGCGTGGGATCGGCCAGCAGCGCCTGCACCTCGGCGCGGGTGGGAATGCTCGCCTGTGCGCCCAGGCGGGTGCAGGTCAGCGCGGAGGCTGCGGTGGCGGCCAGCAACGCCTCGGCCATCGGTTGATGGTCCGCCAGCGCAGCGATCAGGGCGCCACAGAAGGTATCGCCAGCCGCAGTGGTGTCCAAGGGGTCGATACGGAAGCCCGGCTGCAGCAGCACCTCGCCGTTCACCCGGGCCAGACAGCCACGCGCACCCAGGGTCACGATCACGCAGGGCACCGGCACGCGCGCCAGTCCCGTGGCCAGGTCCGGGGGATGGCCGGCCACCACGTCCAGCTCACCTTCGTTGACGATCAGCACATCCAGCAGCGCGAGCAGCGCATCGGACAGGACCTGTGCCGGCGCCGCGTTGAGCGCGACCTTGAGCCCGGCCGCACGGGCGCGGCGGGCATAGGCGGTGATGGTGGGCACGGGCGTTTCCAGCTGCAGCAGCAGCCAGCCCACGCCCTCCAGCGCCGGCAGGTGCTCCTCGCGAAGCCCCAGGTTGGCACCGGGCGCGACCGTGATCGCGTTCTCGGCGGTGTCGGCCAGGCAGATGAAGGCAGTGCCGGTGGGCAGCGCAGGATCGCGCACGGTCGACAGGGCCACACCGGCGTCGCGCAGGGACGCCTCGATCGGTGCGGCGAAATCATCCTCGCCCACAGCCAGCAGCATCCGTGCCGGCACACCGCCGGCCCGCGCACAGGCCACGGCCTGGTTGGCGCCTTTTCCACCGGGGAACGTGCTGAAGCCACGGCCCAGCACCGTCTCACCGGGCGCCGGCACATGCGTGGCGCGCACCACGAAATCGAGATTGGCCGAGCCGGCGACAAGGACGGTGGAACGTGCCGCACTACTCATGGGTCTATCGCCTCATCAACGCGGTTGTAGAACGTCGTACTGATGCGCGGCAGATCGTCATTGCCGCCGGGCAGATGCTGCAGCATCAGAATCGCGACCAGGCGGCGTGCCGGGTCGATCGTGTAATAGGTCGAGGCCGCGCCCGACCAGCCGAACGCGCCCACCGAAGCGGTGCGTCCTTTCAGGGCCGGATCCAGCAACACCGAACCGCCCAGGCCGAAGCCCTCGGCATCGCTGAACTCGGTCACCGGCCGGGGCAAGGCGGTGTACACCAGCTGGTTCTGCATCATCAGGGCCACGGTGGACGGTCGAAGCAACTGCACCTCGCCAAAGCGGCCGCCGTCCAGCAGCATCTGCGCGAACCGGCCATAGTCGCCGGCCGTGGAATACAGACCACCGGCACCGCTTGGATAGGGCCGGAGCGCACTGCCGGGCACCCGCGCATGCACCTCACCGGCGAGCACCAGATCACCGTGCTCGCCCATGGTGGTCAGCGCCACCACGCGTGCGCGATCACGCACCGGCACCACGAACCCGGTGTCGCGCATGTCCAGCGGGCGGAAGATGCGCTGTTGCAGGAACTGCTCGAACGGCAGGCCACCCACCACTTCCACCAGTCGCGAGAGGACCTCGATGGAGGTGCTGTCGTAACGGAAGCGTGTGCCCGGCTCGGTCGCCAGTGGCACGCGGGCCAAGCGCGTGGTGTAGGTGGCCAGGCTGTCCGCGGCCTGCACCTGCTGGTGTTCCAGCAGCTCGGTGACGGCCTCGAATCCTTCCCCACCCGCTGCGAAACCGGCGGTATGGGTGAGCAGATGTCGTACGGTCAGCGTCTGCCTCGCCGGCCGCAGCTGTGGCGCCGCGGCGGTGCCCCCGGTGAAGACCTGCAGGCGTGAGAACTCAGGGAGATGGCGCGCCACCGGATCATCCAGATCCAGCCGACCCTCTTCCACCAGCATCAAGGCGGCCACCGAGGCCACCGTTTTGGTCATCGAGTAGAGGCGGAAAATGCTGTCACGCTGCATGGGCGTGGCATGCGCCAGATCCTGCCAACCGTAGGCGGCGTCATGCACGATGCGGCCGTCGTGAATCACCAGCGCGACCGCGCCGGTGTAGCCCTGGCGGCCGGTCGATTCGTGGAGGAGAGCATCGACCGCCGGCAGCCGTGGCGGTGAGGCGGGACGTTCCGGCAACGACGCCGCAGCCTGTCCCACCGCCAGCATCAGCCACGCGAGGACGGCCAGGCGTGCCCGGGGGCGGCAATGACGGGCGTGGGCCGGTCCGTGCGATGGCCAGTACATCCGCTCTCCTGCTGTCAGTGGCGGTAACGTCATGACAGGGTAAGGCAATAAAAACGGACCGGCGCTGCAGTGCGTCGCAGCGCCGGTCCGCGGTGACGGTCAGAAGGTGAAGGTGTGGGTCAGCGACACCATGCGGCCACGGCCGGAGAAGAAGTTCTGCCAGCCCGGCAACTGCGACCAGGTCAGCACGTACTGCTTGTCCAGCAGGTTCTCGATGCCCAGCGACAGCTTGCCGTAGGTCCCGGTGTCGTAGTTCATGCTGAGATCCCACAACGCGTAACCGTAGGTATCCTCGTCATTGCGGTAGACCGCGCCGTTGGACGGATTGACGAAGGTCTCGCGCAGGTCGCGGCTGAAGGTACGGCTCACGCCCAGCGTCGCATCGAAACGATCATTCGGTGTCCAGGTCAGCGAGGCATTGACCTTGTCCGGGGAGATGTCGAGGATGCCCATCTCCTTGTTCAGGCCCGAGCCGTCGTAGTACTGGGTCTGGCCGCGGATCCGCGAGTACAGCAGCGTCGCCTTCCACTGGTCGTTGAAGGTCCAGGCGCTGTTCATCTCAATGCCTTCGATCCGGGTCGGTGCACGGGTGAGGATGAAGTCCTCGGTCACCTTGTCCACCGTCAGCGAAGACCCGAACTCGGAGGTCGAGCGGTAGCCCGAGATGCCGACCTGTGCCTGCTCGCCGCGCCAGTTGAAGCCCACTTCCTTGTTCTTGGTGATCAGCGGCTGCAGATCGGCGATGCATGCCACTGCCTTGCACGGGCTGTTGGCCTGGATATTGCGCAGCGGGATGCCCACGTTGGCAATACCGAAGCCTTCCGAGTACGAGGCGAACACCGACCACGCATCGGTGATGCGCCAGATCGCACCGAAGTTGGGCAGGTTGGCCTTGTAGTCGAGCTTGCCGCCCTGCACCGGGGTGAAGTCGCGGTAGGCGGTGGTGGTGTAACCGTCGATTTCCAGCTCACCGTCTTCGCGGCGGATGCCGGCATCCAGCGTCACCGGGCCGATGTCCCAGCTCAGCTGCGCGTACGGCGCCAGGCTGGTGTACTTCATCGGCGGCACCCAGACCCGGTCGGTCAACGCCAGGCGCTGTTCGGCCGTGTCTTCCACCAGGTCCAGGCCGGTGCGCAGGCGCAGACCCTCCACCGCGAACAGGTCGCCGTAGGCATAAGCCACACGCAACCCCTTCTTCTCGGAGTTGATCTCCGACTGGTCCCAGATGCGGTCGGCCTCCGGCGGCGCCGGCTTGACCAGCTGGCGGTCGGCGCCGTTCTCCGGCACATAGCGCATCGCCTGCTTTGCCCAGTACAGGTCCACGCTCAGGTCACCGCCGAAGAAGTCGGCATGGGTGTACTTGGCAGCGAACTGTTCGAAATCGTTGAACTCGGCCAGCGAGCCGGCGATGGACCCCTTTTCGGCGGTGTTGGTGCTCGGAATCGGGCACTCCACGGCGTCGTAGCGGCAGCCTTCGACCGGAATGTAGTTGTGCTTCCCACCAATATGGAAGTTGCTGTAGCTGGCCTGGATGCGCTGCATCTGGCCCTCGCCAAAGTTGTAGCCGCCCTTCAGAAAGAGGTTCTTGCTGTAGGAGTCGGACAGCGAGCCGGAGGTGTTCAACCCCACCCGGCGACCGTCGCCGTCGTAGGCGATGCCGCGGTCGATGTAAGCGCCGCTGATCAGGAAGTCCGCGGCGTCGCCCTTGAAGGTGTGGGTGATGCCGATCTTGGACTGCCCGCTGTCATCCTTGAACTGGGTGCCGTAGCGCGTGCTGACCGTGGTCTGGTGGCCCTCCACTTCAGGATTCTTGGAGAGATAGTTGATGACGCCACCGGCACCACCGATGCCCTCGGCGGCCGACGGGCCGTTGATCACTTCGATGCGGCCGATCACGCCCATGTCGGTGAACGTGCCGTTGCGGCTGCCTTCGCGCAGCGGGGAGCCCTGCGGCACACCGTCGAACAGGCGCAGCGCGACGCGGCCGCGCAGGGTCTCGCCACTGTTGCTCATTGCCTGGGAGGATTCGGAGTAGCCCGGCACCATGCGTGCCAGCACGGCCGTGGCGTCTTCGGTCAGGTTGAGGGTGCGCTGCACCTGTTCCTGGTTCACGACGGTCACTGCACCGGGAACCTTCTCGATCGAGATCGGGGTCCGGCTGCCGGTCACGATCACCTGGTCCAGATCGGTGGGTGTCGCGTTCTGCGCCATGGCAGGGCTGATGACACAGGCGAACAGTGCAGTGCTGATGGCCGCGGAAAGTGGCTTGATCATTCGTTTCTCCCCCCCAAAAAAGGAAATGCGGGACAGCCGGCCGGGGAGCCGTCGCCACCGATGACGCGCGTGGGCTTTCGCCCTTCCGCCGGTCGATGCGGTTCCCTTGCGGGTTTCCACGTCCTGTCCGGCAACGAGGCGAGAGCCTAGGCGCGGCGTCATGGCGATAGAACTGCGCTCAGGTATGTTCAAAGCCTAGGATTTGTTTCGCTTCGCACGGCGCACCGCGCGAAAACCCGTGGTATCAGCGTTGCGGCTCGGTCAATGCGACGCGCGCTTCCTCCAGCAACACGTTCACCAGGCGGATGCGCACTGACGAACGCGACCACACCACGCCAATCCGGCGCGGTTCGCTGCACTGCGGCAAGGGAATGCGCACAACGTTCAACCCTTCCGGCCATGGCTTGGCCCAATCCGGCACCAGTGACACGCCAAGCCTGCGGTCGACCATGACCGCGATGGCATTGAGTGCATTGAGCTCGAATCGCTCGCGCGGCACGATCCCGGCCTGCCGCAGATAGTCATCGGCGAGACGACCACCCCATTCGTGGCGGTCGTACCGGATCAACGGCTGCTCGCGCAGCAGCTCGTGCGGGTCACGGCCCGCCAGATGGGCCGGCGCCAGCACCACCAGTGGTTCTTCGCGCAGCTGCTGCCACTTGCAGGTCTTGGGCAGCGCGAACGGCGCCTGCAGCACCATCGCCGCATCCAGATCGCCGGCCTCCACCGCGCGGTACAGATCGGCCGAGTAGCCCGGCTTGATGAAGACGTTGATCTGCGGGAAGGTCGCCACCATCCGCGACAGGATGTCCGGCAGCAGGCCGGCCAGCGCGGTCGGGCACGCGCCCAGCCGCAGCTCGCCGGCCAGGTCGTTTTCGTTGGCCACGCTGCGCAGGTCGGCGACCTGGCGTAGCAGGTCGCGCGCCCGCTGCAGGATGCGCGCGCCGTCCTCGGTGACGCTGACGGTGCGCCCGGCGCGGGCGATCAGCGGCGCGCCGAGTTCACGTTCCAGCGTGCGGATCTGCTGGGCGACCGCGGCCGGGGTGATATGCAGCGAGCGGGCCGCGGCGGCCATCGAGCCGCGGTCCACCACCGTTACGAACGTACTCAGGAACTGGGTTTCCACGGATCACCTCTCAGCGCGTGAGCAACCTACACGAGCGACTGGCGCAATGCGATTGGACCAATGGCCCGTGCGCCGGCGCCTCGACGGTGCTGGTCATGGGGCTGCCGCTTCGGCCGGGGCATCGCGGTAGATGGTCAGCCCCTTCAGCGAGCGGGTCGGCGCCGGGAAGAACAGGCTGGCCACATAGCCGATCACGATGCACAGCAGGATCGAGATCGCCAGATAGAAGTACGGGTGCACCAGGTCCATGCTCCAGCAGACCAGCGTGATCAGGATCGAGCCGGCCACACCGATCGCCACGCCCGGTGCGTTGGCGCGGCGGGTGAACATCCCCAGCGTGTAGGCACCGGCAAAACCACCGCCGAGCAGGCCGGCCAGTTCGATGGAGACATCGAACAGCGAATGGATGTCATAGCGGCTCATCACCAGCGCGATGCCGATGCCGATCAGGCCCACGCCCACGCCGGACCATTCGGCCACGCGCACGGCGGTTTTCTCGTTCGGGTCCTTGACCAGTTTCTGGTAGAAATCCACCGAGACCAGGGTCGAGATCGAGTTGATGATGCTCGACAGGGTCGACATCGCCGCGGCGAAGATGCCGGCGATGATCAGCCCGGTGACGCCGGCCGGCAGCTCGGCGGCGATGAACAGCGGGAAGGTCGCATCGATCGGCAGCAGCGGATTCAGGCGTTCGGGGTTGTTGCGGTAGTACATCCACAGGGCCGTACCGATGCCGTAGAACACGAAGCCGCCGGGAATCATGATGGCGGCGAATGCCCAGATCGATCGCCCGGCTTCCTTGTCCGAGCGCGTGGACAAGGTGCGCTGCATCAGCACCTGGTCCTTCGGGAACGTCAGCACCACATCGAACACCACCAGGAAGATGAAGCCCCACACCGTGGCCTTGGTGAGGTCGAAGCTGAAATCGAACAGCTTGGTCTTGTCCTCCGCCGCGGCCGCACTCAGCAGCTGCGGCATGTCGCCGCCGGTCTGCAGGAAGATGAAGCCGATCGCGAACAGCGCGCCGCCGAACATCACGATCACCTGCACCACGTCGGTCCAGATCACCGCCTTGGAGCCGCCCACAGTGGAGTAGATGATGGTGAACACGCCCATCAGCATGATCGACCAGACCACGTCCACACCGGTGATGGTGGAGATCGCCAGCGCCGGCAGGAACAGGATCACGCTCATGCGGCTGCCGATCTGCATCACGATGCACAACGCACTGGACAGCATGCGGATCGCCGGATGGAAGCGCGTTTCCAGGTAGGAGAACACGCTCATCAGGTCCAGCCGACGCAGCAGCGGCACGATCCATACCGCCACGAACATCAGGCCGACGACCGCGATCAGGTTGTTGGTCAGGTACTGCCAGTTGGTATCGAAGGCTTTGGCCGGGATGGCGATGAAGCTGATCGAACTGGTGTTGGTGGCATACAGGCTGATGCCGGCCGCCCAGAACGGAATCGAGCGCCCACCGACGAAGAAGTCCGCCGTGGAGGCGTTCTGGTCTTTGAGATAGAAGTAGAAGCCCATCCCAAGCATGGCCAGCAGATAGACGCCGATCACCGTCCAGTCCAGCCAGCGCAGCAGGTGCTTGCCGCCCTGCAGTTCGGCGTACTGGAGCTGGCTGCCGGTGGCGCCCGCGGTGGCCCAGGCCAGTCCGTTGCCCCACGCCGTGACGGCCTGCGGTGCTGCGGCAATCGGCGTGTCCAGTGTCGTCCATGCGTCGGTGATGGTGTGGAAGGTGCGCGCCTGGGTCACGCCGCTGCCGTCGTTCACCAGCATCAGCAGATGTGCCTGGCCCAGCGCGCGCATCGAGCCGGCGATGATGGTGCCGTCCGGCGACGCGACCTGCTGCCAGCTGGCGTCGGCGTTGCGGCGCCACAGCTGATCGGGTTGGCCAGCCACAGCGGTGGCCAGGTAGAGCGCGCCCTTCTGCGCCTGCAATGCGTGCGGCACACCGGAAGCCGGCACCTGCTCAAGATGCTGCCAGGCGGCCGCCGCCCCGCGTCGATACAACTGGGTGACGCCGCCAGCGTCGGTGCCGATCAGGAACAGTGCATCGTTGAACGCCGCTCCCTGGGCGTTGCTCAAGGGCTGCGGCAGCGGCACGGGAGGATCGAGAACCAGCGCGCCGGCGCGCAACGTCAGCGCTTGCAGCGTATCGCTCCTCACGTCCGGCCCGTCCAGCAGGTAGGTACGCCCGGCGACGCTGGCGCTGCCCTTCACCCCCCTGCCCGGCGTCGCCGCCGGCACCTTAAGCGGCTCCCACGCGGTGTTGTCCGCACTGAGTGCCCAGCCATGGCCTTCGCTGAGCGCAACGATGCGCCCGTCCACGTGGAGGAGCCCGGCCGCCGATACCGGTGTCGGCAGTGCGGGCAGGCTGCCCGAGCTGACCGTAGTCAGGCTTTCGGCGGCGACCGCGCCACTGCCAGTGAGCAGCACTGAGGCAGCAAGCAGGCGCGCCGAGCGTGCACACCGCCGGATCAAGGACGAGAAGAAGGCGAACGGGACAGGCTTGAGCATGGAATCACCCGGAAAGAGCGCGGCGTGGCCGATGCAGGCCGTCGCGCAGGAATGAGAAAGGGGTCGATGCATCCGGTTGTCGCCGTCAGGCGACCGGAGGAGAGGCCGCGGCCAGGAGGGCCTCGGCACGGCGCAGATACGGCAGGTCGATCATCCGGCCTTCGAACAGGAACGCGCCGTGGCCGTTGCCGGCGGCGCTCGCCGAAGCAGCGACGATCCGGCGGGCCTCCTCAAGCATCGCCGGCGGCACGCTGAAGGTGGCATTGGCCAGCCCCACCTGGCGCGGGTGGATGCAGCTTTTGCCAATGAAGCCCAGCTGCTGGGCGATCCGTGCCTCGGCCAGGAAGCCCTCGGTATCGGTCACGTCCGGGAAGGCGCCATCGCAGGCGAACACATTGGCTTCGGCCGCGGCAAGGCGCACCGCGAACAGCGTGGCATGCACGTTGCTGAGCTCACGGTGGATGCCATTGGGCGCGAACAGGTCGCCCAACCCGAGCTGCAGGCCGGCCACGCGCGGATGCGCGGTGGCCAGCTCCGCGGCCGTGCGCAGCGCCTTGGGGGTTTCGATGTTGATCAACAGGCCGATCGGGCGCTCCACGCCATTGGCCTGCTCGGCCCGCTCCAGCCGGGCGATCGCGGCCAGCAACTGGGCGACCGATTCGATCTTGGGCAGATTGAGCAGGCTCACGCCGGGCAGTGCCACGGCCGCCAGATCGGCATCGAACTGCGCACTGCTGGTGCCGTTGGTACGCACGATCAACTGCTTGCCGCTGGCCCGGGTGGCCGCGCGCCGCAGGACATCGGCGACGTGGGCACGCGCCTGGGCCTTGCCGGCCTCGGGAACCGAGTCTTCCAGATCGAACGAGAGTGCATCGGCCTGGCTGGCCATGGCTTTGTCGAACAGTTCCGGGCGTGCCCCGGGGACGAACAGCTTGCTACGCATGGTTTTCCCTCATCAACCCGCGCAGTCTGCAGAATTAAAAGCCCGTAAAAAGTGCGGCCCCGGACATTCATTGGATAGTTTTTGTATCGATCGGGGGAGTGCCGATGGTGACGGCCGGGCCAGCGAACAGCACCGCCCGGCATCGCGGGCCGGCCCATCCTGCCATCGACATTGCCGCCCCGCGCCCCTGCCCTTCCCGGTGCGTTTGACCCGCGGCCGGGGAATTTCCGATGGCTCGGCTTAAACTGGGCGCCTTGATGACGGCCGGCCTGCCTGCCGCGCACAGCCCGGATCGACCGCCCGTATTCGTAAGGACGTTTCTTGCAAACCACTGATTCCAAACTGAAAGCCAAAGACAGCAAGGGGACCGCCGAGCACACCCCGCTCATGAAGCAGTTCTTCGCCGCCAAGTCCGACTACCCGGACCTGCTGCTGTTCTTCCGGATGGGCGATTTCTACGAGCTGTTCTACGATGACGCCCGCAAGGCGGCGCGGCTGCTGGACATCACCCTGACCCAGCGCGGCAGCTCGGGCGGCGCGCCGATCCCGATGGCCGGCGTGCCGGTGCATGCCTACGAAGGCTACCTGGCGCGCCTGGTCGCCTTGGGCGAGTCGGTGGCGATCTGCGAGCAGATCGGCGACCCGGCGCTGGCCAAAGGCCTGGTCGAGCGCAAGGTGGTGCGTATCGTCACCCCCGGCACCGTCACCGACGAAGCGCTGCTGGACGAGCGCCGCGACACGCTGCTGATGGCCCTCTCGCGGGGGAAGAACGGCTACGGGCTGGCGTGGGCCGATCTGGCCGGCGGCCGTTTCCTGGTCAACGAGGTCGATTCGGACGATGCGCTGGAAGCCGAGCTGGCCCGCCTGGAGCCGGCCGAACTGCTGGTGCCCGATGAAGAAAACTGGCCGGCCTTCCTGCAGTACCGCAATGGCATCCGCCGTCGCGCGCCGTGGCTGTTCGATGCCGACAGCGGCCGCCGCCAGCTGCTGAGTTTCTTCAAGCTGCACGATCTGACCGGCTTCGGCATCGACGACAAGCCACGCGCTACCGCCGCCGCCGGCGCCCTGCTCGGCTATGTCGAAGAAACCCAGAAGCAACGCCTGCCGCACCTCACCGCGATCGCCACGGAAACTGCGAGCGAAGCCATCGCCATGAACGCGGCCACGCGCCGCCATCTGGAGCTGGATACGCGGGTCGATGGCGATACCCGCAACACCCTGCTTGGCGTGCTCGATACCACAGTGACGCCGATGGGCGGTCGCCTGCTGCGGCGCTGGCTGCACCGCCCGCTGCGCCTGCGCGAGGTGCTGGTGCACCGCCACGATGCGGTCGCCACACTGATCGATCGCGGCGCCGAGGGCGACGTACGCGATGCCTTCCGTGCACTGGGTGATCTGGAACGCATCCTCACCCGCGTGGCGCTGCGCTCGGCGCGCCCGCGCGATTTCTCCACGCTGCGCGATGGCCTGGGCCTGCTGCCCGAGGTGCGCGCGGTGCTCGCACCGCTGGATTCGCCACGGCTGATCGCGCTGCACGATGCACTGGGCTCGCATGACGAATGCGCGCATCTGCTGGCCAGCGCGATCGCCCCGACCCCGCCGCTGAAGCTCAGCGATGGCGGCGTCATCGCCGAAGGCTACGACGCCGAGCTGGACGAACTGCGCCGCCTGTCCACGCATGCCGATCAGTTCCTGATCGATCTGGAACAGCGCGAGCGCATCAGCAGCGGCATCGCCACGCTGAAGGTCGGCTACAACCGCGTGCACGGTTACTACATCGAGATCAGCAAGGGCCAGTCGGAGAAGGCGCCGGTGCATTACACGCGCCGCCAGACGCTGACCAATGCCGAGCGCTACATCACCGAAGAACTGAAGTCCTTCGAAGACAAGGTGCTGTCCGCGCGGGAACGCTCGCTGACCCGCGAGAAGTTCCTGTACGAACAACTGCTGGACATCCTCGCCAGCGGGCTGGAGCCGCTCAAGCAGTGCGCCGCCGCGCTGAGCGAGCTCGACGTGCTGGCCGGTTTCGCCGAACGCGCGCAGGCGCTGGACTGGGCGCGGCCGCAACTGGAAACCGGGCCGTGCCTGAAGATCGAGCGCGGGCGTCATCCGGTGGTGGAAGCGGTACGCGAGCAGCCGTTCGAGCCGAACGATCTGGACCTGCATCCCGACCGCCGCATGCTGGTCATCACCGGCCCGAACATGGGCGGTAAATCCACCTACATGCGCCAGAACGCGCTGATCGTGCTGCTGGCCCACATCGGCAGTTTCGTGCCGGCCAGCCGCGCGGTGATCGGCCCGATCGACCGCATCCTGACCCGCATCGGCGCCGGCGACGATCTGGCCCGTGGGCAGTCGACCTTCATGGTCGAAATGGCCGAGACCAGCTACATCCTGCATCACGCCAGCGCACAGTCGCTGGTGCTGATGGACGAGATCGGCCGCGGCACGTCCACCTACGATGGCCTGGCGCTTGCTGACGCGGTCGCACGGCATCTGGCCTACCAGAACCGCTGCTACACGCTGTTCGCCACGCACTATTTCGAGTTGACCGCACTGGCCGACGAGCAGCACGAAGGCGGCGCCAGCGGCATCGCCAACGTGCATCTGGATGCGGTGGAACATGGCGACGCGCTGGTGTTCATGCACGCCGTGAAGGATGGCCCGGCCAACCGCAGCTTCGGCCTGCAGGTGGCCGCGTTGGCCGGCCTGCCCAAGTCGACCGTGGCCCAGGCGCGGCGTCGCCTGGCCGAGCTGGAACAGCGCAGCCACGACACGCAGTCGGCCGTGGTCGCCGCGCAGGCGCTGGATGCACCGCAGCAGTTCGGCCTGTTCAACGCGCCCAACACCGCCGCGCAGGACGCGCTGGCCGCGATCGATCCGGACGAGCTGACCCCGAAGCAGGCGCTGGAAGCGCTGTACCGGTTGAAGACGCTGCTCTGACGATCCGGCAGTGCCGGCCGCTGGGCGGCTCCCCGCAGAGCCGGTAGCACCCGACCGTTGGTCGGGTGTCCTAGCAGGCCTGCGTGAATTCTTCGCATTCCCGTAGTGAACGCAGCGCTATGCTCGGGCGATTCCCATCCCTGCCGTGGAGCCCGCCGTGAATACCGAATCACTTGCCGCGTCCCTCTTCCAGCAACTGCAGCAGGGCCAAGGCCTGCAGCAGGTGTCCCAGCAGCTGGGCATCGACCCCAACCAGGCCAGCACCGCAGTGGGCGCGGCCCTGCCGCTGCTGCTCGGCGCGATGGGCCGCAACGCGCAGGAACCCCAAGGCGCACAGGCACTGCTGGGCGCCTTGCAGCGTGATCATGCGCCGGCCAGTGCCGGGGGCGGCTTCGATCTGGGCGGGCTGCTGGGCAGCGTGCTGGGCGGCGGGGGCGGCAATGCCACCAACGGTGCCGGGATCCTCGGCCACGTCTTCGGCGGCAACACTGACCGCGCCACCCAGGGCCTGAGCCAGGCCACCGGGCTGGACAGCAGCAAGACCAGCCAGCTGCTCGCCATCCTCGCCCCCATCGTCATGTCCTATCTCGCCCAGCGCTTCGCCAGCGGCGGCAACGCCAACCCGGGTCAGCTCAGCCAGGCCCTCGGCCAGGAAGCACAGAGTGCCAACAGCGGTGGCCTGCTGACCTCCGTGCTGGACCAGGACGGCGATGGGCAGCTGGGCGTCGGCGATCTGCTCAAGCTCGGCGGCGGCCTGTTCGGCAAGCGCTGACGGCACGCGCTCGAAATAGCCTACGCCTATCGCATTAGTTGATTCATTCGAATGTACCGAATGAACAGCAATGGCTAACGTGTAGGCACGCCTTCACATCGCGCTGCCCGGCGGCCCGATGTGCAGGCAACCTTTCCGACGTCGCCATCGCCTCCCCCACGCCGATGGTGGCCACGTTCGCCAGTACACAGGTAGATACCCATGAAAAGCGAAGCCAAGTGCCCGTTCAACCACGCCCTCGTCGGCGATGCCACCACCAATCGCGACTGGTGGCCCAAGCAGCTGCGGGTGGACCTGCTCAACCAGCACTCGACCCGGTCGCATCCGCTGGATGAGGCATTCGATTACGCCGAGGCCTTCAAGGGCTTGGATTACGCCGCACTCAAGGCCGACCTCAAGGCCTTGATGACCGATTCGCAGGACTGGTGGCCGGCCGACTTCGGCCACTACGGTGGCTTGTTCGTGCGCATGGCCTGGCACAGCGCCGGCACCTACCGCATCGGCGATGGCCGTGGCGGCGCCGGCCGCGGCCAGCAGCGCTTCGCCCCGCTCAACAGCTGGCCGGACAACGTCAGCCTGGACAAGGCACGCCGCCTGCTGTGGCCGATCAAGCAGAAGCATGGCCAGGCGATCTCCTGGGCGGACCTGCTGGTGCTCACCGGCAACGTCGCGCTTGAATCGATGGGCTTCAAGACACTCGGCTTCGCCGGCGGCCGCCCGGATACCTGGGAACCCGACCAGGATGTGTACTGGGGCCGCGAAACCACCTGGCTCGGCGGTGATGTGCGCTATGCGCATGGATCCGAAGGCGTGCAGGAAGACCACGGGGTGCTGGTCTCCGACGATGACGCGGACGGTGACATCCACTCGCGCGATCTGGAGAACCCGCTGGCCGCGGTGCAGATGGGCCTGATCTACGTCAATCCGGAAGGCCCGGATGGCAATCCCGATCCGCTCAAGGCGGCCTTCGACATCCGCGATACGTTCGGCCGCATGGCCATGGACGATGAGGAAACCGTCGCGCTGATCGCCGGTGGCCACAGCTTCGGCAAGACCCACGGCGCCGGCCCGGCCGACAACGTCGATGTGGAACCGGAAGCGGCGGGCCTGGAAAGCCAGGGCCTGGGCTGGGCCAACCGATTCGGCACCGGCAAGGGCGGCGATACCATCACCAGTGGCCTGGAAGTGACCTGGACGCGCACCCCGGCGCAGTGGAGCCATGACTTCTTCGAGATCCTGTTCGGCCACGAGTGGGAGCTGACCAAGAGCCCGGCCGGTGCGCACCAGTGGGTGGCCAAGGACAGCGAGGCGATCATTCCCGACGCGCACGATCCGTCGAAGAAGCATCGCCCGACCATGCTCACCACCGATCTGTCGCTGCGTGTGGACCCGGCCTACGAGAAGATCTCGCGCCGCTTCCTGGCCGATCCCCAGGCCTTCGCCGATGCCTTTGCCCGTGCGTGGTTCAAGCTGACCCATCGCGACATGGGCCCGCGTGCACGCTACCTCGGCCCGGAAATTCCCACCGAAGAATTCGTCTGGCAGGACCCGGTGCCGGCGGCCCCGAAGACCGCGCTCAGCGCGCAGGACATCGCCGCGCTGAAGCAGCAGATCGGCGCGGCCGGGCTGAGCGCGGGCGAGCTGGTTTCCACCGCGTGGGCATCGGCCTCGACCTTCCGCGGCTCGGACAAGCGTGGCGGCGCCAACGGTGCGCGTGTGCGCCTGGCCCCGCAGAAGGACTGGGCCGTCAACCAGCCGCAGCAGCTGGGCAAGGCGCTGGCCGCGCTGGAGAAGATCCAGGCCGGTTTCACCGGCGACGGCGGTGCGCAGGTCTCGCTGGCCGATCTGATCGTGCTGGCCGGCAACGTCGGCGTCGAGCAGGCGGCCAGGGCCGGTGGCCATGAGGTCAGCGTGCCGTTCAACCCGGGCCGCACCGATGCCAGCCAGGAGCAGACCGATGTCGAATCGTTCGCCGTGCTGGAACCGTATGCCGATGGCTTCCGCAATTACGTCAAGGGCCGCTACAGCGTGCCGGCCGAGGCGCTGCTGATCGACCGTGCGCAGCTGCTCACACTCACCGCACCGGAGATGACCGCCCTGGTCGGCGGCCTGCGGGTGATCGGCACCAACGTCGGCGGCAGCAAGGACGGCGTGTTCACCGATCGCGTCGGCACGTTGAGCAACGACTTCTTCGTCAACCTGCTCGACATGGGGACGCAGTGGGTCGCCAGTGGCGATGGCTACAGCGGCCGCGACCGCCGTACCGGCGCGCAGCGCTGGAGCGGCAGTCGCGTGGATCTGGTGTTCGGCTCGAACTCGGTGCTGCGCGCCCTGGCCGAGGTCTACGCCAGCGCGGACGGCGAGAAGAAGTTCGTCCGCGACTTCGTCGCTGCCTGGGCGCGGGTGATGGAGCTGGACCGTTACGACCTGCGTTGATTCAATACGGCAGGCACACACAACGACCGGGCCGCATGGCCCGGTCTTTTCATGTGTGCGGTGCGCGGCTCACAGTGCGTCCAGATCGCCCAGCGCACGGATCAACCGGCGCGCGCGCTTGTCCGGCTTGTGCTCTGGCGGCTGGTACCCGTTCTTTGCGGCGGCACGCTGCAGGCGCAGTTCCGCGCGGCGTGCAAGCGAGGCCTCGCTCTCGGCGTACAACTGCTGCGCCACCGGGGCCGGGCCGCGCATCTCGCTCAGGCCACGCACTTCGACCTCGAACACCTCATCGCCACGGCTGATCTGCAGCGCTTCGCCCACGCGCACCGCGCGCGAGGATTTCGGGCGTTGCCCGGCCACATCCACCTTGCCGGTTTCCACCGCCTGTTTGGCCAGGCTGCGGGTTCGATAGAACCGTGCGGCCCACAGCCACACATCCAGCCGCACGGCGGCCACCGGTGTTGCATCAGTCATGCTTTCTACCCAGCTCCACGGCGTTGGCCGGTTGTCGGTTCAGGGGTTGCGGGGCGTCCGGTGTACCGCGGCACCCGGTGCCACCGATCAGCGCCGGTACCCCCGCATCCAGATCGCGGCGCTGGCTGCCGACCTGGCATTCCGGTCGGTCCATCGGCCGCACCTGCGCATCGCGCAGGCGGTCGTCCGCACTCGAACATGCGGTCAGCGCGGCGCCAATCAAGAGGGCCAGCGCGGCGGGGATGAACCGGTCAGCCGGGAGGGCTGGATGCCGGCCAGCGGCCGTCACGACCGACGGAGCGGCTGACGTGCGGTGAGACGCGAACGTGCGCATCGCGATATCCCCTTGATGGGCTTGGTGCTAGTGTGCCGCTCTCTGAGCTTGATCTCCAGCGCACATGGCCAAAGCGCCGCTTGACCTGACCACGGGCCCGATCGGGCGCAATCTGTTCCTGTTCGCCCTGCCGATCCTCGCCGGCAACATCGCCCAGTCGATGAACGGCTCGGTGAACGCGATCTGGGTCGGCCGCTTCCTCGGCGAGGCGGCGCTGACCGCCACCGCGAACGCCAACAACATCATGTTCTTCCTGATCGGCTCGGTATTCGGGATCGGCATGGCTGCCTCGATCCTGATCGGCCAGTCGATGGGCGCGCGTGACCTGCCCCAGGCCCGGCGCGTGATGGGCACCAGCGCGACCTTCTTCATCGGCCTGTCGGTGGTGATCGCGATCGCCGGCTGGTGGTTGTCGCATCCGTTGCTGGCGGCGATGGGCACACCGGCCGAATCGCTGCCGCTGGCCGAGGCCTACCTGCGCATCATCTTCCTGGCGATGCCGACGCTGTACGCCTTCGCCTTCCTCAGTTCGGCACTGCGCGGTGTGGGTGACTCACGCACGCCGTTCCGCTTCCTGCTGCTCTCGGTGGTGCTGGATATCGGCTTCAACCCACTGTTGATCTTCGGCATCGGCCCGTTCCCGCAGCTGGGCATCGCCGGCGCCGCCTGGGCCACGTTGATCGCGCAGACGCTCTCGCTGCTCGGCCTGCTCTGGTACATGCGCAACAAGCGCCATGTGCTGTGGCTGGGGCGCAAGGACATGGCGCTGTTCAAGATCGATGGCGAGATCCTGCGCGCCTTGGTGGTCAAAGGCGTGCCGATGGGCCTGCAGATGGTGCTGATCTCGCTGTCGATGATCCTGATGATGACCATGGTCAACAGCTACGGCACCGATACCGCCGCCGCGTATGGCGCCTCGCTGCAGTTGTGGACGTACGTGCAGATGCCGGCGATGGCGATCGGTGCGGCGTGCTCGACCATGGCCGCGCAGAACGTCGGCGCGCAGCGCTGGGACCGCGTGCGTGGCACCGCCCGCAGCGGCGTGCTCTACAACTTCCTGCTGACCGGCGTGCTGATCCTGCCGCTGATCCTGCTGGACCGTTACACCCTCGCCCTGTTCCTGCCCGAGGGCAGCCAGGCGCTGGAGGTGGCGCGCCACCTCAACCACATCGCAGTGTGGTCGTTCCTGTTCTTCGGGGTGAACTTCGTGATCTCCGGCGTGGTGCGTTCGACCGGCGCGGTGATTCCGCCGCTGCTGATCCTGGCCGCCTCGCTGTGGGGCATCCGCGTGCCGTTCGCCGAGCTGCTGCAGGACCGCTGGGGGGCCGACGCGGTGTGGTGGAGTTTCCCGGTCAGCTCGTTCTGCGCGATGCTGATGTCGCTGGCGTATTACCGCTGGGGTGGCTGGCGCAAGGCGCGGATGCTGCCCAGCCATCACGAGGAACTGGCGGCCCCGGCCGAGGTCCCCGCTTCGCCGCCGTCACCGGTGGCGGACCCGAACCCGACGACGCCGCTGCAGCCTGCCCCGGCGGGCAGCGCCAGACCGGATTAACCCACGCGCCCCTGCAGCAGCGTCTTCCAGGCAGGCAGTTGGTAGCGCCGCCGCTGGTAGCGCATCAGCAGCGCCATCATCACGCCGAACAACAGCCCGGCCATGACCGCGCTGCCAATGGTGATGCCGGGCGGGAACGGGCCCAGTTCGAAGAGCAGCCACATCAGCGCCTGCCACAAGACGCTCCACAGCAGGCCGAACAGCCCGCCCATCACGAACAGATTGGCACTGAAGCTGGCAAGCAGCGGTGGCGGCACGCGCAGCCCCATGCGCCACAGCAGCCGATGCATCGGCGGTGCGCGCATGCCGGCGGGCACGTTGGCGTCGGCCATGGCCTGCAGCGCGTGACGAACATCAGCGGGATAACGGTCCATGTGCTTCTCCATCACGAGGCCATAAACGCAAACGGCCACCCGAAGGTGGCCGTTTGAGGCGACAACCGGGGTTGTCGGCCGGGAATTACTGGGCAGCCTTGGCAGCCAGGCGCGCGGCCTTGGCCTGCGCAGCAGCAGCCAGATCTTCCTTGATGCGGGCAGCCTTGCCTTCCAGACCACGCAGGTAGTACAGCTTGCCGGCGCGGACCTTACCACGACGCTTCACTTCGACCGAGTCGATGATGGCGCTGTGGGTCTGGAAGACGCGCTCGACGCCGTAGCCGTGCGAGATCTTGCGGACGGTGAACGCGGAGTTCAGGCCGGCGTTCTTGGTGCCGATGACGACGCCTTCGTAAGCCTGCACGCGCTCACGGTTGCCTTCCTTCACCTTCACGTTGACGACGACGGTGTCACCCTGGCTGAACTTCGGCAGCTCGCGGGTGATCTGGGCGGATTCGAAGTCCGAGAGGATGGATTTGTTCAGCTTGCTCATGGGTGCACCGATAATGTTCGGGTGATCGTGTCGTTCGACAACGTGGGCTCATGCAGTCACCGGACTGTGCTGCACGTTTTTTGTAGGGGTTCCTGCCAACGAGACCCAAAAGGCCGATGGCAATCCCGAATTGTAAACAAGATCCCGCCCCCGCGCTAGGGGGTTGGATCCTTGGCAACGGCCTGCCGTGCCTGCTCCAGCAGGACGCGGTCGGCCTTGGACAACTGGCCTTCGTCGAGCAGATCCGGCCGCCGCAGCGCCGTGCGCAGCAACGATTGCTGCCGGCGCCAGCGGGCGATGGCAGCATGGTTGCCCGAGCGCAGCACGTCCGGGACAGTGCCCCATTCATGCTGGGCCGGATGGCTGTAATGCGGGCAGTCCAGCAGCCCCTGCGGGCCTTCGAAACTGTCCTGGGCAGCCGATTCGGCATCGCCGAGGGCCCCCTGCTGCAGACGGGTCACCGCATCGACGATCACCGCCGCGCCCAGCTCACCGCCGGACAGGACGTAATCGCCGAGGGAGATTTCCTCGGTGACCTCGGCCTCGAGGAAGCGCTCGTCGATGCCCTCATAGCGGCCGCAGAGCAGGATCATGCGCGGCAGTGCGGCCAGCTCCCGGACCTTGGCCTGGGTCAGCGGCGTGCCCTGCGGGCTGAGGTAGATCACCGGTGCGGGCGCCGGATCGGCGGCTTTCGCGGCCGCCAGACAGGCCCGCAGCGGCTCGATCAGCATGACCATGCCCGGGCCACCCCCGAATGGACGGTCGTCCACCCGGCGGTAGTTGCCTTCGGCATAGTCACGCGGATTCCAGCCGTGCAGTTCCAGCAGACCGCGCTCGGCAGCACGGCCGACCACGCCCAGCGCGGCCGACTGCGCCATGAACTCGGGGAACAACGTGACGACGTCGATACGCATCCGGCTTAGAACTCCGGATCCCAATCGACCACGATCAGGTTGGCCTCGAAATCCACCGAGACGACGAATTCGGGCTGCACGAACGGAATCATCCGCTCACGATCCCCCTGCACCACGAGCACGTCGTTGGAGCCGGTCGAGAACAGGTGTGACGCCCGCCCAAGTTCGACACCTTCGACGGTACGCACCTGCAAGCCCTCCAGATCGACCCAGTAATACTCATCGGGTTTCGGGGGCGGCAGTGCGCTGCGCGCGACATAGACTTCGGTCCCGTACATCGCCTCGACCACATCGCGGTCGGTGATGCCGGGAAACACGGCGACCAGATGCTTGCCGGACTGACGTCCGCGTGCACCGGTGAGCGTGCTCTCCTGGCCGGCGGGGGTCCGCAGGATCCAGGGCTGATAGTGGAAAATGGCGGTACGCGGCTCGGTCCAGGACTCGAGCTTGATCTCGCCTCGCACACCAAAAGCGCCGACAATCCTGCCCAGCAGGATGCGGCGCTCGGTATCTTTCATCTGTATAGACCGATGGGCCGCGGCAGGCGCGGCCCTTCAGGATCAGGCCGCGGAGGCCTGGGCCTTGGTCGCTTCCTTGTACAGGTTGCGAACCTTGTCGGTCATCTGGGCGCCGTTGGCGACCCACTTGTCGACCAGCGGCAGGTCCAGCACGATGCGGGATTCGGCACCCTGGGCAACCGGGTTGTAGTAACCGACGCGCTCGATGTTGCGGCCATCACGGGCGCTACGCGAATCGGTCACGATGATGTGGTAGAAGGGACGCTTCTTGGCGCCGCCGCGGGTCAGTCGAATCTTGACCATGGTGTTGTTTCCTCAATTGCCCAGTCGCCAGGATGGCGCGGTAAGCCGGCGATTATAGCGGCGGCCTCCGGTCATTCCAAGCCTGTGAAGGCCGGGAAAGCTGAACAGGGCCTGCCGATCAGGCGGTTCCGGCCACCAACGGCTGCCACAGCGCCGCCGCCAGCACCTGCCGGGCCTTGGCGCACAGCGCCGCCGAGTTCGCCAGCAGGCCCCCATCGATCACCGCGATCGGCCAGATGCCGGCTGCGTTGCAGGCGATGGCCGCGTCGAATCCAGTCAGGTCCGCCAGGGCGACCGGCCGCACCTGCTGATCGCCGCCCCACCCGGCCTGCAGCAGGCGCTCCTGGGTACCGCGCAGCGCGGGCGCCTGCGGCCAGATCAACGTGTCACCCGAGGCGAAGGCGATGTTCCAGGTGGTGCCTTCGCTGACCAGGCCGTCGTCGCCGACGAACAGCGCGTCATCCACGCCTGCCAGCAAGGCCTCGCGGCGATGCTGGAACAGCGCGAACGTGCCCACATGCTTCACGTGCGGCAGTTCGCGCTGGTAGCGCACCGTCCGCAGCCGCCGCGCTATCGCCGGCAGATCGACCGGTGGTGCGACGGCGACCAGTACATCGACGGCGACGGGTCGCAGCGGCTGCCGGAAATCGAACTGCCGTGAAAACACGGTCACCCGCAGCGAGGCATCGACTGCACCTTCGGCCTGCAGCGCATCGTGCATCCAGGCACGCACCTGCAGCGGATCCAGTGCGGTGCCGAACAGCTCCACCGTGCCCTCCTGCAGACGCTGCAGATGCAGATCCAGACCCTGCACCGCGCCATTGCGCACCTGCAGCGAGGTGAAATGACCGTAGTTGGTCAGTGCGCCGGCAAGGTCATCGGCGCTGGCAACGCGGCCATTGCAGTACAGCGTCATCCGAGCAACGCCTTCGCATCGGCCCACATCTGCTGCAGCACCTCGGCCGCCGGGCGCGCCGGGGCCATCCACGCGGACTGCCCCGCCCAAGCCTGCATTGCATCAAGATTGTTGTCCCGGCCCGCCTGCGCGCGCATCGGCGCGGTCAGCCCGCGCTGCACCGGATACGGCCGCGGCGGTGGTGCGTCAGCAGACGCCGCCGCGCGCACATACGCGGTGGCCAGGCCACGGCCGAGACGACCACTGAAGGCGCGCGTCGGCCAGGTGTCTTCCGGTTCGGCGTTCGCCAATGCCTGTGACCATGCCGGATTCAACTGGCACTCCGGGGTGCGCAGGAACGCGGTGCCCACCTGCACCGCACTCGCACCGAGCGTCAGGGCCGCCGCGATGCCGCGCCCATCGGCGATGCCACCGGCCGCGATGACCGGGACATCCAGATGATCGGCCAGCCGCGGCAGCAGCGCGAACAATCCGACCAGCTGGCGCTCGGCCGCGTCTGGATCGAACGCACCACGATGGCCGCCCGCCTCGAACCCCTGCGCGACCACCGCATCGGCACCGGCCGCCTGCGCGGCACGCGCTTCGGCCAAGGTCGTGGCACAGGCGATCCAGGCAATGCCCACGTCTTTCAGGCGCTGCACCTGTGCCGCCGAGAACACGCCCATGATGGTGGAGGCCACCGCCGGGCGCGCTTCGATCAAGGCATCGAACTGCGCGTCGACATCGGCCGGCCCGGCATCGGCCGCGCTGGCCGGCACGTCCGGGCCCCACTGCGCCAGAAAGCGGCGTGTCGCCGCTTCAGCATCGGCATCGCGTGACGGCAGCGGGTCGGGTATCCAGACGTTGACCTGCGCCGGCCCTGCGGACTGCGCACGGAAATCATTCATCCACGCCACGATGTCCTGCGGCTGGGACAGCACCGCGCCCATCGCGCCCATGCTGCCGGCATTGGCCAGCGCGGCCGACAGCGGCACGGGGCAGGCGCCGGCCATCGGCGCGAGCAGGATCGGGGCCTGCAATGCAAAACGCCGACAGAAGCTGTCGGCGCGTTCGAGAAGCGGGGAAACACTCACGCTCGGCGCACCTGTGAAAGGAGACGGTGCCAGCATACGCCGCACCGCCCCTGCCCGGAATGCGCCTGCGCAGGACTCAGCGGAACGGCATGCCGCCGCGCCCGCCCATGGCGCCCATCATCCCCTTCATGCTGCGCATCATGCCCTTCATGCCGCCGCCGGCCATCTTGCTCATCATCTTTTCCATCTGCTGGAACTGCTTCATGAGCTTGTTGACGTCGGCCGGGGTCAGGCCGGAACCGCGCGCGATACGGGCGCGGCGCGAGCCATTGAGCAGGCCCGGGTTGCGGCGCTCTTTCTTGGTCATCGAGTTGATGATCGCGATCATGCGCGGCACGTCCTTGCCCTGGCTGACCTGCTGCTTGAGGTGCTCGGGGATCTGGCCCAGGCCCGGCAGCTTGTCCATCAGGCCGCCGATGCCGCCCATGTTCTGCATCTGTTCCAGCTGGTCACGCATGTCGTTCAGATCGAACTTCTTGCCCTTGGCGACCTTCTCGGCCAGCTTCTGGGCCTTGTCCTTGTCGACCTGCTGCTCGACCTGCTCCACCAGCGACAGCACGTCGCCCATGTCCAGGATGCGGCTGGCGATACGGTCCGGATGGAACACGTCCAGACCGTCCGGCTTCTCGCTCACACCAACGAACTTGATCGGCTTGCCGGTGATGTAGCGCACGCTAAGCGCGGCACCGCCGCGGGCGTCACCGTCGGTCTTGGTCAGCACCACGCCGGTCAGTGGCAGCGCATCGCCGAAGGCCTTGGCGGTATTGGCGGCATCCTGGCCGGTCATGGCATCGACCACGAACAGCGTTTCGGCCGGGTTGACCGCGGCGTGCAGCGCCTTGATCTCGGCCATCATCGCTTCGTCGATGGCCAGGCGACCGGCGGTATCGACGATCAGCACATCCACGAACGACTTGCGCGCGTCATCGATCGCGGCGCGGACGATGGCTTCCGGCTTCTGGTCGGCGGTGGACGGGAAGAACAGCACGCCGACCTGGTCGGCCAGGGTCTTGAGCTGCTCGATCGCGGCCGGACGATAGACGTCGGCCGAGACCACCATCACCTTCTTCTTGCGCTTTTCCTTGAGGTGCTTGGCCAGCTTGCCCACCGTGGTGGTCTTGCCCGCACCCTGCAGGCCGGCCATCAGAATGATCGCGGGGGCCGGCACGTTGAGGTTCAGGTCCGAGGCGGCCGAGCCCATGACCGCGGTCAGCTCGTCGCGCACGACCTTGATCAGCGCCTGGCCGGGCGTCAGCGACTTGAGCACTTCCTGGCCCACCGCACGCACCTTGATGCGTTCGACCAGCGCCTGCACCACCGGCAGCGCCACGTCGGCTTCAAGCAGCGCGATGCGGACTTCGCGGGTGGCCTCGCGGATGTTTTCCTCGGTCAGGCGACCGCGGCCACGCAGCCGCTCGATGGTGCCGGAGAGGCGCTGGGTCAGGGACTCGAACATGGAAGCGACCTGTTCAGAACAAAAGACAATGAGACCGCCAGTATAACGGTTCCGCCCCGGCTCCCGGACCGGCCCCGGCGGCGGCGCTGCGGGCATCGCCAGCACCCCGGGGGTATGCGAAACTGACACGATGACAATCGTTCTCATCGCGACCCTGCTGTACCTGACCGCCACCGGCCTGCTGGTGCGCGCGGTCGTCCGCGATGATGCGGTGACCTCCCCGGCCTGGCTGTGGCCGGCGCTGCCGGCCATGCTGCTGCACGGCGGCTATCACGTGCTGGTGGCGATGCGTACCAGCGGCGGGCCGGACATGCACTTCTTCGCCGCGCTGTCGCTGGTCGGCCTGGGCATGGCGTGGCTGACCTCGCTGGTCGCCGCGCGCGGGCGCATGGCGGCGCTTGGCGTGCTGGTGTTCCCGATGGCCGCCGTGGTGCTGTGGATCTATCACGCCTACGGCCACGAGCCGAGCAAACCGCTGGGCTGGCAATTGGCCACGCACGCGTGGATGGCGCTGCTGGCCTACGCCACCCTGAGCGTGGCCGCCTTGCTGGCGATCATGCTGTGGCTGCAGGAACGCGCCCTGCGCCGCCGTGATTTCCGCCCGTGGCTGCGTGCGCTCCCCCACTGGCGGACCTGGAAGCCCTGCTGTTCCGGGTGATCGCGGTCGGCTTTGCGCTGCTCACGCTGACCCTGGTCACCGGCGTGCTGTTCGTCGATGACCTGCTGGCCCAGAAGCTGGTGCACAAGACGGTGCTCAGCATCCTGTCCTGGATCGTGTTCGGCACGCTGCTGATCGGCCGCCGTCGCTATGGCTGGCGCGGTGCGAAGGCGGTGCATTGGACCCTCACCGCGATGGCGCTGCTGCTGCTGGCCTTCTTCGGCAGCCAGTTCGTGATCGAACTGGTGTTCGGACGCACGCGATAGCGGCGTGCCGACCAACGGTCGGCACGCCGCTATCCGCTGATCACAACCCGTACCGTTCGATCGCGTCCAGATGCGGCTGCCGGTCCTGGTCGCAAGCCTCGGCCAGGCGCAGCCAGCAGTGTGGGTGTGCCCACCCCGCCGTCGCCTGCTGCAGGAAGCGATGCAGTGCCAGCGGCGCGTGATCCTGCGGCTGGGCGACCGTGAACAGCAGCCCCGGCAGCGTCCCGCCTTCGGCATCCGGATCGGTCACGGTGTAATCCGCACGGCTGTGCGACCACACCTTCCAGCCCTGCGCCTCGGCCGCTTCCACCAACGCGTTCCATGCCGCCTCGCCCGGATGCGCGCCGTCGACCAGCCAGCTGCGTGCGAATCCCCCCCGCTCCAGCACGTGCACCTGCGCATAGGTCGGAATGAAGTGCTCGCGCTCGGCTTCGTCCTCTGGTGCGGGGTGCACCAGGCCGGCGTCGAACACCACCCAGTCACCCACCTGCTGCGCGCGGTTGGCCGGTGCGTTCTCGACGATGCGCGCGGTCACCGGCCCGCTGCGGCGGGCGTAGTACTCCACCGGCTCGCCGCCGTCTTCGCTGCGGATGATCACCCAGCCCCAGGGCTCTTCGACCACGCCCTGCTGGCTGGACAGTTCCATGCCGATCGCGGCCGCCGAGCGTCGCACCGCATCCCAGTCGCCCGCCGCACTCGCCGCACTCATGTGGTCCCAGTGCGCGGCATTCGGCTCCTCCAGCGTCTCCACCAGCTGCGCGTAGCAGGCCTGCGCATCGCTGAAGCGGCCGGTCTCCATGTACATGCTGGCAAGCGTCCGGCGTGCGCCGTTCGAGCCCGGCGACAACGCCAACAACGCCTGCGCGGCCTGTTCCAGCGCCGGCCAGTCGGACGCGCGCCGTGCACGCTGTACTTCGCACCAGTGCGCGAACACCGGCACGCTGTCGCGATAGGTCGCGGCCAGCCTGCGCAGGCCATCATCATCGCCCTGCTCGGCCAGCCAACGCATCAGGGTGTAGGCCGCCGCGCCATCTTCCTGCGCGTGGCCGCGGACGAAGTCCCAGAGCAGCGCCATGGCTTCGGTGGTTGCGCCGCAGGCGTGCAGCGCCGAGGCAGCGACCTCGGCCAGCGCGCCGTCGTCCGGCTGCTCGGCGTGCGCCTGCAGCAGCCACTGCGCTTCACGCTCAGGATCGCGCGACTGGTGCTGTTCGCCCTGCGCCTGCAGCCATGCCAGCAGTTCATCGGCGGGCACCGGCAGCGGTGCCATCTCCGGCAGTGCCTCGATCCGTGCGGCCAATCCAGCCACCAGCGCGGCAGCGCCACGATCCTGCCGCAGCTGCGCCAGATGGGTCCGGGCCAGACCGAGCTGGCGCTGCGCCACCCAGCGCGCGCCACGCTGCAGGGCCAGTTCCAGGCTCAATGCAGCGATCTCGATCACCAAGCGATGCGCGCCGACCGCGGCGAAGTGCTCGATGATGGTGTTGAAGCGCGTGCCCAGATCCCAGGTATTGCGCGCGCCATCCCGGCTGCACAGTGTCGAGGCGGAATTGGCCCACAACCGCCAGTGGTTCGGCGTCAGCTCGCTCCATGGCACCAGCTGCTGCAGTGCCTCTTCGTCACGCCCCAGCTGGGCCAGCGCCCAAGCCTTGGACAGCCGGCGCGGCACCGTGCAGTTGGCCGGCTCGTAGTCGCCTGCAGCGGCTACTTCGGCCTCGCGCTGCTCGATCAGTGCCAGCGCCTCCTCCGCACGGCCGCTGGCCAGCAGGATCTTGATCTGCATTTCCGGGAAGCTGTCGAACACCTCCTTGCCACGCGCCTGGATCGCCGCCGCCTGCACCTGCAGGTACTCCAGCGCGTCCTGGCCGCGGCCGTCGTCCAGCAGCGCGTCCGCCTTCTCGCAGCTCAGGCACTGGAAGCAGGCCCAGCTCGGGTCGATACGGCCCAGCGTCTCGTCGCAGACCTCGATGCGCTCGGGCACCCAGCCCGGACCATCGATGTTGCCGTAACAGGCGGCAAGATCCTGGGTGACGCAGATCGACTGCGGGCAATCCAGGGTATCGGCACGGTGTGCGCGTTCGAACAGCGCCACCGACTCGCCCAGTGCGCTTTCACCTTCCATGCGGTTGCCGACGCGGTTGCGCAGCGCCCAATGGCCGACATAGACGTCGACCCAGGGGTTGTCCAGCGCCTTGCCCAGCGCGCGCGCTTCGGGCAGCAGTGCATCGACGCGGTCGACCTGCAGTTCACTGACGTCATCGGCAAGGCGGGTCAGCAGGTGGGCGTTCTGTGCCTGCCCGGCCTGACGCAGGTCTTCCTGCAGTTTTTCAACCCAGTTCCAGATATCCATGGGGGGAATGCTCCTGTCTAGCGAAGGCTGGATGAGAGGGGGCGGTGCTCAGCGCAGCATCTGCTGCAGGGCACCGGCAATATCGGTAAATGCACCATTGAGATCGGGGCCCGGCGTTGCCGCCCCCCGCTGCAACGGCCGGCCCTGTGCGGACACGATGATCTTCAGCGAGCGCAGCAGGCGTGCGGCCGAGGCGGCCTGCGGGTGGCCATCGCGCTGGGCCTGCAGCAATGCCTGCACCGCTGGATTGTCCAGGTTGAGGTAGAGCCGTGACGGCGCACGCGCCTCGATTCGCGCGGTGAACTGGCGCGCCAGCCGCAGTGCGGCCATCGATACGCGCTTGTCGTTCTCGTCGTCTTCCAGTCGCTGCTTCAGCTCGGCTTCGCGGTCGGGCACCACCACCACCGGCAGCGCCTCGGGGCTGAACCGCGCCGGCAGCAGCTGTTCGCCATCGCCCAGGTGTTCGCGCAGCCAGGCCAGCTGCGCATCGTCAAGGCTGTCGTCAGTGCGGAACAGTGCGCGATTGCCCTGCTCGGTACCGAGCTCAACCAGGCGCAGGCCTTTGGCCTGGGCCCAGCGGCGCAGGAAGGGCACCACTGCATAGCGATGGCCATGCGCGACCGGCACGCCCATCGCACGGAACAACATTTCCTCGAAGCCGCCACCGTTGTCGAGGATCACATGCACCGCGCCACGCGCCGGCAACGCGCTGGCCGGCAGGTCGCCCTGCGAGGTCGGCACGCGCACGTGTTCCAGCAGCAGGTCGAACAGGCGCTCATCGCACAGGGCTGCGCCCAGCAGGGCTTCATTGTGCCGGCTGAGCACACGCCGCCAGGCTTCGGGCTGCTGGCGTGCGACGTCGGCCAGGCCATCGATCAGCGCTTCCAGCAGGGCGTGCTGCACGGCGCGATAGTGATCATCGCGCTGCAGATCCTCGCGGCTGGCCGTCGGGGTCAGCTTCGACGATTCGATCACCCCGCCGATGAAGCCGGCCCACGGCGGCAGCAGGTCGCGTGCATCGTCGTCCAGCAGCATGCCGCGCACGAACACCGACAGGTTGCGGTTGTCGCTGGTGCCGTAGGTGGCACCGTCCTGCACCCAGAGCATCCCGACGGCGTCGCTGCTGCCATCGGACTGCAGCGGCATCGTCACGATGGGCTCGAAATCGTGTTCGAAACGGGCAGCGAACTGCAGCGCCTGGCGGCGCGCCTGCACGGGATGCAGCGCGACGTCCCCCTGCCCGCGCCACGGCGGCGGTTCGGGGTTGATGGCCTCGGCGGCAGCGCCGATGAAGATCGGTTCGGACAGCAGCGCGCAGTAGCGGCCAAGCACCTCGTGCAGGCGCGCTTCGTTGGCCAGCGGCAGGAAGTCCGGATGCAGCTGCAACTCGACCTCGGTACCGATCGCCCGTGCCGGCACGTCGCTGACGGTGTACTGCTCGGCGTTGCTGGACACGTACAGGTGGCCCAGCTCCGGCGCCTGGTAGGAGGTGGTGCGCACGCTGACACGGCGCGCCAGCACGAAGGCCGACAGGAACCCCAGGCCGAACATGCCGATCAAGCCGTCATTGTCCTCGCCCTCCTGGCGCAGGCCACGGGTGTAACCCACGCCGACCGTGGCCAGGTAATCGTGGATTTCCTGCCGGGTCAGGCCGGCACCGGTGTCGGTGATGCGCAGCACGCCGGCGGCGGCATCGACCTGCACGTCGATGCGCGACACACACGGGATGCCGGGCTGCTCGATACGGCGGCGGATGATCGAATCGTGCGCGTTCTGCACCAGTTCGCGCAGCGCCACCATCGGGGTGGAATACAGGTGCTTGCCCAGCACCGTCATCAGTCCATTGAGATCGACCCCGGCGCGGCGGATTTCGGCAGCGGGGGTGCTGAACATCGGGTCCTGCATGTAATCGATTACTCCTTGCCACGGAAAAGCGCCGGAGGGCGCCTTCGTCGAGCCCGGAAAACTAGCACAGGCTGGCTGACCGCAGACCCATTCGTCATGGGTGGAGCCGAGCATGGGCTCGGCTCTACAGGGGCGCGACAACCGAGCCTCGGCCCGGCCCCGGTCACAGCGCGTCGATCGCCTCCGACAACCGCTCCACCGCGATCACCTCCATGCCCTTCACGCTGCCCGTCTTCGGTGCATTCGCCTTTGGCACGATCGCGCGCTTGAAGCCATGCGTCGCTGCTTCGCGCAGGCGGTCTTCACCGTTGGGCACGGGGCGGATCTCGCCGGACAGGCCCACCTCGCCGAAGGCGATCGTCTTCTCGGCCAGCGGCCGGTCCTGCAGCGAAGACAGCACCGCCAGCAGCACCGGCAGATCGGCGGCAGTCTCCTGCACGCGGATGCCGCCCACCACGTTGACGAACACGTCCTGGTCGCCCACCAGCACGCCGCCATGCCGGTGCAGCACCGCCAGCAGCATCGCCAGGCGGTTCTGCTCCAGCCCCACCGCCACCCGGCGCGGGTTGGACAGCGGAGAAGCGTCCACCAGTGCCTGCACTTCCACCAGCAGCGGGCGCGTGCCCTCGCGGGTCACCATCACGCAGCTGCCCGGCTGCTGGGTGCTGCCGCCGGAGAGGAAGATCGCCGAGGGATTGGAGACCTCTTTCAGGCCCTTCTCGCCCATGGCGAACACGCCCAGCTCGTTGACCGCGCCGAAGCGGTTCTTGAACGCCCGCAGCAGGCGGAATCGGCTGCCGCTCTCACCTTCGAAGTACAGCACCGCGTCGACCATGTGCTCGAGCACGCGCGGGCCGGCAATGCCGCCCTCCTTGGTGACGTGGCCGACCAGGAACACGGCGGTGCCGGTTTCCTTGGCAAAGCGCACCAGCCGTGCGGCGCTCTCACGCACCTGGCTGACCGAGCCGGGCGCGGCGGTCAGCGATTCGGTCCACAGCGTCTGCACCGAATCGGCCACGATCAGCCGCGGCTTGGCTACGCTGGCATGCTGCAGGATCGCCTCGACCTGGGTTTCGGACAACGCGTTGACGTTGTCCAGCGGCAGATCCAGGCGAACGGCACGGCCAGCCACCTGCGAGAGCGATTCCTCACCGGTGATGTACAGCACCGGCAGGCTGGCGGCCATCTTCGCCACCGCCTGCAGCAGCAGGGTGGATTTGCCGATGCCGGGATCGCCACCGACCAGCACCACCGCACCTTCGACCAGACCACCGCCGAGCACGCGGTCGAACTCGCCGATGCCGGTACTCACCCGCAGGTGCTCGGTCTGCTGTACGTCCTTGAGCGCCATGATCTTCGGCGCATCCACCTTGCCGGCCCAGCCGGAACGGCGCGACGCCGGCGACGACTTGGCAGGCGTGGCGCTTTCCAGCGTGATTTCGCTGAGCGTGTTCCAGACCCCGCACTCGGTGCACTGGCCCTGCCACTTGCTGTATTCGGCGCCACATTCACTGCAGACGTAAGCGGTGAGTCGCTTGGCCATGTCAACTTCCGCTTCAGAATCGATGCGGCAGGATAGCCGAGCCGCGTCGCAGCAACCGAGACGCCGTGCGCCCCAGCCCCCTCAAGAATCCGGCCACAGTGCCGATACTCCGGCGGGCCACCGCCTTTCCTTCAACTTTCCAGGCTTCTCCATGACCGGCACCTACAGCCAGAGTCTTGTCGTGTTCTCGCTGCTGGTTGCCATCCTCGCCTCCTACACCGCGCTGGACATGGCCGGCCGACTGGCCAGTACCCAAGGGCGGGTCGCCCGCTGGTGGCTGGCCGGCGGCGCCACCGCGATGGGCCTGGGGGTCTGGTCCATGCACTTCATCGGCATGCTGGCCTTCCATCTGCCGATCCCGGTCGGCTATGACCTGGCGATCACCCTGTACTCGCTGGCGGTCTCGGTCGGTGCCTCGGCCTATGCGCTGTGGCTGGTCTCGCGCGCGGAGCTGCCCTGGTCGCGCCTGTGCGCCGGCGCGGTACTGATGGGCCTGGGCATCGCCACCATGCATTACCTGGGCATGAGCGCCCTGCAGATGCAGCCGGGCATCGACTACAACCCGGTCTGGTTCGCCGCCTCCATCCTGATCGCCATCGGCGCGGCCGGCGCAGCACTGTGGATCGCCTTCCGGCTGCGCCTGGAGCAGCGGCGGCCCTTCCTGCTGCGCGGGCTGGCCTCGCTGGTGATGGGCCTGGCGATCGTCGGCATGCACTACACCGGCATGGCCGCGGCCAACTTCCCCGAGGGCGCGGTCTGCGGTGCCGCGTTCGGCGAAGGCATCGATGCCAAATGGCTGGCCGTGCTGGTGATCGTCACCACCCTGGGCACCCTGGGCATCGCGCTGATCTCCTCGGTGTTCGATCGACAGATGCGCACCCGCACCGGCCTGCTGGCCGACTCGCTGGCGCAGGCCAATGAAAAGCTGCTGCAGGCGGCCCTGCACGACCCACTGACCCAGCTGCCCAACCGCATGCTGCTGCAGGACCGCATCGAGCAGGCCATCGAGAAAGCACGCCGCCGACAGTTCAGCTTCGCGGTGATGTTCTGCGACCTGGATGGCTTCAAGACGATCAACGACGCCTACGGCCATCAGCTCGGCGACAAGCTGCTGATCCAGGTCAGTGAACGCGTGTCGGCGCTGCTGCGCGCGCAGGACACCTTCGCCCGGCTGGGCGGCGACGAGTTCGTCATCGTGTTCCAGATCGACGACCCCGAAGACGCCGCCGTTGTCGCCGAACGAATCATCGCCTGCGTGGCCGAGCCGTTCGAGATCGATGCACTGGAACTGCAGGTCAGCGCCAGCCTGGGCATCGCGCTGTACCCGGCCGATGCCACCACCGAGCGCGACCTGATGGCCCACGCCGACGCCGCGATGTACCACACCAAGGATTCGGGCCGGAACGGCTATACGTTCTTCACCCAGTCGCTCAACGTGAGCGCGAACCGCCAGCTCAAACTGCTGCAGGAGCTGCGCAAAGCGGTCAGCCGCAATGAGCTGGTGCTGCATTACCAGCCCAAGTTCCAGGCCAATGGTGAATCACTGATCGGCGCCGAAGCGCTGGTGCGCTGGCAGCATCCCGAGCTGGGGCTGCTCTCGCCCGACGCCTTCATCCCCATCGCCGAGCGAAGCGGGCTGATCCTGGCGCTCGGCGAGTGGGTGCTCGACCACGCCTGCCGCCAGCTGCGCCAGTGGCACGATGCCGGGAATCCCGACTGGACCATGGCGGTGAATCTGTCGCCGTTGCAGTTCGGTTCCAGTACGCTGCTCGATACGGTGCGCCGCACCCTGGATCGCCATGGCCTGGACCCGAAACGACTCACGCTGGAAGTGACCGAAACCACGGCAATGAAGGACGTCGATGCCAGCCTGCTGATCCTGCACGGGCTGACCGCGATGGGCGTGAACATCTCCATCGACGATTTCGGCACGGGTTACTCCAGCCTGCTCTACCTCAAGCGCATGCCGGCCACCGAGCTGAAGATCGACCGTGCGTTCGTGCGTGATCTGGAGGACAACGCCGAGGATGCCGCCATCGTCTCATCGATCATCGCGCTGGGCCGTTCGCTGCAGCTGCAGATCGTCGCCGAAGGCGTGGAGACGGCCGGCCAACGCCAGTACCTGAGCGACATGGGCTGCGATCAGCTGCAGGGGTATCACCTGGGCCGGCCGGTGGATGCGGCGGAGTTCATGCGGTTGGCGAAGGCGGCGTAACGCGCGGCTCGGCGCCTCGGTTCCGGTAGCCGAGCCGCGGCGGGACTCGGCTTCTCATACGGATGCGAGGGCGAACCAAACAGAAAGGCCGCCCGAGGGCGGCCTTTCTGCGTGTGGCAACGTCGCGAAGACGTCAGTGCATCATGTGCACGTTCATGTTGTGCATGACCCACAGCGAACCGGCAACGATGATGCCGATCACCACGACGGTGAAGGCCGCCGCGCTGACGTTCCAGCGCTGTTCCGAGGAGCGGTCCAGGTGCAGGAAGAACACCAGGTGCACCAGGATCTGCAGCACCGCCGCAACGACGATGATGACGCCGGTGGTGAAGCGCGGCAGGTCGCCATGCATGACCGCCCAGAACGGGATGATGGTCAGCACCGCGGCCAGCAGGAAGCCGATCAGGTAGGACTTGACGCTGCCGTGGCTTTCGCCGGCGGCACCGTGGCCATGATCGTGTGCGTGATTGTCATGTGCGGCCATTACAGCGCTCCATTCAGATAGACGACGGAGAACACGCCGATCCAGATCAGATCCAGGAAGTGCCAGAACAGGCTCAGGCACGCCATGCGGGTCTTGTTGGTCTGGGTCAGGCCGTTCTGCTTGATCTGGATGAACATGATCAGCAGCCACAGCAGACCCGCGGTCACGTGCAGACCGTGGGTACCCACCAGCGCGAAGAACGCCGACAGGAAGGCACTGTGGTCCGGACCGTAGCCCTGGTGGATCAGGTGGTTGAACTCCCACACTTCCATGCACATGAAGCCGAAGCCCAGCAGCCAGGTCAGTGCAAGCCATGCGTACATCTGGCCCACCTTCTGCTTGTGCATGGCGATCATGCCCAGGCCGAAGGTCAGCGAGGAGACCAGCAGCAGCGTGGTTTCCCAGGCGACGAAGGACAGTTCGAACAGGTCCTTCGGGCCGGGGCCACCGTCGGTGCCGCCGGACAGCACGATGTAGGTCGCAAACAGGGTGGCGAAGATGAGGCAATCGCTCATCAGGTACACCCAGAAACCGAAGACGGTATTGCCGCCGGTGTCGTGGTGCTCGTGGTCGTCATGGCCGTGGGCCGCCGCGTGCGCGGCGTGCCCAGGGTTCATGGTGTTGGGGATAGTGGTGCTCATGCCTTCAGCTCCGATTTCACCAGGCCCTGCGCCACCAGGTGGCGACGGTGCTCATTTTCGATCCGCTCCACTTCCGCGGCCGGCACGTAGTAATCCACGTCCTTGTCGAAGGTGCGCCAGATGAAGGTACCGATCATGCCGACCAGACCCACGATGGCCAGCCACCAGATGTGCCAGATCATCGCAAAGCCGAATACCAGGCTGAAGGCGCCGATCACCACACCGGTGCCGGTGTTGCGCGGCATGTGGATGTCGGTGTACTTGGCCGGGCGTTCCCACGCCTCACCACGCTGCTTGCGCTCCCAGAACTCGTCCAGTTCGTTGACGCGCGGCAGCGAGCCGAAGTTGTAGAACGACGGCGGCGAAGAGGTTTCCCACTCCAGCGTACGGGCATCCCACGGATCGCCGGTCAGGTCGGCGGTCTTCTTGCGGTCGCGGATCGACACGGCGATCTGGATCACCTGGCACAGGATGCCGGCGCCGATGATGAAGGCACCGCACATGGCGATGATCAGCAGCGGCTGGTATTCCAGGTTCGGGTAGCTCTGCATGCGGCGGGTCATGCCCATGAAGCCCAGGATGTACAGCGGCATGAACGCGACATAGAAGCCGATGAACCAGCACCAGAACGCGCGCTTGCCCCAGGTTTCATTGAGGCGGAAGCCGAACATCTTCGGCCACCAGTAGGTGATGCCGGCGAACATGCCGAACACCACGCCGCCGATGATGACGTTGTGGAAGTGGGCGATCAGGAACAGGCTGTTGTGCAGCACGAAATCGATGGCCGGGATCGCCAGCATCACGCCGGTCATGCCGCCGATGGTGAAGGTGACCATGAAGCCGATCGTCCACAGCACCGGGGTCGTGAACTGCACGCGACCGCGGAACATGGTGAACAGCCAGTTGAAGATCTTCACGCCGGTCGGGATCGAGATGATCATCGTCGTGATGCCGAAGAAGGCATTGACGTTGGCACCCGAGCCCATGGTGAAGAAGTGGTGCAGCCACACGATGAACGACAGCACGCCGATGCAGGCGGTGGCGTAGACCATGCCCTTGTAGCCGAACAGCGCCTTGCGCGAGAACGTCGCGATGACCTCGGAGAACACGCCGAAGGCCGGCAGGACCAGGATATAGACTTCCGGGTGACCCCAGATCCAGATCAGGTTGATGTACAGCATGGCGTTGCCGCCACCATCATTGGTGAAGAAATGCGTGCCCAGGTAACGGTCCAGGGTCAGCAGCACCAGGGTGATGGTCAGCACCGGGAAGGCGGCGATGATCAGCACGTTGGTGACCAGCGCGGTCCAGGTGAACACCGGCATCTGCATCAGCTTCATGCCGGGGGTACGCATCTTCAAGATGGTGATGAAGAAGTTGATGCCGCTCAACGTGGTACCCAGGCCTGCCACCTGCAGGCCCCAGATGTAGTAATCGACACCTACCCCTGGACTGTATTCCTTGCCTGACAACGGCGGGAAGGCCAGCCAACCGGTCTGCGCGAACTCACCGACACCCAGCGAGATCATCACCAGGCCCGCGCCCGCCACGAACAGCCAGAAGCTGAGCGAGTTGACGAACGGGAAGGCGACGTCGCGTGCGCCGATCTGCAGCGGCACGACGACGTTCATCAGGCCGGTGATCAGCGGCATCGCCACGAAGAAGATCATGATCACGCCGTGGGCGGTGAAGATCTGGTCGTAGTGATGGGGGGGCAGCACGCCCTCGTTGCCGCCAGCGGCCATGGCCTGCTGGACACGCATCATGATCGCGTCGGCGAAGCCGCGCAGCAGCATGACGAAGGCGACGATGAGGTACATCACGCCGATCTTCTTGTGGTCCACCGAGGTGAACCACTCCTTCCAGAGATAGCCCCACAGCTTGAACTTGGTGATCAGGGCCAACAAAAGCATGCCACCGATGCCCGCGCCGATCAGCGTGGTGATGATGATCGGGTCATGCGGGATGTCGGCAAAGGTGAGTTTACCCAACAGATTCATGGTCATTCTCCCGAGCCGCCGTGACCGGTGTGACCGGCTGCGGCGTGCTCGTCTGCAGTGTGTTCGGCGTGTGCAGCAGCATCGCCTTCAGCCATCGCGTGGCCGTCGTGCGATTCCCCGGCCGGCATGGCGTGGCCTGCGTGGCTTTCGCCCTCGGCGCCGTCATGCTTCATGGCCTTGTGGTCGTGCTTCATGCCGTAATGCTGGTTGTCGCCCATGTGCTTGGCGATGACCCAGTCGAACAGGCCGGTCTCGGTGGTACCGAAGTAGGTCACCGGGTGCCAGTCGTGGTTCTTCTCGGCGGTCAGCGCAGCAAAGGCAGTCTTGTCCAGGGTCGCGCTTTCGCCACGCACCTTGGTCAGCCACTGCTGGTACTCCGCCTCGGTCACCGAGTGTGCGGAGAAATGCATCTTGCTGAAGCCCGCGCCGCTGTAGTGCGAGGACATGCCCGGGAACTCACCGGTCTCGTTGGCGATCAGGTGGAGCTTGGTCTCCATGGCCGTCATCGAGTAGATCATGCTGCCCAGGTGCGGAATGAAGAACGCATTCATCACCGTATCGGACGTGATCTTGAAGTTCAGCGGGGTATCGACCGGGAAGGTGATCTCGTTGACGGTGGCGATGTTCTCTTCGGGATAGATGAAGAGCCACTTCCAGTCCAGCGAGATGGCTTCGATCACCACCGGCTTCTTGTCCGAGTCCAGCGGACGGTACGGATCCAGCGCGTGCGAGGAACGCCAGGTCAGCACGGCCAGCACCAGCACGATCATGCACGGGATCGACCAGACCACCACTTCGATGGCCGTGGAGTGTGACCACTTCGGCTCATAACGGGCCTTGGTGTTGGTCGCACGGTACTTCCACGCGAAGGTGAGGGTCATGATGATGACCGGCACGACAACCAGCAGCATCAGCACGGTCGCCGTGATGAGCAGGGTCTTCTCGTCGTGGCCGATCTGGCCCTTGGGGTTGAGGATGGCCGAGTTGCAGCCCGTCAGGAACACGGACAACGCAAACAGCAGGCCCGGACGCAGGAAGCGTCCAAGGGGGTTCAACGGAATCATCGGTCGATCCAATTGCGTAGGGAATGCCAGTTCAAGCCCGCCTCCGTCCCAGCCAAAGCCGGTGGTGCCGGTCCAAGGGGACAGGCACGGAGGACGATCATGTCAGCCTTCTAATTTTAGGCCGTCATGCATCATTTAAGAAAGGCATTGACAATGATCCAGCGCAGGAAAGGCCTGTTTTGGGCTGCGACACGTTGTCGCAGTGCCGGGCAATCACCCGATTCGGCAACATTCCGCCCCTTGTATAGACATGAACGAGTCATCCGCAGGGCGCCAGCGGGTGGCCACCGTACACGCCCCGGCGGCCGGCGTCACCGGCAGCGCCGCTCAGGCGGCCAGCACCTGATTCGGACAGGCCGCCCCAGTGGCGAAGTCCGTCAGGTTGCACAGCGTGATCTCGGAGATCTCCTGCAGCGCCTCCACCGTGAAGAAGCCCTGGTGCCCGGTCACCAGCACATTGGGGAAGGTCATCAGCCGCTGGAACGCATCATCGTCGATGATGTCGCCGGACCGGTCCTGGAAGAACAGCCCGCTCTCCTGCTCGTACACATCGATGGCCAGATGCCCCAGCCGCCGTGACTTCAGCGCGCGGATCACGGCATGGGTATCCACCAGCCCACCGCGCGAGGTATTGACCAGCATCGCCCCGGGCTTCATCCCGGCGAGTGACGCATCGTCGATCAGGTAATGGGTCTCCGGCGTCAGCGGGCAGTGCAGCGAGACGACATCCGAGCGGGCGAGCAGCTCGTCCAGCGCGACCGACGTGCCGATCGCGGCGAACGCCGCCGACGGATACGGATCGTGGCCCAGCACGGTGCAGCCCATCCCGTTGAAGATACGGGCCGTGGCCAGGCCGATCTGCCCGGTGCCGACGATGCCCACCGTTTTGCCATGCAGCGTGCGGCCCAGCAGGCCATCGAGCATGAAGTTGCCCTCGCGCACCCGGTTGTAGGCGCGGTGGGTCCGGCGGTTGAGCGTCATCACCAGCGCCAGCGCATGCTCGGCCACGGCCTCCGGCGAATACGCGGGCACGCGGGCCACGAACAGGCCCAGCTGCCCCGCCGCCGCCAGGTCGACATTATTGAAGCCGGCGCAGCGCAGCAGCACCGCGCGTACCCCCAACACCTGCAGCGCCTGCAGTACCGGGGCATCCAGCCGGTCATTCACGAACACACAGACCGCCTCGCAATCCTGCGCCAGCGCCGCGGTATGCAGATCCAGCGCGGCATCGAAGTACAGAAACTCGAACAGCTGCCCTGCCCCGCGGCGCTGGCTGGCCTCATCGAGAAACTGCTGGTCGTACGGGCGGGCGCTGAATACTGCGATCTTCATGAGGGTGATCCCCGGGAGTTCGAGCCTGACGATACCGCAGTACACTCCGGCCAACTGCCTGGAGCCTTCCGTGTCCCTGACTGCCCGCCTTCTCAGCTGGACCGCCACGCCGATGGGTCCTGTTCGCGCGTTGGACCCGCGCGCGCCCGTGACCTAGTATTCGCCCCTTGCAAGACGCCATGGGTGGATGTGCGTGGAAAGTTTCGAGCGGTTCAACGGGCGCCGTAGCGGTGCGGGCAAATCAGTCGCGATCCTGTCACACGGCTTTGGCACCGATCAGACCGCATGGAACACCCTGCGCCCTTGGTTTGAAGCACGCTTTGATGTGATCTCCTTCGATCTTGCCGGCTGCGGTCCGAAAGGTGCGCAGACCTACGTTTTCGAACGTCACGGCTCGCTGTTCGGCTATGCCGACGATCTGCTCGACATCCTGGACGAGCTGGACGTGCACAACTGCACGTACATCGGCCACTCGATGAGCGGAATGATCGGCGCGGCCGCCGCCGTTGCTCGGCCGGAGCTGTTCGAGCGACTGGTCATCATCGGTGCGTCGCCGCGTTATCTCGACGACGCCGGCTACACCGGCGGCTTCAAGCCGCAGGACCTGGAGCAACTGTTCGAGAGCATGCGCGCCAACTACCAGGCCTGGATCGCAGGCTTCGCCCCGATGGTCGTAGGCGTTGACGACAGCGCGGTTGTCGCCGACTTCTCCAACACGCTGTTCCAGATGCGCCCGGATATCGCACTCAATACGTCGCGCACGATCTTCACCTCCGATCTACGCAGCCTGGCTGCGCGGGTTTCCACGCCAGTGCACCTCATCCAGACCGCGCACGACATCGCCGTGCCGGTCGCGGTCGGCGAATGGCTGGCCAACGCGATCGACGACGCTACGCTCGATGTGATCGATGCCTCCGGGCATCTCCCGCATATGACCGCGCCGAACGACGTCGTGGACATTCTGGAACGGCGCCTGGGCGGAACGGCGCTGTGACCACGTCCGACAGTGAAGCGCTCGCCGCCCTGTGCCAGTTTGCCCGCCTCGCCTCCCACGCCGACCTGGTCATGGCGATGGAGGTGGAAGACGGCGGCAGGGCGACCTGGGCTGCCGCAGCACCGGCGCTGCCCTCGTCGAGCTTCAACCTGGCGCGCAGCGGCCTGTTCGAGCACACCTGGGGCGATGACGCCGTCGACGCGGCGGGGTTCCGGCTGCCGACCGCGGTGATCCATGCGCTGGAAGGCCTCCCCGCCCGCCTGCTCTACGTCCCGGCCCCCTCGCACGGGGCACCGCTCAGCGGCCTGCTGCTGCTCTGGCGAAACCAACCGGCGCCCGTCGGGCTGACCGGGCAGATGAGCCTGCTGGCAAAGAGCGTGGCACGCCTGTTGTCCGCACGCCGCGAGGCCGCCCGGCAGGTCATCGTGCGCAATCAGTTCCTCGATCTGTTCGACAGCGTGCCAGCCGGGATTGTCCTGATCGACGGCGACGGTGTCGGTGCTGCGGTCAACGAGCACGCCGCGGCATTGCTTGGCTGCATCGCCGGCAATCACCGCGCCGCGGATCTCGCCGGCCCGATGCGCGCTCTGCGCCAGCGCTGCGACAACCACACCGAACTGGAGCTGGCCTACAGCGCCCAGATGAACAACGATCAGTTCGCCGCGACGCTGAACTGGACACTGGGCGAGCGAACCTTGGAGGTGGACACCCACCCGGTGCGCGGCAACGGGGCGCACGGGCGCATCTGGCTGTTCACCGACGTCACCGCCGATCTGCTGATGGCCGCCGAACTGCGCCGCCTCGCCTCCTCCGATCCCTTGACCGGTGTTCCCAATCGACGGCACTTCGAGGAATGCTCGGCCCAGATCATCGCCGCCCGCGAAGCGAACGGCCGCGCTGTGGCGGTGCTCATGGTGGACGTGGATCACTTCAAGAAGATCAACGATACCTACGGCCATCCCGCCGGCGATGAAGTCCTCAAGGTCGTGGCCAGGCGCTGCCGGGACGCCCTTCGCGAGCGCGACCTGTTTGCCCGCTTCGGCGGCGAGGAGTTCATTGCCCTGCTGGCCGCGTCCGCCGTGGATGAGATTCCCGCCGCTGCCGAACGCCTGCGCCATGCGGTGGCCGCTGAACCCATCCTGGTGGGCGGCGACCGGATCTCCGTCTCCGTCAGCGTCGGTGGGGCGATCGGCGAGGCGTTGCCGGGCGGCGACCAGAAACTGCTGGAGGACCTGATCTCCCGCGCGGATGAGGCGCTGTATGAGGCCAAGACCAGCGGCCGGAACCAGGTCCGGATGGCGGCGCTGCAGCTGGCGCCGGTCGACCTCTGAGCCGCTCGGGCGGCACTTGTCCGCGTCAGCCTAACACTGTTAGATTCGTCGCCTAACATCGTTAGGCCACCCACAGTGCGTCAACCCATCGCGCGGGAAAACATCGTCGAGGCAGCCTTCCGGATCCTCGACGAGGATGGGCTGGAGGGCATCACGCTGCGCAAAGTGGCCTGCTCGCTGGGCATCCGCGCGCCCTCGCTGTACTGGCACTTCAAGAGCAAGCAGGCGCTGATCGACGCCATGGCCGACGCCATGATCTGCGACGTCGCCCGTGCGTTTCCCGCGGGACAGCCGTGGCGGCAGACCCTGCTGCAGATCGGGCGCGAGTTCCGCCTGGCCTTCAAGGCCCGCCGCGACGGTGCTCGGGTGTATGCCGGCACGTTCCTGGCCACCGAAAACGTGCTGCGGGTGGGTGAGGCGAGCATCGCCGCGCTGATCGGCGCGGGCGCCTCGGCACGCTTCGCTGCAACCACCTCGATGGACCTGGTGTACTACACGATGGGCTTCGTCATCGAGGAGCAGTCCTGGCCCGGCGACGGCAGCATGGAGGCGCTCGGTGAGGCCTTCATGGCGCTGGCCGAGGCGCGCTTCCCCCATTGCTGGCAGGCCCGTGACGTGTGGAGCGAAGTCGATTTCGACGCGCGCTTCGAGCAGGGGCTGGGCCTGATGCTGGATGGCATCGAGCTGCATCTGTCCCGCGACGCCTGATTCCCCCCTCCTTCTTTTTCCCGCTGTTCCGACCCGGAAAGCCCCTCAATGCGTGCACCCTCCTTCCGCAGTTTCTCCCTGATCCTGGCTGTCGCGCTGCTGTCCGCGTGTGGCGGCAAGGACGACAAGGCCTCGGCCGACGTCGCCGCTGCCAGCTCGGCGCTGCCTGTCTCTTTGGCGCCCGCGCAGCAGCAGACCATGGCCCGCACGGTGCTGGTTTCCGGGCCGGTCACTGCCTATGAAGAAATGCAGCTTGGCGTGGAGATCAGCGGCCAGCGCGTGACTGCGTTGCTGGTGGATGTGGGGCAATGGGTCAAGCAGGGCCAGGTGCTGCTGCAGGTGGACCATCGCACGTTGGACAGCGAGCTGGCGCAGGCCGACGCCTCGTTGCGACAGGCGCAGGCCTCGCAGGAGCTGGCCCGCATGAACTACGAGCGCAGCGCCAAGCTGGCCGCCCAGCAGCTGATCAGTGAAAGCAGCCTGGATGAGCTGCGCGCCTCGCGCATCAACGCCGAAGCGCAGACCGCCACCGCACGTGCCGCGCGCGATGCCGCCAAACTGCGCCGCGACTTCGCCGACCTGCGCGCACCGGCCGACGGCCTGATTTCCAAGCGCCTGGTGCAGCCGGGCCAGGTGGTTTCCGCCGGTACCGAGCTGCTGCGCCTGATCCGCGACGGCCGCCTGGAGTGGCGTGCGGAGCTGCCGGAGAACCAGCTGGCGGATGTCGCCGTGGGCAACACCGTGGAGCTGCCGTACGGCGGCCAAGTGGTCAGCGGCCGCATCCGCGCGGTCACCCCGGGTGTCGATGGGCAGACCCGCACCGGCACCATCTACGCCGACCTGCCCACGCCCGGCCCGCTCAAACAGGGCATCTATGTGGATGGCCGCATCGTCACCGGCGACGGCCCAGTGCTGACCATCCCGACCGCCGCGATCGTGCAGCGCGACGGCCACAACTACGTGTTCACCGTGAACGACAAGCAGCAGGCCACCCGCCACCGCGTCAGCACCGGCCAGGCCGTGCAGGGCCGCACCGCGATCCTTGAAGGTCTGAAGGCCGGTGACCAGGTCGTGGTGGATGGCGCCGGCTTCCTCGGCGAGGGCGACCGCGTGCGTGTGGTAACCGCGACCAAGGCCGCCGCACGATGAACATCTCCGCCTGGGCGATCAACCGCCCCCTGCCCGCGCTGCTGATCTTCTTCGTGCTGTGCGTGGCCGGCCTGTGGGGTTTCCATCAGCTGCCGGTAGCGCGCTTCCCCGACATCGCCTTCCCGATGACCACCGTCACCGTCACCCAGCCGGGCGCCTCGCCCAGCCAGCTGGAGGCCGAGGTGACCCGCAAGGTCGAGGACTCGGTGGCAACCGTCAACAACGTCAAGCGTGTGATGTCCTCGGTCAGCGAAGGCGTCAGCACCACCACCATCGAATTCCAGCTGGAAGCCGATCTGGCGACCGCGCTGGATGACACCCGTGATGCGGTTACCCGCATCCGTACCGACCTGCCGCAGGACATCCAGGAACCGGTGATATCCAAGGTCGATATCGGCGGCTCGCTGATGACCTACGCGCTGGTCGCCCCGCACATGACCACCGATGAGGCCAGCTGGTTCGTCGACCGTGACATCTCGCGTGCGATGTACGGCGTGCCCGGTGTGGCGCGCGTCACCCGCGTGGGCGGCGTGCAGCGCCAGGTGCGCGTGGATCTGGATCCCAATGCGCTGATCGCGATGGGCATCACCGCCGGCGATGTCTCCCAGCAGCTGGCCCGCATCCAGGTCGAGCGTGCCGGCGGCAAGACCGAGGTCGAAGGCGCGCAGCAGACCATCCGCACGCTGGGCACGGTCGGTGACGCACAGGCACTGCGCGACTACTCCATCGCCCTGCCGGACGGGCGCGCCGTGCGGCTCTCCACGCTGGCCACGGTGACCGACGGCGCTGCCGATCCCACCGAGGCCGCCCTGCTGGACGGCAAGGGCGTGGTGGCGTTCTCGATGTCGCGCACCCGCGGCTCCAGCGAGGTCAAGGTGGAGGCCGGCGTGCATGACGCGCTGGACAAGATCAAGGCCGAGCATCCGGGCATCGACTTCCGCCTGGTCACCACGGCGATCGACGAGACCCACCGCTCCTACGATTCCTCGATGACCATGCTCTGGGAAGGCGCACTGCTGGCGCTGCTGGTGGTGTGGTTGTTCCTGCGCGACTGGCGCGCGACCTGGGTGTCGGCGCTGGCGCTGCCGCTGTCGATCATTCCGACGTTCGCGGTGATGTACTTCTTCGGCTTCACCCTCAACATCATCACGCTGCTGGCGCTCTCCGTAGTGGTCGGCATCCTGGTGGACGATGCGATCGTGGAGATCGAGAACATCGTGCGCCACCTGCGCATGGGCAAGCCGCCGCTGGAAGCTGCACGCGAAGCGGCCGGCGAGATCGGCAACGCGGTGATCGCCACCTCGCTGACCTTGGCGGCGGTGTTTGTGCCGGTCGCCTTCATGCCCGGGATCGCCGGCAAGTTCTTCCGCGAATTCGGCTGGACCGCCGCCACCGCCGTGCTGTTTTCGCTGCTGGTGGCCCGCCTGCTCACCCCGATGATGGCCGCCTACCTGCTCAAGCCGCATGGCGAGGAGAAGCCGGAATCCAGGCTGATGACGTGGTACCTGGGCTGGGTGGACGCCGCACTGCGCTATCGCGGCCGCACCCTGTGGCTGGCCACCGGGTTGTTCGTCGCGTCGCTCGCGCTGGTGCCGTTCATCCCGGCCACCTTCATCCCGCAGTCCGATCTGGGCCGCAGCAACCTCAATCTCGAACTGCCGCCGGGCACGCGCCTGCAGGAGACCGTGGCCGTCGCCGAACACGCCCGCGGTTTGCTCAAGGACATGCCCGAACTCAAACAGGTCTATACCGCCGTCGGCAGCGTGCTCGACCTGGGCGACCCGGGTGCGACTGGCGTCGGTGAGCCGCGCAAGGCGACCCTGGTGCTGGACTGGGGCAGCGCCGACGGGCGCGACCGCGACCAGCGCGTGCTGGAACGTGAGGCGCGTGAGCGTCTGGCCGATCTGCCCGGCGTGCGCGTCAGCTATGTCAGCTCCGAGCCCGGCAACCTGCTGCAGCTGGTGCTCTCCGGTGACGACCCGCAACGCCTGCAGGATGCCGCCACCTCGCTGGAGCGCGACCTGCGCGGCATCCAGGGCCTGGGCAGCGTCACCTCCACCGCCTCGCTGCTGCGCCCGGAACTTCAGATCGTGCCGAACCCCGCCCGCGCCGCGGACCTGGGTGTGGCGACTGCCGATATCGCCGAGGCCGCCCGCATCGCCACGGCGGGCGATTACGAGCAGCGCCTGGCCAAGCTCAACCTGCCCGACCGGCAGGTACCGATCCGGGTCGGCTTTGCCGAAGCCACCCTCGCCAACCCGGGCCTGATCAGCCAGCTGCGCGTGCCCGGCCGAAATGGCCCGGTGCCGCTGGCGGCTGTCGCCGATATCCAGCAAGGCAGTGGTCCCTCACAGATCTCGCGCTACCAGCGCCAGCGCAACGTGACCCTGACCGCCGAACTCAACGGTCGCCCGCTGGGCGATGTGATGACCGAAGTGCAGGCGTTGCCGGGCGTCAAACAGCTGCCACCGGGCGTGACCTTCCTCAACACCGGCGATGCGGAAGTGTTCGTCGAGCTGTTCATCGGCTTCATGCTGGCGATGGCCGCCGGACTGATCTGCATCTACATGGTGCTGTTGCTGCTGTTCAACCACGCGCTGATGCCGGTCACCATTCTGGCGGCGGTGCCGCTGTCGGCCGGCGGTGCGTTCGGCGCGTTGCTGATCACGCAGAACATGCTCTCGCTGCCGGCGCTGATCGGCCTGCTGATGCTGATCGGCATCGCCACCAAGAACTCCATCCTGCTGGTGGACTACGCGGTGATGGCCGAAGACGAGCACGGCATGAGCCAGCACGACGCGCTGATCGATGCCTGCCGCAAGCGTGCACAGCCGATCATCATGACCACCCTGGCGATGGGCGCGGGCATGATGCCGATCGCGCTGGGCTTTGCCGGGGATTCCAGCTTCCGTGCGCCGATGGCGATCGCCGTGATCGGTGGCCTGATCACCTCGACGCTGCTGAGCCTGATCGTGATTCCGGCGGCCTTCACCGTGGTGGATGATGCGGGCGATTGGCTGTCGCGGAAGTTCCGGCGGCGGTCTTCGCATCCGGCGGGGAGTGGTGCGGAGTGAGGTGACTGTCGGCTTCGCCACAAACAAAAAGCCCCGGCCAATGCCGGGGCTTTTTGCTGCATGTGGTGTCCGGAGCAGAAATTGAGCCTGCTGCCAAGCTGACGCTGGCTGCATCACCTGCTGCATAGATACGGTTGCACTTCAAAATGCAGCATGTACAGATGCGCCATCCGCCATCGAAGTCTCATCGACAAAGTTATGGCAAGGCACTTACGAACATGTCAACGGCGCAGCTCATCTGTGATGTCAGACAGAAATCTTCGCAACCCAACCGGATCGTCTTCTCCAGGGTCAAAATCCTCGACCATTCGCTCCATGACACCGTTCAAACCATGAAGACGGTCGATCACCTCGCGCATGAAATCTCGCTCTGCCGCAAACAGGGTCACGTCCTGATCGAGGCGAACCACCCAGTTGAACGAGGACGAAAAAAAGTAGTGATCGCGCAGAAATCGCTCATCCTCCATCCAGTATCGACGCAGCGAGTCACGCGTGGGCTCCGCCCTACATTCCTCCTTGCCGGCAGCAAGGTCCTCCAAGGAGGCCATCCCGATGGCATCAGACGGGCAGGATTGTTGTTTATGCACATCCAACCAGGCTTCCCAAACGTCTGCCGGGGCAAGATCCGCATATCTATTTCTGTCAAATGCAATCCCCGCCCAACCACTGGCAACAATGGGATTGTCAGGCGGTTGCGCATCAGAAAGAACCGCGAGCAGCTTCAGTTTTAGCGAACTATCAGACATCACGCCTAATCCTTTGTGTATCGACTGGCTAACGTCCATCCATCGACCGTCGCCACCTGAACCTTCTCATCCTCAAAGGTCAACGTCACATACGTGTCTTTGAGACGTTTAAACGTGCCCAATCGATCCCCGCTCATATGACAGTTAAAATGGCCTGGGCGGATGACATCGGGCAGGATCCGTAAGTGGCGATAAGGCCAACTTAGGACAGGATGCCAGGCGGTGTTTGGATGAGCATGGTCCGCAGCGCTCTACTCCTCCAAATAACGAGTTCAAGCTCACTCATTCATGAGACCTGCGCCTGAGTCCGGCCCGATAAAATCAATCAACGCTTCGATTTCCAGCCCACGCTCATTAGGTTCATCGTCCAATTTCAGGCCAGTGGCGGAGAGCTCTCGAACAAGCGCATCAACCAACCACTCCCGATCATTGCCATCGAATAAACACTCGTCGCCCTCCACCTTCTCAAATGACAGATCACGGCCATTTTTGGCGCAAATATCCACAAGCAGTATGCGCAAATGCAATGGCATCTTTCCACTCATTTGATAATCCCCCCGCTTTTAGCGGTCGCCAAAAATGAAACTACGCTGCCAGTGCAAGCTTCTGCATTGGCGTGATGCCGCCGAGCGCCATGTCTGGGCGCTCGTGGTTGTAAGTCCATAGCCAACGAGTGGCGATGTCCTGGACCAGTTCGATGTCATTGAACAGATTGCTGGCAAGCCAAGCGTAACGCACGGTCCGGCTGTAGCGCTCGATGTAGGCGTTCTGCTGAGGATTGCCTGGCTGAATGTAGAGCAGCGCAATGTCTTGCCGCTCGGCCCATGCTTGCAGCGCTCCGCTGATGTACTCGGGCCCGTTGTCGCAGCGTATGGCGCGGGGCTTTCCGCGCCATTGAATGACCTGTTCCAAGCTGCGGATGACGCGCGCCGCAGGCAAGGAGATGTCGACCTCCATCGCCAGTCCCTGACGGTTGAAGTCATCCAGTACGTTGAGCATCCGGAAGCTGCGTCCATCAGCCAACTGGTCGTGCATGAAATCCATCGACCATGTCTGGTTGACCGCCTCAGGCACGGCCAAAGGCTCCGGCACTTCCCGGACGATGCGCTTGCGCGGCTTGATGCGCAGATTCAGCTCCAAATCGCGATAGATCCGATACACGCGCTTTTGGTTCCAAGCGAAGCCCTTCGCGTTGCGTAGGTGAAGTAAGCACAGCCCAAAGCCCCAATCGCGGTAGGCGCTGGTCAGCCTGAGCAACCGGTCGGCGATGATCGCATTTTCTTGGCAGGCCTTGGCCTGATAGCGGTAGCAGGTCTGACTCACCTCGAACGTCCTGCACGCATGAACGATGCTGGTGATGCCTGCCTGGACCGCCCGTCTGGCCATCTCGCGACGCTGAGATGGCCTCACCATTTTTTTAGAGCGCTTCCTTCAGCAGCTCGGCACTAAGCTGCGCATCGGCGTACATCTTCTTCAGCCGCCGGTTCTCGTCCTGCAGTTCTTTTAGCTGGGACTCCATGGACGCATCCATGCCGCCGAACTTGCTGCGCCACTTCTAGAACGTCGCTGAGCTGATGCCATGCTGTCGGCAAAGGTCCGGGACAGGCGTGCCGGTCTCGCCCTGCTTGAGTACGGCGATGATCTGGCTGTCGGTGAATCGTGATTTCTTCATGGGATCTCCTCGGGTTAGGTTACGCCAGCCGTGGGCTGGCACTACGGCCTGCCTAAACAAAAAGCCCCGGCCAAGGCCGGGGCTTTTTGCTGTATCTGGTGCCGGAAACAGGAATCGAACCTACGACCTACGCATTACGCATTACGAAGCCGAACGACCGATTCGGGCGAGAGTTCCAAGCGCCAAGCAGCTGTTTGCAGAAGCCCGGCTCCAAGCCACCGGTCGGCATTAAACATCGTCAACCACGCGTTATACGCAGATCGCTTTGCGAGCCCCTACCGACCGCGCTTTAGAGATGCGTAGCGGTGTGTGGATGCGGATCGTTCACTCCGAGACTTTCAACAGGGCGGATCCACGACTCTGGCCACCAAGCCAAAGGCACTAATGAGAAGAACGTTCCACCGTCCGAGTTGGGGTAGTCGGATATGTAATTCCTCGCAATATCGATGCTACGCTCAACATACTCGCACATCCGCTCACCATCGTTCCTGTTGCAATACCAATTGTCATAAGTCGGTTCAAGGCGGCCATTCTTCGGCCTGTAAACGTCACCTCCGGTGACGGCAATCTGCTGACAACTCAGCCTCCCCACTGCATCCAGCGCTCCAGCCTGATCAAGCGCCCAATTACGCACACCCAGCATTTCCAAAGACTCGCCTGCGCCCAATATCGAATCGACTTGTTCTGACCATACATACTGAACCACGATCACAACTCCTTTTCGGGCTTGAACAGCCGGTGGCTTAGGGCATCATCTGCATCTTTGATGAACTCCAAGCTGCCCTCACGCCCCTTGTATTCTCCGGTTATCGTCAACATCTCGCGCGCGACACCATCGCCACATTTAAGACTAGTCACCTGACACGCCGACTGAAACTTTACGCTTTCAGAAAACACGTGATTACCCACTGCCTTCATCTCTCTGAGCTCGCTTGGGAGATCCTTGAGCTCAGCTGTGAGGACGATGAGCCTGGTGAGTGGGGATGACATTGACCGACTATCCGCAAGTGGCGATAGAGCCAACGGAGAATGGGATACGAGCCGGTGCTTGGATGAGGATCATCCGCATGCGAGTCAATTTAAACAGGACCTCCCGCCGCCATGTAAGGCTCACCGTCGAGATCCACTGCATCCGCTGAAATGCTGATTAGCCCGCCTGACTGCATCTCAATCTTCAAACAAACTCCTCCTTCCATAGGCGAAGAATCCCAAGAAGCCTTATTGATTGAGCCGCTCGGACCCCAATGCTCCTGTCTATCAGCAGAGAATTCGCGCAATCCTCTGAAGAATATTGATCGGCTCGCAGAGTGTTCGTCCAGCACAGTTAGCTCGGCCGAGCTTTCAGCCCAGTCGATTCGTATCTTCAGAAGCGTCCAATCGTGCATCAGAGCCTCACTTTGTCTTGTGAGGAGGATGCGCTTCCGGCGAGTCCGGAGCAACGTTCTTCCCATTGATATCCAAACGTTTGCCACTCATCAGCAATGCCCTTGGCGATAAGCGCCAGCGAAGCCGGGCCGGGTCGAGGTGGCGATGTCAGTCCAGGGTGCGTCGAACGGACCTGAGCTTGCCGGCCAGCGGTCGGCACTACCCGCAAGCGATCCACAAACAAAAAGCCCCGACCAAGGCCGGGGCTTTCTGCTGTATCTGGTGCCGGAAATAGGAATCGAACCTACGACCTACGCATTACGAATGCGCCGCTCTACCAACTGAGCTATTCCGGCGAGGTCGTGAATTCTAGGGGGTGCGGACCACTTTGGTCAATCAGGGAAGCGCGCGCGCCACCGAACCGCCGCGCGCCAACGGGCTGGCCCGACGTGCTCCAGCAGCACCAAGCCTTGACGCACCAGCCCCTACAGTGGATTCCCCACCTCCGGAGGCATCCCATGCGCCCCTGTCCCCGCTTGGCCGGTCTGCTGCTGTCATCCCTGTTGTTCAGTGTCCCCGCGCTGGCACAAGGCACGGGGCCGATGCCGCAGACGCCGGACCAGCAGTGGCAGCCGCTCTTCCAGCAGGTCCAGGGCGCACACCTGTTCAAGGATCAGAAGACCTTCGCTGATGCAGTGCCCCGCCAGCCCAGCGCGCACCTCCTCACCGAGTGGCAGCGCGCCAGGACTCAGCCCGGATTCGACCTGGCAGCCTTCGTCGCCGAGCACTTCGCAGTGCCCGGTGACACCCAGCCCTACGTGCCGCCAGCGGGCGAGACGCTGCGCGCGCACATCGAGGGGCTGTGGCCCGTGCTGACCCGCACCACCGACACGGTGGATCCGAACGGCTCGCTGCTGCCGCTGCCCAGGCCCTACGTCGTGCCCGGCGGGCGCTTCCGCGAGGTGTACTATTGGGACAGCTATTTCACCCTGCTCGGGCTGGCCTCCAGTGGTCGCTGGCAGCAGGTGCGCGACATGGTGGACAACTTCGCGTTCCAGCTCGACGGCTACGGCCATATCCCCAACGGCAACCGCAGCTACTACCTCAGCCGCTCGCAGCCGCCGTTCTTCAGCCTGATGGTGGATCTACTCGCCACCCACGAAGGCGATGATGCCTACCGCCGTTACCTGCCACAGCTACGCATCGAGCATGCATTCTGGATGCGCGGCGCGGAAGCGCTGGCGCCGGGCGAGGCACGCGAACGCGCGATCAGGCTGGCGGGCGGGCAACTGCTCAACCGTTACTGGGACGACCGCGCAGTGCCGCGCACAGAGTCCTGGATGGACGATCTGGCCACCGCCGCGCAGGCGCCGCAGCGTGCGCCTTCGCAGGTGTATCGCGACCTGCGCGCCGGTGCGGAATCGGGCTGGGATTTCAGCTCACGCTGGCTCGCCGAGCCGTCTGCGTTGGCGAGCATCCACACCACGGCGATCGTGCCGGTGGATCTGAACAGCCTGCTGTTCCATCTGGAAACGACCCTGGCCCGCGCCAGCAAGGCGGCCGGTGATCGCAGCGGCGCACGCACCTTCACCCAACTGGCGAAGGCGCGTCAGCACGCCATCAACCAACTGCTCTGGGATGACACGCAAGGCTGGTACGTGGATCGCGATCTGGAGCGCGGCCAGACCCGCCCGGCCCTGACCGCGGCGGCGTTGTTCCCCTTGTGGCTGGACGTTGCTGGCCGCACGCAGGCACGCCGTACCGCGGAGGCCGTCCAGGCTCAGTTGCTGCGCGATGGCGGACTGCTGACCACCACCGTGACGACCGGCCAGCAATGGGATGCCCCGAATGGCTGGGCACCGTTGCAGTGGGTCGCGGTGGACGGTCTGCAGCGCTATGGGCAGGACACCCTCGCCCGCCGGATCGGCACGCGCTTCCTGCGCACCGTGCAGACGGTGTACGACCGCGAGGGCAAGCTGGTGGAGAAGTACGTGGTGGACGGTTCGGCCACCGGCGGCGGCGGTGGCGAGTACCCGCTGCAGGATGGCTTCGGCTGGAGCAACGGGGTCACGCTGGCGCTGCTGGATCGCCTGTGTGCGCCGAAGCGTGCGTGTGAGAGCGCCCAGGATGTGGACGCCGCGGACTGATCCACCAACCGCGCCGCGCGAACGTGATGCGCGCTATGGCACGCAACATGCCCCGTGGACAGTATTGGCCAGCAGCCGTGCACGTGCCCGCTGGTCTGCGCTCAATTCGGCATCCAGCGATTGCATGACCAGCGGAGAGACGTAGTTGGGATTCACCTGTTGCAAGGCCAGGTTGTAGGCATAGGCGGCCACCGGATCGCGCGGCACGATGCCGCCGTGTTCGTAATCCTGGGCCAGCTTGGCGACCGCATCGATGCTGCCGCTGCGGGCCAGTGTTTCCAGGTATTGCCCTGCGGTGTGCTTCCACGCCACGGCCCGCTCCGGGTCTTCCAGGATATCCGCGTAGGTGCCCAGCACATCCTCGGGCGAGCGTGCGTAGCCCAGTTGACCCTCAACAGAGCCCTGCAGCGCCGCCTGTTCCAGCCAGTTGCCGGGGTACAGATCGCGATCAAGCACCAGTGCGCCGCACTCGCGAAGCAGACGCTCGGAGCGCTCCAGGAATGCCTTCTCTGCACCCACCAGTGCCGCGGACTGCGCGAGTTGATCCACCCGGTCGGAGGTGAACGTGCGGCACTCAAGCACGGTCAGATAGATGTCGTAGCTGGCGGTACCGTCGCCAGCCTTCGAGCGCGGCAGCAACTGCTGGACATAGGCCAGCGCATCGCCGGGTGGACGGCTCGAGCCTTGGCGTGACAGCTCGTAGGCTTTGGGTCCCAACGAACGGAACGTGCCCGGTGCCGGCGGTAGCGCAGTGACCGAGGCAGGCACGCGCATCCCACTGAGCGCCACCGGAGAGGCAGCATCACCGGTAGTGCTCCGCACGTGTTGGCCAGCCGGAACGCTGTCCTGACTTCGAAGTGCCAACGCTCCTACGAAGATGCCGGCCGCAGCGACGAGCACCACTGCCACTCGTGCCTTCCCGTGTTTTCCAAGCATGAGCGTCCGTGCCACCTTCGCATCCAGTCCAGCGCGTTTGATAACGCATCCACCATGAATCCTCGCTGCCTCGGGCGAGGACACGGCATCACCGCGCCTTCCACAACTCCGCCAACCGGTCCGGCTTGCCCGCGATGCGCTCCAGCGACGGATACTTCAGCCCATCGTGATAATCCAGCGTCACCGTATCGATGCGATCGAAGCTCTTCACCAGCAGCGTCAGCGGTGCCTTGTCGGTCTTGGCGGCGGTGATCGCCTCCTTCAACTGCTCGGCCTTGAACACGCGGCCATTGAGCGCGACCACGCTCATGCCGGGAATCAGACCGGCATTGAAGGCCGCGCTGTCCCACAGCACGTCGCCGATGTAGCCGGACTCGCTGACAGACAGGCCGATGGAGTACAGCAGGTTGCTGTTCTTGCCGCGGGTTTCCTGCGCCTTGAACGCCTCGTTCGGCGTATCGGTGTAGACCAGCTTCCAGCCGGCCGCTTCCAAGCCGCCGATCAGCGGCCCGTGCCCGTCCAGGCGCTCGCGCAGGAAGCTGGCCCAGTCAAACGGCGCTACGCCGTTGAGCGTGCTCACCACGTCTTCAAAGGTGTACGGATGGACGTTCCAGTCGCCATCGTTCATGCCGAAGAACGCCTTGGCGAAATCATCCAGGCCGCGTTTGTTGCCGGTCAGCGCGCGCAGCTTGCCGTCCACCTCCAGCCACACCATCTGGCCGCCGGAGTAGTAGTCCTCGCTCATCTGGTAGTTGCGGAAGGCCAGCGCGCGGCGCTGCGCGATGGTCGGGTCGTTGGTGGTGTCCTGCAGGTTGCGCCAGGCCAGGCCGGGGCGACCGCGGTCATAAGTGCCCGCCACATTGGCCAGCACGTCGCGCGTCTGTTGCGGGGTCCACAGCCCGGAACGCGCGGCCAGCACCTGACCCCAGAACTGGGTCTGGCCTTCGTACAGCCACAGCAGGCTGTCGCCCATCGGCACGTTGAAGTTGGCCGTGGTCAGATCGGCGCCCCGACGGTACTTGCCGTTCCAGGAGTGGTTGAACTCGTGCGGCAGCAGATCACGGCCCAGCCAGGTCTTGTCCCACTCGGTGAAGTAGCCGGTGTCGCCGCTGTTCTCGCTGGAGCGCTGGTGCTCCAGGCCGATGCCGCCGAGCTTGTCGGTCAACGCCAGCAGGAACTCGTAGCGGTCGAAATGGCGTGCGCCGTAGAGCTTGTACATCTGCTGCACCAGCGCGCGATGCGCCTGGATCTGCTCTGGCTTGGCGGCCAGCGATTTGGCCTCATCGGCGAACACATTCAGGTGCACCGGCACCTTCGCACCGGGGTCCAGATCGAAGCGCTGGAAGTGGCGGCCGGCGAACAGCGGCGAGTCGACCAGGTGGTCATAGCTGATCGGCTTGAACACCACGGTGTCGCCTTCGCGGCGCTCGGTATCCAGCGCGGTGGCGTACGACCAGCCCGGCGGCAGCGTGACGGTGGCCTGCGCCTGGATGTTGCGGGTGATCACCCCGGCCGGGTACAGCGAATTGGCATTCCACTGCAGGTTGAGCATGTCCGGGGTCATCACCACGCGGCCCTGGGTGCCCTGCGAAGAGAGGAACTTGAACTCGGCCACCACTTCGCTGGCGCCCTGCGGCACCTGCACGGTGAAGGCATAGACGTCGTACGGGTCGCGCGTCCACTGCAGCGGTGTGCCGTTGGCGGTGACGACCAGACCAGCGAGCTTGTCGATCGGGCCACTCGGCGAATGCGCACCGGGCAGCCACTGCGGGTACAGCAGGGTCAGCGGGCCAGGCTTGGCCGGCACCGTGGCCTTGACCTTGAAGATGCGTCGCCCGATGTCGCGCGCGTCAACGTCGATACGCAGCAGGCCCGGGAAGGCCACGTCCTGCGGCGGCGGTGTCTGCGCCTGCACGCCGGTGGCGGACACGGCCAGCAACACGGACAGGGCAATGGCACGCATCTTCATCAGGCAGGCTCCAGCGGGGGAAGCCTCGATCCTAGTCCTCCGCCAGCGCCCTGCCCCATGGCCAAAGGTCATGCAGGGGAAAGCAGCCACAACAGGCAAAGCGCAGGCCGTGCGCCACTTGGCCTGCGCTCTGCCTCGTTTTACGGCGTGGTGCCTGCCACCTGCGGGAGCTGTTGGGTGACGTTGCCCTTGTCATCCATGAACGCCAGCGAAGGTTCACCGCTGGGGCTGACCGTCATCATGATGCGTGGCCGACCCGCGGCATCGGCCAGGATCAGCGCCGAGGAATCCCCGCGGGTGCGCCCAACGAACAGGCGCTGCGTCTGCTCGCCACCGGCCTCTTTCCACTTCTGGCGAAGGGCCTGCTTCTCCGGCCCGGCCGGTGCATCCTTGTACTGCTGGTAGAGCGCGTCATACGCCTTGTGCAATCCGCGATCGTAGACCGACAGCCCGGTCTCCATGTGCCCGTTGGACTCGTAATGATGCACGGCCAGCTGCTGGTCGCCGCCGAAGCGGTCCATTGACAGGTGTACGCCACCGCTGGGCTTGCCCTTGTCATCCAGCTTGCCGTCGTAGATCAATCCGCCCACTTCATCGCCTACACCGTTGTAGAACAGCATGCCTGGCATGACACTACGGCTGCTGTGGACTTCTTTCCCATCAATGATCGGCTCGGGCAGCAGTCCGCGTGCTGCGATGACCATGGATTTGGCACCATCGGCGCCGACAATGTTGATTTTCGCCACATCGATCTCGTCGAACGCGACGCGCGACGGTGGCGTGCGTGCGCCCATCAATACCAGCGCCCCACCTACGGTCAGCACGCCGCCCAACACCAGTTTCAACAGGCGATTCTGGGCATGCAGTTGATCCACCAGACGGGCCGCGGCATCGTCCTGGGCCATGCCCTCATGGAGGGCACCGTTCATTGCCATCGGCCCATTCGCCGGTACGGCTTGCTTGCTCATCCTTCACTCCTTGTGTGGCTCGATCCATCGCGGCACAGCCGCTCCTTGCGACGCCATGCGGTACACGCTGCGTCACAGAGGATGCTCAAGGGGAGCGAGCAACACCGTCAAGTGCCGTTCTTCAGGATGCCAAGCGGCCTGAGATGCCGCCATAGGCTGGCAGCAAGGATCGTGCAGCAAACAGCCGCGGTGCAGCGTCAGTCGACCAACCGCAGCCGCAATTCCTTCGGCAGCGCGAACACCATCGATTCGGGCTCGCCCTCCAGCTCGCCCACACCGGTGGCACCGAGCTCCTTCAGGCGCGCGATCACACCATCCACCAGTACCTGCGGGGCCGAGGCGCCCGCGGTCAGGCCGATGTGCTTCTTGCCGGCCACCCACGCGGGGTCGATCTCGTCGGCACCGTCGATCAGGTAGGACTCCACGCCATCACGGCGCGCCAGTTCACTCAGGCGGTTGGAGTTGGAGCTGTTCGGCGAGCCGACCACCAGCACCAGATCGCACCGTTTGGCCAGGTCACGCACGGCGTCCTGGCGGTTCTGCGTGGCGTAGCAGATGTCGTCGTTCTTCGGGCCCTGCATCGCCGGGAAGCGGGTGCGCAGCGCGTCGATGATGCTGCGGGTGTCATCCACCGAGAGCGTGGTCTGGGTGGTGTAGGCGAAGTTCTCCGGCTGGTCGATGACCAGCGTGGCGACGTCCTCCACATCCTCCACCAGGTAGATCTGGCCGGTGCCGCGCTCGCGGCTCCACTGGCCCATCGTGCCTTCCACTTCCGGGTGCCCGGCGTGGCCGATCAGCACCACGTCGCGGCCGGCGCGGCAGTGGCGGGCCACTTCCAGGTGCACCTTGGTAACCAGCGGGCAGGTCGCGTCGAACACCTTCAGGCCACGGCGGTCGGCTTCCTGGCGCACGGCCTGGGACACGCCGTGGGCGCTGAAGATCACCGTGTTGTCGTCCGGCACTTCGTCGAGTTCTTCGACGAAGATCGCGCCACGGGCCTTGAGGTCATCCACCACGAACCGGTTGTGCACGACCTCGTGACGCACGTAGATCGGCGCACCCAGGGTCTCGATCGCGCGCTTGACGATCTCGATCGCACGATCGACACCGGCACAGAAACCACGCGGATTGGCGAGCAACACATCCATCGGTCAGATACTCCGGCCGGCGTGAGCCGGGTTGTTACGGATACAGGAGGGAATTATCCCGCTTTTTTGGCAGCCTTGCCGTCGAACAGGCCGAACAGGGCGATACCCACCGCGCCGACCACGATCGCCGAGTCGGCGATGTTGAACGAGGGCCAGTAATGGTCCCCGATATGCCACTGGATGAAGTCGACCACGTGACCGTGCATCAGGCGGTCGATCACGTTGCCGATCGCCCCGCCGATCACCAGCGCGTAAGGCACGGCGCTGCGCCAGGCACCGCGCGCGGTGCCCCACATCCAGTAGGCCATCAGGCCGCTGATGCCCACCGCCAGTGCGGTAAAGAACCACAGCTGCCAGCCACCGGCATCGCTCAGGAAGCTGAATGCTGCGCCGGTGTTGTAGGTGCGGAACCAGTTCCAGAAGCCCTCGATGACCACCACCGGCTCGTACTCGGGCAGGCTGGACAGCACCCAGGCCTTGCTCCACTGGTCGGCGATGATGATCACTGCCGACAGCAGCAGCCACATCAGCGCGTTCGGACGCGGACGGGCGGCGGTCATCAGAACCACCGCCGGTCTTCGCCGGCACCGTCGATGTTGGTCACGCAGCGGCCGCACAGTTCCGGGTGCGCAGCGACCGAGCCGACATCGGCGCGGTAATGCCAGCAGCGCACGCACTTCTGCTTGCCGGTCGGCTGGGCGCTGACGAACACCTCGTCGGTGGTCGCCGGGCGCACCTGCACGTCACCGCTGATCAGCAGGAAGCGCAGCTCCTCGGCCAGCGGCTGCCAGCGCGCGGCGGTCTCGGCATCGGCGGCGACGGTGATCTCCGCTTCCAGCGCCGCACCAATCGCACCATTGGCGCGCATCGGCTCAAGCACCTTGGCGACCTGCTCGCGCAGGGCCAGCAGCTGATCGAAGTCGGCGGCGTTGAGCGGTGCATCGGCCGGCAGCGGGGCCAGTCCTTCATACCAGGTGGCGAACAGCACGTTTTCCTTGCGCTCGCCCGGCAGGTAGCCCCACAGCTCATCGGCGGTGAAGCTCAGGATCGGCGCGATCCAGCGCGTGAACGCTTCGGCGATGTGGTACATCGCGGTCTGCGCCGAGCGGCGGCCGCGCGAGTCCACCGGCATGGTGTACAGGCGGTCCTTGGTCACATCCAGATACACCGAGCCCAGATCCACGCTGCAGAAGTTCAGCAGCAGCTGCACGATCTCGGCCATGTTGTAGCCGGTGTACGCCGCCTTGATCTTCTCCTGCACCTCGAAGGCGCGATGCACGATCCAGCGGTCCAGCGCGACCATGTCGGCCGGGGCCACCAGGTGCTGGGCCGGATCGAAGCCGTCCAGGTTGCCGAGCAGGAAGCGCGCGGTGTTGCGCAGGCGCCGGTAGGCATCCGCGTTGCGCTTGAGGATTTCCTGCGACAGCGACATTTCATTGCTGTAATCGGCCGAGGCGATCCACAGGCGCAGGATGTCCGCGCCCAGGGTCTTCATGATGTCCTGCGGCTCGATGCCGTTGCCCAGCGACTTGGACATCTTGCGGCCCTTCTCATCCACGGTGAAACCGTGGGTGAGGCACTGCTTGTACGGGGCCTGCTTGTCGATGGCCACGCCGGTCAGCAGCGAGGACTGGAACCAGCCGCGGTGCTGGTCCGAGCCTTCCAGATACAGATCGGCCGGCTTGCCGAAGCCACGCGCCAGCAGCACGCCTTCATGGGTCACGCCCGAGTCGAACCAGACATCCAGGATGTCGGTGACCTTCTCGTACTGCGACGCTTCCTCGCCCAGCAGCTCGGCGCTGTCCAGCGAGTACCACACGTCGATGCCTTCGGCCTGCACGCGGTCGGCGACCTGCTGCATCAGCGCGACGGTGCGCGGGTGCGGCTCACCGGTTTCGCGGTGGGTGAACAGCGCGATCGGCACGCCCCAGGTGCGCTGGCGGCTGATGCACCAGTCCGGGCGACCATCGACCATCGAGCCGATGCGCGCCTTGCCCCAGCTCGGGAACCAGCCGACGTTGTCGATCGCGGCCATCGCGTCGCGGCGCAGGTTGGCCTTGTCCATCGAGATGAACCACTGCGGGGTGGCGCGGAACACGACCGGCGTCTTGTGCCGCCAGCAATGCGGGTAGCTGTGCACGATCTCAACGAAGGCCAGCAGCGCACCGGAGGCGCGCAGCACATCGACGATCAGCGGCTGCGCCTTCCACAGGTGCACGCCTGCCAGCTCGACATCGCCGGCCGGCGGGGTCGAGGACAGGTACACGCCACGGCCGTCGACCGGGTTGATCTGGCCGGCGTTGTACTTGTCCATCAGCCCGTACTGCTGGCTGACCACGAAGTCTTCCTGGCCATGGCCCGGAGCGGTGTGCACCGCGCCGGTGCCGTCTTCATCGGAGACGTGGGCGCCGTTGAGCAGCGGGATGTCGCGCTGCGGGTAGAACGGATGGGCCAGCAGCAGGTTTTCCAGCGCGGCGCCGGTGGCACGACCGTGTACGACCAGACCGTCCACGCCGTAGCGCTGCAGCGAACGCTCGGCCAGCGCGGCGGCCAGCACCAGCCAACGGCGCTTGCCGTTGTGGGCCGGGCCTTCGGCCAGCACGTACTCGATCTCCGCACCGAGCGACACCGCCAGCGAGGCCGGCAGCGTCCACGGGGTGGTGGTCCAGATCGGCACCGCCACCTCGACATCGGCCGGCAGCGTCACGCCGAAGCGCTCGGCCAGCTGCTGCGAATCACGCGACACGTAGGCCACGTCGATCGCCGGGGAGGTCTTGTCCTGGTATTCGATCTCGGCCTCGGCCAGCGCCGAGCCACAGTCAAAGCACCAGTGCACCGGCTTGGCGCCGCGCACGATGTGACCGTTGGCGAACACCTTGGAAAGCGCACGGATCTCGTTGGCTTCGAAATCGAAGCTCAGCGTCTTGTACGGGTTGTCCCAATCGCCGATCACGCCCAGGCGCTTGAAGTCGCGGCGCTGCAGTTCGATCTGCTCTTCGGCGAACTCGCGGCACTTCTGGCGGAACGCGACCGCATCGAGCTTGACGCCGACCTTGCCCCACTTCTTCTCGACCGCGATCTCGATCGGCAGGCCGTGGCAATCCCAGCCCGGCACGTAGGGCGCATCGAAGCCGGCCAGGTAGCGCGACTTGACGATGATGTCCTTGAGGATCTTGTTGACCGCGTGGCCCAGGTGGATCTGGCCATTGGCGTAGGGCGGGCCGTCGTGCAGCACGAACAGCGGGCGGCCCTGCGCGTTGTCGCGCAGGCGGGCGTAAAGGCCCTCGTCCTCCCAGCGCGACAGAATGCCCGGCTCGCGCTTGGGCAGGTCGCCGCGCATCGGGAATTCGGTTGCCGGCAGATGAAGGGTGGCTTTGTAGTCCTGGCTCACGCAGTGGCTCGCAATCTGTGTTCGGAAAGGATGTGACGGGCCTGTTCGGCGTCACGGTGCATCTGGTCGGTCAACGCAGCCAGATCTTGGAACTTTTCTTCATCGCGCAGTTTGGCGACGAACTCGACATCGATGTGGCGGCCGTACAGGTCGCCCTGGAAATCAAACAGGTGCGCTTCCAGCAGCGGCTCCACGCCATCCACGGTGGGACGCGTACCGAAGCTGGAGACCGACGGCCACGGCTGGTCGAACACACCATGGACCCAGGTCGCGTAGATCCCCGACAGCGCCGGCGTCTTCGGAAAGCGCAGGTTGGCGGTCGGGAACCCCAGCGTACGGCCCAACTGGCGGCCGCGCACTACCCTGCCCCCAATCGTATACGGCCTGCCCAGCAGATCGCCGGCATGACGGAAATCACCGGCGCGCAGCAGTTGGCGGATGCGGGTGCTGGAGATGCGCTCGCCGTGCAGGTCGACCGGCTCGATCTCCCCCGCACTGAAGCCACGCTCGCGGCCCATCGCCTGCAGCAGGGCCAGATCACCCTTGCGGCGGTTGCCGAAGCAGAACTCCGGTCCGATCCACACCTCGCGCGCGCTCAGCCGGTGCACCAGCAGCTGCTCGACGAAATCCTCGGCCTGCATCGCGGCCATGCGCGCATCGAAGCGCAGCAGGCCGATCGCATCCACGCCGAGTTCGCGCAGCATGGCGACCTTGTCACGGGCCAGGGTCAATCGCGGCGGCGGCTCGCCCTGGGCGAAGTACTCGCGCGGCAGCGGCTCGAAAGCCACCGCCACGGCGGCCACGCCCAGCGCGCGCGCGCGCGAAACGGCGTGGCGCACCAACGCACGATGACCCAGGTGCAGGCCGTCGAATGCGCCGATGCAGACCACGCTTCCGTGCGGGAACAACTGCCCGCCTTCGACGTTTCTAAACAGCCTGCTCATCTACGTGGAATGCGGCCCACCAGGGCCGATGCTTTGCAAGAGATAGCCATGAAGTATAGCCGGGCTGCCCCCGGATCAATGCTCCCGCAGGTGGCGCGGGCGGAAGCCCATGGCGACCAGGGCCACCAGATAGGTCAGACCGCCACCGCCGACCAGCAGCGCGAGGTTGCCGATGCGGTGCCATTTGTCCATGCCGGTGAAGTCCGCCATCCCGTAGCGCAGGCCCAGCAGCACCGCCACCATCGCCAGGCAGGCCAGTCCCAGCTTGGTGACATAGCCGCCCCAGCCCGCCTTGGGCTGGTAGACATCGGTCTTGCCCAGCCAATACCAGAGCAGGCCCAGGTTCAGATAACTGGACAGCGCACTGGCGATACCCAGCGCGAGATGCAGGCCCGGCTGCTTGCCCAAGGCTACCCAGACGCCCTGCGCTTTCAGCGCCTCGGGCACCATGACGTGGTACAGCACAGCCAGCAGAATGAAGTTGAACACCATGTTGGCCACCAGCGCGACCACACCGGCGCGGACCGGGGTGCGGGTGTCCTGGCGGGCATAGAAGGCCGGCAGCACCACCTTGAGCAGCGCGAAGGCCGGCAGGGCGAAGCTCAGGCCGTACACCGACAGCGCGGTCATGCGGGTATCGAAGGCGGTGAAGCGGCCGTACTGGAACACGGTGGCGATCAGCGGCTCGGCCAGCAGCAGCAGGCCCAGCATGGCGGGGATGGCGATCAACAGGGTCGTGCGCAGGCCCCAGTCCAGCGCACTGGAGAAGCCGGCCTTGTCGGTACTGACATGGTGGCGGGCCAGCGCCGGCAGGATCACCGTGCCCAGCGCCACGCCGAACACGCCCAGCGGCAGTTCCAGGAAGCGGTCGGCCAGCGACAGCCAGGACTGCGAGCCATCGGTCAGCTTGGCGGCGATCACCGTATCCAGCAGCAGGTTGATCTGCGCGATAGAGGAACCGAACAGGGTAGGCACCATCAGGGTCAGCACCTTGCGTACCCCCGGATGCCGCCAGCCCCAGCGTGGCAGGGTCAGCAGGTTGATGCCCTTCAGCGACGGTAGCTGGAACAGCAGCTGCAGCAGGCCCGCGGCCAGCACCGCCCAGCCCAGCGCCAGGATCTGCTTCTCCGGGGTGCCGCCCAGCCGCGGGGCCAGCCACAGCGCACCGGCGATCATGCACAGGTTGAGGATCACCGGCGTCAGCGCCGGCATCGCGAACTTCTGGAAACTGTTGAGCGCCCCGCCGGCCAGCGCGGTCAGCGAGACGAACAGCAGGAACGGGAAGGTCAACCGGAACAAGTCCACCAGCAGGCCGTGCTTGGCCGGGTCGGTATCCACCCCGCTGGAGAACAGGGTGGCCAGCTGCGGCGCGAAAATCAGCGCCAGCGCGGTGACCAGCAGCAACACCCCGCCCAGCGTGCCGGCCACCCGCGACATCAGTTCGCGTAGTTCGGCATGCGAGCGGGTTTCCTTCACCTCCGTGAACACCGGGACGAACGCGGTGGCGAACGAGCCCTCGGCGAACAGCCGGCGCAGGAAATTGGGCACCCGGAAGGCGACCCAGAAGGCGTCGGTCACCGCATTGGTGCCGAACGTGGTGGTGATGACCAGGTCGCGAACCAGCCCCAACACCCGCGAAATCATGGTCATGCTGCTGAAAGACAGCAGGCCCCGCAACATCCTTGGTGAACTCACCCGTGTTCCCCCTTGACAATTGACTTGACGTACATTTTTCGAGCCATCATACTTTCCAGCTTGCTGTTCCCATTACACCGATTTTTCAGGAAACCACCACTGTGGCCAATATCAAGTCCGCCAAGAAGCGCGCCAAGCAGACCGTCGTGCGCAACGCGCGCAATACGGCTCAGCGTTCGATGCTGCGCACCGCTGTCAAGAAGGTGATCAAGGCTCTGGATGCCAACGACGCCGCCGGCGCCGAGGCAGCCTTTGCTGTTGCCCAGCCGATCCTCGACCGTTTCAGCTCGCGTGGTCTGATCCACAAGAACAAGGCTGCTCGCCATAAGAGCCGCCTGACCGCGCGCATCAAGGCCATCAAGGCCGCCTGATACGGCGCTGCGGGTGTCGTAGAGCCACGCGCTGCGTGGCTTCGACCCAGCCGCAGAAAAAAGCCCGGCCCCGGCCGGGTTTTTTGTTGCCTGCGATCTCGAGCGCCCATCCTGATCGACGGCAGCGCCACGCCATGCGTGGCTGGCACCACAGAAAAACCCGGCCGGAGCCGGGTTTCTCAGGGGCGCGCGGGTGCGCTCAGTACGCATCGCGCGCTTGCGCCTCGTCTTCCTTCTGGCGATCGAAGAACGCCATCACGTTGTTCATGATCGGCCAGGTGCCTTCGCGGCCCAGCGCCGAGACCAGGTACCACGGCTGGGTCCAGCCCAGTTCGGCGACGATCTTCTCGGCGGCGGCCTTGGCCTCGTCTTCGAACATCAGGTCAGCCTTGTTCAGCACCAGCCAGCGCGGCTTGTCCAGCAGCTCCGGATCGTGCTTTTCCAGCTCGCGCTCGATCGCACGGACCTGCTCGATCGGCGAGACACCTTCCACGCCGCCTTCCATCGGGGAGATATCCACGAGGTGCAGCAGCAGGCGGGTGCGCTGCAGGTGGCGCAGGAACTGCGCGCCCAGGCCAGCGCCATCGGCCGCACCTTCGATCAGGCCGGGAATGTCGGCGATCACGAAGCTGCGGTAGTTCTCCACCCGCACGACGCCCAGATTGGGGTACAGCGTGGTGAACGGGTAGTCGGCCACCTTCGGGGTCGCCGCGGACACGGCGCGGATCAGGGTGCTCTTGCCGGCGTTCGGGAAGCCCAGCAGGCCCACGTCGGCCAACAGCTTCAGCTCCAGCTTGATCAGGCGCTCTTCACCCTCTTCGCCCGGCAGCGCCTGGCGCGGCGAGCGGTTGGTGGAGCTCTTGAAATGCATGTTGCCCAGGCCGCCGCGGCCACCCTTGGCCACCAGCAGGCGGTCACCATGGCTGGTCAGATCGCCGATCACTTCATCGGTGCTGACGTTCATGATCACGGTGCCGATCGGCACGGTGATGACCAGGTCTTCGCCGCCCTTGCCATAGGCCTGGCGGCCCATGCCGTTCTCGCCGCGCTGCGCCTTGAAGATGCGGTCATGGCGGAAATCGACCAGGGTATTGAGGTTCTCGTCGGCGCGGATCCACACGCTGCCGCCATTACCGCCGTCGCCACCGTCCGGCCCGCCCAGCGGAATGAACTTCTCGCGACGGAAACCGATGCAGCCGTTGCCGCCATTGCCGGCGATCACCTGGATTTCTGCTTCGTCTACAAGTTTCATGATTCTGGATGCCAATCTGGAGGCGGCGGGCGCGAGGTGCACCCCACCGCAGAGTCTAACGGCCCCGGTACGATCCAGGGCCGGCGGCGGGAAATGTCCCGCCCGATAGTTGATACCAACGAAAAACCCCGCCGAAGCGGGGCTTTCGTCAGCGACCCCACGCCGTGGCGTGGGCGCCTGCGTACCGCTGAAGATCAGGCTTCGGCGACGACGCTGACGGTACGACGCTTCTTCGGGCCCTTGACCGAGAACTCCACCTTGCCGTCGACGAGCGCGAACAGGGTGTGGTCACGGCCGAGGCCAACGCCGGTACCCGGATGGAACTGGGTGCCGCGCTGACGCACGATGATGTTGCCGGCATCGATGGCCTGGCCACCGAAGATCTTGACGCCGAGGTACTTCGGGTTGGAGTCGCGACCGTTGCGCGATGAGCCTACGCCCTTCTTATGTGCCATGACTGCTTCTCCTTATTACTTGCTGCCACCGGCAATGCCGGTGATCTCGATTTCGGTGTAGTACTGACGGTGACCCTGGCGCTTCATGTGGTGCTTACGGCGACGGAACTTGATGATCCGGACCTTGTCGGCACGACCCTGGGACACGACCTTGGCAGTGACCGAAGCGCCGCTCAGCGCGTCGCCCAGCTTGATGCCATCGCTGTCACCCAGCATCAGGATGTTGTCGAACTTGATCTCGTTGCCGACTTCGACTTCGAGCTTTTCAACGCGGAGCGTTTCGCCCTGCGCCACGCGGTATTGCTTACCGCCGGTTACCAGTACTGCGTACATGACCAGACTTCCTCTGTAGTTATTGTGGTCTATGGACTGCCGCCATCGAGGGCGGACAGAAGCGGAATTTTAATGACTTCAACCACTTCGGGTCAACCCACCCCCTGCTCGGACCCGCATTTGGCTGAATACGGTTCAGGAAACCGGCCGGCGGGGTCTCAGGGAATGAGACATGGGGGTGGCAAAGTCCGCGATTGCCCCCAAATCCCAAGCTCGGTAGGCTGACCGATTGCCGTTTCCGATTGCCCCACCCGCTTGCCGGCTCCCTGAGCCGAAGCCCCACAACGGATCCCCCATGGCGATGGATTTCATCCGCATCCGCGGCGCGCGGACGCACAATCTCAAGAACATCGATCTCGACCTGCCCCGCGACAAGCTCATTGTCATCACCGGCCTGTCCGGCTCGGGCAAGTCCTCGTTGGCGTTCGACACCATTTACGCCGAAGGCCAGCGTCGTTACGTGGAGTCGCTGTCGGCCTATGCCCGCCAGTTCCTCAGCGTGATGGAAAAGCCGGACCTGGACCACATCGAGGGCCTGTCCCCGGCGATCTCGATCGAGCAGAAGTCGACCTCGCACAACCCGCGCTCGACCGTCGGCACGATCACCGAGATCTACGACTACCTGCGCCTGCTGTACGCCCGCGTCGGCAGCCCCCGCTGCCCGGACCACGGCTACCCGCTGGAAGCGCAGACCGTCAGCCAGATGGTCGACCACGTGCTGACCCTGGATGCCGAGCAGCGCTACATGCTGCTGGCCCCGGTGATCCGCGAGCGCAAGGGCGAGCATGCCCAGGTGTTCGACCAGCTGCGCGCGCAGGGCTATGTGCGCGTACGCGTGGACGGCCAGCTGCATGAAATCGATGCGGTGCCGCCGCTGGCGCTGCGCCAGAAGCACACCATCGAAGCGGTGATCGACCGCTTCCGTCCGCGTGAAGATATCAAGCAGCGCCTTGCGGAGAGCTTTGAAACCGCGCTGAAGCTGGGCGACGGCATGGTCTCGGTGCAGTCGCTGGATGTGGAGGATGCGCCTGCGCACCTGTTCTCCTCCAAGTACAGCTGCCCGGTCTGCGATTACTCGCTGCCGGAGCTGGAGCCGCGCCTGTTCTCGTTCAACTCGCCGGTCGGCGCCTGCCCGGGCTGCGATGGCCTGGGCATGGCCGAGTTCTTCGATCCCTCGCGCGTGGTGGTGCACCCGGAGCTGTCGCTCTCGGCCGGTGCCGTGCGCGGTTGGGACCGCCGCAATGCGTATTACTTCCAGCTGATCGCCTCGCTGGCCAAGCACTACAAGTTCGACACCGACGCCCCCTGGCAGAGCCTGCCCGAGGACGTGCGCCAGGCCGTGCTGTACGGCAGCGGTGAGGAGACGATCACCTTCACCTACTTCACCGAAGCCGGCGGCCGCACCCAGCGCAAGCATCGCTTCGAGGGCATCATTCCCAACCTCGAGCGCCGCTACAAAGAGACCGAATCCTCGGCGGTGCGCGAAGAGCTGGCCAAGTACATCAGCGAGCGCAACTGCCCCGAGTGCAACGGCCAGCGCCTGAACAAGGCCGCGCGCAATGTGTTCGTGGCCGACCGTGCGCTGCCCGAACTGGTGGTGATGCCGATCGACGATGCGCTGAAGTTCTTCAGCAGCATGACCCTGCCCGGCTGGCGCGGCGAGATCGCCGGCAAGATCGTCAAGGAGATCGGCGAACGGCTCGGCTTCCTGGTCGACGTCGGCCTGGATTACCTGACCCTGGAGCGCAAGGCCGACACTCTGTCCGGTGGCGAAGCCCAGCGCATCCGGCTGGCCTCGCAGATCGGTGCCGGCCTGGTCGGTGTGATGTACGTGCTGGATGAGCCGTCGATCGGCCTGCACCAGCGCGACAACGAGCGCCTGCTCGGCACCCTGACCCGCCTGCGCGACCTCGGCAACACGGTGATCGTGGTCGAGCATGACGAAGACGCGATCCGCCTGGCCGACTACGTGCTGGACATCGGTCCGGGCGCGGGCGTGCACGGCGGCGAGATCGTCGGCCAGGGCACGCTGCAGGACATCCTGGACGCCCCGCGTTCGCTGACCGGCCAGTACCTGTCGGGCAAGCGCGCCATCGAGATCCCGGCGCGCCGGCACAAGCCCAACCCGAAGATGACGCTGCACCTGCGCGGTGCCAGCGGCAACAACCTCAAGGGCGTGGACCTGGATATTCCGTCGGGTCTGCTGACCTGCATCACCGGCGTGTCCGGCTCGGGCAAGTCGACCCTGATCAACGACACCCTGTTCTCGCTGGCCGCCAACGAGATCAACGGCTCCTCGCACCCGATCGCCCCCTACAAGGAAGTGGACGGGCTGGATCTGTTCGACAAGGTGGTGGACATCGACCAGTCGCCGATTGGCCGCACCCCGCGCTCGAACCCGGCCACCTATACCGGCCTGTTCACGCCGCTGCGCGAGCTGTACGCGCAGGTGCCCGAAGCGCGTGCGCGGGGCTATTCGCCGGGCCGTTTCAGCTTCAACGTGCGCGGCGGCCGCTGCGAAGCGTGCCAGGGCGATGGCCTGATCAAGGTGGAAATGCACTTCCTGCCAGACGTTTACGTGCCTTGCGATGTCTGCCACGGCAAGCGCTACAACCGCGAAACGCTGGAGATCCTCTACAAGGGTTACAACATCAACGACGTGCTGCAGATGACCGTCGAAGATGCCCTGAAGCTGTTCGAGCCGGTGCCGAGCATCGCGCGCAAGCTGGAAACGCTGGTCGATGTGGGCCTGAGCTACATCAAGCTGGGCCAGAGCGCGACCACGCTGTCCGGCGGTGAAGCGCAGCGTGTGAAGCTGTCCAAGGAACTGTCGCGTCGGGATACCGGGCGCACGCTGTACATCCTGGATGAGCCGACCACCGGCCTGCACTTCCACGACATCGAAGCGCTGCTCGGCGTGCTGCACAAGCTGCGCGACGAAGGCAACACGGTGGTGGTGATCGAGCACAACCTGGACGTGATCAAGACCGCCGACTGGATCGTCGATCTCGGTCCGGAAGGCGGCCATCGCGGTGGGACCATCCTGGTCACCGGTACGCCCGAAGACGTGGCGGCCTGCCCGACCTCGTACACCGGCCAGTTCCTGGCCAAGATGCTGCCCTCTACCAGCGCGCGTCCGGAACAGCCGGCGGCCGTGGCCAACAAGCCCGACGCCCGCCCGCCGCGCAAGGCCAAGCCGGAACCGAAGAAGGCCGTGCGCAAGACCGCCGCGACCAAAGCCCCCAGCAAGACCAAGAAGAAGACCGCATGAGCAACGAGCACAAGATCCTCGCCCGCGTGCCGATCAGCGTCCGCTGGCGCGACATGGACAGCATGGGCCACGTGAACAACGCCAAGTACATCTCCTACCTGGAAGAAGCGCGCGTGCGCTGGATGCTGGGCGTGGAGGGCGTTTCGATGACCGACCGGATCGCACCGGTAGTGGCGGCGACCAACGTCAACTATCGCCTGCCGATCGTGTGGCCCAACGACATCGTGGTGGAGCTGTTCGTCGAGCGTCTCGGCAACAGCAGCGTGACCATCGGCCACCGCATCGTGGACGAGAAGAACGACAGCACGCTGTATTCGGATGGCAACGTGGTGGTGGTCTGGATGGACACCCAGACCGGCGAGAGCGCGCCGTTGCCCGAGGCGATCCGCACCGCGTCAAGCTGATGGGTTCTGCCGCGTCAAGCTGAAAGGTCGTGCCGGCCGCTGGCCGGCACGCCCGTTTCGCCTGCAAAGGAATGACATGTTTCACCAGACCGATATCCGCACGCTGCGGCCCGGGCTCACGCCCTTCCCCACCGACGTATTCACCGCCGACCAGCCGTGGCTGGCGCGACATCTGCTGCCACTGATCAGCATCGACCTGGGCGTATTGCGCCCGGCGCTGACCGGCACCATTGCCACGATGCTGTGCCCGATCGAACCGGATGAAGGCTGCATCGGCGAAGAGACCGCAGCGCACCACACCGAGTTCACCGGCACGAACTGGATCGCATTCGAGCTGACCGCCGATAACCGCATGCGATTCCTGGGGGAGGAAGGCTATTTCCTCGGCGATCAGGTGGCAGACAAACACGTCACCGAAATGACGGAGAGCTACGCCAAAGCGCATGCCTACTTCCAGTCGCATGGCCGCCTGGCCAGCTATTCGCGATACGGCGACGGCAGCGCAGGCGAGCAGGCCTATCTTGACGCGCTGGGCGGACAGGTGTCGAACGGCAACTGGGTTGAAACCGCGCCGATTCCGGCGGCGTTCGCGCTGACCTTCACCGCCGCCGCGTACGACCGGCATGCACCGGAGGATGCCGAGCGCGTCATCATCAGCCGCGACGGCAACCCGTTCTTCTCGGTCGCCGAAGTCGCCGGCTACAACTGGTGCGCGGCAGGCCCAGATGCCATCGTGATGCTGTACGAGCCACACAGCCGCACCGTGCTGTTTTCCTTCGACTGGTCGTAGACGGTCGTTCCCGGCTGCCCAGCGTTGCGATCCTCACTTCAACGCGCTGCGCACCTGCAACGTTCCATCCACCTTGCGCCCATCTTCCAGGCTCAGCCGCAATGGCAGCTGCGCGCCTTCCTTCAGCACCACCTCCGGCTGCATCAACATCAGATGCAGTCCGCCCGGTTTGAGCGCGACCGTTGCGCCTGCCGCGATCGGCAGGCGTTCCACCGCGCGCATGCGGCTGACGCCGTCGACCAGCGTGGTTTCGTGCAGCGAGACATCGCCGAACGCCTTGCTGCCGGCAGCGACCACCACCACCGCCTCGCGGCAGTCATTGCGGATCTGGCCGTAGCCGGCCGCCATCGGCATCGCGCCCGGCGGCAAACGTACCCAACCATCGCGCAGTGACACACAGACCGGCGCTGCGGCCACGGCTGATGTTGCGAACGCACACAGCCCCAACAATACGCACACGAATGGTTTGGTTATCATCGGCTTCGTTCCCTGTCCGCAACGAGACTGCAGCATGACGACGCTCATCGAGGTGATCAACCATGGCCCCATCCGCGAACTGCGGCTGGCCAGGCCACCGGTCAACGCGTTGGACACCGAGCTGTGCCGGCACCTGATCCACGCAATCAACCAGGCCATGTCCGATGACGTGCACGGCATCGTGCTGTCCGGCAGCGAGCGCATCTTCAGCGCCGGCATGGACGTGCCGCACCTGCTCGGCCACGGCGATGACAAACACAAGCTGCTGGACAGCTGGCAGGCCTTCTTCGGCGCCGTGCGCACCCTGGCCGAATGCCGCGTGCCGGTGGTTGCCGCCATGACCGGGCACGCCCCGGCCGGCGGCTGCGTGCTCGCGTTGTGCTGCGACTACCGGATCATCGCCCGCAGCCCCGATGCCGCCCATCCCACGGTGATCGGCCTGAACGAAGTGCAGGTCGGGCTGGTCGCGCCGGAGGGCATCCAGCGCCTGATGCGCCGCGTGGTCGGCCACCATCGGGCCACCACCCTGCTGGTCGGCGGCGAAATGGTGCCGGCCGAGCGTGCGCTGCAGATCGGGCTGGTCGATGAAGTGGTCGACGCCAATCTGGTGGTCGCCCGTGCCGTGGCCTGGCTGCAGGGCCTGCTCACGCTGCCGCGCCAGCCGATGCTGCTGACCCGCGCGATCGCCCGTGCCGATCTTCACGAGGCTCTGCACGCCGACCTGATCCAGCTGGATCGCTTCATCGAGGCCTGGTACGCCCCGGACGCCCAGCAGGCGCTGCAGGGGCTGGTGGCCAGGCTGGGCAAGGCCTGAAGCCCGGCAAACGCCAACGCCCCGGTAGTGCCGGCCATGGGCCGGCACTACCCTATAATTTGCGTTCGCCCACCCCAGGTTGCTTCCCTTGTCCGCCACGCACGAACCCGTCGTTTCCGAGCTGATCGACCTGCTCTCGCTCGAACGCCTGGAAGACAATCTGTTCCGCGGCCAGAGCCGCGATATCGGCACCAAGTACGTTTTTGGCGGCCAGGTGCTGGGCCAGGCGCTGTCGGCCGCCCAGAAGACGGTCGAGAACGGCCGTCACGTGCATTCGCTGCACGCCTACTTCCTGCGCGCCGGCAACATCGACCATCCGATCGTCTATGACGTGGATCGCACCCGCGATGGCGGCAGCTTCTCCGTGCGCCGGGTCACCGCGATCCAGCACGGCAAGGTGATCTTCTTCTGCGCCGCTTCGTTCCAGCAGGCCGAGACCGGTGCCGAGCACCAGCACAAGATGCCGGAAGTGCCGCAGCCGGAGGACATCGAGCCGAACCAGCCACTGCCGCAGGCCGTCCTGGATCGTCTGCCGATCAAGGTGCAGCGCTGGCTCTCGCGCGGCGGCCCGTTCGAGTTCCGCCATGTGTACCCGCGTGACGAACTCAACCCGCCCAAGCGCCCGCCGTACCACCAGGTCTGGCTGCGCCTGAACGAGACCGTCGGCGATGCCCCGGAGCTGCATCAGGCGCTGCTCGCCTACGCCTCGGATTTCCACCTGCTCGGCACCGCGACCTTCCCGCACGGCATCAGCTACTACCAGCCGCATGTGCAGATGGCCTCGCTGGACCATGCGATCTGGTTCCACCGCCCGTTCCGCGCCGACGATTGGCTGCTGTACTCGCTGGACAGCCCCAGCGCGCAGGATTCGCGTGGCCTGGCGCGTGGCCAGTTCTTCACCCGCAACGGCATCCTGGTCGCCAGTACCGCGCAGGAAGGCCTGATCCGCGTGGTCGACGACAGTGCCGCGGCCGCCGCCGTACCGGCCAAGGACTGACATGAGACAAATCTTCAACAGCCAGCGCGTAGAAACCGTCGAAGGCGTGGCCCAGCTGCTGCGCGACGCCGGCATCGAAGTGCGCATCACCAACGGACGCTCGTACCACAGCAAGCGCGGCAGCCAGTTCAGCTATCTGGACAAGGAAAAGGCCACTACCCACCCGACCCTGTGGGTGGTGCATGCCGATGACCAGCCGCGCGCCCGCGAGATCCTGCGCGATGCACGCCTGCTGGAAACCACCCGGCGCGACCACCCGACCGCGCAGTTCGCGTTCCGCGATGAGGTCGCCCAGAACGACGCACCACGCAACTGGGCCTGGCGCATCCGCATCGGCCTGCTGCTGGTGATCGCCGCCGTGGCGATGGTGGTGGTCATGCGCCACCGCGGCGCCCCGGTCGTGGCGCCCGCACCGGCACCGGCCGTGCAGCCGACGGCGTCGCCGACCCCACCGGCAGCCACCCCGCCGGAAGAAGAGGAAGTGCGGGTCCGGATCCAGCCCACCCAATAATGGGTAGTGCCGGCCGCTGGCCGGCTGCCCGGTCACATCCGGGGCCGGCACGCGTCATGATGGGACCATCCCCGGGGGAGGACATCATGACGACGCATCCGCTGACCATCACGCTCGAACGCGAGCTGCCTGCTGCCGCAGGCGGCTGCCAGCAGTCATATGGCCGCATCGTGCTGGCCTGCCAGAACACGGTCACCGCGATCGCACTGGCGATCACCCGTGACGTGCACGCCAGCGAGGACATCGCGCAGGAAGCCTTCATCAAGGCCTGGCAGCAGCTCAACCAGTTGCACAACCACGCCAGCTTCCTGCCGTGGCTGCGCCAGATCACCCGCAACCTCGCCCGTGACTGGCTGCGCGCCAACCGCGGCCGCCCGCTGTCCGGTGAGGCCGCCGAGATCGCCATCAACATGGCCGCCGACCCCAGCCCGAGTGCCCCGGATCATCTGCAACGGGTAGAGGAAGAACTGGCCGCCGAAGACATCATCTCGGCGCTGCCGGAAGACAGCCGCGAAACCCTGCTGCTCTATTACCGCGAAGGCCAGAGTTCGCAGCAGGTCGCAGATCTGCTCGGGCTCAGTGATGCCGCCGTGCGAAAGCGCCTGTCGCGTGCACGTGCCACCGTGCGTGAGGAGATGCTGCGTCGCTTCAGCGACTTTGCCCGCAGCAGCGCGCCGAGTGCCGCCTTCGCCACGACCGTCGTATCGATGGTGCTGGTCGCCGCCCCGGGCACGGCCAGTGCTGCGATCCTGCTGGGCACCGGACTGGGCACCGGCAAGCTCGGTCTGGGCGGTGCCAGTGTCTCCGGCGGTGCCGCAATGGGGTCATTGACGGCCGCGGCCAGCCAGACGAACGTGTTGCCGCCGGATCTCGCCTGGGGCGCGATCATCGGCAGCATGGTCGGCGGCGTGCTGGGCAGCTACCTGGGCGGCCGTTATCTGCTCTCGTATGCCGAGAACGAAAGTGAGCGCGCAGCGATCCGCAGGTTCGTCCACTACAGCACCTTCACTGCGATGCTGGTCTGCATGGGCGTATTCGCCCTGGGCTTCCTGCCCCTGGCCTGGTACTGGCCAGCCGTGGCGCTGGCGATCGGCCTGGGCGTCGTCAACTATCAGTGCCTGGTCCCGCTGCAGCGGATCATGGCGCCGATGATCGCGCGCGATGCGGCCCGCCATGGGCGCACCGGGGCGAACTGGAAATACCAGTCGTTGTACGGCCCCAAAGCGCTGTGGGTCATGAATCTGCTGGTGGTCGGCACCATCGTCTGGGCGATGTACAAGAACGGCCCCATCTGATGGACGAAAAGCGCCGGTCGATGACCGGCGCTTTTCTCGTGCAACCCCTTCGTACGGCTTACTTCGCGGCCGGTGCCTTCGGCGGCATCGGCGGCTTGCCGTCGCGATGCTTGCCATCGCGATGATCGCCACGCGGGCCACCGAACGGCCCCTTGGCAGCATCGAACTCGGCCTTGCTCAGCTGGCCATCCTTGTTGGTATCGGCCGCGGCAAACCAGGCATCACGATGCTGCTTCATGCGCAGCTCGCGGTCGGCCTTGTCCAGATAGCCATCCTTGTTGACGTCCATCTCATCGAAGCGCGCGGCCAGGCGCGGGTCGGCCTTGGCCTCCTCGCGGCTGATGCGGCCGTCCTTGTTGGTGTCCAGCTTGGCCATCCAGTCACCATGCCCACCCGGGCCACGCCCATGGCGCTTGCCGTGCCAGCGCGGCAGTTCCTCACGGGACAGCTTGCCGTCCTTGTTGGCATCCAGCGTGTCGAACTGCGCAGCCAGACGCGGCGACTTGGCCGCCTCGGTGCGGTCGATGAAGCCATCGCCATTGGTGTCCAGCTTGGCGCGGGCAGGCTTGTCGGCGGCGGCGGGGGTATCGGCGGCGACCGCCAGGCCGGCAGCACCGGTGGACAGCAGCAGGGCCAGCAGCAGGAGGGATTTGCGGTTGCGCATGGGTAACTCCGGTTCGTAAGGGAAACTGCGTGCGGTGCGTGGCACCCACACCGGTAACAACGCGTGGACGCGGGAGGCGTTGACAGCCCGGCCGGCCATGTTCATGTGGCAGACAGTCGCGCCGGCTGCGACGGCACGGGGCTATGCTGTAGGCATGGCAATACACGGCGACCGCGACGACGAGCTGCGACTGTTCCAGACCGGTGACCACCCCTGTGGCTACTGGCCGGAACGGGCCGCGCGCGATCTGGTGCTCGACCCCAACGACCCGCGCCTGGGCACGCTGTACCCGATGGCGCTGGGCTGGGGCTTCCGTCGTTCCGGTGATCTGGTCTACCGCCCGCACTGCGCGGACTGCCACGCCTGCGTGGCCGTGCGCATCCCCGTGGCCCGCTTCGCACCGGACCGCAGCCAGCGCCGCTGCCTGGCCCGCAATGCCGATCTGGAAGTGCGTATCGTCGCGGCCGAACAGACCGAAGAGCAGTTCGCGCTGTACCACCGTTACCTGTCCCACCGGCACGCGCAGGGCGGCATGGACGAGCACGGCCCGCACGAGTTCGACCAGTTCCTGATCGGGCGCTGGTCGCAGGGGCGTTTCATCGAAATCCGCGCCCCGGGCGAGGACGGCCATCGCGGCCCGCTGCTCGGGGTCGCCGTGACCGATGTGACCCCGCAAGGACTCTCGGCGGTCTACACCTTCTTCGATCCGGACCAGGCCCATCGCGGCCTGGGCACCTTCGCGATCCTGCAGCAGATCGCCTGGGCCCAGCGCGGGCAGCTGCCGCACCTGTACCTGGGCTACTGGATCCGCGACCACCGCAAGATGGACTACAAGCGCCGGTTCCGCCCGCTGGAGGCCTATGACGGCCGCCGCTGGCACGCCTTCGATGACGAATTGGACGGCCGCTGACGCATCACTGACACCGCGCCGGGTGCAAAATAGGCGGATGAAAGCCCATCCCCTGATCCTTGCCCTGGCCCTGCTCTGCGGCGCCTGCGCCCAGACCCCTGCCAAGACCGCCGCCATGCCGGATACCGCCTCCGCACCGCTGCGGATCGCCACCTACAACACCTCCCTGTACAGCGACGAGACCGGCGGGCTGATCGCCGAGCTCGAAGGCGACAGCGAACACGCGCGCAAGATTGCCGCCGTCCTGCAGCAGGTCCGCCCGGATCTGGTCCTGCTCAACGAGTTCGATTACGACGACGCCCATCGCGCCGCTGATCTCTTCCAGAAGCGCTACCTGGAAGCCGCCCAGCCGGGCGGCGGTGAACCGCTGCATTACGCCTATCGCTACCTCGCCCCGGTCAACACCGGCGTGCAGAGCGGACTGGACCTGGACAACAACGGCGAGATCGGTGGCGAAGGCCGCGCCCGTGGCAACGATGCCTGGGGCTACGGCCTGCACCCGGGCCAGTACGGCATGCTGGTGCTGTCGCGCTACCCGATCGATGAAGCCAAGGTCCGCAGTTTCCAGCTGCTGAAGTGGAGCACGATGCCCGGCGCCCTGCGCCCGATCGACCCGCGCACCGGGAAATCCTTCTACAACGACCACGTCTGGTCGCAGCTGCGCCTGTCCTCCAAATCGCATTGGGACGTGCCGGTGACCACCCCGAGCGGCACCGTGCACGCCCTGGTCTCGCACCCGACCCCACCGGTCTTCGACGGCCCGGAGAAGCGCAACGCCGCCCGCAACCACGACGAACTGCGCCTGTGGCAGGACTACCTCAAGGACCGCGACACCTCATGGCTCTGCGATGACCGCGGCCACTGCGGCGGCCTCGCGCAGGACGCGCGCTTCGTCATCCTCGGCGACCTCAACAACGACCCGGTCGACGGCGACGGCCGCCATGAGGCCATCCTCGAACTGATCGAAAACCCCCGCGTCCTGCGCTACCCCACCCCGCGCAGCGTCGGCGCCGAGCAGACCAGCCTGGCCTACGCCGAGAAAGGCATCACCCGCAAAGGCGCGCCCTTCCATGCCACCGGCGACTTCGGCCCGAAATCCGGCACCATGCGCCTGGACTACGTCCTGCCCTCGGTCGGCTTCAACTACATCGGCAGCGGCGTGTTCTGGCCGTCCAATGACACCCCGGAAGCAAAAATCGCCGACGGCAGCGATCACCACCTCGTATGGGTCGACCTGAAGTAAGACCCGCGTCGCTCTCAACGAAAAAACGGCGAGCCAAGGCTCGCCGTTTGTTTGTCCTGCCATTTTCTGCCCCGCCGTTGGATCCGCCTAACCGACCCTCCGCGAAGAGGTGATCGGGCAGCCCGATGAAGGACCGTGTGCGGCATGGATGCCGCACTACGAGCCCCCAGGGATGGGTTTACGGCGTGTCCTGCATCGGGCTGCCCGATCGCCTCACACCGACAGCAACCAAGGCGCCAGCTTCGGCTTCTGCGTCGGCCAAACCCGGCTCAAGACCGCAACTCGATCCCGATAGCCTCAGCCGCCTCACGCGCAATCTTCCGCGCAGCATCGATATCCGCACCGCGCGCCAACGTCACCCCCACCCGGCGATGCCCATGCACGCTCGGCTTGCCGAACAACCGCAGCGCCGAATCCGGCTGCACCAGCGCCGCGGCCACATTGCTGAAGAACGGCACCCCCTCGCCGTGCGCCAGCAGCGCACACGACGCCGACGGACCACTCTGGCGGATCACCGGAATCGGCAGCCCCAGGATCGCCCGCGCATGCAGCGCGAACTCGCTCAACTCCTGCGAAGCCAACGTCACCAGGCCCGTGTCGTGCGGACGCGGCGACACCTCGCTGAACCACACCTCGTCGCCCTTCACGAACAACTCGACCCCGAACAGCCCCCAGCCGCCCAGTTCGTCGGTGATCGCCTGCGAAATCTCCTCCGCCCGTGCCAGCGCGCGCGGCGACATCGGCTGCGGCTGCCAGCTCTCGCGGTAGTCACCGTCTTTCTGCCAGTGCCCGATCGGCGCACAGAACGAGGTCCCGCCCGCATGACGCACGGTCAGCAGCGTGATTTCGTACTCGAAATCGATGAAGCCCTCCACGATGCAGCGCCCGGCACCGGCGCGGCCACCGGTCTGCGCATACTCCCAGGCCGGCGCGATGTCGGCGTCCTGGCGCAGCGTGCTCTGGCCCTTGCCCGAGGAGGACATCACCGGCTTGACCACGCACGGCAGCCCGATCGCAGCGACCGCCGCACGGTACTCGGCGTCGGTATCAACGAAACGGTACGGTGAGGTCGGCAGGCTCAGCGTCTCCGCGGCGAGCCGGCGGATGCCTTCACGGTCCATGGTCAGGCGTGCGGCACGCGCGGTGGGCACCACACGCAGGCCCTGTTCCTGTTCCAGCTGGACGAGCGTTTCGGTATGGATCGCCTCGATCTCCGGCACCACCAGATGCGGCTTCTCCAGTGCGATCAGCGCGCGCAGCGCCATCGCGTCGAGCATGTCGATCACGTGCGAGCGGTGCGCCACCTGCATTGCCGGCGCGTCGGCATAGCGGTCGGCGGCGATCACCTCCACCCCCAGCCGCTGCAGTTCGATGGCGACCTCCTTGCCAAGTTCACCGGACCCCAGCAGCAGCACACGGGTGGCGGAAGGAGACAGCGGCGTACCGAGCGTGGACATGGCGGTGTTCCGGGCAACAGGGGCGGGAGGGCATTTTAGCCGCTGCGCCCCCTCCATGACCGGCCTTCCCGGCACTTGCGGACTGATATCAATTTGATATCTTCCAATCAACTACCCAAGGACGCCCCGCCATGAAAGAGAAGTCGATCCGCTCGCTGTCCGGCCTGCCCTTCCTGCTGCTGGTGCTGGCCCTGACCGCGGTGGCGGTGTGGATGTTCGTGGTCGGGGTGGACAAGGGCAACCGCAACCCGGCGCTGATCATCGGCAGCCTCCTGCTGGCCACCACCGCCCTGCTCAGCCTGGTCGGCCTGTATACGGTGCAGCCCAACCAGGCCGTGGTCGTCAGCCTGTTCGGCAAGTACGTCGGCACCGTCAAGGAGAACGGCCTGCGCTGGAACAACCCGTTCTTCACCAAGGTCAAGGTGAGCCAGCGCGTGCGCAACTTCGAGAGCGGCAAGCTCAAGGTCAACGAGCTGGACGGCAGCCCGATCGAGATCGCCGCGGTGATCGTGTGGCAGGTGGTGGATGCTTCCGAAGCTGTCTACAACGTGGATGACTACGAGAGCTTCGTGCACATCCAGTCCGAATCGGCGCTGCGCGCGATGGCGACCAGCTATCCGTATGACCAGCACGAAGAAGGCCAGCTGTCGCTGCGCAGCCATGCCGCCGAGATCTCCCAGCACCTCAAGGACGAGCTGGCCGAGCGCCTGGCCGATGCCGGCGTGCAGGTGATCGATGCGCGCATCAGCCACCTCGCCTATGCCCCGGAAATCGCCCAGGCCATGCTGCAGCGCCAGCAGGCGAACGCCGTCATCGCTGCACGCACGCGGATCGTCGCTGGTGCGGTCGGCATGGTCGAAATGGCCTTGGCCGAACTGCAGAAGAACGGCGTGGTCCAGCTCGATGAAGAGCGCAAGGCGCACATGGTGAGCAACCTGCTGACTGTGCTGTGTTCGGACCGTGGCACCCAGCCGGTGGTCAACGCCGGTTCGCTGTATTGATGCACCAGCGTGCCGACCCAGGGTCGGCACCTGCCAACGCAACCCGGCGCCGAGGGGACGGCACGGGGTGTAGATAAAGGACCCCCGCATGACCGAAAAGAAAGCGTACCCGCTGCGTATCAATGCCGACGTTCTGGCGGCGGCGCAGCGCTGGGCCGACGACGAACTGCGCAGCCTCAATGCGCAGATCGAATACGTGCTGCGTGATGCACTGCGCAAGGCCGGACGCCTTCCCAGACCCACCACCGACAAGGAGAGCAAATCATGAGCAGGCGCTGGAGCTACCTGACCGTTGAAGTAAAGCCGGGCATGATGGGTATTGTGAAACCCAAAGACATACAGGACGAGCTGACCCGGCATGGCAACCTGGGCTGGGAACTGGTCAACCTTGTCTTCGCACCGCCCCTCAATACGGCGTTGCTGATCTTCAAGAAGGAGGATTGAGATGCGCGCACTGACACGCTGGGCATCAACCCTCTTGATGGTGTGCGCAAGCACCATCGTCCACGCCGCGTCACCGGAACAGACGGCGAGCGCATTGCTGGATCACCTCCAGGCAGACAGGACAGCCGCCGCCGAGGCGATGTTCACGCCAGAGATGGCCAAGGCCGTTCCGGCCGCGCAACTCCGGTCCATCTGGCAGTCGCTGGGCGAGCTTCGCGAGCGCGGGACCGCACGTTCCAGCACGCACGAGGACATGACCCTCGTCGTCGTGCCCCTGACGTTCGCCAAGGGCGCGCTCGATGCGCAGATCGTGGTGGACGCGCAGCAGCGCGTGGCGGGCCTGATGTTCAAACCTGCGGCGGCACCAGCCGCGCCCGCGCCGCCGGCCGATGCGCCCTATCGCGAATCCTCGTTCGAGGTCCCCACCGCGACCGGCGCACTGCCGGGAACACTGGCGATGCCGACCGGCCGCGGCCTCTTCCCCGCCGTCGTGCTGGTGCACGGCTCCGGCCCGCAGGATCGCGATGAAACCGTCGGCCCCAATCGCCCGTTCCTGGACGTGGCGCGCGGCCTGGCGGCGCAGGGCATCGCGGTGCTGCGCTACGACAAGCGTACGAAGGTGCGCCCGCAGGACTTCGTCGGCCGGGATTTCACCATGGACGATGAGACCACTGACGATGCCGTTGCCGCGATCAACGCAATGGCCGGCGCACCTGGCATCGACCCAGGTCACCTGTACGTCATGGGTCACAGCCAGGGCGGCATGCTGGCGCCACGTATCGCACAGCGGTCGGACAAGGTGGCCGGTCTGATCCTGTGGTCGGCACCGGCGCGCTCACTGCTGACGCTGTTGCCGGAGCAGAACCACTATCTGCTGGGGCTGCGGGGCCAGATCAGTGCGGAGGAGCAGGCCTTCCTGGACACGCTCGATGCACAGATCGCCGCCGCACGTGGCACTGCCGACGTGCCGGCCAAGGACCTGCCCCTGGGCCTGCCGGCCGCCTACTGGCGCGCCTTTGAAGAGGTTGATCCGGTCGCCGATGCGCGCGCCTTGAAGCAACCGATCCTGCTGTTGCAGGCCGGCCGCGACATCCAGGTGATCGATACGGATTGGCAGTTGTGGAAACGCGGCCTGTCGCGCCAGCGATCTGTCACCTTCCGCGACTACCCCAGCCTCAACCACCTCGGCATCGCCGGGCAAGGCCCAGGCACCCTGGAGGAATACGCCAGCCCCGGCCATGTATTGCCGCAGCTGATCGACGATGTTGCCCGCTGGATCAAGGAGCGATCATGAGCCCGCGCAGTTCCGCTCTACCACGCAGCATCGAGGTCGCCCCGGCGCCGGCCTGGCGGTTGCTCTGGCTGTGGATTCCGCTACTGCTCGTCGCTGGCCTGATGGTCGGCACCGCGCTGGACGCACCGGAGCCTTCGCACACCGAGCTGATGATCACCTTGCCTTTCCTGGCCGTGCTGGCAGCCGTACTGACCTGGGCCTACAGCCGGCGTCGCATCGTGCTGCATGAGGACGCCCTGGAGGTGTTGTCGACCTTCTACCGCAAGCGCGTGCCGGTCAGCGCGATGCGGCTGGACGAGGCGCGTATCGTCGACTTCGCCGAGCATGGCCGGTACAAGCCTTCGATCAAGACCAACGGCTACGGTGTACCTGGCTTTCAGTCCGGGCACTACCGCATGGCCGATCGCAGCAAGGCGTTCTGCCTGATCACCGACAGCAGCCGCGTGCTGTACGTGCCGCTGCGCGATGGCAGCGCCCTGGTGATCAGCCCGGAGCGCCCACGTGCACTGCTCGATGCCCTGCAGGCGCTGGCCGGACCGCCGCGCGCGCACTAAGCTGGTGACATGCGCCGATCCCCTGCCCTGCTGATCAATACCGCCGAGATCGACCTGTGGCCCGGCGGCCTGCTGCGTGCGCGCAGCTCCGCCGACGCACGCGCCCTGGCCCGTGCGCAGTGGGTCCTGCGGCGCAAACGCGATGGGCGATACCTCGCCGTGGCCACTCCGCACGGCGTATTGCCGCTGGTGCCGCGCCTGATGCGCGAGCCGGGCATCGAGGAGGCACTGGATGCGCTGGACCGCCAGCTGCTGGATCGCCGCCGTGGCAGCGCGCCCGATGCGGTGCTGCCCCTGAGTGGACTGCAGCATCGCCTCGAAACCCTCGGGATTGATGCCGATGCTTACGAGGCCGCGACCGGTCTGGCGCTGGAAGCCGAACCGGCTCAGCTGCACCTGGCCGGTTTCGACCGCTACCGGCGGCCACTCTGGCTGCAGCGTGACGCCGCGCGCAGCTGGCAACGCCTGCGCGCGCGGGCCACTGCCGATGGCATCGCCCTGGATGCGATCTCCGGCTACCGCAGCCACGATTACCAACTCGGGATATTCGCGCGCAAACGCAACCGCGGGCTGAGCGTGGAGGAGATCCTCAAGGTCAACGCCGCGCCGGGCTACAGCGAGCACCACAGCGGCTACGCGCTGGATATCGGCACACCCGGCGAACCGCCGGCGGAAGAATCGTTCGAGTCGACTGCCGCGTTCGCGTGGTTGGCCGAGCATGCGGGCCGCTTCGGCTTCCAGCTGAGCTACCCGCGCGACAACCCGCATGGGATTGTCTACGAACCGTGGCACTGGTGCTGGCGACACCCCACGCCCTGACCGGCGCGAGCCGCCTCACCCCTGCGAGCGGTTGGTCGTCGTCTTCGGATCCACTGTGAAATCTGCGATCCGCCACAGGTACAGGCTCGCGTAGGTTCGGAACGGGCCCCATTTCTCGCCGCGGGCGAGCAGTTCCTTCGGGGTCGGCATCCGCTCGGCCTTGTCCACGCGCTGGGCGCCCTTGCGGACACCGAGGTCGTCCACCGGCAGGATGTCCGGGCGACCGAGCCGGAACATCAGCATCATCTCCACCGTCCAGCGGCCGATGCCGCGGATCGGGACCAGCGCGTCGATGATCGCGTCGTGGTCCATCACCGACATCCGACGCAGGTCGGGGATCTCGCCCGCCGCCTCGCGACGCGCCAGGTCTCGCAGCGCCAGCGCCTTGTTGCCCGAGACCCCGCAGACCCGCAGCCCGGCATCATCGATGCGCGCCAGCGTATCGGCGTGCAGCCGGGGGCTGCCGATGGCGGTCTCCACCCGCCCGACGATGGTCGAGGCGGCCTTGCCGCTGAGCTGCTGGAACAGGATCGCCCGTGCCAGCGCATCGACCGGGTCGAAGGTCTTTGCCCAACCCGGCTGCGCCTGGATGGGGCCAAGCCGCTTCATCCACGTGCCCAGCCGCCGGTCGCGCCGGCTGAGCCAGTCATGCGCCTGATCGACATCGAAGCCACGGCGGTAACGGGGCATGTCAGCGCTTCAGCGCATTCAGCCCGTAGGCCAGCCAGCCCACCATCAGGGCCGTGCCGCCGATCGGTGCCAGCTGGGTGCTGAGCTTCCACAGCGCGCCTGCCACCAGGCTGCCGGAGAACAGCAGCGTGCCGATCAGCAGCACATACAGGGCCAGCCGGCCCAGCGTGTTCTGCTGGGTCGGGCCGAGTACGGCCAAGGCCACACCGTGCCCGAACGCGTATAGCGCCGCGGTGGTCACATGCGACTGCGCCAGCGGGTCGGCGATGCCATGGGAGGCGTAGGCCGACAGGCCCACCGCCGTGGCCGCGAGCAGGCCGCCCAGGCCAGCCAGCAGGGAGGGTTTGCGCGTGCGTCTTTCCAGGTTGAGCATGCTTGCATCCTTCAGCCAGTGTTCCGTGGCCGGAGCCAAAAAAAAACGCGCCGCAGGAAGCGGCGCGTTTCAGGTCGTGCGTTACATCACGGCAACCGTCGGATTACTTGACGGCCCAGTAGATGTCGTACGTGCCTTCCGGAGTGAACGACTTGTCCACGCCGTCCTTCCAGGACTCGTACGGACGATCGATCACTTCGTTGCCGCCGGTCACCGACCACGCACGCAGGGCGTTACGGGCGATGTCCAGGCCGGCCATGTGGCCGGTGTAGGCCGCGTGGGCCGAACGATGCGGCGCCACATGCACGTACTTGACCGGTGCACCATCGTCGATCTTCACCGTCAGGGCTTCGGCCGTCGCGGCTTCAGTACCCTTCTTCTTGACCGGCTGGGCCACGTCGAAGGCGTACTTCTCGGCGCCGAAATCGGTGGTGATGATGCGGAACGGACCGGCGGCTTCGAGGTCGTTGGCCTCCATGACGCGCTTGATCCACTCCTGGTTGTCCTTGATGGACTTGGTGATGGTCTCCTGGCCGCGGTCCACGTTGCCGGCGGTGACGACCAGCAGGTCCTCGGCCGGGACGTCCACGATGGCCAGATCGGTCAGCGGGGCTTCGGCGGTGCGGTAGTCCACGTTCGGCACGGTGGCCAGCATGTTGGCCATGCGCGACAGACCGAGCTTCAGGTCGTCACCGGCGTGACGGCTGACGTACAGGCCAGCGTAACGACCGAACAGGTTGAACCCGTACTTGACGCTGTAGTCCTGCGTGATCTTGACGTTGCGGCCACCCTTGCCGGTCGGCTCGAGGGTGAAGTTGGTCACCTTGTCGTGGCCCTTGGTCTGGTCCTCGATGGCGATGGCAACGTGCTTGTTCTGCTCGGACTCGGTGATCACCCAGCTACCCTGGCCCAAGGAACCTTCCTTGGAGGTGTAGTCCAGGCGTGCGCCGACACCGGCAGCCGGGCCGGAGTGCTTCAGTTCAACGGCGGGATCGCGCAGCAAGAGCGGGTTCCAGTCCTTGAAGCGGCGCAGGCTGTTGACCGTGTCGTACACGATCGTCATCTTGCGGTTGGTCTCGATGCTTTCGGAAATATGGCGCTCGCCCGGCAGACATACGCCAATGATGACGAACAGGCCAGCCACGATCCCCAAGGCGATCAGGAACTCGATAATACGGGTCATTCAGGAGTCTCCGGGGCCGATCCCACGGCCGGGTTGATTGAAGCGAAGCGCCAATCCTAGCAGGCTTCGCCGGTGTTGTTGATCAGGGTTGGCACACCGGTTTCCATGTCGGCAGCGGTTTTGCATAGACAAGGAGCGGAAAGATAACGCATCGCGCGTGTCAGCACGTAGCGTATGGGCAATATTTCTTTGCCGGATTCGGCCGCTGGACCCGTAAACCCCCTTGTATCGCTTGCGCTGCAAGGGTTTCGCGGAATTCAGAAATTACCTGCGAACCCGCGACCGCCCGAAGGCCGCCGACGGGTCCACCGGCTCAGACCAGCTGCAGCTCGAAGGCCTTGAGCACCGCCCGGGTGCGGTCGCGCACCCCCAGTTTGGACAGGATGTTGGACACGTGGTTCTTGATGGTGCCTTCGGCCACGCCCAATGAATTGGCGATCTCCTTGTTGGAGAAGCCACTGGCCATCAGCCGCAGGATCTCCGTCTCACGGTCGGTCAACGGGTCCGGCCGGTCCAGGCTCACGAACTCGTTGCGCATGTGCTCCAGGCCCGACAGCAGCCGCTGGGTGACCGCCGGCTGCACCAGCGAACCGCCATCGGCCACCGTGCGGATCGCGCCCACGAGCTGATCCAGGGTCACATCCTTGAGCAAGTAGCCCTTCGCCCCGGCCTTCAGCCCCGCCAGCACCAGCTGATCGTCATCAAAGGTGGTCAGGATGATGGTCGGCGGCAGCTGGTTCAGCCGCGAGAGCATCTGCAGCGCCTCCAGCCCGGACATCACCGGCATGCGCATGTCCATCAGGACCACGTCCGGGCGGACCTGCGGAACCACCTCGACTGCCTGGCGGCCATCAGCGGCCTCGGCGACCACCTCGATACCGTCATCGAGCGCCAGCAGCGAGCGGATTCCCTGCCGCACCAGGGTTTGGTCGTCGACCAGGCAGACGCGAATCATCAACGCACTCCTTCAATGACAGCGGTCAGCATCAATACTGGCACGCCGGGTACCGAGGCGCGCAGGCGGAAGCCCTGACCCCGGCGGGTTTCGATCTGCAGCTCACCACCGCATTGTTGCAGCCGCTCGCGCATCCCGCGCAATCCATTGCCGACCACGATGCCGTCCGCGCCGACCCCATCATCATGCGCCTCCAGCACCACGATGCCCGGCGGCTCGCGCCGGACCTTGATCCACAGGTTGCGTGCGCCGGCGTGGCGCACCGCATTGGTGATGATTTCCTGGGTGCAGCGCAGCAGCACATGCGCGCGCTCGGGGTCTTCCACGCTCAGTGGCTCATCGATGTCCAGGTGGATTTCCAGCGAGGGCACCTGCTCGGTCAGCGGGCGCAGGGCCGCGGCCAGATCGATGGCACCACTGTCGCGCAGCTGGCTGACCGCCTCGCGCACGTCGGTCAGCAGCAGCTTGGCCAGGGTGTGGGCCTGGTGCACGTGTTCCTGGGCCTGGCCGTCGGTCAGGTGGCCCGCCACCTCCAGGTTGAGGCTGAGGGCGGTCAGGTGGTGGCCCAGCAGGTCGTGCAGCTCGCGCGAGATGCGGGTGCGCTCATTGACGCGGGCGCTCTCGGCCAGCAGTACACGGGTGGCGCGCAGCTCGGTATTGAGCCGGCGCTGCTCTTCCCGGGCATCGGTCTGCTGGCGCGCGACCAGGCTGGTCACGAAGATGAACATGGAGAAGCCGCCGTACAGCAGCGACTGCATCAGCGCTTCGAACAGCGGCATGCGCAGGATCAGGTAGTACACCGGCAGCACCGCCAGCTGGCTGAGCAGCAGCCAGATCACGCCACCACGCACGGGCAGCATCCACGGAATGACGCCGGCAGCGACCATCATCAGGATGCTGCCCAGCCCCGAGCCGCTCAGATAGCTCACGCCCAGCGCCGAGGCGGTGAGCAGCACCAGCATGACCCGGTCGTACCAGCGCGAATGGCCGCCGTTGCGCAGCCCGCGGGTCAGCCAGAAGTAGCCGGCACCGAAGGCCAGGTACGCGGCGAACAACCACAGCGCCCAGGCATCGACGCCACCGCCGCGGCGCAGCAGTGCTTCGTACTGTGAATAAACCAGAGGGAGTCCGACCATGACCCAGGTGAACAGGCCGGCCAGTCGCAGTACTCGGGTGTGGCTGAGGTATCCCAACATGGACGCATAGTAGGCTGAACCTGTTCCCCTGCACTCCCACAGAAGTCATGCCTGTCGGCTCGCGGGGGGAGGCCACCCATGCAATAATCGGACCGAACGGCCCCTCGATGGGCCAACCGCGTTACCCCACGGAGTCACAATGTCGATTGTCATCCGCGACGTGCGCGAGCACGAGCTCGATTCCGTCCTGGCCCTGAACAACAATGCCGGCTTGGCCATCCTGCCGTTGGATGCTGCCCGCCTGCGTCTGTTCTATGAAAGCGCTGAGTATTTCCGCGTCGCCGAGCGCGACGGCAACCTGGCCGGTTTCCTGATCGGCTTCGGCAGCGACAGCCAGCACGACAGCAGCAACTTCGCCTGGTTCAAATCGCAACTGGGCAGCAAATTCTTCTATATCGACCGCATCGTGGTCGCCAGCCGCCGTCGCGGCGGTGGCGTCGGCCGTGCGTTCTATGCCGATGCGCAGAGCTACGCCGAGCTGCGCTACCCGCAGCTGACCTGCGAGGTCTTCCTGGACCACGGTGCCGATGCCGCCCTGCTCTTCCACGGCAGCTTCGGCTTCCGCGAAGTCGGGCAGAACACCATGGCCCACGTGGACGTGCGTGCCAGCATGCTGCTCAAGGACCTGTGCAGTTACCAGTGGGTGCACGACACCTACGGCGACCAGTTGCCGGATGTGCCCTGGGTGGGCCATCGCCGCGAGCCGCTGCGCGTCCAGCAGCAGACGGGGACCTGATCGGTGGCAGCGAACATGGATTTTGAACAGGCCGGCGAACTGAAGATCGGCCAGGTCGGCATCGCCAATCTGCGTATCCGCACCCTCGACGTCGACCGCCTCACCCGTGAAATGCAGGAACGTGTGGCGCGTGCGCCGAAGCTGTTCGGGCGTGCGGCCGTGATCCTGGATTTCGGCGGGCTCAGCAAGATGCCGGACGTGGCGACCGCCAAGGCGCTGCTGGACGGCCTGCGCAAGGCCGGCGTGCTGCCGGTGGCGCTGGCCTATGGCACCACCGAAACCGACCTGCTCTCGCAGCAGCTCGGCCTGCCGCTGCTGGCCAAGTTCCGCGCCCAGTACGAGCGCGCCGAGGCCGAGCCGGCCCCTGCGCCCCTGCCGGTCGCCGAACCGCCGCCGCGCCGTGCGCGCGCCGCCGCTGCCGTGCCTGCGGCGCCGGCGCCCAGCGCTGAGGCCACCGGCGGCGCGCCCAAGCCGGGCCGCATGCAGACCGCCAACGTCCGTTCGGGCCAGCAGCTGTACGCGGAAAACTGCGACCTGACCGTCATGGCCACCGTCGGCGCGGGCGCCGAAGTGATCGCCGACGGCAGCATCCACATCTACGGTACGCTGCGGGGCCGTGCCCTGGCAGGTGCCCAAGGCAACACCACGGCGCGTATTTTCTGCCGTGAATTCCACGCTGAACTGGTCGCCATCGCCGGCCATTACAAGGTACTGGACGATGTTCCGGACTCCCTGCGCGGCAAGGCCGTGCAGGTGTGGCTGGAACAGGACCAGATCAAGATCGCTGCGCTGGACTGACGCAGCCCCCAAACAGAAGAATCAGGAGAAATCCTTTGGCTGAAATCATCGTAGTCACCTCCGGCAAGGGCGGCGTCGGCAAGACCACCAGCAGCGCCAGCCTGGCCTGCGGGTTGGCACGTCGTGGCAAAAAGGTGGCGGTGATCGACTTCGACGTCGGCCTGCGCAACCTGGACCTGATCATGGGCTGCGAGCGCCGCGTGGTGTACGACTTCGTCAATGTCGTGCACGGCGAAGCGACCCTCAAGCAGGCCCTGATCAAGGACAAGCGCTTCGACAACCTGTACGTGCTGGCTGCCTCGCAGACCCGCGACAAGGACGCGCTGACCCAGGAAGGCGTACGCAAGGTGCTCGACGATCTCATCGCCGACGGCTTCGAGTACGTCATCTGCGACTCGCCGGCCGGTATCGAGAAGGGCGCGTTCCTGGCGATGTACTACGCCGACCGTGCGGTCGTGGTGGTGAACCCGGAAGTGTCCTCGGTGCGCGACTCGGACCGCATCATCGGTCTGCTCGATTCGAAGACCCACAAGGCCGAATCCGGCAAGAACGTGCCCGCCTTCCTGCTGCTCACGCGCTACAGCCCGGTACGGGTGGAAAGTGGCGAGATGCTCAGCATCACCGACGTGGAAGAAGTGCTGGGCCTGAAGGCCATTGGCGTGGTGCCCGAATCGGGCGACGTGCTCAATGCGTCCAACAAGGGCGAGCCGGTCATTCTGGACCCCGAATCGGCGGCGGGCCAGGCATACGAAGATGCGGTGGGCCGCATCCTTGGCGAAGAGCGTCCGATGCGCTTCACCACCGTGGAGAAGAAAGGCTTCTTCAGCAAGCTGTTCGGAGGGTAAGCATGGGACTGTTCGATTTCCTGAACCGAAAGAAGACCACTGCCGAAACGGCCAAGAACCGCCTGCAGATCATCATCGCGCAGGAACGCAGCCACCGCGGCGGCCCGGACTACCTGCCCCTGCTGCAGCGCGAGCTGCTGGAAGTGATCAAGAAGTACGTCAACATCGACGCTGATGCGGTCAAGGTCGATCTGGTCAAGGACGGCGAGCACGATGTGCTCGATATCTCCGTCGCCTTGCCGGAAGGCCCGCAGCAGCCCTGATCGACATCGCCCCTTCCGTTTTGGAAGGGGCGGTTGAGCGGTAACCCATGAACGACGCTGCCCCCACTGCCGAACCGCAGGTCACCCGCGTCGGCGATATCCGTTTCGACGATGCCCATGCCCTGCTTGCCGCCCACGATCTGCACCTGCATCGTGTGGCCGATGGCGCGCCGATTCCGGGCAGCTATTGGGGCGAACCCGAAGCCGGCATCATTGGCAGCGACGTGTATGTCCGCGACGACACCCCCGTGCACTCGATGCTGCACGAAGCCTGCCACCTGATCGTACTGCCGCCGGAGCGGCGTGCGCTGGTGCATACCGATGCCACCGATTCGGTGCCCGAAGAAGACGCCACCTGTTACCTGCAGATCGTGCTGGCCGGCAGACTGCCTGGTGTGGGCAGCGACCGCCTGATGCTGGACATGGATGCTTGGGGGTATACGTATCGGTTGGGGTCGACGAGGGCGTGGTTCGAGCAGGATGCGGAAGATGCAAAGGCGTGGCTGGTCGAACGCGGCCTTCTTCCTGCGTAAATCCGCACGTGCGTTCAGTCCCGGGCGCGTGGCAATGCATCCACGCATGGCGTGGATCTACCCGCTTTGCCCTGCCATCGCGCGCAGGGTGATGCCCACGATGTACGCCAGATACGTGCCCGTCGCGTAGCCCATCGTGCCCAGCAGCACGCCCACCGGCGCCAGCGAGGGATGGAACGCTGCCGCGACCACGGGCGCGGAGGCTGGTCCGCCGATGTTGGACTGCGAACCGATCGCGAAGTAGAAGAACGGCACCTTCAGCGCGCGTGCCAGCGCCCACAGCAGCACGATGTGCACCGCGATCCAGATCAGGCCGAGCAGGAACAGCCACGGGCGATCCAGCAACGCCAGCAGGTCCATCTGCATGCCGATGCAGGCGATCAGGAAGTACAGCAGCAGCGAGCCGAGCTTGGAAGCACCGGCGCCTTCCAGATTGCGCGCACGGGTGAAGCTCAACGCCAGGCCGCAGGTGGTGGAGATCACCACCACCCACACGAACGGCGCGTCCAGACTGAACTGCGAGGCCCAGGCGACATGCCCCTTGAACCACGCCGAGACCGGCCCGGCAATCGCGTGCGACAGGCCCACCACGCCGAAGGCAACGGCGACGATCAGCATCAGGTCGGTCAGGCTGGCCACGCGCTCGTGCTTGGCTTGGAAAGCTTCGATGCGAAGTTTGAGGGCATCAATGCCGGAGGTATCAGCACCACTGCGTGCGTCGATCTTCGCCGCGCGCCCGGCCATGAAGATCAGCACGGCCATCCACACATATCCAACACCGACATCGACCACCGCGAACTGCCCGAAGGTGGTCGCGTTGACATCGAACACTTCGCGCATGGCCAGCATGTTGGCGCCGCCACCGATCCAGCTTCCCGCGAGTGCGGCCATACCCGCCCAGGTATCGCCGGCGACGGTGGCCGGATGCAGCCATTTCATCAACTGGAACGCGACCACCGCGCCGATCATGATGCTGAGCGAGGCGCCCAGGTACATCACGATCAGTTTCGGGCCCAGCCGCAGGATGCCTTTGATGTCCACGGCCAGGGTGAGCAGCACCAGGGCAGCGGGCAGCAGGATGTCACGGGCGACCGGGTTGTAGAGCTGTGTGTTCTGGCCGTCGATCAGACCGACCGTGTTGTACACGCCCGGAATCATGTAGCACAGCAGCAAGGCAGGCACGTAGGTGTAGAAACGCTTCCACAGCCCCTGCTCGCGCGAGGCGGTCCAGAACACGGCACCGAGGGTGGCGGCGATCAGGCCGAAGACGACGATGTCGTTCTGGATCAGGGCAGGTGCTTTCACGGAGATGGGGTGCCTGGGTCGTGCCGGCCGCGGGCCGGCAACCTCATGAATACTGAAAGCGCGGTGCAGATGCCGGCCAGCGGCCGGCACTAGCGATGAAAAAGCGCCGCCCCTGGGGGCGGCGCTTCAAACCGGCTTAGTCACCGATGTGCTGCTTCAACCAGCCGTTGACGGTGTCGTGCCACTGCACGCTGTTCTGCGGCTTGAGCACCCAGTGGTTCTCATCCGGGAAGTACAGGAACTTGGACTCGATGCCCTGGCGCTGCGCAGCGGTGAACGCGGCCAGGCCCTGCTCCACCGGAATGCGGTAGTCGAGCTGGCCGTGCACGATCAGGATCGGCTTCTTCCAGTCGGCCACGTGGTTGACCGGGTTGAACTTCTCGTAGCTGGCGGCCTTCTCGTACGGCGTGCCACCCTGCTCCCACTCGGTGAACCACAGCTCTTCGGTGGCGTAGCCCATCATGCGCTGGTCGAACACGCCGTCATGATTGACCAGGCACTTCCACGGCTCGTTCCAGTTGCCGGCGATCCAGTTGACCATGAAGCCGCCATAGCTGGCGCCCAGGGCGCACGCCTTGTCACCGTTGAGGAACGGGTACTGCTTCTGTGCCGCGGCCCAGCCCTTCTGCAGGTCTTCCAGCGGGCGGTCGCCCCAGTGCTGGCTGATCGCATCGGTGAAGGCCTGGCCGTAGCCGGTGGAGCCGTGGAAGTCGATCATGACCACCGCGTAGCCCTGGCCGGCGTAGGTCTGCGGATTCCAGCGGTAGCTCCAGCCGTTGCCGAAGCTGCCCTGCGGGCCACCGTGGATCAGGAACGCGACCGGGTAACTCTTGCCTTCCTGGTAGTTGTACGGCTTGACCACGTAACCGTGCACGGTCTCGTTGTTCCAGCCCTTGAACTGAAACTGCTCGTAATCGCCGAAGGCGACGTCGGGCAGCATCTCACCGGCGCTCGGGGTGATCTCGCGCGGGTTGGCACCATCGAAGGCGGCCACGATGATCTGATCGCCGCTCTTCAGGCTGTTCCTGGTGTACGCCAAGGTGGTCCCGGCGATCACCGGCGAGCCGATGCTGCCGCCGTCGGCCACGACCTCGGCCTCACCGGTGGCGATGTCGACGCCAAACAGACGGTGCTCGCCCATGTCGTCGGCACTGGTATAGATCAGCGTGCCGTCACCGGACAGCACGATCTCGCCGGCCGAACGATCCCACTTCGGTGCGATCTCGCGGGTCTTGCCGGTGGCCACGTCCATCGCCATCAGGCCGAAGCGGTCCGCTTCGAAGCCCGGGCGCTTCATGGCGCGGTAGTACAGGGTCTTGCCGTCGGCGCTGAACACCGGGCCGGCATCCCAAGCCGGGTTGGCCGCGGTCAGGTTGACCGGCGCCTGCTTGCCCTCGGCGTCCAGGCGGTACAGATCAAAGTTGGTCGACCACGGCTCCTGCTTGCCGGCCACGCGGATCGCGGCGACCACGCTCTTGCCATCCGGCGACCAGGTGAAGTCGTCATTGCCGCCGAACGGCTTGGACGGTGCATCGCCGGCCAGCGTCGCGCTGATCGCCGAAGCACCCTTCACCGCGGCGGCCTTGCCTGCCGGCAGCGGCGCCACGAACAGCGTGTTGCGGCGGCCATCGGCCCAGGTGTCCCAATGGCGCACGAACAGAGTGTCGAAGACTTCACCGGTGTTCTTGCGTGCCTTGTGCGCGTCCAGCTTCTTGCTGGTGCAGGCCAGGTCCGAACCGCAGTCCTGGAACACGCCGCTGCTGAAGGCCACGCGGTCGCCCTGCGGGGAGACGTGGAAGCTGTCCACATCGACCGGGAAGTCGGTCAGCTGGCGCGGCGTGCCGCCGGTGGTCGGCTGCGCGTAGAGCTGCTGGCTGCCGTTCTTGGCGCTCAGGAAGTACACCGTCTGGCCATCGGCCGACAGCGCAGCGGAATTGACGTTCCAACCCGCCGGGGTCAGCGGCTTGGGCGGGGCCAGGTCACGCGTGCGCAGGTTGCGGATGTACAGGCCGGTGCTGGCCTTGCTGTCGGTGCCGACCACGCGCTTGGCGAAGATCACGTTGCCGCCATCGGCGGTCAGCAGCGGGCTGGAAACCCGATCCAGCGCGATCATGTCGCGCACATCCAGGCCACGCGTGGCCGCCAGCGAGGGCATCGCGGTCAGCAGGCACAACGGCAGCAGGGCGTAACGAAGTTTCATCGGGGTCTCCGCGGAACGGCAAAACGCCGATGGTAGGGCCGCAGGGGCCGCCCATGCAAAGGCCATCGGTCATGCAGGGGGATGGGCGAGCCGCAGAAACGACAAACCCCGCCGGAGCGGGGTTTGTCATGAGGTAGATCCGGGCGTTTTAGACCGACCCCACCGCGCGCTTGCCGGTGCGGTAGATCAACCAGCCGACCAGGAACAGCACGGCCAGACCGATCCACTGCGCGCCCGGCAGGTGGAACGGCAGCGCCAGCACGTCCGCGCGGCTGGTGATCACGATCGGCACCGCGATCGCGATACCCATCAAGGCTTCACCGGTGATCAGGCCCGCAGCGAACAGCACGCCCGGCTTGTGCACGCGATCGCGGCCTTCTTCATCGTCGCCGCGGATCTTGTGGAAGCGCTCCACCAGGTAGGCGATCAGGCCGCCCAGGAAGATCGGCACCATCAGTTCCAGCGGCAGGTAGATGCCGATCGCCGCAGCCAGCACCGGCACGCGGAAGCGTGCGTTGCGCGCCTTCAACCAGTTGTCGAAGGCGATGATCGCCGCGCCGACCACGGCACCGATGCCGATGAAGGTCCACGGCAGCTCGCCGCCGAACAGGCCCTTGGCCACCGAGGCCATCAGGTTCGCCTGCGGCGCGGCCAGCGCGTTGGGATGCAGCTCGGACTTGACGCCGATGCCGTAGGCGGTGGCCAGCAGGTTCAGCACCGGGGCCATGATCAGCGCACACGAGAACGCACCGATGCCCAGCATCAGCTGCTGCTTCCACGGGGTGGCGCCGACGATGTAGCCGGCCTTGAGGTCCTGCAGGTTGTCACCGCCGACCGCGGCCGCGCAGCACACCACCGCACCGATCATGATCGCGGCCACCGCACCCAGCGGGGCACCGCCGACGCCAACCGGCTTGAGGCCGTCGGCGCCCAGCAGCACCACCAGCACCGCCGAGGCGAACAGGATGGTGGAGATGGTGATGCCCGAGACCGGGTTGTTGGAGGAGCCGATCAGGCCCGCCAGGTAAGCCGAGACCGAAACGAACAGGAAGCCGGCCACGATCATGATGAGCGTCATCGGGATCGAGACGTGCCACTGGCCCACGATGGCCTGGTACAGCGCCAGCAGCGGCAGGGTGAACACCACCAAGGCCACCAGCATCCACTTCATCGGCAGGTCTCGCTCGGTGTGCGCCAGCGCCGGGCCGCCGCTCTTGCGGGCCGCGGCGAAACCGCTCTTGACGCCATTGAGCAGCGACTTGCGCAGCGAGATCAGGGTCCAGACGCCACCGATCAGCATCGCGCCCACGCCCAGGTAACGCATCTTCGCACCCCAGATGGCGAAGGCCGCCTCGGTGGAGCTGGCCGTGGCGATCGAGGCGGCCAGCGCCGGATCGGTGTTCATGAAGAACGACTGGTACAGCGGAATGGCGATATGCCAGGTCAGGATCGAGCCGGACACCACCACGATGCCGACATTCAGGCCGACGATGTAGCCCACACCCAGCAGCGCCGGGGACAGGTTGGTGCCGATGAAGGCGGTGATCTTCGAGCTGCCCACGTAGGCCGAGGTGGCCCAGGCATCCGGAATCAGGCGCAGGCCGCTTTCGGCCGCCAGCTTCACGAAGGCGCCGATCACCGCCGACACGGCCAGGATCTTCAGGCCCGGGCCCGGGTTCTCACCGGCCTTGAGCACTTCGGCGGCCGCCTTGCCTTCCGGGAACGGCAGCGGATCTTCCACGATCATCGAACGGCGCAGCGGCACCGAGAACAGCACGCCCAGCAGACCACCCAGACCGGCGATGCCCAGCACCCACCAGTACTTGAAGTCCGGCCAGTAGCCCATGATCACCAGCGCGGGAATCGTGAAGATCACGCCGGCGGCGATCGACGAACCGGCCGAAGCACCGGTCTGCACGATGTTGTTTTCCAGGATCGTGCCACCGCCGAGCAGGCGCAGCACCCCCATGGAAATGACCGCGGCGGGAATGGCGGTGGCGATGGTCAGGCCTGCGAACAGACCGAGGTAGGCGTTGGCGGCCGACAGAATCACTGCCAGCACGATGGCAAGCACCACCGCGCGGAAAGTGAGCTGGCGTGGCGCAGCGTCGTTGTTCATGGAAGCCCCTGCTGGCAAAAAATCCCTGCCACGCTAGCGTTCATGTACGGGCAAGTCCAGTAGCGCCGCCCGCTGGCCGGCACCCCTGCACCACCCGATCGAGGCCCCTGTTGACCTTCGCGTGCCGCCGCAGCCGCAACCCGCCGGACTCGGCAACGTCCAAGGCCGGGCCCATCCACTTTAGTTATGTTATATCCTATCGCGCCGAGCAACCGGCGCTGCTGTGACGTATTCCCCCACCTCCCGCCTGACCTCCATCGACCAGTTGCGCGGCACCGTCATCGTGCTGATGCTGCTCGACCACGTGCGCGAAACCTTCTATATGCACCAGCAGGTCGGCGACCCGATGGTGGTCGACCAGGTCGAACCGGCGCTGTTCGTCAGCCGGCTGCTGGCGCATCTGTGTGCCCCGGTGTTCGTGCTGCTGACCGGCCTGTCAGCCTGGTTGTACGCCAATGGCAAACCGGATGGGCGCCGGGCCGCATCGGCCTTCCTGCTCAAGCGCGGCCTGTTCCTGGTGGTGCTGGAGCTGCTGGTGGTCAATTTCGCGTGGACGCTGCAGTTCCCGCCCAACGTGATGTACCTGCAGGTGATCTGGGCCATCGGCATCAGCATGATCGCGCTGGCCGGGCTGTTGTGGCTGCCACGCGGGGCGCTGGCGGTGCTGGCACTGGCCGTGATCGCCGGGCACAACCTGCTCGATGGCGTCCGCGTGCAGGGCGACGGGGTGCTGGCCGTGCTGTGGAAGGTGCTGCACCAGCGCGACTGGATCACCGTGACCGACGGGCTGCGCCTGCGCACCTCCTACCCGGTGCTGCCGTGGATCGGCGTCATTGCACTGGGCTGGGTGATCGGCCCGTGGTTCGCGCGCGGCGGCGATGCCCTCCTGCGCCAGCGTCGCCTGTGGATGGCCGGCGCCGGTGCGCTGCTGGCGTTCGTCATCCTGCGGGCGGTGAACCTCTACGGCGACAGCCCGTGGCAGTCCTTCGCCACACTGGGCAGCACGCTGATGAGCGTCTTCAACGTCACCAAGTACCCGCCCTCGCTCCTGTTCCTGCTGCTGACCCTGGGCATCGGCCTGCTGTTGCTGCGCCTGTACGAGCAGCCGCGCGTGGCACGGGCGCTGGCGCCGCTGGCCGACATCGGCGCAGCACCGATGTTCTTCTACCTGCTGCACCTGTACGTGCTGAAGCTGCTGTACGTGCTGGCCGAAGCACGCTGGGGGCACACCCACGGCGCGTATGTCGCCGTGGACCATGTGGCGAGCCTGTGGGTGATTACCGCGGTGCTGGCACTGGCGCTGTATTGGCCGACACGGGCATTCGCGCGGTTCAAGGCGCGGCGGAGGGATCTGGCCTGGCTTCGCTATCTGTAGACAGCGGAGCGGCCAGACCCGGCACGGATACACCGTCACCCCGGGCCTATACTCGCCCCCTTGTCCGCCCTGCCCGATCCCTCGATGACCGCAGCCGCCCTGCCCGCCTCCGCCACGTCCACCTCCACCGCGACCGACGACTTCCTCGGCCATCCCAAGGGCGTCTACATCTGCTTCTTCACCGAGATGTGGGAGCGGTTCTCGTTCTACGGCATGAAGGCGCTGTTGCTGCTGTATCTCACCAAGTACCACCTGTTCGGCGACAAGGCCGGCCTGGATCTGCTCGGCGCGTACGGTGGCCTGGTTTACTGCATCCCGGTGTTCGGCGGCCTGCTTGCCGACCGCTGGCTGGGCATGCGCAAGGCGGTGGTCTTCGGTGGCGTGCTGCTGGTGCTCGGCCACCTGGGCATGGCATTCGAAGGGCACGCGGCGGTCCGCATTGACGGCGCCGTGGTACGCGATGACGCGGCCCTGGGCATCACCTACCTCTCGCTGGCCCTGATCATCATGGGCGTGGGCTTCCTCAAGCCGAACATCTCCACCATCGTCGGCAAGCTCTACCCGGAGAACGATCCCCGCCGCGATTCGGGCTTCTCGCTGTTCTACGCCGGCATCAATCTGGGCGCGCTGTTCGCCTCGCTGGTGTGCGGCTTCCTCGGCGAAGCCTATGGCTGGAAATACGGCTTCGGTGCGGCCGGCGTCGGCATGGTGATCGGGCTGGGCATGTTCCTGTGGGGCCAGAAGTATCTGCAGGGCCACGCCGAACCGTCCGACCTGCCGGCGCTGCACCAGCGCGTGCTCGGCATCCGCCGCGAATGGCTGATCTATGCGGTGGCCGTGCTCGGCGTAATCCCCGTCGCTGCCTTGATGTGGGCCGCGGCCAACGGCGCGTTCGCGCTCGGCGGTGAAATCAGCCTGGCACTGATGCTGATGATCGTCGTGCTCGGCGGCGTGCTGGTCTGGTTCGCCTGGTTCACCGGTACCCGCTGCACGCCGGTGCAGCGCCAGCAGATGATCGCGCTGATGGCGCTGATCTTCATGGCCCTCGTGTTCTTCACCCTGTACGAGCAGACCTACGGGTCGTGGGTGACCTTTACCGATCGCCTGCTGACCAAGGATCTGGTGCCGTCGCTGGTGATCCAGGGCGGCACGCCGCTGCCGTGGTCGATCGCCTCGCTGCTGCTGGCGCCGCTGGGCTTCGTGGTGGCCGCGCGCCTGTCGGAGCGGAACCCGGGTTCGTCCGCGCCGCGCAACCTGTTCATCGCCATTGTGGCGGCGATGCTGGTGATGCTGATCCGCGACTGCCTGGTGATTCCGCAGACGGCCGGCTCGCTGACCTACCTGGGCGGCCTGTTCCTGGTCGTGCTCGCGCCGCTGTTCGCGATGCTGTGGGCGTGGCTGGACCGTCGTCGGATGGACCCGTCCAAGCCGGTTAAATCGTCGATCGGGCTGATTTTTGCCGCACTCTCGTTCGTGCCGTTGGCCCTGGCTGCCCAGCACGTCGGCGCGACCGGGCAGATGGCCAGCGTGTGGTGGCTGGTGCTGGCCTACCTGATCCTGGAGGTCGGCGAGATGTGCCTGTCGCCGGTCGGCTTGTCGGCGGTCACCCAGCTGGCCGCACCGCGCGTGGTCAGCCTGATGATGGGCACCTGGTTCCTGGCCACTGCGTTCTCGGAAACGCTGGCAGCGCTGTTCGGCAAGCTCGCCGCGATCGAGGTGCCGGAAGGCCAGACCATGGATATCGCCAGCGCCGCCGCCAGCTACGAACACCTGTTCTGGCTGCTGATGTGGATCGGCCTGGGCTGCGCGGCGGTGGCGCTGATCTGCTCGCCGCTGCTGAAGAAGATGATGCACGGGGTGAAGTAGCCGAACCGCGGCAATCAGGGCTCCGGCAGTGTCACCTCATTCTGCGCATTGGCCGCGCGCAGCTGATAAAGGAAACGGCGCACAAGCACGCGTCCAGACTCGTCCAGATTGCGCCCGTCAAGATGCTCGAAACGCATATCCGGATGGAGCGCATCTGCGTTCAGGGCCAGGCCGCCGAGTTCTTTCACCAACGGCGCGGGCACGATGCCCTCCAGCAGCAGCTTGGGCAAAGCACCTGGCTCGGCGTGCCATGCGTCGCCATTCGGTCCGGACACCTGCTGAAAGTCCACTGCAGTTGCGGCCACATGGGCAGGTGACGTGGCAATCGTTTCCGCCGCGCGCTGAAGGAACTGGCGATAGCGTGTCGCCAAGGCGGTCGCATCACTACCGTGGGCATCGAGAGGTGCAAGCGTCCACTCCAGCGCGGGCAACGTGCATGTCAAGGCTGCCTGCGCCAGGCGAACGGTGTGCGCTTCATGCCGGTCCTCCCCCTGCTGCACCTCCTGCACCCGACATTCGGCCGTGGCCGCGCGGCGGGCAACTGCGCGCGCGAACCCGGTGACGTCCTCGCGCACGGCACCCCACAGCACTTCCGGAAAGCTCAGCAGGAGGTGCGCGGCGATCGCATCCTGCAGGTCTGCCGACGCTTCTCCGGCAACCTGCATGCGCTGCATCAGTTCCCGCACCGCCATGCGCACCGATTCGGCCTGCGGCACCGGCATCGGCATCCACACAGTCGGCGGCACCTCCATTTCCGCCAGCAGTTGTTCGCCCACGACGGCACCACTGCTCGTCCAGTTACGTCCGTGTGCATCGCTGGACAAGGAGAGACTGCCGCTGATAGACCAAGGCCGGGTCTCGTCGCGGCGCTCGCCGGCCAACATCGACCGCTCCAGTGCATCTACCGATGGTACGGCCTGTCCCTGCACGACAGCCGTCATCAGCTGTGCAAGCGCACGACTCTTGTGCATATGTGGTGCGATGCAAACGTACTGGACGCGATAGCCCACCCTATCGGTGGATGCGGCGGCGACAGGTGCGCCATCAACAGGCTCGCGCCGGACGTCCTGTGCCAGGCAACGAGCGCCATCGCCGGCGAATCCCCATGCTGGCGATGCCGCCAGTAGACGACCTGCCGCTGTGCCCTCAAGCCGGTTGCCGTACGCAAATGCGACAACACTTTCGGTCATCAGCTTGCCCATTGTCAGTAACTGGACGGTGTGATGAAGTACCGCGGCGTCGGGCTCGCTCAATGGCCCCACGGGCTCGCTGCCCCGCATCAACCCGTGCAACCGGATCGCCCTCTCGTCCACCTCGCCGGAGAGCACTGCGATCATGAGCGCCTGCTCCACCGTCAACTGCAGACCGTCATCGATGTCGGTCGCACGGGAGGGATTGCAAAACAGAACAAGCAGCAAAGGCGCTGACCAGCACGAAAAAAGCCGCAGGTGGGACGTTGAGGAGAGGTAGCGCCGCATGCTGGGAAGACCCGAAGGGAGAGCTGCCCAGCATCCCGCAGGGTCGCACCCGGGCACCATGCAACAACTTGCAATCTGCCGCGTTCAGCCCTCCCCACACACAACAACGGCACCTCACGGTGCCGTTGTCTTCTTAAGCCCAACGATGCGGTCAGGGCTGCGCGGCGTTGGCCGCCTGCCCTCCGATGTGGCGCGACAGGAACGCCAGCAGCTTGGTGTAGTACTCGCGGCGATGCGGATCGGTGTAGAAACCGTGTCCTTCGGTGGGGTAGTACAGCGCCTCCACCGGCACGCCCGCCTTCTTCAGTGCCGCCTCCATCCGCTTGGTGTGCTGGATCGGCGCGCGCTGGTCTTCGCCGCCCGCCGCCAGGAACACCGGCACCTTGATCCGGTCGGCGAGGTTCACCGGCGATACCGCGGCAAGCTGCGAGCGGTCACCGATCCATTCCTTCAGATAGGTTTCGCCCGAGCCACGGCGCTGGATGTCGCCGGTGGTGAACATCATCGGCAGGTCGTAGACGCCCACATAGCCCGCTGCACATTTATACAGCGTTGGCTCCTTGGCCACGCCCATCAGCGCCGCGTAGCCACCGTAGCTCGCACCGTACATGCAGATCTTCGATCCATCGGCGATGCCTTCGGCCACCGCCCAGCGCGTGGCATCGGTCAGATCGTCCTGCATCGTGCCACCCCACTCCCGGCCACCGGCATGGGCGTGCGCCCGACCGTAGTTGGATGAGCCGCGGAAGTTGACCTGCAGCACGGCGTAACCGGCCGCCGCCAGCAGCTGGCTTTCCATGTCGTAGGCACCATCGTCATGGACGAAGAACGGCCCACCATGCGGCATCACCACCATCGGCAGCCGCTTGCCCTCACTGCCCCTGGCCCGTGTGACGAACCCATGCAACGGCAGACCGTCACGGGCTTTCAGCGCGATCGGCTGGACCACCGCTGATTGGGCCGGGTCCACCCACTGGCTGCGGCTGACCACCAGATCGGCCTTCTTGGTCTGCGTATCGAAGACATAGAAATCGCCGGGATTGCTGCCGGACCAGACCCGTACCATCGCCAGCTTGCCATCGCGCGAGGACGAGGTCACGAACACGGCCTCTCCCGGGAAGGCCTGCTCGAGGCTGCGCTGCAGGCGCGCATCGGCCGAGGCTTCATCGAAGAATCGGGTACGCGGCTTATCCCCTTGGTACAGCGCACCGATCGGCACCGAAGTACCGCGTTTGTAGATCACCCTGGCCGGATCGACCACCTCATCGCGCAGCAGCTCACGGCGCTCGTCGGTCACCGGGTTCCAGGACACGATCGCATCCGGGCCACGCGGCTTCTCGACCAGCAGGTACGCCACGCTGCCATCTTCGGAGAAGCCCAGGGGCTGTTCGATGCGCTGGCTGACATTCTGGTCGTTGATCATCTTCCAGGGCGCGCCCGCACCCTCGCGGTAGTACAGCTTGTTGACGTTGTCCGAACCCGCACCTCTGGCGAAGCGCACCTCGCCCTTGCCATCGGCGACGAAGTCGGCGCGCTGCACCGGCGCGCGCGCCACGGTGCTGCGCTGGCCGCTGATCACGTCCAGCCGTTCGGCCGTGGTGAACGGATCGTCCGAAAACGGCATCACCTTGACCAGCACGCGGCGGTCATGATCCGGCAGCGCATCGATCACGAACGCGGCAACCGCCTCGACCTTTTTCGGCTGGATGCGGGTACCCAGGCCACGACCCTGCACACGGTAGCCGATCAGCAGGTCGCCCCCGCGACCATCGGCATTGATGCCGAACAACTCACCGGTCAGCTGTGGCTGATCCAGCGAACCGAACTTCTCTGCCAGGCCGATCAGCACGCGCTGGTCGTTGACCCAGTCGAAGTCACTGGCATGGTTGTTCTTCGGGGGTACGAACGACCCCATCAGCTGGCTGTCGGCGCGGCGCATGATGGCCAGGCCGGTGCGGTCCTCCATCGGAATGGTCGCCGCATAGAACTCGCCCGTGGGCGAAATCTTGATATCCGTAAAAGCATCCCGGCGCAGATAGTGCTCCAGATCCACCGCACTGGCCTGCCCGGCCAACAGCACTACACACAGCCCCCAGAGGCGTACCCGTTTCATCCTTCCCCCATGCTCCATTGGACGTCATGTCCGGAACGGCGATTCTAGGCAAAAAAATGGCACCGCGAACGGTGCCATTTCCAGGACCTGCATCGAGGAGAGAGTTCAATGCATGCCGCGGAACGCGAGGCTGAGCGCCAGGATCGACAGGATCACCGCGATGGTGCCGTCGAGGATGCGCCAGGTTTTGGGCTTGGTGAACAGCGGGGCCAGCAGGCGCGCGCCCAGGCCCTGGGCGGTCAGCCACAGGCAGCTGGCGGTGAACACGCCGGCCGCGAACGCCATGCGCGCGTTGCCGAAGTTCTCGGCGATGCCGCCGATGACCATCATGTCCAGCCAGAAATGCGGGTTGATCAGCGAGAACCCGACCGCCGAGATCAGCACCGCGCGGCGCGAGGTACTGTCGCCGTCGTCCACGTGCATGCCACCGCCACCGGCCAGCGCGCGCCGCGCCGACTGCCAGGCGTACCAGGCCAGGAAGGCGACACCGCCCCACAGGACCACGGTGGTGAGCCACGGCAGGGCCTGGGTCAGCGTGCGCAGGCCCGCCACGCTGGCGAAGATGAAGATGCCATCGATGGCGGCGCAGGTGGCCACCACGGGAATGATGTGCTTGCGCAGGATGCCCTGGCGCAGGATGAACGCGCTCTGCGCGCCGACCACCGCGAACAGGCCGATGCCGGTTGCGGCACCACTGAGCCACGCGCTCAGACCGGCACCGCCGGAAAGGATGGAAAACATGGGATACCACCTGTGTCTTGCTGGGGGGCGGTGCCTCGCCAAGGCGTACAGCACCGGATGGCGCGTATTGTCGCGCCGCAACATTAAAAAGTAGAGCTAAACTTACTTAACCATCTTTAGCAGAACTTAAGATCATGCGCATCGACCATGCCCAGCTCCGCGCCCTGGCGGCGGTGATCCGCGAAGGCAGCTTCGACCGTGCCGCGCAGTCGCTCAATGTCACCGCCTCGGCGGTCTCCCAGCGGGTCAAGGCGCTGGAGGACCGGGTCGGCCGCCTGCTGGTCAAACGCTCGTCCCCGGCGGTGGCCACCACCGAAGGCCAGGTGCTGGTGCAGCTGGCCGAGCAGACCGCCCTGCTCGAGCACGATGCCCTGCACCGGATGGGCATCGCCGATGAGGACCTGCCCCACGCCAGCATTCCGGTGGCGGTCAACCACGACAGCCTGGAAACCTGGTTCCCCGAGGCCGCCCTGCAGTTCGCGCGGCAGACCGGCACCACGCTGGACCTGCGCTCGGAAGACCAGGACCACACCGTGGCCCTGCTCCGGCAAGGGGCCGTGCTCGGCGCGGTGACCACGCTGGATGAGCCCGTGCAGGGTTGCCAGATCCATGCGCTGGGCAGCATCCGCTACGCCGCCACCTGCACCCCGGCCTTCCATGAGCAGCACTTCGCCAAGGGCGTCAACGCGCAGTCGCTGGCCCAGGCGCCGGTGCTGGTGTTCAACCGCAAGGACGACATGCAGGCCCGGTTCGCCCGCCGCCTGGCCGGCAACGACCTGCCGCTGACCGCGCCGACCTGGTGGATTCCCTCCACCCGCGCGTTCGTCCAGGCCAACCTCGGCGGGTTGGGCTGGACCATGAACCCGCTGCCCCTGGTCAAGCGCCATCTCGACGCCGGCCGCCTGGTGCACATGAAGCAGCGCGCCTGGGAAGACGTGCCGCTGTACTGGCAGCACTGGAAGGGCGATGTGCAGACCATGGCACTGCTGACCCGGGCAGTGCTGGCGGCCTCGGCGACGCTGGTGCGCAAGAAGCGATAACCCCCGACCTGTAGAGCCGCCCTACACGACCTGACGACCGGCCCCGATGCAGCATCAGCGCATTCCCGCCGCGGGCACGTCGATGGACACCGATCCGGTCTACCTGCACATCCGCGTGGTGCTCAGCATCATCCTCGGCCTGAGCATCACCACCCTGCTGCGGGGTCTGGCGGGGATCATCGAGCACCCCCAGCGCCGCGGCTGGTCGTGGATCCACCTGTGCTGGGTGATCTGGGCGCTGATCTCGGTGGTGACCTTCTGGTGGTGGGAGTTCCGGCTGGGCGAGGTCCGGCAGTGGACCTTCGAGCTGTATCTGTTCGTGATCGCCTACTGCGCCGCGTGGTACCTGCTGTGCGTGCTGCTGTTTCCGGACGATGTGCGCGAGTACGGCAGCTATGAGAATTACCTGCTGCAGCGGCGCGGTGGCTTTTTCGGGATGCTGGCGCTGGTCACGCTGCTGGATCTGGTCGATACCGCCATCAAGGGTCACAGCCGCTGGCAGATGCTCGGCGACGCCTACTGGGTCCACACGGGGGTGATGCTGGTCATTGCCGGGCTGGGCATGGCCCTGCGCCAGCGCCGCGCCCATCTGTCTCTGGCCGTGCTGGCACTGGTCTATCAAGCCGGCTATTTCCTCCTCGAATACTTCACTTTGGCCAGCGACTGACCCGGCCCGGCACACCCACCGGATGCTGCGTTGCACCAAATCCGTACCGGAAAGGGCTAAAATCGCTCCCAAGGTACCGCTGTGACGCCCGTCTTCACGGGCGTTCCCGGCAGCGGCGGCATCCTTCCCATGTCTCCCTACCTGAGATCCCCATGAAAAAACTAGCGAAGGTCGTCCTCGGCCTGCTCGTGGTGTTGCTGTTGGCAGCGGCACTGTTCCTGTACTGGCCGCTGCATCAGCGTTCGGTCCCGGCTGCCGGCAACGACAAGCCGGTCGACGTCGTCCTGGTCGGCGGCGGCATCATGAGCATCACGCTCGCCACCTTCCTGCAGGAGCTGCAGCCGGACTGGAACATCCAGGTCTATGAGCGCCTGGACGGGGTTGCGCTGGAAAGCTCGGACGGCTGGAACAATGCCGGTACCGGTCATTCCGCGTTCGCCGAGCTGAACTACACCCCGGAACTGCCCGACGGCAGCATCGAGACCAAGCGTGCCGTCGGCATCGCCGAGCAGTTCGAGATCTCGCGCCAGTTCTGGTCGCACCAGATCCGCGAAGGCCGCCTGAGCCAGCCCAGCGATTTCATCAACCCGACCCCGCACATGAGCTTCGTCTGGGGCGATGAGAACATCGCCTACCTGCACAAGCGCCAGCAGGCACTGGTCAAGAACCCGCTGTTCTACGGCATGCAGTACTCCGAGGATCGCGCGCAGATCACGCAGTGGGCGCCACTGTTGATGGAAGGCCGCGACCCGAAGCAGAAGGTCGCCGCCACCTGGATGCCGCTGGGCACCGACGTGAACTTCGGTGTGATCACCCGCCAGCTGACCGCTGGCCTGGAACGCAGCCCGAACTTCAAACTGCATCTCAACCATGAAGTGCGTGCCCTGCGCCAGAACGATGACAAAAGCTGGAACGTGACCGTCAAGGACCTGAAGTCCGACAACGAGACCACGGTCAAGTCGCGCTTCGTGTTCATCGGTGCCGGTGGCGCCGCGCTCAAGCTGCTGCAGCTGTCGGGCATTCCGGAGTCGAAGAACTACGCCGGCTTCCCGGTCGGTGGCCAGTTCCTGGCGTTCCAGGACCCGGCGATCGCCAACCGGCATTCGGTCAAAGCCTACGGCATGGCCGAAACCGGCTCGCCGCCGATGTCGGTGCCGCATCTGGATGCGCGCAAGCTGGATGGCAAGCCGGTCGTCCTGTTCGGGCCGTTCGCGCTGTACAGCACCAAGTTCCTCAAGCATGGCTCCTGGTTCGACCTGTATTCCTCGGTCAACCACAACAACGTGGCCGGCATGATGGACGTGGGCCTGGAGAATCTGGACCTGGTGAAGTACCTGATGGGCCAGGCGCGTCTGAACGATGACGACCGCCAGGCCGAGCTGGTCAAGTACTTCCCCCACGCCAAGCGCGAGGACTGGAAGCTGGTCACCGCCGGCCAGCGCGTGCAGATCATCAAGAAGGACCCGGAAAAGGGCGCGATCCTGCAGTTCGGTACCGAGATCGTGACCGACCAGGACCACACCTTGGCCGCCCTGCTTGGCGCCTCGCCGGGTGCCTCCACCTCGCCGCCGATCATGCTGGACCTGCTCAAGAAAGCCTTCCCGGAGCAGATGGCGGCGGGCTGGGAAGCGCGCCTGAAGCAGATCGTCCCGTCGTATGGCCGCAAGCTCAACGACAGCCCGGCGCTGACCAATGAGATCCGCCGCCTGACCAGCGACACCCTGAAGCTGCCGTACCTGGATGTGCCGGTCGAGACCAGCCCGGCGGTGATGCTGACCCCGCCGCCGGCCGCCAAGCCGGCCGAGGCCAAGCGCAACGCCAACGAAGAACTGCAGGCGCTGTAAGCCTGCACCGGCAAGGGCCTGAGAGCCCCTGCCACGATGTTCCCTCCGGCCACCCTTGCGGTGGCCGGTTGCGTTCTGGGGGCCTGGAAAGTCTGAATGTTCAGGATTTGTAAAGCGAATGAGAACGCTTTACATTTGCACCCCGCCGGGCTTGGGGCCCGGCCATGTCCCCCAGATGATCACGAGACCCGCATGTACGCCTGCGCTGCTTCGCTTCGCCTCCCCCGCCGTGCCCCGCTGGGCCTGGCCCTGCTTTCCGTGTTGATGCTGACCGCGCCGCAGGCCTTCGCCGATGCGCCGGCAGATGCCAGCAGCAATGCCGATGCCAAGACCCTGGACAAAGTCAGCGTGGTCGGTGCGCGGGCGATGCCGTCGAGCACCACGCGGTTGCCGATCAGCCTGCAGGAAACCCCGCAGTCGGCTACCTCGATCGGCCTGCAGCGCCTGCAGGACGAATCGCTGTTCAGCATCAACGATGTGATGCGCAACGTCACCGGCGTCAGCGTCTCCTTCTACGACACCCAGCGTCCGTTGTACTACGCACGCGGCTTCGCCATCACCGATTTCCAGGTGGACGGCATCCCCACCTACAGCGGCTCGACCAACCAGGAATACGACACCGCCTTCTACGATCGCGTCGAAGTGATCCGCGGCGCCAACGGCCTGCTGAGCGGCGCCGGTGTGCCATCAGCCACGGTCAACCTGCTGCGCAAGCGCCCGGGCAAGGAATTCGATGCCTCCTTCGCGGTGAGCGCCGGCAGCTGGGACTACCAGCGCATGGAAGCCGACGTGACCGCGCCGTTGACCGCGGACGGCCGTTTCCGCAGCCGCGTGGTCGCCGCCTACACCGACCGTGATCTGTATTACGACCGGTACCACGAGAACAAGATGGCCGGCATGGCCGTGCTGGAAGGCGACCTGACCGACAGCACCACGCTGACCGTGGGCTACCAGACCCAGGACAACAATCCGGTCGGCTCGACCTGGGGCACCGTGCCGTTCTTCAACAGCCAGGGCGACTTCGCCCATCTGCCGCGCTCGACCAACGTGGCGCCGAAGTGGAGCTACTGGCAGCGCGAGACCAGCACCGCGTTCGCCAACCTGGAACAGCGCTTCGGCGAGAACTGGCTGCTGAAGATCAACACCGCCTACACCCAGGGCAACGTGCAGAACGTGCGCGTGTACGGCAGCGGCTACCCGGATCCGGCCACCGGTGCGGGCATCTTCCTGCGCACCGCCGCCGGCGATTCCGAAGACACCCGGCGCAACGTGGATGCCTACCTGAGCGGCACGTTCTCCCTGTTCGGCCGCGAGCACGACCTGACCGTGGGCGGGCAGTGGGCGGATCTGGAAGGCACGACCAACACCATCGCGCTGCGCTATCCCACCGACTGGGCACGTTGCGGGACCGAGCGCTGCTACTACATCCCGGATATCCGCGCCTGGGATGGCGACATCTCCGAAGTGACCTACGCACGTACCGGCGCACGCCGCGTCGCCAAGACCACGCAGAGCGGCGTCTACGTCGCTACCCGCCTGCGCCTGGCCGATCCACTGGCGCTGATCGCCGGTGCGCGCCTGAGCCGCTGGGAAACGCTGTCCCGCTCCTACAACGCGGCCGGTGCGTACACCGGCACCAGCGGCGCGTACAAAGTGACCGATGAAGTCACGCCCTATGTAGGCCTGGTATACGACATTACTCCGCAGGTGGCGGCGTACGCGAGCTACACCGAAATCTTCAACCCGCAGAACTTCAAGGACCGCAACGAAAACCTGCTGGCGCCGGTGGAAGGTTCGAATCTGGAAGCGGGCATCAAGTCGCAGTGGTTCGACGGCCGCCTGACCGCCAATGCCGCGGTGTTCGAGGCCAAGCAGGACAACTACGCGGTGCTCGACACGAGCGTGCCGGAGCGCTCGCTCAGCGATGGCAGCTCGGCCTACATCGGCATCAATGGCACCAAGGCACGCGGCTGGGAAGTGGACGTCAACGGCGAGATCCTGCCGGGCTGGACCGTCAATGCCGGCTTCACCCACGTCAAGGTGACCCGCGCGGCTACCGATCTGCTGTATGCCAACCCGGCCGAAGATCTGCTGCAGCTCAACACCCAGGTGCGGCTGCGCGGCGCGCTGGAGCGCCTGAGCGTGGGTGCGGGCGTGCAGTGGCAGAGCAAGGTGCAGGGCTACAACATCCCCTATCCGCTCGGCGGCACGGTGACGGTGAACCAGCCGGCGTATGCGCTGGTGCAGTTCAATGCCAACTACCGCATCAGCGACAGCTGGACGGCGACCTTGAGCGTGCGCAACGCGCTGGACAAGACCTACTGGGCCAACCTGGACTACAACAACTACGGCGAGCCGCGCTTTGTTGCGGTGAGCCTGCGCTGGAAGTACTGAGGCCCGACGACATCGCTGTGTTGAACGAACGGGTCGCCTTCGGGCGGCCTGTTCTGTTTTGTGCAACCCACCGTATACCGGTAGTGCCGGCCGCTGGCCGGCTCCTCGAAGACCCGGCATTGCGTGGAGCCGGCCAGCGGCCGGCACTACCGGGGTCGCGTCTCGCGCAGCGTCCACATCACCGGCAGCACCACTACCGCCACCACGGCGATCATCGCCCCGGGGGCCGACGACCAGCCGGTATGCCGCACCAGCAGTTCGGCCAGCAACGGCGTCGCGCCACCGAAGAACGCCGTGGCCATGGTGACGCCCAGTGCCAGCCCGCTGAGGCGCCCTTCGCCGGGGAACTGCTCGGCCGTGGCCGGGGCCGCCACCGCACTCACCCCACCGGCCAGACACGCCAGCACCACCGCCGCCAGACCGATCGCCACGGTACTGCCACCGGCCATCACCGAGAACATCGTCAACGGCAGCAGCACCGACAGCGCGGCCAGCGCGATCAACACCGGTCGACGCCCGACCCGGTCGGACAACGCGCCCGCCAGCGGCGTCACCACGATCACCGCCACCGCCGCAACCGTGGACAGCCACAACGCCTCCGATTCACTCACCTGCCCCACCGAACCGAGGAACGCGGGCACGTAGGTGATTCCAACGTAATAGGTGATCGAGCCCAGTGCGGAGATCGCAAACGTGCGCGCAATCGCGGGCTTGTGGTGCCGCCAGCTATCGCGGATCGGCGACGTCGGCACGGTGCCCTCGGCCTGTTGCCGCTCGAACTCCGGCGATTCGTGCATGGTCGAACGTGCCAGCAGGATCGCACCGGCCAGCGCCGCCCCGACGAAGAACGGAATCCGCCAGCCCCAGCCATCCAGCTGCGCCGTGCTCAGCAGCGCGACGGTCAGCGCCGACAATGCCACCGCCAGCAGGGCCCCCACTTCGCTCGCGGCCGACGCCAATGAGGTCACCAGCCCGCGCCTGCGCACGGGTGCGGTTTCCAGCAGATATGCGACCACGCCGGTGTACTCGCCGCCCACCGAGAACGCCATCAGGCAGCGCAGCAGCAACAGCAGCGCACCGGCAGCGGCACCGATGCTCTCGAAGGTGGGCAGCAGCGCGGTGGCAAGCATCGCCACGGTCATCAGCAACATTGAGGCCAGCAGCATGTAGCGTCGACCGAAGCGGTCGCCGAGATGGCCGAACACCAGCGCACCCAAGGGCCGCATCAGATACGACACCGCAAACCCGGCCAGGGTGGCCAGCAGCGCATTCTCGCCGCCGCCGAAGAACACGCGCGACAGCACCGTGGCCAGATACAGGTAAAGGGTGAAGTCGTACCACTCCACCACGGTGGAGAGGCCGGCGATGATCATCGAGCGCGTCTGCGGGCGCGCTGTGGGCGCGGTGGCAGCCGTACTCAAGCGTGCATCCTGAAAACACGCAGGCCTTCGCGGCGCGGCAGGGGACGAGATCGCATCGAGGAACTCCCGGCCGCCTGGGCCGCATCTGGACGGCGACAGCCTACGCCAGTCGATCTGCACGCCGCGTCACAGCAGAGTGCTCACGCCACGGCCGCCGGCCGAACATCACCGCGCCGGTAACTCAGCAGACGGCCGTTGCCCGGCGCATTGCCTTCATCCTCGAACAATCCCAGTTCCTCGGTCACATCAAAGCCCTGCAGGGCCATGCCACGCGAGAACGAGCCCACGTTGCCGCGGCCGGGATCGGTGATCAGCAGCTCCGCGTCCGGTTTGGCATGCCGCTGCATCATCGCCGCGATCTGATGGGCATGCCCCCGTTCGTAGAGGATGTCGCTGCCGATGATCAGGTCGAATCGCCCCAGCGAACCATCAGGGACTTCCCAGGGCAGGTCGCGGTAAGTCACCGCGGGCAGGTCGTTGAGGCCGGCGTTGTAGGCGAGGAAGGATTCGGCCAGCGGATGGTGGTCGGTCGCCACGACATCCGCGCCGCGATGCGCCAGTACCAGGCTGGACAGCCCCAGCCCGCAGCCCAGCTCCAGGATCCGCTTACCGGTCACGTCGACGTGGCTCATGGTATCGGCCAGCGCGCGGCCGGCCGGCCAGATCTGACCGAACAGGCTCCACAACGACGAGTGGATGCCGGCCCGCTGGGCGCGTCCGGTGGGATCGGAAAACTGCTGCAGATCGCTGAGCGCGCGGATACGGAAGTCGTGCCCGCCGACCGGGATGGTGAGAATGCGGGTGGTATAGCCCGGCATGAGCGCTCCGTGGGACACGGGAGCCTTCATTCCGCTGGCGGCATGAAGGGCTCTGAGAAAGGAGCGAAGGCGATCAGGTGTCGATCGCGCAGGACGCGCGTACGTGCGTGTTGCCCCCATCCTACGCCATGGGCGAGGACCTGGCTGAACGCCTCCGGGCGGTCTTGCGTGCGTTCGGCGCGACCTTGCGCCCGGCAGGCGCGGCGCCGTAGCGCACCTGGCACACCGGGCAGAAGAACGCCCGCCGCCGGGTAGTGCCCGGGTAGGTCTTGCTGATCGGCCCGCCGCAGTGGGGACAGATGCGCTTGGTATGCACGAGCCAATGCTGGCGCAATACGAACTGCCGCTTCCAGTCCAGGAAATCGAAACTGTACTGCCGCGCCTGTTTGATGATCTCGCCCAGCTTGCGCGGTGGCAGCGCGCCGACCGTGGATTCGGGATGCACGCGGGTGCGGAACAGCACCTCGTTCTTGATGATGTTGCCCACGCCGGCAAAGATATCCTGGTCCAGCAGCGCGTCGCAGATCAACGTTTCCGGCTGCTGCTTGAGCTTCCTGCGCGCCAGCCCGGGATCCCAGGCCGGGTCCATCACATCCCCGCGCCAGTCGTAGGTGTCCTCCAGCGCGCCTTCGATGTACTTCACCGACGAGGCATAGAGGTTGAGCTCGCCGTTGTCGAACTGCAGCGACACCCGCGGTGGCGACGGCTTTCGCTCATCGATGCGGTAGCTGCCGAACATCAGCATGTGCACGCGCAGGCTGAAGCCGCGGAACTCGATCAGGAAGTGCTTGCCCCAGCTGCGCAGCGCGACCACGCGGCGCCCCTCCATCCGGGTGAGGTCGAGCGAGCTGTTGCCGGTGGCCAGACGCACGGTCTTGCCGCGGAACTTGGCGGCCGCTTCACGCAGGATGACGATGGAGGGACCTTCAGGCATGTCCGGGCTCCTGCAGGGCGGCACCGCTCAGTATCTCCTGCAGCCGGGCCGCATTGGCGATGGCGAACCCATGGGCAGTGTTGTCGAAGATCACCCAGCGCGCACCGGCTCTCCGCACAGCAACCGTTCTCGCCACTGCATGCAGCGCCGCATCGTCATACGCGCTGTAGTACATGCGGGGCGCGCCATGCCATCGCCAGTAATGCCATCGGGCGTCACCGCCTGGCTGCGCAGCCTCGGGAACTCGCGCAGGGTCCGCGCCGACACGCCCGATCGCATGCCGCTGCAGCATCGCATCGGCCTGCGGCGTGAACCAGCTGGTATGGCGTGGCTCGCAGACCAGGCGCACATCGGTGCGACGGCGCAGCATGCCGAAGAAGCCGGCCGCCACCCGCGCATCGAAGGCATGGATCGGCGGCAGCTGCAGCAGCAGTCCGCCGAGCGTGCGGCCCAGGCCGGCAGTCTCCTCAAGGAAGCGGTCCAGCGCCGGACCGCAACCGCGCAGCGCTGCCTCGTGCGAGATGGCTTTGGGCAGCTTCACCGAGAATCGGAACGCGGCCGGCACGCTCGCGGCCCAGCGTTCATACGTGCGCTGCTGGTGCGGACGGTAGAAGGACGAGTTGATCTCCACCACCGGGAACCGCGTTGCGTAGCGCGCGAGCATGCTCTCACCCTCGCCGGTCAATGCGGCATGACGGCCGGGAATCGACCAGCCTGCGCATCCGATCCTGACTGACGTCGCGGGCATGGCTTACAGGCGGATCTCGCCGTCGTCCTCGCCCGACCAGTAGTGGATGCGGGCCGCGTTGACCTGGATCAGCACGATGCCAGGCGTATCCACGCCCTGCTTGAACCAGCGCTCCAGGTCCGGGACCCAATGCGCCTGCAGGGTCGCGCGGTCGCGGCTGAGCGTGGCATGGCCTTCCACGGCCACGAACAGCGGCGGCTTGCCCAGCAGCGATTTGCTGCCGGTGAAGGACAGCGCCACTTTCGGGTCGCGCTCGATCTCGGCCACCATGTCGGCGCTGTCGAAGGCGAAAAAGTAGCTGTCGCCGTCGTAGTCGACATCGCCGTTGTTGCTCATCGGCCGGCCGGCGATCTCACCGCTGGCGGTGTGGGTCTGCAGCATCGCGAAATCGATGCCGGCCATCTTCTTGGCCAATTCGGGCAGGGTCAGGGTGGTCATGGCATCTCCGCAGGTCAGGGCTCGTGCGCCCAGCCTCCGCGCAGCCCGGTGACCGAGGCGTGCACACCCACTGGCGGAAATTTCACATGAGGTGATCCTCATCGGGCACGCATCCGCACACCATCAGCGCGACCGCAGCGTGATCAGCGTGATCTCGGACGGCACGCCGATACGTGCTGCGAAGCCCGGCCACAGCCCGGCACCGTTGCTGACATACAAGGTCATGCCATCCACTTCGTAGCGCCCGGACACGAAGCCGCCGTTGGCGCGCTTGACCAGCTGATCCATACCGACGATGTGGCCGCCGTGGGTGTGGCCGGAGAGCTGCAGCGCCACGCCCTTGGCGGCATTCGCGCGTGCCTCCACCGGGCGATGGTCGAGCAGGATCACCGGCGCCTGCGGGTCCGCCCCGGCCAGTGCGGCCTTCAGGTCCGGCATGGGCAGGCCGTAGCGCGCGGCCACCGGATCGGTGACACCGGCGATGGTCAACGTCGCACCGTCACGCTGGACCTGCGTGTGGGTATTCTCCAGCACCTGCATGCCCTGCCCGCGGAAGGCCTGCATCCACTCGGCGTACTGCGCGTAATACTCATGATTGCCGGTGATCGCGATGACGCCATCGAGCGCGTGCAGCCTGGCCAGCGGCGCAAAGTCGTTGGCGCGGGCGCTGACGCTGCCGTCGATCAGATCCCCGGTGATCACCACCAGATCCGGATGCAGGGCATTGCTCTGGGTGACCACCTTCTCCACCCAGGCACCGGTGAGCAGGCGGCTGGCGTGGATGTCGGTGAGCTGAAGCACCCGGTAGCCGTCAAACGCGGCCGGCAGCCCATCGATGGCCACCTCGATCTGCCGCGGCTTGGGGACCGCCATGCCCTGCCAGATGCCGTAGGCGGACAGCAGCAGCGCCAACGTGCCCGCCGCAGGGCGCAGCCACGCCGCGCGGAGCATCGGCAGCACGCGCCGCGCCCGGACCAGGCGCGCGATCAGCAGCAGCGCATCCAGCACCAGCACGAACACCGCACTGATCAGCAGCGTGGTGAACCCGGTCGCAAGCACCGCGATCACCGCTTTGGGAATCTCGGGCGAGGCCATGGTCCCGGCGAACTGGGCCACGATCCGGTGGTGCAGTGCCAGTGCGACCACCAGCAGGCCCAGTACGATCCGCACCGGACGCGACAGCCGCAGCGGCCAGATCACGCGCCACACCAGATACAACGCAAGCAAACAGCCGATCACACTCAGCACAGGCACATCCTGGAAACGTGGGGGGACAAACCCTGCCATCGTTCCTGATTCAGGCCGCGCATTCCAGTGCAGGCGTTCGGGATGATTCAGGCAGCGCCAGGCCGGCGGGTGCAGTGTCGGCCGCGCCGATGGGTGTGGGAAACTGTCGTCCGTTGTACCCGCCGTCGATACGCTGCACCTGCACGCTGTCCGATCCTGCGGGTGCACGCCGGCACTCCCAGGACAAGGACTACAAGGATGGCGTCACTGCGCGGCCCGTTGCTGGGCATTCTCTTCTTCAGCGGTGCGTCCGCTGCCGCTGCCCCGCCTACCGAAGCGGTCTATTTCATCAGCCAACAGGTCAGCGCGGCCGACAGCGCGGCCCCCGCGCTGCGCAAACGCATGTTGACCGGTGTGACCCTGGCGCCCGGCCACGGTCTTCGCACGCGCCTGCTGTGGTCCGCGCCGACCGGCAGTGGCGTCGGCCGCAGCACGCTGGCGCTGGATCCGGATACGCCCGATGCGCAGGCGCTGCTCGAGGTCATGGCCGCCGGCATCGACATGCATCTGGACGACCAGGGCCGTGTCACCGAGGTGCGTTCACTGGCGCCACAGGCATGGCAGGCACTCACTGCCCGTCAGCCCTACCTGGCGCAGGTGCTGACCTCGTCGGAGCAGGCGCTCGGCCTGCGCCCCCGGCGTCTGCCCGCGGCGCTTACGGTGGGCCAGCACCTCGTGCAGCACGATGCCACGCAGGGTCTGGGCGCGATCGTGTGGCGCATGCAGGTCCGTGCGGTGACCGCCGATGCCGTGGTGCTGGACACCACCGTGGAGGGCGACACCTTGCGCGGCAGCGGCCGCCAGGCATTGCGCCGTGCCGACGGCATGCCGTTGGAAGCGCGCTTCGAATTCCACGTGGCCGCCGGCAAGAACGGCACGCCGGCCACCACGCACCGTATGCACCTGGCGAACCTTGCCGAGATCGCCACGCCGGACGTGCTCTCGGATGAGGACGGCGCGTCGGCGCATGACGCCACCGATGAGGCGCTGCGGCGCCCTCCCTTCTCTGCTCCATCGCGCGATCCGGCAGATTACGTCGTCGATTCGCAGGAAGATGGCACGCTGGAGCCCTGGATGCTCGATGCGGCCGCGCTGCCTCGCATCGAGAAGAGCCTGCTGTTCGGTCTCAGGCCTGATGCCCGCACATCGCGCCCTCTGCTCCGCCTGGGAGGTGAGATGCGCGCCGCGCGTGACATCTCCGGCAACACCCCCACCGCACCACCCCTGGTGGTCTCCGCGCGGATGCGCGAGGTTGAACTGCTCGACCATGCCGGTCGTGCGCTTCCCCACTTGCGGGCGGTCCCGGTGCCACACCTTTGGATGCTGATGGAGAGCTACCAGATCGGCGAAAGCGACCTGGCGTTTCCACTGCGGCTGCCGCTGGATACGCGCGCGGCGCAACTGGAGGCACTCGACAGCCTGCGGGCGACGGTCGATGTGGAGACTTACCAGTGGGACGGCAGTGAGTCACTTGCCCAAGGGCAATCGTCGCAGCGCAATCCCCAGGCGCGGATCGTCTGGACCTCGCCCCAACGCGTCACCGTGTTGCAGGACCTCCCGCCGCCCGCACAGACCCGCGGTGTCTGGACGACAGCCGTACCGGTGGACGCGGCCGGCCGCCCGATCGCTGCCGCAACGCAGATGGCCGGACGCACCGCCGGCACTGGCACGCGGGAAGGCCGCGAGCGACCGCTGAGCTGGGAGCAGGATCGCCTGCCGCTACGGCTTGAGATCGCTACGGCGCAGCCGATCGCCGCGCTGAAGCTGCGGCATTACCGTTGGGAGACCATGTCACGCCAATGGGTGTTCCAGAACGCGAGCACGCTGAGCGGCGCCGCGCCGCACTGACACACCACGATTGTGGCCTGCTGAAGCGCAGGCCTTTTCCGCAGCCTGGCCAGGGAGGATCCGTCAGGCCCCCGCATTGCTCTGCGCGGCCGTCAGAGGACGGATGACCGCACCCAATGCAATGTTATATTATTTCTTTTTAACCACACGCCCGGAAAGGCACGACCCGATGAGAACCAAGGCAATGGTGTCCGCCGTATTGGCGACCCTGTGCGCAGGCGAAGCACGCGCACAATCCGGCGATGCTGCGATCACCCTGGGCAGCGTGCACGTGCGCGAAGGCTCACACCGCCCCTTGGCCGCCAGCCGCGTGCTGACCTCGGTGGATGTGCTGGGCGGCGACCAGGTGCATGAGAAGAATGTGTCCAACAGCTGGGAGCTGCTCGGCCAGATGCCGGGCATGCAGCTGACCGAAACCCGCCAGGGCGCGGAATCCGGCAAGGCCACCTTCCGCGCGTTCAATGGCGAGGGCTACCTCAACGGCATCAAGATCCTGATCGACGGCATCCCCAGCAACGTCAACAGCGGCAACCAGCGCTTCATCGACATGGTGTTCCCGCTGGACATCGACTACATCGAAGTCGTGCGCGGGACCAACGATCCCCGCTACGGCCTGCACAACATTGGCGGCAACATCAACCTCGGCACCCGCCAGGGTGGCAACTACACCGATGCGCGGCTCACCTACGGCAGCTACCACACCCGCGAAGCGCAGGTCGCGATCGGTCGCGAAGCGAACGGTGTTGCCCAGAACTACTTCCTGGCGTCACAGGCCTCCGATGGCTACCGCGACCATGACCGTTCGAAAAAGTACTCGCTCGGCGGCAAGTGGTTCTACAGCGGCGAAGAGGATCTGTTCACCATCGGCCTGATCGCACGCGTGTACCACCACGAGGCGGACGAGCCCGGCTTCATGACGGCTGAAGAGTTGGCCACTGACCGCCGCGGATCCGCGCTCAAGAATGCCAACGATGTCGACGACCGCGACATGCGCCATCTAAGCACCCATCTGGACCTGCAGCTGAGCGACACCGTGCATGTCAGCAACAAGCTGTACTACAACCGCTACGAGGACGATCGGCAGGTCACCTTCACCCGTTACGTTCCCGGCAACGCGCCGCGCCAGCGCCGCCAGTGGGATGAGAAACAGACCGGCCTGCTCAGTACGCTGACCTGGGCGGCCACGCCTGCACTGACAGTCGAGGGCGGCCTCAACGCCGAGCATCAGGACAACACGTATCGCCGGCTGCGCTACAACCACGCCATCCCGACCGACTTCTCGACCCCGGCGCGGATCCAGAACGACGACCGCTATTCTTTGGACAACCTCGGTGCTTACGTGCAGGCCGTGTATCAGCCCACCCCTGCCCTGAAGATCGTGCCTGCCTACCGCGTCGACCGCTTCTCCGGCAGCACCCACCTGCCCGGTGGCATCACCGCCCCGCTGCAGCACTACGGCACGATCGAGCAGCCCAAGCTGAGCGTGGTCTATGCGATCACCCCGGCCTTGAACGTCTATGCCAACTGGGGCAGGACGTTCCAGGTACTGACCGGCTCCACCGCACCGGCCTACCTCACCGCCGGCCAGGCGACCTTCCGGCCCTCGATCAATACCGGCAAGGAGGTAGGCATCAAGTTCACCCCGGCGGTCGGCACCGACGCGCGCATCGCGGTGTGGCGCCAGGATGCAACCGACGAGGTCGCCAACATGCCCGCCACCGGCACCTCGGTCGGCCTGGGCCAGACCCGTCGCGAAGGCGTCGACCTGCAGGTCACCACGCGCCTGGGCGACCAGTGGACGCTGTGGGGCTCGCACGCCATCCAGCAGGCCAAGGTGGTCAGCGCCTTCACTACCGACGGTACCGCGCTGGCCGGCAACGAGGTGATCGCCACACCGCGCTACATCAGCAACATCGGCCTGGACTACCGCACCAACGAGCGCTGGACCTTCGGCCTGCAGGGCCGGATGCAGGGTGACTATTACATTGAAGAGCGCAACACGCAGGGCAAGTTCGGCGCCTTCGCGGTGCTCGATGCCAGCGCGTCGTATCAGCTGTCCGAGCGGCTGAGCGTGGACGTGCAGGTGAAGAACCTGACCGGCCGCGACTACGCGTATGCGTGGTACGACAACTTCTTCTGGGGCGGCGATGACCAGCCGATGTTCTCGCCCGCACCGGGGCGCTCGGCGTATGTATCGTTGAACCTGAAGCTCTAGGGGCCCTGCCCTCAGATCCAGCGCTGATCCAGCAGTTCGCGCTTGATATAAGCGTAGAACACCGGGGCCGCAACCAGTCCCGGCAGCCCGAACGCGGCTTCCATCACCAGCATCGCCAGCAGCAGTTCCCACGCACGTGCCTGGATCTCGCCGCCGACGATGCGCGCATTGAGGAAATACTCCAGCTTGTGGATGACCACCAGGTACAGCAGCGCGACCACGGCCACGTAGAACGACACCGACAACGCGACGATGGTGATGACGGTATTGGAGATGATGTTGCCCACTACCGGCAGCAGGCCGGCGAGGAAGGTGATCAGTACGAGGGTTTTCGCCAGCGGCAGATGCACACCGAACAGCGGCAGCACCCCGAGCAGGAAGATGGCGGTGAACAGCGTATTGAGCAGGGAGATCTTCACCTGTGCGAACACGACCTGCCGGAAGGCCGTGGCCATGCGGCTGGTGCGGCCGATCAGCTCCTGTGCCAGCGGCCCCATCTTGGGCAAGGGCAACTCGTCGTAGAGCGCGATCATCGCCCCCAGCACCATGCCGATCAGGATCCGCACGCTGATCTGCACGGCCGAGGTGCCGGCGATGCCGAGCTGCTGGCGGTGCGTCGCCGCCCAGTCGTTCATGGCCGTGCGCAGCGCCTGCAGGTCTTCCGGGATATAGGGCTGCAGCAGGTCCGGTACCTGGTGGCGGGACGTGTTGAGGATGTCCATCAGGCGCATCAGCAGCGCATCCGGTCCACCGGTCTCGTTGCGGAAGAACGAGGCGATGCCGATCGCCGCCAGGGTCAGCGCCCCGATGATCAACGCCGACAGCACGATCACCGAATAGGCCCGTGCGCGCCCCGGCGGCAGCTTGCCTTCGACGGTGGAGGCCAGCAGGTGGGTCAGGTGGAACACCAGCAGGCCCGACAGCAGGGTTACCACCAGCCCGAGTTTCAAGGTCAGCCACATGCCCAGCAGCATCAGCACCCAGGCGGCGATGCGGGCGGTGGGCGGCTTGGGCAACGCGGGGATCACTATGGACATGCGGGCGCATCCTGACGGGTGGTCCATGGTACTGCCCAGCGCCATCAAGAAACTGCACAGGCCCAGGCGAACGGGTTCAGCTCGCCGCCATCGCGCAGCGTCGGCCCGAGCTCGATGGCTGTCTGCAGCGAGCACATTAAGCAGGCCACTTCGGCTGCAGAATCCCCGGCGCCTCGCCCACATTCAACGGCGCAGATGATGCTGCGTGCTATCTCTTCAAGGCGCTGGAGTACGTCTTTCAATACGCTTCAGCGATCAGAAATGAGACCACCATCTTGGCCCCGGCGCAGGTCACCATGTTAGTGTTTCGACAAGCAAGCAAGGAGCTGTATCGATGCCTGATGGAATCTCCACGATGTCGACCATGCACACTTCACGCCATCCGATTGACCGTCTCGCAACGAGACCACATTTGGCACAACGGCAGAACGCCATCCAGCGCTCAATCAAGCCGATGGCACGCCTGAAGATCCCACCTTCGCTGTAATCGCCGCCGCCATCGCGGCCATCTGATCTCTTCATGACTGACGACGGCCGGTTCTTCATGAGCGAGATCGCCGCACGGTTGAGCGGCTGCGAAGTGCCACTCAATCATGGCCACGCGTATGGCTTTGATCTTCTGCACGCGATCATGGATACCTATGTAGGGCGGCACCCCGAACTGGTTTACACGCGTGACAGGGCTGTTGGCGATCTTCTGCTGCCGGCGGTTGCTGGCGTTGTGACCCGGTTGTCGACAGCACGGGAACTCATGGCCTATCCCGGCGTGCTCAGCTGCCAGATGAACGTTGCGATCGGCGATTGCATTCAACCGAAGCGATCGTCCGGATTCTGCGCCGGCTACGTGCAGGTCGAAGGACGGACGTCTGCCGAGGTCCAGGAGCGCATGCAACGGATCCTCGACGGCTTCGTCCTGGATGTTGCCCACACCCCTTCTTGAACGCCATGCAGGAGCAACGAATGAACCACTTGACCGCGCGGATGGCGCTTCTGGGTATCCCCGCCTTGCGCTGGGTCATAGTCAGCTGCCTGTTGGCGAACATCGGCGCTGGCATGGTGCTGCTTACCATGTCGTGGACGGTCGTAAACCAACACGCATCCGTATCCGCACTGGCGGGACTGATGGTCTGTTTCTGGCTGCCCTCCCTGCTTCTTGCCCCCGCAATCGGCCTGCTGGTCGACCGGGTGGACAGACGTCACATCGTCATGGCGACGAAGATCCTGCGCGTGGTTGCCCTTGTTGCTGCCGCTGCACTCTACATCAGGCACCCGGGCGTTGCTGCGCTGATGGCTCTGGCGTTCGTGATGGGTTCCTGTGCTGCCCTGTACACACCAGCCCTGCTGGCCATGGTCCGTGAGCTGGTCGACGACAGCAGGCTGCTGCATGCCAATTCCACGGTTGACATCGCATTCGAGGTTGGTTTCATCGTCGGCATGCCGATCAGCGGAGCACTCATGATGGTCGCTTCACCGGCGACGGTGCTGCTGATAACCGCGGGCCTTTTCGCAGCGGCATTTTTTTGCATGCTGTTCGTGCGCAAGGAACACCTGGAGTTCCGCTGCGATCCAACCAGCAAGGGCAGCTACTGGCAGGACACCCGTGACGGCGTCCGCTACCTGCTGGGAGAGCATAGGCTGGTACTGCTGTACAGCATACAGATGCTTGTTTACGTCACTCTGATGACGACAAGCATCCTGCTTGCGCCGTTCGCCAAGGTGGTGCTGGACCTCAGTTCAGGCCAGTTTGGTGCAATCGAAGCGTCGCTGTCGGCAGGTGCCGTGATAGGGGCGTTCGTCCTCCCGGCTGCCGCCACGCGGTGGGGTTATGGTCCTGCGCTGGTGGCCGCGACGCTTGTAATGGCCCTCTCTTTTGCGATCTTTGCCCTGACCAGTTCGTTCTGGAAGGCATTCTTCCTCTACTTTGTGATCGGCACCTGCCTGTCCGCTTGGTCGGTGGTGACGACCGCCGCGCAGCGGCTTACCGAGAAGGGGATGCAAGGGCGTGTACAGACTGCAGCCAACGCGGTCTCCAGCGCTCTCATACTCGTCATGTATGGCCTGGTCGGCGGAGCCGGCGCCCATGCTTCCATCCGCTGGAGCTATGCTTCGGTCGTGATAATCTCAGCGATGGCATGCGTCATTGCCTACTACGCGTACTTCGTCTGCAAGGAGCCCGTTGCAGACGCACCTGCGTAATGGAATCGATTGGGTGCATGGCTGCTGAGGCTGCGGTGACACCGGCACCGCGGATGGACACGTTGCCCCGCCGCTTCGGCCAACCGGCGCGGCGGGGTGCCAGGCACCGGACTGCCCTCACCTCCGCCCGGGCGAGGCAGTCGAGCCCCGCAGCATCAAACTGAAATCCAGCGTCTGCTGAAGCGGCACATCAACACGTTCGATGATGGCGAGCAGCAGGTTGACCGCGCGGGCACCGATCTCCCGCATCGGTTGCCTGATGGTCGTCAGCGGAGGCGTGAGGTAACACGACGATGCCAGGTCGTCGAAGCCGACGACGGACAGATCACCCGGCACCCGGATGCCCAGATCCCGGCAGGCCGCCAGGACGCCCAGCGCCATCTGGTCGCTGAAACAGAACACCGCCGTCGCTGTTGGCGCGCGCGCCAACAGCGACATCCCGGCCGCGTGCCCGGATTCGATGGTGAAGTCGCCCGGCACGACGCTCAACTGGCGCAGGCGGCCACGCGCCTTGGCAGCGGTCCGGACGCCTTCCAGTCGTTGCTGGTGCAGAGGATTGTCGCGCGGCCCACCGACCACGGCGATCCGCTCGTGCCCCAGCCCGTACAGGTGTTCCATCACGGCGCGCGCGGCGGCCGCGTTGTCGATGTGGACGCTGGGGATGCCCAGCGCGGGATCGAATTCGCAACCGTTGACCACCGGCGCGGCAATGCCCTGCTGCTGGACGATGTCACGTGCCGTAGGCGGGAGGCGATGCCCCAGCACGATCAGGCCGTCAGCCTCGTTGCGCCGGAGCATCTGCGCGTAGCGTTCCTCGCGCTCGGGCAGGTTCTGGGTATCGCCCAGCAGGACGGCGTAACCAACGGCCTGCGCCGCGTCCTCCGCGCCCTGCAGGATCTGGGCGAAGAACGGGTTGGCGATGTCCGGCACGGTGACCAGGATCTTGCCGCTGCGCTGGGTCTTGAGTGTCCGGGCAACCGTGTTGGGGACATAGCCCAGCGCGGCGGCCGCCTGCTCGATGCGCGCGCGCGTGGCCGGCAGCACTTTCTCCGGCCGGGACAGCGCCCGCGACACCGTGCCGGCCGAGACGCCGACGTGCTTTGCAATGTCGTAGATGGTGGCCATGGCGTTACCTCTTCCTTCCGCTGTGCAGTGCACAACGGGTCTTTCGAATGCCCCTGCTAGGATAATGCAATCGATTGCATCGAGGGCGAATCCTCTTGAAAACGCTCAAGGGTCCAGCGCTGTTCCTGGCGCAGTTCATCGGCGACACACCTCCTTTTGATCGGCTGGACACGCTGGCCGGCTGGGCCGCGGGGCTGGGCTATTCTGGCGTACAAGTGCCGACCAGCGCGCCCCACCTGTTCGATCTGGCCGAGGCGGCGCGCAGCCAGGCCTACTGCGACGACGTCGCCGGCATGCTGGCCGGGCATGGCCTGCAGATCACCGAGCTGTCCACCCACCTGCAGGGGCAGCTCGTTGCGGTCCATCCGGCCTATGACAGTCTGTTCGACGGATTCGCGCCACCGGACAAACGCGGTGATTCCGCGGCCCGCCAGGCCTGGGCGGTGGAGCAGCTGCTGCTGGCCGCCAAGGCCAGCCAGCGCCTGGGGCTGACCGCGCACGCCACGTTCTCCGGCGCGCTGGCCTGGCCCTACTTCTATCCCTGGCCGCAACGACCGCCGGGGTTGGTGGACGAAGCCTTCGCCGAACTCGGCCGCCGCTGGCGCCCCATCCTGGATGCGTTCGACACCTGCGGCGTGGATCTGTGTTTCGAGATCCATCCGGGCGAGGACCTGCATGACGGCGCGACGTTCGAGCGCTTCCTCGATGTGGTGGACCATCACCCCCGCGCAAAGATCCTGTACGACCCGAGCCATCTGCTGCTGCAGCAGATGGACTACCTGGGTTTCATCGACCGCTACCACGCGCGCATCGGCATCTTCCACGTCAAGGACGCGGAGTATCACGCCAGCGCGCGCAGTGGCGTGTATGGCGGTTACCAGGACTGGATCGATCGTCCGGGCCGGTTCCGCTCGCTCGGCGATGGGCAGATCGACTTCAAGGCGATCTTCTCGAAATTCGCGCAGTACGACTTCCCCGGCTGGGCAGTGCTGGAGTGGGAGTGCTGCCTGAAACACCCGGAAGACGGCGCGCGCGAAGGCGCCGCGTTTATCCGCGACCACATCATCCGCGTGACCGAGCGCGCCTTCGACGACTTTGCCGACAGCGGCACCGATCCTGGATCACTGCGCCGCATGCTGGGGATCTGAGCCATCACTGCCTGGGAGGGCAAACCATGACGCACACCATGTCGCGCTTGGGCGCGATGATGTTTCTGCAGTTCTTCATCTGGGGGGCATGGTTCGTCACCCTGGGGACCTATCTGGTGCAGGGGCCGTTGCAGGCCAGCGCAAGCCAGGTCGCGACGGCGTTCCTCAGCCAATCGATCGGCGCCATCGTCGCTCCCTTCCTGGTCGGCCTGATCGCGGATCGCTACTTCGCGGCGCAGCGCATCCTTGCGGTACTCCACCTCGCTGGCGCGGCGCTGATGTGGCTGGCGTCCACGGCGACAGACTTCAGCACCTTCTCCGTCTATGTCATGGGGTACATGCTGCTGTTCATGCCAACGCTGGCGCTGGCCAACAGCGTGGCGATGCGGCACATGCAGTCGCCGGAAAAGCAGTTTCCGCTGGTGCGGGTGGCCGGCAGCATCGGCTGGATCGTGGCCGGCGTGCTGATCGGCTGGCTGGGCTGGGAACAGGCGCATCGGCTCGAGCTGACCTTCCAGATGGCGGCGATGGCGTCGCTGGCGCTGGGCCTGTATGCATTCACCCTGCCCCACACGCCGCCGCTGGCGCAACAGCGCGACGCCGGCCTGGGACAGATCCTGGGGCTGGATTCGCTGCGGCTGCTGAAGTCGCGCTCCTACCTGGTGTTCTTCCTGGCGTCCATCGCCATCTGCATCCCGCTGGCGTTCTACTACAACTTCACCAACCCGTACCTCAACGATCTGGGCGTGCGCGGCGCGGCCGGCCTGCAATCGCTGGGCCAGGTGTCCGAAGTCCTGCTGATGCTGGCCATGCCGTTCCTGTTCGTGCGGCTGGGGGTCAAGACGATGCTCGCCGTCGGCATGGCCGCATGGGTGGTGCGCTACGCCATGTTCGCCTTTGGCGATGCGGGCGGGGGCTTCTCCCTGCTGGTGATCGGCATCGTGCTGCACGGCATCTGCTACGACTTCTTCTTCGTCACCGGCCAGATCTACACCGATGCGCATGCCGGCCCGGCCGCGCGCAGCAGCGCGCAGGGCTTCATCACCCTGGCCACGTATGGCGTGGGCATGCTGATTGGCACGTTCCTGTCCGGCGCGGTGGTGGAGCACTACACCACCGCAGCTGGCCCGGACTGGCAGCAGATCTGGCTGTTCCCGGCGGGCGTCGCGCTGGTCGTGCTGATCGCCTTCCTGCTGCTGTTCCGCGACCGGCCGGTGGTTGCGGCCGCCCCTTCCACCCCCTGAGGACCGCACCCGATGCCCAAGCTTGGAATTGCCATCGTCGGCACCGGCATGATCGGCGCCGTACACCATCGCGCGGCGCTGCTGGCCGGTGCGGAGATCCGGGGCGTGGCCGCCTCGTCACCGCATCGCGCACGCGACGTGGCGCAGGCATGGAATGTCCCGCGCGCCTATCGTGACATCGAAGAGGCGGTCACCGATCCGCAGGTCCACGTGGTGCACGTCTGCACGCCCAACCATCTGCACCGCGCCATGGCGCAGGCGGCGCTGGAAGCGGGCAAGCACGTGATCTGCGAGAAACCGCTGGCCACCACGCTGGAGGACGCCCAAGCGCTGGCCGCATTGGCCGCCTCGACCGGGCTGGTCGCCACGGTGCCGTTCGTCTACCGCTACCACCCGGTGGTGCGCGAGGCGCGCGCCCGCATCGCGCAGGGCGAACTGGGGCCGCTGCACCTGATCCACGGCAGCTACCTGCAGGACTGGCTGCTGGACCCGGCCAGCAACAACTGGCGCGTGGACCCGGCGCTGGGCGGCGCGTCGCGCGTGTTCGCCGACATCGGCTCGCACTGGTGCGACCTGGTGGAATGGGTCAGTGGCGAGCGCTTCGTCGACGTCAGTGCGGCATTCGCCACCGTGCTGGCCGAGCGCGGCGCTCTCACCGGCCAGAGCTTCACCACGCCGACGGCGGGCGGCGCGATGCAGGCCGTATCCAGCGAGGACGTGGCCGCGGCGATGTTCAAGACCGGCGCAGGCACGCTGGCGTCATTGACGGTCAGCCAGGTCTCGGCCGGACGCCACAATCGCCTCTGGTTCGAGATCGACGGCACCCGGGCCAGCGTGGCGTTCAACCAGGAGGACGCCGAACGGCTGTGGATCGGCCGACCCGACCAGCGCGAGGAAACCTTCGTGCGTGGGCCAAGTGCCGGCAGTGCCGAACAACGCCGGCTGTCGGTGTTGCCGCCCGGCCATGCGCAGGGCTACGGCCACTGCTTCGAGGCGTTCGTCGCGGACACCTATCACGCCATCGACGGCGAGCGGCCACAGGGCCTGCCCACCTTCGAGGACGGCCTGCGTTCGGCGTTGATCGTCGACCGCGTGATTGCATCGGCCAGGTCCCGTGCCTGGACCACCATCGGTTGAATTCCGGGAGGATGTGTTGATGAACATCGCTACGCGCAGGACCACCACCCTCGCACTGCTGCTGCTCGTTGCCCTGCCTGCCTTCGCAGGCGCCCCGGCCGGTCCACAGCAGCCCATCGCAGTGCAGATGTACACGCTGCGCGACGCCGGCACGCTCGACCAGCAGTTGAAGATCGTGCATGACGCGGGCGTCGGCGCGGTGGAGACAGTCGGTACCCAGAATGTCAGCGCAGCCGAACTCAAGCACCTGCTGGACCGCTATTCGATCAAGGCCATTTCCTCCCACGTGCAACTGGCCGATCTGCGCAGCGACCTGGACGGGGTGGTGGCCTTCAACCGCTCGATCGGAAACACCACCCTGGTGGTTCCGTACCTGGACAAGAAGGATCGGCCGACCGATGCCGCAGGCTGGACCGCACTGGGCCAGGAACTGGGCCGGATCGCGGCGCAGGCAAACACCCAGGGGATGCGATTGGCTTACCACAACCATGACTTCGAGCTGGTCGACTTCAACGGCAAAACCGGCCTGGAGCTGCTGTTCGCTGCGGCCGGCCCCGACCTGCAGACCGAGCTGGACCTGGCCTGGGTAGCCCGTGCGGGCCATGACCCGGTGGTGATGCTGGGCAAATTCCGTGGCCACGTGTTCGCGGTACACGCCAAGGACAACGCACCCAGAGGCCAGGCCGAAGACGAGGGCGGCTTCGCCGCTGTTGGCCAGGGCGTGCTGGACTGGAACGCGATCCTGCCTGCCGCCGCGGCGGCAGGCGTGCAGTGGTACATCGTCGAGCACGACCACCCTCGTGATCCGGCCAAGGTCATCAAGACGGGCGCGGACTACCTGCGTCAACACCTCACCGCCACGCTGCCCGCCAGCGCACTGCGCTAGCCTGCCAAGGAGCCCCACGTGAACAAGATCCTGACGCTGGCCCTGACGCTGTTCGGCACGGTGCTGGCCCCCACAGCGTGGTCCAAGGATGACCCGGCCGCTGGCGCACAACTCTATGCCGTGCACTGCACGGCCTGCCACGGCTCGGATCGGGCCGGCATTCCGCCGACGTTCCCCGCACTCACCGATGTCGCCAAGCGGTTGCAGCCGGCGCAGATCAAGGAAAAGATCAGCAAGGGCGGCGGCTTGATGCCGCCCTTCTCCCAGCTGTCGCCACAGGAAATCGACAATCTCGCCAGTTACCTGGCGAAATAGGAGTCCACTACAGCTCCCGCACCCAGATGTTGCGGTAGCTGACCTTGGAATCGTGTTCCTGCAGGTAAATCGGCGCGCACCCATGTGGCGCGTACGACGGCGCGCCGATGTACTCGGTCCTGCCCGCCAGCACGGTGTCGTCCTGTGCCAGCACACCGTTGTGCAGCACAGTGATGCGCGCGGGCGACGTGAGCCCGCCGCCCGGCGAGAAGCGCGGTGCCTTCCAGATGATGTCGTAGGCCTGCCACTCGCCCGGCGCACGCGAGGCGTTCACCAGCGGCATGGCCTGTTTGTAGAGCGAGGCCGCCTGGCCGTTGGCATACGTCGAATTGTTGTAACTGTCGAGCACCTGCAGCTCGTAGCGTTCCTGCAGGAAGATGCCACTGTTGCCGCGGTCCTGGCCCTCAAAGCCCTTGGTTTCGACAGGCGTGCGCCACTCGACATGCAGCTGGACGTCGCAGAAGCGCTGCCGGGTACGGATGCCCTTGCTGCCCGGAACCACCGTGAGCGCGCCATCGGCGACGCGCCAGGGCACGCGTCCGCCCTGCTCCGACTCCCAGGCCGAGACATCCTTGCCATCGAACAGCACGATGGCGTCGGACGGCGCCTTTCCCGGCGGGGTGGCCACCGTTGCAGGCACGGGCGTCCATACCTCGGTCTTCGCCGGATCGTGCGCGGGATCGGCACCGGCCTGCGCGAGCGCAGGTGCGGCAACCAGCACGGCGGCGGCGACCAGCACAGGGGTGATCATTCCGTTGCGCTCCATCAGCTGGTCCCCCACGCCGGTGTACCGGGGATATAGGCGAGGTCGCCGTCGTAGCGCCCCGGCACCGCGACGTACTGCAGCACCTCGGTCGCGCCAACCTTCGAAGTGAAGAAACCGAAGATGGCCAGCTGCTTGAGCATCGTGAAGTAATGCGGCATCGCTTCTCCCTCCTCGGCGGTGCCGGTCTCGCTCACCTCGACCGCGTGTTTCCTGGCCTCTGTATCCAGCGCGCGCAGCAGCTCGGCGCGGGCCTGCGGCGCAAGTGAAAGGAAGCGGCCGCCCGCGCGTTTGTCGATATCGGTCAGGCCGGCGCGGAACGTCGCCTGCTGCCGGGCGGTGTAGCAGTCGCTGACGAACGTCGCCATGAACGCACCGGCGCCTGCGTCTTTCGCCCCCGGCGTCTTCGTCCGCGGCAGGATGGTCTCTGCGATCTCATCCAGCGTGCCGACATCCGCGTCGGAGAAGGGCGCCTTCGCCCCTGCGGCAGGAGCCTGCGCCTGACCGAGTGCGGGCAGACCGATCATGGCTGCACCGGTGGCGGCGACGATCATCTTCAGCAGTTCGCGGCGGTCCATCAGAGATTCCCCGCTTTCAGTTCGCGCACGGCGTGGTCGGCAGCGCGTGCCGTCAGCGCCATGTAGGTCAATGAAGGATTCACGCACGCGCTGGAGGTCATGCACGCACCGTCGGTCACATAGACGTTGGGCGCATCCCAGACCTGGTTGTGCTGGTTCAGCACGGAGGTGCTGCGGTCACGGCCCATGCGCGCGGTCCCCATTTCGTGGATGCCCTTGCCCGGGGCGTAGTCATTGTCATGCATCTCCACGTCCTTGACGCCGGCGGCCTCGAGCATTTCGGCGGCATCGGCGGCCATGTCCTTGCGCATGGCCAGTTCGTTGGCGCGCATGGAGACATCCATCGCCAGCACCGGCAGTCCCCACTTGTCCTTGCGGTCGCTGTCCAGGCGGATCGTGTTGTCGTGGTGCGGCAGCATCTCGCCGAAGCCGGTCATGCCGATGCGCCAGTCACCGGGCACGGTCAGCGCCTCTTTCAGGTCGGCACCGATATTCAGCTCGGCGATCTCGCGCGACCATCCCGTGCGGCTGGCACCGCCCTGGTAGCCGAAGCCACGCAGGTAGCGGCGCTTGTCCGCAGCCACGTTGCGGAAGCGGGGAATGTAGAAGCCGCAGGGACGACGGCCGAAGTAGTACTTGTCCTCATAGCCATCGACCCGGCCCGAGGCGCCCGCGCCGAAATGATGGTCCATCACGTTGTGGCCCAGCTCGCCCGACGATGCGCCCAGCCCGCCCTCCCAGACATCGGTGGCCGAGTTCATCAGCAGCCAGGTGGAGTTGAAGGAGGACGCATTGAGGAAGATGACCTTCGCCGTGTACTCATAGGTCTGCCCCGTCTCGGCATCGATTACCTCTACGCCGCGCGCACGCTTGCGGTCCTTGTCGTAGAGCACTTCCTTGACGATCGAGAACGGCCGCAAGGTCAGGTTGCCTGTCTTCATCGCCGCCGGCAGCGTCGCCGCCTGTGTCGAGAAATACGCGCCGAAGGGACAGCCGAGGATGCACTTGTTGCGGTACTGGCAGTTGACGCGGCCCTGCTCGGGCATCGGCTGGGTGATGTTGGCGGTGCGCGAGTGGATCATGTGCCGGGTGCCGCCGAAGGCCTTCCTGATCCGCGCGGCCACGTCCTTTTCGACGATATTCAACGGGATCGGCGGCAGGAACTGGCCGTCCGGCAGCACGTCCAGCTCTTCACGGGTGCCAGCGATGCCGGCGAACTTCTCCACATGGTCGTACCAGGGTGCGATGTCGGCGTAGCGGATCGGCCAGTCGGTAGCGATGCCCTCCTTGAGATTCGCTTCGAAATCCAGATCGGAGAAGCGATAGCTCTGCCGGCCCCACATCAGCGAGCGCCCCCCGACGTGGTAGCCGCGGAACCAGTCGAACCGTTTGGTCTCGATGTAGGGCGATTCCTGTTCGTCGGCCCACATCCCCTGCAGGTTCTCGGCCAGCGCGTAGTCGCGCATCAGTACCGGGAACGCGGCCTTCATCGCCTGGGTTGGCCGGTTGCGGTGCGGGAAGTCCCACGGTTCCTTCATCGCATTGACGTAGTCCTTCACGTGTTCGATGTTGCGCCCGCGTTCCAGCATCAGCACCTTGAGGCCCTTCTCGGTCAGTTCCTTGGCCGCCCAACCGCCACTGATTCCCGAGCCAACGACGATCGCGTCGTAATGATTGTCTGCCATGGATCTCTCACCTGGTGGATATCGTTTCAGACGTCGCAGAGGCGGATCGCCTCGCGCAGCGAGCCGACGGGATCCGGTGCCGCAGGCATGAATTCCTGCGCCAGATATCCGTCGAAACCGGTGTCGCGGATCGCGCGACAGATGGCGGGATAATTGAGTTCCTGCTGGTCCCCGATCTCGTGCCGGCCCGGCACGCCCGCCGTGTGGTAATGCTTGAAACAGGCGTGATCCCTGCCGATGGTGGCGATGATGTCGCCCTCCATGATCTGCATGTGATAGATGTCGTAGAGCAGGCCGAAATGGTCCGAGCCGAGCCGCTGGCACAGCGCCACGCCCCATGCGGAGGTGTCGCACAGGTAGTCGGGATGATCGACCCTGGAGTTCAGCAGCTCCATCACCAGCACGACGTTGCGTTTCTCGGCGTGCCGGAGGATGCGCTTGAGCCCCGCTTCGGCATGGGCCATGCCTTCCTCGGGGTCCATGCCGTTGCGATTGCCGGAGAAGCAGATGAGGTTGCGGTAGCCGGCATCGGCGACCAGATCGATGTGCCGCGTGTAGCGCTCCACCAGTTGGTCGTGGAACTCGCGGCCGGCAAAGCCCTTGGTCAGGCCCAGTTCCGCACCGTTGCACATCGAGCTGTCCACGCCATGGGCCTTCAGCGTGGGCCAGTCTTCCGGGCCGACCAGATCGATGGCGGCGAACCCGATGTCCTTCACTGTCCTGCACAGTTGCGCGACCGACTGCTGCGGAAAGGTCCAGCGAGCGACGGAGTGCTTCAGGTTGCCCTTGAGCGGCGCGGCCGCGGCAAACACCGGCAGCACGCCCGCAGCACCCAACCCAAGGCTCGCGGCGACCGCCAGGCGCAGTGCATCGCGCCGCGTGAGCCCCGGCCCCGATGCCGGTGCCGGTCTGATCGAATGGATGGACATCCGTCTTCCGGCCTCCCAACCGGTATCAAACGCTGATGATCCGCTGCAATGCAATCGATTGCACCATAGAGGAGGAACTGATTTTTTTGCAAGACGCGGTGCACGAAAACGCATGCTGCGGGGCACAACGCGCGTGATGCCTTTCGACGCGTGCGTGCGATGGGAGGGCGGCGTGCAACGCAATAGCGTTCACCGGGCTGCGGGAGGACAGCGCCGCCGCGCAGCAGGCATCCGATCATCGCCCGCGATGCATCGCCTGGCGCAGCTGCTCCCGCGCCTCCGGGTCGGCCTCGATAATGCGCCGCAGCGAGCGATAGACATACGCGCGGCAGAGCCCCGGCCAAGCGACCAGCAGATAGACCGCGCCGGCGATCAGCCACGCATTGGGTGCCTGCTTCATCAGGCCGGTGTAACCACCGGTCGCGGCCACTGCCAGGATGACCAGCAGGACCCAGCGGAACCAGCGCCAGAACCGCATTCCCCAGTCGACATTGAGCACGTGCTTGAGCTCCTGGTCCGTCAGTCGCATGCCGTCACTCCTCCCTTGAGTTGTGACCCATCGTGCCACGACCAGAGATCGAAGACCGGCGCCAGACCAGCAGGAACCAGAACGTACCGTGCAGAAAAGAAAAACCCCAGCGAGCACAGTGGCTTACTGGGGTTCTATTTACACCCGTAAAAATCAGAAATCAAAAGGGTTGTGCCTACCAAAAAGGTAAACAACTGCCACATGCGCTGGCATGCAATGCACCCAGCGTACTACTGCCTCGCGAGTGTCAACAACTTCGCCTACCAGATAAACCTGTTGACATTCTTGCCCGCTATCCACTGGGAACACCCGCAATAGCTGGAAGCCAAATCGCCCCCTTCCCCTCTGCTGGCATACGACCCAACGGGACGCGTTCGACGCCACCTTGCTAACCCTGAACAGGACGGTCGGATTGACTCAATCATCTGGATCGTCGTGCAGCGGCCGGAACGTTTGGGGTTTGCTGGGGATTCTGCCTGCCGGCGCGTTTCCTGTTGTTCAAGGACCCGACTGCGCTCCGCTTCGGTGCGTGCCAACCTTCCGATCCAGAAACTCCCGGATTACCGGAATGATCTCGTCCGCATGCGTCTCCAGCGCGAAGTGCCCGGTATCGAAAAAGTGGATTTCGGCATCCGGAATGTCGCGCTTCCACGCCTCTGCACCGGCGGGCAGGAAGTACGGATCGTTTCGCCCCCACACGGCAAGCAGCGGCGGTTGATGCGTCCGAAAGTAGGCCTGGAACGCGGGGTATAGCCGCACATTGGAGGCGTAGTCCAGCAGCAGGTCCAGCTGGATATCCGCGTTGCCGGGCCTGGATACATGCAGCCCCTCAAGGGTGTAGCCATCCGGCGCCACCAGGCTGGGGTCGCGCACGCCTTCCAGGTACTGCCATTTGATCGCAGCGGCCGTGGGGAACTCAGCCAGGGCAGCGCGGTTCTGCGCACTGGGATCGTTCCAGTAGGCGCGGATCGGATCCCACCCCTTCGCCAGGCCGTCCTCGTACGCGTTACCGTTCTGCGAAATCAGGGCGGTGATCCGCTCTGGATGTGCGCTGGCAAGACGCCATCCCACCGGGGCGCCGTAGTCGTGCACCACCAGCGCGTAACGCTCCAGCTTCAGCTGCTCGGTGAAGCGCTGCAGGGTGGCGGCCAGGGTGTCGAAGGTGTAGTCATACGCGCCACGCGCAGGTGCCTCGGTGTAACCGAAGGAGGGCAGGTCCGGAGCGATGACGTGGTATTTGTCCGACAGCGCCTCGATGACGTCCCGGTACATGTACGACGACGCCGCGAACCCATGCAGCAGGAGCACGGTGGGGCCCGAACGGGGGCCGGCCTCCCGATAGAACACCTTGACCTCGCCCACCTGTTCGTAGCGGTACTGGACCTGGGCGTGCGCGGTGGCGGTGGCGGTGGCGGCGAGCAGGGCAGCCGTCGCGCCGAATCGGGCGAGCGTATTCGAAGGAGTCATGAGCGTTTTATGTAACCACATTTGAGTTGATTTGAAGGTTACGTGCGGCGGTGGTAACCTGTCAACAACATTTACAGGGGTTACGCATGATCGACTCAGCTCCATCCCCCGCATTGTTCGTGGCCAATGATCTGGCGCTCGACTTCATCAACTCGGCCTACGGCCCCAGTACGGCCCCGGTGGACGTGCTTCAGGGCGACCAGGCGGCAATCGACTGGCTGGCCGCGGCGGGCGTCCTGGACGCAGGCGCGGTCCCCATCCCGAACGGCGTGGCGGAGCTGGCCGCCGCCTTGCGCGACGAAGCACGCGAACTGCTGACGGCTGCACGGGCAGGGCGCCCGTTCCAGGCACCGATAGTGAACAAGGTGCTGGAGGCTGGCCGACCGATCGTTCAACTGCAGTCGTCCACTGACGGTGCAGGCCCTTGCGTGGTCGAACGCCGCCGCGATGACAGCGCAGAAAGCCTGCTGGAGCCCATCGCAGTGGCGCTGAGCCGGCTCCTAGCCGGTGGCGACCTGCAGCACGTACGCGAGTGTGAAGCGCATGACTGCACACTGCTGTTCCATGACACGACCAAGTCGCGAAAGCGCCGTTGGTGCAGCATGGCGCTCTGCGGGAACCGGATGAAAGTGGCGGCGTTCCGGTCTCGCAAACTGAATCCCCCCGGGTTCGGTGGAGGCAAGTAGGGTTACGTCAGGCCGCCACCGCGGCGGCTTGACTGGCTAGTTGCCGATAGTAGTTTGCCTCAGCTTCGGCAGGCGGGATCGACGTCCCCCCGAGATTGAGTAGCGAAGCGGTTTGGAGTCCAATTCTCAATGACAAGGAGATTGGACGTGAAGAAGCGCTTTTCCGAAGAGCAGATCATCGGCTTCCTACGCGAAGCTGAGGCCGGCATGCCCATCAAGGACCTCTGCCGCCAGCATGGCTTTAGCGAGGCCTCGTACTACCTGTAGCGCAGCAAGTTCGGCGGCATGAGCGTGCCCGACGCCAAGCGGCTCAAGGACCTAGATACGCTGCAACGGCCTCGTCAGGATGAACCAAACAAAGTGGCCCCTGTGCATTTGAGAAGGTCTCAATGCCAATGTCGTCTCGCCGGCGGCGCTTGACCTGCGCCAAGTTCCCGTCAGCTGTGCACAGCCAGAGGAACTCGAGCAAAGCTCTCGCGTGAACAAAGCCAGCCTCGATCATAGGATTGGCGATGGTGGCGACATTTCCTCTAAGGATGCTCTGAGCAGATCACCCGCGATGTTGGATTCATGAGCCGAACGCGTCCCGCGCCCACCTGCTGCGGTTTATTTCGCTGGAAATAGGGTTTTGAGGCCCCGTTGGGCGCCTCCAGACGGATTTATCCTTGGGCCGGCACGAACTGCCAGCGGGTCATCCACAGATTGGACAGCGCAAACAGGGTCAGCACCTGCGAGCTGTTCTTTGCCAGCCCGCGATAGCGCACCTTGGTGTAACCAAACTGGCGCTTGATCACCCGGAAGGAGTGTCCACCTTCGCGCGCATGCTGGCTTTGCAACGCTCCCAGCGCTCGTGCTGCCGACGGTCGCGCGCGTTCTTGATCGCCTTCACTTTGCCCCGCTTCCTGGCGGTTAAGAACGCCGCCTTGGCGTCCTGTAGCTCTGGCCGCGAGTCCGCCCCGGTATAGCCATTGTCGCCCAGCACGCAATCCTCGTTACCGTGCAGAAGTTCGTGCGTGACTGTGACATCGCCTACATTGGCAGCGATGCATGTCACATGGTGCACAAGGCCCGAAAACTGATCCACACCGATGTGCGCCTTCATGCCGAAGTACCACTGATTGCCCTTCCTGGTCTGGTGCATTTCCGGATCAGGCCTTCGGCACCACCGAATGTCAGCTGCATGGAGGGTCCTTCAACGTGGTCTGATGGACCTCAAGCTTGCCGGCCAGCGGCCGGCACTACCATCGGATTTCGCGCAGATTTGTTCAGACCATCCCTAGCAGTGATGCCAGTTCACTTTCCTCTGCACGCCCATCACCTGCTTGGCGGCTGCATGAACTCGATTGTGATGTGATCGGGGCCGGAGACGTAGGCCGCTAGTGTCCCCTTGCGTGGACCGCCTGGAATTGGTTGTGGACTGCCCTTCGCCTTCCATCCCGCAGCCTCTACACGGGCGATGGCGGAGTGAATATCCTCCACGGTCAAAGCCAGGTGTGCAGCTCCGATCGCGCCGGCACTCTCCGGCGCGGCTCCATGCTGGCGACCTCCAGAGTACTGCAGCAGCTCAACCATGAACCCATTCGGCGCCAAGACGATTGCCGTGCGCACGTTCGGATCATCAACGCCTGTAACCTGATACAGGAAATCGCCACCCATCTCCGATTGGCGTTGCAGCTCGAAACCCAGTGCCTGGGTCCAAAAGTGGATGGATTCGTCCAAGGAGGAAACCGTAAAGCCGGCGTGATCAACGCCAACGAGGTGCGTCGTCTTAGTCATGGCTGCATGATCATAGGGGCCGACTCGGCATGTAGGCCGTCTTTGGGGTTACGGCGAGATAGTTGGTTTCATCAGGAAATCTAGGTGGCGCGGCTTGTTCGGTCAAGTGAATGCGCAAAGGCGGCCTCGGCACCTTCACCATCATCACCGGCGACAGCAGCGGCGTGTCAGCCGATATCCACGACCGGATGCCGGCGTGGCTGCAGCCTGGCCAGGTCGACGACTGGATGGCCGCCGAGCCCGACGACGCCGTGGCGATTCTGCTGGCCAGCGAGCCCCCCACTTCAATCGCACGCAGCACGTTGCTGATCGTGTTAGTTGAAAGATTCCTACCCCGAACCTGAGTAAGCGCAAACACGGTGGGGCGAAAGAGCGGGCACCCATGCTCATCCAGCAGTACCGGAAAGCGTCGCCAGAGGCGAACAAGACGATCCGAACGCGAAATGCCGGCCTCATCGTTTACATCCTCTACTAGTAGAAGATTGGCCTCAGACTAGCAGGATGCAGAAATCCATGCGTAAACAAGAAAACCCCAGTAAGTACAATGACTTACTGGGGCTTTTTTGTATGAAGGAAGTGCTAAAAATTAGAACGGGATGTCGTCATCGGCGAAGTCGTCCATCGGCGGCGCCGACTGCTGCGGCGCCTGCTGCTGCGGGCGCTGCTGACCGTAGCCACCGCCGCCGCCGCGCTGACCACCACCGCCACCACCACCACCACCGCCGTACTCCTGGCGCGGGGCCTGCTGGCGCTGCGGACGTTCGCCGCCGCCACCGCCACCGCCGCCTTCACGGCCGCCGAGCATCTGCATCTCATCGGCGATGATGTCGGTGGAGTACTTCTCCACGCCATCCTGACCGGTGTACTTGTCGTAACGCAGGCTGCCTTCGACGTAGACCGAGCTGCCCTTGCGCAGGTATTCACCGGCGATTTCGCCGAGCTTGCCGAAGAACACCACGCGGTGCCATTCAGTACGCTCCTGCTGGTTGCCATCCTTGTCCTTGCGGACGCTGGTGGTGGCCAGGCTGATGCGGGTGATCGCCATACCGCCCTGGGTGTACTTCACGTCCGGGTCGTTGCCGAGGTTGCCGACCAGGATGACTTTATTGATGCCGCGCGCCATAGGGTTGCTCTTCCGTTGTCCGAGGGCAGGCCGCAGTCATATCACAGCCCCGAGCGGGGTGCAGATCTGCCGGGCCGCCCTTGGGAAAATTGGGGGGATCCAGATTGCACCATCTTATCATCGCCGCCGTCCCCGACCCTGTCGGAATTCCGGCCGGAAACGACCGGAAACCTGCTCGAGCCATATGCCGCAACGGTGACGGCGGTTCCGTCCAAGGGCTGCAGGCCACTGGCCGCCCGCCCAGCGCCCGACCCGGCCCCGCCCCGGCGGCGCATGGCATGATGTCCCTTCACTGCCTCACCCCCCTGTTGAAATGACCATCCGCGGCAAAGCCACCTCCCTCGATATCGCCCACCTGGCCGGCGTCTCCCAGCCCACGGTGTCGCGGGCGCTGCGCGGCAGCCCGATGGTCAACGCCGAGACCCGGGAGCGGATCCTGGCCATTGCCCGGGAGCTGAACTACAAGGTCGACAAGAACGCCTCCAGCCTGCGCCTGCGCAATGCCGGCACGCTGGCCCTGCTGTTCTTCGAAGACCCCACCAATGACGACTCGCTGATCAACCCGTTCTTCCACGCCATGCTGGGCTCGATCACCCGAGCCTGCGCGCTGCGCGGTTATGACCTGCTGGTTTCCTTCCAGCAGCTGTCCACCGACTGGCAGGCGGATTACGAGGACAGCAACAAGGCCGACGGCATCATCCTCCTGGGCTATGGCGACTACCACGAGTCGCGCGAGCGGCTGCAGCGGCTGGTCGAGCAAGGCACCCACTTCGTGCGCTGGGGCGCGTCCCTGCCCGATCAGCCCGGTGTCTCGATCGGCAGCGACAATTTCCAGGGCGGGTTCGACATCACCGTGCACCTGCTCGACCAAGGCTGCCGCCGGATCGCGTTCGTCGGCCATGCCTCCAGCCACTATCCCGAGTTCGAGCAGCGCTACCGCGGCCACGTCGAGGCGATGCAGGCGCGCGGCCTGACCGCCGAGCCCTCACTGCAGCATGATGCGATCACCACCGAGCAGTCCGGCTTCGATGCCTGCCAGGCATTGTTGGCGCGCGGCGAGCGTATCGACGGCCTGTGCGCGGCCAGCGACCTGATCGCGATCGGTGCGATGCGCGCCCTGCGCGAGCATGGCCTGCGCGTGCCCGAGGACGTGGCGGTCACCGGCTTCGATGACATCCCACTGGCCGCCTCGGTCTCCCCGCCGCTGTCCACCGTGCAGCAGGACACCAAGCAGGCCGGTCACCTGCTGGTGGAAAAACTGCTGGCGCTGATCGAAGGCCAGCCGGTGGAAGGCCAGAGCATCGCGGTGAAACAGGTGCTGCGGGACTCCTCGCTGCGCGGCTGAGCGACGCGCGCGCGGCCTTACTTCAGGCGACGATCCAGCACGAAGTACACCACGTTGCCCAGCCCGGTCGCACCGAGCAGCAGGGCGATCGCGCCAGGCGTGACCCGGTCGATACCGAGCAGATCGACCAGGCCGAATGCCAGCGCCAGGGTCAGCAACACGCAGCCCCAATGCAGCGAGGCCAGCCGCCGCTTGGTGGTATCGCCGGCCAGCAGCGAGCGCACCAGCTCTTCCGAGCCGCGCGCTTCAACGATCCGGCGGCGGGTGTGGCCATCGACCACGCTCTTGATGGCATACACGATGCCGAGGATCAGGACGACGGGAAGAATCAGGTTGTAATCCATGATGCGTTCGTTCCGTTGAGGGGCTTGTCCACTGAGATACGGCCAAGGCGGGATCGGTTGCACGGCGCCTGGTTGCAACCGATGCAGCACTCGACGTATCCCTATGGTGATGCGTACGCCGCCGTCCTCCCCTGCTGAGTGTCTCGACGCCGACCGTGCATTGGTCGCCGCGATTCTGTCGCGGCAGCCCGGCGCGTTCGAGCAGCTGGTGCGCGAGTATCAGGGACTGTGCTGGCGTGTGGTCGACCGCATGGTCCGCCACCCTGACGACACCCGCGAGCTGTGCCAGGAAGCCTTCCTGCGCATCCATCAGACGCTGCATCAGTACCGCGGCGAAAGCGCGTTGAAATCCTGGGTGGCGCAGGTCGCCTATTCGATCGCCAAGCGCCACCTGGAACGGCGCCGCATTCCGCTGGTGGAGAACACCATGGGCGAGGACGGCACCGCATTGATCGAACAGATCGGCGATGGCATCGATCTGGAAGCACGTACCAGCGAGCAGGACATCAACGCGCACCTGCATGCGGCGATCGACGCCCTGCCGCCGCTGCAGCGCACCCTGCTCACGCTTTATCACCTGGAGGAGATCTCCATCGCCGAGATCGCCACCCTGACCGAGCTGGCCGAAGGCACCATCAAGAGCCATCTGTTCCGCAGCCGCAAGCGGTTGCGCGAACTGCTTGAATCCCGCATTGGAGTGCCCGCATGAGCAGCGCAGACGATCCCCGCATCGATCCGGAGGAATGGCAGGCCCAGGAGGATGCGCTGCGCGCCGCTCTCAGCGGCCAGCGCGCTGCGCCGGACGCCGCCGACTACCTGCGCATCGCCCAAGCGATCGCTTCCGCCCCGCAGAGTGGGCCGCCGATGCGCTTCGCCCGTGATGTCACGCTGCGCATTGCCCGGCATGACGCCGGTATGGAGCGTTGGGTGTCGCGGGTATTGCTTGCCTTGTTGGCCCTCGCCGTACTGGCCATCGGGGCGATGTTCGGCCCGGCGTGGTGGGGCGCGATCAAGCAGAGCGCCGGGCCGACCGCATCCGGCTGGCTGCTGCTGGTGGCAGGCTGCATGGGCGTGTCATGGCTGGCCGGTCACTGGCGCACACGTGTCCAGAAGCACCCAAGGGCTTCCAGCAACCGCCCTACACCACCTCCACCGAACTGCTCGCCTACATCCGCGCCGAAACGCCGGCCGACCGCCAGCAGCTGGTGACGGAGCTGTTCGAGAAAATCAGCTTCTACGACAACCGCGTCCTGACCGCGAGCGCGCAGAAGCGTGCCGATGGAACGTACGACGCCACTTTAACGCAGCGTCAGCGCGGGCCGTCGGCGAAGTCCTTGAGGATTTCGCCGACGCCGGACGGCGAGATCTCAAAGCCCAGCGAGGTGCCCGGATTGATCACCACGCCGTAGCCGCCGGGGACGCGCTTGAGCACCTCCAGCATCAGCATGCGGATCGTGTGCGGGGCCTGCTGGCTGTGGAAACCGACGCGGCTCATATCGGTGAACACGGACACATGCAACACGCCCTGCTTGTCGAACAGCAGCGGATCGAAACCGCTGCCATCCGGCGTCACCAGGCTCCCGGTGAGCAGCACCACTTCGGACGCCACGAATGCCTTCATGAACAGGCCGATCGGCAACTGACCGTCCATCGCCGTCTTGAGCAGCGTTTCGATCGGGGTCTGGGGGGCAGCGTCGTTCATGGAATGCGGGGGTATGGGTGGGGGCCGACAGTGTACCGCCGGGGCTGTCGGGAGCCGGCCAGCGGCCGGCACTACAGGCGCGGTGGACCGCCGATCAGGTAGAGGTAGAAACGCGGGTCATCGTCGGCCAGCGCGACATGCGGCAGGCCGAGACGCGGCAGGGTCCGCAGCCAGTGGGCATGCGCAGCCACGTCGCCGCGGAACACTGCGAGCAGCCATTGCCCCTCGCCGGGGCGCACCAGTGCGTTGACCACATACGCGGCCAACCCTTGCCGCCGGTACTTGGGAAGCACGAAGAGATCGGCCAGTTCAGGATAGTGGTGGCCGTCCCGTTCCACCCGGTCCACCAGCACGAAGCCGGCGAGTGCCTCGTCGACGAACAACAGCCGCGCCCACTGCGGGGCGTTGCGCAGGGAGTCCTCGACATCGCTCCGATCACAGTCGAACAGGCCGTCGGAGCGGACTTCTTCTCCGCTCCAGGCCGACGCCTCGAAGTAGTAGAACTGCATCAGATGGAACAGGCGCTCGGCGTCGTCGGGCGTCGCGGGGCGCAGGGACAGGCGTGACATGGAGAACGTACTCGAAAGGATCGCCGTGCGCGATCGCGAGCCCGATTGTAGTGCCCGGCCCACCGCGAACGGCAGACCGGGCATTCCCCGGCTACTTCGCCAGGCGTTTCGTGCGGGCCTGCTGGTCCTCCATCGCCGCCTTCAACTGTTGCTGCAGCGCGACCTGGTCGACCTGCGCATCCAGCACGAACACGCGCACACCATGCGCAGGCACCTCGGCCTTCAGTGATCCGTTGACCGTCTGGCTGGCGCCGCCCAGCGCGTCGCGCCAGGTGCCGGCCTGCAGGTAACGACGGACCTCGAGGGTCCGGGCCGCATCACCCTTGTTGAGCAGGACCAGCGCGGTCTGCGCGGTATCGCCCTGCTGCAGCACGCGGAAGAACACCGCTTCATCGCCGTGCAGGCGCTCATTGACCTGCAGCCCGCGCTGCAGGGCCGGTGTGGCCTCACGCAGTTTGGCGATCCGCTGCAGCGGCGCATAGATCGGGCTCTTCGGCGCATCATTCACGCGCGCCTGGCCGAAGTAGGCGCGGTTGCCGGCGTGCTCGGCACGGCTGCGCATGAAGCCGGTTTCCGAACCGTAATAGATCACCGGAATGCCGCGCGCGGTGAACAGCCAGTTGTGGGCGTCGATGAACCCGGCATCGGTTGCGTCCAAGCGCGCCATGTCGTGGTTGTCGTAGAAGCTCATCAGCTCGTACGGATTCGCATACGGCCCGTCGAGCAGGTGCAGCGGTTCGGCCAGGGTCTCAAAGCCCTTCTGTTCCTTGCCGAACACGGACGACAGTGCGCCGCGCAGCGGGAAGTCCAGCACGCTGACATTCGCGTTGGCCGGCCAGGTGTGCTCGGCGATCTTGCTGGCGTCGTAGTCGAACGCTTCGCCGAACATGAACATGCCGGGATGCTCGGCACGGATGCGGTTGACGAAGGCATGCCACCACGGGTGCGGCAGCCAGCCGATGGTGTCGATGCGCAGCGCATCCACGCCCTGCGCGGTCCATTGCAGGTACGCACCCACCAGGTAATCCATCACCGCCGGATTGTGCTCGTTGAAGTCGGACAGCTCGGCCAGGTTGCCGTCGAAGATCGAGCCTTGCTTGCCGTCGACGGGGCCGATGTTGTTGTAGAAGGCATGCAGCGGGTTATGCACCGGGTCCAGCTGCTGCGGCGGCAGGTTCTGGTGATCGGCGATCAATCGGCCGTCCTTGTCGAATATCTGGCCGAACTGCGGCTGCGCCACCGGCATCGTCCACGCGGGCGAGCCATGGTTGCCGACGATATCCAGCACCACCTTGAGGTCAGCGGCATGCAGGCCGCGGGTGAACGCGGCGAAGTCCAGGTCCCTGCTCGGCAGATGCTCGTCGAGCGTGTAGAAGTTGACGCCCCAGTAGCCGTGGTAGCCGGTCTTGCCGCGGTCGGTCAGCGTGCTGGTGCAGCTGATCGGCTTGCTGCCGGTGAAGGCCTGGTCGGGGTTGTCGATGATCGGGGTGATCCATACCGCACCGAAGCCCAGGTTGCGGATGTACGCGGCGTTGTCGAGCACGCCCTTGAAGTCACCGCCGAGGTAGCCGATGTTGCCATCCACCTTGTCCGGGCAGGGCACCGGGATATCGAACGTGCGATGCGCGCCGCCCTGATCGCGGTGATCGTTGGACGGATCGCCGTTGACGAAGCGGTCGGTGACCACGAAGTAGACCGCCTGGCTGGCGAACGGCTCACGCGTGCCGACATAGTCCGGGCGTTCGATGGCCAGAGCGGGACCGGCGGACAGCGCGAATGACAGGGCCAGCGACAACGACGAATACCGGGACATCAGACAACCTCCTGTTGAGATGGCACATACAGCACGCATAGACCGGCCAGCAGCAGGCTGCCGCCTCCGAGGGCGAGCACGTGCATCGGATCTCCGCCCAGCCAGGTGCGCAGCAGGAAGCCGAGCGCACTGGCCGCGACCAGCTGCGGAATCACGATGAAGAAATTGAACAGGCCCATGTAGATGCCCATCTTGGCCGCCGGCACGCTGTCGGACAGCAGCGCATACGGCAGCGACAGGATCGAGGCCCAGGCGAAGCCGACGCCGACCATGGACAGCAGCAGCCAATGCGGATCACGGATGAACAGCATCGAGATCAGCCCCAGCCCGCCCAGCCAGAGGTTGACCAGGTGGCTCCAGCGCAGGCCCAGTGCGCGCACCATCACCGGGATCAGCAGCGCGGCCAGTGCCGCGAAGCCGTTGTAGGCACCGAACAGCACGCCGACCCAGTTGGCGCCCTCGTTGTAGGCGGCAGAGCCGGTATCGGTGGAACCAAAATGGGTGCCGGCGACAGCGGCGGTGGTGTAGATCCACATCGCGAACAGCGCGAACCACGAGAAGAACTGCACCCAGGCCAGGCGACGCATGGTGCGCGGCATCGCACGCAGGTCGTCGACGATGGTGGCCAGCATGTTCGCCCCCGGCACACAGCGCGCCACACCCAGCAGCACGCCATAGGCGATGCACAGGCCAGCCAGCACATACAGCATGCGGTCACCCTGACGCGCCGCGATGGCGGCGGCCAACACGATGCCCACCGCCACCCAGCCGCCGATCTGCGCCCACGGCGGCGGTCCTGCCACGCGCGCACTCTGGTGCACCGCGGACGGCTCGGCGTCATCGAAGCTGGCCAGCTCGGCCGGCGAGTATTCCCGGGTGCTGATCACCGTCCAGGTGATCGCCGCCAGCAGCACCGCCGCGCCGAAGTAGAACGCGTAGCGCACGGTATCGGGCACCTGCCCGGCTGCCGCCGTATTGGCGACGCCGAAGTGGGCCAGGATGAAAGGCAGGAAGCTGGCGACGATCGCACCGATGCCGATGAAGAAGCTCTGCATCGCAAAGCCGGTCGGCCGTTGCCGTGGGGCCAGTTGATCGCCGACGAACGCGCGGAACGGCTCCATCGATACATTGATCGAGGCATCCAATACCCACAGCGTACCCGCGGCGATCCACAGCGTCGGCGAGTTCGGCATCACCAGCAGGGCGAGCGTGGTCAGCACCGCACCGATCATGAAGAACGGACGGCGGCGGCCCCAGCGCGTCCAGGTGCGGTCGGACAGGTAGCCGATCACCGGCTGCACCAGCAGACCGGTCAATGGCGCGGCGATCCACAGCCCAGGCACCGCGTCCATCGGCGCGCCGAGCGTTTCGAAGATGCGGCTGGCATTGGCGTTCTGCAGGGCAAAGCCGAACTGGATGCCGAGGAAGCCGAAACACATGTTCCAGATCTGCCAGAACGACAGTGTCGGTTTGGGCGACCGGCTCATCGGCGCGGCTCCGTCGAGGCCGCGACCGGCATCAGGGTCAGCGCGGATACGCGGGCCTGATTGAGCACGCCCTCACTGCCGCCCTTGCCGCCGTTGTACTGCGCGAAGTGGGTCAGCGCACTCATGTTGAAGCCCTCGTCCAACGTGATGCGGCAGGCGCGTGTCGGCAGCTCGAATTCAACCGCCGTGGAGTCCTGTTCGCCCACGCTGTGCGGCATCACGATGGGGCGGCGCTGCTCCGGTTGACCCCCGCATTGCAGCACCAGCGTCTTCACCGCTGCGGTCACACCGGTGTTGATCGGGCCGTTCGGGTTGTCGTAGCGCAGGCGTGCACGCCAGCGGCCGGCGGTCGGTGCGGTCCACTGCCAGTGCCTGTCGCCGGCCAGCACCTGCTGCGGGCCGATGCAGGTCATCGGGCTGTGCAGCGATTCCAGCGTGCCCTCCCGGCGGGTCAGGCTCAGGCAGTGACTGGCACCGTCCCTGGCAATCGTGGCGACACCCCGTGTGGGCGTCAGCGTCTGGCCGTCGCGCCACAGCACGTGCCCGGCAGGCACCGTCATCTGCCAGCCTGCCGTCGTTTCACGCGGCACCGGGGCAGCGGGGGTGGCCGGGGCGAACACCGCCGAGGGACGCAGGATGGCCGGTGATGGCGTCGCGCCCGTGGCATGCAACGGCACCAGCTGCACCGTGGTGGTGCTGCCATCGCGCTGGATGTCACCCGCCACCAGCAGCTCGCCGGCAAGCTGCTTCGGTCGCACCAGCACGTATTGCTGTCTGCCATCGTCCAGGCGGATGCGGTCATGCTCACCGAACAGCGTCGGCACCAGGGACACCGGCAGCTTCGGCGCGATGCGGCCATCGTCTTCCACGCCGAACACCCCTTCCAGGACCATCGAGAGGTACCCGGCCACCGACCACAGCTGCCGCGGCGAATTGACCACCGGGCCGCTGAGCACGCCTTCATCGACATGCACGGCCAGCGTGCGCATCTCGTAGTTTTCCATGTTGGAGCCGGCCAGCGCGGTACCGCGCATCAGCGATTCGATCTCCATGGCAATGCGCGGGGCATCATCCAACCGGCGGGCTGCCCGCAGCGAGTACGCGCTGACGAACGGCCAGATGCCGCGGTTGTGGTAGATCGGCTGCTGCGCTTCCTGCGGCCAGACGACCGGGCTGCCACCGGCCACGGCCGGGTAGTTCGCCAGCGCGCGGCGTGCGCGATCGGCCGGGAACACATCGGCCAGCACGCCCAGCGAGAGCGCGAGCAGGTCGTACTTGGCGTACGGCACCGGGTGCGCCGCCTCGCCGATGTAGCTCATGTACTGACCGGCATCCTCGCGCCAGAAGCGTGCGTCGATCTGGCGGGCCAGTGCATCGGCCCATTGGCCGTACGTGGTGGCGCGCGCGTCGCCTTGCTGGCGTGCCAGCTGCTCGGCCAGTCGAAGCGCCTGGTAATGCAGCACGTTGGTGGACAGCGCGAAGGACTCGCCGATGAAGCGCACATCCTCGCGGGTCCAGTCCGGGTAGGTCTGCTCGCGCCAATCCAGGAATGAGGTCTCGCCGCGATACAGGCCGATCCGCGCGTCGAACACCGCCTCGCGGTCCTGCGCCAGAGTCGCCTGCAGTGCCTGCCAGACCTGGTCGGCAAAGGCCGCGTCATCCAGCAGCCCGCGTGCGGCCAGGAACCACACCACGCGGTCGCTGCTGATCGGCCAGCTGCCGCCGGAGCCGGTGTCCTGCGCCACGAACACGCCGGGCGTAATCCCATCGCGCGCGGTGGACAGCTTGAACTGCAGCGACTGGCGCGTGCGCACCGGATCCAGACGCGACAGCGCCAGATCAGCGGCGAAGCTCACATCGCGGGTCCACACATAGGGCCAGCGCTCGCCGGTCTGGAAGCAGGCACAAGGAACCGCCTTGCCGTGATTGAAGGCCGGGTCGCGGATCGCCTCCACGCGGTCGGCATCCATCTCCTGCTGGGCCAGCCCGAACAGCGCATCGAACAGCACACTGCCGGTTTCGCTGCGCATCGGCTGCGCGCTGACGTGCACCTCGCCCTGCGGCGCATGCAGACGGTAGCCACCTTCAGCGGCGGTCTCGGCGCGCGCATGGCGGCCGTCGAAATCCAGGTCGGCCGCACGGGCGGTGGACCCCATCGCTGCCCCGAGGGCAACGGTCAGGCAGATCATCTTCAGCATCGAAGTGGCGAACCGGCTTGCGCCTGTTGCCTCCCTCCCCTTTGCTCGCGTTGTAGGTCCGCACCGCCTCGCGGCAATGCGCTCGCGGCCCCCCTCCCAGGGTGCCTTGGGCCCATGGTAGACGGCACGCCGCAGCCTGCATCGAGCTGCATACGTATTCATGGCCAGGGCGGTCGGCAATCGTGACGCCATCGCTATAGTCCGGGGGTGTTTTCGGCCGCCTTGGGAGGGGAAATGCCGTCACTGTCGCATCCAACAGACGGGCCTTTCGCACGTCGTCGCCTGCCCCTGCTGGGCTGGATCCTCTGCGCATTCAGCGCCACCGTCTCGGCGGAACCGGTCACCGTCGCCCGTGTCGAGTCGCCCGGCAAGGTATTGCGCGTGTCACTGCAACTGGATGGCGGCACCCCCAGCTACCGGGTTGAACGTTTCGGCGAGGCCGTGGTGGACACCTCCAAGCTCGGCTTCCAGCTGCGCGATGGCCGCCTGGACCGGGATCTTGCCGTGCTTGGCCAGCAGTCGCGCAGCGTCGATGAAACCTGGGAACAGCCTTGGGGCGAGCGCCGGCTGACCCGCAATCACTTCAACGAAGTGGTCGTGCAGCTGGCCGAACGCGGTGGCGCCAAGCGTCGCATCGATGTGGTGTTCCGGGTCTATGACGACGGCCTGGGCTTCCGCTACCACTTCCCTGAGCAGCCGGGCATGCGCGAGGCGATCATCGACGATGAGCTGACCGAGTTCGCGATCGCACCGACCTCCACCGCCTGGTGGATTCCGGCCGGTGAGCCGATTCACTACGAGTATCTCTACCAGCGCACGCCGCTGGACCAGGTGCCACTGGCACATACGCCGATGACGCTGCGCAGCCGCGATGGCCTGCATGTCGCCATCCACGAAGCCGCGCTGGTGGACTACGCCGGCATGTGGCTGCGCCGCACCGAGGGCCAGCACCTGCGCGCGCAGCTGTCGCCCTCGGCCGAGGGCTGGAAGGTGCGGCGCAGCCTGCCCTTCGATACACCGTGGCGCACACTGCAGATCAGCGACACCGCCGGCGGACTGGTTGAGTCCAGCCTGATCCTCAACCTCAACGAGCCCAACGTGCTGGGCGACGTGAGCTGGGTGAAGCCCTCCAAGTACCTGGGCGTGTGGTGGTCGATGCATCTGGATGAGGAGAGCTGGGCGACCGGCCCACGGCACGCTGCGACCACGGCCAAGACCAAGCGCGTGATCGACTTCGCCGCCCGGCATGGTTTCCGCGGCGTGCTGGTGGAAGGCTGGAATCCGGGCTGGAACGGTGACTGGGTCGGCAATGGCTACGCCTTCGATTTCACCCGGCCCACCGCGGACTTCGATATCGAGGCACTGTCGGCTTACGGCGCGAAGAAGGGCGTGCACCTGATCGGCCACCATGAAACCGGCTGCGCGATCGAACACTACGAAGATCAGCTCGGCGCGGCGCTGGATCTGTATGCGCGGCTGGGCGTGGATTCGTTCAAGAGCGGCTACGTCTGCGACGACGGCCAGGTCGACCGTCGCAACCCGGCCGGTGGCCCGCTGTGGCGCGAGTGGCACGACGGCCAGTTCATGGCCCGCCATCACCTCAAGGTGGTGCAGGAAGCAGCCAAGCGGCATATCGCGGTGAATCCGCACGAGCCTATCAAGGACACCGGCCTGCGCCGCACCTATCCAAACTGGATTACCCGGGAAGGCGCGCGTGGCATGGAGTACAACGCCTGGGGCCAGCCACCGAATCCGCCCGAGCACGAGGTCAACCTGGTGTTCACCCGGATGCTGTCCGGGCCGATGGATTACACGCCCGGCATCCTGAGCCTGAAGGGCCGCGGCGGTCAGGCGATCCCCAGCACGCTGGCTCGCCAGCTCGCGCTGTACGTGACGCTCTACAGCCCGATCCAGATGGCCGCCGACCTGCCCGAGCACTATGAGCAGCACCGTGAGGCGTTCCGTTTCATCGAAGACGTCGCGGTGGACTGGGATGACACCCGCGTGCTCAACGGCGAGGTGGGCGACTACGTGACCATCGTGCGCAAGGACCGCCACAGCCGCGACTGGTTCCTGGGCAGCATCACCGACGAACACGGCCGCGTGCTGCCCGTTTCGCTGGGCTTCCTGGAGCCGGGTGTGCGCTACCGCGCGGAGATCTACCGCGATGGCGACGGCGCCGATTTCCGCAGCAATCCCTTCGCCTTCGTGCGCGAAACCCGCGAGGTCACCAGCGCCGATGCGTGGGTGCTAAACCTGGCACCGGGTGGCGGCCAGGCGATCCGCTTTACCCCGTTGTAAGTGTCCCGCGAACGCGATAACGCACCTGTAATCGCTTCCAATGCTGCAAACGTCATTGAATACGTATGCAGGGTGATTCCCGCAGCCGATGCGCTGCCTACCATAGCCACGCAGTCAACGGCCACCGCGCCATGACGCTCCCGGGTCCTCCGGGCAACCAAAAAATCGATTGGCAACATTGCCTGGGAGGGGAAAATGTTGAACCGCAAGCGCAGCGCGCTGAGTCTCGCGCTGGCCGTCGCCCTGACGCCGTTGATGGCGTCGGCGCAGACCGCCGACCCCAGTACCACCACCACACCGACCGGCACCGCGGCAACCAATCTGGACACCGTCCAGGTCACGGGCATCCGCCGGGGCATCGAGAACGCGATCGCGATCAAGCAGGACGCCACCTCGGTGGTCGAAGCGATCTCGGCCGAGGACATCGGCAAGCTGCCGGACGTGAGCATCGCCGAATCGCTGGGCCGCCTGCCCGGTCTGGCCGCCCAGCGCGTGGCCGGGCGTGCCCAGGTGATCAGCGTGCGCGGTCTGTCGCCGGACTTCGCCACCACCCTGCTCAACGGGCGCGAAGTGGTCAGCACCGGTGACAACCGCAGCGTCGAGTTCGATCAGTACCCCTCGGAACTGGTCAACGGCGTGACCGTCTACAAGACGCCGGATGCGGCGCTGGTCGGGCAGGGCCTGTCGGGCACCATCGACATGCAGACCGTGCGCCCGCTGAGCTTCGCCGAGCGCGTGATCGCCATCAGCGGCCGCTACCAGAAGAGCTCGCTGGGCGAGGCCGCCAACGTCGATCCGTACGGCAATCGTTTCAGCGCCAGCTACATCGACCAGTTCCTCGACAACACCCTGGGCATCTCGATCGGCTACGCGCACAGCGACATGCCGATCCAGGAAAACCAGGTGGGCCTGTACGAGCCGTGGACCACCGAGCAGACCGACCAGGGCAATCGCCCCGGCCTGGCCCCGGGCACGGTGTTTTCCGATGGCATCAAGGCGCTGCGCCGCACCGGCAACAACGAGCGTGACGGCGTGATGGCCACCGTGCAGTTCCGCCCGTCGAACGTGTGGACCAGCACCCTCGATGCGTTCCACACCGAAGCCGAGCAGATCGATACTGCCAACCAGTTCGAGGTCAACCTCAGCAACTACAACGGCGGCTATACCCCGGGCCTGCTGATCACCAACCCGCAGATCAACGCCGATGGCACCTTCGCCGGCGGCGTGGCGACCGGCGTGTATCCGCTGGTGCGCGGCATGTACAACAAGCGCAAGGACAAGATCGACGCGTTCGGCTGGAACAACGAGTTCAACTTCGAACGCGTCAAGGTCGTCGCCGATGTGAACTACTCCAAGGCCACGCGCAACGAACTGAACCTGGAGAACAACCTGCAGCTCACGCCGATGCCGCAGCTGGATTCGGTCGGGGTGGCGGTCAAGCCGGACGGGTTCTCGCAGATCAGCCCGGGCCTGGACTATTCCAACCCGGACGCGCTGTTCCTGACCAACACCATCTACGGCTCCGGCTACGGCAAGGTGCCGATGGTCGAAGACCGCCTGAAGGGTGCCCGCCTGCAGGCCACCTTCGCGATGCCCGATTCGCTGCCGTGGTTCTCCGATGTGGACGTGGGCGTGAACTACGCCGACCGCCGCAAGGACAAGACCCAGGCCGAGGGCAACATCCTGCTCGGCGACCAGGGCGATGCCAACATCGCCGGTGACCTGCAGTACGCACCGGTCAACCTGGGCTTCGCCGGTATCGGCTACATCCCGGCCTGGAACGTCCCGGCTGCGGTGGACCGCTACATGGTCTTCAACCCGGTCACCAACCTGGACTACCTGATTCCCAAGGCCTGGACGGTGCAGGAAAAGACCAGCACCGCCTGGATCCGCGCCAACATCAACACCGATCTGGGCGAAGTCGGCCTGCGTGGCAATATCGGCGTGCAGATGGTACGCACCGACCAGAGCTCGCAGTCCAACTACTTCGACCGCTCGCGTCCCGATGGCCAGAACATCCTGCCGATCGATGACGGCAAGACCTACACCGATTGGCTGCCGAGCTTGAACCTGGCCTTCATGTTCCCGCACCAGCAGACGCTGCGCTTCGCCGTGGCCAAGCAGGTGGCACGCCCGCGCGTGGATCAGATGCGCGCCGGCCTGGAGTTCGGCGTGGACACCGCCACCGGCAAGCCCGGCGGCAGCGGCGGCAACCCGCTGCTGGATCCGTGGCGCGCCAATGCGATCGATCTGTCCTACGAAAAGTACTTCGGCGAAAAGGCCTACGTGGCTGCGGCGGTATTCTTCAAGGACCTGAAGTCCTACGTCTACACGCAGTCGCGCGATGATTACGACTTCAGCGACCTGCTGGCCAGCTACGTACCGCCGCCGGGCATGATCGTCCCGGTCCTGCCGACCGGTACCTTCTCGGCCCCGCAGAATGGGCAGGGTGGCAAGCTGAAGGGCCTGGAGCTGACCGCCTCGTTCCCGCTGGAGATGCTGACGGAGAGCTTGCGTGGTTTCGGCGTGCAGGCCAGTGCGACGTTCAATGACAGTGACATCAAGATCCTGGATCCGGAAAGCGCGTCCAGCGTGGGCAGCGATCCGATCAGCCTGCCGGGCCTGTCCGAGCGCGTGTACAACTTCACGGCGTACTACGAGCGCAGTGGGTTCGAGGCCCGCGTGAGCCAGCGCCGTCGTTCGGATTTCATCGGTGAAATCGGCAATTTCAACGGCAACCGGACGCTGCGTTATGTAGTCGGTGAGAACGTGACGGATGCGCAGGTCAGTTATACGTTCGCCGACAGCAGCAGTCTGCATGGGCTGACGCTATTGCTGCAGGGAAGCAATCTGACCAACGAGCCGTATCGCACTTACGCTGGCACGACGGATCGTCCGTTGGAGTACGTGGAGTGGGGCCGCACGTACATGCTGGGCGTGAACTACAAGTTCTGATGTTGCTCTTGTCAGCCACTTAGTGGCGAAATCGAGAACCCGCTGCTTGTGCAGCGGGTTTTTTGTTGGCTTCTCTCTGACTCTGAAGAGCGTCAGCGCCGGCTGTCCGTGGGCTGGTCGGGGGTGTGTGGGTTCGCGGGACGCGCCGTAAACCCATCCTTGGGGGCTCGTGAGCCGCATCCATGCGGCACAACGGTCCCGCCAACCCACACACCCCCGCCCTTCGACAGTGGGTTGGCGGCCGTGGGAGTGCAATGCAATGCAATGCAAAGAAACGCAACGCAACGCAACGCAACGCAAAGGAGTATCGAACGAGGTCTACGGTGACTAGCAGCTCGAGCAGTTCGACTGCGCGGACATTTTTCGCCGTGCCGACTACGTCGAACGCGCCGATAGCATTGACTGCCCGGAGCGTTCCGATCACACCGATCAGCCCGGTCATCTCGACCGCGCTGGCCGATACGACCATTGCGCATGCTTCAACTGCTTCAACTGCTTCAAAGCCTGAGACCAGCGCGACAGCTCAAGCCTTTCGGATTCCGGTCAACATCAGCCTCGCGGGTGCCATGACGTGCCTGCCCGTCATCGCTTTTCCCTTGCGCACCGGCACATTGTCAAAGGGTGGGCAGGGGTGGGTTGGCGGGACCGTAGGCCGCCATGGATGGCGGCATACGAGCTTACATGGACGTACTTGCAGCGGGTCCCGCTGACCCACCCCTGCCCGCCCAGACCAGCACATTTACAGCCCCGATTGCTGTGGCTGTGGCTGTGGCTGTGGCTGTGGCTGTGGCTGTACCCCAACGCACGAACGCAAGACAAAAAAAGGGCGAGGCACCCGGCCCCGCCCTCTCAATACCACCGGAAAACCGATCAGCCGCGTCGCGCGCAATACATCGACTGCGCCGGCAACACCAGCTCATTACCAACAACCTCGCCCACGTCCGGACCCGGCACATGTACCGCCTGCCACTCCCCCACCGGCAGCGCAACTCGGACACTCTCAGCCGAAAGATTGAACGCCAACAGCAACGTCTCCTCCCCGTGCACCCGCTCGAACATCAACACCGGCTCGGCGCACGCAAGAAAACGGATGTCCCCCACCAACAGCGTCGGCATCGTCCGCCGCCACGCCAGGAACTGACGGAACGCAGTCAACACCGACTGCGGATCATGAACCTGCGTCGCCACCGACGCGGCCTGATGCTCCGCCGGAATCGGCAACCACGGCTCACCCGTCGTGAAGCCCGCCTTCGGTGCATCCAGCCACGGCATCGGCGTACGGCACCCGTCGCGGCCCTTGAAGTTCGGCCAGAACGTAATGCCGTAAGGATCCTGCAGCGCCTCGAACGGCACGTCCGCCTCGCCCAGCCCCAGTTCCTCGCCCTGGTACAGACAGATCGAACCGCGAAGCGAGCACAGCATCGCCACCAGCATCCGCGCCAGGCGCGGTTGCGCCGGATGGCCACCCCAGCGCGTCACCGCCCGCTCCACATCGTGGTTGGAGATCGCCCAGCACGGCCAGCCTTCGGTCATGGTGGCCTCCAGCCGCGATACGGTGTCGCGGATGTAACCGGCGCTGAAGTCCTTCACCAGCAGCTCGAAGCTGTAGCCCATGTGCAGGCGGCCCGGCGCCGTGTACTCGGCCGTGGTCGCCAGCGAATCTTCCGCGGAGATCTCGCCCAGGCTGACCGAGCCCGGGTACGCGTCCAGCAGCACGCGTAGTTGCTCGATGAAGCCGATGTTCTCCGGCTGCGTGTTGTTGTAGTAGTGGTACTGGTAGGCGTACGGATTGTCCGCGCTGAAGCCACGGCCGAGGCGCTTTTCCAGCGGCTTGGCCGGGTTGTCGCGCAGCAGTGCATCGTGGAAACAGAAGTTGATGGAATCCAGGCGGAACCCATCCACGCCACGGTCGAGCCAGAACCGCACGTAGTCCAACGTGGCCTGCTGCACTTCCGGGTTATGGAAGTTCAAGTCGGGCTGGTCGGCCAGGAAGTTGTGCAGGAAATACTGCTCACGCCGCGGCTCCCACTGCCAGGCCACGCCCCCGAAGATCGACATCCAGTTGTTGGGCGGGGTGCCGTCCTCGCGTGGATCGGCCCACACGTACCAGTCCGCCTTGGGATTGGTGCGGTCCTGCCGGCTCTCCTGGAACCAGGCATGGTCGATCGAGGTATGGCTGAACACCTGGTCGATCATCACCTTCAGGCCCAGCGCATGCGCCTTGGCCAGCAACTGGTCGAAATCGGCGAGTGTGCCGAACAACGGGTCGACGTCGCGGTGGTCGGCGATGTCATAGCCGAAGTCGGCCATCGGTGATTTGAAGAACGGCGACACCCAGATCGCGTCGACGCCGAGCGCGGCGACATAGTCCAGGCGCTCGATGATGCCGGGCAGGTCGCCCACGCCATCGCCGTTGGCGTCCAGGAAACTGCGCGGGTAGATCTGATAGATGACGGCACCGCGCCACCATGGAGACTGCGACATTGGGGCCCCCCTTCGGGCTTCCACGGCACCCGCGAGGGGGCCAGAAACGAACCCGACAAGCTTAGCGGGGCGCCTCCAGCGGTGGGGTCGCATGCATACGTATTCACGCCGGATCGCGGTGCGCGGGGCGTTACGGGCACCCGGTCAGGCGGCGCTTCGCCCAGCAGGGCCCCGGGCGCCGGCGGCCAAGGTCGGCACGATCCGGCGCCCTGCCCCGCGCCTTGACCGGACCACCAGTGCGTCTTCGCGGGCGGAATACGACCGCACCGCCTATAATTCCGCCCAAGCCTGAAAGTCAGACCGCATGACCATCACCGAAGACACCCGCCCCGCGCTGGGCCTGCCCCAGATCCAGACGCTCGCCGCGCCCGACATGGACGCCGTCGATGCGCTGATTCGTCGCCGACTGTCCTCGGATGTCGTGCTGATCAACCAGATCGCCGACCACATCATCTCGGCCGGCGGCAAGCGCCTGCGCCCGATGCTGGTGATGCTGGCCGGCCACGCGGTCGGCCAGGCCGGCCCGGAACACCACCAGCTGGCGGCAATCATCGAGTTCATCCACACCTCGACCCTGCTGCATGACGACGTGGTGGACGAATCCAGCCTGCGCCGCGGCCGCAGCACCGCCAATGCGCTGTGGGGCAACGCCCCAAGCGTACTGGTGGGCGATTTCCTGTACTCGCGCAGCTTCCAGCTGATGGTCGAACTGGACCGCATGCCGGTCATGCGGATCCTCGCCGATACCACCAACCGGATCGCCGAGGGTGAGGTGCTGCAGCTGCTGCATGTCCACAACCCGGATACCGACGAAGCGGCCTATCTGCGCGTGATCGAGCGCAAGACCGCGGTGCTGTTCGCGGCTGGAACCCGTCTGGGCGCGCTGGCCAGCGGCGTGGACGAAGCCACCCAGCAGGCGCTGTACGACTACGGCATGAACCTGGGCTACGCCTTCCAGATCGCCGATGACGTGCTGGACTACTCGGCCAATGCCGAGGAGCTGGGCAAGAACCTGGGCGACGACCTTGCCGAGGGCAAGGCCACCCTGCCGCTGATCCACGCGATGGCGCACTCCGATGCCACCACCCGCGAGCGCCTGCGCGAGATCGTGCAGAACGGTGACGCCGAGGCGATGCCCGAGGTGCTGGCGGCCATCCACGCTACCGGCGGGCTGGAATACAGCCGCGCCCGTGCCGAGGAATACGCCGATGCCGCCGAGCGTGCGCTCGACGGCCTGGCCGACAACGATGCCGTGGCCGCTCTTCGCGGGCTGGCCCGTTACGCGGTACAGCGCTCGCATTGACCGGAGGCGTGCCGACCAACGGTCGGCACCTACCGGCGTGTCGTCTCGAACCGCTCCTCGAAGAACTCGTCCAGCGCCTTCCACGCGCGCTTGGCCGCGCGTTCGTTGTACTGGCACCCCGGCGGACTGTTCGCATCCGACTCGGCAAAGCAGTGCACCGCGCCGCTGTAGTTGGTGAACTCCCAGTCGACCTTGGCGGCGTTCATTTCCTGCTCGAAGCTGGCGATGTCGTCCTTGCTCACGCTCTTGTCGTCGGCGCCATTGAGCACCAGTACGGAGGGATGGGTCCCACCGGCCTTGGCCGGCAGCGGCGAGCCCAGCCCGCCGTGCAGACTGACAACACCGGCCAGCGGCGCACCGGCGCGGGCCATCTCCAGCACCGTGGTGCCGCCGAAGCAGAACCCGACCGCGCCGATCCGGCTGGCATCCAGCGGTGCCTTGCCGGCCTGGGCCTTCAACACGTCGATCGCCTTGAGCGCACGCGCCCGCAGCACCGGACGGTCATTGCGCAGCTTGGTCGCCACCGGACCCGCCTCGGCATCGGTCTTCGGGCGCACGTCCTTACCGTACACGTCGGCCACCAGCACCACATAGTCATCGCCGGCCAGCTGCTTTGCCTTGGCGATGGCCGAATCGTTGACGCCCTTCCAGTTGGGCACCATCACCAGGCCCGGGCGTTTGTCGTTGTCACTGTCGTCGTAGACCAGCACCCCGCTGAAGGTGGTGCCATCCTGGGTCCACTCCACCGGCTTGGCCTGCATCGCCGCCAGCGCGGGCAGCGCCGTCATGCCCAACAGCACCGCCGCACCCCACCGCCATTGCTTGTTCATGCGTCTGCTCCCGACAGAAAGAGCCCTGAGTGTATGACGGCCGGCTGACGGGACCGTGTAGACGCGCCGGCGCGACGTGCGACCCCGTGATCTGACAGGCCGGCCGCGCCCGACCTCATCTGAATTAACTACCTCCGTCCCTGTTATGGCAGGCTGGCCGGCCCCTGTGCATGGAACCCCGCATGAGCCTTGTCGATCGTTTCCTTTCCGGCCTGGTGCCGCGCCTGCCCGACGACGATGCGCGGATGTGGGCCTGGGTCGAAGGGGCCAGCGCGGCCGATCTGGCGCGCCTGCGCGAGCGCTGGCCGCAGGTGCCCGAGAGCCTGGTGGCGCTGCTGGGGCGGGTCGATGGCACGCATTTCCGCACCTACCCGGGTGGCGAGGCGGTGGTGCTGATGCTGGGCTCGGATGTCGAGGAGGGGCATTACCCCTACTACCTGCGTTCGGTGGGCCAGATATTCGAGGACAGCGCGCAGTGGGATGACAGCATCCGCTCGATCTACGAGGAATGGCTGGAGGAAGACCCCGAGATCCTCGGCGACGGCATCGATGCGGACCTGCCGATGGGCAAGCGCCTGTGCTTCTCGCACTGCATGAACAATGGCGGCACCTCGATGCTGTATCTGGATTTCGATCCCGCACCCGGTGGCACGGTCGGCCAGGTGGTGCGCTACCTGCACGACCCGGACAGCTATGCCGTGATCGCACCGGGTTTCGATGCGTACCTCCAGCAGCTCATCGATGGGGATTACGCGTTCATCGATGAGGAAGAAGCCTGATGCCTGCATCACCGGCGTAACCAAGGTGAATGAAGTACCCCGCGTGGCGCTACATCGACAGATCAGGCGATCCCGATGCCCGGGATCGCCGTGATCGCATCCGGATCAAAGCCGGCCAGTTCGGCGAAGTGGCGGCCACGGGCGACGTAGTCGCGGTACACGCCATAGCTCGGCGCCCCCGGCGAGAGCAGCACCACCCCGCCCTGCCCGCCGAGCGCGGCCTGCACCAGCCGCATGGCCTCGGGCAGATCGGCGGCGGCATGCAGACCGAAACGGCCTGCATCGGCCAGCGGCTGCAGCAGCGCGTGGATGCGCGGGCCGTTGGCGCCCATCGTGACGATCTCCACCGGCGGCACGTCGTGCGCCATGTGCGCGACGAAGTCGTGCCAGTCCAGGCCACGATCATGCCCGCCCACCAGCAGCGCGATGCGACGACCGGCGAAGCACTCCAGCGCCGCCAGACTTGCGTGCGGCGTGGTGCTGATCGAATCGTTGACGAAGGTGATCCCCTCGCGCGTACCGATGGTCTGCAGGCGGTTGGGGAGCGGGCGGAAATCCTGCACCGCCGGGGCCAGTGCCACCGCGTCCAGGCCCAGCGCCTCGATCGCCGCCAGCACCGCGCACAGGTTGCCGCGGTTGTGTCGGCCGGGCAGCGGCGTGTGTGAAGTATCGAACACGGCCTGCTCGCCGCGATGCACGACGTCGCCGCGCATATGCCAGCCCAACGGCTGGTTGAACCAGATGATCTCGCTCTCCGGCAGCGTCACCCCTGCCAGGTGCGGGTCGGCCGCATTGAGCACCGCGATCCGCGGCGCGGCCCCGGTGACCAGCTGCAGCTTGTCGTCGATGTAGCGCGCTTCGCTGCCGTGCCAATCCAGGTGCTCGGGGAACAGGTTCAGCACGATGGCGACCTGCGGGTGCGCGCCACTGCGCGCGACTTCGCCGGTCTGGTAGCTGGACAGTTCCACTACCCAGTAGTGCGGCGCCGGCTGCGGGGCCAGCACTTCCAGCAGCGGCAGGCCGATGTTGCCGATCAGCCCGGTGCGTGCGCCCGAGGCGCGCAGCAGATGCGCCAGCAGCGCCGTGGTGGTGCTCTTGCCCTTGGTGCCGGTCACGCACACGGTGTCGTGCACGATGCCGTCGGCAGCCGCCTGCTCGGCAAACCACAGCGAGGTGCCGCCGATGAACTGCGTGCCCTGGGCGGAGGCGTGCAGGGCCGCCTCGCCATACGGACTGATACCCGGTGATTTGATCACCACCTCGAACGCGGCCAGCGCCGCGCCGGTGACATCCGAACGAACCGTCAGCGCACCCCGGGTTTCCTCACGGGCAGCGGCGGCCTCGGCCTCCGGGCAGAACAGGGTCAGCGGCAGCGACGGCAGCCGCTGCTGCAGGACGCGGAACGCCGCGCGCCCCTCACGTCCCCAGCCCCACAACGCAACGCGCCTGCCTTCAAGCTGCGAAATTCGCACGCAGACGCTCCCAGATCGCCGGCGGAATGCGGTGTTCGCCTTCCAGTGCCAGCAGCGGTTCGATCTGCAGTTCCGTGGCGTCCAGCTGCGGGCGGATCTCGTGGACGAAGCGCTTCACCAGCGCGTCTTCATTCCATTCCGGGCGCGCGGCCAGGGTCGCCATCGCAGCGCGGGATTCGCGGCCTTCGCCCACGCACTCGAACGGCTTGTGGTCCTGGAATTCCAGCAGCGCATCGAAGCCCGGGGCCTGCTCGATATCGTCGAGCAGGTTGCGGCCGAAAATGCCGACCAGCCGCATCTTTGGCATGAACGGGGCCAGCGCCAGGAACACGAAGTGGCACTTCGGGCAGACGCCGCACCAGCGGTTCACCGGGCGCTCGCCCAGGATGTGGAAGTTGCGGTTGCAGCTGGAGAAATGCGCGTCGTAGAAGTCACTCTTGGCAAACTGACGCGCCACCGCCAGCTCCGAGAGCGGGCGCAGCAGCGAGTAGTAATGCAGGTCCGCCGCGACGTGCCGTTCCAGGTGCTCGCCGAAGGCCTGCTCGAACGCCCAGCCCTTCGACCACTGGTGATTGACCTCGCCGGTGCCCGGAATCTGGCTGCCATAGCTGGCCGAGCGTTCGTTGGAGAACACCACCTGGTCCACGCCCTGCAGCAGCGCGGCCAGCACCAGGATCGCCGAGTTCACCGCGGTGACCGGGATATGGCCGTTCCAGGCGCCCTGGCGGTTGAGCTCGAACAGCTCCGGGGCCAGCGTGCGGCCGATGTTGAGGATCGGCAGGCCGGTACGCTCGGCGCAGGCACGGATCAGCTGCGAACCGCCGATCCAGGTAACCGTCTCTTCGATGCCCAGGCTGCGCAGCGCTTCGATGCTGACCAGCGAATCCTTGCCGCCGCCGATGGCGACCAGCGCGTGTTCGCGCAGGCCCAGCGCCGGTGCGGCGAAGGCCTCGCCCTCGACCGGCAGGCGGAAGCGGCCACGCAGGTTCAGGCCATTGCGGTAGGCGAATTCGCCCAAGCCGTTGAGGTACACCGTCTCGACCAGCGCCGCGGTGGCCGAATCGATGGTGTAGCTGTCGATGCGCACCTGCTCGGGCACGCCGGCCTTGTAGTAGCTCACGCCGGCCATCAGGTGCAGCAGGCGCAGGGCGCGCTGCACTGCCTCGGCGCGGTCACCCTCGAGCACGAACGGCGCGCCCGGGATGGTCACCGTCTCGATCAGCTCCGGGCCGTCATCGAAGGCGTAGACCAGCTGCGCCACGCCGGTGTCCGCGGCGAAGTCGCAGCGGACGAAGCGGAAAACGGCAACCTGGTGTTTATCAAAAGCAGTCATGGTGTATCCGGTTTGAAAGGCGGCAGGCAGCGGTCACGGGCCATCATCGATGACGTCCTCGCGCGGCAGCTCGCGCTGGTTGTAGGTGTTGGCCATGACGTAGCCATACGCGCCGGCATCGGCGATCAGCATCACATCGTCCGGCGCGGTCGAGGCCGGCAGGCGGCGGCGCTTGCCGAACACATCGCTGGATTCGCAGATCGGGCCGACCACATCGAACATCGCTTCGGAGTAACCACTCAGCCGGCTGAGGTTCTCGATGTCATGCCAGGCGTCGTACAGCGCCGGGCGCATCAGCGTGTTCATGCCCGCATCCAGACCAACCCGGCGGATGCCGTCCTTCTCCACCACCTGGGTGGCCCGCGCCAGCAGCACGCCGGACTCGGCCACCAGGTAGCGACCCGGTTCGATCGCCAGCCGGAACGCCGGGTGCACGGCCTTCACTTCGGCCAGGCCGATCGCCCAGGCCTCCAGATCGAACGGCTCGTCGTCGGCGCTGTACGGGATCGGCAGGCCACCGCCGATATCGATGGTCTCGATGCTGCCGATGCGGCGGGCGAACCCGGCCAGTTCATCGCACATCAGGCGCCAGTGCTGAGCGGTTTCCACGCCGCTGCCCAGGTGCGCATGCAGGCCGACCACGCGGGTGCCCAGCTCGCCGGCAATGCGGACGAACTCATCCACGCGGGCGATCGGCAGGCCGAACTTGGAGTCCTTGCCGCCGGTGCGGACCTTGGCATGGTGGCCTTCGCCACGGCCCAGATCCACGCGCAGCCACAGCTCGCGGTTGCTGAACAGTTCCGGCCAGCGCTGCAGCGCTTCCACGTTGTCCAGGGTAACGGTCACGCCCAGCGCGAACGCGGCATCGTACTCAGCATGCGGCGCGAAGCTGGGGGTGAACAGCACGCGCTTGGGCGACAGCGTCGGCAGCGTGTTGAACACGTGCTTGAGCTCGCCGTGCGACACGCACTCCAGGCCGAAGCCTTCCTGCTCCAGCACCTCCAGGATGGCCGGGTGCGAGTTGGCCTTGATCGCGTAGTAGCGCTGGTCGATCGCCTTGATCGCGTTCAGCGCGCGCGCGCGCGCCCGCACCGTCGGCAGGTTGTAGACATAGCGCGGCGTCCCGGCCTGGGCGAGCGTCAGCAGGTGCTCGCGCTGGCCCCGCCACCAGGCGGTTTCGCGCGGGCGGATGGTGCCGGCGATTTCGCGCCAGCGCGGGCCGAACACTTCGCCCTCTTCCACCGGCATCGCGCCGCTGTCGATCAGCTCGGCGTGCAGGATCGGCAGCAGGCCGTCCGCGTCCGCTTCGTCGATGACGAAGGTCAGGTTCAAGTCATTGGAGGACTGCGAAATCATGTGCACACGTTCGCGGCCGAAGGTGGCCCACACGTCCGAGAGCTTGTGCAGCATCGAGCGCATGCCGCGGCCGACCAGGGTGATCGCCGCGCACGGCACGATGATCTTGACCTTGCAGATCTGCGACAGGTCGGCCGACAGTGCAGCCAGCACATCGGTGCTGACCAGGTTTTCGGACGGGTCCAGCGAGACGGTCACGTTGGTTTCAGCCGAACCGATCAGGTCCACGGAGAGGCCATGCTTCTTGAACAGCCCGAACACGTCGGCCAGGAAGCCGACCTGCTGCCACATGCCGATGCCTTCCATCGAGACCAGCACGATGCCGTTGCGGCGGCTGATCGCCTTTACGCCCGGCACCGCTGCGGCATTGCCATCGATGCTGGTGCCCGGCAGCTCGGGGCGCTCGGTATCCAGGATCGCCATCGGCACGCCGGCATCGCGACACGGCTTGATCGAACGCGGGTGCAGCACCTTGGCGCCGGTCGTCGCGATTTCCTGCGCCTCGTAATAGTCCAGGCGGGTCAGCAGGCGCGCGTCGGGCACGTCCTTCGGGTTGGCGCTGAACATGCCCGGCACATCGGTCCAGATCTCCACGCGGCTGGCACCGAGCAGCGCACCGAAGTACGCCGCCGAGGTATCCGAACCGCCGCGACCGAGGATGGCGGTGCCACCATCGGCATGGCGGGAGATGAAGCCCTGGGTGATCAGCATGCGGGTCGGCTGGGCGCGGAAACGCGCCGCCCACTCCGCCTCGGCACGCCACTGGCAGTTCACCGACAGACGCTGCGACCACTCGCTCTGACTGGGTTGCGGCGGCAGTGCATCGAGCCACTCGCGTGCATCCATCCAGCCGAAATCCAGGCCACTGGCGCGCAGGTAGGCCGCACCGACGGTCGAGGACAGCAGTTCGCCCTGGCCCAGCACCTCGGCCTGCCACTCCAGCGGCCGAGCGGCGGCACGCGGATCGTCCAGCAGCCCGGCCAGCGCGTCCAGACGCACGTCCAGCGCGGTGGCATCCAGCTCCAGCTCGGTCAGGAATTCGCGGTGGCGCGCGACCAGCGCGGCGACACGGTCGCGGCTGTCGGCGGCGCCATCGGCGATCGCGGTGAGTTCATTGGTTACCCCGGACAGCGCCGATACCACCACCAGCACGCGCGAGCCCGTTTCTTCCGCCCGTTTTTTCGCCAGTTTGCCGATGGTGTCCCAGCGGTGACGACGCGACACGGAGGTGCCGCCGAACTTCAGTACGATCCAGCGATCGACAAGGGGGGAAGCTGACATGGAGGTGGAGGTTTGGGTAGTGAGGGGGATCGCCCGGCACGCCGGGCCGAACCCCCGATTCTATGCCAAGCCTGCCCGTTGCAGGGGCCGGGCCCGGAACACGGCCCCGGTTGGTAAGCTGCCCGCCCGTTTTTCGTTGAGCGCCCCGCCATGACCTCCCGTCGTTTCCTGCAGCTGGATGTGTTCTCGCCCTACCCCGGCGCCGGCAACCCGCTGGCCGTCGTGCTTGATGCACAGGGCCTGGACGAAACGGCGATGCAGGCCATCGCCCGCTGGACCCGGCTGCCGGAGACCACCTTCGTGTTCCCGCCTGCCGCCCCGGGCGCGAGCTACGGCATCCGCATGTTCAGCCCGCAGAAGGAAGTGCCGTTCGCCGGCCACCCCAGCGTGGGCACCGCGCATGCCGTGCTGGAACTGGGCGTGGCCGCGCCGGTCGAGGGCGTGCTGGTCCAGGACGGCATTGCCGGGGCCCTGCCGCTGCGCGTGGACGGCACCGGTGACGCCCGCACCATCGCGGTCCGTACCCCGCGCGCCGCGGTGGCCGAAGTGACCACTGCCGCCGACCCGCGCCTGCAGACCGCGCTGGCGGGCTGGCCGCTGGGCAATCTGCCGCCGGCGCGCATGGCCGGTGGCCGCAGCTGGTGGGTGGTGGAACTCGCTGACGAGGCCGCCCTGCGCGCGCTCACCCCCGATTGGGATGCCGTGGCCACCTTGGCCGAGGCCACCGACAGCATGGGGGTATTCGCCTATGCACGCAGCCAGGGTCAGGCGTGGGATCTGGCGGTGCGTGCGTTCGTCGGCAACGGTCGCCGCTTTGAAGACGCCGCCTCCGGTGCGGCCAATGCGGTGTTGGCTGCCTGGCTGGACAGCCGCGATGCGCTCCCTGGCACCGCGCACGGCTACGTCGTCAGCCAGGGCCGCGAAGTGGGCCACGATGCGCGCCTGACCCTGCGCATCGATGACCATGGCGATGTCTGGTCCGGCGGCCAGGTGCAGACCGTCATCCGCGGCACGCTGGACTGGTGATCCCCGCGGCGGCGCGTCGTCAACGCGCCGCGTCGTACACCGGTGCGCCATCGACCCAGGTCGAGCGCACCTGAAGGTCGGCCAGTTCGGCGGGGGCGACGCTGAGTGGATCGCGGTCGAGCACCACGAAATCCGCGCGCAGGCCGGGCTGCAACCGGCCGACCTGGGCCTCGTCATGGCCTGCCCACGCGGCGTCGGCAGTGAAACCCCGCAGCGCTTCGGCTGCGGTCAGGCGCTGATCGGGCTGCCAGCCCGTCGGCGGTTGGCCGGCACGGTCCTGGCGGGTGACGGCGGCATACAGGCCCAGGCGCGGATCCACCTGCTCCACCGGGAAATCCGAACCCAGCGCAAGCCGGGCACCGGAGGCCAGCATCCGCCGCCACGCATAGGCCCCAAGGATGCGCTCGGGACCGACCCGATCCTGCGCCCAGCCCATGTCCGAGGTGGCGTGGGTAGGTTGCATCGAGGCGATCACGCCGAGCTGGGCAAAGCGCGGAATGTCCTCCAGCGCCACCACCTGCGCATGCTCGATCCGCCAGCGATGGTCGCTGCCACGGCGCTCGCCCAGCACCCTGGCATAGGTGTCCAGCGCGATCCGGTTGCCGCGATCGCCGATCGCATGGGTGGCGACCTGGACATGACAGGTATCGGCTTTGCGCACCGCCGTTTCAAAATCGGCCGGCGAGGTCACCAGCAAGCCGCGGTTGTGCGGGTCGTCGCTGTAGTCGGCCAGCAGCGCGGCGCCTCGGCTGCCCAGCGCGCCATCCATGAACAGTTTGACGCCGCGCATTTCCAGCCGGCCACCGGCGTGCTGGTAGGCCCCGTTTGCGCACAGATCGGCCAGCGCCTCGCCGTTGCCATCGGCATAGGCGTCGATGCGCAGTGGCAGCCGCCCGGCATCGGCGAAGCGGCGCATCAGGGCCAGATCGGCGCGCGATACGCCCATGTCGTGCACACCGGTCAGGCCTTGGCTGACCGCCTTATCCAGTGCGCGGGTCAGCATCTGCTCGCGGGTGGCATCGCTGGGCGTCGGGATCGCCGCCTGCACCAGGGTCATCGCTTCATCGACGAACACCCCGCTCGGTTGCCCCTTGGCATCGCGCACGATGCGCCCACCGGCCGGCTGCCAATTGCCCCTCAACGCGCGTTGGCCAGGCTGACGTGCGACCGCGCGCAGTGCCGCGCTGTTGCCCCAGCCGGCATGACCATCAATGCGACCCAGCCAGACCGGTCGATCCGGGAATGCCGCGTCGAGGTCGGCCAGGGTCGGGAACTGTTTGTCCGGCCACCGGTTCTGGTCCCAGCCGCTGCCCAGCAGCCAGCCGTCGGGGTTGTCGGCCGCAAAGCGCTGCAGACGCGCAACGATGTCCTGGCGGCTGGTCGCGCCGGTCAGGTCGGCCTGCATCAGCGTGCCACCGAGGAACATCAGGTGTGCATGCGCATCGATCAGCCCCGGGATCACGGTGGCCTCGCCAACGTCGGTCAGCGCCGCCAGTGGATACAGCGCCAGGAGTGCCTGCCGATCACCGACGGCGAGCACGCGCCCGGTGTCGGTATCCCAGGCCAACGCCGTGGCCGCCGGTGCCTCGGGATGGCCAGTGTGGATGGTCGCGGCGGTCAGCAGACGCACATCGGCCTGCGCGGTGCCGGCCAGCAGGCAGGCCATCAGGGTGGCAAGAGCGGTCGGACGCATGCAGATACCCCACAACAGGAAAGCGGCGACTATGCGGCCGCCGCTTTCCCATCACAATCTGCTGTGCACCAATCGCGGGCGCGGATCAGCCGGCCAGCTCGGCCTCAAGGCTGATCGGTACCGCACTGAGCGCCTTGGACACCGGGCAGTTCTGCTTGGCGTCATCGGCGATGGCACGGAACTGGGTGGCCTCGATGTTCGGCACTACGGCCTTCACCTTCAACGTGATCTGCGACAGCTGGGGGCCACCCTCCATCGAGAGGTCGACCTTGGCTTCGGTATCCAGCGAGGTCGGCACGAAACCGGCTTCGGTGAGCTTGGCTGACAACGCCATCGTGAAGCAGCCGGCATGGGCGGCGGCGATCAGTTCCTCCGGGTTGGTGCCCTTCTCGTCGCCGAAGCGGCTGCTGAAGGCATAGCGGGTTTTGTCCATCAAGCCGCTCTGCGGCGTGCTCAATTGTCCCTTGCCTGTCTTGAGGTCACCTTCCCAATGCGCGGTGGCGTGGCGTGAAATACCCATCGTGAGATCTCCTGCGGCGTGAATGACCTGACCAGCCTAGACCGTGGCGCGTTAGTGCCATGTCTGATCGCTGTCAGGTGATCGGCAGGTGTCGACCCCAGCTGAATCGGCCCTCAAGACCGATGCTGTTTTCAAGCGGTTTTCGTGCGACAGTCGGGGTGCGACGGTCCATGACCGATGGCCTCCGCCGCGAGGGCGGACCCTGTTTTTTGGCTATGACCTGATGCACTGCGGTAACGAAGGGCGTGGAAATCACGAATATTTATGCGTTTGCCTATTGGCGGCGCCCCATAGTTGCCCTACATTTCGCTTGCCGACGGGGTTCGGCGCGACCAAACAACCAACCGTTCACGGAACAGGAAACCATGGCAAAGACCGCTAAGAAGGCTGCCCCGAAGAAGGCAGTAAAGAAAGTCGCTACGAAGGCAGCCGCGAAGCCGGCCGCTCCCAAGCCGATCAAGGAAGTGCTGAGCAAGTCTGGTCTGGTTGCACACATCGTTGAAGCGTCCGGCGTTGTCGCCAAGGACGTGCGCGCCGTGCTCGCCTCGCTGGAAGGCGCCGTCGCCGCTTCGGTGCACAAGAAGGGCGCAGGCAGCTTCACCCTGCCGGGCCTGCTGAAGATCTCCACCGTCAGCGTGCCGGCCAAGCCGAAGCGCAAGGGCATCAACCCGTTCACCAAGGAAGAGCAGTGGTTCGCCGCCAAGCCGGCGTCCACCAAGCTGAAGGTGCGTCCGCTCAAGAAGCTCAAGGACGCCGCGCTCTAATCTGCGCGCTTCCTGCAGCACCCGGACGGGACGGCCTATGCCGTCCCGTTTTTGTTGGGCTCGGCGCACGCAGCGAAACACAGCGTTGCCAAAGACGCCTGCGGCGCGTACTTCGCGCGCAGATGCTTGTCCTGCCGCGATCTGGGCCATAGCAGAACCGACCGGAACGCATCGGGTGGAACACTGCGTGCGACGGCACCTGTCGTCCGCACGCGGGACGCGGCCTATGGTGGCCCTGTCCCCCACCGCGAAGGCAGCCATGGCCAGCTCTTCTTCCCAGCGTTACCGCATCACCGTCACCCCGATCGAAAAGGACGGCCTGCAGTGCAGTGGGCGCTGCACCATCGAACTGGAACACCGCGCGCAGCAGGACTGGATGCGCCTGCTGGAAATCGCCCGGCGCAACACCGGGCTGAGCGGCGATGAGCGTGCCGCTGCGATCGTCGCGACGCAGCTGCTGCGCGATCTCGCCCAGCGCCACGCCGATGCGCCCAGCCATCCGCTCACCGTGCTGCAACCGCAGCTGGACGAGGTACTGGCCGCGCTGGAGTCGATCCAGGGCGCGCCCTGAGCCCCGCGTCCGGCGCGGCGTTACACTCGGCGCTCTCCGGGGAGAGTCCTGCATGCGCCGCGCCGTCCTGTTACTGCCGTTGCTGATCCTGCACGGGTGCTCCTGCCAGCAGCACCCGCCCGCATCCGATCCGTCCGCGCCTCCCGAAAGCACCGTGGCGGACGCAGCACCGGCGTCTGGCGATGACACTGCGCTGACGCCGGCCCCCTCCACACCCGCACCTGCTTCGCTCAGCGCGGTGGCGACCGACGCACCCGATGAGCCGATGGTGGTCCACCGCTATGTCACTGCAGTGGCGCAGGGCGACCTGGCCACCGCCGATGCACTGTGGACCGGCGGCAGCCCGGGCGGCCGACCAGATGACGCCGCGCTGCGGGCATTGCCGGACTTCCGCGGGCTGCGCATCAAGACCGGCGCGCCGATCGCCCGGGACACCGCCCAGCCCTCCAGGCTGCGCGAAGTCCCGGTCCAGATCCGGGTCAGTACGGACACCGGCACACTGCGCTTCGAAGGCTGGTATCGGCTGCAGCCACGCGTGGATGGCAGTGGCTGGGAAATCCACGGTGCGTCGATCCAGCCGGTGATGAACTGATCCCGCCGACCGCCCCCACGCTCAGTGCTGACGATGACACGTCAAAGCTGGATTCAGCCGCGCGCGCTATTGTTGGGCTCTCATTCCCCCACGGCCTGCCGTCATGAACGTTCGCCCGCTGTTGTCCCGCCTCGCCGCCTGCACCGTATTGCTTGCCGCCGCCGTGGGCGCGCAGGCCGCACCGAGTGTGTCCGGCCACCAGTTGTCGGTCGGTGCGACCGACGTGCAGCAGTATCTCGATGGCAGCTTCCCGCGCACGCAGGATGCACTGGGTGGTCTCATCGCAATGACCATGAGCCACCCCAAGCTCACCCTGCCACAGGGCAATCGCCTGGATCTCGGTTTCGATGTCGCCATGGCGACTGCGGGCGGCACCCCGGCGCCGCTGGGCAAGGTCAAGCTGAGCAGCGGCCTGCGCTATGACGCGCAGACCCAGGGCTTCCATCTGCAGGAGCCGACGGTGGATGATTTCACGCCGGCCAACAACGGCGGCAAGCTCGACTCGCGTACCCGCGGCCTGCTCAATGCCTGGCTGGTCGACTACGCGCGGCGCGAGCCGATCTACAAGATCGACCCGACGGTCGCCGCGGTGCTGGGCACGCTGCAGGTCCAATCGGCGCAGGTCGAAAACGGCAAGCTGGTGGTCACCTTCAATCAGGACCTTGGCGAGCTGGTCCCGGCAGGGCTGCTGGGCCGGTAAGCACCCACCGTTGGTGGGTGCGTTGATCGGATCGCTGCCCGCAGCATTACCCCGCCAACGCCTTGGCGACTGCATCGGCGAACGCCGGAATGTCACCCGGTTTGCGGCTGGTGATCAGGCCACCATCGACCACCACCTCGGCGTCGGTCCACTCGGCGCCTGCATTGCCCAGATCGGTTTTCAGCGACGGCCACGAGGTGACCTTGCGGCCTTTAGCCAGGCCAGACTCGACCAGCAGCCACGGGCCGTGGCAGATCGCCGCGACCGGCTTGCCTGCCGCGCCAAATGCCTTGATCAACGCAATCGCATCGGTGTCGATGCGCAGTTTGTCGGGATTGATCACGCCACCGGGCAGCACCAGCGCGTCGTAGTCGTCGGCCTTCGCGCCCTTGAGCGGGGCATCGACCTTCACGTTTTCGCCCCAGTCCTTGTCTTTCCAGCCACGGATCTGGCTGGCATCCCCCGGCGCGATCACCTTGACCGAGGCGCCCCAGGATTCCAGCAGACGCTTGGGTTCCTGCAGCTCGGACTGTTCAAAACCATCGGTGGCGAGAATCGCGATGTGCTTGCCGTTGAGTGCATGTGCCATGGATCGGCTCCAGTAAGTGGGAGCGATCAGTCTGGCCACGGGCGCATTGGGCGACGGTGACCACGATGTGCACAGCGTGTCGGCGCAGCCACCGACCGGGGGTCGGTGGCGAGCGGAGGGATCAGCGCTTGGGCTGCAGCATGGTGCCGGTGCACTTCTTCGAGCCGCAGCGGCATTCCCAGATCTTCTTCAGGCGCGCGGTGTGACGCTCGGCCAGGGTAATGCCGTAGTTGTAGGTCAGCTCGTCGCCCGGCTTGATATCCTTGATCGACTCGATGAACACCTTGTCCTCGCGGCGGTTGTCACCCTCGGCTTCCTCGATCACCGCTTCGCAGTTCGGATCGCAGCTGTGGTTGAGCCAGCGCGCGTCGTTGCCCTTGTAGTTCGCATCGATGACGTAGTCGTCGTTGAGGGTGAACAGGAAGGTATGACCGCTCTCCACATCCCCGGTGTCGTCGGCGTCCACGTCGGCGTGGCTGCGCAGCAGACCCTTGTACTGGATGACCCGCTCGCCCTTCTTGATCGGCGCCAGCGCGAACACGCCATTGCCATGGATGGTGGACTTGCGGGCCTGGATCTTCTTGGGCATCTGGCTGACCGTTGCGGTGGGAAGCCCCGATTCTCGCTTAATCTTTGTGATTGCCAAAGCGATGCGGTTCACTACGCGCCCAAGGCCGCCCTGCGGGCGCCTGAACGGGCGGGTTGGATGCCGCCGGAGAAAAGCGTACAATTTCAGTCCGCTTTATGGTTCTGCACCCCACATGCTCCGCGTCACCAAGCTCACCGATTACGCCACCGTCGTGTTGACCGTGCTCGCTGCCCGCCCGGGCGAGGTGCTCAGTGCAACTGAACTGGCCGAGTTCGCCCGTCTGGAACCGCCCACCGTCAGCAAGCTGCTCAAGCCGCTGGCCCAGGCCGGTCTGGTCGAAGGCCTGCGCGGCGTCCGCGGCGGCTACCGGCTGACCCGCGCGCCAGACCAGATCACGCTGTTCGAGATCGTGGAAGCCATGGAAGGGCCGCTGGGCCTGACCGAGTGCGCCCATGACCACAGCCAGTGCGGCCGCGAGCTGCAGTGTGGCGCGCGCAGCAGCTGGCGGATGATCAACGACGTGGTGTCCGAAGCGCTGCGCGCGGTCACCCTGGCGCAGATCCTGCCCCCTCTTCCCCTTGTTGACGCCCACCGCCGCGCGATCGCGGCGGATGTCGTCTCCTGATCAGGCAGCCCCCATGGCCACCGATACCCTCGATACCGTCGCCACCGGCGACACCCCCAACCGCGAGATCCATGAGCAGCTCGGCCGCAAGTATTCGGCGGGCTTCATCACGGACATCGAATCGGACTCGTTGCCGCCCGGCCTGGACGAGGACACCATCCGTGCCCTGTCGGCCAAGAAGGACGAGCCGGAATGGATGACGCAGTGGCGCCTGGACGCCTACCGCCACTTCCTGACCATGCCGATGCCGGACTGGGCCAAGCTGCAGATCGCGCAGATCGACCTGCAGGCGCTGAGCTATTACTCCGCGCCCAAGGGCCCGAAGTACGCCTCGCTGGACGACGTGCCCAAGGAACTGCTGGACACCTACGACAAGCTCGGCGTGCCGCTGCATGAGCGCGCCAAGCTCGCCGGCGTCGCCGTGGATGCGGTGTTCGATTCGGTTTCGGTCGGCACCACCTTCCGCAAGGAACTGGCCGAGAAGGGCGTGATCTTCTGCTCCATGTCCGAAGCGATCAAGGAACACCCGGAACTGGTCAAGCAGTACCTGGGCACGGTGGTGCCGGTCGGCGACAACTACTTCGCCGCGCTCAACTCGGCGGTGTTCTCCGACGGCAGCTTCGTGTTCATCCCCAAGGGCGTGCGTTGCCCGATGGAGCTGAGCACCTACTTCCGCATCAACGCCGGCCACACCGGCCAGTTCGAGCGCACGCTGATCATCTGCGAAGACAAGGCGTACGTGTCCTACCTGGAAGGCTGCACCGCGCCGATGCGCGATGAGAACCAGCTGCATGCCGCCGTGGTCGAGCTGGTCGCGCTGGAAGATGCCGAGATCAAGTACTCCACGGTGCAGAACTGGTACCCGGGCGATGAGAACGGCGTGGGCGGCATCTACAACTTCGTCACCAAGCGTGCCGAATGCCGTGGCGCGCGCAGCAAGGTCACCTGGACCCAGGTCGAGACCGGCTCGGCGATCACCTGGAAGTACCCGTCCTGCGTGCTGCTTGGCGATGATTCGGTCGGCGAGTTCCACTCGGTCGCGCTGACCCACCATCGTCAGCAGGCCGACACCGGCACCAAGATGATCCACATCGGCAAGCGCACCAAGAGCAAGATCGTCAGCAAGGGCATCAGCGCCGGCCATGGTCAGAACACCTATCGTGGCCTGGTGAAGATCGATCGCGGCGCCGAGGGCGCGCGCAACTACACCCAGTGCGATTCGCTGCTGATCGGCAAGAAGTCCGGCGCGCATACCTTCCCCTACATCGAGGTGAAGAACCCCAGCGCGACGGTCGAGCACGAAGCGACCACCTCCAAGATCTCCGACGACCAGCTGTTCTATTGCCGTGCCCGCGGCATCGACCAGGAAAACGCGGTCTCGATGATCGTCGACGGCTTCTGCAAGCAGGTCTTCCGCGAGCTGCCGATGGAGTTCGCGGTGGAAGCCAAGAAGCTGCTGGACGTCAGCCTGGAAGGCTCGGTCGGATGATCCGCATCCTGATCAGCCTGGGTCTGCTGCTGGGCGCGGTGGCGCCGGTGGCCGCGCAGGACGTGAAATGCGATCCGGGTGGCAACCAGCTCGAGCTCAATGCCTGCGCTGACGGCGAGTTCAAGCAGGCCGATGCCGAACTGAACGCGGTGTACCGTCAGATCGTGGCCAAGCTGGCCGGCGAGCCGGTCGCACTGGCAAAGATGAAAGCAGCGCAGCGCCTGTGGGTCCAGTTGCGCGACGCCGATCTGGACGCGCGCTACCCGGTGGGCGATGACGAGAACCCTCGCCTGCTGTACGGCTCGATGTACCCGATGCTGTATTCCGGCGCCAAGGCGGCCTTGACCACCGCGCGGGTCACTTACCTGCGCAACGAATTCCTCGAGCGCAGCGAATACGACCTCTGAGTCGCGCTGCCTCCAGTTCCCCTATCTGACAAGACGATTATCGACATGTTGAAGATCGACAACCTCCACGCACGCATCGGCGACAAAGACATCCTCAAGGGCCTCTCGCTCGACGTGAAGCCCGGCCAGGTGCACGCCATCATGGGCCCCAACGGCGCCGGCAAGTCCACCTTGGGCAACGTCCTGGCCGGCCGCGACGGCTATGACGTGAGCGAAGGCAGCGTGCAGTTCGAAGGCCGTGATCTGCTCGAGCTGGCGCCGGAAGAACGCGCCGCCGCCGGCCTGTTCCTGGCCTTCCAGTACCCGGTGGAAATCCCCGGCGTGAACAACACCTACTTCCTGCGCGCCGCGCTCAACGCCCAACGCAAGGCGCGTGGCGAGGAAGAACTGGACTCGATGCAGTTCCTCAAGCTGGTCCGCCAGAAGCTGGCCGTGCTGCACCTGAAGGACGAGCTGCTGCACCGCGGCGTCAACGAAGGCTTCTCCGGTGGCGAGAAGAAGCGCAACGAGATCTTCCAGCTGGCCGTGCTCGAGCCGAAGCTGGCGATCCTGGATGAAACCGACTCCGGCCTGGACATCGACGCGCTCAAGAGCGTGGCCGACGGCGTCAACGCGCTGCGTTCGCCGGACCGTTCCTTCATCGTGATCACCCATTACCAGCGCCTGCTCGATTACATCAAGCCGGACGTGGTGCATGTGCTGGCCGATGGCAAGATCGTGCAGAGCGGCGGCCCGGAACTGGCCCTGGAACTGGAAGCCCATGGCTACCACTTCCTGAAGGACCGTGTGGTGCCGGAGGCAGCGGTCTGATGAGCGCCCTGCTCGATTCCCTCGCCAGCGGCTTCTGCGGCAGCGATGCACGTCGCGCCGAGCTGGATGCCGCCCTGCAGGCCGGCCTGCCCGGCCCGCGTACCGAAGCCTGGAAATACACCTCCCTGCGCCAGCTGGAGCGTCGCAGCTTCCAGCCCGCCCCGCTCGCCCCGGCCGTGGTCGATGCCGCCCTGCTGGCCGACATTCCGTCGCCGCGGCTGGTGTTCGTCAATGGTCGCCCGTCCGGCGCGCTGAGCGATGTCGCTGCGGTGCCGGCCGGTGTGCAGCTGGCCACCCTGTCCTCGGCACTGGCCGCGGGCGATGAAGCCGCTCGTTTCCTCGGCCGTCGCTTCGAGCGCAGCGAGGAGGTGTTCGCCCGCCTCAACGCCGCGCTCGCCGATGAAGGCGTGCTGCTGCGCGTGGAAGCAGGCGTTCAGGTCGAGGCGCCGCTGCAGCTGGTCTTCATCAGCGTGGCCGGCGATACCGACCTGTCCTGGCACCACCGCCACCTGATCGAACTGCGCAGCGGTGCCGCGCTGGGCGTGGTCGAGCATCACCTGCATGTCGGCGATGCCGCGCACCTGGACAACACCCTGGTGCACGTCCACCTGGCGCAGGATGCCGTGCTCTCGCACGCGCGCGTGCAGGCCGACGCCACCCGCGCCACCTCGCTGCTGCGCACCGACGCCGTGCTGGCCCGCAACGCGCAGTACCGCCGTGTCGATCTGGAACTGGGCGCCGCGCTGAGCCGCCATGAGCTCAACGTCCGCCTGGAAGGCGACAACGCCCAGCTGACCGCCAACGGCGTGCTGCTTGGCAACGGGCGCCGCCATGTCGACACCCGCCTGGGCATCGAGCACATTGCGCGCGATACCGCCTCGGAAATGGTCTGGCGTGGCGTGGCGGCCAATCGCAGCCGCGTGGTCTTCCACGGTGGCATCCACATCCGCGAAGGCGCCGATGGCACCGACGCCAACCTGTCCAACAAGAACCTGCTGCTCTCCGCCGATGCCGAGATCGACACCCAGCCCACGCTGGTGATCGATGCTGACGAAGTGAAGGCTGCCCACGGCGCCACGGTCGGCCAGCTCGATGCCAATGCGCTGTTCTACCTGCGCTCGCGTGGCCTGCCGGCCGATCGCGCGCAGCAGCTGCTGAGCGCGGCGTTCTGCCATGAACCGCTGAACGCGCTCGACGCACGCCTGACCGAGCAGCTCACCGCCCAGCTCGACCGTGCGCTGGCCCTGGCGGGCGTGGCATGAACCTGTCCACGCCGCGCCCGGTCGCCGATACCGGCGCCGCACCCGATTGGGACCGCGTGCGCCTGGACTTCCCGCTGTTGATGCGCGAAGTGCACGGCAAGCCGCTGGTGTATTTCGACAACGCCAACACCGGCCAGAAGCCGGTGCAGGTGATCGGCGCGCTGGACGAGTTCTACCGCCGTTACAACGCCAACGTCAGCCGTGCAGTGCATGCGCTCGGCACCGAAGCGACCGATGCCTACGAAGGCGCACGCAACAAGCTGGCGCGCTTCCTCAATGTACGCGCCAGCGAGCTGGTGCTGTGCAGCGGCACCACCTTCGCGATCAACCTGGTCGCCTATTCGTGGGCACTGCCGCGGCTGAAGGCCGGCGATGTCATCCTGGTCTCGCGCATGGAACACCACGCCAACATCGTGCCGTGGCAGCTGGTCGCCCAGCGTACCGGCGCGACGATCCGCGTGGCCGAGATCACCCCGGATGGCGCCCTGGACCTGGACGCACTGCGCAAGGCCATGACCCCCGAGGTCAAGCTGCTCGCGGTTGCCCACGTCTCCAACGTGCTGGGCACGGTCAACCCGGTCCGCGAGATCTGCCGCGAGGCCCGCAAGCGCGGCATCATCACCGTGGTGGACGGCTCGCAGGCCGCCCCGCACCGCAGGATCGACATCCCGGCGATCGGCTGCGACTTCTACGCCATCACCGGCCACAAGATGTGCGGCCCGACCGGCACCGGTGCCCTGTGGGCCAGGCGCGAGCATCTCGATGCCATGCCGCCGTTCCTCGGCGGTGGCGAGATGATCAAGGAAGTGAGCTTCGAAGGCACCGTGTTCAACGACGCCCCGCACAAGTTCGAAGCCGGCACCCCGAACATCGCCGGCTTCATCGGCCTGGGCGTGGCGGTGGATTATCTGGAATCGCTGGGCTTGGAGCATGTGGAAGCCCGCGAAGGCGAACTGCTGGCGCATTTCACCGAAGAGCTGAACAAGATCGACGGCCTGCGCATCTTCGGCACCACGCCGGACAAGGCAGCGGTGGTCTCCTTCCTGGTGGAAGGCGCGCATTCGCACGATCTGGCCACCCTGCTCGACCTGGAAGGTGTCGCGGTCCGCTCGGGCCAACACTGCGCGCACCCGCTGCTGCAGTACTACGGCGTCGCCGCGACCTGCCGCGCCTCGCTGGCGTTCTACAACACGCATGACGAGATCGAGCGCTTCATCGTGGCGCTGAACAAGGTGCGCAAGCTGCTGGGCTGAGCCCGCCCCTGGTCTGCGCCCCACCGGAACGCCGTGGCCTGCCACGGCGTTTTTTGTTGTCCGTGCCGGTCGTTTCCGTCCCGGCCCCGGCCAGCCTAAAATGGCCGCATGAGCACCCTCACCTACCGCGCCGCCACGCTGGCCGACATCCCCGCCCTCGTCACCCTGGTCACCTCCGCTTACCGAGGCGACGCCAGCCGCGCCGGCTGGACCACCGAGGCCGACATCCTCGATGGCGCCCGCATCGACCCGCAGGGCCTGCAGGCCGACATCGAGCGCCCGCGCAGCACCATCCTGCTCGCCGAGCGCGACGGCCAGCTGCTGGCCTGCGCGCACGTGGCCGATGACCAGGGCAAGGGCTATTTCGGCATGTTCTCGGTGGATCCGGCCCAGCAGGGCGGCGGCATCGGCAAGCAGGTGATGCTCGCCGCCGAGGCCCACGCCGCGCGCGAATGGGGCGTACCGGTCATGCAGATGACGGTGATCGACATCCGCGACGAGCTGATCGCTTTCTACGAGCGCCGCGGCTACCAGCGCACCGGCATCAAAAAGCCCTTCCCGTATGGCGATGAACGCTTCGGCATCCCCAAGCGCGACGATCTGCGCTTCGAGATCCTGGAAAAGTCGCTGGCGGTGCCGGCGTGAGTGAGACCTGGACCTTCGTCTGCGCCAGCGCCGAGCTGCTGCCCGGCGAGATGAAGAGCACTTTCGATGAGGTGACCGGCACGCCGATCGTGGTGTTCAACCTGGACGGCGAGCTGTACGCGCTGGAAGACCAGTGCACCCACGACGAGTTCGAACTGTCCTCGGGCGCCTTCGATACCGCCGAGGCCAGCATCGAGTGCGTCCTGCACGGGGCCCGCTTCGACGTCCGCGACGGGGCCGCGCTGTGCGCCCCGGCCTACTCACCGGTCGCCAAGTTCCCGGTCAAGCGGGAACACGACGCCGTCTGGGCCCGCGACGACCGCGACTGATCGGGACGGAACGACGCCCTATAGTCGCAAATCATTCCCATTTGCACCTGGTAACAAATCTCACTACAATCTCGGCGCGTTGCGAACCGGAGGTCCGGTCCGCCGTTTCGGGACCTTCCCTTGCGCCACCCCCACCGTCATCGCAGCTTTGCCACCGCCATGCGGGGGCAGCGCCCGGCGCTGCCTGTGGTGCTGGCGTGGTTGGCGGTGCTGGCGATGCTGTTTACCGGCCTGCCGGTGCTGGAACGGGTTGCCCCGGGCAGCACCGTGATGGTCCTGCAGATGCCGATGGACGAGCGCCCGGCCGGCGGTGGTGAGACCGCTGCGCAGGACGAAGCCCCGGCCAAACCGCGCCGGGTCGCCAGCGCGCGCCCTGCTCCGACGCCACCGCCGCAGCCCTCGCTGCCGCCCATGGTGGAATCGCTGGATGCACTGATGGCCACGTGGGTGGCACAGCCGCCACGGGTCCTGCCCGCCATTGATTCGGCACCGGCTACGCCGCTGCCTGCTGCACCCGGCCTGCGCGTCCAGCGCGGCCAGGCCCCTCCGCAGGGCTGATCCCGACTGCCCGCGGCGCCATCGCGCCCCGCGCGGTCACGCACGCTCTGCCCGTTCCGGGCCTTCCTGATTCCTGCGCGTGTTGCCGCCCTGCGGCCTGCCGCGTTGCGTCCGCGTTCTTCTTTCCGAGGTTACCCCCATGGCCCAGCGCCATCGTCGTCGCACGTCCCTGTCCCGCTGCACCCTGTCCATCGCCCTGCTCGGTGCGCTGAGCACCCCGGCCTTCGCCAACGGTGAGGCCGCCGGCCCGACCACGCTGGACAAGGTGGTCGTCACCGCCGCGGGCTTCGAGCAGAAGATCGCCGATGCCCCGGCCAGCATCAGCGTGATCAGCCGCGAAGAGCTGAGCAAGCGCCCGTACACCAGCCTGGTGGATGCGCTGCGCGACGTGGAAGGCATCGACGTGGGCATGGAGCCGACCGACAAGAACGGCCGCGCCACTATTTCCATGCGCGGCATGCCCTCGGATTACACCCTGGTGCTGATCGACGGTCGCCGCCAGAGCAATGCCGGCAACCTGTACCCGAACAACTTCGGCGGCGGCCAGTTCTCGTACATGCCGCCGCTGGATGCGATCGAACGCATCGAGGTGGTGCGTGGCCCGATGTCGACGCTGTACGGCTCCGATGCGATGGGCGGAGTCATCAACATCATCACCCGCCGCAACCAGACCGAGTGGCATGGCGCGGTCACCCAGGGTTTCACGATGCAGCAGGACGACCAGTTCGGTGATGCACGCAGCACCGATGTCTATCTGAGCGGCCCGCTGATCAAGGACCGCCTGGGCCTGTCGGTGCGCGGCAGCTATTACGACGCCAAAGCCTCCAACCCGGAATGGGATGACCTGCAGCTGCCGGATGGCACGATGTGGTCGCGCAGCATCGGCTTCGGTGGCGGCGGCAAGGCGGTGGCCAACACCAACTGGAACACCGGCCTGCGCCTGAACTTCATCGTCAATGACGACCACGAGCTGTGGCTGGATTACGACGTGTCGCGCCAGAAGTACGACAACAGCGAAGGCCAGACCGGCACCCTGGACAGCCTGGCCAGCCTGTGGCGCGTCGGCAATGCGACGATCCGCAACCCGAACGGTCCGGGCAACATCACCCGCCGCGTGGTGCAGCCGCGCGTGGGCTACACCGCCTACCAGCGCTACGAGCGCGACCAGCTGGCGCTGACCCACCAGGGCCGCTATGAATTCGGCACCTGGCAGACCACGCTGACCCACATCACCAGCAACAACCTCGGCCGCTCGCTGCCGCTGACGCTGGATGAGCGCGCTGATCTGCAGGGACTGTGGAACGACGTCTGCCGTCGCACCGGCGCCGCCGCCAACTGCGCGGCCGGCGCACGCAACGGGCTGGGTGCGCTCAACGCCGCCGAACTGGCGCGCCTGCAGGCCTTCCTGCCGCGCCCGCTGCGCACGATGGAGCTCAAGGGCAACGTGCTGGACACCATGCTGGACCTGACCTTCGGCGCGCACAAGCTCACCGTCGGTGGCCAGTACAACGACACCGACATGGTCGATGGCGTGTTCGGCATGGACGGCAACGGCTACAAGAACAACGTCAAGCAGCAGCACCGCATGTGGGCGCTGTTCGCCGAGGACAACTGGTCGCTGACCGACACCCTCACCGCCACGGTCGGCGTGCGCTATGACGATCACAACATCTTCGGCAGTCACGTCAGCCCGCGCGCCTACCTGGTGTGGAATGCCAACGATGCCTGGACCGTCAAGGGCGGCGTCAGCACCGGTTACAAGACCCCGCGTCCGGACCAGCTGTTCCCCGGCATCGTCGGCTTCGGCGGCCAGGGCGTGACTCCGCTGGTCGGCTCGCCGAACCTCAAGCCGGAAACCAGCACCAACTACGAGATCGCCACGTACTACGAAGGCGATCGCTGGGGCTTCAACCTTACCGGCTTCCTCAACAAGTTCGATGACAAGATCGCCAGCGGCGGCACCTTCGCCAATTGCGAAGTCGCCCCGAGCGATGGCAGCTACTGCGTGGACATCGGCCCGGGCTGGGCCGAGCTGGGCTATAGCACCTTCGGCCAGAGCGTGAACATCGACAAGGCGGAAACCCGCGGCGTGGAAGCGGCGGCCCAGGTCGATCTGCTGGACAACCTGCAGCTGCGCGGCAACTACACCTGGACCAAGAGCGAGCAGACCAGCGGCACCGGCAAGGGTCTGCCGATCACCGGCAACCCCGCCAAGCACATGGCCAATGCCAGCCTTAACTGGCAGATCAGCGAGGCGGTCAGCCTGTCGCTGATCGGCGAAGGCCGCTACGACCGCTACCGCGACACGCTGGTCAGCAACGTCGGCGGCGGGAGCAGCTCGCAGACCCGCTACTACGAGGACTACACGATCTTCCACCTCGGGGGCAGCTGGGACATCAACAAATGGCTGACCGTCAACGCGCGGGTCAACAATTTGCTTAGTAGAAATTTTGTGTCGCAGTCGTGCGTTCTGTCGAGCGACACCGAGTACAACTGTGTTGACGACTATTCCGTCAAGGACCAACGACGCAACTATTGGATTTCTCTAAACGCAAAGTTCTGACGAACTAGTCGCCTTAGCAGTCAAATCACGTCTAATGGAGGAGGCCGTACAGATGAAATCTTACGCTTGGATCACAAGCGCAATATTGATTCATATTGCATTGCTACAAACAACCTCAGCGAACACGCCTCATAGCCCCGAAATCCCAAAGAATGCTTTGGAAACACGTATAGTCCGCGCCAGTCATGCTTTGGATGTTCAGGGAAACATCGAACTATCGCTCCACAAGCTTGAGGACGGTAGATGGCTATACCAGCCTTGGTCCCAAAACTCATCCGCCATGAAGGCACATCAGGATGTCTGTAAGTCTTATGGAAGGGATGCTGCTACTGACGTGTCAGTCACTTTGGATCAAGACGTAGAATTCGCATTTCCTTGCGAGTCCAAAGAATGGATCGCTAACAGTTCAATATCGCCGAAAGCACAAGGCTGCCACGCCAGCGCGCAGATGACAGGCCCTACTGCAGTCATACAAGGGGTTCTCGATGTCTTCGAGGGAGAAGCACTTCTGGAGAAGGATAATCGGCCAGGGAGCGTGACGGGTTCACTTGCAGTTTCCGTAGCAGGACAGTGTGGAACCACAATCCACGCTGAGATCCTTGGCGGGGAAGGTGCGAGCCGGAGCCTCTTCCTTCCGATCGGATGCGCAATAGGCTCAATTGGACAGTACGCGGCTCTCGCGGTGGCTACAGTGTGTAATGAATGGAACACGTATGACCATCCATTCACCGTGCTGCCAAATTAGAAAAAGTGGTTGTACCAACATGGCTGATCGATGAGGGTCGCTGCGACCGCTATTCGACGAACTGGTTAACGAGGTCGGCGGCAGCATCAGCTCCGCAGACCGCGGTGCTCCTGGACTAAAAAATGGCCACCAGCGGCGCCATGAATGGCGCCGCCACGGTTCTTGACCTCAGGCAGCGCGCCGGCGACGGAACGCTGCCTTCTTTTTTCACAAATTGCGAACCATTCTCATCAATGGTGTAATTCGCCCCTCAGTACTCTCTCTCCCGACCGTGGCCACCAGCGCTCCTTCTTCCAGCGTGCAACAACAACGCCGCGGCTTCTGGCTGCGCACGCTGCACCAGTGGCACTGGATCAGCTCGGCGGTGTGCCTGATCGGCATGCTGCTGTTCGCCGCGACCGGCATCACCTTGAACCACGCCTCCAGGATCGAAGCCACGCCGGAGGTGGTCAGCCGCCAGCTGGCGCTGCCTGCCGACCTGCTCGGCAAGCTTGGCGACTGCGCCGATGGCAAGGCACCGATCCCCCGCGTGGCCAGCCGCTGGCTGGATGCGCAGCTCGGCATCTCGATCGGGCGCCGCCCGGCCGAATGGTCCGATGGCGAAATCTATCTCTCCATGCCCAGCCCGGGCGCGGATGCCTGGCTGAGCATCGACCGCGATTCGGGCGCCGTGGAGTACGAATCCACCACGCGTGGCTGGGTGTCCTATTTCAACGATCTGCACAAAGGGCGCAATGCCGGGCCAGCCTGGGGCTGGTTCCTGGATATCTTCGCCGTGGCCTGCCTGGTGTTCTGCATCACCGGCCTGTTCCTGCTGCACCTGCATGCCCGCCAGCGCCGCATGACCTGGCCGCTGGTCGGCCTGGGCCTGCTGATCCCGCTGCTGATCGCCCTGATCCTCATCCACTGACCGTCCCTTCCGGAGCCGCACCATGCGCGTCACCCTGACCATCGCCCTGAGCGGCCTGCTGGCCACCTCGCCGGCCTATGCCACCACCCTGGATATCAACGTCGAGGTGCCCAAGCTCAACGTGGCCGAGTACCACCGCCCGTATGTGGCCGTGTGGCTGGAAGGGGCCGACCAGAAGGTCGCCGCCAACCTCTCCGTCTGGTACCAGCAGACCGGCAACAGTGAGGGCCACGGCACCAAGTGGCTGCCCGACCTGCGCCAGTGGTGGCGCAAGAGCGGCCGCACCCTGGAGGTGCCGGTGGACGGCGTGACCGGCCCGACCCGTCCGGTCGGCAAGCACGCGCTCTCCTTCAGCGACAAGCAGCCGGCGCTCAAGGCACTCGCCCCGGGCAACTACACCCTCGTGGTGGAAGCGGTGCGCGAAGTCGGCGGCCGCGAACTGCTCAAGATCCCCTTCACCTGGCCGGTCACGTCCGCACAGTCGGGCAAGGCCCAGGGCGCGACCGAACTCGGCCTGGTCACCCTGACCACCAAGCCCTGATTCCCTATTCACCTGGAGTTTTTCGATGAAGCGCACGCTCGTCCTCGCCGCCGCCATGGCCGCCGCACTTCCGTTCTCCGCCCTGGCCCACAAGGCCTGGCTGCAGCCCTCGCAGACCGTGATCGCGGGCACCAACCCGTGGATCACCGTCGACGCGGCGGTCTCCAACGACCTGTTCTACTTCAACCACGTGCCGCTGCGCCTGGACAGCCTGGTCATCACCGCGCCGGACGGCAGCACCGTGCAGCCGCAGAACGCGGCGACCGGCAAGTTCCGCAGCGTGTTCGATGTCGAGTTGACCCAGCAGGGCACCTACCGCTTGGCCACGGTCAACAACGGCCTGTCAGCCAGCTGGGAAGAAGACGGCAAGCCCAAGCGCTGGCGCGGCACCCCGGCCACCTTCGCCACCGAAGTGCCGAAGAACGCCAGGAACCTGCAGGTCTCGCAGTCGGTCGGCCGCGTGGAAACCTTCGTCACCAACGGCACCCCGAACGACACCGCGCTCAAGCCGACCAACCAGGGCATCGAGATGATCGCGCTGGCCCACCCGAACGATCTGGTCGCCGGCGAAGCCGCGCGCTTCCGCGTGCTGGTCGACGGCAAGCCGACCGCCGGCCTGGCGTTCGAGATCACCCGCGGCGGTACCCGTTACCGCAACGCGCAGGAAGAGATCAAGGTCAGCACCGATGCCAAGGGCGAGTTCGCCGTCACCTGGCCCGAAGCGGGCATGTACTGGGTGGAGACCGGCACCGAAGACAGCAAGACGTCGATCAAGGAAGCCAAGAAGCGTCGCCTGAGCTATGTGGCCACGCTGGAAGTGCTGCCGGAGTAACGCCCTTCGGCGTGCAGTGCAGTGCACCGTCCGCCTCACCCTGCCCCCGTCCACACGACAGGGGCTTTTCACCCGACGCAGTCCGGCTATCGGGCTTACTGGTCCCGACGTGCCCAATCCCATGAACAACCCGGATGTCGACATCGCCAGCCTCGGTGGCCACACCATGGGCACCACCTGGCAGGTAAAGCTGGTCGCGGCGCGGAGCCGCGACCTGCACCCGCTGCATGCCGGCATCCAGGAGCAGCTGGACGCCATCGTGGCGCAGATGAGCACGTGGGAAGCCGACAGCGATATCTCACGCTTCAACCGTGCGACCGCGGGTGAGTGGCAGGCGCTGCCGCCATTGTTCGACACCGTGATGCAGTGCGCACTGGACATCGCACAGCGCAGCGGCGGTGCCTTCGATCCCACCGTGGGCCCGTTGGTGGCGCTGTGGGGATTCGGTGCGCAGGCACAGGCCCGGCGCATTCCCGATCCGGCCACCCTCGCCGCGACCCGTGCGCGGTGTGGCTGGGAACGGCTGCAGTGGCAGCCCGGTCACCTGCTGCAACCCGGTGGGCTGGCGCTGGATCTGTCGGCGATTGCCAAGGGATTTGGTGTCGATCAGGTCAGCACGTGGCTGCGCCAAAACGGCGTGCACGCCGCGCTGGTGGAGGTCGGCGGCGAGCTGCACGGCTTTGGCCGCAAGCCCGATGACCAGCCGTGGCGCGTGCTGGTGGAATCCGCGCCGGAAGACGATGCACAGGCAGCCCATCCGCCGCGCGTGCTCGCGCTGAGGGATCGGGCGGTGGCCACCTCCGGTGATCGCTGGCATCACTTCGAACAGGGCGGCGAGCAGTTCAGCCACACGCTGGATCCGCGCATCGGTGCACCGGTCACGCGCGCTGCGGCGGCGGTCACCGTGGTCGCCGGGAGCGCCATGCAGGCCGATGCCTGGGCCACTGCATTGACGGTGATGGGCCGGGACGACGGCATCGCATTTGCACGTACCCATGCACTGGCCGCACGCTTTGTCAGCCGGGGTGCGCACGGTATCGAGGAACACATGAGCCCCACATTCGAACAGCTGCTCGCCGACGACCGCGCAGGCGCGGCATGAGCCTGCGTCCTTCCCGTGCCTGGCTGGGCAACCTGGCGGTCATGCTGTTGCTGGCGGTCATCGCCTGGGCGCTGCTGCGCCTGCATCTGGGCGACGCGTGGTGGCAGAGCGCACCGCTGGGCTGGCAGTGGCGCTGGGCTACCGGCAGCCTGGTGGGCTATGCGGCGTTCTGCACGCTGATCTGGTGGCGCGGGCGCGCGCGCGAAGACCACGTCGTCGCTGACGGACCCGCCCCGATCCTGCTGGTCTGGGCGAGCCAGACCGGTTTCGCGCAGCAGCTGTGCGAACGCAGTGCGCAGGCGTTGCGCGCTGCCGGCCTGCCGGTCCGCCTCCGCGCACTGCATGCGGTGACCGCCGAGCTTCTGCAGCGCAGCGGGCAGGTGCTGTTCGTGGTCAGCACCACCGGCGAAGGCGATGCGCCGGATCATGCCCTGCCCTTCCTGCGCAAGGTGATGCCACAGGCGCTGGAACTGCCACAACTGCAGTACGGCGTGCTGGCGCTGGGGGATCGCAGCTACGGGCATTTCTGCGCGTTTGGCCACCAGCTCGATGCGTGGCTGCGCCAGCACGGTGCGCACCCGCTGTTCGATACCGTCGAAGTGGACAATGCCGATCCCGGCGCACTGCGCCACTGGCAACAACTGCTCGGCCAGCTGGGCGGTGAAGCGACCGAACTGCCGGACTGGGCCCCGGCCGAGTATCTGCCGTGGCAACTGCAGGCGCGGCATCTGGAAAATCCAGGCAGCCCGGGCGCACCGACGTACCGCATCACGCTGGTGCCTTCCGACGGGGTGCTGCCCGCGTGGCAGGCCGGCGACGTGGTCGAGATCGGCCCGCAGCATTCGCCGGCCGAGGTCGAGGCCTGGCTGCGCGATACGCCCTGGGAGGGCGATGCGACCATCGCTGGACAGCCGCTGCGTGCACATCTGGCGCGGGCGCATCTGCCCAGTGACGGGGAAGTCCCGGCGCTTGCCGACGCGGATGCAGTGGTCGCCGGGTTACGTCCGCTGCCGCACCGCGAGTACTCCATCGCCAGCCTGCCTGCCGAAGGCCAAGTGCAGTTGCTGCTGCGTCGGCAGCTGCGTCCTGATGGCACTCCGGGGCTGGGCAGCGGCTGGTTGTGCGATCACGCTGCGTTGGATGGGCGCATCGATCTGCGCTTCCGCAGCAATCCCAATTTCCACGGTGTGCCAGCGGCAACGCCGCTGATCCTGATCGGCAACGGCACCGGCATCGCCGGCCTGCGCGCCCACCTGCGCGAGCGCATCAGCGCCGGCGCGCGCCGCAACTGGCTATTGTTCGGCGAGCGCACGGCCGCGCACGATTTCTTCTTCGGCGACGACCTGCGCGCCTGGCAGCGTGACGGCTGGATCGCCCATCTGGATACCGTGTTCAGTCGCGACGGTGGCGAACATCACTACGTGCAGGACCGGCTGCAGGCGCGGATCCGGGAACTGCAGACGTGGGTAAACGATGGCGCCACGATCCTGGTCTGCGGCAGCCTGCAGGGCATGGCCCCGGGGGTGGATGCGGTGATCGAGAAGGCGCTGGGCCGCGACGGGAAAGAAGCGCTGATCGTGGCCGGTCGCTATCGGCGCGACGTGTACTGAGGGTTGCCTGCAGCGCCTCAGGTACTGCTGCCACCCGCACTCACACGGATCGCCAACAACTCGCCGCCGCCGCGCAATGCGAACCGGCGGCGTTCACCCGCGGCCAGCCAGGCGGTATCACCGGCGGCCAACGGTGCCAGCAACGGCTCGCCTTCAAATTCGGCCTGGCCGGCGAGCAGATGAATCGCCCACGCCACGCCGGGTTCGGTGAAGAAGAACATGCTGCCCACGAGCGGCCGGTGCAGCAGTTCGGCCTGCACGGCATCGCGCCGCCACATCAGATTGAAATCATGGGTGACCCCGTCGATCAGTTCACCGGTCAGCTGCGCCTCGCCGGCAAAGCGCAGGCGGTCGTGCGGCGGCATCAGCGTGTGCAGCGCGCCATCGGCAAAACGCAGTCGCAGTCCTTCACCGCGCAGCAGCACCAGTTCGCGATCGATCCCGGGAAACGCGGAGAACGCGGCGTCCTGTTCGATCTCGGCGATCGACAGGCGCACCTGCCAGTCCTCGTTGTCGGGCAGGCGCAGGATCTCGCGGGTCCAGCCCAGGCCGTTGCGCCAGCGTTCGCGGCGGTATTCGAAAGAGGGAATGACGCGGCTGGCCGCGCTCAGGACGGGATCGGTCGACATGGCGCTAGTGTGCCTGAGCCGACGCAGCAGAGCTGCCTCAGGACACGCCGCCGCAATCGGGTTCCAGCAGGCGCGAACGCGCCAGCCAGTCCTTGTCGGGGTAATACGCGAACACCATGGTGCCGCCGCGCAGACTGTCGATCAGCGGGCGCGCCACGGACAGCCGCACCGCCGGGCACCCCAGGCTGCGGCCCAGGCGGCCCTGCAGGCGCGCGATCGCAGGATTCACGTACGGCGCGCCGTGGATGACGATCGCGCGGTCGCGGGCATGGTCGTTGAAGCCCGGCTCCAGCCCGTCCAGGCGCAACGAATAGCCGTTGCCGCCCATGTAGGTTTCCTTGGCGGTGAACGCGCCCAGGCTGGACATGAAGCTGCCGTCCTTGTTGGAAAAATGCTGGGTGCGGTTGTCGCCACTGTTGCGCCCGTGCGCGACCCACTCTTCAAACAGCAGCCGCTGGCGGGTCAGATCGAAAATCCACATACGCGGTTCGGTCGACGGCCGCGAGTAATCGATCACGCTCAACTTGCCCGGGTCGACGCCGAGCTCCGGCCGGCGCAACGCACAGCGCATCGCGCGGGCCGCCAGCTGCAACACGTGTTTGTCCGCAGCCGGTGCGGCCTTGGAGAGCATCTCGGCCATCTGCACCGGATTCGCCTCCGCGGCCGGCGCAGGGCTGGCCGCACCCGCGGTGGCGGACGCGATCAGGCCGCAGAACGCGGCGGGCAGCAACTTCACAACAGGCATGGGCAGCACACCAACCGGGGGCATCCCTTACAACGTGGACCCGCCGGCGTCAGATTCCAAGACGGGCTGCAGGTTCTGTTCATCGGCCACCGGGCGAACCGCGGGCAGGCTGGTCACCAGCAGCGTGGTGCCGGGCACCAGCACGCCGTACAGCTGTTCGGCGAATTCCGGCGGTAGCGCCATCGGCAGGCTCGGCGTGGCGAGCAGATCCGGGGTGGCATTGGCGGCGGTCTGGCCCAGCAATGGATAGGCGGTCCAGCGGTGCAGCGGGCGGTGCGGGTCCAGCGGGCTGGGGTTGTCCTGGTAGCCCTGGCCCATCACAAACAGCGTGGTGCCCTCGAAGGCCGGCAAGGCCTTTGCTTCCAGCCTCGACTCGCCGATCAACACGCCATCGCGCAGCACGTACAGGCGCTGATCGTGCAGGCTGACCAGGATGCCAACCTGGCCGGCCGGTGCAGCCGCATCATTCCAGTAGTGCGCGGGCGCGTCGGTGCTCTCCACCAGCGGCGTGCCGGTGCTGCTGACCGGCGCCAGCACGGCCGGATAGGCCAGCGTCATCGGCGCGCTCTTGGCATCGGCCACCACCACGGTGTCGCCGCGATGGGTTTCGCCGAACAGTTTCTGCGCGAACGCCTGCGGCAACCGCACGCAGCCGTGCGAGGCCGGATGCCCGGGCAGGCTGCCGCCGTGCAGCGCGATGCCGTCCCAGGTCAGGCGCTGCATGTAGGGCATCGGCGCGCTGTTGTAGAGGTTGGATTTGTGGTCCTTGTCCTTCTGCAGGATCGTGAACACACCGGTCGGGGTTTCATGCCCGGTCTTGCCCGAGCTGATCGTGCTCATGCCGATCGCGATGCCGTTGCGGTACACGTAGGCGCGCTGCTCATCGAGGCTGACCACCAGCACGATCGGGCCGGCCGGGGAAATCTCCGGATGCCAGAGGAATTCACCGGGCTTGAGATCGGTCGGGCCGCGCGGGGCCTGCGTGGTCGTGGCTGCCGTCGGCGCCGCGTTGGCGGCCGTGGCGGGGAGCATCCCGGTCGCCAGCAGCGTCCCGAGCGCCAGACTCAACAGCGTGCTGCGTACTGCCATGTCGTGCATCCATTCAAAGAGATGCGGTCACGCTACACGAACTGCCGGCACGCGATCGCGAAACCCCGCGATCCGTTTCAGCCGCCCCAAAAAGCATTGCCCGGCCACACCTCCTGTGCGAACCGGGCAATCGATACATCCTTGTCGGCATCCCGCCTTCCCCCTGTGCATCCTGCCCAGTCTGGGTGCCGGCCATGCGTCCTGCACTCGGCCGTATATGCTTCCGCCATCTCAACCCTTCCCGGGGTCTGGATGCCACCGTCCTGGTGGGTCCGCGCCAATCCTTCCGCGCCGCCTCCCTGCGTGCTGCGTCCGTGCAGCTGTCGGTGCCGCCGCGGCATCCTGCCGTGGCGACCAGTGACCGGCGTCCTGCCTGTCCCGACCTGTCCTGTTTTTCAGCGCCTTGGTACGGAGGCCGGCGCTGCCCTCCTGGGCGGTGCCTCGGCCGGCGCCTGCCTGGCCCCGGTCGTCATCCGTTGTCGATTCCGTTCGACGGTAGCTGTCCCTATCCCCTTCACCCGCGCCAGATCCTCGACGTGTACGAAAGGGCCGTGTTGTCGCCGGTACGCGACGATCGCCTCGGCCTTCATGGGCCCCACGTTCGCCAATCCCTGCTGCAGCGTCGACGCATCCGCCGTATTGATGTTGATCCGATCGGCCGCGAAGGCCATTCCGCTCAACAGCAGTCCCAGCACCAGCGCCCTGCACGAAAACCAAGGTCCCACTGTGCAACTCCTTGTGGCTCGGAACCGGCCCCTGCCGGCAATCCTGTCGAAGGTTCCAGCGTCCCTCGCCACATACACACAGCCTATCGTCCACAGCACCTTCACACAGCAGGCCTAATACCCGACGTGGTGTAGGGAAATACCTACCCCAGCGCAGGCGTAGAATGGCGGGACTTGTCAAAAGCACTCCGGAGTTCAGATGGACAGCGCCAAGCTCGGCCAATTCGTCAGTGAAAAGTGGGACAACGAAATCGTCCCGCAATTGGTCGATTACATCCGTATCCCCAACAAATCGCCGATGTTCGACGCCGATTGGGTCGCCAACGGCTACATGGAACAGGCCGTCACCCTGATGGAAACCTGGGCGCGCGCCCAGAACCTGCCCGGCCTGACCGTCGAGGTCGTGCGCCTGGAAGGCCGCACCCCGCTGCTGCTGCTGGAAATTCCGGCGTCCGGCGCCGAGACCGGCGACGACACCATCCTGCTCTACGGCCACCTGGACAAGCAGCCGGAAATGACCGGTTGGGACGACGATCTGGGCCCGTGGATTCCGGTGCTGCGCGGCGACAAGCTGTACGGCCGCGGCGGCGCCGATGACGGCTATGCGATGTTCGGTTCGCTGGCCGCCGTGCTGGCGCTGCAGGAACAGGGCCTGCCGCACGCGCGCTGCGTGATCCTGATCGAAGCCTGCGAAGAATCCGGCAGCTACGACCTGCCCGCCTATGTCGACCACCTGGCCGACCGCATCGGCAAGCCCTCGCTGGTGGTGTGCCTGGATTCGGGCTGCGCCAACTACGACCAGCTGTGGTGCACCACCTCGCTGCGCGGCCTGACCGGCGGCAACTTCTCGGTCAAGGTACTCAACGAAGGCGTGCACTCCGGCGATGCCTCCGGCGTGATCCCGTCCAGCTTCCGCCTGCTGCGCCAGCTGATCTCGCGCATCGAGGACGAGAACACCGGCCGCATCCTGATCGACGGCATGAATGTCGAGATCCCGGCCGAGCGCCAGGAGCAGGCCAAGCGTGCCGCTGAAGTGGTGGACACCGCGATCTTCGAGAAATTCCCGATGGTCGACGGCCTGCGCCCGATGAACGACGACCTGGCCGAACTGGTGCTCAACCGCACCTGGCGCCCGGCGCTGTCGGTCACCGGTGTGGACGGCCTGCCGCCGCTGGCCTCGGCCGGCAACGTGCTGCGCCCGCATACCGCGGTGAAGCTGTCGCTGCGCCTGCCCCCGACCGCTGACGGCAAAGCCTGCGGCGAGCTGCTGAAGGAAGCCCTGCTGCGCGATCCGCCGAACGGTGCGGAAGTGAAGCTGGAGCTGGAAAAAGCCTCCAGCGGCTGGAACGCCCCGGCGATGGCGCCGTGGTTGACCCAGGCGATCGACGACGCCAGCCAGACCTTCTTCGGCAAGCCGGCGATGTACATGGGCGAAGGCGGCTCGATCCCGTTCATGGGCATGCTCGGCGAGAAGTTCCCGGGCGCACAGTTCATGATCACCGGCGTGCTCGGCCCGCACTCCAATGCACACGGCCCGAACGAGTTCCTGCACATCCCGATGGGCAAGCGCGTGACCGCGTGCGTGTCCAAGGTGATCAGCGAGCACTACGCCGCCAGCCTGCGCGGCGAGACCAGCGGTTCGCCGGTCGCCGCCGACAGCGGCACCCGTCACGGCGGCCACGGCTGCTGCTGACGTTGGCGGACGCAGCCTGGCCTTGCTAGGCTGCGTCCACCCTCTACTGACGTCTCTGGCATGAACGGACTGTTTGGCAGCACCAGCTGGCTCTACATCATCCTGGTCGGCTTCGTCGTCGGTCTGCTCGGGCGCTTCTTCATGCCCGGCAACAACCGCATGGGCTGCCTGCTGACCATCGTGCTCGGCATCGTCGGTGCCCTGCTGGCCGGCTGGTTCGGCCAGTACATGGGGTGGTATGCCCGCGGCGAGCCCGCGGGGTTCATCGGCGCGATCCTCGGTGCGGTCGCAGTCCTGGCCGTGCTCCGGCTGTTCAGCAGCAAGCGCTGAGCATCGCCGCTCTTTTCTTTCCCGCGCGCCGTCCGGCGCCGCTTCGACGTACCCGTCCATGAACGATCCTGCTTCCGATCCGCTGCGCGCCGAACATCGCCGGCAGTGGACCTGCGCCGCCCTCGGCGATCCGGCCACCGCGCTCGACCGTGCCTCGGTCGATGCCGGTTTCCGCAGCTACTGGCGCGCCACCAGCGCGCGCGGCAGCCACATCGTGATGGACTCCCCGCCCGGGCTGGAGGATGTGCGGCCGTGGCTGCGCATGCATGACCTGCTCGAGCCCAACGGCGTGCGCGTGCCGCAGGTGCTGGCGCGCGATGAAGACAACGGCTTCCTGCTGCTGGAAGACCTGGGCGGCCCCACCCTGGCCCGTCATATCGACAACGACAATGCTGATGCCTGGTTCGACGCTGCCTTCGCGCAGCTGATCCGACTGCAGTCCATCCCGGTGCCCGAGGGCATGGGCAGCTTCGGCGAGGCACTGCTGCAGCGTGACGCCGGGCTGTTCGACGAATGGTTCCTGCAACGTCACCTCGGCCTGGAACTGGACTGTGGCGAGATCGAGAACCTGCAGCGCATGCACCGTCTGCTGATGGACAACGCACTGCAGCAGCCGCAGGTGCTGACCCACCGCGATTTCATGCCGCGCAACCTGATGCCCATCGAGGGTGGCCCGGCGGTGCTGGATTTCCAGGATCTGGTGCGCGGACCGATCGCCTACGACCCGGTCAGCCTGTTCAAGGATGCGTTCCTGAGCTGGCCGATCGAACGTGTGGACGCGTGGTTGGCGCGCTATCACGCGCTCGCCCTGGCCGCCGGTCTGCCGGTGCGGCCGTGGCCGCAGTTCCTGCGCGACGCGGACTGGATGGGCGTGCAGCGCCATCTGAAAATCCTCGGCCTGTTCGTGCGCCTGCGCGATCGCGATGGCAAGGGGCACTACTTCGAGGATGCACCGCGCTTCATCCGCTATCTGGACGAAGTACTGCCGCGCCATCCCGAACTCGAGCCACTGCACGATCTGTTCGAGCTGCGCATCAAACCTGCCCTGGCCCGTATCGCCGAACCGGTGCTGGCCCGCCCATGAAGGCGATGATCTTTTCGGCCGGCAAAGGTGAGCGCATGCGTCCGCTGACCCTGCACACGCCCAAGCCATTGCTGGTGGCCGGGGGCAAACCGCTGATCGTGTGGCATCTGGAACGCTTGGCTGCGGCCGGCATCGATGAGGTGGTGATCAACACCGCCTGGCTCGGCGATCAGTTCGCGCCCGCACTCGGCGACGGTGCGCGCTGGGGGCTGCGCCTGCACTTCATCCATGAAGGCGACGTACCGCTGGAAACCGGCGGCGGCATTCTCAACGCGCTGCCGATCCTGGGCGAAGCACCCTTTCTGGTGATCAACGGCGATGTGTGGACGGATGTCGATCTCGCCACGCTGCCACGCAGACCCACGGGCGATGCGCACCTGGTGCTGGTCGACAATCCGGCCCAGCACCCGCGCGGCGACTTCGTCCTGCATGCCGATGGTCGGGTCAGCGATGACGGGGACAGCGCGCGGCTCACCTATGCCGGTGTGGGTGTGTACCGCCCGGCGATCATCAACGATTGGCGCGCGGTGATCGGCGAAACCGCCGGTGCCAGCGCGACACCGCCACAGTTCGGTCTCGCCCCGCTGCTACGGCATGCGATGGCGCAGGGCGGCGTGACCGGCCAGCACCATCGCGGCCGATGGACCGATGTGGGCACGCCGGAACGGCTGGCGCAGCTGGACGCGGAACTGAACGCCTGACGCTGCAAGGGTAGCGCCACGCCATGCGTGGCTGAGACAACTATGAGCCGGCACCCGATGCATCCACGCATGGCGTGGATCTACAGGCCGTTTCCGGACGGTTACAACAGGTGCGGGCCGTCTTCCAACACCTGGCGCAGGAACGGCACGGTGATGCGGCGCTGTGCCGCCAGCGATTCGCGATCCAGCCAGTCCAACAAACTGACCAGGCTGCCCAGCTCGCGGCCGGTACGGGTCAGTAACCATTCGATCGCCGCTTCATCGATTGCCAGCCCACGGCGTGCCGCCCGCTCGCGCAGCACCGCCGCGCGGCCTTCGTCATCCAGCGGCTGCAGCACCACGCGCACGCACTGCTGCAGGCGTGAGCGCAGGTCCGGCAACACCAGCCCCAGTTGATCCGGTGCGTGCTGCGCGGTGTACAGCAGGGTGATGCCCGCTGCGCGCGCACGGTTGTGGAAATCGAACAGCGCCACTTCATCCTCGCGCTGCCCGGCCACGGCATCCAGCCCATCCAGCGCGACCAGGTCGCGGCCTTCCAGCGATTCCAGCGCGGCGCGCGTGCGCCCGACCACCGCCTTCAGCGGCAGGTAGGTCGGCTGGCGGCCGGCCTGTTCGGCCAGCGAGCACATCGCCAGCGCCTGATGGGTCTTGCCGGTGCCCGGCGCGCCCTCCAGATACACCCAGTCGTGCGCAGCGCCCACGGCAATGGCGCGCAGCTGCGCCAGCGCACCATCCGGCGCACCGATGAACGTCTCCAACCGCTCGTCCTGCGGGTAGCGCAGGGCAAGCGGCAACTGCGGAACGACACTCACTGCGCGTCCGGCCCCTTCGGGTTGCCCACGACCACGATCCCTGGCGTGTCCACATAGGCATCGAGCACGATCGCCGATTTCTCACCGGCGTACAGATCGCTCTGGCGATAGCGCTGATGTGCATAACGCAGCAGCACGTTGCTGACCGCCGCCACCGGCAGGGCCAGCAGCATGCCGAGGAAGCCGAACAGCTGGCCACCGGCCATCACCGCGAAGATCACCGCCACCGGGTGCAGGCCGATCTTGTCGCCGACGATGCGCGGGGTCAGCACATAGCTTTCCAGCAGCTGGCCCACGGTGAACACGACGCCGACCAGGATCAGCAGCTTCAGATCAAAGCCCTGCGCCTGCACCAGCGCCGCCGCGACCGCCATGACGATGCCGGTGGTCGCGCCGAGGTACGGAATGAAGCTGATCAGGCCGGCCACCAGGCCGATCAACAAGCCCAGCTTCAGGCCGACCAGCGACAGGCCGGCGGCGTACACCACGCCCAGCGCGATCATCACCAGGAACTGGCCGCGGATGAACGCACCGAGCACTTCGTCCGATTCACGCGCCAGCTTGGTGATGGTGCCGACGTGGTTGCGCGGAATCATCGAGGCCACGCGCTCGACCAGCTTGTCCCAGTCGCGCAGGAAGTAGAACGCCAGGATCGGCAGCAGCAGGATGTTGACCACCCAGGTCACCATCGTGAAGCCCGAGCGCTGCACGTAGCCGAAGAAGGTCTTGGCGAAGCCGCCGGCCTGCTGCCAGTGGCTGCGCACCCATTCAATCAAGCGGTCCGGGTCCATCCACTGCATGATCTCCAGCCCCGTCTTCTGCTCGAACCACGGGATGCCTTTTTCCATCAGCCACTGCTGTGCCTGCGGGATCGCCGCCACCAGGGTGGCGACCTGACGCTCGATCATCGGCACCAGGATCAGCAGCGCGGCGGTGATCAACAGGATCATCGCCACGAACACCAGCACCACGCCGGTGTTGCGCGAGCGGCCGGTAGCTTCGATCCGGTCGACCAGCGGATCACCCAGCCAGGCAAGCGCCAGGGCCAGCACGAACGGGGTCAGGATCGGGCCGAGCAGCCAGATCACCCAGCCGGCGGCGAGCGCGACCAGCACATATTTCAACCGCCTGAGGAACTGCGCGATTTCCGCTTCGGGGGTGAGAATCATCGCAGGCGGTACTCGTTGCTGGCAGGCGGCGGCAGGGCCGAGGGGGTGGTTTCATCGATCGGCACCGGCAGCGGCGCGGTCGGCGCGATCACGCCGTTGTCGCCCAGCATGCGGTTCAACCCGGCCAGGCCGGTGGTCATCTCCAGCGACAGCTCCAGGCGATCGCCCGAGGCGCGCACCGGGGTGACGTTGCGGACCACGGCGGTCTCACGCAGGCCGGCGGCCAGGCGCATGTAATCCTCGGCACTGTTCAGGCCCAGCACCACGATGGTGTACGTGCCGGCCGCACCGGTGGCGGCCCCGGCCTTGGCATAGCGGCGGACCAGCGCATCGGCCGCGCCGTCGGCACCGCCGGCCATGGCGCGGCGGGCGTCACTGTCCTTGGTGGTCCATTTGTTCAATTCCTTGCCGCCATCGACGAACACCCAGTCGGCCACCCAGCCGCTGCCCTGGCGGTACAGCTTGCCGACCAGCTGCATCGGCGGGGCATAGCGCGAGGAGGCGCGGGCCACCGCGGCGGTGTCCTGGCGCCAGATCGCGCCGACCAGGGCCTGTTCGGCCGCGCTGCCGGTGGGCAGGCCCAGCTTGTAGCCGCGCTCGATGGCGCGGTTGAGCAGCGGGCGGGCCGCATTGGCCTGCTGGACGGTCACCAGGCGCGGGCCGGAGCCATCATCGATGGCCAGCCAGATCACCGGCTTGGGTCGCGGCTGCGGCCACAGCGGCAGGCCGAGGGCCGAGATCAGGCTGTCGACGTCATCCTCGCGGAACCGGGCGACCAGAATCGTGCGGTAGCTCGGCGCGCCACCGGCCGAAGTGCTCTGGTCCTGCCGGTAGTCATAGCTGGCCACGTAATCCTTGGCATTGCGCAGGGCCTGCATCACCCCGGGGCGGCTCATCACGCTGCGGTCGCCCGAGAGCTTGGCCAGCACATTGCCCAGCGCCCGGGACAGGGCACCGTTACGGTCCGAATCGGCCTGGCTGTTGACCGGGACCTCGGCCTCGTAAGCACCACTGGCACTGGCCACATCGCCTTCGGTACGAAGGCCGCTCTGGGCCATCGAGGCCACCGGCAGGCACAACGCGAGGAACATCATGAAAAAGAGGCTGCGGCGCATCAGGACTTCCATTGAGCGTATCCGGGGGGAATTGTTGCCCGAATAGGGCCTGCGCGCCAACGTGGCCTGTTAAAATCGCGCTTTCACCCCAGCGCAGCGCCGACGCCCGTGACCAATTCCCCGTCCAACCCCTCTCCCCTGACCTACCGCGACGCCGGTGTCGATATCGACGCGGGCAATGAGCTGGTCGAGCGCATCAAACCGCTGGTGAAGCGCAGTTTCCGCCCGGAAGTCATGGGCGGGCTGGGTGGCTTCGGCGCCCTGTTCGACCTCTCCAACAAGTACCGCGAGCCGGTCCTGGTCTCGGGTACGGACGGCGTGGGCACCAAGCTGAAGCTCGCACAACAGCTGGGCCGCCATGACACGATCGGCATCGATCTGGTGGCGATGTGCGTGAACGACGTGCTGGTCCAGGGCGCCGAGCCGCTGTTCTTCCTCGATTATTTCGCCACCGGCAAGCTGGATATCGACACCGCTGCGGCGGTCGTGGGCGGCATCGCCAACGGCTGCACCGAGGCCGGTTGCGCGCTGATCGGCGGTGAAACCGCTGAAATGCCGGACATGTATGCCCCGGGCGAGTACGACCTGGCCGGCTTCACCGTCGCCGGCGTGGAGAAGAGCGAACTGAAGGACGGCGCCAGTGTGGCGGCCGGCGATGTGCTGATCGGCATCGCCTCTTCCGGCCCGCACTCCAACGGCTACTCGCTGGTGCGCCGCATCTACGACCGCGCCGGGCAGCCGGCCGATCTGGAGCTGGACGGCGGGGTCAAGCTGGTCGATGCGCTGATGGCGCCGACCCGCCTGTACGTCAAGCCGATCCTGGCGCTGCTCAAGACCCACGGTGCGGCGATCCACGGCATGGCCCACATCACCGGTGGCGGCCTGACCGAGAACATCATCCGCGTGGTGCCCGACGGCCTGGGCCTGGACATCAAGGCCGACGCCTGGACCCTGCCGCCGGTGTTCCAGTGGCTGCAGAAGGAAGGCGCCGTGGCCGACAGCGAGATGTGGCGGACCTTCAACTGCGGCATCGGCTTCGTGCTGATCGTGGCCGCCGACCAGGTCGCCCCGGTCAGCGCCGCAGCAACTGCGCAGGGCCTGGAGCACTGGACCATCGGTGAAGTCACCCGCGCCGCCGGCGCCGAACGCGTCAAGATCGGTTGAGCCAGGTGACGGAGCCCGGCCCGGAGTTCCCTGCCCAGCCGCCGTCGCTGCCCACCGCCGCGGCGCCGGTCGTACCGGCCGCGGCGGTGGATACCTCGCAGCTGCAAGTGCTGTCGGTCTTCCACTATGTGGTGGCCGGCCTGACCGCGGTGTTCTCGCTGTTCCCGCTGATCTACCTGTTGATGGGCGTGGCGGTGATCTTCGCCGCGCCACCGCCGCTGGCCCCCGGTGAGGCGCCGCCCCCGTTCGATCCGCGCCTGCTCGGTTGGGTGTTCGTGCTGATCGGCGGCCTGGGCTGTGCGGCCGGGCTGGTGCTGGCCGGTTACATGGCCTATGCCGGGCGCTGCCTGGCGCAGCGTCGGCGTTACCTGCTGTGCATGGTGGTGGCCGGCGTCGCCTGCATCTTCATGCCGTTTGGTACCGCGCTGGGCGTGTTCACCCTGGTGGTGCTGTCGCGCCCGGCGGTCAAAGCCGCGTTCCAGACCGCATGAGCAGCCGTATCGCCGTCCTCGCCTCTGGCCGGGGCAGCAATCTGCAGGCCATCCTCGACGCGATCGCCGCACAGCGGCTGGATGCGCAGGTCGTGGCCGTGCTCTCGGACAAGCCGGAGGCCTCGGCCCTGCTCAAGGTGGGCCCGGATCAGCGCTGGGCACGTTCGCCCAAGGACTTCCCGGACCGCGCCGCCTTCGATGCGGCGATCGCCGATGCGCTGGACGCTTTCGCGCCGGACTGGATCGTCTGCGCCGGTTACATGCGCATCCTCGGCGCCGCCTTCGTGGCCCGGTTCGATGGCCGTCTGGTCAACATCCATCCCTCGCTGCTGCCGCTCTACAAGGGGCTGCACACCCATGCGCGTGCGCTGGAGGCCGGTGACGCCGAGCACGGCGCCAGCGTGCACTTCGTGGTGCCCGAGCTGGATGCAGGCACCGTGCTCGCCCAGGCCCGCGTGCCGGTCCAGGCCGGCGACACCGCCGAGGCGCTGGCCCAGCGGGTGCTGGCCGTGGAGCATCCGCTGCTGATCGCCAGCCTGGTGTTGCTGGTCAGTGGTCGCGTAACTGAACGGGCAGGTCAGCTCCAGCTCGACGGTCACCCTCTGTTTAGCCCCCTGCGCCTAGATTGCGCCGGACAGCTGAACCGATAAGCGGCGCGCACACACGCTGCTGATCCCGGCGCTGGCATCCTCTCCCCCTCCTCCCCCGACCGGCCCGCATGAGAACGCCTTTGTTCAAGCCCGTGCTGCTGATGGCATCCCTGCTGTGCACCGCCGCCCTTGCCCACGCGCAGGAAGCGGCGACGCCCCCGTTGCCCGCCCTGCCCGCCATGGACTGGGAGGCACCGCCGCTGCAGCCGTTCACCGCCACCTACCAGGCCCTCTACAAGGGCAAGCAGGCTGGCGATGCCACCATGCGCGTCACCCACACCGGGGGTGACCAGTGGCGCGTGGACATGCAGGTGGTTGGCCGCAGCGGTTTCGCCAGCGTGCTCGGCCTGAATCTGGAGCAGAGCACGGTGTTCGAAAACCGCAACGGCACCTATGTGCCGTTGAGCCAGAGCACCGTCCGCAAGGGCCTGTTCCTGGGCAAGAAGGTCACCGGCACCTACGACTGGCAGGCCGGTACCGCGCAGTGGCTGGGCGATCTGAAAAAGGAGCGCCGCCAGCCGATCCCGCTGCAGGCCGGCGACCAGAGCGCACTGCTGCTCAACCTGGCGATCATGCGCGATGCGCGTCCCGGCGGGCAGATGCATTACCGCTATGTGGACGTGGGCCGCGTTCGCCAGCACGACTACCAGGCCGCGCCGGACACCGAGAACGTGCCGGTTGGCGATCTGTCCTACAACGCGCTGCGGGTGTATCGCACCAACGGCGGCAATGACGAAACCATCCTCTGGATCGCTAACGGTGTCCCCACGCCGGTGCGCATCCTGCAACGCGAAGATGGCGAAGATCGGATTGATCTGCGCCTGATCGAATACCAAGGAGTCTGAGCATGACCACACTGAACCGTCCGCTGACCTGGCTCGCCGCTGGCGCCCTGGCTGTCGTGAGCCTGCCCGCCATGGCGCTGCAGCCGTTCAAGGCTGACTACCAGGCCAGCTACATGGGCATGCAGGCCAATGGCACCATGACCCTCACCAGCGAAGGCGCCAACAAGTGGCGCTACAGCCTCAACGTCAAGAACCAGCTGGCCGATCTCAGCCAGAACACCGTCTTCGAAGAGGCCAACGGCCGCCTGCGCCCGCTGAGCAGCAATGACCGCTCGGTGCTGCTGGTCAAAAAGCGCAACGTGGATGCCACCTATAACTGGAGCAGCAACCAGGCCACCTGGACCGGCGACGTCAAGCCGGATCGCCGTGGTCCGGTCGCGCTCAAGGCCGGCGACATGGACGCCCTGCTGATCAACCTGGCGATCGCGCGTGATCTGGCCGCCGGCAAGCCGCTGAACTACCGCATGGTCGACGAAGGCCGGATCAAGCCGATGTCCTACAAGGTGGTCGGCAAGGAAAAGATCACCGTGGCCGGCAAGTCCTACGACGCCACCAAGGTGTCGCGGACCGATGGCAACAAGGAACTCATCGCCTGGATCGTGCCCGAGTTCCCGGTGCCGGCGCGCCTGCTGCAGCGTGAGAGCGGCAAGGATGCGCTGGATCTGACGATCAAAGGCATGAACTGACCCAAAAAAACGCCCGCATTCGCGGGCGTTTTTTTCATTCCGGCTTGGCGTCGCCGAACACCGTCTTGCAGTCCACCCGGATCTGCTGCCGCGTGTCGCGCCAGTAGTACGTGCTGCAATGGCGGTTGCCGTCGACGGTCTTGTCCACGCCGACCGCATAGAACGACTGGAACACTTCGGTACGGCTGACCGTGCCATCCGCATTCCAGTCCATATCTTCCTGCTGGATGCCCTGGGTGATCGCGATGCCGGCGTACCAGGCGTAGCCCAGCCACGCCAGCACGATCAGTACCAGCACCAGCAGCGCCTTGCGGCGGCGGGTGAACCGGCCGCGCAGGATCATGCGGCGATACGCCGGATGGTGGCGCCCAGCGAGGACAGCTTCTCTTCGATGTTCTCGTAGCCGCGATCCAGGTGGTAGATGCGGTCGATGGTGGTGTCACCTTCGGCCATCAGGCCCGCCAGGATCAGCGAGGCCGACGCGCGCAGATCGGTCGCCATCACCGGCGCCCCGCTGAGCTGCTCGGCACCACGCACGATCGCGGTGTGGCCTTCGACCTGGATGTCCGCGCCCAGGCGCAGCAGCTCGTTGACGTGCATGAAACGGTTTTCGAAGATCGTTTCGTTGATCACGCCTACACCGTCGGCCACGCAGTTGAGCGCCATGAACTGCGCCTGCATGTCGGTCGGGAATGCCGGGTACGGCGCGGTGGTCAGGTTGACCGCGCGCGGGCGCTTGCCTTCCATGTCCAGGGTGATGCTGTCTTCGGTGGTCTCGATCTTCGCACCGGCTTCGACCAGCTTGGCCAGCACCGCGTCCATGGTGTTCGGGCGGGCACGGTTGACCGTGACCTTGCCGCCGGTCATCGCCGCGGCGACCAGGAAGGTGCCGGTCTCGATGCGGTCAGGCAGCACTTCGTGACGGCCACCGGACAGCTTCTCCACGCCTTCGATCACCAGGCGGGCGGTGCCCAGGCCTTCGATCTTCGCGCCGAGCGCGATCAGGCAGTGCGCCAGATCGGTGACTTCCGGCTCCATCGCCGCGTTGTCCAGCACGGTGGTGCCTTCGGCCAGCACCGCGGCCATCAACACGTTCTCGGTGCCGGTGACGCTGACCATGTCGAAGGTGAAGTGCGCCCCCTTCAGACGGTTGGCCTGGGCCTTGATGAAGCCGTTCTCGACGGTGATCTCCGCCCCCAGGGCCTGCAGGCCCTTGATGTGCTGGTCGACCGGACGCGAACCGATCGCGCAGCCGCCCGGCAGCGACACTTCGGCCGCACCGAAGCGGGCCAGCAGCGGGCCGAGCACCAGGATCGAGGCGCGCATGGTCTTGACCAGCTCGTAAGGGGCCACGTGCTGATTGACCGAGCGCGGGTCGACCACGATCGCGCTGCCGCGCGAGAGGGTGCCCTGGTCGATGCTGACCTTGGCGCCCAGCTCACCGAGCAGCTTCACGGTGGTGACCACGTCGTGCAGGTGCGGCACGTTGGTGATCTCCACCGGCGCATCGGCCAGCAGGGTCGCGCACAGGATGGGGAGGACGGCGTTCTTGGCGCCGGAAATGTTCACTTCACCGTGCAGCGGCTTGCCGCCGGTCACTACGATCTTGGCCATGGAATCTACTTGGAATGAGGTAGAGCCGACCGTGGGTCGGCTGATTGAATCGGTGAGGTAGCGCCAACCATCACTGGGCTGACTAGCCCGCTTCGGCCGGGGTGACGGTCTTCAGCGCCAGCGCGTGGATCGCCCCGCCCATCAGATCACCCAGGGTCGCATAGACCATGCGGTGGCGCGCCAGCGGCATTTTGCCGGCAAAGGCGTCGCAGACCACGGTGGCCTCGAAGTGCACGCCGTCGTCACCCTGCACGTCCGCGCGGGCGCCAGGCAGGCCGGTTTCGATCAGATTGCGGATGGTCTCGGCGTCCAACGGGCTTTCCTAATAAAATGAGCGCTCATTCTACTCTTCCACGTGGCGCTCGCATGGCTGTCTCGCCCCAACTCCCCCATCCGGCCGACGCTGCGGCACTGGTCGCCAGCGGCCGCCGCGTGTTCGAGATCGAGCGCGATGCCTTGGCCGCGGTCGCCGAGCGGCTTGGCGAAGCGTTCAGCCAGGCCTGCCAGCTGGTCCTGCAGAGCAAGGGCCGCGTGGTCGCCACCGGGATGGGCAAGTCCGGCCATGTGGCCCGCAAGATCGCCGCCACGCTGGCCTCGACCGGCACCCCGGCCTTCTACGTGCACCCCGGTGAAGCCGGGCATGGCGATCTGGGCATGATCACCGAAGCCGACGTGGTGCTGGCGCTGTCCTATTCGGGTGAGTCCGATGAGCTGCTGATGCTGCTGCCGGTGCTCAAGCGCCAGGGCAACCGCCTGATCGCCATGACCGGCCGCCCGCAGTCCAGCCTGGCCAGCGCCGCCGACGTTCATCTGGATGTCAGCGTGCCGGCCGAGGCCTGCCCGCTGGCGCTGGCCCCGACCTCCAGCACCACCGCCTCGCTGGCGATGGGCGATGCGTTGGCCGTGGCCCTGCTGGATGCCCGTGGCTTCACCGCCGACGATTTCGCCCGCTCGCACCCGGCCGGCAGCCTCGGCCGCCGCCTGCTGCTGCACATCACCGATGTCATGCACAGCGGCGATGAGCTGCCGCGCGTGGACGTCGGTGCCAGCCTCAGCGAGGCCCTGGTGGAGATGAGCCGCAAGCGGCTGGGCATGACCGCCGTGGTGGATGCCGACAACCACCTGATCGGCCTGTTCACCGACGGCGACCTGCGCCGCGCGCTGGATACCGACCTGGACGTGCGCAGCGCGCGGATCGCCGATGTGATGACCCGCGGCCCGCGCACCATCGGTGCCGATCAGCTGGCAGCCGAGGCGGCGCAGCTGATGGAAGCCCACAAGATCAATGGCTTGATGGTGGTCGATGGCGACGGTCATCTGGTCGGCGCGCTCAACATTCATGACCTGTTGCGGGCCCGGGTGGTTTAAACCACAGTTGCCTTCCTCCATTCAGCTGAGCTGCCCCCAGACGATGCCCTACTCCCCGTTGCCCGGTTTCCCGTCCCACCTGCATGCCGCTGCCGGCCGTATCCGGCTGGCCTGCTTCGACGTGGACGGCACGCTCACCGACGGTCGGCTTTACTACGACAAGGACGGCAACGAGAGCAAGGCGTATTACGTGCAGGACGGACTCGGCCTGAAACTGCTGCAACACCACGGTATCCACCCGGTGCTGATCACCGCGCGCAACAGCCAATCCGCGCTCAAGCGTGGCGCGGACCTGGGCATCGATACCCAGATCGCGGTTGGCGACAAGCTGGCCAGCGTCAAAGCGCTGTGCGAGCAGCACGGCATCGGCCTGGACCAGGTGGCCTTCATGGGTGACGACCTCCCCGATCTCGGTCCGCTGTGCGCGGTCGGCCTGGCGGTTGCGCCGGCCAATGCCCACCCATGGATCGCCGAGCGCGTGCATTGGCAGACCCGCAGCGATGGCGGCAAGGGCGCGGCGCGTGAGCTGTGCGACGTGCTGTTGGCTGCGCAGGGCCATGTGGACGCGGTACTGGCGAGGTTCGGCGCATGACCATGAACCTGCGTACCGCCCTGGGGATCGGTCTGCTGCTGGCGACCGTCTTGACCGGTTGGCTGGCGCTGCACGATCGCGACAAGGGCACGGCCGAGGCGGGCGACGACGCCACCAAGGATTACGTGCTGCATGATTTCCAGATCGTGGCGCTGGACGAACAGGGCAAGGAATCCACCACCCTGCGCGCCCCGCTGCTGGAGCGCACGCGCAGCGATGAAACGATGAACATCACCACGCCCCTGTTCCTGCTGCCCGACCAGGACGGCAACCACTGGGAGCTGCGTAGCGAGACGGGCTGGGTCAGCGCCAAGGGCGATCAACTCAAGCTGATCGGCAACGTCAGCGGCGACAGCCCGAAGATCGCCAGCGTGCCGCCCACCACGTTCCGCACCGATCACCTGGATGTCTTCCCGAACGAAAGCCGCGCCAAGACCGATGCCCTGGTCACCATGACCCGCCCCGGCATGAGTCAGTCCGGCGTCGGTTTCGAGCTGGATTCCAAAACCAAGACCTACCATTTCCTGAGCCAGGCCAAGGGCCGTTACACGCCCCAGCGCTGAGCCACCGCCGCCGCGGCGACGTCCCCACGGACAGGCGCCGGCAGCGCAGGAAACCCCGCGATTCACCGGCCGGACTGACGTCTGGTCACGACCCCTACTCTGGCAGGACAGACCCATTCCATGAAGATCCTATTTGCAGCCGCCTGCGCGATCAGTCTTCTCGCCCCCGCGTTCGCGGCCAGCGCGAAGTCCACCGACCGCAATGAACCGATGACCATCGATGCCGGCACCCAGTCGGGCACCCTCGTCGGTGACGGCAAGACCACCCTGTCCCAGGGCGTGGTGGTGACCCAGGGCACGCTCGATCTGCGCAGCGCCGATGCCGAGATCTACATGAAGGACGGCGAAGCGGTCCGCGCCGTGTTCACCGGCAAGCAGGCCAAGCTCAAGCAGCAGCTCGATGACGGCAGCTGGATGGACGCCAGCGCCGACCGCATCGATTACGACATCAAGGCCGAAGTGCTGACCATGACCGGCAACTACCAGGTCAAGAGCGCGCGCGGCACCAATGCCGGCCAGAAGATGACCTACAACACCCGCACCGGCGAGATGAACAGCGGTGGCGACGGCACGCGCGTGCGCACCGTCATCCAGCCCAAGAACAAGACCGCTGCGCCGGCTGCGCCGGCCGCCAAGACCACCGTACCGACCCCCGGGAGCAAGAAGTAATGCTCGTCGCCAAAGGCCTGCGCAAGCGCTACAAGCAGCGTGAAGTCGTCAAGGATTTCGGGCTGACCCTGGAGGCCGGTGAAGTGGTCGGCCTGCTCGGCCCCAACGGTGCCGGCAAGACCACCTGCTTCTACATGATCGTCGGCCTGGTCGAGACCGACGCCGGCAGCATCGTGCTGGACGGAAAGGACATCACCGGCGACCCGATGTACACCCGCGCCAAGCAGGGCGTGGGCTACCTGCCGCAGGAACCCTCGGTGTTCCGCAAGCTGACCGTGGCCGACAACCTGCGCCTGGTGCTGGAGCTGCGCGACGATCTGGACAAGGCCGGCCGCGAAAAGGAACTGGCCAGCCTGCTGGACGAACTGCAGATCAACCACGTGGCCGACCAGCTCGGCGCGAGCCTGTCCGGTGGTGAACGCCGCCGCTGTGAAATCGCCCGCGCGCTGGCCGCCAAACCGCGCCTGATCCTGCTCGATGAACCGTTCGCCGGTGTCGACCCGATCTCGGTCGGTGAAATCCAGCGCATCGTCACCCACCTCAAGCAGCGCGGGATCGGGGTGCTGATCACCGACCACAATGTCCGCGAAACCTTGGGAATCTGCGACCGCGCGTATATCCTCAACGAGGGCAGCGTGCTGGCACAGGGCGCGCCGGACGAGATCCTGGCCAACGCCGACGTCCGCCGCGTCTACCTTGGGGACACCTTCAAGCTCTGATCCAGCGGCCGCCGCAACGCCTTCCTTCCGTTCGGCACAGGCATGAAAGCACGGCTGCAGACATCGATGGGGCAACACCTGGTCATGACGCCGCAGCTGCGTCAGGCGATCAAGCTGTTGCAGATGTCCAGCGCCGAGCTGGAGCTGGAAATCAACGAGGCGGTGGAGACCAACCCGCTGCTGGACTGGGCCGAGAACGCTGAACCGGCGCTCGAGGCCAGTCCTGGCGAGGACACGCCTCCGCCCGCCCCCACCGATACCCACGCCGATGGCGAGCACCAGGTCTCGGCCAGTGATGACTGGTCACCCGGCGAGGGCGACTGGACCAGCGGCAGCAGCGGCGGCTCCTTCGACGATGACGACAACGGCAGCGCTGCAGAGCGCGTGGCCGAGACCGAATCGCTGGCCGACCACCTGCTCTGGCAGTTGCACCTGTCGCACTTGTCGGCCCGCGACCGCAGCATCGGCGCGGCCCTGATCGACGCCTTCGAAGAGGACGGCTACCTGCGCGAGCCCTTGGCGACCATCGCCGAGACCCTGCGCCCGGCGATCCAGGCCGACGAGCCTGAAATCCTGACCGTGCTGCACCAGATCCAGCGCTTCGACCCGGTCGGGGTCGGTGCGCGCACGCTGGGCGAATGCCTGGACCTGCAGCTGCTGGTGCTGCCCGCCGACACCCCCGGCCTGGGCCTGGCCCGCCGCATCGCCGATGGCCCGCTGGAGCGCCTGCCACGCAGCGGTGTGGCCGGGATCGCCCACGAGCTGCGCGAGCCGGTGGCCGAGGTCGAGGTCGCGGTGCAGCTGCTGCGCTCGCTGGACCCGCGCCCGGGTACCCAGATCGGCGAACTCTCCCACGACAGCTACGTGGTGCCGGACTGTGTGGTCTGGCGCCAGAACGGCGTCTGGCGTGCCGCGCTGGCCGGCCATGCCGGGCCCAAGGTGGTCATCCACCGCGGCTATGAGCAGCTGATCCGCCGCTGCGGGGAGGCCGACGCCGGCTACATGCGCGCCCACCTGCAGGAGGCACGCTGGCTGCTCAAGGGCCTGGAGGCCCGCGGCGAGACCCTGCTGCGGGTGATGCGCTGCCTGCTCGACCAGCAGGCCGCCTTCCTGGAATTCGGCGAACAGGCGCTGCGCCCGCTGACCCTGCGCGAGGTGGCCGGCGAGTTGGGCCTGCACGAATCCACCATTTCACGCGCGATCGCCCGCAAGTACGTGCGTACCCCGCGCGGCACCCTGCCCCTGCGCGCCTTCTTCGCCTCCGGCATCGATACCGACAGCGGCGGCGAAGCCTCCAGTACCGCCATCCAGGCCATGCTGCGCCGCCTGATCGATGACGAGAACCCGCGCAAGCCGCTTTCTGACGCCAAGCTGGCTGACCTGCTCAAAACGTCGGGAATACCGGTAGCGCGACGCACCGTGGCGAAGTATCGTGAAGCCATGAACATTTCCGCCTCGCACGAAAGAGTACGAATCGTCTGACGCTCCACCGCGCCCGGCGGGAAGGTTCATTGGCACATCCGAACAAAGGAGAAACCCGATGCACATCGAGACGTTTGGCAAGGACCACCTTGAGATCACCCCGGCTCTGAACGAGTACGTGGAGACCAAGCTGGAACGGCTGGGGAAGCATTTCGACCAGCACTGCGAGGTTCGCGTGCAACTGTCGATCCGCAAGCCGGAGCACCATGCCGATGCGAGTGTGAATGTTCCCGGGCAGACTCTGCACGCGGACGCCAGCGGCCCCACCATGTATGCGGCAATCGACATCCTGGCCGACAAGCTCGACCGCCTGGTCATCAAGCACAAAGAGAAAAAGCAGCAGCACGCACCGCAACCGCTGCCGGTGGGCGACAATGAGGGCTGATGCCCTCGTTTCCACCCCGACATGCCTCTGACTGATCTTCTGGCGGCCGTCCGCACGCAAGTGCTGCCGGCCGCCGATCGCGACAGCGTGCTGAAGGCCGCAGCCCGCCTGCTGGCCTGCCGCGAAGCCAATGCCGAGCTGCTGTACCAGAACCTGTGCCAGCGCGAGACGCTGGGCAGTACCGCGATCGGCCACGGCATCGCCATCCCGCACGGCCGTGCCCCCCTGCTGGAACGCCCCCGCGGCGCCCTGCTGCGGCTGGAATCGCCGGTGGAATTCGGCGGCGATGAACCGGTCGACCTGGTCTTCGCGATTGCCGTGCCCGCGCACTACACCCATCAACACCTGATGCTGCTCTCCGAGCTGGCCGAGCTGTTCTCCGAGCCGGCCATCCGCCAGGCGCTGCGCGAAGCGCGCGACGGCGAGGAGCTGCGTCGGGTCATCGAATTCCCCCCGCCGGCGAGTGCCGCATGAATACCAGCATCACCGCGCGCGAACTGTTCGAACAGCAGCGCGACCGCCTGAGCCTGCGCTGGGTCGCCGGCCAGCAGGGCGAGCGCCGTGAGCTGGAGGCCGGCAACAAGGTCTCTCGCCGTCCTTCACTGGCCGGTTACCTCAACGCGATCTACCCCAACAAAGTGCAGATCCTCGGCACTGAGGAACTGTCCTGGCTGGACTCGCTGGACTCGCGCCAGCGCTGGGAGACCATCGAGCGGATCATGCAGTCCCATCCGCTGGCGCTGGTGATTACCCGCAACCAGTCCTGCCCGGAAGACCTGCGCGCGGCCGCGGACGAATCGCAGACCCCGCTGTGGATTTCACCCAAGCGCGGCCACGAACTGCTCAACCACCTGTCCTACCACCTGGCGCGCACGCTGGCGCCGCGGGTGATCCTGCATGGCGTGTTCATGGAGATCTATTCCATCGGCGTGCTGATCACCGGTGAAGCCGGCTCGGGCAAGAGCGAGCTGGCGCTGGAGCTGCTCAGCCGCGGCCACCGCCTGGTCGCCGACGATGCCCCCGAATTCACCCAGATCGCCCCGGATGTGCTCGACGGCACCTGCCCGGAGCTGCTGCAGGATCTGCTGGAAGTCCGCGGCCTGGGCGTGCTCAACGTGCGCGAGATGTTCGGTGACACGGCGGTAAAGAAGAACAAGTACCTTCGGCTGATCGTCCACCTGACCAAGCCGATGACCGAACCCACCCCCTACGGCTATGAACGCCTGACCGGCGACTCGGGTACCCGCCACGTGCTGGACCTGGATGTGCCGCTGATCACCCTGCCGGTGATGCCCGGCCGCAACCTGGCCGTGCTGACCGAAGCCGCCACGCGCCTGCACATCCTGCGGACCAAGGGCATCGACCCGGCCGCGATGTTCATCGCCCGCCACAGCAACATGTTGGAACGCCGCACGCCATGACCACACCCGCCCCCGCCTCCGCCCCGACCGCCGCCACCCTGATCATCGTCAGTGGGCTGTCCGGGTCCGGCAAGACGGTCGCGCTGAAGACCTTCGAAGACCTCGATTACTACTGCTCGGACAACCTGCCGATCGACCTGCTGCCGGATTTCGTGCGCAGCCTGCTCGGCGATCCCGGCCGCGAGGCCCCACGCCGGCTGGCGGTCGGCATCGACGTGCGTGCGCAGAGTGACCTGACCCAGCTCTCGCACTGGCGCGAAGACGCCAAGGCCGCCGGCCTGGATGCACAGCTGCTGTTCTTCGATGCCACCGATGAAACCCTGCTCAAGCGCTACGCCGACACCCGTCGTCGCCATCCGCTGAGCCAGCTCGGGCTGTCGCTGCCCGAAGCGATCGCCCGCGAGCGCGAACTCACCGCGCCGCTGCGCGCCGCCGCCGATGCAGTGATCGACACCAGCCACCTCAACGTGCACCAGCTGCGCCGCAAGGTGGTGACCGAATTCGCGCTGGCCCACGGCAACAAGCTTTCGCTGCTGTTCGAATCGTTCGCCTACAAGCGCGGCGTGCCGGCCGAAGCCGACTTCGTGTTCGACGTGCGCGTGCTGCCCAATCCGCATTGGGACCCGGAGCTGCGCCCGCTGTCCGGCCGCGATGCCGGGGTGCGCGAGCACCTGGACGAGCAGCCCGATGTGCAGCGCTACGCCGGCCAACTGGTCGATTTCCTGGATACCTGGCTGCCGCGGCTGGGCAATGACACCCGCAGCTATGTGACCGTCGCCTTCGGCTGCACCGGCGGCAAGCACCGCTCGGTGTACATGGCCGAGCGCATGGCCCGCCATGCCCGCGACCAGGGCTGGCCGGAAGTGGCGACCTTCCACCGCGAACTGGACTGAATGCGGCAGTGCCGGCGACGGCCGGCATCGACACGCTGAACCGCGGAACACAGCAGTCTTTCACGCGTGCTATCGCCAATTCATGTTGACCTGTTAACGTTCGGGAATGACCTGTGGCATTCTCCTCGTAACTCATCCCGGTGTCGGCACGGCCCTGCTGGACGTGGCGACCCGTCTGCTGCGGCACCTGCCGCTGAAGACCGAAGCTTTCGAAGTACCGTTCGACGCAGATATGGACGTCCTGCTCCCGCTCGCCTCGGCCGCTTTGCGCCGGGTGGACAGTGGCCAGGGCGTGCTGATCCTGACCGACCTGTACGGCGCCAGCCCCAGCAATCTGGCCGGGCAACTGGCTCGTCTGGGCACCCCGGCTCGCCGGGTTTCGGCGCTGAGCCTGCCGATGTTGATGCGGGTGATGAATTATCCGGAACAGGGACTGGATCAACTGCCTGCCACAGCCGCGGCAGGCACTCGCAATGGAGCGATTGTCGACGATGCTTGAACGTGAACTCACTGTTTCCAACCGCCTGGGCCTGCATGCCCGCGCCACTGCCAAGCTGGTGCAGGAGCTGGCGCCTTTCCGCTGCAACGTGACCATGGCCGCCAAAGGCCGTGAGATCAATGCCAAGAGCATCATGGGCGTCATGCTGCTGGCCGCCGGCCAGGGCACCCCGGTCACCGTGCGCATCGAGGGCGAAGACGAAGTCGCCGCGATGGACGCGGTGGTCGCCCTGTTCGAGCGGCGTTTCGACGAGGACAACTGAGCATGGGGGGGCAGCCGCGATCGGGATCCTCCGCACCGGCCCGGACCGCGTCCGGGGCGATGCTGTTGTCCGGCCACGGTGCCTCGCGCGGTAACGCCCTCGGCCGTGCCCGGGTGCGCCTGCCGCATGCCCTGGAAGTGGCCGAGCAGCGCATTGCGCCGGCCAAGATCGAGGCTGAGCTGGAGCGCCTGCACGTGGCCGTGGAAGCGGCCCGTGGCGAAATGCACGAGCTGCGCCAGCGCCTGCATGGCGCGCTCAACCAGGAGGTCGGCGAATTCCTCGATCTGCATGCCCTGCTGCTGGATGACCCCGAACTGCTGTTCGGCCTGGACGAACTGATCCGCAGTGGCCCGTACAGCGCCGGCTACGCCTTGCGCGTGCAGCGCGACCGCCTGGCCAAGGTCTTCGATGGCATGGACGATGCCTACCTGAAGAGCCGCATGGACGATCTGGACCATGTGATCGGCCGTATCCATGCCTTCCTGCAGAAGCGCCCGCCGGACGTCAAAGGCATGGCCGGCGAGATCCTGATCTGCGACAACATCGCGCCCTCCGAGCTGGCCCAGCTGCAGGCCCACGGTGTGGTCGGCATCGTCACCGCCGGGGGCAGCGCGCTCTCGCACAGCGCGATCCTGGCGCGCAGCCTGCACCTGCCGTTGATCGTCAACGTCCCGAACGTGCTGCAGAAGGTCGCCGATGGCGACGTGCTGATCATGGACGGCAGCGATGGCACGGTCACCATCAACCCCCAGGCACAGGACCTGCGCGACTACCGCGTGCGCCTGCGTGAGCACGCGCGCGAGCAGCGCGAACTCGGGCGCCTGCGCACCAAACCCAGCCGCACCCGCGACAACGTCGATATCGCCCTGCTCGCCAATGCCGAGTCCAGCGAAGACGTCACCCAGGCGCATGCGCTGGGCGCACACGGGCTGGGCCTGTACCGCACCGAATTCCTGTTCCTGCAGCGCAACGAGTTGCCGGACGAGCAGGAGCAGTTCGAGACCTACCGCGATGCCGCCCTCGGCATGAGCGGTCGGCCGGTCACCATCCGCACCCTGGATCTGGGCGCGGACAAGGCCGACCGCACCGGGCTGACCCTGAGCAACGAAGAAAACCCGGCGCTGGGCCTGCGTGGCGTGCGCCTGTCGCTGGCGCGGCCGAAGGTGGCCGATACCCAGCTGCGCGCGATCCTGCGCGCCTCGGCTTACGGCAAGCTGCGCATCCTGATCCCGATGGTGAGCACCCGCGAGGAAATCCTTGCGGTCCGCCGGCGCCTGGCCAAGCAGGCCGAGCTGCTGCGCGCGGAAGGCCACGAAGTGGCCGAGCACATCCCGTTCGGCGCGATGATCGAAGTGCCGGCCGCGGCGATCGCGCTGGAGAGTTTCATCGATCTGGTCGACTTCCTCTCGATCGGCACCAACGATCTGGTCCAGTACCTGCTTGCCGCCGACCGCAACAACGAGGCGGTCGGCGAGCTGTACTCGCCGCTGCACCCGGCGGTAGTGCGCCTGCTCGCGCACATCCTGCGCACCGGCCAGGCGTACAACATTCCGGTGGCGGTCTGCGGCGAGATCGCCGGCGACCCGTTGATGACCCGCCTGCTGCTGGCCCTGGGCCTGACGGAATTCAGCCTGCACCCGGGCACCCTGCTGGAAGTGCGCCGCGCGGTGCGCGACAGCGATCTGTCGGTGCTGCAGGCGATGGCGCCCAAGCTGCTGCAGGCGCGCGACCGCCGCGGCATTGAACGCTGGATCGAGAAGGCCGGCCTCCATCGGTAGGTATCGACCGTTGGTCGATACGCGCCTGACCGTGCGACGTCGCAGGCGCGACACGACCAGCGGTCGTGCCCTACCGGATTGACATGTAAGCGCGCGATAATGACGCGGTGACCACCGCCCATGCCGCATCCTCTACCGGATAGCGGCCTTTTTCTTTTTCCGCAGGAGCTGCGCATGGCCGAAGCCGTACGCCACGACAAGACGGCGCGCCAGCTGCGGCTGTTGTCCGATGCACTGGACAGCGGGCGGTTGGGTCCGGTCCGTCGATTGGTCAACACCCTGGCGCCGGCGGAAATCGGCAACCTGCTCGAATCGCTGCCCCCGGGCAAGCGCGAGATTGTCTGGGGCCTGGTCGATCCGGAAGACGACGGCGAGGTGCTGGTCCACGTCGGCGAGGAAGTGCGCGAAAGCCTGCTGGCCGACATGGACCCGGACGAGATCATCGCCGCGGTCGAAGACCTGGACATCGATGACCTTGCCGATCTGGTCGAAGACCTGCCGGACACGGTCATCGACGAAGTGCTCAAGTCGATGGACCGCGAGAACCGCGAGCGGCTCGAGCAGGTGCTGTCGTATCCCGAGGACAGCGCCGGCCGCCTGATGAACCCGGACGTGGTGACCGTGCGCGCCGACGTCAATGTCGATGTGGTGCTGCGTTACCTGCGCCTGCGCGGCGAACTGCCCGACCACACCGATCACCTGTTCGTGGTCAGCCGCCGCCATCAATACCTGGGCCGCCTCTCGCTGGCCGCGCTGGTGACGCACGAAGACAACACCCCGATCAACCGCCTGATCGATGACGAGCAGCCGGCGATCGATGTCGGCGAGAGCGCCGATGAAGTCGCGCGCCAGTTCTCCGATCATGACTGGGTGTCCGCCCCGGTGGTGGACGACAACAACATCCTGCTCGGCCGCATCACCATCGATGACGTGGTCGACATCATCCGGTCGCAGGCCGAGCACCAGGCGCTGGGCGCCGCCGGTCTGGACGAAGAAGAAGATCTGTTCTCGCCGATCAAGCGCGCCGTGCGCGGCCGCGTGGTCTGGCTGGGCATCAACCTGTGCACCGCGTTCCTGGCGGCCAGCGTGATCGGCCAGTTCGAGCTGACCCTGCAGAAAGTGGTGGCGCTGGCCGTGCTGATGCCGATCGTAGCCGGCGTGGGCGGCAATGCCGCCGTGCAGGTGCTGACCCTGATGGTGCGCGGCATCGCGCTGGGCCAGGTCGGCCAGAGCAACGCGCGCATCCTGCTGTGGAAGGAATCACGCGTCGCCTTGATCAACGGCACCCTGATCGGCACCGTGGTCGGCATCATCGCCTACCTCTGGTTCCACAGTTTCCTGCTGTCGCTGGTGATCACGCTGGCACTGATCATCAACTTCTGCGCCGCGGCCCTGGCCGGCGTCCTGCTGCCGCTGCTGCTCAAGCGCATGAACGTCGATCCGGCAGTGGCCGGTACCGTGGTGGTCACCGCCGTCACCGACGTCATGGGCTTCTTCAGCTTCCTCGGCTTGGCATCCCTGATCCTGCTGCACTGACCCTGGACCCCGCATGGCCCTGACCCTCGACAACTACTTCGTTCCCGGCTGGCGCGACGCGACCTATACCTGCGCCGCCTGCGAATGGCAGGGCAGCGCGCGGCAGATGCCGATGGAACTGCACGAAGACGAAGCCCAGTTCGACTGCCCGCAGTGCGAGAACCCGATCCTGCTGGTGGTCCACCCCAGCTTGGCGCAGGTGCAGGCGGCCGCCGCCGACGGTCACCCCGAAGCGATCGAGCAGCTGGACATCCTCGCCGCGGCCCCGCGCCCGCACTGATGCACTGCAAGATGCTCCGGCGCGCCACCGGGCCTAGACTGAAAACGATTTCAATCAGGGCACGACAATGGCACGACGCTGGGGTGGATGGCTGCTGTGGGCGGTGGCGATGATGACGGTGGCCGGCTGTGCGAGCACCCCGGCGGCCTCCGGCGGCCAGTTTGTCGGCCGTGCGGTGAAAGTGGATGGGCAGACCGCGTATTACCAGGTATTCGTGCCGCGCACGGCAGCCGCCTCGCGCGGCGAACTGCCGGTGGTGCTGTTCCTGCATGGCTCCGGTGAGCGTGGCCGCGACGGCCGCCGCCAGACCCAGGCCGGGCTGGGGCCCTACCTGCGCCAGCACGCCTCCACCTTCCCCGCGCTGGTCGTGCTGCCCCAGACGCCGGATGACCAGGAGTGGTCGGGCGAGAACAACCGCATCGCGCTGGCCGCGCTGGATGCCGCCATCGCCGAGTTTGGTGCCGACCCGCAACGCCAGTACCTGACCGGGATGTCGATGGGCGGCTACGGCAGCTGGAACATCGCGCTGGAGCACCCGGACCGGTTTGCCGCGATCGTGCCGGTCTGCGGCGCGGTGCTGTCCCCGCACCAGAGTCGCCCGGACCTGCAGGTGGAGGCCGTGGCCGGCCAGAGCGACCCGTACGCCGCCATTGCCCAGCGCCTGCGCAACGTCCCGATCTGGATGTTCCATGGCGCGCTGGACGACCTGGTGCCGCCGGAGGACGACCGCAAACTGCACACCGCGTTCCAGCAGGCTGGCGCGAAGGACGTGCGTTACACCGAGTACCCCGAGGGCAACCACAACGCCTGGGACGCCACGTATGCCGACGACGCGATGTGGGCGTGGATGTTCGCGCAGAAGCGATGATCGGCTGATGGGACAGCGAATCTGGTAGTGCCGGCCGCTGGCCGGCTCTGCAGCAAACCGTCATCAATCGCATACGCTTCGTGAAGCCGGCCAGCGGCCGGCACTACCTTGTTTGGGTCTTCGGCGATAACGGTTTGCGCCATTGGCCGATATCATGGCGCTGCGGCATCACTCACGATGCAGCATGAGTTCTTCTCGACTACGCGTGGGGCGCTGTTCCATTCCAGGACAGACCTATGTCCTGACCATGGTCTGCCATCACCGTAGGCGCTGGTTTGTGGATCCCGAGGTTTCCGCAATTGCCATGTCGCACCTGAAGGAAATGGACGAACGTGGATACGTACGATCCCTTGCCTGGGTGGTCATGCCCGACCATCTGCACTGGTTGGTGGAACTGGAAGCTAAGCCACTTGCCGATATCGCTCGACGCTTGAAATCATCGACTGCGTTGGCGATCAATCGATCGCTGGGTCGTGGTGGTTCGTTCTGGCAAGCCGGTTACCACGATCACGCCGTGCGTTGCGACGAGTCGCTGCATCGGCACGCCCTTTACATCCTCGGCAATCCGATCCGTGCAGGGCTTTCAGAGCAGATCGGAGACTACCCGTACGCGTGGACCCTGTGGCCACATGACCGGTAGTGCCGGCCGCTGACCGGCTGCCGATGCATGCTGCAGAGCCGGCCAGCGGCCGGCACTACCTTTCATGGGTATCGTGTGCGGTTCGATACCCATGACACTTACCCCAGCAACGTTTCCAGCACCGCCATGCGCACGGCGACGCCGTTGGCGACCTGGCGCAACACCCACGACTGCGGGCCATCAGCCACTTCGTCGGTGACCTCCACGCCGCGGTTGATCGGGCCCGGGTGCAACACGGCGGCATCGGTGCCGGCACGCTTCAAGCGCGCGGCATCCAGGCCGTACTGGGCGTGGTACTGCTCCAGCGAGGGCACCAGGCCTTCTTCCATGCGCTCGCGCTGCAGGCGCAGCATCATCAGCGCATCGGCGCCTTCCAGCATGGCGTCGAAATCGGTGCCGACGATGCAGCCCTTGAGGGTGTCATCGTCCGGCAGCAGCGACTGCGGGCCGCACACGCGGATCTCGCCGACGCCCAGCGTGCGCAGGGCATGCAGGTCGGTGCGGGCCACGCGCGAGTGCTTCACGTCGCCGACGATGATCACCTTCATCTTCGAGAAATCGCTGCCCTTGGCCTGGCGCAGGGTCAGCATGTCCAGCAGGCCCTGGGTCGGGTGCGAGCTGCGGCCGTCACCGGCGTTGACCAGGGCAGTGCCCTCGCCCGCTGCGGCGGCCAGCGCCGCCACAGCGCCATCGTCGGGATGCCGGACGACGAAACCGCGCACACCCATCGCCTCCAGGTTCTTCAGCGTGTCGCAGGCGGTCTCGCCCTTGCGGGTCGAGGACGTGGAGGCGTCGAAGTTCAGCACGTCCGCGCCCAGCCGCTGCGCGGCCAGCTGGAATGAGCTGCGGGTGCGCGTGGACGGTTCGAAGAACAGCGTGCAGACCGCCGAGCCACCGAGCACGTGACGCTTGTTGCCGACCCGGCCAACGGCCGCATCGCGGATCTGGCCGGCGCGGTCGAGCAGCTGCAGCAGGGTTTCGCGGGGCAGACCTTCCAGGGTCAGCAGGTGGCGCAGGCGTCCATCGGAATCGAGTTGCGAGGCGGTCATGGGCAGGGTCTGAGGGTCAGGAAACGGGGGTGGCGTCATCCGGGCAGGAGAGCCAGCGTTCGATGATCACCGCCGCGGCCACTGCATCGAGTGCAGCGGCATCGCGACGGCGTTTGCGGCCTTCGGCGCGCTCGACCGCGAACCGGCGTGCCGCCTCGACCGAGCTGGAACGCTCGTCGACCAGCACCACCGGCAGTTTGAATCGTTCCCGCAGCTGGCGGGCAAAGCCCTGCGCACGCTTGCGGTTGGGCTGGTCCTGGCCGTCCAGGGTCAGCGGGTCGCCGACCACCAGGCCGTCCGGCCGCCACTCTTTGATCAGGCGCTCCACCGCGGTCCAGTCCGGGCCGTTGCCGTGGACATCGACCACCGCGATCGCACGCGCATGGGTGCCGAACGAGCTGCCGATGGCCACGCCGATGCGGCGCGAACCGACATCGAAGCCGAGCACCGTGCCATCACGGCGGATGGTCGGCGGCGCGGGCGTGGCGGGCGCTGGCGTGGCCGGCTCAGACATGGCCGCTGTAATCGGTGAGGCGGAACAGGTCCACGCCGATACGTGCCGCCGCACCTTGCCAACGCTGTTCGAACGGGGTACTGAACAACAGCTCGGCATCGGCCGGCACGGCCAGCCAGCTGTTCTCGGCCAGCTCGGATTCCAGCTGCCCTTCGCTCCAGCCGGCGCAGCCCAGGGTGACCAGCGCATTGCGCGGGCCTTCACCACGGGCCATGGCTTCAAGGATGTCGCGCGAGGTGGTGAGGAACACGCCCTCGCCCACGGCCAGGCTGGAATCCCAGTTGCGCGCATCGTCATGGATCACGAAGCCGCGCTCGGGATGCACCGGGCCGCCGTTGAGCACGATCTGGCCAGGCAGCGTGTCACTGGTGGTGGTGATGTCCATCTGGGCCAGCACCTCGCCGAGGGTGTACTCGGAGGGCTGGTTGACCAGCACGCCCATCGCGCCGTTCTCGTCGTGCTGGCAGATCAGCGCCACGGTACGGGCAAAGGTGGGGTCGGTCAGCGACGGCAGCGCGACCAGCAGGTGGTGGGCAAGCGAAGTAGACAGTTCAGACATGGCCCCATTCTAGCCGCTGGCCGTGATGTGCGCTTTCGCGCTGACATAATGCAGGCCTGCGCGCGTGCCCCGGCCCGTACGCCTGATCCGCCATCGCAAGGAGCTGCACGTGTCCGGTTACTGCCTCATCGCCCCCGGCCATCCGGTCCACGGCCACTACCATGACCACGAGTACGGCTTCCCGCAGCGCGAGGAGCGCGAGCTGTTCGAGCGCCTGATCCTGGAGATCAACCAGGCCGGTCTGAGCTGGGAAACGATCCTGAAGAAGCGTGAGGGCTTCCGCGCCGCCTACGACGGTTTCGACGTGGACACGGTGGCCGCCTATGGCGAGCGCGACATCGAGCGCCTGCTCAACGACGCCCGCATCATCCGCAACCGGCTCAAGGTGCACGCGGCGGTTCACAACGCCCAGGTGATCCAGCAACTGCGGGGCAGCCATGGCAGCTTCGTTGCCTGGCTGGATGCCCACCATCCGCTGGACAAGGCGGCCTGGGTGAAGCTGTTCAAGAAGACCTTCCGCTTCACCGGCGGGGAGATCACCGGCGAGTTCCTGATGAGCCTGGGCTACCTGCCCGGCGCGCACAGCCCGGACTGCCCGGTGTTCAAGCGTATCGACACCCTCACGCCTGCCTGGCGCCAGAAGTGACGCACCCGGTAGTGCGGGCTGCGCTGCTCGCTGCCCTGAGCCTGCCGCCGCTGGCTGCCGCAAGCGATCTGGACGGCGTGCTGGAGCGCCTGCGCGCGGAGATCGCCGCAGTGCCGGCCGACGACCCGGCCCCGATCGATACCGTGCTGGCCCGCTACCGCGACGAGACCGGCATCGACCTGCAGATCCCGGTGGCCGGTGACAGTGATGCGCCGCTGCCCGCGCTGGTGCGCCCGGCCAACGTCACCCCGGCGGACTGGGACGCGGTCAGCCGCTACCTGCGCCAGACCGATGCCCAGCACACCGTGCCGGTGGAGATGGGCGAGCTGTCGCTCTCCCTGCTCGATCTGGATGGCGACGGCCAGCGTGACCTGGTGCAGAGCGCCTACAGCGGCGGCACCGGCCTGTACACGCAGGTGGACATGCTGCGGCGGGATCCGCAGCGCGGCTTCGTGGTGCCGGACAGCCTGGACCCGCAGCGCCCCTGGGCGCAGGGCCAGTACGGCCTCAGCGGACGTGGAAGCGATCAGGGCCTGTACTGGCTGCGCATCGACGGGGTCAGCTACATCGCCTACCGCGATGGCGACTACTACGGCGATACCCTGCTGCTGAACCGGCCGTTGTCCGCCGACCCGCGCGAGCGCAGCCCCACGGTGCAGTTGAAGGTGCGCTATGGCCGCGAGCATCGGCTGGCCGATCCTGCGGTGCATGCCGATGGCGAACCGCTGGACGCGAACGCCACCGCCATCGCGGCCGACCGCCGCCTGCTCAAGCACATCGACCGCCTGCTGGCCGCGCTGACCCTCGATGGCGACGGCGTGGCGCACTTCGGCGACGAGCAGGCGCGTTGCCCGGTGCCACCCGGCACCGATGCGGGCGAGGCCGACATCTGGCCGTGGCGCGGCGCCGGCAGCTACACCTTCGATACCGCCGCCGACACCGTGATCCGCTCGGGGAAGCAGTGCTACAGCGCCACGCTCATTGCCCTGCGCAGCAGCTATGCCGGCGACCATGCCCTGTGCTGCCAGCTGTGGTTGTACCGCGGCCCTGGCGAGCAGGTGGCCACGCTGGACCTGCGCAGCCGCCGCTGGGTCTCCGGCGTGACCGTCGTGCCGGTGCCACCGCAGGGCGAGTAACGGGCGTCAGACGCCCATGTAGCGGCCCGGGCGGTGGTTGAACATCAGCACCAGGCTGAGCACCACCGCACCGATCGCCGAGTACATCACCTTGGATGGGGAGAGCACCGAGAACGCCACGCACATCAGCAGCGTGTCGAACGACATCTGCACCTTGCCGGCGCTCCAGCCGCGGGTGCGCTGCAGGTACACCGCCAGGATGCCGATGCCGCCCAGGCTGGCCCGGTGGCGGATGTAGAACAGGATGCCCAGGCCGGCCAGCGCCCCGCCGACGATGGCCGAGTACAGCGAGCTCATGTGGGCGAAATCGGCCCAGCGCGGCAGCAGGTCGGTCAGCACGCCGCAGGCGGTGACCGCCGCGAAGGTCTTCAGGGTGAATTCCCAGCCCATGCGGCGCACGGCCACCCAGTAGAACGGCAGGTTGACCAGGACGAACACCAGGCCGAAGTTCCAGCCGAAGGTGTAGTGGGCCAGGAAGGCCAGCCCGGCCATGCCGCCGATCATCAGCCCGCCCTTGGCGAAGATCGCCAGGCCGAGCGAGGCGACCAGGGTCGCCAGGACCATGCCCTGCACGTCCTCGGCCACGGAATGGCGCAGCGCCTTCTCGTCGGCCACGGTGCCGGCACTGTCCGGAGGCGGGGTCAGCGGGCCTGCGGTGACCAGGTGGCCGTCAGCGTCGTCGCACGGCGCGGGGCCATGGGAATCAAGGGACATGGGGGTGGGGGTGTGACGTGGGGAGCGGTATTAGACACGATCGGCGTGACAGTTGCTGGTGAGATTGATTCAGCCGCCTGTTGTTCACGCTCCGCCGCCCCGTGGCCTTGGGGCGTCTATGCCTGGGGAGACGACGCCGGACGTAACCTTTCATCCCGCCTGAACACCCTGTCGACGCAGCATGCACGGGTAGCACCCGCACCGCCCATCCCTCCCCCCAGGAGTTCCGTGCCATGCCCTACGTCACCACCGCCGACAAGACCGAGATCTTCTACAAAGACTGGGGCAAGGGTCAGCCCCTCGTGTTCCATCACGGCTGGCCGCTCAGCGCCGACGACTGGGACACCCAGCTGCAGTTCTTCCTGCTTCAGGGCTACCGCGTGATCGCGCACGACCGCCGCGGCCATGGCCGCTCCTCGCAGACCAGCGGCGGGCATGAGATGGACACCTACGCCGCCGACGTCAACGCGTTGACCGATCACCTGGACCTGCGCGATGCGATCCACATCGGGCACTCCACCGGCGGTGGCGAAGTCGCGCACTACGTGGCGCAGGCCAAACCCGGGCGCGTCGCCAAGGCGGTGCTGATCGGTGCGGTGCCGCCGATCATGGTCAAGAGCGAGGCCAACCCGGGCGGCACGCCGAAGGAGGTCTTCGATGGCTTCCGCCAGGCACTGGTCGCGGGCCGTGCGGCGTTCTACCGCGACGTACCGATTCCCTTCTACGGCTTCAACCGCGAGGGCACTCCCCCGCAACAGGGCATCGTCGACAACTGGTGGCGGCAAGGCATGATGGGCGCGATCAACGCGCACTACGACTGCATCCAGGCCTTCTCGGAAACCGACTTCACCGACGACCTGAAAAAGATCGACGTGCCGGTGCTGGTGATGCACGGCGACGACGACCAGATCGTGCCGATCACCGATTCGGCGGAGCTGGCCATCAAGCTGCTCAGGCACGGCACGCTGAAAGTCTACAAAGGCTACCCACATGGCATGTGCACCACCCATGCGGACGTGATCAACGCGGATCTGTTGGCGTTCATTCGCGGGTGAGTGGCCCATCCCGGGGGTGACAGACTCACCCCGGGATTCTTGAACGGCAGAAGCGCTGGCTGCTGCTTTAAAACCCCGCGCGGAGCCACGCACTGCAATGTGCCGTGAGGGCTGGCGCCAAGGCTGCGTCCCGACGCAGGGGGCCGTGCTCCACGAATGGATGCAAGCGCGCCCAGACGACACGTGCCGCATCGCCGGAACGCTGAAATACAGCGTCACGCACATTCATCTCGCCCGCCTGCAGATCGCGCGTAGCCAGTGTGCCCAGAACATGCCACTGGGCACATGCACCTGCCAAGTAGGCCAGGGGTTCGGTGTCCACCGCGCTTTCAGGCGCGGAGAAGAATGCGTCCAGGTGCGCTACCTCGTGCGCGAAAAGACGGACCGCTTCGGCAGCCCGGTGTTCTTCGTCATCCAGCCACCGCACCGCTAATCGCACTGTCAGCCCACCGGGTGGAGAGAAGCTGCGCCATCGCCAATCCCAGCGCGTATCGGGCGCTACGGTGTCGACGATGATGCGATGCGCGCCCTGCCGTTCAGAGAAATTGGATATGTAGGTAACACCCGCGAGTATCTGCTCACAGAGCGATCCAGCAGCCGGTGCGCGAACGCTCGGATCGCGCCAGCGCACTTCCACTTGGTAACGGTCATTCATACAGCCATTCTTTTGGCGCATACCGGTCAGTGGTGTCAGATCTCCAGGGATGTACTGGGCAGACACAAGGTAGGACATCCCTGCCCACGACCAGCCACTGACCATTGCTGTCCCTTCCTCGGAAACCTGCTGCTTTACATCATGGGGAAAGAACGATGCGCAGCCTCCAAGCATCAGGGCAGCGAGCACCAACGCTCGTTGCCGAAACCCGGGAACGCAACTTCGCGCTCCCAGGCAGATTCTCCCTACTCCCGACATGGGCTGACAGTGGGATAACCAGGGCAGTCGGGAGTGCCATCAAAAACTACCGCAAACCGGTTCAACTCCTGTCCCTCATAGGAGGATGCTCCAGCAATAACCTGACGTCCCGGTCCATAGTTTGAAACAAATGGATCCAATTCGTAACCAAGCGTATCGGCATCACCGGCATTGGCATAGGCCCAGCGATTGACTTCATCCGGATCTCGGGCACGTATAACAGTACCGCTACGTACCCAGGCAAATCGACGGGAAGCTACCACACGACCAGTGGCGGCATTGGACATTATTACCTCCATTTGGCCGTGGGCTGGATAGGGAACAGTCGAGTCACTTATGTCCAGCACATAGCTCTGCGAATCAGGTGCGACTCCCGTTCTAGACAAAAGATGATAGAGAAGGCTCCCGCGCCGCTCCCCCCCTTCCCATCTTGCCTCAACGCTCACACTACATTCCCCGCCGCCTCCCATCTTAGTTGTGCAACCGGCCTTACCAGTCACGTGCTTAAGCGATGCACATGACGTCGTCATCAAGCACAACGGAAGTACCAACAGCGCAGCTGTCAATGTTCTCATCACTGCCTCCCCTTGCTGGCCACATGGCGAATTTCAAAATATAAGAATTGAAAAACAAAAGTGGGAGACAGCTCTCAACAAACACCATCAAATCATCGAAATTTCCAATCGGGTCTTGATCAACAATTGGAACAGACTGCCCAGGACCACTCGACAATCAATCGTCCTTTGTTCAACGGACAAAGTTAAGCAGCGTCCCTCAACGCGCGACAAGCTTCTGCCGCTCGGCGTTGTAGCGATCCCCGACGATGGCGATGCTGTCCAGCGCCGCACTTATCTGCTGCAGGTTGGCCTCACTCAGCACCACCGCAGCCGCGCCCAGATTCTCGGTCAGGCGGTGCAGCTTGGTCGTGCCGGGAATCGGCACGATCCACGGCTTGCGCGCCAGCAGCCAGGCCAAGGCGATCTGGGCCGGCGTCGCGCCCTTGTCGGCGGCAATCGCGGTGATGCGATCCACCAACGCCTGATTGGCCTGGCGCGCTTCAGCTGCAAACCGCGGCACGCTGTTGCGGAAGTCATCGGCAGCGAACTGCGTATCCACCTTGATCGCACCGGTCAGGAAGCCCTTGCCGAGCGGGCTGAACGGCACGAAGCCGATACCCAGTTCTTCCAGCACCGGCAGCACCGCCTGTTCCGGCTCACGCCACCACAGGGAGTACTCGCTCTGCAGCGCCGTCACCGGCTGCACGGCGTGCGCACGGCGAATGGCATCGACACCGGCTTCGGACAACCCGAAGTGCTTCACCTTGCCCTCGGCGATCAGGTCCTTGACCGTGCCGGCCACGTCCTCCATCGGCACGTTCGGGTCGACACGGTGCTGGTAGAACAGATCGATGCGGTCGGTCTTCAGGCGTGACAGGCTGGCCTCGGCCACCGCACGGATGCGCTCGGGGCGACTATCCAGGCCCGCATCGGCATGGCCGTTCTTGAAGCCGAACTTGGTGGCGATCACCAGCTGGTCGCGGAACGGTGCCAGCGCCGCGCCGAGCAGCTCCTCGTTGAAGAAGGGGCCGTAGGCTTCGGCCGTATCGAAGAAGGTCACGCCCTGCTCGACCGCGGCGCGCAGCAGGGCGATCGCCTCGGTGCGGTCGGTGGCTGGGCCATAGCCGTAGCTCAACCCCATGCAGCCCAACCCGAGGGCGGAAACCCGCAGGCCGCTGCGGCCCAGTTCACGTGTCTGCATGGGGGTACTCCTGCCGGTGAGCCGGCCTCATGGGGGACAGCCACGATAGCCCTGTCGGCTGGGGAGATTGGATAGTGCGGAGTGCTGTCGGTGATGAGCGTGGCTAATCAATGCGGCGTCCCAACGCCGTTCGTACGGCCGTGGAAATCACGCCAGCAAGCGCGGCACCACCCAGGCCATGCCGCCGATGACGATCACCAGTAACAGACCCAGCTCCAGATACTGATACGCCAGCACGAAGGCCACCGCACCGCCGTTTCGCTGACGTGACTGCAGCACCAACCGGGGTGCCAGGATCGCCACATAGCCCAAGAAGACCAACAGCATCGCGACCGTGCCCATCGGCTTACCGAACAGCGCACCCGCCATCGTCGACGCCGCGACTGCGAGCAACACCGCGCAGGCGCGGCCCAGCAAGCCATAGCCGACGAAGGTATCGCGCGCGGACACCGCCTTCTCCGCTGCCCGGCTGCCACGCGCAGACGCCATGGACGCCAGCTCGGCTGAGGCGATCCCACGCTCGGCCAACTCGGCGGCGAGGATCGTCTCGGCCCAGTCAACCCGCTCGTGATTCGCCCACATCTCCAACAGCGTATCCGTATCCATGCCGGCGAAACTCGCCTTCAATGCCATTTCCTGTGTCACCGAAGTTCCTCCTTGAATTACGTACAAGTCAGCGCAATGCGCTGCTGAAATGAAGCGGGCTGCAAGGTTTTTGCGGCCCGTGGACGCTCCGCGGAACTCCGTTGCTCAGCGGACTTCCGAAATCTCCACCCCGTCCAGCCCCTGCGACAGCGTACGCGCATCACCGCCCTGCGAGAGCTTGATGCGCAGGCGCACTTCGTTCTGCGAATCGGCATAACGCAGCGCATCTTCGTAGCTGATCTCACCGGCCTGGTAGAGCTCGAACAGACTTTGATCGAAGGTCTTCATGCCCAGCTGGACCGAGTCCTTCATCACTTCCTTGAGCTTGTGGATTTCGCCGTCGCGGATGTAGTCCTGCACCAGCGGCGTGCCCAGCATGATCTCCATGGCGACCTTGCGCGACTTGCCGTCCGGCGAGGGAATCAGCTGCTGGGCGACCACGCCCTTGAGGTTCAACGAGAGATCCATCAGCAGCTGGTTGCGACGGTCTTCCGGGAAGAAGTTGATGATGCGGTCCATCGCCTGGTTGGCGTTGTTGGCGTGCAGCGTGCACAGCACCAGGTGGCCGGTTTCGGCGAAGGCGATGGCGTGGTCCATGCCCTCGCGGGTACGCACCTCGCCGATCATGATCACGTCCGGCGCCTGGCGCAGGGTGTTCTTCAGCGCCGCTTCCCAGCTGTCGGTATCGATGCCCACTTCGCGCTGGGTGATGATGCAGCCCTCATGCTTGTGGACGAACTCGATCGGGTCTTCGATGGTGATGATGTGGCCGGTCGAGTTGTGGTTGCGGTAGCCGATCATCGCCGCCAGCGAGGTGGACTTGCCGGTACCGGTCGCGCCCACGAACAGGATGATGCCGCGCTTGGTCATCGCCAGCGTCTTGATGATCGGCGGCAGGCTCAGCTCTTCCACAGTGGGAATGCGCGTCTCGATCCGGCGCAGCACCATGCCGACCTGGTTGCGCTGGTAGAAGCAGCTCACACGGAAGCGGCCGACCCCGGACAGGCCGATGGCGAAATTGCACTCGTGGGTCTTTTCGAACTCTTCGCGCTGCGCCGGCGTCATCACGTTCAACACCAGGTCGCGGCTCTGCTGCGGCGTCAGCGGTGTCTGGGTGATGGGCGAAATCTTGCCGTTGACCTTGATCGCCGGCGGCATGCCCGCGGTGATGAACAGGTCCGACGCCTTCTGGTGCGCCATCAGCTTGAGGAACGAGGTGAAGTCGATGGTGGTGGTGCTCATCGCGGTGTACTCCGAAGGTTTTCAGGAGCCGGCCAGCGGCCGGCACTACCACTATTCGAAAATCCGCTTGTCCTTGGCGTACTCGCGCGCCTGGTTGCGGGTGATCAGGCTGCGCTTGACCAGGTCCTGCAGGTGCTGGTCCAGGGTCATCATGCCCATCTGCTGGCCGGTCTGGATCGCCGAGTACATCTGCGCGACCTTGTCTTCGCGGATCAGGTTGCGGATGGCCGGGGTGCCCACCATGATTTCCCAGGCGGCCGTGCGCCCACCACCGACCTTCTTCAGCAGCGCCTGCGAGATCACCGCGCGCAGCGACTCGGACAGCATCGAGCGCACCATCGGCTTTTCGCCGGCAGGGAACACGTCGATGATGCGGTCGATGGTCTTGGCGGCCGAGCTGGTGTGCAGCGTGCCGAACACCAGGTGGCCGGTTTCCGCAGCGGTCAGCGCCAGGCGGATCGTTTCCAGATCGCGCAGTTCGCCGACCAGGATGATGTCCGGATCCTCACGCAGGGCCGAACGCAGCGCTTCGTTGAAGCCGTGCGTGTCGCGGTGCACTTCGCGCTGGTTGATCAGGCACTTCTGCGAGGTGTGCACGAATTCGATCGGATCCTCGACGGTGAGGATGTGGCCGTATTCGTTCTTGTTGATGTGATCGATCATCGCCGCCAGCGTGGTCGACTTGCCCGAACCGGTCGGGCCGGTGACCAGGATCAGGCCCTGCGGCTGATCGATCAGCTCACGGAAGATCGGCGGGCAGGCCAGGTCTTCCAGCGTGAGCACTTCCGAGGGAATGGTACGGAATACCGCACCCGCGCCGCGGTTCTGATTGAAGGCATTGACTCGGAAGCGCGCCAGCGAGGGAATCTCGAACGAGAAATCGACCTCGAGGAATTCTTCGTAATCACGACGCTGCTTGTCCGACATGATGTCGTACACCAGCGCGTGGACCTGCTTGTGGTCCAGGGCCGGAATATTGATGCGGCGGACATCGCCGTCGACGCGGATCATCGGCGGCAGGCCGGCCGACAGATGAAGATCCGACGCTTTGTTCTTTACAGAAAACGCCAACAGCTCGGCGATATCCATGCGCTGCTACTCCCCATGACTGCTGCGACTGGAAGGTTCTTTCCCCGGGCGGCAGTATAGAGCGAGATGTGCACAATACGCTCCAGCCCCTGATCCACCGGACCCGCCGTGACCATCCAGACCCTGCCTGCCATCCTGACGAACCTGCACAACGCGGCGGTGGCCGCCGGACGGCCAGATCCGGTCCTGCTGGCGGTCTCCAAGACCCAGCCGGCCGACGCCGTGCAGGCCTTGGCCGCGCAGGGCCAGCGGGCCTTCGGGGAGAACTACGTGCAGGAGGCGGTGGCCAAGATCGAGACGCTGGCGGCGCTGGGCCTGGAATGGCACCTGATCGGCCATCTGCAGTCCAACAAGGCCGAGCTGGCCGCCCGCCATTTCGACTGGGTGCAGAGCGTGGACCGGCCCAAGCTGGTCACCGCACTGGCCGCGCACCGCCCGCCCGGCCAGCCGCCGCTGAACGTGCTGATCCAGGTCAACATCGATGACGAGGACAGCAAGCACGGTTGCGCGCCGGAGGACATCGACGCGCTCGCGGCCGCCATCGCTGCGGCGCCGCAGCTGCGCCTGCGCGGGCTGATGGCGATCCCGGCGCCCTGGCCGGACGCCGCGCGTCGCCAAGCCGCCTTCACCCGCATGGCCGCGCTGTTCGCCACGCTGGCCGCAGCGCATCCGCAGGCGGATACGCTGTCGATGGGGATGAGCAGCGATTACCCTGAGGCCATCGCCCATGGCGCCACCATGGTCCGTATCGGCACCGCGCTGTTCGGCGCACGCCGGCAACCGATCTGAGCGCCCCGCCCGTTCCAAGGAGAGTTCATGAGTACGTCCCCCATCACCTTCATCGGCGGCGGCAACATGGCCCGCAGCCTGATCGCCGGCCTGGTCCGCCAGGGCGTGGCCCCGGCCAGCCTGCATGTCGCCGAGCCGGTCACTGAACTGCGTGAGCAGTTGACGGCCGAGTTCGGCGTCAAGACCTACGCCAGCGCGACCGAAGCCGCCGCGCAGGGCACGGTCTGGGTACTGGCGGTGAAGCCGCAGGTGCTGCGCGATGTCTGCGCCTCGCTGACCGATATCGCCCAAGGCAAGCAGCCGCTGGTGGTCTCCATCGCGGCCGGCATCACCAGCGGCCAGCTGGACCGCTGGCTGGGTCGCGGCCAGGCCGTGGTCCGTGCGATGCCCAATACGCCCGCCCTGCTCGGCGCCGGTGTGACCGGGCTGTTCGCCACCGCCGAGGTGAGCGCCGCGCAGCGCGCGCAGGCCGATACCGTGCTGGCCAGCGCCGGGCGCACCGTGTGGATCGAGGACGAAGCGCGCATGGATGCCGTCACCGCGGTCTCCGGCAGTGGTCCGGCCTATGTGTTCCTGCTGGCCGAAGCGATGGAAGCGGCCGGCATTGCGCAGGGCCTGCCTGCCGAGGCCGCCCGCACGCTGGTGGTGCAGACGCTGCTCGGTGCCTCGCGCATGCTCGATGAATCCGGTGAAGCCCCGGCCGAACTGCGTCGCCGCGTGACCTCGCCCAACGGCACCACGCAGGCGGCGATCGAGAGCTTCCAGGCTGACGGTTTCGAGGCCATCGTGGCACGCGCGATCGACGCGGCGACCACGCGTGGGCAGGCATTGTCGGCGGCAAATGATTGACGGCCAAACGCAGCCACGCATGGCGTGGCGCTACCCCTACGTTTACGGGAGACATGCACATGAAGATCCTGCTTGTCGGTGCCAGCGGCACCTTGGGCCAGGCGGTCGCCAGCACGCTCGGCGTACACCATGAACTGATCCACGCCGGCCGCCACGGTGGCGATGTGCAGGTCGATCTGACCGACGATGCCAGCGTGGAGGAGCTGTTCGCGAAGGTGGGCAAGGTCGATGCCGTGATCGCCACCACCGGCCGGGTGCACTTCGGTCCACTGGCCCAGATGCGGCCGGCCGACTTCAACCTCGGCCTGCAGGACAAGCTGCTCGGCCAGGTGCGGTTGAGTCTGGCCGCCCAGCATCACCTGAACACCGGCGGCTCGATCACGCTGACCAGCGGCATCATCAGCGCCCAGCCGATCCGCGATGGCGCCAACGCCACGGCATCCAATGCCGCGCTGGAAGGTTTCGTGCGCGCCGCCGCCTGCGAGCTGCTGCCGCGGGGGCTGCGCATCAATGCCGTGAGCCCGAACGTGCTGGCCGAATCGGTGGACGACTACGGCGCCTACTTCCCGGGCTTTGAACCGGTGACCGCGCAGCGCGCATCGCTGGCCTACCAGCGCAGCGTGGAAGGCATACAGAGCGGGCAGGTCTTCACCGTCTGGTGAGGCGGGAGCCGCCCAGCGGCCGGCCCTACTCCCAGCGGCGCGGGCCGTCGCCCTGGTCGCCGAGCGCATCACCGGGGTTGGTCAGGCGGCAGCGCTTCAAGGACAGGCAGCCGCAGCCGATGCAGTCGGTGAGCTGGTCGCGCAGCAGCAGCAACTGCTCGATGCGCTGGTCCAGCTCACTGCGCCACAGCGCCGACATCTTCGCCCACTCGGCCTTGGTCGGCGTCTTGTTCTCGGGCAACGCAGCAAACGCGGTCGCGACTGCTTCCAGCGGCATCCCGACCCGCTGGGCGACGCGGATCACCGCCAGCCGGCGCAGCACGTCGCGCGCGAAACGGCGCTGGTTGCCGGCGGTACGCAGACTGCGGATCAGCCCCTTGCGCTCATAGAAATGCAATGCCGATACGGCCACACCACTCCGTTTGGCGACGTCGCCTACACTCAGTTCCTGCGCGATCACTGCTTGACCTCAACCTTGGTTCAGGTGGCATCCTGCGCGCCGCCGGGGGTGCAGTGCAAGCCCGGCCCTCCTCCCGATGTCTGGAATCCGCATGTCCGCTGACGCCTCGTCTTCGCCCACCACCGCTCCGGTGGCGGGCGCCCCGATCCCCTCGATCCTGTCACCGGCCTACCGCGCCACCACGATCGGGATGGTCGCGCTGGTCTCGCTGCATGCCTTCGAGGCACTGGCCGTGGCCGCGGCGATGCCGACCGTCGCCCATGATCTGGATGGGCTGCGGCTGTACGCGCTGGCGTTCGGCGGCACCCTGGCCACCAGCGTGATCGGGATGACGCTGTCCGGCCGCTGGAGTGATCAGACCGGCCCGGCGCGGCCGCTGTGGCTGGGTCTGGCCTGCTTCGTCGCCGGCCTGCTGGTGGCCGGGTTCGCCCAGCACATGCCGGTGCTGGTGCTGGGCCGCTTGATGCAGGGCCTGGGCGCCGGTGCGATTTCGGTCGCGCTGTACGTGCTGGTCGGGCGCTCCTTCCCCGAGCCGATGCGACCGCGGGTATTCGCCGCGTTCTCCGCCGGGTGGGTGGTGCCCTCGTTGATCGGCCCCAGCATCAGCGGCCTGATCGTGCAGCATCTGGGCTGGCGCTGGGTGTTCCTGATCGTGCCGCTGCTGGCGATCCCGGCGGCGTTGCTGCTGCGTCCCGCCCTGCGCCAGGTCGGCCTCGTAACCGCAGGCAGCACCGGCCGCAACGTGGTGCCCTGGGCCGTGGGTGCCTCTCTGGGTGCGCTGGCGCTGTATATCGGCGGGCAACAACAGGGCTGGTTTGCGATCGCGCTGCTGGGCCCTGCATTGGCAGTGCTCGCGCTGTGCAGTTGGAAGCTGTTGCCAACCGGCACGTTGATGCTGCGCCGCGGCCTGCCCAGCGTGATCGCGCTGCGTGGCATCGCCGCCTCGGCGTTCTTCGGCTGCGAAGCCTTCCTGCCCCTGCTGCTGCAGCGCGAACGCGGCTTGACGCCGGTTCTGGCCGGTGTGGCGCTGAGCCTGGGCGCGCTGGGCTGGTTCTCCGGCTCCTGGCTGCAGGGCCATCAGCAGCGCGGCTGGTCGCGCCGACAGTTGCTGCAGTCCGGCGCGCTGTTGATGTGCGTGGGCATCCTGGCCACCTCGCTGGCGATCCAGCCCGGCATACCGCTGTGGTCGGCGATGGTGGGCTGGGTGCTGACCGGGCTGGGCATGGGGTTGATCTACCCCAGCCTGTCGGTGCTGACGCTGTCGCTGTCCGCGCCTGAGCACCAGGGCGCCAACACGTCTGCCCTGCAGCTCAGCGAGGCCCTCGGGGTGGCGACCACGCTGGCGATCTCCGGCTCGTTGTTCGCACTGTTCCTGGACGGCCGCGAAGTGCTGGGCTACCTGCTGACCTTCGCGATCATGCTGGTGCTGGCGCTGTCGAGCGTGGTCGTCGCGCGGCGGATCTGACGCTCAGCGGGACACGCCCCTTACGGATGCGTGTCGCCGACCTCTTCAAGATCCTCACGCAGGATGCGGCGGATCTCCAGCACGGCCTGCGGGGTTTCCTGCACGCTGTGCCCGGAGATGATCACCTTCTCCGACACCGCCCCCTCCAGGTGCGCGCTCCAGTACGGCACCAAGCCATCATCGGACTGCAGCAACGGCACTTCCGGTTTGCGCTGGGCGATGATCGAGTGGTACTTCAGCCCCGGCGTGATCGGCAGCGCACCGGCGGCCTTCACGAATGGATCGCTGGCCTTGAGGTTGTCGATGCTGTTGGGAATCTGCAGCTTGGTCGTGCTGTTGGCCGATTCGGATTCCTGCAGGGTCACGAATACATCCTCGAACTTGCCCAGCAGGGTGATCGGCAACCGCACCAGCCGGCCGATCAGGCGCCCCACCCGATTGCCGGCGATGTCCGTGCCCTTGTGCGGGGCGGCGATGAAGATTGCCCGCTCCACGTTCGGTTCGGCGGTGAAATGCAGCAGCGGCCCCAGCTTGGCTTCCACCCGCTTCAGGCGCTCGCCCTTGAGGTCGTAGTTGGCCAGCAGATCGTTCCACAGCACATCACCGGAGGAGGTCACCAGCAGGCGCGCGAGCACACCGCCCATGCTGTGGCCGATGAACACCATGTCCTTGGAAGCCGGCGTGCTGCCGGTCGGGTCGAAGTGGTTGAGCGTGTTGTTGAACGCCTGGTTGATCTCGTAGCGGTTGAGCGCGATCGGGGCGTTGGTCGGGTAATACACCTGCCAGACCTGGAAATGCCGGCGCAGCTCGGGATCGCCCATGATCTCGTTGGCCACGTTCACCCACGCTTCCGGGCTGCTGCCCAGGCCGTGCAGCATGAAGATGATGCGGCGGTTGGGATCCCACGGCTGCATCAGGTACATGTGCGGCGCACCGATGCCTTCGCTGAGGCCGAACAGCGTGCGCAGCGACTGGGTGGCAAAGCCGGACTGGGCCAGCCAGATACCGTAGGCAGCGGTGAAGTTGCCGGCCAGCGGCACCTTCTCACCGTGCAGGTCCACGCGCTCGGTGGATTCGGGCGAGTACACCTCGAACAGTACCTGGGTCGTATCCAGCACCTGCTGCAGGGTGTCGCCCTTGAAACGCAGCAGCGCGGTGGCGTTGATCGCCGACATCTCGCTGTACTGCGGAATCTCCACCTTTTCGCCATCGGCCGGGGCCACCAGCTTGGGCGGGTCCATGATCACCACCAGCTCGGCGCCGAAGCCATCACGGCGATAAGTACTGCGCAGGCCGGCGAAGCTCAGCGCCGAGGCGGACACCATCCGGGTCGGGATCGTCTGCATCCGCAGCTCGTCGAAATCGGCGGTCAGCGTCCAGCGCTCGCCCGCCACGGCGGCATTGTAATCCTCGCCTTCCAGCGCGCTCTCGCGGCTGCGCTTGAACACCACCGAGGCGGTCTGTTCGGCGGCGTAATTGTAGTAATCGCGGACCTGGGTCTGGCGATCCTCGAAGGCGCGGTCGGAGGGGGTGCGGCCGCTGAAGAACAGGTACGCATAGGCATAGCGTGCCGCCTCCAGCCAGGCATCCAGCGCCGCATCGGACATCGGCGTCTTTTCGCGGTCCTTGGGCTTGGGGGTGAGCGCCAGCGCCGTCTTCACCCACAGCTCGGACTGCGCGGACAGGCGCTGCTCCTCAGGAAGCACGTCGGTATGCCCCAGCGTCTTCTGGCAGGCGGCCACGTCCTTCTCGCACTGCGCCACGTCCATGCCGATGACGCTCAGCGTCTCCTGCGAGGCGGCGCTGAGCTTGCCAGAGGTGAGCACATCGCCGCGCTTGTTGGCGAGGTAGTCGGTCGGCGCCACCTGCTTCATGGTGACCATCGCACAGCCACTGGACAGCAGCAGCGAGAGCACCACGGCCAGCATCGGCAACGCGCGGTGCGGCAACAGCTTCAATGCGGAACTCATGGAACGCTTTCCTGCTCTGCCCCCGGGACGCCCCGGCGGATCACCTGTGAAAAATCATCGGTCTCGCTGCTGGCGCGTGCACGATCGGTAATGCGTCCGCGTGCCTTCAGCGTCTCGAACGGCACGCCCGGCGTGAGCACGCCCAGATCCCGCGCGTACTCGGCGAAGTAGCCCGAGGCCAGCAGCCGGTAATCCATCGGCAGGCCCGGCGCGATCTGCTTGGCCAGTTCGTACACGATGGTGGTGCAGTTGCTGGTCAGGGTGTTGTAGAACGCCGGCGCAGCATCGAGCTTGCGGGCCTCGCCCAGATAGGACAGGAACAAGCCCTTGAGCTGCTCGTGGGTCATGCCGTGCAGACGGTACAGATACACGTCTTCGCCCCGCGCGTTGGTACGCGTGCGCACGATGTCCGATTCCTCCGAAGCGACCAGGGTCATCTCGAACTTGCGGAAGAACCCGCCAAGCGCCGAGAACGACTCGCCGCGCTCCTTGCGGATCTCCAGTGAAAACACCAGGTAGCGGCCATCTTCGAAGCCGAACGAGATCAGCGTGTGCGCGATCGCCGGGCCCATCCAGTAGGACATGATCAGGTCGGCCGAGCGCAGCTGGTCCAGGTTGTACTCGCGGCGGACCCAGCGCGCGTCGTAGTCGGTCTCGCTGCGCCAGGTGAAGTCACGGACGTTGTCCAGCACCACCCGTGAGCCATCCACCTCGACCACTTTCAGGCGCTGGGCGACGTCATCGGCCCAGATCCGATCCTGGCGGGGAGTGAGCAGCAGCCACCAGATGCCCGAGAGCACCAGTGCAACGCCGTACAGGACGCCTGGCCAGCGCCCGGCGCGCGCACGCGCCACGCCCACCGCACCGGTGACGGCGAACACCGCCCACAGGCCCACCAGCAGATACCGCAACCAGCCCGGACCCGGCAGCTGATAGGCCAGCAAACCGGTGATCCACAGCGCCGCCAGCAGCATCAGCAGCGCCAGCCCCCGTCGTCCTGCCTTCTTCACGCATCGATCCGTCGTCTATCCGGGGCGCTAGTTAGCCATAACCCCTGTGTGCGCCGCATGTCGAGCCTGTTCAGCTTCGGGCGGCGTTCACCCGCCGGCAGCCGCCCGCTGGCCCGGGCCGGGCGACCGGCCGCATACTTCCAGCCCTCTGAACGGCTACAGGACGCGCCATCCATGCAGGGTCTGACCACGGTCGGGGGTGTCCCCATCCAGCGGCACCATTTACTCCGGTGTCATTGCGGCGCCGTCGTCCTGCGCCTGCATCTGCCCGACGGCGTGGTCTCGCCGCGGCGCTGCGACTGCTCGATGTGCCGGCGGCGCGGCGCGATCGTCGCCTCGGTGAAGCTGGCCGATCTGGAGGTCGTACAGGGGCACCACGAGCTGCGCCTGTATCAGTTCAACACACATGTCGCCCGTCATCACTTCTGCAGCGTGTGTGGCATCTATACCCACCACCAGCGCCGTTCATCGCCGGACGAATACGGCTACAACGTTGGCTGCCTGGACGGCGTCAATCCGTTCGATATCCATGAGGTGCCGGTCAACGACGGGGTCAACCACCCCGCCGATGCCAAACGCCCTTAGCGACGGCCTGGGCCAATCTTCTGCCACGGGGCCATGCCCTTGCGCCCGTGCAGTAGCGGGCGCTTGAGGGGCAGCCGGCGCGGCATCGGAATGCCCACCCCGGGTGCGGCCGTATCGTCCTGGCGCAGGGATTCCGCGCGCTCACCGACCAGCAGGGCCGCCACTTCTTCCAGTCCGTTGCGCATCGCGCGCGCGGCCGTCTGCAGGGGATTCATGGCATGTCTCCAAGTGCGGTGGGGACGATCTACGCTACTGACCGGTGGGCATCGAAACCGTGAACGGAATGGGTCAACAAGATGAAAGCGCCTTTTCCTGAACTCGCCAATGATGTGAGACGCATTTGCGTTTGAAGACCCCCGTCTCGATAATTCCGGCCCATACCGCGCCTCCAGCCATCGCCAGAGAGCTTTCATGCAACGTGCCACCATCAAGGCCTGGTTTGTGATCCATAAGTGGACCAGCCTGGTCTGTACCCTGTTCCTGTTGCTGCTGTGCCTGACCGGCCTGCCGCTGGTGTTCGCCGAGGAGATCGCCCACCTCAGCGAGCCGGAGGTCGCCACAACCGCCGCCGACGCCACCCCGCGTGATCTGGACGCGCAGGTAAGCACCGCGCTGGCGCAGTATCCGGGCGATGTGCCGCTGTTCGTCGGCTGGGATCCGGATGCGCCCACCGTGTACGTCAACACCGGCGCCCGCGCGGACACGCCGCCGCCGCAGATGCACACCGCGCTGCTGCATGCGACCACCGGCGAGGTACTGCCGGCCGCGCAGTTCAACGAAGGCGTGATGTATTTCCTCTACCGTCTGCACACCGATCTGTTCCTCGGTCTGCCGGGCATGTTGTTCATGGGCGCGATGGGGCTGTTGTTCGCGGTCGCGATCATCTCCGGGCTGGTGCTGTACGGACCGTTCATGCGCAAGCAGCGCTTCGGCACGCTGCGCACCGGTCGCAACCGTCGGTTGGCCTGGCTGGACCTGCACAACGTGCTGGGCATCGTCACCCTCGGCTGGGCACTGGTGGTGGGCATCACCGGCGCCATCAACACCATTGCCAAGCCGCTGGAACAGGCCTGGCAGAGCGAGCAGCTCGGCGAGTTCGCCGCCCGCTATGCCGGCCAACCGCGCCCGGCTACGCTGGCCTCGCTGCAGGCCGCCGTGGACACCGCCCGCGCCGCCGAGCCCGGCATGCGCCCGGCCTTTGTCAGCTTCCCCGGCACCGGCTACAGCGGTGACCATCACTATGGGGTGTTCATGCAGGGCAACACCGCGCTTACCGAACGGCTGTATCGCCCCGTGCTGATCGATGCCAAGACCGGCGAACTCACCGCGCAGCCGCAGCTGCCCACCTACATGAGCGTGCTGCTGCTGAGCCAGCCGCTGCACTTCGGCGACTACGGCAAGCTGCCGCTGAAGGTCCTGTGGGCGCTGCTGGATCTGCTCACCATCGTGGTGCTGATCAGCGGCCTGTACCTGTGGGTGAAGCGCGGCAGTACCGAGGCACGCGTCACCGAGATCGAGCGCGCCGCGAAGACCGGCGGTGCCGCATGAGCGCACCGGTGAAGCCACCGCGCAGCCCGTTCATCGCCCCGGCGTGGATCGCACTGGTCAGCGTGGTCGGGCTGGTCAGCGCCCTGATCGGCGACGGCGTGTTCGATGTGATCTCCTGGCTGGTGTTCACCGCGCTCATCGCGCTGGTGGTGCGCGCGTGGGTGAAGCGCACCCGTTGAGGCGGCGCGGTGGAGACGCCTCCGTGGCCAGATCCAGGAAATGGCGCAGCGCGGGCGCGGGCTCACTGGCCGGCGTGCACAGCTGCAACGCGAAGCGCGCCGCCTCGCCGGTGATCGGCCGGTAGACGATTTCGTCGGGACGAAAGCCAGCCATGCTGGCCGGCACGATCGCTACACCGGCTTCCACCGCCACCAGCGACAGCACCGCATGCATCCCGTGCGCTTCCTGCACTACCTGCGGATTGAAACCGGCATCGGCACACAGACGGATGACCTGCGCGTGAAAGCCTTGCCCCTCACGCGCGGGCCACAGCACGAACGGTTCGGCCGCCAGCGCGTCGACCGGCACGGTGACCTGCTGCGCCAGCGGATGGGCGCGCGGCAATGCAATGGCCAAGCGGTCCTCATCGAAGTCCTGCAGCCGCATGTCCGCCGCATCGTGGATCGGGGGGATCAGCACCGCCACATCGATGCGGCCCTCGCGCAGCAGCGTGAGCTGCCCTGCCGAGGTCGCTTCGATCAGCTCCAGCCGCACCTGCGGATGCTGCGCACGAAAGGCGCGGATCACCTGCGGCAACCGCCCGTACAGCGCGCTGCCCACATAGCCCAGCCTTACCAGCCCTGTGCGTCCGGCGGCTGCATCACGGGTGGCGAGCAACGCGTGGTCGGCCTGCTGCAAGGTCAGACGTGCTTCGGCCAGCAGCGTCTGGCCGGCAACTGTCAGCCCCAACGTGCGGTTGCCGCGCTGGATCAACTCCGCCCCGATCTCCTCCTCCAGCTTGCGGATCGCCGCCGTCAACGGTGGCTGCGACATATGCAGACGCGCAGCCGCACGGTGGAAGTGCAGCTCCTCGGCGACGGCGGCGAACTGACGGAGCTGGCGAAGATCGACCATGGGGCGGTGCCGGAGCGGGAAAACAGCCCCAAGGGTAGTACGCCGGGACGTGCGCAGGCGTCAGCGCGGCTCGATGGCCGCCGTGGCGATCTGCGGCCAGTGCGCGGCGACATCCTCCACACTGCCGGCGGACACCGCCTGCAGGTCGCGCGGATAGCGCACGCCCTCGGCCTCGGTCAGCCGCGTGGCATGGAACTGGCCGTTGCTGGAACGCAGGATCCAGCCACCCTCGGTGCAGGCGCGCGAGGCCAGGAACACCACACCGGGCGCCACCGCCTCCGGAAACAGTTCATCCGGCTCGCCCTGCACGCCCCACATGCGGGTTTTGGCCACCGGCGAGACCGCATTGACCACGATGCCCTGCGCCGCGCCCTCGGCCGCCAGCACGTTGACGATGCCGACCGCGGCCGATTTCGCCGCCGCATACGCCGCCAGCCCGTGCTGCACGTACTGCGGATACAGCGCGCGGTCGGAGGTGGTCAGCACGATGCGGCCATACCCCTGCGCCTGCATCGCCGGCCAGGCCGCCTGGGCCAGCCACAGCGGTGCCTTGGCCGCGACCGCCATCATGTGGTCGAAGCGATCCTCGTCCACCGCGTCGATCTGCTGATACTCGACCCAGCCGGCGTTGTGCAGGATCACGTCCAGGCGGCCATGCTGCAGCAGCAGCTCGGCAACCAGTGCGGCGGCCTCGATACGGGTAGCGATGCCTCGATGGCTGGCCTCGACAGAGAGGCCAGCCGCACGCAGGCGCGCAACTGCCTGATCGATCCGCTGCGGATCGCTGCCGGTGCCATCCAGCCCGGCGCCGACATCCTGCATCACCACGTGTGCGCCGCGCTGCGCGAGCAACCGGCTGTAGGCGAAGCCGAGACCGCCGGCGGCGCCGGTGACCAGGGCCACCTGGCCAGCGAAAGAAAGCGTGTTGTTGATCGTCATGTGGACAGCATCCGCGCTGCGCGGCGCGGATGCCAATACCAACCACAGGAGGCTGCGATACGCGGGACGTATCGCGAGCGGGCAGCTTAGAGGTGCGTCGGTTCGACGATCACCGCCGTGCCGTAGCACAGCACTTCGGTCAGACCGGTCATCACGTCGGTGGCGTCATAGCGCATCGCGATGATCGCGTTGGCGCCGAGCAGCCGCGCATGGTTGGACATGTCCCGGTAGGTCTCTTCGCGCGCCTGCTCGCACAGCTGCGTGTAGATGGTGATGTTGCCGCCGAAGATGGTCTGCAACCCGCCCAGGAAGTTGCCCACGATCGACCGCGAGCGCACGGTGATGCCGCGCACCACGCCCAGACTGCGCACCACGCGGAAGCCGGGCAGCTCCATCGCGGTGGTCACCATGGAATCATCGAGCCGGGTTGCGGGACCTGCGCGGCCACCGCTGTTGTAAGGATCTGCCATTGCTGCCTCTATCCAGGGTAAGTGCATCGGTCAGGCCAGCGCGCAGGGTGCGGCTGGAGCTGGCGGAAGGATAGCGCCAAGGCAAGCATGGAGGCGACGTCCCGTGACGCCCCAGCGGCGCCCCTATACCCCGCCGAGCCTGACCACTTGGTACACCGCGACATTGTGCTCGGCCAGCGCACGCACCACCTCGGGAATCAGCTGCATCGGCAGGTCCACTTCATAGCCGTGCGGACGCGCGTGCAGCAGCGAGGCGTCAAAGTCGAAGGCAGGATTGTCGCTGGCGCGCTCGACGAGGAAGGCGGAAATGGCATCGCCCGCGATCCCTTCCCACTCGCCCACTTCGAAGTAGACGCGGTATAGCGTGTCGCCGTAATCGTCGGGCGTGCCATGCACGGATGCCGCCGTTGAATCGGTCATCGTGTCCTCCTGTGTTGGCGCAAGCGCCGTGGCCAGCCGAAACCATACACCTCGGCCGGTCCACAGCGCCTGCACACAGGCGCACTTACGGGTGGCTCTCAGCGCCCGCGCGGGTCCACCAGATCGCTCTTGCTCCTGGCGAACACCGGCGCCCCCACGTCCAGCTCCGCATCACCCACCGGCCGACCCGCCAGGAAGTCCGTAATGCCCGCGGCGATGGCAGGGTTCCCGAGCCACAGCTCGTTGTCGTGACTGGCTCCACGCACCCGCAGCGTGCGGCTGTCGCTGAACCCCGGCCGCAGCGCCTCGGCATTGGCGGGCGGCGTGCGCCCATCCAACGTGCCACTGATGAACAACACCGGCACCTTGCTGCGCAGCGGCCCACGGAAAGCATCGCCAAGATCGACCAGTCCCAAGCCGTCCCCAAGTGCCGGGAACGGGAAGTTCAGCGCATCGCCGAACAGACTCTCGCGTGCCTGCGCGTCGACCAGTGCGCGGCGCTGCGGACTCTGGCCGGAGGCCACATCCATCGCCAGCGGCATCGCGCCGTAGCTGCCATGCTCGCTGCGCAGCAGCAGGACCATCGCTGCCAGCAGGTCGTAGTCGCCGTTCTCGGCGTCGCGCAGAATCAGCGGCAGCCACTGCTGGGTCATGCGGCGCCCGAGACAGGCACTGATCGCCAACTGCGCGTCGTACGCGCCGATCATCACCGGCTTGCCACCATGCATGACACTACGCCCCTGGCGTGGCTGCTCGCGCAGTGCTGCCAGCACGCGCGTGGCCGAGCCGGTCAGATCGTCGAATCCCGCCCCCTTGGCCAGCACGCTCAACTCAGCCAGCAGCGCATCGGCCGACAGCGGCAGCTTCAACGTGTCGTCGGGGCCTTCCGTCCCCATCAGCACCACGCGGTCCAGACCGGCGCCGTGCAGGCGCACCGTGGCCAGCGCCAGATGGGTGCCGTAGCTCATGCCCCACAGGCTGATCTTCGGTACCTTCAGCGCACGCCGCAGGTCCTCCAGATCGCCGGCACTCTCGGCGGTGGTGTAGGCCCCCAGGTCCACACCGGCTTCCCGCCAGTACGCCACGCAGCGGGCGGCGACGTCACGCAGCGCGGCGAGCGCCGCATCGTGCTGCAGCGGCTGTGCATCGTCGAACGTGTGCTGGTGCGGGCACGACGGCGGCGCCTCGGACTCGCCCGCCCCGCGCTGATCAAGCAGCAGCACATCGGTCTCGCGCCGGACCTGATCGAACACCGGCCAGCGCGGACCGCGCCCGGTCCCGATGCCCGAGCCACCGGGACCGCCGGCCAGGTACACCACGGGGGCCGCATTGCCATCGCCGCCTATCGCCGGAAGGCGCACCACCCGCAGACGCATGCGCGGTCCGTTGGGGTCGGCATGCCGACGCGGCACCTCCAGATAGCCTGCCTCGGCGTCGATGGTGCCGTGCTTCTGCGTCTCGAACGCGTACGGGGTGAACACCAGCGGCGCCGACGCGTCACGTGCCAGTACAGGCGAGGCGCCGACAAGGGCCAGGCACAGTGCCGCCAGTCGCATGACCCGCAGGCATCGACCGGACGAAGAGGAAGGTAACAGGCAGGGCGAGACAGTGGACATGACGGACTCCGCGTAGGAGGAAGGGGAACAGGGCGCCGAGGGCTGGCGCATGCACTACGCCGCCAGCATCACCGCGCCCAAGCCAACCGGGGACCGCCCGTCCGCCGAACAGCTCCAGGCGGGGGTCCAGTGACTCCGCGCAACCGATACGATGGGCCCATGCAGATCCCACGCACCCTGACCGCCCTCGCCGTCCTGCTCATCGCGGTCGCTGCGTGGCTGCTGTTGGTCGCGCCCCCACCGGGCGTGCACTACTACGAGCCACAGGAGATGGCACCCGCCACGTTGGATGCCGATGGCACACTGCCCACCGCACCACCGACGACACTGCAATGGCAACCGGCCAACCAACGCGAGCTGGTGCAGTGGCGCGGCCCTTACTGGCTGCGCTGGCGCCTGCCTGAGCAGACCGCACACGACGCGGCTGACCGTGCACTCCGCATCTCGGTGCGTGCCGCCAGTCAGCCCTTCTGGAACGGCAAGCCGTTGGCCGCCAATGGCGCCGTCGGCCGCAACGCAGACGAAGAGCAACCGGGACAGGTGGACATCATCCGCGTACTGCCGCCCTCCTCACCCAGCGGCGCCGATGAGCTGGTGCTGCTCGCCTCCAGCCATCACCAGTGGTTCAATCTGCGTGGCGCGGATGCCTTCGTTGCCATCGGGCCGGCCGCCTCGATCTACGGCCACGGCATCGGACCGTGGTTGATCGCCGCGCTTGCCACCGGTGCACTAGGCGCGGCGTGCCTGTACTTCCTCGCTGCACAGCGTGGCCGCCCGCACGTGCCGGGTGCGTGTCTGCTGCTGGCGCTGGGTGTGGTCGGCCTTGCACTACCCTTGGTTGAAGCATGGCGACCGCTGGTGGGCTATGCCTACCCGTGGCATGGGCCGCGTCTACTCATGCTCCTTCTGTTGCACCTCGCCGCAGCGATCCTGCTGCCCGCGTACCTCGCGCGTCGCTTCGAGGCCGCGGTGCCGAAGACAGCCCGCATGGTCTATCTCGCGACAGTGCTGGCGCTGGCCGCCTTCGTCCCCAGCTTCGATGGCCGCGGTGCCGCCCTCCTGCTGCTCAGCCTGCTGACCTCCGCCTACGTGCTGTTGCGCGCCCGTGGTGAGCCTGACGAGCGCTGGCCGATCCTGACGTTGGTGGTGGCCGGTGCACTCGCCGTGCCGCTGGCCGGTGGCATCTTCCTCGACGGCCCCTACTTCCTGTTCCTGGCCGTGCTGATGGGCTTTCTGCTGATCCGCCACGCCGCCCAGCTGCGGACGCTGGACCACCACAACGCGCAGCTGCGCGAAGAGCGTGCCCGCCTCTCGCTGCAACTGCTGCAACGGGGCATCCAGCCGCATTGGCTGATGAATACCCTCACCGGCCTGCAGGAGCTGATCGAACAGGTACCAATGCGCGCCAGCCGAATGGTGGAATCGCTGGCCGAGCAGTTCGATCGCCTGCGTGAAAGCAGCACCCGCCCCAGCGTGCCGATCGAAGAGGAGCTGGCGCTGTGCCGCAACCACCTGGACATCGTCGGCCTCGCGCTGGATCGCCACATCGGCTTCAAGGTCGAAGGCGAGCACACCAGCCTGTGGCTGCCGCCCGGCGTGCTGCATGCCCAGGTCGAGAATGCGCTCACCCATGCGGGGGCGGTGGCCTGTGCCGAGCATCCGTTCCGCCTGCGTGTTCAACGCGAGGACGATCGATGGATATTGGAGCTTCGCAGCGCACGCGGCACTGCTCCGCATCGCGGGCAAGGCACGGGCACCCGCTACATCGAGGCCAGCCTTGCAGCTACCTGTCCGGAGGGCTGGCGCTTTGAGCAGGGCCCCGATGGCAACGACTGGTACGGCCGCATGGAGCTGACATGCGCATCCTGATCGTCGAGGACGAGCTGTTGGTCCGCCAGCGGCTGCTGCGGATGTGTAGCGAACTGGCTGGCAGCCGCGCGCGATTCGATGCCGTGGCCGACCTGGACGCCGCCGGTGACCGACTGCAGCGCAGCGTGTACGACGGCCTGCTGCTGGATTTGAATCTGGGTGGAGAGGATGGCTTTGACCTGCTGAAGCGCGTGGTCGCTGGTCGCTATCACTGCGTGGTGGTATCAGCGCATCGAGAGCGGGCGCTGCAGGCGTTTGAGCATGGGGTGTTGGACTTCGTGCCGAAGCCGTTCTCGCGCGAGCGGTTGGGGCAGGCGCTGGAGCGGTTGCTGGATGTTGGGCGATATCGGTCTGGCGCGGCGCGTTACCTAGGCATCTGGCATGCGCAGGGGACCGCGATGGTGGAACTCGCGGATGTGCTGTGGATTCGTGCTGATGGGGATTACAGCGAGGTGCGCATGCGCGATGGGCGTAGCGAGCTGCATGACAAATCGCTGACCAACCTTACTGCTGTGCTACCGCCGGACTTTGTGCGTTGCCATCGGTCGTATCTGGTCAATCTGACGCATGTGCGGACGTTGCATGCGGCTTCGGGGAGCCGTTACTGGTTGGTGCTGAATGATGGGGCTGAGGTGCCGGTGGGGCGGGCGTTTGTTGAGGAAGTGCGCGGGGAGCTTGGGTCGATATAAGCGCTTTCCACCGAGCCTTCTCACTTGCCGGTCATCTTCAAGGCAGCGTCCGGCAAGCGCGCACCGCTGATACTGATCCGGGCCACGTCCTCATCGATACGCGCCAGGTCGGCCGCATCCAGTGCCAGTTCCACCGCACCCAGATTCTCATCCAATCGATGAAGCTTGGTCGTGCCGGGGATCGGTGAGATCCACGATCGCTGGGCCAGCAGCCAGGCCAAGGCCACCTGGGCAGGCGTGGCACCCTTCTCTGCCGCCATCGCCTTGACCACGTCAACCAACGCCATGTTGGCCCGGCGTGCTTCAGCGGAGAAGCGCGGCACCGCATTGCGAAAATCCGCTGCATCGAACTGCGTGTTCTCGTCGATCTTCCCGGTCAGAAACCCTGCACCCAGCGGGCTGAAGGGTACGAAGCCAATGCTCAGCTCTTCAAGCAAAGGAAGAAGCACCTTCTCTGGTTCACGCCAGAACAGCGAGTACTCGCTCTGCACCGCCGTCAGAGGCTGCACCGCATGCGCCTTGCGGATTGTCTGCACACCCGCTTCGGACAAACCGAAATGCGCAACCTTGCCCTCTGCAATGAGCGCCTTCACCGTGTCGGCAACATCCTCGATCGGCACCGCCGGGTCAACGCGATGCTGGTAAAGAAGGTCGATGCGCTCGGTGCGAAGCCGCTTCAGACTGGCCTCTACGGCAGCGCGGATGTGTGCGGGCTGGCTGTTGGTACCTGTGCCGCGAGCACCCGTCACCGGGTCGATGTCAAAGCCGAACTTGGTGGCGATCACCACCTGGTCACGAACGGGCGCCAGTGCCTCGCCCACCAGTTCTTCGTTGGCAAAGGGGCCGTAGGCTTCGGCGGTGTCGAAGTGGGTGATGCCACGCTCCACCGCAGTGCGGATCAGCGCAATCATGTCCAGCTTGCCTGCGGCCGGGCCATACGCCGCGCTCATGCCCATGCAGCCCAGGCCGAGGGCGGAAACTTCAAGGCCTTGTCCAAGGGTACGGGTCTTCATGGTCGACTCCTCATCGGGCAGTGTGCGGAGTGGTCAACCAGGCGTTGACGCTCTCCATGGTTTTACGTTCCTGGTCGGCCTGCATCACGAATGCATTCAGGATGCGGGCGTTGGGTGCGTGGCTGGCGACCACGCGCAGGCTGCTGCCCACGCCGAAGCCGCCGTGGGTGATGAACGGCACGATCGTCTTGCCCCTCATGTCGTGCTGCGACAACAACGATCGAATGATCGGCGGCGCGGTCTCGCCCCAGATGGGGAAGCCCAGGTAGACGGTGTCATAGCGATCCATGCTGGCAATGCGGGTGCGCAGTGCCGGCTCTACCCCATCGTCGCGCTCCTGCCGCGCCTGGGCCACCGTTTCCAGGTAGTCGGCCGGGTAGTCGACGGCAGGCTGTATCTCGAACAGGTCGCTGGGCATGCTGCGATGAATGAGGCCGGCAACGACCCGGGTGTTGCCCGAGCGTGAGAAGCAGGCAACCAGTGTCCGTGCGTCTGATCGACCCGCAGCGCCGCCCTCCGGCCGCTCCGCACCGGAGCATCCCAGCGGCAGCGACGCCAGCGCCGCAACGACTGCCCGGCGACCATGATTGGGGGTTGGAATCGTCATGGCGCCAATCTACGCCCCCCAAACACATTCTTGCAGAGGCATAATCGGATATCGCTTATATCCGATGCGCATCAATGAGCGTAGACAATTACGACCAGTTGGCCATGTTCGTCCTGGTGGCGCGGGAGCGCAGCTTTACCCGTGCTGCCGCCCAGCTGGGCATGTCCCAGCCGGCCCTGAGCCGATCGATGCGTCAGTTGGAAGAGCGCCTGGGTGTGCGCCTGCTTGCCCGGACCACGCGCAGTGTTTCGCCCACCGAAGCCGGAGAGCAGCTGCTGCGGGTGATTTCACCGCGCTTCGAGGAAATCGACACGGAGCTCGCCCAGCTCAACGCTTACCGCGACAAGCCCGCCGGTCGCCTCCGCATCACGGCGGGTGAGCATGCCGCGCTCACCGTGATGCAGCCGGTACTGGGCAAACTGCTGCCGGCCAATCCCGACCTGAACATCGAGGTGATCGTCGACTACGGACTGACCGACATCGTGGCCGAGGGCTTCGATGCCGGTATCCGCATGGGTGAGCAGGTGGCCAAGGATATGATCGCCGTGCGCGTGGGGCCGGACCTGCGCATGGCAGTGGTCGGATCGCCTGCCTATTTCCAGCACCATCCGAAGCCGAAATCACCGCACGACCTCACCCAGCACAATTGCATCACCATCCGCCTGCCGACCCACGGTGGCATTTTCGCGTGGGAGTTCGAAAAGAAGGGCCAGGAGCTGAAAGTACGGGTGGAAGGCCAACTGGTGTTCAACAACATCGCCCTGCGCCTGGGCGCCGCACTGGAGGGACTGGGGCTTGCCTACATGCCCGAGGATCTGGTGCGCGCCCATGTGCACGCAGGCACCCTGGTTCACGTGCTGCAGGACTGGTGCCCCTCCTTCCCCGGCTACCACCTGTACTACCCCAGTCGCAGGCAGTCATCGCCGGCGTTCACCGTGCTGCGTGATGCGTTGCGCTATCGGGAATGAGCGCTAACGCAGTGGCGCCTCCACGCCACTGTAGGCCTGTACCGCTGGCGGAAGACGCTCGCCCTGCACTGCCACCGCAGCAACTGCAGCATTGAGCTCCCGCAGCTCACCTGCGCTGAAGACCACCTCGCCTGCGCCCAGGTTGTCGAGCAGATGTGCCATCTGCGTGGTGCCGGGAATCGGCACGATCCAAGGTTGCTGCGCCATCAGCCAGGCCAACGCGATCCGTGCAGGCGTGGCCTGCTTTCGCTCGGCCCAGTCCCTGAGCAAGCGCACCAATGCCAGGTTATGTTCGATGTTCGGCGGGGTGAAGCGCGTTTCGATGCCGCGAATGTCGCCCTCGGCAAACCGTGTTCTGGCGTCGATCGCACCGGTCAGGAAGCCTACGCCCAGTGGGCTCCATGGCACGAATCCGATGCCCAGCTCGGCGCACGTGGCAAGCACCTCCTGTTCCGGTCCGCGCCAGAGCATCGAGTACTCGCTCTGCACAGCGGTCACCGGCAGTGCAGCGTGCGCGCGGCGAAGCGTCTTCAGGCCCATCTCGCACAGGCCCCAATGCAGCACCTTGCCCTCGGTCATCAGGTCCTGGATCGCACCGGCCACGTCTTCGATCGGCACCTGCGGGTCCACGCGATGCTGGTACAGCAGGTCGATGCGGTCGGTACGTAGCCGCGTGAGCATGCCCTCCACCGCCCGCTTGATATGTGCGGGCCTGCTGATCAGGCCCGGGCCACGCGCACCGGTTTCCAGGTCGATGTTCCAGCCGAACTTGGTGGCGATCACCACGTCGTTGCGGAATGAGGCAACGCCTTCTCCCAGGATTCGTTCCACTTCATGCGGGCCATAGGCCTCGGCCGCATCGTAGAACGTCATCCCCCGATCGAACGCGGCACGGATGATGCGGTGCATCTCGGTGCGCGAGGGGATGGTGGTCTGGTAGGTGCGGCTCATGTTCTGCACGCCCAGCCCGATGCTGGAAACCTGCAGCGTTCCGAGCGTGCGGCGGCCGTCCATTTTCTGCGCGGCAGCTGCGGGGGAGGCGTTTGCCGTGGACGTGGCCAGCGCGCCGGCCAGCGGCAGCGCCGCCAGCGTAGCGGCGCCCTTCAGAAGGGAGCGGCGTTGGGCATTGGTGGGTAGGGTGTTCATTGGGGTCTCCATGTGGGGCGCTGTCAGGGCCCGGGTGCCGGGGTCTGTTCCAGTGCCTGCACTGCGCGAGCGGATGCGGCTGCGTAGCCGCTGTGGGCCAGCAGTTGGGCCAGGTGCTGCAACTGTGCGCGGCTGAGGCCCACGCGCTGGCTGGCCGCCATGTGCGAGCGCAACTGCGCCTCCACGCCGGGCATCACTGCCAGCGCGCCAACCGTGCCCAGTTCACGGCTCTGCCAGTCCAGGTTGTCGCGCTCGAAGATGTCGCCGAACAGGTGCGTCTGCAGGTACTGGTTGATGATCGGGGCGAAGTCCATGAGCGGCCCGGTCACCGGGGCGCCGGAGATCCGGGTCTGGTTGGCGGTGCCCACCGCGCGCAGCGCGTCGCCCACGGGAACGTTCCTGGTGGGCGGCTGCCCGGGTGCAGTGGCGACGCCCTGCGCTTCACGTACGCGCACCACCTCCATCAGCTCGCCCAAGGCATTGAGGCTCTTCGGGAAACCCGCATAGGCATACAGCTGCACGAGCACTTCCTTGGTCTCACTCAGCGTCAGCCCTGCATCCAGTCCCCGGCGCAACGCGGCAGTGAGCTGCGGCATGTCGCTGCTGGCGGCGGCGGCCGCAATCAGCGGGATCGCCTGCTGCCTGGGCGAAAGCGGCCCGGCAACGGGAGCGACGATGCCTGCTGATGCCTCGCGATACTGGTCATCACTGACCTGCTCCAGCCACGCCACCGACTTGCCGTCTGCTACCCCGGTCACGGCAAGGTGGGTCATTGCGCTGTGGGGCGCGGCGCCGTGCCAATGCTTGACCCCGGCAGGACACACCACCACATCCCCGGCGTGTATCTGCTGCACCGGCTTACCCATTCCTGGGTCAGCCCAACGCCGGAGGTAACCACCAGTCGCTGACCGGAGGGGTGCGTGTGCCAGGCCGAGCGCGCACCCGGTTCGAAGCTGACGTATGCGGAAGAGACGTGCACCTGCTCGTCCGCCGGGAACAGCGGATCTACCCGCACCTTGCCGACGAAGGTCGCTGCCGGACCGGCAACGGACGACTGCGTTCCCGCTCGGGTGATCTGCTGCGTAGGTGTTTCGACGGCGCCAGCGAATGGTGCCGCCACGCTCAATGCCGCGCCAAGCAGCGCCGTCTGCGCGGTTGATTTACGAGGCGCGCTCATGGCGCAAGCGTCCGGCCGTAGAACGTGGTCAGCGAGGCGACGGCGGCGTCCACGTATTTCGGCACCCAGTAGGTTTCGATATGCGTAGCGCCGTCCAGCAGCACCAGTTGTTTGTCGGCGGTACCGGTCGCCTTGGCGAAAGCGTCCTGGGTCATGTACAGGCTGTCAGCCTTGCTACCGGCAATCATCAGCAGCGGCTGGTTGATGATCTCAAGCTGGTCGGTGGCGTCCCAACGCATGAGGTCCAGCAGGCTGCTGGTCGTATAGCGGAAGGTGGAGTTGGGATGGGCGTGCGTTTTCCAGTAGTACGCATAACCTTGCCGATACAGATCGAAGGGAAGCGTGGCGATCTGCGCGTCGGTGAGGTTGGCGTCGCCGGAGTACAGCACTTCGCCGCCGGCGGCTTCCTGTGCTCGCGCATTGGAAGCCTGCTGCAGGCGCTGCTGGATCGTGTCCAGCTGCGAGTCGGCATAGCCGTTACGGCGCACCCGGCCGGAGTTGAACATGCTGATCGTGGCTACGGCCATGAACCGCTTGTCGGTCTGCGCGGCCGCCAACGAATAGCCGCCGCCGCCACAGATGCCCAGCAGACCCAGGCGCGTAGTGTCGACCCAGGGGAATCGACTGATGAAGTCCGCCATGCCGTGGATGTCTTCGATGCGGTGTGAAGGCATGTCCACGCTGCGCGGCTGGCCGCCACTCGCGCCCTGATAGGCCGCATCGGCGGTAATGGCGATGTAGCCCTGCTCGGCCAAACGCTGCGCGTACAGGCCGGCCACCTGCTCCTTGACCCCACCATTGGGGTGGGCAACCACGATGGTCGGGTATTTCCGTGCAGCATCGAAGTTGGCCGGCGTGTAGAAGTTTGCCGCGATCTCGATTCCATTCAGCGGATAGGACACCGAGTGGACGTTGACCTCGCTGGGCACATTCCGTGTGATCGCACCTTCGTAGGCCAATTTGAAGGGGTTGAGCTTGTAGTCGGCGGCGGACGTGTTGCCTGCCGCCAAGCCAAGGGACATCGCCAACAGCGTGGCGTGCACGATGTGCTTCATTCAACTGCTCCCAGTGTGGACGTTACCCCGGCCGGTGCATGTGGCGCGCCCACGTTGGCGGGGATCAGGCGTAAAACTAACCGCCGTGCACTCATAGAAAAAGAGCATCAGCCGGATATCACTCATGCATGAATGATATGAATCTGGCGGGCGACGCAGCCGCCATGGCGCCACACGCCTTTCATGGCGCGATCAATGCACGAGGCAATCCGGCTCACTGATCCAGATTCTTCTTCGCCAGAAACCCGCTCACCAGATCGGCGATCTGGACGTTGTTGAGGTCCGAGAACAAGAAGTGGCTGTTGCCACGGATTCCCATGTCCGGCAAATGGATCAGGGTCACGTCCCCACCCTGCCGATTGACGGCGTCGCGCCAGGCGCGCGCCATTTCCAAGCGTGCCCGCCAGCTGTCCTGCGCGGGCAGGTCAACGGGCTTGTCAGGGATGTTGTCGCCATACAGCACCAGAATGGGAATCCGCGTCAGCGCCTTGAACGCTTCGGGCGAAACCACCGCCGGTGCGACCGTATCGAATGCACTGGGAATCGGCGCCGGCGCGTCGTTTTTGGGAAATACGAAACTGCTGCCAGGCTCGAAGGCGACGATGGCGCGCACATTCGGGCTTTTTATCGCCGTCATCCAGCCAGGGCCACCCGCCTGCGAATGGGTAAACAGGATGGCAGGACCGGTCTTCTGCAGCACGGCAGCTACTCCGTCGGAGACCAGCCCGAGGTCGAACGGCCCCGTATTCGGCGTGACCGAACGGAAAAACTGGTCAAGCGTCGCCTCCCCTGTCGGAAATTGACTGCCACCGAAATACGTCGGCCAGAGGCCAATTCGGAACTGGTTGAACCACATCTGATCGTCTGCCACGGGCTTCAGCGTGGACTCGACCATGCTTCGGCCGGCTTTGCCTCGCCGTGGCTGATCGATCAGGTAGGTAGTGAAGCGACGACGCAGGAACAGGTTCTGGAAGCCCTCGCGCCCATCGGCCGTCGTTTCCCAACTTTTGGACGACTGGCCCGCACCGTGCCACATCACAATCGGCAGCGAACGCGCATTCACCGGCGTCTGGTAGAAGGCATAGACGTGATCACCGTGGTAGCTCTGGCCCTGCGGATTGGACGGCTTCAACGGATCGAACGTGCCAGGTTCCGTCTTTTCCATGCCACCCGCGAGGAAACTCCCCTGCGCCTCGATCTGCAGTGGCTCGTTGGCCATGGCGGCCGTGGAACAGAGGGAAACCGCCATCCAGATCAGCGTGGAGGAAAAGCCAGGCACCAGAGTGCGAAGGCGGGTGCGTGTCTGCATGGGTCACTCCGTGACAGATTGTCAGGGGAATCTACCGTCGGGGCCATGCTGGAAGAAGCGCGCACGCGCATATCACTCATGCATGGGGGGTATATATGCCATATCTACGACATGGCAGTGGCCAGCAGGTGCACATCGTCGAGCGATATTTTCAATAAGGCGACCTCGTAAGCGGGGCAGCGAGCTGGGCGCGCCGGGCATTCGCGATTGGTCAGCGCGGCAAAGGAGGCGCATGTCGGCTTCCGGCCAGGAGCAGTCGTCGCGAAACGTAAGCCGAAGGTGGGCCTAGTCGAGCTTTATCGAGGAAGCCAGATCACCCTTTGTTGACACTTCAGCAAAGGCAGTCTCGGTTCCAGCCGGTAGTGGCACTCGCATCCCGAACCTGAGCTGCCTCGGGTTCGCCAAATATCTGGAGCGGAAGTCGTCGCCGGTACGGCGCGAACCAGCATCCGATCGGCAAGGGCCCGGACGGGGCGATGCCGCCCGGGCAGTGGCGTTACCTGCTCGTCGGCGAGAAGCTCTGAGCTCCGCGCGTCTTTCGCCACTGGATCCACGCGATCGCGGCGACGAAGAAGACGCTGCACAGGTAACTGCCTTCCGGCCCTTGCGCGCCACCGGTCAGGGTGTCGAGGCCTTGCGGGCGCAGCGCCACCAGCAGCGCCGGCAAGTGCGCATCCATGCCGGTGACGGGCAGTTCGAAGCCGGTCGCGAGCAACCAGTTCCACCCCGCGTGCCAGCCCATCACGCCCCAGATATTGCCGCTCCGCAGCGCCCAGGCGCACGCGAACAGCGAGAACAGGAACGTGCTGAGCATGACCAGGGGCGGCTGGTGCGGACTGAAATGCAGGAAACAGAAAACGAGCGACACCAGCAGCACTGCCACCGTGACATTGGTCTTGCGCGCCACCACCGACAGCATCCAGCCGCGGAAGATGACTTCCTCCACGCTCGCCTGGAACATGAAACTCACTAGCAGCAGACCGATGTGCAGCAGACTGACGGGCGACCGCCAGGCCTGCCCCACGCCCGCCGCCTGCATGCCGCCAGCCATCCAGATCGCGACTACGACCAGTGCGATCATGCCGAATCCAACGGCCAGTCCGCGCAGGAAGGTTTTCAGCGGCGCCGGACCGGTCAGCCCGATACTCGCCAGCGAGCGCCCTTCGACGAAGCGTACCCAGGCGAGCACGGCCGCCAGCGTCGGCGTAAAGCCGATCCACAGCAGCGCATGCAAGCCACCGAGGCCGATCGGATCGCCGCCCGGCGTCGACCAATGCTGCGACTGCATCCACCCGTCCAGCGCGATCACCGGTACCGCGTTGAACAGGATCATCAGGATCGGCGTCAGCCAGGCCCAGGGCAGCCAGCCGCGGGCCGGATCGGGCGAATACAGGACAACGGGGGTCATGCGGGGCTCCAGGTCGACGGCATCGGCGCTGCAAGTTGCCCTCCGCGCGGGGGCGTGGCAACCCGTTTGCGACCAAGCCACAGAAGCCGCCGATGAATCAGCCGGATCGCCGACGAAATGGCGCTGAGTCGTCGCCCGTCGTGTCCGCTTTGGGTGGCGGTTCCGACAGCCACAAGGCCCTGATGTGGGACCGCTGGCGGCAGGGCGAGTCGTTGCACCAGATGGCGAGGCTGTTCGATCGGCATCACTCGTCCGTGCGAGGGGTTCTCGTCGAGACTGGCGGGATCCGGCCGCGCTCCGTCCACGATCAGCCCGGAGATCAGGCGCAACGGAGGCATCGGCCCCTACCGGGCGAGCCATGCCGATCGAGCGGCCTGGGACCGGGCACACCGCCCCAAGGCTCGTAAGCTGGCGCTGCAGCCCACGCTGGCGAGACGGGTGGCGGACAAGCTGCAGCAGCAGTGGTCGCCCGAACAGATCGCTGGCTGGCTCAAGCGGACTTACCCGGACGATCCGAGCTGCCAGGTCTCACACGAGACGATCTATCGCACGCTCTTCATCCAGTCGCGCGGGACGTCCAGACACCGATCAAGCGATATCAACAAGCTGTTGCATTGACCAGTTGAAACCGCCGTCGAAAGCGGACATCACCAGCGGTCGGCGCCTCCGTCCTCCCCGAACGTCCACTTTCGGCCAGGAGCAGACACCGATGGCAACCGCCTACTGCAGTGCTTGCGATTCAGCCCCCTCGCCACGCCGGCGGGAAGTCTGCCGCGAATCGCATCAACCCAATCAGCGCGTCGGAACCCACGACCTATTCACTAGCCAGCAGCAGCGCGTGTGACTACGCGAAGAGGCCTACCTCGCCGGCGCCCCCAAAAGGCTTCCCAGGCACATAACTGCCCCACCCCAGCTCGGCACCAGAAACTTCGACCATCACATCAACTCTAGAAAGCTTGAGTATTCAATACTCATCGCGCAAGACGAACGGAACATTCCTTCAGATCGAATTGCCCGTAGATCTGCATGATCTCGAGATTCGCCCGCGCCCGTGAGTTTCCTTGTGCAGCCGCTTTGCAGTACAGGGATAGACCCGCATCAATGTCCTTGGTCACGCCGATCCCCTCGTAGTACATGTATCCCAGCATGGCCTGCGCCGGGGCGTACCCCGACGCTGCCGCCTTGCGGTACCAGTCGGCCGATTGAGCCACGTCCTTCTGCACACCGAGGCCCCGCTGATACATGTCACCGAGTGCGCTCTGCGCTTTTGCGTCGCCGCCCTCGGCCGCCGCCACCAAGTCGTCCACGGGACCGAACGCCCCGGGCGCATCGACCTCGGAACACCACACGCTGTTTTCGCCGCGATACTCGCAGAGCTTCTGGCGGGACTGCCTGACGCCCAGCTGCGAGGCGGCCTGCACAGCTGCCTTGCCGTACCAGCGTATGGCCTCAGCGTCATCTTCAGCGAGGCCGGCACCTCCTCTTTGATACAGACTGGCAAGGTTGTATTGCCCTGCGGGTAAACCCTGCTCAGCCGCCTTACTGAGCCAGAGAATGGCCTGGGTATCATCCTGTGGGACGGCAATTCCCTTGAGATACATCATTCCAAGATCGGACTGTGCCAGTGCTTCACCCTGCTCCGCCGCCTTGCGTATCCAGTCGCTGGCTTGCATCGCGTCTGGCGGCACGCCAACTCCGTGCAGATACAATCCACCGAGGGCGGATTGGGCCGGCGCATAGCCCTGCTCCGCCGCTTTGCGATACCAGATCGCCGCCTTCACCTCATCTTTGGCAACTCCAGCGCCCTGAAGATACCTGTTACCTAGGTCATTCTCGGCTTCAGCGCTACCCGCCTTGGCCGCTGCCTGCACTTCCTCAAACGAAGGCCGCTTGTCAGCGCCAGACGCCTGCGCACTGCAGGCGAAGGCAGCCAGGCCGACCCACATCACTACCCGAGCCAGGGTTCCAATCGGCCCTTCCATGAACATTCTCCATTCGTCATTCGATTGAGCGACGACGCGCCCAGGCATTTATTCAATGCTCCCATCAGATTTCGATGCGGCGTAATTGTCCCTCCCATGCGGAGGATAGTGGGGTCGCCCATTTCGTCCGCCAAGTCGCCCTGCTCAAGCCTAGAATGGCTAACCGCACGCCAACAAAAAAGCCCCCGTTTCCGGAGGCTTTTTCGACTGAATCATGGTGGGCGGTACAAGGTTCGAACTTGTGACCCTTGCCGTGTGAAGGCAATGCTCTACCGCTGAGCTAACCGCCCGATGCTGCTGAGCCGCTCATTATAGGGCGGCAAATTTTGACGTCAACGGTTTCGCCGAAATTTCTTCACATCGTGTGCGTGGGCTTGTCCGCGGTCAGGATGCCGGCCAGCAGCGTCTCGATCCGATGGCGGACGGTCTCCCCTTCCGCACCGTCGGCCAGCTGCACGCCGATGCCTGCGGCGCGGTTACCCTGCGCCCCGGCCGGGGTCACCCAGATCACCTTGCCGGCCACCGGCAGGCGCTCGCTGGAGTCCGGCAGGGTGAGCAGCAGGAACACCTCATCGCCCAGGAAGTAGCGCTTGGGCGTGGGCACGAAGATGCCGCCGTTCTTCACGAACGGCATGTAGGCGCTGTACAGCGCGGCCTTGTCCTTGACGGCAAGGGACAGGATGCCCTGTCGGGCGTTGGTGGCGCTCATGCTCTATTCCCCTTGGCGTGCCGTTCGTTGACCTTTCCCCAGGCCAGCAGCAGCTCAACCACCGCAAGATCGGCGCGCACCGTGGTGCGCAGCAGGTCGCGGGTGCGGTTGGCCGCATCGAACCAGGCGGCCAGCTTGTGCAATCGATCGGGATCGGTCAAGCCACCGCCGGTGGCCTGGGCCAGGGCGAGATCGGCGGCGTGGCGCAGGCGCAGGGCAGCGTTTTCGTCGGCGGTCCAGCGCTGGGCCAGTTCCACCGCACCGGAGCGGCCGGCAACGAGGGCTTCCAGATCGGTGGCGACCTGGCGGCGCAGGGCCAGGCCGTCTTCGCGCAGCCACTGGTCGGCCAGGCCGGGGTGGCCGCGGGCGGCGTCCAATGCTTCGCGGGCGCTGGCTTCGCTGTGGCCCAGGGTCTGCAGCCAGGCGAGGGCTTCCTCGCGCGGCGGCAGCTTGAACTCCAGGCGCTGGCAGCGGCTGCGGATGGTAGCCGGCAGGCGCGCGGGGTCGGCGCTGATCAACCACAGGTAGCGGCCGGGCTGCGGCTCTTCCAGGGTCTTGAGCAGGGCGTTGCAGGCGGCGCGGTTGATGGCGTCGGCGGGATCGACGATCACCACCTGGGCCACGCCGTACTGTGGGGTCAGCGAGAGCTTCTGCGAGACCTCGCGGATCTGCTCGATCACGATCTCGGTGCGCAGCTTGTCGCCGGATTTGTTGGGGATGAACGAGATCCGCTGCAGGTCCGGGTGGGTGCCGGCGGCCAGCAGCTGGGCACTGCGCTTGGCGGCCGCAGGCTCACCCTGCCCCAGCACGTGCTCGGCCAGCCGCAGCGCCACGCCCAGCTTGCCCAGGCCGGCCGGGCCGCAGAACAGCAGGCCATGGCCGAGGCGACCGGCGTCGAGCGCGGCGACGGTCTGGTCATAGGCGCGCTGCTGCCAGGGGGAAAAGGGTTCAGCCACGTTCCGGCTCCTGTGCCAACCATGCATCCACGGCCGCCACCACCGCGCCGGCGACGCCGGCCTGGTCCTGGCTGGCGTCGATCAGGCGGTAACGGGCGGGGTCTTCGCTGGCACGCTGGCGGAACACCGCGCGCACCCGCTGGAAGAAATCATCGTGCTCGCTTTCGATCCGGTCCGGCCACAGGTCGCGGCCGTTGGCGCGCGCACGGCCGACAGCCACGTCCACATCCAGCAGCAGGGTCAGGCCGGGCAGCAGGCCGACGGCGCGGCGCTCCAGATCGGCGATCCACGCCGCATCCAGGCCGCGGCCACCGCCCTGGTAGGCGTAACTGGAATCGGTGAAGCGGTCGCACAGCACATAGGCGCCGCGCTGCAGCGCCGGGGCGATCACCTGGCGCACGTGCTGGGCGCGGGCGGCGAACACCAGCAGCAGCTCGGCCTCGGCCGAGAGCGGCTCGGCGGCGATCTCCTCATCCGGCGTGAGCACCAGCGCGCGGATGCGCTCGGCCAGGGCGGTGCCGCCGGGTTCGCGGGTCAGCACCACCTCATGACCGCGGGCCTGCAGGGCCTCGCGGATCGCGTTGATGGCGGTGGTCTTGCCGGCGCCCTCGCCCCCTTCCAGGCTGACGAAATGCGGGTGCCGGTGCAGCGCGGGACTCATTGGGGTGCGGCCTCGTTGGTGCGTTTGCTGCGCAGTTGCTGCAGGTAGCGGGCAACGGCGGCGTTGTGGTCGGTGTAGTTGGCCGAGAAGATGTGCGCGCCACTGCCGTCGCCCACGGCCACGAAGTACAGCGCGTCGCCCTTGGCCGGCTGCGCGGCGGCATGCAGCGCATCGCGCCCGGGCATGGCGATCGGGGTCGGGGTCAGGCCGGCACGCGTGTACGTGTTGTACGGCGTATCGGTGGTGAGGTCGCGCTTGCGGATGTTGCCGTCGTAGCTGCTGCCGATGCCGTAGATCACGGTCGGGTCGGTCTGCAGGCGCATGCCGATCTTCAGGCGGCGCATGAACACGCCGGCAATCTGCGGGCGCTCGCTGGGCAGCGCGGTTTCTTTCTCGATGATCGAGGCGAGGATCAACAGCTCATACGGCGAGTTCAGCGGCAGGTCGTCCACACGGCTGTCCCACGCAGCGGTGAGTTCTTTTTCCATCGCGGCATGCGCGCGCTTGAGCACGTCGATATCGCTGTCGCCACGCTGGTAGACGTAGGTCTCGGGCAGGAAGCGGCCTTCCGGGTGTTCGCCGGGGAAGCCGACCGCCTTCATCAGGGCGGCATCGTCCAGCGCATCGGTGGTGTGCACCAGCGGATCGGCGCGCTTGAGCGCAGTGCGCAGCTGGCGGATGTTCCAGCCTTCCACGATGGTGACACGGTGCTGCAGGACACGGCCCTGGCGCATGCGGGTCAGCAGCTCGCGCGGGGTCAGCGCCGGATCGAGCGCGTATTCACCGACCTTGAGCTTGCCGGCCGCATCGAGCTGGCGCGCCAGCAGCTGCCACTGGGTATCGCTGCCTTCGTCCACGCCGGCCTGGCGCAGCTTGCCGAGCACGGTGCTGAAGCCATCACCGGAGGCGATCACCACGCTCTCCGCGCTGGGGGTGACCGGTGCATCGGCAAAGGCGCCCTGGCGATGCCAGAACCAAGCGCCTGCGGCCGCAACCAGCAGGGCCAGCACCAGCAACACGGCCAGTACGGCCAGACATCCCCGTTTCGCACCCGCCATGCTCACCTCGAATCCATTTCTTCGCCGCGCAGCATACCGCGCGGGTGCTGCACACCGCCAAACGGCTCAGGCATCACTGCCCAGCGCACGCAGCAGGCCGCGGGCCTTGGCGCGGGTTTCGTCCAGTTCCTTGTCGGCCACCGAATCGACCACGATCCCGGCGCCGGTGCGGAAGCTGGCGGTGTCGCCGGCCACTTCGGCGGTGCGGATCAGGATGTTCAGGTCCAGATCGCCATCGCGGTTCAGCCAGCCGAACGCGCCGGTGTAGGCGCCGCGCGCGGTCTGCTCCAGCTCGGCGATGATCTGCATGCAGCGCACCTTGGGGCAGCCGGTGATGGTGCCGCCGGGGAAGGTCGCGGCGATCACCTGGCCGGGGCTGACGTCCTCGCGCAGGCGGCCACGCACGTTGCTGACGATGTGGTGCACGTGGGCGTAGCTCTCCACGGTCATCAGCTCATCCACCTCCACGCTGCCCGGCGCGCAGATGCGGCCGAGGTCGTTGCGCTCCAGATCGATCAGCATCACGTGCTCGGCGCGTTCCTTGGGATGGCCGACCAGCTCCTGGATGCGCGCGGCATCGTCATCGCCGGCGAAGCGCGGGCGGGTGCCGGCGATCGGGCGGGTCTGCACGTCATCGCCATGCACCGAGACCAACCGCTCGGGCGAGGAGCTGACCACCGCCCTGCCCTGCGCCATGAACAGCCCGGCGAACGGTGCGGGGTTGGCCACGCGCAGCTGCGCGTACAGCGCCTGCGGCGAGAGCGCCTCGGCGAACTGCGCGTTCCAGCGCCGCGAGAGGTTCACCTGGAACACGTCGCCCGCGCGCAGGTAATCGATCACCTTGCCGACGCCGTCGGTGAAGCGCTGTGGCGCGTCCTCGCCGATCGCCACCGGGGGCTGCCACGTCGGCAACGGCGCCAGCGCGGCGGCCGCGGCGAGGTCGTCCTGCAGGGTCTGCAGCAGCGCGGCCTGGCCGGTCTCGCACACGGCATGGAATTGGCCCAGCACGCGGTCGTGCAGTACCGCCGCCGGGCAGCGCAGCGCCAGCGCGGACGGCAGCCCATCGGCGCGCGCAGGCAAGGCCAGCACGTCTTCGATCTGGCCGGCCAGTTCGTAATCCAGCATCAGTGCCCAGCCACCGCGGAACGGCAGCGTCGTCTCTTCGCGCGGCAGGCGCAGGGCGGCCCAGTGCGCATCCAGCACCTCGAGGAAGCGGCCGTCATGCGCGACGCCATCCGCATCACGCACCACGCCGTCGGCGTGCAGTGCGAGGGATTCCCCGTTGCCCATCAGCAGCAGATCCCAGCGGCCCTGCGCGGTGCCCGAGGCGGTGGATTCCATCAGCAGCGGGTAACGCTGCGGGGCCAGGCGCTGCAGGGCCAGCAGGTCGGTGGTGGCGGGCAGCGGAAGCGTCTGGAACATGACAGGACACCGGAAGGGCGCGCAGCGTGCGCGGGGGCCAGATACACCAAGGCCGCCATGATGGCGGCCCGGGTGGGAGTACACGGAACGGGCGGTCAGACGCGCTTGAACACCAGCGTGCCGTTGGTGCCGCCGAAGCCGAAGCCGTTGGACATCACCACATCGACCTTGGCTTCGCGTGCGGTATTGGGCACGTAATCCAGGTCGCAGCCTTCGCCCGCTTCATGCAGGTTGATGGTTGGCGGAATGATGTTGTCGCGCAGCGCCAGCACCGAGAAGATCGCTTCCACGCCGCCGGCCGCGCCGAGCAGGTGGCCGGTCATCGACTTGGTGGAGCTGACCATCATCTTGTAGGCGTGGTCGCCGAAGGCGGTCTTCATCGCCATGGTTTCGCCCAGGTCGCCCAGCGGCGTGGAGGTGCCGTGCGCGTTGAGGTAACCGACCTGCTCCGGGGTCACGCCGGCGTCCTTCAACGCCATGGTCATGCAGCGTGCGGCGCCTTCGCCGTTCTCGCTCGGCGCGGTCATGTGGTACGCATCCGAGCTGGCGCCGAAACCGGCAAGCTCCGCATAGATGCGCGCGCCACGCGCCTTGGCGTGTTCGTACTCTTCCAGGATCAGGATGCCGGCACCGTCGCCGAGCACGAAGCCGTCGCGTTCCTTGTCCCACGGGCGCGAGGCTTCCGCCGGCGCATCGTTGCGGGTGCTCATCGCCTTCATCGCGCAGAAGCCGCCCAGGGCGGTCGGCGAGGAGCCGCGCTCGGCACCGCCGACCACCATCACGTCCGCGTCGCCGTACTGGATCATGCGCATGGCGGTGCCGATCGAGTGGTTCGAGGTCGCGCAGGCAGAGACCGCCGAGAACGACGGCCCCTTCAGGCCGGTGATGATGCTCAGCTGGCCCGGGAGCATGTTGATGATGGTCTTGGGCACGTAGAAGGGCGAGATCTTCTTGCCCTCGTGGAAATCGATGGTCTGCTCTTCGATGCCCAGCAGGCCGCCGATGCCCGCGCCGACGATGGCGCCGATGCGCTCGGCATTGCCGTCGGTGATTTCCAGGCCCGAATCGTTCAAGGCCATGAAGGCGGCACCGAGGCCGTAATGAATGAACGGGTCCATCTTCTTGGCATCCTTGCCAGTGACCCGGAATGTGCCGAACTGTTCGTTGTCGGCGGTGATGTCGAAGTCCCTGACCTCACCTGCGATCTTGGTGGTGAAACGGTCCAGGTAGGACTGCGAAACGTTGGTCAGCGGACCGATGCCGGAACGGCCTTCGGTGATGCCCTTCCAACTGCTGGCCATATCATTGCCCAATGGCGAGACCATGCCCATGCCGGTAACGACGACGCGACGCTTCATTGCAGATTCTCCTGACCCGGGTGTTGCGGGTATCACGCGGTGTAACGCTCAAAAGCACAGGGCCGCAAGCGCGGCCCCATGGGTTTGCCGCACGCGGTCGCAGCGATCGCCACGGCCGCGCGCGAGCCGCCTGACATCAAGCCTTGACGTGGGCGTTGATGTAGTCGATCGCAGCCTGCACGGTGCTGATCTTTTCGGCTTCTTCGTCCGGGATTTCGCACTCGAACTCTTCTTCCAGCGCCATCACCAGTTCAACGGTGTCCAGCGAGTCAGCGCCCAGGTCATCGACGAACGATGCGCTGTTGGTGACTTCCTCTTCCTTGACGCCAAGCTGTTCGACGACGATTTTCTTGACGCGTTCTTCGATGGTGCTCATTGGATATCGCTCCAGATGGAGTAGTGGTTCAAAAATGACGCCATCCGGTGAGGGATGACCGTGGGATAGTGTAGTGGAAACCAGCGACACCTTGCATTGCAGCAAAACATCAAACGGATCAACCACTTGCGGCGCAATCCTTGCGCCACATGCTTACGGCATGTACATGCCGCCGTTCACATGGAGGGTTTCGCCGGTGATGTAGCTGGCCGAAGGACCGGCCAGGAACGCCACCGCGTTGGCGATATCGGACGGCTCGCCGAGCCGCTCCAGGGCGATCGACTTGACCAGGCCGGTGCGCTGCTCTTCGGGCAGGGCCTTGGTCATGTCGGTATCGATGAAGCCCGGCGCGACCACGTTGACGGTGATCCCGCGCGAGCCGATTTCCTTGGCCAGCGACTTGGAGAAGGCAATGATGCCGGCCTTGGCCGCGGCGTAATTGGCCTGGCCGGCATTGCCGGTCACGCCGATCACCGAGGCGATGTTGATGATGCGGCCCTTGCGCGCCTTCATCATGCCGCGCAGGACGGCCTTGGAGGTGCGGAAGACGCTGGTCAGGTTGGTGTCCAGGATCGCCTGCCAGTCTTCTTCCTTCATCCGCAGCAACAGGTTGTCGCGGGTGATGCCGGCGTTGTTGACCAGGATGCTGATGGCGCCGAATTCCTTGGCGATCCCATCCAGCACGGCCTCCAGCGAGGCAGCGTCGGTGACGTTCAGCGCGCGGCCGTGGCCGCCCACGGCAGCCAGGCGCTCGCCAATGGCGGCGGCACCGGCGTCGGTGGTGGCGGTGCCGATGACGGTCGCGCCCTGCGCGGCCAGTGCATCGGCGATCGCGGCACCGATACCCCGGCTGGCGCCGGTGACCAGTGCGATTTCACCCTGAAGGGGCTTGCTCATCTCAGTTCCTCAAACGGGACCGGTCCGGCTGGTCTGGCGCGAAGCCATTCCAGCACGGGCGCGATCGGAAGACATCAGGCGGCCCAGGTCTCGCGGGCCGTCTCGAAATCGGCGGGCGTGGACAGTGTGCGCGCGTCCAGCGATTTGTCGATGCGCTTGATCAATCCGCTCAGCACCTTGCCCGGGCCGCATTCGGCCACGCGGGTGACGCCACGGGCGGCCAGCGCCTGCACGCAGCCGGTCCACTGCACGGGCAGGTACAACTGCTGCACCAGCGCCTGGCGGATGGCGTCCACGCCGTCATGCACGCGGGCATCCACGTTCTGCACCACCGGCAGGGCCGGGGCGCGCCAGTCCAGGCCGGCCATGGTTTCGGCCAGGCGGTTGGCGGCTTCGCGCATCAGCGGGGTGTGCGAGGGCACGCTGACCGCCAGCTTGACGGCCTTGCGGACGCCCTTCTCGGCGAGCAGCGCCAGCGCACGATCCACGGCGGCAGCGTCGCCACCGATGACGATCTGGCCGGGCGAGTTGTAATTGGCGGGCACGACGACCTGGCTGCCGGCGGCCTGCTCGCAGACCTCCACGACCAGCGCGTCTTCGGCGCCGAGCACGGCGGCCATGGCGCCCACGCCCGTCGGGGCGGCTTCCTGCATCAGCTGGCCGCGCAGGCGCACCAGGTGCGCGCCGTCACGCAGGGTCAGCGCGCCGGCGGCCACCAGGGCGGTGTATTCGCCGAGGCTGTGACCGGCCAGGACGGCCGGCTGGACGCCGCCAACGGCGTTCCAGGCACGCCACACGCCGATGCTGGCCGCTAGCAGGGCCGGCTGGGTGTATTCGGTGCGGTTGAGCATTTCCTCGGGACCGCCCTGCGACAGCGCCCACAGGTCGACACCGGCGCCATCGGAGGCTTCGGTGAAGGCCTCGCGGATCTGCAGGTGCAGCTCGGCCAGTTCGGCCAGCATGCCCAGCGACTGCGAGCCCTGGCCCGGGAACACGAATGCGAGATTGGTATCGGTCACGCGATCATCCGCCTGCAAAAATCGAACGGCGAATGATAAAGGGGAACGTCGCCCTTCGTCTGTACTGCCGCGTATGTGGGCCTGTGCTCAGGTGAACAGCTGGAGGATGTCCAGGTCGCCATCGGTGAAGAAATCGAAGCAGAGCGCGACGACCATCAGCACCCCCAGCGTGGTGGCGCCATGCACGATCAGGATCGAATGGGCCAGCGCGCGCGCGGAGCGGCCCATCTTCAGGCTGGCGCGGGCCAGGCCCTGGAGGCGTCCGGTGACGTCATGGGCGTGGGCGAGGACCGGGGCTTCCGCGCCGTCCATGGCCTGGGCCATGAGGGCCTGGAGCTGCTGGGGACGGTCTTCGTAGTACTTGGCCACGCCGTAGCCGAACATCAGCCAGTCGCGGGCCTGCGCCTGGGCGAGGTCCATGACTTCAAGGGGGTCTTCTTCGAAGTCGATGAAGCCGATGGCATTGCCGTCCCAGGTGAGGTTGCGCGGGAGCGGCTGGCCGAAATAGGCGCCCTTCTGGTGCGCCTGGGCAATGGCGTTCATGGCCGCGGACACCAGGCGGTCGCGGCCGGCATTGTCGGCTTGGCGCAGGCAGGTATTGAACGAGGAGCCGTTGTCGCCCAGCACAAGGGCGGCATGACCGCTGCCGATCACGCTGGGGACGTTGACACCCTGCGCCTGCAGTTCGGACAGGCGGCGGGCTTCGGTTTCGCGGGCGGCATCGCCACCCCGGTGCGGCGGTGGGCGCAGAGCATCGAGCTGGAAGCGGCGGGCGATGAAGTTCAGCAGGCCCAGTGCGACCACCCGGCTTCCTTCCCCGTACTGCTTCAGCCAGGCGCGTTGGCCCTCGATGACGATGGGCTCAACCATGGCAGTTCTCCTGAAATGCATACGGCCCCGTAATGGGGCCGTAACGACAGCGTCACGTTGTCGTAACTGACACTATCAATAGCGCAGCAGAGCAGAACCCCACGTGAAGCCGCCACCGAAGGCTTCCAGCAGCAGCAGCTGGCCGCGCTCGACGCGGCCGGAGCGGACCGCGTGGTCCAGCGCCATCGGCACGGAGGCCGAGGAGGTGTTGCCGTGCTTGTCGACCGTCACCACCACCTGGTCCATGGACATCTCCAGGCGCTTGGCGGTGGCTTCGATGATGCGCAGGTTGGCCTGGTGCGGGATCAGCCAATCCAGGTCGTCCTTGGTCAGCGCGTTGGCTTCCAGGGTTTCATCGACGACCGAGTCCAGCGCCTTGACGGCGTACTTGAACACGTCATTGCCCTTCATCAGGATCGCGCCGCGGGCCGCTTCGCCCTCGCCGAAGCCGGCCGAGACGCCCACCGGGTTCCACAGCAGCTCTTTCTTGCTGCCATCCGAATGCAGGTGGGTGCTGAGGATGCCGGTCTCTTCGTCGGCCTTGAGCACGACGGCGCCCGCGCCATCGCCGAACAGCACGCAGGTGGTGCGCTCGGTCCAGTCGACGATACGGGTCAGCGTTTCCGCACCGATGACCAGCACATGGCGTGCATCACCGGAACGAATGAATTTGTCGGCCACGCTCAACGCGAACACGAAGCCCGAACAGGCGGCGTTGACGTCGAAGGCGGGGCAGCCGCTCGCACCGAGCTTGGCCTGGATCAGGCACGCGGTGGACGGGAAAATCAGGTCAGGCGTGGTGGTACCCACCACGATCATGTCGAGCTGCGAAGCGTCGATACCGGCCGCTTCAAGCGCACGCACCGCGGCGTGGTAGCCGAGGTCGCTGGTGGTCTCGTTCTCGGCCGCAATGTGCCGTTCGCGGATACCAGTGCGCGATTGAATCCACTCATCGCTGGTGTCGACCATTTTCTCCAGATCCTGGTTGGTCAACACTTTTTCGGGCAAATAACTACCGGTGCCCGCGATCCTCGAGTAGATCCGCTTGCTCATTGCATGTCCTGTAGCTCGACCGCCAAACGTGACGATCGGGAAGAATGGGGTAAAGGCCGCCGCCCGACCGGGCAGCGGCCTTCACAAATCAATCTTCTTCGACGGCCGAGTTCGACTTGGTCGTGATCACCTTCTTGCCGCGGTAGAAACCGTCAGCGGTGATGTGGTGACGCAGATGCACTTCACCGGTGGTCGGATCGGTGGACAGCTGCTTGGCGCTCAGGGCGTCATGCGCACGGCGCATACCGCGGCGGGACGGGGTGACACGGGATTTCTGCACAGCCATGGGATTGCTCCAAACTCGGTTCGTTTTGCTTCGTCGTATCGTCGCGCAGGACGCCAGCGCCCAGCACAGTTTTCGCTTTCGCCGCAGCCGCCGACGACAATCCGGCTGCTATTGTTTTTTCAGTGCCGCCAACGCCGCGAACGGATTGGCCTTGCTGATTTCTTCTTCGGTCGGTGCCCAGTCCTTGTCCACGGCCTCACCATCGGGAGACAGCGGCACGACGGGCACGGCCAGGACGAGTTCGTCCTCGACCAGTTCCAGCGGTCGCAGCATGCCGTCTTCCGGCACCAGCCACGGTTCCCAGCCTTCCGGCAACGAGGATTCTTCCTCTTCGCTGCGGATCAGACCGAGCCGCTGCACCATCGAAACCGGCAACAGGAAACGCTGCAGGCTGCGCTGACAGATCAGCGGCAGCGCGGTGTCGATGGACAGTTCAACATAGGATACCTGCAGGATGTCGTCGTGCGCGAATTCCAGTGCATAGGTGCACGTTCCTTCGGTATCGGCGACAAGGCCCTGGAGGCGGGTCAATTCCGCTAGATCCACCTGGCCGTCGAAGCACCTGCGTGCTGCGACCATCCGCCAAGCATCCAGCATTTCGGGCACGTTTGCGGACATAAGCCGCTGAATGTTAAGGATCGTCCGGGCTGCTGTCAAATGCCTGCGCAGTCAGGTTGCCGATCCCCGCCCGAAGGGCCCAGACTGCCGGCCTTCCGTGCCCGGTATTGTCGCATGACCCCACTGCTGCTTGCCTCCACCTCGCGCTACCGCCGTGACCTGCTGGAGCGGCTCGGCCTGCCCCTGCAAACAGCACGCCCCGAGGTGGATGAGACCCCTGCCCCCGGTGAGGCCCCACGGGCCGTGGCCGTGCGGCTGGCGCGGGCCAAGGCCGAGGCGGTTGCCCGCCTGTACCCGGGCCAGTGGGTGATCGGCTCGGACCAGGTGGCGGAACTGAACGGGGCCCCGCTGGGCAAGCCGGGCACGGTCGAGGGCGCCCATGCCCAGCTGGCGGCGATGTCCGGGCAGGTGGTGGACTTCCACACGGCGGTGAGCCTGGTGCGCGACGGCGAGGTCCTGGAGGCCTGTGATCTGACCCGCGTCCACTTCCGCGCCCTGGGGGCGGCGGACATCGAACGCTACGTGGCCGCCGAGCAGCCGCTGGACTGCGCGGGCAGCTTCAAGTGCGAAGGCCTGGGCATCACGCTGTTTAACGCGATCGAGAACCGCGACCCCACCGCGCTGATCGGGCTGCCGCTGATCGCGCTGAGCCAGCTGCTGCGGCAGGCCGGCTACACCCTGCCCTGAGCCTCAGCGCGCGGGAACGACGAAGGCCTGTTCCTGCCACTGCTCCACGCTGCCGTCCTTGCCGTGCAGCGTCATCCCGAGCCAATGACGGCCCGGGGCAAGGTGGCGGGTGTCCAGCGTGGCATCGAAGGCGACATGGGGGTGCTGCGGATCGGTGGAGATCTTCCAGGCCGCGGTGATGTCGAAGGCGCGCCCGTAGGCCGCGTCCCCCACCGGCTTGCCATCGATGAACAGCGCGACCCGCTCGATGCCCACGCCGTCCTTGAACGCCCAGCCATGCACGTCGAGGGTGTCGCCCACGGTCGCCCCGGACTGCGGCGCATCCAGCCAGGCCATCGCCGGCGTCACGCACGGCCCATCGACACGTTCGGCAGGCAGCTTGAACAGCAGGAAGCGCTGGTAGCCATGATCGTTGCTGACCACGCGTGGCGGCGGCAGCGGCCCCACCTGCTCGCAGATCGCGTGGTAGCGCGCGAGCAGATCGCGATAGCGCTGATCGCTGGGCGCGAGTACCAGCAGCATCGGCGTCTCGCGCTTGCCGTCGTGCAGCAGATGCCACAGACCCAGCTGCGCACTGCGGCCATGCTTGTCGTTCAAGGGATGCGGCAGCACCTCGATCGACGCGTCATCCAACTGGAAGCCCAGCTCCGCGCCCACCTTGAAATTGCCGGCGAGCACGCGCGTGCCGGGCGGCATGGACGTGAGTTCGTCGCGCACGGCGCCGGCCAACGGCTGCCAGCCCGCAAAGTTGCGCGGGTAGTACTTGTAGCCGGCCAACTGCTCCCGCGCCATCGGCATGGAAGCCATCAGGTAGTAGCCGAAGGCCAGCGCCAGACCGGTACCGGCCAACCACCAGCCGGTGCGGCGCAGCCAGCGCGGCCACCCGTTGAGGACCACCGGCACCGCGATCAGCAGTGCGAGATAGCCGGGCAGCGGCCAATGGAAACTGATGCGCTCCACATCGGTGAAAAAGCCCAGAGCGAAGATCGACAGGGTCGACACCGCACCGATCAGGCCGAAGTAGCGCCACTGCGCACGCGCACCGCCGCCGGAGCGGGTGCCGGCCAGGGCCACCTTCCACATCGCGATGCACAGGATCGGGGTGACCAGCATCGGCTGGATCACCAGGAACCACAGCCCGCTCCATTCGAACGCCCACGGATGGCGCTCGACCACCTGGAATTTCAGCCCCGCATCATGGTTGTCGGCGTTCCACGACAACAGCGGCAACCATGCCACCACGCCCACGGCCAGGGCGACCCACACGCGCGGATCGCGCAGCATGCGCCGGCCCTGCGGCAGCACCAGCAGCGCGATGAAGCCGACCACGATGACGCCGATGAAGCGGTAATGGCTGAGCGCGCCGATCGACAGACCGGCGGCCAGCTTCACCGCCGCCGCCGCATCGACACTGCGCAGCAGGCGCGCGCCGGCATCCAGGCACAGCACCGCGGCCAGGGCCATCGGCACATCCGGCACGGCCAGCATGCCCAGCGTGGCCGACAGCGGCATCAGCAACGTCAGGCTGCCCGCCTGCCACCCCGCCACCGCGCCGAACCAGCGCGTGGCAATGCGTGAGACCAGCCAGGGCAGCCATGCACCGATCGCCAGGAACGGCAGGCGCAGCCCCAGCACGTGATTGCCACCGATCTCCACACCCAGGCGGGCCAGCCAGGCAGTCAGCCCGGGCAGATCGGAATAGGCCGCCGCCAGATGCTGGCTTTCCTGCCAGTAGAACGCTTCGTCCACGAACAAGGGCAGACGAGCGGCCACCACCAATTTGACGGCGGTGACCAGCGTCCACAACAACAGGAATATGGTGCGTGCGCGTTGTTCGCCCTGCATTGCTCTATAGAATCAGTGGAATCATCGAATCGAGACGGACATGGATCATTCGCCCCCCGTGCCAGCCATGCTAACCGATGTACTGCGACAGTCCCTTCGCGCCGCCCAGGATCAGGTCAACGGGTTGGTGCTGGGCAAGGCGCAGGAGGTGCGGCTGGCCTTCGTGGCGCTGCTCTCCGGCGGCCACCTGCTGATCGAAGATCTGCCCGGCCTGGGCAAGACCACCCTCGCCCACGCCCTGGCCTCCAGCCTCGGGCTGGGCTTCCAGCGCGTGCAGTTCACCTCCGATCTGCTGCCGGCCGACGTGCTCGGCGTCTCGGTCTACGACGCGGGCAGCCGCCAGTTCCAGTTCCATCCCGGCCCGGTCTTCACCCACGTACTACTGGCCGATGAGATCAACCGCGCGCCGCCGCGCACCCAGAGCGCGCTGCTGGAAGCGATGGCCGAACAGCAGGTCACCCTCGATGGCGTGACCCATCCGTTGCCCGACCCCTTCTTCGTCATCGCCACCCAGAACCCGGTCGACCTGTCGGGCACGTTCCCGCTGCCGGACTCGCAGCTGGACCGCTTCCTGCTGCGGCTGGCGCTGGGCTACCCCAATCCGGAATCGGAGCGCGAGCTGCTGCGCGGCACCGATCGTCGCCACCTGATCGCGCAGGCCACCGCGCGGTTGAGCGAGGTGGAGGTACGCACGCTGCGCCAGGCCGTTGGCCAGGTGCATGCCAGCGAAGCCCTGATCACCTACGTGCAGGCACTGCTGGCCCGCAGCCGCCAGCATGCCGGCGTGCGCGTCGGGCTCTCACCACGCGCCGGGCTGGCCCTGCTGCGCGCGGCGAAGGCACATGCCCTGCTGCTGGGCCGCGCACATGTAGTGCCCGAAGATGTGCAGACCCTGTTCGTCGCAGTGGCCGGACATCGCCTGGTGCCGGAGGCCGAAGCCTCCAACGGCCCGGCGCTGGCGCGCGCCATCCTCCAGACCGTGCAGGTCGACTGAGATGCGCCGCGGCTGGGGAGCCCGCTGGCAGCACCTGCAACACCTGGCGCGACCACGCCACCCCGAGCAGCTGCCGCGCCGGTTCGATCGGCGCCGCATCTATGTGCTGCCCACCCGCTTTGGCCTGTTCATCGCGGTGCTGCTGTCGGCAATGCTGCTGGGCGCACTGAACTACAACAACAACCCGGCCCTGCTGCTGGCCCTGCTGCTGGCGACGGTCAGCATCGCCAGCGCGATCAGCGCACATCTGCAGCTCTCCGCGCTGCAGGTGGACGCGGTGTCCGCCGAGCCGGTGACGGCCGGTGCACCGCTGCGCCTGCGCATCAGCCTTTCGCGCAACGACACCCGTGCACGTCGCGGGCTGCAGGTGGAACACGGCGGCGTGGCGGCCTTCGGCCACCTGGTGGACAGCGATCAGATCGAAGTGGACCTGGACCTGCCCACGCACCAACGCGGCTGGTTCGATCTGGAGCGGATCCGCATCGCCACCACGCAGCCGCTGGGCCTGGTGCGCGCATGGTCATGGGTGTGGCCGGAAACGCCGTTGCTGGTGTACGCCGCACCGGAACCCCACGCGCCGGCACTGCCGGAAAGTGGTGGCGACCCGCTGCACACCCGCGTGCATGCCAGTGGCGATGAGCTGCATCAGCTGCGTCCGTATCGCGCTGGTGACCCCACCCGCAGCATTGCGTGGAAGCACTCCGCGCGGCGCGACACGCTGCTGGTGCGCGAGTATGAGAAACCGGTCGGCGTGGAGATCGTGCTGGACTGGCGCCAGCTGTCACCGCTGCCGGCCGAAGCGCGCATCGCGCGGTTGGCACACTGGGTGGATCTGGCCGAACGCGAGGGGCGCCGCTACACACTGACCCTGCCCGGGCAACCCGTGCTCGGCCCCGGCAATGGCAGCGCCCACCACCATCTCTGCCAGCGCGCCCTGGCGCTGATGCCGCATGACTGACGCCCCCGTTTCCCCGCTGGGCACCGGTGCCCGCTACTGGACCCTGGGCAGTGCCGCGCTGTGCCTGGTTCCGTTGCTGCTGCAGCTGCCCTTCCTGCTGGCCACGATCTTCGCCGGCGTGGCGGTGCTGACCGCACTGGCCTCGCGGCAACGCCTGCTGCCCGGGGCACTTCGCCTGCTGCTGGTGCTCGCGATGTTGGCCGCCATCTATTGGCAGATGGGGCCGCGGCCGGGCCGTGACACCGGCTGCGCGCTGCTCGCGGCGATGCTCGCGCTCAAGTCCAGCGAGCTGCGCAGCCTGCGCGATGCACGCAGCCTGGTCGGCTTTGCGCTGTTTGCCCCGTTCGCCGCCTTCCTGCTCGACCAGGGGCCCACGACGATGGCGCTGGCGGTGCTGGCCGGCCTGGTCGCACTGCTTGCCCTGCAACGGCTGGCGCACCTGGAGGGCCAAGCGCCACCGGCACCGCTCAAGCGCCACCTGCGCGGTATCGGTCGCCTGGTGCTGCTCGGATTGCCATTGGCGTTGGCCGGCTTCTGGCTGTTCCCGCGGTTGAGCGAACCGCTGTGGGGCATTCCGGACCGCGCGGTCGGCAAGCCGGGGCTGTCGGACACGATGGAGCCCGGGGAGTGGCTGGACCTGATGGCCGATGACACCCCGGCGCTGCGCGTGCAGTTCTTCGGCGCCATTCCGGACCCCCAGCAGCGCTACTGGCGCGGGCCGGTACTGACCCATTTCGATGGCCATCGCTGGGAACAGGACAAGCGCCAACTCGAGCGCCCGCCCGCCGCCGTCACCCACGCCAGTACGCAGTGGGAGTACCAGATCGACTACGAACCCACCGACCGCCGCCAACTGGTCGCGCTGGACCTGCCACTGCAGGCACCGCCCGGCAGTGATCTGGATGCCAACCACAGCCTGCGCAGCCGCACGGCATTGAACGCGATGACCCGGTGGCGCCTGCAATCGGCCCCGGCGCTGACCTATACCGACCCGCTGACGCCGTACGAGCGGCGCCTGGCACTGCAGTTGCCGGACGGCTTGAATCCACGCACCGCCGTGCTGGCCCGGCAGTGGCGACAGGACGCCGGCAGCAACGATGCCGCGATCGTGCAGCGCGCGCTCGACTGGGTGCGCGCGCGTTTCGTCTACACCCTGGACACGCCCGAGCCCGGGCGCGACGGCGTGGACGAATTCCTGTTCGATCAGCAGGCCGGTTTCTGCCAGCACTTCAGCTCCTCGTTCGTGGTGCTGATGCGCAACGCCGGCATCCCCGCGCGGGTCGTGACCGGCTTTGCCGGCGGCATCCGCAACCCCTATGGCGATTATTGGGTGCTGCGCCGGATGGACGCCCACGCCTGGGCCGAGGTCTGGCTGCCCGGGCGCGGCTGGGTGCGGGTCGACCCGACGGCGGCCGTCGCCCCCGAACGCATCTACGACACCATCGAAGACCGGCTGGCGGCGGGCGATGCCGGGGCCACGCTCAACAACCGATGGTTGCAGATCGGGCAGATGGGCGACTGGCTGCGCCGGGGCTGGAACGACCTGATCCTGTCCTTCGATGCCAACCGCCAGCAGCAGCTTCTTAAACCGTTTGGTTTCGAGCGGCTGGATCCGAGCCAACTGGTCGGCATTTTCATCGTCTTCGCGCTGGCCGCGCTAGGCTGGATGGCATGGCTGCTGGCCCGGGGCGAACGCGAGCGCGACCCGCTGCTGCGGGCCTGGCACCGGATGGGACGCCGGTATGCCCGCTATGGCTTGTCCCGTGCTGGCGCCGAACCCGCCAGCGCATGGGCCCGCCGGGTACATCAGCACCGCCCCGACCCGGCGTTGTTGTCGCTCAGCGAGCGTTTCGTCCAGGCGCGCTACGCTGGCGCTGACGTCGACCTCACTTCATTATTGCGCGACCTGCGCAGGCATCGCCCGACCTCCGGAGCATCCCCATGAAGATTCAAATCCTGCTTCCCCTTGCTGCCTCTCTGGCACTGGCTGCCTGCGCCACCGCGCCCAAGCCGCTGCAGGGGCAGTTCAGTATGGTCAGCCCGCGCGACGCGGTTCCCACCCAGCAGGTGGGCACCCCGGTACGTTGGGGTGGTCGCATCATCGAAACCAATCCGGGCCAGGGCCAGACCTGCTTCCAGATGATTTCGCGCCCGCTCAACGGCAGTGGCCGCCCGAGCACCACCTCGGCCGACGCCAGTGACGGCCGCTTCATCGCCTGCCGCGCCGGCTTCTACGATCCGGCGGTGTTCGAGCCGGGCCGCGATGTGACCTTCATCGGCAAGATCGGCGGTTACGAGAACACCCGGATCGGCGAGTACGACTACCGCCTGCCGAAGCTGGACGCCGACGTGATCTATCTGTGGCCGGAACAGCGCCAGGTGGATGTAGTGCCCGCCTACCCGTACGGCCCGTGGGGCCCGGGCTGGGGTCCGGGTTGGGGCTACCGCGGCTGGGGCTGGTGGTAACACGCTGACGCAGAAACGCCGCCCTCGGGCGGCGTTTTTGTTTGCGCCCGGCCGGCTCAGCCGTTCGCCGTGCCGAAGTGGCCCAGCGGCGCACCGGCCAGCAGGTGCAGATGGATGTGGAACACGGTCTGCCCGGCGTGCTCGCGGCAGTTCATGACGATGCGGTAGCCGTCCTGTGCGAAGCCTTCGCGGCGTGCGTAGTCCGCCGCGGCCATCGCCAGCTTGCCGATCAGGTGTGCCTGCTCCGGCTGCACATCGTCGAGGGTAGGAATCGCCTCGTGCTTGGGAATGAACAACACGTGCACCGGCGCCTGCGGGGCGATGTCCTTGAAGCCGAGCACCTCCTCGTCTTCGTAGACGATGGTGGCCGGAATTTCGCGGCGGATGATCTTGCCGAACAGGGTGTCGTGGCTCATGAGGGCACCTCGTGGAACAGGGCCTTGGAGAGTAGCGCGGATGCGCCCCCGGTTTCGATCATCGCCGCGCGGTGCGCAGCGTCATTCCTGCACTTCGGTACGCGTGCCGAAGGCGTGCGACAGCGTGCCGCGATCCACGTATTCCAGTTCGCCACCCAGCGGCAGACCCTGCGCGAGGCGGCTGGGCCGCACCTTGTAGCTGCGCGCCATCTGCGCCAGGTAATGTGCGGTCGCTTCGCCTTCCACGGTGGCACTGGTGGCGATGATCAACTCGTTGACCTCACCCTGCTTCAGGCGCGCTTCCAGCTGATCCAGGCCCAGCTCGCGCGGGCCGATGCCGTCCAGTGGCGACAGCCGCCCCTGCAGTACGAAGTACACCCCACGGAAGCCGGTGGCCGTTTCGATCGCCAGGCGATCAGCCGGTGATTCCACCGCACACAGCTGCTGGCGCTCGCGGCTGCCGTTGGCGCAGACCGCGCAGATATCGGTCTCGCTGAAATCCCGGCACTGTTCGCAATGCCCGATCCGCTCGATCGCCTTGGCCAGCACCTCGGCCAGCTTCTGGCCGCCCTCGCGCTCGCGCTCCAGCACGTGGTACGCCATGCGCTGGGCGGTCTTCTGGCCCACGCCCGGCAACACGCGGAAGGCCTCGATCAATTGTTCGAGCAGGGGCAGGCTCATGGCGGATCGCTCATCTCAGAAACAAGCGCGCGAAGCCCGGAGGCTTCGCGGCGCGGTCACCACGGTCGCGCCAGGCACGGGCCCGGCGCAGGCGGTGGGTCAGAACGGCAGCTTCATGCCCGGGGGCAGCTGCATGCCGGCGGTCGCCGAACCCATGCGGTTCTTCGACTCGGCGTCGATCTTGTTGGAGGCATCGTTGAACGCGGCGGCCACCAGATCTTCGGTCATTTCCGCATCGGACAGCACCGACGGATCGATACGCACCTTGCGGCATTCCTTGGTGCCGGTCAGGGTCACGCTGACCATGCCGCCGCCGGCGCTGCCGGTCACTTCCAGCTTGGCGAGGTCTTCCTGGGCCTTCTGCAGGTTTTCCTGCATCTTCTGGGCCTGCTGCATCAGTTGGGCGATATTGCCGCGCATGGGTCTTTACTCTTCAAAAGGACGAATGGAATCGGCGACGACCCGGGCACCGTGTTGCTGGACCAGCAACTGCACCGAAGGATCGGCCATGAAAGCGGCTTCCGCCGCCGTTTGGCGTTCGCCACGCTGACGGTCAGCGCGCTGATGCAGGGTCTCGGCACCGGCTGCACCGGTATCGATCACCAGGCGCGGGGCCTGCCCCAAGGGGCCGGTCAACGCCGCGATCAGCGCCGCCTGCGAGCGGTCCGAACTCAAGTACTCAAATCCGGGCGAAATCGCCAGTTTCAAGACACCGTGCTGATAGCTGATGAACGCCGAGTGCGCGGCCAGCTGCTTGGACGGACCATTGAGCTGGCTGCCGGCCACCAGTTCCAGCCAGGCATCCGCGGTCAGGTCACCTGTCTCGCCTGCGGGCGCAGCGTTCGCTTCCGATGGTGCGATGGCGATGCCCTGCGGGCGGGCTACCGGAGCGGGCGCTTGCGGGGCAGGTGCGGGGGCAGCAGGTGCCACGACACGCTCGGGCGGCGCTTCCCACGGCGCGACCATGGCCGCATCCGGGGTGGCCATTTCGGCCGCCAGCGCTTCGTCGCGATCAGCCGCATCGCTCTCGTGGTGCCACGGCGGCAGATCGTCGTCGGCAGCGGGCGCTGCGACGGCGGGCTTGGCCGGTTTCACCGGCTCGGCGGCGGCCGGGGCCGGCGTCGGGGCGGATTTTTTCGGTGCCGGCGGTGCGGGCTCAGGCGCTGTGGAGACCGTAGCAACCACGGGCGCCACGGAGGCCGGCTGAGCGACGGGGGCGCTGGCCTTGGCCGGCGCAACGGCCGAAGCAGCAGCCGCGGTCGCTGCCGCAGCGGCCATGCCGGTGCCTTGGCCGCTGGCCTGGCCACCACTGTTCACGTCGGTCCCGGTGCCCGGATCGCGGGGCACCGGCGGTACCGCGGCGGCCGGACGGAACGCCAGCATGCGCAGCACGGCCATCTCGAACCCGGCGCGCGGGCTTGGGGCCAGGTGCAGGTCACGGCGGCCGCCCAGGGCCATCTGGTACCAGAGCTGCACCACTTCCGGGCGCAGGCGCTGGGCGAAGGCTTCGGCATCGATCCCCTCGCCCGCCGTCGCCGCACCCGGCACCAGCTGCTGCACCTGGATCCGGTGCAGGGCCTCGGCCAGGGCGTCGAGCACCCCGCTCCAGTCCGGCGAGAACTCGGCCAGCAGCGCCACGGTCTGCAGCAGGCGCGGACCATCGCCATCGGCCAGCGCATCCAGCATCGCGGCGACCTGGGTGCGGTCGACCGTGCCCAGCATCGCGCGCACCACATCCTCGCGCAGCGCGCCGCCGGCATAGGCGATCGCCTGATCCAGCAGCGACAGGCCGTCACGCAGGCTGCCATCGGCGGCCTTGGCCAACTGCACGATCGCGGTCGGGTCGGACTCGATCTCCTCGGCGGCCAGGATCTTGGTCATCTGGCCCTGGATCTGGTCCTCGTCCAACCGCTTCAGGTTGAACTGCAGGCAGCGCGAAAGCACCGTCACCGGCAGCTTCTGCGGATCGGTGGTGGCCAGGAGGAACTTCACATGCTCCGGTGGCTCTTCCAGCGTCTTGAGCAGCGCATTGAACGCCGCCTTGGACAGCATGTGCACTTCGTCGATCAGGTAGACCTTGTACTTGCCGCGGGAGGGCATGTACTGGGCGTTCTCGATCACCTCGCGGACATCATCCACACCGGTATTGGACGCAGCATCGATCTCGAGCAGATCGATGTAACGGCCGGAGTCGATATCCAGGCAGGCCGGGCACTGACCACACGGATCAGCGCTGGTGCCCTGCTCGCAGTTCAGCGACTTGGCGAAAATACGGGCAATGGTGGTCTTGCCGACACCACGGGTGCCGGTAAACAGGAACGCATGGTGCACCCGGCCGCTGTCCAGCGCATTGCTGAGCGCACGGACCACGTGTTCCTGGCCCACCAGCTCGGCAAAACGCTTCGGACGCCACTTGCGGGCAAGGACGAGATAGGACATCAGGCCACCGTCTTCATCGGGACGACCATTGTGCCACGCCTGTCCAGCCCCCCTGCCCTTCGTGACGAACCGCTTGTGCGAATCCAATTCCCCCGCTAGAATCTGCGCCCCTGCAGCGGGTTATCGCAGCAGGTCCGGAGAGGTGTCCGAGCGGTTGAAGGAGCACGCCTGGAAAGTGTGTAAGCGTCTAAACCGCGCTTCGGGGGTTCGAATCCCCCTCTCTCCGCCAGATTAAGCAAACCCCTGTTTACGCAGGGGTTTTTGCTTTCTCTGGCTTGGCTGTCTGTGGCGATGCAAGGCGAGACACATCTCCCATGCGCATCCCCCATCACTTGGTTCGAGCCCGCTCTGGGCTCTGGTCGTTCCGCCAACGAGTTCCCGTCGAACTTCAGCCGGTCGTTGGCCGTCTGACGTTCAAGCGCACGCTGCGCACCTGCGACATGAAAGAAGCCCGGCTGCGCGCCCTGATGCTCGCGGCCAGCTATGCTCAAGCCTTCGCCGTGTTGAGGGAACGACGCGTGGAGAAGTTGAGCAAGAAGGAGGCCGATGAGCTGATTGCGCGGCTCACCGAGAGCACCAGCCTGCGTGATCTGACCCTTCACCGGACCCAGGCACCGGACGGCACGATCAACGAGCGCTGGCAGATCGATAGCCCCGAGGACGTGCAGCTCTATCGACGGATGATGGAACTGACCGCAGCCATGGACCGCCGGGCCATGCCGCGCCCCAGCCTGCTCTACGGCCCAACGGCGGCATCGGCCGCTGCCCCGCCCCCCGCGCCAAAGCCGGCGATCGAAACAATCAACTTGGGCAAGGCCAGGGACGCCTGGTTGGCCAGCATCAAGGGCAGCACCCTGCCCAAGACTTGGACGATCAAGAAGACGGCCGTCGAAATGCTGACGAGCTTCCTGGGCGAAAAAACGAAGATCCATGCCATCACCCGCTCCGACCTGGCGCGTTGGTATCAGTACATGCGGGACGGAGGGGCGTCCACCCCCACGCTGACCAACAAGCAAAGCTACATCGGCGGAAAAGGCGGGTTCTTCGACTGGGCGTTGGCGTCGGGCTACTACCCCAAGGGGGACAACCCCGCCAACGGCCATGTGAGCTACTCCACTCGGGAAAAGCGGGCCCGGAGAAAGTTCGGCTTCAAGGCCTACGACACTCACCAGGTCCAGGTGCTGTTTGCCCCGGCCGCCTTTGAGAGCCTCCCTCTGCCGGCCCGCTGGGCATCTTTGATTGGCCTTTACACCGGTGCTCGAGCATCCGAAGTGGGTCAACTGTTGATTGGCGACGTGTTTGAGGATGGTGGAGTGCCCTGCATCCAGATCTCCGACGAGGGCGAGCACCAGCGGGTCAAGACTGATGTCAGCCTGCGCACCGTGCCGGTCCACCCCGACCTGGTGGCGCTCGGCCTGCTGAAATGGATCGAGGGCCTGCGGACCGAGGGCCACGCCCGATTGTTCCCCGGCGCCAAAGCCGAGGCCAAGAATGGCCAAGGCAACTGGGTGACCAAAGCGTGCAGCCGGTATCTGGCCGAGGTGGGCAAGAACTGGCCCAACGCCCGGCGTGGCTTCCACTCCCTCCGCAAGACCCTGATCCAAGAACTCCAAGGCGCAGGCGTGGTATCGGAGCTGCGGGCGCAAATCGTGGGCCATGAGTTGGACGACGAGCACCACGCCACTTACAGCCGCGACTTCACAGGTAAAGAAAAGCTGGAGGGACTGGGCGCCCACTCGCCGGGCCTCCTGTCTCTCAACTACGGACTCAACCTGGAGGCCCTGCGGCCCTTGGTGGATCCGGCCCTGCTGCCCGAAGGCAGCCTCCCCAAGAACAGCCGCCGAGCAAGGAGCAACGCGTGAGCATCGTGCCTTTGGAATCCCGCGTCGCCGTCCTGGTTGATTGCGACAACGTCCCGCCTGAAATTGTGGACCACGCCCTGCTCATGGTGGCCCAGTTTGGTCGCGTGGTTCTTCGGCGCGGCTATGGGAACCACCAGACCCTCGCCCGCCGTTGGCAAGAGGTATTGGTTCGGCAAGCCTTTACGCCGTGCTTGCAATACCAATATGCCGCGGGAAAGAACACCTCAGACATCGCGCTGGCCCTGGATGCTTTGGAGGCGATGTTCGATCAACGGGCCGACACCTTCTGCTTGGTGACGAGCGATTCGGACTTCGCCCACCTCTGCCGCAAGTTGCGGGAGCGCGGGGCCACGGTTTGCATCGTCGGAGAGCCCAAGACGCCCGACGCCTTGCGCAATGCGTGTGACCAGTTCTTCGAATGGGTCCCCAGCGAGCCGGTCCAAGCCCAGGAAGAAACGGCTGCGCCCGCCGCGGTCGAAAAGGCCCAGGCACCCTCAGAACCTGTCGCCAAAGCGGAACCCACCAAGCCCCTGCCCAAGCGGCGCCCTCGCTTTCTTATCGAAGCGGTCGAGCTATTGGCGGATGGGACCGCAGATGGGAAGGTCGATCTGGCCGCCTTGGGCCAATACCTGAAACGCACCAACCCATCTTTTACCCCGAACCTCTACGGGCACTCGGGCCTTCTAAGCATGATCCGAACCTACGACATGTTGAGCACAGAGCAGGAGACGACGGGACACTGGTCGGTCCACCTTGCCAGCAAGCCCGTTGGAGAAGCCGAAACAGCAGCAACCTGAGATTGGCGCGGGGGGTCAGCTGGCCGGCAATTTGAATTCAGCAGGGCACCGCGGCGGCAATGCTCGTCGCCGCGGCCGCCTCGCCTGGGCTTGCTGGCGGGGCTCGCCTAAGGCATACGCCCCCATGATCAGATCTGTGAAGTTGGTCGCGCTCATCTTCTTGCGCAGGTGAAATCGAGTGCTTGGATGAATCGTCATTTCACTCAGGAGCCATCGTGCCCACAGACGTTCAACTCCGCATCGCAACCCAAGTCTTGCCTGGATTGCTAGCTCAAAACCCCACCCGGGCCATCGCCACGCAGATGGTTGACCTCCGGTATTCCCTGGAGCTCGCCTCTGCGCTGGTCCAACTCCATGCAGAGAAAAATCTTGGCGGGGCGCTCGCCCTGCTGCCGCCATCCGGGTCGGCACCCCGAGTGCAAGCGGCGTCGGTCGACCGAGACCGGCAGCCTCCATCCATGCCGGCGTCTCCGGATGCGTGGCGCGCTTCCAGAGGACTTCCGCCTGCCAAACCAGAGAAGCCCAACCCCAGTCGCTCTGGCCCTCAAATCCGATAACAGCCAAAGCCCCGCAGATGCGGGGCTTCCTCTAAGCTCAGTGGAGCCGTGGCGGCTTCGGACTGCCAGACAAACCTAGGGCAGGTGGAGCCGCGCTGTTGCCAGCAGGACATTCGGCCTTCGGGGCAAACGCACATCTCCGCAGCAGCGCATCAGCATGCACCTCAATGGCCCGATCTAAGGCCTCTAGCGCTTCGGAGGAAGCCTGTTTACGCGCCTGCCCCAGCTCAGCCGTGCGCTTCTCAAGGGAAGACAGCCGCCGGGTCCGGCGCTCGGTCCATTCGCTTGGCGACCAGTAGCCAGGTCTGGGGTGATCAGTGGTGAAGCGCTCCCACTCCTGCTCAGCCATGTGACGCAGCCGCTCAACACTCGAAAGCGTCATTAGGCGACGTGCCCGGCTCATCAGAAGGTTCCGCACCGCCTTGATCTTGGCCACCACCTCGCTGACCAGGCCTCGAAGCCCTCGGGACTCCCCACTGGAAAAGACTTCGGTTCTTGCCTGCTCCAGCCACCGACGGACGGGCTGAAGCGCCAGATCGGCACGCGCCTGCGCAACTTCGGCTAGAGCCCTTATCCCTTCTTCATGAGTTCAGGCAGCGATTGCAGGGGAGGCCCCGCGTCCGCGTCCGCGCCGATGAGCTTGGAAAGCCGCATGCCGGAGACGCCGCGAATCTCCAACCCGGGGACTGGGGTGACAACTCCTAGACGTGCGCCAGCGCCTCCATGGGCGGTGCTAGGGCGGGCATCAGAGGAAGATGCCATTGGCTCGCCTTGGAACGGTATCTGGTCCAGCAGTTGCGCACGGAGCTCCCGGTTCTCCAAACGGATCTCTTCGTTCGCCTGGGCCCGGCCCGAGGCTTGCCCCCGGCGAGCCAAGGCCGTGGCTGCCTTACCGACGTGGCGGGTGGGTTCGCGCGCCAAGACGGCCGCCTCAATGGCGTCGCCGCGCAACATGGCCGATCGGGCCTGCTCCGCCAAGCCACGGTGATCAATGCAGGCGTCGATCCCGGCAGACGCCAGATGGGCATTGGTGGTTGCGGCCACCATTTCCCGGATCCACTCAACTTGGGCCTTGCCAGAAGGGCCGCCATCAAGCTCGCGGGTTTTTTCGGCGAAACCGTTCGCGCCGATGCGCCGGGTCGTTGCCAGCAGATGGACATGGTGGTTCAACCCGTCGGCAGTGCCAGGCGAGTGGATGCTGGCTTGGAGCGCAAAGCCGTATCGGGCCGCCAACGCCTCAGCAATGCAGAACGCGAGCTCGGCTCTCTGCTCCCCCGACAGCTCATGAGGCAGTGCAACCTCAAACTCCCGAGCCACGGTAGCGTCCCTTCTCTTCTCAGCGGCCTCGACAGCAGGCCAGAGCTCTGCAACGTCGGTTGCCCAGGGTGGAGCGCCTTGGGGGGCAAGGCAGAAGCTCTCGACCACCCCGCCGCGGCGTCGGTAGTCGTGCTGCTGCCCGGTGAGGAAATCGGCGAGCAGCAAGCCGCCCCGGTAGGCGGCCGCTGCGATAGAGGATTGCCCCTTTCGGCGGCTAAAGGTTTTGACTGAGGTGTGGAAGATTGCCATGAAAACTCCTGTGAAAACAGGAGTCTTTATGGATCAGCTTCGGCTTTTGGCAAGCCTCGTAGAGGCTTAGGGTTCCAGGGGCGGAGCCCTTGGCGCACGCATCCGTAATGATGCCTAAGTGCGCTCTTGCTCTCCCTACTGATCCGCAACGGTGATGATTTGAATCGAAATCTCCGGTAGATTTCCAGACTCCAATGACAAAGTCATGGATAGATAAATGGTCAGCAAAGAAAACCCTGTGCGCACTCGCCAGGATTCCATCGACACACTTGATCGCGCAGCTGCGGCAAACGGGGACGCGAAAACGATGCGCGGCATGAAAGAGATCTGGCAGGCAGCTGAAGCCGTTAGACCCAGTGATATCCCAAATCCGGTAAACAAGATCATGATCGAAGATGGCATCGCAAAGGCAACCAAGCCCGAACTTGAACAGCTCTCAGAGGATTGCGGGAAGCTCAGCCAGCACGCGAAAGCCGAAGACGAGGCCAAGCTTCAAAAACAAGCACTAATAGATGCATTGAACAATCCATCAGCTCCGGACGACGACGTTTCCGCGGCTACGGAAGAAAAAAATGCCTCGCCTACTGAGGCCGACACTTCCCCAACTCCGCGCCGGCTCTAATTCATCCGATGGGCGGCAGCGCAGTGCTTACTGTCGCCCACTTGAGGATCAGAGTCTAAGCGACAGATTTCAGCCAGGACCGAGGGTCGAACAAGAATTTGATCCCAATGTTGTAAATCTCATGGCCGGGGCGGATGACATAGCTCGCGTGCACTGCTTCACCCGCCTGATAATAGCGGGCCTCCTTCAGAAATCCCGCCCGATCAATCCCGCCCAATAGCCACATCTTTCTTGCGGCGATCTCATAGCTCATGAAGAAGAACTGATCGACGGGTTCGACTGCATGTTTGGCGCTGATTTGCGCGGTGTAGCTAGGAAGTGGAGCCCCTTTCCTCTTGACTGTCTTGACACCGACGCTGGCACCGGAATCTGAAATGAAGTCTGCCTTCCAGCAGGCTCTTCTCGGGATGTAGGTCAGCGGCTCATTAACGTTCGCACCGCACCAGGCGTCAAAGACGATCTTCCCAAGGTCTCCGCCCCAACGCGCACTCCTGGCTGCCTCGCGACACGAGTTCACGTAGCGGCGACCTCGCGGGGAGGTCGCAGGGCCTAGTTTACACGCGACAAGAAGAAGCCCCGGGCAACGGCAATTCGGCGATGAATGAAAATCAGTACGACTCGACTGCTATTGGATGGGCAGCCGGGCCTGTGAATCACCACCCAGTAAATAACACCTGCTCGGGCCGAACTACTTCCCCTTCTTGGATGAACCGTCTCGCTCATGAGAGGGATTGTACCCCTCAAAGGTAATAACTAGATCCGGCGCATCCACCTCGGGAGGTCGCAAAGGCTTTTCCAACGGCGGCACATATACCTTTCCATCCTTATCTTTTTTTTCATCAACCATATTATTTAACCGCAACACTAAGTAGAAAGACAATAACACTGACGGTCAAACAGCCAACTGAAAACGATATCTCGCCATACGCCTTCTCGACGTAGCGTAGCTTCTTATTATAGAGGCCCTCAATGATGAGGATTGCTTCAGAGTACTTTCGAGAAAGACCAAGCAAAACAGCCGGAGGATGATTTTCCAAGAAGAATTCAACCATCTCCTTCGCTGCGGACAACTTCACCATGTTCGCCAACCGCGTTGCACGGAAGCAAAATGACCAGGATGAAATAAATGATCCAAACGTATAAATAAGCAGTGCAATCACCAGCCAGTCGAAAAAACCTTTCGCAGGGACAACAGTCTCACCAGCCCATTTCGCCACCACAAAAAACGCAGCGATGAAGAAAGACATCGAGGCAAGATACTTTGCCGCCTTTTCCTCCAATCGCCGATATCTTTCGACCTCAAGCAAAAATTGAGCCTTTTGATGTTCATACATCAACTTAAGCTTATCGACCTCCACGCCCCCAGAATCCACTCACCCTCCGAAATAATCAAGATACAACATTATTTACAAAAATTAACACAGGCCCTGCTTCCATTCGGGCGACTTTAGTCAACATTGACGTCTCGGTCATTGAATAGCCGCTCCGCCGGCTATGCCCTCACTGGCCTCAGCTCCACTTCGCAATCGTCACGAAGTGACGCAGCGCTCTCGCCCTGTCCAGCCAGGCATCCAGGCTCCATGGAGGGCTATGCATCTACATCATCAGCGCCGAGCCTCCCGGATAGCAGGACGTCCCGAATTAAGGCATTGCCGGCATCACGCAGCGCCTGATTTCGCGGCCGCAACTTATCTATGAGCCTCCGGACGCCTAGGAGAGGTTCATGAAGGCAACTCGCTTCCAAGCCGGCCACCGGACCTTGCGGGCGATGACCGCCCCCAGCGCTGGTGACCCAATTGCCCCATCGCCATGCATGCACGGGTATGCTCAGTTGAGCTCGGCCAAGCGAACATGGTAGGCGTCTGCCACGCACGACGTATCCGCGCACACGTCGCGCACCTCGCGTCTCCAACGACCCTGATCAGCGCTCACAGAACTGGGATCAGTGGAATGGGAACGTGCCACCTTGAAGGCCTCGGCCGTTGCGCTATCCAGACGGGCCAGCTCACCGTCGGCACATATCATTTGCTCCACCGACGATGATGCCTTGGAGCAGTCAAAGCTAGGACCGGGCGCACCCAACGAAGGCTCAACCTCCTCGACGTCCGTGTACTCATCTGCCTTTACCGATGCCAAGTCGTCAAACTCCTCCTGCGCCGCGGGTGCAGGTTCACTTGCGAGCGGAGCGGCGGTGAGTTCAGGCGCTTTCTGCTTGCCTTGAAGGTTGGAGCGGATCGCAGCCCCTATGCCGATGAGATCACCAGGAAGCACGCGCACCTCCGCTAAGTGGTCCCCGTCGACGACTTGAGAGGTGTACTCGAGCCTAAGTTTGTAGACGTCCTGGCCGGGGTTGTTGAACGGCGCTGTGAGGTCCGCCTCGCAGCTGTAGCGGCTGATTGCCTCGTCGAAGCTGGTGGGGTGCGCCAAGGAAATGGGCAGAACCTCTTGCAACGCCTTTGCGTCCAGGGACGCTGCGGAACTGCCCGCGCCCAGCTCCCGCTGGATGATGCTTCTGACCAAGTCCAGCGTGCTTTCATCACCACAAGCCGGAGGCTTGCTCACGCCGCAACCGGCCAGCAACAGCGGGATCAACGCCACACCAAAACCAATGATCTTTCTCGACATCCTGTCCTCGCGCAACCTGGCTGGAATAACTTGATGTTATATCGGCTTGCTGCGTCGTTTCTTTAGCTTTCAGAACATACAAGCCCCGAGGGGACCGATCAGGTGCTGTTCGCCGTCGCTTAAGCCTTAGGGGCTGGGCCACAAATGCAGGGCAGCACCCCCGTCGTGTACGGCTACACGAGCCCATCAGCCCGATAGGCTTCGAGTCGCCTTACAACCGCTTTGGAATCGAGAGCACCCCAAGAAGGAGCCGTTGCGACCGTTCCGCGACTGAAGCACCCCTTGTTTGCATACGGGGCATTGGTCACCTGCCCGTGTGCTCGCTGGCAGTCGCTGGGTTCGAGGTTTGACCTGGACTTTCAAAGACGCGTCTTGGTCCGCCTTGACCTTGAAGGTGCAAGCGGGGAAGCGACTGCATCCGTGAAAGTCGCCGTAAGGTCCCGACCGCAGCTGCAAGATCCCACGCCCACACTGTGGGCACGGCTCCAAGGCCTCACCATCGATGGGTTCGATCTTGAGGTGCCCTTGCTTCACCAACTCCACCAGAAAGCGCGAAGGCTGGTTGAGGGTTGTATACAGCCTAACCTGCTTACGTGCACGGGTCATGGCTACATAGAACAGGCGCCGCTCCTCCGCCACAGGGAAGGGGTCGGGTGCCGGCATGGCCAACTGCAGCGCAGGGTCGTCTTGGATCTGGCTTGGAAACCCTCGGGTGCCCTCCACCACGTTCAGGACGAAGACGTATTCTGACTCCAACCCCTTGGAACCGTGGGCAGTTCGATACTCGATGCGCAGCTTGTCGCCGAAGCGGCGTTGCCACACCTCCAACGCACCCGGCCTGTCATCCCGGTAGCGCCCCAGAAGCATGACGGTGATGTGTTGACCCTTGAGCGGCGTCAGCTTCCCGCTGACAGCTAGGTGATGCATATGGGCCAACTGCTTTTCCACATAACCCACGATGCTCGCCTGCTCGGCAAACCCGTAGGCAAGGAGTGGAGTCTTGGTCAGCGGATTGGTGGTCTTTACCTTCTTCTTGATCTGCGCGGGATTGGCTTGGATGAACCGGCTGGAGATATCGCAAAGTTCCGGGGGGCACCGGAACGTGGTGCCCAAGGACAAGCGCGTGGCGTGGGCGAACGTCTTCTCAAATTCGGTCATCACGGTGATGTCAGATCCAGCGAAACGATTGATGCCCTGCCAGTCGTCGCCCACCACGCAGAGGTGCGCCGGCGGATCAGATTGGTTCGACAACGCCTTCAATAGCCGAATGCGGGCCCGTGAACTGTCTTGGAACTCATCAGCCAGAATAAGAACGAAGGGGCTCTTGTATGCACCAGACTCCACGTGTCCCGCGGCCAAGATCAGCATGTCCTCGAAGTCAATGAAGTTGCCGCGCTGGAGGCGCCGTTCCCATTCCACGGCGATCCGCTCGTAGAGGGCCAAATACATGCGCAAGCGTGCGCCAAACCCATCCTGAGACTGGGCTATCAGTGCGGCTTGAAGATCTTGCCGGGTAAGACCGTTGTTCTTGACGTGCTGCTGGAACACCCGGAACGAGCTTGCCAAGTCCTTCGCCTGCACAGGCGACAGTCCTCCCCCCTCCCTGTCAGGCTCAAAGACCAGACGCACACCGCGCGCGAGGAGTGCCTTTGCCAAGGCGGGGATGGCCTCGCCGGTCAGCAGGCCATGCGACGTGGTCTCAAACAGGGCCGTCCCGAACTTAGCGTGAAGCTCCCGTTTCCACTCGACCCCCGCCAGATAGTCCTTGAACTGCTTTGGCGCATGCCCTTTTCCGTTAAGGGCGAAATGCTCGTGGTACAGCTGAATGTCTGGGTAGTAGAAGTCTGGAAAATACTGCCGGAACTGGTGGTCGGCCGTATCGTGCTCGTATGCACGCTCATACTCGTAGGTCACGCCGTTGTAGAACAACCAGTCGGCGATCGTGCGTTCCTCTTTGCTTTTGACCACCTCACCACGGGCCGTGCGGAAGCCACGCACGCCGTTGCCGTAGGCCTCAGGCTCGTCCGGTTGGCCCCATTTTCCAACATCCCGCGCGTATACGGTTCGGAACATGTCCCAGTCACGTTTGAAGGCCTTGTCCTGTTCGCACAGCATTTCAATGATGTCGCCCACCTCCTTTACGTCAGCGCCGGGGTTACCGGGATCGACCCAAGGGGCCAGGGACGGCTTCTTGCCCGTGGCCTTCGCGATGACGTCAATGCCAAAAGCGTGGAAGGTGCTGGATCGGACACTCTCCACCTGAGGCACCCCCTTCAACTGCTCTGCAATGCGAACGCCCACTTCCTCAGCGGTAGCCTTGTTAAAAGCCAGCAGCAATATCTGCTCGGGCTTGGCCAAACCTTGGTGCAAGGCATAGCCAGTTTTGGCCACCATCGTGGAGGTCTTGCCCGAACCGGCTGCGGCGACGACCATGACCGCATCGTCCATGCAGATGCAAGCAAAGATCTGCTCTTCGGTGAGGGGGTTCTTTTCCACCGTCCTGAAGAAGCTATCGCACACGACCCTCTGGATCACCATGTGTTGGCTATTCGACTTTCCATACCGCAGCCGCAGGGTTTCCTCAGGTGATGAATCCCCAACAGCCTGCTTCCAAGTCTTGGTTTGATGCTTGGGGGCCGGGTGGGATGCCAGAAACCGACTCGCCGTTCCCTTGGGAATCCAGCGCCCTTGACCGGCAAAGGCCAGAGCTTCTTCGATCCATCGCTTGAGCTTCTCATCAAAGGCGGCCTGCGATTGAGCTGCATTGGCGCGAGGTTCCTCCGCCACCTTTGGATCGACCGGGCGAGGCTTAGGTGGCTTCTTGCCGAAGATCGCACCAAGAAGCCACAGCACCCCAATGAATATTAGAAACTCCACTGCCCCACCCTCGGTCCTTCCGCCCCGCGCCCTGGGGGGAGCCAATGATGCCATGGGGACTCCAACCCACGGCGAATATCGCGCAATCTGACCAGTTGTGTATCGAGGCCCATCCGTCCCCAAGATTATTGAGGGTGTGCTGTTATTGAACGAAAGCCGGCCAACTGTGCGCCGACCGAGGAGACTCGGGAGGCCGCGCTCGTCTGGCGAAGCAGCAGGTCATGATCGACTGAGAGGCAGCCTAGCCCGAGGCCAATAACCCTTGGTTGACTAAGGAGTCGGCTCCAACGACAGGCTTGGAGTCCAGCCCACCAGCCCCCTAGAATGGCGCCAGAGCCTGTAGGAACCGCCCCTGGCTTTGCTGGACTCAGCCTTCAAAAAGGCCATGACGAGGCATTCCATCGGAAGACGCGACCAACTCAAGGAAGAACATGCGCACTCAAGCCACACCTACCATCCTTGCCCTACTCATGGCGTTGGTCTTGACGGCTTGCGACAGTAGCCGCGACCTTCGCAAAGAAGTGGAAAGGCTTGGCGAACAAGCTGCCCAGAGTCGCGAGCAATGCGACCAGGCCCGCGAGCTGGAAACCCGAGACTCCAACGAGGTTCGACAGCGTCTGATACGCATTGGCGAGCTGAGGGCCGACGAGGAGTGGGACAAGTTGGTCAAGACAGGGGAGGCCGGCACTTCTGAAATGCTCATCCAGGAAAAGAGGCGCATTTCAGACCCGGATTACCAAACCAAGCGTGAGCGAGAGTTGGCAGACCTCGATCGAGAGATAGCTCTATATAAAGAGGACGAACCTCGCCGACGCGAAGATCGGCAGAAAGCTTGCGCGGTGCTACTGATGAGCAATGACGCATATCGGTCCGCCAAAGCAAAGCTGGCCGCGGCGACCAAATCCTTGCAGTAGTGCCCACCTGTTCTTTACCCGCTCGCCGACGACACGCCGCCCCGACTGGCGGTACTTAGACGCCTTAGACACCATCACACGTAGACCGCAGGTAGACTGAGCAGAAACCTTCATTGCCAAGGAACGCTACTGACATGCAGAATCACTGGGAAGTGGGTGTGGTTTTGGCGCTGCGCGACGCGCAGTGGCTTCAAGCTAATCCGGGAGCTCAGATTCCTGCTATAAATATTTCCTTGGATGGAAATGCGGAATCCAAGATGGGCGATGGCGTTCATCAAGTCGGCGAGAAATTCGCCCTGCTGGAGATCAAACCGGATCAATCCTTCTGCGAAAGCGAGTGGGTGGGAAGCAAAGCCCCGAAGCGAGCCTACAAGAAGCTTATGGACCTGGCAGCAATCGACGAGGGCAATAACGGATCAGTCGAGTCAAGGAAGGAGCTGAGCCGAAGCACCAGGGGGCACTTCTTTGCCTACTGGGGAGAGACCGAAGGTACTGAGAGTCACTTGGATCAGCTTTTTTTGCAGCCCTATCTTCTAACAGCTTTAAAAGCCCTGCCGGCCGGAGCAACCCTTAAACGGCCTGGCTCTTGCTACTCAGGGCGCCCGAGTTCACAGCATGCCTCAGTCCTTTTAAGGTCGCTGACAGTCGGGTTAACAAATGGATCCATCCTTATCCCTCGCTGGCCGCTATCCCTCTCGGATTTGTTTTCCGAATCCATCACAGCTCGTTTCTGCCACAAGCAGCCGACGGCCACATCTGTTCCATTTAAAGATCTGCTGGAGTTAGGCCTTGAAGTGGACGAACTTCAAACCTACGTCAGCTTCCTATGCACTGAAAAGGCGTCAGACGGCTGTGAAAAAGACGTTCTTGAAGAAGATCTGAAGATGATGCTAATCGGGAGCCAAGGCTTCATCAGGCATATAACCAGTACCGCTGAGCTAATGAATGTCATCGCCGCTTACCGAGAGCATCGCTTGACGGCCACCCCAGGCCTCAAGCCTGACATAAGCCAGCATTCTCGGCTTTCTGTGACCCCGCCGAAGTCTAAGTATGGCGTCAATGGTCCATGAGGTCCCATGCAGAGCGCCATTCCGCTTTGCTGGCAGCATTACCGTCAGCAAATAGACTCGAAACGATAACCCCTGTCTTCTTCGCATAGCCATCCAAGGCACTGTCAGCCTGCGTCGCTGCAGACACGAGCGATGAACTTTCAGCCCATTCCCTAGCGAAGGCAGCAGACCATACATCCCTAGCCGACACCCTGCGAAAAAGGAGAGCATCGGCGTTTTCAGCTCCAAATCCGCCAGTGTTCCAGTGCTCTTCGTGCCCAGCCTTCGATGCAGCGAAGGAGACATGCATCCCCTCTTTTTCCTTGGTCCACATAAACCTGTGCAGCTGAAGTGCCGCATCTGCTTTCGCAAGCGCAGTGGTGACGTCGAACTTCACTAGCCCGACCTTGAACGCCTCCGTCCAAAAGCGCTCTTCATTGTAGATAGCTGATTCGACCATCACCGTCTTGCGTCCCCAACAAAAACGGCATGCTAGACAAGCTTCCGGCTTCGTCAAGCCAATAGGGACACCCTGAATGCGCATCCCCAAGGCGACGCATGTCCGAGTTAGAAAGGTGAGGAGCCCACCTCCAAGGGGACTCTTGGCACGCCAAACTCAACACGCATCAATGTGGACCAATAAGCTGGCACAGGAGGTTGCTGACTGATCTATGGATTGTCCTTCAACACAAGCAGAGCCTTCACCATCTCTTGCTCAATGGGATCGTTTGGATTTGCGACGAGGCTCAAATACCGTTCCCGATCCTCCCCCTCGCTGCCTGAAAGAAGCATGGCTGCGTCCAGGAGCCTGGAGTAAGCGCTTTGAATCGCTTTGATGGCCACAACAACCTTCCGCCCGGCCGTTGACCACTGGAAAGCTCTCAGGCCTCCCGCTTTCGCCCAAGGAACGTTGCTCCGCAACTGGTTTTCACAGGCGTATAGCATCATATAGGCGCTTCTGACGCTCCGCATTTCATCGAACGCCACCTCTGCCACTTGGCCTTCAAACACCTCGGAGCCAACATTTGAAGGCGCATTCTGAAGCTTTAGATGAGCCTCACCCCTTGCCTTATGTGCAGCCTGATAAAGATCTTCGGCAGCACAGCGAAAAACTTGTTCCACCGGAACCTGGCTAAAATCAACTCTACCGTAGTCCATCAACTCGTTCCCTGGTTGAGCGCGGATCCGCCCGCGCTGGCAAACCCTAACAAGATCCACAGAGCCTGCCAACAATGGATACGCACAATGATGGTCGATACGGACTTTAATATTGCCGACCTGCTGATCAAGCTACTAACCGGGATCGGTCAACTTACCGTGGCATTCGCGGTTGGCTACATTGCATACCGCCAGTGGCGCACCGCACAGCAACAGGCGGAAACCGCGAGGAACAAGCTCAAGCACGACCTCTTTGATCGTAGATTGAAGGCATACGAAGCTTTGCGCGAGAGCGCTCAATACGCCTTCAATGCTCGTCCGAAGGAGAACGCGGAACAAAGGGTCGCCGACAGTCTCAAGGAGCTAAGGTGGCTATTCGGCAAGCCCGTCCACGATTTCGTGTGGAAGAATATCTACTTGCCACTGGTAGATTTGTGGGAAGCCAACAACGTCATCCATGACTCACCGCCCCCACGCAGTGATGTTCAGCGAGAGGAGCGGAGAGAAGCCGCTGCCAAGGCGTCCAGCATACGCAAAGAGCTCCATCGTGACCTCGCCAAGCTTGAAGAGATGATGGCTGATTTTTTAACACTCAATCACTAGGCCAGCGCAGCTCAAGGGCCAACAATCATCATCCGCACTAAGGGGCGATGGCATTCCAATGCGTGGAAAGCCTTGGGGGACCGTGGCAGCTATCGTCCCCGGGTCTGGGCGGCCCCCAGAACGCAAATCCCTACCAGGGAATGTCATCCAGATCTGCCATCGGTTCTGTGCCGGCATCTGTATTTCCCGATGGTGCCATCATCTCCACCAAACGCTCCCCTTGTGCCAGGAGGTGGTCGTAGGTCATGACCGTGATTCCATGCATGCGCCGATTGAGACCGTGGAGGGCGCGCTGCTGCTCGTCAGTCCAATTATGAGAGCGCCCGATCACGATGATGGCGCGTGGGTGGTAAGCCACTACCTCCTTGTGATCAAGCAAGCCCTTGTCTGCGAAGTCGTGGAGCATGTCGAGATAACGATGGCACTGACCGATGGCTTTCGACACCTCGGCTGAGAAGTAGTGGTTCTTGTGTGCCTTGTCATAGAGAAGCACCTCCATGTCGGGCCGCTTCAGCTCAACGATGTCTCGATATCCAGCAATGACGTTAGGCAACATCAGGTCGATGCTGTCCCCAGTGGTGATTGCCCGCACCTCGTCCCGAACCACGTAGGCATTGCCAAACGCCCAGCAGTGCTTTTCGCACCAGGACTGGTAGACCTGCTCCGCCGCCTCTCCACGCCCTAGGCTGGAGCGCAGCTCAGCCACCGCCGAGCGCATCTCGCTGAGGCGGACAGATCCGCGTAGCGCGGCGGTCAGCTCGTGGGTCAGCTCAGTGCTAGCGAGGTGCTTGACCAGCTCTGAGTGCGACAGGACCTTGGTCAAAGCACCCACCAAGGACTGCGGATCATGCCCAGCAAGGTCAACCGCGCCGTTGGCCACCTTGATCAGGATGAACTCACCGGCTTCCCGCTGCTGCGTCAGAGGGAGATGGGTCTGAAGGTATTTGAAAAGCTTGAGTGTCGACACCTCGCTCAGGTTGATCGTCTTGGGCTCATCCTCCTCCCAAGGTGAGGACTTCGTCTTCTTGTAGCCCTGGAGCTTGATGGAGAATCCCGTATGGTCGCTGTGCGGAATCAGCAACCCCAATACATCGAGCTTGGACTTCGTGGTCTCATTGAGCACCACCACAGGGACGTAATCCAACTTGCCACTGCTCGCCGTCTTTCGAACCAATTTTGCCAACTCGGGTGAATCGCTCATGCATAGTCCTCTCGCCCCAAGCCTTCCTCTGGTCCCCTAGTCCCGTTTCGACAGCGCAATGAGATGCCGCAGCGCCGCTGAACGATCACGCCAAGTGTCCACATTCCAGGACGGATGATAGACCCAGGTCATGAGGGCGGAGCCACCTTTGTAGTCCAAGGACCAAACATCACGCTCTTCGACGTATCGACGGCGACCGTTCTTCCGGTTCACCTCTTTCGCTATGAATGGACTCAAAGCCGGTTCACGTCGGCCATGACTTAGGAACCACCAAGTCATCCGACCCAGCACAAGGACAACGGTCGGCTTTAGCACTGGCAGGATGTCCCGAACTAAAACGTCGCCGCCCTCTCGCAGCGCTTCGTTTCGTGGCCTGTGATTTGCCTGGGAGCCGGCTAACGACTGGGAAAGATTCATGAATGCCACACGCTTCCAAGCGTCGGCCGCCTCCTGTAACTCGAAGTCCCGTTGCCCAACGAGCACCAAGTCGAGCGCATTGAAAAATGGCCCTTCGTGTTTCCGGACTGGCGAGGCCATCTCACGGAAGTGCTCTTGCGTGAAGGGGCGGGTCACTTCGAGCGAATCGCTTAGCCCCTCCTTCCTGTAGTGGGACTCTCCCAGCAACAGGACACGCTCCCCGTCCATGCCCTCCCAGTAGAGGTCACCCCAATACGGTATGAAGCGGACGGCGTCAGGCCATGGATGGTTTGTCAGATCTACTACGGCGCCGTCGCCTTGCCATGAGGTCGGAACAGCTGATGAAATCCCTCTCATTTCCCTTGTTCCTTTAGAAAGCTGTAAGTGACCAGCACGGGTCGGTGTCGGCCAGCGGAACCACTTCTTACCCTTCTTACCCTTGTTTTGCACTTGGCTCAAGGCGGATCTTGCACGGCGGCCTTTAACGTCGCTACACGTCCTGCCATCCCGACGAACCGCAAGGGCCGCCATTTCCATACAAATTGGGGAATCCCGGTTAGCCTTCACGTGGCGGCTCGCAGTGGTCTAGCAAGGGCGCAGCGGGGAGTTCGTGCGGCTGAGGCGGCACCTCCGGCGCTCCAAACTTCTGGTGGAGTTCCTCTCCACAGCGGGAACTCGATCGAGACCGTCTCGTTGTTGAGCGGTTCGGTGGAGCCCACTTTGTTCATCGCCCGCCTGTAGCAATTGCCTTCCTTAGCCGTTGATGGCGGCTAGCAGCTCGTCGCGAATGCTCCCCGTCTTGCCCCCCGTCATCTGGGCCATGACGTAGATTCCCCGGCCCTTGCTGGCCTTCTGCCACAGCGCGCCCACCAGGCGTTTCTCTTCACTCTCGTCATTGGAGAACCGATCGCTGCCCTTAAACTCGACGACAAACAGCCGCCCGTCTTTCAGCTTGGCCACGAAGTCGGGGTAGGTACGCATGCGTGAGGTCGGCATCCAGAACTGGCTCTTGTGCACCAGGTTACGCACCCAAAACTCCACCTCGTCCAGTTCGTCTATGACCCTCGCGCATTCGAACTCCTGCGCAACCTTCCCCGCCGATGTCTTCCACCGCAGGTCCCCGACCTTGGGATAGAAGTGCTTACGGAACTTGTACAGCCCGCCATCGTAGTAGCTATGCGCGGGGTATTGCGTCATGTCGGCCGGGTAGGAGAACGCATAGTCCGAGCCTTCCGGCGCGCGCACCTCGCGGTCGGGAGCGAACAAAGCCTGCTGGAATCCTTGGCGGTAGGCATCGGCCTTGGCGCCGAGCAACTCCTCGCGCAGCTTGCGCCGCAAGACGAACTGGCCCCGCAATAGCTGGGCGAGCGAGAACCCACGATCCTCAACCAGGCCCTTGACGGCGCGCCGGACCCACTCACGCGACACCGGTTGCTTCACCGAGTGATCGCGCACTCCGATGTCGAGCCACCCCACCAGGTCATCGACCGTCCGGTCCTGAGCAAATCCAGGCAGGTAGGTCGCCACGTCGTCTTTGACCAGGTGGTATTGGACTTGCTTGCCGTCGAGGAAAACCTCGTAGGTCTGGCTTTCCTCGTTGAACCCGAACTTGGACAAGTCGGCTGGATGATCGCGAAGATCCCAGCTGAAATCTGCCGCCACGGCCTTGGCTTCCACGAGATCCAGCTCGCCTTGATCCATGGCATACAGCCTAGGGACTTCGAACACCGCGCCCCGTTCACTGGGGGCCTTGGCGGCCGCGGTGAGGCTTTGGTGGAGTGCCAAGCTCTTTAGCGCATCTTCCGCGTCTACCGCAGCTTGGGTGATGGCCTCCATCGTGGCCTCGTCCAGCTCGTCTTGGATCTCCAGCACCCCACCCTTCCCGGTTTTGTTGGGTGTGAACTTCACGCGCTCCGCGTCCCGTGCGGGCACGTTAGTCAGGTCAGGTTCCTTGGCAACCGGCACCTTGGTGGTGGGCAGCTCGGGCGTGTGCATGGCCCCACCCACCAGCGGAAGTTTCGGCGTGGCGGTCTCCTTCTGAATCGCCGCCGCGGCCTCGAGGGGATTGAAGCCAATATCGACCAGGGACTGGGTCAGCTCGCCGGCTGCCCGCCCGAAGTCGTCCGTCACCACATGGGCATAGGCCTTGGACATGCTGTCTTGGCTGCGCTTGGTGGCATACGGCATGCGCAGCACCCGCCCGAGCAACTGCTGAATATCCTTGTCGGACTTCACCTGGGCGACGGAGCAGAACACGTAGGCGAAGGAACAGTCCCAACCTTCTTTGAGCGCTTGCTTGGTGATGATGTATTCGATGGGGCAGTCTTTCGCGAACAAGTCCACCCCGTCCAGCTCCCGCTGGTCCCCGGTGGCAATGGCGATGGCTTTTTCAGCCACGCCATCGGTCTCGATCAGGTGCTTCTTGACCTCCTCCACCGTGGCCGTGCCGGACTTGCTCTCCGCCTGAATGAGCGCGATGGGACGGATGTAGTCGGGTTCCTTCTGCGCGTCCTTAGCCAGGCTCTTGCGTCGGGCCACCGAAGAACTGACCGCCGCCGGCCATTCCCCGTTGTGCTCCTTAAGCACCACGGGGAACTTGATCATGTCCGCACCCTTCAGCTCGAAAGCCGATACCGACACCAGCACGTTGCTCGATGTGGCGTTGGGCGTGGCGGTGAGTTCCACCACTGCTTGCGGGCGCAGGCGCTGGTAGACGGTGTAGGACAACTCCGTGTTGGCGTTGTGAGCCTCATCAGTGATGACCAGGGGTCGGTGAAGGTGGCAGACATTGGCAAACGAATGAACTGCCTTGCCGGCCTCGTTCCGATCCAGGTGAGGCAAATCGTCCAGCGACCCGCCGAAGTGGTCATCCAGATCCTCATGGTCTTCGTAGACCTTGCGACCCTCCTTTTCCTCCACGCGCAACGCGGCAATGGTGGCCATCACGATGCAAACCTTGGTGCCGAGATCCGCCGGCCGGATTTCCGTGAAGTGGGCGATGTCGAACACCGCCACCTGGCCCTTGAACGCCTCGTCCAGTTGCTGGCGATACGGGTGCGTAGGCTCCTGGAAGGCCTCCAGGGTCTGGCTCTTGATTTGCGTAGTGGGCACCAGCCAAAGCACCAACGGATACGTCTTATCGAGAAACCCGCGAGCTGCATCGATGATGTCCGCGCCCATGATGGTCTTGCCGCCCCCCGTGGGGATGCGCAAGCACGCGTAAGGAACATCGGGGAGTCCAGGCATGGGCTTGTAAACGGTATCCAGCCCCTTGTCGACGGTGCTTTCAAAGGCATCGGCGGCGCCCATGATCTGGGCCTCATCGAGGAACCGCCGCAACGTGTTCACGGATCGGGTTTGATACAGCTTGAGTTGGTGTGCCATCAGCGGGCCTTCAAGTCATAAGGGGTCTGGCGGAAGGCGATCTGGTGCTCTTCAAGCACCTCCTCGGGAAGCGGACACGCCTCGCCGTAAATGACCTTCGGCCCGTTGAACTTCGGCAAGCGCCGCAACATCGTCTTGGACAGCACGTTGCCGCCGGTGGCGCTTTGGTCGCCCATGATTCCGTTGTAGAGCAGGAAGTAGCCCGTTCCCTGGTGCTCGCCCAGGAACACGTCCTTGGCCGCTTTCGTGGATCGCGGCGTGCGAGTCTCGGCAAACCACACGTGCGCGGCCAGGTGCTCGAATGGGATGCCCTCTCGGATGTGCCCTGCGTCATCGAAGATGGGCGGGCCAAGCTTGAGGAAGCGAAAGCCCCCGCCGCCCTTCCAGCCCTGGGACTTGGAGATGCCGGAAGGCTCTCCGTCCACGACCGCACGCAGCCGTGGGGCGCATTTGGTCTGGGCGTGTTCCCCACGCTCGATCCCGATCCACTGCCGACCCATCTTGTGGGCTGCTGCGGCCGTGGTGCCCGATCCCAGATAAGCGTCGAGCACCAGATCTCCTTCGTTCGTGGCCAGCTCCAAGCAGCGCTTGATGAGCGCCTCGGGCTTCTTGGACTTGGGGAACTCCACCCCACCTTCCTTGTGGAGATTGTTGGACAGCAGGTCGTCCCAAAGCGTGGTCAACGGCTCCCCGGCCATCATTTCGCCGTCCACTTCCTTGAGCTTGCCGGCGTAGAAGATGATCCGCTGGCCCCCAATGAAATACATATCCGAATGCGCTTCGCGAGCCAGGTGAAAGATCTTCGTGGGCTGGGCCAGCGAGACATCGATCATCGCTTGGGCGTCCTTGCTCACGGCGTTGTAATCGGGGCGCACGAATTGCGCGACCTGCTTGGCGTGTTCCACCACAAAATCGTTGAGGAAGGCTTCGTAGCCGTCGCCCAGCTCTTTTTTCAAGTCGCTCGCGCTCTTGCCCGATGCCTGCTTGACCGCCGCCGTCAGAGTGGTGAACTTCCACTCCGAAGGGTCAGCGTCGGGGTTGACCAAGAACTTCCCGTAACGCTTGTCTCGCTCACGACCGGTAAACACCCGGTTGGGGGTCCACTGGGCCTTGTTCTTGGCATAGACGGCAATGAAGTTGGTGGTGCTGACCATGCCGGGATTGATGGCCTTGTGCCCTGTTGGCGCCCCTTGCTTGAACGAGACCAGCGCCATCCGGTTTCGGCGTCCCATGATCTCGTCGAGGATCACGAGCAGGTAGGCCAGTTCGTTGTCGTCGATGTGAACAAACAGCGTGCCGTCCTCGGCCAGCAAGTCTCGCTGCAGCACCATCGCCGGATACATCATCGACAGCCAGATGGAGTGCTCCAGGTTGTCGTCGTAGTCGTCCAGCGCCTGCTTGGTGTTGAATGGTGGATCGGCATAGATGCACTTCACGCTGCCCCCGAAATACGGCTTCAGGGCCTTGAGCGCGTCCAGGTTGTCGCCTTGGATGAGCAGGTTGTGGGCGTCTTCATCCCCGTAGTGCAGATTGGACACAGACTCGAGCAGGCGATAGGGCGTAAGGGCGGCCCGCGTGAGGTCTTTCTCGCGATCGCGCCAGTCCAGCAATGGCATGTGGCAGTTCCCCGGCCGAGCAGTCGCACGGCTTCTGATCCCATTCTAGCCCGCCGGCCAGTCGCACGGCTTCTGATCCCGTTCTAGCCCGCCGGGTCTCATAGGTTGATCCGCTCTGTCCCGCTTGAACATGACCCGCCCCTGCGTGCAACTTACTATGGTCGGGCCCTTCCCGGGGATGATCGGCGCCGGAAATGATCAGCATGAGTCGGGGGCGCAGCTTCCCCAACACCCGCAGCGATGATCCGGTGATTGCGCTGGCAATTCCCGATGGCGACGACTACCCACTGGGCGAGGAGCGGCGGCTGTTCTACGTGGCCCTGACACACGCTCGGCGGGGCGTGGCCATGTTCACCGCCCGAGGCCAGTGCTCCAGCTTCTTGCGGGAGTTGGAGGAGGACGGTGTGGTGGCCCTCGCCGACACCGATGGCAAGGCGGTCCGTGAGGAGATTTGCCCGTCGTGCAAGCAAGGCGTGTTGATCTTGCGCACCTGCCGCTACGGGAGTTTCGTTTCTGCTCGAACTTTCCTGCCTGCAGCTTCAAGCCAAAGAAGCTGGGCACCCCAGCTCAAAGGCCGCCTGCCCCAGCCGGCCCAACCCGAACATCATTCCCGCCGCTGCCGACTCGGTCGCAATCCCGAGCTGTCACGGCACAAACCCTCGCTACACCCGCTCCCCCGAAGCAATCACGGAAGGGCACGGTGGCCACGCTGTTGGAAAAGGTCAGCAGGACCGCGGAGGAGTTCAGGCGCAATACGGAGCGCAGCTTGGCCGTGCGAAAGGCGACCTCGGAACTGGAACTGGACCTCCACTCCGAACGGATCGTGATCGAATTGGCCATCAAGGGCGCAACCACCCAAGTCGAAGTCGATGCCAAAAGTCCTGAATACCGCGAGCGCTTTGAGAAGGCCTTAATGCGCCTTGACGCGCTCGACCAGGACAAGCCCGAACCGGCATCCATCGCGCACCGCAGGGCTCCCTCGTTTGACCAGGTCCAACTCCACGCCGATCCGGACATCAACAAGGCCATCCGGGAACAAGTGGACAGGCTGCGAAGCAATCGACAGGCAGTCCTGACTGGCGTCCGTGCCAAGCTCACCGCGGACGCGGAACTTCGGAACCACTTCCTTAAGCGACTTCACGAACTCAACGCTGACCACTACTTACCGGGACTGGACCCCACCTCTGCCTTGAGCCGGCGCTAGTGAAGTGGCTCGACCATACCTGGCCAAGTGCAATGTGGTAGCTCAATCATGGTTTGGCCAACGTGGCGCCGTGCTCGGCCTCCACCGGCGCAATGAGCACCTGGACCTGCAAACGCTTGCAAAACCGCTTGGTGGTTAACTCCGGCGAACGGCTCCGACATCCCCCCGCTTTTGAGGCCGGCATGGCCGTGTCGGAACTCACCCGATGAGACGCGGCTTCGCCGGCAGGGCACCCGCTCCGATCCCACACCCATGCCAGCCAGAACACGGGGCCAGCGCGGGCAGGCCCGTTTTTGTGCCCTAGTGGGTCGTTGACTTAGTTCCCTCCGGCCTCCCCGCCCCTTGCTGCCCGCGGCAGCAAGCTCGCCGCCAGCCCTAAATCACACCGCCCTCGCGGTCTGAAAATTTCCCCAACTTTTTTTCGACTCGCTGGGATTTCCCCACCTTACGAGCTTGATCCAGCGGACGCCATGCTGCGGCCAACGATAGGCAATGGTGCCTATCGCTCCATAGAGGCATCCAATGAGTCTTTATCCCTCCGCCGGCAACGCCGGACATCGCCCTCGACAACAAACACACCGCCGCGTTCTGCTGGGGCATGGTCAACCACACCCGGCACCGCCAAGGCCTGGGCACGCAGCTTTCCCACGCGCGGCTGGCCCATGCAAAAACACTCGGCGCCCAGCGCGTGACGCTCAGCACCAGCCAGCACACGCAGGATTTCTACGCCGGACTCGGCTTCGTCGTCACCAGAGTTACCCCCGATGGGCACGGCCCCGGGTTGGACGCGGTGGAGATGGCGCTGGAACTGGCGCCGCGTTGAGCGGCGCCAGGGATTGGAGTGCGTCGGGATTGCGCCAGCCACGCATGGCGTGGCTCTACGCTTGAAGCCGCAGCGTGCGTTTTGAACGCGTCAGCTGCTCGACAGCTTCATCAGCACCAATCCGCTCACGATCAACACCGCTGCGGCAATCCGCATCGCGCTGATCTGCTCGCCGAGGAAGGCAATCCCGATCACGAACGCGCCGACCGCACCAATGCCGGTCCAGATCGTGTACGCAGTGCCCAGCGGCAACGTGCGCATCGCCAGTGACAGCAGCCAGAAGCTGGCAATCATGGTGACGAGGGTGATGATCGAGGGAGTGAGCTTGCTGAACCCCTCGGACTGCTTCATCGAGAACGCCCAGACGATTTCCAGTACACCGGCTGCCAACAGATAGATCCAGGCCATGCGGCCCTCCTTGATGGGGGCCAGGCCGTCCTGGTCAGTGGTTCCCGAAATGGGGGAGGCCGTTCCTCCTGTGCTGCGTATTTTACCGCCCTACCCGCGCAATGGCCGCGACTGACGGCATCGGGCTACACGGGATTCAGCCTCGGCGTCTGGCACTGCGTGCCGCGCATGCGCTAGAATGCGCGACTGCACTGCCGGACCTGTTCCTGCCTTGCACCTTCCGCCTGCGGCCGGCTGATCCCTGATCGCCCCGCAGCCGGAACGTCTCTATGGTGGCCCCGTCGGCCCCTCGCGACGCTAGGTCGAAAATCCCGCCAGGGCCGGAAGGCAGCAACGGTATCGATCGACGCGGGCGCCGAGGTCAGCCGGCGGGGCCGCCACCTTTTTGGGCTCCCTGTTTTCCTTCGCGATGCTGCCGACTAAGGCACCGCCAACTGCGCGACATCACCGCGGACCGCTGGCGCATGCAACGCGCGTTCGAGCGCCTGCAGATGGGCGGCCAGCGCGTCGTCCATGCTCAGGGAGGATCCTGGGCCAGCACGTGCATCGCGGTCGGGGTAGCCAGCGCCACACGCTCACCGGGCAGGGCCACACGGTGGCCACGCTGGCGCAGCGCCTCGCCGTCAGCCTCGCTGGCGTAGTGATAGAGCATCATCCGCGCCTGCAGCTCGGGCGTGTACTCACGCTCCAGGTCGTCTACACCGGTATGCGACGGATTGCCGTGCAGGCCGCAGTCGTGGGCGATCAGTTCGTTGTCGTCGGCGTAGCGCGCCAGCATTTCCGGAATCGGGCGGGTATCGCCGCTCCAGGTGACCGCACCCTTCAGGCGCAGGCCATAGGCGGTTTCCGGCCAGTGATGGCGCACCGGGAAGACTTCCAGACGCACGCCGTCATGCCAGAACGCATCGCCGACCACGATCAGCTGGAAGGCATCCCAGAAGTTCGCACCGCCCTCGGCCAGCACGTTCGGGTAATCGGCCACGCGCTTGTGCAGCAGCGGCACGACCGTCGCCGGCACGTAGAGGCGGATGCGCCCACGACGCTGCGGCGAGAAATAGGCATCCACGAACAGACGTTCGAAACCAGCGACATGGTCCAGGTGCACATGGGTGACGAACAGGGCCTGCGGCACATGCCCGTAGTGCGCCTGGAAGGCGGTCAGCCCTTCCCCGCCACAATCAATGGTCAGCCATGGGCGGCCATCGCGCTCGATCACCGCCATCGGCGAACCCAGCTGCACGGCCGACGCATTGCCGACCCCCATGAAACGCAGTGCCCAGTCCATCAGTAACCCCGGTTCCAGGCGAGATCGTAGGCGCGGCGAAGCCGTGCGTAGTCCTTTTCGACGTCGTCATGACTGCGCTCACCGCGTAGTTTGATCAACGAGCGCAGCAGCCGCTTGAGATTGCGTTCGCGCCAGCGGGTGGCGGGAATGCGCAGCACGCCGCGATCGAAATCGATCAGCCAGCCATGGCCGTTGGCGTCGAACAGAATGTTGTGGGCGTTGAGATCGGCATGGTCCAGCCCGGCGCGGTGGAAGCGCGCGATCAGCCGGCCCGTCTCCTCCCAGGGGGCCCCGCGCCCGGCGACCAGCGCGCGGTCGGCCAGCGAGCGCACGCCCTCCAGCCGCTCCATCAGGATCGCCGCTTTGTAGCGCAGGCCTTCGCGCATGTAGAACGCGGCGATCGGGCGCGGTACCGGCAGCTTCTGCGCGCGCAGGGCACGCATCAGCCGGAACTCGGCAAAACTGCGGGTGCGATTGGCGCCACGCCAGATGTAGTGGTCCCGGCTGAGCTTGGCTGCCAAGCCACCGCGCAGGTACTGGCGCAGCACGGCATGACCAAAGGGCGCATCGACGAACCAGGCGCCGCCGCGGCCGCCATCGCCGACCGGTCGCGCCCGCTCGCCCCAGTGGGCCGGCGCGAACAGGCTCATCTCTGCTTGCCGCAAGGCTTCGCGGTCGAACAGAATGGCACCGATACCGCGTCCATCGCGGCAGGGCGTCAGCGCTTCAGTGGCGTCGAATGCGACCATTCCTTCGAGTCTAACAACACCATGGCACCAACGTCCTCTTCCTTGTGTCTTTTGCGTTTGTCCGCGCTGGGGGACGTGACCCATGTGGTGCCGCTGGTGCGCACCCTGCAACAGGCCGATCCCGGCGTTTGCCTGCACTGGATCATCGACAAGGCCGGCCACAAGCTGCTCGACGGGCTGCCGGGTGTGACCTTCCACAGCTACGACAAGAAGACCGGCCTGGCTGGTATGCGCGCCCTGCGCGAGAGCCTCCCTGCCGGGCGCTTCGATGCGCTGCTGCAGATGCAGGTGGCCTTCCGCGCCAACGTGCTGTCCGCCTTCGTACCGGCCAAGCGCCGCATCGGCTACGACAGATCGCGCTCGAAGGACCTTCACGGGCTTTTCATCAATGAGCGCATTCCCGACCGCCCGGGCATCCACGTACTCGACGCGATCGGCAGCTTCTGCGAGCCGCTGGGCCTGAAACAGACCGAGGTCAGCTGGGACCTCGCCGTGCCGCCGGCGGCGTTCGAGTGGGCCAATGCCCAGTGGGCCGACGACGGCCGCCCGGTGCTGATGATCTCGCCCTGCTCCAGCCACGTGCGCCGCAACTGGTATGCCGATCGCTATGCCGCCGTGGCCAACCACGCCACCGCACGCGGCTGGCGGGTGGTGCTGTGCGGTGGGCGCAGCGATCTGGAGCGCGGCATGGCCGATGCCATCCAGGGGCAGCTGACCACGCCGGCGCTGGATCTGGTCGGCAAGGACACCCTCAAGCAGCTGCCGGCCCTGTTGGCCCGCGCCGCGCTGGTGATGACGCCCGATTCGGGCCCGATGCATATCGCCAACGCGATGGGCGCCAAGGTGCTGGGCCTGCATGCGGCCAGCAACCCGCACCGCAGCGGACCCTACTCCGACCGCCGCTACTGCGTGGACCGCTACGACGATGCGGCGCGCAAATTCCTGGGCAAGCCGGCCAGCGAACTGAAATGGGGCGCGAAGGTCGAATTCGACGATGTGATGCAGCTGATCACGGTCGAGGACGGCATTGCCGCCTTCGAGCGGTATGTCGCCGATTACGCGCCGCGCGGTGCGTAATCCTTGTACGACTTCTCTTCCACGTAGAGCGAGCCCAGTGCCAGGTTGATGTCCTTCTTGATGCGGGCGCGCTCATCGTTCTGCTGATAGACACTGCGGGCCAGTTCGACGAAATGGTCGTCGAAGGCCTCGGCCTTGTCCTGCAGGCGGATGTTGTCTTCGATGTCCCACAGGCGCTCGTTGACGGCCTTGAGCTCGGCACGCAGGCGCGCGATGTCCTTGACCCCGGCCGGGTGCGCCATCCAGGTCGTTTCCAGTGCGCTCAGCTCGGTGCGAATGTTGGCCAGCTTGGCCTCATCGCTGATGCGCTCGGATTTGATCTGCAGGATCGAGATCTTGTCGAGCAGTTCACCGAAGGACACGGGGACGAGGATTTCAGCGGTCATGGTGGGGATCCGTTACGTGAGGTGGGCAGTTTAGCGGAGCGCATGTTGGGCGGGTGTGGGGCGGGGGCTCTACCGCGATGACGTCGCGTGGATTGCGGGTGGCCACTTCATTGCGGGGATTGCTGGGTGCATCCATGCACCCAGCCCTTCCGCGCTGCGCGCTCCAGGGCCAGACGTTCGTCTGTCCGGATCTGCTCCTGCAGATCCGTCGAACCCCGTCGGGGGTTCTCGTCCGCCCATCAGGCCGGATAAAAAGAAAAGGGCCGCCCGATGGGCAGCCCTTTTCTTTTTATCTGGCGGAGAGGGGGGGATTCGAACCCCCGAGGCGCTATAAACGCCTGCCTGATTTCGAGTCAGGTACATTCAACCGCTCTGCCACCTCTCCAGATGGTCCCGGCGAACCGGGACGCGAATGATACGGGCAGGACGCGCTGGCGACAAGTCATTGCGTGCAAAGAAGTGAATTTCTTCTGTATGGATGCCTTGCCGGATGTCCGGCGGGCCGCGATCATGCCGTTATCCCTCGCAATCCTCACCGGCACGCGCCTTCATGATCGAATTCGGACACCTGACCCACCCCGGCCTGCGCCGTGACCTCAATGAGGATACGTATTACGGGGATGGCGAACTGGCGCTGTGGCTGGTCGCCGATGGCATGGGCGGGCACGCCTGCGGTGAGGTGGCCAGCGCGCTGGCGCGCGAGACCATCGTGCGCGAGATCCGCCGCGGGGCGACGCTGGCGCATGCGATCCGGATCGCCGATGAGGAGATCATCCGCACCTCGCGCCGCCGCAACGACAGCCTGCCGATGGGCACCACTGTGGTGGCGGCCCGTGTGCAGGGCAATCGGTATGAGGTGGCGTGGGTCGGCGACAGCCGCGCGTACCTGTGGCGCGACGGCACGCTGGCCCAGCTCAGCCAGGATCACAGCGTGGTCCAGGAACTGGTCGCCCAAGGCAATCTGACCGCAGAGCAGGCCCGTGCGCATCCGCATCGCAATGTGGTGACCCAGGCGCTGGGGGTGACCGATCCGGCACATCTGAATGTGGCGACCACCACCGGCGAGCTGCGCCCGGGCATGCAGCTGCTGCTGTGCAGTGACGGGCTGACCGAAGAGGTCGAGGACAAGGGCATCGCCCGCACCCTCGCCTTCGACGATGCCAGTGCGCAGGAATGCGTGGATACGCTGGTCGCCGCCGCGCTGGATGGCGGCGGCTCGGACAACATCACCGTGATTCTGGTGCGGTGCCATTGAGGCAGCCATCCCGACCAACGGCCGGGATCTACCGGGGTCGGGCCCTCAGGCGCTGACTGCTTCCACCGCGTCGGGCTCACCATCCCAGATCGCGCGGCCCGCCTTCTTGCGCAGTTTGGCCAGGCGCGCTTCGTGCGCTTCCCGCTCCGAGGCGGTGGCGACCACGCGCGGGCGCGGCAGCAGGCGCGAGGTGTCGAAGGTCTGCGCGTGGGCGCTGCCGGTTTTCTGGTCATCGGCCGAGCCGAAGCCGATTTCCTCCTGACCCGAGGTCAGCGCGATGTACACATCGCCCAGGATCTGCGCATCGAGCAGGCCGCCGTGCAGCTGGCGGTGGGCATTGTCGACGCCCAGGCGCCGGCACAGTGCATCCAGCGAGTTGCGCTGGCCGGGGAAGCGCTCACGCGCCATCTTCAGCGTATCGATCACCGTGCAGCGGTCGGTGATCTTGCCGTAGTGGTCGCCCAGCAGCGACAGCTCGTTGTCCAGGAAGCCCAGATCGAACGCCGCGTTGTGGATGATCAGCTCAGCGCCGTCGATGTAGGCGAGGAAGTCGTCGACGACCTGGGCGAAGGCCGGCTTGTCGGCCAGGAACTCCAGGGTCAGGCCGGTGACTTCCTGCGCGCCCTGTTCGAACTCACAGTCCGGCTTGAGGTACTGGTGGTAGTTGTTGCCACTGGGGCGGCGCTCGAGCAGTTCCACACAGCCGATTTCGACGACGCGGTTGCCCTTCCGCCATTCCAGGCCGGTGGTTTCGGTATCAAGGATGATCTGACGCATGGGCTCAGTGTACCGGGCCGGCGGCGCGGATCCGGATCGCGGCGTCGCGCGCCAGCTGATCCACGCGCTCGTTGTCCGGGTCGCCGGAATGGCCCTTGACCCAGCGCCAGTCGATGGTGTGCTTGAGCGTGGCCGCGTGCAGGCGCTCCCACAGCTCCCGGTTCTTGACCGGCGAGCCGCCGGCGGTTTTCCAGTTCTTGCGGATCCAGCCGGGCATCCACTCTGTCAGGCCCTGGCGCACGTACTGCGAATCGGTGAACAACACGATGTTGCACGGCTCGGTGAGGGCTTCCAGCCCCGAGATGGCCGCCATCAGCTCCATGCGGTTGTTGGTGGTATGCGCTTCGCCACCGCTCAGTTCGCGCTCGTGCGCGTTGTAGCGCAGCAACGCCGCCCAGCCGCCGGGGCCGGGATTGCCGAGGCAGGAACCGTCGGTGTGGATTTCTATCGTCTTCATTCCATTCCAGATCAGGTGGCAACCGTGCCGTGCCAACGTGGCACGGCCACGGGCGTCGGTCCCGGCAATGCCAGAGTGCGTTTTTCAGCGGTGAACAGACAGGCGGCCCGCAGCGGGGCGAGGTCACGCCGGGCCGGCGAGCGGTTGCGCCACATCGGGCCGAGGTAGTGCAGGTCCTCGCAGCTCAGGCCAGCCTGCGTGAGGGTGTGCCGCAGCCGCTGCGGGCTGCGCACGACCAGCCCGTGATGGCGCCACTGGCGGCGGTACGGGCTGAACGGGTTGAGGGTGGACAGCCACAGCCGGCCGCCGGGCATCAGCACGCGCGCGCACTCGGCGATCAGCTGCTCGGCGTCACGGGCGGTGACGTGCTGCAGCACGATGGCGTTGACGCTCTCGTCCGGCAGCGGAAGCGGCAGGGCGCACTGGACATCGCCGGCATACTCGGCGCCCTGGCGGTACAGGCGCAGGCCGCGGCCCGGCAAGTCCACGCTTTCCAGCCAGCCAGGCGTCGGCGCCACCCACAGCCACGGGTTCACCGGGCGCTCGGCGAGCAGGCTGCGCAACCGCTCCGATTCCAGACGGCACAACGCTTGTGCCGGTTCAGTATCAAACCAGGATGCGACTGTCGCTTGACGGGGGCTCAACGCGGGGGGCATGGTCCAATTCTATGCGACTGACCGCCCTACCCGCGTTTGCGGACAATTACATCTGGGCGCTGGTCGCCGACGACGGCCGCGCCGTGGTCATCGACCCCGGCCAGGCCGCCCCCGTTCTGGCTGCCGCAGCGCAGCAGGGATGGGTCCCGCACAGCATTCTGCTGACCCATCACCACGACGACCACATCGGCGGCGTGGCCGAACTGCAGGCCCATTTCCCGGCGGTGGAGGTCTACGCACCGGTCGAACCGCGCATTGCGGTCCCGGCGCACCGGGTGGGCGAAGGTGAACACGTTCAGGCACTGGGCCTCGGGTTCCACGTAGTATCCGTGCCCGGGCACACCCGGAGCCATATCGCGTTTCACACCGCTGAACATCTTTTCAGTGGCGATTCGCTGTTCAGCCTGGGCTGTGGGCGCATGTTCGAAGGTACGCCTCCCCAACTTCTGGCATCCCTGCGGAAGCTGGCGTCCCTGCCAGCGCAACTGATGGTCTGTTGCGCCCACGAGTACACCCTGTCCAATGCCGTCTTCGCGCGGCATGTAGACCCCACCAACGCTGCGCTGTCGCAGCGCCATGAGGAGGCCTTGGCCATGCGCCGCGATGACCTGCCCACGCTGCCGGTTTCACTGGCAAGCGAGCTGGAATGCAATCCGTTCCTGCGTACGAACACCCCCGCCGTCCACGCGGCTGTCAGCGCCCATCTCGGGCGTCCCGTTACCGATGAAGTCGATGTTGTCGCAGGCCTGCGGCACTGGAAAGACGGATTTCGAACATGAGTCGGCGATTGTTGCCGCTCGCGCTTGGCCTGGCGATCGCCGTGGCCGGCAGCGCGGGCGCCCAGTCGTTGACCGCCGGCATGTCGCAGAACGTGGCCGGCCTGTCCTCCCTTCCCCTGACCGCTGCGGCCCTGCCGCCGGCTTCGGTGCGCAACGGGCAGGAGATCTTTGCCAGCTTCCGCGATGGTCTGGCCGAACCTACCTGCGACGCCGAGGCAACCAGCCCGCGTTGGCAGAAGCAGTTCGCGCATGCCCCCTCGCGGCTGGCCAACCAGGACGATGACGCGCTGGTGCTGTTCGGCTATGTGGTCGAAGAGCTTCGCAAGTCCGACCTGCCGACCGAATTCGCGCTGATTCCCTTCGTGGAAAGTGGCTACCGGCCCAACGCCCGCAATGGCAGCGGCCCGGCCGGCCTGTGGCAGTTCATCGCCACCACCGCCAAGAACCACCGCGTGCAGATGACCCCGGGCTATGACGGCCGCCTCTCTGCCGTGGATTCCACCCAGGCCGCGGTGCGCTACCTCAAGACCCTGCATGGCATGTTCGGCGGCGACTGGCGCTTGGCGACGATGGCCTACAACGCCGGTGAGTACCGGGTGCTGCAGTCGCTGCGCAAGGCGGGCATGAACGCGCAGAACGCGCGTCCGGCCGAGTTGCCGGGGCTGTCGCCGGTCACCTATGCCTATGTCGAGAAGCTGCATGCACTGGCCTGCGTCCTGGAAGACGCGGAAACCGAGCCGGCGGTGATGGCCTCGCTGGACCGCACCGTGCCGGTGCTGAAGGGCCACACGCTGCCGGCCGGCACCAGCGTCCAGCAGTGGGCCCAGCAGCGCGCACTGGACCCTGCCCGGATCGCCCGCCTCAATCCGGCCCTGGCCAGCGGCAAGGGCCGCCCGAGCGGCCAGGTGACGGTTCTGGCCCCTACCGCGCACGCCCCGGTGGATGCCAGTGCCAGCGTGGCCGCTCTTGCGGTGGCGCCCAGCGCACCGGCCGACACCACGGCGGCGCGTACGGCGCCCGGCCCGGTGGCCACCCGTACCGTGGCCAGCGCGGACCGCCCGCGCAGCCGCCGCCACACCGTGCGCGATGGCGAGTCGCCCTGGACCATCGCCCGCCGCTACGGCATGCCGCTGAAGGCGCTGCTGTCGCTCAATGGGCTCAGTGGCAGCAGTGTGCTGAAGCCGGGCGCGGTGCTGCGCGTCGAAGACTGAGCGCGCGCGGATCCTATTGCTGGTAACGACACTGCCCGGTTCTGCCGGGCAGTGTCGTTTTCAACAACAAACAGCCCGGCATTGCCGGGCTGTTTGTTTTCCTGCAGAAGCCGACCCCGTTAGAGGTTGGCTTCTTCGGTCTGCACCTTGAAGTGCTTGCGCATCGCTTCGACGTAGGCCTTGGCGGCGGCCATGCCGTCGATCTGGCTCAGCTGCTCCTTGAGCTGCTGCTGCTGGGCGGCATCTACTTCGGCCACGTTGCCCGGGGTGACCTTGCTGACCGCGTAGATCACGTAGCGGCCCTGCACGGCGACCTTGCCGTAGCTGGGCTTGCCTTCGGCCGGCAGCGGCGCGCTGAACACCGCGCGGTTGATTTCCGGGGTCGGCACCGGCTGGGTGCGCGGCAGGCCCGGCAGCGGGCTGATCTGCAGCTGGTCACTGGTCGCCAGCGCCTGCAGGGTCTGCCCGGCCTTCAGCTTGGCCAGCACGGCGTCCACGGCCTTCTCGGAAGCCTGGCGGGTGCGGTCGGCATGGATCGCAGCGATGACCTGCTCACGGGCCTTGGCCAGCGGCAGTGCCTGCTCCGGGCTGTGCTCGGTCACGCGGATCATCACGTTGTGGTTCGGGCCCAGCTCGATCGGGTCGCTCACCGTGCCATCCTGGGTCAGGATGTCGGAGAACGCCGCACGCAGCACGGCCGGGTTGGCCGCGATGCCACTGGCGGTGGCGCGGGTGAACGGACCGAGCGTCTGCACCGGCAGGCTCATGTCCTTGGCCGGGCCTTCCAGCGAGGTCGGGTTCTTGTAGACCAGATCCACCAGGCGGCCACTCAGTTCAGTGAACACGCGATCGGTATCGGCCTTGAGCTGTTCGGCAGCCAGCTGGTCACGCACGTCCTCGAACGCGCGGCCTTCGCCACCCTTGGTCTCGCGCAGCTTGAGCACGTGGTAGCCGAACTCGGTCTTCACCGGCCCAACCACTTCGCCCGTCTTCATGGCGAACAGCGCGTCTTCGAACGGCTTCACCATCGCGCCGTGTTCCACCCAGCCCAGGTCGCCGCCGGTGTCCTTGGAACCCGGATCTTCCGAGTTGGCCTTGGCCAGCGCGGCGAAATCGGCACCCGGCGCCTTGGCTTCCGCGGCAATGCGCGTGGCCTTTTCTTCGGCCGCCTTCAGCTTGGCCGGATCGCTGCCATCGGCGGTGATCAGGATGTGCGAGGCCAGACGCTGTTCCGGGGTGGCGAAGCGTGCCTTCTCATCCTGGTAGCGCTTGCGCAGCGTGGCTTCGTCAGCCGCGGCTGCGGCCGGCAGGTTCGCACCGTTGATCTCGACGTACTCCAGCGACACGGTTTCCGGCTGGCGGAAATCCTTGGTGTGGCTGTCGTACCACTGCTTGATCTGTGCGTCGGTCACTTCGGCGGTATCGGCCGGCGTTTCCGGCAGCGCGGCCAGCTCCACGTCACGCGTTTCACCGAGCAGCTTCATCAGGCGCTCGGCCTCGCTCTGGGTGGTGAACCCCGAACGCTGCAGGGCCGACGGAATGATCGACTGCTGGATGCTCTCGCGCACCAGCGCTTCGAACTGCGTCGGCGTGCGCGGCGGATTACCGCTGGCCAGCGCGATGCGGTAGTTGTCCTGGTTGAACTTGCCGTCCGCATCCAGGAAGGCCGGGATCGAGGCAATGTACTCGCGCACGGCACCATCGCCGATCACGATGCCGGACTGTTCGCCAGCCAGGCGCACGACCTGCTCATCGATCATCTGATCGAGCACGGCCAGCTTGCTTTCGGTGCTTTCGAACTGGCGCGGATCGAAATCCTCACCCTGTTCCTGGCGTGCCTGCTGGCGCGCTTGCTCGAAGCGCACGCGGAAATCGTTGGAGCTGATTTCATGGTGCTGCCACAGGAACGAGACCGGCCACCACGACGGGGCGGATTTCCACCAGGTCGGCGGGGCGGCCACTTTGGCCACGTTCTGCGAGCCGACGCCACCGAGGTAGCTGGAGTCGATCACGAACAGGAACGGAATCATCAGCAGCCCCAGGATCACGGTAACGATCCAGCCCGAGGTCTTGTCGCGAAGTTTCTGCAGCATGGGAAAAATCAAGGCCTGATTGGCGAGCCCGGCAGTGTAACCCGCTTCGCGGCAGGCTCCAAAAGTGCCCGCCTCGGCCGCGCCGGCCTGATCCACCGGGTCCCACGCCCGGCCATGGCAACGGATGCACGGTCAGTCGCGCGCCGTTGATCGACCCGCTGAATTGGAAACAAAAAAAAGCCCTTGGTTTTCACCAAGGGCTCTTCAAAGATTGGCGGAGCGGACGGGACTTGAACCCGCGACCTCCGGCGTGACAGGCCAGCATTCTAACCAGCTGAACTACCGCTCCGCACTTGAAACTTTGCAGGCGCTCATTCTATCCGAAGATATTCAGATTGCCCACCCCGAAATGTTGCTTTTTTCGAGGTTTTTTTAAAACTGGCGGAGCGGACGGGACTTGAACCCGCGACCTCCGGCGTGACAGGCCAGCATTCTAACCAGCTGAACTACCGCTCCGCACTAAACCGCTTTTGTTTCCACCGCGACCTGCGTCGCTGGAGAAAACAAGGCCCCCGATCGCTCAGGGGCCCTATTGAAACTGGCGGAGCGGACGGGACTTGAACCCGCGACCTCCGGCGTGACAGGCCAGCATTCTAACCAGCTGAACTACCGCTCCACATTTCAAAACTTTTTACTGGCAGTGCCTGGTGGGTGCTGAGGGTTTCGAACCCCCGACCCTCTCCGTGTAAAGGAGACGCTCTACCGCTGAGCTAAGCACCCCAGCAAGCCGCTTAGTTTACGGCATCCTTCAGGGCTTTGCCAGCCTTGAACGACGGATTCTTCGACGCAGCGATCTTGATGGTGTCGCCGGTCTTCGGGTTGCGGCCGGTACGGGCAGCGCGGTCGCGGACCTGGAACGTGCCGAAGCCCACCAGCGTCACCGCGTCACCGCCCTTCAGGGCCTTGGTGACGGAAGCGATGACGGCATCAACGGCGCGGCTGGACTCGGCCTTGGTCAGGTCGGCGGCTTCAGCAACGGCGTCGATCAATTCGGTCTTGTTCATTCTCTACAGCTCCTTTGGCGGGGATTCCGCGGATTCAACATTGAGACACCCGAGGACGATACGCCGCCGGATGCCAGTGAAGTTCTCTGTTCGCCGAATTCAGCATGACGCTGACTCACGAGTGGTGCTTTTATACCAGTGCCCCCCTACCCGCGCAAGCTGAAAAGCCAATAACGACGCGGGTTTCGGGCACTTGGACAGCGCGCGTCAATGCTTGACGCGCGTGGTGGAAGCTGTCTTGGACTTGCCACGTACCGTGACACGCTGCCCATCTTTCTTGGGCTTCGGTGCGGTCAGCGGCGTCTCCAGGGCCAGGTCGAGCACTTCCTCGATCCACTTCACCGGCACGATCTTCAGATCACGGGTGACATTGGCGGGGATATCGGCCAGATCCTTGCGGTTCTCCTCGGGGATGATGACCGTGGTGATGCCGCCACGCAGCGCCGCCAGCAGCTTCTCCTTGAGGCCGCCAATGGCGGTGACGCGACCGCGCAGGGTGATCTCGCCGGTCATCGCCACTTCGGCCCGGATCGGCACCTTGGTCAGCGTGGACACCAGCGAGGTGACCATGGCGATGCCCGCGCTGGGGCCATCCTTCGGGGTGGCGCCATCGGGTACGTGCACGTGCACGTCGTGCTTCTGCAGGAACTCGTTGTCGATGCCCAGCCGCTCGGCACGCGAACGCACCACCGACAGGGCCGCCGAGGCGGATTCCTTCATCACGTTGCCGAGCTGGCCGGTCAGGATCAGCTGGCCCTTGCCCGGGACGAGTGTGGATTCAATCTGCAGCAGATCGCCGCCGACTTCCGTCCAGGCCAGGCCGGTGACCAGGCCCACTTCGTTCTGCTCTTCGGCACGGCCGAAATCGACGCGGCGCACGCCCAGGTACTTGTCCAGGTTCTTGCCGTTGACCACCACCAGCGCCTTCTTCTTCGCACTGGTCTTCTTGGTGGCCTTGGCCGGCTTGGCCGGTGCGACCGGACCGGCGAGCGCGATCTCCTTGACTACCTTGCGGCAGATCTTGGCGACTTCGCGCTCAAGGTTGCGCACGCCGGATTCGCGCGTGTAATAGCGCACGATGTCCTGGATCGCGTCGGCCTCGATCTCCAGCTCTTCCGGCTTCAGGCCGTTGGCCTTGATCTGCTTGGGCACCAGGTAGCGCATGGCGATGTTGAGCTTCTCATCCTCGGTGTAGCCGGGGATGCGGATCACCTCCATACGGTCCAGCAGCGGGCCGGGGATGTTGAGCGAATTGGAGGTCGCCACGAACATCACTTCGGACAGGTCCAGGTCCACTTCCAGGTAGTGATCGTTGAACGCGTTGTTCTGCTCCGGATCGAGCACTTCCAGCAGCGCCGACGACGGATCGCCCCGGAAGTCCATCGACATCTTGTCGATCTCATCGAGCACGAACAGCGGGTTCTTGCTGCCGACCTTGTTGAGGTTCTGCACGATGCGGCCCGGCATGGAGCCGACGTAGGTACGACGGTGCCCGCGGATCTCGGCCTCGTCGCGCACGCCGCCCAGACTCATGCGCACGAACTTGCGGTTGGTCGCCTTGGCGATGGACTGGCCCAGCGAGGTCTTGCCCACGCCGGGCGGGCCGACCAGGCACAGGATCGGGCCCTTCATCTGCTTCACGCGCGACTGCACCGCCAGGTATTCCAGGATGCGGTCCTTGACCTTGTCCAGACCGAAGTGATCGGCATCCAGCGTGTCCTGTGCGGCCTTGAGGTCCTTGCGGACCTTGCTGCGCTTCTTCCACGGCACGCCCAGCAGCCAATCCAGGTAGTTGCGCACGACGGCAGCCTCGGCCGACATCGGCGACATCTGCTTGAGCTTGTTGAGCTCGGCCTTGGCCTTGGTCTCCACCGGCTTGGGCATGCCCGCCTCGGCGATCTTGCGGGCCAGCTCGTCCATCTCGCCGGGCGCGTCATCCAGGTCACCCAGTTCTTTCTGGATGGCCTTCATCTGCTCGTTGAGGTAGTACTCGCGCTGGCTCTTCTCCATCTGCGACTTCACGCGGCCGCGGATGCGCTTTTCCATCTGCTGCACGTCGATCTCGCCATCGACCAGGCCGACCAGCATTTCCAGGCGGTCGCCGATCTGCAGCGTTTCCAGCAGGCGCTGCTTGTCGGCCAGGCGCACGCTGATGTGCGCGGCGATGGTATCGGCCAGGCGCGCCGGCTCATCGATGCCGGCCAGGGTCTGCAGCAGCTCCGGCGGCAGCTTGCGGTTGGTTTTGACGTACTGTTCGAACAGCGACATCAGCGAACGGGCGATCGCCTCGATCTCGCGCGGCTCGCGCGATTCGTCCGATTCGATTTCCATGCCCACGCCGTGCAGCGAGCCATCGCGCTCGGTCACGTCGGTGACGTTGACGCGCGACAGGCCTTCGACCAGTACCTTGATGGTGCCATCGGGCAGCTTCAGCAGCTGCAACACCTGGGCGAGCGTGCCGACCTGGTACAGATCGGCGGCGGACGGATCATCCGTCTCGGCGGACTTCTGCGCGAGCAGCAGGATGCGCTTGTCCGCCTCCATCGCCTGCTCCAGCGCATGCATGGACTTGTCACGGCCGACGAACAGCGGAATGACCATGTGCGGGAACACCACCACGTCACGCAGCGGCAGTACCGGCAGGTCGAGAGTCTCAGTTGGGGAACGGGCCATGTGGGCTCCAGTGGAACAGTGGGGATGGCCTCCGGGCGCCTCGCCCGGATACAAAAAAAGCCGATGGCCTCGTTATGGGGCCATCGGCTTCTAGATGCAAGCTGTTCTGAAAAAATTCTATCAATTCAATTACTTGAACTGATTATTCAGCGCCAGCCGCCTTCTGTTCAGGCGCCGGTGGCGTCTGGTAGATCAGGTACGGTTCGGACTTGTGTTCGATCACCGATTCGTCCACTACCACCTTGCTGACGTTCTCTGCCGAGGGCAGGTCATACATGGTGTCCAGCAGGACCGATTCGACGATCGTACGCAGGCCACGGGCACCGGTCTTGCGCTTGAGCGCCTTGCGGGCAATGGCGGCCAGTGCGTCCGGACGGAACTCCAGCTCGACGTGCTCCATCTCGAACAGCTTCTTGAACTGCTTGGTGATGGCGTTCTTCGGCTCGGTGAGGATGCGCACCAGGGCGGCCTCGTCCAGCTCTTCCAGCGTCGCCACGACCGGCAGGCGGCCGACGAACTCCGGAATCAGGCCGAACTTGATCAGATCTTCCGGCTCGACTTCGGCCAGGATCTTGCCCACTTCCTGCTTGCGCTCGGAACTCTTCACCTTGGCACCGAACCCGATGCCGCCCGAATCGTTCGAACGCTGCTGGATCACCTTGTCCAGGCCGGCAAACGCGCCGCCACAGATGAACAGGATGTTCTTGGTGTCCACCTGCAGGAATTCCTGCTGCGGGTGCTTGCGACCGCCCTGCGGCGGCACGCTGGCCACGGTGCCTTCGATCAGCTTCAGCAGGGCCTGCTGGACGCCTTCGCCGGACACATCGCGGGTGATCGACGGGTTCTCGCTCTTGCGCGAGATCTTGTCGATTTCATCGATGTAGACGATGCCCTGCTGCGCCTTCTCGACGTCGTAGTCGCACTTCTGCAGCAGCTTCTGGATGATGTTCTCCACGTCCTCGCCCACGTAACCGGCTTCGGTCAGCGTGGTGGCGTCGGCCATGGTGAACGGCACGTTGAGCAGGCGGGCCAGGGTCTCGGCCAGCAGCGTCTTGCCCGAACCGGTCGGACCGACCAGCAGGATGTTCGACTTCGCCAGTTCGACCTCGTCGTTCTTCTGGCGGCTCTCGATGCGCTTGTAGTGGTTGTATACGGCCACGGCCAGGGTCCGCTTGGCGCGGTTCTGCCCGATCACGTACTGGTCCAGGACCTCGAGGATCTCGCGCGGCTTGGGCAGCGAACTGCGGGCCGACTGCGCCTTCTCCTCCAGCTCCTCACGGATGATGTCGTTGCACAGCTCGACGCATTCATCGCAGATGAACACGCTCGGACCCGCAATCAGCTTGCGCACCTCATGCTGGCTCTTTCCGCAGAAAGAGCAGTAGAGGATCTTGCCGGTGTCCGTGGAACGACCTTGGCGGTCTTCGCTCATGCTTCGCTTACCCAGTTACCCCACCCGACTGAACGGGGGTTCGATTCGAGAATAGCACAGGGTCAGGAGGACGCCAGTCCTGCCCGACCCGGTGGAAACAAGCCGGTTTCCCGGCCTGGCACAACCTTACGCCGGCTGGATCGACTCTTCCGGGCGACGCTCCAGGACCTGGTCGACCAGGCCGTAGGCCACCGCATCGACCGCGCTCTTGAAGTTGTCACGCTCGGTATCCCGGGCGATGGTCTCCAGCGACTGGCCGGTGTGCTTGGCCAGCACTTCGTTCAGGCGCGAACGCAGGGTCAGGATTTCACGGGCATGGATGTCGATATCCGTGGCCTGGCCCTGGAAGCCGCCCAGCGGCTGGTGGATCATCACGCGCGAGTTCGGCAGGGCATACCGCTTGCCAGCCGCGCCCGACGCCAGCAGCAGGGCGCCCATCGAGGCGGCCTGGCCGACGCAGATGGTGCTCACGTCCGGCTTGATGTACTGCATGGTGTCGTAGATCGCCATGCCGGCGGTGACCACGCCACCGGGCGAGTTGATGTAGATGCTGATGTCCTTTTCCGGGTTGTCCGCTTCCAGGAACAGCAGCTGCGCCACCACCACGTTGGCCATGTGATCGTCGATCGGGCCCACGAGGAAGATCAGACGCTCTTTCAACAAGCGCGAATAGATGTCATAGGCGCGCTCGCCGCGGCTGGTCTGTTCGACCACCATCGGAACCATGTTCAGGGCTGTGGTTCGGTTGTCCATTAGTGAGGCACCTATTTTGGGGGGAACGACCCCGCGCCAGGGCGCGGGGCGTAAAACGCGGGCCGCTTACTGGCGGATCGCGTCCTGGAACGACAGCTTCTCTTCGGTGTGCTGGGCGCGCTCGGCGATCCAATCGATCACCTGCTCTTCCATCACGCGATTCTGCAGCCCAGTCATCAGCTGGGGGTCATTGCGGTACATCTCAATGACCTGCTCCGGCTCTTCGTAGGTCGAGGCGATCAGGCGCATGGTTTCATTCAGGCGCTTCGGGTCCAGGCGCAGGTCATTCTTGCGCGCCACTTCGCCGACCAGCAGGCCGACCAGCACGCGCTTGGCAGCGGCGTCCTTGAAGCCTTCATGGGCGTCAGCCGGGACGTCGCCCGGGTTGCGGCCGCTGCGGCGGATCTGATCGATCTGCTGGGCCAGCATGGCGCGGGCTTCGTTCTCGACCAGGCGCGGCGGCATTTCGACCGAGGCGTAGGCGGCAATCAGCTGCTCGCCGACTTCGCGGCGCAGGCGGTTCATCAGGGCGCCCTTGAGCTCACGCTCCAGGTTGGCGCGGATGTCCTTGCGGAACTGCTCTACGTCGCCACCCTTCACGCCGAAGCTGGTGATGAAGTCGGCATCGACCTCCGGCAGCACCGGCGCGGACACGTCCACCGCCTTGACGGTGACCTTGACCTGCTTGCCGGCCAGCGCGGGCACGCGCCAATCGGCCGGGAACTCGACGTCCAGGGTCTTTTCTTCACCGGCGGTCAGACCTACCAGGCCCTGTTCGATCTGCTCGAACATCATTCCCTGGCCCACGATCACGCTGCCCTTTTCGGTGCCTTCGGCCGGCAGGCGCTCATCGCCGGCCTGCGACCAGGTTTCCAGGGCGACCAGATCGCCGTCCTGGGCGCCACGGGTGACCGGGCTCCAGCTGCGGCGCTGTTCGCGCAGGTTGGTGATCATCTGGTCGATGTCGGCGTCGTTGATCTCGGCGGTATGGCGGACCACGGTCAGCTTGCTGACGTCCACGTCGCCGAAGTCCGGCACCAGCTCGACGGTGGCCACGAAGGACAGCTCGCCCTCGCCCTTGTCGATGCGCGGGGTGCCGGCGATGCGCAGCTCGTGCTCGCGCAGGGCGGCATCGAAGGTCTCACGCAGCAGGCCGTCGACGGCTTCGCTGCGGACCTGCTGGCCGAAACGCTGCTCGATCACCTTGGCCGGCACCTTGCCAGGGCGGAAGCCCTTGATGCGCGTGGTGCGGGCGATTTCGCCCAGACGGCCGCTGATGTGCGTCTGCAGACGGTCTTCCGGCAGCGAGAAGGTCAGGCGGCGTTCCAGATTGCCAGTGGATTCGATCGAAGCTTGCATGTTGACTCCTGCCACCGGCGGCATGGGCCCCGGCACGATGTGATGGATGAAACGGGTTTTGGACGCGGGGTCGTGGACGCGCATGCCCGCCGCAGCCCTGTAGTTTCGCCGATAAATGCCAGCGCCGCCAGCGCGGGCCGAGAACGCTCGGGGCCGCCAGAGACCCAGCATGTGGCCGTCTCCCCGATCGGGGACGTGCCCATGGTCATGGTGCGGGCGAAAACGCCCTGCACTGGTGCGAAAGGGGGGACTCGAACCCCCACGCCTTGCGGCACTGGAACCTAAATCCAGGGCGTCTACCAATTCCGCCACTTTCGCGAGTCTGAACACTCAGGCGCGCATTGTTGCAGGCCCGAACCCAAAGCTGAAGCGCTTTGACAAGAAAAAAGCCGCCTGGCGGACCAGGCGGCTTTCGTCTTGGTGGGCTGTCAAGGATTCGAACCTTGGACCTATTGATTAAGAGTCAACTGCTCTACCAACTGAGCTAACAGCCCGAAAATCGGGAGGCGAATTATGCAGGGTTTCCTGCGTGCGGCGCAAGCACTTTGTTTGGATGGATGGCGAATGGCATCCGTAACCACCCAACGATCCGCCTGCTCCACGCAACATTCAAACAAGAAAAAAGCCACCGGGCGGACCCGATGGCTTCTGTCTTGGTGGGCTGTCAAGGATTCGAACCTTGGACCTATTGATTAAGAGTCAACTGCTCTACCAACTGAGCTAACAGCCCTGAAAACTCAGGCGCACATTGTAGCGTGTGTGCTGCCTTTTGCAACCCTGATTCACTTTCGGTGAACCAGTTTGAATCAGTGGGGTGGCTGAGGGGACTCGAACCCCCGACCACCGGAATCACAATCCGGAACTCTAACCAACTGAGCTACAGCCACCACTGAAAACCTTGTCTCCTACCGCTTGCACCGGATGGTGCGCCCGACAGGAATCGAACCTGTAACCGCCGGCTTAGAAGGCCGGTGCTCTATCCAGTTGAGCTACGGGCGCTCGGTCCGGATTGTCGCACTCCAATCCCGATTTGAGCAGCGGGCTTGGTCGGGGTAGAGGGATTCGAACCCCCGACATCCTGCTCCCAAAGCAGGCGCGCTACCAGACTGCGCTATACCCCGGCGGTTTGTTTCCCTCCGGGGTTCCCCCCGAAAGAGCCGCCTATTGTGGGAATCGGCATGGCATCTGTCAACGGTTTTCACACATCAATTCACATGTCGTCATTGCCGATGGCGGCTTCGGCTATGCTCGGGGCAGCGGCCGGAGGGCCGAACCCCTACCCCATCAAGGAGATTGGCAATGCGCAGCGGCAATCCCGCACTTTCCGAGTCCACCTTCCTCGACCTGGCCAGCGGCTCGGTCGTGGCCCGCCCCGACCAGGCGATGACCATCAACGGCACCGTCAACAAGACCGGCGTGTTGCTGTTGCTGACCGTGCTGACGGCCGCGTTTGCGTGGAGCCAGTCGGTCGATGCGAACGGCCTGCCCACCTCCAGCGCCATGCTGTACACGCTGGTTGGTGCGATCGGCGGCCTGGTACTGGCCCTGGTGACCGTGTTCAAGAAGGAATGGTCGCCGGTCACCGCACCGATGTATGCACTCGTCGAAGGCCTGTTCCTCGGCGCGATCTCGGCGATGTTCAATGCCAAGTTCCCCGGCATCGTGATGCAGGCGGTGATGCTGACCTTCGGCACGATGTTCGTGATGCTGGCGGTGTACCGCAGCGGCCTGATCAAGGTCACCGAGAACTTCAAGCTGGGCGTGGTGGCGGCAACCGGCGGCATCGCGCTGCTGTACCTGGCCTCCTTCGTGCTGAGCTTCTTCAACATCAACGTGCCGATGATCCACGAAGGCGGCTGGATGGGCATCGCCTTCAGCCTGTTCGTGGTGGTGGTGGCCGCGTTGAACCTGGTGCTGGATTTCGACTTCATCGAAACCGGCGCCGAGGCACGCGCACCGAAGTTCATGGAGTGGTACGGCGCGTTCGGCCTGATGGTCACGCTGGTGTGGCTGTATGTGGAATTCCTGCGCCTGCTGTCCAAGATCCAGCAGCGCTGAGCCACGCGCCCGCAGCGAGATGACGAAGGCGCCGCAAGGCGCCTTTTTCATGCCCCGGCGCTCGGCGCAGGACACATCACGCAACAAAAAAGCGGGGCGCCGAAGCGCCCCGCTTTCTGGACAACCGACCCGCGCGCTTACAGGCGGCTGGCGATGGCCTGGGCGAAGCCCATGGTGTTGCCGGTGCCGCCCAGGTCGCCGGTCAGCGAATCCTTGGCTTCCAGCGTGGCCACGATGGCCTTGCGCAGGCGCTCGGCATTCTCGACCTGGCCGACGTGGTCCAGCATCTGCGCAGCGGCCAGCAGCAGCGCGCACGGATTGGCCTTGCCCTGGCCGGCGATGTCCGGCGCGGTGCCGTGCACGGCTTCGAAGATCGCCGCGTTCTCACCGATGTTGGCGCCCGGGGCCAGGCCCAGGCCGCCGACCAGACCGGCACACAGGTCGGAGATGATGTCGCCGAACAGGTTGGTGGTCACGATCACGTCGAACTGTTCCGGACGCATCACCAGCTGCATGCAGCAGTTGTCGACGATCATTTCCTGGAACTCGATATCCGGGTACTTGGCCGCCACTTCGCGCGCCACGGCCAGGAACAGGCCCGAGGTCGACTTGATGATGTTGGCCTTGTGCACGGCGGTGACCTTCTTGCGGCCGGTGCTGCGGGCCAGCTCGAAGGCGTAGCGCACGATGCGCTCGGAGCCCTTGCGGGTGATGCGGGTGCCGGAGAAAGCGGTCTCGCCATCGGCCGACACTTCCTGGCCTTCGGCCAGGTACGCGCCTTCGGTGTTCTCACGGACGGTGATCAGGTCCACGCCATCACCGAAACGCGACTTGGTGTTCGGGAACGAGACGGCCGGGCGCACGTTGGCGTACAGGTCGAAGTGGCGACGCAGGCTGACGTTGATCGAGGTGAAGCCACCACCGACCGGCGTGGTCAGCGGGCTCTTCAGCGCGATCTTGTTGCGTGCGATCGACTCCAGCGTGGAGGCCGGCATCAGATCGCCGTGCTTTTCCAGCGCGACCAGGCCCGCGTCGGCGTCTTCGTATTCAAAGCCGGTGTCCAGCTTGCCGAGCACGAACAGGGTAGCGTCCATGATCTCCGGGCCGATGCCGTCACCGCGGATGACCGTGATTTTCTGCGTCATTGATGTGTATTCCGAACCGAGGGGGGAGCGCCATCCGTGAGGTGCGCGAAGCGCGGGCGCAAGGGAAGTTTCATCGGCAATTATGCCTTACCCGCCCGATGGACCCCAAATAGGCCATTGGTCCAAGGCGGGTAAGGCAGAATTGCCCGCGCATGCCTCCTCTACCCCGCGCCGTTGGCGCGCCCCTGCAAACCGCGAAGCGGTTTGCCCGCGCATTCCTCCTCTACCCCGCGCCTGTCGGCGCGCCCCTTCAACAGAAGGGGCTTTCCTCCAGAGGCATTGCTATCCGGGTTGCTGAACGGGGTCTCGCACCTGAACGGTGCGCCACCGGGGGCGACGACATTGCCGGGGTGCCGGAGCAGCCGAGCAACGGTCGGCGCCTACCGCGGCGGGGCCATCACGGCCCCGGCTCAATGCTCGTGAACGGCCGGCGCTTCGGCGCCACCTTCGAGCTGATCCAGGAAGTCCACGGCGCGCCGCAGGTGCGGGATCACGATGGAACCGCCGACCACCAGACCGACCGAGAAGGTCTCGAAGAACTCCTCGCGGGTCACGCCGGCGTCCTTGCACTGGGCCACGTGGTAGCTGATGCAGTCATCGCAGCGCAGCACCATCGAGGCGACCAGGCCCAGCAGTTCCTTGGTCTTCACATCGAGCGCGCCAGCCTGGTAGGTCTGGGTGTCCAGGGCGAAGAAGCGGCGCACGACCTGATTGGGCTCGCCCAGGATGCGCTGGTTCATGCGCTGGCGGAACTCGGTGAATTCGGCGATGCGGTCCTTGCTGCCGTCGTCGGCCGCGCTCATGCCGGGTCCTGCCCGGCCAGCAGCGGCTCCAGCTTGCCGGCGCGGTGCAGCGCCATCATGTCGTCGTAGCCACCCACGTGGACCTCGCCGACAAAGATCTGCGGCACGCTGGTGCGGCGGGTCTTGGCCATCATCTTCTCGCGCTCGGCGGCGTCCAGGTCGATCCGGACCTCGGTCCACTCGCGGCCCTTGCTCTTCAGGAAGTTCTTGGCGGCCACGCAGTACGGGCACACCGCGGTCGAGTAGATGGTGATGGCGGGCGCACCACCCGGGGGGGTAACAGCATCTTGGCTCACGGGAAACTCCACAGCGGAACGTTGGTCTGTATATGGTAGCGGTCTGCTGGATTTTCCACGTCACCGCCGCAACACTGTGGTTTAACCGCAGGTTGCACTGGCCCTGTCACGCTGTCGTCCGTCATCCCCCCAGGAGCTCCGTTTGCGCCCTCTGCTGCTCTCTGCCGCGTTGACCCTTGCCTTGGCGGTGCCGTTGGCCGGCGCCCAGGAAAGCAAGCTGCCGGACATCGGGTCCTCGGCCGGCGAGCTGCTGACCCCGGCCCGGCAGGCCGAGTACGGCGGGATGATGCTGCGTGAACTGCGCAACTACGGTTTTCTGCTCGACGACCCGCTGGTCGATGACTGGTTGCAGACCATGGGCGCCCGGCTGGGCTCCAACAGTGCCCAGCCGCGCCAGTCCTACACGTTCTTCATGCTCAAGGACCGGCAGATCAACGCCTTCGCCACCCTGGGCGGCTATATCGGGGTGAATGCGGGCCTGGTGCTGACCGCCGAACGCGAGGACGAAGTGGCCGCGGTGCTGTCGCACGAAATCGCCCACGTCACCCAGCAGCACGTGCTGCGCGGGGTGGAGCGCGCCCAGCGCGACCAGATCCCCATCCTGCTGGGCATGCTCGCCGCGGTCGTGGCCGCGCAGCAGGCCGGCGGCAATTCCGCCGGTGATGCCACCATGGCCGCGATCACCTCCGGCATGGGGCTGATGCAGCAGCGCCAGATCAATTACACCCGTTCCAATGAGTCCGAGGCCGACCGCCTGGGCATCCGCACCCTGGCCCGCAGCGGCTACGACGTGGATGCCATGGCCGGTTTCTTCGAGCGCATGTCGGCCTCGATGCGGGGCAATCAGGGCGGCTACAGCGTGCCGGATTTCCTGCAGACCCACCCGGTCACCACCACCCGTATCAGCGAGGCCAAGGCCCGCGCCGAGCAGATGAAGAAGGACACGGTGCTGCTCACCACCGAGGTGCCGGGCGGGGTGCGCCAGGAGCGGGTGAACCCGGCTGACCCGGCGTTGTCCGATCCGCTGGTGCGGCGGAGCAACCCCCTGCTGCCAGCCTCGATGCAGATTTCGGTCAATTCACTCAGCCGCGGCAGCACGGGGCAGTTCGAGTGGGCACGCGAGCGCCTGCGCGTGCTCAGCGCCGATACCCCCGCCGATGTGATCAGCGAGTACGAAAGCCTGCAGCGCGCGCAGAAGAACGGGCTGACCGAACCGCAACGCTATGGGCTCGCGCTGGGGCGGCTGCGCAACAGTGCGGCGGCACAGGCCACCCGCGACCTCACCGAGCTGCTGCGCGATCATCCCGACAATGTCTGGGTGGCGCTGGCATTGGGCGAGGCGGAGTCGCGCTCGGGCCAGCAGGCGCAGGCCAATGCGCGCTTCGAGACCCTGATGCGCCAGCATCCCGGCAGCCGCCCGGTGGCCCTGACCTACGCGTCGATCCTCAACGAACAGGGCGGGCGCGAGGCCGGCCAGCGCGCGCAGGCGATGCTGCGCCCGATGCTGTCGCAAAGCGGCAATGATCCGGTCTTCCAGCAGCGCTTCGCCCGTGCCAGCGAACTGGCCGGCGATACCACCCGGGCCAGCGAGGCCTACGCCGAGGCCGCCTTCCTGAGCGGCCGCCCCGAGCAGGCCTTGATCCAGCTGCAGGCGCTCAAGCGGCAGCCAAGCCTGGATTACGTGGTGCGGGCCCGGGTCGATGCCCGGATCGAGAGCATTACTCCGACCGTGCTGGAAATGCGCCGGCAGGGGATCGACGACCCGGACCTGGACCGCCGCTGAGGCGGTCCGCGCCAACCGGCTCATGACCGCCAGATGGCGGTGACCGACGGGAACGGCCACCTCGTCACAAACCTGTCATGAAACCGTAGTCTACTGAGCTCAATCCCGATCTGATGAGCAATACGGTGGGCACGTGCAGAAACGCATCCTGATCGTCGATGACGAACCCGCGATCCGCGAAATGGTCGCCTTTGCCCTGCGCAAGGGCGACTACGACCCGATCCATGCTGGCGACGCCCGCGAGGCACAGACCGCCATCGCCGATCGCGTCCCGGACCTGATCCTGCTGGACTGGATGCTCCCGGGCACCAGCGGCCTGGACCTGGCCCGGCGCTGGCGCAAAGAAGCCCTCACCCGCGAGGTGCCGATCATCATGCTGACCGCACGTGGCGAGGAAAACGATCGCGTCGGTGGCCTGGAAGCCGGTGTGGACGACTACGTGGTCAAGCCGTTCTCGGCACGCGAACTGCTCGCCCGCATCCGTGCGGTCATGCGCCGCGCCCGCGACGATGACGAAGACGGCAGCGTCGCGGTCGGTACGATCCGCATCGATGGCGCCGCGCACCGTGTCTTCGCCGGCGACCAGCCGGTGCCGATCGGTCCGACCGAATACCGCCTGCTGCACTTTTTCATGACCCACCCCGAACGCGTCTACACCCGTGCCCAGCTGCTGGATCACGTGTGGGGCGGCAGCGTGTATGTGGAGGAGCGCACCATCGACGTGCACATCCGCCGCCTGCGCAAGACGCTGGAGCCGTTCGCTGCGGAGAACATGGTGCAGACCGTGCGCGGCGCCGGTTACCGGTTCTCGACCTCGACCTGAGTCTCGTCGGGCCGGTCCCGGGCGCGCATGCCCGGTTCCGGCCACTCCTGCTATAACCTTGGATCGATTCCGAGGCCCGCACTTTCTGCGAGACCGCAATGCCCCGCCACATCCGTTCTGCCTGGTTGAAAACGCTGGCCACCCTCGCCGCCCTGCTGCTCGCGGCCGGCTTGCTGGGCCTGGCGGTCGGCCATGTCTGGATGTGCATCGCACTGGCCTCCATCGGCGCACTGACCTGGCATTACTGGCGGCTGCGCCGCGTGCTGCGTGGCCTCACCGCGCGCCATCGCTGGGACATGGGTGACGGCACCGGCGTATGGAACGAGCTGGACCGCCTGCTCTACCGCAACCAATGGGAAATGCGCACGCGCAAGCGGCGCCTGCTGGACATGCTGCGCAGTTATCGCGCCGCGGCCGCCGCCCTGCCCGATGCCGTGGTCGTGGTCGACCGCAACAGCCAGCGGGTGCAGTGGTTCAACGAAGCGGCGACCTCGCTGCTCGGCCTGCACCATCCAGGCGATCTGGGCGAGGCGCTGGTCGAACGCCTGCAGCCGATGCCGCTGGCGCACTGGCTGGCCGGTGGCCGCAATGCCGAACCGATCCTGGATGTGCCCTCGCCGGTCGATCCGGCGATCCGCCTCAACCTGCGCCTGATTCCCTATTCGCCGGACTACTGGCTGCTGATCGCACGCGATGTCAGCAAGCTGCTGCGGCTGGAACAGGTACGCCGTGACTTCGTTGCCAACGTCTCGCATGAACTACGCACGCCGCTGACCGTGGTGCACGGCTATCTGGACATGATGGATCCGGAAGATTTCCCCGGCACCGGCCCGATGCTGGAGGAAATGCGCAAGCAATCCCAGCGCATGGCGCAGCTGGTCGAAGACCTGCTCACCCTGTCCCGACTGGAATCGCAGGAACACACCGAAGCCGAAGCCGTGGCGATGACGCCGATGCTGGCCACGCTGCGCCGCGAGGCCGAAGCGCACAGCCAGGGCCGTCATCAGATCAGCATCATCGATACCGCCGGCGTGGATCTGCAGGGCTCCAACAAGGAACTCCACAGTGCGTTCTCCAACCTGGTCACCAATGCGGTGCGTTACACCCCGGCCGGTGGCCGCGTGGAAGTGGAATTCGCGCGCGAAGGCGATGGCGTGGTGCTGTCGGTGCGCGACACCGGTTACGGCATTCCGGCCAACCATCTGCCGCGCCTGACCGAACGTTTCTACCGCGTCTCCAGCAGCCGCTCGCGCGAGAGCGGTGGCACCGGGCTGGGGCTGTCGATCGTCAAACACATTCTCGGCCTGCACCATGCCCGCCTGGAGATCCAGAGCGAGGTCGGTAAAGGCAGCACGTTCTCGTGCCATTTCGATGCCGACCAGGTGCGTGCGCGCAACGAGGTCGTCTCCCTTCCTTCTTCTGAAGACTTTTCCGCATGAGCACTCCTGTTCCCGTCGCCGTGCCTGTGGACGGCGATCCGCTGCGCGATCCAGCGCTGTACATCAACCGCGAGCTGTCGCAGCTGGATTTCAACTTCCGCGTGCTGGCCCAGGCCATGGACCCGCAGGTGCCGCTGCTGGAGCGCCTGCGCTTCATGTGCATCTCCTGCACCAATCTGGATGAATTCTTCGAGATCCGCGCGGCCGCGGTGCGCCATGCGCAGGAATTCGGCCTGCCGCCCGCGCCGGACGGCATGACGCCGCAGGCGATCCTCAACGCCATCCATGACCGTGCCGCGCAGTTGGTCGACCAGCAGTACCGCTGCTGGAACGAGACCCTGCGCCCGGCACTGCATGAAGCCGGCATCGACGTGCTCGGCCGGCACTCCTGGAACCATCGCCAGAAGCGCTGGCTGCGGGCGTATTTCCGCAACGAGATCATGCCGGTGCTGTCCCCGCTCGGCCTGGATCCGTCGCACCCGTTCCCGAAGATCCTCAACAAATCGCTGAACATCGTGGTGGTGCTCAAGGGCACCGACGCGTTCGGTCGCGCGGGGCATCTGGCGATCGTGCGTGCTCCGCGGTCGCTGCCGCGCATCATCCAGCTGCCGGAAAAACTTGGCGGCCCGCAGACCTTCGTGTTCCTGTCCTCGGTGCTGTCCACGTTCGTCGATGAGATGTTCCCGGGCATGGAAGTCCAGGGCGCGTATCAGTTCCGCGTGACCCGCAATTCCGAACTGGTGGTGGACGAGGAAGAGGTCGAGAACCTGGCCCTGGCGCTGCGCGATGAGCTGGTCGATCGTGGCTACCGACCGGCCGTGCGGTTGGAGATCGCGCAGGACTGCCCGCGCGACATCGTGCGCACCCTGCTGCAGAACTTCGGGCTGACCGAGAACGCGGTCTACCGCATCGACGGCCCGGTCAACCTCAACCGCGTGGTCCAGCTGTACGACGTGATCCAGCGGCCGGACCTGAAGTACCCCTCGCTGAGCCCGCGCGTACTGCGCGACAGCGATGGCATCTTCGAGATCGTCGCGCGCCGGGACGTGCTGCTGCACCATCCCTTCGATGCGTTCACCGCCGTGCTCGATGTGATCAAGCAGGCGGCGGTCGACCCGAACGTGCTGGCGATCAAGCAGACGCTGTACCGCACCGGCAAGGATTCGCTGATCGTCGATGCCCTGATCCAGGCCGCACGCAACGGCAAGGACGTCACCGTCGTGGTCGAGCTGCGCGCGCGCTTCGATGAAGAAGCCAACCTCGGCCTGGCCGACCGCCTGCAGGAAGCCGGCGTGCAGGTCGTCTACGGTGTGGTCGGTTTCAAGACCCACGCCAAGATGCTGCTGATCGTGCGCCGCGAAGGCCGCAAGCTGCGCCGCTACGTGCACCTGGGCACCGGCAATTATCACAGCGGTACCGCGCGGGCCTACACCGACCTGAGCCTGATCACCGCCGATGCGGACATCGGCAACGATGTGCACCTGCTGTTCCAGCAGCTGTCCGGGCTGGCCCCGCGGATGAAGCTCAAGCGCCTGCTGCAGTCGCCCTTCACCCTGCACCCGGGTCTGCTGCAGCGGATCGAGCGCGAAACGCGCCTGGCCGCCAGTGGCCGTCCGGGACGGATCATCGCCAAGATGAACGCCCTCAACGAACCCCAGATGATCCGTGCCCTGTACGCGGCGTCGCAGGCGGGCGTGCAGATCGACCTGATCGTCCGCGGCGCCTGCACGCTGCGCCCCGGCGTCCCCGGTGTCTCGGACACCATCCGGGTGCGCTCGATCGTCGGCCGCTTCCTGGAACACAGCCGGGTCTACTGGTTCGGCAATGACGGGGCCTCGGAACTGTTCTGCGCCAGTGCGGACTGGCTGGAGCGCAACCTGCTGCGCCGGGTCGAGACCTGTTTCCCCATCCTGGACCCGGAACTGGCGCGCAAGGTCTACCGCGACGTGCTGCAGAACTACCTGGACGACAACCTCAATGCCTGGGAGCTGCAGGCCGACGGCAGCTACATCAAGTGCACGCCCGGCCACGACGAGCCGCCGCACGCGGCGCAGATGGCCCTGCTGAAGGGTCTGTAACCTGCGACCCCACGTCGCATCCCCTGTGAAGGTGGTGCGGTGACGCGGGGGGCCTGCCTTCGGCTAACATTCGCCCATGCCGCATACCTCCACGACTCCGCCCGCTTTGCAGGATGGCGACCTGCTCGCCGCCATCGACCTTGGATCGAACAGCTTCCACATGGTCATCGCGCGATACACGCTCGGGCAGTTGCGGGTGGTCGACCGCCTGCGCGAGACCGTGCGCATGGCCGATGGCCTGGATGGCAAGGGCGGCCTGTCCGCCGAGGCCCGTCAGCGCGCGTTGGAATGCCTGGCCCGGTTCGGCCAGCGCATCCGTGCGATCCCCCCGGTACGCGTCCGCGCCCTGGCCACCAACACGGTGCGCCAGCTGCGCTCGCCGCAGGCCTTCCTGATGCCGGCCGAAACCGCGCTCGGGCATGCGATCGAAGTGGTCAGCGGCCGCGAAGAGGCGCGTCTGATCTACCTCGGCGTGGCCCATGCGCAGCCCCCCAAGGCGGACCAGCGCCGGCTGGTGATCGATATCGGCGGTGGCTCCACGGAATTCATCATCGGCCAGGGCATGCAGACCCTGGAGCGCGAAAGCCTGCAGGCCGGCTGCATCGCCAGCACGCGCCGCTTCTTCCCCGGCGGCAAGCTCAGCAAGAAGCGCTGGAAGGACGCCCTGACCGAAATCGGCGCGGAGTTCCAGCAGTTCGCCAACAAGTACCGCGCGTTGGGCTGGCACGAGGCACTGGGCTCGTCGGGCACGCACAAGGCGATCAGCGAAATCTGCGCCACGATGAAGCTGAGCAAGGGCGCGATCACCGCCGAGGCCCTGCCGCAGCTGCGCGATGAGCTGCTCAAGGCCAAGCGCATCGAGGACATCGACCTGCCGGGCCTGTCCGCGGATCGTCGCCCGATCATCGCCGGTGGCATCCTGGTGCTCGAAGCCGCCTTCCAGGCACTCGGGCTGCAGAAGCTGCTCGTCAGCAAGGCCGCGATGCGTGAGGGCATTCTCTACGACATCCTCGGCCGCGCCAGCGAGAACGACCTGCGCGACGAATCGGTCGCGGCACTGACCCAGCGTTACGGCATCGATACCATCCAGGCTGATCGCGTGGAAAACACCGCGATGTACCTGCTCGCCCAGGTGGAAGAAAGCTGGCAGCTGGACCCGGACGATGCCCGCATGCTCGGCTGGTCCGCACGCCTGCACGAGCTCGGCCTGATGATCGCGCACAGCGGCTACCACGTGCATGGCAGCTACGTGCTGGAGAACTCGGACATCGCCGGTTTCTCGCGGCAGGAACAGCAGCTGCTTGCCGCGCTGGTACGCAGCCACCGCCGCAACATCTCCAAGTCCGCCTTCGAGGCGCTGCCCGAGCGTCTGCTGCAGCCGGCACGGCGCATGACCGCGCTGCTGCGCCTGGCGGTCCTGCTCAACCGCGCGCACGAAGACACGCCGATGCCGGCACTGGAACTGACCGCCGATGACGCACGCCTGTCACTGATCCTGCCGCAGGCCTACATCGATGCACGTCCGCTGCTGCGCGCGGACCTGATCGGCGAAACAGAAGGCATGGCCGGTCTGGGTGTGCAGTTCCGACCCTTCGTTGCCTGACGCTTTTTACCTGCTTCGTAGCGTGCATCTGCAGCAATTTTTAGGCTCAATTCGCAGAACGCCAAAGCCGTGAATTATTTGTGAGAACCCCCTCACATCTCCCTCATGGAAACTTAACCAATCGATCTACTCTCGGGAGACCGGCCTTCACACGGCTGGATTTTTGAGGAAGGCGGTACTTGGGTCCGCCGACCTCTTGGACGTCGTTCCGATAAGAGAGAGAGTCGATCATGTCTTCATCCACCACCCCGCTGGGGCAGGCGATCCGCCTTGCCCTGGTTGCCGGCACCGCTGGCCTGGCTTCCACCGCCGTCCTCGCCCAGGACGCCACGCCGACCACGCTGGACCGCATCGAGATCACCGGGTCGCGCATCCGCCAGGTCGATGTGGAATCTGCCCAACCGGTGCTCGCGATCAGCCGCGCCGATATCGAACGCCAGGGCTTCAGTTCGGTCGCCGACATCCTGCAGAACCTGACGGCGGTCGGCAGCCCGGCATTGAGCCGCTCCAACGTGCTCAGCGCCGGCGAGACCGCCGGCGGCACCTACATCGACATGCGCAACCTCGGCGCGCAGCGCACCCTGGTGCTGATCAACGGCAAGCGCCTGGGCATCACCACCAGCGGCTACCAGGACATCTCCAGCGTGCCGGTCTCGGCGATCGAGCGCATGGAGGTGCTCAAGGACGGTGCGTCTGCCATCTACGGCTCGGACGCGATGGCCGGCGTGATCAACATCATCACCCGCAGCAACGTCGACGGCGTCACCGCCAACGTCTATTACGGCCAGTACGGCCAAGGCGATGGCGCGCGTAACCGCGTCGACGTCGTCGCCGGCTGGTCCAACGACCGCGCCTCGCTGACGTTCTCGGCCGAGCACACCGAAGAGAAAGAGGTCTGGGCGCGCGATCGCTGGTTCAGCCAGTTCCCGAATACCACCCGCCACCCGGGCGACAGCTGGACCCAGATCAGCCAATGGGGCCAGATCAACGGCCTGAAGGGACCGGGCTGCACGGCCGCAGCGGGGTGCAACTATTCGCTGGACCGCGGCACCGATCCGACCAACCCGGCGAACTATCACCTCAGCGATCTGACCCCGTTTACCGGCGACCTCAGCAACGCGCAGGAACAGATGCACCTGATCTCGCCGCTCAAGCGGGATTCGCTGTTCCTGGATGGCCGCCTGGACCTGACCGATGACATCCGCCTGACCACCCAGTTGGGCTACAACAAACGTTCCTCGACCCGGCAGATCGCCGGCTATCCCCTGCAGTCCTCCACCGAAGGCATCGGACGGATGTCGGCCGACAGCTGGTTCAATCCCTTCGGCAACCATCACGGGTATGAAACGCCCACCGACATCGCCTGGAACCGCCGCACCTGGGAAGTGCCGCGGGTCAGCACCAGCGACCTCACCACCTGGCGTGCGGTGGCGGCACTGGAAGGCAGCTTCGAGCTTGGCGAGCGCTACTTCGATTGGGAAGTGGGCTACCAGTACAACCGCAGCGAACTGCTGCAGCACGCCACGGGCAACCTCAACAAGGAACGCGTCAAGAACGCGGTTGGCCCTTCCTACTACAACGAGACCACCGGCAAGGTCGAATGTGGCGTGCCGGGCGCGCCGATTGCCGGCTGCATGCCGTGGAATCCGCTGGTGCCGTACGGCTCAAACGACCCCAATGGCCTCACCGGCAATCAGGAGCTGATCGACTACCTCTTCCCGCCGGAAATCTCCCGCGGCAAGACCACCTCCCGCAATGCGTTCGCCAGCGTCGCCGGTACCGTGATGACCCTGCCGGCCGGTGACCTGGGCTTTGCCTTCGGGGTGGAAACCCGCAACGAAGCCGGTGAATTCACTCCCGATCCGCTGGCCCAGAGTGGCGCGACCACCAACCTGGCCGCCGGCCCGACCGGTGGCGGCTACAAGGTCAACGAGGCCTACCTGGAGCTGAGCGTGCCGATCCTGGCCGACCTGCCCGGCGCGCGCGAGCTGAGCCTGAGCGCAGCCACGCGCCATTCGGATTACAGCACCTTCGGTAAGACCCTCAACAGCAAGTTCGGCTTCAAGTGGAAGCCGATCGAGCAGCTGCTGGTGCGTGGTACGTGGGCCCAGGGCTTCCGTGCGCCGACCATCTCCGATCTGTACGGCGGCGGCTCGGAAACCTTCACCACCGGCTACCGCGATCCCTGCGATACCGTCTACGGCGCGTCGGCCAGCAGCGCCGACGTGCGCGCGCGCTGTGCCGCCGACATCGCCAATGCGGACAGCTACCGCCAGCTGCGCCAGGGTGGCGTGCCGATCACCTCCAGCAGCGATCAGACACCGGTGCCGTTCACCAACGGCTCCAACCCGGACCTGCAGCCGGAGACCTCGACCAGCCGTACGCTGGGCCTGGTCTGGAGCCCGACCTTCGTGCCCAACCTCAACGTGGCACTGGACTGGTGGAAGGTACGCATCGACAACACCATCGTCAGTGACCACCCCAACGACATGCTGCGCGACTGCTACGAGCTGGGTATCGCCTCGCGCTGCAGTGGCTTCACGCGCGACCCGGTGACCGGCATTGTCGACACGCTGAAATATGGCAAGCGCAATTCCGGCTTCCTGGAAACCGAAGGCTACGACCTTGAGCTCAGCCACCGTCTGGATACCCGTTACGGCACGCTGAGCACGGGATGGACTACAACTTATGTCAGCTCGTATCTGTCGCGTACGACCAACGACACCGACGTCGTGCCCACCCCAAGCAACGGCATCGGCAGCGGCTTCCGCGTGCGCTCCAACCTGACCCTGGGCTGGGACGTGGGCGATTTCGGGATGAGCTGGACCGCGCGCTACTACTCCGGGGTGAAGGAACGCTGCCTCAACGCCAAGACGCGTCCGGACGAATGCTCCGACCCGGGCGTGCGGGCACCGTGGTACGCCGGTACGCGTGACTACAACCAGCGTGGCTCGGTCACCTTCCACGACGTGCAGTTCCGTTACAACCTGCCGTGGGATGCCACCGTCTCCGTCGGTGCCAACAACGTGTTCGAGAAGTACGGCCCGATCATGTACAGCCAGCCGAACTCCAACTTCTCCTACTACGGCGGCTACGACATCGGTCGTTTCATGTACATGAAGTACCAGCAGCGTTTCTGATCGCTGCCGGGTAACACCGTTTGACCACCACGGCCCTTCGGGGCCGTGGCTTTTTCTGTCAGGCGCCGGCGTCATCCGAACGTCATACGACAGTCATGTCGGCTACATCGCCCGGCCCCAGCATGCGTGGCATACCGGAGGCCCGCCATGCGCTATGCCATCGTCACCGAAACCTACCCCCCTGAAGTCAATGGCGTTGCCTTGACCGTGCAGGGTCTGGAACTGGGCTTGCGTGCCGCCGGTCATCAGGTTGATCTGATCCGGCCACGGCAACCCTCCGACACCGAGGCGATCGACAGCACCGTGCTGGTCACCGGTGCCAATCTGCCACGGTATCCCGGCCTGCGCTTTGGCCTGCCGGCGCCCACCCGGCTGACCCGCCAGTGGCAGCATCAACGGCCGGACGCGATCTATATCGCCACTGAGGGTCCGCTCGGCTGGTCGGCGCTGCGCACCGCACGGAGGATGGGAATCCCGGTCGCCACCGGCTTCCATACCCGCTTCGATGAGTACCTGCCCGACTACGGCGTGGCCTGGCTGCAGGCCGCCGCGCTGCGCTGGATGCGCCGCTTCCACAACCAGGCCGATGCCACCCTGGTACCAACCCAGGAGCTGCAGCAGTTCCTCGGCGAACAAGGCTTCGATCGCGTGCGCCTGCTGGCACGCGCCGTGGACAGCAGTCAGTTCGAGCCCGAGCGCCGTGACCCGGCACTGCGCGAGGAGTGGGGGATCGATGGCAATGGCTTCGCCGCGATCTACGTTGGCCGCATCGCCCCGGAAAAAAACCTCGGGTTGGCGGTCAAAGCGTTCCGACGCCTGCAGCAGGTGCGGCCGAAGGCGCGGTTCGTGTTCGTCGGCGATGGCCCGTCACGCGCCAAACTGGCGCACGACAACCCGGACTTCATCTTCTGCGGCGTGCAGCGCGGCGATGCGCTGGCGCGGCACTTCGCCAGTGGCGATCTGTTCCTGTTCCCCAGCCGCAGCGAGACCTTTGGCAACGTGACGCTGGAAGCGATGGCCAGCGGCCTGGCGACGGTCGCCTTCGACTACGGCGCCGCCCGCGAATACCTGCGCACCGATGAAAACGGCATCGCCGTGAATGACGACAACGACTTTGTGACCGCTGCCGTGCAACTGGCCGGCGACGATGCATTGCGCCACCGGCTGGGCCGCACTGCCGCCACCGCGATGAAGCGACTGCACCCCCAGCACGTGGTGGCCGAGTTTGATGCGCTTCTCGCCGAACTGGCCCAGGCCCGGAGGCCGCATGCCGACCATGCTGCTTGATGCCCTGCGCGGGCGCGAAACGCGCTGGTGCCGACGCGCCAACCACTACTGCCGGCGCCGCCGGGTGCGGCACGCCTTCGCCGTCATCAGTCGTCTTGGCGACGGCGCGGCCTGGTACGCGCTGATGGCCGCACTGGTGCTGCTGGACGGCTTCGACGGCCTGCGTGCTTCGTTGCACATGGCCGCCACCGGCTTGATGGCACTGCTGCTGTACAAGGGCCTCAAACGCTGGACGCGGCGCCCGCGGCCCTTTGCCGCCGACCTGCGCATCCGCGCCTGGGTGGCGCCGCTGGACGAGTTCAGTTTCCCGTCCGGGCACACCCTGCACGCGGTGTCCTTCACGATCGTGGCGCTGGCCTACTACCCGTGGCTGGCCCCGTTGCTGGTGCCCTTCACCGTGCTGATCGGCCTGTCGCGGGTGGTGCTGGGCCTGCACTACCCCAGCGATGTGCTGGCCGCGACCGGCATCGCCGCACTGCTGGCCGCCGCCAGCCTGCAATGGCTGCCGTTGTAGCCGGGATCGTCGCGCCTCCTGTTGACCCGGCAAGGGCGATTCACCCTGTAGCGATGCCTCGCCCCGTGATCCCGTTTTACAATGGGTCCATGACCACGCTGTTCATCTCCGATCTGCACCTGGACCCGAGTCGTCCAGCCATCACCGACCTGTTCCTGGCCTTCCTGCGCGATGAAGCGATGCAGGCCGAGGCCCTGTACATCCTGGGCGACCTGTTCGAAGCCTGGATCGGCGATGACACGCCCTCCCCAGCCGCCGATGCGGTGGCGATCGCGCTGCATGCCGTGGCTGATGCCGGCGTGCCGGTGTACTTCATCCGCGGCAACCGCGATTTCCTGGTCGGCGAGGACTACGCGCGCCGCGCAGGGTTCACGATTCTCCCCGACCCGAGCGTCATCGATCTGTATGGCCGTCCGGTACTGCTGCAGCACGGCGATCTGCTGTGCACCGACGATATCGCCTACCAGCAGTTCCGCACGCAGACGCGCGACCCGGTGTTCCAGGCACAGTTCCTGTCGCAGCCACTGGCCGCGCGCATCGCCTTCGCACAGAAGGCGCGCGATGCCAGCCAGGCGCGTCAGTCGGAAATGAAACAGGGCGACCGCGCGCAGTTCGAGACCGTCACCGATGTCGCACCAGCGGAAGTCGATGCCACGTTCGGCCGCTATGGCGTGGACACGATGATCCACGGCCACACCCACCGCCCGGCCATCCACACGCTGCAGGCCGGCGGACGCAACTGCACCCGCATCGTACTGGGCGACTGGTACGAGCAGGGTTCGGTGCTGCGCGTCACCCCCGAAGGCTGGACACTGGACGCACTGGCGAACTGAACCGACCCCGCGACGGCGCAGTGGCCGCCGCGGGAAACGCAGATCAGCGGAACGCGGCCACGGCTGCCTTGGTGTTGACCAGTACGCGCTGGTTGTCGGCGCTGCTGGCGATGCCCGTCGGGATTCCGTTGTAGCTGATGTTCGGGTTGGACCAGTAGTTCAACCGCGGGCAGCTGCGGGTGCAGTTGTAGGCCATGATCGTGCGCCAGCCGGTACCGCCCGCCGGCTCGTAACGATAGCCATGGCCGTACGCATACGGCGAGGTGCTTGAGTCGGTGGCGATGTCATGCCGCGCGCTCTGCAGGTGGCCGATCTCATGCGCGAAGGAGTAGTAACCGGTCGCGCAGTCCCAATGCACCGCGGCGAACGCGGTGGCCGCCGTGGAGCCGATACCCGAGGCCAGCCCACACGAGCTGGCGTTGTTGATCACCAGCACCGCGACATCGGCGCGGGTGGTGTTGCGGCTGGTATGGATGCTGTCCATCACCCCATCGCTGGTAGCGCGGAAGCGCGCCAGATCAGTGGAGAAACTGCTCGACTCGGCATAGCTGGTGGTCTCGTACCCGGCCAACTGCAGGGTGATGCCGACATTGCTGTTGCTGTAGCCCTGATTGGATTCAGCCACGGCCAGTTGCACCAGCGACTGCATGTTGCCGCCATACGCCGCCACCGCACCGTTGGTGGCCACCACCAGCACGCGGATGGTGGCCGGCGTACCCGACGAGGCTGCCGCGATCCCTGCCCGGTCCGACGCCGGCATCGCGATGGTAGGCAGGCTGTTGTAGTCGGCCGGATGATCGGCCGGCATGCGCGCCTCATCCACTTCCACCAGCACATGCCGTCCGTCACTGACCGGGCGCAGCCGGTACAGCTGGCCATTCTTGCGGATCGAGCCGGTCACGGTATCCCCCGAGCGCACCAGGATCACCGCGTTCATCGGGTCCGGCGCACCGGCCTTGATCAGGCGCGCGCCGGCGCGTGTGCCGATCTGGCCGTACCAGATGCTGCCGCCATCGGCGAGCGTCTCGACCTTGCTCTGCAGGGCCTGCACCGGCTGCCCCAACAGCTCGAATTCCAGTTGTTTCTGCACCGGCGAGACGGCCGCTGCATCCACCCGGACCTCCTGCACTGCGCTGGTCGAGGGCGAGCCCATGACCCCCTGCAATGCCGGCTGGTCTGCGGTGCCGGCCCGGCTCAGCACTGTGACCGGCTCGAACAGCGGCGCGGCGGCAGCGCCACCGGCCCCCAACAGACACAACGCGAACACACCTGCGGCCTTGCTCATCGAACTGGACATCATGTCGCCTCTCTTTGAGTGAAAAACGGGAGTGAAGTCGTTGTTGCAGTCGGCCGACCGGGCCGGCACGTCCATCTGGCGCGCCCTGGCCCGGTGAATTCAATAGAAATTACGGATGGAATTCCGGAACTGTGATCGAGTGCTTCTTGGTTCAGCCTTGTGCACTCCTGCGCAGCGCCGCCTGCAGCCCGGACGGCCACACGCGCTGTAGACGGTCCTGCACCCGCCTGTCGAACGCGACCGGTGCGCTGGGCTCATCGAGCTGGAAGCCAAACATGCAGCCGGACAGCACGCCCCCGTAGCCGGCCGCCGTACCGAAACCGATCACGCTGGACAGATGGTGGCCCGGGAACGCCAGGCGCGCGGCGGGATCCTGGTTGCCGGTATTGCCCACTGTGCCACTGAGGGTGCCGTCGCCGTATTCCAGGCCCAGCCTATCCACCGCGTAACCATGCTGCACCAGCACCGCACGGACGTGCCCTCGCTCGACGATGTCGTCAATGCTGAAAAATGCCCCGCCAGCCCCGCCGACATGCACCGCATCGACGCGATCGGGCCCCTGCCCGGCAGCGTAGGAGAGGGTCAGCCCGTCCACGAAAACGTAGCCCTGCAGCGTGATGCTGCGGATCGGCCCGGTGGGTGGTACTGGAAGCGTCACCGTTGCCGGCTCAGGCACCCTGTCGTCGTAATAGGAGCCGATCAACATGCTGAAAAGCTCACGATCCAGCCGCACCTGTATGGCATCCGGATAGCGGGCCGTGTCGAAGTACGCCCAGCAGTCGCGCATGTCGCCCAGGCTGATCTGCAATTGGCTCCGCAGCGTGTAGACCGACGCCAACGGCTCATTGCGATGGCGCCCGCCGTCGTGAGGATGCGCCTTGGCAGTCGCCTGCAGCTGCTGCTCGACGACGGCATCGTAGTAGGCACCGTAATCCGCAATGCCGGACTGCAGCTGCGCCTGATAATCCAGGATCACGGCGGCAGGAAAGCCGCGACGATGCCCTTGCTGCACCGCCTGCCGCAACAGCCCCAGATGCAGGTTCGCCACCGGCACGAACAAGGGCAGCAGGCGGGCCTCGTGGCCTTTCAGCATGAACCCCTGGATGGAGGCGGTGAATGACACGTTCATGGCATCGATGACGCTGCGGATGTGCTGCGCATCGCCGGTCTGCAGCGCCGACAGGAACAAGCGCGTCGTGCGGGTGAATCCGACCAGCGATGCCTGCACCTGGAGATAGATCGCGTCGTCGAGCTTCTGGTCAACGATCCGGTTGACTGCGTCGATGTACTGCCGCCATTGCGCATCCTCACTGTCGAACAGGTGGGTGGGAATGAACAGTCCGCCGAAGAACGAGAGAATGCCGCCGACCTCAGGCACGGCTGCCAGTGCCTTCAAGGTGAGTGCGCGAAAGGCTCCCCACCACCAGTCGCCATCGAAGGTTGCGGTGGGCGCCGCCTCCAGATGCTGTGCCAGAGAGGTGGTGGGCAGGGCCAGACCGGTGCCTCCCAGCGCGGCCAGGCCGAGGAAACGACGCCGGTTCAAGACCGGTGGGCGGAGCATCATGGGCTTGACCGTTGAGCGGAAACGGCCTGCAGAATAGGCAGCGCTCGAGGCAGGGACGTAAACCTTGCGTTATAACGGCCGCACGATCAAAACAAAATGCTGATCACGACATCTCGATCATCGCCACGTATTGAATTATCGTCCCGGCGTGCGTGCCCGCTGCGATCAGGGTCAGACACGGATGGATGTGCATGCAGACTCGAATCAGGCGCTGGAAATGAGCCCACCGGATCAAACCCGTATCGACAATACGCTGCACATCGGCCTGTTTTTCGATGGCACGCGCAACAATGCCGACAACCTGCAGCGGGCGTCGCGCCCACCGGGCGCTACGACGCCCGTACCGCGGCCGCCGGCCGTGATGGCCGATGATGCATCGCCGTATCAAAGCCGCTTGACCAGCAGCTACAGCAACGGCCTGACCAACATCGCGCGGCTGCAGGCCCTGTATCCGGACCATAGGCAGATGCCAGCAACCGGCGACACGCTGGCGCTGTCGATCTACATCGAGGGCGTGGGTACGCGCACGGGTGAAGACGACGACCTGATGGGGCTGGCGTTCGGGATCGGCCGCACCGGCGTGCGCGCCAAGCGGCGCCGGACGCTGGAGCAGCTGCTGCCCGAAGCGCTGCGCCAACTGGCCCGCGCGCAGCCCGGCCGCGCAGTGAGCAGTGTGCACGTGGATCTGTTTGGTTACTCGCGCGGCGCGGCCAGCGCGCGCGATGCGGTGGCCTTTCTCAACGCAGCCGGAGCAGCCGCCTGGCTGGCCGAACAGCTGGTGCGGTGCGGCTGGTCGCTGGCACCGGGTTTCCCGGGTGCCGCACGGCTGGTGCGCTTCGTGGGGCTGCTCGATACCGTGGTGGCGATCAGCCGCCAGCACCGTGATGAGATGCCGGTGGTGGCGCTACCGGCGGGCTGCGCCGACAAGGTGGTGCAGCTGGTCGCACGCGATGAACACCGCGAGCATTTCGCGCTGACCAGCGTGGCACCCGAGCATGAGGAGATCGTCCTGCCCGGCGTGCATGCCAACATCGGCGGTGGCTACGACCAGCGCATCGAAGGGCCCAAGCTGCTGAGCCGCCCGCAGGGGCAGCTGCTGCGTGGCACCGGGCTGGCGGCAGGAGAGGTACCACCGCTGGCGCTGCTGCGCACGAGCACGGTGTACCGCAACGCGCAGGCCACGTGTCGGCGCTGGCAACGCGCGCTGGGGCTGGGAGAGGAGGCGATCTGGGTCGATGTCTGGCACCAGTGGCAGCAGCAGCGTGTCGCCGGCAGCCGCAGTGTCCTGCCGCAACTCACCTTGCGTGCGTACGCCGCAGTGGTCCTGCGCCGCGAGATCGATGCGCGTTACCAGTTCATCGCGCTGCGGCTGCTGCACCAGCGTGCCGCGGCAGCAGGTGTCGCGTGGACGACCTCACCGGACGCATTGCCCGCACTCGCACTGCCCGCGGAACTGCAGCCCATCGCGGCGCGGTTGCTGGCCGGCCAACCGCTGGAGGTCGCGCAGGAGCTCACACTTCGCCAGCACTACCTGATGCAGTCGGCACATTGGAACTTCGATGCTTTGGGCGATACCGCCCTGCTCTATGCGGCTGATGCGGGCACCCAGGAGCTGCCGTATCGGCCGGGCCCGGGGCTGTTCTACGTGAACCGGCCAACCGGAAACGGTCAGCGCGTGGTGCTGGCCAACACCTGACCGCGCAGTTCGGTCTGTTCGATCAGCTCGGCCAGTTCTTCTTCGTCGAATCCGGCCAACAGGCGCGCTTCCAGGTTGAACGGGCCATAGAGGAAGCCGCCGGCGTACTCGCGCAGCAATGCCATGAACCGCGGGCGTGGCTCGACGTTCTCGCGCGTGCAGTACCAGCGGTACCACCGCGAACCAGCGGCCACGTGCGCCACCTCTTCGCGCAGGATGATCTCCAGCACATCGGCGGTGGCATGGTCGCCACCAGCACGCAGCTTCACGATCATCCCCGGGGTGACATCCAGCCCGCGCGCTTCGAGCACGCGCGGCACCAGCGCCATGCGCGCCAGCCCGTCGTGCGCGGTCTTCTCGCACATTTCCCACAGGCCGTTGTGCGCGTCGAAATCGCCGTAGGCATAGCCGTTGGCCTGCAGCCGATCGTGCAGCAGCATGAAGTGGCGCGATTCGTCATCGGCCACGCTGACCCAGTCGGCATGGAAGGAGCTCGGCAGGCCGCGGAAACGGTAGACCGCATCCCAGGCCAGGTCGATCGCATTGAGTTCGATATGCGCGATGGCGTGCACGAACGCGGCACGCCCTTCCACGCTGCCCAGGCCACGACGCGGCAGATCGCGCGGGTGGACGAGTGTGGGCCTGGCCGGGCGGCCCGGCATCCGGATCGGCTCCGGTGGCGGCGCATCGGCCGGTGCCTTCAGGCGACCGGCGCGGAACTGCACGGCGTAGTGCTGGGTCAACGCGACCTTGCGCAACGGATCCGGCTCGGCCAGGCACTGCTGCGCGGCCTGCAGCAGATCACCGGCCGCGCTGTCCAACACGTCACTCATGCCCTGCCCTCAGGCGCGACGCTTGTGCTTGGCATCGTCCGAACGCAGCTGCTGGATGCGCTCGAAGTACCCCGGCTCGATGCCGGTGGGGTAGACGCCGTTGAAGCACGAGGAATCGAACGACTTCAGCTCCGGGTTGCCTTCGCTCACCGCCGCTTCCATGTCCTCGATGTCCTGGTAGATCAGCCAGTCGCAGCCCAGGTGCTTCTCGATTTCTTCAATGCTGCGGTTGTGCGCGACCAGTTCTTCGGCCGCCGGCATGTCGATGCCGTAGATGTTCGGGTAGCGCACAGGCGGCGCGGCGCTGGCCAGGTAGACCTTGCGGGCACCGGCGTCACGCGCCATCTGCACGATCTGCTGGCTGGTGGTGCCGCGCACGATCGAGTCGTCCACCAGCAGCACCACGCGGTTGCGGAACTCCAGGTGGATCGGGTTGAGCTTGCGGCGCACCGATTTCACCCGTTCACCCTGGCCCGGCATGATGAAGGTGCGGCCGATGTAGCGGTTCTTGATGAAGCCTTCGCGGTACTTCACCCCGAGCGTGTTGGAAATCTCCAGCGCGGCATCGCGCGAGGTATCCGGGATCGGGATGATGGTGTCGATGTCGTGATCCGGGCGCAGGCGCAGGATCTTCTCGCCCAGCTTGATGCCCATGCGCATGCGCGCCTTGTGCACCGAGACGTTGTCGATCATCGAATCCGGGCGGGCGAAGTACACGTACTCGAAGATGCACGGGCTGTGCTCGACCGGCTCGGCGCAGACTTCGGAGAACAGCTCACCCCGCGCGGTGATCACCAGCGCTTCGCCCGGGCGCACATCACGCACACGCTGGAAGCCGAGCACGTCCAGTGCGGCCGATTCGGAGGCCACGATGTATTCGTCGCCTTCGGCGTGGGCACGCTTGCCCAGCACCAGCGGGCGGATGCCGTGCGGATCACGGAAGGCCACCAGGCCCAGGCCCAGCACCACGCTGATCACCGCATAGCCACCCTTGACGCGGCGGTGCACGGCGGCCACGGCGCGGATCGCCGCTTCCGGGGTCAGCTGGCGCTGTGCGTCCAGTTCGAACGCGAACACGTTCAACAGCACTTCGCTGTCCGAGTCGGTGTTGACGTTGCGGCGGTCCTGCTCGAACACCTGCTGGCGCAGGGCTTCGGTATTGATCAGGTTGCCGTTGTGGGCCAGCGCGATGCCGTACGGCGAGTTCACGTAGAACGGCTGCGCCTCGTCCATGCCTTCCGAACCGGCCGTGGGATAGCGCACATGCGCGATGCCGACGCGGCCTTCCAGCGTGGACATCCGCTTGGCATCGAACACATCGCGCACCAGGCCATTGGCCTTCTGCACGCGCAGGCGGGTGCCGTCGGCGGTGGCGATGCCGGCCGCGTCCTGGCCACGATGCTGGAGGACGGTCAGGCCGTCATACAACTGCCCGGCGACGTTCTGGTTGCCGACGATTCCGACGATGCCACACATGGTGCGAATTCTCCGCTGGGCTGCGCCCATCTACAGTGAAGGTGGCCGTGCCTGGCCGGGGGTACCGTTCCGTGCCGGAGCGGTGTCGTCCGGACGCGGTTGCGCCGGCTCGATATTGACTGGCAGTGTGGAAGCCGGCCCGCGCGCCGCAGCGTCGGCAGGTGCCGTCTCCCTCCCCTCGTCAACGGGACGCGGCCATCCGCGCCCTGCCACTACTTCGCCAAGGACGCCATTATCGCCTGTCGCGAGCGGCTTGCCCAAATCCATCGTCGGCAGTTGCGGCAGATTCACCTCCGGCAACGCCATCTCCGGCAGCTGCGCCTGCATCCAGCGCACGCCGGGTTGCAGCAGTGGCCGCACCTGCGAGGTCTGCCAGGCCGGCTCCTGCGGCAGCGGCGTGAACGCAGCCAGCATCAGCAGCACGCAGCCCAGGAAGGCGCCGCGGACCAGGCCCAATGCGCCGCCCAGCAGGCGGTCGGCGCCGGTCAGGCAGGTGACCTTCACGGCCGCCTTGATCAGCATGCCGATCAGGCCGACGGCGATCATGACGATCAGGAACACCCCCAGGTAGCCGGCAACGTAATGGCCGGTGCCCGGTTCCAGCGGCGCCGCCCACCACTGGGCTGCGTCATTGCCGAACAGGAACGCGGCCCAGCCGGCCAGCAGCCAGGACAGGGTGCTGACCACGATGCCGACAAAGCCGCGCATCAGGCCCAGCAGGACCGAGGCCCCGATCAGGACCAGCAGGACGATGTCGATCATGCCGGCAGGCCGAACGGTCCGGGCCGTCCAGCGGGTGCGGGGCGGCGTGGATCAGGCATCAGGGGTGCGGGCGGACCATGCCGGCCACACCGACCTTGGCGGCCACCTGCGCCTTGAGGTTCTCGGCATCGGCGCGGTTGGCGACCGGCCCGACGCGGACCCGGTTGAGGGTGCCCTTGTCGGTACGGACCTGCTCCACGAAGGCGCTGAAGCCGGCGGCGCGGACTTTGTCGCGCAGCGCGTTGGCCTCGGCCGCCTGGCCGAAGGCACCAAGCTGCACGGCGAAACCGACGCTGCTGGCGGCCGGGGCAGCCGGAGCAGCCGGTGCCGCGACGGCCGTCTCGGGCTTGGGCGCCGGGGCCGGTTTGGGCTCGGGCTTGGGCGCGGCCGGCTTCGGTTCCGGCTTGGCGGCCGCGACCGGCTCGGCCGGCAGGGATTCGGTTTTCACGGTAGTGCCCGCCGGCGCGGCGGCAGCGCTGGAGGCCGACGGGGTCGGTGCAGTCGCAGCCGGCGTGGCGGCAACCGCGGTATCGGCGCGAGCATCCAGGGTGATGACCTCGGCCTTGACGTCGTTGCGCACCTTCACCGCCTGCAGACGGCCGGCTTCGGCCAGCGCGCGATCGGCGTAGGGGCCGACGCGCACGCGCCAGGCCTGCCGGCCATTGATCGTGGCCGGCTCGCGGAAGCCCGCCAGCTGGGCGCTCTTCAACGAGGCGATGACGCGGTCGGCATCGGCTTCGGTGGCATAGGCACCGAAGCTGACGGCGTAGTTGCCCGCGGCCACGGCCGGCGAGGTGTCTGCCGGCGCCGGATCGGCGGCGACCGCAGCGCCGTCGGCCAGCGGCTGCGTGGTGGATGCCCCGCTCTGCAGGCCGGTGGCGCCACCGGTCGGTGCGACCAGCGGCAGCTCGCGGGTTTCGAACTGGCCATCGGACGGCGCGGCCGGTGCACTGATCGGCACGTTGGCGACACCACTGTCAGGTGCAGGGCCCTTGACCAGCATGGGCAGGAAAATCACGGCCAACGCCACCAGGACGATGGCACCAATCAGTCGCTGTTTCAGAGGAGTATCCACGTGAAGGCAGGCAGGCGGCGCGGCGGAATGCCACGGCGATTATACGGGTGCGCGCGTGTGCGGCGGCTGATGCGGCTGAACGGCGCTGCAAAGCACCCTCAGGCGCCGGGATCGAGGGCCTGCAGCGCCTGCGCGGCGGTGTGGAAGGAGCCGAACACCAGCACGCGATCGCCGGCCTTGGCCTGCGTCACGGCATGCTGCAGGGCGTCGGCGACGGTGGCATGCGGCGTAGCGCCGGCCGCAGCCGTACCGGTCAGGCGTGCCCGCAGTTCCTCGGCGCTCTGCGCACGCGCCCCCTCCAGCCCGGCCAGGTGCCACTGCTGGACCTGATCGGCCAAGGCCTCGACCACCCCGGCGGCATCCTTGTCCTGCAGAGCGGCAAACACCGCGATGGTGTCGCCGGTGACGCGACTGGCCTTCAGTGCGGTGGCCAGTTCGCGTGCGGCCTGCGGGTTGTGGCCGACATCGACCAGCACCTCCACGCCGTCACGATCGAAGGCCTGCAGACGGCCACGGATACGCGCGGCGGCGACGCCTTCGATGAAGGCGGTGCGCGGCAGCGGACGATCCAGCGCACGCAGCGCGGCGATCGCCGTCGCGGCATTGGCCCGCTGGATGGGCCCGCGCAGCGTCGGATGCGGCAGTTCGATACGGAAGCCGACATCGCGCCAGCGCCAGCGCTTGCCATCGATGGCATCGGCGAAGAAATCGCTGCCGCCACGGATGGCGTTGGCACCCACCAGATAGGCACGCGCGAGCACACTCGAGGGCGGATCGATTTCGCCGAGGATCACCGGCTTCCAGCCTCGGATGATGCCGGCCTTCTCGGTCCCGATCGCTTCACGGTCCTCGCCCAGCCAGTCGCTGTGGTCGATATCGACGGTGGTGATCACCGCCACGTCGCCATCGACGATGTTGACCGCATCCAGACGCCCGCCAAGGCCGACTTCAAGCACGGCCAGATCCAGGCCCGCCTGCGCGAACAGCTGCAGGGCGGCCAACGTGCCGTACTCGAAGTAGGTCAGCGTGGTATCGCCACGCGCGTCCTCAATGGCGTTGAAGGCCGCCATCAGAGCGTCATCGGTGGCGTCCTGGCCATCGATGCGCACGCGCTCGTTGTAGCGCAGCAGGTGCGGCGAGGTGTACGCACCGACCTTCCAGCCGGCGGCACGTGCGATGGCCTCGATGAAGGCCACGGTGGAGCCTTTGCCGTTGGTGCCACCGACCACGATGCTGCGCTCGGCCGGCGCGCCCAGCCCCATCGCCTGCGCCACGGTACGCACCCGGTCCAGCCCCATGTCGATGGTGGCCGGGTGCTGCTGCTCGATGTAGCTGAGCCAATCGGAGAGGGTCTGCGGGCGGGCGGTGGTGGTCATGGTCGTTGGATCGGAATCGTTGGGGCGGACGGCAGGATGGGACGCAGTGCGTTACAGCGCGCGGTGCTTGGCTTCGCCGAAGAACGGGGTGTGGTGCGCACAGTCGTTGAGGCGGACCACTTCCAGCTGCTCGAGGTCGGGGCCTTCGAGCAGGTTGAGGGTGGTCGGTGCCTGGCGGAAGGTCCACAGGCGCGAGATCGGCAGGCCGAGGATGCGGCACAGGATCACGCGGTTGACGGCGTCATGGGCGACCACCAGCAGGGTGTCGTGCTCGCCCAGGCCTTCAGCGGCACGGGCCAGGCCACGCCAGCTGCGCTCGAGCACCAGGCGCAGCGATTCGCCGCCGGGCATCAGCACGGTGTCCGGTTCTTCGCGCCAGGCGCGCAGGCGGGAGGGATCCTTGTCGTGGATTTCGCTGGCCAGCAGGCCTTCCCATTCGCCGTGGGCGATTTCCTGCAGGTCCGGCTCGGTCTGCAGCATCGGGGCACGCTCGGCACCGAGGGCGAGCTGGGCGGTGAGCTGGGCGCGCGAGAGCGGTGAGGCAACGGCGCGGGTGATGTCGACGGACTTCAGACGTTCCCCCAGTGCCTTGGCCTGGGCTTCGCCGATCGGCGACAACGGGATATCGATCTGGCCTTGGTAGCGGCCTTCGGCATTCCACGGCGTTTCGCCGTGACGGGCAAGCAGGATGCGCATGCGGACAAGGGGTCCTTGGGGGAGGAGGTTCCGGCGCTTCGTTCACATCCTGTGAAAGCACGCGGAACAGGGATGATACCCGGTCGCGGCTGTGAAGCTGTGTGGCTGTTTGCTCTTGATTGCTCGCTTGATGACGGATGGCTCGTAGAGCTTGGCGCCTGATTGGCCCGCATTGGCTGAGGCCGGGCAGCCTCTGGCAGGACACGCCGTGAACCCATCCCTGGGGGCTCGTACGACGGCATCCATGCCGTCGAACGGTCCTGCCAGGGGCTACCCGGCCTCAGCCACCAAGGTTTCCGTTGCTGACGCGGACACGAGGGCCAATGCCGCGGCTGCTTGTTCCCTTCCGTCGAACGGTCCTGCCAGGGGCTACCCGGCTCAGCCACCAAGGTTTTCGTCGCTGACGCGGACGCAAAGCGCAGGTGCAGTGCAGCTTCGCCTTTTTGTCCGCACACCGGCATTTGTCCAGAGCGCGCCGGGCAGGGCTGGGCGAGACCGTTCGACCGCATGGATGCGGTCGTACGAGCCCCCATGGATGGGTTCACGGCGTGTCTCGCCCAGCCCTGCCCGGCGCGCTCCCGCAGGAGAAAGCAAGACGCCACGCGTTTGACTGTCATTCGCACATGAAAAAACCCCGCAGATGTCGCTGCGGGGTTCTGGAAACCGACGTGTCGGTTTACTTGCTGAGGTTCAGTTCTTTGAGCAGCTGCGGCGCCGGCGCCACTTCCTGCATGATCCACTGCATGTAACGGCTGTCGACCGCGATCATGCGGGTCATCACCGGATCGAACACCCAGTTCGAGCTGACCGACTCCCAGTTGCCATCGAAGGCCAGGCCGACCAGCTTGCCGTTGGCATCCAGCACCGGCGAACCGGAATTGCCGCCGGTGATGTCCAGGTTGGACAGGAAGTTCACCGGCACCGAGCCGATGCGCTTGTCTTCCAGGCCGCCGTAACGCTTGGCCTTGACCGCCTCCAGCAGCGCCTTGGGCGAATCGAACGGGTCTTCGCCGGTTTCCTTCGCGGCCACGCCTTCCAGGGTGGTGAACGGGGTGTAGTTCACGCCGTCCTTGCCGTAGCCCATGACGTTGCCGAAGGTGATGCGCAGCGACAGGTTGGCGTCCGGATAGACGAACTCGCCCTTGCTCTTCTTGTAGTCGGCCACGGCCTGCAGATACAGCGGGCGCGACACCAGCGACTCGCCTTCGCGGGTCTTCTTCTGCTCTTCCTGCTTGAGCAGCGCCGGCATCACCGCCACCGCGTACTGGATGGCCGGATCGGTGCTGGCTTCGAAGGCGGCGCGGTCGGCCTTGAACCACGTCAGGCGCTCATCCAGGCTGCCCAGCCTGGTGGCCGAGAGCTTGCCGACCAGACCCTGCACGGCCGCCGCATCGCTGCCTGCCAGCCACTGGTTGAGCACCTCGTTGGTGCGCTGGGCCGCCGGCAGGGCCACGTACTGGCTCAGCCAGTAGGTCTGCAGCTGCTGGTCCATGCGCGGCACGTAACGGCGGTCCATCTGCTTCAGGCCGCCTTCGATGGAGGGCAGATCGCGCTCCTGATAGCCGACCTCACGCTCGGCATCGGCCTTGCTGCGCTCGATCGAGAGGCGGTACAGGGTGATCGCCGAGCCCACGGCCGAGGTGCTGTTGAACTGGCTGACGAACAGGTCGCGCTCACGCGTGGCCTTGCTGGTGTCCAGGTGCTGGATCAGCTGCGCATGCGCGGCCAGGGCCGGTTTGCCGGCGGCGCCACGCTTCTTCAGCCAGGCCAGCACGGCGGCTTCTTCGGCCTGCTTCTGGCCGGCCGCGTCGATGCGCTTGAAGCCTTCCAGCTGGCCGGCGTAGTTCTTGGCCACGTTGTTCATGCTGGCCGCGGTGGCGGCGTACTTCACCTTGATGTCCGGATCGGCCTTGCCGGCCTCGTCGATCATCTTCAGCACCGCGTTGTAGTGGCGCGCGATGGTCGGGTAGGTCCAGCTGGCGGTTTCATTGAACTCGCCGGCCAGCGCGTAGCGGTTGGTGCGGCCCGGGTAACCGGCCACCATCACGAAGTCGTCGGCGCCCAGCGGCTGGTCGGCGAACTTCAGGAAGTGCTTGGGCTGGTAAGGCACGTTGTCGGCCGAGAAGGCGGCCGGCTTGCCGTCCTTGCCCACGTAGGCGCGGTAGAACGAGAAATCACCGGTGTGGCGCGGCCACATCCAGTTGTCGATGTCGCCGCCGAACTTGCCGACGCTGCCCGGAGGCGCGTAGACCAGGCGCACGTCCTTGATTTCCATGTTGCGGAACAGGCGGTAGGTGTTGCCGCCGGAGAAGCTGTACAGGCGGCAGCGGAAGCCGGCATCGGCTTCACAGGCGGCGGTCTGGGCCTTGTCGAAGGCGTCCAGCGCGCGGGTACGGGCCAGCGGGTTCTTGCCGGCGGCGGCGATCGCGGCCTTGGCCTGGTCGGTGACGTCGGTGATCTGGTCCAGCACGAACACGCGGGCGTTCGGGCCGGCGCTCAACTCGTCCTTCAGGGTCGGCGCATTGAAGCCGTCCTTGATCAGGTTCTTCTCGGCCGTCGAGTTCAGCTGGATCGCACCGTAGGCGCAGTGGTGATTGGTGACCACCAGGCCCTGCGGGGAGACGAAGCTGGCGGTGCAGCCGCCCAGCGCCACGACTGCGCCCATCGGGTCGCCGGTCAGGTTGGAGATCTGCTCCGGGGACAGCTTCAGGCCGGCCTGCTTGAGCGGGCCGGCGATTTCCGGCAGCTGCTGCGGCACCCACATGCCTTCAGCGGCATGGGCGACCTGGACCAGCCCAAGGCTGGCGACGACGGAGAAGGCAAGCAGGTTCGAGCGCATTGAGCGGCCCCTGGTGAAAGAACCGCCGAGTGTAGCCCAGCCCCTGCCCCGGCCCGATCCCCGGAAGTCATGGGCCGGGCCATGCCGCCGTCCGCCGGGCATGGCCCGGCGAGCGCAGCGGCGCCGTTCGAAACGCCCATGCACCCCCGCCTTTCGTTCCGCCAGCGCACCCGCAGCGCAACATGGGAATTGCGCGCAGCCCTCTATAATCCGCGTTTTCCCCCAGACGAGTTCCACCCCGATGGCGCAGCAAACAATGAAGGCCCTGGTCAAACGCGAAGCCGCCAAGGGCATCTGGCTGGAAGACGTTCCGGTCCCCACCCCCGGCCCGAACCAGGTCCTGATCAAGCTGGAAAAAACCGCCATCTGCGGTACCGACCTGCACATCTACCTGTGGGACGAGTGGAGCCAGCGTACGATCAAGCCGGGCCTGACCATCGGCCACGAGTTCGTCGGCCGCATCGCCGAGATCGGCCCGGGCGTGACCGGCTATGAGATCGGCCAGCGCGTCTCGGCCGAAGGCCATATCGTCTGCGGCCATTGCCGCAATTGCCGCGGTGGCCGCCAGCACCTGTGCCCGAACACCGTGGGCATCGGCGTCAACGTCAACGGCGCCTTCGCCGAATACATGGTGATGCCGGCCAGCAACCTGTGGCCGATCCCCGATCAGATCCCGTCCGAGCTGGCCGCCTTCTTCGATCCGTACGGCAACGCCGCGCACTGCGCGCTGGAGTTCAACGTGATCGGCGAAGACGTGCTGATCACCGGCGCCGGCCCGATCGGCATCATCGCCGCGGGCATCTGCAAGCACATCGGTGCGCGCAACGTGGTGGTCACCGACGTCAATGATTTCCGCCTGAAGCTGGCCGCCGACATGGGCGCCACCCGCGTGGTGAACGTCTCCAACACCTCGCTCAAGGACGTGATGAAGGAGCTGCACATGGAGGGCTTCGACGTGGGCCTGGAAATGAGCGGCAACCCGCGCGCGTTCAACGACATGCTTGACTGCATGTACCACGGCGGCAAGATCGCCATGCTCGGCATCATGCCCAAGGGCGCTGGCTGCGACTGGGACAAGATCATCTTCAAGGGCCTGACCGTGCAGGGCATCTACGGCCGCAAGATGTACGAGACCTGGTACAAGATGACCCAGCTGGTGCTGTCCGGCTTCCCGCTGGGCAAGGTGATGACCCACCAGCTGCCGATCGATGATTTCCAGAAGGGCTTCGACCTGATGGAACAGGGCAAGGCCGGCAAGGTGGTGCTTAGCTGGAATTGATCACCTGTGCCCTCGGCACAGATGATCAAGTGTCTATTCCACTTTATCCCCGCACCGTTGGCGCGCCCTTTGAACAGCAAGGGGGCTGTTCTCCAGCAAGGGTTCCGGTGTGAGGTCACCATTGAAAAGGCGCCCATCCGGGCGCCTTTTCTGGTTCGCGAGGTGGTCGGCGGTGTGGGGCGCCGGTTACTGCCCGATGCCGACCGTGAACACCACACGGTTGTCGGCCAGCTTGCCGGAGTTGTCGCGGCCGTTGCCATCGGTGCCGTAATAGCCCAGACCCAGGTTGAACAGACCGAACTGGCGGCTGACGCCGACATTCCAATCGGTGTAATCCTTGGAGATGCCTTCTTCGAAGGTGCTGCGGCCGACGTTCGCGCTCAACGTGAAGTCCTGCGGCAAGGCCCACTCGCCGCCCACGGCGTAGTACCACGCATCGGTGCCCGAATTGAACACGTCATTGGTGTAGGTCACGGTCAGGCTGTACTGCTCGGCGAACGTGGTCTTGGTGATGAACTCGTTGTAGGCCAGCTCGCTCGAGCCCGGGTAGGTGTAGCGGTTGAGCAGCAGATCCAGGTTGACGTTGTCGGTCACGTCAAAGGCGTAGCCGATCAGGTAATCGACCTCGGCGTCCGGGCCGCCATCACCGAAATCCACGCCCGACCCCCAGACACCGGCGTACAGACCCACCGGCGAGGTATAGGTGAAGCCGGCCTGGATCGTCGGATCCTCGTCGGTCTGGGACACACCACGGAACACGTAATCCGAGACGCCGGTGACGTTCCAGCTGAACGGCGATTCGGCCTCGTCCTGGGCACTGGCGGCGAACGGGGCAAGCAGGGCGGCGCAGAGCACAACGGCGGCGGTACAGCGCGTGGCGTGGTTCATGCGGGGTCTCTCCAGACGTGGGGGTGGGCGGAACGGCAGCGGTTTACAGTTTTTTAACCTGATTGATATTGCGATGCAACAATCACGTCTGCAACCGTCTTCCGCCCTGCCCCGCCCATCCACCGCCGGCGGCAACCCCACCATGGCCCCCGGCAGGTAAAATCCCGGGTTTCCCGTGCCGAAGACTGCCTGCCATGACCGACGCCAGCCCCGCCTCGCTGACCCAGCACTACGTTGAAGAACTGGAGGCGATCCGCGCCCAGGGCCTGTTCAAGTCCGAGCGCATCATCACCAGCCCGCAGTCTGCCGAGATCACCTTGGACGATGGCCGATCGGTGCTGAACTTCTGTGCCAACAACTATCTGGGCCTGGCCGACCATCCGGACCTGATCCAGGCCGCCAAGGACGCGCTGGATACCCACGGCTTCGGCATGGCCTCGGTGCGCTTCATCTGCGGCACCCAGGACCTGCACAAGCAGCTGGAACAGCAGATCGCCGATTTCTTCGGCAAGCAGGACACCATCCTGTACGCGGCCTGCTTCGACGCCAACGGTGGCCTGTTCGAGCCGCTGCTGGGCGAGCACGACGCGATCATTTCCGACGCGCTCAACCATGCCTCGATCATCGATGGCGTGCGCCTGTGCAAGGCCAAGCGTTTCCGCTACGCCAACTGCGACATGGCCGATCTGGAAGCCCAGCTGCAGGCGGCCGATGCGGCCGGCTGCAAGACCAAGCTGATCACCACCGACGGCGTGTTCTCGATGGACGGCTTCATCGCCCCGCTGGATGAGATCACCGCACTGGCGAAGAAGTACAACGCGCTGGTCCACATCGACGAATGCCATGCCACCGGCTTCCTCGGCGCCACGGGCCGCGGCTCGGCCGAGGTCAAGGGCGTGCTGGAGAAGATCGACATCATCACCGGCACCCTCGGCAAGGCCATGGGCGGCGCACTGGGCGGCTTCACCTGCGCCAGCGCCGAAGTGATCGAGCTGCTGCGCCAGCGCTCGCGCCCGTACCTGTTCTCCAACTCGCTGCCGCCGCACGTGGTCGCTGCCGGCATCAAGGCCTTCGAGATGCTGGCCGCCGCCGATGACCTGCGCGATACCCTGGCGCAGAACACCGCTTACTTCCGCGAGAAGATGACCGCCGCCGGTTTCGATGTGAAGCCGGGCGTGCACCCGATCAGCCCGGTGATGCTGTACGACGCCCCGCTGGCGCAGAAGTTCGCCGAGCGCCTGCTCGAGGAAGGCATCTACGCGATCGGCTTCTTCTTCCCGGTGGTGCCCAAGGGCCAGGCCCGCATCCGCACCCAGATCAGCGCCGCACACACGCGTGCGCACCTGGACCGCGCCATCGATGCCTTCACCCGGATCGGTCTGGAACTGGGCGTGATCAAGGGTTGACCAGACGGCGGCGCTTGGCGCGCCGTCACAACAGAACGCCGGGCCATGCCCGGCGTTTTTTTATTTCTTCTTTTTCTTCTTGTCCTTGGCCTCTTCCTTGCTGGCCACCACCACCGGTGCCGCAACCGGACCATCCTGGCCATTGCCCTTGGCCACGCGGATGCCGTTGGCCTTCATCCAGGCGTCGAACTCATCGGCGCTCATGCGCTTGTCGCCATCGCTCATCAGGAAGCGGTAGCTGCCGCGACCATCCAGCTCGGGAATCTTGATCTCCACCACCTTGTCGGTCACCGGCGGATCCTGTTTGGCGATCTGTTTGTGCCCGCCACAGGCGGTCAGCAGCGCGGCCGGCAACAACAGGCAGGCGCCGCGGAACAGGGAACGGTTGAGGGTACTGACGTGCATGGTCTTACTCCCGGTGTTGAACGGAACGTCCCTTCGAAGGCCATCCATTGCCCGGGTCGATTGGCCTGCCACATGCCGGCAGGCCACAAGGTCACGGTGTGGCCGCGGCGCTGTCGGCCACGGCATGAAGCAGATCCAGATCGTGTTGGCTGAGCTCGCGCCAGGCGCCCTTGCCCAGCTCGCCGAGCGGCAGCTGGCCGATCGCCACGCGCACCAGGCGCAGCACGTTGATGTCGAATGCGGCAAGCAGGCGGCGGATATGCCGGTTGCGGCCTTCCTCCAGCACCACTTCCAGCCAGGCGGTCTTGTCGCCGCTGCGCAGCAGCGTGGCGCGCCGCGCACGCAGCACTTCGCCTTCGTCCTCGATCCCCGCGCACAACGCCTGCAGCTGCGCGGCATCGGGAATGGCATCGATCTGGACGTGATAGGTCTTGTCCGGGCCGGTGGCCGGGTCGGTCAGGCGCGCGGCCCATTGCGGATCGTTGCTGAAAAGCAGCAGCCCTTCGCTGGCCTTGTCCAAGCGCCCAACCGGCGCGATCCACGGCAAGCCGGCAGCATCGAAGCAGCGGTACACGGTGTCACGGCCGCGCTCGTCCTGCGCGGTGGTGACCAAGCCGCGCGGCTTGTTGAGCATCAGGTACACGCGCTTGGGTGCGTCCAGCGGCTGACCATCGACGCGCACGTGATGGCGCCCGTCGATGATCGGAAATTCGGGGTTGTTGATGACACGGCCGTCGACCGTGACCCGGCCGTCGACGATCCAGCGCGCGGCTTCGGTGCGCGAGCACAGCCCGGCCTTGGACAACACACGCGCCAGACCATGGCGCGGTGCACTCGGGGACGTGCTGGACGCAGTGGTACGGGCGCCTGTTGCGGGGCTCGCACGCCGCTCGGGGCGGCGTGGTCGGGACGCGGTCGCGGCGGGTGGCCGGCGTGTCGTCATCGTGCTCCGCTCAGGCGGCTTACTTCTTGTCCGCCGGCTTGGTCTCAGCCGGTGCTTCGGGAGCGGCAGCCGGCACGGCGGCGGGCACCGGGCGCGCCTTGACCACGCGCACGCCACGCGCCTTCATCCACGCATCGAATTCTTCGGCGGTCATGCGCTTGCCGTTCTGGCTCATGTCGAAGCGCCACGGCGTGTTGTCGAACTCGGTCTGCGGCTTGTAGGCGGCCGGATCGTTCGGGTTGATCACCGGTGCACTGGGGATTGCCTTGGCGATGTTCTGGCAGCCGTCGATGCGCAGGCGCTGCAGCACGCTGTCCAGCGACTGCTCGCGGTCGTAGCTGGAGGTCAGCACGCCGGCAGGCATGCCCAACTGGACGTTGCGGATGTACAGCTCTTCGGCAACCGGCGCGATCGCGGTGGCCGGCAGCGGCAGCGGCGATGCGCTGGCAGGTGCCGAACAGTCCACGGCAGCGTGGGCGGCGGGAACCAGGGCCAGGCCAAGCGCGGCGGCCAGTGCAAAACGCTGCATGGGATGCATCCAGGAAGGGGTCGACGCGGCGAGTTTAACAGCGCCACAACGTCTTTCAAGCGCCACTTTCAATGAATACGGCAACTTATTGGATTTATTGTCGATTTTCAGGATTTCGGCCTGCGGCCGACCCCTCCTCCTTGATGTCGCCCACAAGCGCAGCGCGGCCCATCGTGCCAAGCCGGACTTCGCAGCAATGAAAGGCCAGGCTTTTACGTGGACTTACAGCATGCCCAGCCCCGTAGCGGCCGGTAGGCCCCTGGGCAAAATCAAGGAGGAGACCGTCGCCGCAAGGCGGCGGCCGGGGGACATTTGCCAAGGGCCTACCGGCCGCTACGGGGCGTGAGGCTCGCGAAAGGTCCACATTGGAGAGTTGAGAAAAGACAAAAAAAAGCAGGGCCCGGCAATGCCGGGCCCTGCTTATTGAGACTGTACTACCAGAAGGATTAGTTCTGGACGTTCAGCTCGGTACGACGGTTCTTGGCGCGGCCTTCCGGGTTATCCGAACCATCCGGGTTGGCGTTCGGCGCAATCGGGCGGCTCTCGCCGTAACCGATCGGACCGACCAGACGCGAAGCGTCAACGCCGTTCTGGGTCAGATAGTTGTACACCGAGGTAGCACGACGCTCGGACAGCTTCTGGTTGTAAGCGTCGGTACCCTTGGAATCGGTGTGACCGGCCACTTCAACGCGCAGATCCGGGTAACGCTTCAGGATTTCCGAAGCCTCGCTCAGGATCGCAACCGCGTCAGGACGCAGGTTCGACTTATCGAAGTCGAAGTTCACGCCCTTCAGATCGATCGACACCGGGACCGGGCAACCGTCCGGACCGATGGTCTGACCCGGCTGGGAGTTCGGGCACTTGTCGTCGCAGTTGTTGACGCCGTCACCGTCGTCATCCAGATCGGCGCAGCTCGGGGCAACCGGAGCCGGAGCCGGCACGGCAGCGACCGGGGCCGGGCCCAGCGGGATCACGACACCGACCGAAGCCAGCACGTCGCCGAACCAGTCTTCGCTCGGAGCAGCAACGCTCTTGTCGTCGAAATCAGCGCGGTAGGCCACTTCGGCACGCACGGCGACGCGCTTTTCGAAGGTGGTCTGCAGACCGACGCCGAGCTTGGCGGCAAAGTTGCCGTCCTTGCGGTCAATCGGGCCGTTGACGGCGGAGTACTCTTCTTCCGACTTCTGGTAACCCAGACCCATCAGCAGGTACGGGTTCCAGCCGCGGCCTTCCTGGATGAAGTGGCGACGCAGATCGACGGACGCGCCGTACTGGCTCCAGTTCAGATCCTGGTTGGCATCGAAGTTCGGGTTCTGGTAGTTCAGCTCGCCGTCCAGCGACCAGTTGGGGCTGATGAACTTACCAAGGCCCAGGGTAACGAACGGAGCGTCGTTGGTCAGACGGTCGCTATCCTGGAAGTTGAAGCCGGCCGAACCGGTCAGGTACCAGCGGTCGTCAAAATCCTGCGCCGATGCAGCCTGGGCGAAAGCCAGACCGCCCAGCAGCGCGGCAGTAAGGATCTTCTTGTTCATTGAGTACAGCTCCTATTTCGGGGGTATGAAACCGGTAGAGGCATGGGCCAGCACTACTGCGTCGTTTTTCAGACTGCCGATTCAGCACGCCACCGCCGCGAACATTATGCTCAGGCGAGTGAAGGTGATGTTAACAGTCCCGTAACATGTGAAGACGACCGCTAGACCTCTACCGGGTCCAGCTGGTGGCACCCTATACAGGTTGATGAAATTCCGCAAGACCCAGACACGACAAGGGTTTTTCCCAATTCAGGCGGCGTCGCGACACATTTTTCACGGAAGGGTTCAAACCCCGGCCACAGCGTGATTCAGCGCAGAAACAGCGGCGTCGTGATCCGTATGATGAAGGTGATTCCCCCCTTCCGGAGCCGCCATGAAAGCCGTGGGATTGACGCAGTATCTGCCGATTGAAGACCCCGCCAGCCTGCAGGACCTGGATATCGCGCCGCCGGGCGCACCGCAGGGACGCGATCTGCTGGTGCGCGTACACGCCGTGTCGGTGAATCCTGTCGATGCAAAACAGCGCGCGCCGCGAGCGCAACACGAGAACCCTGCGCGGATGCTTGGCTATGACGCTGCAGGGATTGTTGAAGCGGTCGGCGAGGAGGTGAGCGCGTTCGCGCCCGGCGATGAGGTGTACTACGCGGGCGATGTCACACGCCCGGGCTGCAACGCGCAGTACCAGTGGGTCGACGAGCGTCTGGTCGGGCGCAAACCGACCACGCTGGATTTCGCCGAAGCGGCGGCGCTGCCGCTGACCACGTTGACGGCGTGGGAGCTGCTGTTCCAGCGGATGCCATTGCAGCTTGATGACTGCCGTCATCGCGGCCAACATCTATTGATCATCGGCGGTGCCGGTGGCGTTGGCTCCATTGCGATCCAGCTCGCGCGGCATGCGGGCTTCACGGTGATCGCCACGGCATCGCGGGATGAAACGCGCGCGTGGTGCCTGCAGATGGGCGCAGACCACGTGATCGATCATCGCCAGCCGCTGGCGCCGCAGTTGCAGGCACTGGGGATTGCGCAGGTGCAGGCGGCCTTGAACCTGGCCGACACCGACCATTACTGGGAACCGCTGGGTGAGCTGCTGGCGCCGCAGGGGCATGTCGGGCTGATCGTCGAGCCGCGCGGTCCGCTGCGCATCGGCGATCCTTATAAAGCCAAGTGCATCGGCATCCACTGGGAATTCATGTTCGCCCGCGCGCGCTTCCAGACGGTGGACATGATCGAGCAGCATTGCATTCTCAACCGGGCGGCCAGCCTCATCGATGCCGGTGAACTGCGCACGACCGCACACACGCACCTGGGCACGGTCAATGCGGCGAACCTGCGCGAGGCACACCGCCGGCTGGAAGCGGGCGGCGTGATCGGCAAGCTGGTGCTGTCCGGCTGGAAGTAAACCGCGCGCCGCTGTGTCATCGCACTTTCGTGCGCATCTGTATCTGTCGGCGGTACGCCGTGCCGCCTACAGTCAGTGGCCCTTCCGGTGAATCCGCCATGCCCACGTCCCTGCCCCTGCGCCTGCTGCAACTCCTGCTTGGTCTGTTCCTGTACGGCTTCGGCGCGGCGGTGATGATCCGCGCGGCGATCGGCGTGGCGCCCTGGGATGTGCTGTCACAGGGCATCGCGCTGCAGACGCCACTGTCCTTCGGTGTGGCCACCAATGTGATCGGCGCGCTGGTGTTGCTGCTGTGGTGGCCGATCCGGCAGAAACCGGGTCTGGGCACCGTGCTCAACGTGCTGCTGATCGGCCCCAGCGCCCAGTTCGGGCTGTGGCTGCTGCCGGAGGTGCATGGGCTGGCCTGGCAGATCCCGATGTTCGTGTGCGGCCTGCTGCTGGTCGCGCTGGCCACCGGCCTGTACATCGGCGCGCGCTTCGGCCCCGGCCCCCGCGATGGCCTGATGACCGGCCTGCACGCCCGCACCGGCTGGCCGATCTGGATCGTGCGCAGCGCGATCGAAGGCACCGTGCTGCTGATCGGCTGGTGGCTGGGCGGCAATGTCGGGGTCGGCACCCTCGCGTTCGCGCTGCTGATCGGCCCGCTGTGCGGCGTCACCCTGCCGCTGTTCGGCATCCGCAAGCCCAGCCCGGCCGCCGCCACGCCCTAACGGGCGTCCGTGCCGACCGATGGTCGGCAGTTGGCGGACACCTGCCCTTGCTCTTCAAGGACATTCGCGGCACCCTGCGGGCTTCCGTACGCAAGCGTATCCACATGTCGCCAGCCGCCGAATCCACCGCTTATCCGCATCTGTTCACGCCGCTCGATCTGGGCTTCACCCAGCTGCGCAACCGGGTCCTGATGGGGTCCATGCATACCGGTCTGGAAGACCGTGCACGCGATTTCCCACGCCTGGCGGCCTATTTTGCCGAGCGGGCGGCCGGCGGCGTCGGGCTGATCGTCACCGGCGGCTTCGCGCCCAACGTGGTCGGCTGGCTCAAGCCGTTCGGTGGCAAGCTGTCCTGGCCGTGGGAGGTGCGACCGCATCGCCAGGTCACCCGGGCCGTGCACGACAACGGCAGCAAGATCTGCCTGCAGCTGCTGCATGCCGGGCGCTATGCCTACCACCCCTTGTCGGTGGCACCCTCCAAGCTGAAGGCCCCGATCAACCCGTTCACCCCGCGGGCGCTGTCCGCGCGCGGGGTGGAGCGCCACATCGCGGACTACGCGCGCAGCGCGCGGCTGGCCCGCGAGGCCGGCTACGACGGCGTCGAGGTAATGGGTTCGGAAGGCTATCTGATCAACGAGTTCATCGCCCCGCGCACCAACCAGCGCACCGATCGCTGGGGCGGTGACGCTGCCCAGCGCATGCAATTCGCGGTGGAAATCGTGCGCCGCATCCGCGAGGCCTGCGGGCCGGACTTCATCATCATCTACCGGCTCTCGCTGGTGGATCTGGTGCCCGACGGCAGCAACTGGGCCGAGATCGTGCAGCAGGCACAGGCGATCGAGGCGGCAGGCGCCACGCTGATCAACTCCGGCATCGGCTGGCACGAGGCGCGCATCCCGACCATTGCGACCTCGGTGCCGCGCGGCGCGTTTGCCGGGGTCACCGCCAAGCTCAAGCCGCATGTGCGCGTGCCGGTGATCGCGACCAACCGCATCAACATGCCCGACGTCGCCGAGCGCATCCTTGCCGAGGGCGCTGCCGACATGGTCTCGCTGGCGCGGCCGCTGCTGGCCGACCCACAGTGGGCCAACAAGTCGCGCGCCGGCCGTCCGGAGGCGATCAACACCTGCATTGCCTGCAACCAGGCCTGCCTGGACCACGTCTTCGAGAACAAGACCGCCAGCTGTCTGGTCAATCCGCGGGCCGTGCACGAGACCGAACTGGTCTACCGCCCGACCAGCGCCCCGCGCCGGATCGCCGTGGTCGGGGCCGGCCCGGCCGGGCTGGCCTGCGCGACCGTGGCCGCCGAGCGCGGCCACGCGGTCACGCTGTTCGATGCCGGCAGCGAGATCGGCGGGCAGTTCAATGTCGCCAAGCGCATCCCGGGCAAGGAAGAATTCCACGAGACGCTGCGCTATTTCCGCCACAAGCTGGACGAGACCGGTGTGGAGGTGAAGCTGGATACCGTGGCCGACGTGGCCACGCTGGCCGGTTTCGACGCGGTGGTGATCGCCACCGGCATCATCCCGCGCCGGGTCGATTTCCCCGGTGCCGACCATCCCAAGGTGGTCACGTATCTGGATGTGCTGCTTGGCAGGGTCCAGGTGGGCGAGCAGGTCGCGATCATCGGCGCCGGCGGCATCGGCTTCGATGTCGGCGAGTTCCTGGTCCACGCGGGCCCCTCCTCCGCGCTGGACCCGGCACGCTGGATGGCCGAGTGGGGCGTGGACCCGACGTTCGAGGACCGCGGCGCGCTCGCCAAGCCGGCGCCTGAGGCACCCGCACGCAAGGTCTGGCTGCTGCAGCGCAGTCCGGGCAAGCCCGGCGCGCGGCTGGGCAAGACCACCGGCTGGATCCACCGCGCCACGCTCAAGGCCAAGGGCGTGAGCATGCTAGGTGGCGTGGCTTACCTGGGCGTGGATGACAGCGGCCTGCGCATCGGCGTGGATGGCCAGGAACAGCTGCTGCCGGTGAGCCACGTGGTGGTCTGCGCCGGCCAGGAACCGCGCCGTGATCTGCACGCCGCGCTGCAGGCCGCCGGCATCCCTGCGCAGCTGATCGGCGGTGCGGATGTCGCCGCCGAACTCGACGCCAAGCGCGCGATCGATCAGGGCAGCCGGGTCGCCGCCGCGCTCTGATCCGGGTCGAAACGGACCTGAATACGGGGCTGAACCGCCGATTCAGCCCCACCTCCGAACCTGAATGTCAAGGGTTCGGGTTCAGGATGTATTGGGAAATCCCCCCCTATCGTGCGCCAACTTTCCCGCTCACCACCCAGTTCGAGTGAGCGCGCGGACCCCACGTCTATTCGGGTCCGCCCCCGGGCGGCCCTGATGGCCGCCTCCCCATGACGCCAAGTCGTACCCACGCCCCGTCCGCATGATCGGATGGAACAGCCAGGTGCGGCCCACACGGAGCAAGGAGATTTATGAAACTGGCCTGGATTCTCTGGCTGTCACAGTTGTTGCCGCAGCCTGCCGCCGATTCGTTGTGCCTGAGCACGACCGTCTACCTCGAAGCGCGTGACCAGACCCTGCGCGGCCAGCAAGCCGTCGCGGAAGTGGCCCTGCGCCGCCTGGACAGCGGCCTGTGGGGCGACTCGATGTGCCAGGTGGTGACCGCCCGCAAGCAGTTCGCCCCGACCATCGTCGCGCCGGGCACCCAGCTCGGCAACGCCGATGCCTGGCAGGAAGCGATGACCGTGGCCTTCGATGCCGAACGCAACTGGGCCCTGCCGGCCGGTGAGCGCAAGGAGATCGTCCCGGGGGCGAGCCACTTCGCCGCCCTGGCGATCGCCAACCCGAGCTGGCGCAACGCCTACCAGGTGGCCACGATCGGTGATCACACCTTCTATCGCGTGCAGAAACTCAAGCCACGCGCGTCGTAACGGTCTGTTACGGCCATACCGTTGAGGATGCGGGGCCCGCTCTGGAATAGTGGGCTGCTGATCGTCCACCCATCTGCAACGGAGTTCCCATGAAGCTGTACAGCAAGCCCGGAGCCTGCTCCACCGCCGACCACATCGCCCTGCAGTGGACCGGCCAGCCGTTCGAGGTGGAACTGCTCGACAAGGAGACCCTGAAGGCCCCCGCCTTCCTGGCCATCAATCCGGCCGGCTCGGTTCCGGCCGTCGTCGACGGCGATTTCGTGCTGACCCAGAATGCCGCCATCCTGGGCTACATTGCCGATACCTACCCGCAGGCCGGCCTCACCGGTGACGGCAGCCCGAAGCAGCGCGCCGAAGCCACCCGTTGGCTGTCCTTCGTCAACTCGGACCTGCACCCGGCGTTCAAGCCGCTGTTCGGGCCCGGCAACTTCCTCGAAGACGACACTCAGTTCGACGCGCTCCGTGCCACCGCCCGCAAACGCCTACGCGGCCTGTTCGAGCGCGCCGATGCGCAGTTGGCCGACCGCCCCTGGCTGGCCGGGTTCCGCAGCTTCGCCGACCCGTACTTCTACATCACCCTGCGCTGGGCCGCGGGCGCGAAGATCGACCTGAGCGGCTTGAACAACATCGCTGCCTTCAACCAGCGGATGGACGCCGATGCAGGCGTGCAGGCGGTACTGAAGGCCGAAGGCCTGAGCTGACCGGTGCGGCTGACGTAGACGGATAAGAAGAAGCCCGGCAGTGCCGGGCTTTTTCGTTTCCAGCGCGCGCGAGGCGATCAGCCAACGATCTCGACCACAATGCCCTCGGCATCGCGCAGTTCGCTCGGCTCCACCACCACCTGCAGCGCCGGCCAACCCGGGATCGCATAGGTCCCGCGGCGTGGCATGACCGTGGCGACCAGCGCCTGCACCGTGGCCGGGGCCAGCTGGCAGTCCAGCGCATCGCCCTCGACCACCAGCGCGTTGACGGCCGCCGGCGACAGCGTGATCTGCCGATCGTTGCCGACCAGCGTCAATGGCTGGCCGAACAGCAACCGCGCCGGCAGCAGCGCGAGCAGCGATTCCACCTGACGCGCGCCCAGCGTCACGGTCAACTGCTGGTCGGCGCCCTCGCCCTGCACCGATCCGCCCAGCTTCTCCAGGAACAGATAGGCCGTGTGCGAGCCTTCGCGTGCCGCACCCTCTGCCACGGCGGCAGCGAGCGCGGGGTCGTCCAGCAGCGAGCCACGCGCGATATCGATGATCCACAGCGGCATCTTCGGCAGCAGCGCTTCGAGCACGCCCGTGGTCGACCAGCGCTTCACCGCCTCCATCTCGTCATCGGCCAGCCCGATCACCTGCAGGAACGCCAGCGAACCGTTGGGCGTCTCGCGCGGCGGCAGTTGCGGGTCGCGCATGAAGGCGACGTGCCGCAGCAGCGTATCGGTGTCGGCGGCGATCGGCCCGCCCGCATTGAGGTAGTGGCCCTGCTGGAACACCTTGCCGTTGGCGAACACGTAGCGCGCCAGGTTCTGCAGGAAGTTCATCGCCCACGCCGGTGGCTCGCTGCCCGCCGCGGCGGCAACCCGGACGCTCAGCTCGAAGCCGTAGCCACTGGTGGCCGGATCATCGCTCTCCTTTTCATACAGCTCGGAGAAGCCGTAGCTGACGAAGTGCCAGTGCGGCAGCGGCGCATCGTTCCAGTACGCGCTGATGCCGTCCAGCGGATCCTCGCCACCCAGCAGCGAGCGCAGCACCGGGCCGTAATGCTGCGGCGCCTGCGTGGGATACACCGCCTTCAACGCGGCATCGATGGCATCCCACCCGGGGGCGCCGTCGTCCTCGATCTCGATCTCGTCCACCATCACCGCTCTCCTGCAACAGAACAGCGCGCATTCTAAACAGCGCGCTGGCTGGCCGCCGTCGACGTGCCGCCTCAGGCGATCACGGACTCGGTGTGCAGCAGCGCGTGCGTTTCTTCCAGCCAGCGGTTGGCCAGTGCCGGGCTTTTCGCCTTGCTGATCGCGGCGGCCATGTCCGGCCACAGCTTTTCCAGGCTGCCGGCATCGGTGCAGCGCTCGACCTTCAACTGCATGAAATAGCCCTTCAGACCGAGGTGTCTGCGCACCGATTCGCTCATCCAGTCATACAGCCGCTTGTACAGCTCCGGATCCTGCTCGCGTCCGGCGGTCAGCGCTGCGGCGACGACCGGTGCGGCACTGCCGCCGACGATCTCGATCAAGCCCATCGCCGAGAGCTGCGCCAGCGCATCGTCCGGCGCACGCAGGCCCGGCAACAGCGCGGTCAACGCGGTGTCATCGCGCTGACCATCGACCATCAGCAGAATCGACCGCAACGCCGGCGGCAGGCGCCGTGCACGATCCTCGATTTCCTGACGGCCAGCGGCCGTCTTGGCATGGATGTAGGCCATGTGCTCCCCCTTCACGTGGTGCATCACCGCGCGTGGCACCGGCCGTTCGCCGCTACGTGCGCGCCCCCTTGCAACGATCACCTGCGCAGCTTACCCGACCCTCCGCATCGACTGTAATGCGCTGCAGCACGGGCTGGTCGGCGCGCGGCGGGCATGAAAAAGCCCGCCTCTCCGAGGAGGCGGGCCCGGGGGCGCACGAGGCTGTCCGCGCCCTACGTCCCCAGTGCGCGTCGGATCTCGTCCAAGGCCGCCGGGTCGTCCAGGGTCGACAGATCGCCCGGATCACGCTCCTCGGCCAGCGCCTGCAGCGAGCGCCGCAGCAGCTTGCCCGAGCGCGTCTTGGGCAGCGCGTTGACGATATGGATGTGCGCCGGCCGTGCGACCGCGCCCAGGGTATTGGTCACCCGCTGCATCATCTCGGCCGCCACGGCACTGCCGTCGCCCTGCAGGGCCTGCTTGAGGGTGACGAATACCAGCGGCACCTGGCCCTTGAGTTCATCCTTGACCCCGATCACGGCGGCCTCGGCCACCAGCGGATGGCCGGCGATGCATTCTTCGATCTCGCGCGTGCCCAGGCGGTGCCCGGCCACATTGATGACATCGTCGGTGCGGCCGAGGATGAAGGTGTAGCCGTCTTCGTCCTGGATCGCCCAGTCCAGCGAGCTGTAGAGCAGTTCCTTGAAGTGGCTGAAGTAGCTCTGGATGAAGCGCGCATCGTCCTTCCAGACGGTGGTCATGCAGCCCGGCGGCAAGGGCGGGATCATCACCAGCACGCCCTTCCGCCCCGGCGCGACGCTCTCGCCGGTGTTCTCGTCGATCACCTTCATCCGGTAGCCGAGGTTCGGAAAACCGGGCGAGCCGAAGCGCACCGGTTTCATGTCCACGCCCGGCAGCAGGGTCAGTGCCGGCCAGCCGGTTTCGGTCTGCCAGTAGTTGTCGATGATCGGCTTGCCGAGTGCATCGTTGATCCAGTGCGCGGTCGGCTCATCGAGCGGTTCGCCGGCGAGGAAGACGTACTTCAGTGCTTCCAGATCGTGGCGGCGGATGAAATCGGCATCGTGCTTCTTGAGCACGCGGATCGCGGTCGGCGAGGAGAACAGCGTGCGCACGCCGTACTGTTCGCACAGCGCCCACCAGATGCCCGGGTCCGGGTGAGTCGGCAGCCCTTCGTACAGCAGCGAGGTGCAGCCGCCGATCAGCGGGCCGTACACGTTGTAGGAATGCCCGACCGCCCAGCCCACATCCGAGGTGGAGAACATCACCTGGCCGGGCTTGCAGTCGAACACCGTCTCCATCGACTGCGCCATCGCCACGGCGTAGCCGCCGACATCGCGCTGCACGCCCTTCGGCTTGCCGGTGGTGCCGGAGGTGTAGAGCAGATAGCTCGGCTCGCTGGATTCCAGCCACACCACCGGTACATCCTGGTCACCCACCTCGGCACGCAGCGTGGCGTAGTCGACGTCGCGGCCGGGCACCTTCGGCTCGGCCGCGTCCAGCCCGCGTGAGACGATCAATACATGCGGTGGCGGCGAGGCGGCTTCGGCGCAGGCGGCATCGACCATCGCCTTGTACGGAATCACTTTGCCACCGCGCTTGCCGGCATCGGCGGCGATCAACAGCTTCGGTTCGGCGTCATCGATGCGCAGTGCCAGGTTGTGCGCGGCGAAACCGCCGAACACCACCGAGTGGATCGCCCCGATGCGCGCGCAGGCCAGCATCGCGAACACGGCCTCGGCCATGTTCGGCATGTAGATCACCACGCGGTCGCCGCGCTGCACGTCCAGCCGCTGCAGCACGGCGGCGAAGGCATTCACTTCGCGGTGCAGTTCGCGGTAGCTGATCTCGCGGGTAACGCCGGTTTCGCTGGAGATGGCAACCAGCGCGAGCTGGTCGGGACGGTCGACCAGATGGCGGTCCACCGCGTTGTAGCAGAGGTTGGTTTCCCCGCCCACGAACCAGCGCCGGAACGGCGGGTTGCTGTAGTCGAGGATCTGCTGCGGCGGGGTATGCCAATAGATGCGATGGGCCTCTTCGCCCCAGAACGCCTCGGGTTCATCGACCGAACGTCGATAGACATCTTCGTAACGCATGACAGCCCTCCCAGACAAAGTCATGGGATCGAGCATAGTCCGATGGTGAGGCGCGGGCCGTCCGACCTTGGTCGTAGGGCCGGTCGGTGGGTGGGGCGCTGGCCCCCCATACCCTTTCCGGCGAATGTCCTCCGGCGTCGGCCTGCGGCCGCCCCCTCCTCCTTTATTTCGCCTACAAGGGCATGGGGGGCCAGCGCCCCACCCACCGACCGCCGCGCGGAAAAGACTCAGTACGCGCCTTTGCACCGCCTATGGGCGAAGAACAAAAAAAAACGCCGGGCAATGCCCGGCGTTTTTTCCATTCGTACCGACCAACGATATTCGCGCCGTCCTGGCGCTCACCCTTCGGGCCGGCGCTTTGCACCGTTGAGAACGGCTCCTGCCGTTCTCTTCGGCACCCACCCGTGTGAGTGATCAGCCCAGCAGGTGGGCGACGCCGGAGCGCTCTTCTTCCAGCTCGGCCAGGGTCTTGTCGATGTACTTCTGGCTGAAGTCGTCGACCGGCAGATCCTTGACCAGGGTGTACTCGCCGTTCTCGGTGGTGACCGCGAAGCCGAAGATCACGCCTTCCGGGATGCCGTAGGAGCCGTCGGACGGCACGCCCATGGTGACCCACTTGCCGTTGCTGCCCAGCACCCAGTCACGGATGTGGTCGACGGCGGCATTGGCGGCCGAGGCGGCCGAGGACGAGCCACGGGCTTCGATGATCGCCGCGCCGCGCTTGCCCACGGTCGGGATGAAGGTGGAGGCGTTCCATTCCTGATCGTTGATCGCCTCGGCGATGGAGGCACCCTCGGCGGTGGCGAAACGGTAATCCGGGTACATGGTCGGGCTGTGGTTGCCCCACACGATCAGCTTCTCCATGCCACCGACCGGCTTGCCGAGCTTGGTCGACAGCTGGCTCAGCGCACGGTTGTGGTCCAGGCGCAGCATGGCGGTGAAGTTGCGCGGGTTCAGATCCGGTGCCGACTTCATGGCGATGTAGGCGTTGGTGTTGGCCGGGTTGCCGACCACCAGCACCTTGACGTCACGCTTGGCGACCTTGTTCAGCGCCGCGCCCTGGGCGGTGAAGATCTTCGCGTTTTCCAGCAGCAGATCCTTGCGCTCCATGCCCGGGCCGCGCGGACGCGCGCCGACCAGCAGGGCGATGTCGGCATCCTTGAAGGCCACTTCGGCGTCATCGGTACCGACCATGCCGGCCAACAGCGGGAAGGCGCAGTCTTCCAGTTCCATCATCACGCCGCGCAGGGCGGCCTGGGCCTTGTCGACCGGCAGCTCGAGCAGCTGCAGGATGACCGGCTGGTCCTTGCCCAGCATGTCGCCGGAGGCGATGCGGAACAGCAGGGCGTAGCCGATCTGGCCGGCGGCGCCGGTCACGGCAACACGAACAGGTGCTTTCATGGGGATTTCCTCTGCTAAGAATCGTAAAAACGGCCCCCTTCACAGGGGGCCGTCGGGATCGGATCAGGCGCTGGGGATGAGCTTGTTCCACTCCGCCACGCGCTCGGCCTGGGCGGCCAGCACGGCGTCGGTGTCGCCTTCCAGGGTGATCGAATGGATCACGTCGCCCTGCTTGACCGAGTCCACGATGGCCTGGCCGTCGAGCACCTGGCCGAACACGGTGTGCTTGCCGTCCAGCCAATCGGTCTTGATGTGGGTGATGAAGAACTGGCTGCCGTTCGTGTTCGGGCCGGCATTGGCCATCGACAGCGAACCGACCTGGTGCTTCACGCCATTCTTTTCATCTTCGAACTTGTAGCCCGGGCCGCCGGTGCCCTGGCCCTTGGGGCAGCCGCCCTGGATCATGAAGTCCGGGATCACGCGGTGGAAGACCAGGCCGTCATAGAAACCGTGCTTGACCAGGTTGACGAAGTTGGCGACCGTCAGCGGGGCCTTGTCGGCGAACAGCTCGACCTTGATCGGGCCCTGGGTGGTGTCGAAAGTGGCGATGAGGGACATGCAAATCCTTGGGGTACGGGGGTTTGTCGTTAGCCCCATAGGATACACCCGTGGTATGCGCCACCGCATGCGCGCTGCGGCCCCACGCTTCGCTGCGCGAACCGCGGGCCCCTCTTGCCAGCACCCACACCCCCGCCGCTTCGCGGCAGCCCCCTGACTCAGGGGGCGGTGGTGCTTCCTGCAGCATCGCGGCCGCCCGGACAGGCGCCCCTCACACAGCTGAATGCCCGTCCGGCAAGGCTTGCGACGTACTTTTCGCGATTGGTCATCTTGGCCGTATAATGTTGGACTTCTTTTTCCAAATCCGGCGCCGACTGGCCCCCTTTCGCATGTCTATCGAAAATCTTCGCAACATCGCCATCGTCGCCCACGTCGACCACGGTAAGACCACCCTCGTCGACCAGCTGCTCAAGCAGTCCGGCACCCTCTCCGAGCGCACCGTGCTCGCCGAGCGCGTGATGGACAGCAATGACCAGGAAAAGGAACGCGGCATCACCATCCTGGCCAAGAACACGGCCATCACCTGGGAAGACAAGAAGACCGGTATCAAGAACCGGATCAACATCGTCGACACCCCGGGACACGCCGACTTCGGCGGCGAAGTGGAGCGCGTGCTGTCGATGGTCGACACCGTGCTGATCCTCGTCGACGCGATGGACGGCCCGATGCCGCAGACCCGCTTCGTGACCCAGAAGGCCTTCGCGATGGGCTTCAAGCCGATCGTCGTGGTCAACAAGGTCGACCGCCCGGGCTCGCGTCCGGATTGGGTGATCGATCAGGTCTTCGACCTGTTCGACAAGCTCGGCGCCACCAATGAGCAGCTCGACTTCCCGATCGTCTACGCCTCGGCCCTGAACGGCTACGCGGGCCTGGAAGACACCGTGCGCGACGGCGACATGACCCCGCTGTACGAAGCGATCATGCAGCACGCGCCGATGCCGGAAGTGGACCCGGAGGGTCCGTTCCAGATGCGCATCAGCCAGCTGGACTACAACAACTTCGTGGGCGTGATCGGCATCGGCCGCGTGCAGCGCGGCACCCTGAAGAAGAACATGCAGGTCGCGGTCATCGATCGTGAAGGCAAGAAGCGCAACGGCAAGGTCGCGCAGGTGCTGGGCTTCCTGGGCCTGGAGCGCATCGAGCAGGACACCGCCGAGGCCGGCGACATCGTCGCCATCTCCGGTATTCCGGAACTGACCATCTCCGACACCCTGTGCCACCCGGACACCCCGGAAGCACTGCCGGCGCTGACCGTCGATGAACCGACGATCTCGATGACCTTCCAGGTCAACAACTCGCCGTTCGCCGGCAACAAGGACCTGTCCGGTGGCAAGTTCCTGACCAGCCGCCAGATCAAGGATCGTCTGGACCGCGAGCAGGTCCACAACGTGGCCCTGAAGGTCGAACAGCTGGAAGACGCCGACAAGTTCCTGGTCTCCGGCCGTGGCGAACTGCATCTGTCGGTGCTGATCGAGAACATGCGTCGTGAAGGCTACGAGCTGGCCGTGTCGCGTCCGGAAGTGATCATCAAGCAGATCGACGGCCAGGCCATGGAGCCGATCGAACAGCTGGTGGTGGACATCGAAGAGCAGCACCAGGGCGGCGTGATGGAAAAGCTGGGCACCCGCAAGGGCCAGCTGAAGAACATGGAGCCGGACGGCAAGGGCCGTGTGCGCCTGGAATACCAGATCCCGGCCCGTGGCCTGATCGGTTTCCAGAACGAGTTCAAGACCCTGACCCAGGGTTCGGGCCTGCTGTTCCACGTGTTCGACCATTACGGCCCGAAGGAACAGGGTTCGATCGCCAAGCGCCAGAATGGCGTGATGATCGCCAATGCCCCGGGTGCCACCCCGGCGTACTCCCTGGGCCCGCTGCAGGAACGCGGCAAGCTGTTCGCTGCTGAAGGCGACAACGTGTATGAAGGCCAGCTGGTCGGCATCCACTCCAAGGACAACGACCTGACCGTCAACGCGATCAAGACCAAGCCGCTGACCAACATGCGCGCCTCGGGCAAGGACGATGCGATCCAGCTGACCCCGGCGATCAAGTATTCGCTGGAACAGGCCCTGGACTTCATCGAAGACGACGAGCTGGTCGAGATCACCCCGAAGGAAATCCGTCTTCGCAAGAAGGGCCTGACCGAAAGCGACCGCAAGAAGGCATCGCGCGGCGGCTGATCGGACCCATTGTCGTGATCGACAAGCCCTACAACCCGGATCCTCACAAGCATCCGGGGCTTCACCTGATCGCCTTGCTGGAAGCCAGCAAGGCGGTTCTGGCGCTGTTGGCTGCGACCGGGCTGGAAATGCTCGGTCCGCAGCCCCTGCGCGATGCGGTCAATGCCTTGATCCGCCGGTTCAGCCTGGACCCGGATCACGGCACCCTGCCTTCGCTGCTCAACATGATCAGCCCCGATGCCGTGCATCTGGCGGCTGCTGCGATGGTCGCCTACGGCGTCCTGCACCTGTTCGAGGCCTGGGGCCTCTGGCGCGCCAAAGCCTGGGCTTCCTGGCTGGGCTGCGTCACCGCCGGCATCTACCTGCCGTTCGATATCTACGCCATTCTCCGCCATCCGGGCTGGGCCTCGTGGTCGGTGCTGGTGATCAATCTGATCGTGGTCGGCGTACTTGCCCGCGATATCCGCAAACGCCACGGCACGATCGCCAACGCGGCTTGAGTTGCCAAGCGCCGCCTGTGCTGGTTAGCCTGTCGGCCGGTTCGGGGGAACAGGCATGCGCCTGACACTGACGTCATTGATGCTCATCGCACTGGCCGGCTGCAGCCCGGGCCCGGCGCCCCTGCATGCCCGCGAATCGCCCACGCCCTCACCCGTCACCGCGCTCCCGTTCGCCTACGCCGAGGCCGACATCAGCGCGCTGCAGTCGCGCATGGCCAGCGGCGAGCTGGACAGCGTCACCCTGGCCCGCGCTTACCTGGACCGCATCGCCCGCCTCGACCGGGCCGGCCCGCGCCTGCGCGCGGTGATCGAGCTCAATCCCGATGCGCTGCGCGAAGCTGCCCAGCTGGACGCCGAGCGCCGCCAAGGGCAGCTGCGCGGCCCGCTGCACGGCATCCCGCTGCTGCTCAAGGACAACATCGGCGCCAGCCCCATGAGCACCACGGCCGGTTCGCTCGCGCTGGAAGGCTTCCGCCCCGACGATGCGTTCCTGGTCAAGCGGCTGCGCGCGGCCGGTGCGCTGATCCTGGGCAAGACCAACCTCAGTGAGTGGGCCAACTTCCGCTCCAGCCAGTCGATCTCCGGCTGGAGCGCGCGCGGCGGCCAGACCCGCAATCCCTACCGGCTCAGCCATAACCCGTGCGGCTCCAGCAGTGGCAGCGCGGTGGCGGTCTCGGCCAATCTGGCGGTGGCCGCGATCGGCACCGAGACCGACGGCAGCATCGTCTGCCCGGCCGCGGTCAACGGCGTGGTCGGCTTGAAGCCAACCGTGGGACTGGTCAGCCGCGAAGGCATCATCCCGATCTCCTTCAGCCAGGACACCGCCGGCCCGATGACGCGCAGCGTGGCCGATGCGGCCGCCCTGCTGACCGCCATGGCCGGCCGTGACGAGGCCGACCCGGCCACCGCGACCATGCCCGGCCGCGCCGTGTACGACTACACCTCGCGCTTGAACGCCGATGGCCTGCGCGGTGCGCGGATCGGCGTGCTGTATGGCGACCTGCAGCAGAAGCCGGGCATCGCGCCCGCCCTGCAACATGCGGTGGCCGTGCTGCGCGACGCGGGCGCGACCGTGGTGCCGGTGCAGTTGCCGACCCAGGGCCAGTGGCAGGAGGCTGAGCAGATCGTGCTGATGCATGAGTTCAAGGCTGGGCTGCAGCGCTACTTCACCACCTACCAGGCGCCGGTGCGCACGCTGGACGACGTCATCGCGTGGAACCGGCAGCATGCTGGCAAGGAGCTGGCGCTGTTCGATCAGGACCTGATGGACACCGCCGCCACCATGGGCGGCCTTGGCAGCCCGGCGTACATCCGCGCGCGCAGCGATGCCCGCCGGTTGGCCGGTCCGGACGGCATCGATGCGGTGCTGCGCGAGCAGAACCTCGATGCGCTGGTGGCACCGACCACCGGGACGGCCTGGCCGATCCGGCCCGGCCGCGGCGATGACTTCCCCGGTGAAAGCTACAGCGCGGCCGCGGTGGCGGGGTACCCCAGCCTGACCGTGCCGATGGCGCACGTGAACGGGCTGCCGCTGGGGCTGCTGTTCATGGGCACCGCATGGAGCGAGCCGCGGCTGATCGAGCTGGGCTACGCCTACGAGCAGCGCACCCGCGCGCGTCGCCCGCCGCGGTTCCAGACGGACACCCTGCTGACGAACGGCATCGCGCCCTGAACGGCGTGTACCGGCCCACGGCCGGCATTACCGGGATACGTCACCCGGCTCTGGCAGGACCGCCGGCTCACCATCTTCGGCACCGGGCGACCGCACGTCCTCGGCGGGCTGCGAACGCGCGCGGCGCGTCGGCGTGGCCTCCTGATTGAGCTCGGCGCGGGTGCGCGGCAACGACTGAGGATGTTCGCGCGCGAGGAAATCGAGCATGCGTTCGCGCACGATGCAGCGCAGATCAAAGGCATCGCCGGAGTTGCGTGCGCTCACCAGCAGACGCACCTGGAGGGTGTGCTCGCTGGTCTCGGTCACCTGGGTCACGCAGACCTGGCCATCCCATAGCGCCTCGCCTTTGCAGATGCGCTCCAGTTCGGCGCGGATCGCCGGGATCGGCGCGGTGTAATCCAGCCACAGGAAGGCGGTGCCGAGCAGATCGGCGCTGCGCCGCGTCCAGTTCTGGAACGGGTGTTCGATGAACCAGGTCAGCGGCACCACCATGCGTCGCGCATCCCAGATCCGCACCACCACGTAGCTGCTGTTGATCTCTTCCACACGGCCCCACTCGCCCTCGACGATCACCACATCGTCCAGCCGGATCGGCTGGGTCAAGGCGATCTGCAGGCCGGCGATCAGGTTGCCGAACACCGGCTTGGCCGCGATACCGGCGACCAGGCCGATGATGCCGGCCGAGGCCAGCAGCGCGGTGCCGATCTGGCGCACCATCGGGAAGGTGAGCAGGATCAGCGAGACGCCGACCAGGATGATCGCGCCCATCAACACGCGGCTCAGCACCCGGGTCTGGGTCTGGATGCGGCGTGCTTCGAGGTTGTCGGCCACCTCCATCGGATGGTCGCGCAGGATCGCCTGCTCGCCCGCGGCCACAGCCCGCACCAGCAGCCAGATGACGCAGCCGGTCACACCGATGTGCAGCAGCCGCAGTGCCTGTTCAAGCCGGTGCTCCTGCAGCGGCGTCGCTTCGAGTGCGGGAATCAACAGCAACAGCGGCAGAGCGAACGCCAGCGGTCGGCTGATCACGCGCGCGATGCGGGCGCGGCGGTAGTCGCGGTCTTTCAGCCGCCGCGTCAACGCCATCAACAACCACCAGCCGCTGATCCCGATCGCCAGTGCGATCGAGATCGGCCATAGATACAGCGCTGCCTGCTGCCAGTCCACGGTCACTGCACGCTCCTGTGTTCTTCGCAAGGAAGTGCACAGCATGCCGGTGCCACCATGACCATCGTGTCAGGCGAATGTAAGGTGCGTGTCGAGGACACGCACCGGTATCAGTCGGCGTAGTGCGCCTGTTTGCGCACAATCGCCATCGCGATTTCCAGCGACTGCTCGTAGTTCAGGCGCGGATCCACCGACGAGCGGTACGCGCGTTCCAGGTCACGCTCGGTCAGCTCACGCGCACCGCCAGTGCATTCGGTCACGTCCTCACCGGTCAGCTCCAGATGCACGCCGCCCAGCCGCGTGCCGGCCGCGGCGTGCAGGTCGAAGGACATCTCGACCTCGCCACGCACGTTGTCGAAACGCCGCGTCTTGTAGCCGTTGCTGGTGCTCTCGGTGTTGCCATGCATCGCATCGCACACCCACAGCACGCGCCGGCCATCGCGCTTGACCGCATTCAACAGCGGCGGCAGTTTTTCGGCGATCTGTGCCGCCCCCATGCGGTGGATGAAGCTCAGGCGGCCCGGTTCGTCCTCGGGGTTGAGTACATCGATCAGGCGCAGCAGTTGGTCCGGCTGCACCGACGGGCCCACCTTGATCGCGATCGGGTTGCGCACGCCACGCAGATACTCCACGTGTGCGCCATCGAGAGCGGCGGTGCGCATGCCGATCCACGGGTAATGCGTGCTCAGGTTCAACCAGCCCTGCTGGCGCGGCACCTGGCGGGTCAACGCCTGTTCGTAGGGCAGCAGCAGCGCTTCGTGCGAGGTGTAGAAATCGATCCGGTTGAGGTTGTACACCTGCGTGCCGGACAGGGTTTCCATGAAACGCACCGCATCGCCGATCGAGGACACCATCTTCTGGTAATCGGTGGCCAGCGGCGAATGCCGCACCCATTCCAGGTTCCAGTATTCGGGGTGGTGCAGATCGGCGAAGCCGCCATCGATCAGCGCCCGCACGAAGTTCATCGTCATCGCCGAGTGCGCATGCGCCTGCAGCATCCGGCGCGGGTCCGGCAGGCGGGCGGCCTCGGTGAACTCCGGCGCATTGATCACATCGCCGCGGTAGCTCGGCAGGGTCAGGCCGTCGCGGGTTTCGGTATCGGCCGAGCGCGGCTTGGCGTACTGCCCGGCGAAACGCCCGACCCGGATCACCGGCTTGCGCATGCCGTGCACCAGCACCAGGCTCATCTGCAGCAGCACCTTGAGCCGGTTGGAGATGGTGGTGGATTCGCAGTCGCTGAAATTCTCCGCGCAGTCACCGCCCTGCAGCAGGAAGCGCTTGCCTTCCTGGGCATCGGCCAGCTGCTGCTTGAGCGCCAGGATTTCCCAGGAGGTCACCAGCGGCGGCAACCGCTTCAGTTCGTGCAGGGCGGCATCCAGCGCCAGCGGGTCCGGGTAGGTCGGCATCTGCAGCGCCGGCTTGCCACGCCAGCTCTCCGGCGACCAGGCAGCGTCGACAGCGGTCGCGGCGGGATCGGCTACAGGCGGGGCGGACAGGCTCATCACGGACTTCCGGGGTGTGGGGCCGGTCATGGTCGCAGAGCGCGCCCCCGGCGCAAAGGGGCGGGCCCGTGCCCGGAGGCTGAACGCTGAAGAAAGGACACCACGATCGGCCAGATCGCGCATGGTCCAGCGGCATCGGACAGGCGCATGATTTGTTACGGAGTAACACTTGCCAGGCCGGCCCCTCCTCCCTTTGCCCAGCCAAGCCATCCTCATGAAGCCCTCCCTGCTTGCTACCGGTATTGCTGTTTCCCTGGCCCTGACCGGCCTGCCCGCCCTCGCCACCACCCCCACCAGCGCCGCCCCTGCGGTGACCGATCTGGATGCGGTCACGGTCAGCGCCAAACTCGACCAGGCGCGCAATGCGCTGTCGCCGGATATCGGCAGCAGCCAGTACCAGATCACCGCCGAAGACATCCAGAACCTGCCGCTGGGCGCCTCCACCCCGTTGAACCAGGTGCTGCTGCAGGCCCCGGGCGTGGTCCAGGACTCCTACGGCGGCGTCCACGTGCGCGGCGACCACGCCAACCTCCAGTACCGCCTCAACGGCGTCCTGCTGCCCGAATCGATCTCCGGCTTCGGCCAGACCCTGGATGCCCGCGCGATCAAGAGCATCCGCCTGATGGACGGTGCGCTGCCGGCGCAGTTCGGCGAGCGCACCGCCGCCGTGGTGGACATCACCACCCGCAGCGGCGCCGAGCTGGGCGATGGTGGCAGCGCCGGCCTGACTGCCGGCTCCTACGGCAAGGTCAACCCCAACGCCTCGTGGTGGGGCAGCCAGGGCCGCTGGAGCTGGTATCTGACCGGCAACTACGACCAGAACCAGGTCGGCATGGAAAACCCCACCGCCTCGCGCACGCCGGACCACGATGACACCCACCAGGGCAAGGCGTTCGCCGACCTGACCTATCTGGTCAACGACGACACCCGCCTGAGCCTGTTCGCCGGGTTCTCCAACAACCGCTTCCAGATCCCGGTCAACCCTGGCCAGACTCCGCAGTTCGGCTACCTGGATACAGTCACTGCGGACTCCGCCGCGCTGGACGAAACCCAGCGCGAGACCACCCGCTTCGGCATGCTGGTGCTGCAGGGTGCGCTGGGCAGCACCGCCTACCAGGTCTCGGCCGGGCAGCGGTACAGCGACCTGTCCTTCAACCCGGACCTCGCCGGCGATCTGATCTTCAACGGCGTCGCCTCACAGGTGGAGCGCAGCAACCGCGCCAACACCGTGCAGGCCGATTTCTCCACCCCGCTCGGTGAAAACCACACGCTGCGCTACGGCCTGTACGTCAACGCCGAGCGCGCCCGCGCCGGCAGCGACACCTGGGTGTTCCCGGTCGACGCCGATGGCCAGCAGGCCAGCACCACGCCCCTGCGCATTCCGGAGGCGAGCGCCTTCAACGCCACCACCACCGCGGTCTATCTGCAGGACGAATGGCGCCTCGGCGAGGACTGGACGGTCAATTACGGCTTGCGCGGTGACCGCTACAAGGCGTTCGGCGGCACCGAAGGCCAGCTCAGCCCGCGGGTGGGCGTGGTCTGGAACGCCACCGACAGCACCACCGTGCACGCCGGGTACTCGCGCTACTTCACCCCGCCGGCCAGCGAACTGGTGGCCAGCAGCGACATCGCGCTCTACGACGGCACCACCAACCAGCAACCGGCCGGGGGGAGCACCACGCCGCTGTCCGAGCGCAGCGACTACTACGACATCGGCGTCTCCCAGCAGGTGGGCGAACACCTCACCCTGGGCCTGGACGCTTACGACCGCAAGGTCGACCGCCTGCAGGACGAAGGCCAGTTCGGCGCCGCCTACATCTACTCCACCTTCAACTATCGCCTCGGCCACATCCACGGCGTGGAGTTCAGCGCCGACTACAGCAACGGCCCGCTCAGCGCCTACGTCAACGCCGCTTACAACAAGGCCATGGGCAAGCAGGTCATCACCGGCCAATACAACCTCGATCCCGAGGCACTGGCCTACGTCCAGAACAACTGGATCCATCTGGACCACGACCAGAAACTGACCTCGTCCGGCGGCATCAGCTACGCCTTCGCCGGGCACAACCGTCTTGGCGCGGACTACGTCTTCGGCAGCGGCCTGCGCTCGGATGCCGATGGCGTTCCCAATGGCGGCGAACTCCCTGCCTACCTGCAGCTCAACCTCAGCGCCGGCCACGACTTCAACGCCGACAGCGGCCACCCACTGCATGCACAGCTCGCCCTGGTCAACGCACTGGACCGCAGCTACCAACTGCGCGACGGCGGCGGCATCGGCGTCTTCGCCCCGCAATGGGGTCCCCGCCGCGGCGCCTACCTCAGCCTGCAGCAGGACTTCTGAGCTGCGCGAGGAAGCCCTGCCACTCGATCAGATCAGACGCATCCAGACCTGATCGCAACACCCGGCCTGGCCGCGCAACGCGTGCCAGGTCGGGGTAACCGAGTTGAGAAACGCCTCAGTGGCGACGACGTGCACGGAACGCCGTCACCAGCGCCCACACCGCCAAGGCCGCGAACCACACCAGGCTCCACATCGGCATCGTCAGGCCCAGGAACTGCCAATCGATGTTGCCGCAGTTGCCGGTACCGGTCAGCACGGTGCGGAACACCTCGAACGGCCCCATCGTCTCACTGAGGAAACTCAGCGGCGGCCCGCAGCTCGAGCCCATGTCCTGCGGCAGCAACTGCACATACACGTGACGACCGGCAATACCGATACCGACCGCGGCCGCGATGAAGGCCAGCACCCCATACGTCTTCCGCCCGGCCGGATCCCGCGGACCATGCAGCGCCCCGATCAGGAACAGCAGCCCCAGCGCCGCGAACGCAATCCGCTGGAAAATGCACAACGGGCACGGCTCCAGCCCCATCTTCAACTGCAGGAAGATCGCATACCCCAACAGTGCCGCGCAGACCAGAAACCCCAACAGGAACTGGGCGCGGAAACGCCAACGCAATGGATTCATTGCCAACACTCGTGAAAGTCCAGGCCCCAAGATTAACAGGGCCGCGACCGCTCACGTCCATGCGCACCTGCCGACCATCGGCGCAGCGGACCGGACAGCGTGTTCCGTCCAGCAAGCGGAACCACCCGAACGTAGCGACGGTACTGAGGAGCCGGCCAGGGGCCGGCACTACCCACGCACCGCGACCGCCATATGCTTTGCTTTACCCCCATGCGCACCGACCCAGTGTGCAGGCGTTGGCGCCATCACACCCCAGAAACGGAAAAACCCGGCACAAGGCCGGGTTCTTCACCGAATAACAGGTACAGCTCGAAGATTACTCTTCGACGGCTTCAGCCACAGCAGCCGGACGATCGACCAGCTCGACATAGGCCATCGGCGCATTGTCGCCAGCGCGGAAACCGCACTTCAGCAGACGCAGGTAACCGCCCGGACGGGTCGCGTAACGCGGGCCCAGGGTGGTGAACAGGTTGCCGACGGCTTCGTTGTCACGCAGGCGAGCGAACGCCAGACGACGGTTGGCAACCGAATCAACCTTGGCCAGGGTGATCAGCGGCTCAGCAACGCGGCGCAGTTCCTTGGCCTTCGGCAGGGTGGTCTTGATCAGCTCGTGCTTGAACAGCGACGCGGCCATGTTCTTGAACATTGCTTCGCGATGGGCGCTGGTGCGGTTGAACTTACGACCGGACTTCATATGACGCATGACGGTGATTCCTGAAGTGAATGTTGGATCGGTTGAGTATCGCTGTCGCCATCCTGGCGTTGCTGCTTGGACTGCGGATGGTCCGGTGCCAGCCGTCCTGGCTGGCCGTCACCGCAGGCTATCGACCTGTCGGTGCGGGGTGTTGCGGGTGAAGCCCCCGCACCCGAAGGTGCGGGGTCAAGCATCTTGCGTAGCGCTGGATCAGCCGAGCATGCCGTGCTGGGCGACACCGGCCGGCGGCCAGTTCTCCAGCTTCATGCCGAGCGAAAGACCGCGCTGTGCGAGGACTTCCTTGATCTCGGTCAGCGACTTCTTGCCGAGGTTCGGGGTTTTGAGCAGCTCCACTTCGGTCTTCTGGATCAGATCGCCGATGTAATAGATGCTCTCTGCCTTGAGGCAGTTGGCCGAACGCACGGTCAGTTCCAGATCGTCGATCGGGCGCAGCAGCACCGGATCCACGCCGTTGTTGGCCGGCTTTGCCGCACCGCGGTCGCGGTGGGTGAAGTCACCGAAGACCGACAGCTGATCGCTGAGGATGTCGGCGGCAGTGCGCACGGCTTCCTCGGCATCGATCGTGCCGTTGGTTTCGATGTCCAGCACCAGCTTGTCCAGATCGGTACGCTGTTCAACGCGGGCCGCTTCCACCGAATAGGCGACGCGACGGACCGGCGAGAACGACGCATCCAGAACCAGACGACCGATGGCACGGGTTTCTTCATCCGGACGACGACGAGCGGCGGCCGGCTGGTAGCCGAAACCACGCTCGATCTTCAAACGCATATTGATTGCCGTGTCCTTGGTCAGGTGGCAAATGATATGGTCGTTGTTGAGGACTTCGACGTTGTGGTCCAGCTTGATATCAGCAGCGGTCACAACACCCGGACCCTGCTTGGACAGCGACAACGTAGCGTTGTCACCGGTATGCATACGGATCGCCACGTCCTTCAGGTTGAGCAGGACTTCCAGCACGTCCTCCTGCAAGCCTTCGAGCGTGGTGTACTCGTGCAGTACGCCATCGATTTCGACTTCCGTGATGGCGAAGCCCGGGATGGACGACAGCAGCACGCGACGCAGGGCGTTGCCCAGCGTATGCCCGTAACCACGCTCCAAGGGTTCGATGACGACCTTGGCGCGGGTATCGGTAAGGCGTTCGATCTGCGGACCGCGAGGACGCAGAACCTGGTTGGCGGTAACCGTCATGTTGCGGGTTCTCCTGCGAACCTCCGGTGTGACCCGGAGGTTCTCCAATGTGAATTACTTCGAATACAACTCGACGATCAGCGCTTCGTTGATATCCGCAGGCAGGTCCGAACGATCCGGCACGGCCTTGAAGATGCCGGCGAACTTGCCGGAATCAACTTCAACCCACGACGGACGCAGGTCATGCGTAGCGGACACGGTCAGGGCTTCCTGAACGCGCAGCTGCTTGGCAGCCTTCTCGGACAGAGCGACGGCGTCGCCAGCCTTGACCTGGTACGAAGCCAGGTTGACCGACTTGCCGTTCACGGTGACACCGCGGTGCGAGACCAGCTGACGGGCAGCCGGACGGGTCACTGCGAAGCCCATGCGGTAAACGACGTTGTCAAGACGGGTTTCCAGCAACTGCAGCAGGTTCTCGCCGGTGTTGCCCTTCTTGGTCGAGGCCTTCTTGTAGTAGTTGCGGAACTGACGCTCCAGCAGACCGTAGATACGCTTGACCTTCTGCTTTTCACGCAGCTGGGTAGCGTAGTCGGACAGCTTGCCCTTACGGGCAGTGGCGCCGTGCTGGCCGGGCTTCTGCTCCAGCTTGCACTTGGAGTCCAGCGCACGGGCCGGGCTCTTGAGGGAAAGGTCGGCGCCTTCGCGGCGGGCGAGCTTACAGGTAGGACCGATATAACGAGCCATTTCTTATCGCTCCTTTAGACGCGACGCTTCTTCGGCGGACGGCACCCGTTGTGCGGGATTGGCGTCACGTCGATGATGTTGGTGATCTTGTAGCCCACGTTGTTCAGCGAGCGCACGGCCGACTCACGACCCGGACCCGGGCCCTTGATGCGGACTTCCAGGGACTTGACGCCGTAGTCGAGCGCGGCACGGCCGGCTTTCTCGGCAGCCACCTGGGCAGCGAACGGGGTGGACTTACGCGAACCGCGGAAGCCAGCGCCACCGGAGGTCGCCCACGACAGAGCGTTGCCCTGACGGTCGGTGATGGTCACGATGGTGTTGTTGAAAGAAGCATGGACGTGGGCGACGCCGTCAGTGACGACGCGCTTGATCTTCTTCTTGGTCTTAGCGACGGGCTTAGCCATTTCTTAGGTCCCTTACTTCCTGATCGCCTTGCGCGGGCCCTTGCGGGTGCGGGCGTTGGTACGGGTGCGCTGGCCACGAAGCGGCAGACCGCGACGGTGACGCAGACCGCGGTAGCAGCCCAGGTCCATCAGGCGCTTGATCGCGATACCGATTTCACGGCGCAGATCGCCTTCCACGATGTACTTGCCGACTTCGAGACGCAGACGCTCGATTTCCGGCTCCGACAGATCGCGGATCTTGGTGGTCGAGGTCACGCCTGCGGCGTCGCAGACCTTCTTCGAACGGGTACGGCCGATGCCGTAAATGCTTTGCAACCCGACCCAGACGTGCTTCTGGGCTGGCAGGTTGACGCCTGCAATACGCGCCATGACGCGGTTCTCCAGCTGAGTGATGGCCGACAGCGCACCATGGGCGCGCCAATCCGGCAGGATGGATCAAAAAAGTGAACTAGCGATTCTATCAAGGTCTCGGTTTACTTGGAAGCCCGTGGAACCTTGAGGTTCCATGGACCCGGCGTGGGGAGTGTGCCCATGCTCCGGCGCCGGATGTCGTTGACTGCAGAGGTTGCCCTCGCCGCCGCCCGCGCTACTCCCGCGCGGGACCACCACATCACACCCCCACCCGAAACCGCTGCAGGGGCCGCCCTTCGATTTGGAAGGCCAGTCCGGGAACCGGAGGGCCTTCGCAACAAGAAGACTAGTGTAACAGGTCAATCAGCCGCGGGCAAAACCGCCGCGGTTGCCGCCCTTCAGGTTGGCCTTCTTCAACAGGCTCTCATACTGGTGCGACATCAGGTGCGCCTGGATCTGGGCAATGAAGTCCATCACCACCACCACCACGATCAGCAGCGAGGTGCCGCCGAAGTAGAACGAGGCGCCGAGCTGGGTGCGCAGGATTTCCGGCAGCAGACAGACGATCACCAGGTACAGCGAACCGGCCGCGGTCAGACGGGTCAGCACGGCATCCACGTAGTCGGCGGTGGCCTTGCCCGGACGGATGCCCGGAATCAGCGCGCCCGACTTCTTCAGGTTGTCGGCGGTTTCCTGCGAGTTGAACACCAGCGCGGTGTAGAAGAACGCGAAACCACTGATCAGCGCAGCGAACACGATCATGTGCAGCGGCTCGCCCGGCCCGAGGGCGTTGGCGACCTTCTGCAGCCACGTGGCCGAACTGGCCTGGCCGGACCACATGGCCAGCGTCGTCGGGAATGCCAGGATGCTCGAGGCGAAAATGGCCGGGATCACGCCCGCCATGTTCAGCTTCAGCGGCAGGAACGAGGTCTGGTTCATGTACGCGTTGCGGCCACCCTGGCGACGTGCGTAGTTCACCGTGATGCGGCGTTGGCCGCGCTCGACGAACACCACGAAGTAGGTGAAGGCCAGCACCACCAGCACGATCAGCAGCAGGGCAATGAAGCTCATGTTGCCGTCGCGGTAGGCTTCCACGGTGTGGATGACCGCGCCCGGCAGACCGGCCACGATGCCGGCGAAGATGATCAGCGACACACCGTTGCCGATGCCACGCTCGGTGACCTGCTCACCGACCCACATCAGGAAGATGGTACCGGCGGTCAGCGCGACGATGGCAGTGAGCACGAAGCCCATGCCCGGTGCGTAGACGACCGGAGCACCGCCCGGGGAGACCTGGTTCTGCAGCGCCAGCGCGATGCTGCCGCCCTGCACCACCGCCAGCAACACGGCGCCGATGCGGGAATATTGAGTGATCTTGCGACGACCCGATTCACCTTCCTTCTGCATCGATTTCAATGCCGGGAAGATGTGGACCGCCAGCTGCATCACGATGGATGCCGAGATGTACGGCATCACGTTCAGCGCGAAAATGCTGAAACGGTGCAGGGCGCCGCCCGAGAACATGTTGAACATGTCCACGATGCCGCCGCCCTGCGCCTGCATGAGCGCAAGCATGGCATCGGGATTGACGCCAGGCACCGGCACATAACAGCCGATGCGGTAGACGATCAATGCCCCGATGACGAACAGCAGTCGCTGGCGGAGTTCCGTGAACTTGCCGAGCCCGCCGCCGAGGTTACCAATGCCAGCTTGCGCCATGTCTTACTCCTGTACGCTGCCGCCGGCAGCTTCGATCGCGGCCTTGGCACTGGCCGTTGCAGCGACGCCCTTCAGGGTGAATGCCTTGGTCAGGTCACCCTTCATGACGATCTTGGCACGCTTCGCGGTGCTCGGGACCAGCTTGGCAGCGCGCAGCGCGGCAAAGTCGATCTCGCCAGCTTCCAGACGCTCAAGCTGGTAGGACAGCACTTCAGCGGTGTCCTTGGCGATCTTGGAACGGAAACCGACCTTCGGCAGACGACGCTGCATGGGGGTCTGGCCGCCTTCGAAGCCTGCCTTGATCTTGCCGCCACCCTTACGGGCGAACGAACCCTTGTGGCCGCGGCCGCAGGTCTTGCCCAGGCCGGAGCCGATACCACGACCGACGCGGGTACGCTCTTTACGAGCGCCCGGTGCCGGGCTCAATTCATTCAGATGCATGGTCATTGGATTATTCCTCAACCTTGACGAGGTAGTGGACCTTGTTGATCAGACCGCGAACCTGCGGGCTGTCCTTCAGTTCACGGACATCGTTCAACTTACCCAGACCCAGCGCACGCACCGACAGGCGATGACGCGCCTGGGCACCACGCAGGCCACGAACCAGACGGACCTTGACGGTCTTGACGGTGTCATTAGCCATGGTTGAGATCCTCCACCTTCTTGCCGCGCTTGGCCGCGATGCGGACCGGGGACTGCATTTCGGTCAGACCCTTCAGCGTGGCGCGAACCAGGTTGATCGGGTTACGCGAACCGACGGCCTTGGCCAGCACGTTCTTGACGCCAACGGCTTCCAGGACGGCGCGCATGGCACCACCGGCGATGACACCGGTACCTTCCGAGGCCGGCATCATGAACACGCGAGCTGCGCCGTGGCCGGACTTCACCGGGTGCCACAACGTGCCGTTGTTCAGATCGACAGTGGCCAGGTTCTTGCGAGCCTGCTCCATCGACTTCTGGATCGCGACCGGCACTTCACGCGCCTTGCCGTAACCGAAGCCAACCTTGCCTGCGCCATCACCGACCACGGTCAGTGCGGTGAAGGTGAACTGGCGACCGCCCTTGACGGTCTTGCTGACGCGGTTGACCGCGACCAGCTTTTCGATCATGCCGTCGTCGACTTTCTCTTCGCGGCGATCGCGATCGCGACCCCGCTGCTGACGTTCTTCTGCCATGTTGATTCCTTGATTGATTGAGTATGTACGGCTCAATGCCGCTTATAGCTGTGGAATGAAGCGGTGGATCGAGCGCCCCTGCAGAAGAAGGACGTCGCCCGGCGCAACCCGCGCCGGCAGGCAGGCGGAAGCGGGGACCAGCCCCGCTTCCTTATCCCTTAGAACTGCAGGCCGCCTTCGCGGGCTGCATCAGCCAGTGCCTTGATGCGGCCGTGGTAGCGGTAGCCCGAGCGGTCGAAAGCGACCTTCTCGATGCCCGCAGCCTTGGCGCGCTCGGCGACCAGCTTGCCAACCTTGACGGCGGCGTCGCTGTTCTTGCCGTTCTTCAGGCCTTCCTTGACGTCGGCCTGGGTGGTGTTGGCCGAAGCCAGCACCTTGGAGCCATCGGCGGTGAAGACCTGGGCGTACAGGTGCTGACCGGTGCGCAGCACCGACAGGCGCGGCACGCCGAGCACACGGATGTGTGCACGGGTCGACTTGGCACGACGCAGACGAGCGATGTTCTTGTTCATGATCTTTTTCCTTGGAAAGCTGAGGACCTGAATTAGGCCTTCTTGGCTTCCTTACGAATGATGACTTCGCCGGCGTACTTCACACCCTTGCCCTTGTAGGGCTCCGGCGGACGGAAGCCACGGATCTTGGCGGCAACTTCGCCAACGCGCTGCTTGTCGGTGCCCTGGACCAGCACTTCGGTCTGGGTCGGGGTCGAGATGGTGATGCCTTCCGGCGCCACGAACAGGACCGGATGCGAGAACCCGAGCGACAGGTTCAGATCCTTGCCCTGCATGGCAGCACGGTAGCCGACGCCGACCAGCTCAAGCTTGCGCTCGAAGCCTTCGGTGACGCCCTTGACCATGTTGGCCAGGATGGCGCGCACGGTGCCGGTGAGGGCAACCAGCGAGGCATCGTTGGCGGCCAGGGTGGCAACGCCGTTGTCGACAGTGATTTCAACGCCAGCAACCTTGGCAAGCGACAGGGTGCCCTTCGGGCCCTTCACGCTGACGGATTCCGGCTGGATGTTCAGTTCAACGCCCTTGGGCAGGTTGACTGGCTTCTTGGCTACGCGGGACATAGTTGGTTCCTTCTCGCCTTAGGCCACGAAGCACAGGACTTCGCCGCCGACGCCCAACTGGCGCGCCTGCGCATCAGTCATGATGCCCTTGGAGGTGGAGATGATGGAGATACCCAGGCCGTTGAGGACCTTCGGCAGCTCGGACTTGCCACGGTACTGGCGCAGACCCGAACGCGAGAAGCGCTTCAGGGTCTCGATGACCGGCTTGCCTTCGAAATACTTCAGGACGATTTCAAGCTCGGCCTTGTTGTTCTCGATCTTGGTCACGCGCAGATCGGTGATGTAGCCTTCGGCCTTCAACACCTCTGCGATTGCCACCTTGATCTTGGACGACGGTGCTTTCACCGTCTGCTTGCCAACCGCGGCCGCATTCTTGATGCGTACCAGCAGGTCGGCGATGGGATCAGTCATGCTCATAGTCGATACCTTTGAGTGCACCGATATCCGCTTTCGCGAAAATCTTGTGTCTACCTGGAATGGGCCAGGGCCCGTCTTCACACACTGCTCACGCCTTGCGGGCGAGCAAGACGCGGGAGTATACGGCAAAAAGAGCCCGACTTGCGTCGGGCTCTCTCAATCCGGGGTAAAGGCCGGAAATCCGGCCCCTCCCCCCTGCCCTGCGCCGTGACGGCGCCGGGCAGTTGAAGGGACGAATCCCTTACCAGCTGGCCTTGCGCAGGCCCGGCACGTCACCACGCATGGTGGCTTCACGCAGCTTGTTACGGCCCAGGCCGAACTTGCTGTACACGCCACGCGGGCGGCCCGAGAGCTCGCAACGGTTGCGGTGACGGCTCGGCGACGAGTCGCGCGGCAGCTTCTGCAGCTTGATGACGGCCTCGGCCTTTTCGTCGTACGACGCGGTCGCGCTGGAGATGATCTTCTTCAGCTCTTCACGCTTGCCGGCGTACTTGACGGCCAGCTTCGCACGCTTGAGGTCGCGGTTGACCATGGAGGTCTTTGCCATTTCGGATTCCTCGACGTATCAGTTACGGAACGGGAACTTGAACGCTGCGAGCAGCGCCTTCGCTTCCGCATCGGTCTTGGCGGTGGTGGTGATGGCGATATCCATGCCGCGGATCGCGTCGACAGCGTCGAAGTCGATTTCCGGGAAGATGATCTGTTCCTTCACACCCATGTTGAAGTTGCCACGACCGTCGAAGGAACGACCCGAGACACCACGGAAGTCGCGCACGCGCGGCAACGAGATGTTGATCAGACGGTCCATGAACTCGTACATCTTTTCACGACGCAGCGTGGTCTTGCAGCCGATCGGCCAACCATCGCGGATCTTGAACGATGCCACCGAGACGCGGGACTTGGTCACGATCGGCTTCTGACCGGAGACCTTGGCCATATCGGCGACGGCATTTTCCAGGATCTTCTTGTTCGTGGCTGCTTCGCCGACACCCATGTTCAGGGTGACCTTGACCAGCTTCGGAACCTGCATCGGATTGGTGTAGCCGAACTGCTTCATCAGCGCCGGCACCACTTCTTCCTTGTAAAACTTTTCGAGACGGGAATTCATCTGCTCATTCCTCAGGCGTCGAGCGCCTCACCGCTGGAGCGGAACACACGCAGTTTGCGTCCATCCTCCAGCACCTTGAAGCCAACGCGCTCGCCCTTGCCCGAAGCCGGGTTCAGCACATTCACGTTGGAGATATGGATCGACGCTTCACGCTCGACCACGCCGCCGGCAACGCCTGCCTGCGGGTTCGGCTTGGTGTGGCGCTTGACGATGTTCACGTTGGCGACGATCACACGATCGCCGTCGACGCGGACGACTTCGCCCTGCTTGCCCTTGTCCTTGCCGGTGTTGACGACAACCTGGTCGCCCTTCTTGATACGGTTAGCCATGATTATCTCCTGTCGCTCACAGCACTTCGGGAGCGAGCGAGACGATCTTCATGAACTTCTCGGAACGAAGTTCACGCGTCACCGGTCCGAAGATGCGGGTACCGATCGGCTCTTGCTTGTTGTTGAGCAGGACCGCGGCGTTGGCATCGAAACGGATCAGCGAGCCATCGGCGCGACGCACACCCTTGCGGGTACGCACCACGACGGCGTCGAACACTTCACCCTTCTTGACCTTGCCGCGCGGGATTGCATCCTTCACGGTGACCTTGATGATGTCGCCAATGTGCGCGTAGCGGCGCTTGGAGCCGCCGAGCACCTTGATGCACATCACTTCCTTGGCACCGGAATTGTCCGCGACTTCGAGGTAGCTCTGCATCTGGATCATGAGTCAGATCTCCTTATTGAACCGCACGCGTGATGACTTCCACCACGCGCCAGTTCTTGGTCTTGGACATCGGAGCAATCTCGGTCACACGAACGACATCACCTTCGTTGCAGGTGTTGTCGGCGTCGTGTGCGTGCAGCTTGGTCGAACGCTTGATGTACTTGCCGTACAGGGCGTGCTTGACCAGGCGCTCCACCAACACGGTGACCGTCTTGTCCATCTTGTTGCTGACGACACGGCCTTCGACCGTGCGCAGCGTCTTGCTGTCGTTGTTATCGCTCATCGCGGCCATCCTTACTTGGTGCTGCCGAGCAGGGTCTTGACGCGAGCGATCTCGCGGCGAACCCGGCGGGTTTCGTGGGTCTTCGGCAGCTGGCCAGTGACCTGCTGCATACGGAGCGAGAACTGCTCCTTACGCAGGTCGATCAGGTGGCTCTTCAGGTCGTCAGCCGACTTTTCGCGAAGTTGTTTGATATCCATCAGAGCACCGTCCGGGTCACGAAAGTGGTGGTCACGGAGAGCTTGGCGGCAGCCAGGCGGAACGCCTCACGTGCCACGTCTTCTGCGACGCCTTCGATTTCATAGATCATGCGGCCGGGCTGGATCTGGGCTACCCAGTACTCCACGTTGCCCTTACCAGAACCCATTCGGACTTCGATGGGCTTCTTGGTGATCGGCTTGTCGGGGAACACTCGGATCCACATCTTGCCGCCGCGCTTGACGTAGCGGCTGATCGAGCGGCGAGCCGCTTCGATCTGACGCGCGGTCAGCTGACCATGAGCGGTTGCCTTCAGGCCGTATTCGCCGAAGCTGACAGCGTTGCCGCTCCAGCTCAGACCATCGTTACGGCCCTTGTGTACCTTGCGGTATTTGGTTCGCTTGGGTTGCAACATTGTCGTTACCTCGCTTCACGAGCCGGGCGCGACGGACGGTCACCGCGATCGCCGCGATCGTTACGATCGTTGCGCGGGGAGTCGTCCTGCTTTTCCTGGCCAACCTGGGAGAAATCGAAGACTTCGCCCTTGTAGATCCAGACCTTGATGCCGATGATGCCGTAGGTCGTCTTGGCTTCAGCGAAGCCATAGTCGATGTCGGCACGCAGCGTATGCAGCGGCACGCGGCCTTCGCGGTACCACTCCGAACGGGCGATTTCTGCGCCGTTCAAGCGGCCACCGACGTTGACCTTGATGCCCAGGGCACCGAGGCGCATCGCGTTGCCGACCGAACGCTTCATCGCGCGGCGGAACATGATGCGACGCTCAAGCTGCTGCGCGATCGACTCGGCAACCAGCTGTGCGTCCAGCTCGGGTTTACGCACTTCGGTGACGTTGATGTGCGCCGGGACGCCCATCATTTCGCTCACTTCCTTGCGCAGCTTCTCGATGTCCTCACCGCGCTTGCCGATCACCACGCCCGGACGGGCGGTGTGGATCGTCACGCGAGCGGTCTTTGCCGGACGCTCGATCAGGATCTTGCTGATGCCGGCCTGCGCAAGCTTCTTGCGCAGCATTTCCCGCACCTTCAGGTCGGCTGCCAGATAACCAGCGAACTCGGCCTTGTTGGCGTACCACTTGGAGTTCCAGTCCTTGGAAATGCCGAGGCGGATACCAATCGGATGAACTTTATGACCCATGGTGTTTTCCTTTCCGCTTACTTGCCGGCGCCCACAACCACAGTGATGTGGCTGGTGCGCTTGAGGATGCGGGTGCCGCGGCCTTTCGCCCGCGCCATGAAACGCTTCAGGGTCGGACCTTCATCTACCATGATGGTCTGTACCTTCAGCTCGTCGACGTCGGCGCCCTGGTTGTTCTCGGCATTTGCAATAGCCGACTCCACCACCTTCTTGATCAGGTGGGCAGCCTTCTTGTCCGAGAACTTCAGCAGGTTGACCGCACGCTCGGCCGGCAGGCCGCGCACCTGGTCAGCGACCAGGCGGGCTTTCTGCGCAGAGATGCGCGCGGAGCGCAGGATTGCTTTCGCTTCCATTGTCATCTCTCCTTACTTGCCGGACTTCTTGTCACCACCGTGACCCTTGAAGGTCCGGGTGATGGCAAATTCGCCAAGCTTGTGGCCGACCATGTTCTCGTTGACGAGCACCGGAACGTGGTTCTTACCGTTATGAACGGCGATGGTGACGCCTACCATTTCCGGCAGGATCATCGAACGGCGCGACCAGGTTTTGATCGGCTTCTTGCTACCCGCAGCGGCTTCCACCTTCTTGATGAGGTGGTGATCGACAAACGGGCCCTTCTTGAGTGAACGTGCCATGGTCGATTAGCCCCTACGATCGCGGACGATGAATTGCTGGGTGCGCTTGTTCTTGCGCGTCTTGTAACCCTTGGTCGGGACACCCCACGGGGTGACCGGATGCGGGTTGCCCTGGCCGGCCTTCGCCTCACCACCGCCGTGCGGATGGTCAACCGGGTTCATGGCAGCACCACGAACGGTCGGGCGGACACCACGCCAGCGCTTGGCGCCAGCCTTGCCCAGCTTTTCCAGGTTGTGTTCGTCGTTACCGACTTCACCGATGGTGGCGCGGCACTCGACCGGCACCTTACGCATTTCACCCGAGCGCAGGCGCAGGGTGGCGTAGATACCTTCACGAGCGACGAGCTGCACGGCAGCGCCGGCGGCACGCGCGATCTGAGCACCCTTGCCCGGCTTCAGTTCGATGCCGTGGACAGTGGTACCGACCGGAATGTTGCGCAGCGGCAGGGTGTTACCGGTCTTGATCGGCGCATCCGAACCCGCGATCACCTGGTCACCGGCCTTCAGGCCCTTCGGTGCGATGATGTAGCGGCGTTCGCCGTCGACGTAGCACAGCAGGGCGATATGGGCGGTGCGGTTCGGATCGTATTCGATGCGTTCCACGCGCGCCGGAATGCCTTCCTTGTTGCGCTTGAAGTCGATGACACGGTAGTGCTGCTTGTGACCACCACCCACGTGACGGGTGGTGATGCGGCCGTGGTGGTTACGACCACCGGACTTGCTCTGCGGCTCCAGCAGCGCAGCATGCGGCGCGCCTTTGTGCAGATCGGGCGTGACCACGCGCACGGCCGAACGGCGGCCGGGAGAAGTGGGTTTGAATTTCATCAATGGCATGGGATGGACCTCAGGCCTTGGCCGTTACATCGATGGACTGGCCATCGGCGAGACGCACGTACGCCTTGCGCCAATCGCCGCGGCGGCCGGTGCGGTTACGGAAGGACTTGTTCTTGCCCTTCACGTTCAGCACGTTGACCGACTCGACCTTGACGTCGAACAGCTGCTCAACCGCGGCCTTTACATCGGCCTTGGTGGCTTCGTTCGAAACTTCGAAGACATACTGGTTGGAATGTTCCTGCAGGCGCGCGGTCTTTTCGGAGACTCGCGGAGCGCGCAGCACGCTGAAGACTTTTTCGTTGCTGCTCATGCCAGCCACTCCTCGACCTTCTTGACCGCATCAGCGGTGATGACGACCGTGTCGGCACCGACCAGCGACACCGGGTCCAGGCCCTGCACGTCACGCACTTCCACGTAGGGAATGTTGCGCGCCGACAGGTACAGGTGCTCGGAAGCATCTTCGGTGACGATCAGCGGACGCTTGCCCACTTCCAGGCCGGCCAGCTTGGCGATCAACGACTTGGTGTTGGTCGCTTCGACATCGAAGGACTCCACGATCGTCAGACGGCCCTGGCGGTTCAGCTCGGACAGGATCGCGCACATGGCTGCACGGTACTGCTTACGGTTGACCTTCTGCTCGAAGCTGCGCGGCTTGGCCGCGAAGGTGACACCGCCGCCGATGAAGATCGGAGCCGTCAGTGCGCCATGACGCGCGCCGCCGCCCTTCTGCTTCTTCGACTTCTTGGTGGTACCAGCCACTTCAGAGCGAGTCTTCTGTGCCTTGGTGCCGGCGCGACCGGCGTTGCGGTAAGCAACGACGACCTGGTGAACCAGATCTTCGCTGAAATCGCGACCGAACACGGCATCGGAGACCGAGACCTTGTTGTTGCTACCCGTGATAACGAGTTCCATCGTCATCTCTCCTTATGCCTTGCTAGCCGGACGAACGATCACGTCACCACCCGCTGCGCCCGGAACGGCACCACGGATCGCGATCAGACCACGCTCGACATCGACCTTCACCACTTCAAGGTTCTGGGTGCTCTGCTGCACCGAACCCATGTGGCCGGACATCTTCTTACCCGGGAAAACGCGACCCGGGGTCTGGCGCTGGCCCAAGGAACCCGGCGCGCGATGCGACAGCGAGTTACCGTGGGTTGCATCGCCCATACGGAAGTTGTAGCGCTTGATGGTGCCCTGGAAGCCCTTACCCTTGGTGACACCCTGGACGTCGACCTTCTGGCCAACTTCAAAGATGTCCGCCTTGACTTCGCCGCCAACGGCGAAATCGCCGAGCTGCGCGTCTTCAACGCGGAATTCCCACAGGCCACGGCCCGCGTCGACCTTCGCCTTGGCGAAGTGACCGGCTTCCGGCTTGTTGACCAGGGCAGCGCGACGCGCGCCGACGGTCACCTGCACGGCGCTGTAGCCGTCAGCTTCGACGGTCTTGATCTGCGCGATGCGGTTCGGGGTAGCTTCAATCAGGGTTACCGGGATGGCCTGGCCATCTTCGGTGAACACGCGGCTCATGCCAGCCTTGCGGCCCACGAAGCCCAACGAATATTTCTTCGTCATGGTCGTAGTCCTCAGGTCAGCTTGATCTGAACGTCGACGCCGGCAGCCAGTTCGAGCTTCATCAGCGCGTCCACGGTCTTGTCGTTCGGGTCAACGATATCGAGCACGCGCTTATGCGTGCGGGTCTCGTACTGGTCACGCGCGTCTTTGTCGACGTGCGGGGAGACGAGAATGGTGTAACGCTCGATCTTGGTCGGCAGGGGGATCGGGCCACGCACTTGCGCGCCGGTCCGCTTTGCCGTTTCTACGATCTCGCTGGCCGAACGGTCGATCAAACGATGATCGAACGCCTTCAGCCGAATCCGGATCTTTTGGTCCGCCATGACGGTGGGTTCCTTCGTTAAAAGAGCGACGGACAAGGCCTCTGGGTTGCCCTGTCCCATGAATATCCTGAATGCAGACGCCGCACATTCCTGCGCGGCGACAAGATCTTTCCGTAGACCTCAAAAATCGAGGCAGACCGGTTTCCCGATCTGCCCAGACAAAAAGTATAGCGCGCATACAAGTTGGCAGTCAACAGGGGTCCTGTTGACAAAGCCTGAATGGCGCGACCCTTCCTGGTCTGGGGAACACGAGGAGCATCCTGCGCCTCTTTTCCCGTTTAGTTACGCCCCGATGCCCTACCCAGGCAACATCGGGGCGCAGATTCTAACAGATTACGCGATGATCTTGGAGACCACGCCGGCGCCGACGGTACGG